>CAWCNK010000004.1:0-2375725 GCA_963796905.1 uncultured Actinomycetota bacterium | reverse complement strand
CCCGCAAGGGCGAGACGGGACCTAGTGGGCGTCAGCTGCTCCGGTCAGACCTCCGTACCCCTTTCCCCATAGGGTCACCGCCGGTGGGTCCCCAGGTCCCGGACGACAGGCCCAGCGGCGCATACGCGGCGCTGGTTTATCGACGTACCCGATCATCAGGCATGACAGTGCGTATTCATGTGCTCGCTAGTGATCGATATGCGCGCGGTCGCATCGAGCCGGCGCTGCGCAAACGACGGATATCGATCGCAAGATCCTGATCGTGCGGGGTAGATGGGCGCGCGACAGGGGACTCTGGTAACGTATCTGATCGGATACTCTACTGGATTCGAGGGCGGGTCGTGACGGGTGCTGGCCTGCTGGCGCGGATTCGCCGCGCGGCAGGGCTGAGTCAGGATGAGCTTGCCGGCAGGGCGGGGACATCGCGGACGGCGGTGTCGGCCTATGAGCATGGCCGTAAGTCGCCCGCGCTGGATACCGTCGATCGGCTCGTTGTCCGCCGCTGGGTACGAGCTTGATGCTCGGCCGCGCGTGGAGTTTGTGGGCGTTGCTGGCGCCCGGGGCCGGGCTGTGTTCGTGCCGACCGCGTTGCCCCGGCTGCCGGTCGGGCAGGCGCTGGCTACGGTCGAGCTGCCGTTGACTTTGAACTGGTCGCAGCCAGGGCGCATGTTTCGGCTCGCCGACCGGGGTGATCGGGCTCGGGTCTATGAGCTCGTGCTGCGTGAGGGTGCACCGGCTGACGTCATCCGCTACATCGACGGCGTACTGCTGGTGGACCTGTGGGACGAGCTGGTGCTTCCGCGGGCGGTTCGGGCTGCGTGGTCACCGCTGATCGCGCAGGTCCTCGGTGCGTCGAGATGTGTCGGGAGCGCGTAGTGCTCGATGAGCCCGGCGGCCGGCTTACCGCATTCCAGATCGAGGTCGCGCAGCTGTTCTTCAGCCTGCCGGCCAGCGGCGGGTTTCTGCTGGCCGGGGGAGGAGCACTGCTGGCGCAAGGACTGACGGCGCGCCCGACCCAGGATCTGGATTTCTTCACCCGCCCCGGCGCAGGGGATGTCCGTCGCGCTCGAGATGAGTTGACCTCCGCAGCTTGTGATTGCGGTTGGAGCGTCGAGCGGGTGCAGGATTCGGAGACGTTCTGCCGGCTGCTCGTGCACGGCCCCGAGGACTTGCTCGTCGATCTCGCCCTGGACTCAGCTCCTGGGCGAGCGGCGAGTGCGAGCATCGCTGGGCCGACCTTCGCGCCGGACGAACTTGCCGGCCGCAAGGTCATTGCCCTCTTCGATCGCGCTGCGGCTCGCGACTTCGTTGACGTTTACGCGTTGAGCCGAAGGTTCTCCAAGACAGAACTGCTCGACCTGGCACGGGAGGTCGATAGCGGTTTTCGACGCGCGGGTCTTCCTCGACATGCTCAGGCACTGGCCCGCTACGGCGATGTTGATCTCGGCCTCGGCGATGTCGACATCGCCGCGCTGCGGGCGTTCTTCCAGCAGTGGATAACCGAGCTAGAGGCCAGGTGAGGCATCGAGCGACGTTCGACCAGAAAGTTTCCGGCACGATGGAAGGCCATGACGCGGGTGGCGCAGCTCGGAGCTTTGATCGACGTCATGAGATCAGCGGCGATAGATGCGAGATTCCGAGGAGGTGGCGTGCAACAGCCGTGCAACACCACACCCGAAAGCAACCGTCGCAACCAACTTGACCAACAAGGGCAGAGGCCCGTAAATCAACGGCGTTGTGGGTCAACCAACGCAGCCAACGCCGGGCGGAAAACGTTGACACGGTAGGGGTCACTGGTTCAATCCCAGTATCGCCCACCAAAGTTTCCACCTTCGAACCATGAAGAAGAGAAGCGACCCGATAGCTTAGGCTGTCGGGTCTTTCTTTGTCGGATTTCTGCCGCGGCCAGGGCCTCTTGGTGGCCGCGGACTGGTTCGTGCCGGTTGCAGCCCTCAATCATGCGGCGAACGCGGCGGCATCGGACGCCACCAAGTACCTTCGAGCTGCGCTCGGGATGAATCAGGACGATTGACATGGAACTGGAAGGGTGGAACTCGATACCTGATGGCTACGGCGCGTCCTTCGATACCAAAGCTGCGCCGCTCTGGCTTCGTCTCTGGTTCAACACTCCCTTCATAGATCGTTTCGCTTACCCGGTGATGGTGCGGCGCGGCTTCGGCTACCTCACGCCTGTGCCTGGGCATCATCTCGGTTCGGTGCGGAAGGGGTGGAAGATCAATCCGGCGGTACCAATCCTCCCGAGGCTGAGCAGGAACCAGGGCCGAAATCTCCTGAGGGATAAGGCGGCCCGATCACTGCGCAGCTTCGTAGGCTTCCATGACGAGGGCCGGTATCCGGCCTCGGTCGGTTACCTTGTAGCCGTTGGCTTGCGCCCACGCGCGGATCTCCTTGATGTCGCTGCGGGGCTTGCTTCGGGTACTGCCGATCCCGCCCCGCGGACCTGAGCCACGATTGCGACCAGGAGTCGAAACGCTACGGGCGGCTGCCTGGTACGGCTTGAGGACCTCCTCGAACGCCGCGATGTTCCTGGCGCTGAGTTCCAGTTCGTAGACCTGGCCGTCCAGGCTGAACCTGACGGTGCGGTCGGCAGGGCTGCCGTCAAGATCATCGATGAGTTGGGTGATCGTCTCTCTGGCCACGCGCTCTCCTGTCAACTCTTCGGTCTCTGGTCGGACTGGTACTGCCTGAGCTATTACGGGCTGACTACGTCGTGAAGATCGTTTCTATCGTCCGTGACAATGTGGTTGCGCAAGCAAATGCAGCCGAAGCGGCCCCGGCTGTACGTCAACATGCCATACCGAATCTGCGGGGGGGGGGGGGGGGAGGGGGGTCTCGCTGCGCTCTGAGTAGCTTCTTCGTCTATGCCGTTCAGATTCGACCAAGCTCAGATTCTGAAAATTTTGCGTAAAGACTCCGATTCCGAAGATCGTCCGGTGGACCGGGTGGCGGCGTTGGTCTATGCCGTGCACGCAACGCACGGCGACCGGCCGGAAGCCGAGATAGCAGCCGAATTACGCAGACAGTTCGTCAATCACGGCTTTACGCCCGAGGAGCCGGAGTTCAGCGAGGTGGTGCGAGCAATCGCCTAGAGCGATCCGCCCGAGTAGGCGGTTACGCTAGTTGCTGGTCGTACAGGCGAGGCACGATCAACCGTGACGGCAACATTGCCTGCGACCTCAAAGGGTGACGCTGGACGGGTGGCGGCTGATGATCGCCTTCTGGCGTTTAGCACCACACATCGACTGATGGGCCGCTAGGCGTCGTAGGCAGTGGACATCTGCGGGCAACCGATCTTCGCTATCTCAATGACACGTCCGAGTTGCATTACGGACTGACGGCAATGCTCCGCGCGTATGAAGCCACTGCCCAAACGGCGAACCAAACCTTCACCGACCAACTCACTGCTCTGTACGACATTGAAGATTGGCAATTCATCGGGAAACTCGGACTCAGCGCATTCTGCCGATCTCGGCTACCTCAGCTGCAGTGAACCGTCGTTGCTGCCGACGCTTGCGAATGGGCGATCCGAAACCGACTCAGTGGCATCCTGTATACGACTAATTGTTCGACTACGCAGAGCCCTGAGTGCATCGGCTTTCACCGAGAGAGTCTCTGTCAGGACTACCAGGAAGGCCCGGAATCTTCGGCCTCCGGTGGCCGGGCCTTTTTGTCCCCGCTGTGAGCAATGAACTCAAGATGGGGCGCTCGTCGCCATTTCCGGGACGAAGCTGTGCAGGGGTTCCTGACCGGAAACGGTGTGGGCTCCACGGTTACGCCATCAGCAGGCGCCCCCGGTAAGGCTCAGCCATCGAGGCGGTTTAGCCTCAGCGAGCGACCGCCGTGGACAGCTTCGGCGACGATTTCGCAGCTCGGAGGGGCAACATGATGCTGCAGCGGCGACACGTGCTCCTGAGTGGTTTCCGCGGAGCATCCGAGTGGTGAGACGGCTGGGGTGGTGTCGGACCGTCGCCGTGGCAGGCTGGGCAGAGTGCGTCCGGCCAGCACGTCCGATCACGATGCATCAGGACTCGTTGCGGGAAGGACCGCGCTGTGGTTGATCATCGCGTGACCGGCGCCCCACTGGACTTTTCGGGGCTGCGGGTGGAATTGGACGTGCCGGGAGACTTCTCACCCCAGGCGGTCGCCTGTGCGCAGGCCGCCGCGCAGGAGGTGCGGCTTCCGGACCTCGACCGGACGGACCTGGAACTGGTTACCGTCGACCCGCCAGGCAGCATGGATCTCGACCAGGCCCTGCACATCGCCCCCTAGCGAGCACGGTTATCTCGTCAGTTATGCCATCGCCGACGTTGCGTCGTTCGTTGCCCCGGCATCGGTGTTGGACTCCGAGCTGCAGCTGCGGGGCGAGACGATCTACTTCCCGGACGCCCGGGTGCCGTTACACCCCACTGTGCTCAGCGAAGGAGCGGCCAGCCTGCTACCTGACCAGGTCCGTCCGGCGGTGCTGTGGCAGTTCGAGCTCGATGACGTGGGAGAGGTCACCAAGGTCGACGTGCGCCGCGCCCGGGTCCGGTCCCGGGCTCGCCTGGACTATGCGGGGGTACAGGCCAGCTTGGAGTCGGGGAACCCGCATGCCGCGGTCAGGCTGCTGCCCGAGGTCGGCGCGCTGCGTCTCGCGCTCGCTCGAGCGCGACACGCCATCAACCTCGACCTTCCGGAGCAGGAGGTCGAGCGCGCCGGTTCGTCCTGGACCCTGCGCTACCGGGCGCCGCTACCGGTCGAGTCCTACAACGCCGAGATCTCGTTGATGACGGGGATGTCCGCCGCCCAGTTGATGCTGCGCGGCGGCTTCGGGATCCTGCGCACGGTTCCGCCAGCCGACAGCAGGACGATCGACGAATTGCGTCGGATCGCGCCGGCCCTGGGAGTTAGCTGGCCCGCGGGAGCCGCACCCGGTGACGTGCTCGCCGGCCTGAGTCGCGCCGATCCGCGCCAGGTCGCGTTCCTCGATCACGCGGCCTCCCTGCTGCGCGGGGCGGCCTACGTTGCCTTCGACGGCCAACCGCCCGAGCAGCCGCTGCACGCCGGCATCGGCGCGCCGTACGCCCACGCGACGGCACCGTTGCGGCGCCTGGTCGATCGCTATGTGAGTGAGATCTGCCTCGCGGTGCAGGCCGGCACACCGGTTCCGCAGTGGGTGCGTGACCGCGTGCCGGCCCTGCCCGCGTCGATGGCCACGGCCGATCACCGCGCGCATGCGGTCGACCGCGCAGTCCTCGACCTCACCGAAGCCTGGCTGCTGCGGGATCGCATCGGACAGACGTTCGCGGCAGTGGTGCTCAGCGCCGATGACCACGGAGCCTCGATCAGCATCGACGAGCCCGCAATCCGCGCACGGTGCACGGGCGGCGCGCTGCAACCCGGCCAACACATCCAGGCCCGGCTGGTCGCTGCTGACGTCGCTACCCGCACGGTTCGATTCGAGTCGGCCAACCAGTAAAGCGCTGCACCGGCACCGAGACACGCGAGGACCTAGCTTCTCGGTACCCTTCCCGGACTGCCGAACCCTGAGCGAATGATGGAGCGATGACGACCTATTCCGGCACGAAGGAGTTCGAAGGCGCGACCTTCGTCAAGGCGAGCTTCAAGGGCGCCGCCCTGCGATTCTCCGATGTCAGTGGTGTCACGATGCGCAGCGTCGATGTGGACGGGCTCGACATCGACAGCCACGACCTGTTCTTCGGCAGCCTCTTCGTCAACGGGGTCGATGTGGTGCCGCTGGTGGATGCCGAGCTGAACCGGCAGTTCCCGGGCCGCGAGCTGCAGAAGGGGCAGACACCCGAAGAGCTGCGCGAGGGTTGGGTCGCTGTGCAGTCGGCGTGGCAGGCGACGGTGGCAGGCACGCCGGCGGAGCTGGTCGACGCCCACGTCGAGGACGAGTGGTCCTTGGCCCAGACCCTGCGACACCTCATCCTGGCGACCGACGCCTGGCTCCGTGGCGGGATCCAGGGCATTCAGCAGCCGTTCCACGAGATCGGCCAGATCTTCACCGGTGCCGACACGATGGGCTTCGACGTGTCGATGTTCCGCGCCGATCCGCCGTCCTATGAGGAGATCCTCGCGGTGCGGGCCGAGCGGCAGCGGCTGGTAACCGACTTTTTGGCTACTGCAACGGTGGAACTGCTCGCGGAGGAACGCGAGAACCCGTGGGGCGGCGGTGACTGGCATCCCACCGTCGGTGACTGCATCCGCGTGATCCTGGAGGAGGAGTGGGCGCACCTGCGCTACATCCGACGAGATCTCGCGACGCTGGTTGCCCGTCAGTCCCGGTAGCGCGGGTTGCGGTAGCCGCTGACCCAGGTGCCGTCGGCCTTGCGGTACCCCTCGATCATCGGCTTGCCCGGCCGGCGCGCGACAGTGGTCACCGTGGCCTGCGGCCCGGCCGGTGGCTCGATCCAGCGCAGGAGTTGCCTGCTGCTCACAGCGACGCCATGCAGGAGTTGGTGCGACATCTCCAGGTCGGCGATCCATGCCTGCTCGGCGCGGATGGCGTCGGCAAGCGCGTCGGGCGCGTTCGACACGACGTCGTGGACCCAACTGGCCATCTCGTCCGGCTCGACGCCGACGGTGAGCGCGAACGCGCGCCAGTCCTGGCCGGTGACCAGGCTGTTCTGGTACTTGCCGTTGATCGCCATCGCCATTGTCATGGTGCGCAGGTCGTAGCGGTCCGGGTACGACGCGACCGAGGAGATGTCGTAGAGCGGGGCGAGCCGCACGTCGGCACCCGACAGGAGCAGCGAGTAATTCTTGGCGTGCGCGTCCGGGCCGTAGATAACCCAGTTGTAGGCCAACGCGCGGCAGAAGGTCTCGATCGCAGCTCGCGACCGGCTGGGCGGCAGGTGCTGCCGCAACGTGTCTATCACCCTCGCGGCTCCGGGGCCGCCGTCCTCGCGCTCGTACTTCCGCGCCGGATACACCGCCAAAGCCTGGCAGATGTCCTCCTGGTGCACCCGGCGCACGGAGCCGTCCTCGGCATAAGCCCGGTCATAGCGCCTCAGCACGATGGCGCGCTCGTCGCCGAACTCCAACACCTCCGATTGCGCGACCCGGATGCCCAGCTTCCCGGCCGCCTTCAGGCACAGGTGCTCGTTGACCTCGTGGCTGACCAGGTGCTCCAGCGGCGGCTTGAGGATGTGCGTGGTGGCACTGCGGCCGGTCGGCAGCCCCCACTGGCCGTCGGGGCTGCGGTAGAGCGCGAACTTCGCCTGCGCCCCGGCGAGGCTGAACTGGCCGGGGGAGTCGATGTCGTCCCAGGCCGCACGGTCACCGCGCAGCACCCGCAACCGGTTGGCGATGTATGCCTCGTCCTTCGGCTCGGCCGAGGCGGACGTCATGACCTCGGCCATCCGGGATTCGCGCACGAACTGGACGGCTCCGGCGACGTCCTCGCCGACGGTGCGCAGGTGTGCGAACGGGCTGTTCCAGGGCACGCCATGACGCGCACCCCAGCGGCGTAGGACGTTCTCGTTATCCGGCAGCAGGCCGCGCAGGAAAGGCTCGACGACTGCATTGCCGTGGGTGCGCCGTGCCAACGGCATCGACAACGACAGCGGCGTCGCCGTCTTTCGGCCGCGGTAGTAGTCGTCGTAGCTGAACGACAGCTGGCCGTGCGGGTCCTGGTCGAGCGTGCCGATGCGCCTGCTGTCGAGCAGCACCAGCAGCGTCTTCTCCCTCGGCTCGGTCACTGCGAGCTCCCGGAACGAGCATCGTGCTCGTCGAGCAATGTGTCGAGGTCGAGGATCGCGGGCTGGGCGCCCGGTTCAACGTCGGCGTCGGGGGACAGGTCGAGGGTGAGGCCCAGTTCGGCAAGCAGCGCGAGAAGCTTGCCCAGCTCGGCGCGGGCATGGCCCTTCTCGACGGTGATCAGCCACGGCCGGCCGACCCCGGCTCGGTCGGCGAGTTCGGCCTGGCTCAAGCGCAGGTCGTGTCGTCGTTCTCTCACGAGCAGACCCAACTCGCGCGGTGTGCTGACGCGCATCCCAGCACCTCCTGTGTCGTCGTTCGAGAACATAGCGTTCGCTGTAGCCGTACGACTACATTAGACGCTCTGTTCTCGTTCGGCAACATTGGTTTCGCCCTAGTCGTGTCCATGGTGTATCCGCGCAGCAGCCGCAAAGGCGTCGATTCCTCGAACGGCTGACCTGGCACCGCAGGGTGCTTGGTTTTGCCTTTCTGTAATTAGGATGTCACGGTCATCACAAGGAGTTGGGCTTTACTATCCTGGCGGTCGCGACCGCGTGACCTGCCCGCGGAAAGGGGAGTGCTCGTCCATGCGATCCCGACTGCTCACCATGTTGGGTGCCACGACACTCACCCTCGGTGGCCTGCTGGCCTCCGCTGGGTCGACGTCGGCCGACCCGGGTTTCTGCTACAACTGGACGACGCACCCCGATCGCTACTTCGCCCAGGGCATCGGCTTCGGAAACGGGACGAACATCCGACGAGGGCCTGACGTCAACTGCGATTCCTTCGGCCTTGGTTACCCCAGTCACGGCATCGACGTGCACTGCTATGTGTATAACGCCGATGGTCACGGTTGGGTCTACCTGCGCGACACGACGACCGGAGTGGACGGGTGGTCTCAGATCAGCGCACTCAACTACGACGGGTCCGGGATCAAGCCCTGCTGAGCAGGAGAGCTTCGACGCAACCGGTGCACCGTCGACTGCGGCGAGCGGCCGAGGTGCTGGTGGCGGCCTTCCTCAGCAGCTTGGCGCTGGTCGTCATCAGCGTCGGGTTCACACCGCTGTGGATGGTGTTGGCCAGCTCAGGCGTGATCGCGGTGGCAAGCGTCTTGGCGTTCCATGCCTACGAGTTCGTCGGCCAGCAGCTGCACCGACGGAGGTCATAAGCCGTTACCGATAGGCCGCAAGTTCCGAGAACATTCGGTTTGCGCTCTCCTCTAGGTTCGCGCCACACATGAACCGTTCGGGGAGGAAGTGACGGATATGACTGGGCCAGTAAATGCATGGTCAGAGGCCGGGCGTGGCGTCGGAGAGTTCTTGCGTGGCCTGCTCGGGGGAGCGACGCCGGCGATACCGGCTATTCCCGCCGCGGATGAGACTGCGTTTCCGCGGGCTGGGGTCGACATCTTCTTGAGCCACTTCGTGATCACGCTTCGGCTCGACGCCGGTGATCGGGCTGGTGAGCTGATCACGCTGACGCTACCGTCGGCATTGCAGACGGTGGCCCGGTCAGAGCCGTTCCACTACGACCCCGCGGAACGACGGCGGCTACCGTTGCCGCTCCCGCGGGCCTGCACGCTGCGTGATTCGATTGCCGAGGAAGACTTCTTCGTCCGGCCGGAGGGTTTCTTTCGTGCCGGCGCGGAAACGGTGTTGTTGCAGATCCTGAATCTCGACGCGCGCGCCGAGACCCCGGAGGGGCCGATCAGGATCATCCTCGGCGAGACTTTCAAGCGGGAGTACGAAGACCTGTTCGAGCCGTCCTTCGGCGCGGCGCAGGCCTTGAACGGCAAGGGCTTTCCCGCGCAGCTGTTCTTCAGCCCGAATGCGATCATCGAGACACCATTCGGCATTCTCAAGACCCGGGCAAAGGCATTGGTCGGCAGCAAGATCTCCCAGTTCCCGCCCGTGGGCAGCCACCCCAGCCTGACCAACACCGTAGGACTGGACGGCATCGAGTCCCTGCGCGCCAAGCGAGAAAGCAATGATCGCGAGCTGTCGCAGGCTGACGCCACCATTGTCGGGCTGTCTCATCCCATCGACGCGGTCGTGCTCGACACCGGCGATCCGGCGTTCGAGGCCGTCGAGCGGCGCGCCGGTCGCTGAGGTCTGGCGGGAGAAGATCAGGCGCGCAGGGCGTAGCTGACCACGCTGTTGCCGGCCGCGGTGGTGTAGCCACGCAGCAGCCGCAACGGCGTGGTGTCGGTGCCCTCGAACAGCCGGCGGTAACCCTGGCCGGCAACCACCGGATGGACGATCAGTGTCAGCTCGTCCAGCGCGCCGGCCAGGAACAGTTCGCGCACCACCGTGATGCTGCCGTTCACGGCGATGGTGCCGCCCGGGGTGTTCTTGAGAGTGCGGACCTGTGCCACCAGGTCGCCCTCGATCAGGTGGCTGTTGGACCAGGTCAGGTCCTGCTGGCTCAGTGTGCGGCTGGCCACGTACTTCGGCGTGGAGTTGATGAAGGTGGCGAAGCCGCCGTCGGGCGCGTCGTCGGACATCGACGGCCAGTAGCCCGCCCACTCGGTATAGGTGACCCGGCCGAGCACCACCGCGTCGACGGTGGCGATGGTGTCGGTGAGCAATTGGCCGAGGTGGTCCTCGAACGCGTCACCCTGCCACTCGTTGGGACTCTGCACCGCCCCGTCGACCGAGCTGAACAGCATGGCGATCACGTTGCGGGCCATCTCCGACTCCTTCGCGGCATCCGAACTCTGCGGGAGCCGAACCTAGTGAGACCTGCCGGCCGACGGCAAGCCGGGCGCGCCGTGGCATCCTGAACCCGGGTACCGACCTGGGCGTGCGGCGACTGCCCACCCGGACGATTGCGAGGACAGACCCAGGATGAGCGCGCTGACCATCGACCTGGCGACGGCCCAGCCGGCCTTCGCCGAGCAGGTGGCGGCCTTCCTCGCCGCGGTCGAGCCGCTGGACGACCACCAGCTGTTCGCCGCCAGCCGCTGTCACGGGTGGGCCGTGCTGGACGTGGTGGTGCACGTCCGCGCCGGCTTGGAGGAGATGCTGCGCGGCTGCACCGCACCCACCGAGGAACCACCCACCGTGGATGCCGCGAGCTACTGGGCCGCCGTGGACACCGGCCCGGCCGACCCGGTCGACGGGATCCTCTGGACCCGGCGCACCGCGACCGCGTACACCCGTCCGAGCCGGGCGGTGCGGCACCTGCGCGACGCCGCCGACGCCGTGCTGGTCGCCACCGGGCGATGGGCCGACGCCGGGGAACGGCTGCGGTTCCAGGGACAGGTCATCACCACCGGCGACTTCCTGGCCACCTGGGTGGTCGAACTTGCCGTCCACCAGCTAGACCTCGGCCGAGACCTCGATGTACCGGCACCACCGCCCGCCGCGCTGCGGCTGTCCCGGGTCACCGTCGAGGCGCTGCTGGGCGGCCCGCTGCCCGAGGCGCTGCCGGACCGCGAGGTGCTGCTGCTCGGCACCGGCCGCGCGCCGGTGCCGGCGGAACTGGCCGGCACCATCCGTCCAGTGCTCGGCTGAGCAGGGTCGAAGGTCGGATCGCGAGATCAGGACGGGCGCACCGTGAGGACCTGCGACATGGTGCCGATGGGTCCGTTCTCGTCATGCAGCACGCTGCTGGTGACGCCGATTCCCCCGGCGCCGAAGGACACCGCGGTGTCGAAACCGAGCCACTCACCGCGCGGTGCGGCGAACAAGTGCGCGGTCAGGTCGAGGTTGGGGAAGGCGACCTCCTTCGGGTGTACCCGCACCGCCATGCCGTTGCTGATGTCGAGCAGGCCGGCGGCACGTGCGGTGGAGCTGACCGGTTCGCCATCGAGCAACGGCTGGCACGGACGGACCCAGTAGCTGGCCCGGCCGGGCTCGGCCAGCGCCCGGCGCACCTCGACGGAGGCGATGAAACCACCCGGCCACATCGCGGTGGCGTCCCAGATCGGCAGCTGATCCGGCGCCGGGATGGGCGGCAGAGTGCTGCCCCGCAGCCCGGCGGTATCGCGCGGTAGCTGCAACCAGGCCCGCAGCGTCACCACCACCCGGCCACCGTGGGACAGCGTCGCCTCGACCAGCTCGATGGTGCGGCCGGGCCGCAGCATCCGCACGGCGATCCCGACCTCGGCCACCGGGACGGTGCCGAGGATGTCGTAGGACAACCGGGTCAGCACCAGGCCGTCGTCGCGCCGGGCGTCCCGGTCGAGTTCCACGGCGTGCGCGAGCAGCCCGAGTGCCGGGGCGATGTGCTGCTCGGCGATGTTCCAGGCGCCACCGACGTGCTCGGTGGCCAGGAACGTCGAGTCGCTGAGGCGGTGGAAGTAAGCCATGTCTCCTCGTCGGTGGTCAGGGAATCATTCTCCCTGACCACCGCCGGGTCAGGCCGGCTGGGCGAACGCTGCGACGAGCGCGGTGCAGAACGCCTCCAGATCATCGGGCTTCCGGCTGGTGACCAGGGTGTAGCCCTGCATCGGGCAGGTGATGACCTGCTCGTCACGCCAGTCGCCGCCTGCGTTGCGAATATCGGTCTGCAGGCTCGGCCAACTCGTCAGGGTCTTGCCCCGCACCGCGCCAGCCTCCACCAGGCTCCACGGACCGTGGCAGATGGATGCGATCGGCTTTCCGGCGGCAGCCATCTCCTTGACGAAGGCGACCGCCTCGGGAACGAGCCGCAGCTTGTCCGGATTGGCCACCCCGCCCGGCAGCACCAGGCCCGCGTAGTCGGACGCCGAAACCTCGGCCACGGCATGCGACGGTTCGAAGGTGTCGCCCTTCTCGCTGTCGTTGTTGACCGCCTGCACCGTGTCCCGCTCCGGCGCGATCAACACCGGTTCGCCGCCGGCGTCCTGAACGGCCTGCCACGGGCGGGTCAACTCGACCTGCTCGACGCCGGAGTTGGCCACCAGGAACGCGATGCGCTGTCCGGCAAGTTCGTTGCTCATGTCTCAGGATCTCCCTCTGCTCATGGCTGGCGCCACGCGCTCAGCTGGCGGTGCGGGTGCCCGACGGCCCGAGCCGCACGCCGGCCATGGGGCGGTGTGCAGCGGGATCGGCGACAGCCGGCACACCTTCGCACCTTGTGCCCGGCAGGAATTCCGGGCAACGGATGGCAGTTTGCTTCGCCGCCTTCGACTCTAGCTCGCCGATCCTGGTTCGCCCCGGCCGGCGCCACCCGGGCGCCGGCCGGCGAGGGCGTGCTGGGCTGCCTAGGCGTGCTCGGCCGTGAAGGCGCGCTGGGCGGCTTCGGCTACGGCGAGGTCCTGCCAGCCCATTCCCACGCCCTTGAAAACGCCGATGCCCGGTTGAGCCACTCCGGCCGGCAGGTCGGCCAGCTCGATCAGCCGGTCGGCGTCCAGCACGCCGGCCGCGATCGCGGCCAGCACGTCGCCGGCCTCCCGCAGTGCGGTCGAGCGCTCCTCGACGACCACCCGGGCGGCTCGGGTGAACACCGCGTCGTCCAGCTCCCGGGCATCCGGGGAGTGCGAGCCGACCGCGATCACGCAGGCCTGCGCGGCCAGTAAGCGGCCGTCGAATACCGGCTGCCGCGCGGTGGTCGCGCACACCACGATGTCGGCGCCGGCCACCTCGGCGGGCGTGCCGGCGGCCACCGGAAAGCCTTCGGCGCGCAGCCGATCGACCAGGCCGGCCTGCCGGTCCGCATCGCGCCCGACGATCCGGACCTCGGCCAGCTCACGCACCGTCCCGATCGCGTGGACGTGCCCCCAGGCCTGCGGGCCGGCGCCGAACACCACCAGCGAGGCGGCGTCCGGGCGGGCCAGCGCGCGTACCGCGAGCGCGGACTGGGCCGGCGTGCGCAGCGTGGTGAGCGCCGCACCGTCGATCAGCAGCCGCGGGGTCAGGGTCGCCGCGTCGAGCAGCACGTACACCGCCTGGATCCGGGGCAGTCCCCGCGCAGGGTTGCCGGGCGCCACGCTGGTCACCTTCACCCCGACCCCGGCTGCGCTGGCGGCCGGCATCAGCAGCAACTCGCCGTGCTTCTCGGGGACCGCGAACCGGGGTGGCCCGCCCGCGGCAGCGGCGCCTGCTGCCAGCGCCGCCGCCAGCGTGTCGATCGCCGCCGGCCACGGCACCAGCGACATCAGCGTGTCGGCATCCAGGAACGGCAGCCGCATTTCCTCCAACTCCTCTCCGCGCGGTGGGTGCTATACAGGCAGGCAGTTCTGGCCCACTGACAGATTGCGGGTTCTCGATGCACCCTCCCACGGCAGCCTCCGGCCTCGCCGGGGAGGTGAGCGTGACGGACTACCACACCGCGGGTGAACCGTTCCGGATCGTCACCGCGGGCCAGCCCGAGATAGCGGGCCGCACCGTGCTGGAACGGCGGGAGTTCGCCCGGTCCTCGGCCGAGGTGGACGCGGTCCGGCAACTGCTGGTGCTGGAACCGCGCGGGCACGCCGACATGTACGGCGGGTTTGTGGTGCCACCGGACGACGACGGTGCCGACTTCGGCGTGCTGTTCTGGCACAAGGACGGCTACTCGACGGCCTGCGGTCACGGCACCATCGCGTTGGGAGCCTGGGCGGTCGACACCGGCCGGGTGGCCGCCGCCGCGAACGGCGACACCGACGTGGTGATCGACGTGCCGTCCGGACGGGTCACCGCGCGGGTGCACCGCGTCGACGGCCGGGTCCGGCGGGTGACGTTCGGCAACGTCGCCTCGTACGTGGTGGCCAGGAAGGTGCCGGTGCAGACCACGCGCGGCCAGGTGCTCGCCGATGTCAGCTACGGGGGAGCGCTGTACGCCTCGGTCGAGGCGGCGTCGGTCGGCCTGTCGGTCAGCCCTGAGCACTACTCGGAACTGATCGCGTTCGGCCGCGAGGTGAAGTGGGCCCTCAACGACACCGAATGGGCCCGGCATCCCAGTGATCCGCGGCTGAACGGCATCTACGGCACCATCCTCGTCGACGACCTCGGCCGGCACGACAACCCGGCTGGTGGTGGCCCGCACCAGCGCAACGTCACGGTCTTCGCCGACGGTGAGGTCGACCGGTCACCGTGCGGGTCGGGCACCTCGGCACGGCTGGCGCTGCTCGCCGACGACGGCCGGCTGGGCGCCGGGCAGGTGCTGCGGCACGACTCCATCGTCGGCACCACGTTCCTCGGCCGGGTGGTGGCCGACGTGATCACCGAGGGCCGGCCCGCGGTGATCACCGAGGTCGAGGGGATGGCCTACCGGACGGGTACGGCGACGTTCAGCCTCGACTCCGACGATCCGCTCGGAACCGGTTTTCTGCTGCGCTGACCGGGAGAACCGGCGGGCGGCGGCGGGTGCTGGCGGTTCTGAGCGCGGCCCGGAAACCTGCCCCGGTATCGTGCCGACAGCGGCGTGCGGCCTGCCGCTCGTAGAAGGGGTTCCCGTGCCATCAGCCTCTCACTCGCGTGCCGGCGATCCTGCCGCAACCGCAGACACGCAGGATCTCGTCACCGCGGTGCTGCACGCGTCCCGGGTGCTGCTCGGCGTCGCGGTGCGCTCGCTGGCCGAGGTCGAGGACACCGTGACCATTCCCCAGTTCCGCACCCTGGTGGTGCTGGACGCGCACGGCCAGATGAACCTCAACCGGCTATCCGGCCTGCTCGCCGTCACCCCGTCGACCGCGCTGCGCATGATCGACCGGCTGCTGGCGGTCGGCCTGGTCACCCGGCGGGACAACCCGGTCAACCGCCGCGAGGTGCTGCTGGAACTCACCGAGCCGGGCCGGCTGATCGTCGAGCGGGTGACGGCCAAGCGCCGCGCCGAGATCGCCCGCATCGTGACCGAGATGCCGACCGGCCGGCGCACCGAGCTGACCGCCGCGCTGCGGGCCTTCGCCGATGCCGCGGGCGAACCCGAGCCGCGGGCCGAGGCGAGCACCAGCCTCGGCTGGTAGCGCTGTGTAGTTGACCAGCCTGCCGGAACCGGACAGAATCCGCACAACCCCGGTACGGGGACTCACCCGCAAGCCAACCGCACCGCCGGTGATCCGGCCGTGTCCACGGAGGTAGCGAGCCATGCCCACACCCCGCCTCACCAGCGTGGCCGTCGCCGGCTGCGCGCTGGCCGCCCTGGCGGTCCAGTTCAGCCCGGCCTACGCCGGCAGTACGGCCAAGCCGGCCACCGGCAGCACCGGAACCGCCAGCGTGTTCAAGGTCAATCCGGTGCAGTCCAGCGGCAACGAGAACCTCACCGATGACAACGACTCGGCCACCGCGGTGCCGGCCAGCGAGTACGCCACCGTCCAGTTGCGCAACCTCGACGGCTCGGGCTACCTGAGCGGCAGGTGGGTGAGCGTGCAGTCGGCCACCGGCACGCCGGCCTACTCGCCGACCAACACCTTCGTCTACAACCGTCACGACGACCAGTTCGAGCAGGTGATGGCCTACTTCTGGATCAACCAGGCCCAGGAGTACCTGCAGTCGCTCGGCTTCGGCTCGACGCTGCGCCCGGTGAACGCCCAGCAGCAGCAGGTCAAGGTCGACCAGTACGGCGGCGACAACTCCTACCAGACCGACAAGCCGTTCCGGATCCGCTACGGCAAGGGCGGGGTGGACGACGCCGAGGACGCCGAGGTGATCGTGCACGAGTACGGCCACGCGGTGCACGCCGCCCAGGTTCCCGGCTTCGGGATGAGCGAGGAGGCGGGCTCCATCGGCGAGGCCTGGGGCGACTACCTGGGCATCGAGGTCGGCCTGGACGCCGCGCAGCAGTACCACTGGCCGGTCAGGACCGACCTGGCCTGCGCGATGGACTGGGACTCGACCGCCTACACCAGCACCGTGCCGCACTGCATCCGCCGGTTGGACACCAACCTGACGGTGGCCGACAAGACCGGCGAGGTGCACCACGACGGGATGATCTGGAGCCGAGGGCTGTGGGACATCCGCAACGGCTACATCTCGCTCGGCCTGGGTAGCCGCCGCGCGGACACCACGATCGTGGACGCCCAGTTCGACTTCGCTCCCGACACCTCGTTCAGCGCGGCCGCCAAGGCGATCTACAACAAGGCGCTGGCCCGGGACGGCGCCACCGCCGCGAACCTGGTGCGGAACGCCTTCGCCGCCCGGGGGATCACCTTCTGACCGGTCGCGCCGGTTGACCTGCTCGGCAGGTCACTGATCCGCACGACGCTGACCGCCGCGGTGTCGCCTTCGGGCGTGCCGCGGCGGTCGCGTTCGTGCAGGGCCAGCAAGGCGATCCGGCCGTGCCGTGCCGTGCGCGCTATCCGCCGGCGGGCCGGGCGAGGGTGACGCAGCACCTGCCGGTCGCCGGGTCCAGCCGGGCCTGCAGGAGATCCGGCCCGCCTGCGCGGCCCTCGGCCAAGCCGTCGAGCAGGCCCCGCATCAGGTCGAGGTTCAGGCCGCACACCAGGTCGGTGTGCTCGCGCGCCAGCTCGGCGAACGGGCAGTTGGCCAGCGTGATGCCGCCGGCTCCGGTGCGCGGCTCGTAGCCCTCGGCCGCCAGCACCTCGCACACCGCGGCCACCGGCTGGTCCGGGCCGGGACGGTGGCCGGCGAGAGAGTGCGCCCGGCGCCCCCAGGGCCGGCCGGTGGCGCGGGCCACCGCCCGCAGGGTGGCCGCCACCGGACGGGCGGTCCCGGTGCTGTCGGCGATGGCCTGGGCCATCAGCCGGGCGGGCAGCTCGTAGTGCCGCTCGGGCAGGCTGACCGCGATGTCGCGGCCGGCCCGGCGATAGAACTTGGCCGGCCGGCCGGCGCCCGGACCGGTCCGGCCGTCCGGTCGCCGGTACTCCACCTCGAGCAGCCCGTCCTCCTCCAGCCGGTCCAGATGGAACTTCGCGACGTGGTGGGCCACCCCGATGCCGCCGGCCGCCTGCTCGCGGCTCACCGGTCCGGGCTGGTCGGCGACGAAGCGGTAGAGCCGCAGCCGCATCGGCTCGCCGAGCGAGGCGAGGCTGCGAAGCTGCTCGTCCCGGTCGGCCGGTGCCGGCAAGGACTCCTGCGGTCCGGTCATGTTCTAAAAGATACTCCCATTGACGAAAGAATGTCTCCGGTCTAACGTCCCGCGCATAGTCCGAAGAGGAGCCGTCATGGGCCAGCCCCTCGGCGACACCGCCGCCCCGTTGCGGATCGTGCACCCCGCGCCGCCGATCGACCTGCCGGCCGCCGAGCGGGCGGTGCGCGCGCTGCTGGTCGCGCTCGGCCAGGACGCGGACGCCGAGCACCTGCTGGCCACCCCGCGCCGGGTGGCCGGCGCCTACGCAGAGCTGCTCACCCCGCGGGATTTCGACCTGACCACCTTCGCCAACGACGAGGACTACGACGAGCTGGTGCTGGCCTGCGACATTTCCTTCCAGTCCCTGTGCGAGCACCACCTGCTGCCCTTTGCCGGTGTCGCGCACATCGGCTACCTGCCCGACCGGCGCATCGTGGGGCTGTCCAAGCTGGCCCGGGTGCTGGAGCGCTACGCCCGCGGACTGCAGGTGCAGGAGCGGCTCACCCAGCAGGTCGCCGACTGCCTGCAGCAGAGCCTGGCTCCCAAGGGCGTCGGGGTGGTCATCGAGGCCGAGCACCAGTGCATGTCGCTGCGCGGGGTGCGCGCGCCCGGCGCGCGTACGCTGACCTCCGCGCTGCACGGCCACCTGCGCGTCGATCCGGCGGCCCGGGCGGAGTTCTTCGCCCTCACCCGCGGTCGCTGAGTCCCAGAGCAAGCGCTGAGCCCCGTAGAAAGGCAGCCTCGATGAACTCCTCGGACACCTTCGTCGTCGTCGGAGCCGGCCTGGCCGGTGCCAAGGCAACCGAAGCCCTGCGCGAGCAGGGCTTTGCCGGCCACCTCGTGCTGATCGGAGCCGAGCAGCACCTGCCCTACGAACGGCCGCCGCTGTCGAAGGGTTACCTGAGCGGCTCCTCGGAGCGGGAGAAGGTCTTCGTGCATCCGCAGAGCTGGTATGACGAGCGGGACGTCGAGCTGCGGCTGGACCGGACGGTCACCCGCATCGATCGCGACTCCCGGCAGGTGCAGCTCGACGACGGTGACCTGCTCCACTACGACAAGCTGCTGCTGGCCACCGGCGCCAGCCCGCGCTCGCTGCCGGTGCCGGGCGCCGACGCCGACGGGGTCTACCTGCTGCGCACCCTGGACGACTCGGACGCCCTCCGTGAGCTGTTCGGCGGCATCCGCCGGCTGGTCGTGATCGGCGCCGGCTGGATCGGCCTGGAGGTCACCGCCGCCGCCCGGCAGGCCGGCGTCGAGGTCAGCGTGGTGGAGAGCGCGCAGCTGCCGCTGCTTCGGGTGCTCGGCCCCGAGGTGGCCCGGGTCTTCGCCGACCTGCACGCCGGTCACGGGGTGGATTTCCGTTTCGGCGCAAGCCTGACCGGCATCCGTACCGACGGCGGCCGGGCCACTGGGGTGACGCTGGGCGACGGCACGGTGATCGAGGCGGACGCGGTGCTGATGGCGGTCGGGGTGAGCCCGAACAGCCGGCTGGCCGAGCAGGCCGGGCTGGCGGTCGACAACGGCATCCTGCTCGACAGCGCCCTGCGCAGCAGCGACGAGAACATCTTCGCCGCCGGGGACGTGGCCAACGCGCTGCACCCGTTCTACGGCACCCACGTCCGGGTCGAGCACTGGGCCAACGCGCTCAACCAGCCGGCGGCGGTGGCGTCAGCGATGCTCGGTCAGCAGGCGAGCTACGACCGGTTGCCCTACTTCTACACCGACCAGTACGACCTCGGCATGGAGTACGTGGGCTACGTCGCGCCCGGCGGGTACGACCAGGTGGTCTTCCGCGGTGACGTCGCCGGCCGGGAGTTCCTGGCCTTCTGGCTGTCCGAGGGCCGGGTGCTGGCCGGCATGAACGTCAACGTCTGGGACGTCGTCGACGACGTCCGGTCGCTGATCGGATCCCGGGCGGTGGTGACCGCCGAGCAGCTGTCGGACCCGAACACCGCGCTGGCCGACCTCGCCGGCTAGATCTCACAACCTGAGACGTTCTTACGCTGCCGTCGATCCAGGCAATCACCTCGTGGGTAGTACCTGGCTCGACCTGCCGGAGCGGCACGGCAGCGTTCGGCGCTGCCATGCCGTTAAGTCGAAGCGCTGTCGGTGAGCGCCCGGCGGATCTCACCGCGAATGTGTTGACACTATGTAGCGGTGATCGCATTCTTAGCCACATTCGTGCTGGTTGATCGCGGCTACCGGCAAAACGGGCGTCATCTCAAACGCTGACCCCGATCGCTCCTGCGTGGCCTCTTCCCGCGATGCCTTGTCAACGGTTGGGCGGGCCGACCTCACGGCCGTATCTAAGGAGCGATCCATGGCCTGCACACCCCTCGGCACGCCTACCGTCGGACTGTTCGAGAACTCCACACAGGGAGTCTGGAACAGCTTCACCGAGACCAAGGGCGGGCGGACGGTCACCCACAGCGGATCCGGCCTGAGCGTCAGCGCGCCGTCGGGCACCATCAACTTCAGTGCGGCCGGCAGCCAGGTGGTACGGCACAAGTTCTTCGGCACCGACAACTATCTCGCGATCCTGACGTCCGAGACGACGAACCCGGGCGACCACTGGATGAACATCGTGGACTTCACCGCGCCGGCGCTGACATCGCGCAATGTGCTGTTCGTATCGGGGAACGGGTTGCCGTGGCTACAACACAGCCAGGGCAGCGGCGCTGTCTGCCTCATCGGTGCGCCCACCGCGTTCGGGGTCGCCGGCCTTGCGATTCTGCGCAGCGACAACGGCGTCACGATCTGCCCCGGCCCACCGCCCTTCGTCCCGACGCAGCAAATCGTGGCTGAGGTGACAGCTGGGCCGCCGCCCAAGGTTCAGATCAAGGAAGGCGGCGCGATCAAGGCTGGGCCATGCCCGCTTCCCCAGGGCAGGCTCACGCTGTCGCCGGCCAATCCGGCCACCTTCACGACGGTGAAGATCGGCGGTTGCGCGCAGCCGCCGTCCACCAAGCAGTTCGTGCTGAAGAACACCGGCGACGACTGCCTCACCATCAACAGCGTCGGGTCGCTGGCCCCCTACAACGTGACCGCCCAGAGCCAGGCGTTGCCCGCATCGCTCGCCCCGAACGCGAGCATGACCGTGACGGTGACCTTCGCACCGGCCGGGGTCGGCACCTTCAACAACGTCAACCTGCCGATCAGCCGGGTCCCGGCCAACGGTGACGCCAACATCGTCTGTAACGGCCAGGCCCAACTCGCACAGGCCGCATTCTCAGTCTCCCCGGTAGTGGACGACTTCGGCCATGTCCTGGTCGGCTCACCTGTCACCGGACAGTTCACGGTGAAGAACACCGGCGACGCGCCACTCTCGATCAGCGTTGCGCCGGCTGCCCCAGGTGATGCCTTCCAGTGGGCCGGGTTCTCGGGGACGTTGACCTGCGGGCAGTCGCAGGTCATTCCGGTGACGTTCACCCCGTCGGCGGAGGGCCCGGTACAGACGATCGTCACCGTGACAGGCACGCCTGGTGGCAGCAAGACCGTCACCCTGATAGGCGATGGGTGCGTGCCGAACGCAGTGATCTCCGTTCCTCCCGCTCCGTTCCCCAGCTTCGGCGACGTGCGTCAGGGATACCGCACGCCACGGCTCATCACGGTCACCAACGCCGGGGACGACACGCTGACCTTCACCGCTACCATCTCCGGACCCGATGCGGCGTTGTTCGGCCTGATGAGGCCGTCGCAGTCGGTCACCGACGTACTCGCCACCCGGACCTACAGCGTCGATCCGACGTTCCACTGCGGCGGGGGTGCCACCGGCGATGGCAAGGAGGAGGTCGTCGTGGTGTTCTTCGCCAACGCCGCGCCGCCGAGGGTGGCTAACGCGACCCTGACCATCGACAACCACAACGATCCGAACGCGCCGGCCAGTCTCATCCGTCCGCTCACGGCAAACGTTATCGCGGGCAACGTGGTCGATGCGGTCGCCGTCTTCGACACCTCGGGCAGCATGGCACAGAACGTCCAGGGCGGTGGCACGAAGATGGCCGTCGCCATCCAGGCCGGAAAGCTCCTCGCCAGCCTACTCCCGCCGGACCTGGGGAACCGGGTGGCCGCAACCCGCTTCGCCACCGATGCGACGACCTTCCTGGGCATCGGTGAGATCACGGCCGGCAACCAACAGGCGAAGATCGACGCGATCACGGACCCGCCACTGACGCCGAGTGGCTCGACGGCCATCGCCGCCGGGGTGATGACCGGGCTCTCCGAGTTCGCGGTGGCGCGCGTGGGTCCGATGCCGCCCCTTCTCACCAAGGCCGTCGTGGTGCTGACCGATGGCATGGACAACACGGCGTTCAAGAACCCGGCAGACAACCTGTACTACTCGATCCACGGCGGACTGGCTCACGATCCGGCCAACCCGTTCAACATGATCCCGACGCAGCCGTTCGTGCCACCGGCCGATGTCAAGATCTACGCGGTCGGTCTGGGGACCGGCCAGGACATCGACAGCGGGCAGCTCGCGCAGCTGTCGAGTGGTGCCGGCGGCTACTGGAATGCCGTGGATCCGACGAAGCCGGGGTCGGCGTACCAGTTGATGAAGTACTACACGCAGATCTACATGGACCTGTTCGATTCGTCGACGATCATGGACCCTCGAGCCGTCATCCTCCCGGCGCAGAAGCACGTGTACGAGTTCGACATCCTGCGGGGCGATGTCAGCGCGATGGTTGTGGTCTACGACCTCGACGGGGTGCGCCTTCCGTTCTGGCTGGAGAGTCCGACCGGTGAGATCGTGGACGCCGGCTTCGTCCCGCCAGGTTTCCAACTGCGCGGTGGCTTCACCGCGACGTCGCGGTTCCTCGACGTCGTCCTGCCGCTCGGAGCGCCCGCGCGCTACGCCGGACGCTGGAAGCTGATCGTGATGCACGACGGCGTTGTCTGTCGCGGCAATCCGTCCAAAGATCAGCAGAAGCTCGGCTTCCTGCCGCAGGAGTGCGGCCCCAGCCGCAAGCCGGTGGAGTACGGGTTTGCGATCGGTGTCGGCTCGAACTTCCGGCTGCAGGCCTACCTGACCGGCGGCCCGGTCCGGGTCGGTGAACCGATCCGGCTGACGGGGGTCCCGACCGAGGCCGGCCTGCCCGTCACCGGATGCACGGTCACGGTGGACGCCGTCGATCCCAGTGGGCAAACGTGGCCGACCATCGTGTTGAGGGATGACGGTGCGCACGACGACGGCGCTGCGGGGGACGGCGAGTACGCGCGGAACTTCACCCAGACGGCAGTCGCGGGCACCTACACCTTCACGTTCCGCGCCCACGGCGTCACGCGTGACGGCGAGCCGGTGAACCGGGAAGCCGTGCGGTCGAAGTACGTCGAGGGCATGGTCAGGCCGCCGACCGGTGATCCCGGCAGCGGGCTCGACGACAAGTGCTGCAAGCGTCTCATCAAGCTGCTCGAACGGCTCGTCGAAGAACGCCGGTAGTAGAGCCTTCGGATCAGCCGCTGGACAGCGCGATCCGCCCGACCACCCGCAGGCCGCCGTCCGCGCTGCCGCGCGGGGTCTTGGCCAGTTCCACCACGGCGAGCCGGCCGGTCGCATGGAAGGTCATCAGCTCGTTGCCGAAGAACGGCCCGGCCTCCCGGGTCCAGCTCAGCCGGCTGCGCGGCACCTTGGTCACCAGGTCGAGCAGTCCTCGGGTGGTTCGTTCGGCCAGCCTGCTCCAGGCCAGCCGGAAGGTGACCTTCATGGCGGTGGGCACGTAGTTGTGCAGCGGCGAGCAGGTCAGCTGGTAGACCTGGGAATCCACCGGTTCGCCGAAGTCGGCCCGGGCGACGTAGGCGTGGTGCACGTCGCCGGACAGCACGCACACCGTGGCCGGTGCCCGGCTGCCGCGCCTGCCCTGGCCGACGTCGCGGATCAGCTCGCCCAGGGCTTCGAACGAGGCGTGGAAGGCGGCCCAGTGTTCCAGGTCCGCGGCCCGGCGCAGCTTCTCCGACCAGCGGGCCAGCCGGGCACCGCGCGCGCCGTCGGCCAGTACCTCGTTCCAGGACTCCAGGTCGTGCAGTGCCCGGGCCAGCAACCACGGCAGCGAGGTGCCGATCAGCAGGTGCTCGTAGTCGCCGTCGGCCTGCTCGCTGATCCAGTCGAACTCGCTCGAACTGATCATGCTGCGCCGGCCGTCCAGGATCCGCCCGCACCGGGAGTCGATCATCAGCAGCCGGATCGGCCCGAAGTCGCGGCGGTAGGACCACCGGGTGCCCTTCGCGCCGTCGGCCTCGGCGTCGGCGTGCTCGGCGAACGCGCGCAGCAGCGGCTCGACGTCGCCGTCGTGGCCGCGCACCCGCTGGAAGAGTTCGTCGGCTGCCAGTTCCGCCGGGCCCAGGTTGCCCAGGTGCTGGTAGACCCAGTACGACGACAGCCCGCCGATCACCCGCTCGGCCCACCAGTCGGTGGCCTGGATGTCCTCGCGCCAGGCGCGGGAGGTGTTCCAGTCGTCACGGATGTCGTGGTCGTCGAAGATCATCGAGCTGGGCAGCACCGACATCAGCCAGCGCACGTCCGGGTCGGTCCAGGATTCGGCGTAGAGCCAGGTGTATTCCTCGTAGTCGGCCACCTGCTCCTTCGAGCCGGTGGTGATGTCGCGCCGCTGCCGGATCCGCTGCTGGGTCGCCTCGGTGGTCTCGTCGGCGTAGACCTGGTCGCCGAGCATCAGCAGCGCGTGCGGCCAGTTCGCCTCGTCCTGCTCGGCCAGCTGGCGGGCCAGCACCATCAGGGCATCCGGCTCGAAGTTGTCGTCGTCGGTGACGGCGGAGGATCGGGCGTAGCGGCAGGAGCCGAACGCGACCCGCACCGGGCCGCCATGGCCGATGGTGCGGATCCGCGGCTGCGGTCGCGGGTCGTCAGGACGCGGCCAGACCTGCTGGCCGTCCAGCCGGACGTCGTAGTCGGTGCTCTGCCCGGCCGGCAGGTCGCTCAGCACCACCAGCGCGTAGTGGTGGCCGGCCATGCACCAGGTGCGTTCCCGGTGGCCCAGGATCTCCACCTCGCAGGCCCGGTCGGTCTCGACCCAGACGGTGGCGTCGTCGTGGCCGACGTGCCGCAGTGCCGGTCCGAGCAGCAGCCGGGGAGCCCCGGCCGGCTGGTTGGTGTCGCCTGTCATCCGTACCCCCTGCCGTGGTCCGGCCGGTGGTGCAGGCCTGCCTGCCACCCTACCGGCGTGGATCGTCAGGCGTTTTCGGGTGAAAAGTCCATGCACCTGCAAGCCCGCGCACCTGCAAAGCCCGCGCACCTGAAGTCCCCCCGCGCCGAAACGGCCCGCAACCGTGCTGGTTGCGGGCCGTTCCGGCCGGGAAGGGTCGAAGCCGTCAGACGATCGGGGCGAAGGCCTCGGTGCCGGGCACCAGGGCAACCCCGGACATGCCGTGGCTGTTGGCGAAGGCCAGTTCCTTGGCCAGGTCGCCGACGCCGTTGGAGCCGGCCAGCGGGGCGAGCGCCACCGTGGACAGCACGCCGAGCGCGTGGCCGGAGCCGTCCATGAAGCCCGAGCCCGAGTCGCCCGGGATGCCGGGCGTCACGGTGTAGACGGTGTGCGTCCAGCCGCCGGCGTCGTCACCGAGGCTCGCGCCGCGCTTGGGTGAGAGCAGCTCGATGCCACCGCGCAGCAGCGAGTTTCCGTAGCTGTAGATGGACGAACCCAGCGTGGTGCCCTGGGTGGTCGGGGCCAGCGGGCCGCCCCAGAACGGCACCGACGGGTTCACGCTGCCGACGTAGGCCGGGTCCACCTTGACCAGCGCGAGGTCGTTGTAGGCGCAGGTGTCGGCATCGGTGGTGCCGGCCTGCTGCATGGCCAGCCACGAGGAGTAGGCCAGCGTGCCGGTACCCACCTGGGTGCCCTCACTGACCAGGCTGGCACCGGTGTTGAAGGTGACCGGGGTACCCAGCGGCAGCGACTGGGTGGTGCAGCCGTCGGTGTCGGTGGCGGCACCCGTGCCGGCGCAGTGCGCGGCGTAGCCGACGTAGGTGGAAACCCCGTCGGAGTAGACGAAGTTGGCGGTGCACTGGGCACCAGCGGTGAACATCTGGGTGCCCGGGTGGATCGTCGCGGTCGCGGCCGGCGCCCACTGCGGTGCCGCTGTGGCGGCCTCGGCCGACGGTAGTGCGGTGACGGCGACGATCGCGGCTGCGCTCGCTGCTACGGCCAGGATTGCCCTGAACCCGCTCGGCGTGCTCACTGGATGACCTCCTCGGATAAGCAGAAACGATGCTGGAGCAAGGGGTGCTGGAAACCGGAACCGGCCGGGGATCCCGGATCGGGGGAGCGGCCTGTTACCAAGAGGAACGACTCAGCGCGCACGGAGTTACGCCCGGCGCCGGCAGAACCCGGTGCCGGCGAGGACAGTCGGCGTGCCGGTAACGCTGTCAGCGACGCCGATAGCGCTGTGGGACAAGGCCGATAACGCTGTCAGTCCAGCGCGGTACGCACCGAGTACAGCTCGGGGAAGAAGGTCCGATCCAGCGCCTTGCGCAGGAAGGTGGCACCGCTGGAACCACCGGTCCCGGTCTTGCCGCCGATCATCCGCTCGACGGTCTTGAGGTGCCGGAACCGCCAGAACTGGAAGGCGTCCTCGACGTCGACCAGCGCCTCGCAGCCCTCGTACAGGTCCCAGTTCTGGGTCGGCGCGTCGTAGATCGCCTTGAAGATGTCGACCAGTTCCGGAGTGAAGGTGTGCGCCTCGGTGACGTCGCGGCCGGTGATCGCGACCGGCATCGGGTGGCCGTGCCGGGACAGGTAACCCAGGAACTCGTCGTAGAGCGTGGGGGAGTGCAGCAGGTCGGTCAGCAGCGCGTGCGCGGCGGCGTCCCGGGAGAACATCTCCAGCATCCGGGCGTTCTTGTTGCCGAGGATGAACTCCACGGCGCGGTACTGGAAGGACTGGAAACCCGAGGAGCTGGCGAGCGAATCCCGGAAGCTGAGGTACTCACTCGGGGTCAGGGTCGCCAGGATCGTCCACTGGTCGGTGAGGGTGTGCAGGATGCCCTTGACCCGGGCCAGTCGCTTGAGGGCCAACCCGATGTCGTCGTTGCGCAGCCCGTCCCGGGCTCCGGTCAGCTCGTGCAGCAGCAGTTTGAGCCACAGCTCGCTGGTCTGGTGCTGGATGATGAACAGCAGCTCGTCGTGCGCCGCCGGCCGGGACCGGGGGTGTTGGGCGCTGAGCAGTTCGTCGAGGTGCAGGTAGTCGCCGTAGGACATCTCCTCGCGGAAGTCCAGCCGGATGCCCGCTTCGATCCCGTCGGCGGGCACCCGGGACGGCCGGTCACCGTTCTGGTCGGCAACGGCTTCCCGGCCCACGGGATCGTTCGTCATGCGGGCGCACCACCTTCGTCCCTCGGCTGTCGGGCCAGCTTACTGCCGGCCGGGCACCGGCCGGCACCCAAAGGCAGGATCAGCCGTTGGCCGCCCAGGACAGTTCCGTCCCCCGGTGGGCACGCTGGGCCAGCACCGAGATCGAGTCGTCGAGGATGGTGGCCAGGTCATGCACGACGGGGACGTTGCGGGCGTCGTAGGTGATCCGTTCGGCCACCAGCACCGGCCGGCCGGCCTGCCTGCCGACGGCCGCGGCGACCGGGCCCGGCAGTGCCCGGGCCCGCAGGCTCTCGGTGGCCCGCACGATCGCCAGCTGGCCGTGCTGCTCCAGCGAGCGGTACAGCGACGCCGTCTCGAAGTCGACGTCCAGCAGCGCCTGGCACCAGGGCGAGGGCACCCAGGACACCTGGTGCACCGCGGGCCGGCGGCCGATCCGGCGCAGCCGTTCCAACCGCAGCGCGGGCTCGCCCCGGAGCCGGTCCAGCGCGGTGGCGACGCCGGCCGGCAGTGGTCGTAGCCGGCTGCTCAGCACCACGGTGGCCAGCTCCACCCCCTGCCGCCGCAGGTCCTCGGCCAGGCTGTTCAGCGAGCGCAGGTCGAGCGTGGGCACCGGGGTGACGTAGGTGCCGCGTCCGGGAAGTTGGGCGATCAGGCCGTCGGTCTCGAGCAGGCCCAACGCCTGCCGCAGGGTCATCAGGGTGACGCCGTACTCGCGGCTCAGCAGGGCCTGGGAGGGCAGCGGAGTGCCCGGCTCGAACTCGCCGCGGCTGATCCGACTGGCCAGATTCTGCGCGATCTGCCGATACTTCGCGATTCCCGCCCTCGACATACCGCCACCTCCTCCGCCTCGCCGGGCCGAGCCGCGTCCCCGACGGTGCCCACTCCCCGACAGCTCCTGCTGGAAAGGATCACCCTAGTACCGGCGGCCAACCCGAATTCCGCACGTAGCTGGCGTGAGCTAACACTTCTAGAAGGGCTGAACGAAGCTGGTAGAGTGGTCGATGAGGGCGCGCCCGCCGGAGCGCCCCGGATACAGCCCACAGCGAAGGAATTCCACCAGCGATGACCTCCTCGTCCGATCCGCATCCCGGCTTGCCGGCGACAGCCGAGACGGCCGGCGCGCTGCTGACCACCGACCTCTCGACGATGGCCGACCCCGGAAGCCACGGCCGGTTCGGGGACTTCGGCGGTCGCTACGTCCCCGAGGCGCTGGTGCCGGCCTGCGAGGAGTTGGAGGCGGCCTTCCGCGAGGCCCGTGCTGACCCGGGCTTCCAGCACACCCTGGCCCAGACGCTCGAGGTCTACGCCGGCCGGCCGACCCCGGTGACCCCGGCGCGGCGGCTGTCCGAGCAACTGGGCATCACCCTGCTGCTCAAGCGTGAGGATCTTGCCCACACCGGCTCACACAAGATCAACAACGTGCTGGGCCAGGCCCTGCTGGCCCGCCGGATGGGCAAGCGACGGCTGCTGGCCGAGACCGGCGCCGGTCAGCACGGGGTGGCCACCGCGACCGCCGGCGCGTTGCTCGGCCTGGACGTCACGGTCTACATGGGCGAGGTCGACACCCAGCGGCAGCAGTTGAACGTGTTCCGGATGGAACTGCTGGGTGCGGAGGTGGTGCCGGTCACCAGCGGCAGCCGCACCCTCAAGGACGCCTGCAGCGAGGCGCTGCGGCAGTGGGTCTCGCAGGTGGACGAGGCGCACTACTGCCTCGGCTCGGTGATGGGGCCGCATCCCTACCCGTGGATGGTTCGGGAGTTCCAGAGTGTCATCGGCACCGAGGCGCGCGGCCAGTGTGCCGGCCTGCTGCGGCGCGGGGTGCCCGACGTGGTGGTGGCCTGTGTCGGTGGCGGCTCGAACGCCGCCGGGACGTTCGCCGGCTTCGTCGACACCTCGGCCCGCCTGGTCGGGGTCGAGGCCTCCGGCGGCGCGGCGATGACCGACGGCACACCCGGCATCCTGCATGGTTTCTACTCCCAGGTGCTGCAGGACTCCGACGGCCAGGTCAGCGAGGCGCACTCCATCTCGGCCGGCCTGGACTACCCCGGCGTCGGGCCGGAGCACGCCAGCCTGGGCGGGTCCGGCCGGGTGGACTACACCACCGCGACCGACGAGCAGGTGCTCGACGCGGTGGTCAGGCTGGCCCGGACCGAGGGCATCCTCGCCGCTCTGGAGTCGGCGCACGCGCTGGCCTGGATCGTGCAGGCCGCCGGCTCGGGCGAGCTCGCCCAGGGCTCGACGGTGCTGATGACGCTGTCCGGGCGCGGCGACAAGGACGCCAGCCAGCTGATGGGCCTGCTGTCATGACCGACGCCGGCGGCGAGCGGGCGGTCGGTGAGGTGGAGCGGGCGCTGCGGCAACGCCGGGCGGCCGGTGGCAAGTCGCTGGTGCCGTTCGTCACTGCCGGCATCACCGCCGACTGGACGGCCTACGTGCGGGCCTGTGCCGACAACGGCGCCGACGCGATCGAGATTGGGCTGCCGTTCTCCGACCCGATGCTGGACGGCCCGGTCATCCAGGCCGCCTCCGGGCAGGCGCTGGCGCGGGGTGCCCGGCCCGCCGCCCTGCTCGACGAGCTGGCGGGCCTGGATATCGAGATTCCCCTGATCGTCATGACCTACAGCAACATCGTGCGCCGATCCGGCGATGCGGGGTTCTGCCGGACGCTGGCCGCCTCCGGCGTGCGCGGGCTGATCGTGCCCGACACCCCGGTCGACGAGGTCGAGCCACTGCTGGCCGCCACCCGGGCCGCCGGCCTCGAGCTGATCCTGCTGGTCGCCCCGTCGACCAAGCCGCACCGGGTCAGCCGGATCGCCGAGCTGGGCAGCGGATTCGTCTACGCGGTCAGCACCATGGGAGTCACCGGCCTGCGCGAGGAGGTGTCGGACTCCGTGCACCGCACGGTGGACGGCATCCGGGCCCACACCGGCCTGCCGGTGCTCGTCGGGTTCGGGATCTCCTCACCTGCCCAGGCGGTCGCGACGAGCCGGCACGCCGACGGTGTGGTGGTGGCCTCGGCGCTGATGCGCGACGTCCTGGCCGGTGCCTCGGTGAGCGAGCTGGGCGCCACCGTGGCGTCCTTCCGGTCCGCGCTGGACAGTGCCGACTGGGCCCCGGTCGGCACGCCGAGCTGACCGTCCGGCGCTAGGCCGGCGCTAGGCCGGCGCGGGAGCAAGCCGCGGCCGGCTGGCCGGGTTGGCGGGTTGCCGAACCGGGCGCGGGCGAACCGGTCGTACCCGCCGCGATCTCACCAGCGCGACCGTTCGATACCCGAATTGCCAAGTGCGAACGGGCGATTCCGGCTCCGCATGCGACGCACGCGATGGCACCCCGCACGCCTGCCGCTTGCTGGTACCCGGTCAGCGGCCAGCCGCGTCTGGCGTGCCGCAGACGGCAACGGCGAAGGTGCTCAGGTTGCCGATCCTCGCCAATCATGGGCGGAGGGCAGTCGGCCTGGTGGCGGGATTGCCCCCGGATGGTGGCACTGCCGCAACCGGCTACCGACCCGACCAGCCTGAGGAGACGCCCGTGCCCGGACGACGCGTGGGAGACCGTGCGGTGGTGCTCGGCGGCAGCGTGGCCGGGCTGCTGGCGGCGCGGGTGCTCGCCGAGACCTTCGCCGACGTGCTCATCGTCGACCGGACCGCCCTGCGTGGTGGCCCGGTGGCCCGGCCGTCCGCCCGGCACGCCCAGCTGGTGCTGGGTCGTGGCCAGCAGCTCCTGGCGAAGCTGTTCCCGGGCCTGGCCGAGGAAGCGGTCGCCGCCGGCAGCCCGATCGCCGACGTCGGTGCCCTGCGGCACTACGCCGGCGGGCAGCGGTTGCAGCCGGCCGGCACCGGGGCGTTCTGCGTGGCGTGGGACCGCTCGGTCCTCGACGATCAGCTGGCGGCCCGGGTGCGTGGCCTGCCGAACGTCCGGGTGGCCGAGCACACCGAGGTTCTCGGACTGCAAATCGACACCACCGCCGACGGGGACGTCGGCCGGGTCCGCGGGGTGCGGGTCCGGTCCCGGCGCCCCGGCAGCGGCGTCGAACTGGTCGAGGCCGACCTGGTGGTCGACGCCGGCGGTCGTGGCTCGAACACGCCGGACTGGTTGGCCGAGCACGGTTACGAGCGGCCCGCGCAGGAGCGGGTTCCGGTCGGGCTGACCTTCACCAGCCGGCACTACCGGCTGCGCAACGAGGCGGCGCTCGACGGCGACCTGGCCATCGAGGTGGCCCCAGCTGCCGGCCAGCCGGCCGGTGCGCTGCTGCTCCACCTCGGGCACGGCAGGTGCGTGCTGACGCTGAGCGCCCCCGCGGGCCGGCCGGTGCCCGCCACCGCGGTGAGCATGCTGGAATCCACCCGCGCCCTGCCGGTATCCGACATCTACTCCGCACTGCTCGGCGCCAGGCCGCTCGACAACGCGGTCACCGAGGAGTTCGCGGCCAGCCTGCGGCGGCGCTACGAGCAACTGGACCGGCTGCCCGAACGGTTGCTGGTGCTGGGCGACGCGGCCTGCAGCATCAATCCGCTCTACCGGCAGGGCATGACGGTGGCGGCGCAGCAGGCCCTGGTGCTGCGCGAGCACCTGCAGTACGGCATGCCGGCGCCGCTGGTCTTCGCCAAGGAGGTGTCGGCGGCCCTCGACGTGCCCTGGAACATGGCGGCCGGGGCGGACCTCGGCCTGGCCGGACTGAGCGGCGCCTGCAGCGAGGATGTCGAGGTGAGCGCTGCCTTCCTGGCCAGGGTCAGGACGGGCGCGACCCGGGACCCGGTGCTGACCAAGGCGCTGCTGCGGGTCACCCACCTGCTCGATTCCCCGGAGACGCTGATGACCCCCGGCATCGTGGCGCGCGCGATGGGACCGGGGACGACCCGTCCCTGATTTGAGCGCTGCGGGGCTCTTGCGGGACCCGGTTCGCGCAGCGATAGGGAGGGGGTGGCGGATCGACCTCTCGCCACCCCCTCCCGGTCCAAGGAGGCCTCCTCGGCCTACTCGTCACCGTCGCCGGTCCAGCAGCCGAGCACGTCCGAGGCGATCTCGTAGGCGAGATCGGTGCGTCGCTGTTGCTGTGAGCCGAAGACCTCCGGCAGGCCGGTGGTGTCCACCTGCAGCGTCTGGCTGTCCTTGAGCACGACGGCGATCCCGGTCTTCGTCCCGTAAGCCTGCTCACCGAGGCCGAGCAGCGGTTCGGTGGTTCCCAGCCGGCCGCGCAGCGCCTCGAAGTAGTCGTGCGCGGTGGACGGGCTGGTCGAGTCCTTCACCGACAACACCATCTTCCCCATCGGGAGGGTGTAGGTGCAGGAGTAGATCTGGTCCTGCCAGCTGGAGCGCACCGGCGCCGGTGCGTCGAGCTGCAACACCGTCCGGACCTGGTCGCGAATGTCCTGCGAACAGACCATGGTGGCCGCCTTCGACGGCCCGCTGCTCGTGGCCGGCGGCATGGTCATGCCGGCCATCGACTCGCCCGGTGCCATGGTCATGCCGGCCATCGACTCGCCCGGTGCCATGGTCATGCCGGCCGTTCCCGTGCCGTTCGCAGCCGGGCCGGCGGAGCCGCCACCGGATGCGCACCCGGTGAGCAACACCGCCAGCGCACCCAGGCCGATGGCCAGTTGGCGTGTGTTCATCGGTGTTTCCTCTCGGTCGGCGGCGTCAGCCGCGCTTGCTCGACACCAGGGTGGCGAAGGCGACGATGTTGTCCTCGTAGCTGTGCGCGCTGAAGTCGAACTTGCCGCCGCAGGTGATCAGCCGCAGTTGCGCGTTGTCGGTGTTGCCGTACACCTCGAGGGTGGGGAAGCGGTCCTTGGGGTAGGACACCACCCGATCGACCCGGAACACCGCCGTGCTCTGGTCGGCCCGGGTAACGGTCACCGTGTTCCCCGGCCGCAACGCACCGAGCCGGTAGAAGACGCCGGGACCGTACTCGGCCGAGTCGACATGGCCCAGGATCACCGAGGGGCCCAGCTGGCCCGGGGTGGGGGAGTACTTGTACCAACCCGCCCGTGAGTCGCGGGCCAGCGGCGGAACCTCTACCGTCCGGTCCGGGTTGAGGCCCAGTTGCAGCAGATCCGAGTGCACCTTGATCGCCGGGATCTCCAGCCCCACCGGTACCGATCTGGCCAACACCGCGGTGGCCGCCGATGTGGCCGGGGCGGGGCGGGTGGCCGAGGTGCGTCCGGTCGATGACGGCGGTTGCGCCGAGGCCGAGAAGGGCACCGCGGCCGCCGCCGGCGGTTGCGGCGGCTGGCGTTGGGCCCGCAGGCCGATCACCAGCAGCAGCACTCCGGCCGCGACCAGCACGCCCGCCGTGGCGGCGATGAGCCAACCACGGCGAGCGTGCGGGGCGACGTCAGGCATGAGCTCGGTCAGTCCTGCTCGGTCAGCTGTCCGACGCGGTACGACGGCGCATCGCCAGCGCACCGGCACCGATGCCGACCGCAAGCAGGGCCCCCCCGAAACCGAGCACAGCCTGGTCTTCGATACCGGCCGTGCTGCCGCCGCCGGTGTCAGCCGCGCCACCCGGCATCGACGACATCTGCGAGGCCACCAGGGTGCCGCACAGCGCCGGCGAGGTGGCGGCCAGCGGCAGCGACGGAACCAGGTCGCTCTTCTCGCCCTGGGCCTGCTGGCTCAGGGTGGCCGGGTCCAGGCCGTGCACGACCACCACGGCTGTGCCGGCCTGCAGGGACGCCATCGTCTTGGAGTCCAGGGTGATGGTGCGCGAGTAGTCGAACGACGCGCCGGACGGCGCCACGGTCAGGGTGGTGCCGGCGGCCGGGCTGGTGTCACCCGACTTGGACAGCGTGGTGCCGATGCCGCCGTAGCTCGGCGCACCCTCGGTGGTGCTGATGACGCCGTCGTTGTTGGTGTCGGCCGAGGTGGTCGGGCAGCTGCCCTTGGCCCCGATGTGGATGTGCTGCACGTGCGGGTACGGGTTGCCACCGAACTTGTCGGCCAAGCCCGTGACGTGCTCGGTGATGGTCGCCTGCGACCCGTTCATCGAGATCATCACGGTGCCCGAGCCGGTCGAGTGGTTCAGGGCGTTCAGCTGGGCCTGGTAGGACGAGCTGCCGGCAGCGGACGCCGTGCCGGGCATCGCCAGGGCCGCTATGCCCAGTGCGAGCGCGGGTGCGCATAGGAACAGGGACTTCTTCATGGGATCCTCCGGGACATCGGCCAGACGGGTTGCCCGGCAACGAGTGGTTCGTGTCAGTGGTTCGCCACGATCGGCGAAACGGATTGGGCCCGCAGCAGGCCGGCCAGGGCGGCGATGGTCGCGACTGCCTCAGCCACCGCGGTCAGGGTCTTCTTGAAGAACCACACCGGCTCATACATCGCCGGAATCGGCCCGAACGCGGGGAGCTGGTAGTAGCGGTAGACGAGCAGGGCGGCCAGCCCGCCGGCTGCCACCAGGAAGGCCGCGCCGTAGGCGATCCTGCTGCCGAGCAGCAGTACCAGGAGCAACGCCAGGATGGCGAGAACCGCCTCGATGCGGAACAGGTTGCCCTGGCCGATGCCGCCCGGCGCGGCGAGCTGGTAGTTCGCCGCCAGTTGCAGGTGCAGCACCGCATCGACCAGCAGTCCGGCGGCGGTGATGCCGCGCAGGGCGAAATCGGCGAGCCGGCGCCCGTCCAGCGTGCCGGTCCGGCTCATTTCACGACCAGAACACCGTGCATGTTCGAGTGGTAGGTGCAGTGGAACGGGTAGCTTCCCGGCTTCGTCGGCGCCTGGAACTGGGTGGTGGCGCTCGCGGTCGCCTTGTCGTCGAAGGCATCTCCGGAATCGGCTGTGACGGTATGCGCTTCGGAGTCCATGTTCATCACCATGACCATGGCGCCGGGGCTGACCGATTCCGGAACGGTATAGGCGAACTTGTTGATCATGATCATCGCGGGCTGCGCGACCGGTGCAGACGAGGCGGCCGTCGAAGAGGACGCCGGCGTCGAACTCGTGCCACCGGCCGGGACGGAGGCGACCGAGGAGGTCGTGGCAGGCGGCGTCGAGGACGAGCCGCACGCGGCCAGTGCGGTCACGCTGACCACCCCGGCCAGTGCGAGGCCGAGCCTGTGCAGCCGTACCTGTCCGGCTCGCCTGGTCCTGGCGCTGGTGTGGTGGTCGTCCGGTCCGGTCACGGGAACTCCTGCTCGTCGCACCGGCGCGGCGCGTCGGATGGCTGACAGGAATTCGGTTACCGGGCCGATCCGGATGTCTCGGCACCGTGGCTCGGCCCGCGGAGCCGGCGTCAGGTGTGCCGGGCCGATCGCCTCAGGGCAGCTGGCCGGTGCCGGTGCTCCGGGGCGAATCCACAGCCAGATTCGGCCGGGCACCGGTCGGCAGCACGGGCACCGGAGCCAGCTGCCGCAGTGCCGGCCGCTGATCGAGCAGCACCTCCTGGTCGGCGTCGCCGAGGGCGCGCAGGTCGGCGGGCAGCTCCTCGACGCTCATCAGCTCGCGCCGCCGGTGGCCGGCGGGTGGCAGCTGTTCGACCGGTCGGATAGGTCGATGATCATGATGCGAACTCCTCAGCGGGTGCGGTGGCACCATGCACACGGCACAGCTGGCGAGAGGCGTGATGCCACGGACCCGAGCGGGCGGGCAGCTGGGTGTTCAGCTACGCCGGGGCGTTGTTCGGCAACCCGGCAGTGCCGACGCTAGGCGCTGCACCCGCAGGAACGCAACCGTCCCGATGCCGCCACCGTGCACCCGGCAGGCACCCTTGGTGCACGGTGGCGGCTACCGGTCGGCCATCCCGTCCCCGGCCGGCAGCGTCGCCGAGAGCCGGGGGCCGGGGTCGCGGTAGATCCGGTTGCGCACCAGCTGCGCGGCCTTGCGCCGGCCGCCCCCGAGCAGGCCGGCCCGGGCCAGCGCGGCCCGGGCGGCGTTGGACCCCGGCGCCCCGTGCACGCCACCGCCCGGATGGGCCGACGAGCCACTGAGGAACAGCCGGTCGATGGGGGTGCCGGCACCGCCGAGGCCGGGCACCGGGCGGAACACCAACTGCTGGTGCAGCTGTGCGGTGCCCCCGTTGACCGCGCCGTGCACCAGGGACGGGTTCTCCCGCTCCAGCTGCCCGGGCGGGGCGACCCGGCGCCCGACCACCAGGTCCCGGAAGCCGGGGGCGTGCCGCTCGACACACGCCTCGATCCGCTCGACGTGCTCGGCGATGTCGTCCTCGCCGAGCGGCACCCCGGGCGGCAGGTGGGTGTAGGCCCAGGCCGACTCGGTGCCGTCCGGGGACCGGCTGGCGTCGGCGGTGGTCATCTGGCCGAACAGCAGGAACGGCGCCTGTGGCACCTGGCCGGTGGCCAGGTCCGCCGCGTACCGGGTCAGGCCGTCCAGATCGACGCCCAGGTGCACGGTGCCGGCACCGTGCGCGCCGGGCGCCGTCCACGGGATCTCGGCCCGGACCGCCCAGTCGACCTTGATGGTGGGCGTGTCCCACTGGAAGTTGTCCAGGTCGCGGACCAGCCGGGCCGGCAGGTGCTGTTCGCCGACCAGGTCCCGGTACAGGGCCGGAGCGGTCACGTCGGCAAGCACGCCACGCCGGGCCGCGATCCGCTCGCCGGAGGCCAGCCGGACGGCTACCGCGGTGCCGTCGCGCACCTCGATGGACCGCACCGGTGCACCCAGCCGGACGGTGCCGCCCCCGGCCGAGAACCGGTCGACCAGCGACCGGGTCAGCATGCCGGCGCCGCCCACCGGGACCGGAAAGCCGTAGCTCTGGCCCAGCATGGCCAGCAGCCAGCCGTAGATCGCGCTGCCGGCCCCTTCCGGGGGCAGGTCGGCGTGCAGCGCGTTGCCGGCCAGCAGGATCGGCGCCCCGGCGCCGGCGAAGCGTTCCTCGCCGAGCCGGCGGACCGGCAGCACGCCCAGCCGGGCCATCCGCAACGCGCCGGCGGTGCCGAGCCGGGCCAGCAGCCGGGTGGCCGGGCCGAGTGCGGGCAGCGGCGTGAACAGGGCGTCGATCAGCGGCTGCCGGATCTCCTCCCATTCGGCCACCAGTTGTCGCCAGGCAGGCCCGTCGCCGGGCGCGAACTCCGCCACCGAGTCCGCCGTCCGGTCCAGGTCGCGGGACAGCACCGCGCACCGGTCGTCGGGAAAGACATGTGCCAGCACGCTGGGCGCGTGCGTCCAGTGCAGGCCGTAGCGGTCCAGTTCGAGCCCGCGCAGCACCGGGGAGGCGGCCGACAGCGGGTAGAACGCGCTGTAGAGATCGGACAGGTAGCCCGGGCTGGTGACCTCGGCCGAGCGGACCGCGCCACCGGGGTGCTCGGTCGCCTCGCACACCACCACGTCCCAGCCGGCGTCGGCGAGCAGGTTGGCCGCGACCAGCCCGTTGTGGCCGGCGCCGATCACCACCGCGTCCGGCGCGTCGTCGGCCCGGACCGTCGCCGAGGGCGAGAACTGCGCCGAGGGCGAGAACTGGCTGTGGCGTCGCATGGACTGGACCGTACCGCGACGACCCGTCACCGGGGTTGCGTGGTTAACTGGCAGGTATCCGTTGAGCAACAGCGGCCATCGCGCCGAACTGGCCGGACGCCGTCTGCAGGCCGAGTCCTCACCGTGCTCACGCTCCTGCCGACGAGCAAGGAGATCTCCGTGAAAGCTCTTACCTGGCAGGGAAATCAGAAGGTCGACGTCATCGACGTGCCGGATCCGCAGATCGTGGAACCGACCGATGCGATCATCCGGGTCACCTCGACCGCCATCTGCGGCTCCGACCTGCACCTGTACGGGGTGCTGGGCCCGTACCTGAAGTCGGGCGACATCCTCGGCCACGAGGCGATGGGCATCGTCGAGGAGGTCGGCTCCGACATCACCAACCTCACCCCCGGAGACCGGGTGGTGGTGCCGTTCAACATCTCCTGCGGGTTCTGCTGGATGTGCTCGCGGCAGCTGTTCTCCCAGTGCGAGACGACCCAGGTCCGTTCCGAGGGCAAGGGTGCGGCGCTGTTCGGCTACACCTCGCTGTACGGCTCGGTGCCCGGCGGCCAGGCCGAGTTCCTGCGGGTGCCACAGGCCCAGTTCGGCCCGATCAAGGTTCCGCAGGGCACCCCGGACGAGCAGTTCCTGTTCCTGTCCGACATCCTGCCCACCGCCTGGCAGGCCGTGGCCTATGCCGACGTGCAACCGGGCAGCACGGTCGCGGTGCTCGGCCTGGGGCCGGTCGGCCAGTTCGCGGTCCGGATCGCCAGGCACCTGGGCGCCGAGCGGGTGATCGGCGTGGACACCGTGCCCGAGCGGCTGGCGCTGGCCGCGCGCTACGGCGCCGAGCCGCTGGACTTCGCCGAGATCGACGACGTCGCCGCCAGCCTGATCGAGCTGGTCGACGGGCGCGGGCCGGACGCGGTGATCGACGCCGTGGGCATGGAGGCGCACGGCAACGGGCCGGTCGCCGTGGCGCAGAAGCTGACCGGACTGCTGCCCGACCCGATCGCGCAGCGGGTCACCGACAAGTTCGCCGTCGACCGGCTGGACGCGCTGCACGCGGCGGTGAAGGGGGTCCGGCGCGGCGGCATCGTGTCGGTCAGCGGTGTCTACGGCGGCGAGGTCGACCCGATGCCGATGATGGAGATGTTCGACCGCCAGATCCAGCTGCGGATGGGCCAGGCCAACGTGCACCGCTGGAGCGAGCAGGTGCTGGAGCTGGCGATGGACCCTGACGACCCGCTGGGGGTGCTTGACCTGGTGACCCACCGGCTGCCGCTGGCCGAGGCGCCGGCAGCCTATGAGATGTTCCGCAACAAGGACGACGGCTGCATCAAGGTCGTGCTGCAGCCGTGACCGCGAGCTCGGCGCGGCAGGAGGTGGTGGTCGTCACCGGCGCCAGCAGCGGCATCGGGCTGTCGACCGCCCGCGCCTTCGCCGGTCGCGGTGCGCACCTGGTGCTCGCCTCCCGCAGCGCCGAGCGGCTGGCCGTGGTCGCCGCGCGGTGCCTCGCCGACGGCGCGGCGAGCGCCTCGGTGGCGGTCACCGACGTGGCCGACGAGCAGGCGGTCCGCCGGCTGGTCTCCGGCGCCGTCGAGCAGCACGGCCGGATCGACGTCGTGGTGCACGCGGCCACCGTGATGGCCTACGGGACGTTGGAGGAGTTGCCGGCCGAGATCTTCACCGCGGTGGTCGATACCGCGGTGCAGGGCACCTTCCACCTCGCCCGCGCGGCACTGGCCGTGTTCCGCAACCAGCGCCGGGGCCACCTGGTGGTGGTCAACTCGCTGCTCGGCTCGATCGCCGCCCCGCAGATGGGTGCCTACGTGGTGGCCAAGTGGGGACAGGCCGGCATGCTGCGGGTCCTGCAGTTGGAGACTCGGGACGAGCCGGAGATCCGGGTCAGCTCGGTGTCGCCGGGCGGGGTCAACACCCCGATCTACGCGCAGGCGGCCAACGTCACCGGCCGTTCGGCCCGCCCGCCGGCGCCGGTGGACTCCCCGGAGAAGGTGGCCCGGGCGATCGTGAGCTGCGTGGACCGGCGCCGGGCCCGGGTGTCGGTGGGGCCGGCCAACCCGCTCATCGTGGCCGGCTTCCGGTTGCTGCCCCGGGTCTACGACGCGCTGGTCACACCGCTGTTGCACCTGGCCTCGCTGACCCGGCGGCCGGACACCGAACCCTCGACCGGCAACGTGTTCGCACCGCAGCCGGCCGGTGAGGCCGAGCACGGTCGGTGGCCCGGCCCGCTCGGGCTGCCCCGGCGCTGACACGCGGTGAGTGAAATTAACCGACCGTCCGGTTTTTTATGGCTCAGGTGCGTATGGTAGGCGCCGATCACATAGAGAGCACACGAGATGACCGGCGGCGGGAGATTTTCTGACCTCGCCGGAGAAGGATCCGGGGGAGGTAGGCGTCCGATGGCAGAGGTCCCTGACCGGCTTTCGGACCTCGCCCACGACGTCCTGGCGTTGCTGGGCGCCGCGGCCGTGGCGGTGCGGGTGTACGACACGGACGGCGGCTTGGAGCCGGCGGCGCTGGCCGGCCGCAACGCCTCGGCCCTGATGGCCACTCCGGACGAGGCGGTGGCGCCGGCCCGCGGTCGCTGGCGGCGCCGGGAACAGGCCGCCCCGGGCGAGGTGGAGAACCATCCGGTCCTGGGCAGCTCCGGGCGGCGGCTGGGCTGGCTGACCTTCGAGCGGGGGACGCCCGCCGAGGCGACGGCACGGCCGGCCGAGACCGTGCTGCGGCTGGTGCTGGCCCAGGTCGCGGCCGTACTGGAACACGACGAGCTGACCGCCCGGCTGAGCGCGCAGGACGAGCTGCTGATCGACCGGCTCGACCAGCTGCGTGCCTCCGAGCAGGCGCTGCGGGTGGCCTTCGAGGAGTCGGTGGTGGGCATGGCGATGCTCAGCCTGGACCCCGCCGACCCCGGCCGCTGCCTGCGTGCCAACGACGCGCTCTGCCGGCTGGTCGGCCACCCGCGCGAGGAGCTGCTCACCGGTGAGTTCGAGCGGTACACCCACCCGGACGACCGGGGACCGACCGCCTCGGCGATGCGCCGGGCGATGGCCGGCCGGCGCACCCCGTTCCGCAACGAGAAGCGGATGCTGCGCGCCGACGGCAGCGCCTGCTGGGTCCGGGTCACCACCACCCCGCTGTTCGACGACGACGACCAGCCGCTGTACGCCCTGGCGCAGGTGGAGGACCTGAGCCAGCGCTCCGAGCGGGAGGTGGAGTTCGCGGCCAGGCTCGACCCGCTGACCGGCACGCTCAACTCGGCCGCCCTGGAGCAGGGCCTGGTCGAGACGGTGCAGCGCGCGCACCGCAACGGCACCGGCTGCGCCGTGCTGGTGGCCGAACTCGCCGGCTGGGAGGAGCTGGCCGGCGGCGATCAGCAGCTCGCCGACCAGCTGCAGGTGGCGCTGGCCCATCGGTTGCAGGGCACCCTGCGCGGCAGCGACGTGATCAGCCGGGTCGGCCCCAACCAGTTCGTCATCATCGCCGAGGAGGTCGGGCCCGAGCAGGCCGAGGCGGTGGCCGGCCGGCTGGAGCAGGCGCTGGCGGTGCCCGAGACCATCGGCGGGCGGCAGTTCCCGATGACGGCCAACCTGGGGCTGTCGGTGCTGTCCGACGGCCCCGGCGACGATGCTGGTGACGACGCCGGCCAGAGCGCGACGCTGCTGGCCCAGGCCAGGACGGCGCTGGAGCAGTCCCGGGCCGGCGAGGGCTCGCACGTGCTGTACCTCAGCGACGGTGCCCGGCCCGCGGTCACCACCTCGCGCACCCTCTACGCCCACCCGGACTGGCTCGGCCGGACGAGCCGGTAGCCCGGACAGCGGGATCCGTCCCGGCGTTGGTGTTCAGCCACGCGCGCGGTGGCCGATAGAACATCGGACGCCGCACAGTGAGGACCGATCCATGCCGGGAGAATCCGCCCGCTCGCTTCGGACCGCCACGCTCGGGGTCGGTGCCCTCGGCCTGCTGTTGCTGTCGGTGCCGACATCGCTGGTGGTCGGTACCGGGGCGGTGTTCCCGACCCTGCGCCCGGTCGCCCAGGACCTTCCGGTGGTCGCCTTCGACACCACCGGCCGGCTGCTCGCCAACCCGGCCCGGCTCCGGCCGGGTGCCAGTACCGACCTGGTGATCTCCGGCTTCACCGCCGACGAGCCGGTCCGGCTGCACCGCTCGGCCGGCGGTGGCACGGTCTGGACCGGTCGGGCCGACGGGAACGGCCTGGTGCGGTACCGGTTCACGGTGCCGACCAGTGCGGCAGGGGCCCAGTCCCTGACGGTGGTGGGCAGCATCGGCCATGGCGGCCTGCCGCCATGGCGCGCGGTGTTCTCCTTCGTGGTCGGCGCTGGGCGGCCCACCCGCTGACCCCGCGGGCCGATCCGCTGATCCGCTGACCCGCGCCCCGGCCGGCCCACCCGCTGACCCGCGGGCCGATCCGCTGACCCGCTGACCCGCTGACCCGCGGGCCGATCAGCTAGCCGGCTGGGTCTTCGGTGAAACAGCAGGTGCCGGTGGCACCGCTGGACATGTTCACGGTGGCGTCCGGATCCTGGCTGCCCCGCACGTACATTCCGCCGTACCCGCGCGCCGCCAGGAAGGCGCCCCAGGTCAGCGTCCAGGGTTGTGCCGCGCCGTCGGCCGGGAAGTACTCGGCGACCGGGTGGATGCGCTGCTGCAGCACGTACGGTCCACCCATCGCCTCGGCCAGCCGCGCCCGCCACTCGGCAGCGTCGGTCAGCCAGCCGGCGACGATGCCCAGCCCGCCGTGCATCAGGGTGGGTTTGAGGATCAGCTCCCGTTGCTGGGCCAGCGCGTGGTCGGCAAGCTCGACGAGGGTTCCGGACACCGTCACCGGGCCGGGACGGACCATCCGCGTCCACGGCAGGATCCGGTCCAGGACGGCCAGCATGGCGGGCGGGTACAGCGGCCGGCTGGCCTCGTCGGACAGCAGGGCCAGCGCGCCCTTGCTGCCGTAGAGGTCGGCGTCCATCGGGGAGAAGATCGCCACCTCGCCGCGCTCGGCGGCGCGCAGCACCGGTTCGATCAGCGCCGGGCCGTCCGCGGCGAGCAGGTCCTCCAGCAGGAACAGCCGGTACACCACGTCGATCGCCCGGTCGCCGAGCCATACCCGGCCGCGCTCGTAGTGCAGCTGCCCGACGTGGCAGGGCAGCGCCTCGATGCCGAACCGGTCGTAGGTCGCGACGTTCTTGCGCAGCCGCGGTTCCAGGCTGCGATAGCTCTCCGGCCAGTCGGTCAGCGCCACCACCGGCCGGCTGCCGGCCGGCACCGCGCACTCGCTGAACAGGGTGTGCACCATCTCGGCCATCGGGTCGACGTAGCCCAGCCGGTGCTGCCGCACGAAGTCGCCGACGAACGGTTGCTGTTCCATCGCCTCGTTCAGCACCGCGCTGTCCAGCCCGCCGAGCGCCGCACCCCAGTTGATCTCCAGCAACCGGAAGCCGGAGGCGTCTGAGTAGAAGTCGGCTCGCCCCATCCGGGACGGCACGCTGGCCCGGCCGCGCAGCAGGACCTCGATCTGGCTCTCGGCGGCTCCGATCGCACGGGCGAAGGCCGCCATGTCGCCACCGAACAACAGGTCGGGCAGGCCGGTCAGGGCCAGGTGCAGCTGCTCGAGATCGGCGGCCAGCCGGCTGATCGTCGCCGCGTCTGCGAAGACCGGCCGACTCAGCGAGCGACCCAGGAAGCCGGTGTCGACGGTGCTGGGCCGGACCCCGTCCAGGATGGCGCCGGCGGACACCCCGCTGGCCGCGAACCCGGCCAGGTATCGCTGGGTCAGGGTGCCGCCGTCCGGTGCTGTCGTGTCGGCTGCCGGCGCGGCCGAGGGGTGGCCGATCACGGCTCACCCGCGACCGGTGCCAGGTTGCCGACGGCGTCGGCCGCGGCGGCCGGCTCAGTGGGCAGCGCCGACCGTGCCGGCTGGGCCGGGTGGGCCGGTTGAGCCGATCGGGGCGGCTGGGTGGGCCCGCTGTCCGGCTGGCGCATGCCGGGCAGCGCCAACCCGAGGCCGATCAGGCTGCCCGCCGCGCACCACAGCCAGAGCTGGGAGCCGACCGCGTGGTAGACCGCCACCCCGAGTACCGGGCCGATGGCCGCGCCGAGGTTGAACATGGTCTGCATCGCGGCGATGTAGCGACCACGCAGCGCGTCGGGGGCGATCCGGCCGGGGTAGGAGAACATCGTGGGGCCGGCAGTGATCTCGGCGATGGTCCAGATCATGGTGCCGGCGAGGAAGACCCACACCCCCCACGGCAGTGCGTACATCAGCTGGCCCAGGGCCAGCAGTCCGAACCCGACGCTGACGATGAGCCGGATCCGCAGCCGCTGAGTGACCTTGGTCAACAGCAGCTCGCAGGAAATCACCATCAGGCCGTTCAACGAGATCGCCACGCTGTACCAGATCATCGCCAGCCCACGGTCCTTCATAGCCAGCGGCAACGCGCTGACGTACTGGATGTAGACGGCGCAGTTGACCAGGGTGGCCAGCAGGAACAGGCAGTAGCGACGGTCGCTCAGCACCGCCCGGTAGCCGGCGGCCCGCCGGGTGGCCCGGTCCGGCCGCGCCGGCCGGGCCGGCCGTCCCGGCAGCGTCAGCAGGGCGATCAGCGCGTAGAGCAGCGCGGTCGCCGCGTCGCACCAGAACAGCAGCTGGTAGGACACCGAGATCAGCAGCGCGCCCAGCAGCGGCGCGGCGGTGGTGCCGACGTTGATGGCCAGCCGGTAGATGGCGAAGATCATCACCTGCCGGTGCGCGGGAGTCAGCTCCGACAGCATCGCCGCGGCGGCCGGCCGGAAGAACCGCCCGACCAGGCCGGCCAGGGTGAGCACGCTCAGCAGCACGGCGAAGTTGCTGACGTAGAGCACCACCACCAGCAGCCCGGCGAAGCCCGCCATCGAGGCGAAGGCGGCCGCCCGTGGCCCGAGCCGGTCCGAGAACGCCCCGCCGATCAGGACGCCGGCGAAGCAGCCGGCACCATAGCCGCCCAGGGCGGTGCCGGCCTGCACCGCGCTGAACCCGCGCTCGGTGAGGAACAGCACCAGAAAGGTCTGCAGGAACCCGCCCAACTGGTTGAGCAGCACACCGGCCAGCAATGCCCGAACCGGTACCGAGGACTCCCGCAGGGTGATCCAGACGCCGGCATCCTCCGCGCCGGCCGTGCTCGGGCGGGTCACCGGGCCGGCGCGGTGTCGAGGCGGCGCGGACCGGACGGCGACGGCTGACCTGGCATCGGTTCCGTCCTCCTTGCGGTGGGTGAGGCGTCCGGGTCGGTGATGCGGTGGGGCTGCCGCTCGGTCCCGCGGCGGAACGGCGCCGAGGGGCGGCCCGCGGTTGCTACTGTTCGGCGCACCCGCAGCCGGCGAAGGAGGCAGCGATGGCTGTGACCGCCGAGCAGATCCGCCGGGTCGCGATGGGCCTGCCGCGTACCACCGAGGGGCTGGTGCGAGATCACGTGAAGTTCCGGGTCGGCCGTATCGTCTACGTCTCCCTGTCCCCGGACGAGTCCACCATGGGTTTCGGGTACCCGCGCGAGCAGCGGGCCGCTTTGATCGCGTCCGACCCGGCGAAGTTCATGATGCCTCGCAAGTCCGATCAGAGATATCAGTGGGTGGTGGCCCGCACCGCCGAGATCGATCCGGCGGAGATGGCCGAACTGGTGCTCGACGCCTGGTGCCTGGTTGTCTCGAGGAAGGCGGCCGCTGATTTCCTGGCCGCCCTGCCCGCCGACTGGCCTTCGGCCGTCCAGCCGTAACTGAAGAGCCAGCAGTCACCGGTGCCGCGCGATTCATTGCGAAGGCTGGTCTAGTCCCTCGCGAATGAATCCCCCGCGGAATGACGGTATATCTCGCACCGGCATTACGTCGAGGGATTGACAACGCTTCTCGGGCGGTCCTAGCATCCCGCGATACCGACGAGCCGATTGTCGGTTACGGGCGCCCCGGTCCATGGTCGGTATTGCGTCCGAGAAACGGGGCGGATGTGCAGAGTGCCACATCAAGATCGAGCCGCTAGACAAGACCTACGCAGTCAACCAGTTGACTGCGCAAGCAATTCCTGAAATCCATCACCGAAATTCGTGGTGCGGTTGAGTTAGGCCGTCGGTTCGCACGACGGGCAGCACTGCCGGCCGCTGATTTCGCAGTTTCGGCTCTCAGCCGTCCGAGTCCTACGAGAGGAAGATGTCCATGTCCAAAGCCGGCACCCGCAGTTTGAGGTTATCCGCCGCCATGGTCGCCGCCGGCGCCCTCACCCTGGCTACCCCCGCCGCGGCCTCCGCGATGGTGGGTGCCCAACACGGCAAGGTCGTCATCCCGGCGTCCCATGGCCACAAGGCACCGGTCATCGATATCACCATGACCAACGACGGCTTCCAGTTGCCGGATGCGGTGCACGCCGGCTTCGTCACCTTCCGGGTGGGCAGCCCGGACGCCACCTACCACGCGCTGCAGGGCGTGGCGGTCAAGCACGGTCACACCATCGACCAGGTGCTCGCCGACTTCCAACTGGGGCTGTCCGACAGCCGGGCGGAGAACGCCGAGGGTCACCGTGACCTGCTGCGCGACGCCGTGCTGGTCGGTGGCGTGGTGACCAGCAACTACGCGCCGATGTCGGTGACGATTCCGCTGGAGGCGGGGACCTACTACTTCTTCGACCAGAACGAGGTCGGTGAGCCGGGCTCCGCTCCGCCGCGGGTGCACACCCTGCGCGCGCACGGGAGCTTCAAGTGGCAGGGCCTGCCCACCTTCCGTGCCGTGATCGGCATGGGCGGGCACAACGGCATGGCGATGTTCGAATCGCCCTCCAGCATGGCCGCCAAGGGCTCGGTGCTGATCTACAACAACGCCGACCAGATTCACGAGGCGGTCTGGCGGCCGGTGGTGCCGGGCACCACGCAGTCCTACATCGACGACTACTACCGCGCGATCAACCAGGACCTGCCGCGGCTGCCGTCACCGTATGCCGGCCCGACCCGGGGCCTGCAGGCGATGTCACCGGGACGGTTCGCGGTGTTGCAGCTGGACACCCCGCCGGGTCCGTACGCGCTGGTCTGCGCCGTTCCTGACGTCGTCACCGGCATCGCCCACACCCGCAACAGCGGCATGTACAAGGTCGTCACCCTGACCTGACGCCCGCCCGGCGGCCCGGTTCGGCAGAGAGCCGGGTAGCAGGTCGGGTGCCGCACCCACGGGCACCGCAGCATCGCGCTGCGGTGCCCGTGGGCGTTGTCGGATCAATTCTTCGGTTTGTATTTCGACAATATGTGTACGACATTGGCCCAGCAGTCACTCGGCGTACGAATTGGTAGGCGACCGAGGGTACCCAGAGTGACTGCTCACCATGCCGGGTCCGCAGTTCCGGCGCCGGAAAGTCGGGCGGCGGAATTGCGGATCGTTCAATGATCACGTCCTATTGACGGGCCGTGCGATAGGTGTATTGTCGCCTTACTGCGGGTCGAAGCCAACGAGCGGACCCCAGTAATCACTCCTTGTATATGAATTCGCGCTGCGCGGCCGGGGTATTTTGTGGCCGCCCATTGCCAATCGCGGGCGAAGGGTGGGTTACGGCGTTGGATCATGAACAGGTCGAGCTGCTGGCCATCGGTGCCGGGCCGTCCAACCTGGCCCTGGCCGTGGCGATCGAGGAGATGGCCCCGGCCGACTACGCGACCAAGACGCTGATCATCGAGCAGCACGACAACATCGTGTGGCAGCGGGGAATGATGCTGCCGTGGACGCAGAGCCAGGTGTCGTTCCTCAAGGACCTGGTCACCATGCGCAACCCGTGCAGCCGCTTCTCCTTCGTGAGCTACCTGCACGCCACCGGCAGCCTGCACGACTTCATCAACATGGCCAGCTTCCTGCCGTTCCGGTTGGAGATCTCGAACTACCTGGAGTGGGTGGCCCAGTCGCTGTCGCGGGTGCAGGTGCGCTACGGCCGGCGTTGCGAGCAGATCGAGGCGATCCGGGCCGAGGACGACACGATCACCGGATGGCTGGTGCGGATGTCCGACGGTTCGGCGATCGCCGCCCGCACCCTGGTGATCGGTGCCGGCCGGGACCCCCACATCCCGGAGGCGTTCGGCGACCTGCCGCGCGAACGGGTCATCCACAGCACCGAATACTCCGCCCGGATCGCCCAGCTGGATCCGCAGGCCGCGCACCGGATCGCGGTGGTCGGTGCCGCGCAGAGCGCTGCTGAGATGTTATGGGAGACCCACCAGCGGATGCCGGCGGCCGAGTGCTCGATGATCATGCGAGCGATCGGGCTGGAGTACTACCAGACCAGCAAGTTCACCAACGAGCGCTACTTCCCGTCGTTCACCGACTCGTTCTATGCGGCCCGGCCGGAGAACCGCCAGCGGATGCTGGCCGAGATGCGGCGCACCAACTACGCCGGCGTCACCCCGGAACTGCTGAACACCATCTACCGCCAGATGTATCTCGAACGGCTCACCGGGACCCAGCGACTGCGGATGGTCTCGGCCGTTGACGTCACCAGCGCCCGGATGGACGGCGAGGACGTGGTGCTGGAGCTGACCGACCGGATCGGCGGGCTGAACGACGAGCTGCGCTGCGACGTGGTGATGCTCGGTACCGGCTTCGAGCGCGCCCTGCCCGCCCTGGTGCGCAACATCGCCGGCCTCGTCGGGGTCGAGCGGTTCGTGGTGAGCCGGGCCTACCGCGCGGTGATGCCGCCGGGGGTGGCGGCGAACTGCTACCTGCAGGGCACCAACGAGGAGAGCCACGGCATCGCCGACTCCCTGATCAGCGTGCTGGCCGTGCGCGCCGGCGAGATCGTCAACGACCTGCTCGCCAACCGAGCCGCCGAGCAGCCGCTGGCCGCGGCCGTCGGCTGAGCCACCCGGTCCTCGTCCCCTCTTACCCCCAGCCCGGGAGCGCTTATGGAGATCCGAAGCCTCGACCGCGACAACATGTGTGCCGAGTACGGCGTGCTGACGCAGCGGTTGTTGCCGTGGTCGCAGCTCATCCCACCGTTCGAGGGTGCCTGGGCGGTCCTGGAGCCGGGTGCCAGCACCACCCCGCACGCCCACCACGAGTGCGAGCTGTTCATCGCGGTGTCGGGAACCGCGACGATCTCCTCCGACGGTCGCAGCCGCCCGTTCGTGGCCGGCGACACGGCCTACCTGCCGCCCGGCGAGACCCACCAGATCGTCAACGCCTCGTCCGATCGGGACTTTCGCATGTACAGCGTGTGGTGGGACGCCGAGATGACCGAACGATTCCTCTCCGCCACCCGGTAATGCCCGGCGCCATCCGTTGCGAGGACCTGCCATGAAGCTCCTGGCGATCGAAGCCCAGCAGTTCGCCTCCTACTACCTGCCGCGCTACCAGCAGGTCGAGGAGTACGGCGGAAACCTGCACCTGTTGCACGGCGTCGGCGACCCTGACTTCTGGCCCAGCCCCCGCTACCGGGTGGCGGGTTCGGCCAAGATCGACGACATCATCGCCGCCGCCGCCGACTGGCACGCCGAGCAGCGCTTCGACGGCGTGCTGACCTTCTCCGAGTCCTCGGTGATGACCGTCGCGCTGGTCGCCGAGGCACTCGGGCTGCCGGGGATCGGGTTGGCGGCTGCTCGCAACAGCCGCAACAAGCTGCTGATGCGCCAGGCACACAAGCGTGGCGGGGTGCCGCACCCGCGGTTCCGCTTCGTCCCCGACCTGTCGAGCGCGCTCGACGCGGCGACCGAGTTCGGCTACCCGGTGGTGCTCAAGCCGACCATGGGCACGGCCAGCAACTTCGTCTTCCGGGTTGACAACCCCGACGAGCTGGCGGTGCGCTTCCGCGATGCCAGCGAGGGCATCGAGCGGATGCTGGCCTACGTCCTCGAACCCGACGGGGTCGACCTGGGTCCGCACGGCCTGCTGGTCGAGTCCTTCCTCGACGGCCACGAGCACCTGTTCGAGGCACTGGTCTGGGACGACGAGGTGGTGATCGGCTCGGCGGTGGACCGTGCCACCATCGAGGGCAAGAACTTCGACGACGACGTCCACGTGGCGCCGACCTCGCTGACCGGCGAGCAACTGGCCGAGATCAGGCAGATCATCGCCGGCGCCGCGGTGGCCCAGGGCCTGCACCGCAGCGTGCTGCACGCCGAGATCCGCTTCCACCAGGGTGAACCCCACCTGGTAGAGATCGCGGCCAGGCCCGGTGGCGGCGGCCTGGACATGGTGGCGCGGGTGACGGCCGGTTACTGCCCGGTCCAGGGCAGCATGGATGTCGCCCGCGGCATCCGGCCGCAGCTGTCGGGCTACCAGCCGACCGGTGTGTACATGATGGGGACCTGCCTGATCTGCGAGTCCGGCGAACTGGAGTACGTCTCGGTTCCCGCCGAGGTGAGCGAGTCCGACCGGACCCTGCTGGCGCGGATCACCGCCCAGCCCGGTGTCCTGATCCGGCGGCCGCCGGACGGCAACAACATCCTGGGCTTCCTGGTGGTCACCGGTGACAGCGCTGACGAGGTCAAGCAGCTCCTGGAGGATTACGCCGCGAAGATCGAGGTAAAGCTGGTCGGCCGTCCGGCCACCATCACCGACACGCCGTGGAGCGAGGCGCGCCGGCTGGCGCTGTGACGGGCGGCTGGCGCGGTACCGGATCAGCTGCACCTCGCGCCGACAGCGCTGATGGCACTGCCGCCGCCCGGCCCGCGGGCTGGACGGTGGCAGTGCCTCGCGGTCACCGGCCGGCCGGTCGCCCGGTGAGCGCGGTGAGGGCCACCGAGTCGTAGCCCTGGCCGCTGCTCAGTGCCCCGAGCAGGCAGCGCAGGGCCATCGCGGGGTCGAGCGTGGCTAGTTGCAAGGATTGTTCAGCTCGTTCGAGCTCACCGGCGGCGAGCTGGCTCGGCAGGGCGATACCGGTGAAGCTGGCGTCCAGCAGCGGGCGGACATAGCTGGAGAAGGCCCGGAACGACTCGTCGGTGAAGTTGGTCTCGTAGCGGTCCGGGCGGTGCCAGGACAGGAACAGCCGTACCAGTTCAGGGTCCTCACTGGACAGGAAGTCGTTGGCCCACAGGGCATGGTTGCGACTGCTGGAGAACTTCAGGCCTTCCAGCAGGAACAACTCGTTCACGGTGGCGCCGCGCATCTTCGGCTCGGCGATGCCGGCCGCCGCGAACACGGCGGGGTAGAGGACCGCGAAGTAGAAGGCGTTGTCGATGCCGTTGAAGTGCCACAGCCCGCTGAACTGCTGCTGCCAGACCTCGACCCAGTCGGCCAGGCCGTCCGCCGACGGGTCGAGGGAATGGGCCGGGCCGTACAGGTAGCTCAGGCCAAGTTCGGCCGGGAAGTCGATCCGCAGGCCGGACAGCGCACCGGTGCCCTCGATGCCCCAGTCGGTGGGGTAGGCCACCGGGTAGTCCGGCAGCGGCACCGTCAGATACTGGCCGATCACCGATCGCACCCGGGCGGGCAGTTCCGCCCTGGTCCATTCGGCGATCAGTTGCTCGCGATGGTTCTCCAGGCGCAGCACCGGCACGGTGGCCACCATCGGCTTGGGATCCCCGCCACACCGGGCGCAGCTGGGCTGGACCAGGGTGCTGGCGGAGGTGAATCCACCACACGGCTCGCAGGAAAGGCCGTTCGCGCCGCTGCCGCAGTGCGGGCACTTGCCGACCACATAGGCATGGTGCAGGGTCCGGCCGCAGTCCGCGCACTGGTGCAGCACCATCTCGCGCATCTCCAGGCTGCCGGTCTCCAGCATCTGGTTGAGCATCAGGTTGATCGCCCGCTCGAAGGACGGTTGCTCCGGGTCGAGGAAGGTGTCGTAACCGATCCGGGCCAGGTCGAAGGCCAGCCGGATCTGGCTGCGGTAGTCGGCGACCATCTCGTGCACGTCGACACCTCGGTTGTCCGCCTTGGCCATCACGAAGTTCGGATGGACGTCGACGCCGGCCAGGGTGAACACCCGTTCGCCCCGGCCTCGGGCCGCTCGCGAGGCGACGTCGGCGGCGATGAAGGGCCCGGACAGGTGCCCGACATGTAGCGGGCCGTTGAGCGTCGGTTGCGGGATCACGATGACGGTGGCGCCGCCTTCGGTTCCGGTCATCGGATCCGGCCCGGTTCCGGCGCACTACCGACGACCGCAGGCCCCGGTGATGGTCGATCGGCAGCTTCGCAAGGCATATCTGTCATCCAATCTGACGAGCGCCGAGAAGGCGGCGTCCTGAGCGGGGCTTCGCCAGTACCTGCGGGGCAGGCCCGCGACAGCGCCGGACGGGTGTTCGGGCTGAGCTCGGGCCGAGATCCTTCGACGAACACCGACCGGGTCGCCGACTGCGCACCGCACCATGTCGTTGCACGGTGAGCGTAAACGGTTCAGCCGCTTCCTGTCACGAGCTGGGACGGTCCTTTATGAAATGCCCCAGAAACCGTTGTCGAAGCAAATGAAGCAGTCAACACAGTAATGCGAGTCGTGCGCGCTCGACGATTATCACAGCAGGTTACCGGAGCCGTTGTCAGCTGCCGGCGATCCGCCGGATCTCCTGTGTTTCAAAGCAGTTCAGTCACTTACGGTAGGGCATTGCGGGTAATGGGCTATTCCGAGTAGCCTTCTGCCACACCCCACCCCGGCGAGCTCTGAGTTTCCGAAGTGACCGGTGCGGTATGTCGGCTCGGCCTACTGACATCCCCCCGTGAGTTTCGGACGTGCTCGCGTCCTTTACAGCGTCGTGACTGCGGTACGTGCAGTTTTCACTACCCCGTTCTCCGGCGCCGCTGATCGAGCATTTGGAGGCCTTCGAGTGAGCACGGATTCCCTGTCCCGCGACGCTGCGGCCATTCCGCTGTGGAACGGCGCGTACGAGCCGGGCCGGTTGAACGGGCACGCCAACCTGTGGGGCGATCCGCCGGTGCCCTACGCCGAGAAGGCCGCGGCACTGTTCCGGCAGAACTCGGCGAAGGTGCTGCTCGATCTTCCCTGTGGTGACGGGCGAAACCTGCCACCGCTGGCCGGTGGCGCGGCCATTCTGCTGGCCGGCGACACCTCGACGAACGCGATGGCGATCGCCCGCAACGTGACCGAGAAGGCCGGCGTCGCCGACCGGGTGGTCTTCGTCGAGGTAGACGCGTTCGCGACCGGCTTCCTGGACTCCTCGATAGACGGCATCTTCTGCTGGGACCTGCTCGGCCACCTGACCAACCCGGAGGACGCGCTGCGCGAGCTGTACCGGGTCTTGTCGCCGGGCGGCAGCCTGGTCGCCAACATGTGGACGATGAACGACTGCCAGGTCTCCGACCCCAACATCAGGGAGGTCGGCCCGAAGGAATACATCGACCACTTCGACTTCTACTGCCGGTTCTTCGACGCCGACGACCTGACCGAGCTACTCGACTCGGTGGGACTGCGGGCCGACTCGGTCGAGGTGGCCAGCTGGTGGGAGCCGCCGCACGCCGGCTACCGGGACTACGACCACCAGCACGAGAGCCTGATCTTCCGGATCACCAAGGCTGCCGACTGACCCGCGCGGTCCAGGCGTAACCGGCAATCGCTAGCGACAGGAAGGAGTGTGGTCGGTGTCGGCCCCCGTTCAGGAGCTGTCGCGGTCGGTTGACCGTCCATACCGCACGGAGGCGGGTCCGGACGTCGGCGTCGGCTATGCCCCGGCGCACCACGGTGAGTTGTTGCAGGGCATGTTCTACGACGCCACCACCGGCCAACCGCGCCGGGCGCTGGTCACCCTGCCGCAACCCGGTCGGGGAACCCGGGCGGCGTTCCATCCCAGCTACAGCCACGGCGGAGTGCTCGGCCCACCGGAGATGACCAAGGTCAGGCGCGCCGCGATGCTCACGCTGCGGGCGTTCGCCAACCATCCGGCGGCAGCCAAGGGCGGCCGGGTCGAGATCGGCAGCAACATCCCGTGCGGAATCGGAATGGGCTCCTCGACCAGCGACGTCACCGCCACCATCCGGGCGGTGGCCGACTTTCACGGCGTGCAACTGGCCGAGGACGAGGTCGCCCGGCTCGCGGTGTTGGCCGAGTGCGCCTCGGACTCGATCATGATCGACGACCGGGTGGTGCTGTTCGCCCACCGGGACGGCGCGGTGCTGGAAACCTTCGGTCACCGGCTGCCGCCGATGTTCGTGCTCAGCTGCGACACCGAGCCCGCGGCCCGGGTGGACACCCTGCGGCTGCGACCGGCCGACTACGACGAGGCCGAGGTGGCCAACTTCGGCGTGCTGCGGGCCGCGTTGCGACGGGCGGTAGCGCTCGGCGACGCCAGGCTGCTCGGCCGGGTGGCGACCGCCAGCGCCCGGATCAACCAGCGGTACCTGCCCAAGCCACACCTGGAACTGCTGCTCGAACTGTGCCTGGACCACGGGGGATGCGGCATCCAGGTGGCGCACAGTGGCACCGTCGCCGGGTTGCTCTTCGACGCGCTGCCCTCGGACGCCGAAGGCCGGCTGCGGCGGTGCGCGGGGTACCTGCACGCGTCCTCGCCCGACCTGGGCATCGCGGTCACCGGGCTCTTCGCGGTGTCGGCGGTGTTCGGTGACGGCTCGGCAGCCGATCTGCGATCGATGGAGGTGCTGGCCTGATGAGCATCCAGACGGCGTACGCCGAGGCCACCGAGATGTACCAGATTCCCCGCCTGGTCAGGCTGGCGCCCAATCTCTACGGTGCCTGCTTCACCCTGATGAAGATGATCCCGGCGCGCTACATCCTGCGCCGCGCGGAGGCCCAGGGCCTGCTCGGTCCGGACACGGTGATCGTCGAGACCACCTCGGGGACCTTCGGACTGGCGCTGGCAATGCAGGGCGTGCACATGGATCGCCGGGTGCTGCTGGTCAGCGACCCGGTGATCGACGAGCGGCTCTACCGCCGGCTGGTGGACCTGGGCACGGTGGTGGACCGGGTGCCGGTAGCCGCCGGCGCGGGGCCGGGTGGTTACCAGGCGGCCCGGCTCGCACGGCTGGCCGAGGTCCGCGCCGAGCAGGAATCTGCCTTCTGGCCTGAGCAGTACACCAACCCGGACAACCCGCGTTCCTACGCAATCGTCGCCGAACTGTTCCTGGAATGTCTGGGCCAGATCGACTGCGTGGTCGGCCCGGTCGGGTCCGGCGGTTCGATGTGCGGCACGGTGAGCAGTCTGCGCACCGTGCTGCCGGAGTGCAGCGCGATCGCGGTCGACACCCACGCCAGCGTGCTGTTCGGCCACCAGGACGGGCACCGCGAGTTGCGCGGGCTGGGGATGAGCATGATGCCGGGGAACCTGGATCACAGCATCTTCGACGAGGTGCACTGGTGCTCGGCCTCGGCCGCCTATGCCGCGACCCGGCAGCTGCACCAGCAGCACGCGTTGTTCATGGGCCCGTCCGGCGGTGCCGCCTACCTGGTGGCCCGGTGGTGGGCCGCGGCCAATCCGGCCGCGCTGACCGTGGTGATGCTGCCCGACGAGGGATACCGCTACCAGGACACCGTCTACGACGACAACTGGTTGCGCGCCGGCGGTCATCTCGACGCGCCGGTGCCCGACGCGCCGGTCGCGGTGGCCGAGCCGGCCCAGCCGGGCGGACCGTGGACCACCTTCGACTGGAGCCGGCGCAGCTTCGCCGACGTGATGGCCGGCCGGGCCGGTGCGGCAGTCGGTGCCGGATGAGCCGCGCCGGCCGGCGCCGGGGGAGTCGATGACCGGCACCGGACGGCTGGTGGCTGAGGTCTCGTCCCGGACCCGCCGGGTGGTCTACGGCGAGCAGACGCCGGCCGAGATGTCGGCGGAGCTTGCCCTGATGACGCGGGTCGACCAGGCGCACCTGGCGATGCTGAGTGCCACCGGCCTGATCGAACCGGTCGCCGCGCGTGGCCTGCTGAGCTGCATCGCGGAGCTGTCCGCACAGGGTTTCCAACCGCTGTTCGGCCGGGCCGTCCCGCGCGGGTTGTACCTGATGTATGAGGGATACCTGATCGAGCGGCTCGGCCCGGACATCGGCGGCGTGCTGCACACCGGCCGTTCCCGCAACGACCTCAAGGCCTGCATCACCGCGATGCGGTTGCGGGACTGGCTGATCGAGTTCGGCGAGCAGGCCGGCCGGCTGGTGGCGGTGCTGCTGGCCCGGGCCCGGGCCTACCGCTCGGTGGTGATGCCGGTCTACACCCACTACCAGGCCGCGATGCCGATCAGCTACGGCTACTACCTGCTCGGGTTGGCCCGGGCGGTACAGCGCGACCTGGCCGCACTCGCCGCGGCGTCGGCAGAGCTGGAGACCTGCCCGCTCGGCGCGGGTGCGGTGGCCGGTACCGACCTCGCCATCGATCCTTCCCGCACGGCCCGGTTGCTGGGCTTCCGCGCCGGCGCTCCGCACGCCCTGGACGCGGTGGCCAGCCGGGACGTCGCGCTCCGGATGCTTGCCGCGGTGAGCGGCGTGGCCATCACCCTGAGCCGGCTGGCCAGTGACCTGCAGTTGTGGAGCACCGCCGAGTTCGGTTTCATCGCCTTCCCGGACCGGTTGGTCGGGGGCAGCTCGGCGATGCCGCAGAAGCGCAACGCCTTCCTGCTCGAACACCTCAGGGCCAAGGCCGGGCTGGCGATCGGGGCCTGGACCGCGGCGGCCGGCACCATGTCGAGCACCCCGTTCAGCAACTCGATCGAGGTCGGCACCGAGGCGATGACCGGCATCTGGCAGGGGCTGGCAGCCGGTGAGCAGGCGGTGCTGCTCGGCCAGGTCCTGCTCGGTGGTGCCCGACCGGCACCGGACCGGATGGCCGAGCGCGCCGAGGGCGGCTTCACCGCGGCCACCTCGATCGCGAATCGCCTGGTGCAGCAGGGTATGCCGTTCCGCTCGGCCCACCACCTGGTGGGTGACGCGGTGCGCCGGGCGGTTGAGGCCGGCTCGACGAAGCTGGCCGAGTTCGGCCCGCCCGGCTGGCTGGACGGGATCGGCCTGGCCGACCTCGACCTCGGCGAACTGGTCGCCGCCCAGCGCTACGGCGGCGGCCCCGGCGACTTCGACGCGCCGTTCGGGCAGGCCTGCGCCACCTGGCTGAATCACCGGCGGTGGCTGGCGGGCTGGCGAGATCGGCTGCACGAGTCCTCCGGCGAGCTCGACCGGGCGGTCCGGGCCGTGCTGGACGGCGCCCGGTGACCGGATGGCTGGTGCTGGTGGAGAGCAACACCACCGGCACCGGACGGCTGTTCTGCTCGGCGGCCGAGGCGCTCGGCCTGCGGCCGGTGGTGCTGGCCCGGGATCCGGCCCGCTATCCCTACCTGGCCGCGGACTCCGTCGAGCACCGGGTCTGCGACACCGGCCGTGCCGAAGCCGTGCTGCAGGCATGCGAGCAGCTGGACGCCCCGGTGCTGGGCGTGACCAGCAGTTCGGAGTACTGGGTGGCGACGGCCAGCGAGGTGGCCCGGACGCTGGGTCGGCCGCATCCGGACCCGGAGGCGGTGCGGGCCTGCCGCGACAAGGCGAGCCAGCGCCGGCTGCTCTCGGCCGCCGGCGTCGGTTGCCCGGACTTCGCCGCCGCCACCAGCGCCTGCCGAGGCGGTGGCGGCGGCCGGCCGGATCGGCTTTCCGGTGGTGGTCAAACCCACCGCCGGGTCCGGGTCGGTGGGGGTGCGCCGCTGCGCCGATGCCGAGCAGGTCCGCGCCGCGGCCGGGGCGGTACTCGATGCCGAGCCGGGCACGCTCGGCCTGCCGCCGCAGTCGGCGGTGCTCGTCGAGCAGTACCTCGACGGTCCGGAGTTCTCGGTGGAAACGCTGGACGACCAGGTGATCGGGGTGACCGGCAAGCACCTGGGCCCGGAACCGTACTTCGTCGAGACCGGCCATGACTTCCCGGCCCGGCTCGCCGCGGCCGACCGGCGGTTGCTGGGCGAGGTCGCGGTGTCGGCGCTGCGTGCCCTGGGCCTGGCCTGGGGTCCGGCGCACACCGAACTGCGCTGGACGCGACAGGGGATCCGGGTCGTCGAGGTCAACCCCCGGCTTGCCGGTGGGATGATCCCGCGGGTGGTGCAGGCCGCCCTCGGGGTGGACCTGATCCGGCACTGTGTCGCCAGGGCGGCCGGCCTGCGGTTGCCGGTGACGCCGGCCCGCTCCGGCGGGGCGGCGATCCGGTTCCTGCTGCCCGCGGCGGCGGGCCGGCTGAGCGAGGTACGCGGGCTGGCGGAGGCAGCCCGGCAACCGGGGGTGTGCGAGGTGGTGCTGAACGCCGAGCCGGGGCAGGACATCGAGGTCCGGCACAGCTTCTCCGACAGGTTTGGCTACCTCATCTGCGTGGGCGAGGATGGCGGGGCCGCCGGCGACAGGGCCGAGCGCGCGCTGGCGTTGATCGAGGCCCGGATCGTCCCCGCCTCGCTTGTCGGAAGAGGTGTCAGCCACCCGTGACCGAGCACACCCACCACACCCACCGGCTGGACTGGGAGGACGTCACCCTGCGGGAATGGGACTGCACCGTCCTGTGGTCCGACCCGGCCGATCCCGAGGCCGGCATCGTGCTGGACCGGTCCGCGTTCTACCCTGGTGGCGGCGGCCAGCCGCCGGACCACGGCGTGCTGCTGTGGGGCAGCGTGCAGACCCGGATCGTCGGCACCCGCAAGGGCGATGACCTGTACCTGCTGCCGGCGCCCGGGGATCCGGTGCCGCCGGCCGGAACGGCGGTGCACGGCGCGCTGGACGACGCCCGCCGCAGCACCCTGATGCGCACCCACTCGGGGCTGCACGTGCTGTGCGGAACGGTGTTCCGTGACTTCGGCGCGCTGGTGACCGGCGGCAACATGGAACCCGGCGAGGCCCGGATGGACTTCAACCTGCCCGAGATCCCCGCCGACTTCAAGCAGCGACTGGAGGACTCGGTCAACGCCGAGATCGTCGCCGACCGGCCTATCGAGGTGCGGTTGCTGCCCCGCGAGCAGGCACTGGCCATCCCCGACATCATCCGCACCCAGGCGGTGTTCCCGCCCGAGACGGCGCAGTTGCGGATCGTCGACATCGTCGGCCTGGACGCCCAGGCCGACGGTGGCACACATGTCGCCTCCACCCGCCAGATCGGGCACCTGCAGATCACCAAGGTGGAGAACAAGGGCCGCCAGAACCGCCGGGTGCGCATCCGTTTGAGCAGTTGAAACAAGCTGAAACCAGATCGGTCAGGAGGAAGCCGTGCCCGCAGAGACGTCGGTGGCCGTCGTCGGCCTGGGCTCGCGCGGGCTCGGGGTACTGGAGCGGTTGATCTGGTTGGCCGACCCCGCCCGGCGGCTGCGGGTGGAGGTGATCGACCCGGAGGGGACCGGGGCCGGCGTGCATGCCCTGGCCCAGCCGGACTACCTGCTGCTCAACACCACCTGTGGGCAGGTGTCGATGTTCCCCGATGCCTGGTCGGTCGGCGACCAGGTGCGCGGCACCGGGCCGTCGCTGTATGACTGGGTCACCGAGCGCGGCCTGCGGATCGCCGAGGACGGCTTCACCGTCGGCGAGGCCGGCCGGGCGATCAGGCCGACGGACTTCCTGCCGCGGCGGGTGCTGGGGGAGTACCTGCACTGGTTCTTGGGGTTCCTGCTGGCCCGGCTGCCGGAGCACGTCTCGGTCCGGCTGCACCGGGCGTGCGCGACGGATCTGTCTTCCGATGCCGGAGACGGACTGATTGTCACGCTGTCCGACGGCCAGCGGCTGCCGGTGCGGCATGCCTTCCTGACCACCGGCTACACCGGCAACCGGCAGCCGGACCGCGGCCGGCCCGGTGCCGAGCGGACCATCACGGTGCCCTACCCGTTGCCCGGCCAGCTGGAGCGGGTGGGCGCCGGTGAGGTGATCGCGATCGGCGGGTTCGGCCTGTCGGCGATGGATGTGATGTCCTGCCTGACGGTGGGCCGCGGGGGTGCGTTCGTGCCGGACGGCGACCGGCTGCGCTACCTCGCCAGCGGGCGGGAACCGCTGTTGCTCTTCTACTCCCGGTCCGGCCTGCCCTGTCGGGCGCGCCCCAAGGTGGTGGAGTTCGGCCCGGCCTACCTGCCGCTGGTGTTCACCCGCGCCGCCGTCGACGAGGTGCGCCGGCAACGGCAGGGCCCGCTGGACTTCCGCGGCGACGTCTGGCCGATGATCCTGACCGAGGTGCGGATCGCCCACCGGCGGACCCAGGCCCGCGGTGCGAGCCCGGCGGCCGAGGCGGCGCTGGCCGACGAGTTCGCCGCGGTGGCCGCCGGGCAGGGAGTCGCCGGGGTCGTCGCGGTGCTCGATGCCCTGGACGCCCGGCTGGGTCGCTTCGACCCGGTCGCCGCGCTGGACCCGTCGGCGGGAATGTCGTTGCACAGCAGCGATTCCTACCAGCGCTGGCTGGCTACCGTGATCAGCGACGACCTGGCCGAGGGCGTGCACGGGTTCCTCGGCAGTCCGGTCAAGGGCGGCCTGGACGTGCTACGCGCGCTGCGTGAGCAGTTCCGTTACGTCGTCGACTTCGGTGGTCTGACGCCCGAGTCGGCAGAGGACTTCGCGGCCTCGATCGTTCCGGCGCTCAACCGCGCGGTGGTCGGACCGCAGTACGAGCGGCATCTGGAACTGCTGGCGTTGCTCGACGCGGGAGTCGCCTCGGTGCCGGTCGGTCCGGCCGCAGCGCTGGACTGGCAGCCGGGGTCGCGGCGGTGGCGGCTGACCTCGAGCCGGCTGCGCGAGCCCTGCAGCCGGGAGGCCGACTGGCTGGTGGCGGGCCGGGTCGAGCCGCCGGCGGTGGACGCCACGGCCAGCCCGTTGCTGGCCGCGCTGGCTGCCAGGGGCTGGATCCGCCGGCACCGGCCGGGCAGCCGGAACCTGGTGGGAATCGACATCGACGCCGACCAGCACCCGCTCGACGTCGCCGGCCGGCCGGACCGGCGGCTGTGGGTGTTGGGCCCGCTGTGCGAGGGGGCCACCTTCTACAACCACCTGGTGCCGTCCCCGGGCGCCTTCTCCCGGCCGGTGTCCGACGCGCACCGGTGCGTCAGCGCGCTGTTCGCCGCCGAGCGGGCGGCGGCGTCGGAACTGCAGCCCGCGCTGACCGGCTCGTCCGGCGGTGAGGTGGTCCTCGGCGCGGTAACGTGACGATGCCAGGCCCGCCGATGCCCAGCAGCGTGCTTACCGGTGTGGCGGGCGAAGGAGTTTGCCATGACCGATCCTCACGACCCGTCGCTGCCGCGGTCGAGCTCTGACCTCGGGGGCCCGCCCGGCACCGGCCCCCGGGTGAGTCCGCCACCGGTGCCTGACGCGGCGGGTGCTCCGGCGCCGGCCGAGCGCGAGCCGCTGGCGACACCGGCCGGTGCGGCCCCGGCCGGCGGCGGGCCGATGACCGGGGGACCTACGGGTGCGCCGGCACCGGGATTCGACGAGCGGGGACACGTGCGGGCCACCAGGGTCAGTGGCGTCTGGATCGGCCTGATCGCCACCGCGTTGTTCGTGGTGCTGCTGGTCATCTTCGTCGCCCAGAACTCCCGCCGGGTCAGCGTCCATTACTTCGGGTGGAACGGCCAGTTCTCGCTGGCGCTGACCATCCTGCTGGCCGCGGTGGTGGGGATGCTGCTGGTGGCCGTGCCGGGCAGCGTGCGGATCGTGCAGTTGCGCCGGGCGCTGCGCAAGAACGGCCCCGGCGGCCTGCGCTGATGGGCGAGGAGTACTCCGAGCTGGCGCGGCAGGTCGGGCCGGCGGCCCATCCCGAGCGCCCGGTCGCCAAGCAACGTCCGGCCGGTGCGAGCGACGAGCTGGTGGCCGCGCTCGGCAAGCTCTCCGAGGCGTTGGAGGTGGTGGAGGAGGCCCGCGGGCTGCTCTACACCTTCCACCGCCGGTCCGGGCATGCGGACCTGACCCTGCAGGAGGCGGTGCGGGCCTTCCGCGACGCGGGTGAGCACGAGACGGCGCGATGTTGACCGACCTGCTGGTCGGCCGGGACGTGATCTCCGGCCGCTGGACGTTTGAGATCGTCGAGGAGTACGACGCCCAGTACTGGCAGCCGTTCCGGACCGTGGAGGCTGCGGTCCGCGACCGGCTCGGCGCCGGGACGCCGCACATCTACGAGGCGGAGATGAAATACGACGAGCAGCAGGGCGGCCAGGGCTGAGGGTGCCCACGGGCGTGCGGGCTGGGCTCGCCAGGACGGTCGTCGCGGTCGGCGGAACTGCAAGAATAGGTGCGGCGTTGGCCACCTGAGGGTCAGCAGCGCGACCGACCGGCGGCAGAGCCGGCGGCGCCGGGATGAGCGGAGCGCGAGTGGCGGCCGAACCAGGGACGAGCACCAGCCAGCACGAGCCTGCCGCCGCCGAGCAGCGGTACCAGCCGCGACCGCCGAAGTGGCTGCGGCCGGTGCGGGACCGGGTGCGCCGCCTTCCGGGCGGTGCGCTGGTCTGGCGGCTGTTGATCGGCGTCATCGGCGCGATCGTGGTGGTGATCGGGCTGCTGCTGATCCCGCTGCCGGGGCCGGGCTGGGCGCTGGTGTTCGTGGGCGTGGCCGTGTGGGCGACCGAGTTCGGGTGGGCGTACCGGCTGCTGCGGTTCGGCCGCCGGGTACTCGCGGACTGGACGGACTGGATCAAGCGCCAGTCGCTGGTCGTCCGGTTGTTGCTGGGCCTGGTCGGCCTGCTGGTGCTGGCCGGGCTGGCGTATCTGGGCTGGCGCACCTTCCACTGAGCCGCCGCGCCGCCTGCCTGGGGGAGCGGACGGGCCGTTCGAGTCACGACTCGGGGCCATGTAAGCTAGCCGACGTTCAGCCGCAGCACGCTGCGGGCGATTAGCTCAGCGGGAGAGCACTGCCTTCACACGGCAGGGGTCACTGGTTCGATCCCAGTATCGCCCACCAAAATGCGCTTACTCGAAACGACGTCAAGCCCTGCTGTTCAGATCGCCCACCCCGGACAGGTCGGTCGGGTCCTCATGATTGCTGCTAGCCTGTCCGAATAGCCGTGACTAGGGCTATTCGGGGAGATTCAAACAATCATGGAGGCTTTGTGAATCGCAAGCTTGCAGCGTTGGCCGCTGCTTCACTCACTACCGCAGCAACTCTGACGGGCGCCGCATACGCTGCGTCGGCCGGCGCGACCAGTACCCACACCACCGCGTCCGTGCCGGTGCGGTGGGCGAGTCTGGCTACCTCATCCACGCCGAAGCAGGTGATCCTCGATGCCCTCACCGGCAAGGTGCTCAGCGTCGAGGCCACCACGGCTGCCTCTCCCGCCGCGATCACCGTGCACAATCCCTGCCAGTCCGGTGACGCGTGCTGGGTTCACAACGCCATTCCCTACGCCGATTTCGGCTTCGCGGGCACCGGTACCAAGACCGGCACCTGGACGCAGCGCAACGCGATGTACACCCACTCGCACTCGACCTCGGTGTGCTGGGCCCAGTCACCGAACTGCAGCCCCCGATTCGGACCGAACACGGTCATCGGCTTCAGCTCCTACCCGGTGACGGGTACCAAGGTCACCAACTACTCCTGACCTGAACCGCTGTAGCAAGCACTGACGGCATGAAGCCCCGAGGACTCACCTCGGGGCTTCATGCCGTTGTCGCAGGGATATCGTGCCCGGCCGGGGCAGTCCCGGCCGGGCCGTCAGCGGTTACTTGCCGTCGCTGACCCCGATGTTGACGAAGTCGTAGGTGGACCCGAGCGCGAAGTTGTTCCGCACGTTGGTCAGCCGCGGGTTGCGGTAGTACAGCGACTTGTCATACACGAACGGCAGATCGACGGCATCGGTCATGACCTGGGCGTCGAGTTGCTTGAACAGGTCGTCGTGCCGCCCGGTGGACTTGGCAGCCTCGGCCAGCAGGGCATCGATCTTCGGGTCCTTCAGGACGGTGTAGTTGCCACCGCCGGGCGGTGCGTAGCTGGCCACGATGGAGGTCCAGAAACCACCGCCGGTCGGGTAGTCCGAACCCCACGCCGCCTGGGCCATGCCGATGCCCACGCTCTTGACCGTCTCGGGCTTGCCGATGTAACCACCGTAGTAACCGGACTGGGCGTGCACGGCGGCCGACAGCTTGATGCCGACCCTATTGAGCGCCGACTGGGCCGCCGTGAAGACCGCCGGTCCGCGACCGGAATTGATGTAGGCCATCTTGGTGGCGAAGCCGTTGGGCTGGCCACACTGCTGCAGCTCGTCCTTGGCCTTGGCCAGGTCACCGGTGTTGTCAGCACCGCTGGGATACGGATCGGCCTTCGGGTCATATCCCGGGACCGTCGGCTGTGCCATGGTGTGGGCGATGTCGCCACCATAGGTGCCACCACGGGCACGCTGCAGATCCACCTTGTTGATCGCGTAGAAGATCGCGCGACGGCAGTGGATGTTGTCCAAGGGCTTCACGGACGGGAAGATCGCGAAGTACCGGGTGTAGGACGACACCGGGTCGTCGGCGTTCTTCTTCAGCGCAGGGTTGTTGATGATGTTGGTCTGGAACGCGGTCTGGACGTTGCCGTCGGCAGTGGCATCCGCCGACCCGGCCTGCAACTGCTTGTCGTTGTCGTCGGCGTTGGTGCTGATCCGCAGCGTGATCTTGTCGACCAGCGGGTGCCGGATCTTGTCCGTGGACTGATCCCACTTGTCGTTGCGGACCCAGACCACCGTCTGCTCCGGGGTGTAGCTGGAGAACTTGAACGGGCCGTTGGACAGCGGGTGCAGGGTGTACTTCGTTCCGGAGTTGGCGCCGTTCTCGGTCAGCGGCACGGGGGCCGAGGCTGGCAGCGTCATCAGGTAGTCGAAGTCCGGGGTCGACGTCTGCAGCTTGAAGCTGATGGTGGTGTCGTCCGGCGTGCTGATGCTGGTCAGGCCCGCGCCCTTGTCCTTGTACGGGCCGGCGTACGGCGGGTTACCGCTCGCGTCGCACTTGGCCAGCAGGCACAGGTAGTACGAGGACGGGCCGTTGGAGAACAGGTCGGTCGCGAATACGCGTTCGATACCGAACTTGACCTGCTTGCTGGTGACGGTGGTGCCGTCCTCCCACTTGATGTTGGGCTTGAGGTGGTAGGTCCACTCGGTGAAGTCGGCGTTGTGCTCACCGAGGCCGGTCGCCAGGTCACCCTCGATCGCGATGTTGTTGGCACCCGGCACCGAGGAGTAGCCCACCAGCGTGCGGGTGAACAGCCGCTGCATGTTCCAGCACCAGCCGTAGTAGGTGTTCGCCGGATCCCACGAGTCACAGTCTCCGGTCGCCACCAGGTTGAGGCTTCCCCCGGTCTTGTCGGACTTGTTGACCAGGCCGATGGTCGCCGCGTTGAACGCCGCCGCCACCGGCAGGTTGTTGCCGCTGGCGTTGCCGGACGCCGGCGGCGGGTTGCCGCCACCACCCTTCCCGTCACTCTGACAGGCGGTCATGACAGTGGTCGCGAGGGCGAGCAGCCCGATCGCTGTCGCTACTTTCCTGCTTTTCGGCATAGGTGTTTTCATCTCCGTACCTCGACGAAACGAACATGCGGACGGGTGGCTGCGAGCAGCGCGCCCGTCGTGCGCGCGATGAAGTCACCCCGTCGAGCGTCGTGCACCTCGGGGCACTTCTTCCAGCCCGGTATGCCCAGGCGTGGAACGGTGTTTGTCCGGCTGACTCGCCGCCATGGCGGCGATGTGCCTGTCGCCTTCTGCTTCCTTGCTACGCAGCACTCGGCCCAGTGACCAGCGTCGATGCCGAATCGGTACAGATCAGTTGCTCAACCGAACCGCATCGGCAGCCGTCCTGTGACCACTCGTCTAACGTGTGAGGCATGACCGCTTCTCACACAGAACCCGGTATCCCGAACGACCAGAAGGACTTCGCAGCCTTCCTCGACGGTCGCGACGCCGTCGGGCGGGCCTACGTCACGGGTGACGCCGGCCCGCTGGCCGCGATCTCCGCCGAGCAGGACCCGGCCACCTTCTACCCACCCAACGGGGGACAGGTCCAGGGCGCGGCCGAGGTGCTGGCGACCAACGTGCGGGGTGCCGAACTGTTCCTGGCCGGCGGCGACACCCACTTCGAGATCCTGCACGCCGACGCCAGCGGTGACCTGGGCTACCTGGTCGGGATCCAGCACGCCAGCGTCCGGATGCGGGGCCAGGCAGAAGCTGTCCCGATGCACCTGCGCATCACCGAGATCTTCCGCCGGGAGAACGGCTCCTGGCGGCTCGTCCACCGGCACGCCGACCCGCACGCCGGCTCAGCCACCGCATAGCTGCCGAACCCAGCCGGCCTCGCGCGCTCCGCTGGCAGCGCAGAACCCCGGCGCAACCCGCCTATCCGGCGGCGAAAGCGGTGTCTACGGCGTCGGCGAAGGCCTTCATCGTCGGGAACTCCAGGTCGTAGCTCCACGGCTCGGTAGGCTGGCTGGTGGCTCCCCAGCCGGGACGGTCGTGGCGGCGGTTGATCCACACCGACCGCAGGTTCTCGCGCTTGGCCACCGTGTGGTCGTGGAACAGGCTCTGCGCCACGTGCAGCAACTCGGTCCGCTCGATGCCGAGGTCCGCCAGCGTCTGGTACAGCGCGCGGAAGTGGTTGTCCGCCGGCTTGTAGCCGCCCACGTCCTCCGCGGTGATGACGGCGGCGAAGTCCCCTCGCAACTGTCGGTTGCTGCCGGCGAAGCCGTCGCGGTGCACGTTGGACACGATGATCAGCCGGTAGTGCCGGGCCAGCCGGGCCAGGGCGTCGGCGGAGTCGCCGAATGCCGGCCAGTCCGGCACGGAGCCCGCCAACCGGTCGGCCCACTCCTCGCTGACCGGAGCGCCCAGGCTGACGCCGGTCCGCCGGAAGGCGGTGGCGAGCACGTCGGGGTAGCGGGTGGCGGGTGCGTCCCGCTCGACCGCTGCCTCGTGGTCGCCGTAGGTGAGCAGCAGTTCCTCGTTGCCGGCCGGTAACCCCTGCTCGCGCGCCCACGGACGCAACACCGCGGCCATGCCCGACTCCCAGTCGATCAGGGTCCCGTAGCAGTCGAAGCTGAGTGCCTTGAAGCGGGTCAGGTCCAGTTCGGTCATGTCAGCTCCTGGGTCAGGCGAAGGTCTCGTTGGCCGCTGCGGACATGGTCTCAACCACCAGCGGCGCCGGTGTCGGCAGGACCCGGCGGCACCGCTGCCTCCGGGTGCACCCGCTGTTCGCTGAGAGCTGTGTCGCGCGGGACTTGATTGATTCCAGAAACTAGACGAGACTCGCGGCCGTGCCCACTACCGCCGACCTCGAGCGCATGCTGCGCGCGGCGCAGCTACGGGTGACCCGGCCGCGGGTGGCGGTGCTCACCGCGGTGCACCAGCATCCGCACGCCGACACCGACTCGATCATCTCCCACGTGCGTGCCGACTACGGCGATGTCTCCCACCAGGCGGTCTACGACGTGCTGCGCGCGCTGACCACCGCCCGCCTGGTTCGGCGGATCGAGCCGGCCGGCTCACCGGCCCGCTACGAGGCCCGGGTCGGCGACAACCACCACCACGTGGTGTGCCGGTCCTGCGGCAGCATCGCCGACGTCGACTGCGCCGTCGGCGACACCCCCTGCCTGACCGCGTCGGACGACCGGGGTTTCCTGATCGACGAGGCGGAGGTCGTCTACTGGGGGCTGTGCCCCGAGTGCGTCGCCGCATCCGCCGGCGTCCCTGACCGGCTCTAGCTGCAAGTCCCCGAGCAACCCCCATCAACACACGAGATTCTCAGACAGGAGAGCGACCGACGTGTCCGAAAGCGAGAACCCGGTAATCCCCTCCCCGACGCCCACCGCGCACCGGCCGAGGACGAACCAGGACTGGTGGCCGAACCAGCTCAACCTGCAGGTCCTGCACCAGCACTCGCCCCGCTCCAACCCGATGGGCGATGACTACGACTACGCCGAGGAGTTCTCCGCCCTCGACGTCGAGGCACTCAAGCGGGACGTCACCGAGGTGATGACCACCTCGCAGGACTGGTGGCCGGCCGACCACGGGCACTACGGCGGTCTGTTCATCCGGCTGTCCTGGCACGCGGCGGGCACCTATCGCATCGAGGACGGCCGCGGTGGCGGCGGACAGGGCGCGCAGCGCTTCGCCCCGCTCAACAGCTGGCCGGACAACGCCAACCTCGACAAGGCCCGCCGACTGCTCTGGCCGGTCAAGAAGAAGTATGGCAAGCAGATCTCCTGGGCCGACCTGCTGGTCTTCGCCGGCAATGTCGCGCTGGAGTCGATGGGCTTTGAGACCTTCGGCTTCGGCTTCGGCCGCCCGGACATCTGGGAGCCGGAGGAGGTCTTCTGGGGTCCGGAGGACGCCTGGCTCGGCGACGAGCGCTACAGCGGTGACGACCGCCAGCTGTCCGGCCCGCTGGGTGCGGTCCAGATGGGCCTGATCTACGTCAACCCGGAGGGACCGAACGGCAACCCGGACCCGCTGGCCGCCGCCCGCGACATCCGCGAGACCTTCCGCCGGATGGCGATGAACGACGAGGAGACGCTGGCGCTGATCGCCGGTGGCCACAGCTTCGGCAAGACGCACGGCGCGGCCGGTGCCGAGTACGTCGGGCCGGAGCCGGAGGCCGCCCCGATCGAGGCGCAGGGCATGGGCTGGAAGAACAGCTACGGCAGCGGCAAGGGCAAGGACGCCATCACCAGCGGCCTGGAGGTCACCTGGACCTCGACGCCGGCCCGGTGGAGCAACGGCTTCTTCGAGAACCTGTTCCGCTACGACTGGGAGCTGACCGAGAGCCCCGCCGGCGCCAAGCAGTGGCGTCCCAAGGACGGCGCCGGTGCCAACACCGTGCCGGACCCGGAGACCGGCGAGCTGAACCGGTCGCCGATGATGCTCACCACCGACCTGGCACTGCGGATGGACCCGGCCTACGAGAAGATCTCGCGCCGCTTCCTGGAGCACCCGGAGGAGTTCGCGGACGCCTTCGCCCGGGCCTGGTACAAGCTGCTGCACCGTGACATGGGCCCGCTCTCGCGCTACCTCGGGCCGTGGGTGGCCGAACCGCAGATCTGGCAGGACCCGGTGCCCGCGGCCGAGGGCACGCTGGTCGGCGAGGCGGACATCGCCGCGCTGAAGGGCAAGATCGCCGAGTCCGGGCTGACCGTCTCCCAGCTGGTCTCGACCGCCTGGGCGTCGGCTGCCAGCTTCCGCGGCACCGACAAGCGCGGCGGCGCCAACGGCGCGCGGATCAGGCTGGAGCCCCAGCGCAACTGGGAGGTCAACGAGCCGGCGGCGCTGTCGAGCGTGCTGCAGACCCTGGAGCAGATCCAGCAGGACTTCAACGGCTCGTCGGGCGGCGCCACCATCTCCCTCGCCGACCTGATCGTGCTGGCCGGCTGTGCGGGGGTCGAGCAGGCGGCCAGGAACGCCGGGCACGACATCACCGTCCCGTTCACGCCGGGACGTGGCGACGCGTCGCAGGAGCAGACCGATGTCGAGTCCTTCGAGGTGCTCGAGCCGACCGCCGACGGTTTCCGCAACTACCTGCGCAGCGGTGAGAAGCTGCCGCCGGAGGTCCGGCTGCTGGACCGGGCGAACCTGCTCACCCTGACCGCGCCGGAGATGACGGTGCTGGTCGGTGGCCTGCGGGCCCTGCAGGCCAACCACGGGCAGTCCGGTCACGGCGTGTTCACCGAGCGGCCCGGCACGCTGACCAACGACTTCTTCGTCAACCTGCTGGACGAGGGTGTCGAGTGGAAGGCGTCGGAGTCGGCCGAGAACGTCTACGACGGCCGGGACGGCAGTGGCGCGGTCAAGTGGACGGCCACCGCCGTCGACCTGGTGTTCGGCGCCAACTCCCAGCTGCGGGCGATCGCCGAGGTCTACGCCAGCGACGACGCGCAGGACAAGTTCGTGCGGGACTTCGTGGCCGCCTGGGACAAGGTGATGATGCTGGACCGGTTCGACGTCCCCGGGCACCAGCTTTCCTGACAGTGATCGCCTGATGCAGTAGGAGTCCGGGCCGGCCAGGTGACTGGCCGGCCCTGGACATTTTTGGAGGCCTTCGACATTTGCCTTCGGACGTAGTGCGGTTCGAACATCGCTGGGTTGCTGAGCAGGGCAGCTTCGCCTGGTGCGGTGGGGCGGCAAGCGGTCTCGGCTTGCCGCCCCGGTTCGTTACTCAGGTCACCGCTGGGTGATGGTCCAGGTGAAGGTGGTTGAGGCGGTGGTGTTGGTGGAGTCGGTGGTGGTGACGGTGGTTTGGTAGGTGCCGGCGGTGGTGGGTGCGCCGGTGATGCGGCCGGTGTTGGTGTTGATGGTTTTGCCTGGGGGTAGTCCGGTGGCTGACCAGGTGTAGGGGCCGGTGCCGCCGCTGGCGTTCATCGGCAGTGCGTCGTTGACGCCGACGTATCCGCTCTGACTACCCGGGTTGGTCACGGTGAGTGGGCCGGTGGTGATGGTCCAGGTGAAGGTGGTCGAGGCGGTGGTGTTGGTGGAGTCGGTGGTGGTGACGGTGGTTTGGTAGGTGCCGGCGGTGGTGGGTGCGCCGGTGATGCGGCCGGTGTTGGTGTTGATGGTTTTGCCTGGGGGTAGTCCGGTGGCTGACCAGGTGTAGGGGCCGGTGCCGCCGCTGGCGTTCATCGGCAGTGCGTCGTTGACGCCGACGTATCCGCTCTGACTACCCGGGTTGGTCACGGTGAGTGGGCCGGTGGTGATGGTCCAGGTGAAGGTGGTCGAGGCGGTGGTGTTGGTGGAGTCGGTGGTGGTGACGGTGGTTTGGTAGGTGCCGGCGGTGGTGGGTGCGCCGGTGATGCGGCCGGTGTTGGTGTTGATGGTTTTGCCTGGGGGTAGTCCGGTGGCTGACCAGGTGTAGGGGCCGGTGCCGCCGCTGGCGTTCATCGGCAGTGCGTCGTTGACGCCGACGTATCCGCTCTGATTACCAGGGTTGGTCACGGTGAGTGGGCCGGTGGTGATGGTCCAGGTGAAGGTGGTCGAGGCGGTGGTGTTGGTGGAGTCGGTGGCGGTGACGGTGGTTTGGTAGGTGCCGGCGGTGGTGGGTGCGCCGGTGATCCGGCCGGTGTTGGTGTTGATGGTTTTGCCTGGGGGTAGTCCGGTGGCTGACCAGGTGTAGGGGCCGGTGCCGCCGCTGGCGTTCATCGGCAGTGCGTCGTTGACGCCGACGTATCCGCTCTGACTACCCGGGTTGTTGACCGTCACTGTCGCCGTGGACAGGCCCTCGCGGGTGGAGATCGCCGAGTGGGCGAGGTGGGCGTCGTCCTTGCTGGCGTGGATGGACGCGGGGCGGGCGGCGACCAGGCTGGCGGCCGACTGGGCGGCCAGTGCGTTGGAGGATGCCTTGGGGCTGGGCGCGGCGGTGGCCGGGCTGGCGGTGAGCACGATGCTGGTGACGGCCAGCGCTGACATGCCCAGCACGGCCACGGTCGCGGTTCGGCGACGAGGGTTGACAAGCATGGAAGGCCTTTCTGGGAGGGCTGGTAACTGCTCAACGCTGTGATTCCTTGCTAGGGAAACTGGGCATCCTCCAAGTGCCGGAGCCGGCGAGCGGGGGAACGCGCGCTGACCACCCCGTGTTGGGCGCGCGCGTTTACCCCGCCAAGGCGGTAGCTCGATGAACGGGCGGCTCAGAAATCGACCCCGCGTCTGATTCAGCCGGTTGCGGCACGCTCCTTCGAATCAGGGTCGGCCGTGTTCAGTTCGAGGGCAAAGGGACGACTTAAACCGCTTCGGCAGCGTAAGGGCGGGTTGATGAAATTGTCAATAGTTTGGCACGGTCATTACCTGGTCATCTCCTGCATACCGCACAGGGCATTTAGCGCACGGGAGGAACTGCGGTAATTCTCTCGGTGAGACCTCGGCGGCGTTGGTACCGACCACCCCGCCCAGGGCAACTGCTACCGGGGCAGCGTCGCCGGCTGGGGGAACCGAGATTCTCCCTACGCGGCAGGGGTCTTCGCCAGTGTTGGAACCGCTCGAAGGCGCCTGCCTGGGCATTTCGCTACGCTCATCGGCGCCGACCGGCGCCCGCGTTATCCAGGGCAGCAACCGCCAGGATTGCCTGCGACCACCACCGACTGAGTGATGCTGTCCGAGGGAGCAGTAGGTGTGGAACGACGAATGCGGAGACGGCGAGCGTGACGGTTGCAGTAGTAACGAGAACGGCTTACGAATGCGGCCACGGAGAGAACTCGGTACACAGAACTAGCCCTTAGCAGAAAGCCAGGAGTTGGGCAGAAGACGGATGTTTAACCGGTATATAGAGCACCTATTCACACGAGCCAACCCAGCGAGTCACGGGACATTCAGTTGGCGACCGGCTTCGTGCCCTGCGTCTCGCGCGTGACCTGACCCGGGCCGACCTGGCCGGCGATCAGCTGTCTATCAGTCACATCTCGCTGCTGGAGTCGAATCGTCGCAGCCCAGCGTCGGGTACCGGGTGAGGCAGCCCGCGGCGGGTCGCTCAGTACCGCGCACCGGCCGCAGCGGGTAGTCGATCGAGGAGTGCCGCATCGTCCGTGCTCAGATCTACCGTCGCAGCAAGGGCATTCTCGATCACCCGGGCCGGCCGCCGGGTGCCGGGGATCGGTATCAGGCAGGGGCTCAGGCCGAGCAGCCAGCGCAACGCCACCTGGGCCACCGTCGCACCGCAACGGTCGGCGACCTCCTGGACTGCCGCCAGCAGGCGCTCGTTCGCCTGCAGGGCCGCCGGCTGGAAGCGCGGATTCTGCCGGCGCCAGTCGTCGGCGGGCAGGTCCGCGGCCGACCGGATGCGGCCGGTCAGGTACCCGCGCCCGAGCGGGGCATAGGCCAGCAGCGCGGCGCCGTGGGCCTCGCACCAGCGCAGCACGCCGTTGTGCGCCGGGTCCCTGGTCCACAGGCTGAGCTCGGACTGCACCGAGGCGATCGGGGCGATCGTCGCGGCCCGGTCAAGCTCGGCAACGCTCACCTCGGACAAGCCGATCGCGCGCACCTTGCCGGCCTGCACCAGCTCGGCCAGCGCCTGCACGCTCTCCTCGACCGGTACCGCCGGATCGACCCGGTGCAGTTGGTAGAGGTCGATCCGGTCGGTGCGCAACCGCTGCAGTGACGCATCGCAGGCCGCCACGATGTGCGCCCGCGAACCGTTGCGGTGGTAGCTGCCGGCGCCGTCGACCAGCAGACCCACCTTGCTCGCGAGGAAGACCTCGTCGCGACGGCCGGCCAGCGCCTGCCCGAGCAGTGCCTCGTTGCTGAACGGTCCGTAGACGTCGGCGGTGTCGAGCAGCCTCACGCCGGCCTCGATCGCCGCGGACACGACCGCGACCGCCTCGGTGCCGTTGGCGGCACCGCGGTCGTAGAACCAGCTCATCGGCATGCAACCGAGGCCGACGGCGCCGACCGTGCGGCCGTCGATGTGCCGGCTCGGCACCGGGCCTGGCCCCGGCTCAGCCGTCGGCACTGCCGGTCGCCCACGACCCGCGGACGTGACCGATGTGCTGGCGCATCAGGCGGGCGGCGCCATCGGCGTCCTGCAGCCGGATCAGGTCGAGCAGCTCGACATGCTCCTGCGAGGACGGCAGCAACTGCCCGCGGTCGGCCAGCGCGGACAGGCCGTACAGCCGGGACCGGATGCGCAGCGATCCGACGATGGCGATCAGCGCCTGGTTGCCGAGCAGGGTGAGCAGGGCGGTGTGGAACTCCAGATCGGCCTTGGTGTGGGCCACCATGTCGTTGTGCACGGCGGCCCGCTCGATCTGGCCGGCCAACTGCTTGAGCTGCCGGTACTCGGCCGGCGACAGCCCGCGACGGGCCAGCGCGCGCACCGAGGGCACCTCGAGCAGCAACCGCACCTCGGTGAGTTCGTCCAGCTCGTCCGCCGCCAGCTCGACGACCCGGAATCCCTTGTTGCGGACGGTCTCGACCAGTCCCTCCTTGACCAGGTCGAGGAACGCCTCCCGCACCGGGGTGGCGGACATGCCCAGCTGGGCGGCCAGCGCCGGCGCGGAGTAGACCACGTTCGGCCGCAGCTCACCGGCGATGATGGCCGCCTGCAGCGTCCGGATGGCCTCGTTGCGCAGGCTGGTGCGGGAGCCGACCGACTGCAGCACCAGCCGGTCGTCGGTCGGGATGCCCGACGAGACATCGGTCATGGCTGGACTCATCCTCCTTCCACCGTGACGGTGTGCACGCTGGTGTACAGGTCGACGGCGGCCCTGCCCTGCTCCTTGGTGCCGTACCCGGAGGCCTTGATCCCGCCGAACGGCAGGTAGAAGTCCACCCCGGTGGTGGGCGCGTTGACCTTGATCATCCCCGCCTCGAGCCGGTGCACGGCGGCCAGCGCGCCGCCGAGGTCACGGGTGTAGAGGGCCGCAACCAACCCCTGCTGGACGGAGTTGGCCCTGCTGATCGCCTCGTCCAGCGAGCCGACCGCGCTGAGGGAGCAGATCGGGCCGAACACCTCGTCGCACTCCAGCGGGTGGTCGGCGGGTAGCCCGGCCACCACCGTGGGAGCGACGAACCAGCCGGCGTCGCCGACCGGAACCCCGCCGGTCAGCACCCGGCCGCCCGCCGATCCGGCGCTCTCGGCGGCGGCCAGCACCCGGTCGCGGGCCGCGGCGTCGATCACCGGTCCGACGGTGACGTCCTCGCGTGCCGGGTCACCCACCGCCAGGCCGCGGACCGCCGCCAGCAACGCCTCGGTGAACGGCGCCGGGTCGCCCACCACCAGCACCCGCTTGGTGGCGGTGCACTTCTGCCCGGCGAAGCCGGCCACCGCGGCGGCGATGCTGCGCGCGGTGGCGGCCAGGTCGGCGTCCGGCAGCACGATCGCCGGGTTCTGCCCGCCCATCTCGGCCTGAACCGCGACGCCGCGCTGTGCCGCGGCGGCCACCACCGTCCGCCCGACAGCGGTGGAGCCGGTGAAGGACAGCACGTCGGCCTCGTCGGCGACGGCCCGGCCGGTGTCCGAGCCGCCCGGCAGCACGGTGAACAGGCCGGCCGGCAACACCTGTGCCAGCAGGTCGTGCAACCGCAGCGCGCAGCCGCTCGCCGGCTCGGCGGGTTTGAGCAGCACGGCGTTGCCATAGGCCAGCGCCGGGGCCGCCTTCCACAGCGGAATCGCGAACGGGAAGTTCCACGGCGTGATCAGCCCGGCCACCCCGCGCGGCCGCCTGGTGGTGAACAGCAACCCCGTCCCGGACGGGGAATGCACCGCACCCATCTCCTCGAACGGCTGCTGGGCGTAGTAACGCAGGATCGACACCGACCGGGCGATCTCGCCCCGGGCCTCGGCCAGTGGCTTGCCGACCTCGCGTACCGCCAGGTCGGCGAGTTCGGCGGCGGCGTCCTGCACGGCGTCGGCCGCCCGGCCGAGAGCCGCTGCCCGGGCGGCGGCGCCCGCGTCAAGCCACTCCGGCTGCGCCTTGCGCGCCGTCTCGGCGGCGCTGCGCACCTCGGCGGGCGTGCCGGCGGGCACGCTGACCACGATGTCGTCCGGGCGTTGCGGGGACGTCGAGATGATCATGGGGCCTCCTGTGCGTTACGGGGCGTTCTAGAACCGGAACCCGGCCGGGAACGGGTCGGTGGGATCGAGCAGGTACTGCGCGGTGCCGGTGACCCAGGCGCGGCCGGTGATGGTGGGCAGCACCGCGGGCAGCCCGCCGACTTCTGTCTCGCCGGTCAGCCGCCCGATGAACCGGGTGCCGATGAAGGACTCGTTGACGAAGTCGGTGTGCAGCGGCAGTTCGCCCCGGGCGTGCAGCTGGGCCATCCGGGCGCTGGTGCCGGTGCCGCACGGCGAGCGGTCGAACCAGCCCGGATAGATCGCCATGGCGTGCCGGGAATGCCGGGCGGTGGAGCCGGCGGCGACGAACTGCACGTGGTGGCAGCCGGTGATGTTCTCGTCGGTCGGGTGCACCGGGAGCTTCGCGGTGTTGATGGCCTCCATGATGGCCAGCCCGGCCTCGACGATGCCCTGCTGCTGGGCGCGGTCGAAGGCGAGGCCGAGCTTGTCCAGCTCGACCATGGCGTAGAAGTTGCCGCCGTAGGCCAGGTCGTAGTCGACGACACCCAGCCCCGGCACCTCGACCTGCTGGTCCAGGGCCAGCGAGAACGAGGCCACGTTGCGGATGGTCACCGCGCGGGCGGCGCCGTTCTCGACGGCGACCTCGGCTACTACCAGCCCGGCCGGGGTGTCCAGCCGGATGGTGGTGACCGGTTCGGTGACCGCCACCATGCCGGTCTCCACCAGCACGGTGGCCACCCCGATGGTGCCGTGCCCGCACATCGGCAGGCACCCGGACACCTCGATGTAGACCACACCCCAGTCGCAGTCCGGCCGGGTCGGCGGTTGCAGGATCGCGCCGGACATCGCGTTGTGCCCGCGCGGCTCGAACATCAACAACGTCCGCAGGTCGTCCTGCTCGCGCATGAAGTTCACCCGCCGTTCGGCCATCGTCTCGCCCGGCAGCACGCCGACCCCGCCGACGATGACCCGGGTCGGCATGCCCTCGGTGTGCGAGTCGACCGCGTGCAGCGTGCGTACCGACCTCATGGTTCTCCTTTGTCCTACTGCAGATTCTCAGATCAGCGAAGGCCGGCGGCCAGGGCCTTCTCGGTCACCTCGCGGATGCTGGCGGCATCGGCGTCCGACAGCGGGCCGCGCGGCGGTTGGCAGTGGCCGCCGGCGATCGCGGCCGGGTTGAGATCCATCGACAGCTTGATCGCCTGCACGAACTCGGTCTTGGAGTCCCAGCGCAGCAACGGGTGCAGCGCGCGGTAGAGCGGCAGCGCGCGCTCCAGGTCACCGGCCCGGGCGGCGGCGAACAGCTCGACGCAGGCGGCCGGAAACGCGTTGGGGTAGCCGGCGATCCAGCCCGGGGAGCCGGCCAGGGCGAGCTCCAGGACGACGTCGTCGCTGCCGGCGAGCACGTCCAGCTCAGGGGCCAGCTCGCGCACCTCGTAGAGCCGGCGCACGTCGCCGGAGAACTCCTTCACCGCGACGATGAGCCCTTCGGCGTGCAGCCTGGCGAGCAGGGCCGGCACCAGGTCGACCTTGGTGTCGAGCGGGTTGTTGTAGGCGACGATCGGGACGCCCGCCTCGGCGACGATGCGGTAGTGCTCGATCACGTCGGCGTCCCGGGCCCGGTAGGAGTTCGGCGGCAGCAGCATCACCGCCGGACAGCCGGCCTCGGCGGCGACCTCGGCATGCCGGCGGGCCTGCTTGGCGCCGTAGGCACCGACGCCGGGCATCACGGTGAAGCCGTCCGGCGCGGCCTGCACCGCGGTACGCACCACCGCCTCGCGCTGGGCGTCGGTCAGGACCTGGTACTCGCCGAGCGAGCCGTTCGGGGTGACCCCGTCGCAACCGTTGGCGGCCAGCCACCGCACGTGGCTGGCGTAGGCGTCCAGGTCGGGGGTGTCGTCGTCGCCGCCCTCATTCTTCTCGCTTTTCTTCCAAGGCAGCGGGGTGGCGACGAGTACTCCGTGCCAGGGCTTGCGGTCCATCTGATGCTCCTCGTCAATCGCGTGTGCTGATCAGGGTTTCGTGGTCGGGGGGTCAGGAAATCGGGTCGGTGCCGGATCGGGCGAGCAGGCCGAGCGGGATCGGCGCCGCCACCGGACGGGCGGTGCCGCTGGCCAGGTCGAGCGGCTGCCCGGTGCGGGCGGCGACCAGGCAGTTGGTGGCATACCCGCATTCGCGTCCCTGGCACCAGCCCATGCCCGCGCGGGACAGCAGCCTGACCGCCCGGGCGTCCCGGGCACCGGCCTCGATCGCGGCGTCGATCTCGGCCACGCTGACCTCCTCGCACCGGCACACCACGGTGCCCGGTTGCAGGGCGTCGAGCCAGAACGGCGGGACCGGGTAGACCGCGTGCATCGCGGCGGCGAAGCGGCGCAGCCGGTCGCGGGCCCGGACGGCCGCGCGGAGGACGGTCGATGCCGTCTCGGCGGCTGCCCGGCTCGCCGCGGTCGCACCGGTGCCGGCCACGATGCCCTCGGCGACGGCCAGCTGGGCACCCCCGATGCCGGTGAGTTCGCCGGCCGCGAAGACCCGCGGGTTGCTGGTCTGCTGGCTGCCGTCGGTGCTCACCGCCAGCGCCCCGTCGGAGGTCGGACCCAGCGCGCAGCCGGCCTGGGCGGCCAGCTCGGACTGCGTGCTGAAGCCGTACCCGACCGCGAGCACGTCGACCGGCTGCCGGCGGCGGGTGGCCTCGCGGACCCGGCCGGCGGAGTCCAGCCGGGCCACGGTCACCGCCGCCAGCCGATCGGTGCCGTGTGCGGCAACCACCACCGACCGGGTGTGCAGCGGTATCCGGTGGCGGGCCAGGGCGAGGGCGTACCCGGCGGCCTCGGTGAGCTTGGCCGGCTGGGACAGCGCGGCGGGCAGCTGCCGCAGCCAGCGGCCGGGCCGGTTGGCCTCGTGCACGCCCAGCACGTCCGAGCCCCGGGCAGCCAGCGCGGTGGCCACCGGCAGCAGGAACGGCCCGGTGCCGGCGACGAGCACCCGCGGCCCGACCGCGACCCCGCTGCCCTTGAGCAGCGCCTGCGCGCCGCCCACCGTGAGCACCCCGGGCAGGTCCCAGCCCGGGAACGGGACCTGGCGGTCGTAGGCCCCGACCGCGAGCACCAGGGTGGACGACCGCAGGACCACCTCGACCGGACGCCGGAGGTCGCGGCGGTCGACGGCGGCGAGGGTGCAGCCGTCCTCGTCCGCCCGCACCGACCAGACCTGGTGCTCGAGCCGGACGGTCAACCGGCCGCTGCCGGTCAGGGCGGCCAGCCGCCGGGTCAGGTCGCGGTAGGTCGAGATGTCGTGGTGCAGGCCGAGCGACAGGTCCGGGTCAGCCACGGCGTGCCGCCAGTACTGGCCGCCGAGCCGGGCGCCGGAATCCAGCAGCACCGTCACCGCGCCCTGTTCGGCGGCGTGCACGGCCGCGGCCAAGCCCGCCGGGCCGGCGCCGATCACGGCCACCTGGGCGGCCTCGGCGGGCATGCCGGGCCCGCCATGCCCACCGGGCTCAGACGGCGAGGTCATCGTGGCCCGTCCCGGTCTGGGTGGTCACCGTCATGCCGTGCGCGGCGGGCACCTGGCAGGCGCGCTGGTTCGGGGCGCCGTCCACCCCGACCAGGCAGTCGTAGCAGACCCCGATACCGCAGAACAGGCCACGCGGGCTGCCGTGCCGGCGGGTCACCCGCCAGCTGTAGATGCCGGCGTCGACCAGGGCGGCACCCACCGTCTGGCCCTCGACGAACTCCACCGGCCGGCCGTCGAAGCTGAACGCGCTCACGCGGCGGCTCCGATCAGGCGGTGCGGAGCGAACGGTGCCGGGTCCACGCTGGTGGCCCGTCCGGTGATCAGGTCGGCGATCAGCTCGCCGGTGGCCGGTGCCAGCCCGATGCCGGCGCCCTCGTGGCCGCAGGCGTGCAGCAAGCCGGCAACCCGCGGGTCCATGCCGATCACCGGCAGGTGGTCGGGGCAGTAGGGCCGCAGCCCCGCGTAGACCCGCATCAGGTTGATGCCGGCCAGCACCGGGAACAGCTCGACCGCCTGCGCGGCGAGTCGGCGCACCACCGGGATCGAGATGGTGGTGTCGAAGCCCACCCGCTCCCGGCTGGCGCCGATCAGCACCGTTCCGGACCGGGTGCCCTCGACGACCGGCGACAGTTCCAGGCCGGCCCGGTCGGAGGCGACGTTGGCGACGTAGTCGGCGGAGTACACCTTGTGCCGGATCACCCGCGGCAGCGGCTCGGTGACCAGCACGAAGCCGCGCCGGGGCAGGATCGGAACCTCGGCCCCCAGCCGGGCCGACACCTCGCCTCCCCAGGTGCCGGCGGCGTTGACCACGTAGTCGGTGGCCAATGAGCCGGCGCTGGTGCGCACCCCGGTCAGCCGCCCGGACGCCAGCTCGGCACCGAGCACCTCGACCCCGGTGCGCACCTCGGCGCCGTTGGCCCGGGCCGCCGCCAGCAGGGCCGCGGTGGCCAGCGCCGGCTGGACCTGCATGTCGCCGGGGTAGAAGGCGCCGCCGGCCAGCGCGGGGGACAGGTGCGGCTCGGCCGCGCGCAGCCCCTCGGCGTCCAGCGGCTCGCTGACCACCCCGGCGCTGCGTTGCTCGGCCGCGAAGGCACGCAGCGCGGCCAGCCCCGCGGCGCTGCCGGCGACCACCACGCCGCCCTTGCGCTCCAGCTCGAACGTCTCGCCACCCAGCTCGTCACCGAGCGAGGCCCACAGGGTGGCTGACCGCAGTGCCAGTCGCAGTTCCGGACCGGCCTCCTTGTCCGACAGCAGCAGGTTGCCCTCGCCGGCGCCGGTGGTGCCGGCGGCGACCGAACCGCGCTCCAGGACGATGACCTGCAGCCCGGCCCGGCTGGCGAACAGGGCGCAGGCGGCACCCACGATGCCCGCGCCGACCACCACCACCCGAGCCATGGCAGTACTATGTCACACAGCACTGTCGGCTGGAAACCGCTATCGTGCCGTTGCGACCGACGGCGGGAGTTGCGATCCTCGGTCGGACTCCGGGAGGACTTCTGATGCGCAGCGTGACCTACTTCATGGGCACTTCCCTGGACGGCTACATCATCGGGCCGGACGGCCGGTTCGACTGGACCGAGCCCGACGAGGAGGTCTTTCGCTTCTGCCTCGACCAGGTCCGCGACCTCAGCGTCCACCTGATGGGCCGGCGGCTGTACGAGACGATGCTGTACTGGGAGACGGCCGCGCAGGATCCCTCGCTGGGTGCGGTGGAGCGCGAGTGGACCACGGTGTGGAACCCGCTGCCGAAGGTGGTGTTCTCCAGCACGCTGACCGAGGTGCGGGGTGCGGCCCGGCTGGCCACCGGCGGCCTGGCCGAGGAGATCGAACGGTTGCGGGCCGAGCCGGGGGAGGGCGACATCGCGATCGGCGGCGCGGCGCTCGCCGCCGAGGCGGCCGCGGCGGGCCTGATCGACGAGTACCGGGTCAGGGTCTATCCGGTGCTGGTCGGCGGTGGCGTCCCGTTCTTCCCGCAGCATGAACGCCGCGCCGATCTCGAGCTGGTCGAGAACCGCACCTTCGGTTCGCAGGTTGTCTACCTGCGCTACCGGGTGGTCCGCTAGGAGCGCACAGCGGGGAGGTCGAGGTCAGTGACCGCCCGGACGCTTGGTCGAGCCCGGCGGAACCACACCTGGCTTGCCGGTCGGGTGCGAGGGTGACGGCGGGGTCACCGGGTGCGAGGGTGGCGCACCGGGCTTGCCGGCCGGGCGCGAGTGGGACGGCACGGTGCTCGGTAGAGCGGCCGGGTGCGAGGGTGCTGTGCCGGGCCCGCCCGTCGAACGGTCGCTGGGCACCGCGCTCGGTGAGCCGGCCGGTTGTGACACGGTGGCCGAGCCGGGCTGCGCGATCGCCGCGCAGTACCCCGCGATCCGATCGGTGCCGCCGGCCGCGGCGGCCAGATTCGCGAACGCGACCGAATTCGCCGCCGCCCGGTCTTCGGCATGCGAGTAGGCGGAGCACCGCCCGAACGCCGCGGCGCCCGTCGGGTCCGGGCTGGCAGGCGCAGTAGCCACCGCGCCGGTCGCCCCCGGGCGGGCCGGCGTCGGGGTACGGGTGGCGGCAGGGGCCCCGGTCCGGGTGCCGGCCGGCGCCGCGCTCCGAGTGCTGGTCGGCAACGCTCCGGCCGCCGGCGGCCGGAGCCCGCTGGCCCTGCCGAGGTGACCTTTCGGTGCTCCGATCAGGTGGTGTGCCACCTGTTGCGCGGCGGCCGGCAGTGCACCGGCGTAGGCGACCGCCCCGAAACCGCCCAGGCCGAGGATGCCGGCAGCGAGGGTGGTGCCGATCGCGCGATGGCGGAGGGTCGAACGCCTCGCCGGCGGCCGTGCAGGCGTTCCGGCGCGACGCCGCTGCGCTGAGTGGAGCGTGGTGTAGGCAGCACGGACCCTGGTCAGGCCAGCCAGCTCGTCGGCCACCTCCGGTGCGCTGAGAGCGTCGACGATGCCGGCGAGGATCGCGGGTGCCTCTGACGGCAGGGCCGGCCTACCGGACACCCTCTCCGGCGACCGCCCGCTGGGGCGGCCACCGGAGTAGGGGTGCCTCGGTGGGATGGACATGTCGCCTCTCAGGTCGCGATGTGCCGGCACAGCGTTTCACTTTCGCTGGCCGACACCCGGGCCGGGTCCGCGGCCCTCACCGGCCAGCCGCGGCAAACCCGGCACCGCGGGAGTATGCCGTCCGAGTCGCGCTCCGGCACGTCCGGCGCCCGTACCGGGCCGGCGCGTCGTCGTCCGCACCGCCCCGCTGCGTCACTCGCCAGCCGTAGCGTGCCCCGTCGCGTACCGAGCGCCGCACGTTGCCGGGTTCGTTTCGCGGCAGCTCGGCGCGGAGCTCGACCCGATCCGGCCGATGGCTGCCAGGTCAGGCCCGTGCCGTCGAGGTGGCCGATGAGGTCGGGGTCGGGGATCTCTTCCGGCCGGCACGGGCGTGCGCCGGCGTCGGGAAGGAGGCCTTCGGCTGCGCGGTCGGTGCCTTGAAAGCGTGCGGCAATCGCCATGCTATGAATGGATTAATCGGGATCAGGAGACATGAGAACATCAGCCACGAGGATCTCCGACGGCGCCGCCACCCGAACGCGCCGAGGACGGCGGTCCGGCTCACACGCATCGCCCATGAGCGCCGTGGGATCGTGGAGCCTGTGACGAGGCAGGTACCGATGAGGAGTAGTGCGTGAGCAGATCGAGGATGCCGTATCCGGAGGGGCCGCGATGAGCGTCGTGGTGGTGGATGGCCTGCGCAAGGGCTACCACGGTGTCGCGGCGGTGGACGGGGTCAGTTTCACCGTCGAGGCCGGCCAGATCTTCGCGCTGCTCGGCCCCAACGGTGCGGGCAAGACGACGACCCTCGAGGTGTTGGAGGGGTTTCGTAACCGGGACGGCGGTCACGTCGAGGTGCTCGGCTGCGACCCCGGGCAGCGATCCACCAGCCGCCAGCTGCGTGAGCAGATCGGCCTGATGCTGCAGGACATTGCCGTGGAGACCTATCTCACGGTGCGCGAGACGATCGCCCGCAACGCGGGGTACTACCCGAACCCGCGCGATGTCGACGAGGTGGTGGCACTCGTCGGGTTGGACGGGCACGAGCGGCAGAAGGTCAAGGACCTGTCCGGTGGCCAGAAGCGCAGGTTGGATCTCGGGCTGGGGATCGTGGGCAATCCGCGGCTGCTGTTCCTGGACGAGCCGACGACGGGGTTCGACCCAGCCGCGCGCCGCCAGGCATGGCAGGTGGTCAAGAACCTGCAGGCCGAGGGCACCACGATCCTGCTGACGACCCACTACATGGACGAAGCCCAGGAACTGGCCGATGAGATCGCCCTGATGGCAGGCGGCCGCATCGTGGCCGCCGGCCCCCCGACCAGCATCGGTGGCCGGGATCTCGCCGTGTCGAGCATCGGCTTCCAGCTGCCCGCCGGATCGACGCTGGCCGAGCTGCCGCTGCCTGACAACGCCCGGCTCACGCCGGAGGGCATGGTGCTCGCGCAGGTGGCCGAACCGACGGCTGCGCTGCACGAGCTGACCAGCTGGGCGCTGGCCCGCGGTGTCGTCCTGGCGCGGTTGAGCGTCCGGCAGCCGAGCCTGGAAGACATCTACCTCTCCGTCACCGACGCCGCTCCGGGCGAGCTGGAGGCCGAGCAGCCATCACCCGGCACGGCCCGCCGTCGTAGCGCTCGGGGCCGGGCGTGAGCGCCGCCGAGGTGACCGCGCAGTCGGCACGGCGCCGGGACTTCGCGCTGCTGCTGCACCAGATCCGCTACGAACAGCTGTCGTTCTGGCGCAATCCCCAGGCTGCCGCGTTCACCTTCGCCTTTCCGGTGCTGATCATCGTCATCTTCGGTGCGGTGTTCGGCGACTCGACGGACACCTCGTTCTACTACGGCCTGTCCAGCCTGCAGTACTACGTGCCCACGATCGCGGCCGTGTCGGTGCTCGGTTCGTGTTACAGCCAGCTCGCGATGGTGCTGTCCATGCGGCGGCAGTACGGCGTCCTCAAACGGGTGCGGGCCACCCCACTGCCGAGCTGGATCTACTTCCTCGGACTGCTGGCACACTGCGTGATGATCAGCGTGGTCGAGGTGGCCCTGATCGTCGGCATCGGCTCGTTGTACGGGGTGCCGTTGCCGACTCACTGGGGCGCGATCCTGGTGACCCTGCTACTCGGTGCGGCCAGCTTCTGCGCACTCGGTGTCGCGGTCGCATCGCTCATCCGCAACGCCGAGGCGGCACCGGCGGTGGTGCAGTTCATCCTGTTCCCGCTGGTGTTCGTCTCGGGCACCTACTTCCCGATCCACTCCAGCGTGCTGAACCACATCGCCGATGTGCTGCCCGTCCGGCCGTTCAACCTGGCGTTGCTCGGGCCGTTCGCGCGGCACACCGGATTCGCCTGGCACCAGATCGGCGTCCTGCTCGGCTGGGGAGTGATCGCCTCCGCCGTCGCGATCCGCCGGTTCCGGTGGGATCCCAAGCCGGAGTAGCCGCTGATCAGTCGGTGGTGCCGTGCAGCGACACCGGCAGGGTGACCAGGCCGCGCATCAGCGCACCGTTCTCCCACTCCAGCGACTCGGCGGGTGCTGCCAACCGCAGGTCCTCAAACCGGGTCAGCAGCGCGGTCAGCGCGACCTCCAACTGGATGCGGGCCAGCGGAGCGCCGATGCAGTAGTGGGTGCCGTGCCCGAAGCCCAGGTGGTTCTTCGGGCAGCGGTCGAGGTCCAGCCGATCCGGGTCGGGGTACTTGGCGGCGTCCCGGTGCGCGGAATTCATCGACAGCGCCAGGATCTCCCCGGCCGGGATGGTGACCTCGCCGAGGTCGACGGCCTCCTTGGTGAACCGGAAGGTGCCGACCGCGACGCCGGAATCGAACCGGATCAGCTCGTCGATCGCCGACGGCAGCATGGACATGTCCGCCCGCAGCCTGGCCAGTTCCTCCGGGTGGGTCAGCAGGCTGTGGATGACATTGGTCAGCGTGTGCATCGAGGTCACGTGACCGGCCATGATGATCAGGAAGAACATGCTCACCAGCTCGTCGTCGGTGAGCCGGTCGCCGCCGTCCTTGCCGTGCACCAGCATGCTGAGCATGTCCTGGCCGGGGTTGGCGCGCTTGGCCTCGATGCTCTTGCGGGCGTAGGCGATGACGCTGTTCGAGGCCGCCTCGACCACCTCGGGGTCGTGGCCGGCGCCGACCAGCTGGGAGGCCCACTCGTGGAACAGCTGCTCGTCCTCGGACGGCACCCCCAGCACCTCGGCGATGGTGGTGATCGTCATCGGCTGGGTGAAGCCGGCGATCAGGTCCACCACCGGCCGGCCGTCGTCGAGGGCGTCGAGCAGCTTGCCGGCGACCTGCTCCAGGCGGGGACGCGCTTCCTCCATCCGCCGCGGGGTGAGGCCCTGGTTGGCCAGCGAGCGCAGCCGGGTGTGCCGCGGCGGGTCGCTGTTGAGCATGTGCATGGTCAGGTCGTCGTTGACGCCGATGCCGCCGGTCTCGTCCTCGTCGGTGATCATCCCGGCGTGCCGGGCGAACAGGTGGTTGGCGCGGCTGCCGTCCTTGCTGACCCGCGGGTCGGCCAGCAGCTGGCGGACGTCGTCGTACCGGGTCACCAGCCACACCTTGGCACCGTGCGGGAAGATCACCGGATGGGCCGGTCCGGCGGCGCGGAGCCGTTCCAGGATCTCGTACGGGTGCGCCAGGAAGTCCTTGGGTAGCTCCTCGACGGCTTGTGACGAGTCCACGCTCATGCAGGGTCACCTCTCGTGTCGCGTATAGCCCGGACGTGCGCAGGCGCGCTGTTCTCCGGGCAGCTCTCCGGTCCGCGGGGCCGGCTCCGGAGTCGGGTGGTCAGCCGGCTCGTGCTGGTTCCGGTCGCGGGCGAATTAGTTGCGGGCTTGGCAATATTGACTGTCTGCACTGCACCGGCCGCTGCACTAGCGAAGGCAGTGCTGTGTGAAGTCCGTTAGATGAACGTAGAATTTGCGTTAAGTGGTGCCGGGCTGCGAAGCCGCCGAGGTTCGCCATCCAGAACAACTGAATGGCCCCGCCGACCCGGTAGGGTCGCAAGGGTTACGTACCTCTCCCACAGCCGCCGGCCCGGTTCCACCCGAGCCGCCTGTCTGTCTACGCGCTGGCTTCGGCGCAGTCAGGGTCAACTCATGCCCGTAGCCCCGCCTACGTCGCCGCGCCGCGGCCTCGCCGACCAGGCTCGGCCAGCCCGGACGCCGCGGTGACGGCCGCTACCGAGACGTCGCGGGGCAGCGACTTCGCCCAGCTGTGCCGGCAGGTGCGGGCCACCGGCCTGCTGAGCCGGCGCGAGGGCCACTACGCCGTGCGGATCTCGGTCACGGTGCTGGCCCTGCTGGCGACCTGTGCCGGCTTCGTGCTGATCGGCGACAGCTGGTACCAGCTGGGCATCGCGGCGGTGCTCGGCGTGGTGTTCACCCAGTTGGCCTTTCTCGGCCACGATGCGGGCCATCAGCAGATCCTCTCGACCCGGCGGGCCAACGACCTGCTCGGCATCGGGATCGGCGGCCTGCTGGTCGGGTTGAGCTACGGCTGGTGGCTGGACAAGCACAACCGGCACCATGCCAACCCCAATCACGAGGAGCACGATCCGGACATCGGCGAGTCGGTCCTGGCCTTCACCACCGCGCACATCGCTGCCCGCACCGGCGGCCCGTACCGGCTGGTGGCGCGCTACCAGGCCTGGCTGTTCTTCCCGCTGCTGTGCTTCGAGGGCCTGCAACTGCACGTGGCCAGCGTCCAGTCGCTGATCAGGGGCCGGCAGCGCCGCTACCGCCGTACCGAGTGGGTGCTGCTCACCGTGCACCTGGTGGGCTACCTGGTCGCGGTCGGCCTGGTGCTCTCGCCGGTCAAGGCGCTGGCCTTCGTCGCGGTACACCAGGCGGTCTTCGGCATCTACATGGGTTGCGCGTTCGCCCCCAACCACAAGGGCATGGCGGTGATCGCACCGGGGCAGCGGCTGGACTTCCTCCGCCGGCAGGTGCTGACCTCCCGCAACGTCCGGGGCGGCTGGTTCACCGACCTGCTGCTGGGCGGGCTGAACTACCAGATCGAGCACCACCTGTTCCCGAGCATGCCGCGGCCCAACCTGCGCCATGCGCGTCAGCTGGTCCACCAGTACTGCCTGGAGCACGGCATCCCCTACACCGAGACCAGCCTGTTCGGCTCCTACCGGGCGGCGCTGGGCTACCTGCACGCGCTCGGCGCCCCGCTGCGCCAACCGGGCCGCGAGCTGAACCCGGCCGGCGCGCCCGGCGGTCGTGGCTGGACGTAGACTCTGGCCCACGATGGCCCCGGGCGGCAGACAGCGCACGCCCGTCCGACCGCACGTGGGGAGACCCAGATGGTCCTGATCGGCCTGCTCCTGATAGCCGCCGCGGTTGCCGCGGCAATCATCCTGGTCGTGCAGAACGACGGCACCATCACGGTGCATGTCTTCAATGCCGACTACCACATCTCCGCCTACTGGCTGGCGATCGCCGGCCTGGCGATCATGGCCGTGGCGGCACTTGGCCTGTGGACGCTGCGGGTGGGCGCGGCGCACCGGATGCGGTTGCGCAGGGAGCGCCGTGAGCTGCTGCGGGAGAACCGACGGCTCAGCGAGCAAGCTGCCGCCATGCCCGACCCGGCCGACCACCGGACTACGGCCAGGCCGGTCGACCGCGGCGACGGCGCGCACGCCGAACCCGTCCGCTCCCGCGCCGACGAGCCCATCGGGTCCCGGACGGACGAGCCGGGCCGCAGGCCGTCCGCCGACGCCTGAGCCGCTCTCGCACCCTTCGTTACCGGCGACGCCCTGCCGGTTCCACCTCTCACCCGCGGTGCTGCCCTGCTCACCGAGCAGGGCAGCACGGCGGTGTCTGCTCACCTTTCCGCCCGGCCTGCCGATAGGCGGACCGGTGAGGAACGCGGCAAACTGACTGCACGGTTGGCCGCGGACCAATCTTGAGAACAGCTTGAGAGTGGTATCTAGGGCGATGTAGGGTTCGCGTTAAGTGGCTGAGGGTAGTCAGTCGGATACGGGCGAGGATCGCCCCTGGAGAAGGAGGCCAAGGATGGCCATGGGTAGCACGACGACGGGTCTGCGCGCAGCATGCGCCGGCGTAGCGGGACTGGCAAGCCTGGGCTTGTCGCTGGCCGCGTCGACGTTCGTCAGCCCGTCCGCGTTGCAGGCCGCCCCGGGCACCGTCCGGCACGCCTCCTTCAACGACGCCCGCTGGGGCGACACCCTCGCCGACACGCTCTCCCTCGACTGGCTGGGCCACAACGACGCCGCCGCCGACGCCGGCTCGCTCTACACCGTGGAGAAGGCGATCGGCGCCCGCTCGGTCTGGCAACAGCGTGACTCGGCCAACCGGCAGATCACCGGCAAGGGCGTCACCGTGGCGCTGCTGGACTCGGGCACCGCGCCGGTCAGCGGCCTGGACGCACCGGGCAAGCTCGCCTACGGTCCGGACCTGTCCATCGAGGCCAACGGGGTGCTGACCGACCGCGACACCTTCGGCCACGGCACCCACCTGGCCGGCATCATCGCCGGCCGCGACACCGCCACCCTCACCGACCGGACCATCGCCGGCCTGAGCCCGGCGGTGCAGCTGGGCGTGGCCCCCGACGCCGGCCTGCTGTCGCTGAAGCTGGCCACCACCGACGGCAGCACCGACGTCAGCCAGGTGATCGCGGCCCTGAACTGGGTCACCGAGCACCAGACCAGCTACGACGGCAGCCGGGTGCGGGTGGTCAACCTGTCCTTCGGCACCGACTCCGTTCAGCCCTACCAGCTCGACCCGCTGGCCGCGGCGGCCGAGAACGCCTGGCGGCACGGCCTGGTGGTGGTCGTCTCCGGCGGCAACGAGGGCCTGGCCGCCGGACGGCTCACCGACCCCGCCATCGACCCGTACGTGCTGGCGGTCGGCGCGTCCGACGCCAAGAACAGCCTGGCCGGCTGGACCCTGCCCGGCGTGGCCTCGTTCTCCAGCGGCGGCTCGTGGCAACGGCACGTCGACCTGCTGGCACCCGGTTCCTCGATCGTCTCGCTGCGCGACCCCGGTTCCTACATCGACACCTACCACCCGGAGGGCCGGGTCGCCGGTGACAGCACCGGCCGGCTGTTCCGCGGCAGCGGCACCAGCCAGGCCGCCGCGGTGGTCTCCGGCGCCGCCGCGCTGCTGCTGCAGGCCTACCCGAACCTGACTCCGGACCAGGTCAAGGCCGCCCTGGTCAGCACCGCCACCCCGGTGCTGGCGAGCCCGGTGTACGCCGGCGCCGGCCAGCTCAACGTCGCCGCGGCCCTGAGCTCGGTGCGGCTGAGCCAGGCCAAGCTGCTCGGCGGACTGTTCCGGCCGCCGGCCCAGAACTTCCCGATCTCGACCGGCCAGGGCTCACTCGAGGCCGCCCGCGGCGGGAACAGCCTGGTCGACGCCGACGGGGTCGCCCTCACCGGCGAGGTCGACGTGCAGGGCAACCCGTGGGACGCCGCCGCCTGGTGGACCGCGTCCTCCCAGCTCCGCTCCTGGACGGGCGGAGACTGGATGGGCGCCACCTGGACCGGCCCCGGCTGGGCGTCCAGCACCGACGACCTCGACTCGGCCCGGTGGTCCTCGGCCGACTGGGAGTCCGCGCGCTGGTCCTCGGCCCGCTGGTCGTCCGCCCGCTGGTCCTCGGCCCGCTGGTCCTCGGCGGACTGGGAGTCCGCGCGCTGGTCCTCGGCCCGCTGGTCGTCGGCCCGGTGGTCCTCCGCGCGCTGGTCAGATGCGAGTTGGGACTAGGACATGGGCCGATCGACCCGAGGTGGCGCAGCCAGGTGGACGCTGATTCTCAGCGCCATCCTGGCTGCGGTGGCCACGGGGTTGACCTGGCACGCCGACGCGCCGCCCCTGCTGGTTCTGGACAAGGTGCCCACGGTGCTGCTGGCGCCCTGCCTGGCCGCCCTGTTCCTGCTTGCCGAGCAGTTCCTGATGAACGTCGAGTTCCGCCGGCAGGCGCACTCGCTGACGCTGGCCGGCGTCCCGCTGGTGCTCGGCGTGCTGCTGGTCTCGCCGCAGACCCTGGTCATCGCCCGGTTGTGCGCGGCCATGGTGGCGTTCCTGCTGCAGCGGATCAACGTCGACAAGATGCTCTACAACGGTGCCGCCTATGCCTGCGAGGCGGCCCTGGACGCCACCATCATCCACCTGTGGCTGCAGCAGCCGGCCGCCCTCAACCTCAGGACGTTCACCTTCGTGCTGATGGTGATCGCCGGCGTCGACCAGCTGATGAGCCTGCTGGTGCTCAGCCTGATCCGGTTGCACAACGGCCCGCTCAGCGCTCGTGAGATCAGCGACGTGCTGGTCTCGGCGGCGGCACTCAGCGCCGTGGCCAGTGCCTTCGCGATGATCGTGCTGTTGCTGCTCAAGAACGGCCCGCTGGGTGCCGCCCTGGTGGTGCTGGTGATCGCGGTGGGCGCCGGCGCGTACCGCGGCCACGCCTCCACCCGGCGACGGCACCAGGCGCTGACCCTGATCCACGAGTTCGTCTCCGAAGGTGTCGGTGCCGAGTCGCTGGAGGTGCTGGCCGGCCAGCTGCTCTCGCGCATCCGCCAGCTGCTGCGGGCGGCCACCGTCGAGGTGATGATCGTCGACGGCCAGTTGCCGAACCTGGCCACCGCCCGGACCGACGCCGAGCCGACCACGGCGCTGACCCTGACCATCGGCGAGGACGAGCTGCTGGTGGTCGGCCGGCGCACCGTCGACTACTCCGACTGGATCGCGGTAAGGGCCCTGGTGCAGGAGGAGCCGACGCTGGCGGCCCGGACCACCAAGGACCGCGGGCTGCGGCGCTGGCTGATGGAACGCGGCGTCCGCGACGCGGTGGTGGTGGCGCTGCCGCTGTCCAGCGGGTCGGCCGGCACCCTGACCGTGATGGACCGGCTCGGCGAGACAGCCACCTTCGTCGAGGACGACCTGACCCTGCTGCAGACGCTGACCGGCCACCTGGCCGTCGCCATCCGCAGCACCCGGCTGGTCGAGAAGCTCGGCTACGACGCCACCCACGACTCGCTGACGGGGCTGTCCAACCGGGCTCACCTGTCCGAGCAGATCACCCACGTGCTCACCACCGGTACCGGCGACGCCGCGGTGCTGCTGCTGGACCTCGACCGGTTCAAGGAGGTCAACGACATCCTCGGCCACGACGTCGGCGACCGGTTGCTCAAGGTGGTGGCCGACCGGCTGCGCGGCTGCCTGCCCGCCAATGCCACCGTGGCCCGGCTGGGCGGCGACGAGTTCGCCGTCCTGCTGCCCAACGCCGACAACGCCGCCGAACTCGCCGAGCTGGTGGCCGACACGCTGGCCGAGCCGGTGGCCTTCGACGAGGCGATGCTGACTCCGGAGAGCAGCGTCGGGGTGGCCATCACCAGCGCCGGCCTGGCGGCACCGCCGGACCTGCTGCGCCAGGCCGACACCGCGATGTACGAGGCCAAGGCCAACGACCGCCGGGTGGCGGTGTACGGCCCGGAGATGGACCGCGGCCGGATCGAGCGGCTGGCGCTGGTCGCCGACCTGCGGATCGCGCTGTCCGAGCATCCCGAGCAGATGCTGCTGCACTACCAGCCCAAGATCGACCTGCACACCGGCCTGGTGACCGGCGTGGAGGCGCTGGTCCGCTGGGCGCACCCGACCCTGGGCGTGCTCGGACCGGACCGGTTCATCCCGCTGGCCGAGTCCACCGGCCTGATCGAGGGGCTCACCCCGCTGGTGCTGGAAGCCGGCCTCGCCGAGTGCCGCACCTGGACCGCCGACGGCTACCCGATCAGCGTCGCGGTGAACCTGTCGGCCCGCAACATCTCAGACCCGCTGCTGCCCGACCGGGTGGCCGCGGCGATCGCCCGGGTCGGGCTGCCCGCCGACCGGGTCATCCTGGAGATCACCGAGAGCAGCGTGATGGGCGACCCGGAGCAGACGCTGCCGGTGCTGCACAAGCTGCGCGACCTCGGCGTGTGCATCTCGCTGGACGATTTCGGAACCGGCTACTCCAGCCTGTCCTACCTGCAGCGGCTGCCGGTCGGCGAGGTCAAGATCGACCGGTCGTTCGTGCAGGGGTTGTCCGGGGAGAACCGGGCCAGCACCCGCGCGCTGATCAAGACCATCATCGGGCTGGGCGCCGACCTGAACCTGCGGATCGTGGCCGAAGGCGTCGAGGACCTGGCCACCATGGACGAGCTGCGCGGCCTGGGCTGCCAGATCGCGCAGGGCTACTACATCAGCCGGCCGATCGCCGGGCCGGACCTGCGCACCTGGCTGGCCCGCCGGGACGAGACCGCACCCCGGCTACGGCTGCTCAGCGTCGGTACCTGAGCCTGCGGCGTGCTCGGCGTCGGCCGGTAATCGTCGGCTCGCCGCTCGCGACGCCCCGTCGTGGTCGGCCGCACTCCGCGCGCTGTAATACCCTCGCGCTTGTCCCAGCCGCGCCCCACCGGACCGGACGGTGTCCACGCCAGTGAATCCCCAGCGCCCGCAGCCGGTGGCGCAACCCGTCGAGGTCCTCGACAGCACCCCGGCCCGGGTCCGCCGGCCGTTGGAGCTGGTCCGGCTGGTCGGCCTGCTGCTGGCCGCGTTGCTGCTGACCGGCCTGGGACTGCTGGCCAGCGACACCAGCCGGGGCGTCAACGACGACCTGGTGCGGCTGCTGGCCGACGCGCCACCGGTGCTGGTGCGCGCGCTGCGGACGCTGGCTGCCTTCGGGGCGCTGGTGGTGCCGATCGCCTTCATGGTGCGCGAGATCGTCCGGGCCCAGACCCGGCGACTGATCGAGGCCCTGGCCACCGGCATGATCGCGATCGCGGTGGTCGAGGTGGCCGACCGGCTGATCGACAGCTACGCCTCCGCGGCATTGCACCAGGCGCTGATCCGGCCCGGCGCGGCGGTCACGGTCCGCCCGCTGGACACCTACCTCGCGGCGCTGCTCGCCTTCGTCGTGGTGGTCGGGGTGAGCCAGGACGTGCGCTGGCGCGGCCTGCTGGCCAGCGCCACCGGCCTGTACGTCGTGTCGGTGTTCACCGCCACCCGGGCCTCGCTGCTGTCGCTGGTGCTCAGCCTGGTGATCGGGGCCATGGTCGGTGTCGCGGTGCGCTACCTCGCCGGCAGCATCAACTGGCGCCCGGACGGCCGGCAGATCGCGGCCGCGCTGGCCGACCGGGGCATCGAGCTGATCCGGCTGGAGCGCACCCCGCCGGACCGCGAGGAGCACCGCAGCTACTTCGGCATCGACGCCGACGGACGGCAGTTGCAGGTGCACGTGCTGGACCGGGACCTGATCACCTCCGGAGCGGTCTACAACGTCTACCGGCTCATCCGGATTCGCGCCGAGATCGCCCCGTCGCCGGCCCTGTCGCTGGAGCGGGTGGCCGAGCACCGGTCGCTGCTGGCGATGTCGGCCGCCGCCACCGGCGTCGCGATGCCCCGGCTGGTTGCCGGGGTGCGCTGCGGCCCGGACGCGATCGCGCTGGTCTATGACCGGGTCACCGCCGGCCCGCTGACCGAGCCGACGGACCGGCAGCTGGACGAGCTGTGGACCGGGGTGCTGACGCTGCACCGCGCCCGGATCACCCACCGGGGGCTGCGGGCCGCCGACCTGCTGGCCGAACCGGATGGCCGGGTGCTGCTGCCCATCCCGCGGGACGGCACCCCGTTCGCCACCGACCTGCGGATCAACCTGGACCGGGTGGAGCTGCTGGTCAGCACCGCGGCCCTGGTGGGCGTGCCCCGGGCCGTGCGCAGCGCCCGGCAGGTGCTGCCCGACGCCGAACTTGCCGCCATCGTCGCGGTGTTGCAACCGATCGCGCTGAGCCGTCAGACCAGGGCGGCGATCCGCCAGCATCCGGGCCTGATCGATGCGGTCCGGGACGAGATCGAGGGCCAGACCCGGCAGCCGGCACCCGAGCTGGCCAAGGTGGAGCGGGTCCGGCCCCGGACCATCATCTCGGTGGTGGCGGTGCTGGTGGCCGGCTACCTGATCGTGGGCCAGCTCGGCTCGGTCGACCTGCTCACGGTGCTGACCAGCGCGCGGTGGGAATGGTTGCCGCTGGTGCTGGCCGCCTCGGCCGGTACCTACCTCGGCGCGGCGCTGGCGCTGACCGGCTACGTGGGGGAGCGGCTGTCGCTGCTGCGCACCGTGCTGGTGCAGTTGGCGGCCTCGTTCGCCGGCTTCGTCACCCCGCCGGCAGTCGGCGGGCTCGCGATCAACCTGCGCTACCTGCGCAAGGCCGGCCTGCGCACCGCCAGCGCCGCGACGAGCGTCGGGATGGCCCAGGTGGTCAACGGCGCGTCCCACGTGGTGCTGCTGGTCGCCTTCGCCGCGGCCACCGGGGTTTCCACCCGGCACAGCGTGCCGATCCCCGGTTGGGCGTTCTTCGCCCTCGGCGCGCTCGCCGTGGCGGTCTCGGTGGCGCTGGCGGTGCCGGCCACCAGGCGCTGGCTGCTCGCCCGGCTGCTGCCGCCACTGGCCGAGGCGCTGCCCCGGCTGCTGAACCTGCTGACCCGCCCGGCCAAGCTCGCCGAGGGGCTGCTCGGCGCGCTGCTGCTCAACGGCTGCTACATCGCCGCGCTGTGGTTCTCGGTGCGGGCCTTCGGCGGCGGGGCGGCGCTGGCCCAGGTGGCGGTGGTCTACCTGGCCGGGGCGGCGATCGGGGCTGCGGCGCCCACCCCGGGCGGCCTGGGTGCGGTGGAGGTGGCGCTGTCCACCGGGCTCGCGGCGGCCGGCATGGCCAGCGCCGCGGCGATCAGCGCGGTGCTGCTGTTCCGGCTGGCCACCTTCTGGCTGCCGGTGCCGGCCGGCTGGCTGGCCATGCAGTGGCTGCAGCGCCGCGAGGCTTTGTAGCCGTTTATCCGGAAGGACGTATCTTCGACCCGTCTCCCCGAAACCCCCGAGTCGAAGGCGTTCGCCCGTGAGCAGTGCAGCACCGAAACTGGACCGGGTGCTCGCCGCGGTCACCGAGCTGGCCGAGCGGCTGCCGGCCCGGGCCACCGAGATCGAGCGCGCCGGCCGGCTGCCGGCCGATCTCGTCGCGACACTGCGCCAGGCCCGGGTGTTCACCCTGTGGATGCCGCGCGAGCTGGGCGGCCTGGAGGCCGAGCCGGCGGTGGTGCTGCGGGTGGTCGAGACGCTGGCCGCGGCCGACGGCTCGACCGGCTGGTGCGTGGCGACGGGGCTGGCCAGCAACTGCGTCGGCGCCTTCGTCCCCGAGGCGGGCGCCCGCCAGCTCTATCCCACCGGGCTGGAGCTGGCCGGCGGCGCGTTGATGCCGGGCGGCCGGGCCACCCCGCAGCCGGACGGCTCGTACCTGGTGCAGGGCCGGTGGTCCTTCGGCAGCGGCGTGCAGCACTGCGACTGGGTGGTGGGCGGCGCCATCGTGACCGAGGCCGCGTCCGGCGCTCCGCCGGACCTGCGGGCCGTGGTGATGCCGGCGTCCGAGGTGGAGTTCCTGCAGAACTGGGACGCGATCGGGTTGCAGGGCACCGCCAGCGGGGACTTCCAGGCCGAGGGGATCCGGGTGCCGCCCGAGCACACCCTGGTGCCGGACCGGCTGGCGCCCTGGCCGGCGGGCTCGATGTGGCGGATCCCGTTGTCGGCGCTGCTGTTTCCGGTGCTGGCCGGGGTGCCGCTGGGCCTGGCCCGGCGGGCGGTCGCCGAGCTCACCGCGCTGGCGGGCAGCAAGACCCCGTTCCGGTCCACCCGGCTGCTGGCCGACCGCGAGGTGCTGCAGGCCGACCTGGCCCGGGCCAGCGCGCTGGTCGAGTCCGGGCACCAGTACCTGGTGGCGAGCATGCAGGCGCTCTGGCAGGCCGCGGCGGCGGGCGATCCGCCCACCGTGCGCCAGCGCGCCCAGGTCCGGCTGGCGGCGGCGCACGCGACCGCGGACGCCGCCGAGGCGGTGCAGCTGTGCTATCGCAGTGCCGGGTCCACCGCGGTGTGGCGGGGGCATCCGCTGGAACGGCTGCTGCGTGACGTCAACGCCGCCGCCCAGCACTACGGGATCAGCCCGGTGGTCTACGAGTCGGCCGGTCGGGTGCTGCTCGGCCGCGACCCGGACCCGGGCCTGTAGCCGACGGTATCCGCTGCGGGCAAGGCGAAAGCCGCTACGCCATTCCTGCCACGGGGGAGACACGAAGGTTTAGCGGCTTTCAGGCGGTTACTCTACGTGATAGCTGCTCACTGTCAACACTTTTCTTCAGAAAGCCTGATCCACCGGGCGCAGCGAGGCGAACAGGTCGTCCAGCGGCGGCCGGGACGGCGTCCGGCCGGCCTCGACGAACCACTCGGCGCCGAAAACCCGGCGGTAGAGCGGGCCGGGCAGCCTGGTGAACAGGGCCAGCGCCCGGCGGTCGGCACCACCGGTGGCCTGGCTGGCGTGCGCGGCCATCGACCGGCGCTTGGCACCGGCGTAGCGCCGGACGTCGATGCGGTGCGTGATCGCCGTCCGGTCGCTGTAGCCGTCCCGCAGCCGGTCGAGGTCGGCGGGCAGCAGCCGCGTCCAGCGCACCAGGGCCAGCGCCCGGCGCAGTGCGGTGCGGTCCACGGTGGCCTCCAGCACCAGCCGGGTGCCGGCCAGCTCGGCGGCCCGGTGCCCCACCCGGTGCACCTGCACGTGGTCGGGATGGCCGTAGCCGCCGTTGCGGTCGTAGACGGTCAGCGCATCGGCCCGCTCGGCGCGCAGGATGCCGGCCAGCCGCTCGGCGGGCTCGTCCACCGGCAGCGAGGCGAAGCCACGGTGCTCGTTGTGCATCCCGGAATCCGGGTAGTCCAGCCGGATCACCTTGGCGCAGCCGAGTGCCGCGGCCGAGGCGTCCAGCTCGTCGGCCCGCCGGGCGGCCAGCGCACCGCCCGGCGCGGTGTCGCTCAGCCCGGCCTCGCCGCCGGTGGCGACCACCAGCACCACCCGGTGTCCCTCCGCCGCGGCCCGGGCCAGGGTGCCGGCGGTCAGCAGCGCCTCGTCGTCCGGGTGGGCGTGGAAGGAGACCAGGCAGAAGCTCATCGCCGGTAGGCGGGCACCGGCTCCGGCATCGACGGGCCGGCCAGGGCGGCGGCGCGCTGGTAGACCCGATCGCTGGTCGCCAGCACCTCCTCCCAGCGGTAGCCCGAGCCGCCCTGCCGGTGACCGGCGAGCTCCGCCCGGGCCGCCGGCGAGCAGGCCAGCCTGGCCAGCTCGGCGGCGAGGTGACCATCGCTGCCGACCAGCGACCCGTTGCGGCCGTCGGTGATGAAGTCCGCCACCCCGGTACCGGCGAAGGCCAGCACCGGCAGGCCGGCGCACCGGGCCTCCAGGGCGGCGATACCGAAGGACTCCAGGACGGCCGGTGAGACGTAGAGGTCGGCCTCGGCGAACCGGTCGCGGATCGCCGGCTGGTCCAGCTGGCCGGTCAGCTGCACCCAGCCGGTCATCCGGTGCCGGCGCAGGTAGTCCTGCATGGCCTCGCTGCTGCGGGCCGGCGCCGATGATCTGCACCTCGAGCGCGATGCCGGCCGGCACCTGGTCCCGGACCGCCCGCAGCACCCGCAGCAGCTGCATCGGCCGCTTGCGGGCCGCCAGCCGCATCACGCTGACGATCACCACCCGGTCCGGCTCGGGCGACCGCCGGGCCGGCGGCTGCCACAGCTCGGGGGTGACGCCGTTGGCCAGCACCGAGATCTCGGTGCCCGGGCGGAGCACCCGCCCCAGCCCCTGGGCTGCCGCGGTGCTCACCGCCGTCCAGGCGATCGGCCAGGACCGCCAGCCCAGCGCGGCATCCGAGCCGCGGAAGATCGGGGTGGCGTAGGACCACAGCGAGTGCACGGTGGCCACCGTCGGCACCCCGGCCCGCCGGGCCGCCGCGGCGGCGATGAAGGCCAGCGGCGAGAACGTCGACAGGTGCACGTGCACCAGGTCGTAGCCGGTGGCCACCTGCCGCCCGTGCAGGCTCGCCTGGTAGCGGATGGCGCCCGGCCGCGAGCCGTGGCCGGGCGGCCGGAGCACCGTGACGCCGCCCGCGGCAGCGTCCGCGGCGTTGCCGGCCGGGACCGAGGTGAGCACCGTGACGTCATGGCCGGCCGCCGATTGGGCGCCGGCCAGGCCCTGGACCTGGCGCTCGATGCCGCCCATCCGCGGCAGGTAGCAGTCGGTGACGTGCGCGATCCTCATCCGCGGCAGCTGCCCGGCTGCCGGCCGCGAACACACAGCTGCCCGGCCGGGTGCCGGGCAGCGCTACGCGTGGTGGGATGGGCAGGCATTGCGCGAATGGTAGCGATGCCGGCCGCGGCGCGCGGGACCGGCACGCCTTCTCGGGATACGCTGACATCCTCCTCACATGTTCTAGTTCCTAGAGTGCGGGCTATGCGAATTCTGGTGGCCGAAGACGATGTCCGGATGGCGGCGATGCTGCGCCGCGGCCTGGGCGAGGACGGGTATGCCGTCGACGTGGTCAGCGACGGCCTGGAGGCGCTCTGGCAGGCGACCGAGATCGATTACGACGCCATCGTGCTGGACCTGATGCTGCCCGGGGCGGACGGCTTCGAGGTGTGCCGCAAGCTGCGCCAGGCCAACCGGTGGGCGCCGGTGCTGCTGCTGACCGCCCGCACCGACGTACGGGACCGCATCACCGGCCTGGACAGCGGTGCCGATGACTACCTGGCCAAGCCGTTCAGCTTCAGCGAGCTGTCCGCCCGGCTGCGGGCCCTGATCCGGCGCGGCAGTCCACGCCGGCCGACGGTGCTCACCGCGGGTACCCTGCGGTTGGACCCGGCGGCCCGGCTGGCCTGGCGCGAGGACACCGTGCTGGAGCTGTCGGCCAAGGAGTTCGCGCTGCTGGAACTCTTCCTGCGCCACCCCGGTGAGGTGCTCAGCCGTGCCAGGATCCTGGAGCACGTCTGGGACTTCGCCTACGAGGGGGTGAGCAACGTGGTCGACCAGTACGTCGCCTACCTGCGCCGCAAGATCGACCGTCCGTTCGGGGTGGAGCAGCTGGAGACCGTCCGCGGCTCGGGGTACCGGTTGCTGGCGACGGCCAGGCCGCGCGCGGTCCCGGTCGGTTAGCCCCGGGTGCCGCTCCGGCTCAAGCTCGCCCTGCAGTTCAGCGCCGTCACGCTGCTGTTGCTGCTAGCCGTCGGCACGCTGTTCGTCCTCGACCTGCGCGCCGACCTGCAGCGCAGCATGGACGGTGGGCTGCGCTCACGGGCAGACGACCTGATCGCCCAGCTGGACGGCACCCCGGTCCCGGACGGCACGGCCGACCCCGGCCGGCTGCGGTTGCCCAGTGGCAGCTACGGGCAGGTCCTCGACCGCACCGGACGGCTGGTGTTCGCCACCGACGACGCCCGGCTGCGACCGCTGCTCACTCCCGCGCAGGCCGCGGCGGCCCGGCAGCAGGGCGAGCACCTGTTCGACGGTGAGCTGCCGTCGGAGCCCGGCCGCGGCCCGCAGGAGGTACGCATCCTGTCCGAGCCGACCGGCCAGTCCGGGCTGGTGGTCGCGGTCGCCACCAGCCGGGAGGTGCTCGACGAGGCGGCCAAGCGTGCCGCCCTGCAGCTGCTGGCCCTCGGCGTCCTGGTGTTGCTGCTGGCCGGACCCGGCGCCTGGCTGCTGGCCCGGGCGGCGTTGCGGCCGGTGGAGCGGATGCGTGCCCAGGCCGCCGAGCTGGAGGCCCGCGACGCCGGCGCCGGCCTGACGGTGCCGGGCGGCCGGGACGAGATCTCCCGGCTGGGGGAGACCCTCAACGGGCTGCTCGGCCGGCTGCACGAGGCCTACGAACGCGAGTTCGCGTTCGTAGCCGACGCGGGGCACGAGCTGCGTACCCCGCTGACCGTGCTGCGCGGCGAACTCGAGCTGGCCTGCCGGCCCGGCCGCACCCGCGAGCAGCTGGCCGCCACCGTCGAGGTAGCCGCCGAGCAGACCGAGCGGCTGATCCGGCTGGCCGAGGACCTGCTGGTGCTCGACCGCGACGAGCGCGAGGCGGTCCGGTTCACCGGGTTCGACCTGGCCGCGCTTGCCCAGCAGAGCCGCCGGGCGGCGCTGGCGGCCCCACGCAACCGGCCCGTCAGCATCGTCGTGGACACCCCGCAGGCGCCACTGCCGGTCCGCGGCGACCCCGACCGGCTCGGCCGGGCGCTGGACAACGTGGTGCTCAACGCGGTGCGGTTCGCACCGGCCGGCAGCGAGGTCCGGATCGCGGCCCGGGTGCTGCCGGGCGAGACCCCGCTGGCCGAGCTGGTGGTCACCGACTCCGGTCCGGGCTTCGCGCCGGAGTTCCTGCCGGTGGCCTTCGAGCGGTTCAGCCGGCACGACGCGGCCCGCAGCCGTCCCGGTCGCGACGGCGGCGGGCAGGCCAGTTCGGGGCTCGGCCTGGCGATCGTGCGCAGCGTGATGCGGGCGCATTCCGGCACCGCCACGGCGGCCAACTCCTCCGTCGACGGCGGGGCACGGGTTACCCTTCGCTGGCCGACCGGAACGGGGTCGTGAGGAGCTGCTGGGCGAGCCGGAACGGGAGCGAGAATGTCCGTGCACTGGCTCGTCGTCGTCCTGAGCCTGGGCTCGGCGCTGGCCTTCGCGGTCTCCACCAACCTCAAGCACTCCAGCGCCGCCCAGGTTCCGCACGTCAGCCGGCTGCGGATCGGGGTGCTGGCCCGCTTCGTCACCGCCACCCTGAGCCACCGGCTGTGGCTGGCCGGCATCGTCGCCGACGGCATCGGCCTGACCCTGCAGGTGCTGGCCCTGCACCTGGGTGCGCTCGCGGTGGTGCAGCCGCTGCTGATCTCCGGCCTGCTGTTCTCGCTGCTGCTGCGCCGCCGCCAGGGCCGTCCGGTGACCGGTGCCGAGGTGCGCTGGGCGCTGGTACTGACGGCCTGCCTGATCGGGTTCCTGTCGCTGGCCGGCACCAACCCCGGCGCCGGCGGCGACGGCCCGGACCGGTTGCCCGCCGTGGTGGCGGCGATCGCCGGGCTGGTGCTGGCGCTGGCCTGCCTGCTGCTGGCCCACCGCCGCCGGCCGGCCGCTGACGCCGCCGCCCTGATCGGGGTGGCCGTCGGCGTGGTGTACGCCGCCACCGCCGCGCTGCTCAAGGGCCTCACCGACCGGGCGGTGCTCGGTCCGCTGGTGATGCTGACCAGCTGGCAGCTCTACACCGTGGTGGTGGTGGGTGCCATCGGGCTGTTCCTGAGCCAGCTGGCCTTCCAGGCCGGGCCACTGACCGCCAGCCTGCCGGCGATCGCCACCGTGGACCCGCTGCTGAGCATCGTGGTCGGGGTAATGGTCTATGACGAGCACATCCACCGCGGGCCGTGGTCCGGGCTCGGCCTGGTGGTGCTGATGGCGCTGCTGGGCGCGTCGGTGATCCAGCTCGGCAAGGTCGACGTCGACAAGCCCGTGCCCGAACCGGTGTCGGCCGGGCCACCCGGCTGAGCCCCCCGGGTGCGGCAGCGGCCGGCCCGCTCGTCGGCGCGCCCGCCAGGTAGGGCAAGATCGACTGCCGGCACGGCGCGCACGTGCCTGAGCGCGGGTGGAGGCGTGAGTGACCGAGGCGGCGATGGCTGCGCTGCTGGGTGCCGAGCAGGCCGACCTGGACGTCCGGTACGCCCGGCTGGACGAGGTGCGGGCCGAGACCGAGCGCACCCTGGCCCAGCTGCGCCGGTCCAGCACCGCCGGCACGCCGGCCGCCCGGGTCGAGCGGGATGCCTTCCTGACCCTGACCGCGCAGAACCAGCAGCGACTGGCCGCGGTGGAGGAGCGGCTGTGCATCGGCCGGCTGGCGATGGCCGACGGCAGTGACCGCTACGTCGGCCGGATCGGGCTGACCGACGCCGCCGGCACCCGGTTGCTGCTGGACTGGCGGGCGCCGGCCGCCCAGCCGTTCTACCGGGCCACCCCGGCGGCGCCGGACGGCGTGGTCAGCCGCCGTCACCTGAGCACCACCGGACGCAGGGTCACCGGCGTGTCCGACGAGGTGCTCGACCTCGACCGGTTCGCCGCCTCCGACGCCGGCACTACCACGGTGTCGGCCGACGGGGTGCTGATGCTGGCCCTCAACGCCCAGCGCACCGGCCGGATGCGCGACATCGTGTCGACCATCCAGGCCGAGCAGGACGAGATCATCCGGGCGCCGATGGCGGGCGTGCTGGTGGTGCAGGGCGGCCCGGGCACCGGCAAGACGGTGGTGGCGCTGCACCGGGCGGCCTACCTGCTCTACGCGCACGCCGACCGGCTGTCCCGCAGCGGCGTGCTGGTCGTCGGTCCGAACAGCCGGTTCCTGCACTACATCGAGCAGGTGCTGCCCAGCCTGGGCGAGACCGGCGTGGTGCTGGCCACCGCCGGCCAGCTGTTCCCCGGCGTGGACGCGCAGGCCGCCGACAGCGACGAGGCGGCGTCGCTCAAGGGCGATCTGCGGATGGTCCGGGTGCTGGCCGCGGCGGTGAAGGCCCGGCAGCGGGTCCCCACCGGACCGGTCCGGCTCGAGGTCGAGGGCAACACCGTGACGCTGTCGCCGCGCGACGTGGAGCAGGCCCGCGGCCGCGCGCAGCACTCCCGCAAGCCGCACAACGTGGCGCGGGCCCGGTTCGTCGGCGACCTGCTGGAGTTGCTGGCCGGCCGGCTGGCCAGGGCGCAGCGGACCGAGCTGGACGCCGACACCCGGCCCGAGCTGATCAACGCGCTGCGCAACAGCCCGGACGTCCGGCGCGAGGTCAACCTGTGCTGGATGCCGCTGACGCCCGAGCGGCTGCTGCGCGACCTGTACGCCGATCCTGAGGCGCTGGCCGCCCTGGCACCGTGGCTGTCCGCGGCCGAGCGGCGCGCCCTGCACCGGCACCGGTCGGCACCCTGGACGCCGGCCGACGTGGCGCTGCTGGACGAGGCGGCCGAACTGCTGGGTTCAGACGACGCCGACTCCGACGCCGCGGCCCGCTCCGCCGAGGCGGCCGAGCGGGCCGTGGAGGTCGAGTACGCCGGCCGGGTGCTGGACATGGTCGCCGACCTCGCGCCGGACGCGGCCCGGATGACCACCGCCGACGCGCTGGCCGAGCGCTACCAGGCGAGCGGGTCCCGGCAGGCCCTGGTCGACGAGGCGGCCAGCGACCGGAACTGGGCGTTCGGCCACCTGGTCATCGACGAGGCCCAGGAGCTGTCGGCGATGCAGTGGCGGCTGTTGATGCGGCGCTGCCCGTCCCGGTCGATGACCGTGGTCGGCGACATCGCCCAGACCGGCTCGCCGGCCGGTGCCCGGTCCTGGGAGCAGATGCTGGACCGCTACGTCGGTGGCCGCTGGCGGCTGGCCGAGCTGACCGTCAACTACCGCACCCCGGGCCAGATCGTCGAGGTGGCGACCGCGATGCTGGCCGAGTCCGGCATCCCGGCCACCGCGATGACCTCGGCCCGGCAGGGCGACTGGCCGCCGACCGCGGACCGGGTCTCCGGCGAGCTGGCCGAGGCGGTGACCCGCACCGTGCTGGCGGAGCTGGCGGCGCTGGGCGACGGGACGGCCGGCCGGATGGCGGTGATCGCCCCGGCAGCCGACCAACCGGGCCTGGCCGCGGCGCTGGGTGGGCTGCCGGATGCCGCCGAGCGGCTGGCGGTGCTGACCCCGGCCCAGTCCAAGGGGCTGGAGTTCGACGCGGTGGTGCTGGTGGAGCCGGCCGCGATCCTGGCGGCCGGCCCGCGGGGTGCCAGCGACCTGTACGTGGCGATGTCGCGGGCTACCCAGCGGCTGCGGATCCTGTACCGCCGGCCACTGCCGGCCGCGCTGGCCGGCCTGCCCGGCTCGCACTGAGGCAGACCCTGCCCGGCTCGCACTGAGGCAGACCCTGCCCGGCGCCTGAACGCGGGGTTCGCCGGCTGGGCAATCCAGCCGGCGCAGAGAAAGCGGGTGCCCCGGCCCGCGGCGGCCGTAGCAGCCGCCGCGAACCGGGGCGTCGTCCGGCTCAGACGGCCAGCCGCTCACCCACGTAGATCAGGTTGGGGTTCTTGATCTTCGGGTTCAGCCGCACCAGGGTCGGCCAGCCGCCGCGGACGTGGTGCGCCGCGGCGATCTTGGACAGGGTGTCGCCACGGCGCACCGTGTAGACCCCTGTCGCGTGCACCGACGGCGCCGCCCGACGGACCGGTGCCGCCTTGGTCGTCGTCGCCTTGGCCTTCGCCGGTGCGGCCGGCCGGACGCTTGCCGCGGGGGTCGAGCCGGTCAGGTAGCGACCGCACACCGGCCAGGCGCCGACGCCCTGGCCGCGCAGGGTGCGCTCGGCGATGGTGATCTGCTCGGCCTTGCTGGCCAGGTCCGCCCGCGGGGCATAGGCCCCGCCGCCGTAACCGAGCCAGGTGCTGCGGCTGAACTGCAGGCCGCCGTAGTAGCCGTTGCCGGTGTTGATCGACCAGTTGCCGCCGGACTCGCACCGGGCCACGCCGTCCCAGTTGTGGGTGGTGGCGGCCTGCGCGCTGCCGCCGGCCGCGGTCACCGAGAAGGCCGCCGCGGCGCCGACCGCCAGTGCTCCGGCCTTGCGCCACTGGCCGCTTGCGGCCGGTCTGGGTGCCCGATGGCAGCCTACGTACTTCGTGGATGTGGACATGGATCCTCCCGATCCACCGTCTGCGGGGTTAGCTGTCGGGTTCGGACGATCGGTGTCCGGCCGGGCATGCCCGGCTTCACCCCAAGACGCCATGGCTCGGCGTCACACGATGGGTTCCCCGCCCCCGTCCTGAGGTTTGTTGCCGGGACGACCGGCGGACAGGGCTGAACGGACCGGAACGTCGCACCTGCGATTACCGAGGTGCCCAGCCACCGTAGCCGCCGTTCCGGCCGGTGGCTGCAGACGGAGCCAATCTTGTGGATAACCTGAGGTCAGGTCGACCTACTTCAGCCGGCCGACCCCGTAGGAGATCACCAGCACCGACAGCACCAGGGCTGACACCGATTCCACCGCCATCAGGATCTTGGCGCGCGGCGACAGCGGCATGGTGTCGGTGGGGCTGAACGCCGAGGAGTTGGTCACCGAGACGTAGAGGTAGTCGATGAACCCCGGCGCCCAGCCGGACTTCTGCGAGGAGCGCTTGGCCACCTCGGTGATGGCGTCGTGGTCCTCGTCCTGCGGGAACCGGAAGTCGGCGATCGGCAGCCGCGGCCGGGCGACCTGGGTCCGGGTGACCGGGCCGCCCCGGTCCAGTTCCCAGTAGGCGAGCGCGAACACCAGCACGTTGGTGAGCCACACCTGTCCCGCCGCCAGCAGCAGCGTCGGCGCATCCTCCTGGGCGTGTCCCGCCACCAGTTGGCGGATCAGCAGAACCAGCGCGACCGCGTTGCTGGCGGCGATCAGCAGCACCAGCGCGATCGCCAGCCGGCGCAGGCCGCGGTTGCCCCGGGTCATCCGGCGCGGGTTGGCCGCGACCAGCGGGATGAACAGCGCCAGCTCCAGCACCGGGACGACGAACCGCGGCTGGATCAGCAGCTTGGTGGGCAGCAGGCTGTAGAGCGCCACGGCGGCCAGCACCGCGACGGCGGCCGGCAGTCGCGGCTCGCCCGGGTGGACCTGGTGCTTGTTGTCGATGGCCATCGACTCATTGATAGGGCATCGGGCGCGGCGGATCGGGGAGGCGCACGCGCATAGGGTGCAGGGATGTCCACCTACGTACGCGCCGCCCTGCTGGGCCTGGCCACCGGCGGCCGGGCCACTGCCGGCATCACCGCTCTGTCCCTGACCGCTTCGCCGTCGACCAGGCTGGGCAACCGGTGGACCCGCCGGCTGGCCGGCACCGCCGCCGCCGGCGAGCTGGTGGGCGACAAGCTGCCGCGGACGCCCAGCCGGTTGCAGCCCGAGGGCCTGGTGTCCCGGCTGGTCTGTGGCACCGCCGCCGGCGGCGATCCTCAGCTCCCGCGAGGGCGGCAGCCGCGGCCGGACGGTGCTGGCCGGTGCGGTGGGGCTGCTCGGCGCGCTGGCCGGCAGCCGGCTCGGGGCGGCGTGGCGGCAGCAGGCCAGCCGGCGCTTCGGTGCCGACCTGCCCGGCGCGCTGATCGAGGACGCCTGGGTGCTGGGCGCGGCCCGCTACGCCAGCCGGGGCTGACCCGGGCGCTCAGTCGCAGCTCGGCTGTTCAGTAGCCCCGGTTGCTCAGTCGCAACCCTGGGTGCCGACCGTGCCGGTGGCGGTCCGGCCGGCCTGCAGGTCCGGGGCCACCTCGGCGGCGGTGAGCACGTAGCCGACCTCGGGCTGGTCGACGCTGGCCGCGAACACCACCCCGTACACCTGGCCGGTGCCGCTCAGCAGCGGGCCGCCGGAGTTGCCGGGCCGCACCCGGCCGCGCACCGTGTAGACCTGCCGGGTGACGGTGCGGTCCTGGTAGATGTTCGGGCCGGTCACCCTGGTGCGGGCGGCGATCCGGGCCGGGTCGGCGGTGAACGAGCCGTTCAGCGGGTAGCCCGCCACCACCGCCGAGGTGCCGCTGTCCGCGGGGCCGGCGATGGCCAACGGCTTGCGATCGAGCCCGGGCACCAGCAGCACCGCGATGTCGCGGTTCGGGTCGTAGAGCACCACCCGGCTCGCCAGCGCGCTGCCGCCACCGGGCGCGCTGACCATGGGGTGGCTGACCCCGGCCAGCACGTGCGCGTTGGTCATCACCCGACCTGGCGCGAAGACGAAACCGGTGCCCTCGATGGCCCGCCGGCAGGACGGCGCCTCGCCGGTGATCTTGACGATCGAGCTGGCCGCCACCCGGATCGCCGGTGCCACCACCGACGGGTCGGGCGCGGCCACCGACGGGGCGAGCAGGGTGCTGAACGGCCCGGACACCGCCGGCAGGTCGTGCTGCTGCAACTGCCGCAGCAGGCTCGCGACCACCCGCTGGCCCTCGCCCGGCACCATCCGGTCGATGGTGTTGAGCACCAGGCTGCGGTGCACCTGGCGGGCCAGCGCGGGTGTCGGCGCGTAGGCCAGCGCCAGGGCCAGCAGCCAGGCCAGCGCCAGCAGGGTGACCACCGAGATGACCGCGCCGCCGACGCCGTCGGCCGGCCCGAGCGGGGTGCGGTGGATCTGGGCGCGCAACCAGCTGCCCACCGCCTGGCCGGCCAGGTTTCCGACCATGGCGCAGACCAGCACGACGGCCAGGATGAGTACCCGCTGGCCGAGCGCCTGGTCGGCCGCTCCGGCGTCGCTGGGGGCCTTGAGCACGGCACGGCCGATGGCCGGCGCGATCCGGACGCCGATCGCCGCACCGGCCACGAAGCCGGCGAACGAGGTGACCGAGCAGATCAGGCCGCGGCGGTAGCCGCCCAGCGCCGACAGCAGCGCCAGGGCGACCAGCACCAGGTCGAGAGCATCTCCGTGCATCCAGGCATACTCCACTAGGTACCTTTCGGATCGCTGAGCGCCCAGACGAGGCCTCGGCGGCGTGTCGTTGCGGGCGGCCTGTGCCGCTTCCCGTCACTGGCCCGGGTGCGCCTAGGGTCGAGGGCATGGACTACACGAAGCTGGGCTCGACCGGTCTGGACATCTCGCGCATCTGCCTGGGCTGCATGAGCTTCGGCATCGCCGACCGCGGCAACCATCCCTGGACCCTGGACGCGGAGGCCAGCCGGCCGCTGATCCGGCAGGCGCTGGAGGCCGGCATCACCTTCTTCGACACCGCCAACGTCTACTCCGACGGCACCAGCGAGGAGATCGTCGGACAAGCGCTGCGCGAGTACGCCGACCGGGACCAGATCGTGCTCGCCACCAAGGTGCACGGCCGGATGCGTCCGGGCCCGAACGGCGCGGGGCTCTCGCGCAAGGCGATCCTGGCCGAGTTGGACGCCAGCCTGCGCCGGCTCGGGGTGGACTACGTCGACCTCTACCAGATCCACCGGTGGGACGACCGCACCCCGATCTCCGAGACCATGGCGGCGCTGCATTCCGCTGTGCAGTCCGGCAAGGTGCGCTACCTCGGCGCCTCGTCGATGTATGCCTGGCAGTTCGCCAAGGCCCAGCACGTCGCCGAGCGCAACGGCTGGACGAAGTTCGTCAGCATGCAGAACCACTACAACCTGCTCTACCGCGAGGAGGAGCGGGAGATGCTGCCGCTGTGCGCCGACCTCGGCGTCGGCGCGATCCCGTGGAGCCCGCTGGCCCGCGGCCGGCTGACTCGGGACTGGGACGCCGGCAGCGCCCGCAGCGAGACCGACGAGTTCGGCAAGACGCTCTACCTCGACTCCGACCGCGCGATCGTCGAACGGGTCGCCGAGGTTGCCGCCTCGCGCGGGGTGTCGCGGGCCCAGGTGGCGCTGGCCTGGGTGCTGCGCAACCCGGTGGTCAGCGCGCCCATCGTCGGGGTGACTCGGGGCGGCCATCTGGACGACGCGGTGGCCGCCGTGTCGCTGGAGCTCACCGACGACGAGGTGTCCCGGTTGGAGGACGGTTACCAGCCGCACGCGATCGCCGGCTTCCGCTGACCTCTTTCTCTCGCCACCCCCGCCAGCCTCTGCGGCCGACTGTCATAAGGATCGAACGCCCGGACGCCCGATCCTTATGACGGTGTGAGGGTCAGCTGCCGGTCTCAGCTGCGGCGCAGGGTTTCCGGCGCGCGGAACGCCACCCCGGCGGCGGCCAGCAGCACCGCCGTCGTCAGGGCGAACGAGGCGGAGAAGCCGAAGCTGTCGGCCAGCAGGCCGGCCAGCACCGGCCCGGTCAGGCTGCCGACGTCGCCGGCCATCTGGTAGGCGGCCACCACGGTGCCGCCCCGGCCGCCGGCCACGTCGCCGAGCATCGCGCCCGGTGCCACGTCGAGCAGCCCGCTGCCCAGCCCGAAGACCGCCATCGAGACCAGGAACAGCGGCAGCGAGTGCGGCAGCACCAGCAGCACGGTGCCGGCTGCGCTGCCCAGGCAGCCGGCCAGCAGCAATGGCCGGCGTCCCCGGCGGTCGGCGAGCCGGCTGCCCACGGTCAGGGTGGCGATGTTGCCGAGGGTGAAGACGGTCAGCCCGATCCCGGTCCAGATCGGCGACCGGTGCAGCGCCTCGACCACCAGCAGCGGCACCAGGGCCGACCGGGTACCGACCGCCGCCCAGTTGTCGGCCAGGTTGACCAGCGCGGCAGCCCGGAACGCCGGCAGCCGGACGGCCTCCCGCACGGTGAGCAGGGACTGCTTGGCCTGGGCGGCCTGCTGGGCGCGCCGGGCCGTCCGCCGGGGCAGCATTGCCAGCCCGACCCCACCGGCCGCCGCCAGGGTGCCTGCGTAGAGGAAGAACGGTGCCCGCAGCGACCAGCCGGTCACCAGACCACCGAGTCCGGGGCCGGCGATGCCGCCCAGCAGGAAGCCGCCGCTGAAGGCGCCCATCGCCCGCCCGCGCTGGCCCGAGGACGTGACACCGAGCAGCAGCGAACTCGCGCTCACCGAGAACATCGCCGACCCGATGCCGCCGACGCCCCGTAGCGTCAGCAGCTGGCCGTAGTTGGCCGACAACCCCGCCAGCGCGCTGCTTACTGCCACGATGGCGATGCCGGTTCCCAGCACCACCCGCTCGCCCAGCCGGTTCACCAGCCGGCCGCACCCCAGCGCCGAGACCAGCCGCATCAGCGCGAAGGCGCTGATCACCGCCCCGGCCGCGGTCCGCGAGACCCCGAAGCTGCGCGCGAATACCGGGATGGCCGGCGCGACAATGCCGAACCCGGCCGCTACGAAGAACGCCACCGCAGCCAGCACCGCCACCTCGATCGGCAGGTCCGCGCAGCGGCCCGCGCCGGATCAGCGTGCTGGACGGCTGAAACTCGACCTCGACCGGCTCGGTCAGGGTGGGCAGTTCGGTGACGCCCGCCTCGGTGGGGTCGGCGCCGTCCGGGACGGCGTCCGGGGGGTGGGGGACAGTCACCGGCCCAGCATGCCTGACCACACTCGTCGGCCCGATGCCCGGCATGCCCAACCCCAGCTCGGTCCGGCCACCGACGACCACGGACCTGCACTCGACCGACCTGGTCAGCACGGCACCGGACATGACGACGAACGTCTCCCGATAACGGTTTATATCCGCAGGTATCAATCCTCACACAATTTTCTCATCTAGATCGGTCCATGACGAACAAAATGCCCGTCATGACATGGCCGTCCCGCTCACCTTTGGAAAGGAAGACCTTATGAAGGCACGCCGAATCGTTGCCAGCGTGGCCACCGCCGGGGCTCTCGTAGCCGCCGGCATGGGGCCGGCTTCGGCTAGTCCCACCGCATCGACCATCTATCCCAGCAGCTCCTACGGCGGCACGCCCGTCAAGTGCGTGCAACGAGCCCTGAACTGGCATTGGGGGATCGCCCTCGCCGTCGACGGGTACTACGGCGCGAGCACGACCTACTGGGTGAAGCGGGTCCAGAGCGAGGCCCACCTCACCGTGGACGGGATCACCGGGCCGCAGACAGGCAACAAGCTGATGGGCTCGCTGGACAACGCGGGCTTGCACGCCGCGTGCTACCCCTATATCCCGACCACCTACTGAGGCGGCACCCAGGGCTGACGCCCTAGCCGGCGATCCGCCGCCCGCCGACCCGGGGTGCAGGCCACCGAAGGTCCAATGTGCCTTGGTCGGCGGGCAATGCGGCCGCACCGTTGCTGGAAGGTCATCGCGGCGGCGATGGTGGGTCGGGTGGCCGTAGGGTGGGCCGATGATCGACTTGGTCGAGGCGCGCCGGCTGCTGCTGGCCTCCTGCCCGCCTCTGGAGCCGGTGCGGTTGGAATCGGCCGACTGCGACGGCTGCGTGCTCGCCGAGGACGTGATCGCGCCGGCCGACGTGCCGCCCTTCGACAACTCGAGCGTGGACGGCTATGCGGTGCGCGCCGCCGATCTGGCCGGCGCCGACAGCCAGAGCCCGATCAGCCTGGAGGTGCTCGGCTCGGTGCTGGCCGGCACGGTGGCCGACCGCCCGGTGGGTCCGGGCCAGGCGTGGAAGGTGATGACCGGCGCCCCGGTGCCCGACGGTGCCGACGCGGTGGTGATGGTGGAGCAGACCTCGGCCACTCGTACCGACCAACGAAGCGCGGCCGGCGACCGGGTCGAGATCCGGGCCGAGGTCGGCAGCGGGGCCAACCTCCGGCGGCCGGGCAGCGACGTGCGGGCCGGGGAACTGGTGTTCCTGGCCGGGACGGTGCTGCGGCCCGCGCACCTCGGCGTGCTGGCCAGCGTCGGCGCCCGCCGGATCAGCGCCTACCGGCGGCTTCGGGTCGGCGTGCTGGTGACCGGCGACGAGCTGGTGACCGGCGGCGAGCTACGTCCGGGCCAGATTTATGAGTCCAATCGGGCGATGCTGCTGGCGCTGCTGGCCCGGGCCAACTGCGTGCCGGTCGATCTCGGAGTGGCCGCCGACGACGTGCCGGCGCTGCGGCAGCGGCTCAGTTCCGCGGTGCGCGACTGCGACGCGGTGCTGACCTGCGGCGGTGTCTCGATGGGGGACTCCGACCCGGTCCGGGCGGCGCTGGAGGACTTCGGCGGCCTGACCTGGCTGCAGGTGGCGATCCGGCCGGCCAAGCCGTTCGCGTTCGGGACGCTGCCGGGGCCGGCAGGCCCGGTGCCGGTGCTCGGGCTGCCAGGCAACCCGGTGTCGGCGCTGGTCAGCTTCGAGCTGCTGGCCCGGCCGGCGCTGCGGCACCGGATGGGTCACCCGGACCCGTATCCGAGTGAGGTGCTGGCGATCGCCGACGCCCCGCTGTCGCGTCCGCACGGTGACGGCCGGACCGCCTACCTGCGGGTCGGCTGCCGGTTCGGCCCGGACGGCCGGCTGCACGTGCGTCCGGTGGTCGGTCAGGATTCGCACCAGCTGTCCGCCTCGGCGTCGGCCGGGGGACTGGCGCAGGTGGCCGACGGCCAGCAGGTCGGCGTCGGCGACGAGGTGCCGGTCCTGCTGCTCAGCTGACACGTTCTCGCTACGTTGCACTACGATGTAGTCATGAGTAGTGGCACGCCACGTTCCATCCGGTTCGACCTTCGGGTCAGCGATCGGCTGGCCAGCTATGTCGCCAGCCACCCCGGCTGGTCCGGGTCGTCCGCGGCTAACCGGTTCGTCGACGAGGCGCTGCGCATGGAAGACCATCCTGGTGTGCTGTTCCGGGAGGGCCCGGCGGGCCGGCGGGCGGTGCTGGTCGGCGGCCCGGACGTGCGCGAGGTGATCCGGGCCGTCCGGTCCGCGCGGCAGGCCGAGCCGGAGCTGGCCGGTGATGAGATCGCCGCGCTGGTCTCGGCCAACACCGGAGTGCCGGGCCGGCTGGTGGACATCGCGATCCGGTACTGGGCCGCCTACCCGGACGAGATCGATGCCTGGGTCGAGGCGGCCGAGGCGTTCGAGGAGCAGCAGCTTCGACGCCTGGGAGCGGCGCCAGGACCTGCTCGCCCGGTGACCGATCCGCAGCGGCTGTTGCTCGACGAGATGCTCAGCGGCGAGATTGCCGCACAACTGCGGAGCCGGGGTCACGACGTGCTCGCCGTGGTGGACGACGCTGCCCTGGTGGGCATGCCCGACGAGGAGCTGCTCGGCTACGCCACGTCGGTCGGGCGCTGCGTGGTCACCGCCAACGTCCGGGACTTCGCCGCGCTGCACGCGACCTGGAGCAGCCACGCACGCAGCCACGCCGGAATCGGCTATCTCGTCAACCGGATATTCCCGCAGGACCGGTCGTTCGTCGGGGCGGTGGTGGCGGCACTCGATGACGCGCTCCGGGCCGGGCAGCTGTCGGGCGGCGTCGAGACCTACCTTCGGCGTCACCAGGGATAGTCCCGGCCGGTAACAGTATCTGCGGCAACCTGCAGCACTTCTGAACCGCAGATGCGGCTACAGTGGCGTGCCATGGCCACCTTTCGGGTCCGGGAAGCCGCCGCGCTGCTCGGCGTCAGCGACGACACCCTCCGGCGCTGGGCGGACGCCGGCCGGCTGCCGACCGTCACCGAGGGCGGCCGGCTGGCGATCGAGGGCGCGGCGCTGGCCGCCTTCGCCACCGAGCTGGCCGGCAGCGCCGAGCGGCCGGCGATCCGGCCGATGGCGAGTGAGTCCGCGCGCAACCGGTTGGTCGGCCTGGTCACCCGGGTGGTGCGCGACACCGTGATGGCCCAGGTGGAGATGCAGGCGGGCCCGTTCCGGATCGTGTCGCTGATGAGCCGCGAGGCCGCCGACGAGCTGGACCTGCAACCGGGCACCCTGGCGGTCGCCTCGGTGAAAGCCACCAACGTCGTCATCGAAGTACCCGCTGACAGCTGACCCACCCACAAGCAGCTGACGTACCGCAGCTGACGCACCCGCAAGCTGACGCACCCGCAAGCTGACGTACCCACCGAGAGTCGAGGAGCAGGCATGAACCGCAGGACCCTGGCCGGGATCGCCGCGCTGGCCGCGCTGGCGCTGACCGCCGCCGGCTGTAGCTCGGACAACAAGTCTGATTCCAGCTCGACGGCGCCGGCCGGCGGCGGTGGTTCGAGCGCCGCGAACACCGTCACCGGCACCGTCACGGTGTTCGCCGCGGCGTCGCTGACCGAGTCGTTCACCTCGCTGGCGAAGAGTTTCGAGGCCGCCCATCCGGGCGTGCACGTCAAGCTGAACTTCGGCGCCAGCTCCGCGCTCGCGCTGCAGATCACCCAGGGCGCGCCGGCTGACGTGTTCGCCTCCGCCTCGGGCAAGAACATGACCCAGGTGGTCGATGCCAAGGATGCCTCGGACTCGAAGACCTTCGCCCGCAACGTCATGGAGATCGCGGTGCCGCCGGCCAACCCGGCCGGTGTGACGGGCGTTGCCGACCTGGCCAAGTCCGGGGTGAAGGTGGCGCTGTGCCAGAGCCAGGTGCCGTGCGGCGCGACCGCCGCCAAGGTGTTCGACAAGGCCGGGATCACGGTCAAGCCGGTCACCCTGGAACCGGACGTCAAGGCCGCGCTGACCAAGGTCGAGGCGAACGAGGTCGATGCCGCGGTGGTGTACGTGACCGACGTCCGGGCGGCCGGGGCCAAGGTCAAGGGCATCACCATCCCGGACGAGCAGAACGCCTCGACCGACTACCCGATCGCGGCGCTGGCCAAGGCCGGCAACCCGGCCGGCGCGCAGGCCTTCGTCGACTACGTCCTGTCGAGCACCGGCCGGGACGTGCTGGCGGCCGCCGGCTTCGCCAACCCGTGAGTCAATCCCTGAGCCAGTGGTGAGGCTGGACGGCGCTTCTCCCGGCCGGCCCATGACCGACGAGCGGGCCGGAAGGCGGGATGCACCGGACCGGCGGGTGACCGGTCGCGGCGTGCCGGTCGCGCTCGCCGGCCCGGCCCTCGTCGGGTTCTGCTTCCTGCTCGTCCCGCTGCTGGCGTTGCTGGTGCGCGCGCCGTGGAGCGGGCTGCCCGGCCTGCTGACCGACCCGGCGGCGCTGACCGCGTTGCGGCTGTCGCTGGAGTGCGCCACGGCCGCCACCGTGGTCTCGCTGGTGCTGGGCGTGCCGCTGGCCTGGGTGCTGGCCCGCGCCCGGTTCCCGGGACTGGCGCTGTTGCGGGCGCTGGTCACGGTGCCGCTGGTGCTGCCGCCGGTAGTAGGTGGCCTGGCGCTGCTGCTGGCCTTCGGGCGCAACGGCATCCTCGGGCGCTACCTGGACGACTGGTTCGGCATCACCCTGCCGTTCAGCACGGCCGGCGTCGTGGTGGCCGAGACGTTCGTGGCGATGCCGTTCCTGGTAGTGGCCGTCGAGGGTGCGCTGCGCTCGGCCGACCGCGACCTGGAGGAAGCCGCGGCGACCCTGGGCGCCCGCCGGCTGGTGGTGTTCGCCCGGGTCACGCTGCCGCTGGTGGCGCCGAGCGTGCTGGCCGGGGCGGTGCTGTGCTGGGCCCGCGCGCTGGGCGAGTTCGGGGCCACCATCACCTTCGCCGGCAACTACCCGGGCACCACCCAGACCATGCCGTTGACCATCTATGACCAGCTGCAGACCGATCCGGAACCGGCCATCGCGCTGAGCCTGGTGCTGCTGCTGGCCGCCGCGGCGGTGCTGGCGCTGCTGCGCGAGCGCTGGCTGCGTCCCGGCGGGGTGGCGTGAGCCGGTTGCCGCCGGGCGAGCCGGGCGCCCTGTCGGTGGCCGGCGTGCTCGAGCGGGGTGGCTTCCGGCTCGCGCTGGACTTCGCGGTGGCACCGGGTGAGGTGCTCGGCGTGCTGGGGCCGAACGGGGCCGGCAAGACCACCCTGCTGCGCACCCTGGCCGGCCTGAGCGCGCTGCGCCACGGCCGGATCTCACTCGGCGGCGAGGTGCTGGACGACCCCGGCCGGCAGCTGTTCGTGCCGGCCGAGGACCGGCCGGTCGGGCTGGTGTTCCAGAACTACCGGCTGTTCCCGCACCTGTCGCGTGCGCGACAACGTCGCCTTCCCGGCCCGGGCGCGAGGGATCGGCCGCACCGACGCCCGGCAGCGCGCCGACGCCTGGCTGGACCGGCTGGGGTTGACCGGGCTCGCCGGCCGCAAGCCCGGCCAGCTGTCCGGCGGGCAGGCCCAGCGGGTGGCGCTGGCCCGGACGCTGGCCGCGGAGCCCGCGCTGCTGCTGCTCGACGAGCCACTGGCCGCCCTGGACGCCCGGACCCGGCTCGAGGTCCGCGCCGAGCTGCGCCGGCACCTGAGCGCCTTCGGCGGCCCTAGCCTGGTGGTGACCCACGATCCGCTGGAGGCCATGGTGCTGACCGACCGGCTGCTGGTGATCGAGGACGGCCGGGTGGTGCAGCAGGGCGCGCCGGCCGAGGTGGCCCGGCGACCGGCCAGCCAGTACGTCGCCCGGCTGGTGGGCCTGAACCTCTACCCCGGACGGCTCGGCGCGGACGGAGCGGTCACCCTGGCGACCGGTGGCGTGCTGCACGCGGCCGGCGGCATCGCCCGGACGCCTCGGGCGGCCGGGTGCTGCTGGCGCTGCGGCCGAGCGCGATCGCGCTGCACACCGAGCGGCCCCGAGCCGCCAGCCCGCGCAACGTCTGGCCGGGTACCGTCACCGGCGTCGAGCTGCTCACCGACCGGGTCCGGGTCCAGGTCGAGGGCAGCCCGCCGGCCCTGGTCGACATCACCCCCGACGCGGTGGCCGAGCTGGACCTGGCCGCCGGGTCCGCGGTCTGGCTGAGCGCCAAGGCCACCGAGATCGAGTGCTATCCCGACCCGCGGTGACCGCCGTTTGTCGCAAGAGGGAGTCCGCCATGCCGAGCCTGAGCTCCGAGGCGATGCGCCGGTTGGTCGCCGAGGCCCGCCTCGCCCGGCTGGCCACCGTGGACGCCGCCGGCCGGCCACACCTGGTGCCGGTCTGCTTCGCGCTGGAGCCCGGTGCCGCCCAGGCCGACCGGGTGCACATTGCCGTGGATTTCAAGCCTAAAACCACTACCGAGCTGCGCCGCACCGCCAACCTGCGCGCCACCGGACGGGCCAGCCTGCTCGTCGACCACTACGACGAGGACTGGTCGCAACTGTGGTGGGTGCGCCTGGACGGGACGGGCCAGCCGCTGGACGACCCGGCCGAGGCGATCGCGCTGGCCGCTCGACGCGCTGGCGGCGAAGTACCCGCAGTACCGCGACCAGCGTCCGGACGGACCGGTGCTGCGGATCGAGGTCGAGTCCTACCGCGGCTGGAGCGCCACCCCGCTCGGCTGATCGGCTATTCGCTGTGCGCGCCGGTCCGGGTGGGCTCGGTGTCTCCGATCCAGACCGCCTTGACGTTGCAGAACTCCCGGATGCCCTCCGCCGCCAGCTCCCGGCCGTAGCCGGAGTTCTTGATGCCACCGAACGGCAGTTCGGGATAGCTGGTGGTCATGCCGTTGATGAACACCGCGCCGGCCTCCAGGTCGCGGGCGAAGGCGGCCTGCTCGTCCGGGTCGGTGGTCCAGGCGTTGGAGCCCAGCCCGAACATGGTGCTGTTGGCCAGCTCGATCGCCTCGTCGTAGGACTGCACCCGGTACAGCCCCGCCACCGGGCCGAACACCTCCTCGGCGTACATCTGCATGTCCTCGGTCAGCTCGGCGACCACGGTCGGCGGGTACCACCAGCCGGCCTTCTCGATCGGCTCGCCGCCGCACAGCACCTTGGCGCCCTTGTCGACGGCGTCGCGCACCTGGCCGGCCACGTCGTCGCGGCCCTGCTCGGTGGCCAGCGGGCCGATGTCGGTGTCCTCCTGCATCGGGTCGCCCACCACCAGGGCGGTCATGTTCTCCACGAAGGCGGCGGCGAAGGCGTCGTAGACGTCGGCGTGCACGATGAAGCGCTTGGCCGCGATGCAGGACTGGCCGTTGTTCTGGCAGCGCGCGGTGGTGGCCACCTTGGCCGCCTTGGCGATGTCGGCCGAGGGCATCACCACGAACGGGTCGCTGCCGCCGAGTTCCAGCACGGTCTTCTTCAGGTTGCGCCCGGCGGCCTCGGCCACCGACCGGCCGGCGCCCTCGCTGCCGGTCAGGGTCGCGGCGGCCACCCGGTCGTCGGCCAGCACCGCCTCGACCTGGCCCGAGCAGATCAGCAGGGTCTGGAACGAGCCCTCCGGAAAGCCGGCCCGGCTGAACAGGTCCTGCATGAACAGCGCGGTCTGCGGGACGTTGGAGGCGTGCTTGAGCAGCCCGACGTTGCCGGCCATCAGCGCCGGGGCGGCGAAGCGCATCGCCTGCCACAGCGGGAAGTTCCACGGCATGATCGCCAGCACCGGCCCGAGCGGCTGGTAGCGGACGTAGGCCTCGGTGGCGTTCACGGTGCCTGCCTCGACCGGTGCGCTGGCCAGGAACGCCTCGGCGTGCTCGGCGTAGAACCGGCAGGCCTTGGCGCACTTGGCCACCTCGGCCTTGGCCGATGCGAGGGTCTTGCCCATCTCGGTGGTCATCAGGGTGGCGACCCGGTCCTGCTCGGCGTCCAGGATGTCGGCGGCGGCACGCATCCAGCCGGCCCGGTCGGCGAAGCTGGTCCGGCGCAGGGTGGCAAAGCCCTGCACGGCCGCCGCCAGCCGGGTGTCGATCTCGGCGTCGGTCAACGGTTCGAAGGTGGTCAGCACCTCGCCGGTGGCGGGGTTGGTGGTCGCGATGGCCATCTGCGCACTCCTGCGTCGACATCGGTGGGACTTCCCGGGGTCGGCACGACCCGCCCCGTCAGATTAGTCCTCCGGGCCGGTCACCTTCCGAGCGCGGCCTCGACCTCTTGCGAGCGCGGCCTCGACCTCTTCCCGGCCTCGACCTCTGGAGCGCGGCCTCGGCCGCTTCGGAGCGCGGCCGGGCGACGGATTGGCCGAGTGACAACAGACATAGTCCGGGGCTCGGCAGGAACCGGCCGGGGCGGTGGCCCGAATGACCGGGTGTAACCGACCAGGCAAGCGAGGAGTCACACCATGACCACCATGACGACCGGCACCAAGACGAAGTTCTCCCGGACACTGGTCGGTGTTGTCGCGCTGGGCGCGGTGGCACTGACGGTGACGGCGTGTTCGAGCGACTCGAAGTCCGCCAAGCCGGTGGCCGACATCAAGACGCTGTCCGGCCAGACCACCGCGGTGAAGCTGGACACCGGATTCACCGACGCGCTGACCACCCTCAAGCTCACCCCGGGCGTGGTGGGCACCGCGAAGCTGACCGACGGGTCGCTGGTCTTCCCGATCACCGGCGGCAACGTGACCTACTACAAGCCCGGCTCCGTCACCCCCTACGTGCAGGGCATCATCCACCACGCGGGGTCCGGCCTGTCGCTGAGCGCCGGCGGCACCAAGGTCGAGCTGACCAACTTCGACATCGACCCGGGCATCTCCAGGCTCTACGGCGACGTCTCGGCCAACGGCGCCAGCGTGGTGAAGCACGCCTTCCTGTTCAACCTGGACGGCAGCACCCTCCAGCCGCTGCAGACCGCGGGCGACACCGCGATCCTGGAAGGCACCAAGGTCGAGATGTCGGCCGACGCGGCCGCCCTGCTCGACAAGACCTTCAACACCGACGCAGTGAAGGCCGGCCTGCTCATCGGCATCGCCAAGATCACCGTCAACACCAAGTAGTCGCGGGCCGGGACGCCGCGCTACTGGCCTGGAGGACGACCCACCACGGTGGGTCGTCCTTCGGCGTCGTAGGACCTGCTCAGTTCCCGGTGAACCGCACCGCCCACGGCACCACCTGGACGCTCAGCAGGCCGCGCGCCACGCTCAGGTCGTCCTCGGTGGCCAGCCGCTGGACGTCGAGGTCGCCGGCGGCGCGCAGCACGGTCATGCCCGAGCCGGGCTGGCCGGGCAGCGGGCCGGCCGCCACCAGCATGCCGGCGGCTGCCAGCCGGTGCAGGAACGCCACGTGCTCGCCGAAGTCCGGGTGCTCGAACACCGACTGCCCCTCGGACAGCGCGGGGCCCGGCTGGTGCAGCAGGGCGTACCAGTCGGGGTCCGGCGCCGAATCGCCCGGTGCCCGCTCGTACCACCGGCCGAACGCGCCCAGCACCACCGGCCAGCCCTGGTCGTACTCGGTGCGGGCGCCGTCCGGGTCGGCGAGGCGGTGCCAGCCGCGGTGCTCCACCCGGACCGCGGTCCGGCCGTCCAGCTCGACGAACCGCACGGTCAGCTCGGTGGCCCGGCTGGCGTCCTGGCCGGGATGCCAGCTCAGCTCGATGCTGTTCGGCGGGTCGGCGCGGACCACCTCGGCCCACACCGAGCGCCGCGGGCCGGATCGCTCCACCAGCTCCTCGCCCTCGAACGCGACGGTGCCGCCGGAGCCGAAGACGCTGTGGTTGGCCAGCGGCCACCACGACCCGACGTGTGCGGTGAACAGCGCGTACGCGGTGGCCGGTGGCGCGTCGACCACCACCTCCCGGCGGACGGGTGCCGGCTCGGTCATCGCGGTGCCTCCTCGGTCTGTGCGGTGTTCGGCCTGGACGTTGTGCTCGGCCCTGGTGTGCTCGCCGACGTAACCGGCGAAGGCGGCCAGCGCGGTGTCCCACAGCCCGACCAGCCACTGCTGGGCGCCGGCCAGGCCGTCCGGGGCCAAGGCGTAGAGGTTGCGGGTGCCCACGCTGCGGTGCTCCACCAGGCCGGCGCCCTCGAGCACCCGCAGGTGCTTGCTGACCGCTGGCCGGCCGATCGGCAGCTGGCCGGCCAGCTCGCCGACCGGGCGCGGACCGGCGTGCAGCAGCTCCAGCAGCCGGCGGCGCATCGGGTCGCCGAGCGCATCGAAGGCGGCTTCCGCCGCTGATTGGTTACTCATGAGCAACGGTTACTCTAGAGCAACCAATGTCAGCGCGCCAGCTCCCCAGGTCACCGATCGAGGTAAGCTGCGATAGCTACCATTAATTGTAACTATTGAAGCTCCGAATCCAGCTCAAGAACTAGACTTGCTGCGATAGCTTCATCCAGATGATACTATCGCAGTATGGGTCGCGGAGAGCTTGAACGAGTGCTCGCATCGCTGGCTGAGGGCCAGTGGGGGCTGTTCACGGCCGCTCAGGCTCGAGAAGCAGGTGTATCCCGAGTCCAGCTGACCCGGCTCGTCCACGATGGGATGCTGACGCGGCTGGCCCACGGCGTCTATGTGCTGAGGGGCGCAGCGGGTGTGGAATACCTGGAACTCCGCGCGGCATGGCTCGGGCTGGAGCCCGAACAGGTGGCCGCGGACCGCCTGGGCCACCGGCATCAGGGAGCGGTGGTTTCTCACGCGTCGGCAGCTCGCCTGCACCAACTCGGTGACCTGGAAGCCGACCGGCACGAGTTCACCCTTCCCATGCGTAAGCAGACCCGTCGCCCGGACGTTCGGCTGCATCGGGGCGTCCTGACCCCGGACGAGGTCGTCACCGTCGCCGGACTGCCCACCACGACACCGGAACGGATCATCGTCGACCTGCTCGACGACCGCCACGACGGCGAGCACGTCGCGCGAGTGCTGGCCTCGGCGGTGCGATCACGATCTGTCGAGCTCGATCGACTAGCTCCACAGCTGGCTCGCTTCGCACCCCGCTTCGATGTCGCGGCGGCGGACGGAGGAAAGGTGCTCGAACACCTGCTCGAACTGGGTGGTGCCTCGGACCATGCGATGGCTGACAGCCTCGTCACGCTCGCCCGGACGCAACAGCTCGACGTGATGGGGGCGATCGCGCGGGCGCTGCGGGGTGTGCGGGTCGATCCAGCGATGGTCTCGGCAGCCGGGCACGCGTTTCGGGACGTGCGGGTCGATCCCGTGATGGTGGCTGCAGCCGCAGAAGCAGTCCGCGGCGCACCACCTGTTCCTGTACTGCCGCCCGAAGATCGGCGTGCCGTGAAGGCCCTTGACGGCGCACGTGACTGAGGGCGCCGTCGAGGTAACCGGTTATCGAACCGGTGAGGCGCTCTGGGATGCGGTCAGTCAGCGCATCAGGACGTTGGCACGGTCCGATCCTCAGCTGAAGACCGCGAACCTGCAACGGCAGTTCGTGTATGACCGCTTCCTGGCGCGGGTCTTTTCCCTCGGTGGTGAGGAGTGGGTCCTCAAGGGCGGCAACGCCCTCCTGGTCCGGTTGCGCTCCGCGCGGCACAGTCAGGACCTCGATCTCTTCCGCTATACCGGGACGGTTGAATCGGCCGCAGCCGAACTGATAGCAGCCGCCGCGGTGGATCTTGCCGATCACTTCCGGTTCGAGGTTCGCGTGACGGGGGTGCGTGCTGAGCGACCAGGCCAACCCGGGACGTCCTTGGCCCTGCTGCACGTAACTGCCTACGTCGGAGTGAGCCCGGTTGCCCAGTTCACCGTCGATGTCGTCATCGGCAGCATCGTCACGAGTGCTGCGCAACGAGTGGTCCCGGTTCCGGTGGTCGAGGTCGCCGGCCTGACGAGTCCGGCGTACCTGCTGTACCCGATCGCGGACCACATCGCCGACAAGGTATGTGCCACCTTCGAGGCACATCCGGGTGGCCGGCCGTCTTCCAGGGTTCGGGACCTGGTCGATCTGGTGATCATCGCGCGCACCCAGGTCATCGAGGCGTCGGCACTGCGGATCGCTATCGAAGCCGAGCGGTCGAATCGGAACCTCCCTCACATCACTGGTTATGCCACTCCGGCTGGCTGGCGGACGACCTACCGCCGGCTGGCCAGCACCGTCACCGAGTGTTCCGGATATCAGACGTACGAGCAGGCGGTCGCGCTGGTGCGAACGTTCCTCGACCCCGTGCTGGGAGACACCGTCAGGACCGGTCGATGGGAGCCTCGTTCCGGAGCCTGGCTTCCCGAGTAGCGAACCGAGTTTGCGATCGATTCCTAATGCGGCGGGGCGGTCAGCAGGCCGGCGCACTGGCGTGCCTCGTCCAGCTGGTCGAGGATCTGGTGAGCCTCCGCCCCGGTAGCGGGCACCCCGATGCCCCGGGAGTCCAGGTGGGCGGGCTGGAACGCCGCACCCGCCACCCGCCCGTGCGTGATGGTCAGCGTCAGCAACCCGTTGTCGTCCTGGGTGTTGCCGAACGAGCGCCACCAGAAGTAGTTGCCCAGCCCGTAGCCGACGTAGCTGCCGTCCGGCCGCCAGCCGGCACCCTGCAGCACGTGCGCGTGCGCGCCGATCACCGCGGTGGCGCCGGCGGCCACCAGCCGGTCGGCCAGCGCCCGTTGGTCGGGGTTGGGGCAGCTCTGGTACTCGGTTCCCCAGTGCAGAAAAGCAATCACCACGTCGGCTCGGGCGCGGGCGGCCCGCACTGAGGCGATCAGCCGGTCGGAGTAGGCGTTGGCGATCCCCGGCGCGGAGTCGGTGGCCGTGAAGTGGGCCAGCGTCTGGTCCCGCACCTGGCTGGCCGCGACGATCGCCAGCCGCACCCCGTTGACCTGGGTGTAGTACGGCGCGTAGGCCGCCGCCGCATCAGCACCGATGCCGACCACCGGGAAGCCGGTGTCGCGGATCGCCGCCAGGGTCTGGGCAAGCCCGGCCGAGCCGTAGTCGGCGGCGTGGTTGTTGGCCATCGTGACCACGTCCACGCCGGCCGCCCGCAGCGCCGCGAACGCCGTCGGCGGCGCCTCGAACGTGAAGGTCTTGGCCTCCGGACGGCCGCCGACCGCGATCGCCGTCTCCAGGTTGACCATGGTGAGGTCCGGTGCGGACAGCACCGCGGCGGCCGGCCCGAACGCGGTGGCGGGGTCGGCCAGCCGCGCCGCGGTCCGCTCGGCGAAGTGCACGTCGCCGGCGAAGCCGAGCCGGACGGTGCCCGGGGTGGCCGGCCGGCTGAGCCGCGGCGGTGACCGAGGCCGACCCACCGGGCCGGGCTGCCACCGAGCCGGACGAGGAGGTCGGCGAACCGGACGGAGCCGCCGGGACGGGTGCCTGGGTGCAGCCGGCCAGCAGCAGCCCGACCGTGCCGAGCGCCCCGATCGCTGCTGAGGCGATATCGACTCGGGGCTTTCTGGGCATCGCACTAGCATGCACTGCAAGGTCCGGTGTCGAGTCCGCATCGGGTCAACAAAGCCCTCACGAAGGAGAATCCGTTGTCCAGCGCCGCACCCCAGTCCACCGTCCAGGCCGTCCGGCCGTCGGTTGCGGTTGCCGCCGGAACGACTCCGCGGGCCGCGCTGGAAGCGGCCGGCATCGACCTGACCGGACCGTCCGGTGCGGTGGTGGTGCGCGACTCGCGCGGCGAGCTGCGCGACCTGGACGTGCCGTTCGAGGCCGCCGACGAGGTCGAGCCCGTGTCGATGGATTCGCCCGACGGGCTGGCGGTGCTGCGGCACTCGACCGCGCACGTGATGGCCCAGGCGGTGCAGCAGCTGTTCCCCGGCACCCTGCTGGGCATCGGGCCGCCGGTGGACAACGGCTTCTACTACGACTTCCTGCCCAGCCGGCCGTTCACCCCGGAGGATCTCGGGGCGATCGAGAAGAAGATGGCCGACATCATCAAGGCGGCCCAGCGCTTCTCCCGCCGCGAGATCAGCGACGCCGCCGCCCGCCAGGAGCTGGCGGGGGAGAAGTTCAAGCTCGAGCTGATCGGGCTCAAGGGCGGCGGCGAGGCCGACCACGCCGAGAATCACACCAAAACCGAGCTGGACGCCGAGGAGCTGTCGCAGGTCGGTGCCGGCGCGCTGACCATGTACGACAACCTCGACCGGGACGGCCAGCTCGCCTGGACCGACCTGTGCCGCGGGCCGCACCTGCCCACCACCCGGCGGATCCCGGCGTTCAAGCTGATGCGCACCGCCGCGGCGTACTGGCGGGGCAACCAGGACAACGAGCAGCTGCAGCGGATCTACGGCACCGCCTGGTCCAGCAAGGACGACCTGAAGGCCTACCTGGTGCAGCTGGAGGAGGCCGCCAAGCGCGACCACCGCAAGCTCGGCACCGAGCTGGACCTGTTCAGCTTCCCGGACGAGATCGGCTCGGGCCTCGCGGTGTTCCACCCCAAGGGCGGCATCCTGCGCCGGGTGATGGAGGACTACGTCCGGCAGCGGCACGCCGAGGAGGGGTTCGACTTCGTCAGCACCCCGCACATCAGCAAGGACGGCCTGTTCCACACCTCCGGCCACCTGCCGTACTACGCCGACGGGATGTTCCCGCCGATGGAGCTGGACAACGCCGAGTACCGGCTCAAGGCGATGAACTGCCCGATGCACAACCTGATCTACCGCTCGCGCGGCCGGTCCTACCGGGAACTGCCGCTGCGGTTGTTCGAGCTGGGCAACGTCTACCGCAACGAGCGGTCCGGGGTGGTGCACGGCCTGACCCGGGTGCGCGGCCTGACCATGGACGACTCGCACAGCTACTGCACCCCGGAGCAGGCGCCGGCCGAGATCAAGCACCTGCTGGAGTTCTGCCTCGGCCTGTTCCGGGACTTCGGGCTGTCCGACTTCTACCTGGAGCTGTCCACCCGCGACGACTCCAAGCCGGACAAGTTCATCGGCAGCGACGAGCAGTGGGAGGCGGCGACCGCCATCCTGAGCGCGGTCGCCACCGAGTCCGGCCTCGACCTGGTTCCCGACCCGGGCGGCGCGGCGTACTACGGCCCGAAGATCTCGGTGCAGGCCCGGGATGCGATCGGCCGTACCTGGCAGATGTCGACCATCCAGTACGACTTCAACCAGCCGGCCCGGTTCGGGCTGGAGTACGCCGGCGCGGACGGCGAGCGGCACCAGCCGGTGATGATCCACTCGGCCAAGTTCGGCTCCATCGAGCGGTTCATCGGCGTGCTGATCGAGCACTACGCCGGCGCCCTGCCGGCCTGGCTGGCGCCGGTGCAGGTGGTCGGCATCCCGGTCACCGAGGACCAGGTCGATTACCTGGCCGACGTCGCGCGGCAGTTGCGTCCGCGCGGCATCCGGATGGAGGTGGACTCCGGCGACGACAGGATGCAGAAGAAGATCCGGACCGCGCAGCAGGCCAAGGTGCCGTTCATGCTGATCGCCGGCGGCAAGGATGCCGAGGACGGCGCGGTGTCGTTCCGGTTCCGTGACGGTGAGCAGCTCAACGGCGTGCCGGTGGCGCTGGCGGCCGACCAGATCGCCGGCTTCGTGGCCAGCCGGGCCAACCACTCGCCGTCGGTGGTGGACTTCACCGTGCCCGACCAGCCGTGACCGGTCCGGCAGCCGCGGATCCGGCCGATCCGGGTCCGACCGATCCGGGTCCGGCCGATCCGGGTCCGGCCGATCCGGGTCCGGCCGATCCGGGTGCGGGCCCGGAAGGCGTGGATCCGGGCGATGCAGGTCCGGAGCTGGTCGACGGCCGGGACTTCGCCGGCACGCCGGACGGCTTCCAGCGGCTCTGGACCCCGCACCGGATGGTCTACATCGGCGGTGAGGGCAAGCCCGCCTCCGACGCCGAGCAGCACTGCCCGTTCTGCGAGCTGCCGTCCCGTACCGATGCCGACGCGCTGATCGTTTCGCGCGGCGAGCTGACCTACGCCGTGCTCAACCTGTACCCGTACAACCCGGGTCACCTGATGGTGGTGCCGTACCGGCACATCGCCGACTACACCGACCTGACTGCCGCCGAGGCCGCCGAGGTGGCGCTGTTCACCCAGCGGGCGATGGTGGCCCTGCGTTCGGCCGCCCACCCGCAGGGCTTCAACATCGGCATGAATCAGGGCATGGTCGGCGGCGCCGGGATTGCCGCGCATCTGCACCAGCACGTCGTGCCGCGCTGGGGTGGGGATATGAACTTCATGCCGGTGATCGGCCAGACCAAGGTGCTTCCGCAACTGCTGTCCGACACCCGCACGCTGTTGGCCGAGCGCTGGCCGGCAAGCTGACAGACGCACGCACTTCCGAAAGCTGACCTTCGTGCTGGCCGCGTGGCCAGCACCGCCCCGGCCACCGGGCCGCCCGGCCGCATTGCGGGCCGGGCGGCGGCTCCTCGCTCAGCCGGCGCTGTCCGCCCGCCCGCCCGCCGCCGCGTCGTCGTGCGACCCCGGCGCGTCGTCGTGCGATCCCGCCGTGTCGTCGTGCGATCCCGCCGCGTCGTCGTGCGACCCCGGCGCGTCGTCGTGCGATCCCGCCGCGTCGTCGTGCGACCCCGGCGCCGTGTCGTCCAGCGTGCCGGAGGCGGCGTCCTGCTCCGCCTCGGTCACCGGCGGGGCATCGGGCCCACCCGCCGCAGCGATATCCGGCCGCGGCGCGGTCGCCGGGGCAATGACCGGCTCGACCGGCCGTGGCGGGGTGGGCTGGGCCCAGGGCTGCACGGAAGGCGGGCTGACCGGCGCCAACTTGTTGCGGATCAGGTAGACCAGCCCGGCCACCGCTCCGGCGAACAGTGCCACCCGTCCCACCCGGCGCGCCGGATGACGTCGCCGTCGCTCGGGACGGCCGGTCTGCCGGCGAACCGCCGATGCCGCGGCGTGAGCCTGCTCGGCGGCCTGGATCCGCGCGGCGGCTGCCTGCAGCCTGGCCTGTGCCTTGGCGTGGGCCGCCTGCGCCTTGGCCTGCTTCCTGGTGTCGGCCAGTGCCTTGCCACCTCGCTTGCGTGCCTTCTTCGCCTGCTTGCGGGCTCGCTTGGCGGCCGTATGGGCCTGCTCGGCGGCCTGCTTGCGGCGGGCGTTCGCCTCGTCCCGGGCGGCCTTGCGGGCCTTACGGCCGCGGGCGGCCAGCACCTCGGCGGTCTCGCTGACCGCGCCGGTGGCTGCTGCCAGTGCCCCGCTGACCGCCTGCCCGGCGCTTCCGGTCGCGGCCTTGCCGCTGTCGGCGACGTTCGCCGCGGCGGCCCGGGCCTGGTCGGCAAGGCCGCTGCCGGTCGACTTCGCCTGCTCGGCGAGGCTGCCACCCGAGGCCTTCGCGTGCTCGGCGACGGTGCTGCCACTCGCCTTGGCCTGCTCGGCGACGGTGGCGCCGGCGGCCTTGGCGTGCTCGGCGACGGTGCTGCCGGCGGCCTTGGCGTGCTCGGCCACGCTGACGGCGGCGGCCTTGGCGTGCTCGGCGACGCTGCTGCCGGCCGATTTGGTGTGCTCGGCCAACGGAGAAAGGGCCTCTGCGACCTCTGACCGGGCTTGACGTCTGCTCACGGGGCATCTCCGTTTCGGTTGAGGCGTTGCGCTGGCCTTCCGGTCAACTTACCCAAGGCCACTGACGGTCGACACCGAGCCCGGCCGTCGGCGGCGGAATTGACTCGACCCGACCCGGCGATGAATGGCACCGTAATCGGATGCCATGGCAGTTCAGCGACGATCCCGAAAGCTATGCCGGACAGGTCCTGGACCTGCTCACCGCGCACCCGGACGCCAACACCGTGCCGCTCACGGTCTTGGAGACGGTGCGGGCCGGTCAGCGGTTCTCCAACGCCCCGCCGCTGTTCGGCTGGTACGAGGCGGGCGGTGCGGTGACCGGCGCGGTGTCGATGACGCCGCCGTACGGCGTGCTGATCGGCGAGCTGCCGCCCGGCAGCGAGGACGACCTGGTCGCCGGGCTGCGGGCCCGCGGGGCCACCGTTCCCGATGTGATGGGCACCGCCGACGCGGCGCACCGCTTCGCCGGCAGCTGGACCGCCGGCACCGGCCTGAGCACCGAGTTGGCGATGTGCCAGCGGCTCTACACCCTCGACGGCCTGCGCCCGCCCGATCCGGCACCGCCCGGACGTGCCCGCCGGGCCGTCGAGGCGGACCTGGACGTGCTGATGGACTGGCTGGTGGCCTTCCACCGTGAGGCCGAGGCGTCGGCGGCCACCCCGCAGCGCGAGATCTACCGGCGCCGGGCGGAGCTCGGGCTGGTGTGGCTGTGGCAGGACGAGCGGGGCGAGCCGGTGTCGATGGCCGCCCGCAACATCACGGTGGCCGGCGTCAGCCGGATCGGGCCGGTCTACACCCCGCCGGCTGCCCGGCGGCACGGCTTCGGGGCGGCGGCCACCGCGGCCTGCACCGCCGATGCCCTGGACAGCGGCGCCCGGCAGGTGGTGCTGTTCACCGACCAGGCCAACCCCACCTCGAACGGGATCTACCAGCGGATCGGGTTCCGGCCGCTCGACGACCGGTTGATCCTGCGCTTCGCCGGCTAGCTCGGCCGCCCGGTCAGGGACCGGCCGGCCGTCACGGCCCGCACGGCACCGGGACGGCGATGCCCAGCACGATCTGGACGCAGCCGGTGCCGGTGGGTGAGGGCAGCACCGCCGGGATGCTGATGCTGGGCAGCGGCAGCCCCGGCAACGGCTGGCTCGGCGAGTCGCTGGGCTGCGACGGGGGCGGGGTGGAGCTGGACGGCGCGGGACCTCCGCCGCTGGGCCCACCCCCCGGCGCGCTGCTCGACGGGCGGGCCGTCGGGCTGCCGGGCGAGTTGCCGCCGGCCGGGCCGGTGGCGCCGGTGGGTGCCGATCCACCCCCGGCCGAACCGGTACCCGAGCCCGGGTGGGACGGGCTGGCGCCGGGGGAGCCGGCTGGCGCCCCGGCCGGCTCGCCCGGGTTCACCGGGGGAAGCCAGCGGGTGTCCACCGGCGGGACCGACCCGGTGACCACACCCTGGACCGGGCCGTCCAGCGGGGTGCCGGTGGCGTAGGCGCGGGCGGTCGCCAGCACCAGGGCGAGGTACTCGTCGGAGTGGTTGTAGGCCAGCACCGCCCGGCGCTGCCCGTCCGCGGTGCGCAGGTCGCCGCCGGCCGCGCACAGGTAGCGCGCCGCGGCCAGCGCCGCGTCGTCGATGTTGAACGGGCTTGCCACCCGGTCGCCGTTGCCGTCGATGCCGTACAGCGCCCAGGTCGACGGGATGAACTGCATCGGCCCGACGGCGTGGTCGACCCGCGGGTCGGCGTCCAGCCGGCCGCCGTCGGTGTCGGCGATGTAGGCGTAGCGGGTGCCGTCCAGGGCCGGCCCGATGATGTGCGGCCGGGACTCGCCGGCGGCGGTGAGCGTCGCGCCGCCGTACCGGCCGTGGTTGGACTCGATCCGGCCGATCCCGGCCAGCAGCTGCCATGGCACACCGCAGCCGGGCTGGGCCGAACCCATCCGGGCGGCGGCCAGCCGGTAGGCGTTGAGCGCCACCGCCGGGATGCCGCCGACGGTCATGCCGTGCACCGCGGCCGGGGTGGCTGTAGCCGGCCGGCTGGCGTGCACCGGCAGGGCGGTCAGCACCTTGGCACCCGGCGGTGCCCCGCGGGAGAGCCCGGCCGGCCCGGTGACCGGTCCCGCGGGGCCGGCCGGCGGGACCGGGTCCGGCCGGGTCGGGGTGCCGGCCGCGCTGGTGGCGGCCAGGACGCCGGCGGCCAGCGCGACCACCGCCAGGCCGGCCAGCGCCACCCGTGGCAGCAGGCCCGGCCCGGCCGGCGCGGCGGCGTTCTCGCGGGGTGCCCGGTGCCGGCCGGAGGAGGGCGGTCGGTGGGTGCCGGGCAGGTCGGCATGCTCGGGGTCGGTCATGGCTCGCTCTCTCGCGGACGGCAGGTCACTGCGTCCAACGAGGCTCGACGGCCGCTGGTTACGAAACGGTCTCGCCAGCGGGGCTGTCCGGCCGGGACGAGCTATCCCAGCAGGGCGGTGGCCACCGCGGTCGGCGCCGGGTCGTGGCGCAGGTAGCCGCGGCTGAAGCTGCCCGCGCCGCCGGTGAGCGAGCGCAGCACCGCCGGGTAGCGCAGCAGCTCCACCGCGGGCACCTCGGCGTGCACCACGCTGCGGTTGCCGGGGCGGTCGGAGACCAGCGGCTCGGTGCCGGTCACCCGGGCCCGGCGTCCGGACAGGTCCGACATCACCGCGCCGATGTGGTGTTCGGCGACGGTGATCTGCACCGTGTCCACCGGCTCCAGCACCTGGATGCCGCCGGTCGCGGCGGCCTCCTTGACGGCCAGCGCCGCCGCGGTCTGGAAGGCGGCGTCGGAGGAGTCCACGCTGTGCGCCTTGCCGTCCAGCAGGGTCACCTGCACGTCCACCACCGGCACCGAGCCCTGCACGCCCTTGGCCAGCTGGGTCCGAGCGCCCTTCTCCACCGAGCCGATGAACTGGCTGGGCACCGCGCCGCCGACCACCTTGTCCAGGAACTGAACCCCGGCGCCGCGCTCCAGCGGTTCGATGAGCAGGTCGCAGACGGCGTACTGGCCGTGCCCGCCGGACTGCTTGACCTGCCGGCCGTGCCCGCGGGCGGGGCCGGTGAAGGTGGCCAGCAGCGGCACCCGGACCGGGTCGGTCTCCAGGGTGGTGCCGCCGGAGCGCAGCTTGGCCAGCACCACCTCGGCGTGCGCCTCGCCCAGGCACCACAGCACCAGCTGGCCGGTGTGGGAGTTGCGCTCGATCCGGACGGCCGGGTCGGCGGCCGACAGCCGGGTCAGGGCCTTGGCCAGGGCGTCCTCGTCGTTGCGGGTGGCGCCGCGGACCGCGACCGGCAGCAGCGGTTCGGGCAGCTGCCAGGGCAGGATCACCAGCGGCTGGCGCTGCTCGGACAGCGTGTCGCCGGTCTCGGCGCTGGCCAGCCGGGCCACCACGCAGCAGTCGCCGGCGAACGCCGAGGTGATCGGGGCCAGCGTCGGGCCGAGCAGGGTGGCGGTCTTCTCGTCGGCGTCGTGGTCGGGATGCCCGCGCTCGGCACCGCCGTGACCCGAGACGTGCAGCGGCGTGTCGGTGGTGATGGTGCCGGAGAACACCCGGGCCAGCGACACCCGGCCCAGGTAGGGGTCGACCCAGGTGCGGATCACCTCGGCCGCCAACGGCCCGTCCGGGTCGCAGGCCAGCTTCGGCCCGTCGCCGCCGATCGGGGTGTAGCAGTCCGGCAGCGGTCGCTCGACCGGGCTGGGGAAGCCGCGGACGACCAGGTCCAGCAACTCCTGCAGCCCGAAGTTGGCATCGTCGCCGCCCGAGATCGGCACCACCGGGTGGAAATGGCCGCGGCCGACCGCGGTGTGCAGGTCGGCCGCCAGTACCGCCGGGTCCAGGTCGTCGCCGGAGAGATAGCGCTCCAGCAGCGTCTCGTCCTCGCTCTCGGCGATGATCGCCTCGATGAGCGCCGCCCGGTCCTCGGCGTGCGCCGGGTCGGCGGTGGTGAGCAGCTCGACCAGGCTGCCGGCGGTCGGTTGCGCCGGGTCCTCGGGCAGGTACAGCGGCAGCACCGCGTTGCCGTCCACCCCGCCGAAGGCGTGCCGGCAGGCGGTCAGGGTGCGGGCCAGTTCGGCGCGCGGTGCGTCCAGCCGGTTGATCACCACCGCCCGGGGAGTGCCCAGGGCGGCGCACTCCTCCCACAGCGCCAGGGTGGCGTCGTCGAGCTCGTCGGCGGCCGAGACCACGAACAGCGCGGCGTCGGCCGCTCGCAGGCCGGCCCGCAGCTCGCCGACGAAGTCCGGCGAGCCCGGGGTGTCCAGCAGGTTGATCACCACGTCGCGGTAGCGCACCGGGCAGACCGACAGGAACGCCGAGCGTTGCTGGCTGATCTCGACCGGGTCGGCGTCGGAGACGGTGTTGCCGTCGGCGACGGTGCCGGCCCGGGAGATCGCGCCGGCCGCCGCCAGCAGGTGCTCGGTCAGCGTGGTCTTGCCGACCCCGCCGTGCCCGACCAATGCCACGTTGCGGATCTGGTCGGGCCCGCTGGCCGCGACCGCTGGCAACCTGCTCTGGGTACGTGCCGCCGTCTTCGTCGTCATCGCCGCAGCCCCTCACCGCTCCAGGGGCTGCTCCCGGCTCCGACGGGGCTCGCCGGAGTGCTTCCGAAGCGCGGCCCTGCTGCATTTGACACCAGATCGGGCAGGCCGGGCAAGGCCCGCGACGGCTCGACCACGAGCCTGATCTCCTCCGGGGCGACCGGTGCCGGGGCGTACCGCCCCGGGCTCGTCGCGGTCCTGGCCCGGCAGGCCGGAAGCTAGAGTTGAGCGGTGCTGAACCTGCTGCGCGCCCCGATCGGCAAGGCCATCGCACCCCTGGGCCGGTCGCTGGCGCAGGCCGGTGTCAGTCCCGACGCGATCACCGTGGCCGGCACCGTCGGCGCCACGGTGTCGGCGCTGGTCTGCTACCCGCAGGGCTACTTCTTCCTCGGCACGCTGCTCATCTGGGCCTTCGTGATGTTCGACATGGTCGACGGCGCGGTGGCCCGGGCCAGCGGTGGCCTGGGCAGCCGGTTCGGTGCCGTGCTCGACTCCAGCTGCGACCGGGTCGCCGACGCCGCGGTGTTCGGCACGCTGGCCTGGTGGTTCGCCCGGCACGACCAGCCGGCACTGCTGGCGGCGGCCCTGCTGTGCCTGGTGCTGGGGTCGCTGACCTCCTACATCAAGGCGCGCGCCGAGGGTGCCGGCTTCACCTGCAACGTCGGCATCGCCGAGCGCACCGAGCGGCTGATCATCGTGCTGGTCGGCACCGGCCTGACCGGCTGGCCGTTCCGGGTGCCCTTCGTCCAGGCGGGCGCCCTGTGGCTGCTGGTGGCCGCCTCGACGGTCACCGTCGTCCAGCGACTGGCCACCGTCTGGCAGCAGTCCCGGACGCAGTCCGCGTGAGGCCTGCCGCGGGGTGGCTGAGCACGGCCGGCTACGTCGCCGGCTGGCGGCTGATCCGGGCGCTGCCTTCCCCGGTGGCCGGCCGGCTGTTCGCCGCCGCCGCCGACCTTGCGGTGCGCCGGGACGGCCGGTCGGTGCGGCAACTGCGGCGCAACCTGCAGCGGGTGGTGCCAGCCGCCGACGCCGCCGAGCTGGACCGGCTGGTCCGCGCCGGCATGCGCTCCTACGCCCGGTACTGGCTGGAGACCTTCCGGCTGCCCAGCATGGACGTCGAGAAGGTGCTGGCGGCGGTGCGCACCGACGGTGCCGACCACGTCGACGCGGCCATGGCGGCCGGCCGGGGCGCCATCTTCGCGTTGCCGCACAGCGGCAACTGGGACATCGCGGGGCTGTGGCTGGTACGCCGCGGCTACCCGTTCTCGACGGTCGCCGAGCGGTTGAGGCCGGAGTCGCTGTACGACCGGTTCGTCGCCTACCGGGAGAGCCTCGGCATGCGGGTGCTGCCGCTGACCGGTGGCCCGCAACCGCCGACCACCGTGTTGGCCGAGCGGCTGCGGGCCGGTGAGGCGGTGTGCCTGGTGGCCGATCGGGACCTGTCCCGCAACGGGGTGGACGTGCGGTTCTTCGGCGAGCCGACCCGGATGCCGGCCGGCCCCGCCCTGCTGGCCGCGACCACCGGCGCGGCGCTGATGCCGGTGCACCTGTACTTCGACGGGTCGGGCTGGGGGCAGCGGATCGGGCCGCCGATCGAGCTGGGCGACGGCCCGCTGCGGGACCGGGTCCGGCGCGGCACCCAGGCGCTGGCCGACGCCTTCTCCGCCGGCATCGCCGGCTACCCGCAGGACTGGCACATGCTGCAACGGCTGTGGCTGGCCGACCTCGACCCGGCCCGCGACCCGGCCGCGAAGGCGGCGGCCCGGCCATGAGGATCGGCATCGTCTGCCCGTACCTGTGGGACATCCCCGGTGGCGTGCAGGCGCACGTCCGGGATCTGGCCGAGACGCTGATCGGCCTCGGCCACCAGGTGTCGGTGCTGGCGCCGGGGGACGAGGACTCGCCCAGCCTGCCCGACTACGTGGTGGCCGCCGGCCGGACGGTGCCGATCCCGTACAACGGCTCGGTGGCCCGGCTGCAGTTCGGGCTGGTGTCGGCCACCCGGGTCCGGCGCTGGCTGCGGCAGGGCGAGTTCGACGTGGTGCACGTGCACGAGCCGGCACCGCCCAGCCTGTCGCTGCTGACCGTGCTGCTGGCCGACGTCCCGCTGGTGGCCACCTTCCACGCCGCCTCCACCCGCTCGCGCTTCCTGGCGATGTTCGACGGTGCGGTGCAGGCGGTGCTGGAGCGGCTGTCCGGGCGGATCGCGGTGTCCCCGTCGGCGCGCAAGATGATCGTCGAGCACCTCGGCGGCGACGCGGTGGTGATCCCGAACGGGGTGTCGGTGGCCGGCTACGCGCACGCCGAGCCGTTGCCGGGCTACCCGCGGGATCCGGCGCTGGGCGGCACGATCGGGTTCATCGGCCGCTACGACGAGTCACGCAAGGGCATGTCGGTGCTGCTGGACGCGATGACCGAGCTGGTCGCACAGCGCCCCGGGGTGCGGCTGGTGGTGGCCGGCCGGGGCCAGCAGCAGGACTTCCTGGACGCGCTGCCGGAGTCGCTGGCGGGTTCGGTGGTGATGCTGGGGATGGTCAGCGAGTCGGACAAGGCGTCCCTGCTGCGCAGCGTGGACGTCTACGTCGCCCCGAACACCGGGGGCGAGAGCTTCGGCATCATCCTGCTGGAGGCGCTGGCGGCCGGTGCCCCGATCGTGGCCAGTGACCTGCCGGCGTTCCGCTCGGTGCTGGACCCGGCTACCTCCGAGGGAGGATCGCAGCGACGAAGGAGCGAGGACCGGACCGGCGAGGGCGGCGCGCAGCGAGGACGGAGCGGGGGACAGGCCGACGAGGCCGGCCCGCCCGCCGGCGAGCAGTGGCAGCTCACCCGGGCCGGCCTGCTGTTCCGCAACCGGGACGCGGCTGCCCTGGCCGGCGCGCTGGAGAAGGTGCTCTCGGACCGGCCACTGCGTGAGCGGCTGTCCGCCGCCGGGCCGGAGCTGGCCAGGCCCTACGACTGGAACCTGGTGGCCGCCCAGATCCTGCGGGTGTACGAGATCGCGATCGCGGCCACCGTCCGGATCTGATGTGACCCGCCACGCCCGCGTTTTCACAGCCGGCGATCGCGGTTCGGCGGCCCACCGGTACCCGGCTCGGCGGCCCGGATACCTGTCCCGCGTTAGCCGGCTGTTAGCGAGCCTCCGGGTGGCGGTCGTCGGGACTTTGTAACCTGGCCCCGTGTTGTCGGCAGGTTGGCTGGTTGCGGCGGTGTTCGTCGCGATCGTGCTGACCCTGTGGGTGACCCTCACGCTGACCCGGCTGGACCGCCTGCACGCCCGGGTCGACGCCGCCCAGGCCGCGCTGGACGCCCAGCTCGTCCGGCGGGCCGCCGCGCTGCTGCAACTGGCCGAGCGACCGGACTCCCGGTTGCCCCCGGACCGGTCGCACGAGCTGATCGACACCGCCCGGTCCGCGCTGGCGGTGCGGCAGTGGCAGGACGCCGACCGGCGCGCCGTGGAGAACCAGGTCGGCCGGGCCATCGCCGGGCTGCAGGACGACCGTCCCCGGCTTCCCGCGGATTCGGTCACCGAGCTGGCCGAATCGGCAACCCGGGTGCTGATCGCCCGGCGGTTCTTCAACGATGCCGTGCGCGACACTCGTACGCTGCGGGCGCGCAGAATGCCCCGGTTGCTACATCTTGCCGGCCGCCGGGAACTGCCCGCGTTCTTCGACATCGACGACACCAGCCTGTTCTCCGAGAGCCCAGCCGCCGAGAGCCCGGGCGCCGACCGGCACGCCGAACCGCCGGCCTGAGCGTGCCATGTACCTGAACCCCTCTCGATTGCTGTCCGACACCGGCGCACCCAGCCGGCCAGATAACGCAAGGAGCACCACATGATCGCCGGAATGTCCAAGGCCCACGCCCTGATCGTCGGGGGGGTGGTGGCGGTGCTGGTGATCGGCGGTGGCTCGTACCTGGCCCTGCGCGGCAACGGCTCGGACACCACCAACGCCGCCCCCGCCAGCTCGGCACCGACCACCAGTTCGGCCGCACCCACCCCGACGCCCACGCCGACCCCCACACCGACCGCAAAGCCGCCGGCGCCGCCGCCGGTCAACCCGCTGACCGGGGTCGGCAAGCCACCGGCCGGCCCGATGCTGGCGGTGAAGATCGACGACACCGCCAGCGGTCGCCCGTCGCGCGGCCTGGACCAGGCCGACATCGTCTACATCGAGCAGGCCGAGGGCGGCCTGACCCGGCTGGTGGCGGTGTTCGGCACCCACAAGCCGGTGGCCGAACCGGTCCGCAGCGTCCGGGCCAGCGACCCGGAGCTGCTCAGCCAGTACGGCTCGATCGCGCTGGTCGCCTCCGGCGGTGGCGGTGACTCGCTGTCGACGCTGGATCGCTCGCCGGTCCGGGGCGTGATCAACGACCGGGGCGGGCCGGGCTTCTCCCGGGACGCCAACCGCCCGGCGCCCTACAACCTGCAGTCCGACCTCGCCCAGGTGGCGGCGGCGGTGCACACCGGCGGCTCCCGCTCGGTCGGCTTCGGCTGGGCAGCGACCGACCCACGGGTGAAGGCCTCCCCGGCGACGAACGGGGTGCGCACCGTGGTCGGCAGCACCGCGGTGACCTTCGACTGGGAGCCGACGATCGGCAAGTACGCCCGGACGATCGGCGGGGTGCACCTGCACGGCACCGGCGGGGTGCTGATGGCCACCCCGAACGTGCTGGTGCAGTTCTGCGACGTCTCGGTGAACCGGGCCGACATCGACGTGGCGGGTAACCCGTCGCAGTACACCCACACGGTCGGCTCCGGGCGGGTGGTGCTGTTCCGCAACGGGCACCGGATCGAGGGCAAGTGGTCGCGCAAGGCGTCCGGGGCGCCGACCATCTTCACCGACCTCAAGGGCAAGCCGCTGCTGCTGGCTCCGGGCGGCGCCTACGTGGTGCTGGCCGCCAAGGGCGCGCCGGTCTGACCGGCCGCATAGGTCCGGGCCGGCCGCATAGGTCCGGACCGGGCTGCCGACAGGGTGCTCCGGCAGGGTGCCGGATATGCCCGGTGCGTCCAGTGGGTGGCGGGCACGATCGCGCAGCCGGTTGTTGCCGACCGCGGGGCCCGGCACCCCGCCACCGGCCGTAGAATGCAGCCATGACCTCTCAGCACGCCGGCACTGACAGCACCCCGTCCCAGCCCGCCCCCGCGGCAAGCACCGTGGGCACCGCCCGCGTCAAGCGCGGGATGGCCGAGATGCTCAAGGGCGGCGTGATCATGGACGTGGTGACCGCCGAACAGGCCAAGATCGCCGAGGACGCCGGCGCGGTCGCCGTGATGGCACTGGAGCGGGTGCCGGCCGACATCCGGGCCCAGGGCGGCGTGTCCCGGATGAGCGACCCGGACATGATCGATTCGATCATTGCTGCGGTGTCGATCCCGGTGATGGCCAAGGCCCGGATCGGCCATTTCGTCGAGGCGCAGATCCTGCAGGCGCTCGGCGTGGACTACATCGACGAGTCCGAGGTGCTGACGCCGGCCGACTACGCCAACCACATCGACAAGTGGCAGTTCACCGTGCCGTTCGTGTGCGGGGCCACCAACCTGGGCGAGGCGCTGCGGCGGATCACCGAGGGGGCGGCGATGATCCGCTCCAAGGGCGAGGCCGGCACCGGTGACGTCTCCAACGCCACCACCCACATGCGCAAGATCGGCGGCGAGCTCCGCCGGCTGCGTGGCCTGAGCCCGGACGAGCTGTTCGTGGCGGCCAAGGAGCTGCAGGCGCCGTACGAGCTGGTGGCCGAGGTGGCCCGGGCCGGCAAGCTGCCGGTGGTGCTGTTCACCGCCGGCGGCATCGCCACCCCGGCCGACGCCGCCATGATGATGCAGCTCGGCGCCGAGGGCGTGTTCGTCGGCTCGGGCATCTTCAAGTCCGGCAACCCGGCCCAGCGGGCCGAGGCGATCGTCAAGGCGACCACCTTCTACGACGACCCGGACGTGCTGGCCAAGGTCTCGCGCGGGCTCGGCGAGGCCATGGTGGGCATCAACGTGGAGGAGATCCCGCAGCCGCACCGGCTCGCCGAGCGCGGCTGGTAGCCCAGCTCCGCACCCAGCGCCCGCACAGCCCAGGGTTCGGATCCCGTATTCGATTCGAACGCCCTGGCGTGCGGAACGGATAGGAAAACCTTCCTCGCCCCCTAGGAGACCACCATGTGCCGCAACATCCAGACGTTGCGTCCGCCGTACGTCGAGCACGTCACCGCCGACGACATGCACGCCGCGGCGCTGCAGTACGTCCGCAAGATCTCCGGCATGCGCGCGCCGTCGAAGGCGAATATCGAGGCGTTCGAGTCCGCGGTCGCGGCGGTCACCGAGGCCACCCAGCAACTGCTCGACCAGCTCGTGGTGAAGCCGTCGACGTCGAAGAACGGCAAGGAGTTCGCCAACCACACGGCGCACGCCCGGGCCCGTGCCGAGCGCGATCACGAGCGGGCGCACGCCGAGGGACGGGCGCACAGCCACTGATGAAGATCGGCGTGCTGGCGCTGCAGGGCGACGTGCGCGAGCACCTGGCGGCGCTGCGCTCGGTCGGTGCCGAGGCGGTGCCGGTGCGGCGCCGGTCGGAGTTGGAGGCCGTGGACGGGCTGGTGATCCCGGGCGGCGAGTCGACCACCATCGTCAAGCTGGCCCAGACCTTCGAGCTGTTCGAGCCGCTGCACAAGCGGATCGCGGGTGGCATGCCGACCTACGGCTCGTGCGCCGGGATGATCCTGCTGGCCGACCGGATCCTCGACGGGGTCGCCGGCCAGGAAACCTTCGGCGGCATCGACATGACGGTCCGGCGCAACGCCTTCGGCCGGCAGGTGGAGTCCTTCGAGGAGCCGGTGCCGATCGAGGGCATCGCGGGCGGGCCGGTGACCGCGGTGTTCATCCGGGCGCCCTGGGTCGAGGAGGTCGGCCCGGCCGCCCAGGTGCTCGCCCGGGTGAAGGCCGGCCCGGCGACCGGTAGAATCGTGGGGATTCGCCAGCAGCACCTGCTGGCCACGTCCTTCCACCCTGAGCTCACCGGTGACGCGCGAGTCCACGGGTACTTTCTGCAGATGGTGCGGGAGGCGAGCGCTGGCGCGCCGAACGATGAGCAAAGGTGAGTGAGGCATGAGCGGGCATTCCAAGTGGGCTACCACCAAGCACAAGAAGGCTGTCGTGGACGCCAAGCGCGGCAAGATGTTCGCCAAGCTGATCAAGAACATCGAGGTCGCGGCCCGCACCGGCGGCGGTGACCCGAACGGCAACCCGACGCTGTACGACGCGATCCAGAAGGCCCGCAAGACCTCGGTGCCGCTGGACAACATCGAGCGCGCCGTCAAGCGCGGCTCGGGTGCCGAGGCCGGCGGGGCCGACTGGCAGACCATCATGTACGAGGGCTACGGCCCGTCCGGGGTGGCGGTGCTGATCGAGTGCCTGACCGACAACCGCAACCGGGCGGCCAGCGAGGTGCGCACCGCGATGACCCGCAACGGCGGCAACATGGCCGACCCGGGGTCGGTGTCCTACCTGTTCAGCCGCAAGGGCGTGGTGATCGTCCCGAAGGAGGGCCTCGGCGAGGACGACGTGCTGGCCGCGGTGCTGGAGGCCGGCGCCGAGGAGGTCAACGACCTGGGCGAGGAGTTCGAGGTGATCAGCGAGGCGAGCGACCTGGTGGCGGTGCGGACCGCGCTGCAGGACGCCGGCATCGACTACGACTCGGCCGACTCCTCGTTCCTGCCCAGCGTCCAGGTGCCGCTGGACGAGGAGGGCGCCCGCAAGGTGTTCAAGCTGATCGACGCGCTCGAGGACTCCGACGACGTGCAGAACGTCTACGCCAACTTCGAGGTCTCCGACGACGTGATGGCGGCCGTCGGCTAGCCGAACGGGCCCACCAGCCGAAAGCCCACCCGCCGGAAAAGCCGATCAGGCTTCGCCGTTTCGCCGCGACCGGGCCGACGCTCCTGTGCCGGCCTCTGTCGCCGGTGAGCCCCGGCTTTCCCGGGGCGGGCCGCGTCGGTGCCGAACTGGCCCCTCTAGCTGCCGGCCACCGCGTCAGACGCCGGCCAGCTCCCGGTTGCCGTCCGGCCCAGCCTGGTCCTGATCGGTCGGCTCAGGCGGTTCGATGGACACCTGCGGGGTGATCCGGTCCAGCCACTTCGGGAAGAACCAGTTGGCGTTGCCGAGCAGGTGCATCAACGACGGGACCAGCACCGTGCGCACCACGAAGGCGTCCAGGAACACCGCCGAGGCCAACCCGATGCCGAACAGCTTGATCACCCGGGCGTCGCCGAGGATGAAGCCGCCGAACACCGCGATCATGATGAGCGCCGCCGCGGTGATGATGCCGCCGGTCTCGCCCTGGCCCACGGTGATCGAGCGCCGGTTGTCGCCGGTGTGCAACCACTCCTCGTGCATCCGGCTGACCAGGAACACCTGGTAGTCCATCGACAACCCGAACAGGATCGCGAAGAACATCACCGGCACGAACGCCTCCACCGGGCCGCCACCGCCGATCCCGAGCGCCTCGGAGAACCAGCCCCACTGGAAGACCGCCACGATCACCCCGAAGGACGCCGCGGCGGCCAGCAGGTTCATGATCGCGGCGGTGATCGGTATCACCACGCTGCGGAAGGCCACCAGCAGCAGCAGGAACGACAACCCGATCACCGCGGCGAAGAACAGCGGCATCTTGGCCGCCAGCACCTTGGCGAAGTCGACGAAGATCGCCGTGATGCCGTAGACGTAGATGTGGTTGTCGGTGCCCTGGTACAGCGGTGGCAGCACCGAGCTGCGCAACCGCTTGACCAGGTCGGTGGTCCGGACGTCCTGTGGTGAGGTGGTGGACTTGAAGGTGACCAGCGCGACGTCGCCGCTGACCGGGAACGCCCGGACGCTGGCCGGTGCCACGTCGGGGACGCCCGCCAGTTGCCGGCTGACCCGGCCGAGGTACTGCTGGTCGGCGGCACCCGGTCCACTGATCACCAGCTGCAGGCCGGAGTTGTAGCCGGGCCCGAATCCCTGCGCGATCAGGTCGTAACCCTTGCGGGTGGTGGTGTGCTGCGGGTCGTTGCCCTGGTCGGAGGAGCCGAGCCGGATCGAGAAGAACGGAATGGCCAGCACGGCCAACATCGCCAGCGCCAGGGCGCCGAGGGCTACCTTGCGGCGCTCCACCAGGTGCGACCAGCGGTACCAGAAGTCCTGGTGCTCGCTCAGGTCGAACGAGCCCGCCCGAACCTCGCGACGCTGCCTGCGGGGGAGCACCTTCAGGCCCAGGAAGCTGAGCAGCGCGGGCAGCAGGGTGAGCGAGGCCAGCATGGTCAGCGCGACACCGATCGCGGTGCCCAGCGACACCCCGTACAGGAAGCTGACGCCCAGCGACCACAGGCCCAACAGCGCGATGCAGACGGTGATGCCGGCGAACAGCACGGCGCGCCCGGAGGTGTTGAGGGCCAGCACGATCGAGTCCTCGACGGCCATGCCACGCATCAGGTTGCGGCGATGTCGGGTGACGATGAACAGCGCGTAGTCGACCCCGACGCCGAGGATCATCAGCAGCGCCAACTGGTTGGCGAAGGTCGCCACCGACATCAGGTGCGACAGCAGGCCGATCAGGGCCAGCCCGCTGCCCATCGCGGCGATGGCGCTGACCAGCGGCAACACCGTCGCGCCGACGGTCCGGAAGACCAGGAACAGGATGATCAGGGCCGCCAGGAACCCGATCACCTCAGGTGGCACGCCCTTGGCCTCGGCCGCCAGCACCGCGAAGGCGTTGCCGGTGAACTCCACCTGCAGGTTCGCCGTGTTCAGCGGCTCGAGGGCGTCGTGGGCATCGGTGATCTGGGCGATGGTGGGCTGCTGCTCGGCCCAGTTCAGGTCGACCACGGCGATGGTCTTGTCCTTGCTCACCTGGGCGGCGGCCGCGGCCGGGTCACCGCTGCCGGTGTCGGGCTTGCCGCAGGTGATCAGCCCGTACGGCGAGTTGGCCGTGGCGATGCCGAAGCCGCCGTCGCACAGCTTGCGCAACGCCGGCTGCACCTGCCCGGCGTAGTCGGCGATGGTGCCCGTCCTGGCGTGCAGCACCACGGTGCCGGTGGCGCCGTTCTGGCTGTCCAGGCCGGCCGCGGACAGCAGTTGGGCCACCGTCTGGGTCTCGGTGTGCGGCAGCTTGAAGTCGTCGCGATAGTCCGAGCCGCCCAGGCCGCCCAGCAGCGCCTGCAGCGCGACGATGAACACGATCCAGCCCGCCACCACGAACCAGCGCCGACGAACGGCGAACCGGGCGAGTGTTTGCATCTTGATGCCCCCCGTGTGTCCTGACACAACCAGACGCGATCCAGCATGCCTGGCCGGTGCGACAAAAACTTCTCGGCTCGGGTTGGCCGACCCCGAGGTGATCGACCGGCGCTGTCCGCAGCGCTGGCCCCAGCCTAGTGGTGTCGGTGTTAAGCCCCCGACGACGGGCCGGGGTATTCGTACAAGATCAGGTGCTTTCCCAGAATTTCAGCAGCTCCAGGCCGACCTGGCCGATTCCGCTGGGCAGTCCGGACAGTTCGAACAGCCAGTAGATGACCCGGAAGAACGCCTCGTTGACCGACCGGATCTGCAGCAGCGCGAACAGCGCCAGCATGCCGAAGGGCTTGAACTGCTCGGCCGAACGCTGGAAGCTCCGGTCCAGGTAGGGCTCGATCGCGCCGTAGCCGTCCAGGCCGGGCACCGGCAGCAGGTTCAGCACCGAGGCCATCACCTGCAGCAGGGCAAGGCCCGACACCGCGTACCAGAACACGCCGTGGTCGCTGTGCAGGCCGACCCGGCGCACCAGCACCAGCAGCAGCACCGCGGCCACCACGTTGGTCGCGGGTCCCGACAGCGACACCAGGGCGCGCTGGGCGTTGCTGCGGAACCGGTGCGGATGCAGGTACACCGCCCCGCCGGGCAGCCCGATCCCGCCGATCGCGATGAACAGCACCGGCAGCAGGATCGACAGCACCGGATGGCTGTACTTCAACGGGTTCAGGCTCAGGTAGCCGCGGGCCTCCACCTCGTGGTCGCCGAACCGCCAGGCCAGGTAGGCGTGCGCGAACTCGTGGATGCAGACGGTGACGACCCAGCCGGCCACGATGAAGAGGAACACGCCCAGCCGCGCCGTGCGGGTGTCGGTGGTGGCCTGCCAGGCCAGGTAACCGCCGGCCACGGTCAGCGCCACGACGACGAGGAAGACCGGACTGGGCCGGATCCCGGCACGGCGACGGCGGAACGGCAGGGTCATGGCACGGCAGTCTAGGCAGCCCGGGCCGGCCGACCCGGCGCGCCGCGCGTCGCCGGACGGTCGCGCCGGACGCCGTGGGGCGATCCCGTCGCGTGTCTTGGGGCTGCCGGGTCGGCGGGCGCCGGTATGGTGTCGAACGTCCGTTCGATTGGTCGCGAGCACGAGACAGTACTGGGGTGAGGCCGTTCATGCGGGTGCTCGGCGTCGATCCCGGCCTGACCCGGTGCGGCATCGGGGTGGTGCAGGGCAGCACCGGCCGGGCGCTGTCCCTGGTGCACGTCGAGGTGCTCCGGACGCCCGCCGAGGACCCGCTGGCGTCCCGGCTGCTCCACCTCGCCGACGCGCTGACCGCCGCGGTCGGTGAGTACCGTCCGGACGTGGTGGTCGTCGAGCGGGTGTTCGCCCAGCACAACGTCCGGACCGTCACCGGCACCGCCCAGGCCGCCGGCCTGGCGATGGTGGCCGCGGCCCGGCACGGCATCGAGGTGCACCTGCACACCCCGTCCGAGGTCAAGGCCGCGATCACCGGCTCGGGAACCGCCGACAAGGCCCAGGTGACCGCGATGGTCACCCGGATCCTGCGGCTGGACGTCGCGCCGCGGCCGGCCGATGCCGCCGACGCGCTGGCGCTGGCGATCTGCCACCTGTGGCGCGGCGCCGCCCAGGCCCGGCTGGACGCCGCGCTGGCCAGGACCAAGGCCGCCCGGCCGGCGGGTACCGCCCGGCTGGCCGGCACCGCCCGGACCGCGATAGGAGTACGCCGATGATCGCCAGCGTGCACGGCCGGGTGGCCGCCCTGGGCCCGGACGGCGCGGTGGTCGAGGTCGGCGGGGTGGGACTGGCGGTGTCCTGCTCGCCGGGCACGCTGGCCCGGCTGCGGGTCGGCGAGACCGCCCGGCTGGCGACCAGCCTGGTGGTGCGCGAGGACTCGCTGACCCTCTACGGCTTCGCCGACGACGACGAGCGAGGCCTGTTCGAGCTGCTGCAGACCGCCAACGGGGTGGGTCCCAAGCTCGCCCAGACCATCCTCGGCGTGCACCCGCCGCGGGAGGTGCGCCGGGCCATCGCCACCAGCGACCTGGCGGCGCTGGTGAAGGTGCCGGGCATCGGGCGCAAGGGCGCGGAGAAGATCGTGGTCGAGCTGCGTGACCGGATCGGCGCCATCGACGGCTCCGCGCCGGCCGGTGAGCTGGCCGGGGTCACCGCCATCGCGCCCTGGAAGGACCAGGTGCTGCATGCCCTGGCCGGCCTCGGCTTCACCGGCCGGGAGGCCGCCGAGGCGATCGAGGTGGTGGCCGCCGACTCGAGCGACAACCCCGAGGTGGCGGTCATCCTGCGCCGCACCATCCAGCTGCTCGGCCGGGCCCGATGACGCGGTCCGGCCAGCCGGTCCGATCGGCCGGCCTCGATGAGTGAGCATCGCAGCGAGCGCCGAGCGGAGCGAGTCGTGCGATGAGCGCCTGCGCGAAGAGCCGGACCAAGCCATGACCGGGCCGGAGCGTGACGTCGTCTCGCCGTTCCCGGCCGTCGACGAGAGCGAGCTGGAGGCCAGCCTGCGGCCTCGCCGGCTGGCCGATTTCGTGGGACAGCCCAAGGTCCGCGAGCAGTTGCAGGTGGTGCTGGAGGGCGCGCTGCGGCGCAACCGGCCGCCCGACCACGTGCTGCTGTCCGGACCGCCCGGCCTGGGCAAGACCAGCCTGGCCATGATCATCGCCGCCGAGCTGGGCGCGCCGTTCCGGCTGACCTCCGGTCCCGCGATCGAGCGGGCCGGCGACCTGGCCGCGCTGCTGACCAGCCTGGGCGAGGGCGAGGTGCTGTTCATCGACGAGATCCACCGGATCGCCCGGCCGGCCGAGGAACTGCTCTACATGGCGATGGAGGACTTCCGGGTCGACGTGATGGTCGGCAAGGGTCCGGGCGCGACCGCGATCCCGCTGGAACTGGCGCCGTTCACCCTGGTCGGCGCCACCACCCGGGCGGGCCTGCTCACCGGCCCGCTGCGCGACCGGTTCGGCTTCACCGGGCACATGGACTTCTACGAGGTGCCCGAGCTCGAGCAGGTGCTGACCCGCTCGGCGCAGCTGCTCGAGGTCCGGCTCACCCCGCAGGGCGCCACCGAGATCGCCGGCCGGTCCCGCGGCACCCCCCGGATCGCCAACCGGCTGCTGCGCCGGGTGCGCGACTATGCCGAGGTGCGGGCGGACGGGGTGGTCACCGCCGAGGTGGCGCACGCCGCGCTGGCGGTCTACGACGTCGACGAGCTGGGCCTGGACCGGCTGGACAAGGCGGTGCTGCACGCCCTGGTGCGCCGCTTCGGCGGCGGTCCGGTGGGGGTGGGCACCCTGGCGGTCGCGGTGGGCGAGGAGGCCGAGACGGTCCAGGAGGTCGCCGAGCCGTTCCTGGTGCGGGCCGGCCTGCTGGCCCGCACCCCGCGTGGCCGGGTGGCCACCCCGGCCGCCTGGCAGCACCTGGGCATCCGGCCGCCGGCCGGCTTCGAGGGCACGGCCGCGCAGGCCACGACACTTTTCGACGAGCTGTGACGTTGACCAGGGCAGACCCTGTCCGCACGCCGCCCGGTCCGTCCGGGCGCACAGGCCCGGCCGGCCCGCCGGCCCGCACCTAGTTGGGACCGCACCGTGACCCAGATCCTCCCGCTGCTGCTGCTCACCGCCCTGCTGGTCGGCATGATGCTGTTCTCCCGCCGCAACAAGCAGCGGATGGCTCAGGCCGACGAACGGCGCCGGGAACGGATCACCACCGGCACCGACGTGATGACCACCTCAGGCCTGTACGGCACCGTGGTCACGGTGAACTCCGACGGCACCGTGCTGCTGTCCATCGCGCCGGGGGTGGAGGTGCGCTGGTCGGTGGCCGCGCTGCGTGAGCTCGACGAGCTACCCCAGCAGTACCGGGAACCGCTCGCCGGAACGGGTGAACAGCCGGGCAGCGAGGCCGACCGGCCGGGCAGCGAGGCTCCGCGACTGGACGGCAGCAGTCCCGGTTAGGGCGGTATGCCGGACGCGGTGAGCAATCCACAAGTCGATCGGTCATACTATCTCCCCGAGTCCGCAACCGGCGCAGCATGCCGGCGACCGGCGCAGACGCCTGAATCCCTGAGCGGTTGCCCAGGCGTGTGATTACGAACGAGGAGATCAATTTTCGTGGCACCATCGGCCGGGACCCTGCGCGTCGGGCGCTACTTCGCAGTGCTCCTGGGTTTGTTCGTCGTCCTGTACGGCGTGGTCTTCTGGCCGGGCCAGTCCCGCACGCCCAAGCTGGGCCTGGATCTCGAGGGCGGCGCCCAGGTGATCCTCAAGGCCGAGACCTCCGGCGGCAAGGCCCCCTCCAAGTCGTCCATGGACCAGGCGCGCCAGATCATCACCAACCGGGTCAACGGCCTGGGTGTCTCCTCGGCGGAGGTGGTCACCCAGGGCAACGACCGGATCGTGGTGTCGGTCCCCGGGGCCGGGGCCAATGACATCAAGGACGTCGGCGGCACCGCGCTGCTGAACCTGCGCCCGCAGCTGATGGAGCAGGTCGCCGCCACCCCGCCGGCCACCTCGTCGTCCTCGCCGTCGGCCAGCGGTTCGGCCACCGGCACCGCCTCGCCGTCGGCCACCGGCACCGCCAAGCCGTCCGCGACCGCCAGTGCCACCGCCAAGCCCGCCTCCAGCTCACCCTCGGCCCGCGGCCGGGTGGTCCCGCACGCCGCCGCGACCACCCCGCCGGCCTCGTCGGCCGCTCCGACCGGCTCGGCCACCCCGGGCAGTTCGGCCACTCCGACCGGTTCGGCCACCCCGGGTGGCTCGGCCACTCCTTCGGCCAGCGGTTCCGCGAACGCCGACCCGACCGCGCCGATCGACCAGTGGAAGGTGCTCGGCTTCACCCCGCCGTCCACCCCGGACGCGGTGGCCGCGCTGCCGGCCGCGCAGCTCACCGCGCTCAACAACGCCATCCAGTCCTGGCCGTGCAACAACGTCCGTCAAGCCGCTGGACGTGCCCACCAAGCCGATCATCACCTGCGACCAGGCCAACGCCACCAAGTACCTGCTCGGCCCGGTGATCGTGGCCGGCACCGAGGTCAAGACCGCCGCCGCGCGGGCACCGGGCAGCGTCCAGGGCCAGCTGAGCTGGACCGTGACGTTGGACTTCAAGCCCAAGGGCCAGTCAGCCTGGGCCAACTACACCTCCAAGCACAACGTCAACGTCAGCCCGAACGACATCGGCAACCAGGTCGCGGACACCCTCGACAGCAAGGTGATCGTCTCCTCCACCATCCAGAGCACCATCAGCGGCACCACCGAGATCAGCGGCAACTTCACCGAGGACTCGGCCACCAACCTCGCCAACTCGCTGAAGTACGGCGCGCTGCCGCTGAACTTCGTGCAGCAGGCGGCCACCTCGATCTCGCCGACCCTGGGCACCGACCAGCTCAAGGCCGGCCTGCTCGCCGGCGGCATCGGCCTGCTGCTGGTGGTGCTGTACTCGCTGGTCTACTACCGGGCGCTGGGGCTGGTCACCATCGCCTCGCTGGTCGTCTCCGGCGGGCTGACCTACGCGATGCTGGTGATCCTGGGCGAGCAGATCGGCTTCACCCTGACCCTGGCCGGCATCGCCGGTTTCATCGTCGCGGTCGGTATCACCGCCGACTCCTTCGTGGTCTTCTTCGAACGCATCAAGGACGAGGTGCACGAGGGCCGCACCGCGCGGGTGGCGATCCCGCGCGCCTGGGAGCGGTCCCGGCGCACCATCCTGTCCGCCGACACCGTGTCGTTCCTGGCCGCGGCCACCCTGTACTACTTCGCGGCCGGTGACGTGAAGGGCTTCGCGTTCACCCTGGGCCTGTCCACCGTGCTGGACCTGGTGGTGGTCTTCCTGTTCACCCACCCGCTGGTGGCGCTGTTCTCCCGCAGCGCGGCGTTCGGCTCGGCCCGGTTCACCGGCCTCAACCACGTGCGCGCCGGTGGCATCGCCACCCGCACCCTGCCGGAGCCGGAACTGGCCACCGCCGGGGTGGGCGCCGGTGCCGTGTCGATGTCCAAGCCCGCCGGTGGGCGCCCGGCCGAGACGGCGGCGCGGTTCCAGTGGCGCCACCGCCCGCTCCGGCCAGGCGAGCACGACGCGACCGACCCGGAACCGGCCCGCGGCGGTACCGTCGTCTGCGGGGCAGCCGGCGACCGGCGCCACGGCGGCCGAGCGGGCGGCCGCGCGGCGCGGCCTGAACCGGCCAGCCGATGACGAGAGCGGACGGGACAGCGACTGATGAGCGTCTTCACACGGCTCTACCGGGGCGAGACCCGGATCGACTTCATCGGCACCCGCAGGCGCTGGTACCTGGCCTCGCTGGCGATGATCGTCCTGTGCATCCTGAGCATCTCGTTCCGCGGCTTCAACGTCGGCATCGACTTCAAGGGCGGCACCCAGTTCCAGATCAAGGCTGCCAACACCTCGCTGACCCCGAAGCAGGTCGAGGAGGCGATGACCGCGACCGGCCATCCGGCCGAGAGCGCGGCGCAGGAGGTGGGCTCCGGCTCCACCCGCCAGATCATCATCAAGACCAGGGTGCTCAACCTGACCGAGCAGTTCGACGTCCAGAAGAAGCTCGCCTCGACCCTGAAGGTGGACCCGAACAAGGGCGTCTCGGTGGACTCGGTGTCCTCCAGCTGGGGCAAGGAGATCACTCGCAAGGCGATCCAGGGCCTCATCGTGTTCCTGGTGGTGGTCTTCGCCTACATCACGCTGCGCTTCGAGTGGAAGATGGCCGTAGGTGCCCTCGCCGCCCTGCTGCACGACCTGATCATCGCGGCCGGGGTGTACTCGATCGTCGGCTTCGAGCTCACCCCGTCCACCATCGTCGGCCTGCTGACCATCCTGGGTTTCTCGCTGTACGACACGGTGGTGGTCTTCGACAAGGTCGCCGAGAACTCCAAGGACCTGCTGGCCACCGGCCGCGAGACCTATGCCTCGGCCGCCAACCGGGCGGTCAACCAGACCCTGATGCGCTCGATCAACACCTCGCTGATCTCGCTGCTGCCGGTGGCCGGGTTGCTGTTCGTGGGCGCCGGGCTGCTCGGCGTGGGAACGATCAAGGACCTCGCGCTGATCCTGTTCGTCGGGCTTGCGATCGGGGCGTACTCCTCGCTGTTCCTGGCCACCCCGGTGGTGGTCGATCTCAAGGACCGGGAGCCGCAGTACCGGGCGCTGACCAGGCGGGTCGACGCCCGTCGCTCGGCCGGCCGCACGGCTGAGGAGCCGGTGCTGGCCAGCGCGGCTCCGGCGGTCCGGCGCGGTTCTCCGGCACCGGCCCCCAAACCGGGCGTCCGGCCGGCCGGCCGCACCCCCCGCAAGCGCCCATGACCGAACAGCCGAACCGTCCGGCGGACATCGGTGCGCTCGTCGCCAGCCGGCTGCGGGACGTGCCGGACTTTCCGAAGCCCGGCATCCTGTTCAAGGACATCACGCCGCTGCTGGCCGACGGGCAGGTGTTCGGGGCCTGCATCGACTTCTTCGCCGGACTGCCCGAGGCCCGCGAGGCCGACCTGATCGCCGGCGTGGAGGCCCGTGGCTTCATGATGGCCGCGGCGCTCGGTCGGGCGCTGGATGTCGGGATGGTGCCGGTCCGCAAGGCCGGCAAGCTGCCCCCGCCGACGGTCACCGCCCGGTACGACCTGGAGTACGGCAGCGCCGAGATCGAGGTCCCGGTCGGCGTGCTGGAGGGCAAGCGGGTCTACGTGGTGGACGACCTGCTGGCCACCGGCGGCACGCTGGCCGCCTCGTTGGACCTGCTGGCCACCGCCGGCGCCACGGTCACCGGTGTCGGCGTGCTGATCGAGCTGGAGTTCCTGGACGGCAGGTCCCGGCTGGCCGGCCACGCGCTGACCACCCTGCTGCGAGTCTGACACCCGCTCAGCGGTGTGACCCATTGCCCGGCCATGCCCGACGAACCGTCTAGGACGGCACCTGCCCCGGAGTCGGCGGCCGGGTCCGGACGGGCATAGACTGGAGCCGATAGCGATTCCGGTACGGCCATGGAGGTTGTGCTGACGACCGAGGCGACAGGCCCGCGGGGCCCCGGAGAGCCGGTGGCCCCCGCCGCGATGCCGGCCGTCCCCCCAGCCGCCGCCACTCCGGTAGCTGCCCAGCGCACCGCCCCGGCACCTGCTCCGCCCACCATCCCCGCCACCATGCCGGTCACCGCCAAGGCCGCACCGGCGGCCCTGTCCAGGCCGGGCGCCCGCTCCGCCTCGGCCGCCGCTGCGCCGGCCACTGCCCGGCCGGCCAGCGCTGCGCCGGCCACCGCGCCGCCAGCTGCCACCGCGCCGCCAGCTGCCACCGCGCCGCCAGCTGCCACCGCGCCGCCAGCTGCCACCGCGCCGCCAGCTGCCACCGCGCCGCCAGCTGCCGCGCCAGCGCCCACTGCCCGGCCGGCGACGACTGAGGGCAGCACTACTCGGCAGCTGGCCGGCCCGACCGATCGTCCGGTGCGCACCGAACCGGTTGCCGCCCGGCCGGCCGAGGTGGCCAACGGCGCGCACCGCCGCCGGGTCCGGGACCGGATCGCCCGCCGGCTGGTCGCCGCCCCCAAGCAGGGCGCGATCAGGCCGGTGCTCGAACCGCTGCTGGCGGTGCACCGCGCCTCGCACCCCAAGGTGGACGCCCGGCTGCTGCAGCGCGGCTACGACCTTGCCGAGGAATGCCACCGCGGCCAGCTGCGCAAGTCCGGCGACGCCTACATCACCCACCCGCTGGCGGTGGCCACCATCCTGGCCGAGCTGGGCATGGACACCACCACCCTGGTGGCGGCGCTGCTGCACGACACCGTCGAGGACACCGGGATGACCATCCCGTCGCTGACCGCGGCGTTCGGCACCGAGGTGGCCCACCTGGTCGAGGGGGTCACCAAGCTCGACAAGGTCAAGTACGGCGAGGCGGCCGAGGCCGAGACGATCCGCAAGATGATCGTGGCGATGGCCCGCGACCCCCGGGTGCTGGTGATCAAGCTCGCCGACCGGCTGCACAACATGCGCACCCTGCGGTTCCTGCCACCGGCCAAGCAGGAGCGCAAGGCCCGCGAGACCCTCGAGGTGCTGGCCCCGCTGGCGCACCGGCTCGGCATGAACACCGTCAAGTGGGAGCTGGAGGACCTGGCCTTCGCCACCCTCTACCCCAAGCGCTACGACGAGATCGTCCGGCTGGTCGCCGACCGGGCCCCGCAGCGCGACGTCTACCTCAACGACGTGATCGAGCGGGTCAACACCGACCTGTGGACGGGCGGCATCAAGGCGCACGTCTACGGCCGGCCCAAGCACTACTACTCGATCTACCAGAAGATGATCGTGCGCGGCCGGGAGTTCACCGACATCTACGACCTGGTCGGCATCCGGGTGCTGGTCGACTCCGAACGCGACTGCTACGCCGCCCTCGGGGTGATCCACGCGAACTGGCAGCCGGTACCGGGCCGGTTCAAGGACTTCATCGCGATGCCGAAGTTCAACATGTACCAGTCGCTGCACACCACCGTGATCGGCCCGGGCGGCAAGCCGGTCGAGCTGCAGATCCGCACCCAGGCCATGCACCGCACCGCCGAGTTCGGCATCGCCGCGCACTGGAAGTACAAGGAGGTCGGCACCTCGGTGCCGGCGCTGAGCGACGAGATGATGTGGCTGCGCCAGTTGCTGGACTGGCAGCGCGAGGCGCAGGAACCCGGCGAGTTCCTCGACACGCTGCGCTTCGACCTCGGCACCGGCCAGGTCTACGTGTTCTCACCCAAGGGCGACGTCTTCGGGCTGCCGGCCGGCTCCACCCCGGTCGACTTCGCCTACGCCGTGCACACCGACGTCGGGCACCGCTGCATCGGCGCCCGGGTGAACGGCAAGCTGGTGGCGCTGGAGACCACGCTCGACCACGGCGACACCGTCGAGGTGTTCACCTCCAAGTCCGAGACCGCCGGGCCGTCCCGGGACTGGCTGGCCTTCGTGGCCTCGCCGCGCGCCAAGACCAAGATCCGGCAGTGGTTCGCCAAGGAACGCCGCGAGGACGCGGTGGAGGCCGGCAAGACCGCGCTCACCCGGGCGATGCGCAAGTCCTCGCTGCCGATGCAGCGGCTGCTCAACGGCGACCAGCTGGTCACCATCGCCCGCGACATGCACCTGGCCGACGTGACCGCGCTGTACGTGGCTATCGGGGAGAGCCACGTCTCGGCGCAGTCCATCGTGCAGAAGCTGGTCGCCTCGCTGGGTGGGGTGGAGGGCGCCACCGAGGACCTGGCCGAGACCGCCATCCCGATGCAGGTCGCCAAGACCACCACCACGCCGCGCCGGTCGGGTGGCAACGCCGGCGTGATGGTGTCCGGGATGTCCGACGTCTGGGTGAAGCTGGCGCGCTGCTGCACCCCGGTGCCCGGCGACGACATCCTCGGCTTCATCACCCGCGGCGGCGGGGTGTCGGTGCACCGGCGCAGCTGCACCAACGCCGGTTCCCTGCTGGAGCAGGCCGATCGGCTGGTGGACGTGGAGTGGGCGCCGTCGGCGGACTCGGTGTTCGTCGTCTCGATCCAGGTCGAGGCGTTGGACCGGCACCGGCTGCTGTCCGACGTATCCCGGGTGCTGTCCGACGAGCGGGTCAACATCCTGTCCGCCTCGGTGACCACCAACCGCGACCGGGTGGCGGTGTCCCGGTTCACCTTCGAGCTGGCCGAGGCCAAGCACCTGGCCAACCTGCTGCGCACCGTGAAGAACGTCGAGGGCGTCTACGACGTCTACCGGGTGCACGCCGCCAACTGAGCCAGGACTCGAGCTGGCCGGCGCCTCGCGCGGCTAGCTCCGGCCGAACCCCGTCAGTCCCGGCCTCAGCCTTGTCATCCCGGCCTCAGGCCTTCAGGGTGACCGTCTTGAAGATCAGCGGGATGTTGGGCTTGCCGCCACCGGCCTGGTTGGAGCCGTCGTCGCCGCCCTCGGCGACCTTCTTGAGCACGTCCAGGCCGCCGGTCACGTGCCCGATCACGGTGTAGTTCTTGCCGAGCGCGCCGTTGGAGTCCTTGGTGATGAAGAAGAACTGGCTGCCGTTGGTGTTGGGGCCGGAGTTGGCCATCGCCAGGGTGCCCTCGGTGTAGCTGACCTTGGTCAGGTTCTCGTCCTTGGCGGTGTAGCTCGGGCCGCCGGAGGTGGTGCCGGACGGGTCGCCGCACTGCACGACGAAGATCCCGGAGTTCACCGAACGCGGGCAGGCGGTGTTGTCGTAGAACTTCTTCGAGATCAGGTACTTGATGCTCTGCACGTTGCACGGCGCCGACGCGCCGTCCAGGGTGACGGTGATGGTGCCCTGGTTGGTGTCGAACACGGCGGTGGCGTTGCCGGTGGGGGTGGGCTTGGGGTCCGGCGGCAGTCCCACGTCGAACAGGTTGCCGGCGGTCAGCTTGCTGGCGTCCTCGGCGTAGCCGCACGGGCCGGAGGTCTTCTTGGCCGCCCGGGCCGCGATCGGGCTCGGCTTGCGGCTGGGCAACGGCGAGCCGGACGCCGACGGCGAGGCGCTGTCGGTACTCGACGACCCCGGATCCGCGGTGTTGGACTTGTCGTCGCCGTTCAGCAGCACCAAGGTGCCGATCACCACCGCGAACAGCACCAGGACGCCGACCACCGTCGCGATCAGGTTCATCTTGCGGCGGCGCACTTCCCGCTGTTGCCGGCGGACCAGCTGGCGCTCCAGGTGGCGGCGGGCCTGCTCGCGGCGCTGCTTGCTGTTGGGCACGGACGGTCCTCCCGGTGCGGCGCAGGTCGTTCTGCGCCGATCTGCTGACGATCTGCCGACGGCAAACTCCGGCGAATTGTAGAGAACATCTTCTCCGGTGCTGCTGTGAACCCGCTCAGCGACTCCGGGCCGGCTGGGTAGGCTGGTCGGGACCGAGGCCCCGGCCGAGCCCGGGGCCGACTGCTGACAGGACCGCCGACCGCCCCGCCGGACGCGATCGCCGCCCACCGACATCGCCGGAGTGCCAGCTGTGCTGATCCAGGGCTTCCCCTCCCAGCTGACTGGGACCAACTGTTTCGTGGTGGCTCCCGGGCCGGGGGAGCAGTGCGTGGTCATCGATCCCGGTTACGGCGTCACCGGCCAGCTGGACGAGGTCATCGCCGAGCACCGGCTGCACCCGGTGGCCGTGCTGTTGAGCCATGGCCACCTGGACCACACCTTCTCGGTGCTGCCGGTCTGCCAGGCCCGCGACGTCCCGGCCTACATCCACCCCCGGGACCGGGCGCAGCTGGCCGACCCGTGGTCCGGGCTGGGGTTGCGTGCCGGCGAGCCGATCTTCGGCGCCAGCGGGCTGACCTTCGCCGAGCCGGACGACGTCCGCGAGCTGGCCGACGGTGCCCGGCTGGAGCTGGCGGGCCTGTCCCTGGCGGTACGGCATGCCCCCGGGCACACCGGCGGCTCGGTGGTCTTCGACCTGGCCGCCGCCGTGCCGACCGGTGGCCGGACCGCCGACGTGCTGTTCTCCGGCGACGTGCTGTTCGCGGGCTCGATCGGCCGGGTGGACCTGCCCGGCGGCTCGATGGCGGACATGAATTCCTCGCTGCGCACCGTCATCCTGCCGATGGCCGACGAGGTAATCGTTTGTCCCGGGCACGGGCCGCAGACCACCATAGGCCGTGAACGTCTCACCAACCCCTTCCTGAGGAACCTGACGTGACTGCTGCCAAGCCGACCCCGCTGAGCGGGTTCCCCGAGCTGCTGCCCGCCGAACGGTTCGTCGAGCTGCGGGTGCTCGACAGCCTGCGGGCCAGCTTCGAGCTGCACGGCTTCGCGCCGATCGAGACCCGGGCGGCCGAGCCGCTGGACCAGTTGCTGCGCAAGGGCGAGATCGACAAGGAGGTCTACCTGCTGCGCCGGCTGCAGGCGAGTCCGGACAGCGCAGCCGACGGTGCCGAGGACGGCTCGGCGCTGGGGCTGCACTTCGACCTGACGGTGCCGTTCGCCCGCTACGTGCTCGAGCACGCCGGCAAGCTGGAGTTCCCGTTCCGGCGCTACCAGATCCAGAAGGTGTGGCGCGGCGAGCGCCCGCAGGAGGGCCGCTACCGGGAGTTCACCCAGGCCGACATCGACGTGGTGGCCCGGGACGTGCTGCCCTTCCACCACGACGTCGAGGTGGCCCGGGTGATGGCCGAGGCGCTGTCCCGGCTGCCGGTGCCGGCCCTGACGCTGCAGGTGAACAACCGCAAGCTGATCGAGGGCTTCTACCTGACCATCGGGATCGGCAACACCACCGACGTCATGCGGGTGATCGACAAGATCGACAAGGTGCCGGCGGCCGTGCTGCGCTCGATGCTGGTGGAGGAGGCCGGCATCTCCGACTCCCAGGCCGAGCTCGCGATCAACTTCGCCTCGGTGACCACCTCCGACGGCAGCCAGCTCGGCCCCGGCATCTCCAAGCTGGTACCGGCCGAGACCTGGCACGAGCTGCTCACCGAGGGCGTCGCCGAGCTGCGGACGGTGATCGAGGGGTGCGCGGCGCTGGACTCCGACCGGTTCAGCGTGGTCGCCGACCTGAGCATCGCCCGCGGCCTGGACTACTACACCGGGACGGTGTTCGAGACCCGGATGGCGGGCTTCGAGAGCCTCGGCTCGATCTGCTCGGGCGGCCGGTACGACTCGCTGGCCAGCGACGGCCGGACCAGCTACCCCGGCGTCGGCATCTCGCTCGGCGTCACCCGGATGCTGGTGCCGCTGTTCAACCGCAAGAAGCTGACCGCGAGCCGCTCGGTGCCCTCGGCGGTGCTGGTGGCACTGCCGGACGAGCAGTCCCGGTGGGCCTGCGACGCCGTCGCGCAACAGCTGCGGGCGCGCGGGGTGCCCTGCGAGGTGGCCCCGAGCCCGCAGCGCTACGGCAAGCAGATCCGGTTCGCCGAGCGGCGCGGCATCCCCTACGTCTGGTTCCTCGCCGATGCCGACAATCCGGAGCGGGTGCGCGACATCCGCACCGGCGAGCAGCAGCCGGCCGATCCGGCGAGCTGGCAGCCGCCGGCCGAGGACCTGCGCCCGCAGGTGGTACGTCCGGGCGCCGACGTCGAGGACGAGCCTGGTTCCGAGCCCGGCGCCGATACCTAGCGCCGGACGAAAGCCCGGCACCCGGCGGGACACGGCCCGCGGTTTCGCGTCGTGCCCGCGTGACAGACTGAGACCCAACCACATCGAGAGGAAGTAGTTGTGCTGCGCACGCATCGGGCTGGGACGCTGAGGGCGGCCCAGGCAGGCGAGAACGTCACGCTCACCGGCTGGGTCGCCAGCCGCCGCGACCACGGCGGGGTGGCCTTCCTCGATCTGCGCGATGCCTCCGGCGTCGTGCAGGTGGTGCTGCGCGACGACGAGATCGCGCACAGCCTGCGCAACGAGTGGTGCGTCCGGGTCAGCGGCACCGTCCGGCAGCGGCTGGAGGGCCGGGTCAACCCCAACCTGGCCACCGGCGAGATCGAGGTGGTCGCCGAGCAGGTCGAGGTGCTCAGCGAGGCGGCCACGCTGCCGTTCCAGATCGACGAGCACACCGAGGTCGGCGAGGAGGCCCGGCTGCGGTATCGCTACCTGGATTTGAGACGTCCCGCGCCCGCTGCCGCCATCCGGCTGCGCAGCGAGGTGAACCGGGCAGCCCGCGAGGTGCTCTACCGGCACGACTTCGTCGAGATCGAGACGCCGACGCTGACCCGCTCCACCCCGGAGGGTGCCCGCGACTTCCTGGTGCCGGCCCGGCTGCAGCCCGGGTCCTGGTACGCGCTGCCGCAGTCGCCGCAGCTGTTCAAGCAGCTGCTGATGGTGGCCGGCATGGAGCGCTACTTCCAGATCGCGCGCTGCTACCGCGACGAGGACTTCCGCGCCGACCGGCAGCCCGAGTTCACCCAGCTCGACATCGAGATGAGCTTCGTCGAGCAGGACGACGTGCTGGCGCTGGCCGAAGAGGTGCTCACCGCGCTGTGGTCGCTGATCGGCTACCAGGTGCCGGGCGACATCCCGCGGCTCACCTACGTCGAGGCGATGAACCGCTACGGCAGCGACAAGCCCGACCTGCGTTTCGACCTCGAGCTGACCGAGTGCACAGGCTATTTCGCGGACACGCCGTTCCGGGTGTTCCAGGCGCCCTACGTCGGTGCCGTGGTGATGGCCGGCGGGGCGTCCCAGCCACGTCGCCAGCTCGACGCCTGGCAGGAGTGGGCCAAGCAGCGTGGTGCCCGGGGACTGGCCTACGTGCTGGTCGGTGCCGACGGTGAGCTGTCCGGCCCGGTGGCCAAGAACCTGTCCGAGACCGAGCGGGCCGGCCTGGCCGAGTTCGTCGGTGCCCAGCCGGGCGACTGCGTGTTCTTCGCGGCCGGTACCCGCAAGAGCTCCCAGTCGCTGCTCGGTGCCGCCCGGCTGGAGATCGGCCGGCGCAACGGGCTGATCGACTCCAGCGCCTGGTCCTTCCTCTGGGTGCTGGACGCGCCGCTGTTCGAGCCGGCCGACGAGGCGACCGCCAGCGGCGATGTCGCGGTCGGCTCGGGGGCCTGGACCGCGGTGCACCACGCCTTCACCAGCCCCAAGGCGGAGTACCTGGACACCTTCGACACCGACCCGGGCAACGCGCTTGCCTACGCCTACGACATCGTCTGCAACGGCAACGAGATCGGCGGCGGCTCGATCCGTATCCACCGTCGCGACATCCAGGAACGGGTGTTCGCGATGATGGGCCTGGACGACAAGCAGGCCCAGGAGAAGTTCGGCTTCCTGCTCGACGCATTCGCCTACGGCGCGCCCCCGCACGGCGGGATCGCGTTCGGCTGGGACCGGATCTGCGCGCTGCTGTCCGGCACCGACTCGATCCGGGACGTGATCGCCTTCCCCAAGACCGGCGGCGGCTACGACCCGCTGACCGAGGCGCCGGCGCCGATCACCCCGGAGCAGCGCCGGGAGGCCGGGGTGGACGCCAAGCCGAAAGAGGCCGGCGGTGGACGCCAAGCCGAAAGAGGCCGGCGGCGACGGCCGGAATGCGTTGCCGACCGGTGAGCCGGCCGTCCCCAGCGCCTGAGGTGGCTGAGCCGGCAGAACTGCTCGCCTTCGGGCCGGAAGAGCTGCTCGACTTCGACCGGCAGCACGTCTGGCATCCCTACGCGTCGCTGCCGGCCGAGGTCGCACCGCTGCTGGTCGAGTCCGCCTCCGGTGTCCGGCTCAGGTTGGCCGACGGCCGCGAGCTGATCGACGGCATGTCGTCCTGGTGGGCGGCGATCCACGGCTACCGGCACCCGGTGCTGGACGCGGCGGTGCGCCGGCAACTGGACTCGATGAGCCACGTGATGTTCGGCGGGCTGACCCACCGCCCGGCGGTCGAGCTGGCCCGCCGGCTGGTCGAGATCACCGCCGAGCCGCTGCAGCACGTGTTCTTCACCGACTCGGGCTCGGTGGCGGTCGAGGTGGCGGCCAAGATGGCGCTGCAGTACTGGGTGTCGGCCGGCCGGCCGGACAAGCACCGGCTGATCACCTGGCGGGGCGGCTACCACGGCGACACCCTGCACCCGATGAGTGTCTGCGACCCGGTCGGCGGCATGCACGCGCTGTGGCAGCAGGTGCTGCCGGCCCAGCTGTTCGTCGACACCCCGCCGGCCGGCTTCGACGCCCCGCCGGATCCGGCCTACCTCGCGCAGTGGGATCGGGTGCTGGCCGCCGAGGCCGAGTCGGTGGCCGCGATCATCGTCGAACCGGTGGTGCAGGGCGCCGGCGGGATGCGGTTCAGCAGCCCCGGCTACCTGACCGCGCTGCGGGAGCTGGCCGACCGGCACGGCGTGCTGCTGATCTTCGACGAGATCGCCACCGGCTTCGGCCGGACCGGCGCGCTGTTCGCGGCCGACCACGCCGGGGTCGCGCCGGATATCTGCTGCCTGGGCAAGGCGATGACCGGTGGGTACCTGTCGATGGCGGCGACCCTGTGCACCGGCGCGGTGGCCGAGCAGATCTCGCGCGGACCGGTCCCGGTGCTGGCGCACGGCCCGACCTTCATGGCCAACCCGCTGGCCGCCGCGGTGTCGCTGGCATCGATCGAGGTGCTGCTGTCCGCACCGTGGCGGGCCGCGGTCGGCCGGATCGAGGCCGGGCTGCGGCACGAGCTGGCCCCGCTGGCGGGCCTGCCGGGGGTGGTCGACGTCCGGGTGCTGGGTGCGATCGGGGTGGTGCAGCTGACCGGTCCGGTGGACGTGGCTGCGACGACCGACGCCGCGGTCGGGGCCGGGGTGTGGCTGCGGCCGTTCCGGGACCTGATCTACACCATGCCGGCCTACCTGATGTCCGACGACGAGCTGGCCGTGCTCGGCGCGGGCATCCGGGCTGCCACGCTGGCCGCGGTCGGTGCCGGTGGTGCGACCACCGCCGGAGCGGCACCGCCCGACCGGTCGGCGGCCGGTCGGGCGACCTAGGTTGGCGTCCATGACTGCTGCCGTTACCGCCGCCGGCCGGCCGGACCCGCTGGCCTGGCTGGCCGCCGCCGCCGCCGAGCGGGAGGCGGCCGGGTTGCGCCGTACCCTGCGGCCGCGTCCTTCCGGTCCCGGCGGCCGGCTCGACCTGGCGTCCAACGACTACCTGGGCCTGGCCCGGGATGCCCGGGTGCTGGCCGGCGCGGCCGCCGCGCTGGACCGCTGGGGAGCAGGCGCGACCGGCTCCCGGCTGGTGACCGGGTCCACCGAGCTGCACGCCGAGCTGGAGCGGGCGCTGGCCGGCCTGGTCGGCGCACCGGCGGCGCTGGTGTTCTCCTCCGGCTACCTGGCCAACCTCGGCGCGGTGACCGCGCTGGCCGGCCCGGACTGCCTGATCGTCTCCGACGCGGCCAACCACGCCTCGCTGATCGACGCCTGCCGGCTGAGCCGGTCCCGGGTGGTCGTGGTGCCGCACGGCAACCAGCAGGCCGCCGCCCGCGCGCTGGCCGGCCGGCCCGAGCCCCGCGCGCTGGTGTTGCTGGAGGCGGTCAACTCCGCCGGCGGTGACCTGCTCCCGCTGGCGGACTGGCAGGCGCTCGCCGTCCGGTTCGGTGCGCTGCTGCTGGTCGACGACGCGCACGGGTTGGGGGTGCGGGGCGCCGGGCGAGGCTCGGTGGCCGAGGCGGGGCTGGCGGCCGAGCCGAACGTGGTCAGCACGGTCACGCTGTCCAAGGCGCTCGGAGCGCAGGGCGGTGCGGTGCTCGGCGCTCAGCCGGTGATCGACCACCTCGTCGACCGGGCCCGCTCGTTCGTCTTCGACACCGGGCTCAACCCGGCGGCGGTGGGCGCGGCGCTCGCCGCGGTCCGCATCGTGGCGGCCGAGCCGGGCCTGGCCGCGGCGGTGCGCTCGCGGGCGGCGGAACTGGCCGCGATCTGCGAGGTGCCGGTACCGGACGCGGCGGTGCTTCCGGTGCTGGTCGGTGCCGCGCTGCCGGCCTATGAGCGGGCCCAGGCGCTGCGCGAGCGGGGTGTCGAGGTGGGCTGTTTCCGGCCGCCGTCGGTGCCGCCGGGCACCGCCCGGTTGCGGCTGGTGGCCCGGGCCGACCTGACCGATGCCGACCTGGCGCGGTTCGGTCAGGCCTGGCGGGCAGGCTGGCCGGCATGAGGGTGCTGGCGGTGACCGGAACCGGCACCGGGGTGGGCAAGACCGTGACCACCGCGGCGCTGGCGTCCTGCGCTTTGCGGGCCGGCCAGCGGGTGGCGGTGGTCAAGCCGGTGCAGACCGGGGTGCGGCCCGGCGAGCCGGGTGATCTCGCCGAGGTGCGGCGGCTGACCGGCCTGGCTGACCTGCACGAGTACCTTCGCTACGCCGAGCCGCTGGCCCCGGCGACGGCCGCCCGCCGGCTCGGCGACCCGGGCCCGGACCTGGACGAGTTGGCCGACCGGATCGCCGGCTTGGCCGACCGAGACCTGGTGATCGTCGAGGGTGCCGGCGGGACCCTGGTCCGGTTCAACCAGCGCGGCCAGGGGATTCTCGAGCTGGTCGCGGCTGTCCGGCAGCGGGTGGGATCGGTCTGTGGCGCCGGCGAGCGCCCAGCGGTCGAGCTGGTGCTGGTCACCGGCGCGGAACTGGGCTGCCTGCACCAGGTCGCCGCCACCGCCCGGGCGATCGACGAGCGCGGCCCGGGGCCGGCGCATCTGGCGGTGGGAGGACTGGGCCCGCCCCGCACCTGGCGGTGAGAGACCGGGTCGCTACCCCGCACCTGGTGGTGGGGGACTGGCCCGCCGAACCGGGCCTGGCCGAGCGCTGCAACCTGCAGGACCTGCCGTCCTACGCCGGCGCGCCGTTGCACGGGGTGCTCCCGCACGGCGCCGGCCGGCTGTCACCGGCGGCCTTCGCCGAGCTCGCCGTGCGATCGCTCACGCCGGCGCTCGGGGGCAGCTTCGATGCCACTAGACTTTGTCCGAGGCCATGCCGCGCCGGCACCCCCACCCGCACCCGCACCCGCACCCGCACCCGCACCGACGAGAGTGAGCAGTTCATGACCGCGATCGACAGCAGCGTGCTGAGCCGGGCCCGCGAGCAGGTGCTCGACGGCGGGGTCGGCCTCGGCGAGCAGGACCTGGTCGAGGTGCTGCGGCTGCCCGACGACCAGCTGGAGGAACTGCTGGCGCTGGCCCATCAGGTCCGGATGCGCTGGTGCGGTCCCGAGGTCGAGGTCGAGGGAATCGTCAGCCTCAAGACCGGCGGCTGCCCGGAGGACTGCCACTTCTGCTCGCAGTCCGGCCAGTTCTCCTCACCGGTGCGCGCGGCCTGGCTGGACATTCCCAGCCTGGTCGAGGCGGCCCGGCAGACCGCGGCCACCGGCGCCACCGAGTTCTGCATCGTGGCCGCGGTGCGCGGGCCGGACCAGCGGCTGATGGACCAGGTCGCCGAGGGGGTGCGGGCCATCCGCGCCGAGGTGGACATCCAGATCGCCTGCTCGCTGGGCATGCTCACCCAGTGCCAGGTCGACCGGCTGGCCGAGCTCGGCGTGCACCGCTACAACCACAACCTGGAGACCGCCCGCTCGTACTTCGACCAGGTGGTGACCACCCACACCTGGTCCGAGCGGGTGGACACCCTGCGGATGGTCGCCGCGGCCGGCATGGAGGTCTGCTGCGGCGGCATCCTCGGCATGGGGGAGAGCATGGAGCAGCGTGCCGAGTTCGCCGCACAGCTGGCCGAACTGGCGCCGGACGAGGTGCCGCTGAACTTCCTCAACCCCCGGCCCGGTACCCCGTTCGCGGACCTGCCGGTGCTGGCGGCCCGGGACGCGCTGCGTGCTGTGGCTGCCTTCCGGCTGGCGCTGCCCCGCACCATCCTGCGCTTCGCGGGTGGGCGCGAGCTGACGCTGGGTGACCTGGGCGCCCGGCAGGGCATGCTCGGTGGCATCAACGCCGTGATCGTGGGCAACTACCTGACGACGTTGGGCCGTCCGGCAGGCTCCGACCTGGAGCTGCTCGCGGAGCTGAGGATGCCGATCAAGGCGCTGTCGGCGACGTTGTAAGGCTGTCTGATGTCTGATCAGGCCCGCTATTGCGGGCAGTGCGGTTTGCCGGTTGGTGGCGAGCCGGCTGGTAGCGGTTCGGCTGGTGGTTGGCTGGCTGGCGATGCGCCGACTGGGGGTGCTCCGGCTGGGGGTGCGCTGGCTGGCGCGGCGCTGGCTGGGGGTGGGCATGGCGACTGTGCCCGCCGGGCAGTGCTGGAACCGCCACGCTACTGCCCGGACTGTGCCCGTCGCATGGTGGTGCAGGTGACGCCGGCGGGCTGGTGGGCCAAGTGCTCTGAACACGGCGAACGCCGCGGCTGACGTATGACGGATACGACATCCGCCATAGAACGGAACCCCTGACCGGCAGCGCTCTGGCCGACGCTGTCCACAGCGTTTTACTTTATCCACAAGGCCAATCCGACTCAGGAAACTGTCAGACCCGCGCGGTAGGTTGGCCCTGTGATCGAGACGGTGCGAGGCGAGCCACGCCAATTGGGGGAGTCGGCGAATGCCGCGCCGGCCGCACCCGGTGAGCGGCTGGCTCGGCTGATCGCCCTGCCACCCGCGCGCCGGTCGACCGGCGAGCTGGCCCGGCTCGACCCGAAGCGGCTGTCGCCCGGTGAACGGATCGACCTGGTAGAAGCCTTGCAGGAACAGAAGAACTGGCTCGATGCGGTGCAGGCCCGGGTGCTGGCCGAGATCGATGCCGCCGACGCAAGCCTGCTGCACCTGTCGGGTGAGGCCGTGTCGCTGGCGCTGAAGATCCCGGTGCCGTCGGCACAGCGCAAACTCAAGACCAGCCGGACCCTGGTCGACGAGCTTCCCCGGACGCTGGCGCTGCTGGCCGCCGGCCAGATCTCCGAGCGGCACGCCCAGCTGATCACCGAGGCCTCCTGGGGGCTGGACCCCGAGCTGATCGAGCAGTTCGAGGAGCGGGTCACCGAACGGGCTGTCGACCAGACGGCCAGCCAACTGCGTCAGGCAGTTACCCGAGCCGCAAGCGCACTTGACCCGGCCACCGCCGAGCAGCGGCACGTCCGGGCGCTGGCCGACCGCACGGTGGGCTTTCGGCCCGCGAGCGACGGCATGGCAGAGCTGCCGGTGCTGCTGGGTGCGGTCGAAGGCCAGTTGATCTTCACCCGGCTCACGGCTGCCGCCACCCTGCTGCCGCCCGGCGACGTCCGGACGATGGACCAGCGGCGGGCCGATCTGCTGGTCGACGCTGTGCTCTCCGGCCTGCCCCAGGATGCCCTGCCCGAGCTGCAAGGCCGGCGGCCGGCGATCCAGGTCGTGGTCAGCGCCGACACCCTGCTAAGCCTGGACGACGAACCCGCCCACCTGGCCGGTTACGGGCCGATCACCGCCGAGACGGCGCGTCGCCTGGCCGCCGACGAGTCCGGCAGTTGGCGGCGGTTGCTGACCGATCCCGATACCGGGCAGTTGCTGGACATCAGCGCCCAGCGGTACCGGCCGAGCCAGCGATTGCGGGACTACGTCAGCGCCCGCGACGGCGTGTGCGCCTTCCCCACCTGCAACCAGCCGGGTTACCGCTGCGAGTACGAGCACATCACGCCCTTCGCGCACGGTGGTCGGACCTGCCGGTGCAACGGGGCGCTGGCCTGCCGACGGCACAACCTGTGCAAGGCCGGTACCGGCTGGGAATACCGTCGCAACGACGACGGATCCTTCACCTGGACCGATGACACCGGCCATCGCCGCACCGGCCATCCGCCGCAACGCTGGCGCAGTTCCGATAGTCGGCCGACCAGGCGCCAAGAGCACCGCGACGATCCGCCGGACAACTATGTCCACAGTGACGGTCAGCCGGACGCGCAGGTCCACATTGACGGTCAGCCGAACACGCAGGTCCACATTGACGGTCAGCCGGACACGCAGGTCCACAGTGACGGTCAGCCGGACGCGCAGGTCCACCTCGATGACCTGCCGGACAGGCACCTCCCCAGCGATCGCCTGCCGGACAGGCATGAACTCTGCGACGGTCCGGCAACCATCGATCGGGCGTACCCCGGTGCGTCACCGTTCTGACGGCCACCGGCCGGGGAAATCAGTGGTCCGAATCCGTGGGGTCGGAGTGATCGACGCCGCTATCCCCGCGGCCCGGGTTCCGCGAGTTCTCGACGTCCGTGCCGCGACGAGAGGTGGTGAGGTCCAGCTGCTGCTGACCGGCATCGTCATCCCCGGCGGCGCGCGCATCGGCATCCCCGGCGGCGCGCACATCGGCATCCCCGGCGGCGCGCGCATCGGCATCCCCGGCGGCGCGCGCATCGTCATCCCCGGTGCGCGCCGCCTGGTTGAGGGCGGCGGTGACCACCATGGCCAGGTGGTTCAGGGTGCCGGCAAGCCCCGGCCGGCCGGCAGCCTCGGTGGCCGCCTCGGCGAGCAGCCGGCGGCGCAGGTCTACCACTGCCAGCACCGATTCGTCATCGATGCTGGTGAGGTCCAGCGGAGGCGGCGCGCTGCCGTCCTCCTCGCGAACCGCGGCCCGGCGCAGCAGCTCGCGCGCGAGTTCGGAATCCGACACGTCGGTCACGGTCGGAACCAGCACCGGCGCCGTTACCGGCACGCCATATGCCTCCGCCGCGGCGACCAGCAGCTGGTCGGCAGGCAACCGCAGCGCCTCGGCGAGTACCTGCACCGTCCGGCGGGACGGCATGTCCTTGATGCTGTCGCGCGAATCGGTCAGGATCGAGTGCAGCGTCTGACGCGACAGGCCCGAGAGCCGGACCACATCGGCGGGCTTGTAACCGCGCTCGGCCATCCGTGCCTGGATCAGCCTACGAAACGCATGCATGCTGGCATCCCTTTGTCCGTGACCACCATGGGAACCGTCTCGTGCCGGCTGCCTGCGGGCAATGCCCGGGCGACGCGCTGCCTCGGTGACTGCCCACTGCGAACCTTACTGATCCACATCGCGCCTGGTGAGCGAACGACGGTGCCAGACCCGCCGGGCCGCTGTGCCTGCGACCACTATCACTGTCGGCATGCATGTCCGACAGTTCTTGACAAAAGGGGTGCCAGAGATCAAGATCAGCTTCCGGCTACAGAAAAGAAAGTTCGCTGCACCGGCACCTTTTCGCTCTGCCATCCGCCTGAGGTGATGTTGGAGGTCTGATGTTCGGCAGGTCCGATAACGGTGGACGCGATGTCTGGCGGGGCCAGGCGTGTTCTGCGGCCACCGGCGCCGGTTACCCCAAGCTCGGCGCCGGTCGGCTGAGACCAGAGGTAGCCAGCATGCGCCTGCGAAGCCGGCTGGTGCTGGTCGAATGCCTGGAACTGGCCCGGGTGAGCGAACGCGAACTCGCCCGGCGGGCCGGGCTCAGCCACTCCACGGTCAACCACCTCTGCACCGGCCGGCGGGTCAGTTGCTCCCGAGCCAGTGCCTCGGCCATCGAACGGGCGCTCGAACTGGACGAGGGAAAGCTGTTCGTCTGATGTCTGCCCGGCAGCGGCCGACGCCACCCGATCAGGGCAGCTGATCCAGCCCGCCGGGCTGCCCCAGACCGGTCACCAGTTCGCTGCCCGCATAGACATTCATCCGGCCCGGACGCACCATTCCGGCCAGTACCAGCTCGTGCTCGCGGGCCAGGTCCACCGCCAGGTCCGAGGGCGCCGATACCGCGACCAGGCCGGCCACCCCGGCGGCCACCGCCTTCTGCACGATCTCGAACGACACCCGGCCACTGACCACCAGCAGCAGGTCGGTGGCCGGCAGCCGCCCGGCAAGCAGCGCCCAGCCCACCACCTTGTCCACGGCGTTGTGCCGGCCGACGTCCTCGCGCACCACCAGCAGCTGTCCGGCCGCCGTTGCCAGCCCAGCCGCGTGCAGCGACCCGGTCCGGGCGAAGGTCCGTTGCCGCAGCCGCAGCTGGTCCGGAAGCTCCTGCACCACCCCGGCCGGCACCGCCCAGCCGGCCGCGTGCGGTGCCGAGCGGCGCAGCGGGCTGAGATCGAGCACGTCCGCGCTGCACACCCCGCACGCCGCTCCGGTCACCCAGGCCCGCGGCCGGGGCGGTCGCACCCCGGCATCCAGCGCCACGTGCACCTGGTCGACACCCCGCCCGCTGATGCCGTCCAGCACCCGCAGGTCGAGATCGTCGGCGGTCCGGCACTGCCGGAGCTCGCGCAGGTCGCCGGGCCGGCGAACCCCCGATTCGACCGTCAGCCAGCCGGCGGCCAGTTCCAGGTCGTGGCCCGGGGTGCGCATCAGGGTGGCGATCGATTCGCCGTCCACGATCAGGTTCAGCGGCGCCTCGACGGTCAGTTCGTCGCCGACCGCCGCCACGCTGCCCGGCTCGTCCGGCGAGGTGGAGCGGACCTTGATGATCCGGCGCCGTGCCGTGCTCACCGCCATCGTCCGGCCCCATTCCCGCGGCCCGCGCCGCATGCTCCCAATCTAATCCGCGCCGATCTGCGGGCTAGGGTGCTCAGGGGGTCGACACGGCGTGGATCGACACCTCAGCGGCGCTGGAGGGAGACGCGCGATGCCAGCAGACGGCGCCCGGCCCGCCGCGTCCCGGTCATGACCCTGTTCGGCGAGCCGGCCGACGAGGGGCCGGCGACAGCTGCCGATCCGTTCGACGGCGCGGACGATCCGACCAGCCCGCTGGCCGTCCGGATGCGCCCCCGCTCGCTGGACGAGGTGCTCGGCCAGCAGCAACTGCTCGGCCCCGGCTCGCCGCTGCGCCGGCTGGTCGAGGGCGACGCGCCGATGTCGCTGATCCTTTACGGCCCGCCCGGCACCGGCAAGACCACCCTGGCCACCATCGTCTCGACCGCGGGCAACCGCCGCTTCGTGCAGCTGTCGGCGCTCAATGCCGGCGTCAAGGACGTCCGGGCGGTGATCGAGACCGCCCGGCGCACCCTGGAGCACGGCGGTCGCCCGACGGTGCTGTTCATCGACGAGATCCACCGCTTCTCCAAGACCCAGCAGGACTCGCTGCTGGCCGCGGTGGAGGCCCGGACCGTCACCCTGGTCGCGGCGACCACCGAGAACCCGTACTTCTCGCTGGTCTCGCCGCTGCTCTCGCGCAGCCTGCTGCTCACCCTGCAACCGCTCACCGACGACGACATCAACGAGCTGGTGGATCGGGCGCTGACCGACCGGCGCGGGCTCGACGGCGCGGTCCGACTGTCCGACGAGGCCCGGGAGCACCTGGTGCGGATGGCCGCCGGCGATGCCCGCCGGGCGCTCACCGCGCTGGAGGCGGCGGCCGGCTCGGTGCTGGCTGCGGGCAAGCAGGCGACCGGCGGGCAGGCGACCGACGAGCAGCCGACCGGCGAGCAGGCGACCGGCGGGCAGGAGATCAGCCTGGCCGCGCTGGAGCAGGCCGTCGACACCGCGGCGGTCCGCTACGACCGCGACGGCGACCAGCACTACGACGTGATCAGCGCCTTCATCAAGTCGATCCGGGGCTCGGACGTCGACGCCGCCCTGCACTACCTGGCCCGGATGATCGTGGCCGGCGAGGACCCCCGCTTCATCGCCCGCCGGCTGGTGGTGCACGCCAGCGAGGACATCGGGATGGCCGACCCGACCGCGCTGCTGGCGGCCACCGCGGCCGCGGACGCGGTCGCCCTGATCGGCATGCCGGAGGCACGCATCAACCTCGCCCAGGCCACCATCCACCTGGCCCTGGCACCCAAGTCCAACGCCGTGATCGCCGCGGTGGACGCCGCCATCGGCGACGTCCGGGCGGGGCTGGCCGGCACCGTCCCGGCCGCGCTGCGCGACAGCCACTATTCCGGTGCCGGCCGGCTGGGGCACGGCAAGCGGTACCAGTACCCGCACGACCTGCCCGAGGGAGTGGCCAGCCAGCAGTACCCGCCGGACGAGCTGGTCGGCCGGGACTACTACCGCCCCGGTACCCGCGGCGCCGAGCGGGCGATCTCCGAGCGGCTGGCCAAGCTGCGCGCGGTGATCCGCGGCATCCGGGCCTGATCGGCCAGCGGGTAGGGTCCTCTCGACGTCCGGGACTCGCACCCGAGACACCCGAACCGAACCTGAAGACTTTCGAAGGAGGCCCGCGCGTGCACGCTGGAGGAATCGCGGCGCTGATCGCCGCCGGCGCGTTCGTCCTGCTGGTGCTGCTGCTGGCGTTCCCGTTGCTCAAGCTCGGCAGGACGCTGGACGAGGCGACCCTGGCGATCCGCAAGACGCACGAGGGGGCCACCCCGTTGCTCACCGGCGCCCAGACCACCATGGCCAACGTCAACACCCAGCTGGAGCAGATCGAGGGCATCACCCACGGCGTCAGCTCGATCACCTCGAACGCCGCGGCGTTGACCGCCATCGTCACCTCGACCGTCGGCACGCCGTTGATCAAGGTCGCCGCGTTCTCCTACGGAGTCCGGTCCAGCCTGCGCAAGCGGCAGGACGGCCAGGCGGTCGCCGCGGCCCGGGCCGACCGCCGGGCCGGCCGGCGGCGGAGGAACGGCTGAGATGCGCCGGCTGTTCTGGCTGGCTCTCGGTGCCAGCCTCGGGGTGCTGATCGTGCGCAAGCTGTCCCGCGCGGCCGAGCGGCTGACGCCGCAGGGGATCGCGTCCAGCGTCGGCGCCGGGCTGTCCGAGCTCGCCGTGGCGCTGCGCGAGTTCGGCGACGACGTCCGGGCGGCCATGTCCAGCCAGGAGGCCGCGTTGCGCGCCGCCGCCGGCCTGGACGCCGGAGCGCCCACCGCGCTGACGCCCGACGGGTCGGTGCCGCCCGGCCCGGCCGGCGAGGTAGCCACCGCGGTGAGCCCGACCGCCGACCGGCCGGCCGGCAACTGAGCCAGCCCACCACGCCATGAGCGAGCCCACGCCATGAGCGAGCCCGCGCCATGAGCGAGCCCGCGCCATGAGCGAGCCCGGTGCCACCCGGCCGTCCGGGATCTGGTTCGGCGTCGACGTGGGCTCGGTCCGGGTCGGGGTGGCCCGCAGCGATCCGGGCGGGCTGCTCGCCGTTCCGGTCGCCACCCTGCGCCGCGACCCTCGGCCGGGCGGCGACCTGGACGAGTTGACCGACCTGCTCACCGAGCACGACGCGGTGGGGGTGGTGGTCGGCCTGCCCCGGACCCTGGCGGGTCGGTCGGGCCCGGCGGTGGCCGCTGCCCGGGAGTACGGACAGGCACTGGAGGCACGGATAGCCCCGCGTCCGGTACTTTACGTCGATGAGCGACTGACCACGGTGCTGGCGCACCGGAACCTGTCCGCCAGCGGCGTGCGCGGCCGGGCCAAGCGGGCACGAGTGGATCAGGCCGCCGCCGTGGAGATCTTGCAGTCCTTCTTGGACGGTTCGACCCAGCAACACCCTGACTAGCGGATTCGGAAAGGCCACACGCAGGTGGAGGGTTCGATCGACGAAGTGCGCGACGACGAGCATCCGTTGTTCGACTCCGGCGAGAATGCGCCGTATGTCCCGGGTGCCCGCAAGCGGTCCCAGCGACGCCGCGCCGGCCGCCGACGTCGCCACCGGATCGCCCCGATCATCGCAATCGTCCTGATCTTCGTCCTGATCGGCGTCAGCTACAAGATCGTCACCTCGGTCGCCGGCCGGTTCAACGACCGGTTCGCCGTGCCGGACTATGCCGGTTCCGGCCAGGGGTTCACCCGGGTCAAGATCTCGCCCGGGGACGGCGCCAGCGACGTGGCGAGCGCGATGGAGAAGGCCGGCGTGGTCAAGTCCGCCCGCGCGTTCGTCGACGCCGCCGAGAAGTCCGGCCGGGCCAACGACATCCAGGCCGGGCTGTACAAGGTGCCGCTGCACGCCTCCGGCGCAACCGCGATGTCGGCCATCCTGGACCCGGCCAACCGGCTGGTCTCGCAGGTGACCATCCCGGAGGGTTACACCGTCAGGCAGGTGCTTCCGCTGCTGGCCGGTAAGACCGGCGTGCCACTCGCCCAACTGCAGGCCGCGACGGCGCGGATCTCCACCTTGGGGCTGCCCCAGGGATTCGCCCCCAAGAGCGCCGAGGGCTTCCTGTTCCCGGCCACCTACGAGATCGAACCGGACGAGTCCGCCCTGGAACTGGTGCAGCAGCTGACCGGCCAGTTCGACGCCGAGTACCGCAAGCTCAACTTCGCCGCCGGGGCCAAGGCCCAGCAGCTGACCGCGTACCAGGCACTGATCATCGCCTCGCTGGTCGAGTCGGAGGCCAAGTTCCCCGAGGATCGGCCGAAGATCGCCCGGGTGATCCTCAACCGGATGGCCAACGGCACCCCGATCGGCATCGACGCGGCCAACCGGTACGGCGTGGCGCTGACCGGCAAGGACCCGAACTCGGTGACCTACACCGAGGACTCGCCGTACAACGTCCGGACCCACCTCGGGCTGCCGCCGACCCCGGTGTCCAACCCCGGCGAGGCGTCCCTGCAGGCGGCGATCGCGCCGGCGGCCGGGGACTGGCTGTACTACGTGGTGGCCGACGCGGCCGGGCACCACATCTTCACCGCCAGCGAGGACGAGTGGGTGCAAGCGGTCGCCAAGTGCAAGGCGAACGGCTGGGGTTGCTAGTGAACAGCGGGCTGTTAGTGAACGGCGGGCTGTTAGTGAACGGCGGGCTGTTAGTGAACGGCTGGGCTTAGTGCCGGCTCGCTCGGCGGCCGTGCTGGGCAAGCCCGTCGGGCACTCGCTGTCGCCGGTGCTGCACGGCGCCGCCTACCGCGCGCTCGGCCTGGCCGGTTGGCGCTACACCGCGATCGAGTGTGACGAGCCGGAGCTGGCGGCCCTGCTGGCCGGCTCGGACGCCGACGTGGTGGGCTACTCCTGCACGATGCCCCTCAAGCGCCAGGTGCTGCGGGTGGCGGACTCGGCCAGCCCTGAGGCGATCGCCATCGGGGCCGGCAACACCCTGCTGCGCACGGCGTCCGGCTGGCATGCCGACAACACCGACTGGGTCGGGATCTCCGGCGCGCTGGCCGCGGCATCCGTGTCAACCACCGGGCGCGTGGTGGTGCTCGGGGCCGGCGGCACCGCGCAGGCCGCGCTGGCCGCGCTGGCCACCGGGCCGTCGCCCGATCGGGTGGACGTGCTGGTCCGGGAGCCGTCCCGGGCGGCGGAGCTGGTGGCCACCGCCGGCCGGCTGGCGCTGCCGGTCACCGTCGCGCCACTGGCCGACCCGCGGCCGTGGCTGGCCGCCGACCTGGTGATCTCCACGCTGCCGGCCGGCGCCGCCGACCGCTACGCCGTGCTGCCGTTGCGTGCCGAGCAGGCAGTGCTGGACGCGGTGTACTCCCCGTGGCCGACGCCGCTGGCCGCCGCCTTCGCCGCGGCCGGCGCCCCGGTGGTCAGCGGCGCGGCGATGCTGCTGTACCAGGCCGCCCGCCAGGTCGAGCTCATGACGGGGAGTGCAGCTCCAGTCGAGGCCATGCGAGCTGCGCTGCGGGCAGCCGTCCCCGGCTGCGCTGCCTGATCCGGGTCTCGGCCAGCCGCAGGTCGGCCGGGGTGTCGCAGTCGGCGCCCCAGCCGTCGAAGTCGGGCAGGTAGCCGACCTCGACCCCCTGGTACAGCGCCTTCACCGGCCGGCCGGCCGGTTCGCCGAGGCGGTCCAGGGCCGCGTACAGGGCAGCGGTACGCCAGGCCGCGGCCAGGTAGTTCACCCGGCCGGCGGGATCCACCAGCACCGCGGCCCCGGCGTCCGGCCGCGACGCCAGCAGCGCCCGCAGCGGCCCCAGCGCCGCGCCGACGAACGGCAGGTCGGCGGCCAGTACCAGCACCACCGGCTGCTGGACCTGCCGCAGGCCGGCGTTGATCGCCGCCACCGGCCCGCTGCCGGCCGGCTCCTCCCGGCAGAACACCGCCTCGCCGATCCCGTACCGGCTGGCGCCGACCACGACCCGCCGGCTCGCCGCGCTGCCGGCCAGCAGCACGTGGTCCAGCAGCGGCCAGCCGGCCAGCTTGCGCTCCGGCTTGCTCACGGCGGCGCTGGCTGTGCTGCCCGGGCCGAATGTGCTGCCCGGGCCGCCTGCGCCACCTGCGCCGCCTGGGCCGGCCATCCGGCTGCCCCGGCCGCCGGACAGGATCACCGCGTCGAAGGCCTCGTCCAGGCCGGCGCCGGACCGGGCCAGCGCCAGCGCGGCGGCCGTCCGCGCCCGCGATGGGGTGTCACCGAACAGGCTGAGCAAGGTCAGCGCGAGCTGGAAGCTGGCGGCTGCCGCGTCCCGGTCACCCTGCTCGAACTGGCGTACCCCGACCGAGTGCAGGGTGTCGGCCTGCCGTTCCCGGCCGAGGGCGTGCCGCCAGGCCCGCTGGTGACACTGCTCGGCCGCGGTGAACTGCGAGCACCGGCAGTGCAGGTCGGCCAACTGCAGCAGCAGCTGCCACGGATCGGCGCCGGCCGGCAGCGCGTCCAACAGTTGCTGGCCCTCGGCCAGGCCCTGCTCGGTGCGGCCCAGCAGTCCCAGCAGGAACAGCCGGTGCACCCCGTCGGCGCCGGCCAGCTCCCGCTCGACAGCGCGCGGGTCGGTGAGCACCTCGCGCAGGCTGGACGGGTCGCTCGTCCAGCCGGTCTGCTCGCCCACCTCACCATGATGCCGAAAGGGAGACGGCCGGACCGGGGACGGCAAGGAGACTGGGCACGACCTGTCCGGGTGTCGCGCCGGCCGAGGTGACACAATCGGTCGAGTGCTGCGCTGGATGACTGCCGGGGAGTCACACGGCCCGGCCCTGGTGGCGATCCTGGAGGGATTGCCGGCCGGCGTCACGGTCACCACCACCGACATCGCCCGGGACCTGGCCCGCCGCCGGCTCGGCTACGGCCGCGGCGCCCGGATGAAGTTCGAGCAGGACGAGGTGGAGCTGACCGGCGGGGTCCGGCACGGGTCCACCATGGGCGGCCCGGTGGCGGTCCGGGTAGGCAACACCGAGTGGCCCAAGTGGCAGACCGTGATGGCGGCCGACCCGGTGCCGGCCGAGCTGCTGGCCGAGCAGGCGCGCAACGAGCCGCTCACCCGCCCCCGTCCTGGCCATGCCGACCTGGTCGGCATGCAGAAGTACGACCTCGAGGACGCCCGTCCGGTGCTGGAGCGGGCCAGCGCCCGCGAGACCGCGGCCCGGGTGGCACTCGGCGTGCTGGCCAAGAACTTCCTGTACCAGAGCGTCGGCGTGCAGCTGCTGAGCCATGTCACCGCGATCGGCTCGGTGTCCGCGCCGGCGGGCACCCTGCCGCAGCCCGGCGACGAGGACCGGATCGACGCCTCCGAGGTGCGCTGCCTGGACCCCGACGCCGGCGCCGCGATGGTGGAACTGATCGATGCCACCAAGCGGGCCGGCGACACCCTCGGCGGCGTGGTCGAGGTGGTCGCGCACTCGGTGCCGCCGGGCCTGGGCAGCCACATCCAGTGGGACCGCCGGCTGGATTCCCGGCTGGCCGCCGCGCTGATGGGCATCCAGGCGATCAAGGCGGTGGAGGTCGGCGACGGCCTGGAGCTGGCTCGCACTCCCGGCAGCCAGGCGCACGACGAGATCGAGCGGGATTCCGACGGGGTGCTGCGGCGCCGCTCGGATCGGGCCGGCGGCATCGAGGGCGGCATGAGCACCGGCGAGGTGCTGCGGGTCCGGGCCGCCATGAAGCCGATCTCGACGGTGCCGCGGGCGCTGGCCACCGTGGACGTGGCCACCGGACAGCCGGCGGTGGCGATCAACCAGCGCTCGGACGTCTGCGCGGTGCCGGCCGCCGGGGTGGTGGCCGAGGCGATGGTGGCGCTGGTGCTGGCGCAGGCGGTGCTGGAGAAGTTCGGCGGCGACTCGATCGGCGAGACCAGGCGCAACGCGCAGGCCTACCTGGCCCGGCTCGCCGAGCGCGGCATGAGCGCCGGCGAACACGTGGCCAGCGCTGCCGAACCCGCGGCGAACTCCGGCGGCTCGGCCGGGCAGCCGTCCGGGCCCGGTTCCTGATGCCGCCCCGGGTGGTGCTGGTCGGGCTGCCGGGAACCGGCAAGTCCAGCGTGGGGACGGAGCTGGCGCACCGGCTGGGGCTGCCGTTCGCCGACTCCGACGAGCTGGTCACCCGCCAGACCGGGCGCTCGGTCGCCGACATCTTCGCCGGCCAGGGCGAGGCGGCGTTCCGGGAGCTGGAGGCCGACATGATCGCCGAGGCGCTGGCCGGTTTCGGCGGGGTACTGGCGCTCGGCGGCGGTGCGGTGACCACGGAGTCGGTGCGCGATGACCTGCTCGCCTCGGGCGTGCCGGTGGTGCTGCTCACGGCGCCGCTGGATGCCCTGGCCGACCGGCTGGCCGCCGCCGAGCCCCGGCCGTTGCTGGCCGGTGACGTCCGGGCCGGGTTGGCCGAGCTGGCCGCCGCCCGCGAACCGCTCTACCGCGCGGTCGCCACCGCGACGGTCGAGACCGGCGGTCGCTCGGTGGACGAGGTGGCGGCTGACGTGTGCGTCCGGCTGGCGGCGGTCACGCCGTGACCGACACGACCCGCATCACCGTGACCGGTGCCCAGGCCTATGACGTGCTCATCGGCACCGGACTGCTCGGCGAGCTGGCCGGGCTGCTGGCCGGCGCCCGGCGGGTCGCGGTGGTCCACCCGCCGACCCTGCTGGCCACCGCGCAGGCGCTCCGCGACGACCTGGCCGGCGGTTCCGGCGGCTACCAGGTCAGCCTGATCGAGGTGCCCGACGGCGAGGCCGCCAAGACGCTGACCGTGGCCGGCGACTGCTTCGACGCGCTCGGCGCGGCCGGTTTCACCCGCAGCGACGCGGTGGTCGGGCTGGGCGGCGGTGCCACCACCGACCTGGCCGGCTGGGTGGCCGCGAGCTGGTTGCGCGGCGTGCGGATCGTGCAGGTGCCGACCACGCTGGCCGGCATGGTGGACGCGGCCGTCGGTGGCAAGACCGGCGTGAACACCGGGCGCGGCAAGAACCTGGTCGGCGCCTTCCACCCGCCGGCCGGGGTGCTGTGCGACCTCAGCGCACTGCACACCCTGCCGGCCGCCGACTACGTCGCGGGACTGGCCGAGGTGGTCAAGTGCGGCTTCATCGCCGACCCGGCGATCCTGGAGCTGATCGAGGCCGACCCCGGCGCGGTGACCGTGCCCGGCAACGGCGCCGAGCGTGAGCTGGTCGAGCGCTCGGTGGCGGTCAAGGCCCGGGTGGTGTCGGCCGACCTCACCGAGCAGGGCCCCCGGGAGGTGCTCAACTACGGGCACACGCTGGGCCACGCGATCGAGAAGGCCGAGCGGTACCGGTGGCGGCACGGCGCGGCGGTGTCGGTCGGGCTGGTGTACGCGGCGGAGCTGGCCCGGGCGCTGGGGCGGCTGGACGACCGAACCGCCGACCGGCACCGGGCGGTGCTGGGCGCGCTGGGGCTGCCGGTCAGCTACCGGGCCGAGGCCTACCCGCGGCTGCTGGAGACGATGCGGATCGACAAGAAGGCCCGCGGCGATCGGCTACGGTTCGTGCTGCTGGACGGCCTGGCCCGGCCGGTGACCGTGGACGACCCGGACCCGAAGCTGCTGGAAGCGGCCTACGCCACGGTGTCAGCGGCCTACTCAGAGGTTTCCACTGGAAGCGAGGAGCACAGGTGACCGACCCGAACGAGCAGGCGGCCGGCGCTCCGGCCCGGGTACTGGTCCTGAACGGCCCCAACCTCGGGCGACTGGGCACCCGGGAGCCGGAGATCTACGGCAGCACCAGCTACCCGGAGCTGGCGGCGCTGTGCGTGCGGGCCGGCGCGGAGCTGGGGCTGGCGGTCGAGGTGCACCAGAGCGACGCCGAGTCCGAGCTGGTCGGCTGGCTGCACCGGGCCGCGGACGAGCGGTTACCGGTGGTGCTGAACCCGGCCGGCCTGAGCCACACCTCGGTGGTGCTGCGCGACGCGGTGGCCGCCCGCACCGCCCCGCTGGTCGAGGTGCACCTGTCCAACATCGCCGCCCGGGAGGAGTTCCGCCGGCACTCCTACGTCTCCGCGGTGGCCTCCGGGGTGATCACCGGCCTCGGCGTCGAGGGGTACGTGCTGGCGCTGAGCTGGCTGTCCTCGGCCACTGCCGGCCCGAGCGCCGAGCCAACCGGCCCGAGCCCGGAGCCGGCCGCCCGGCCCGGCAACTAGGCTTCCCACCGTGCAACGCTGGCGTGGCCTGGACGAGATCCCGGCCGGATGGGGTCGCTGCGTAGTCACCATCGGGGTGTTCGACGGCCTGCACCGCGGCCACCAGCAGATCGTCGCGCGGGCCCGCGCGCTGGCCGCCGAGCTGGACCTGCCGACCGTGCTGGTCACCTTCACCCCGCACCCGGCGGAGGTGGTGCGCCCGGGCAGCCATCCGCCGCAGCTGGCCACCAACACCCGCAAGGCGGAACTGGCCGCCGAGCTCGGGGTGGACGTGGTGGTGTTCCTGCCCTTCACCCTGGAGTTCGCCAAGCTGTCCCCGGAGGACTTCGTCCACCAGGTGGTGGTCGCCGAGCTGCACGCCGCCGCGGTGGTGGTGGGGGAGAACTTCCGGTACGGCCACCGGGCCGCCGGCACCGTGACGATGCTGACCGACCTGGGCAGCCGGTGGGGGTTCGCCGCCGAGGGCGTGGAGCTGTTGACCGAGGGCGGCCGGCCGATCTCGTCCACCTACATCCGCTCCTGCGTCGAGGCCGGCGACGTGGCGGCCGCCGCGCATGCCCTGGGCCGGCCGCACCGGCTGGACGGGGTGGTGGTGCGCGGTGACCAGCGGGGCCGCGAGCTCGGTTTCCCGACCGCCAACGTCCGGCCGGTGCCGTACCCGGCGGTGCCCGCCGACGGTATCTACGCCGGCCGGGTGGCGCGCCTGGACGAGTGGGGCAACACCGAGGCGGGACGGATGGCGCTGCCGGCGGCCATCTCGGTGGGCAGCAACCCGACCTTCGAGGGCAAGCACCGGTCGGTGGAGGCCTACATCCTGGACTTCGACGACGACCTGTACGGCCAGAACCTCGGGGTGGAGTTCGAGCGCCGGCTGCGCGGCATGGTCCGCTTCGACTCGGTGCAGGCGCTGGTGGACCAGATGGCCGACGACGTCGCCCGGACCCGGGAGCTGCTCGGCTGAGGCGAGAGCTGCCCCGGCCCCGGCCGAGGAGCTGCCGCAGCCGGGACCAGGGGCTGCCGCTCGGTTAACAGGGCGGCCGGCCCGGCTGCTAGACTCGCGTTCGGCAATCGCGGAGATCCGCCATGCCCGCAGTTGCGTTACCTACCCGCCGTGACGAAGACCGACGGGGCGTGCCTGCACCAGATGATTGAAGGGGTAAGCGTTCGTGCCGCTCACCAAGGAAGTCAAGCAGCAGATCATCAGCGAATACGGCGCCTCCGGCACCGACACCGGGTCGGCCGAGGTGCAGATCGCGATGCTGAGCCGCCGGATCGCCGACCTCACCGAGCACCTCAAGAGCCACAAGCACGACCACCACAGCCGGCGTGGCCTGCTGCTGCTGGTCGGCCAGCGCCGCCGGCTGCTGAACTACCTGACCAAGACCGACGTCAACCGCTACCGCTCCATCATCGAGCGGCTCGGCCTGCGCCGATAGTCCCACCGGGAGCGGTCCGAACCGGGCCGCTCCCGCTCGTTGCGTGACCCGCCCGCCTCGCGAGGCGGCTCGCGGAACCCTGACAAGTAAATCCACGCCGGAGCTGAGCACGACATCCGCACTCTCTCGCCGAATGCCTGTGCGGCTTCCCGAGGTCGGTCCTCGGTAGTGGCGTCCTGAACCCGCTCCACACGTGACGGCTGGCTCAGGCGCTTCGATCGAAGACCGGCACCGCACCCCGCCGAGACCCTCGGCCCATCGAGTGTGTGATCCGCTCCGCCCCGGCTCGTAACAGCGCGCATCGCGCGCTGCCGACAGAGAGGCGGACTGCTATGTCCGAAACCGACGCCGAAACCGGCATCACCGAAGCCACGGCCACCATCGACAACGGCAGCTTCGGCACCCGCACCATCCGATTCGAGACCGGCCGGCTGGCCAAGCAGGCCGCCGGCGCCGTGGTGGCCTACCTCGACGAGGACACCATGCTGCTGTCGGCCACCACGGCCGGCAAGAGCCCCAAGGACCAGTTCGACTTCTTCCCGCTCACGGTCGACGTCGAGGAGCGGATGTATGCCGCCGGCCGGATCCCGGGCTCGTTCTTCCGGCGGGAGGGCCGGCCGTCCGAGGACGCCATCCTGACCTGCCGGCTGATCGACCGGCCGCTGCGCCCGACCTTCATCAAGGGCCTGCGCAACGAGGTCCAGGTCGTCATCACCGTGATGGCGCTCAACCCCGACCACGCCTACGACGTGCTGGCGATCAACGCCGCCTCCGCGTCCACCCAGATCTCCGGCCTGCCGTTCAACGGCCCGGTCGGCGCCACCCGGGTCGCCCTGATCGACGGCCAGTGGGTGGGCTTCCCGACCCACACCGAGCTCGAGCGCGCCACCTTCGACATGGTGGTGGCCGGCCGGCTGCTGTCCTCAGGTGACGTCGCGATCATGATGGTCGAGGCCGAGGCCACCGAGAACGCCATCGAGCTGGTCGCCGGCGGTGCCAGCAAGCCCACCGAAGAGGTGGTCGCGGCTGGCCTGGAGGCCGCCAAGCCGTTCATCGCCACGCTGTGCCGGGCCCAGTCCGAGCTGGCGGCGACCGCGGCCAAGGAGACCCGGGAGTTCCCGGTGTTCCTGGACTACCAGGACGACGTGCTGGCCGCGGTCACCGCCGGCTACCGCGACGCCACCGCCGCCGCGCTCACCATCGCCGACAAGCAGGACCGCGAGGCCAAGCTCGACGAGATCAAGGAGCAGGCCAAGGCCGATCTCACCGAGCAGTTCGCCGGCCGGGACAAGGAGATCAGCGCCGCCTACCGGTCGCTGACCAAGACCCTGATCCGGCAGCGGGTGCTGCGCGACAAGATCCGCATCGACGGCCGTGGCCTGACCGACATCCGGACGCTGTCGGCCGAGGTCGAGGTGCTGCCCCGGGTGCACGGCTCGGCGCTGTTCGAGCGCGGCGAGACCCAGATCCTGGGCGTCACCACCCTGAACATGCTGGGCCTGGAGCAGAAGCTCGACACGCTCAGCCCGAACCGCACCAAGCGCTACATGCACAACTACAACTTCCCGCCGTACTCCACCGGTGAGACCGGCCGGGTCGGCTCGCCCAAGCGGCGCGAGATCGGGCACGGCGCGCTGGCCGAGCGGGCGCTGATCCCGGTGCTGCCCAGCCGGGACGAGTTCCCGTACGCGATCCGGCAGGTGTCGGAGGCGCTGGGCTCCAACGGCTCGACCTCGATGGGCTCGGTGTGCGCGTCCACCCTCGGCCTGCTGAACGCCGGCGTGCCGCTCAAGGCGCCGGTGGCCGGTATCGCGATGGGCCTGATCTCCGACACGGTCGACGACAAGACCGAGTACGTGGCGCTGACCGACATCCTCGGTGCCGAGGACGCCTTCGGCGACATGGACTTCAAGGTCGCCGGTACCCGCGACTTCGTCACCGCCCTGCAGCTGGACACCAAGCTGGACGGCATCCCGTCCGAGGTGCTGGCCCAGGCGCTGTCGCAGGCCCGGGACGCCCGGCTGCACATCCTGGACGTGATGGCCGAGGCCATCGACGAGCCGGATGAGATGAGCCCGTACGCCCCGCGGGTCACCGTGGTGAAGATCCCGGTGGACAAGATCGGCGCGGTGATCGGCCCGAAGGGGCAGATGATCAACTCGATCCAGGACGAGACCGGCGCCCAGATCACCATCGAGGACGACGGCACCATCTACGTCGGTGCCTCCGACGGCCCGTCCGCCGCAGGCCGCGGTGGACCGGATCAACGCGATCGCCAACCCGCAGATGCCCAAGGTGGGCGAGCGGTTCCTGGGCACCGTGGTCAAGACCGCGGCGTTCGGCGCGTTCGTCTCGCTGCTGCCGGGCAAGGACGGCCTGGTGCACATCTCCAAGCTGGGCAACGGCAAGCGGATCGGCAAGGTCGAGGACGTGGTCAACGTCGGCGACAAGCTGCAGGTCGAGATCGTCGAGATCGACCAGCGCGGCAAGATCAGCCTGGTGCCGGTCAAGGACGAGGCCGCGTCCGCCGACGCCGCCCCGGAGCCGGCCGCGGCCGGTGCCGCCGCGGAGTAATCAGCGCGACGGCCCTCAGCAGCCGTCAGCCGGCCAGTCAGCACACGCCGAGTGGGGCGGGGGAGTTTCCCCGCCCCACTCGGCGTCCTGCACCCCTGGTCAGACACGGTTGGTCTCGTATCAGATTTGCACGCCCAGGCAGCCGAACGGACACCGAATCGACGGACCGGCATGACATCGTCCGTGGGGGCTGGCCTGGTCCGGTCGGCGCCGCTATTGTCTTGTAGTCCGATCGGAAATACAGAATCACTGGAGTCGCTATGACGACCGCTCGCCGTGCCGGTGCCGTCCTGCTGTCCGCAGCAGCCGTCCTGCTGGCCGTGACCGGCTGTTCGTCGTCCAAGGCGTCGTCCGGCAACAAGCTCTCGCTGGTGGCCTACTCGGTGCCCAAGCCCGCCTACGAGGCGCTGCAGAAGGCCTTCGCCGGCACCGAGCAGGGCAAGGGGACCACCTGGGCCTCCTCCTACGGCGCCAGCGGCACCCAGAGCCAGGCGGTCGGCAATGGCCAGGCAGCCGACTACGTGGCCTTCTCCCTCGAACCGGACCTGACCAAGCTGGTGCCGAAGTTCGTCGACGCCGGCTGGAACTCCGGCCCCACCAAGGGGCTGGTCTCGAAGTCGGTGGTGGTGATCGCGACCCGCAAGGGCAACCCGCTGCACATCGCCGGCTGGGCCGACCTGATCAAGCCCGGTGTCAAGATCGTCACCCCGGACCCCGGCTCGTCCGGTTCGGCGAAGTGGAACATCCTGGCCGCCTACTCCCACGTGCTGGCCGACGGCGGCACCGACGCGCAGGCCCAGCAGTACCTCAAGGCCTTCTTCGCCAACGTGGTCAGCAAGCCGACCAGCGGCGCCAACGCCACCTCGACGTTCCTCAACGGCACCGGCGACGTGCTGATCTCCTACGAGAACGAGGCGATCGCGGCCCGGCAGAAGGGCCAGTCGCTGGACTACCTGGTGCCCGCCGAGTCGATCCTGATCGAGAACCCGGCCGCGGTGACCAAGACCGCGCCGCAACGCGCCAAGGACTTCCTGTCCTTCGTGGAGAGCGCCGACGGCCAGCAGATCTTCGCCAGCAAGGGGTACCGGCCGGTGCTGGACGGGGTGAGCGTCGGCACGGTGGCCGGCGCCAACGACCCGGCCAACCCGTTCCCGAGCGTGGCCAAGCTGCAGACCATCGCCGACCTCGGCGGCTGGAGCGCGGTGAACAAGAAGTACTTCGACAAGGCCACCGGCATCGTGACCAAGATCGCGTCCGGGTCGGATGGCTGACCTGCCGGCCGCCACCCTCGGTCCGGCCCGCCGCCGCGGTGCCCGCCCGGTTCCCCCCGATACCGAGCGGGCACCGCTCGGCGTCGCCTCCGGCACCGGGCTGGGGCTGGCGGTGCTCTGGCTGAGCCTGCTGGTGCTGGTCCCGCTGGCCGCGGTCGTCAGCCGGGCGGTGGGCGCCGGGCCCGGGGACTTCTGGGCCGCGGTCAGCACCGGCGAGGCGGTCGCGGCGATCCGGTTGACGGTCCTGGCCGCCGCCGGCGTGAGCCTGGTGAACGCCGTGATGGGCACCCTGGTCGCCTGGGTGTTGGTGCGCGAGGAGTTCCCCGGCAAGCGGCTGGTCGAGGTGCTCATCGACATCCCGTTCGCGCTGCCGACCATCGTGGCCGGCCTGGTGCTGACCACCCTGTACGGCCCGAAGAGCCCGATCGGGGTGACCTGGTACGCCACCCGGCCCGGGGTGCTGGTGGCGCTGCTGTTCGTCACGCTGCCGTTCGTGGTGCGCACCGTCGAGCCGGTGCTGCTGTCGCTGGAGACCGAGGCCGAGCAGGCCGCCGCGTCGCTGGGCGCCGGGCCGGTCCGCACCTTCGTGCGGATCGTGCTGCCGGCCATCACGCCGGCCATCGCCTCGGGCGCCGCGCTGGCCTTCGGCCGGGCGATGGGGGAGTACGGCTCGGTGGTGCTGATCTCGGGCCAGCTGCCCCGTACCGAGGTGGCCTCGCAGTACATCTACCAGCAGATCGAGAGCGGCTACCTGCCGGACGCGGCGGCCACCGCGACGGTGCTGCTGGCCATCAGCGTGCTGGTGCTGGCGGCACTGAACGGCCTGCGGTCCTGGGCGGCGCGCCGTGGCTGAGCCGGCCGTGCTGTACCCGGGCCCCGAGCGGACCGTGGCCGACCGGCCGGCCCGCCCGCCCGCCGGACGCCGGCGGGTCAGCGCCAGCCGGTGGGCGCTGCGGCTGCTGACGCTGGGCTACGTGGGCGTGCTGGTGGCCCTGCCGGTCGGCCTGGTGCTCTGGCGCACCGTGGACCAGGGCGCCGCCGCCTTCGTCGACGCGATCAGCGGCCCGGAGGCGATCGCGGCGTTCCGGCTCACCGCGATCGTGGCGGGCTCGGCGGTGCTGGTGAACACCGTCTTCGGGGTCGGCGCGGCGCTGCTGCTGGCCCGCTACCGGTTCCGCGGCCGGGCGCTGCTGGACCTGGCCATCGACCTGCCGATCTCGGTGTCGCCGATCATCGTCGGCCTGGCGCTGGTGCTCGCCTTCGGCTGGACCACCGGCTGGTTCGGTCCGGCGCTGCAGAACGCCGGCCTGCAGGTCATCTTCGCCACCCCGGGCATGGTGCTGGCCACCGCGTTCGTGTCGCTGCCGCTGGTGGTCCGCGAGGTGCTGCCGGTGCTCGCCGAGACCGGCCTGGAGCAGGACCAGGCGGCCCGCTCGCTCGGCGCCAGCGCGGTGCAGCGCTTCGTCCGGATCACGCTGCCCACCATCCGGTGGGCGCTGGCCTACGGCGTGGTGCTGTCCGTCGCCCGCACGCTGGGCGAGTTCGGCGCCGTCCGGGTGGTGTCGGGCAACGTCGGCGGCCAGACCCAGACGGTGACCCTGCTGGTCGACGAGCGCGCCGAGCAGTTCGAACCGGGTGCCTACCAGCTGTCGGTGGTGTTGATCGCGGTGGCGGCATTGTGCATCGTGGTCATCTCGTTGCTCCGCCCGCAGAGCAGAAGGTAGTGGGAAGCTGACACATGGGAATTGAAGCCCGCGCCATCAGCAAGCGGTTCGGCGCGTTCGTCGCGCTGGACGAGGTCAACCTGGCCGTCGCCAGCGGCCAGCTGACCGCGCTGCTGGGCCCCAGCGGGGGCGGCAAGTCCACCCTGCTGCGCATCATCGGCGGCCTGGAGGAGGCCGACAGCGGATCGGTGGTGATCGACGGGGTGGAGGTCTCGAGCATCCCGGCGCAGCGCCGCAACGTCGGCTTCGTGTTCCAGCACTACGCGGCGTTCAAGCACCTGTCGGTGTACCGCAACGTCGCCTTCGGCCTGGAGATCCGCAAGCGGTCCAAGGCCGAGATCCGCCAGCGGGTGACCGAGTTGCTGGAACTGGTGCACCTGGAGCAGTTCGCCGACCGGATGCCGTCCCAGCTGTCCGGCGGCCAGCGGCAGCGGATGGCGCTGGCCCGGGCGCTGGCGGTCGAGCCGAAGGTGCTGCTGCTCGACGAGCCGTTCGGCGCGCTGGACACCAAGGTGCGCAAGGAGCTTCGGGACTGGCTGCGCCGGCTGCACGACGAGGTGCACGTCACCACCGTGTTCGTCACCCACGATCAGGAGGAAGCGCTGGAGGTGTCCGATTCGCTGGTGGTGATCAACGCCGGCCGGATCGAGCAGGTCGGCAGCCCCAACGAGCTGTACGACCATCCGGCGAACGAGTTCGTGATGGGCTTCCTCGGCCCGGTCACCCGGCTGGGCGAGCACCTGGTCCGCCCGCACGACATCGAGGTGCTCACCTCCGACAGCACCGGGGCGGTGCCGGCCACCGTGCGGCGGCTGGTCCGGGTGGGCTTCCAGGTGCGGGCCGAGCTGCACAGTGGCATCGGCCGCCGGAGCCGGCTCTGACGCCACAGGGGCGCAGAGCGCTTCGACCGGGACGGAGGCCGGCGCCGCCGACCGTGCCGACACCGCGGTTCAGCTGACCCGCGGCCAGGCCGACGCGCTGGACCTGCAGGTCGGCAGCCGGGTGTGGCTGCGGCCGTCCCAGCACGCCAGCGTGCTGGCAGCTCGCTGACCGTCCGGCGGTCAGCGATGCTGACGGCTCGTCCGTGCTGTCGCCGGCGCCTTTCCTGCTTTCCCATCGGTTTTGCGACAATGCCCGGGTGGAGATCTCGGCGAAGAGCGACTACGCGGTCCGGGCGCTGCTGGTGCTGGCCGACCAGGAACCGAACCTGGTCAAGATCGACGTGGTGGTCGGCGAGCAGCAACTGCCCCGCAAGTTCGTCGAGGCGATCCTGGGTGACCTGCGCCGGGCCGGCATCGTCCGGTCGATGCGCGGTGCCGACGGCGGCTACGCACTGGCCCGGCCGGCCGCGGAGGTGTCCATCGGCTCGGTGATCCGGGCCGTCGACGGGCCGCTGGCCGAGGTGCGCGGGCTGCGTCCGGACGAGATGGCCTACACCGGCCTGGCCGAGCACCTGCCCGGCCTGTGGGTTGCGGTCCGGGCCAGCCTGCGCCAGGTGCTGGACGAGACCTCCCTGCGGCAGCTGCTGACCGGCGAGCTGCCGCCGCACGTGCGCACCCTGGTGGCCGATCCCGAGGCCTGGGCCCGGCGGGCCCGCTGATAGGCATGGGCCCCGGCGGGCCCGCTGATAGGCATGGGCCCCGTCGGGCCCGCTGAGCACAGGAGGGTGAGATGCAGCTCGAGGTCGTGCTCGGCGACATCACCGAGCAGCAGGTGGACGCGGTGGTCAACGCCGCCAACTCCAGCCTGCTCGGCGGCTCCGGGGTGGACGGGGCGATCCACCGCCGGGGCGGTCCGGAGATCGTCCGGGAGTGCCGGGCGTTGCGGGCCGGTGACTACCCCAACGGGCTGCCGGCCGGCGACGCGGTGGCCACCACGGCCGGCCGGCTGCCGGCGCGCTGGGTGATCCACACCGTCGGACCGGTCTATGACGAGGCGTCCGACCGCAGCGGGCTCCTGCGGTCCTGCTACCGCCGGTCGCTGCAGGTGGCCGCCGGGCTAGGTGCTCGCTCGATCGCGTTTCCGCTGATCTCGTCGGGCGCCTACCGGTGGCCGGTGCGCTCGGCCGTGCAGCTGGCGATCGACGAACTGCGCTCAGTACCGCCGGACGGCCCGGTGCGGCTGGCCCGGCTGGTGCTGTTCCAACCGGAGACGCTGGACCTGGCCCGGTCGGTGCTGGCCGCCGGCACCGGAACCGTCGACGGCGCCGGCGGCACCGGAACCGTCGGCGGCGCCGGAACCGTCGGCGGTACCGCTTAGGCTGTCGGGGTGAGCACACGCGCGAAGACCCGGACGCTGGCCGCCACCGGCGGTGGCGTGATCAGGCGGACCGTGCTGCCCGGCGGCCTGCGGATCGTCACCGAGGCGATGCCGGGGGTGCGCTCGGCCAGCGTCGGCATCTGGGTCGGGGTCGGCTCGCGCGACGAGTCGCCGTCGGTGGCCGGTGCCAGCCACTTCCTGGAGCACCTGCTGTTCAAGGGCACCAAGCACCGCTCCGGGCTGGACATCGCGCGGGCGATGGACACCATCGGCGGTGAGTTCAACGCCTTCACCGAGAAGGAGCACACCTGCTTCTACGCCACCGTGCTCGACCAGCAGTTGCCCATCGCGGTCGACATCATCGCCGACGTGGTGCTCAATGCCACCATCGCCGCCGCCGACGTCGACATCGAGCGGACCGTGGTGCTGGAAGAGATCGCGATGCGCGACGACGACCCGTCAGACCTGGTGCACGACGAGTTCGCCGCGGCCCTGTTCGGCGACGTGCCGCTGGGCCGGTCCATCCTGGGCACCGAGGCCTCGATCAACCAGCTGACCCGCAAGCAGGTTCACGGCTACTACTCCCGGCGTTACCGGCCCTCGGAGATGGTGGTCTCGGTGGCCGGAAACATCGACCATGCCGAGGTCGTCCGGCTGGTGCGCAACGCCTTCGCCGGTCGGCTGCACGACGGTAACTCCGGTGCCGAGCCGCGGCCGGACCGCCGGCTGCACCGGCTGCCGACCCGCCCGGTCACCGTGCTCGCCGACGACACCGAGCAGGCCAACGTGGTGCTGGGCACCATGGGACTGTCCCGCTTCGACGAGCGCCGGTTCGTGCTGGGCGTGCTGACCACGGCGATCGGCGGCGGGATGTCCTCGCGGCTGTTCCAGCAGATCCGCGAGCAGCGCGGGCTGGCCTACTCGACGTACTCCTTCACCTCCTCCTACGCCGGCGACGGGCTGTTCGGGCTGTACGCCGGCTGCCAGCCCGGCAAGGCCGACGAGGTGGTCTCGATCATGACCGCGGTGCTGCGCTCGGTCGCCGCGGACGGCCTGAGCGCCGAGGAGGTCGAGCGCGGCAAGGGCCAGCTGCGCGGTGGCATGGTGCTCGGCCTGGAGGACTCCGGATCGCGGATGAGCCGGATCGGCAAGGCGGAACTGACCTACGGCGACGTGCTGGGGCTGGACGAGCTGCTGGCGCGCATCGAGGCGGTCACCGTCACCCAGGCCAACGAGCTGGCCGCCGAGCTGGCCGCACAGCCGACCTGCCTGACCGTGGTGGGCCCGTTCGGCGAGCACGACTTCGACGCCGCCGTCTGAGGCAGGGGAGGACCGGCGGATGAGCGAGCTGATCCGGGTCGGGGTGCTGGGCGCCCGTGGCCGGATGGGCCAGCAGGTGTGCGCCGCGGTGCAGGCGGCTGCCGACCTGGAACTGGTCGCCTCGATCGACCTGGACGATCCGCTCTCGGCGGCGGCCGAGGCGGGTGCGAAGGTGCTGGTGGACTTCACCCACCCGGACAGCGTGATGGACAACCTGCGCTTCGCCGTCGAGCACGGCATCTGCGCGGTGGTCGGCACCACCGGGTTCACCGACGCCAAGCTGACCACGCTGCGGCAGTGGCTGGCCGACCGGCCCGAGGTGGGCGTGCTGGTGGCTCCCAACTTCGGCATCGGCGCGGTGCTGGCCATGAAGTTCGCCCAGCTCGCCGCGCCCTACTTCTCCTCGGCCGAGGTGATCGAGCTGCACCACCCGCAGAAGGTGGACGCACCGTCGGGCACCGCCACCAGCACCGCGCGGCTGATCGCGGCGGCCCGGGCCCGGGCCGGCATGGGCGCCGCGCCGGACGCCACCACCGCCGAGGTGCCGGGCGCCCGCGGGGCCGACATCGACGGGGTGCGGGTGCACTCGGTGCGGGCCAGCGGCCTGGTGGCCCACCAGGAGGTGCTGTTCGGCACCGAGGGGGAGACGCTGACCATCCGGCACGACTCGCTGGACCGGTCCTCGTTCATGCCCGGGGTGCTGCTGGCGGTCCGCGAGGTGGCCAACCGGCCCGGCCTCACCGTCGGCCTGGACACGCTGCTCGGCCTGTGAGCGAGACAGCCAGCGGGCCCGGCCAGGCAGTGGTCGGCCGCGCCAGGACTGTCTCCTCGACTGGAAGAAGGATGGCATTGTGAAGGCGCTTCTGACGTCGTCCGGGATCACCAACGGCAGCATCCGGGCAGCACTGGTCGACCTGCTGGGCAAGCCGATCGAAGAGTGCCGGGCGCTGTTCATCCCCGCTGCCATCTACCCCTTCCCGGGTGGGGCCTACGGGGCCGGCCGGGCGATCTGGGGCGAGGCCGCGCCGCTGCTGTGCGACCTGGGCTGGCAGTCGCTCGGGCTCTTGGAGCTGACCGCGCTGCCGCACCTCGACGAGGCGGCCTGGGTGCCCGCCGTCCGCGAGGCCGACGCGCTGCTGGTATGGGGCGGTGACCCGGTGTTCCTCGCCGACTGGATGCGACGTTCGGGCCTGGCCGAACTGCTGCCCAACCTGCGTTCCGAGGCGGTCTACGTCGGGGTGAGCGCCGGCAGCATCGCGGCCACCGGCACCTTCGTCGAGACCTACGACGAACCGCCGAGCGCCGCCGACGGACCGCTGGAGGCGGAGAAGGTCGTCTTCAGCACTCCCGAAGGGGAGGATTTCGACCGGCTGCTGGTCACCGGCGAGGGCGTCGGGCTGGTCGACGTCGCGGTGATCCCGCACTTCGAGCACCCGAAGCACCTCGACGCCTCACTGGTCAACGCGGCGACCTGGGCGGCCCGGATCCCCGTGCCCACCTACGCGATCGACGACGACAGCGCGGTCCGGGTGGTCGACGGCAAGGTCGAGGTCATCTCCGAAGGGCGGTGGCGGCTGTTCCAGCCCGACGCCGCTAGCGGGTGACCGGCAGGCGGGCGTGACGGGTGTCCGGTCGGGGCTCGCGGTCCGTTACGTAGTACCGGCAGCTGCCGAGGGCGACCAGCATCGCCAGGGCGTCGGTGATGGCCAGCCAGGAGATGTTGGCGACGTGGGCGACCGGGAAGGCCAGCGCGCCCAGCGCCAGCAGTGGCGACCACCAGCGCGGTGTCCGGTGCCGGAGCAGCAGGGCTGCCAGCAGGAAGGTGAGTGGGAAGAAGAAGCCCATCGTCTTGAACAGGTTGGCCGGTCCGGACTCGTCGAACAGGTCGTTGCCGCCGAGCGCGATGTGCAGGGTGTTCTCGCCGACGCCGGCGTTGCCGACCAGTCCGAGCACGGCCACCACCAGGAGCACCGCCTGGGCCCGCCCGCGCAGCAGGCCGACCAGCGCGAGCGCGGTCAGGCCGTAGAGGGCCGCCGCCACGATGTGCAGGGCGGCCGTGGGTCCGTCGTCCCAGCCGCGGACCGCGTAGCTGCAGTCCACGACGAGGTAGCCGAGCGGGCCGGCCAGTAGGGCCGCGTCGAGCAGGCGCCTGGTCGCGGGGTCAACGGCGGCGCCGGCTGCGGGCGGGTCCGGTTCGAGGTCGGGAGCCAGGGACATGTCAATGCCTCTCGTGGTCGTGAGCTGTCGACTGAGAAGCGTGGGGCCCGCGGTGCCCGGTGCGCTGCGGGGTTTCCCCTGCACGTGAGCGGTGGGCGGCAGTGCAGGGATAACCCTGTGCCCGCGGGACGTCCCGATACGCCACGATGGGCCGGTGCGAACCGAGGAGCAGCGACCGGCGGACCTGCTCGTCCCGTTGCTGGTGCTGGGTGCGGTGGTGGCTATGGTCTCAGCCGGCCTGGCGCACGGGGTGTGGCCGGCCAACCTGCACAACGGCCTGCTGGCGGTCGCGTTCGGCACGGTCGCGGCGTGGACGCTGCTGCTGCGGCCCAACCACCGCGAGGCGCTGCTGTTCGCGGCGGTGGGCGTCGGGGAGGGCATCCTGTTCCTCGGCCGCCAGGTCGCGCACTCCGACCCGGCCGGCGCCAGCACCTGGTGGGGATGGTTCGGGGTGTGGCCACTGGCGATGATCCTGGCCCTGATCAGCTGGGCGGTGCTGTGCTTTCCCGAAGGCCGGTTCCTTTCGCGCGGCTGGCGCCTGGTCGGGTTCGCGATCATGGCGATGGCGCTCGGCTGCTCCCTGCTGTCGGCCCTGTGGCCGGTCGAGTACCCGGCTGCCGGCGTCCGGATGCCGCACCCCCTGCGGCTCGGCGGCCTGGATGCGGCGCGCATTGTCTGGGACGGCGTCGCGCATCCGGCGTATGCGCTGTTCCAGCTGATCTGGTTGGTCGGGGTGGTGGCCCGCTGGCGCCGGGCCAACGGCATCCTGCGCGACCAGCTCGCGCTGCTGGCAGCCGCGGTGGGCCTGGCCACCGCCGCGCTGCTGATCGGGCTCGCCCTGTGGCACTCACCCCGACTCGGCCTGCTGGTCACACCGCTGATACCGGTGGCGGCCGGCTGGATCATGGTGCGCCTCAGCCTGAGCCGGCTGATCGACAAGACCCGGGCCACCGGGGGACTGGCCGGCCTGTCACCGCGGGAGAACGAGGTGCTCGACCTGATGGCGCAGGGCCTGTCGAATCGGGCGATCTCCGAGCAGCTGCACCTGAGCATCAAGACCGTCGAGCCCATCGTCAGCTCGATCTTCACGAAGCTGCAGCTGCCCGCGGACGCCACTACCAACCGCCGGGTGCTGGCGGTACGGGCCCTGCTGGAGGAGTAGGGCGTCGGCTAGCGCGCTCGCCGCGGCGCGCGATTGCGCGGCTCGCTAGCGCTCGCCGCGGCGCGCCACCGGAATGTCGGACGGGCCGACGTTCTTGTCCAGCCAGTCGATCAGCGGTTGCATCGCCCGCCAGGCCCGCACCAGCTCGGTCTTGGCGCGCGCCGTCGTCAACCACTGCGGGCTGCCGAACTCCCGGGTCGCCCAGATCGACTTGTGCCGCAGCAGCTCCTGGCGGGGATGGTCCTTGGCGAAACCGGTCGGGATCCGGGTCAGCTGGTCGCCCCGGATCTCGAGCTTCGACTGGGTGGCCAGCTTGATCGACTGGATCAGGGACTGGCCGGGCAGGTCCTCGGTGACCGCCCGCCGGTAGCGGAACACCTGGTCCGAGGCCATCTCGTAGTAGCCGCCGCTGGCGTACATCCCCGCCGCCGAGACCTGCAGGTAGCGCCGCGACTCGGCGAAGTAGACGCCCTGGTGGGTCTTGTACGGCGTCTTGTCCTTGGCGAACCGGACGTCGCGGAACGGCCGGAAGAACTTGGCGGTACCGAACTCCTCGGCGAGCTCGGCGGCCAGTTCCTGCAGCGGCGCCTTGACCTGCTCGTCGTAGATCGAGCGGTGCGCCGTCCAGAACGACTTGGAGTTGTCCGCCTCGAGGTCCTCGTAGAAGTCCAGTGCGGCGAAGGAGATCCCATCGAAGGGCATCAGGATGGCTCCTTTCCTGTCACAGCTTTCGTTGGCGCAGCTCGGCGCGGTGCTGTTCCCGGCCGGCTTTTCGGTACGGCCCGGCCGCGCTAGTCGGTCAGCGAGGCGTGCAATCGCAGTTCGGTCACGGTACCCGCGCCGGTGTCCAGGTCGCGGCGCAGGCCGTCGGGCTCCCAGCCTGCCGAGCGGTAGAACCCCAGCGAGACGCTGTCGCCGGCCGGCACCCAGGCCACCAACCGGTCGGCGCCACCCGCCTTCGCCAGGTCGGCCACCGCGGCCAACAGCCGCGAACCGTGCCCGCGCCGGCCCCAGCGCGGCTCGACCAGCAGCATGCTCACCGCGGCGCTGGACTCCGGTGCCGGATCCTCGGGCTGCCGGTCGGCGTCCGGGCCGAAGGCGGCGAACCCGACCCGGGTGGCGCCCTCGGTGGCCACCAGTACCCGGTGGCTCGGGGTCGGCGGGTTGGTGATCGCGGCCTGCCAGCTGGCGGCGATCTCGGCCACCGTCAGCGCCTGCAGGATCTCCGGCGGCAGCACCGTCTGGTACGCCAGCCGCCAGGTGTCGAGTTGGATGCGGGCCAGCTCCGCCACGTCGTCGACGGTCGCCGGCCGCACGCTCACATCTGCCACACCAGTAAGCCTAGGTGACTACGCCCGCGGACCGCGCCGTGCTGTCGGACCGACATGGTCAAATGTGGCATGCCGTCAGCCGACCTGTCCGCCGCCGCCGCCCGCCGGATCGCCTTGGCGGCACAGGGCTTCGGGCTGCCCCGCCCGGCCGGCGCCGTCACCGCGCGGCACGTCCGCAAGGTGGTCGACACCATGGGGCTGTTGCAGCTGGACTCGGTGAACGTGCTGTGCCGCTCGCACTACCTGCCGGTCTTCGCCCGGCTCGGCCACTACCCGCGCGAGGTGCTGGACCGGCTGACCGGGCACACCGCCGGCCGGATGCAGCGGGAGTACGTCGAGTACTGGGCGCACGAGGCGTCGCTGGTCCCGCTGGCCACCCACCCGCTGCTGCGCTGGCGGATGGCCCGGGCCGCCGAGGAGTCGTGGGGCGGCATGCAGCGGGTCGCCCGCGAGCACCCCCAACTGCTGGCCGAGGTGCGCCAGTTGATCGCCGAGCACGGTCCGATCCGCAGCGCGGACGTATCGGTCGAACGCCAGGCCAAGAAGCCCGGCCAGATGTGGAACTGGCACGCCGGCAAGGTGGCCCTGGAGTACCTGTTCTGGGCCGGTGAGGTGGGTGCGGCCCGCCGGGTGAACTTCGAGCGGCGCTACGACCTGATCGAGCGGGTGCTGCCCGCCGAGATCGTCGAGACGCCCACCCCGGCCCGCGAGGATGCCCAGCGCGAGCTGGTCCGGATCGCTGCCCGGGCCTACGGGGTGGCCACCGAACCGGATCTGGGCGACTACTTCCGGCTGCCCCGTGGCGATTCCAAGCAGCGGGTCGCCGAACTGGTCGAGGCCGGCGAGTTGCAGCCGGTGACGGTGGCCGGCTGGCAGGCGCCCGGCTACCTGTGGCCGGACGCCCGCCGCCCCCGCCGGGTGCAGGCGCGGGCGCTGCTCAGCCCGTTCGACCCGCTGGTGTGGTTCCGCGACCGTGCCAAGCGGCTGTTCGGATTCCACTACCGGATCGAGATCTACACCCCGGCCGCCCAGCGGGTGCACGGCTACTACGTGCTGCCGTTCCTGCTCGGCGAGGCGCTGGTCGGCCGGGTCGACCTGAAGTCCGATCGGCAGGCCGGCGTGCTGCGGGTCCAGTCCGCCTGGGCTGAACCGGATGCCCGTCCCGAGGAGGTGGCCGTCGAACTGGCCGCGGAACTGGCCGAACTCGCGACCTGGCTCGACCTTGACGGCGTGCAGGTCAGCGACCGGGGCGACCTGGCGCCGGCGCTGGCCGCCGAGCTGGCGCACGGCTGATCCCGCCCGCGGCTGATCCCGACCTGATGACGGCGCCGTGACCGAGTTCGCCGAGCTGCTGGCCGGCGCCTGCCACCTGGCCGCCGCCGGCCCGCGGCAGGTCCTCGGGATCACCGGCCCACCGGGCGCGGGCAAGTCCACCCTCGCCGACCGGCTGGTGACCGCGCTCGGGCCGGCGAAGGCGGTGCTGGTCGGCATGGACGGCTTCCACCTCGCCGACGCCCAGCTGCGCCGAACCGGCCGGCGGGACCGCAAGGGTGCGCCGGATACCTTCGACCGGGCCGGCTACGCCGACCTGCTGGGCCGGCTGCGGCGAGAGCCCGGCACCGTCTACGCACCCGCCTTCGACCGGTCGATCGAGGACTCGATCGCGGCGGCCGTACCGGTGCCGCCCGACGTGCCACTGGTGGTGACGGAAGGCAACTACCTGCTGCTGTGGCCGGAGGTCCGCCCGCTGCTGGACGAGGTCTGGTACGTCGACCCGCCCGCCGGGGCTCGCCGGGCGGCACTGATCGCCCGGCACGTGGCGTACGGCAAGGCGCCGGAGGAGGCCGAACGCTGGGTCGCGACCTCGGACGAGCGCAACGCCGAACTGATCGCCGCCGGCCGGCAGCTGGCCGACCGGGTGCTGGACTGGCCGGCGGACTGAGCCCGGCCAGCTGGCGGGACTGTCTCGACCCGGCTGGCGGGACTGTCTCGGCCCGGCTGGCGGGACTGTCTCGACCCGGCTGGCGGGACTGTCTCGACCCGGCTGGCGATACTGGCCTCGGGCCGGCTGGCGGGTCTGAACCGGCGCGGATGGCGTAGCGCAGCCGGTACCGGCGGTAGCGTTGAGGCATGTCGAGCTTGGACCGCACCCGCCCGTTCGGCCGGTTGCTCACCGCCATGGTCACGCCGTTCACCGTCGCCGGCGAGGTGGACCTGGACGCCGCCCAGGAGCTGGCCCGCTACCTGGTGGACACCCAGCACAACGACGGCCTGGTCATCAACGGCACCACCGGCGAGGCGCCCACCACCACCGATGGTGAGAAGGCGGAGTTGGTGGCCGCCGTGGTGGACGCGGTCGGCGACCGGGCCAGCGTGCTGGCCGGCGTCGGGACCTTCGACACCGTTCACTCGGTGCTGCTCGCCGAGCATGCTGCCAAGGCCGGTGCCGACGGCCTGCTGGTCGTCACCCCGTACTACTCCCGGCCGCCGCAGGCCGGCATCCTGCAGCACTTCCGGGTGGTCGCCGACGCCAGCGCGTTGCCGGTGATGGTCTACGACATCCCGGTGCGCACCGGCCTGCAGCTCCAGACCGAGACGATGATCCAGCTGGCCCGGCACGAGCAGATCGTGGCGGTCAAGGACGCTCGCGGCGACCTGCCCGCCGCGGCCCGGGTGCTGGCCGAGACGGACCTGGCCTACTACGCCGGCGACGACGCGATGGTGCTGCCGCTGCTGTCGGTCGGCGGCACCGGCGTGGTGGGCACCTCCACCCACTTCTCCGGGGCGCTCACCAAGCAGTTGCTGGACGCCCATCAGCATGGCGACGCCGCCGAAACGCTGCGGTTGTACCGGCAGTTGCTGCCGATCTACACCGGCATCTTCCGTACCCAGGGGGTGATCCTGGTCAAGGCCGGCCTGGCGATGCGGGGTCGGCCGGTCGGCCCGGTGCGGTTGCCCATGGTGGAGGCCACCGAGCACGAGCTGAGCCACCTGCGCCAGGACCTCACCGACGCGGGCCTGCTGCAGCCGTAACGGGCGGCGCCCGGCTCGGTACCGGCTTCTGAGCAGGCTGGCGAAGGTGTCGGTCCACCCTCACCGTGCAGTTGAGCGTTACCGTGACTAGGTGGCAGCCACTCCCGGAACCAGGACCCGACAGCCGGCATCGAAGAAGGCGTCGGGTCCCGGGCGCACCCGGTCCGGCGGCTCGGCACCGGCCCGCCGGCCGCGCTCGAGTGCCCGGCCGGCGTCCCGGCCCGCCGCGCGGCAGCCCCGTCGCCGGCCCGCCCTGACGGTCATCGGGCACGCCCTCGCCCAGCTCTGGCGAGCACTCGGGGTGGCCGTCGGAACGCTGGCCCGCGCGGTCGGCCGCAATGCCGCCACCGCCCGCGACCTGGACCCGGCGCACCGCCGGGACGGCGCGGGCCTGGCGGTACTGGCCCTCGGCCTGATCTCGGCGATCGCCGTCTGGTTCACCGCGGCCGGCCCGCTCGGCGAGGCGATCACCGGCCTGTTCCGGCTGCTGGTCGGCAACGCCGCGCTGCTGCTGCCGGTGCTGCTGGTCCTCGCCGCGGTGCACCTGCTGCGCCAGCAGCCGCACCCCGAGCGCCGGGGCCGGATGCTGGTCGGCGGCCTCGCGGTGCTGCTGTCGGTCACCGGCATGCTGCACCTGGCGGCCGACTCGCCCGGCAACGAGACCGGCTGGTCGCACGCCGGCGGGCTGACCGGGATGCTCGGCGGCCAGCTCGAACGGGTGCTGCCGGCGAGCCTGGTGGTGCTGGTGCTGTTCCTGCTCGGCGCGTTCGGTGCCCTGGTGGTGACCGCCACCCCGCTCAACCAGCTGCCCGGCCTGGTGCGCGAGCTGCTGGCCCGGCCCGCGGCCGACGACGGTGACAGCGACGGCGCCGACCCGGCTGACGCGTGGCGGGGCCGCGGCACCGGCCAGGACGGCACGGACGACCTCACCGAGCCGGACCCGTTCCTGGACGACCCGTTCCCGGCCGACCCGGCAGCCGCCGAAAGTCCCGACCCGGCGGCGGTGCCCAGGCCGCGCAAGCCCCGGGTACCCAAGCCCACCAGTCGAGGAGGACCTGCCGCCGGTCACCCGGCCCACCCAGCTGGAGCTGTCCGGCGGGGCCGGGATGTACACCCTGCCGTCCACCGAGCTGCTCGGCGCCGGCTCCCAGCACCTGGAGCACACCCGCGCCAACGACGAGGTGATCGCATCGCCTGTCGCAGGTGTTCGAGGAGTTCAACGTCGACTGCGCGGTCACCGGTTTCAGCCGCGGGCCCACCGTCACCCGGTACGAGGTGGAACTCGGACCCGGCGTCAAGGTGGAGCGGATCATCCAGCTGGCCCGCAACATCGCCTACGCCGTGAAGAGCCCGGACGTCCGGATCATCAGCCCGATCCCGGGCAAGTCCGCGGTCGGCGTGGAGATCCCCAACACCGACCCCGAGATCGTGATGCTCGGCGACGTGCTGCGCTCCGGCGTCGCGCTGCGCGACCACCACCCGATGCTGGCCGCGCTCGGCAAGGACGTCGAGGGCGGCTTCGTGGTGGCCAACCTGGCCAAGATGCCGCACCTGCTGGTGGCCGGCGCGACCGGTGCCGGCAAGTCCTCCTGCATCAACTCCCTGATCCTGTCGGTGCTGACCCGGGCCACCCCGGACGAGGTCCGGATGGTGCTGATCGACCCCAAGCGGGTGGAGTTCGCGGCCTACCAGGGCATCCCGCACCTGGTCACTCCGGTGATCACCAACCCGAAGAAGGCCGCCGACGCGCTGGCCTGGGTGGTCCGCGAGATGGACCTGCGCTACGAGGACATGGAGGCCTCCGGCGTCCGGCACATCGACGACTTCAACCGCAAGGTCCGGCACGGCGAGCTGGTCGCGCCGCCCGGCAGCGAGCGGGTCTACCGGGCCTACCCGTACCTGCTGGTGATCGTGGACGAGTTGGCCGACCTGATGATGGTGGCCCCGCGAGACGTCGAGGACGCGGTGGTGCGGATCACCCAGCTGGCCCGAGCGGCCGGCATCCACCTGGTGATCGCCACCCAGCGGCCGTCCGTCGACGTGGTGACCGGCCTGATCAAGGCCAACGTGCCGTCCCGGCTGGGCTTCAAGACCTCGTCGGTGACCGACTCGCGGGTGATCCTGGACCAGCCGGGTGCGGAGAAGCTGCTCGGCAAGGGTGACGGGCTGTTCCTGCCGATGGGTGCCGCCAAGCCGGCCCGGATCCAGGGCGCCTACGTCACCGACGCCGAGATCAACGCCATCGTCAAGCACTGCAAGGCCCAGCTGCAGCCGAGCTACCGAGAGGACGTGACCGCCCCGGCGGCCGCCACCAAGGAGATCGACCCGGACATCGGCGACGACCTCGACGTGTTCCTGCAGGCCGTCGAGCTGGTGGTCTCGACCCAGTTCGGGTCCACCTCGATGCTGCAGCGCAAGCTGCGGGTCGGCTTCGCCAAGGCCGGCCGGCTGATGGACCTGATGGAGTCGCGCTCGATCGTCGGCCCGTCCGAGGGATCCAAGGCCCGCGACGTGCTGGTCAAGCCGGACGAGCTGGCCGGGCTGATCTACACCCTGCGCAACGGCGGCACCGCCGACGACCTGGTGGCCGACGACTCCGACGACGACGGCCCGGCTGCCGCGGCGGGCATGGCGGGCGAACCCGCGCCGTTCTGAGCGGCGCCGGTCGAGGAGCGCAGACCCGTCCCGGCTGGTTCCGCAGTCGATCAGATTGCCCTGGCGGGTCGTCCGGATGCGGGTTCGTCCGGACATGCCACTTCACCCGGACATGCCACTTCACCCGCACATGCCACGGCCCCGACCGCGGGTGCGATCGGGGCCGTGGCGAAGCTGGGCTGCTTGCTAGCCGCGCCTGACGTGCCGGGCCAGGTAGAACATCCGGCGGAACGTCAGCTTGGCTCGCAGGTCCGAGGCATGGCGGCCGGAGCCGACCGCCTCTCGAGCGGGCACCGTCCAGCTCGCCGTCCCAGGTCGGGTCAACTGAAATCCGGTCATGAATCACCACCTCCGGCACCGAAGGTATAGCTGTTACCTCGTGTTACTGGAGAGGCGCGCGGGACTATCAACCTCAACTTGACGGTATGGCTGGCTGCACGCCGTTGCGGGAGCCGATCCGGGCGCTCGTAACAGGGCGGTCGGCGAGCGTCAGCAGCATCCGCGAATTGCCCAGGGTGTTCGGCTTGACGAACTCCAGGTCGAGGAACTCGGCGATGCCGGCGTCGTAGGAGCGCAGCAGTTGGGAGTACACCTCCGGGTCGACCGGGGTGCCCTGGATCTCGGAGAAGCCGTGCCGGGCGAAGAACCGGGTCTGGAAGGTGAGCGCGAACAGCCGGCCCAACCCCAGCTCGTGGGCGTTGTCGACCAGCTCCTCCAGCAGCAGGTCACCGATGCCGTGCCCCCGGCGCTCCGGCGACACCGCGAGCGTCCGGATCTCGCCGAGGTCCTCCCACAGCACGTGCAGCGCCCCACAGCCGATCACCTCGCCGCCGATCTCGGCCACCCGGAACTCCTGCACCGACTCGTACAGGGTCACGGTGTCCTTGGCCAGCAGCACCCGATGGCCGGTATAGGTGTTGACCAACGCCCTGATCGCCGGGACGTCGCGGGTGCGAGCCCGCCGGATCAGTACCTGGCCGGCCGGACCGGGCGGGTTGATCTCGGGCATAGCCGCACCTTACCCATCCCGGCTGCGGCCGGACCCATCCCGGCTGCGGCCCGACCATCCCGGCTGCGGCCGGACCCATCCCGGTTGCGGCCCGGTCCCGGGCGGATCGAACCGGCGGTTGCCGGCCACCGCTGTCGCGGCGCGCCCGACCGGATACCGAGCCGCCCCGAGCGAGTCAGGACGCGGTGGCCCCCGGGTAGCCTGCAGGATGTGCCCTCACCTGTGCAGCCGCCGACGACCGGCAGCGTGGCCATCGTCACGCTCGGCTGCGCCCGCAACGAGGTGGACTCCGAGGAACTGGCCGGCACGCTGGCCGCCCGCGGCTGGCAGCTGACCCCGTCCGAGGCGGCCGACGTGGTGGTGGTCAACACCTGCGGCTTCATCGACTCGGCCAAGAAGGACTCGATCGACACCGTGCTGGCGGCCGCGGACACCGGCAAGAAGGTGGTCGCGGTGGGGTGCCTGGCCGAACGCTACGGCGACCAGCTGGCCGCCACGCTCACCGAGGCCGACGCGGTGCTGGGCTTCGACTCCTACGCCGGCATCGACGACCGGCTCGCCGACGTGCTGGCCGGCCGGCCGATCGCCGCGCACGTGCCCACCGACCGGCGCACCCTGCTGCCGATCAGCCCGGCGCACCGCCCGTCGGCGGTCGCCGATGTCGCCGTGCCGGGGCACCGGTGGGGGCCGAGGGCGTCCCGGGTCCGGCTCGACGACAGCCCGGTCGGCTACCTCAAGCTGGCGTCCGGGTGCGACCGCCGTTGCACCTTCTGCGCCATCCCGTCCTTCCGCGGCGCGTTCGTGTCCCGCCCGCCCGGCGAGATCGTGGCCGAGGCGCGCTGGCTGGCCGAGCACGGCGTCCGGGAGCTGGTGCTGGTCAGCGAGAACTCCACCTCCTACGGCAAGGATCTCGGCGACCTGCGGGCGCTGGAGGCGCTGCTGCCGGAGCTGACCGGCATCCCCGGCATCGACTGGGTCCGGGTGTCCTACCTGCAGCCGGCGGAGCTGCGCCCGTCACTGCTGCGCACCATCGCCACCACCCCGGGGGTGCTGTCCTACTTCGACCTGTCCTTCCAGCACGCGGCCCCGCAGCTGCTGCGCCGGATGAAGCGGTTCGGCTCGACCGAGTCCTTCCTCGGCCTGCTCGCCGACGCCCGGGCGCTGGCGCCGGCGGCCGGTGCCCGCAGCAACGTCATCGTCGGCTTCCCCGGTGAGACGGAGGAGGATGTCGCCGAGCTGGAACGGTTCCTCATCCTGGCCCGGCTGGACGCGGTCGGGGTGTTCGGCTACTCCGACGAGGAGGGCACCGAGGCCGAGGGTTTCGACGGCAAGCTCGATCCCGAGGTGATCGCCGACCGGGTGGCGCGGGTATCGGCGCTGGCCGACGAGCTGATGGCCCAGCGCGCCGAGGACCGCCTCGGTGAGAGCGTCGAGGTGCTCGTCGAGTCCACCGCGGACGGCGAGCTGACTGGCCGGGCCGCGCACCAGGCACCCGAGACGGACGGCAGCGTGCGGCTCACCGGGGCGCTGGCGGGCCTGCGTCCGGGCCTGCTGGTGCAGGCCGTGGTGACCGACACCGACGGTGCCGACCTGATCGCCGACGTGGTGGCCGGTTCGGCGCGATGACCGACATCGACCCGCGGATCGACCCGATGGCGGTGCCCGCCACCACCGTGTCGGTGTGGAACGTCGCCAACGCGCTGACCGTGCTGCGGCTGGTGCTGGTGCCGTTCTTCGCGCTGGCGCTCTTCCACGGCGACGGGCACAGCACCGGGTGGCGGGTGGTGGCCTGTGTGCTGTTCGGGGTGGCCAGCCTCACCGACCGGATCGACGGCGAGCTCGCCCGCAAGCGCAACCTGGTCACCGAGTTCGGCAAGCTCGCCGACCCGATCGCCGACAAGGCCCTCACCGGCACCGCGCTGGTGGGGTTGTCGATGCTGGGTGACCTGCCGTGGTGGGTGACCGTGGTGGTGCTGGTGCGCGAGGTCGGCGTGACGATGCTGCGGTTCTGGGTGATCCGGCACGGGGTGATGGCGGCCAGCCGCGGCGGCAAGGTCAAGACGTTGATGCAGGCGGTGGCCATCGGGCTGTTGCTGCTTCCGTTGACCGGCGTGCTGCACGCGGCGGCCACCGCGGTGATGGCGGTGGCGGTGGTGCTCACCCTGGTGACCGGCTTCGACTATGTGGCCCGGGCGGTGCGGCTGCGCCGGCCGGTACAGGCGTGACCGGCCCGGAGCCCGCCGGCGGTGCCGCGGATGCGGTCGGAGCGACCGGTGTGGCTGCCGAACCGATCGGTACCGCCGCCGCACTGGCCGAGGTGGCTGCGGAACCGATCGGCACCACCGCGGAACTGACCGGCCGGCTGGAGCGATTGCATCGCAGCCTTGCCGAGCGGCGGCAGACCGTGGCGGTGGCCGAGTCCCTGACCGGTGGCCTGCTGGCTGCCGCGCTGACCAGCACGGCCGGGGCCAGCGCCACCTTCCGTGGCGGGCTGGTGGTGTATGCCACCGACCTCAAGGCCCGGTTGGCCGGCGTGGGAGAGAACCTGCTCGCCGAGCAGGGTCCGGTGGCGGCCCAGGTGGCACTGGAACTGGCCCGCGGGGTGCGCGACCGGCTGTCGGCCAGCTGGGGCGTCGGGGTGACCGGGGTGGCCGGCCCGACGCCGCAGGACGGTAAGCCGGTCGGGACGGTGTTCCTGGCCGTTGCCGGACCCGGTGACGGTATCGAATCGGTATCGGAACTGAATCTCACCGGGAACCGGAACACGATCCGGGCCCAGGCCGTTGAACAGGCAGTCGCACTTCTCGCCGGCGCGGTGGATCACCTGGCCGGGCAGTCCTGAAGGCGGCGGAGCAGTTCGCTGTCAGCAGATTAGTTGGCGTGCCGGGCGCCGCGGGTGGTGACCGGACTAGCATGTGATTTCAGAAGATCGCCGATCGGCCGATGAGGTAGGCCGACGACGTGATCGGTCGATGAAGGGGGTTTCCCGATGGCAGTTCTGCGCCATGTAGTCGGCGAGACCCTGCGCGCGGTGCGCCTGCGGCAGCGCCGCACGCTCCGCGAGGTGTCCGCCGCCGCCCGGGTCAGCCTGGGCTACCTGTCCGAGATCGAGCGGGGCCACAAGGAACCGTCGTCGGAACTGCTCGCCGCGATCTGCGAGGCGCTCGACATCCCGCTGTCGGAGGTGTTCCTGCTGGTCTCGGACACCCTGCGCCGGCAGGAGACGATGGCCGAGCGCGCCATGGTGCTCGGTGCCCGGCGCGGCTCGCCGCTGCTCACCCCGGCGCCGTCCCGCGGCACCGAGGGGCCGCAGGTCCGCAGCCTGCCGCACGTCGCCGCCTGACCGGCACCTGGCCGGATAGCCGGCGTCCGGAAGCCCTCAACTCTCAGTCCCGGGTCGAGACAATGGGCGTGTCGGGTGTGCGGCTCCCCGTCGTCACCATCCGGCCGTCCTAGCTTCGGGGTATGAGTTCGTACAGCGCCCCACGTCGCTCCGATCCGCTGACCGACTTCGTCCTGCGGGCCACCACCACGACCCCGGTTCCGGGGGCACCGCCGCGCCCGGCGACGGCTGCCTACGGCGGGGCGGCGGCAGCCGCGGTGCAGGGCGGCGCGGCCGTGCTGCCGCCGGGCGCGCGAGCGCCGCAGGGTGGGGGAACGCCACGGGAAGCACCGCAGGGTGGCCGGGCGCCGCAGGGCAGCGACGTCTCGCGCGCCGACGCGCTGCCGGCCGGGGGTGCAGCAGACAGCGGCCAGCGGGCTTCGGCGGCCGGCGCGCGGCCGGGCCGGTCCTCGGCCGCGGGGGCGAACACCCGGACCACGGGTCCGATGGCCCGCAGCCGCGCCGCGATCCTGGACGGTGCGCGCGCCGCGGTCGAGGCGAACGGCACCAAGATCACGATGGCCCAGGTGGCGGCTCGGGGTGGGGTGGCCAAGGCGACGCTGTACAACCACTTCCGGGCTCGGGAGGACGTGCTGGCAGCCCTGCTGCTGGACGAGATCGACCGGTTGGTGGCGGCCGTGTGGCCGCTGGAGCTGTCCCGGGCGCTGACCGCGGCGGCGGTGGCGATCTCGGAGCATCCGCTGCTGGAGGCGCTCGGCGGCCAGGACACCACCACGCTGGCGGTGCTGGCCCGGGTCGACGTTCGGAGCCCGGGGTGGGCGAGGGTGGCTTTCGCGGTCGAGCAACTGCTGCGCCGGGACGGCCGGGCGGGGACGCCGACGGTGCTGCGCTGGTTGTCCTCCTACATCATCGCGCCGGCGGACGAGGCTGACATCGCCGCCGATGTGGCGGTCCTGGTCGCCGGCCTGCCGCCGGCCCAGCCGCAGCCGTAGTCCGCGGGCCGGGCCGGCAGTCCGACGTGTCAGGTGCTTGGACCGGGCAGTTGCCGATGATGCAGACTGAACGCCACCAGATGTCTTCGATGACGGATACCGGAAGGTCGTAGCAGCGATGGCGAACGGGTTGGTCAAGGCCTGGCGATACGTTTCGGCCTGGTTCGGTGCCAAGGTGGACGAGAAGGCGGACCCGAAGATCCAGATCCAGCAGGCGATCGAGGACGCCCAGCGCCAGCACGAGGCACTGACTCGGCAGGCCGCCAGCGTGATCGGAAACCAGCACCAGCTGGAGTTGAAGCTGGATCGGCAGCTCAGCCAGATCGAGGAACTGCAGGCACAGGCCCGGCAGGCCCTGGTGCTGGCCGACCAGGCGCGCGCCGCCGGCGACGAGGCCAAGGCCGCGGAGTTCGAGCAGACCGCCGGCGTGCTGGCCAACCAGCTGGTGACGGCCGAGTCCGCGGCGACCGACCTCAAGGAGTTGCACGACCAGTCGATGGGGGCCGCCCAGCAGGCCCGGCAGGCGGTGCAGGACAACGCCATGCTGCTGCAGGAGAAGCTGGCCCAGCGCACCAAGCTGCTCAGCCAGCTGGAGCAGGCCAAGATGCAGGAGCAGGTGTCGGCGTCGCTGAACCAGATGGGCGAGATGGCCGCTCCGCGCAACACCCCGTCACTGGACGAGGTGCGCGACAAGATCGAGCGGCGCTACGCCAATGCGCTCGGCCAGGCCGACCTTGCCACCAACTCGGTGCAGGGCCGGATGCTGGAGGTGCGCAAGGCCACCATGAACATGGCCGGGCAGGCCCGGCTGGCCGAGATCCGGGCCTCACTGGGCTCGGCCACCGGCGGCACCGGCAGTCAGGCCAGCGAGGCGCTGTCGGCCACCGCGCCGCCCGCATTGGAGAAGCCGGCCGCGCCGCTGACCGGTGACCCGGCCGTGACCGAGCGGGCCGAGACCGAGCGCTGATCGGGCCGCTCGCTGATCGGGCCGCTCGCGTATTGGTCGCACCCCGGCGGCAGCCGGCGGGTTCGCCGGCGCCGGAGTGCTGCCCGCGGTGCTCAGCCTGGGTTCGCCGGTGCTTTCGATGCGGGCCTCTGGTCGCCGGCTCGTGGCAGGGTCGTCGCTGCGAGGGCGGCGTCAGCCGGGGCCGCCGGGCATCGGCTGGCAGGTCGGGCAGTAGTAGGTGAGCCGCTCGGTCACCGGGTCCGCCCCCTGTTCGCACATGATCACCCGGGTGCCGCACCGCCGGCAGGGCTTGCCGCCCCGGCCGTAGATCCAGAGTCTTTGGCCGGGTTGCCGCCATCCGGTGGTGGAGCGGTTGTGGTCGCCGAGGTTGCCGCGCAGCAGCCGCACCGCGTCGTCGATCAGCGCGCCGAGGTCAGGCACCTCGGCCACCGGTAGGAACGGGCTCAGCTTGTTGAGGAAGAGCAGTTCACTCTTGTAGACGTTGCCGATGCCGGCCACCAGTCGCTGGTCGAGCAGGGCCTCGCCGATTGGCCGGGCCGGCTCGGCGGCGAACCTCGCCAGCGCCTCGACCCGGTCGAAGTCGGCTGCGAGCAGGTCGGGGCCGAGGTGCCCGACCACCTCGTCCTCGGCCTCGGTGGGCAGCAGCTTCAGGTCGTGCACCCGGAAGCCGGCGGCCAGCCACTCGGCGTTGCCCACCAGGGCCCGGATCTCGAAGTCCCGGCCGGCCGGGCGCGCACCGGCCGGCCCGACCCGCCAGCCACCGTCCATCCGGAGGTGGCTGTGCAGGGTCTGACCGGTGGAGAACCGCATCAGGATGTGCTTTCCCCGCGGTAGCACCTCGGTGACCGTCGCACCCGTCAGGTCGGCCAGCGCGAGTGCCGGAACGCGCAGGTCGAACCGGGTGACCGCCCGGCCGGCCAGGGCGGCCTGCAGCCGGCGGCAGGCGATGTAGACGGTGTCACCCTCGGGCATCTCGTCACCCCCGCAGCCGCAGCCCGCGCGGGGACGGCCGGAAACCGGCCTGTTCCAGCGCGTGGCCCAGCGGTGAGGCCACGATGGGGTCGCCGTCGGCCGATTCGACGTGCAACTTGCCCAGGGAACCCGCCCGGGCGCTGACCGCGAGCGCGGCGGCGGCGGCCTGCAACCGGTCTTCGGCCGCCGTGAAGGACAGCAGCGTCTTGCCGCCACGTTCGACGTAGAGCACGCACTCGCCGTCCACCAGTACCACCAGAGCACCGGCCTTGCGGGCCGGTTGGTGGCCGCGCCGGCCCGCCTCGGCCTCGGGATGGTTGACCCGCTCCGGCCAGGTCAGGGCTGCCCCGTACGGGTTGGCGGGGTCGGTGGCCGCCAGCACCAGGGCCTCGGGCGGCTCGCTGCTGGGCCGTTCCGGTGCGCTCATCAGGCTTCGCAGCCGGTCGATGGCACCGGTCAGGCCGAACTGGGCCGCGCCCAACCCCTCGACGAAGTAGCCACGCCGGTACCGCCCGGCGTCCTCACCCTGCCGGAGCACCGGGTAGACGGCCGAGAAGCCGCCGGGCACTCCTTCGGCCGACACCTCGCCGCGGGTCAGGATGCCGTAGCGGTCGAGCAGCACCTCGGTGCGCAGCAACGCCCGGTGAGCATCGTCCGGGCCACGGTCGGGCACCCGCGACCAGCGCCCGGGCAGCGTGGCCGCCGACGGACGGCCGCTGGTCGCGGTCGCGCGGCCCAGATTGAAGCGGCCGTACCTGGCCCGGGGAGCGGTCGGCCGCCGGCTGTGCGCGGTCCGGCCACCGCCGAGCCTGGCCCGCACCGGTGCCAGCGTGTCGTTGGTGACCAGTCCGGCGAAGGCCAGATCCCAGATGGCGGCGACGATGTCGGCTTCGGCGGTCTGTCGCTCGTCCGCCGGGTTCCGGTCCAACTCGGCCGGGTCGAGCTGGGCACGCACCCGGTCGGTGATGGCACGCAGGAACAGCGCCTGGTCACCGTCGAGCGAGGCCAGCACGGCCTGGTGCACCGGAGTGAGGTCCAGGCCCGCCACCGGGGGGAGCAGCTCGGCTGCCGCACCGGCCGGAACCAGGCTCAGCCAGCCGTCATTGCCCGCCAGCGCACCGGCACCACACCACAGCACCTCACCCGCGCTGGTCAACTCGTCCAGCATCGCCGGCGAGTAGTCCGACAGCCGGGCGGGCAGCACCAGGCTTTCCAGCGCGCTGGCGGGCACCGCCACGCCGGCCAGTTGCTCCACCACCCGGGCCAGGCCGTCGATGCCCCGAGCCCGCCGGCCGGCACCCACCCCCTGCCATTCCGGCAGGAACCTGGCCAGCACCGGCTGCGGTGCCGGCTCCACCTCCCGGCGCAGCGCGGCCAGGGACCGCCGCCGGATGGTGCGCAGCATGGTCGCCCCGCAGTACTCGCGGCCGACCCGGCCGGGCGTGAACTCGCCGGCCACGAGTTGCCCGGTAGCAACCAGCCGTTCCAGGCCCGTCTGCACCACGGCCGGTCCCAGGCCGAGCCGGGCCGCGGGCTCCGCGACCAGGAACGGGCCGTGGGTCCGGGCGAACCGGGACAGCAGGTCACCCAGCGGGTCGGCGACCAGTTCGGTGAAGGCCTCCGGGATGCCCACCGGCAGCGCGGCGCCGAGCGCATCGCGGACCCGACCGGCATCCTCGATGGCCAGCCAGCGCAGCTCACCGGCGATCCGGACGGTGATCGCCCGCCGGGTGGTGCGCAGCCGTTCCAGGTCTGCCTCGGTGGCGCCGCGGGCGACGGCCTCGGCGGTGTTGAGGTCGCCGACCTCGCGCAGCAGGTCATGGGTCTGGTCCAGCCCGTGCACCTGCCTGGCCTCGCTGAGCCGCTGGGCATCGGCGATGGAGCTGGCGATGGCGTTCTCGTCGAGCAGGTCGCGCAGGTCCGGCGAGCCCATCAGCTCGGCCAGCAGCGAGGTGTCCAGGGTGAGCGCCTGGGCCCGGCGTTCGGCCAGCGGCGCGTCGGTGTCGTAGAGGAACATGCCGACGTAGCTGAACAGCAGCGACTGGGCGAACGGCGACGGGCTGGACGTCTCCACCTCCACCAGCCGCAGTTGGCGCGCGTTGACCTGGCGCATCAGCTCGGTCAGGCCGGGCAGGTCATAGACGTCCTGCAGGCACTCCCGCATGGCCTCCAACACCACCGGGAACTGGCCGTAGTCCCGGGCCACCTGCATCAGGGCGTTGGCGCGTTGCCGCTGTTGCCACAGCGGTGCACGGCGGCGCGGATCGCGCTTGGGCAGCAACAGCGACCGGGCGGCACACTCGCGGAACCGGGAGGCGAACAGGGCCGAGTTGGTCACCTCCGCGGTGACCAGGCCGGCGATGTCGGCCGGGTCGAAGACGGCGATGTCGGCCCCCGGTGGCTCGGCGGTGGTGTCCGGTAGCCGGACCACGATGCCGTCGTCGGAGTGCATGGACTGCACGTCCAGGCCGTAGCGCTCGCGCAGCGCCGCGGAGATGGCCAGCGCCCACGGCGCGTTGACCGGCGCCCCGAACGGGGAGTGGATGACCAGCCGCCAGTCGCCGAGCTCGTCGCGGAAGCGCTCCACGACGATGCTCCGGTCGGTCGGCAGGTGTCCGGTCGCCGCGCGCTGCTCGGTGAGGTAGCCGACCAGGTTGGTGGCCGCCCACTCGTCCAGGCCGGCCGATCGTGCGCGCTCGACCGCCTCGGTGCCGGTGGCCCCGCCCACTTCGCGGACGAACTCCCCGATGGCTCGGCCCAGTTCGACGGGCCGGCCCAGCGAATCGCCCTTCCAGAACGGCATCTTGCCGGCCTGCCCGGGCGCCGGGGTGACCAGTACCCGGTCGTGGGTGATGTCCTCGATCCGCCACGACGAGGAGCCGAGCAGGAACACCTCGCCCACCCGGGACTCGTAGACCATCTCCTCGTCCAGCTCGCCCACCCGGCGACCGGGCCCCTCGGCCGAGGCCAGGAACACTCCGAACATGCCGCGGTCGGGGATCGTGCCGCCGGAGGTCACCGCCAGCCGCTGGGCACCCGGCCGGCCGGTCAGCTCACCGGTGATCCGGTCCCACACCAGTCGCGGTCGCAGCTCGGCGAAGGCGTCGGAGGGGTAGCGGCCGGACAGCATGTCGAGCACCGCCTCGAGGGCGGACCGGGGCAGTGTCGCGAACGGGGCGCTGCGCCTGACGAGGCGGTCCACCTCGTCCACCGTCAGGGTGTCCAGCGCCACCATCGCCACGATCTGCTGGGCGAGCACGTCGAGGGGGTTGCGGGGGTAGCGCATCGACTCGATCTGGCCAGAACGAATCCGCTCGGCCACCACGGCGCACTCGAGCAGATCACCGCGGTACTTCGGGAAGATCACGCCACGGGACTCCGCGCCCACCTGGTGGCCGGCGCGGCCGAGCCGCTGCAGGCCGGCGGCCACCGAGGGTGGCGACTCCACCTGCACCACCAGGTCGACGGCTCCCATGTCGATGCCCAGTTCCAGGGAGGAGGTGGCCACCACCGCCGGGATCTGGCCGGCCTTGAGCTCCTCCTCCACGATCTGGCGCTGTTCGCGCGAGACCGACCCGTGGTGGGCCCGGATGTCGGCCGTCCGGTCGGGGTCGCGTTCGTGGGCCAGGTCGTTGAGCCGGGCCGTCAGGCGCTCGGCCAGCCGGCGGGAGTTGGCGAAGACGATGGTGGAGCGGTGGCTGTCGATGAGGTCCAGCACCCGCTCCTCGACGTGCGGCCAGATCGAGGCACGGCGCTGCGGGTCCTGTCCGGTGTCGGGTTGGCCGTCACCCAGCGCGGTCAGGTCCTCCACCGGGACCACCACGGACAGGTCCAGCCTCTTGACCGTCTTCGGCTGGACCACGGTGACCGGGCGGCCGCCGGCCAGGAAGGTGGCGACCTCCTCGATCGGCCGGACGGTGGCCGACAGTCCGATCCGCTGCGCCGGCTGGTCGAGCAGCGCGTCCAGCCGTTCCAGGCTCACCGCCAGATGGGCGCCCCGCTTCGTCGCCGCGACCGCGTGCACCTCGTCGACGATCACGGTCTCGACGCCGGCCAGCGCCTGCCGGGCAGCCGAGGTGAGCAGCAGGAACAGCGACTCGGGCGTGGTGATCAGGATGTCCGTGCCGTGCCGGGCGAAGGCCCGCCGGTCCTCGGTCGAGGTGTCGCCCGACCGCATCGCGACCTCGATCCTCGGTTCGGGCAGGCCGAGCCGGCGGGCGGCCTGGGCGATGCCCACCAGCGGCGAGCGAAGGTTGCGTTCCACGTCGGCGGCCAGCGCCTTCAATGGGCTGACGTAGAGCACCCGGCAGCGCCGGTTCACCTCGTCGGGAACCGGCAGGGCGGCCAGCCGGTCGATCGCCGACAGGAACGCGGCGAGCGTCTTGCCCGAACCCGTCGGGGCGACCACCAGGGTGTGCTCGCCCCGTGCGATCGCCTGCCAGGCGCCGACCTGGGCGTCGGTGGGGGCGGCGAAGGCACCCTCGAACCAGGCGGAGGTCGCCGGCGCGAACAAGGTGTCCATGCATCAAGTGTGCCTGGGGGGTCTGACAGGAGTCGGGCGAGAGCGTCGGACCCGCCTCGGCTGCCGGCTGCCCCGCCGCGCTCACCGGTGCATGCTGGCCCGTAGTCGGTCGCGCGCGGCCGGCCAGTCGTCGTCGGTCATCGCGTACTGGGCGGTGTCGCGCCAGGTGCCGTCCGGCAGGACCCGGTGCTTGCGCAGCACGCCTTCGAAGGTGGCGCCCAGCCGCAGGATGGCAGCCCGGGACCGCTCGTTGCGCACGTCGGTGTGCCAGACCACCCGGGCGGCGCCGAGCTCGTCGAAGGCGTTGCCGAGCAGCAGCAGCTTGGACTCGGTGTTGTGACCGGTGCGCCACCAGCGCCGGCCCAGCCAGGTGTAGCCGATCGCCAGCGTCCGTACCGCGGGCTGCACCTCGTAGTAGCTGGTGGTGCCCAGCACCTCTCCGGTGTCGGCGTCGAGCTGGGCGAAGGGAAAGCGTTCGCCGCGGGCCCGGGCCGCGAGTGCCGTGACGATCTCGTCCCGGGCCAGCTCCGGGGTCACGGCCGGGGTGGCCCGGCCCAGCCAGCGGTAGACCTCCTCGGCCCCGTCGTCCGAGCGCACCGCCGCGGCATAGCCCTCGGCGTGCTCGGGTTGCAGCGGCACCAGCCGCACCTTGCTGCCGGCCAGCACCTCCTGGGCGTACCAGCGGGCGGGATCATCGGCGGGGGAGGCGGGTACCGGCATGGCGCAGATCCTGCCCGAGGGCTCCGGCCGGTCGCACCTGGCACTGCCGCTGCGGCGTTGCCGGTGTTCGCGGGGCGCGGTTGCCCGCATTACTGTTCCAGCGTGCGACTGAGTGATTTCTGGCAGCGGATGGAAGCCCGGTTCGGGTCGGTCTATGCCCATTCGCTGGCCGCCGACTACCGGGTCACCGCGCTCGGCGGCACTGTCAACGAGGCGATCGCGCGGGGCGACGAGCCCCGGTCGGTGTGGCGGGCGATCTGCCAGGAGTTCGAGGTTCCGCAGAAGCTGCGCTGAGCGCGTCGCCGCCGGTGCCGGCGGCGGGGCTCGGGAGATCACGATGTCGGCGTGTTGCAAGCAATCGAACACTTGTTCGGCTAACCTGAGATCGACCGCGGCCCTCGTCCACAGAGTCCGCGTCGCCGCCGAAACTGTCGGTGGTCAGTTCTAGCGTTGCTCTCGACGGAACAGCCACTAGGAGAGGTACCGAAGATGCCCGCAGCATTCGACCGCGACAAGGCACTTGAGGTCGCACTGGGTCAGATCGACAAGCAGTTCGGCAAGGGCTCGGTGATGCGGCTGGGCGAACGGCCCTACGTGCCCATCGAGGTGATCCCGAGCGGCTCGATCGCCCTCGACATCGCCCTCGGGATCGGCGGGCTGCCGCGTGGGCGGATCGTGGAGATCTACGGCCCGGAGAGTTCGGGCAAGACCACCGTGGCGCTGCACGCGGTGGCCAATGCCCAGGCGGCGGGCGGCGTGGCGGCGTTCATCGACGCGGAGCACGCGCTGGATCCGGAATATGCCCGCGCCCTCGGCGTGAACACCGACGCGCTGCTGGTCAGCCAGCCCGACACCGGTGAGCAGGCCCTGGAGATCATGGACATGCTGGTCCGCTCCGGTGCCCTGGACATCATCGTCGTCGACTCGGTCGCCGCGCTGGTACCGCGGGCCGAGATCGAGGGCGAGATGGGTGACAGCCACGTCGGCCTGCAGGCCAGGTTGATGAGCCAGGCCCTGCGCAAGATCACCGGTGCCCTCAACAACTCCGGCACCACCGCGATCTTCATCAACCAGCTGCGCGAGAAGATCGGCGTGATGTTCGGTTCACCCGAGACCACCACCGGCGGCAAGGCGCTGAAGTTCTACGCCTCGGTGCGCATGGACGTCCGGCGCATCGAGACCCTCAAGGACGGTGGAGAGGCGGTCGGTAACCGGACCCGGGTCAAGGTCGTCAAGAACAAGGTGGCCCCGCCGTTCAAGCAGGCCGAGTTCGACATCGTCTACGGCCAGGGCATCAGCCGGGAGGGCTCGCTGATCGACGTCGGTGTCGAGCAGGGCATCGTGCGCAAGTCCGGCGCCTGGTACACCTACGAAGGCGACCAGCTGGGCCAGGGCAAGGAGAACGCCCGGAACTTCCTGCGAGACAACCCCGACCTCGCCGACGAGATCGAGAAGCGGATCAAGGAGAAGCTGGGCGTGGGCGCGCAGATCACCGAAGAAGCCCCGCTGCCGGCTCCGGTCGACTTCTAGTAGCGGTGGGTCGCCTGCGTTCGGCGGGCGCGACCCGGTCAGGGCCGCCCGCCGAACCGTCCGATGATCTCGATGACCGGCGGGCCGACCCCGACGCCGATCCCGAGGAGGTCGCCCGGACGATCTGCCTGCGCCTGCTGACCGCACGGGCGCGAAGCCGGGCGGAACTGGCCGAGGCGCTGGCTGCACGTGGCGTTCCGGCTCCGCCAGCGACCACCGTGCTGGACCGGCTGGCCGCTGTCGGCCTGGTCGATGATCACGCGTTCGCCGACCAGTACGCCCGGTCCCGGCAACGGGACCGAGGACTGGCGGTACGCGAGATCAGTCGCCAGTTGCGCGACAAGGGTGTCGAGGAGGAAGCGATCACCGCGGCGGTGTCCGAAATGGCCGGCGACGGTGAAGCCGAGGCGGCCCGCCGGCTGGTAGGCCGCAAGCTCCGCTCGATGGACAGGCTCGCGCCAGAAGTGAAAAAGCGGCGTTTGGTGGGAATGCTGGCGCGCAAGGGATATCCGCCCTCGATGGCCTTCTCGATCGTGCAGCAGGCCATGGCAGACAGCTCTGACGAAACTGTTGACGACGACACCGCATGGCTAGCTTGACCGGCGTGCCTGTTGGTTCCTAGCCTCACAACGATCAGGAGATTGGATGCACCTCGCTTCGGCGTCGTGCACTGACATACATAGCGTCATGTTTGCCCGTTGACCACCGCCGTGGTGAGAACCTAACGAGAGTGCGAACGCCGTCTGCGGCAAGGACGGCGTCTGCACTCTGGAGTTCGCTGGGGCGTACGTCCCACGGGTCCGCCTCTTGGCAGTGCTGGTGCGGCGGGTTGCGACTGACGCGTCGCCTCCGCGAAAGGAGGAGGACGTTCAGTGAGCCAGATAGGTGAGTTGACGGCCCTCGCCGCCGTGTTCGTCCTGGTATTGGTACTTGGCCTGAGGTTCTTGTCGCTGTACGCCGGGCGCCCCGTGACCGCGAGCGGCACGCCTCAGCGCAGCACGCCCAACCCGGATCGGATCGCCGAAGCGGAGGCCGAGGCCGAGGCGCTGCGCCAGCGCGCGATCAGGGAGGCGGCTGCGGCACGGCGTGCAGCCGACGCCGAGATCGAGTCGTTGCGCCGGGCCGCCGAGACGGAGGTAGCAGCCGCCCGCGCCAGCAGTGACGCCGGCCGGGCGCGTGCCCAGACCGAGGCCGCCGAGCTGATCGCCGACGCCAAGCGGGCCGCCGAGCGGGAGTCGCAGAGCCGGCTCGCGGCGCTGACCGCCCGTGAGGAGCAACTGTCGACCAGGGTTGACGCGCTGAACCAGCGTGAGTCAGAACTCGACGCAGTTGCTCGCGACCTGCGCATCCACCAGGTCGAGTTGGAGGCTGCGGGTGCTGCGCTGGAGGACTCGCGCACCGAGCTGGCAGCCGCGGCCAGCCGACAGGAGCTCGAGCACACCGCGACCCTGGAACGGGTGGCCGGCCTCAGCACCGAGGAGGCCAAGGCTGAGCTGCTGAGTTCGGTCGAGTCGGCCACCCGCCGCGACGCCGCGGCGCTGGTGCGCACGATCGAGTCCGAGGCCCGGGCCGAGGCCACCGACCGCGCCCGGGCCATCGTGGTCGACGCCGTGCAGCGCGTCGCCAGCGAGCAGACCACCGAAACGGTGGTCAGCGTCCTGCACCTGCCCAGTGATGAGATGAAGGGCCGGATCATCGGCCGGGAAGGCCGCAACATCCGGGCCTTCGAATCGGTCACCGGGGTCAACGTGATCATCGACGACACCCCGGAAGCGGTTCTGCTGTCCTGCTTCGACCCGGTCCGCCGCGAGGTTGCCCGGATCACCCTGGAGAAGCTGGTGCTGGACGGCCGCATCCACCCGCACCGCATCGAGGAGATCTACGAGACGGCCAAGGTCGAAGTCGACGAGCTGTGCCTGCGGGCGGCGCGCGATTCGCTCGCCGAGATCGGTATCACCGACCTCGACGAGCGGTTGATCCCCACCCTGGGACGGCTGAAGTACCGGACCAGCTACGGCCAGAACGTGCTCGGGCACCTCAAGGAGACCGCCCACATCGCCGGCATCATGGCCAGTGAGCTCGGGCTGGAGCCGAGCCTGATCAAGAGGTCGGCGTTCCTGCACGACATCGGCAAGGCGCTCACCCACGAGGTCGAGGGCAGCCACGCCATCATCGGCGCGGAGTTGCTGCGCAAGTACGGCGAGAGTGAGGCCGTCGCGCACGCCGTCGAGGCGCACCACAACGAGGTGCAGCCCCGGACCGTCGAGGCCGTGCTGACCCAGGCAGCGGACGCCTGTTCGGCCGCCCGGCCGGGCGCCCGCCGGGAATCCCTGGAGGCCTACGTCAAGCGGCTGGAGCGGATCGAGGAGATCGCCACCGCCCGGCCCGGCGTGGAGCGGGTCTTCGCCATGCAGTCCGGCCGCGAGGTTCGGGTCATGGTGCTGCCCGACCAGGTCGACGACTTGGCCGCAGGCGTGATAGCCCGCGAGGTGGCCAAGCAGATCGAGGACGAGCTGACCTACCCCGGACAGATCCGGGTGACCGTGGTGCGCGAGTCACGCGCCACCGAGGTCGCCCACTGAGTCACCGAGGTTCGACCGAGCCGCCGAGGTCGCCCACTGAGTCACCGTCCAGGCCGGCCATACCGTTCTGATGCTCGGCCGGCTCCGCGACGAACCGGCACCGGTAGACCGCCGATGGTCCGATCAGCGGACTGGTGGGGTCGACCACCTGGGTGATCCTCACCAGCGAGAGCCCGTTCTTCTCCAGCACCCGCCGCGAGGCGGCATTGGTCTCTTCCGGATCGACCACGAAGCCTCCGACGGCGCCATCCTGCTCGCGGATGAGGCTCATCAGCGCGGCGACCAATCGGGTGCCGAGCCCCCGCCCGCAGCGGTCCGGCTCGCCGATCAGGTAATCGAAGCCGGCCTCGTCCGCCGCCGCGCCGATCTGCCGGCCATAGTCGCAGTAGTCGGCCCACCGGTACCACTGACCGAAGCCGACCGGTCCGGTGGGCAGTTCCGCGATCAGCGGATGCGACGGCTCGGTGCCCTCGATGCAGGGCAGGTACTCCGCGGCAACTGCCGCGGGCTCTGCCGAGTCGTGCCACCAGCGCCGCACGTGTTCGGCCGCGAGCCATCGCGACATCAACGGAAAGTCGCCTGCGGTCATCGGCCGCAGCCGGATCGGCAGCTCCTGTCCGGCAGGCTCCTGTCCGGCAGGCTCCTGTCCGGCGGTGTCCTCACCGGCGCCGACCTCGTCAGCAATGACCGGCCGCGGGATGTCGGGCATGAGCAAGGATAGGCCGGGCCTCCCGGCTGGGTAGGACCCTGTGTGCGTGGCCCGGTGCGGGTGGCGTTAGCCACCGAACGCGCCTGGCCGACAAGACCAGGACGGGGACTCCGGCCAACCAAGCCGTCGCGGCCTCGTACCCTGGAGCCCGATATGAACGCCGCCCCGGGTACCGAGCCTCTCACCGACAGCACCAACAGCACCGGCCTGCGCACCGCCGGGCCGGCTGCCGTCATCGCGCCGGACGAACCGCACCGCACCTACGCCATCCGCACCTACGGCTGCCAGATGAACGTCCACGACTCCGAGCGGCTGTCCGGACTGCTGGAGCAGGCCGGCTACCGCCGGGCCGCCGACCAGAGCGGCCGGGACGCCGACCTGGTGGTGTTCAACACCTGCGCGGTGCGCGAGAACGCCGACAACCGGCTGTACGGCAACCTCAGCCACCTGGCACCGATCAAGTCGGCCCGTCCCGGCATGCAGATCGCGGTCGGTGGCTGCCTGGCCCAGAAGGACCAGGCGGCGGTGCTGGACAAGGCGCCCTGGGTCGACGTGGTCTTCGGTACCCACAACCTGGCCAGCCTGCCGGTGCTGCTCGAACGCGCCCGGCACAACGGCGAGGCCCAGGTCGAGATCCTCGACGCCCTCGCGAACTTCCCCTCCGACCTGCCCAGCCGGCGTGACTCGGCCTTCTCCGCCTGGGTGTCGATCTCGGTGGGCTGCGACAACAACTGCACGTTCTGCATCGTCCCGAGCCTGCGCGGCAAGGAGACCGACCGCCGGCCCGGCGACGTGCTGGCCGAGATCGAGGCCCTGGTCGCCGAGGGCGTCACCGAGATCACCCTGCTCGGGCAGAACGTCAACTCCTACGGTCGTTCGTTCGGTGACCCGCTGGCCTTCGGCAAGCTGCTGCGGGCCTGCGGCCGGATCGACGGGCTGGACCGGGTCCGGTTCACCAGCCCGCACCCGCGCGACTTCACCGACGACGTGATCGCGGCGATGGCCGAGACCGGCAACGTCTGCCCCCAGCTACACATGCCGATGCAGTCCGGCTCGGATGCGGTGCTCCGCGCGATGCGCCGGTCCTACCGGCAGGCCCGCTACCTCGACATCATCGAGCGGGTGCGGGCCGCGATGCCGCACGCTGCCATCACCACCGACATCATCGTCGGCTTTCCGGGCGAGACCGAAGCGGACTTCGAACAGACCCTGGAGGCGGTCCGGCGGGCCCGGTTCGCCAGCGCCTTCACCTTCCAGTACTCGCCGCGGCCGGGCACGCCGGCGGCGACCATGCCTGACCAGGTTGGCAAGGACGTGGTCCGGCAGCGTTACGACCGGCTGATCGAGCTGCAGGAACAGATCAGCTGGGACGACAACAGGCGGCTGGTCGGCACCGACGTCGAGGTGCTGGTCAGCGCCGGGCAGGGCAAGAAGGACGCCGCCAACCTGCGCATGTCCGGGCGCGCCCGCGACGGCCGGCTGGTGCACGTCGCCACCGGTGAGCTGGCGGTGCGGCCTGGTGACCTGCTGACCGCCCGGGTCAGCTACGCCGCACCGCACCACCTGGTGGCCGACGGCGGCATCTCGGCGCACCGGCCCTGGCGGGGCGCGGCCGGCACTGCCACCGCGGCCACCCGCCGACCGGTTACGCTCGTCAGCATCGGCCGCCGGCCGGACTGAGCCGACCCGCCAATTCTCAACCGGCGAGACTGAGCCGACCGGTCACGCCCGAGCCGGCCGACCAGTGACGCCCGAGCCGCCCAAACTGAGCCGATCGGTCACGACCGCGGGATGATCCCGCTCAGTCCGGGATCAGCGACTTGCGCCTGCTCACCTCAGCCTCGGCCTTGGCGATCCGCTGCGAATCACCGGATGCCTGGGCCTTGGCCAGCTTCGCCTCCGCCTCGGCCAGTCGCTCCTTCAGCTGGGCCAGGAACGGGTTGGACTCGCTGCTGCCGCGCTTCCACTCGGCGTCGAGGGCGTCACGCACCCGCTGCTCGGCGGCTCGCATCCTGGACTCGACCCGCTGCATGGCATCGCGCGGCACGTGCCCGAGGCCCTCCAGCTTCTCCTGCAGGTCGCGCAGCGCCACCTGGGCCTGCCGCGGGTTGCTCAGGTCCAGCCCGGCCGCCTCGGCGATGATCGCTTCCTTCTCCTTCAGGTTCTGGGTCTGCTCGGCGTCGCGTTCGGCGAACACCCCGGAGCGCCGCTCGAAGAAGGCGTCCTGGGCAGCTCGGAACCGCTTCCACAGCGCGTCCTCGGTGTTGCGGTTGGTGCGCGGAGCGGCCTTCCACTCGGTCATCAACTGCTTCAACGCCGCCGCGGTCTCGCGCCAGTCCTCCGAGGCGGACAGTTCCTCGGCGCGGGCGACCAGCTTCTCCTTGACGGACTTGGCGGCATCGCGTTCGGTGTCGAGCTGGGCGAAGTGGCTGCCGCGGCGCTTGCCGAAGGCATCCCGGGCGGCGGCGAAGCGCTTCCACAGGGCGTCGTCGGTCTTGCGGTCGATGCCCTTGATCAGCTTCCATTCCTCGACGATCGTCCGCAGCCGGTCACCGGCGGCCTTCCACTGGGTGGAGCTCTCGGCGATCGTCTCGGCCTCCGAGGCCAGCGCCTCCTTCTTGGCGATCGCCTCGGCGCGGGCGGCCTCGCGAGCTTCGGCCTGCTCGCCCATCTTGGCGTCGGCCGCGGTGATCAGGCTGACCAGTTCACCGTCCAGGGCGGCGAGATCACCGACGGCGGCCACCGTCGGCAGCGAGGCGTGCAGGGTCATCGCCTGGGACTTGGTGGCCTTGGGGTCGCCGGCTCCGGACTCCAACCGCTTGGCCAGCAGGCTGACCTCGGTCCGCAGGTCTTCGAAACGGCGGGTGTAGTAGGCCAGGCCCGCTTCGGCATCACCTGCCTGCCACGAACCGATCTCCCGCTCGCCGTCGGCGGTCCTGACGAACACCGTGCCGGCCTCGTCGATACGTCCCCATTCCGAACTCATAGCGTGCATTAGACACGACCGGACAGTGCCGCGGTGTAGCCGGATAGCCTCTTGCAACGTGACTGACACCGAGGCTGGCCCTTCCGGGCCTGCCGTGGTCGCCATTGTCGGCCCGACGGCGACCGGCAAGTCAGATCTTGCCGTGGCGCTGGCCCGGCGGATCGGTGGCGAGATCATCAACGCCGACTCCATGCAGCTCTACCGGGGCATGGACATCGGCACCGCCAAGCTCGGTCCGGACGAGCGCGCCGGCGTCGCCCACCACCTGCTCGACATCTGGCCGGTCACCAAGTCGGCGGCGGTCGCGGAGTACCAGCAGTTGGCCAGGGCGGCCATCGCCGAGATCGCCGGCCGCGGCCGCACACCGGTGCTGGTCGGCGGCTCCGGCCTCTACGTGCGGGCCACCCTGGACCGGTTGCAGTTCCCTGGCGAGTCGCCCGCCATCCGGGCCAGGCTGGCGGCCGAGCTTGCCGAGCTGGGCCCGGCCGCCCTGCACGCCCGGCTGGCCGGGCGGGACCCGGCGGCGGGTGCGGCGATCCTGCCGTCCAACGGTCGCCGGATCGTGCGGGCGCTGGAGGTCATGGAACTCACCGGCGGCCCGTTCACCGCCCGGATGCCCGACTTCTCCTCGATCTACCCGGCGGTGCAGATCGGCCTGGAGCATCCCGACCTGCAGCGCCGGGTCCGGCAGCGGGTGCTGACCATGATGGAGCGCGGCCTGCTCGACGAGGTGCGCGGGCTGTTGCCAGCCGGCCTGCGGGACAGTCCCACCGCGGGCAAGGCGCTGGGCTACCAGCAACTGCTGGCGGTCCTCGACGCGGACGGCAACCTGTGCGGGGACCTCGACCAGGCCGTCGAGCTGACAGTCAGCAAGACCTGGCGGTTCGTGCGCAGGCAGCGGTCCTGGTTCCGGCCGCGATCCACGCCTGCACTGGCTGGACGCCACCGCCGCGGACCTGCTGGACCGGGCACTGGCGCTGCTGCCGGACTAGGCTCTCGCAGTGTGAACCGGACGCTGACGGTGATGAAGGGCCACGGCACCGAGAACGACTTCGTGGTGCTGCCCGACCTCGACGCGGTGGTCTCGGTGTCGCCGTCGATGGTGCGGGCGCTGTGCGACCGGCGGGCCGGCATCGGGGCCGACGGCATGCTGCGGGTGACCCGGACCGCGCTGGCCACCGAACCGGACGTCCAGGCCCAGGCGGGGGTCGCCGAGTACTTCATGGACTACCACAACGCCGACGGCTCGATCGCCGAGACCTGTGGCAACGGGTTGCGGGTGTTCGGGCGCTACCTGGAGCAGGCCGGCCTGGCCGATCCCGCCGCCGGCGTCACGGTCGCCACCCGCGGCGGCCCGCGGGCGCTGAGCTTCGACGGCGAGCACGTCGTCGCCGAGGTGGGCCCGGCGACCGTCCGGCCCGAGCGGCCGCGGGTCAGCGCCGACGGGCTGGCCGGCGAGTACGCCTCGATCGCCCTGGACCTGCCCAACCCGCACGTGGTGGTCGAGCTGGCCTCGGTCGAGGACCTCGCCGCCCTGCGGCTGGCCGAGCCGCCCCGGGTGCAGCCGGGTCTCCCGGAGGGCCAGAACGTCGAGTTCGTGGTGCGGACCGGCCCCGGCCGGCTGCGGATGCGGGTGCATGAGCGCGGCTCGGGGGAGACCCGCTCGTGCGGTTCCGGCATCTGCGCCGTGGTGGCCGCGCTGGCCGGCCCCGATCCTCACGCCGCCGACCCGCGGCGATGGCTGGTCGAGGTACCCGGCGGGCAGTGCCAGGTGTGGTGGAACTCCGCCGGCTCGATGATGCTGTCCGGCCCGGCCGTGCTGGTCGCGAGCCTGGAGCTGGCGCCGCAGTGGTTGGCGCTGCACCGCTGACCGGTGCGCCAGGGGTCGCCGCACCATGCCGGACCATGCCGGGAGCGAAATTACATCGCATTCATCCGGGTAGGGCTGTCACCATGGAAGCAATGACTGCATACCCTCAAGATTTCCCCGACCTTTCCGCCGAGCCAGCTGCCCCGGTTGCCGACGGTGACCACCCGGACGGCGACCTCGACTACACCCTGGGCGACTACGACCTGTCCGAGCGCGCCGCGCTGCGCCGGGTGGCGGGGCTGTCCACCGAACTCAGCGACATCACCGAGGTCGAGTACCGCCAGCTGCGCCTGGAGCGGGTGGTGCTGGTCGGGGTGTGGACCGCCGGCACCCTGACCGAGGCCGAGAACTCGATGCACGAGCTGGCCCGGCTGGCCGAGACCGCCGGCTCGGAGGTGCTGGACGGGTTGATCCAGCGCCGGGACCGGCCGGACCCCGCCACCTACATCGGCTCGGGCAAGGCCAAGGAGCTGCGCGACATCGTGGCCGCCACCGGGGCCGACACCGTGATCTGCGACGGCGAGCTGGCGCCCGGCCAGCTGCGCCAGTTGGAACAGGTCGTCAAGGTCAAGGTGGTCGACCGGACGGCGCTCATCCTCGACATCTTCGCCCAGCACGCCCGGTCCCGGGAGGGCAAGGCCCAGGTCGAGCTGGCCCAGCTGCAGTACCTGGTGCCACGGCTGCGAGGCTGGGGTGAGTCGCTGTCCCGGCAGGTCGGCGGCCGGGCCGCCGGCGGCGTCGGCATCGGCGGCCGCGGCCCCGGTGAGACCAAGCTGGAGATCGACCGCCGGCGGATCACCGCGCGGATGGCGAAGTTGCGCAAGGAGATCGCCGGGATGAAGACCGCCCGGGACGTCAAGCGCGCCCGGCGCAGCAACAACGAGGTGCCCTCGGTGGTGCTGGCCGGCTACACCAACGCCGGCAAGTCCTCGCTGCTGAACCGGCTCACCGGCGCCGGGGTGCTGGTGGAGAACGCGCTGTTCGCCACCCTGGACCCGACCGTCCGGCGGGCCGAGACGGCCGACGGTCGGGTGTACACGCTGTCGGACACGGTGGGCTTCGTCCGGCACCTGCCCCACCAGCTGGTCGAGGCGTTCCGCTCGACGCTGGAGGAGGTCGCCGCGGCGGACCTGATCGTGCACGTGGTCGACGCCGCCGACGAGGACCCGGAGGCCCAGATCCGGGCGGTGCGCGCGGTGCTGGCCGACCTGGACGCCCTGAACGTGCCCGAGCAGATCGTGTTCAACAAGGCCGACGCCGCCGACGCCGAGACCCAGCTGCGGCTGCGCAGCCTGGTGCCTGACGCGCTGTTCGTCTCCGCCCGGACCGGCGCCGGCCTGGCCGAGCTGGCCGAGCTGATCGAGTCCCGGCTGCCGCGCCCGGACCGCGACGTGCAGGTGCTGCTGCCCTACACCCGTGGCGACCTGGTGGCCCGCATCCACTCCGAGGGCGAGGTACTCAGCGAGGAGCACACCGGTGCCGGGACGCTGATCCGGGCCAGGGTGCGGTCCGAGCTCGCCGCGGTGCTGGACGGGTTCCCCTCGGTGGCCCCAGTCGGCAATCGGTGAATCAGCATTCGGTCACCCTCACCGGGTAGCCTGGGGTTTTGGCCGCAGACACACGCTGGGCAGGAGATAGATCATGGGTTTGGAATCGCCGTCGCACTGGGTGATCATCGCGCTGGTCGTACTGGTGCTGTTCGGTTACAAGAAGCTGCCGGAGATGTCTCGCTCGGTGGGCCGCTCGTTGCGGATCTTCAAGACCGAGATGAAAGGCATGGGCCAGGACGACGAGGCCCGCGAGTCCGCCGAGGCAACCGGCCAGACCACGGCCGGTACGCCTGTGGTTGACCAGCCGAGTGCCGCCGAGCCGCTGGTGGTGCCCCCGCCGGTGATCCCCGCCACCCCGGCGCAGGAGCTGCCGCCGGCTGTCGAGCAGGCGCACCCGACGCCCCAGCAGCGCAGCTGATCGCCGCCACGGCTCGGTAGCCGCGGCCTGACCTTACGGCCCGGTCAGCCCGCGGGCCGTTGAATCAGATCTTGCGCAGCACCGCCACCACCCGGCCCAGGATGGTCGCCTCGTCGGCCGGGATGGGGGAGTAGGCCTCGTTACGGGGCAGCAGCCAGGCATGCCCAGCCCGGCGCTGCAGCACCTTGACGGTGGCCTCGCCCTCGATCATGGCCGCCACGATCTCGCCGTTGTCGGCATCCTGTTGCTGGCGGACCACCACCCAGTCGCCGTCGGCGATGGCCGCGTCCACCATCGAGTCACCCTTGACCCGCAGCAGGTAGAGGGTTCCTTCGCCCACCAGCGTCCGGGGCAGCGGGAAGACATCCTCGACCAGCTGCTCGGCCAGGATCGGGCCGCCGGCGGCGATCCGGCCGAGCAACGGCACCAGCACCGCATCGGGCGCGTCGGCGTACGGCCCGTCGTCGCCGAGGGTCGGCCGCGGCCCGTTGACCGTCTCGTCGTCGGGTGAGCGCACGTCCAGGGCCCGGGGCTTGTTGGGATCGCGCCGGATGAAGCCCTTCTGCTCCAGCACCGCGAGCTGGTGGCTGACGCTCGAGGTGGACTGCAAGCCCACGGCGTCGCCGATCTCACGCATGCTGGGCGGGAAGCCGCGCTGGGAGACGGTGTTGCGGATGACGGTCAGGATGGTCCGCTGCCGGGCGGTCAGGCCGTCGCCGCGATCGGAGTCGGGAAACTCCAGCGTGCTGTTCCTGGGGCGACCCGGTCCTCGTCTGACGGGTTGCTTGGGGGGTTTGGGCACCGGAGTCTCCCTGTCTGTCTGTGGCGGCCGACGCGTCGCTCCAAGGGGTGCCGGTTGGGCTGGGGCGCTGACAGCCGGCGTGAAGCCTCGAAGGAACGCCTTGAAACTAGCGTCACAGGAGTAACGATTCAAACACCTGTTCGAATCGGCGTGTCGCCAACATGGTTTCTGTCAGAGGCTTGTAGTAGACATCCGTACAGGCGGTGATCGAACGCATGTTCGACCACCAGCGTACTGGTCACGGCAGTTTCCGTGCGGCAGAACCTGTGAGGAGCTACGACATGTCAGTCGCTACCGAGTACCCGCCGACGGTGTTCGTCGACGTGACATCCCGGCCCGCGAAGCCGCTCGCTACTCCGGCCGTCAGCGATCGGCCCCGGCTGCGGCTGGTGCCGCCGGTGCCCGCATGTCCGCCGGGCTCGGCTCGCTCCGGCTCGGTCCGGCGAGGCAGCCTGCGGGTGGTTCGGCGGGGCTACCTGGTCCCGGTCGGCGCCGGCTGCGCGACGCCCGCACTGGTCGGCGACCCGCTCGGTGCCGCGGTGCCCGGCGTCCGGCCGATTGCGGCTGACCCGGCGCGGCGCGGTCGTGCTGGCGCTCGGCGTGGTCCTGCTCGGCGCGCTGATGCTGCTGGCCGCGCACCTGTCGCTCGGTGCCTCGGACAGCGGCTCCGGTCAGGCAGGTATTGCACCCGGTGGAGTAGTCACCGTGCAGGCCGGCGACACCCTCTGGTCGATCGCGGGCGAGGTCGCCCCGGGCCGTGACCCGCGCCAGGTGGTGGAGCGGTTACGGGAGGTCAACCACCTCACTTCGGCGTCCTTGACTCCTGGCCAAACCCTCAAGGTCGGCTAAAGCTTCATGCTGCTGACGCGCTCTCGAACGAAGGCCCGCGGCTCGGTCCGACACGCCTCGAGATTGCTCGGCGTCGCTACTTGCGCAACCCGGCACGACGCTCTACCGTCCTACATGTAGTAGTTACAAGCATGTACTTCGTCCACAAGTTGGGGTTGAGCGGTCCTCAGGTCATCAACAGACCGGACCGGGTTGTCCACGGCTCGTCCCCAGCTTGTCGACAGAGGGCTGTTGATATGCCGTGGCTGAATGCCATCGGCAGGCGTTCAGAGCCCTCACCGGACCGAACGTTGGTTTAACAGGTCGGCGCGCGTCGTACCGACCGAAGCAGGGGACGGAAGGGAGCCATCGATGCGGTGCCCGTACTGCCGTCACCCCGACTCCCGGGTGGTGGACTCCCGTGAGCAGGACGAGGGCCAGGTCATCCGGCGGCGGCGCAGCTGCCCCGAATGCGGCAAGCGGTTCACCACGGTCGAGGAGGCCACCCTCGCGGTCATCAAGCGCAGCGGGGTGACCGAGCCGTTCAGCCGGCAGAAGGTGATCAGCGGCGTCCGGCGAGCCTGCCAGGGCCGGCCGGTGGACGAGGACGCGCTCGCCCAGCTGGCCCAGACCGTCGAGGAGGCCATCCGGGCCACCGGATCGGCCGAGGTGCCCGCCCACGAGGTGGGACTGGCCATCCTCGGCCCGCTGCGGGCCCTGGACGAGGTCGCCTACCTGCGCTTCGCCAGCGTCTACCAGTCGTTCAGTTCCATCGAGGATTTCGAGAAGGCGATCACCGAGCTGCGGGCCGAGCACCGCGGCAACGCCGACTAGTCACCGGCGCGGCGGTCGCCCCTGGCGGCAGCGAGCCAGCGCCAGCACGTCAAGCATTCCCAACCACACACGGGATCACCAAGGAAGAGGAGCACAGCGGGTTATGACCGAAGTTGTCGAAGGCGGGTCCGGCGGAAGTTCTTCGAACGCGAAGAACGCCGGCAAGCCGGCTGGTTCCAAGCACGCCGGCGATGCGCGCGCGTTGAAGGTCACCGCGAAGGACCAGCCGGTCTATCCCGACAACGGGCTGGTCATCGAGCGCGTCTACACCACCGAGGGGGTGCACCCCTTCGACGAGGTCAGTTGGGAACGCCGCGACGTGGTGATGACCAACTGGCGCGACGGCTCGGTCAACTTCGAACAGCGCGGGGTGGAGTTCCCCGACTTCTGGTCGGTCAACGCCGCGAACATCGTCACCACCAAGTACTTCCGCGGCGCCGTCGGCACCGAGCAGCGCGAATGGTCGCTCAAGCAGCTCATCCACCGGGTGGTGCACACCTACCGGGTGGCCGGTGAGGAGTACGGCTACTTCCGGTCGGCCTCCGACGCCGAGATCTTCTCCCACGAGCTGACCTGGATGCTGCTGCACCAGGTGTTCAGCTTCAACTCCCCGGTCTGGTTCAACGTCGGCACCACCTCCCCGCAGCAGGTCAGCGCGTGCTTCATCCTCGCCGTCGAGGACACCATGGACTCGATCCTCAACTGGTACCGCGAGGAGGGCCTGATCTTCAAGGGCGGTTCGGGCGCCGGTCTGAACCTGTCGCGGATCCGGTCCTCGAAGGAGCTGCTGAGCTCCGGCGGCACCGCCTCCGGCCCGGTCAGCTTCATGCGCGGCGCGGACGCCTCCGCCGGCACCATCAAGTCCGGTGGCGCCACCCGCCGGGCGGCCAAGATGGTGGTGCTCGACGTCGACCACCCCGACATCGTCGAGTTCGTCGAGACCAAGGCCCGCGAAGAGGACAAGATCCGGGTGCTGCGCGACGCCGGCTTCGACATGGACCTCGGCGGTTCGGACATCACCTCGGTGCAGTACCAGAACGCCAACAACTCCGTCCGGGTGTCGGATGAGTTCATGCGGGCCGTCGAGGAGGGCAGCCAGTTCGGCCTGCGGGCCCGCTCCAACCACGAGGTCATCGAGACCGTCGACGCCAAGCAGCTGTTCGGCAAGATCGCCCAGGCGGCCTGGGAGTGCGCCGACCCCGGCATCCAGTACGACGACACCATCAACGACTGGCACACCAACCCCGAGTCCGGCCGGATCACCGCTTCCAACCCGTGCTCGGAGTACATGAGCCTGGACAACACCTCGTGCAACCTGGCCTCGCTGAACCTGATGAAGTTCCTCGGCACCACCGGCACCGACTTCGACTCGGAGAAGTTCGTCAAGGCCGTCGAGCTGATCATCACCGCGATGGACATCTCGATCTGCTTCGCCGACTTCCCGACCGAATCGATCGGCGTGAACACCCGGGCCTACCGGCAGCTGGGCATCGGCTACGCCAACCTGGGCGCGCTGCTGATGGCCTCGGGGCTGGCCTACGACTCCGACGGCGGCCGGGCGATGGCCGCCGCCATCACCTCGCTGATGACCGGCACCGCCTACCGTCGGTCGGCGGAGCTGGCCGGTGTGGTCGGCCCGTACGACGGCTACGCCCGCAACGCCGAGGGCCACGCCCGGGTGATGCGCAAGCACGCCGCCGCCAACGACAGCGTGCGGTTCTTCCACGAGACCGACAAGGCGGTGCTGGCCCGGGCCACCGAGGAATGGGCAGCCTGCCTCAAGATCGGCGCTACCAACGGCTGGCGCAACGCGCAGGCGTCGGTGCTGGCACCGACCGGCACCATCGGCCTGATGATGGACTGCGACACCACCGGCATCGAGCCCGACCTGGCGCTGGTGAAGTTCAAGAAGCTGGTCGGCGGCGGCTCGATGCAGATCGTCAACCAGACGGTGCCGCGGGCGCTGCGGGCGCTGGGCTACCAGGAGGAGCAGGTCGAGGCGATCGTCGAGTTCATCGCCGAGCACGGCCATGTGCAGGACGCGCCGGGCCTCAAGCGTGAGCACTACGAGGTCTTCGACTGCGCGATGGGAGCGCGGGCGATCAAGGCCGATGGGCCACGTCCGGATGATGGCCGCGACCCAGCCGTTCATCTCCGGCGCGATCTCCAAGACGGTCAACCTGCCGGAGTCGGCCACCGTCGACGACATCGCCGACGTGTACTTCCAGGGCTGGAAGCTCGGCCTGAAGGCGCTGGCGGTCTACCGCGACAACTGCAAGGTCGGCCAGCCGCTGTCGGCGGGCAAGGAGGCGCGGAAGGAGCAGCAGGCCGAGCCCGCTGCCGTGGTCGAGCACCGGCCGGTGCGCAAGCGGCTGCCGAAGTCCCGGCCGTCGCGCACCGTGTCCTTCGCGGTCGGCGGTGCCGAGGGTTACCTGACCGCCGGTTCCTACCCGGACGACGGCCTCGGCGAGGTGTTCCTCAAGCTGGGCAAGCAGGGTTCGACCCTGGCCGGCGTGATGGACGCCTTCTCCATCGCGATCTCGATCGCGTTGCAGCACGGCGTGCCGCTGGAGACCTACGTCTCGAAGTTCACCAACATGCGCTTCGAGCCGGCCGGCCTCACCGACGACCCGGACATCCGGATGGCGCAGTCGATCGTGGACTACATCTTCCGCCGGCTCGCCCTGGACTACCTGCCCTTCGAGACGCGGGCGGCCATGGGCATCCACACCGCTGAGGAGCGGGCCCGCCAGCTCGACACCGGCAGTTACGCCCCGGCCGAGGACGACCTGGAGACGCTGGCCCAGTCCGCTCCGGTGGCCGGGTTCGGTCGAGGCGAAGCCGGTGGCCCAGCCCGAGGCCCAGTCCGCGGTGCACAGCTCCACCGAGTTGCTGGAGTCGATCATCGGCACCTCGGCGGATGCCCCGCTGTGCATGAACTGCGGCACCAAGATGCGCCCGGCCGGCTCCTGCTTCGTCTGCGAGGGCTGCGGCAGCACCTCCGGCTGCAGCTGACACCGCGACCGGTAGGCGACCTGCGGGTCGTGCGATAGGGCATCAGGACGCCCCGACCTTCCCCCGCGAGGTCGGGGCGTCCTGCTGCCCGCACCGGCTCGTCGGGTTCAGACGCAGGTCCGGTAGCCGTTGACGTCGACGATCAGGGTGATCGGTGCGCCGCTGTTGTTGCGGACCGCGACATCGCCCGAGTTACCGGTCACCACCATCAGCATCCGTTGCCTGGTCTGCTGTGACGCGAAGGTGACGGTGGCGGCGCCGTCCCAGGCGAGACCCTCCGGCCAGATCGAGACCGAGCCGCCGGTGCTCGGGTTCAGCACGGTCACGTTCAGCACGGGTGCGCAGATGCCGCTGTCGTTACCGATTTCGTTCGCCAGTTCCTGGATGGGGAGCGTGACGGTGCCACCGGGTGGTACCGGCGCCGTCCCGGTGGCCCGGCTGTCGTAGATCCGGTCGTGCCCGCCTATGTCGAAGTGATTGAAATTGCCAGGGTCGGTGATGCCGACCTCGACGTAGTAGCCGACCACATCGGCGATCAGCTGGATGGCTGCCGTGCTGTTGTTGCGCACGGACAACCTGCCGCCCTCGTCCAGCAGGTCCAGGAGTTGGCCCTGTTCGGTCTGGCCGGCGGCGAAGGTCATGGTGGCGGTGTTCGCCGCCAGGTCCGCGCCTCCCACGGTCAGTGACCCGGATCGGCTCGGCGTGAGCACCGTGACGTTCGTGGCCACCGCGACCAGGTGGGAGTAGTCGCCCTGTGGTGGGATGCCGGCCTGGCCGGCGACCTGGAAGGTGCGGGTCTGGCCGGCGGCGATCGGTTGGCCGGTGCGGGTGTCCAGCACCCGGCTCGGCGTCATCGGCTGATACCGGCCGGGGCTGAACCCCGGGGCGTCGAAGTAGCCGAGGATGTCGACGATCAGGTTCAGCGAGCTGGCGGTGTTGTTGCGCAGGTCGATCAGCCCGCTCGCGGTGACCGGCACGGTCTCGAAGTTCTGGTCGGTCTGGCCGGCCTGGAAGGTCATGGTCGCCCCGGACCAGCTGGTGCCGTCGGCGAACGCGGTGAGCGAGCCGGTCACCGCCGGGGTGAGCACCGTGAGGTTCACCGAGATGGCCACCACGTTGCTGGCCGGCACGCCGCCCAGACCGGTCACCCGCACTCTGGTGGTGGCCTTGCCGGCCACCGCTCCGGAGATCCGGGTGTCCAGCGCCCGAGTCCGATTGACCGGCCAGTACACCCCGGCCGAGCCGATCGCGCTGGTGGCCGAGGTTCCCGCGGCCACCGCATCCCGGGGGACAGCCAGCACCGGAAGGATCAGGAACACGGCCGCAGCCGCGAGAGCAACGCGCATCGCACACCCCCAAAAGGGCACCGGCCGCACGAAGGGCACGGCCTGCGCCGACAAACCGGTTACACCTACAAGACATCCGGATACCGCAAAATGTGGACGCGGTACTCCAGGAAGTACTCCGAGATTCCAGCAGCCCGGGAAACCGGCGCCGAGTACCGTCCTGGACCCGCGCCTCCTGAACCCGCTGAGCCGGGGCGCCGCACCCCCTTCGAGGTGCGGCGCCCCGGCCCGCGAACAAGGCCTCAGTGCATGTGCATCCCTCCGCCGTCCGCCGAGACGACCGCCGCCGGCATCCGCAGGTAGGCCAGCACCGCAACGGCCGCGCCGATCACCGCCGCCGCGGCCAGCCCGGTGGAGAACGCATCCGCCACCTCGGCCCGGCTGGTGAGGCTGCCCGCCCCGGTCGCCACCGCGGACAGCACCGCGACACCGAGCGCGGCTCCCACCTCGTGACCCGTCATCAGGAATCCCGACGCCATCCCGGCATGCTGGGGCGGGATGCCCGCCATCGCCGACACCGACACCGGCACGAATGTCATGCCCACCCCGAGGCCGAGAATCACCAGGCCCGGCAGCACATCCGGCAGGTAGTGCGAGCCGGACGAGGTCATCGACAGCAACGCCGCCCCGCCGGCCGCCAGCAGCATGCCTGCCGCCGCGATGGTGCGAGGCGCCATACGGCTCAGCAGCTGCCGCGCGACATGGGTGCCTGCCGTGATGGCGAAGGCCAGCGGCAGGAAGGCCAGGCCGGCGCGCAGGGCGGAGAAGCCGAGCACGTTCTGCAGGAACAGCGAGGCCAGGAACACGACCCCGACGAGCAGGCCGGTGACGCCCACCATGACGGTGGTGCCCGACACCAGCGAGGTCACCTTCCAGGTGTGCGCCGGGATCAGCGGCCGTGCCGAACGTTGCTCGATCCGGGTGAACGCCGCCAGCAGCAGTCCGGCGACGGCCAGCGAGGCGACGGTGCGGACGGACCACCAGCCGTCGGTCGCGGTAGCGCCCAGGCCGAACATCAGGGCACCGAGCCCGCCGATCACGGTGACCGCGCCCGGCAGGTCGAACTGGGACAGCCCGGCGGTTGCGGAGGTGTCCCTCGGCAGCGACCGTCGCGCCACCAGGTAGGCGACGGCGCCGATCGGGCCGTTGATCCAGAAGATCAGGTGCCAGCTGCCCCACGTCGTCAGCGCCCCACCGACCAGCACGCCCACCGCGACGCTGAAGCTGCCAGCCATACCCCACAACGCCAGCCCCTTCTTGCGCTGGGCGCCGGAATACGTCGTCATCACCAGCGACAACGCGGCCGGGGTCATCAGCGCGGCGGCCAGGCCCTGGGCGGCGCGGGCGGCGATCAGCTGGCCGGCACCGGTAGCGAAACCGCTGCACAGCGAGGCGACGGTGAAGGCGCTCAGGCCGGTCAGGAACACGGTGCGCCGGGACAGCAGGTCGGCGATCCGGCCACCGAGCAGCAGGCCACCTCCGGACATCATCAGGTAGGCGGTCACCAGCCACTGCAGGTCACCACTGCCCAGCCGCAACGAGTCCGCGATCGACGGCAGCGCCGTGTTGACGACGGAGACGTCGAGCACCACGAGGATCTGGGCGGCGAGCGCGACCGCGAGCACCGTCCACGGCCGGCGAACGTCCGGGTCGGAATGCGGGCTGGCTGCGGGAGAACGGTGTTCGGCGCTACCCGGGGACGGGACCGGTTCAGGTCTGGTGGCGGCGGACGGGCTGGTGGTACGCATGACGGCTCCTAAAGAAACAGTGTTGGATGGAAAGGGCTGAACGGGAATCAGGCGGCGACGTGCCGGCCGGTACGGACGGCGGTCAGCACGTCGCGGATCGCCTGGCTGGCGTAGCCGGCGAACCGCCGGTCCGCCACCAGCGACTCATGGCTGGCGTCCATCAGGGTGCGGTGTGCGGCGTTGCGGGACAGGGTGGCGAGCTTGTCCTGGGCGGCGAACCAGTCGGTCTGGGCGCCACGCCCGGCGGTGAGAACGATCAGCGGCTTCGCTCCGAGGTCGCGCAACGCCTTCGCCTGGCGAAAGGCGGTCGGCAGCTGGGCCCACTCGTCCCGGGCGGCCCGCAGGTTGGCGGGGTCGGCGGCGAAGGCCCGTTCCTCGTCGCGTGCCTGAGCGGGCAGGCTGCCGAACGAGGTGCGGTAGACGACCCGGGCCGCCCCCAGCCGGGCCAGCGGCGGCAGCACGCCGGAGAGCCGCCGTCCCAGGGAGTAGGCGCCGGGATAGCTCGGCAGCTCGAACTGCTCGGGGGTGGTCGAGTCCAGCAGCACCAGGCCGGCGGTCTCGTCCGGGTAGCGGGCGGCGAAGATCATGTCGTAGATACCGCCGACCGAGTGTCCGGCCAGCAGGTAGGGCCCGGGCACCCCGGCCACCCGGAGCAGGGTGTGCAGGTCGGTGGCCAGTGCCACCCCGTCCTGAGGACCGGCCGATCCGCTCCAGCCCTGTCCGGCCCGGTCGTAGGCGCAGACCCGGGTGTCCTCAGCGACCGTCGGCGCCACCCAGCCCCAGACCGAGCTGTGCTCGCCGAAGCCGCTGGACAGCACCACCGTGGGCGTGCCGCTGCCCTCGCAGTGCAGGTACATCCGATGACCGCCGACGTCGTAGCTGCGCCCTGCCGAGGGCGTGGGCCGGCCGACGGCCTCGAGGACCGTCTCGGTGCAGCCGCCGACGGCGGTCACCGCCATCAGGACGCAGACCGGGTACAGCAGCCACCGTCGCGACCAGCCGTAGAGCGAACGGCGGGCCCGGACGGCGATCCAGCCGGCGAGCGCGAGCAGCCCGGCCGGCCAGCACCAGCCGGCTGCCCTGAGCGCGCCGTCGCCCGGGGTCAGCGCGAGGAGGCCCGCACCCGACACCGCCAGGCAACCGGCCGGCAGCACGGCCCACCGCTGCGGTTGGTCGGTCCAGTGCGTCGTCAGCATCGCCAGCAGCCCCCACCCGGCCGCGAAGGCCAGCAGCGCCGAGCCGGTGACGACGTGTTCCGGGGCGCCGGCGAAGACGCCGAGGGATAGGGCAGCCGCACCGACCGCGCCGCCGAGCAGCGACACCGCGACGAACAGGCCGGTCCGGTCGACCCGCGGTATCGCGTGGCCGTCCCCGGACGGAACGGGTGGGTCGGCGGCGGACCGGGTGCGTTCCGGCAGGGTGATCGCCATGGTGGGCTCCGGCTCAAGAAGAGGGGCGTGCTGTCCGGCCCAGCGTGGGCCGACGCGGTACCTGCTCGCGCCGGTGAAATCACCGGGTTGCTAGGCCGGCGGCCACCGGCTAAAGCGACGGCAGCAGTCCGCAAAGCCGGAGGGTGGCCCTACGCTGGCCCGCGTGCTGCACGGTCGAGGGCGGGAGCGGGAACGCATCGCGCGGCTGTGCGAGCAGGCCCGGGCCGGGCACGGCGGCACGCTGGTACTGCGCGGCCAACCCGGGGTCGGCAAGTCCGCGCTGCTGCGCGATGCCCTCGGCGGGGTTGACGGGATGCAGGTGCTCACCACCGAGGGCATCGAGTCGGAGGCTCCGCTGGCCTTCGCGGCCCTGCAACGCCTGCTCCGGCCGCTGATGCGACACGCCGCGTTGCTGCCGGCACCGCAGGCCGGCGCGTTGCGGACCGCCTTCGGAGAGGGCGGCGAGCCGGCCGCGGACCGGTTCCGGGTGTTCCTGGCCGCCCTCAGCCTGCTGGCCGAGGCGGCCGAATCGACGCCGGTGCTGTGTGTCGTCGACGACGCGCACTGGCTCGACGAGGCATCCGCGGCCGCGCTCACCTTCGTCGCCCGGCGGCTGGGACCCGAGCGGGTCGCCATGCTGTTCGGCGCTCGGAACGGCGACCTGCGCAGCTTCGACAGCGCCGGCCTGCCGGAGCAGGAACTCACCGGGCTGGATCCGGCCGCCGCCGCGGAGTTGCTGAGTCAACGGGCCGGCGTGCCGGTCGATCCCGGGGTGCTGGACCGGCTGCTGGCCCAGACCGGCGGCAACCCGCTCGGCCTGGTGGAACTGCCGAGCGTGCTCTCGGCGGCCCAGCTCGGCGGCACCCGGCCGCTGCCACCACAGCTGCCGGTGACCGAAAGCGTGCAACGGATCTTCCTCGACCGCAGCCGCAGGCTGTCGCCGGACGCCCAGACCCTGCTGCTGGTCGCTGCCGCCGACGACTCGGCGCGCCTGCCGACCCTTACCCGGGCCGTAGCGGTGCTCGGCGTCGACCCGGCCGTGCTCGACGAGGTCGAGGGATCGCAGCTGCTGAGGGTGTCCGGTGACGTCGTGGAGTTGCGGCACCCGCTGGTGCGTTCGGCGATCTACCAGGGCGCCACCAGCCTGTCCCGCAGGCAGGCGCACCGCGCGCTGGCGGCCGTGCTGACCGGTGCGGACGCCGCGGACCGGCGGGCCTGGCATCTGGCGGCGGCCGCCGAGGAACCCGACGAGACCGTCGTGGCCGAGCTGGACGCAAGTGCCGCGCGGGCGCGGCACCGGGGCGGCTATGAGGCGGCCGGCGCCGCCCTGGAGCGGGCCGCCGAACTGAGCGGGGACGACGAGAGCCGCGCGCGGCGGCTGTTCGGGGCGGCCACCGACGCTTGGTTCGCCGGCCAGCTGGGCCGGGCCCTGACGCTGGCCGGGACCGCCCGCCCGCTCACCACGGCCCCGGCCCTGCAGGCCGACATCGACAAGCTGCGCGGCCGGGTGGAGTTCAACGTCGGATCGGTTCCGGCCGCGATCCGGCTCTGGACCCGGGCGGCCCGGGCCGTCGCACCGGTGGACCGCCGCCGGGCTCGGGAACTGGCGATGATCGCCTCGTCCGGCTCCACCTTCCTGCCACCGCTGACCCCGATCGACCTCGACCCGGCCGAGGTGCTGGAGGAGCCGCGCGTCCCGGCGCCGGCCCGGGACCGGTGCTTCGCGAGCCTGCTGACCGGCTTCCATTGCCTGCTCGGCGGGAACCTGGTCCGGGCTGTGCCGGAGCTGCGCGCCGCGCTCGCGGCCAGCGAGCAGCTGGTCGAGACCGAGGTCGACCTGCTGACCAACCTGGGCATCGCCGCGTTCCACCTCGACGACGACGCCGGCTTCCGGCGTAGCTTCGGCCGGCTGCTCGACGAGTCCCGGGACAGCGGCGCGATCGGCCTGGTGCTGTTCGCGTTGCCCCGGCTGTCACTGGCCCACCTGGCCGCCAGCCGGTGGAACGCCGCCCGGTCCAACGCGGCCGAGGCGCTGGACCTGGCCCGGGGGATCGGGCAGCCGGCGCTGACCGCGATGCCGCTCGCCGAGTTGACCCTGGACGCCGCGCTGCGCGGCGATGACGGCTACCGCGCGCGGCTGGCCGAGCTGGAGACGGCGGTGGCCGCCCAACCGGGCGGCATCCTGGCCGGCCTGGTCACCGACATCGCTCGCTGGGCACAGGGCATCGCCGCCGCGCGGGCGGGTGAACCCGTCGCCGCGGTCCGCCAGTTCGAGCAGATGGCGCAGCCGGCGCTGGTGCGCCTTGCCGGCTACGACCGGCTGGAGTCGGCGGTACGGGCCGGGCAGCGCGACACGGCCAGCGAGTGGCTGGCGGAACTGGAGCGGTTCGCCGACGCGGTCGGGTCGGAGCGCGCGCTCGGCGTGGTCTGCTTCGGCCGGGCGCTGCTGGCCGACGGACCCGACGCCGAGCCGCTGTACCAGCAGGCGTTGCGACACCAGGCGGCGGCCGGGCGGCCCTTCGAGCGGGCCCGCGGGCAGCTCGGCTACGGGGAGTTCCTGCGCCGCAGCCGGCGCCGGGTCGACGCCCGCGAGCAGCTGCGTCTCGCGCTGGCCACCTTCGACGACCTCGGGGCGCAGGGCTGGGCCGACCGGGCTCGCAGTGAGCTGCGCGCCTCCGGCGAGACGGCCCGCACCCGGGACGCCACGCCCCGCGCCGAACTCACCGCCCAGGAAAGCCAGGTGGCCGCTCTGGTGGCGTCGGGGCTGTCCACCCGCGAGGTCGCCGCCCGGCTGTTCCTCAGCCCGCGCACCATCGACTTCCACCTGCGCAACGTCTTCGCCAAGACCGGGATCAGCTCGCGCGGCCAGCTCGCCCGGCTCGACCTCGGCTGATCGAGTCGTACCGCTACCCCACAGGCTCTGCCGGCCGATCAGGTACCCATGACCAGTCCCGACCTTCGCCGGTTCTGCCTGCCGCTGGCGGCTCTGCTCACCCTGAGCCTGTCGGCCTGCGCCTCGGCCAAGAGCACCGGCGCGGCGGCCCAGCACGCCGAGCCCGCGGCTGCCGCGAGCACACCCCGTCCGAAGCCCAGCCCGAGTCCGACGACGCTGACCAAGGCCCAGTTCGTGACGAAGATGGATGCGGTCTGTACCGACGTCATCGCCCGGCTCAAGCGCCTGCCCAAGCCCAGGAACTCGCAGGACCTCGCCGGTATCGCGGCGGACATGCAGGGCATCCTCACGCTCAATCCGCCCTACTTCGTGCAGGCCGAGGCGCTGGTGAACCGGTCTGCGGACAAGACGACGTTGACCTCGAACTGGTTGCGCCTGGAGAAGTCTGACTTCGCCGTCGGCGGGCCGGTTTACAAGAGGTTCATCGCCGATGTCAAGGCCGGCAACCGCGCCGCCGTCGTCGCCGATGCGCAGGCGCTGGAGGCGCTGCCCGACCACAGCCAGAAGATCGCCGGCTTCATGTCCGGCTATGGCCTGAAGGTCTGCGCCACCCTGCAGAACGGTTCCTGACCCTCGAAGGTCGGGAGTGCCGGCACCTCGGCTGCGACGGGCCCGGGGAGATCACCCGACCACCCCCGTCGGCCCGGGTCCTCGGCCGCTTCCATGCCTGCGAGCCGGTTCCCGCGGCGCTGGTGAGGAGCTTCACGAGACCGGTGGCGCGCCACCGGGTTGATCTGGTGTGTGGTTTGCGTTTGTTAGAGTGCGCTCTCCCTACTCTGGAGTTTCGAATGCACCTCACCCTTCGTCCGCTCTGCCTGCCGCTGGCAGTCCTCGCCGCGACCGCCCTGACGGCCTGCGGAAGTTCGTCCAAGGACACCGCCGCACCCCCGCAGGCGTCCGGCGCCACGTCGGCGTCCACCACGAGCATGCCGAGCCCGACCCCGTCGCCGAGCCCGACGCTGCTGACCAAGGCCGAGTTCGTGGCCAAGATCGAGGCGGTCTGCGCCGGCGTCACCACCAGGCTGGACGCCCTGCCGAAACCCGCCGGCGAGCAGGACTACGCCACCCTGGCCACGTTCGCGCAGAGCACGCTCGCGCTCTACCCGCCCTACCTCAAGCAGGTGGAGGCGCTGGTCGCCCGCACCGCCGACAAGCAGACCCTGACGGCCAACTGGCTGACCCTCGAGAAGGCCGACTTCGCCGCCCAGGCGCCGGCCCTGAAGAAGTTCGCCGCCGATGCCAAGGCCGGCAACGGGGCCGCCGTCAGCGCCGATGCGCAGGCGTTGGATGCGTTGCCCGACCACAGCGAGAAGATCGCCGGCTTCATGTCCGGCTACGGACTGAAGAAGTGCGCCGCGCTGCAGAGTTCCTGAGGGACGGCGCCGGCTGAGTCGGCCCGGACCGGAACTGTCGGGCCGGGCTGGTAAGAATTCGGCCATGCGCGCAGTCCTGATCGATCGCTTCGGCGAGGCACCGACCGTCACCGACCTGCCCGAGCCGGAGCTGCCGGCCGGTGGTGCGATCCTGCGGGTGAGCGCCACCGGCCTGTGCCGCAGCGACTGGCACGCCTGGCAGGGTCACGACGCCACCGTCGCGCTGCCGCACGTACCCGGCCACGAGCTGGCGGCCACCATCGTCGAGCTCGACCCGGCGGTGCGAGGCTGGCGGGTCGGCCAGCGGGTGGTGGTGCCGTTCATCTGCGCCTGCGGTGCGTGCGAGCAGTGCCTGGAGGGCAATCAGCAGGTCTGCACCCGGCAGCTGCAGCCCGGCTTCAACTACTGGGGGTCGTTCGCCGAGTACGTGGCCGTTCCCTATGCCGCGGTGAACCTGGTGGCGCTGCCCGACGAGCTGGCCGACGACACTGCCGCGGCCCTCGGTTGCCGGTTCGCCACCGCCTACCGGGCGGTCACCGCGGTCGGCAACGTGCAGCCGGGGGAGTGGCTGGCGGTGTTCGGCTGCGGTGGCGTGGGCCTGTCGGCGGTCATGATCGCGGCCGCCCGGGGCGCCCAGGTGATCGCGGTGGACACCAACCCGGCGGCGCTGTCGATGGCTACCCGGCACGGCGCCGCAGCACACCATGCTGGCCGGTGGGAGCGACCCGGCCGGCTCGGGCGACGACCTCGCCGAGCGGATCCGCCAGCTCACCGGCGGCGGGGCGGCGGTGACGATGGACGCGATCGGTGCCGCGTCGGTGGTGCAGACCGCGCTGGCCTCGCTCAAGCCGCGTGGCCGGCACGTGCAACTGGGCCTGCTGCCCGACCGGCTGCAGCTGGACATGTCCTACCTGATGTTCCGCGAGCTGTCCTGGCTGGGCAGCCACGGCATGGCCGCGCACGACTACCCGGCGATGCTGGAGCTAGTCCGCTCCGGCGCGGTACGACCCGACGAGCTCGTCACCGGCGTGATCGGGCTGGACGGGGTGGGGCAGGCGCTGGCGGCGATGTCCGGCGCGGCGCCGGCCGGCATCACCGTCATCCACCCCGGTGGCGAGCCTGGGTAGCCAGGCGGCGCCCAGCCGCACCAGCCCGATGCTCAGCACCAGCAGGATGCCCGCCACGATGCCGTCCAGCCACCAGTGGTTGGCGGTCACCACCACCACGGCCACGGTCAGGATCGGGTGGCCGAGCACCCACCACCGGTAACGGCTGGGGCTGACCCGCAGCACCGCCCAGGCGACCAGCAGCGCCCAGCCGACGTGCACCGACGGCATCGCCCCCAGCTGGTCCACCGAGACGCCCGACAGGCCGTACACCGACTGCCCGTACAACTTGGCGGTGTCGAGGTAGCCCGGCAGCAGCCGGGGCGGCGCCACCGGGCAGCAGTTGGATCAGCAGCGAGCTCGCGGTCAGCAGCACCAGGACGTTGCGCACCTCGGGATAGCGCTGGCGGTGCCGGCTGAACAGCCACACCAGCAGCACCCCGAGCGCGGCGAAGTGCACCGCCGCGTAGTACCAGTTCGCCGACTGGGTCAGCAGCGGGTGCCCGACCACCAGCCGTTGCACCCGGTCCTCGCCCGGCAGCCGGACGGCGTGTTCGAAGCGGACGATCCGGCGGGCCCGCTCGAAGGCACCGGTCGTCCCCAGCACCGACACCGAGCAGGCCAGCTGCCACAGCGTGTAGAGCGCCGCCACCAGGCCGGCCTCGCGCAGGTAGGCAGCCGACCGCTCGGCCAGCCGCACCGGCCGGCTCCGGGGCAACCGGGCGCCCGCCGCGGTGCCTGCGAGGGCACCGGCGAACAGGCCGGCGGCGAGCACGGCGGCCGGTTGCCAGCCGAGCTGGATGTTCTGCACCTGCCCACTATCTCCGACGGGACCGGTGGATGCGGCTCATTGGCCCAGCCCGACACCGGCCGGGCACGGGTGGAGTGCCATCGTCAGCCGGCCGGCCCGGCCACCGGCGGGGCGGCCTCGGCGGCGTCCTGCTCGGCCCGTTCCAGGTCGATCACGTGCAGCACCGCGTTGATCAGCGCCAGGTGGGTGAAGGCCTGCGGGAAGTTACCCAGGTGCTGGCCGGTGTGGGTGTCGATCTCCTCGGCGTACAGCTCCAGCGGCCCGGCGAAGGACAGCAGCTTGGCGCACAGCTTGCGGGCCCGGTGGTACTCGCCGATCTCGCACAGTGCCGAGACCAGCCAGAACGAGCAGATGGTGAAGCTGCCCTCCTCGCCGGAAAAACCGTCGTCGGTCTCTTCGGTGCGGTAGCGCAGCACCAGGCCGTCCTCGGTCAGCTCGTCGCCGATCGCCAGTACCGTTGCCCGGATGCGCGGGTCGTCGGCGGGCAGGAAGCGCACCAGCACGGCCAGCAGCAACGAGGCGTCCAGGGCGGTGCCGCCGTAGTACTGGGTGAACACGCCGCGCTCGTCGAGGCCGTGGGCCAGCACGTCCTGCCTGATCTCCTCCGCGGCCAGCTCCCACTGCGCCGCCTCGCCGTCCTGGCCGATCATCGAGGCCAGCCGGGCGCCCCGGTCCACCGCCACCCAGCACATGATCTTGGACGAGGTGAAGTGCTTGGGCTCGCCGCGGACCTCCCAGATCCCGGCGTCCGGCTCGCGCCAGTGCTTGAGCGCGGCGTTGACCTGGTTGGCCAGGATCGGCCAGATCCGGTTGTCCAGGTGGTCGGCGGACTTCGAGTGCAGGTAGACCGAGTCCAGCAGCGCGCCCCAGACGTCGTGCTGGCGCTGGGCGTAGGCGGCGTTGCCGACCCGGACGGGCCGGGACTGGGCGTAGCCGGGCAGGTGGTCGAGTTCGCGTTCGGCCAGGTCCCGCTCGCCGCCGATGCCGTACATGATCTGCAGGTCCGGGTCCCGCTCGGCGATGTCGGCGATGAAGGAGAAGAAGTCCAGCGCCTCCCAGTCGAAGCCGAGGGAGTACATCCCCCACAGGGCGAAGGTGGCGTCGCGGATCCAGGTGTAGCGGTAGTCGTAGTTGCGCTCGCCACCGGGGGTCTCGGGCAGCGACGTGGTGGCCGCCGCGGCGATCGCGCCGGTCGGGGCGTAGGTCAGGCCCTTGAGGGTGAGCGCGCTGCGCTGCAGGTAGCTGCGCCAGGGATGGTCGGGGAAGGTGCCGCGGGCCAGCCAGTGCTGCCAGTGGTGGGCGGTCCACACCAGCCGGGAGTAGGCCTCGGCGTAGTCCTCCGGCGGGGTGCGACCGCCCCAGGACAGCGCCACGTAGCGGACGTCGCCCTCCTTGAGCAGGGTGCGGGCGGCGGCCTGGCCGCCCTCGAAGCCGAGCCGCATATCGGTGGTCAGGGTCAGCTCGACATCGCTGCTGTCTGGGCTGGCGTGGGCCTGGTGATAACCCTTGTCGGTGTGCGCCCAGCGCACCGGGGTGCGCCCGTAGTCCAGCACCGGCTCGCACTCCATCACCGTCTGCACCTCGCCGGACACGCACCGGACGGTGCGCAGCAGCACCCGCTCGGCGTCGTAGTCGGTGGGGGTGCGCCGGTAGTCGCGGGCCACCTCGCCGTCGTAGCGCCAGGGACCGATCACCAGCACGTCCCGCACGATGATCCAGCCGGTGGCGGTTCCCCAGCTGGTCTCCAGGATCATGGTGCCGGGCAGGTAGCGGCGCGCCGCCGGCACCGTCACGTCGGCCGGCGCGATCCGGAACGAGCCCGCGTGCCGGCCCAGGATGGCGCCGAAGACACTCGCCGAGTCCAGCCGCGGCAGGCACATCCAGTCCACCGAACCGCCGGGGGAGACCAGTGCGGTGGTCTCACCGTCGGACAGGAAGCCGTAGTCGCCGATCGGCACGGTGCGTGCGTCATGGTGGCCGGAGCCGGGGGAGATCTTGAGCGTCATGCCTCACCTGCCGCGATGTCGGGACTCGATCCTCTCACCGCGGTGATCATCCGGACAGCGTGCGCGCCCGGCCGGGCAGGAATAGCTCGGCCGGCGATGTTGTCAGTCCTTCGGCGTAGCTTGGCCGATAACCGCCGGCTCGGCGTCGAGCCGGCACCTAGGGTGGCGACTACCGCCAGATTCTTCGACGACAGGAGGCCCGTGTCCCGGCGTGGCTGGCTGCTGTTCGCGGCAATGTCTGTGATCTGGGGTTTGCCCTACCTGTTCATCCGGATCGCGGTGGAGTACCTGACGCCGGGCACGCTGGTGTTCTTCCGCACCGCCGGCGCCGCGCTGGTGCTGCTGCCGCTGGCGCTGGCGCGCCGCCAGGTGGCCCCGGTGCTGGCCCGCTGGCGCCCGCTGGTGCTGTTCACGGTCATCGAGGTGATGCTGCCGTGGCTGCTGCTGTCCGACGCCGAACGCAAGCTGTCCAGCTCGCTGGCCGGGCTGTTGGTGGCGGCCGTGCCGCTGGTCGGCGCCTTGCTGGCCCGGTTCAGCTCCGCGGCCGACCGGGTGACCGGCAGCCAGTTGGCCGGCCTGCTGCTCGGTGTCGTCGGGGTGGCGGCGCTGGTCGGGCTCGACTTCGCCGGGCTGAACCTGTTCGCCTTCGCCGAGATGGCGGTGGTCAGCATCTGCTACGCGACCGGACCGGTCGTGTTGACCCGCTCGCTGGCGGACCTGCCGGGCTCCGGCGTGATCGCGGTCTCGATGGCGCTGACGGCGGTGTGCTATCTGCCCTTCCTGCTACTGCAGCCACCGCGGCACCTGCCGGCATCGGCGGTGTCCGGCGTGGTGGTGCTGTCGCTGGTGTGCACGGCGCTGGCGTTCCTGCTGTTCTTCGAGTTGATCGCGGCCATCGGTCCGACCCGCGCCACCGTGATCACCTACGTCAACCCGGCCGTGGCGATCGCGCTCGGCGTCATGGTGCTCGGCGAGGACATCACGGCGGGCATGCTGGTCGGCTTCCCGCTGATCCTGGCCGGCTCCATCCTGGCCGCTCGCCGGCCCCGGGTGGTCACTGCCAACCGGAGCGAGGAGATCGCCCCGGTGGCGGCTGCCTGACCGGGCAGCAACCCTGACCCGAAGGCCCTCTGACCCGAGCGGAAGCCTGGCCGGGGACGCGGCCTGTGGCGAGCGGTCGGCCGCGGCTCAGTCGATGACGACGACGCCGCGCGAGGTGATGAAGTGCGCCGCCACGATGCCGGTCTCGTCGTCGTTGTCCTCCACCGGCAACCAGCGCACCTTGAGGTCGTCGAGCTCCTTGGTCGCGCGGTCGCCGAGGAACTCGACCACCCGGGCCCGGTCGCCGGCGATGTCGAGCAGTTCGAGGTTGACCGTGCCACCCGCCGCGGACGGGTGCTCGCTCCGGTCGGACTCCCACTGGACGAAGAAGGGCAGCTGCGGGTCGCTGGCGGTCTCGAGCACCCCGATCTGGCGCCAGCACAGGTCGAAGCCGTCCGGACGCCGGCGGTGCCCGGGCACCGCCCGCCGGCCCAGCCGTTGCTCGATCTCGGCCATGTCGGTCACCGACACCACCCAGCTGAACCAGCCGCCACCGGCGAGCTTGCGGGCCTGCACAGCCCGGCCGAACGGTGCGGACTCGGCAGCCGGGTGATCCAGCGCCTCCACCACTTCCAGGTAGATGCCGCCGGCCAGCGGCAGGACGAAATTGCGGGTGCCGAAGCGGGGATGAATCCCGCCGTCGGTGAAGCCGGCACCGAGTTGGGAACCCAGCCGCTGCACGCAGGAGGCGAGCCCTTCCGGGCCGGCGGCGTAGGAGAGGTGGTCCAATCGCATGCCCTCGATACTGTCTGAGGCCGGAAAGCACGCAGCCACCGGGGTAGGCATCCGGTTGCGCTACGTCGCCGTTCCGATACTGCGCGCACGGCGTGCCCGGGCCGATCCGGTGGAGCCGGCCGGCCCCGCGGCGGTGGGTGTGATCAGGTCGAGCGCGCTGCCTCGTGCCGTCCGGTGCTCCACCAGGTCACTGCCGCCGGCCGCCCGCCAGGCCTCGGCGAGGTCGGCGACCTCGCGCACCGGCAGGCCGGCTGCCCGGCGTTCCAGCAGGGCGGCGGTAAGCCGGCCCTTGGCGAGCTTGGAGGCGAAGGAGATGACCCCCAGCGTGCCGTCCGGCCGGGGAGACAGCACCTTGACCTCGATCAAGGGTGGGGCCGCACCCCGCGTCCCGGCTCGGCCCTGTTGCCCGGTCGGCTGCCACATCGCGGCGTAGTCGCCGGAGCGCAGGTCGAGCACCGGCCCGCGGTCGAGCAGGTCCGGCATCAGGGCCTCCAGGCGCGGCCGCCAGAAGGTCGAGGCCACCCCCAGGCCGGGCAGCCAGGCCTTGGCCGGCACCCGGTAGTTCGGTACCGGGTCACCGCCGCGCAGCACCCCGAACAGGCCTGAGAAGATCAGCACCTCGCGATCGGCCACCGCGCGGGCGGCGTCGCTGAGCGGCTGCAGGAACAGCCCGTCGTAGACGATGCCGGCGTAGCGGTCCAGCGCGGGCATCGTGGGGGAGGTGCGGACCCGCCGGTTGTCGGCCAGCGCGGCTTCGGCCACCGAGTCCGGTAGCAGCAGCGAGCTGGCCGCGTCCCGGCCTCCGGCGCCGGCGAGCAACTCCTCCAGCGCCCGCAGCGCCTGCTCGCGGCTGTCCTCGATCGGCTGCCGGCGCTGCCGGCGGGCCAGTGGCAGGCCCCGGCCTCCCGGGTTCTTGGCCTCGCTGGGCGGCAGCAGGATGCGCATCCTCCGAACGCTAGCGGCGCGATCCGGCGAGCACCGGAGAAGGCCCGCAACCGGTGGGTGGTCAGGCCAGCTGGCGCAGGTCCGCGGGCTCGTGGGCCAGCACCACCTGGCCGTGCCCGGCGTAGTCGCGGGCAACGCTGGCGGCATGGCTGCCGGCGTGCACCACGTGCGGCAGCAGCCGGGTCAGGCCACCGCCGACCAGGCCCGCCGGCAGCCGGTCGGTGGCCACGCCGGTGCGGCGCAACCGGGCCAGCAGCGGGTCGCCGGCGGCTGCCTCGCCCACCACCAGGAACAGCGGCGGCGGAACGTCGCGCAGCCGGTGCCAGGCAGAGGCGAAGCCGGGATGCAGCGGCAGCTCCGCGACGTCGGCGACCGAGTGCCAGCGGACGGTGACGCTCTCGGCGTTCGCGGCCACCGGTGCGACGGGCCGCAGGGCCCGGGCCACCACCGTGGTGTAGCTCCAGCCGAGGTGGTCGTCGACGTAGGTACCGATCGGGTCGATGTCCGTCGCCGCCAGCCTGGCCTCCTCGCGGGCCTCCCGCAGGGCGGCGGCCAGCGCGTCCTCGTGGCTGTCCCGAGCGCCACCCGGGATGCCCCAGGTATCGCCCTGATGGGTCCACGGCGCGCGATGCTGCAGCACCACCCGGTCCTCGCCCACCAGCAGCAGGCCCGCGGCTCCGAACAGGCCCCAGTGCCGGTGGCCTGCCGCGCAGGTCGTCCAGCCGTCACCGGAGCTCATACGCTGTCCTTCGTCCGGCGGTCCGGCTGGCTGGTCGGGGGTGTTCGAGGTCTTAGTGACGCCGACCCGCCAGGTCGCCTCTCGGCGGAAGGCCGCTCGTGGCGGCGATTGTGGGACCGGGGGCCATGGATCGGGCCGACGCCAGCATCCAGTTTAGCGGCTGATCGGCCGTTGGCGGCCAGGCTGCCGGTCACAACGCTGCCGGCCGGACGGCTGGGGATCGCTCCGGCGGGCCGGATACCGAGCAGCGGGCGCGGTCTCACCTACCCTGGACGGGTGCCACCAGTTGACCGCCCGCACCGCCCGATCCGGCGGCCCGACCTCGCGGCGTTCGCGGGGTCGGAGGAGTTCGAGCCGTTCGAACGGGCCGAGCTGGCGGCTGCCACCGCGGCGGCGGTGATCACCCACGGCCGCTCGTCGGAATCGGAGTCGCTGGTGGATCTGGCCGACCGGGTGGGCCTGGACACCCTCGCCGAGCTGTGGCGGCACGAGCAGCCCTCGAGCCTGCCGGGTGCGCTGTGGGCGCTGTACCTGCTGCGCCGGTGGTGCCAGGGCAACGGTGACGAGCTGACCCGGCTGTGGCGGGCCGGCCGGCCCTACGCACCTGCCGACGAGGTGGTCGCCGGGGTGGCGGAGGACGCCGACCCGGCGGCGATCGGGGCGCTCGCCGACGCGGTGCTGCACGGCGCCTACCAGGGCGAGTTCGACGTCGCGCTGGAGCGCGCGGCGGCCTTCTTCCGGGTCATCGCCAGCGGCCGGCGCGAGACTGCCGGGCCGGGCGAGGAGGGGGAGCGGGAGCGGCAGCTGGCCGACCGCAACGACGAGGTGGCCGACGGGCTGACCCTGGCCGCGCAGAGCTGGCGCAAGAACCCGCTGTAGGGACGTACGCGCCGTGCACAGTTCGCGGCGTTGTCCACATCCTGTCGCCGTCCGGTTCTGAGGCAGCTGCCGCGGGCCAGGGTTGACCGCATGACCTCGTGTGACCTGCCCCGGATCCGGATCAGCGATCCCGCCGAGCTGATCGACGCGCTGCCCTACCTGCTGAGCTTCCACCCGCACGAGAGCCTGGTCCTGATCGGCTTCGCCGGCACCGCGGCCGCCGCCGGCCCGCGACAGGTGCAGGTGACCGTCCGGCTCGACCTGCCGAGCAGGCCGGACGAGCTCGGCGACGAGGCGCTGGCGCCGCTGGCCGAGGTGCTGCAGCGGTCGGGCTGCCGGTCGGTTGCCGGGGTGCTGGTGACCGATTCGGTGACCGGTGACCCACGCGCCGCCGGTGCGCTGCTGGCCTGCCGGGACCTGCTGGCCGTGGCCATGGCCGAGGTCGACATCGAGGTTCTGGACGTGCTGGTGGCCACCGACCGCCGCTGGTGGTCGCTGTGCTGCGAGCAGCCGGGCTGCTGCCCGAGTGAGGGCAACCCGCGCCAGCCGGGCAGCTCGGTGGCCGCCGCCCAGGCGATCTTCGCCGGACTGGTGGCGCTGCCAGACCGGGACGCGCTGGTCGACTCCCTGGCCGGGGACCAGGCTGAGCAGCGATCGGAGCTGCTGCCGCTGCTGGACGAGGCCGAGCGACAGCGGGCGGCGGTGCCACCGGATCAGCTGGCCGGGTGGCGCCGCCAGCAGGTCGCCGGGCTGCTCGGTGCCGTGCAGCGAGCACCGGCCGAGCCCGAGCAGTTGGCTGGACATGCGGTGGCGCTCACCGATCCGGCCGTCCGGGACGCGCTGTGGCTGGCCATCGATGCCGGATGCGCCGAGGCTGCCACGTTGATGGGGCAGTGGCATGCCCGGCTGCCGGCGCCCTACGATGCCGCGCCGCTGTTCCTCTACGGCTGGTCGCTGTGGCGGGCCGGCAATGCGACGCTGGCGGCGATGGCGGCCGAGCGGGCGCTGCGGTCTCGACCGGGCTACTCCGCGGCGCAGCTGCTGGCGGCCGCGGCGCAGCGTGGCCTCGACCCGCGCACGGTGCCGGTGCTGAGCCGGCGGCGGTTCCGCTGACCGCGACCCGACCGGCGGCTGTCGGCCCGCCGGGTCCGGGCAGGGGTCAGGCCGGCACCGAGACGAAGATGTGCCGTGCCACCTCGTCGGACACCGGTTCGGAATCCGGGGCGCCGGTCACCTGGAAGCCTGTCGGTACCCGGGTCATCGCCACCGACAGGCCCGGGGTGACGCCGGCGTCGGACAGCTGGCGCATCAGCTCGACGTTCGGTTGCAGCAGCTCGCTGATCCGCTCGATCCGGACGGTCACCGCGTCGGTGGCCACCGAGTCGGCCAGGGTCGGCAGCGAGGCGGCGCCCGCGGCGGCGGCGGGCAGCCCGAGATCCTCCAGGCCGGGGATCGGGTTGCCGTGCGGGCAGACCAGCGGGCCGTCGAGCAACCCGACGATCCGGCGCTCCACGGCGTCGCTCATCACGTGCTCCCAGCGGCAGGCCTCGACGTGCAACTGGTCCCATTCCAGGCCGATCACGTCGTGCAGCAGCCGCTCGGCGAGCCGGTGCTTGCGCATCACCGACACCGCGAGGTGCCGGCCGCGCTCGGACAGCTGCAGGTGGCGGTCGGACTCGACCTGCAACAGCCCGTCGCGCTCCATCCGGGCCACCGTCTGGCTCACCGTCGGACCGGACTGGTTGAGCCGCTCCGCGATCCGGGCGCGCAGCGGTACGACGCCCTCTTCCTCGAGCTCGTAGATGGTGCGCAGGTACATCTCGGTGGTGTCGATCAGGTCGCTGTGGTGGTGATTCACGTGCCGACCCCTCCTCAAGCTCCGGTGCCCGACCAGTCCCCGCCCCGTACGGGTGCTGCCGTGTCCGGTAGCTGACACCCATGTTAGAACCGTCGGCATGGCAGAACATTTCCAGCAGGTCCTGATCGGCGTGGCTGAGCTGGCCGCCTCCCTCGAACGCGGCAGCCGGCCGGTGTTGCTCGACGTCCGCTGGCAGCTCGGCGGCCCGTCGCTGTACCCGGACTACCGTGCCGGTCACCTGCCGGATGCTCGCTGGTGTGACCTGGACGCCGACCTTGCCGACCCGCCCGGGCCGGGCGGTCGGCATCCGCTGCCCGATCCGCATCGGCTGGAGGCGGCCCTGCGTGCCTGGGGGATCGACGAGCAGTCCGAGGTGGTGGTCTACGACCAGGGCAACTCGGTGGCGGCCGCCCGGGCCTGGTGGGTGCTCCGGTGGGCGGGGGTCGCCGGGGTACGGGTGCTCGACGGCGGATACCAGGCGTGGCTGTCCGGCGGGCACGCGGTGTCGACCGAGGTTCCGGCGCCGGTTGCCAGCTCGATGAGGGTGCGGCCGGGCAGCCTGCCGACCCTGGACGCCGAGGCCGCGGCGGCCCGGGGCCGGGCCGGCCGGCTGGTCGACGTCCGGGCCGCCGAACGGTTCCGCGGTGAGGTGGAGCCGATCGACGCGGTTGCCGGCCACATCCCCGGGGCGGTCAACCTGCCCACCACGGCCAACGTGCAGCCGTCCGGGCATTTCCTGCCCGCGGCACAGCTGCGGCAGCGGTTCGCGGCAGCCGGCGCGGCCGGCGAGCCGCAGCCGGCCGGCGAGCCACAGGCGGTCGGGGTGTACTGCGGCTCGGGGATCACGGCCGCGCACACCGTGCTCGCGATGCAGGTGGCCGGCATCGACGCCGTGCTGTACCCGGGCTCGTGGAGCGAATGGATCACCGACCCGACCCGGCCGGTTGAGACCGGCGACCCGTCGGCGCGGTAGGACTACCGGTCGCGGTTCGACCAGGCCAGCAGCTCCTCCACCGGCCAGGTATTGATCACCCGGTCGGCCGGCACGCCGCACTCGACGGCGCGGGCGCAGCCGTAGGGCTGCCAGTCCAGCTGCCCGGGCGCATGGCCGTCGGTGTCGATGCTGAACAGGCAGCCGGCCTCGACGGCCTGCCGGAGCAGGTCCCGGGGCGGGTCCAGCCGTTCGGGACGGCAGTTGATCTCGACCGCCACGCCCCGTTCGGCGCACGCGGCGAACACCGCGGCAGCGTCGAAGGTGCTCTGCGGGCGCTGCTTGCCGCCCATCAGCCGACCCGTGCAGTGCCCGAGGATGTTGGTGTGCGGGTTGGCGATGGCAGCCAGCATCCGCCGGGTCATCGCCGCCGAGTCCATCCGCAGCTTCGAGTGCACCGAGGCCACCACCAGGTCGAGCTGACCGAGCAGCTGCGGGGTCTGATCCAGGCCGCCGTCGTCGAGGATGTCCACCTCGATGCCGCTGAGCAGCCGGAACGGAGCCAGCCGGGGGGCCACGGCCTCAAGGATGCGCAGCTGGCGCTCCAGCCGCTGCGGGCTCAACCCGTTGGCCACCGTCAGCCGGGGGGAGTGGTCGGTGAGGGCCAGGTAGTCGTGTCCCAGCTCGATGGCGGTCACCGCCATCTCCTCGATCGGGCTGCCACCGTCACTCCAGTCCGAGTGACTGTGCAAATCACCGCGCAGCGCCGCCAGCAGCTCTTCCCCGGCGGCATCCAGCTCGACCAGGGCCGCACCGTCGTGCTCCTCCAGCTTGGCCAGGTAGTCCGGCACCCGGCCGGCAGCGGCCTCGGTGATCACCGTGGCCGTCACCTGCCCGATGCCCGGGAGGTCGGCCAGGGTGCCGGCCGCCAGCCGCTCCTGCAGCTGGGCGGCGTTGGTCAGTGCCACCTCAGCGGCCCGGCGGAAGGCTCGAACCCGGTAGGTAGGCGCACCGGTCCGCTCGAGCAGGAACGCGATCCGGCGCAGGGCGGCGACAGGGTCCACCAGCACACCGTAGAGAGCGGGCGGGTTCCGGCGCATCCCCGAGCCCTCTGCCACGAACGTCGGCAGCTGCCGGGAGGCTCGGATGCCTAGAACACAGCGAACCGCCCGGCACCGGCGAGGCAGGTCGCGGGTACCGGGCGGTGGCCGAGCCGATCAGGCGTCGAGGTAGTCCCGCAGCGACTGGGCCCGGGACGGGTGACGCAGCTTGGCCATCGTCTCGCGCTCGATCTGGCGGATCCGCTCGCGGGACAGGTTGAACTTCTTGGCGATGTCGTCCAGGGTGTGCGGGTTGCCGTCGGCCAGCCCGTACCGCAGCCGCACCACGGCGGCCTCCCGCGGCTCCAGCGAGTTCAGGATCGCGGTCAGCTGCCGGCGCATCAGGTCGAACTCGACCGCCTCGGTCGGCTTGGTCGCCTCGCTGTCGGCGATGAAGTCCCCGAGCGCGGAGTCCTCGTCGGTGCCGACGGTCTGGTCCAGGCTGACCAGGTCACGGGCATGGTCGACCAGCTCGTGCAGCCGCTCGACGGTGATGTCCAGCTCGCCGGCCAGCTCCGCGTCGGTGGCGTCCCGGCCCAGGTTCTGGCCCAGTTCGCGACGCATCCGCTGCATCTTGTTGATCTGCTCGACCAGGTGGACGGGCAGCCGAATGGTGCGCGACTGGTCGGCCATCGCCCGGCTGATCGCCTGCCGGATCCACCAGGTGGCATAGGTGGAGAACTTGAAGCCCTTGGTGTAGTCGAACTTCTCCACCGCGCGGATCAGGCCCAGGTTGCCCTCCTGGATCAGGTCCAGGAACGGCATGCCGCGTCCGGTGTAGCGCTTGGCCAGCGACACCACCAGCCGCAGGTTGGCACGCAGCAGCAGGTCCTTGGCCCGCTCGCCGTCTGCCACCAGCGACTGCAGTTCCCGGCGGCGCGGCAGGGCCAGCCGCTTGCTGGCACCCAGCAGGTGCTCGGCGTAGAGGCCCGCCTCGATCCGCTTGGACAGCTCGACCTCTTCGACGGCCGTGAGCAGGGCGACCTTGCCGATCTCGTTGAGGTACGAGCGGACCAGGTCGGCAGCCTGCACCACCTCGTCCAGGTCGGCGGTCGCCTCGACAGGGTTGTCGTCCAGGCTGGCTTCGGCCTCGGAGACCAATGCCTCTGCTGCCAGGGTGTCGGTGGCCACCGCGTCGGCGGTCATGGTGTCGGTGGTCGGGTCGGTCTCGACCGCGAGGTTCGGAGCGGGCACGGCGGCGCGGGCGGACCGGTGCCCCGGAAGGGTGTGCGAGGCCGCGTTGCGGCGCTTGGATGCGGTCGTCTTAGGGGTCGTCTTTGCGGGTGTCTTGATGGCTGGCTGCGTCACGTCGGGGTCCCGTCCACTGATTGCGGGGTGATGTTCTCCCGGTCTGTAGAACGGATCCGAGGCCTGAAACGTTCCCGATTCGCGGGCCAAAACGCCGCTGGGAGGGAATCGGCAACCCGGAAGTGCCCGCTGCCCGGAGTCACCGGCATCGGGCGGCCCGCGCTCGATCCGCTGCGTACCCGAGCGGTAACAGCTGGTCAGTGCCGGGACGGCGTTTCCACCAGCAGGGTGAGCGGGCCGTCGTTGACGCTCCGCACCGCCATGGTGGCCCCGAATCGGCCGGTTTCGACCGGCAGCCCGATGGCCCGCAGTTCGGCGCAGAACGCGGTGACCAGCGGCTCGGCGTGCTGCCCCGGCGCCGCCGCCGACCAACTGGGCCGGCGCCCGGAGTTGAGGTCGGCGTACAGCGTGAATTGGCTCACTACCAGGACCGGAGCACCCACCGATTGCGCCGCGGCCTCGTCCCGGTTGCCGTCGCGCAGCACCCGCAGGCCGGCCACCTTGCCGGCCAGCCACCGGGCGTCGGCCTCGGTGTCGGAGTGGGTGACGCCGACCAGCACCAGCAGTCCGGCACCGATCCGGCCGACCTGCTCGCCGGCCACCGTCACGGCTGCGCTGGAGACCCGCTGCACCACCGCTCTCACCGGTCCGACCCCGGCTCGGACGCGGGCTCGGCCGCAGTGGCTACCGGTCCATCGGGCGCGAGTTCGACGGGCGCGAGTTCGACGGGCGCGAGTTCGACGGGTACGAGGAAACCGCGCTCGATCAGATCGTGGACGACAGGTAGCAGCGCCGTGACCACCTCGTCGGTACTGGCCGACACGCCGGCTGCCAGCAGGCTGAGCAGCACTCCGAGCGGGGCCTGGCCGGTGCAGGCCGCCACCAGCCCGGCGACCGCGTCGTCCACCTCCAGTTCCCAGCGCAGCCCGCCGGCCTGTCGCAGTTGGGTCAGTGCCGGCTGCCAGCCCTCGTCGGCGATCAGCGAGTGGGACGAGCAAACCAGGCCGGCCGCGGCGACCAGCCGGGCCTGCAGCAGTTGCTCCACCGGGCGGTCGCGCAGCCAGGCGGCACGGGAGAACCATTCCGCGATGGCCGGGCCGACCGGGTGCTCGTGCGGCTGCGGCACGTCCTGGCACACCACGCCCGAGGTGGCCTGTCCGGTGCGGCGCACGGTGACCAGGCCCATCCCGATGCCGGCCACCCCGCACGCTGCGAACCAGTCCAGCCAGTCGTCGTAGCGCTGCCGCCATGCCGCGGTCCCCGGCTGCTCGCCGGCGTCGCGCAGCCACAGCGCCACGTACTCGCCGGGTTCGGCCACCTCGCGCTGCCAGACCCAGGCTTGTACACCGGCCGCGGGTAACCAGCCGGTCACTCGCTCCTGCCAGTCCTGCGAACCGTCGATGATCCAGTTCGCCAGCAGCTGCCCGGTGCCCCCCTCGGTCAACCGGGCCGGCAGCCCGCCGACCAGTTCGGCGCACACCGCGTCGCCCGGCAGGCCGCTGTCGCGGTAGCGGAAGCCACCGGCGCCGGGCGCGAACCCTGGCCCGACGATGAACGGCGGGTTGGACACGACCAGGTCGAACTGCCGACCGGCCACCGGCTCCAGCAGCGAGCCCTGCAGGGACTCCCAGTGCTTGCCGTTCAACGCCGCCGTGGTGGCAGCCATCCGCAGCGCCCGGTCGCTGAGGTCGGTCACGGTCACGGCCGCGCTGTGCTCGGACAGGTGCAGCGCCTGCACCCCGCATCCGGTGCCGACGTCCAGCGCGTGCCGCACCGGCCCGCGCACCGTCGCCTCGGCCAGCGTCAGCCCCGCCGAGCCGATGCCGAGCACGTGCTCGGCGTGCAACGGACCCGGCCGGACTTCGGCCCCCAGGTCGGAGACGACCCACCAGTCCGGTCCGCCGGTCTCGGCGTACGGACGCAGGTCCAGCGTCGCCCGGAGTTGGCCGTCGGCCCGCTCGACCAGTCCGGCAGCCTCGGCCTGGTCGAGCGGCAACGGCCGCAGGGCCGCACCGGCGACCGCGACCGGCACCGGCAGGCCGAGCAGGAACAGCCGGATCAGCGTTTCGGTCTCAGAGCCCTGCCGGGTCAACCGGTCGGCACCGCTGAGGTCTCCACGTGACAGCGCCGCCTCGCCGGCCAGCCCCAGCGCCTGGCTCACCGCGGCCGAGCCGAACCGGTCCCGCAGCGCCTGGCCCAGCAGATCGCAGACCGCGACGGGAAGGAGTGGTCGCACGCTCGGCACCGACCCATCGTGCCGTAGCCAACCTGTAAATCGGTGGCACCATGGACGAGTGCGCCTGTCGAGAAGCCCGTCTGACCGGCCGATCCTCATCACCGAGGCACCGGTCAATGCCGACGACGAGTACGACCGGCGGCGCAAGCGGTACCTGGTGATGATGGCGCTGCGGGCGGTCTGCATCGTCGGCGCCGCCAGCACCTTCACCCTCTCCGGCTGGCTCGCGGCCGGCTTCGTGGCCGCAGCCCTGGTGCTGCCCTGGTCGGCGGTGCTGATCGCCAACGACCGCCCGCCCAAGCAGGAGCTGCGGTTCCGCCGGTTCGTCGGCGGCCAGCAGGCCCAGCGCCAGCTGACCCCCGGCCGGCCCGCCGAACCGGCCGCCGAGCCGGACGAGCCCAGCCAGCCCCGGATCATCGACATCTGAGCCTCGGCACCCGCGCGCGGAGCGCTGAGCACCCGCCCGAGCGGGCCTCGGTGGCACAATCGGGTGGTGACTACCCAGACCCTGGACGCCCCGAAGACCTCCGACGCCGACCAGCGCGACCAGGTCTTCCATTACGTCCGCAAGAACAAGGTCGCCGAGAGCGCGGTGCTGGGCACCATGGTCGAGGCGCTGTGCGGCGAGGTGTTCCCGGTGACCCGGGCGGCCAAGCCCGGGTCACCGGTGTGCTCCCGCTGCCAGGAGATCTATGAGTCGCTGCCGGCGGGTGGCTCGTCCTGAACCGGCCGGCCGGGCGCCGGCGCGGCTGAGCGCGCGGTGTCCACGGGCTGTTCGAGCTCCGGACTGGGCGTGTAGGGCTTCCAGCCCCGGCTGGTGCCGCGCACCCTGGCCGTGGTGGTGGGCGAGCGCTGCTCGATCTCGGCGTTGAGTTCCGCACCCAGCAGCACCCCCAGCGCCAGCAGGAAGAAGAACAGCAGGGCCGCGATCGGTGCCGCGAGCGTGCCGTAGGCGTGGTTCTGGTCGATGATGAAGTTGATGTAGAAGCGCAGCGCCGGCCGCTCCGCCCAGGAAGATCACCATCGCCAGCAGCGCCCCGGGCACCCCGCGCCGCCAGGGCAGCCGCCGGGGTGGCGCCAGGTGGTACAGGCTGGTCAACCCGACCAGCAGCAACAGCAGCACCGTCGGCCAGTAGGCGTCGCTGATCACCCGGTCCGCGGTGCGCCGGGCACCCTCCGGGAACAGCTTCGGCAGCACCGTCGGGCCCAGCACCAGGGCGGGCAGCACGATCACGCCCACCACGATCGAGCCCAGATAGATGCCCAGCGCCAGCAGCCTGCTGCGGACCGCGCCGCGCAGGTCGCGCATCCCGTAGGCGATCGTGATGGTGTTGACGAAGGTGGCGGTCGCCGAGGAGCCCGCCCAGAGCGCCAGCAGGAAGCCGACCGAGATGACGTCGGCCCGGCCCTCGCGCAACACCTGCTGCACCACCGGCGCGATGGTCTGGTCGACCACCTGAGGGCTGAAGGCGCGGGAGAAGGCGGTCAGCAGGTTCTGCTGCACCCGGTCGACGGTGCCCTCGCCGGCCCACTCGGAGAAGTAGCCCAGCGCGGCCAGTAACGCCAGGAACAGCGAGGGCAGCGACAGCAACTGCCAGAACGCGGCCTCGGCAGACAGCCCGAGGATCCGGTCGTTCCAGGCTCGCGAGATCGTCCGGGACGCCAGCGTCCCGATCCCGCGGCGGCTCATCACCGTTCCTAGTCTGCCCAGCCACGCCGGCCCGGTGGCACCGTGACACGCCGCCCGGGCCCGTGCCGTGATGACATCGCTACGTCGGACGGGCGGTCCTCACCGCGGGCGCCCGGCCAATCTCACATCGGCGCGGGTTGGTCGCGACGGCACGCCAGGACGGCGGTTAGCCTGGCGGGGCAGGGCGGAACCTCCAGTGAATCCAGTGGGTCCGTAGAGCGAACCGGCACGGACGAGTGCGGACCAGCGGTGAAGGGGGCGGCGTCGAGTGACTGAACGCCGCCCGGCCGGAGCCCGACTGCGGCTGTGGCAGCGCGAGGCGCTGGCCAAGTACGAGACCGAACAGCGCAAGGACTTCCTGCTCACCGCCACCCCGGGTGCCGGCAAGACCACCTTCGCGCTCAGCCTCGCCGCGGCGCTGCTCGGCCGGCGGGCCATCGACCGGGTCGTCGTGGTCGCCCCCACCGACCACCTGCGCTCGCAGTGGGCCGAGGCCGCCGAGCGGTTCGGCATCGCGCTGGCGCCCAACCTGGGCAACTCGGTGGGGCCGGTGCCGGCGGACCTGCACGGCTACGTCACCACCTACGCCCAGGTGGCGGGCAAGCCGAGCCTGCACGCCGCCCGGGCGACCACCCGGCGCAGCCTGGTCGTGCTGGACGAGATCCACCACGCCGGCGACGGGCTGTCCTGGGGCGAGGCGGTCGAGGAGGCCTTCGCCGGCGCCGCCCGGCGGCTGTGCCTGACCGGGACGCCGTTCCGGACCCGGGTCGGCGAGCGGATCCCGTTCGTCCGGTACGAGCCGGACGGCGCCGGCGGCCTGGTCTCGACCGCCGACTACAGCTACGGCTACGCCGAGGCGCTGCGCGACCACGTGGTGCGGCCGGTGGTGTTCGCCGCCTACACCGGGGTGTCGCGGTGGCGTAACTCTGCCGGTGAGGTGGTGGCCGCCTCGCTGACCGAGGCCGGCACCAAGTCCACCGAGCAGGCCGCCTGGCGCACCGCGCTGGACCCCAACGGCGACTGGGTGCCGCACGTGATCGCGGCCATGGACGAGCGGTTGTCCCAGCTGCGCGCCTCCGGCATGCCGGACGCGGCCGGGCTGGTGCTGGCCTCGGACCAGGACGACGCCCGCGCCTACGCCGCCATCGTGCACCGGGTCACCGGCGAGAAGCCGTACCTGATCCTGTCCGACGACCCGAAGGCCAGCTCCAAGATCGCGAAGTTCGGTGCCGGCGGGGCCCGGATCGCGGTGTGCGTGCGGATGGTCTCCGAGGGCGTGGACGTGCCCCGGGCGGCGTGCCTGGCCTGGCTGACCAGCTACCGCACCCCGTTGTTCTTCGCCCAGGCGGTCGGCCGGGTGGTCAGGTCGCGGTCCCGGCACGAGTCGGCGACGGTGTTCCTGCCGGCGGTCCGGCCGCTGCTGGCGCTGGCCGCGGAGCTGGAGAACGAGCGCAACCACGTGCTGCCGCCGCCGGCCGGTCCGGCGGATTCGCTCGACCTGGTCGACGACCTGCCCGACGAGCAGCCGGAGCAGGCCGAATCGGCGTTGCTGCAAGAGTGGCAGGCGCTGGAGGCCGAGGCGCAGTTCGCCCACGTGCTGCACGGCGGCCGGGCGGTCACGGCCGAGTCCGGCCCGACCGACCCGGACGGCGATCCGGACTTTGCCGACTTTCTCGGCCTGCCCGGGTTGCTGTCGGCCGAGCAGACCGCGGCGCTGCTGGCTACCCGGGACTCCGAACTGCGCAAGCGGGCCACCCAGGCCCGGGGAGCGCCCGCGCCGGAGCCCGAGCAACCGGCCGAGGCCGGTACGCCGACGGTGAGCAGCTGGCGGGCCGCGGCCGACCTGCGCCGGGAGGTGAACCGGCTGGTGTCGGTGCTGGCCGCCCGCACCGGCACGCCGCACGCCGCCCTGCACGCCCAGCTGCGCACCGCCGTCCCGGGACCGGCCTCGGCCTCGGCCCCGGTGCAGGTGCTGGAGGCCCGGCGGTCCTACCTGATGGCCCGGATGTGACGGCGCGCGGCACCGTGTTCGGCCCGCTCCCGCGCGGGTTTCGCATCGTTCGCTACGCGCGTAATAACTCTCAATTGAGTTACTCCAGGAACTACGGCGCGCCTGAGCTGGTTGTATGTAGTGAGCAGACACGATAAGTCTCAGAGCAGCAGAGGCCCCGGTCTGTGACCAACCGCGAGAACTATCGCAGAAAACGAGGGACCAGTGACAAGCACCTTGACCGCCGAGCCCTTGACCGCAGTCGACCGCTGCGACCGGTGCGGTGCCCAGGCCTACGTGCGCGTCACGCTCCCGGTGGGCGGTGAGCTGCTGTTCTGTGCTCATCACGGCCGCGAGTACGCGCCCAAGCTTCGTGCCCTGGACGCCCGGATCCTTGACGAGTCCGAGCGGCTGGACGACTCCCAGCCGAACCCGGCATCGGCAGGCCTGCCCGACTGACAGTGCGGGACAGGCTGTCCAGGCCTGAGATAACGATCCGATCGAAGACCGGTCCTGCGGGGCCGGTCTTCGTCGTTTCCGTCACCGGGTCAGCCGCGCGGCGCCGGGTCAGCCGGCAGCGCCGGGTCAGCCGCACGCGGGTCGGGCCCGGCAGCGCCGGGTCAGCTGAACAGCGCCTGGCCCCAGTACTGGCCGTCGGCCGCCCCCGGCGGGCAGGCGAACAGCGCGCTCGAGGTGTGCTTGATGTACTCGTTCAGGGCGTCGCGGGCCAGGTTGCGCTGCACCGGGATGAAGCCGGTGGCCGGGTCGGACTGGAAGCAGAGGAAGAACAGGCCGGCGTCCAGCTGCCCGGTGACCGGGTCCACCCCGTCGGTGAAGGAGTAGCCGCGGCGCAGGATCTTCACGCCGCCGTTGGACTCCGGGGCCGCCAGCCGGATGTGGGCGTCGGCCGGGATGACCGGCGCCCCGCCGGTGCCGGTGGCGGCCAGGTCCGGCTCGTCCCGCTCGTGTTGGCCGGTCAGCGGCGCGCCCTCCACCTTGGTACGCCCGAACACCGCCTCCTGGTCGCCGATCCGGTCCCGGTCCCAGGCCTCGATGCCCATCCGGATCTTGCGGCTCACCAGGTAGCTGCCGCCGACCAGCCAGGCCTGGTCGGTGTCCTTGCCGACCCAGACGTGGGCGTCCAGGTCGGCGGCGACCTCACCGTTGACGTTGCGGGTGCCGTCCTTGAAGCCCATCAGGTTGCGTGGGGTCTGCTGGGCCGGGGTGGTCGAGGAGGTCCGGCCGAAGCCGAGCTGGAACCAGCGCATCGCGGTCACCCCGAAGCCGATCCGGTTGAGGTTGCGCACCGCGTGGAAGGCCACCTGCGGGTCGTCGGCACAGGCCTGGATGCACAGGTCGCCGCCGCTGATCCTCCGGTCGAGCGCGTCGCCGGCGAAGGCGGGCAGCTCGCGCAGCGCCGCCGGCCGCCGGCCGGCCAGGCCGAAGCGGTCGTCGAACAGGCTGGGACCGAACCCGACGGTGATGGTCAGGTTGGCGGCTGGCAGCCCGGTCGCCTCGCCGGTGTCGGCCGGCACGTACTGCGCGCTGCCCTCGACGGCGCCCACCGGCTCGCCCCGGGTCATCTTCTCGGCGGCCGCCGTCCAGCGCCGCAGCAGGTCGATCAGCTCGGACCGGCTGGTGCTGGTGACGTCGAAGGCGGCGAACGCCAGCCGGTCCTGGGCCGGGGTGGCGATGCCGGCCTGGTGCGCGCCCCGGAACGGGATCACCGCCGGCCGCGGAGCCGCCGCCGGGGACGAGCCGTCGCAGCCGGCCAGCGCGACGGCACCGCCGGCCGCCGCGACCGTGCCGAACGCGCCGGCCAGGAAGCCGCGCCGGGAGAAGCCTGCTGACATGACTGACGGTCCTCGGGGTGAAACGGTGGGCGTGCTCAGGAGATCGTGACGACCTGCTCGCCGACCTGCGACAGCGGCTCGGCCAGCGCGTCGACCGCGACCGTCAGCTCGCGGATCGCCGCGGCGTCCAACTGGCGGTAGAGCCGGTAGTTGCCCTGGCCGGTAGCGTACTTGGCCATCAGCGCGTCCACGGTGGCGAACCGGGCGCGGATGGTGCTGACCAGGCTCGGACCGGCCGAGGTGGTGGACAGCGCCGGCACCAGCAGGTCGAACGCGGCCCGCGAGCCCGCCAGGTTGGCCGCGATGTCTGAGAGGTCGGTACCGGAGTAGCGCTCCTCCTCCCCGGCGAGCTTGGTCTTGCCGACCTCGGTGAGCAGCTCGGTGGCGCCGTTGGCCAGATCCGCGGCCTGGAAGCTGACGGTCGCGATCCGCTTCTGCAGGGTGGTGACGTCGGCGAGCAGCTTGTCGGCGATCGGCGCCATCCCGGTGGTGTTGTTCGACACCCACAGCTGCCGCTCGATGCGGTGGTAGCCACCCCACTCGGCCGCCGGCACGTCACCGTCGCGGGCGTCGATGGCCGGGTCCAGGTCGCCGAAGGACTCCGCGACCGGCTCGATCGCCTCGTAGGGCGCCCGGGCCGGTGCGTAGAGCTGCTTGGCCCTGGCCACCTGGCCCGCCTTGACGGCGGCCACGAACTGGCCGGTCAGGCTGACCAGCTCGGTCGCCTTGCCCTCAAGGTAGGTCCGGTAGCCGGTGGTGGCGGCGGTGACCGCGGCGGCCCCGGAACCGGTCGGCGAGGCAGTGGCACCGGCCGGTGCGCCGGTCACCGTGAACGGGCTGCGCTCGGTCTTGGCGTTCGGGCAGTACATCTGGTACTCGCCGGCGGCGAGGTTGAGCGAGAACGAGCCGGACAACCCCGGCGTCAGGCCCTCCTTCTCGCCGAGGATCTTGCTGCCGCTCATCAGCTCGGCCTCGGAGACGGCGCTGCCGTCCTGGTTCTTGATCGTGAAGGTGGTCGGGCCGGCGGGGACGCTGGCCGGATCGGCCTGACACCCGTCGTTGGTCAGGGTGACCCGCACCGCGGTCGCGCCGGCACCCGCCGCGGTGCTGCCCTTCTTGTCCGACGCGCAGCCGGTGGCCACCACCGCGAGGGCGAGGGTGCTGGCCAGCAGCGCCGGCCGGCGGATCAGAGACATGGGGTGGCGCCTTTCGACTGGACGGACCGCTCGGAGCGGACTGGGGGATGACACGGCCGGGCAATGAGCCGGCGGCCGGGGGAGTGCGGGTCAGGCAGGGATCAGGCCGCGCTTCGGCTCAGTCCGGTGCCCGGCTGGGCCGGCGCGGCGGATCGCTGGGACTTCTGGCTGTGGCGGCGCGGCCAGAACAGGTAGAGCGACATCGGGATGAGGTAGGCCAGCCAGCCGATCACCTCGACGGTGACGGGCCGGGCCTGGATGCCGAGGACGCCGGTGAGCAACGAGGCCTGCACCGAGCCGGGCCGGACCACCGCGCTGAGGTCCAGTACCTGGGCCTGCCCGATCAGCAGCCAGCCCGCTTCGTGGGCGGTGTGCGCGGCGGTCATCACCAGGCCCGCCGACACCAGGATCAGCATCGCACCCGTCACCGCGAAGAACCGGGACAGGTTGAGCCGGACCCCGCCCCGGTAGATCGCGTAGCCGATGGCGACGGCCACCACCAGTCCGAGGAGTGCACCGGTCAGCCCGGCGGCCTGGTTGTCGCTGGCGTTGAGCAGGGCGGTCAGGAACACCGCGGACTCGAAACCCTCGCGCAGCACCGCCAGGAAGCCCATCGCCACCAGGGCCCACTGGGAGCCGGAGGCAAGTGCCGAGCCCGCCGAGCGCCGCAGGTTGCCGGACAGGCTGCGGGCGTGCCGCTTCATGAACACCACCATGTAGGTGACCATGGCGACGGCGACCAGTCCCACCACCGTCTCGAGCATCTCCTGCTGGCGTTGCGGCAGGTCCTGCGACAGCACGTGCAGCGCGACGCCGGCCGCGACGCACAGCAGGGTGGCGGCAGCCACCCCCAGCCACATCTGGCGCAGCGCCCGCCGGGCGCCCTGATTGGCCAGGAACGCAGCGACGATGCCGACGATCAGCGTTGCTTCGACTCCCTCACGCAACATCACGACGAAGGTGGGTAACACTGATCCTCCAGAATTAGGATTACCTAACTTGGAGGGAGACTAGCAAGGTTAGGCGTACCTAACAAACCCCTTCCGATCACATGGCACGCGGTCGGTCACCAGGAGGCGTCGATGGCGCGGCAGAAGCTGGCACTGTGGCTGCAGCCGGACCCGGATGCGGCTGCCGAGCTGGATGCGGAGATCGCCCGGCTGGCCACCGTGCACGCCACCGCGACCTTCTCCGCACACCTGACGGTGCTGGGCCCGATCGAGGAGGACCTGGACGGCGCCGTCGCGGCGCTGGGCGAGCTCGCGGCCGGTACCGGCCCGGTCCGCCTCCGGTTCAACGCGACCCGCTGCGAGGCGGCCTGGCACCGCTCGCTGTACCTGGTCGCGGTGCCCGATCCGGTGCTGCGGCACATCGCCGAGCATGCGACCCGGGCCTTCGGGGTAGCCGGGCCGGCTGCCTTCGAGCCGCACCTGAGCCTGCAGTACTCGCAGCTGCCGGTTGCCGACAAGGTCCGGCTGGCCGCCCGGGTCGAGCTAACCCTGCCGCTGACCGTCCGGTTCGACCGGCTGTCGCTGTGGCAGGTACCGGGCCCTGACCCAGGCCGCTGGCGGCTGGTCGCGCAGCGGGCGCTGACTGCTGGCTAGCACGGCCCGGCGGGACAGGTGCGAGAGCACCGACCAGCGGGACAGCGAGGACAGCACGGAGCCGGCCGACAGCCAGGAGCCGACCGAGAAGATCGACAGTGCCGACCCCACGCTGCCGACCGAGGCGACCGAGCCGACGCTCCCGATGGACAGCACCGAGCCCTTCGAGCCGATCGACAGCAGGCTGTCGGAGGACCACAACGACCAGCGCGAGCCCGATGAACGCATCCCGGCAGCATGCCAGCAGGCTCTCGGAGTGTCGATCCACGCCTTGCCGAGTACGTGTCGGACAATGTGCGGTCGGTAGCGGACGGTCAGCACGGCGCTTCCAGCTCGGAGCACGGCCGTGCCAGCTCGGCTAGACGCCGCGCTGCCAGGAGATAGCGGGGTTTCCCGTTATCGAACAGACGGTTCATCCTGCAGATCTGGACGGAACCAGGCGTGTTCTAACGCCCGTTTTCGGCGGTGGTCACTACGCTCTGTGATGCACCTTGAACTCCACGTCACGCGCGCTTTACCCAAGGCTGTTTTGTAGTCGTTAAGTAACCGCCGGTAACAATAACGATTGGAAACACCCTTATCTCTAAAGGGGTTTCGCGCGGTGTGGTCTCAGTGTAAGTTTTCCCCACGGAGCCCGGCAGGATGCCGGATAACACGGCCATGGCGGGCCGGTCCGAGCTACGGAATGCAGCGATTCGACGGCGGAGCGTCGCCGTCGCAGCCGTGAGTGAAATTCGAACACCGTCCGATTCCTGTGCTAGGTCAGAGAGCGAGGGACCCGCATGTTCCACGGTCGCACCTGCGTGCCGGGCCCCGGCTCACTGGCAGCCCGCACCGGCATCGTTCGCCGCGTCGACATCTGCGCCGGAGGTCCGCGATGAGGCTCGACACCGGGCCGGCCGCCTGGAAGCTGCCGACCCCGCTGCGCGCCCCGGCGCCGTCGCGGCGGCGCGGCCGGTTGCCGGTGGCTGCCGTCCGTCCGGACTACGAGCTCATCCCGATGAACGGGAACCGGCTCGAGACGCCGGGCTTCGAACGGCCCGCGCCGGTCGGTGCGGTGTGTGCGGTGTCCTACCGGGCCGAGCTGCGGCCTTCGACCCGTGAGGTGCTGAGCCACCTGGTCGACCCGCAGGCCTCGGTGATCGCCCGGTCCCGGCTCACCGGCGGTCGCCCCGTCGACGAGTTCGAGGCCGCCGGGCTGGACGACTCGAAGTGGTCGTTGGACTCGGCGACCGCGGCGGCTGCCGCACTGCTCGGCGAGCCGGTCCGCGAGCTGGGCCGGGGCGCCACTGTCGAGGCGCTGCGTGAGGACACCGTCGGCCTGCACTGCGACGACATCGTCATCGCGGTCGACGGCAGGACGGTGGAGACGGCGGTCAGCCTGCGGGGGGCGCTGGCCGGCCTGGACTCCGCCGAGTTGACGGTGCTGCGCGGCCCGAACGCCGATCAGCCGGGAACCCTGGCCAAGGTGGCGGTGGCTCGGCACTCCGACGGCGCCTGGGGCCTTCGGGTGGTGACGGCCGATCGGGTACTGCGGCACGGGATCGACGCCCGGTTCGACCTGCCGGAGGATCTGCGCGGGCCCTCGCTGGGACTGGCCTGCGCGCTCAGCGTGGTAGACGCCTTCACCGGTGGCCGGATGGCCGCCGGCGGCACCGTGGTGGCAACCGGAACGGTCGATCTGGCCGGCCGGGTCGGCGGTGTCGGTGCAATTGAATTCAAAGCTCGTGCGGTGCGGGCCCACCCCCACGTACGACGCTTTGTGATGCCCGCGGAATCGAGGGCCGACGTTGACGATGCGCGTCGGGTACTCGGCAGCAGGGCTGAAGTCGTGGCGGTGGCCACGCTGGCTGAGGCCGTAGAGGTGCTCTGCGGGTTCAGCTGGCGGGGCAGGAAAACCACCCTCCGATCACCAGATCGGCATTGGGTTAGCACCGTCCGATGAGGCGTCTGCCGACGTCTCAAAACGTTTCCTTGGAGGGAAAATGCGTTACACGTCCGCACGTTGGTCGTCGGCCAGGTGGTCGTCGGCCCGCTGGTCGTCCGCTCGCTGGTCGTCCGCTCGCTGGTCGTCGGCCCGCTGGTCGTCGGCCCGCTGGTCGTCGGCCCGCTGGTCGGCTGGCGCAGGTACCACGGTCGACAGCATCGAGCTGTAGCTAGACCGCTGTTGTTGCCGGGCTGGGTGGCGAGGTCTCGCCATCCAGCCCGGCTACAGCCTGACGGCTGCTTTGGGCGGCCGGATCCCGACCCGTCGCGATGGCGCATGCGACGGGCTGGCTGTCCGGGTGTTCGCCTGGCGGCCGAGCTCTCGGTTGTCAGCGGAGGCGGCGCACCCCTTCGGGTCGGCGTCGATCAGCCATCCTGGCCGCAGCCCCATCCCGGTCAAGCCGACGGGATAGGTCCCCGGCCGTTGTCGGGCGTCGTCCTTGCAGCGGCAAACGCCTCTTGTGGGCGCCCGGCGCGATGTCTACGCTCCGCCACACCCGCGTCCGTGGGGGCGCGGACGCCGAGGAGGGCGCCCACCATGGTCACTGCGTTACGTCTGTCCGAACGCATCGATGCCGTCAACGACGAGTTCACCAACCGGGTCAAGGGCTGGCTGCTCGACCGGTTGCCGGAGCTGCCCACCGATGTCCTGCAATGGCTGGTGAAGGAGCATTACCAGTTCTCCTTCACCAACGTCGAGCTGCTCGGGCTCGCCAGGGACGCCACCGCGGATCTCGCCGACCAGGGCGCGCGGATCGAGTTGGAACGCAACATCGGCGAGGAGAGCGGGCACGCGGTGATGTACCGCCGGGCCATGGCTGAGGTCGGGACGGACGTCGACGACCACGTCGAGTTCGAGCCCACGAGCACCTTCTTCGACAAGATCCGGCGGCTGTCGACCGAGAACCCGTCCTGCTCGCTGGGCACCTTCTACGCGACCGAGACCGCGGCGATCTTCGAGCACCAGGTCTTCTACGAGATCTGCCGGGAGATCTGCGAGCGACAGGGCCTGACTTATAAGGGGTCGAGGATCAAGAAGTTCCACGACATCCACCTCGACGAGGGCGTGGAGCAGGGCCACAAGGACGGCCTGGCCGCCTTCGTCGACGTGGCGGTGCCGGACGCGGACACCGGCGCGCTGGACAGCGCCGAGGTGGAACGCGGTGCCTACGCGGCCATCGAGGCCATGGTGATCTGGTGGGACGCGCTGCTCGGCGAGGTGGTGCGCCGCTCGCCGCAGCTCGCCACGACCTGAGCCCCGGTCTTCGCGAGTCCGGTCGCTGCCAACCGCGTTGTCTTACGATTTGTAGTACGATCGCTTCGTGGCTGACACGATCACCTTCCGGCCGGACGAGGACACCGCGCGGGCGTTGGAGGTTCTGACCCAGGACGGCACTTCGGTGTCGACGGCGGTGCGTTCGGCGCTGATCGACGCCGCCCGTCATCGGGCGGTTGCGTCGTTACGTGCCGAGGCCGAGGCACTGGCCGCTGACGAGCAGGACCGCGCCGAGGCGATGCAGGTGTTACGGGATATGGAGACCCTGCGTGCGTGGTGAGGTGTACCGGCTGCGTGCTCCTCGGGATGCGCGAGGTCATGAGCAGACCGGCTCACGGTATGCCGTGGTAGTTCAGTCCGATCAACTTCCGTTGTCGACCTGGTTGGTCGCCCCAACGTCGACCTCGGCGCGCGCCGCTACCTTTCGACCCGAGGTGGAGGTCGCGGGACAGGACACCCGGGTGCTGGCCGAACAGACCGCGGCCATCGACCCGGCACGGTTGGGTGACCGGGTCGGGATCCTCACCTTCGACGAGTTGCGCCGGGTGGACGCGGCTCTTCGCCTGGTGATGGATCTCTAGCTACCCGTTCGCCCGCAGGCCGGCACCGTCAGTTTCGGCACACGGCTGATCGGTTGCTCAGCGCCCCTCGCCACCTGAGTGGTGGCGAGGAGCGCTGAGCGTGCGGCCAGGGCTCAGGCGCTCGGTGCGCCCTGCCCGCCGCCGCCGTCCCCGCCGCCGAAGGTGTGCTGCGGCCCGGCCGGTGCCGGGATGGTGAAGTTGCCCGGCACCTTGACGCCCCGGACGCCGTTGACGGCCTCGGTGGAGTGGGCGTAGGTGAAGACCGCGAACGCCACCGCGTCGGTGTTGACCTCGAGGGCGTGGTCGTTGTTGTTGGCGTAGGTGTCGCAGGCCTGGTGGTAGCACGGGTCGAACTGCGCCCCGGCGGTACCGCCCCAGATGGCCGCCTGCTGAGCGGTCTTGGGCTCCTCGGCACCGGTGAACAGGCCGCTGGACGGGATCCCGTTGTTGATAAAGGCCTGGTAGTCGCTGCGGCCGCTGAACTGGGTGTCGTCATAGGGCTCGCCGCGCAGCGTGTAGAACGACTCGAACAGCCGCTCGATCGCCGCCGACCCAGCGGGGATCGGCACGCCGGCCGGCGCCGGGAAGGTCGACTCGTTGGCGTCGTAGACCATGAAGATGTAGTTCGGCGAGCCGATCATGTCGAAGTTGAGGTACAGCGCGATCCGGTCGAGCTCGGCCTGCGACTGGCTGGCGACCCACTGCGTCGAGCCGACCAGGCCGCCCTCCTCGTTGCCCCACCACGCGAAGCGCACGGTGTTCTCCGGACGCAGCTTGGACATCGCCTGGGCCACCTCGAGCAGCGCCGCGGAGCCGCTGCCGTTGTCGTTGATGCCCGGACCGGCCGGAACCGAGTCCAGGTGGGCACCGGCCATCACGACGTTGCCGTTGTTGCGGCCGGGCAGCTCGGCGATGACGTTGAAGGAGTGCCGGGTCACGAAGTCGACCAGCACCTGGGCCGTCGAGCCGGCCGCGGCCAACGCCTGGCCCTGCACGAAGCTGGCCCCGACCACCGGGATGCCGACGACGTTCTCGCCACCGAGCGTGCCGACGATGAGGCCGAAGCGGTCACCGGCAGCGGCGTTGCCCTGGTTGAAGATGATGACGGCCTCCGCGCCGGCCGCCTCGGCGTTGACGGCCTTGTCGGTGAAGGCGCAGGTGCCGCGCTGGATCAGGGCGATGTCGTTCGGGCCGGTGAAGTCCAGCCCGGCGAAGTCGGCCGCCTCGCAGCCGCTGGTGTTGGCCCGGTCGCCGCCGAGGTTGACGTCCACCGCGATGACGTTGCCGGTGACGTCACCCTCGCCGGTTCCGGTGAAGGCGCCGGTCTCGTAGGTTGCCTGCGTCGGGGTGAGCTGCCGCAGCAAGGAGTCGGTGTCGGAGTAGGAGAACGGCACCTTCGACGCGTGCCAGCCGGTCGCGTTCAGCACACCGAGGACGTAGTCGAGGCTGGCCGCGTACCCCGGCGTGCCCTCGGCCCGGGTGCCGCCGTTGGCGTCGGCGATGGCCTGCAGCGCCGCCTGGTGCTCGCGCACGCCGTCGAGCCGGACGCATTCCAGGATCTTGTCGTAGGTGTTGTTGGTGCGGTGGTCGCACCCCGACTGCGCGGGTGCCGCGCCGGCCGGCCCGGTCGCAAGACCAACCATGACAAGCGCGCCGCCCGACAGGAGCGCAACCGCGCTCCTCCGGACGGTTGAGCGGTGACGGATCACGAGTTTCCCCTTGCGTCAGCGGATAGGAGTGCTGCGAAGCTACCGCGTGGGTACGACAGGATCTAGGCCTGCGCGCCCTCGAATGTCACATTCACAGCACATGCGGGTTACATGCTGTCTACATCCGGATCGAGCCGGTGAGTGCGCGGTGGGCTCGGGTGCGTCAGGTGCCGAGGAGTTCGCGTCGCTGGTCGAGGAAGTCCTCGACGGCTGAGCGGAACATCCGGCACTCGGCGTCGCCGATCTCCAGGCTCAGCGCGACCATGCCACGCCGGGCGAGGTAGCAGCCGCGTTCGAGCAGGTCGAGGTGGAACAGTTCGCGCAGCTCGACGGCCGGTCGGATGTCGGCTGCACAGCGGATCGGCTCGGTCTGGAAGTGCGCGGTGAGCATGCTGCCCATGCCGGTCCACTGCAACCGGGCTCCTGCTGTGCTGCTCAGGGCGTTGAGTTCGTGGCGTAACCGCTCGCCGCGCCGGAACAGCGCCTCGCTGGCCTCGGCCGTGAACAGCCGGCTCAGCCCGACGTGGCCGGCCGCCATGCTGAGCACGTTGTTGTTGAACGTGCCGGGGTGCTGCACGGCGGTTGGGCTGCTCGGGTCGTAGACCGACATCAGCTCCCGCCGGCCGCCGAACGCGCCGAAGGTCATGCCGCCGCCGAGGTACTTGCCGAGCGTGGTGAGGTCGGGCGTGATGCCCAGCCGGTGCTGCAGGCCGCCGGCCGACATGCGCGAGGTCATCACCTCGTCGAAGATCAGCACGGCGCCGGTGTCGTCCGCGCCGCGGCGCAGCATCCGCAGGAATTCCGGGTCCGCCGGCACGCAGCCGCCGCTGCCCAGCATCGGCTCGACCAGGATCGCGGCGAGGCCATGGGCATGCTCGGAGATAAGGCGTTCGGTGCCGGCGAGGTCGTTGTAGGTGCCGACCACCCACTGGTGGCCGACGTTGACCGGCTGGCCGCCGCCGCCGAAGGACAGCACCGAGCCGTGGTAGGCGCCGTCGAACACCAGCACCGAGCGGCGGTCGGTGTGCAGCAGCGCCGTGGCCAGCGCCATCAGGTTGGCCTCGGTGCCGGAGTTGGTGAACCGGACCAGGTCCAGCGACGGGAACCGGGCGCACAGCAGTTCGGCCAGCGCGGTCTCGTTCACGCCGGGAGCGCCGAGGTTCCAGCCACCGTCCAGGGCCAGGTCGAGCGCCTGCCGGATCACCGGATGGTTGTGCCCGTACAGGCCCGCGGTGTACTCCCCGAGCAGGTCGAGGTAGCGATGGCCGTCGAGGTCGGTCATCCAGCAACCGGCGCCGCCGGCCATGGTCAGCGGGAATGGCGAGAAGTGCAGCGTGCTGCGGGTGTTGCCGCCCGGCATAGCGGCGGCGGCTGCAATGTGGGCCTTCTCGCTGGCCGGGTTGGCCTCGCGGTAGCGCTGCCGCGCCTGCGCGAGTGCCGCGTCGATGCTGAGGGTTCCGACGTCCATCCGCAGCTCCTTCGCCCGAGTGCGCTCTGTTCGCGCGGTGCGCCGCGCATTTCCGGCAGCCTAGGTCCAGGTAGTCGCGCGCACCGGGAAAGGGCGCTGGCTGGCCGTCGGCCACCGAACAGATCGGTGAGCGCGGCGTGAGCCGAACCGCGGCTTGACCACTCCCAGCGTTCGGTAGCTAGGTGGCCGGCGCGAGCCGGTGAGGTCGCATTTGGCTACGCGGCGTAGTTAATCGGAGGGGATTCGGTGAGATGCAGGAGGCGAGCGACTACCTACGGTGACATCATGGAAGCGTCTTGTAACGGTAGCTTCACATGCATATGATTTGTGTTAACAGCGCTACTCATTCCTCGTTACGGGAGTCACGGATGAACCCGCATCACAGCCTGGCATTCAGCACTCGATGGAACGTGCTAAGCGCCGTCGGAGCGACGGTCGCCGCACTCTGCCTGGCCGCCGGAGGCCCCGCACCGATCGGGTCGGGCGCCGCCTCCACCGTCGCCCACCCTGTGCACCTCCCGTCGCTCGATTTCTCGGGCGGTAGGTGGGGCGACGCGACCGCGGACAGCGTCTCGAAGGACAGCTACGGCAAGAACGCCGCCGAGAAGGATCCCGGCTCACTCTTCACCGTCACCAAGGTCACCCAGGCCCGGACGCTGTGGGGGAAGAAGGACAAGCTGGGCCGGCCGGTGACCGGTCAGGGCGTCGGCGTCGCGGTCATCGACTCTGGCATCAGTCAGGTCGCCGGGCTGGACACTCCCGGAAAGGTGACCTACGGCCCCGACCTGTCCATCGAGGGCAACGGCAGCCTGGCCAACCAGGACACCTTCGGGCACGGCACCTTCATGGCCGGCATCATCGCCGGGCGCGGAGCCTCCAACCCGGCCAGTGATCTGGCGAGTGCGCCTGCGAACGTCCAGCTCGGCGTGGCGCCGGACGCCAAGCTGCTCGCGATGAAGGTCGCGACCACCGACGGCAGCGCCGACGTCAGCCAGGTCATCGCCGCGCTGGACTGGGTCACGCAGCATCCGGTGCTGCCGGACGGCACCCGGGTCCGGGTGATCAACCTTTCCTACGGCACCGACTCGACGCAGGGCTACCGCATCGACCCGCTGGCAGCCGCTGCCGAGAACGCCTGGCAGCACGGCATCGTCGTGGTCACCTCCGTCGGCAACGAGGGGGCGGTGGGACGGGTCACCGCCCCGGCCAGCGATCCGTATCTGCTGGCCGTGGGCTCGGCCGACAGTGGTGACCGGCTGGACGGCTGGGCCCACGACCACACCAGGGCCGCGTCCTACTCCAATGTCGGCAGTGCGAGCCGGCACGCGGACGTGCTGGTGCCGGGCACGTCGCTCGTCTCGTTGCGCACCGCCGGAAGCTACATCGACCGGACCCACCCGGAAGGCCTGGTCAGCGGTGACACCAGCGGCCGGCTGTTCCGGGGCAGCGGCACCAGCCAGGCAGCGGCCGTGCTGTCCGGGGCAGTGGCCGATCTCCTGCAGGCCTACCCCAACCTGACCCCGGACCAGGTGAAGTACGTCCTCACCTCGACCGCCGAGGCGGTGAACGGAGCGTCGGTGAACGCGGTCGGCAAGGGCACGATCCGGCTCGGTGCCGCCTTCGACTCGGCCAACCGCCTGCTGGGCACGGATGGCACCGCGGCCACCATGCGGGCCGCGGCCGTGCAGGCCTTCCCCCGGTCCACCGGGCAGGGCTCCCTGGACGCCGCCCGTGGCGGATCGGTCCTGGTGGATGCGAACGGCAACGACCTGACGGGCGAGATCGATGTGCAGGGCAATGCCTGGGACGCGGTCGCCTGGTGGCACGCGGCGTCGACCCTGACGTCCTGGTCCGGTGGCAAGTGGATGGGCACCACCTGGACCGGTGACGGCTGGTCCACCGACGGCGGCCTGAGCTCGGCGCGCTGGTCGTCGGCTCGGTGGTCGTCCGCACGGTGGTCGTCCGCGGACTGGTCGTCGGCGCGCTGGTCGTCGGCACGGTGGTCGTCCGCTCGCTGGTCGTCCGCTCGGTGGTCCTCGGCTCGCTGGTCCTCGAACGACTGGTAGATCAACTCAGCACTGCAGGAAGGCCGGCACATCACGTGCCGGCCTTTCGCATGTCGACCCAGTGGCGAAGGTGAGTCGAGGCCGTGCACTAGGAACGCCTGACCGCTATGCCCTAGGCCGTAGGCGAGGCTGGCCAGGCTGCGTTCGTGGGGTAGCAATGAGATTTGGTCCGTAGCAGAGGATGACGCTGTCTTGCAGCCCGCTCCATGAGGCTGGCCCGCTCAGGATCGCCGCCACTCGCGCGAGGAAGGATTGCGAACGTAATTGTCATACATCCACGCGCCGTGCTTCTGCTGCGAGATTCGCTCGAGGTAGATGGGTTCGTAGGTTTCAATAACGTCGACGCGGCTCTCTTTCGAAGCCCGAATTAGCAGAGCTGCCCCTGACATCGTCAATAGCTTCCAATAGCATGATCCCTCGGCGCTCCATTCATCCGGCGCGGGCGTTGCGTGTACAAGATCGAACAGCTCTATAAGCCCGGCCAAGGGCCGCGCCGGGCCAATGACGTCAACGGCGAGCCCATCAACCTTTACGTAGCCGTCGGGCGGGCACGAGCGGTACATCGGAATGAGCTGGTCGAAGACCCATCCAGGGTTGGATGACAACTGCATACAGCAGTCCATGAACCGCTGCTCGAATTGTGCTGAAGTAAGACGAGAAGTAGCTGGCGGTGGGCTTCGGTCGACACGTCGCCGTCTTGAGAACATGGATGCCTCCCCTTCCTGAACTCGTCATCAGGGTTGGACATGGCGGAAGCCACCAACAAGTGCCGCAATGCCTGCTGAGCGCGTTGGCGGGAACGGTAACGCATGGGTGGCCCATGTCGACGTCAAGCCTGAAAGGGTTAACCCGGATTGGGTGTGGAATGCCTCGTGCGCTCGCAGTGGCGCGGAACCTAGTCGAGGTAGTCGCGCAGGACCTGGGAGCGGGACGGGTGGCGCAGCTTGGACATGGTCTTGGACTCGATCTGGCGGATCCGCTCGCGGGTGACGCCGTAGACCTGGCCGATCTCGTCCAGGGTGCGCGGCTGGCCGTCGGTGAGCCCGAAGCGCAGCTTCACCACGCCGGCCTCCCGCTCGGACAGCGTGTGCAGCACCGACTGCAGCTGGTCCTGCAACAGGGTGAACGAAACCGCGTCCACTGCCACGACTGCTTCGCTGTCCTCGATGAAGTCACCGAGCTGGCTGTCGCCCTCGTCGCCGATGGTCTGGTCCAGGCTGATCGGCTCCCGGGCGTACTGCTGGATCTCCAGCACCTTGTCCGGGGTGATGTCCATCTCCTTGGCGAGCTCTTCGGGAGTGGGCTCGCGGCCCAGGTCCTGCAGCAGCTCGCGCTGGATCCGGCCCAGCTTGTTGATCACCTCGACCATGTGCACCGGGATGCGGATGGTGCGGGCCTGGTCGGCCATCGCGCGGGTGATCGCCTGCCGGATCCACCAGGTGGCATAGGTGGAGAACTTGTACCCCTTGGTGTAGTCGAACTTCTCCACCGCCCGGATCAGGCCCAGGTTGCCCTCCTGGATCAGGTCCAGGAACGCCATGCCGCGTCCGGTGTAGCGCTTGGCCAGCGAGACCACCAGCCGCAGGTTCGCCTCGAGCAGGTGGTTCTTGGCGCGTTCGCCGTCCCGCACGATCCAGTTCAGGTCCCGGCGCTGCTGCAGCGGCAGCTTGTCGCCGGCGACCTCGAGCTGGCGCAGCCGCTCGGCGCCGTACAGGCCGGCCTCGATCCGCTTGGCGAGATCGACCTCCTCCTCGGCGTTGAGCAGCGCGACCTTGCCGATCTGCTTGAGGTAGGCCCGGACGGAGTCCGCCGACGCGGTCATCTCGGCGTCCTTGCGGGCCTGCCGCAGCGCCTCGGACTCCTCCTCGTCCCAGGTGAACTCGGTGGCGTCGGCCTCGGCCGGCTCCGCCGCCTCCTCAGTCTCGGCGTCGGCTTCGACGTCGATCGGGATCTCTTCGAGCTCCAGGTCGGCCGGGATGTCGGCAGGCTCGGCGTCCAGCGCCTCGGCGTCGTCGGCCAGCACGGGATCGGCCAGCGCCTCGTCGGCGGGCTTACCCGCCGGGGCGGCCTTCGCCGCTGCCTTCTTGGCGGGTGCCCTCTTCGCGGGCGCCGCCTTCTTGGCCGGTGCCTTCTTCGCCGGTGCGGCGACGGTCTTGGTCACCGCCCGGCTCGCCGTTGCAGCAGCGCTGACCTGCGACTGCTCGGAAGATTCGCTGGAAACCACGGACGCCCTTTCATACAGCGATTGCACGTATCTGTGGCGGTCCCTGCGGGACCGCGATGCGGGAGAGTGGGGTCAGCCAGCCGCAGGGGTTCATCGACGTCGACCTCGCGACGTCCGATGCCTTCATTGGTGCCATGCCCGCGTGCTCCATTGTAGCCAGAGCGGGCCGATTCAGCGCTCGGCAGCCGCCATCGCCGCGCCCACGATACCGGCGTTGTTGAGCAGCTGGGCCGGCCGCACGGGCGTCTGCAGCTCCAGCAGCGGCACCCAGCGGTCGGCGTCCTTGCTCACCCCGCCGCCGACGATGAACAGGTCCGGGGAGAACAGCCGCTCGACGTGGGACATGTAGGCCTGCACCCGCTTGGCCCACTGCTTGTAGGACATCTTCTGCTTGTCCTTGACCGAGGCGGCCGCCCGGGACTCGGCGTCGTGGCCGTCCAGCTCCAGGTGGCCCAGCTCGGAGTTGGGCACCAGCTGGCCGTTGAGGAAGATGCCGCTGCCGATCCCGGTGCCGAAAGTCAGCAGGATCACGACCCCGGACACCCCCCGAGCGGCGCCGAACCGGACCTCGGCGAGGCCGGCCGCATCGGCGTCGTTGAGCACCGTGACGTCCAGGCCGGTGGCCTTGGAGAACACCGCGTCGACGTCGGTGCCGATCCAGGACGGGTCGACGTTGGCCGCCGAGCGCGCCACCCCGCTCTTGATCACCGCCGGAAAGGTGGCGCCCACCGGACCGGTCCAGTTCGCCTTGGTGACCAGTTGCACCACCACCTCGGCCACGTTGTCCGGGGTGGACGGCTTCGGCGTCGGGATCCGCACCCGCTGGGTGCGCAGTTGCCCGGTCAGGGTGTCGACGACGGCACCCTTGATGCCGCTGCCGCCGATGTCGACCCCGAAGGCGGCGTCGAGCGGGGCTAAGACTGCGGCTGGGGCCGGGTCTGACACTGGCGCGGTCATGGTTCCTCCGCTGGCTAGGGTGACTACGTTGAAACCATATCGGCACTCCGGCCCGCTGGCGGCAGTCGATCGGGAGCCTGTGGAGGACGAATTCCGGATGAGGCGCGGCACGGCAGGGCTGCGGGTCGGATGACCGGCGCCCGACCTTCGGACGGTATCGAGCCCGACGGCGCGTCGGCAGCCGGTGTCGACCCCGACCCGGCGCAGCTGTCCGACCTCGCGGTGGAGCTGGCCGTACGGGCCGGCGAGATCATGGTGCGGCACCGGGCCGCCGGGCTGTCGGTGAGTACCAAGAGCTCGGCGACCGACGTGGTTACCGACGCCGACCGTGCTGTGGAGCAGTTCCTGCGCGCCGCGCTGGCCGAGCTGCGTCCGGACGACGAGGTCCTCGGCGAGGAGGGCGGTGCCACCGGCCCGGCCGGCCCCGGCCGCTCGCAGGTGCGCTGGGTGCTCGACCCGATCGACGGCACCGTCAACTACCTGCTCGGCCTGCCCCAGTTCGCGGTCTCGATCGCTGCCCAGCTGAGGGGTGAGACGGTGGCCGGTTGCGTGCTCAACCCGTCGTCGGGGGACCTGTTCCGGGCGACCGCGGGAGCCGGCGCCTTCCTCGGCGACCGGCGGCTGACCGGGCCGCGCTCGGTGCCGGTGGCGCAGGCGGTGGTGGCGACCGGTTTCGGCTACGACCCGGACCGGCGGGCCCGGCAGGGCAGCGCGGCCGGCCGGCTGCTGGGCCGGGTCGGCAACCTGCGCCGGCTCGGCTCGGCCGCGCTGGACCTGTGCGCGCTGGCCGCCGGCTGGGTGGACATGTACTACGAGGGGCCGTTGGGGGAGTGGGACTTCGCGGCCGGGCTGCTGATCGCCACCGAGGCCGGGGTGGCCACCTCGGGGCTGCGCGGCCGGCCGGCGGGGGCGCAGCTGGTAGCCGGCGCACACCCCGACCACGCCGAGGAGTTCTTCGACCTGCTCACCGAGCTGGGTGTGGCCGACATCGGCTGAGCCGGGAACCCCTCGGGCTCAGCAGGGCTTACTGGCCCTGGCGACGGCCTGCTTGACCGAGGCGTCGCTGGCCAGCGCCGTGAAGCCCGACCCCAGCACCAGTTCCAGCTTGGCGTCCTTGCGGCTGGCGGCGGCCAGCTTGGCGCCCGGCAGGTAATAGCTCAGCAGCGTCGCGCCGGGCCGTCCGGTGGAGCCGTAGCGGATCTCGGCCACTCCGGACAGTGCCGAGGTGGTGCCGGGGGTGCCCACCTTGAACCCGCGGCCCTTGAGCTGGTTGCTGGTCCGGGTGGCCAGCTGGTCGCGGCCGGCCCCGTTGAGCACCGTCACGGTCACCGCGGACGGCGCCGGCAGCTTGATGCCCTTGCTGCCCGGGGTGCACGGCGCCGACTGGGACGGCGCCGGGCCCTGCCCGGTGCCGGCAGGCTCGGCACGGTGCAACACCCGCCACCAGACGATGCCGGTGAGGATGCTCAGGGCGAGCAGGAAGGCGAGAGCGGGCAGTGGCCGGCGCCTGGTCGCGGTGGACATACTCCGCCTTTCACCTCCTGCCGACGGGCTGCCTGTGCGTGGCAAGCCTAGCCGGATCGGTTTCGGGAATGGTGAAGCCTGCCCGGTCGTTGGAGCGCAGGCGGAACACGGTACGGTTCCGCGCCAGCGGCAAGCGGGCATCGCCGCCCGGTGGTCCAGAAAGCCGGATCGCGTGCGCTCGGGGATTGATCAAGGAGTTGACAGGTAGTGGCCACCGATTATGACGCCCCCCGTCGGGGGGATGTAGACGAACTGAACGAGGATTCCCTCGAAGAACTGAAGGCGCGCCGGGCTGAGGCGCAGTCGGGCTCCATCGACGTCGACGAGGCCGAGCTGGCCGAGTCGCTGGAACTGCCCGGTGCGGACCTGTCCAGCGTGTCCGGCGAGGAGCTCACCGTCCGGGTGCTTCCGAAGCAGGACGACGAGTTCACCTGCTCCAGCTGCTTCCTGGTGCATCACCGCAGCCGGCTGGCCCGCGAGAAGAACGGGCAGCTGATCTGCCGGGACTGCGCCTGATCGCAGCTCGGGCCTTCGCACAGCCGGTCGCTCACCCGAGCGACCGGCTGTGTTTCCGGCTGCCGTCGAGATCCGGCTGGCGGGGTGGGCTTGCGCTGGGTCGGGTGGCCCGCGCCCGCCAGGAGGAGGTGAGCAGTGGCTGACGAGGAGTTGGCGGAACTGGTCGCCCGGGCCGCGGCATCCGATGGCGGCGAGCAGGACCGGCACAGCAGGCAGAAGGCACTGGCAGCCCTGATCCCGGCCCTGACCCGCAGCGCCAGGACGTCCGGGGTGCGGGCGGTGGCCGCCGGGCGGTGGCTGACCGAGCTGATCGTGGAGCTGGCGCCGCGGATCGTGGTCCGCGACGCCGAGGCGTTGCGCCGCCAGCACCCGGGGCACACCGACCTCGAGATCGCCGAGCGGCTGGTCAAGCAGGCCGCCCGGGCGACTGCCGGGATCGGTGCCGCAGCCGGTGGCCTGGCCGCCGTGGAGTTTCTCAGCCCACCGACGCTGCTGGCCATGCCCGTCCAGCTGGCCGCCGAGATGCTCACCGTCACCGCAGTCGAGCTCAAGCTGGTCGCCGAGCTGCACGAACTGCTCGGACGCCCGGCGGCCGGCACCGTTTCGGAACGGGCCAGCGCCTACCTGATGTCGTGGGTGCGCCGCCGGGCGATCTCGCCCGAGCTGACCGGGGCCGGCCTGAGCGCGGTGTTCGGTGCCGCCGCCAAGCGTGAGCTGCGCAGCCAGGTGCTGCGCCGGCTCGGGCGCAGCACCACCAGCCTGGCGCCGTTCCTGGCCGGCGCGGTCGCCGGTGCCGAGGTCAACCGCCGGGCCACCAAGGCACTGGGCGAGACGCTGGTGACCGAGTTGCGCGAACTCACCAAGGACCGCTGGTTCCGCCAGCTCTGACCCGGCGGCGCTGCCCTCAGAGACCGGCGATCATCCCGCCGTCGACGACCAGGGTCTGCCCGGTCGTCCAGGCGGCGTCGGCCGAGGCGAGGTAGGCCACCACGGCGCCGATGTCGGCCGGCTCGCCCAGCCGGCCGAGCAGGTAGTTCGCGGCCGCGGCGGCCTCGTCCTCGGCGTAGAGCGCCTCGGCGAACTTGGTCTTGACCACCGCCGGCGCCACCGCGTTGACCCGGACCCGGGGTGCCAGCTCGACCGCCAGTTGCCGGGTGAGGTTGATCAGGGCGGCCTTGGTGATGCCGTAGAAGCCGATCCCGGGGGACGCGCCGAGCCCGGCCACCGAGGCAATGTTGACCACCGCGCCGCCGTGCTCGGCGAGCCCGGCCTGGCAGGCCAGCCTGGTGAAGCCGAGGGCCGACAGCACGTTGACGTCGAACATCTTGCGGGCCAGCCCGTCCTCCAGCTCCAGCAGCGAGCCGTAGGCGGGGTTGATGCCGGTGTTGTTGACCAACACGTCCAGCCGGCCGAAGGCGTCCAAGGTGGCCTGCACCGCCGCCTGGCGGTGCTCCGGGTCGTCGCTGCCGCCGGCTGAGAAGATCGCGTGGTCCGGCCCGCCCAGTTCGGCCACCGCCTCCTCCAGCGCCGGCTGCCTGCGCGCGGTGATGCAGACCCGGGCACCTTCGGCGACCAGCCGCTGGGCTACCGCCAGGCCGATACCCCGGCTGGCGCCGGTGACCAGCGCGACCTGTCCCTCGAACCGACCCAGTGACACGGCGACTCCTGTTCCTCTCGGTGGCTACGACTCGGTGGCTACGGCCTGCTTCTCGCTGGTCGAGGCCTTGTTCCGACGGTCCCGCTCAGCCGGCCGGCGACGCGGTGCTCGCGCGCAGGGCGGCCAGCAGCCGGTCCGGATGCCGGGTGGACAGCACCCAGTACGGCTCGGGGAAGCGCTCGTCCGGTTCCGGCTCGTCCGGCCCCGGGTCGGGGAGTTCGGTAGCCGGCGCTCGCAGCACCAGTTGGACGCCCGGCCCGATCCAGGACCGGATGTAGGTGTGGGCCAGCGGATCGCCGTGCCGGCCGACCAACCGGCGCAGCTCGGCGGCGGTGAGGTCGATCGCCTGCTCGATGTCGGCGACCGGCAGGCTGCGGTCACCGGCCAGCAGCGTGCCGCCGGCCACCGTGATGCGACCGGCGGACAGCCGCCAGATCACCAGCACGGCGAGCGGCAGCAGCACCACGAACGGCGCCAGGGAGAGCCAGCCCGGCACGGCCACCGCGAACTCCACGCTCAGCAGCAGCGCCACCCCCAGCCCCGCCAGGTACCACCACCACGGCGTGCGCAACCGCTCGGCGTAGTCCGGGCGCGAGCCGGCCGGCCGGGCCCGGGAAGGCGAGGGGGCCATCACCGGACGAGGGTAGCCTTTGGCGCTGTGACCAACGCAGCGCCGACCCAGGCAGCCGGCCCGGGCCAGCCGGCGCTCGGTCGGCCGCCGGCAGCGTCGGCCCCGATCCCGGTCCAGGTGCAGCGGTTGCACCCGGACGCGCCACTGCCCCGGTACGCGCTTGCCGGTGACGCCGGTGCCGACCTGTGCACCATGGTGGACGCCCGGTTGCAGCCGGGGGAGCGGGCGCTGCTGCCCACCGGCCTGGCACTCGCGCTGCCCGCCGGGTACGCCGGTTTCATCCACCCCCGGTCGGGGCTGGCCTGGCGGGCCGGTCTGGGCCTGGTGAATGCGCCGGGGACGATCGATTCGGGTTACCGTGGCGAGATCAAGGTCATCGTCGTCAACCACGACCGGGACCGGGTCGTCGAACTGCGCCGGGGCGACCGGATCGCCCAACTGGTCATCCAGCGGGTCGAGCAGGCCCGCTTCGAGCTGGTGGAACGACTGCCCGACTCGGCCCGCGGGGTGGCCGGGCACGGCTCGACCGGCGGTGCCGGTGCGCTGGACGACGGCCGCCGGCCGGCGACGAACGACAGGTCAATGACGACCGACAGAGGAGACGATCAGTAATGGCGCTGCGGCGCAAGGAAAAGCGCACCGAGCAGTCCAAGCTCGATGCCACCCCGCCGTGGGACACCAGGCGACGGCACGAGAGCACGCCGACCACCGGTCCCTACGACCTCGCCGACAGCCCGGCCATCGACGGCGAGCGGCTGGACCTGGGCGCGCTGCGGGTGCCGGTCGACATCGGCCTGGAGGTCCGGGTCGAGGTCGGCGAGGACGGCCAGGTGGCCGGCGTCACCCTGCTCGGCCCGACCGGCCAGATGCAGCTCGGCGTGTTCGCCGCCCCGCGCAAGGAAGGCATCTGGGACGAGGTCCGCGCCGAGATCAAGGCCTCGATCTCCACCCAGGGCGGCACCGTGTCCGAGCAGGACGGCCCGTTCGGCACCGAGCTGGTCGGCCGGCTGCCGGCGCCCGGCGGGCTGACCCCGGTTCGCTTCCTCGGGGTGAACGGCCCGCGCTGGTTCCTGCGTGCCATGCTCGCCGGCGCACCGGCGCTGGAGGACGAGCAGGCCCAGCCGTTCCTGGACGCCTTCCGTGGCGTGGTGGTGGTGCGCGGCAACGACCCGCTGCCGGTCCGCGAACCGGTTCCGTTGCAGCTGCCCCGGGAGGCCGCCGAGCAGCTGGCCGCCGCCACCGAGGCTGCCGGCCAGGCTGCCCCGCCGCAGGACGGCTAGCACTGGTGAGCTCACCGTCGGACGAGCTGCGCGAGAAGACCCGCCAGCAGATCCTGGACTCGATGGGCGGCTGGTCGGGCACCATCGTGGCGGCCATCCCGCCGGTGGTCTTCGTCATCGTCAACGCGCTGGCCGGGCTGCGTCCCGCGATCGTCGCGGCAGTGGCCTCCGGGGTGCTGGTCGCCGGCTACCGGCTGGCCCGCCGCCAGCCGGTGCAGCAGGCGGTGACCGGACTGTTCAGCGTGGCGATCGCGGCGGCCATCGCCGCCCGCACCGGCCAGGCCCGCGGTTACTTCCTGTTCGGCATCGCGGCGGCGTTCGCCTACGCGGCGGTGTTCGCCGGCTCGCTGCTGGTCCGCCGCCCGCTGGTCGGGGTGCTCTGGGAGTACCTGGACCCTTCCCCGCTGCCGCCGGAGCAGCGCTGGTACCGGCTGCGCGAGCTGCGCCGGGCCTACGACGTCGCGACCGGCGCGGTGCTGGCGATGTTCCTGGCCCGCGGCGTGGTGCAGCTCAAGCTGTTCTCGGACAACCGCACCGGGCTGCTGGCGGCGGCCCGGATCGCGATGGGGTTGCCGCTCTACCTGGCCGTGGTCGGCGTGGTGTTCTGGGTGGTCCGGCGGGCCCGGCACCGGCTCGGGCTGCGCTCGACGCTGCCGACCCCTGCCGTGCTGGGCTCGGCGAGCGCACCGGACGAGACGCCCGTCGACCAGCCGTCAGCCGACCGGTCGCTAGGCGGCGCAGACGGCTCGCCGGATGGCGGGCTCAGCCTCCGGAAGGGCGACGAATAGCAGCTCGTCCCCGGGCTCCAGCGGCTCGTCCGGGGTGGGCACGATCACCCGGGCGTTGCGGATGATCGCCACCATCGCCGCGTCCACCGGCAGCGGGACGTCCTGTACCGCCATCCCGGCACACGGCGCGCCGGCCGGCAGGGTGACCTCGATCAGGTTGGCCTGCCCCTCCCGCAGGGTGAACAGCCGCACCACGTCGCCGACCGAAACGGCCTCCTCCACCAGGGCGGCCAGCACCCGCGGCGTGGACACCGCCACGTCGACCCCCCAGGACTCGTTGAACAGCCACTCGTTGGCCGGATGGTTGATCCGGGCGACCACCCGGCGCACCGAGAACTCGGTCTTGGCCAGCAACGAGACCACCAGGTTCACCTTGTCGTCGCCGGTGGCCGAGATCACCACCTCGCACTCCTGCAGCTGGGCGTCCTCCATGCTGGCCAGCTCGCAGGCATCGGCATGCACCCAGTCCGCGCCCTCGATCCGCTCCGGCCGGACCTTCTTGGCGTCCTTGTCGATCAGCATCACCCGGTGGCCGTTGGCCAGCAGCTCCCGGGCGATCGAGCGACCCACCGCGCCCGCTCCGGCAATGGCGATCTTCATCAGCGGTGCCCTCCTACCGGTCCGGCCGCCGCGGCCGTCCGGATGCCTTCGGTGAGATCGTCGGTGGCGGTGACGTGCAGCTCGTCGCCGGCCTGCACCACGGTGGCCGCGGTGGGCAGTTCGCCCTTGCCGAACCGGCTGATCAGCGCCACCCGGCAGCCGGTGGTCTCCTCGAAGCTGGTCAGCTTCCGGCCCACCCAGGAGTCGGCCAGGATCACGTGCAGCATCACCACCTGGCCGGTCGGGTCGCGCCACTCCTCGTCGATGGTGCCGCCGAGCAGGGTCTTGAGTAGCCGGCTGGCCGTCCACGGCACGGTGGCGATGGTCGGGATGCCGAGCCGCTCGTAGACCTCGGCGCGCAGCGGGTCATAGATCCGGGCCACCACGTGACCGATGCCGAAGGTCTCCCGGGCCACCCGGGCGGCGATGATGTTGGAGTTGTCGCCGCTGGACACCGCGGCGAAGGCCTCGGCGTTCTCGATGCCGGCTTCGACCAGGGTGTCCCGGTCGAAGCCCACCCCGGCGATGGTCTTGCCGGTGAAGGTGTCGCCGAGCCGGCGGAACGCGGCCGGGTCCTGGTCGATGACGGCGACGGTGTGGTTCAGGCGCTGCAGATGGTGGGCGAGGGTGGAACCGACCCGCCCGCACCCCATGACGACGATGTGCACCTCGGGGACGCTACACACTCTGCCGCCCCCGGTGCTGCCCTGCGCACGTGGCGAGTGAGCGTCCGGGCCGGTCGGCGGGCTGCCTAGGCTGTCGGGGTGGACCAGCTACGGGGTGAGCAGCCGGCTGACCGGCCGGCAGAGAGCTGGTTGGGCCGCCGGTTCGAGCTGCTGGTCGGCCCGGTCGCGCACGGCGGGCACTGCGTGGCACGGCAGGAGGGCAGGGTGGTGTTCCTGCGGCACGCGCTGCCCGGCGAGACGGTGCTGGCCGAGGTCACCGAGGACCGCGGCGGCTCGTTCTGCCGGGCCGACGCCGTCGAGATCCGGCACGCCTCACCGGACCGGGTGGCCGCACCCTGCCGGTACGCCCACCCCGGTGGCTGCGGTGGCTGCGACTTCCAGCACGTGGCGTTGCCCGCCCAGCGTGCCCTCAAGGCCGCCGTGGTGGCCGAGCAGCTGAGCCGGCTGGCCGGGCTGAACCAGGCGGTGACGGTGCAGCCGCTGGGCGGCGACGGCGAACCCGGCGCATCCGGGCTGGGCTGGCGGCGCCGGGTGCGGTTCGCGGTCTCCCCCGCCGGTGAGCTGGGCCTGCACGCGCACCGCTCGCACACCGTGGTGCCGATCGACCACTGCCCGATCGGCGCCCCCGGGGTGGGCGACGCCGACGCCCTGCGGCGGGACTGGCCGGGCGATAAGGATCTGGCCGAGCTCGAGGTGGCCGTCGACGACCGGGGCGAGGTGGCCGAGGTCGCCCTCCGGGAGGTCACCCGGCAGCCCGGGACCGGTCGCGGCCGAGCACGCCCTGCCCGGGCCGGTCGTGGCCGGGGCCCGGAGGCGCGTGCGGTGCTGGCGGCTGAGCAGCTGTCCGGGCCGCCGCGGCTGCACTACACGGTCGCCGGGCGGCAGTTCGCGGTCCGGCCGGCCGGCTTCTGGCAGACCCACCCGCGCGCCGCCGAGGCGTTCACCGCGACGGTGCTGGCCGCGGCGGCTCCGCGGCCGGGGGAACGGGTGCTCGACCTGTACGCCGGCGCCGGGCTGTTCACCGCGGCGCTGGCCGCGGCGGTGACCGGCACCGGCCGGGTGCTCGGCCTGGAGTCCGACCGGGCCGCGGTCGCCGACGCCGGTGCCAACCTGGCCGACCTGCCGTGGGCGGCGGTGCGGCGCGCCACCGTCGACGAGCGGGCGGTGGCCGCGGCGGTCGCCGAGCTGGGCGGGCCGGCGGGACGATCGCTGGACATCGTCGTGCTGGACCCGCCGCGCAGCGGCGCGGGCCGGGCGGTGCTCACCGCGATCCTGGCCGGTGGGCCGCGAGTGGTGGTCTACGTGGCCTGCGATCCGGCCGCGCTGGCCCGCGACGTCCGGTTCGCCCGGGACGCCGGCTGGCGGCTGGCGGAGCTGTCGGCGTTCGACGCCTTCCCGATGACCCACCACGTGGAGTGCATCGCGGTGCTGCGTCCGGACGCCCCCGGCACGGCAGCCGAGACAGTGGCCGAGACAGGGGCCGAGACGGTGGCCGACAGCGCACGATCCGGCGTAGACAGACCGGACGATGACGGCTCCGAAATCGAGCCGGTACAAGTAGGCTGACCCATCGTGAGCCCCCTTCTGAGCCGGATCTCCCGTCCCGCCGACCTGCGCGCGCTCAACGCGGAGGAGCTCGGCTCGCTGGCGACCGAGATCCGGGACTTCCTGGTCCGCAAGGTGTCCCGGACCGGTGGCCATCTCGGGCCCAACCTGGGCGCGGTGGAACTCACCCTGGCGCTGCACCGGATCTTCGACTCGCCGTCCGAGCCGATCCTGTTCGACACCGGCCACCAGAGCTACGTGCACAAGATCGTCACCGGCCGGCACGCGCAGTTCGACGGGTTGCGGCAGGCCCGCGGGCTGTCCGGCTACCCCAGCCGTGCCGAGAGCGAGCACGACTGGATCGAGAACTCGCACGCCTCCACGGCGCTGTCCTACGCCGACGGGGTGGCCAAGGCCTTCGAGGTGCGCGGCGAGCGGCGTCCGGTGGTGGCGGTGGTCGGGGACGGCGCGCTGACCGGCGGGATGTGCTGGGAGGCGCTGAACAACATCGCCGCCGCCGACCGGCCGGTGGTGATCGTGGTCAACGACAACGGCCGGTCCTACTCGCCCACCATCGGCGGCCTGGCCGACCATCTCGCCGGCCTGCGGCTGCGGCCCGGCTACGAGCGGATGCTGGAGAACGTCAAGGACACCCTGGAGCGCACCCCGGTGGTCGGGCCGCCGCTGTACGGCGCGCTGCACGGGATCAAGCGGGGCATGAAGGACATGTTCGCCCCGCAGGGCATGTTCGAAGACCTCGGCCTGAAGTACCTGGGCCCGGTGGACGGCCACGACCTGGCCGCCCTGGAGCAGGCCTTCACGCTGGCCCGGCAGTTCGGCGGACCGGTGCTGGTGCACTGCGTGACCCGCAAGGGCTACGGCTACGCCCCGGCCGAGAACCACCTGGCCGACCACATGCACGGCGGCGGCGCCTTCGACCCCGAGACCGGAGAGTTCGTCAGCAAGGGCGGCAAGACCTGGTCGTCGGTGTTCTCCGAGGAGATGGTGCGGATCGGCGCCGCCCGCGACGACGTGGTGGCGATCACCGCCGCGATGCTCGACCCGGTCGGCCTGGGCGCGTTCGCCGCCGAGTACCCGGACCGCTGCTTCGACGTCGGCATCGCCGAGCAGCACGCCCTCACCTCGGCCGCCGGCATGGCCGCGGCCGGCCTGCACCCGGTGATCGCGCTGTACGCCACCTTCCTCAACCGGGCCTTCGACCAGTTGCTGATGGACGTGGCGCTGCACCGGGCCGGCGTCACCCTGGTGCTCGACCGCGCCGGTATCACCGGCGAGGACGGCGCCAGCCACCACGGCATGTGGGACCTGGCGATGCTGGGCATCGTGCCCGGCATCCACCTGGCGGTGCCGCGCGACGAGCCGACCCTGCGCGCCGCGCTCGCCGAGTGCGTGGCCATCTCCGACGCACCGTCGGTGCTGCGCTACCCCAAGACCCCGCTCGGTGCCGATCTTCCCGCGCTGCGCTCGGTGGGCGGCATCGACGTGCTGGCCGAGACCGCCAGCGGCCCGGTGGACGTGCTGCTGGTCTCGGTGGGCGCGATGGCCGCCGACGCGCTCGACGCCGCGGCGCGGATCGGTGAGGCCGGCTACACCGTCCGGGTGATCGACCCGCGCTGGGTCACCCCGGTGCCCGCGGCGCTGGCCGACTTCGCCGCGCAGGCCGGCGTGCTGGTCACCGTCGAGGACGGCGTGGCCGTCAACGGTGCCGGTTCCCGGTTCGCCCAGCACCTTGGCGAGCAGGGCCTGGCGGTGCCCACCCGCGAGATCGGCATCCCGGTCGAGTTCCTCGCCCACGGCAAGGTGTCGGAGGTGCGCGCCGCGATCGGCCTGAGCCCGCAGGGCATCGCCCGGCGGGCCGTCGAGTTCGCCGCGGCGGTGCTGGGCCGGGCCGACGTCGGCTCGGTCGGCGACGGCGAGGCGGAGTTGTTCTCGGCCGGCCCGGTTCCGGGGCAAGACACCGACCGGCGGGAGTGAGCGCTACCGCCCAGGTACGGGAAGTTCGTGAGATCGTGGTGCCACCATGCGACCTCTACGCCGTCGAGGTCGCCGAGAACCGGAGACAGCGTGCGCGTACTTGTGGTTGAAGACGAGACCCAGCTTGCCGATGCCGTGGTGCGCGGCCTGCGCCGGGAGGGGATGGCGGTCGATGTCGCCTACGACGGCGACGAGGGGTTCAGCAAGGCGACCACCACTCGTTACGACGTGGTGGTCCTCGACCGCGACCTGCCGGGCAAGAGCGGTGACGAGATCTGCCGCTCGCTGACCGACGAAGGGGTGCTGACCCGGGTCATCATGCTCACCGCCAGCGGCTCGATCGAGGACAAGGTGGAGGGCCTGGCGCTGGGCGCCGACGACTACCTGGCCAAGCCCTTCGCGTTCGCCGAGCTGGTGGCCCGGGTGCGTGCCCTTGGCCGCCGGGCCACCCCGGCCGCGCCGCCGGTGCTGCAGGCCGGCGACCTGGTGCTGGACCCGGCCAAGCGCACCGTGACCCGGTCCGGGCGCAACGTCGACCTGACCCGCAAGGAATTCGGTGTGCTGGAGACGTTGCTGTCGGCCGCCGGCGTCGTTGTCTCCAGTGAGGAACTGCTGGACCGGGTGTGGGACGAGCACGCCGATCCGTTCACCACCACCGTCCGGGTCACCATGATGACGTTGCGCCGCAAGCTGGGGGAGCCACCCATCATCGAGACGGTGGTCGGCTCGGGTTACCGGGTCGACCCCACCCTGGTCACCACGTCCGGCGACGATGAGAGCGGGGGTTCGACCGACCAGTGAGATTGGTGCAGCCGTCACTGCGAATCCGGATGGCGCTGCTGTACGGCGCCCTGGTGCTACTCATCGGTGCTGCGCTGCTGGCCACCTCTTACATCCTGCTGGACCGGGCGCTCAGCCAGATCGCGCTGCCGCCCAACCCGGGTGACGTCACCATCGTCGACAACGCCACCGGCCTCAAGACCACCTGGAACCCGTCCGACGCCCGGTCGGTGATGCGGACCGACGCCTTGCACTACCTGCTCAACAACGGGTTGCTGTACTTCGGGGTGATCGTGCTGATCGGCTCCATCGGCGGTTACCTGCTGGCCCGGCAGGCGCTGCGCCCGGTGGCCCGGATCACCGCCACCGCCAAGCAGTTGTCCACCAAGACCCTCAGCGAGCGGATCGGCCTGGGCGGCCCGGACGACGAGTTGCGCGAACTCGCCGACACCTTCGACGACATGCTGGGCCGGCTGGACGCCGCCTTCGGCAGCCAGCGCCGGTTCGTGGCCAACGCCAGCCACGAGCTGCGCACCCCGTTGGCGGTGATCCAGACCGAGCTGGACGTCACGCTGTCCGACCCGAACGCGCCGCCGGACGAGCTGCGCCGGATGGGCGAGGTGGTCCGGGAGGCCACCAACCGGGCCCAGAAGCTGGTGGACGCCCTGCTGGCGCTGGCCCGGCTGCAGGGCCGTGAGGGCCAGAGCCTGGAGTCCAGCGAGGTGGTGACGCTCAACGAGCTGATACCGACCGCGGTGGCGGCGGCCAAGGCGGAGGCGGCCACCCGCGACATCACCATCACCGCCGAGGGCGACCCGGCCCGCACCACCGGCGACCCCCGGTTGCTGGAACGGGTGATCGGCAACCTGGTGGAGAACGCGGTGCGCTACAACGTGCCCGGCGGGTGGGTGCAGATCCGCACCGAGTCGGCCGGTTCCGCGCCCAACCGGGTAGCCCGACTGGTGGTGGTCAACAGCGGCGTGCCGGTCCAGCCGGACGAGGTCGAGGGCCTGTTCGACGCCTTCCGCCGTGGCGGCCGGGCCCGGACCGGCCAGCGCGGCGCCGGGCTGGGACTGTCCATCGTCCGGGCCATCGTGGACGCCCACCACGGCTCGATCACCGCGACCGCCCAGCCGGCCGGTGGCCTGCGGGTGGAGATCTCGTTCCCGGCGTCGGAGGCCAGCGAAGCCTCGCTGGCCTCCTAGCCCGCCCGTCCAGCCCGTGCCGAGCCAGCCCGTGTCCGATCAGCCCGCGTCCCGGCCCGCGTCCCGCCGGTTGCCCCCGTTGCCGTCCTGGACCAACTCACCCGGTTTCGGGATCGCGGTGCTGCTGGTGCTGGCGGTGGCGCTGATCGTGCGTGGCGAGCCGCAGCCGTCGTCGCGGCCGAGCGGCACCTCGGTCGGGGTTAGCGGCAGCCCGACCGTGCCCGCCACCGTGCCGGACCTGCTGGTGATCCGGGCCGGGATGGTCGAGGCGCGCCAGGGGCAGAGCGTCCGGCGGGTGCCGCTGCCGCCCGCCGCCCGCCCGCTGTCGGTGGTGACCGGTCGCGGGCTGAGCGTGGTGCTGGCCGCCCTGGACGGCCGGCAGCACGCCTACGCGGTGCAACGCGACCTGGCCGTGCACGACCTCGGACGCGCTGACGCGGCGATCCCGGCGGCGTCCGGCCGGGCCGCGGTGCTGATCGAGACCGGCCTGACCGAGCCGGGCCGGTTGCTTGCGAACGGCTCGGCCGAGACCGGCCCGACCCCGAGCCCCACCGCCTCGCCCAGCGGGCCGCCCGAGCTGCGCGACTTCGCCGTGCAGCGTTACGACTCGGCCGCCCAGCGGGTCGGGATCTCCCAGTTCCTGCCGGCCGGCACCCGGGTGGCCACCGATACCACGGTCGGCCTGGTGGTCTGGAAGCCGGTCAACCGGGTCTTCGACAAGGGCCTGCCGCTGGAGCCGCTGTCGGCCGCTGCCACCCTGATCCGTCCGGACCGGTCGCTGCGCCAGCTGGGCCCGGTGCATCCGCTGGCCGCCGACGCCAGCAACCTGCTGGTGTGGGACGTCGCGGCCCGGCGGTTCGGGCTGATGCCGCTTCGCTATGCCACCGCCTCCTCCACGGTGATCCCGTCACCGGCCGGCAGCTCGGGCGGCACCGGCCCGGGCGGCTCACCGGCACCGGGCGACTCGGCCTCGCCGTCGGCGTCCCCGACCACGGTGGCCGGGGTGCGGTGGTTCTTCCCGACCCGCGGCATCACGGTGGTGACCGGGCCGGCCAGCTTCTCCCCGGACGGGTCGGCGTTCGCGTGCTACGCCCAGGTGGGTTCCCGGCGGCGGCTGATGGTGGCGCAGTTGGCGAACGTGGGCACCGACCGGGTCGAGGTGGTGGCCCTGGTCGCCCCGCCGCCGGCGGGCAGCTCGTCGCCCACCGCCAGCCCGTCCGGCTCGACGGGCCAGGCCGGGCCGTCGGTGACGGTCAGCGGCTCCAGCACGGTGGCCACCGCCAGCCCGTCGGACTCGGCCAGCGCCAGCAAGCCGCCGTCGGCGCCGGCCCTGGAACCGGACGGCTTCCCGATCTCGGCTCCGCTGCGCCCGCTGTGGTGGAACTCTCAGGTGGTCGGCCTCGGCCCGGACGCCACCGTGGTCGGCTACCAGCCGGGCAGCGGCAAGGCCGCGCTGCTGGACCTGGGGGCCGAGGACCTGCGGTCCATCGCCGAGCTGCCCTGACCCGCTTGCCGCAACCGTGAGAGCGGCGACCGGACCCGAACGGCGGACTAGGCCAGCGCGACGATTCGCCGCACGAACTCCAGATCGCAGTTGCCACCGGTCATGATCACCGCGGCCACCGCCCCGGCCGGGCGTGCGGTGTCGGCGAGCAACCCGGCGAGCGCGATCGCGCCGGCCGGTTCGGGCAGCTGGTGGGTGCTCCGCCACAGGATGCGCATCGCCTGCTCGGTCGCGTCGTCGCCGACCTGCACGAACCGAGCGGCACCGGCCACCATCGCCTCGACGGCGTCGGCATCGGGCACCCGGGTGGCGACGCCGTCGACGAAGGTGTCCGCCTCGGCGGTCGTGACCGGGTGCCCGGCCTGGAAGGACAGGGCGTGCGCGGGGGCGCCCTCGGCCCCAACGGCGACCACCTCGGTGCGGCGGCCGAGCAGGTCCCGGACGGCGATCTGAGCGCACAGCCCGGAGCCCTGGCCGACCGGCACGTAGACCACATCGAGGTCGCCGGCCTGCTCGTGCAGCTCCGTGGCGCCGGTCGCCACCCCGGCGACCAGGTCCCGGTGGAAGGACGGCACCATGTGCAGGCCGTGCTCCTCGGCAAGCCGGATGGCGTGCTCGCGGGCGGCCTGGAAGTCGCGTCCGTGCACGATCAGCTCGGCGCCGAAGCCCTCCATCGCCGCGTTCTTGTCCGGGCTGTTGCCCTCCGGCACGACGATGGTGACCCCGATGCCGTGCGCGCGGCCGGCGTAGGCCAGCGACTGGCCGTGGTTGCCCCGGGTGGCCGAGATCAGGCCGGCCACCGGTTGCCCGGACTCCAGCAGGCGTGCCACGTACACCAGCCCGCCGCGCACCTTGAAGGCGCCGGTCGGGGTGGCGTTCTCGTGCTTGACCCAGGTCGGGGTGCCGGTGACCTGCTCCAGCAACGGCCAGCGGTAGGCGGGCGTCACCGGCACGTGCTGCCGCACGATGCCTTCGGCGGCGTCCAGGTCGGCGCGGGTGATCACGCGACGAGCCTAGATGCCGTGCGGTGCCACCCCGCAGGCGTCAGCGGGTCGTCAGCTAGTCAGCCGGTGGCGACGCTGGCCACCCCGGGCGGCAGGAACCGCCGGCCCCGGACCCGCTCCGAGACGCCCTGCCGGTCCAGGTACGGCGTGATGCCGCCGAGGTGGAACGGCCAGCCGGCGCCCAGCAGCAGGCACAGGTCGATGTCCTGCGGCTCGGCGACCACGCCGTCGGCGAGCATCAGGTCGATCTCCTGGGCGAGCGCGCCCAGCGCCCGGTCGCGGACCTGCTCCTCGGTCGAGGGCCGGTCGCCGGGGACGAACAGCGCGGCCACCTCGGGGTCCACCTCGGGGCTGCCGGAGTCCCAGACGTAGATGCCGGGCTTGCCGGCCTCGACCAGCCGGCGCAGGTTCTCCGACACCGAGTAGCGGTCCGGGAAGGCGGCGTGCATGGTCTCGGCGACGTGCAGCGCCACCGCCGGGCCCACCAGGGCCAGCAGCACGAACGGCGACATCGGCAGCCCCAGCGGGGCCAGCGCCCGGTCGGCCACCTCGATCGGGGTGCCCTCGTCCACCGCCGCGGTCACCTCGCCCAGGAACCGGGTCAGCAGCCGGTTCACCACGAACGCCGGGGCGTCAGAGACCAGTACCGCCGACTTCTTCAGCGTCCGGGCGACCGCGAACGCGGTGGCCAGCGCCGCGTCGTCGGTCTTGGCGCCGCGAACCACCTCCAGCAGCGGCAGCACCGCGACCGGGTTGAAGAAGTGGAAGCCGACCACCCGCTCCGGATGGGCGAGCTCGGCGGCCATCTCGGTGACCGACAGCGAGGAGGTGTTGGTGGCCAGGATCGCCTCGGGGGAGACATGGCGTTCCAGCTCGGCGAACACCGCCTTCTTGACCGACAGCTCCTCGAAGACCGCCTCGATCACGAAGTCGGCGTCGGCGAAGGCGGCCTGGGACAGCGAGCCGGTCACCAGGGCTTTGAGCCGGTTGGCCTTGTCCTGGTTGATCCGGCCCTTGGCCAGCAGCTGGTCGATCTCGCCGTGCACGTAGCCCACCCCGCGGTCCAGCCGGGACTGGTCGAGGTCGGTGAGCACCACCGGCACCTCCAACCGGCGGGCGAACAGCAGCGCCAGCTGGCCGGCCATCAGCCCGGCCCCGACCACCCCGACCTTGCCGACCGGGCGGGCCAGCGACTTGTCCGGGGCGCCGGCCGGCCGCTTGGCCCGCTTGTTGACCAGGTCGAAGGCGTACAGGCCGCTGCGCAGCTCGTCGCCCATGATCAGGTCGGCCAGCGCCTCGTCCTCGGCGGCGGTGCCGGTGGCGAAGTCCGCGGTCCGGGCCAGCTCCAGCAGGTCCAGGGCGCGGTAGGGCGCCGGCGTGCCGCCGTGCAGCCGGGCGTCCACCGCGGCCCGGCCCTTGGCGAGGGCCGCGTCCCAGCCGGCGCCCCGGTCGATCTCGGGACGGGTCACGGTCTCGCTGCCGGCCAGCACCCGGGCCGCCCAGCGCAGTGACTCGGCCAGGAAGTCGGCCGAGTCCAGCAGCACGTCGGCGATGCCGTAGCCGGCAGCTTCCTTGGGCTTGAGCATCCGGTTCTGGTTCAGCGCGTTCTCGATGATCACCCGGACGGCCTTGTCGGGCCCGATCAGGTTCGGCAGCAGCTGGGTACCGCCCCAGCCCGGCACCAGGCCCAGGAAGCACTCGGGGAACGCGATGGCCGCCGCGGTGCTGGACAGGGTGCGGTAGTCGCAGTGCAGCGCCAGCTCCAGCCCGCCACCGAGGACCGCTCCGTTGAGGAAGGCGAAGGTGGGGACGTCGAGGTCGCGCAACCGGGCGAAGACCCGGTGGCCTTCCTGGGCGATCATCAGCGCCTGGCTGCGCTCGGTGACCAGCCCGATGCCGGAGATGTCGGCGCCGACGGCGAACACGAACGGCTTGCCGGTCACGGCGACCGCGCTGACCTTCGGACTACGGGCGGCGATCTGGTCCAGTGCCTCGTCCAGGGAGCGCAGCCCGGCCGGCCCGAAGGTGGACGGCCGGGTGTGGTCGTGGCCGTTGTCCAGGGTGATCAGCGCGAACTCGCCCGCCACCCCGGCTACCTCGAGGTAGCGGACCAGGGCCCGGGTGACGACCTCGCCCTCGAAGGCCGGGGCGGTGCCGATATCGGCTGGGGTGCTCACTGCTGTGCTCCGTTCGGGTCGGTGCTGCCTGCGCTGTAGTGCGGGTTCTCCCAGATCACCGAGGCGCCCTGGCCGAACCCGACGCACATCGCGGTCAGGCCGTACTGCACCTCGGGATGCTCGGCGAACTGCCGGGCCAGCTGGGTCATCAGCCGGACGCCGGAGGAGGCCAGCGGGTGGCCGAGGGCGATGGCCCCGCCGTACTGGTTGACCCGTGGGTCGTCCTCGTCGATGCCGTAGTGGTCGAGGAAGGCCAGCACCTGCACGGCGAACGCCTCGTTCAGCTCGAACAGGCCGATGTCGTCGATGGACATGCCGGTGCTGGCCAGTGCCCGCTCGGTAGAGGGGATCGGCCCGACGCCCATCAGCTCGGGTTCCACGCCGGCGAAGCCGTAGCCGACCAGGGTCATCCGGGTGGGCAGGCCCAGCTCGGCGGCGGCGTCGGCACTGGCCAGGATGCAGGCGGTCGCCCCGTCGTTGAGGCCGGCGGCGTTGCCCGCGGTGACCCGGCCGTGCGGCCGGAACGGCGTCTTGAGCCCGGCCAGGTCGTCCAGGGTGGTGTTCGGCCGGGGTGGCTCGTCCTTGCTGGCCAGTCCCCAGCCCTGCTCGGCGGACCGGGTCGCCACCGGCACCAGGTCCGGCTGGATCCGGCCCTCGGCGTAGGCCTTGGCGACCTTCTCCTGGCTGCGCAGCGCGTAGCGGTCGGCGCGCTCCCGGGTGATGCTGCGGGAACCGGTCGTGCAGGTTCTCCGCGGTCGCACCCATCGACAGCGCGTCCAGCGAGACCAGCTTGTCGGCCAGGAACCGCGGGTTGGGGTCGGCGGCCTCGCCCATCGGGTGCCGGCCCATGTGCTCCACGCCGCCGGCGATCGCCACGTCGTAGGCGCCGAAGGCGATGGACCCGGCCAGGGTGGTGACGGCGGTCATCGCGCCGGCGCACATCCGGTCGATGGCGTAGCCGGGCACCGACTTCGGCAGCCCGGCCAGCATGCCGGCGACCCGGCCGATGGTCAGGCCCTGGTCGCCGATCTGGGTGGCTGGCAGCGATCGCCACCTCGTCGATCCGCTCCGGCGGCAGCTCCGGATGCCGGCGCAGCAGCTCGCGGATCACGGCGACGATCAGGTCGTCGGCCCGGGTCTCGGCGTACATGCCCTTGCCGGCCTTGCCGAACGGGGTGCGGGCCCCGTCGACGAAGACCACGTCGCGGACCGGCCGGACGGCGCGGCGCTGCGGGGCTGGGGCAGTGGTGGAAGAGGTCGTCACAACGGGCTCCTCAAAGGAGGCGGGAAGCGGCCGGGCGGACGGTGTTACCCGATCGGTAACTTAGCTTACCCGCGGGTGGCGCGGCCCGCGCCGGCAACCTGCTGTGATCTGGCCGACCGTGGGCTGCGTCGGCCGGTGGCGTTCAGTCGTCCGGTGGCGTTCAGTCGGCCGGTGGCGTTCAGTCGGCCGGTGGCGTTCAGTCGGCCGGAGGCGCGTCGGGTTCGGCCGGTGGGGTGGCCAACGCGGCTGCCAGCCGCTCGGCCAGCAGGTCGACCTGCCACGGCCGGGCACCCAGCTCGGCCAGCCGGGCCCGGACCGCGTCGGCGGTCAGCGGGGTCACCGAGCGCCAGGCCAGCCGGCGCAGCATGTCCCCGGCCAGCAGGTTCTGGCTGAGCAGCCGGTGCCGTGCGCCGATCTCGGCCACCGCCTGCTTGCAGGCCGCCAGCCGCGCCGCCGCGGCCGGGTCGCGGTCGCGCCAGCGGGCCGGTGACGGCATCGCGTCCGGGTCGGTGCTCAGCTGCGACAGCGGTGGCAGCTGGGCGTCCGGGACGTCCCGGCCCGCGGCCAGTGCCTGGTACCAGTAGCCGGCCAGCCGGCGCTGCCGCGGACCGGTGAACACGGCGACGGTGCCCAGCTCGGCCTCGCTCTTCGGATTGGCCTTGACCGCGGCCAGGATCGCGGCGTCCGGCAGCGTCCGGCCGGGGGCGACGTCCCGCTCGGCGGCCAGCCGGTCCCGGGCCTGCCACAGCGAGCGGACCATGGCCAGTTGGCGGCGGTTGCGCAGGTTGTGGATGCCCGAGGTGCGCCGCCACGGGTCGTCGCGGGGCGGCGGCGGGCCGGCGTCCAGGATCGCCGCGAACTCCTGCTCGGCCCAGGCCAGCTTGCCGGTCCGCTCCAGCTCGATCGACCAGCACCGCGCGCAGCTCGATCAGCAGCTCGACGTCCAGCGCGGCGTAGTTCAGCCAGTCGGCCGGCAGCGGCCGGGTGGACCAGTCCGCCGCGGAATGGCCCTTCTCCAGCGAGATGCCGAGGTACTGCTCGACCATGGTGCCCAGCGCCACCCGCTCGGAGCCGAGCAGCCGGCCGGCAAGTTCGGTGTCGAACAGCTTGCGCGGTCGCATGCCGAGCTCGGCCAGGCAGGGCAGGTCCTGCGAGGCGGCGTGCAGGATCCACTCCGCGCCGGCCAGTGCCTGGTCGATCGAGCTCAGGTCGGGCAGCGGTACCGGGTCGATCAGCACGGTGCCGTAGCCGGCCCGGCGCAGCTGCACCAGGTAGGCCCGCTGGCTGTAGCGGTAACCGGACGCCCGCTCGGCGTCCACGGCGACCGGACCGTGCCCGGCCGCCAGCCCGGCGGCAGCCGCCGCCAGCTCGGCGGCGGTGGTCAGCGGATCCGGCGTGCCGTCGGCCGGGGCGCGCAGCAGCGGGGCGACCGGCCGGTCGGGCTCCGCGGTCGGCCGGTCGTCCGGCGTGGCGGCCGGCGCGCTCAGGGCCGCTTCGCCCGGTTGGCTCGACTCCTGCGACGGGACGCCCTCACCGGCCATTCAGCGGTCACCGAGTACGGCCACGCCCTCCGGAGGCAGGCCGGCAGCGGTGCAGAGCAGGTCGACGAAGGCCAGCAGGTGGGGTGCCAGGTCGGTGGAGGTGGCCGTCCAGGACCCGCGCAGTTCCAGCTGGGTGGTGCTGGTCGGGCCGTGCAGGTCGCCGAACCGGGTCGAGGTGGTCTGGGTGACCGTGCCGCCCACCGCGAGGTGGCCGGCACCGCGCTGGGCCAGCGCCTCGGTCAGCCAGCTCCAGCCGACCGCCGGCAGCAGCGGGTCGCCGGCCATGTCCGCGGCGAGGTCGGCCTGGGCATAGCCGACCAGCCGGATCTCGCCGTCCCAGGCCTCGCTGCCGTCCGGGTCGTAGAGCACCACCAGCCGGCCGGTGGCCGAGTCGTGCTCCGGCGGCAGGATGTCGATCGCGACCGCGAAGGTCCACGGCGCCAGCCGTTGCGGTGGCCGGATCCGCTCCACCCGGGCCTGCGGGCGCACCGTGGTGGCCAGCAGGCTGGAGATCGCGGTGCGGAACGGTTCCGGGGCGCTGCTCGGCACCGCGTCGGCGTCCACGCCGCTCTCGGCGGCGGGCGGGCCGTCCGCGGAAAAGCCGGAATCGGGCAACATGAGGGTGGGGGTCCCTTCCGAGTACCAGTGTGGCGCATTCGCCAGGTGCGCGGGAAAGAACTTCGCACGGTGGCCTACTGCACCGCGGAAGGCGCGCCGCGTCCGGGCCGCGTGCGAGGATGGCTGCGATGACGCCCACCGACCTGACGAGCACCGAAGGGCCACCGCCCGGCGCTCCGGCCACATTGTCCCTGCTGGCGCGCGCGGCGGCCGGTGAGCGGCTGGACCGTCCGCCGGTCTGGTTCATGCGCCAGGCCGGCCGCTCGCTGCCCGAGTACCGCAGCCTGCGGGTCGGCACCTCGATGCTGCAGGCCTGCCGCACCCCGGACCTGGTCACCGAGATCACCCTGCAGCCGGTGCGCCGGCACCGGGTGGACGCGGCGATCTTCTTCTCCGACATCGTGGTGCCGCTGGCCGCGGTCGGCCTGGAGATCGAGATCGTGCCCGGGACCGGGCCGGTGGTGGCCCACCCGGTGCGCACCGCCGCCGACGTGGCCGCGATCCGCCGGCTGGACGCCGCCGACGTCAGCGACATCGCGGTCTCGGTGCGCCAGCTGGTCGCCGAGCTGGGCGACACCCCGCTGATCGGCTTCGCCGGCGCCCCGTACACGCTGGCCAGCTACCTGATCGAGGGCGGCCCGTCCAAGGACCACGCCCGGACGAAGGCCCTGATGTACTCCGAGCCCGCGGTCTGGCACGCGCTGCTGGGCCGGCTGGCCGAGATCTCGGCGGCCTTCCTGCGGGTGCAGCTGGACGCCGGAGCATCGGCGGTGCAGCTGTTCGACTCCTGGGCGGGCGGGCTGTCGGCGGCCGACTATGCCGAGTACGTGCTGCCGCACTCGCAGGCGGTGTTCGCCGCGCTGGCGGACTACCGGGTGCCGACCATCCACTTCGGGGTGGGCACCGGCGAGCTGCTGGACCTGATGCGGGTCGCGGGTGCCTCGGTGGTCGGCGTGGACTGGCGGGTGCCGCTGGACGTGGCCGCTCGCCGGATCGGTGGCGCCACCCCGGTGCAGGGCAACCTCGACCCGGCGGTGCTGCTGGCCGGCTGGCCGGTCATCGAGCGGGCGGTGCGCCGGGTGGTCGAGCAGGGCCGCCAGGCCCCGGGCCACATCTTCAACCTGGGCCACGGCGTGCTGCCCGACACCGACCCGGACGTGCTGACCCGGGTCGTCGAGCTCGTCCACTCGCTGTAGCGGTCTTCCAGCGATGCCCAGGGTTGCCGTCGTCGGCGGCGGGATCGCGGGGTTGACCGCGGCCGGCGTCCTCGCCCGGGCCCGTCCGGACGTCGAGGTGGTGCTGCTGGAGGCCGGCGACCGTGCTCGGCGGCAAGCTGCGCCGGGTGCAGGTGGCCGGCGCCTGGGTCGACGTCGGTGCCGAGGCGATGCTGGCCCGCCGGCCGGAGGGGGTCCGGGCCGCCACCGAGGCGGGCCTGCCGGTGATCGCACCCGCTGACCACCGCGGCGCTGCTGCACAGCCGCGGCGCCAACCACCCGCTGCCGGCCCGGACGGTGGTCGGGGTGCCGTCGGACCTGGCCGCGGTGCGGGCCAGCGGGGTGCTCAGTGCCGCGGCGCTGGCCCGGATCGAGGCCGAGCCCGACGGCGGTCCGTACCCGCCGATCACCGAGGACGTCTCGGTCGGCGAGCTGGTCGGGCGCCGGTTCGGCGATGAGGTGGTGGACCGGCTGGTCGACCCGCTGCTCGGCGGCGTCTATGCCGGACGGTCCCGGGCGCTGTCGTTGCAGGCGGCGGTGCCGGCGCTGGCCGACCGGTTGGCCGGCGCCGGCGGCTCGCTGCTGCGGCTGGCCGCGGCGGTGGCCGGCACGCCGGTGCCCGGGCCGGTGTTCGCCAGCGTCGCCGGTGGGCTGGCCCGGCTGGCCGAGCAGCTGGCCACCGGCGGTGGCTTCGAGGTGCGCACCCGCACCCCGGTCCGGGCGCTGCGCCGGATGCCGACCGGCTTCGAGCTTGCGGTCGGCCCGGTACCCGAGGGCCGGCGGCTGACCGCCGACGCCGTGGTGGTGGCCGCGCCGGCCGGCAAGGCGGCGGTGTTGCTGGGCGAGCTGGCACCGGTCGCCGCCGCCGAGCTGGCCTCGATCGAGACCGCCAGCATGGCGATCGTGACGCTGGCCTATCCCGCGCTGCCGCCGGAGGCCCTGCCGGCCGGCAGCGGGATCCTGGTGCCCGCCGTGGAGGGCCGTTCGATCAAGGGCATCACCTTCTCCTCGCAGAAGTGGCCCGGGGTCGGCGCCGAGTCCGGGGTGACGCCTGCTGCGCGCCTCGCTGGGCCGGGCCGGCGAGGCCGAGGTGCTGCAGCGCGAGGACGCCGAGCTGGTCGCGCTGGTGCGCACCGAGCTGGCCGCGATCGCCGGGTTGGTGGCCGAGCCGGTCGAGTGCCACGTCCAGCGCTGGGGCGGCGGGCTGCCGCAGTACGCGGTCGGGCACCGGCAGCGGGTGGCGCGCATCCTGGCCGACGTGCAGCGGGTGCCGGGCCTGGCGGTGTGCGGGGCCAGCTATGACGGGGTCGGCATCCCGGCCTGCATCGCGTCCGCACATCGGGCAGCCGACCGGGTGTTGGCCAGCCTGGCGCCACCGGGACAATAGGAGTCATGGTCGACGGCAAGCAGGCTCGCGAACTCAACGATGTCATCCGCTACACCGCCTGGTCGGTGTTCTCGATCAGCCGGCCGCTGGGGGAGGCGCCCCGGCCGGAGCTGGCCGCCGAGGTGGACGCGCTGTTCGCCGAGCTGGCCGGGCAGGACATCACCGTCCGGGGCAGCTACGACGTCTCGGCGCTGCGGGCCGACGCGGACCTGATGATCTGGTGGCATGCCGAGGCCGCCGAGCAGCTGCAGGAGGCCTACTCGCGGTTCCGGCGCACCCGGCTGGGCGGGCACCTGCAGCCGGTCTGGTCGGTGATGGCGCTGCACCGGCCGGCGGAGTTCAACAAGAGCCACATCCCGGCGTTCCTGGCCGAGGAGGAGGCCCGCCGGTTCGTCTGCGTGTACCCGTTCGTCCGGTCGTACGAGTGGTACCTGCTGGAGGACAAGGAGCGGCGGGCGCTGCTGGCCGAGCACGGCAAGATGGCGCGGGACTACCCGGACGTGCGGGCCAACACCGTCGCGTCGTTCGCGCTGAACGACTTCGAGTGGATCCTGGCCTTCGAGGCCGACGAGCTGCACCGGATCGTGGACCTGATGCGGCACCTGCGCGGCTCGGAGACCCGGCGGCACGTCCGCGAGGAGGTGCCGTTCTACACCGGCACCCGGCGCAGCATGGCCGAGCTGGTGGCCGCGCTGCCCTGACCCGTCGTTTCGCCCGGGCAGAGCGCCGTGTGTGATACCTACCGGTCGTCCGGGACGACCGGTAGGTATCACGCACGCAGTGGCGCCACGGTTGGCGCGGCGGCTCAGCCGGCAGCGGGCTCGGCGTTCGGCTCGGATTCGCCGTCGGCGAACCGCAGGCTGATCGAGTTGATGCAGTAGCGCAGGTCCGTCGGGGTGGCGTACCCCTCGCCCTCGAAGACGTGCCCGAGGTGGCTGTGGCAGTTGGCACACAAGACCTCGACCCGGCGCATGCCGAGGCTGTTGTCGACCCGTTCCACGATCGCGGATCCGGCCAGCGGTGAGAAGAAGCTGGGCCAGCCGCAGTGCGAGTCGAACTTCTCATCCGACCGGAACAGCTCGGCGCCGCAGGCCCGGCAGGAGTAGATGCCGGTGCGGTGGTTGTCGGTGTACTCGCCGGTGTAGGGGCGCTCGGTGCCGGCCTTGCGGAGCACCGCGTACTCGGCGGGGGAGAGCTCGGCACGCCACTGCTCGTCGGTCTTGACGACCTGCGGGGTGGTGGTCTGTTCAGTGGTCATGCGTTCAACTCTACGCAGCGCGGCTACCCGCCCAAGTGGTCAGAAACCGGTCAGAATGGCCAGCACGCTGAGCACGATCGGGGCGAGGATCAGCAGCACCAGCACGATCGCCATCGGACGCGACAGGGCGCCGCGCCGGCTCAGGCCGGCGGCGAACTCGCCCATCATGCGGATCTCGCCCTCCGGCGAGTACGGGCTTACCGGCCGGTCCAGCTTGGGGTCCAGGTAGACGATGTGCCGACCGGTGGCCGACGGGCGCGGCAGTTCGTTGTCCACCCCGACAGCATGCCTTGTTTTGCGCCGCGACGGGCGCGCGGACCGAAACCGGGCCCGCCCGAAGTCAGCCGGGCTGCGGAACCTTTCGGCACGGTGTGACACCCCGGATCGGATCATCGTCTAGCGTTTCGGGGTATGGCATCGCCGTTCACCGAGCTCCAGGTGGGGGAGCGGACGGTCAAGATCACCAATCCGGACCGGGTCTACTTCCCGGCGACCGGGGCCACCAAGCTGGATCTCGCCGGGTACTACCTCGCGGTGGGCGACGGCATCGTCCGGGCGCTGCGGGAACGGCCCTGCATGCTGCACCGGTTCCCCGACGGCACCGGCGGTGAGCGGATCTACCAGAAGCGGCTGCCCAAGGGGGCGCCGGACTGGGTGCAGACGGTGGAGGTCCGCTTCCCGTCCGGGCGCACCGCCGACGAGCTGTGCGTCACCGAGCTCGCCAGCGTGATCTGGGCGGTGCAGATGTCGACCGTGGAGTTCCATCCCTGGCACTCCCGGCGGGCCGACACCGAGCGTCCGGACGAGCTGCGGATCGACCTCGACCCGCAGCCGGGCACCGAGTTCGCCGACGCGGTCGAGGTGGCCGGCGTGGTCCGCGAGCTGCTCGACGAGCTGGGTGCGGTCGGCTGGCCGAAGACGTCCGGCTCGCGCGGGGTGCACATCTACGTCCGGATCTCACCCGAGCACGGCTTCACCCAGGTCCGCCGGGCCGCGCTGGCCTTCGCCCGCGAGGTGGAGCGGCGGGTGCCGCAGCTGGTCACCACCAGGTGGTGGAAGGAGGAGCGCGGCCAGCAGATCTTCATCGACTACAACCAGAACGCCCGGGACCGCACCATCGCCTCGGCGTACTCGATCCGGGCCAGCACCGGGCTGGTGTCCGCACCGATCACCTGGGACGAGCTGCCCGGAGTCCGGATGGAGGACTACACGATGGCCACCATGCCGGCCCGGTTCGCCGAGCTGGGTGACCTGCACGCCGGCATCGACGAGGCGGTCTTCGACATCTCCGAGCTGCTGGACTGGTCCGAGCGCGACGAGCACGAGCACGGCCTGGGCGATGCCCCGTACCCGCCGAACTTCCCGAAGATGGAGGGCGAGCCGCCCCGGGTGCAACCGTCGAAGAAGGTCGCCGCGCACTGGGACGAGAGCGGCGAGCGGCTCAGCTGATCGCGGTCAGCTCCAGCGGAGCAGGGTCTGCGCGATCTCGCCCAGACCGAACCCTGCGGGCTCTCGAACTGTACGCCTGTATGACGTACACTTCTGCTATGGCGGCCATCAAGGACTCCCGGCTCGCGGTGCGGCTTTCCTCCGAGCAGGACGCGCTCATCCGGCACGCGGCCGATGTCGAGGGTCGCAACATCACCGAGTTCACCGTCGCGGCAGCGGTTGCGCACGCCCAGGACGTCCTGGCCGATCGCCGACTGTTCGCTGTCGACGACTCGGCCTGGCAGGAGTTCCAGGCGATCCTGGATCGCCCGGTGTCGGCCAAGCCCAACCTGGCAAAGCTGCTGTCGGAAGCCTCGGTCTTCGACGAGTCGTGACCGGGTTCAGCCTGCCCCGTCCGATCTCCGAGGCCGATGACTGCTCGGCATTCGACAGTGGTGAACCGAGCCTGGATGCCTACCTGCGTCGCCGAGCCCTGTTCAACCACCTGCAGGGGGCGTCGCGCTGCTTCGTGACGACCCTCGACGGCCGGGTGGTCGGGTACTACGCGTTGGCCTCGGCGAGCATCCAGCACCGCGACCTGTCAGGAAGGTACCGGCGCAACATGCCGGATCCGGTGCCGGCGATCCTGCTCTCCCGGCTGGCGGTCGACCAGACCGTGCAGGGCTCCGGGCTCGGCAAGGCCCTGTTGCGCGACGCGCTGGCCCGTACGGTGGCCGCGGCCGGCATCATCGGAGTACGGGCGTTACTGGTTCATGCGTTGTCCGACAGCGCTCGCGCCTTCTATCTCCGGTTCGATTTCGAGCCCTCACCGACCGACCCGCTGCACCTGCTGCTCCTCGTCAAGGACATCCGTGCCGCGGTGAGTGCGTCACCCGAGCCGAGCGATCCGCCAATCTGAGGTGGCCTGCGGGCGGGCGACCGCGGCCTGCAGAAGGCCGAAATCACCGATGGCGACCTCGGCCGGCAGTCTCGTCCCCGCTCAGCCGCACGTTCATTGCCAAAGTATTGGCGCAGAAGCGGATTCGAGCCAGCGCATAACCATGCTGCATGTATTATGCATGCATGGTGGCCCTCCAAATCCGTGACGTCCCGGACGGCGTTCGCCGTACCCTTGCCGAGCGCGCGGCGGCGCGCGGACAGTCCCTGCAGGCGTTCCTGCTCGCGCTGGTCACCCGGGAGGCCGAGCGGTCGGCCAACGTGGCAATCCTGCAGGGCTTCGCCCAGCGAACCGACGGTTCGCGACTCTCGGACGCCGAGGCGACCGAGGCCCTCGACCTGGCTCGCGCCGAGCGCGACGGCCGGCTGAACGATCCGTCGTGATCGCGGTCGACGCCTCCGCACTCGTCAACGCGCTGACCGACGACGGGCCGATCGGTGCCCGGAGCCGGGACGAACTCGGCCGAGATCCGCACTGGGTCGCCCCGGAGCACCTGATGGTCGAGGCCTTCTCGGCAATCCGTGGCCGGTACCTGGGCAAGAGGATCAGCGAGCGTCGCGCCGTCGATGCGCTCGAGGCGATGGCGACGATGAGCATCGATCTGCTGGGGACCACCCCACTGCTGAGCAGGATGTGGCAGTTGCGCGACAACCTCACCGGTTACGACGCGGCCTACGTGGCCGTGGCGGAACTGTACGACTGCCCGCTGGTCACCGCCGACCGGCGGCTGCGCCAGGCCCCCGAGCTGAGCTGCGAGATCCGGCTGGTCTGAGGCCTACCAGCCGACGAGTCAGCGGGTCAGCAGGACGACCGCGGCGGCGGCGACGCCGAGCCCCACCCGCTGCACGTTGCCGGTGCGTTCCTTGAGCACCAGCACCGCCAGCAGCACCGTGCCGGCCGGGTACAGCGCGGTGATCACGCTCGACAGCGACAGCAGCCCGTTGCGGGTGGCGAGCAGGAAGGCCAGGTTGGCCACCGCGTCCAGGAAGCCGCCCAGCAGCATCAGCTTCAACACCGACCGGGGGATGCGCACGAAGCCACCGGTCACGGCGGCCACCGGCACCACCAGCACCGAGGCCACCAGCCGGGACAGCACCACCGGCCACATGCCGGAGTCGTGGTCGGTGTTGGCCAGGCAGATGAAGAAGAAGCCGAAGCCGACGCCGGACAGCACCGCCATCGCCAGCGGCCGGAAGCCGATCGGGCCGTGCGGGTGGTCCTCCGGCTGCCGGGAGATCAGCGTCACCGCAACCAGGCCGAGCGCGACCCCGAGCCAGGCCAGCAGGTGCGGGCGCTCACCCTGCAGCACCCCGGCCGCCACCGGGACCACCCCCGACATCACTGCCGTCACCGGCGAGATCACGTTCATCGGGGCCTGAGCGAGCGCGCTGTAGAGCAGCGCCACGCCGGCCAGCCCCGCCACGCCGGCGCCCGCGCTCCACGCCACCGTGCTGCCGGTGAGCGGCCCGCCGTAGATCGGCAGCACGGCAGCCATCAGCACCGCGCCGACCGGATCGCTGATCAGCAACACCGTGACCGCCGGGACGCGCCGGGACGCGAACCCGCCGATGAAGTCGCTCACGCCGTACACGGCGGCAGCGAGCAGCGCGAAGATAACGGCCATCGTTGTGGAACTCCGTCCGTCGTCTCAGCCGCGCGGGCAACTGGCGCCGGCGGCCGGCGGCTTGGCGGTGATCAGGTAGCTGTCGACCTGGGCGGTGATGCAGGGGGTCTTGGGGTAGGCGGTGTGGCCCTCGCCGTCCCAGCGCAGCACCACCCCGGAGCCCAGCGCCTTGGCCAGCACCCCGGTCGCGGCGAACGGGGTGGCCGGGTCGTGCACGGTGCCGACCACCAGGATCGGGGGCGCGCCGGGTGCCGAGGCGGGCGGCAGCGGGTGCCCCGAGCGCGGCCAGGAGTGGCAGGAGTACAGCGACGCGGCGGCGTTCGGGCCGAAGATCGGGTACTTCGCGATCCACTTCGCCGCTACCGAGGAGACCAGTTCGTCGGTGATCTGCAGGGTGGAGTCGTTGCAGTTGACCGCCAGGTTGGCGTCCAGGATGTTGGAGTAGTGCCCGGTCTCCGGGTCGCGCTCCAGGTACTGGTCGGCCAGCGTCAGGATCGCGCGGGCGTCACCGTTGCGGGCCGCGAGCAGCGCCTGGCCCAGCTTGTCCCACTCCGACTGGTCGTACAGCGCCGAGGCCACCCCGATGGTCACCAGCCCGCCGGTGGCCTTGCGCGCCTTCTCACCGGTGCCACCCGGGATCGGAGTCCGGTCGGCTGCCGCGATCAGCGACCGCACCGCCGCGCGCGGATCGCCCAGCGTCGCGCAGGCCGGCCGGCTGCGGCAGTCGGCGGCGAACTGGTCGAAGGCGTCCTCGAAGGCCTTGGCCTGGCGCTCGTCCACGGTCAGCTCGTCGGAGACCGGATCGACCGCGCCGTCCAGCACCGCGGCCCGGATGGTGGTGGGGAACTGGTGGGCGTAGGCCGCGCCCAGCCGGGTGCCGTAGGAGAAGCCGAGGTAGTTGAGCTTGGTGTCACCCAGGGCCTGCCGGATCAGGTCCATGTCGTGCGCGGTCTCTTCGGTGTTGTAGTGCCCGAGCGCCGAGCCGTACTTGGCCACGCACGAGGCGACCGCCGCGTCCGAGGCGGTGCGCGCCTGGGCCCGGCCGGCAGCGGTCCGGACGTCGGGGTTGGCCGCCGCCAGGGTGTCCTTCTGCTTGTCGCTGATGCACTGCAGCGGGTCGGACAGCCCCACCCCGCGCGGGTCGAAGCCGACCAGGTCGAACCGGTCCAGCAGCTGCTGGCTGAGCGCGCCGACCAGGCCGGCCGCCAGGTTCACCCCGGAACCGCCCGGGCCGCCCGGGTTGACCAGTAACGAGCCGATCCGCTGGCTCTGCGAATCGCTGCGCGCCCGGACGACGAAGACGTCGGTCTTCTGTCCGCTGGGTTGGTCGTAGTCCAGCGGCACCGCCAGCTTGCCGCAGGCGAAGTGCATCTTCTTGGCCCGCGACGAGCTGATCGCCGCCTGGAACTGCCTGCTGCAGTCGGAGAAGGCGATGCTGGCGACCGGCTCGCTGGCCGACGGGCTCGCCGATGCCGAGGTTGCCGTGGCGGTCGGTGCCGCCGTGGCCGGCGGCTTCGCCCGCTTGCCCGAGGTGCAGGCCGCGGTGCCCAGCAGCGCCACGGCCGCGACGAGCACGGACAACCGGGTGGTCCACGAGGTGACTGGCACCTCCTGAGGCTAGCCGAGCGGTTCCGCCGCCCCGGTGGCGATGTTGCGGAGCCGGACCGTGGCCGCCCGGTCAGGAATCGGGTGTTTCACCCAGGCCGGTCACGATGTCGCCGAGCCGGAACGTCACCGGCTGCTCCAACTGCTCATACGTGCAGGATTCGGGTGTCCGGTCCGGCCGCCACCGGTTGAACTGGGCGGTGTGACGGAACCGCTCGCCCTCCATGTGGTCATAGCGCACCTCGACCACCCGCTCGGGCCGCAGCGGCACGAACGACAGGTCCTTGCCGGCGTTCCACCGGGACTGCTCGTTGCGGCGTGGGGTCCGCTCGCCGGCCTCGTGCGCCGCCCAGTTCCACGGGTGCTCGTCGAAGGTGGTCACCAGTGGCTGCAGCTCGGCGAACAGCTCGCGCCGGGTGGCCAGCGGGAATGCCCCGATCACGCCGACCGATTTGAGCACGCCGTCGTCGGAGAACAGGCCCAGCAGCAGCGACCCGATCGCGTCCGGGCCGCTCTTGTGCAACCGGTAGCCGGCCACCACGCAGTCCGCGGTGCGCTGGTGCTTGATCTTGAACATGACCCGCTTGTCCGGTTCGTAGATGCCGTCCAGCGGCTTGGCGATGACGCCGTCCAGGCCGGCGCCCTCGAACTCGGAGAACCACCGCTGCGCCTCGTCGATGTCGGTGGTCACCGGGGTCAGGTGGAACGGCGGGCGGGCCTTGGCCAGGGCGGCCTCCAGCGCGGCCCGGCGCTCGGTGAACGGCCGTCCGGTGTAGTCGGTGTCATCGAGGGCGAGCAGGTCGAAGGCGATGAACGAGGCCGGGGTCTGGGTACTGAGCAGCGTCACCCGGGATGCGGCCGGGTGGATGCGCTGCTGCAGCGCGTCGAAGTCCAGCCCGGTTCCGGTGGCCACCACGATCTCGCCGTCTATCACGCACCGTTCGGGCAGCTCGGCCCTGGCCGCCTCGACCAGCTCGGGGAAGTAGCGGGTCATCGGCCGCTCGTTGCGGCTGCCGAACTCGACCTCGTCGCCGTCCCGGAAGACGATCGAGCGGAAGCCGTCCCACTTCGGCTCGTAGCTGGCACCCGGCGGAATGGCGGTCACGGCCTTGGCGAGCATCGGGGACACGGGCGGCGGCACCGGCAGCTTCATCGCCACATTGTCACCTGCCCGCCCGGCTGATGTGGGGTGGACCCGCTCCTGGTCAGCGGTCGAGGCGGTAGCGGCAGAACAATGCGTCGTCCTCGGTGAGCAGGCCGACCAACCGCAGCCGCGGCGCCACCCCCTGTGGCCAGTCCTCGCCGGCCACGATCCGGGACGCGCCCGGTCCGGCGAGCAGCGGCGAGACGGTCAGGCACAGCTCGTCCACCGCACCGCCGGCCACCCCGGCCGCGAACAGCCGCGGGCCGCCCTCGCACAGAATCCGGCGGTAGCCCAGCTCGCGCAGCGCGGCCACCGCCGCCGCGAAGTCCACCCCGCCGTCCGGGTCGGAGGGCGCCTGAACCAGCTGCAACCGGGTCTCGGTGCCGGCCAGGTCGATGATGTCGTTGCGCGGGCCGATCGGCGCCGCCGAGCCGGTGACCACCAGCGTCGGTGCCTGGGTCGCCGCCGAGTACAGCTCGGCGGACAGGTCCAGCTGCAGGCTGGACGACATCACCGCGATCGCCGGCACCTCGGCCAGCCCGTACTCCGCCCGGATCGCCCGGCGCCGGTCCGACGGCCGGGACGGCCGGTAGCCCTCGGCAGCGGCGGTGGCAGCGCCCACCAGGATGACGTCGGCCAGGTCGCGCAGCACCGCGAACACCGCGTTGTCGCCCGGGGTCTGCAGCCCCCGGGACAGCCCCGCCGCCGTCCCGGCACCGTCCGCACTGCTGACGAAGTTCACCCGGACGCCACCCTCGGCGACCCAGCCCTCGGCGTAGTAGGCGTGCAGGTCGACGGGGCCGTCCGGCTCCGCGGGGTCGACCGAGTGGGCGGGACCGGCTGAGCGGGCGGGGAGCAGAACGTGCATGACCGCTATCTCAACACAGCCGGTCGGCGGTGTGCGCTCTGACGACCCGGTCGGCTCCGGGCCGCCACGCCGGCCCGGACCGGCTCCGCGGTGGCCTCGGGGTGGATGGGTAGCCTGGTGCGCTTCGGCGGTTCCGCCCGCGCCGATGCCCGGGCTGCAACGGCGCATCCTCGAAATTGCTCATCACAGTGCGGAACCTTTTGCCGATGACCGGAGTTGCACAGGATTCAGGACCGCACCACACCGACCCCGATCACCCCCGTACGACTTAAGGACCTCGATGACGCTGATCGTGCCTTCCCTCTCACCGTCAGCCCACGCCGCTCTGCTGGCTCGGCTGGAGGACCTGCAAGCCCAGCGCGCGCAGACCGCGCTGGAGAGCATCCCGCCCGGTGGCTCCGGTGACGCCGCCGATCACGCGGGCAACGTCGAGGCACTGATCCGGCTCGGCGAGCTCGACACCCGGATCGCCGCCCTGCAGGTGCAACTGCAGGCCCCGGTCACCGAGGCGCCGCCGGCCCAGGTGGCCGAGATCGGCAGCCTGGTGACCCTGCGGTTCCCCGACGACGAGGAGGATCAGCAGTTCCTGATCGGCCTGGTCGAGCAGGCCGGACCCGGTGTCGAGGTGATCACCCCGACCAGCCCGCTGGGCGAGGTGCTGCTCGGCGCCCGCCCCGGCGACGAGCTGACCTACCGGGTCAGCAGCGGCCGGACCCTGACGGTCACCCTGGTCGGGATCGCCGGCTGACCTGCGAGCGCTGACGGCCGAAACCACGCCGGCCCGTCAGCGTTGCGCACTAGGGTGACGCCCATGACGAAGCGGGCCTCGACGGCCAGGTCGGTGCGGCAGGCCCTGCAGGTCGCCGAGGGGCCGTTCACGCTGCCCGACTACGACCCGGCCGGCAGGCCGCTGGCACCGGGCTCGAAGTCCAAGGCGGCCAAGGACCTGGCCCGGACCGGCAAGGTGCTGGCCGCCCAGCAGGAGATGCTCTACGCCAACGGCGCTGACGGCGACCCGCGCCGGGTGCTGCTGGTGCTGCAGGGCACCGACACCTCCGGCAAGGACGGGGTGGTCAGCCACGTGGTCGGCCAGGTCGGGCCGGCCGGGGTGCGCATCACCTCCTTCAAGAAGCCGACGGCCGAGGAGCGGGCACACCACTTCCTGTGGCGGATCCGCCGGGCCCTGCCGGGCGCCGGCATCATCGGCGTCTTCAACCGCTCGCACTACGAGGACGTGCTGGTCACCCGGGTGCACCAGCTCATCGACGACGCCGCCTGGGCCGAGCGGATCGCCGACATCAACGCCTTCGAGCGGGAGCTGACCGAATCCGGCACCGTGTTGATCAAGTGCTTCCTGCACATCAGCTACGCCGAGCAGCGCGAGCGGCTGCTGGCCCGGCTGGACGACCCCGCCAAGTACTGGAAGTTCAACCCGGCCGACCTGGACGAGCGGGCCTACTGGGCCGACTACCAGTCCGCCTATGCCGCGGCGATCGGGGCCACCTCCACCGAGTGGGCGCCGTGGCACGTGGTGCCGAGCGACTCCAAGTGGTACCGCAACTGGGCGATCAGCCAGCTGCTGTGCGACGCCCTGCTCGGCCTGAAGCTGAGCTTCCCGCCGGCCGACTTCGACATCGAGGCGGCCCGCGACCGGCTGCAGCCGCCGTTCTGACCGGGCCGGCCGGTCCCGAGCCGCCGGGCCGCGACAGGTTGCCGGCGAGCGTCGGTGGGCAGCCGGGTCCCAAGTACGCCCGTGCGGAGCGGGAGCGTCGCTGGCTGGTGCCGGTGCCGCCGACCGAGCCGGGCGATGCCCTCCAGATCGAGGACCGCTACCTCGACGGCACCAGGCTGCGGCTGCGGCGGGTCGGCGACGCCGGGTCGGTGGTGTTCAAGCTGGGCCAGAAGGTACGGGCCGTCGCCGACGACCCGTCCCTGGTGTGGGTAACGACCCTGTACCTGACCGAGCAGGAGCACCGGCGGCTGTCGGCGCTGCCGGCCGCGGTGCTGACCAAGACCCGCCGGCGGGTGGACCACCGCGGCACCATCTTCGCCGTCGACGAGTTCGCCGGGGACCTGCGCGGGTTGGTGCTGGCCGAGACCGAGCTGCCCGGCGGTGCGACCGGTGGCCGGCTCGAGCTGCCGCCCTGGCTGGGCCGCGAGGTCAGCTCCGACGAGCGGTACACCGGGGCCGCGCTGGCCCGCGACGGCCTGCCGGCCGGCTGGCGAACCGGCGGCTGAGCCGACCGCACCGGGTTGTCAGATCCTGCTCGTACCCTTGAGGGCATGCGGGTAGCCAGCGACATCACTCCCTCGGGCGGCAAGTTCGAGGTCATCAGCGAGTTCACGCCCTCCGGCGACCAGCCCACCGCCATCGCCGAGCTGGAACGGCGGATCCGGGGCGCCGAGCGCGACGTGGTGCTGCTCGGCGCGACCGGCACCGGCAAGTCCGCGACCACCGCCTGGCTGATCGAGCGGCTGCAGCGGCCCACCCTGGTGATGGCGCCCAACAAGACCCTGGCCGCGCAGCTGGCCAACGAGCTGCGCGAGATGCTGCCCAACAACGCGGTGGAGTACTTCGTCAGCTACTACGACTACTACCAGCCCGAGGCCTACGTCCCGCAGACCGACACCTACATCGAGAAGGACTCGGCGATCAACTCCGAGGTGGAGCGGCTGCGGCACTCGGCGACCATGTCGCTACTCACCCGCCGCGACGTGGTGGTGGTGGCCACCGTGTCCTGCATCTACGGCCTGGGCACTCCGCAGGAGTACGTCGACCGGGCGGTCCGGCTGCGGGTCGGCCAGCAGATCGAGCGCGAGAAGATCCTGCGTGACCTGGTGGGGGTGCTCTACGCCCGCAACGACCTGGCCTTCACCCGGGGCACCTTCCGGGTTCGCGGTGACACGGTCGAGGTGTTCCCGGTCTATGAGGAGCTGGCGATCCGGGTCGAGATGTTCGGCGACGAGATCGAGCGGCTGTACTACCTGCACCCGCTGACCGGCGAGGTGATCCGCGAGGTGCAGGAGGTGTTCGTCTTCCCGGCCACCCACTACGCCGCCGGCCCGGACAAGATGGAGCGCGCCATCGCCGGCATCGAGAAGGAACTGGAGCAGCGGCTGGCCGAGCTGAAGGGGCAGAACAAGCTGCTGGAGGCGCAGCGGCTGCAGATGCGCACCAGCTACGACATCGAGATGATGCGCCAGGTCGGCTTCTGCTCGGGCATCGAGAACTACTCGCTGCACATCGACGGCCGCCGGCCCGGCAGCGCGCCGAACTGCCTGCTGGACTACTTCCCCGAGGACTTCCTGCTGGTCATCGACGAGTCGCACGTGACGGTGCCGCAGACCGGCGGCATGTACGAGGGCGACATGTCCCGCAAGCGCACCCTGGTCGACCACGGTTTCCGGCTGCCCAGCGCGATGGACAACCGGCCGCTCAAGTTCGAGGAGTTCGTCGAGCGGATCGGGCAGACGGTGTACCTGTCTGCCACCCCCGGCAACTACGAGATGGCCAGGACCGGTGGCGAGTTCGTCGAGCAGGTGATCCGGCCGACCGGGCTGGTGGACCCCGAGGTGGTGGTCAAGCCGACCAAGGGCCAGATCGACGACCTGGTGCACGAGATCCGGGTGCGGGCCGAGAAGAACGAGCGGGTGCTGGTCACCACCCTGACCAAGAAGATGTCCGAGGACCTCACCGACTACCTGCTGGAACTGGGCATCCGGGTGCGCTACCTGCACTCCGAGGTCGACACCCTGCGGCGGGTGGAGTTGCTGCGCGAGTTGCGGATGGGCGAGTTCGACGTGCTGGTGGGCATCAACCTGCTGCGCGAGGGGCTGGACCTGCCCGAGGTCTCGCTGGTGTCCATCCTGGACGCCGACAAGGAGGGCTTCCTGCGCTCGGGCACCTCGCTGATCCAGACCATCGGCCGGGCGGCCCGTAACGTCTCCGGCCAGGTGCACATGTACGCCGACACCGTCACCCGGTCGATGCAGCTGGCGATCGATGAGACCAACCGGCGCCGGGCGATCCAGATCGCCTACAACACCGAACACGGCATCGACCCGCAGCCGTTGCGCAAGCGGATCGCCGACATCACCGACATGCTGGCCCGGGAGGCCGAGGACACCGAGGAGCTGCTGGCCGCCGGGGGATCGGGCCGGTCCCAGTCGCGTGGCAAGTCCCCGACACCGGGCCGGGCGGGCCGTGGCGCCTCCTCGGTCGGCGTGGTGGGCATCGGTGCGCACGCCGACGGCAAGCTCGACGTGGCCATGCTGCCCCGGGCCGAGCTCGCCGACCTGATCCAGAAGCTCAACGAGCAGATGCTCGGCGCTGCCCGCGAACTGCAGTTCGAGGTGGCCGCCCGGTTGCGCGACGAGATCGGCGAGCTCAAGAAGGAGCTGCGCGGCATGGACGCCGCGGGCGTCCGCTAGTTCGGCCGCTCGACGTGCCACCCTGGTGGGCGACGCAGCGATGCCACCGGCCGGTGGCTCGTCCGCACCGACCGGAAGGCAGCCGACCTTGTCAGCAGTGAGCCCACCCTCCCAGCCGGCTCCGGTCCGAGCCCGGCGACGGCGCTCGCCGCTGACCATCCTGCTGGTCCTGCTCTTGGTGCTGGTGGTGCTGGTCGTGGTCGCCGACCGGGTGGGAGAGAAGGTCGCCGAGCGGCAGATCGCCAAGCGGGTGCAGTCCTCCCAAGGGTTGGACCGCCGGCCGGCCGTCGACATCCAGGGATTCCCGTTTCTCACCCAGGTGATCGCCAACCATTACCCCACCGTGCACGTGACGGCGCAGGGACTGACGGTCGGCAACAGCGATCGCCGGGTGCGATTGGCCGACCTGGACGCCCGGCTGCACGACGTGAAGGCCATCGACAACTTCTCCGGGGTGAGCGTCGAGACCGCCGACGGCACGGCGGTGCTGAGCTATGCCGAGCTGTCCCGGGCGCTCGGGGTCACCCTCGGCTACGCCGGGGGCGGCCGGGTGCAGGGCAGCAGGTCGGTGCAGGTGCTCGGCCAGACCGTCACCGGCACGGCCAGTGCCCAGGTCGGGGTCGCCGGTGGTGACGAGCTGACCTTCTCCTCGGTCCGGGTCGGGGTGCCCCAGGCCGGCGTCTCGGTGCCCAAAGAGGTCACCGACCAGCTCAGCTCGCTGTTCGACGACAAGCTGTCACTGCGCGGCCTGCCGTTCCACCTCCGGATCCAGCGCCTGGTCGCCGACGAGGACGGGGTGCACGTCGCCGCCACCGCCCGCGCCCTCACCCTGAGCTAGCCGCCCGGTCCTCGCTGAGGCACCGAGTTGGCAGGCAGCCGCTGACCCGCAGCTACGAGCTGCCCGGTTCGGTGCCGACCGCCCAGCCGGTGCTGGACCGGGTCAGGCCGGTGCTCGACCCGGTCAGGCCGGTATGCGCCAACTCCTCCTGCAGGCGGTACAGCTCGGCGTAACGGCCGTCGAGGGTCAGCAGTTCGCGGTGGGTGCCGCGTTCGACGATCCGGCCCTGATGCAGCACGCAGATCAGGTCGGCCTGCTGCACGCTGGCCAGCCGGTGACTGATCAGCACGATGGTCCGGCCGTCGGCCAGCCGGCGCAGTGACTCGTACACCGCCCGCTCGGCCCTGGCATCCAGTGGCGCGGTCGGTTCGTCGCAGATCAGCACCGGCGCGTCCCGGAACAGCGCCCGGGCGATCGCCAGCCGCTGCCACTGGCCGCCGGACAGCTCGTGTCCACTGCGGAACTCCTTGGACAGCAGGGTCTGCCAGCCGGCCGGCAGGGTGGCGACCACCTCGTCGGCCCGGGCCTGCTCACCCGCCTGGTGCAGCAGCACGTCGCCCGGATCGGGCCGGTCATGCCGCCCCAGCCGGACGTTGGTGCGCACCGTATGCGGCCAGCGCACCGGTGTCTGGGACACCATGACGACCCGGTCGGCGACGGCGGCCCGGTCCAGTTCGGTCAGCGGCCGGCCGTCCCAGCGGATCTCGCCGCCGGTGGGCGGGTAGAGCCCGGCGATCAGCTTGGCCAGCGTGCTCTTGCCGGAACCGTTCTCGCCGACCAGCGCGATGGTGTGCCCGGCGTCGATGGCCAGGCTGACCTGGGACACGGCGTCGGACGCGGCACTGCCTGGATAGCGGAAGCTGACCTGGTCGAGGTCGATCCGCTCGGGAGCGGCAGGCACCGCGCCGCCCCCCGCGGCCGGGGTGCGCCGGGCGGCGGTGGCCAGGAAGTCCTGGTAGTCCCCGACGAACAAGCCCTGTTCGAACAGCTGGTTCACCGCGATCACCACCCTGCCCAGGGCGGCGGTGCCGGTCCGGATGGCAATAGCCGAGCCGCCCGCCACCGCGAGCGGGATCCAGCCCGCCCGCAGCAGCCCGCCCAGGGCCACGAAGGTCGCCGCGGTGCCCACTCCGGCGAGTGCCCGGCCCAGCGTCCGCGACCGGGCCTGGGCGGTCTCCACCCGGGCCTCCTCGGCGGCCAGCGTGCCGCTCACCTGGCGGTACTCGGCCAGCACGAAAGGCTCGGCCTGGTAGCTGCGCAACTCGGCGGCCGCCTCCCGGCCGGTGATCAGCTCACCCAGCATCCACATCCGGCGGCTTACCGTGGTCATCCGCAGCCGGCCCTGGTAACCCAGCCGCGCGGCATGCAGCGCCGACCACGCCTCGGGGACCACGCCGAGCAGCAGCACCGCCACCAGCAGCGGATGCAGGACCAGCAGCGCGCCGGCCGCCGCGAGCACGGCCAGCGTGGCCGCGAGCAGTTCGACCAGGCTGGCGACCGAGCGGTCCAGGTTGAGCAGGCCCCGGTCCCGGGCGCGGTGCAGCCGGTCGTAGAAGGAGTCGTCGTCGAAGGCGGCCAGCTCCACCCCGACCGCCGCCTCCATCAGCCGGGTGGCCGACAGCCTGCGGACCGCAGGGCCGATCCGCGCCTGGGCCAGCGACACGGCAGCGTCCACCGCGCCGCGCACCGTGTAGAGGGCCGCGACCGCGAGCAGCGCCGGTATCGCGGCCGCCACCCGCTCGGCGGTGGGGCCGGCCAGCAGCAACCGGTCCAGCACGGCCGTGGTGGTCAGCAGCCCGAAGACCGACGCCAGGCCGGACAGCACCTGCAACACCACGACCGCGGCGGCCGGACCCGGCGCCGCCCGGTAGACCGTCGCCAGCATCGGCCGCGACGCGCGGGGCAACTCCCGCAGCATGGCGCGCAGCCGGGGCGCGTCGGCACCGGCGGTGTCCAGCGCCCAGTACGGCGGCGCGGCGTCGTCCGGGTCGTGCTTGTGCTCGATCATGTCGTGCCGGTCACTCACCACCTGCTCAGGCCGGTACCAGCAGGGAGGGGAGTTCGCAGCCGGGATCCATCCGGAGCAGCTGGTACGCCACCCCGCCGAGCCCCGGCATCAGGCCAGGGCAGAACGCGGCGCGGGCCAGTCCGCTGGCCGCGCCGTGCTGCTCAAGGCTGCCGATGATGTGGGCGGCCACGGTCGAGCGGTCCAGGCCGTCCGGTGCCACCCCGAGGGTGAAGGCCCGTTCCAGCAGTTCCCAGCAACCCAGGTCACCGTGGCAGACGGTGTGGTTCCACCCCATGCCCCGGCTCCAGCACGCCGCGGCGGCCCGCCGCACGACGTCCAGATGCCGTGCCGGATCGCCGAGGCCGCGCGAGAGCAGGTCGGCCGAGGCCAGCCCGATGCCGGTGGCTCCGTGGCACCAGGCAGTCGCCACCCCGGACTCCTCCCGGGCGTCCCGCCAACTGCCCTCCGCCGGATCCCACAGCGATTCCTCGTAGTCGAAGGCGGCTTCCGCCACGGCGGTGAAATCGGCCCGCCCGGTGGCCTGGCCCAGGCGTGCCAGCGACCAGCCGATGCCGGTGGCGCCGTGCCCGAAACCACCGAGGCCGACCGGCCACAGCGGTGTGCTCCAGCGGGCCCGACCGCCGTCGAGCACGGCGAGTTCGAGTAGCTCCTCGCCGGTGGCGCTTGCCAGTTCCAGCCACCGAGGGTCCGATGTCTGCCGGGCCATCTGAAGGCAGCCGATCACGGCGCCGGCCCGGCCGCTGAGCAGGTCCGGCTCGACCGTCGCTGCGAGTGCTTCGGGCAGCAGTGGCGAGATCCGCGACGCGCGACGCCGGGCCTCCGCCTGATCCAACGCCCCGCATTCGGCCAGCAGTGACCAGGCCCAGCTCTGGGAATGCAGCCCGACGTACAGTCCCGGCGGTGCCGGCCTGGTGGGAAAGTCCGACGGCTGGCTGGCATCCCTGAAGTCCTCGGCCGCACGCACGCTCGCCAGGGTCGCCGCCAGCAGCTCGGGCAGACCGGCGACCGGCAGCGCGCGGCCGGCGGCCACTTCGCGCTGGTAGCCGGCGATCAGCACCGCGATGCCGGGTGCGCCGGAGTACAGGTCGGGGCTGAGCGGCTGCACCGACCAACCCGTCAGGTTCATCACCGGAGCAACCCACGTCGCGGTTCCGTCCTGGCCGCGGATCGCGGTGCCGACCAGGCGTTGCAGGATCTCGGCGGTCAGTCGCCTGCGGCGCTGGTCGAGATCGTCGGTGCGAGGCCGGGCCACCGACATCGGCGAGCCGGAGGACATGAATCCGTCGTTGATGTAGGCACAGACCAATGAGGACTGGATCAGTCCGCGCTCCACCCCGTGATCGGCCGAGCGCCAGCGCGCGAGAGTGTCGGCCAGCACATCGTGCGGCGCCCCCCACCTGGTGTTGCCCGGGCCCCGGAGCCAGCCGGTCGCCGGGGTGGTGCCGAAGTACGGTATGTCGCCGATCAGCAGTTCGGCCACCTCGGCGGCGATCACGGCGGGATCGCTCGGCGCGGAGGGCATCGTCTCGCACTGCTTGGCCAGCAATGCCTCGGCCCGCTGCACCGCGGCCGGCTCGCCGTGTAGGGACACCGGGTGCCACAGCATCCGGCCCAGTTCGGCGTAGGACTCGGTGGCCCGCAGCACCGCGCGGATGTCGACATCGCCGAAAGCCGCGAAGGCCGGCCCCAGCGAACCGTCTCGGTCCAATGTCAGCAGCCGGTCAGTCAGTTCGTCGAAGCCCTCCAGCACGTGCGGCCAGTACACATCGAGGTCAGGCCGCGGACTCGGGTGGTTCAGAGTGTCCGGGCTGGGCACCGAGGCCATCGCCAGCCGGGCATGGTCGGTGCCGGCGTCGACGATGGCCGGCACCTCGATGGTGGGTTGCTGGCCGGGTAACGAGCCGGCCGCGGAGATGTCCACGCCGCGCCAGCCCAGGCCGAGCCCGCGACTGGGCAGCAGGCCGGATCCCAGCACGGTACCGGTCAGCAGGAGCGTGGCCTGGTCCAGTGCGTCACCCATGCCGGCCGGCCGGACCGGTTGCGCCGGAGTGAACAATGTCTCGCAGTCGATCACCACTGGCGTGGGTCCGCAGGCGATCACATTCTCGGCGTGCAGGTCGGTGGTACCCAGCAGCCTGGCCATGGCCAGCCAGTGGCCGAGGCGGTGGTAGTAGGTCCGCAGTTCGGCATCCGAGTCGCAGTAGCGGTGCTCGACGAACTGCGACCAGCCGTAGGTGCCGCACAGCATGACCCGGGGAACTCGGATCCGATCCGCCGGCTCGGTGGCGCCGAAGAGCCAGGCCAGGAAATTGCCGATGGCGGAGTCCACTCCCAGCGGGCGGGGCTTATAGACCAGCCGTTTGTCGTGCAGGTCCAGGATCGCCACCGACCGCCCGCCTCGATGGCTGTCGCCCTGCCCGAAGTTCAGTTCGGTGAGTTCGACGGGGCCGCCGACCAGCGTGCCGAGCCGGTGGCGGTTAGCAGCGAAGCGACGCGTCAGTTCCGCAGCCGCGTTGATCCGACCGCTGACGACCGCAGCCAGCCGGGTCAGCAGGGTGGGGTAGTGCTCGGTGAGTGAATTCCAGAAGTCGAGGCGTCCGGAATGCTCGAGGAACTCTGCCCAGCGACCGGCGGCATCCTCGGCCTGCAGGCTGCCGGAGACCCGGGCGGCGTTGAGTTCGAGCAACAGCAGCCGGCTCACCTTGCGCCGTAACGCCTCCGCTATCGACACGGCCGCACCTGTCAGCACGGCCTGCCGCTCCCCGCTGCCGAGGAGGGCGACCCGGTCCAGTTCCGCCGCCAAGCCGGCGAGTGCCGGGTCCATCAGGCAGCGGAAACTGGGGTCGAAATCGCCCTCCTCGATCTGCACGGGTGCTCAGTCCAGCGTCAGCAGCACTGGGCGGTGCGGGAGGCCGTACAGGACGAGCAGGTCTGCCGAGTGTCCTCCCAGCCGATCTGCGCCAGGTCGGCTTCCGCGTACGGCGTGGTGAACAGCGGGCCGGCCGGGTTGTTGTCGCCGCTGGTGCGCCACTGGTTGACGAGGGCTTCGGCGGTGGACGATGCAGTACGCATAGGGAACTCCTCACGGTGGTGAACGGGCCGCGAATGACAGCCCACCCCATAGTAGTAGTTTCTACTTAAATCGGACAATAGGGCTTTATATCCATGCTTGCCTTCGTGTCCTGGGCTGCCGACGCGGGCCGGCGGATGGCCGAGTCGGGAATGAGCACCGACCCCAGTTCGCAGCCGGGGTCGGTGCGCAACAGCTGGTAGGCCACCCCGCTCAGTCCGGGCAGCAGCCCGGGGGAGAAGGCCTGCCGGGCGACACCGGTCACCGGGCTGTGCGCATCGAGACTGCCGAGCAGGTAGCCGACCACGGCGTCACGGTGCAACCCGGCGGGTGCCAGCCCCAGGTCGAAGGCGGTATCCAGCAACTCCCAGCAGCCGAGATCACCGTGGCAGATGCTGTGGTTGAAGCCCATGCCCTCGGCCCAGCAGGCAGCCGCCGCCCGCCGCACCACCTCCGCATGCCGACTCGGATCGCCGAAGCCCAGCCGGATCAGGTCCGCGGCGGCCAGCCCGATCCCGACCGCACCGTGGCACCAGGCCGGCGCCGGATCGGCGACCGTGCGAAGATCGCGCCAGTTGCCGGTCGAGGGTTCGTAGAGGGCCTCTTCGAAGGCGAAGGCGGCCTCGGCGGTCTCGGCGAAGGTCGGATCACCGGACGCGAGGCTGAGCCGCGCCAGCGCCCAGCCGATGCCGGTGCTGCCGTGGGCGAAGCCGCCCAGCCCGTCCGGCGCCCGCGCCGACGGCCAGTGCGCGACACCACCGGATCGGCGGGCGTGCGACACCAGCTGCTCGCCGGCTGCCGCGGCCTGCTCGACCCAGCGCCGGTCGGCGGTGCGCTCGGCCAGCATCAGCAGCGCGACCACCGCTCCGGCCGTCCCGACCAGCACGTCGCACCCCTCGGTCGCTGCCACCGACTGCGGCAGCAGGCCGGCCAGCGTGACGGCGCGGTCCAGGTCGCCGGGGTCGGCGACTCCGAGCTCGACCAGCCACAGCCAGCCCCAGATCTGCGAGCCGAGCCCTACGTAGAGTCCCGGCGGCTTCGGACGGCCGGCAAACCGGCTGCCGGCCGCGGATCTCCAGCGTCCGGTCGAACGCCGTCCGCATCGACCGCAGCGTGCCGGCCAGCAGGTCGTCGAGCCCGTCGAGCGGGGGTGCCGCCCCGGTGGCGGACTCCCGCTGATAGCCGGCCAGCAGCAGGGCGACACCCGCCAGCCCGGAGTAGGCGTCCAGGGACAGTGGTTGCACCGACCAGCCGGTGGCGTTGAACACCGGGGCGATCCACGTCGCCGTCCCGTCGCCGCCTCGCACCGCGGTGTCACGCAACGTCGCCAGCACCGAGGCTGCCAGCTGGCCGGACCGGCCGGCGGGAGCCGGCTCGCGGGACCGCGGCACGACCAGCCGGGTTCCGTCCGGGCGCCAGCCCTCGTCGGAGTAGGCGCTGATCTGGCTGGTCCGGATCAGCTCCCGCTCGGTCGCCAGGTCGGCCGCCCGCCAGCTGGCCAGGGCTGCCTCGACGAGGTCGTGCGGCGCTCCCCACCGGGTGCCGTCCGGGCCGGCCAGCAGGCCGTCGCTGGTGCTGGTGGTGAAGATCGGGATGTCGTCGCAGAGCAGTTCGGCCACCTCGGCCGCGACCACCCCCGGGTCCGACGGCGCGCTCGGCCGGGACCGGCCCTGGGCGGCCAGTAGCTCCGCCGCGCGGGCCGCCGCCGCCGGCTCGTCGTGCAGCGACACCGGGTGCCACAGCATCCGGCCCAGTTCGGCGTAGGTCTCGGTGGCCCGCAGGATGCCGCGCACCTCGACGCCGGCGAAGCCGGCCAGCGCCGGAGCCAGCTCGCCGGCCTGGTCCAGGTCGGTCAGCCTGGTGGTCACCGCCTCGAAGCCGGCGATGATGTCGGGCCAGTAGCGATCCAGCATCGGTTCGGGGCTGGGCAGGTTGGCCGCCGTCGCGATCGGCACCGGGCGCAGCACCACCCGGGCCCGGTCGGTGCCGGCCTCGGCGAGGTAGGGCATCGGGACTGCCGGCTGCTGGCCGGGCAGCGCCCCGGCGGCAGAGATGTCCACGCCGCGCCAGCCCAACTCGCTGCCCCGGCCGGGCAGCAGGCCGGACAGCAGCACGGTGGAGTAGATCCGTTCCAGGGCCCGGTCGGTGGCATCGCCCATTCCGGCGCCGGCCAGCCGGACCCATGGCGTGAACAACGTTTCGCAGTCCACCACGACCGGACTCGCCCCGACGGCGATCAGGTTCTCCGCATGCAGGTCGGTCGCCCCGAACAACCGGGTGAGCGCCAGCCAGTGCCCGATGCCGGTGTAGTACGTCCTCAGCTCCGCCGGCAGCTCGCAGTGGCGGTGGGCGACGAACTCCGACCAGCCGTAGCCGTCGCGGACCAGCACCCGCGGTACCCGGATGCGGTCGGCGGATCGGCCGCTGGTCGCACTGCCGTCGGGATCGCCGTCGTCGAAGACCAGGTCGAGGAAGCGGCGCAGGGCGGCGTCCACCGCGAGGGAGCGCGGCTTGTACATCACCTGCCCGGTGCCGTCGGCGGCGTCCAGGCCCAACCGGGCCACCGACCGGCCGCACCTGTGCGAGTCACCCTGGCCGAACTCGACGGCGACCAGTCCGCCGCCGGCGGCGCCGGCCAGCTCACCGACCTCGGCCCGGTCGGCGCAGAAGCGCCGGGCGAGTTCCAGGCCGGCCGCGCAGCGCCGGGACACCACGGTCCGCAGCCGGGTGGGCAGGGTCGGGTAGTGGACGGCGAGGCTGTTCCAGAACGACGGTTGGGACGCCCGGTCGAGGAACTCGGTCCAGCGCGCCTCGGCAGTTCCGGTGGTCAGCGTGCCGCCGGCGCCGGCGAGGTCCAGCTCCACGGCGAGCAGCCGGGACACCTTGCGGCGCAGGGTGTCGACGAGTGAACCGGACACGCCCGACAGCACGGCCGCCCGCTCCGCTGGGCCGAGGACGGCGAGTTCGTCCAGCCGGGCCGCCAGCTCGCCCAGTGCAGGCTCGATCAGGCCGGCGAAGCAGCGGTCGAACCCGCCGTCCTCGGTGCGCACCGCAGGGTCAGGCGCAGCAGGGGATCCTGGACGAGCCGGTGGCCAGCGAACAGTCGAGGGCCATCGGGTCCTGCAGGGCCAGTTCGCTCTCGGCGTACTCGTTGCTGAACAGCGGGCCGGCAGGGCTGTCGGCACCGGCGGTCACGCGCCAGTCGGTGCTGTTGGGTGCGGTCAGGACGGCGGTCATAGGAGCTCCCTCAGGGGTCAGAGGTGGACGGGGAATACCCGAATCAGTCAATGCTCCCCAAGGGGCTAAGTCAATACAAATCGGTTTATCCTGCAGCTGGGCGCGGGTCGGGTCACGGACAGGGTAGGCCCGGACCTCACGGACGGGCGCCGAGCCGGCCCACCACCAGGCCGCCGAGCCGGTTACCCTCCGCCAGGGCGTCCGCCAGTTCGGCGCCGTGGCACAGCGCGGCCAGCAACCCGGCGGCGAAGGCATCCCCGGCGCCGGTGGAATCCAGCACCTCGACCGGGGTGATGGCCGAGCGCCAGAGCCCCGATGCGGTGCCGAGCACGCTGCCTCGGCTGCCGCACTTGATCACCACGTCCAGCTCGCGGGCCACCAGCGCCGCGATGCCGGTGTCGAGGTCCGCGGAGCCGGCGATCCCGGTCAGGGCGGCCAGCTCGTCGGTGTTGGCCAGCAGCAGCGCGCCGGGCGGCAGCCAGGCCAGGAACCGCTCGGCGCCAGAAGTCCGGATCGGGCCGGCCGAGGCCGCGTCCACCGACACCGACGCGCCGACCGTGCCGGCCAGGTCCAGGGCGTACCGGCCGGCGGCCCGCGATCCCTCGTTGAGCAGGGCGTATCCCGACAGGTGCAGGTGATCGCCGGCCCGCAGCAGGTCCGAGCCCAGGTCGGCCGGGCTCAGGGTGGCATTCGCCCCCGCCGACGGCACCATGGTGCGCTCGCCGTCCGGGCCGATCAGCACCAGGCAGGCGCCGGTCGGGGTCACCGGGTCGGCCGAGACCCGGGTCTGCACGCCGTGCCCGTGCAGCGCCGCGACCGCGTCCCGGCCGAAGGCGTCGTCACCGACCCGGCCGGCGAACAGGCACGGCACGCCGAAACTCGCCAGCCAGGCCGCGGTGTTGGCCGCCGACCCGCCGGGCAGGTAGCTGACCGGCGCCGGGGTGTCGGAACCCTGCACCAGCGGCCCGGGCAGCAGCGCGCAGATGTCGAGCAGCACGTCGCCGACGCACACCACCCGGTTGCCGGGCCCGAGCCGGCCCGGCGGCCTCATGCGGCCGGGCTGCCGGCTGAGTCGCGGGCTGGGTCGCCGGCTGAATCGCCCGCTGGGCCGCCCGCGTAGGCCGCAGCGATCTCCGCGGCCACCCGGGCGTTGTTGAGCACCAGCCGGACGTTGGCTCTCAGCGAGGCGCCGCCGGTCTCGCGGTGGAAGAAGTCCAGCAGGAACGGGGTCACCTGCTTGCCGGTCACCCCGGCCCGGCCGAGCGCGGCGAGACCCGCGGTCAGCGTGCGGTCGTGCAGGTCGCGGTCCAGCTCGTCGGCGGCCGGGATCGGGTTGGCCACCACCAGGCCGAACCGGTCGGTGCCGAGCTCGGCCCGGGCCCGCATCACGGCAGCCACCTCGCCGGCCGAGTCCACCCGCCAGTCCAGCCGGTATCCGGAGTCGGCGAGGTAGAAGCCGGGGAAGGCGTCCGTCCGGTAGCCGAGCACGCCGACGTTGAGGGTCTCCAGCCGCTCCAGGGTGGCGGCCACGTCCAAGATCGACTTCACCCCGGCGCAGACGACGGTGATGGGCGTGCGGGACAGGGTGCCGAGGTCGGCCGACTCGTCCCAGGAGTCACGGGCCTGCCGGTGCACGCCGCCCAGGCCGCCGGTGGCGAACAGCGCGATGCCGGCGCGGGCGGCCAGGTGGGCCGTCGAGGCCACCGTGGTGGCTCCGGTGCCCCGGCGCGCGGCGAGGCTGGCCAGGTCCCGGACGCTGACCTTGACCACCTCATCGGACCCGGCGATCTCGGCCAGCGCCTCGTCGTCCAGCCCGATCCGGGGCCGGCCGGCGACCACGGCGACGGTGGCCGGCACCGCGCCGCCGTCCCGGACCGCCTGCTCGATCTGCCGCGCGATGCCGAGGTTGTCCGGGCGGGGCAGCCCGTGGCTGATGATGGTGCTCTCCAGCGCCACCACCGGCCGGCCGTCGGCCAGCGCGGCCGCTACCTCGGGGTGTACCTGCACGGCGTTCGCCTCGATCCGGTAGAGATGACGTCATGCCGGTGAGCACGACGCTGGATCACGTCACCATCGTTGCCGAGGACTTCGGAGCCAGTCGGGCAGTCTATGACGCCCTGCTCGGCTGCCTGGGCCTGGCGCCGACGGTTGACTTCGCCGACCCGGAGGCCGAGGACGGCGACCCGGGCACGGTGGCCGCGGTCGGCTACGGCGAGCCCGAGGGCCGGCCGGTGCTGCTGCTGGTGGCCGGCGGCACCGCCACCACCGGCGCGCACCTGGCACTGGCGGTCAGCGACCCGGCCCTGGTGCGGGCGGTGCACGCGGTGGCCCGCGATGCCGGCATCCCGGTGCTGCAGGCGCCGCGGGACTGGGAGTCCGACCGGCTGCACTACTACGGCACCCAGCTGGCGGACCCGGCCGGCAACCTGGTCGAGGTGCTGCACCGGCCCGCCGTCGGCGTCAGGGCGTGACCGGCACGTCGGTGACGTGCTCGACGCGCGGCGGCCCGGCGAAGTACTGCCCGATCCCGCCGCGCCAGACGGCGAACCGGTCGGAGTCCCGGAACGCCTGGTGGTGTTCGAGGGATTCCCACTCGGCCAGCAGCACGAACCGGGTCGGGGTCTCGATGCCCCGGGTCATCCGGACGCTGAGCAGTCCCGGCGACTCGGCCAGCACGCCGACCACGCCGCGGTAGCCGGCCGCGAAGGCGGCCTCGTCACCGGGCCGGATGTCGAACTCGGCGACTTCGAGGATCATGCGAGCGATCCTGGCAGATCCACGGCCGGAGAATCCGGCCGGGGCAGATCGAAACCAGGTGGACAGAACCCGAGTCCAGAATCCCGATCAGCCGAGCAGCAACCCGACCGCCTCGGCGAACAGGTCGGTATGCCGGTCCACGTCGGCGGCCCCGGTCACCGGGCACATCAGCGCCATGTTGTGGAACGGGGTGAGCAGCACCTCCCGGTTGGCCAGGAACAGGTGCAGGTACTCGTCGAGTTCCGGGTCGGCGGCGGCGGCCGAGGCGTTGCCGGTGCGCGGCGCGGGGGAGGCGAACCGGTACTCGGCCCGGGCGCCGAGCCGGCTGACCGACCACGGCAACCCGTGCCGGTCGATGGTGGCCTGCACGCCCGCGGTGTACCGGGTGGCGAGCTCGGCCATGGTGGCGAAGGCCGGCTCGGTCAGCACCTGCGACAGGGTGGCCCGCATCGCCGCGGTGGACAGGGCATTGCCGGCCAGGGTGCCGCCGACCCCGCCGACGTCTTCGATGTCGGCGGCACCGGCGGCCACCTGCCGGGCCACCCGGTCGGCCAGCTCGGCGGTGATTCCGTAGGCACCGCAGGGGATTCCGCCACCGATCGCCTTGCCGAGCACCACGATGTCCGGGCGAAGACCCTCGGTCGCGGTCATCCCGCCGGGGCCCGCCGACAGGGTGTGCGTCTCGTCGATCAGCAGCAGGGTGCGGTACTCCTCGGCCAGCGCGCGCAGGCCGGCCAGGAAACCCGGCTCGGGCAGCACGATGCCGATGTTGGTCATCGCCGGCTCGGTGACGATCACCGCCACGTCGCCGTGCTCGAGTTGGGCGCGGACCGAGTCCAGGTCGTTGAAGTGCGCCACCCGGGTGGTGCCGGCCGGATCGACCGCGGGGCCGACGTTGCCCGGCCGGGACCGGACCTCCCCGTCGTCGTCGAGGACGGCGAAGGTCTCGTCCACGCTGCCGTGGTAGCAGTAGGAGAACACCAGGATCCTGGCGCGGCCGGTGACCTGCCGGGCCAGCCGGATCGCCCACCGGTTGGCGTCGGTGGCCGACAGCGCGAACGACCACAGCGGCAGGCCGAACCGGCGGGCCAGCTCCGCGCCGACCCACTCGGCGTCCTCGGTCGGCAGCATGGCGGTCAGGCCGCCCCGCTCCTCGGCCCGGCGGCGGATCGCCGCGGTCACCGCCGGGGCGGAATGTCCCGCCATCGCACCGGTGTCGCCCAGCGCGAAGTCGGCGTAGCGCCGGCCGTCCACGTCGGTAATGCTGGCGCCGGCTGCGCTTTCCAAGTAGAGCGGGAAGCCGCCGGACCACTTGCTCATCCAGGTCATCGGCACCCGGCCGAGTAAATGCCCGGCCTGCCGGTACAGCGCCAGCGACGCCGGGTGGCCGGCGACGTAACGCTCCCGCTCGTCGGCGATCAACGCGTGCAACCGGGCCCGCGGCACCGGCGTCATGGCCTCAGTCCACCGGGGTGTCCGCGGCCAGCACCCGGCCGCGCACCTCGGCGATGCCGATCCGGCCGCCGTCCGGGCCGGGTGCGGTGGCCGTCATCACCACCTCGTCACCATCGAGGAGGTAACCGTGCTCGGTGCCGTCGGCCATCGCGAACGGCTTGCTGCCACCCCAGCTCAGCTCCAGCAGGCTGCCCAGCTGGTCGGGCTCCGGCCCGCTGACGGTGCCCGATCCGTACAGGTCGCCGGGCCGCAGCGAGGCGCCGTTGACGGTCAGGTGCGCCATCATCTGCGCGCCGGTCCAGTACATGGTGGCGAACGGTGGCCGGGCGATCAGCTCGCCGTTCAGCCGGACCTCCAGCGCCAGGTCCAGGTTCCAGGAGTCGCCGGTGTCGTCCAGGTAGGGCAGCGGTGCCGGATCGCGCGGCACGGCGGGCACCCGGGCCGCCTCCAGCGCGGCCAGCGGGGTGATCCAGGCCGAGATCGAGGTGGCGAACGACTTGCCCAGGAACGGCCCGAGCGGCACGTACTCCCAGGCCTGGATGTCGCGGGCCGACCAGTCGTTGAGCAGCACCAGCCCGAACACGTGCCGGGCGAAGTCGCCGACCGGCACCCGGCTGCCGTGGGTGGATCCGGCACCCACCACGAAGCCGACCTCGGCCTCGAAGTCGAGCTTGACCGACGGTCCGAACTCCACCTCGTCCCCGGCCTTGTGCTGGCCGTGCGGGCGCCGGATGCCGGTGCCCGACACCACCACCGTGCCGGCCCGGCCGTGGTAGCCCACCGGCAGGTGCTTCCAGTTCGGCAGCAGGGTGGCGTTGTCCGGCCGGAACACCCGGCTGGCGTTGAGCGCGTGGTTCTCAGAGGCGTAGAAGTCGACGTAGTCGGCGACCGTGAACGGCAGCACCGCCTCCAGGCCGGCCAGCGGCACCAGCAGCGGCTCCAGCTGCTCGCGGAAAGCCTCGTCGATCAGCCAGGTGGTCACCGCGGCCCGGACGTCCAGCCAGCTCTCCGGCCCGGCGGCCAGGAACGCGTCCAGGTTTCCACCGGCGAACAGGTCCGCGTGCTCGGGCAGCAGCGCCGCCACCGCCGGCCGCAGCAGCAGTGCCAGCTGACCGATCCGTACCGCCGGCTGCGGCTGCCCGTCGGCGGCCAGCACCACCCCGTACGGCAGCGTGGCGACGCCGAACGGGTCGTCGGCCGGCACGGCGGTCTCATCCAGCCAGGTCTCGGTCATACCGGCGTCACCAGTTTCAGCTCGATCAGGTCGGTCAGGGGTTCGGAGATGCTGCAGCTGCCGATCGAGGCGAACCGCCGGCGCACCCCGGCCACCTCGTCCGGGGCCAGGGTGCCGGCCTGCTCGGCCAGCGCCGGGCCGTCGACCTCGGCCAGCAGCTCGGCCGGCGGTGGCCCACCGGCCAGCGCCGAGTGCACCGCCAGCAGCACGTTGAGAAAGCCGTGGTGGGCGAAGCCGGTGGCCGGGTCGTCGTGCCGGACGGCGTGGTGCAACCCGGCGGTGCACTTGAACCGCACCCCGCCGGCGACCGCCGCCTCGATGGCGGCCCCCAGCTCCGCCTCGCCGGGGAAGGCGGTCGCCGCGGTGCCACCGGTGCGCAGCTTGAGCCCCAGCCCGGCCACGTGCAGGGCCGCCGCCAACTCTTCGGTCACCTCCGCGACCGGTACCTCGGCGAACACCGCCAGGCCTTTCTCGGCGACGGTGCCGAGTGAATCCAGCACGCCGGGCAGCGCCGCGGCGCCGACCGGCAGTTCCACCACACCCAGCCGCAGCTGCGGCAACCCCTCGGCGGTGGCCAGCGCGCCGGCCAGCTCCGCCGGGCCGCCGGGCACCGTCATCGAGATCTCCGGGGCGATGGCGGTCGAGCCGTCCCTGCCGAAGTCGGCCAGCGCCCGGTCCAGCTCGGCCAGCCGGCCGGCCGGGCAGACGAAGCCGGCGACCAGGCCGGCGTACCACTCCTGCCGGTAGCCGGCATGGCCGCCGACCGCGGCCGGCATCGTCGCGTTGCCGGGCGGGAACAGCGCGGCGTCGTCGAACAGGTCTGCGAACAAAGGCGAAATGCTCACGGCCGGCCGCCGGACCAGCTCCAGGCGTACCGGCCGTCGTCGGCGGCCCGGCCGCCCTCGCCCAGCTCCAGCGGCCGGAAGGTGTCCACCATCACCGCCAGCTCGTCGAAGTACTCCGTCCCGATGCTGTTCTCGTACGCGCCGGGCTGCGGGCCGTGCGAGTGGCCGCCCGGGTGCAGCGAGATCGAGCCGGGCCCGATGCCCGAGCCCTTGCGCGCCTCGTAGTTGCCGGCGACGTAGAACATCACCTCGTCGGAGTCGACGTTGGAGTGGTAGTAGGGCACCGGGATCGACAGCGGGTGGTAGTCGACCTTGCGGGGCACGAAGTTGCAGATCACGAAGTTCTGGCCCTCGAAGACCTGGTGCACCGGCGGCGGCTGGTGCACCCGGCCGGTGATCGGCTCGAAGTCGGCGACGTTGAAGGCGTACGGGTACAGGCAGCCGTCCCAGCCGACCACGTCGAACGGGTGGTGCGGGCTGACGTGCACGCTGCCACCGATGCCGCCCGGCGCGACCGGGTCGCGGTGCTTGATGTAGACGGCGATGTCGCGGTCCTCGGCGAGCAGCGGCTCGGTCGGGCCGCGCAGGTCCCGCTCGCAGTACGGGGCGTGCTCGAGCAGTTGGCCGAACCGGGACAGGTAGCGCTTGGGCGGGTTGATGTGGGAGTTGGCCTCGATGCAGTACAGCCGCAGCAACCCTTCGCCGGTGGGCAGCCAGCGGTGGGTGGTGCCGCGCGGGATCACCAGGTAGTCCCCGGGGCCGGCCTGCAACGCCCCGAACACCGTCTCGACCCGGGCCGAGCCCGCCTGCACGAACACGCACTCGTCGCCCACCGCGTTGCGGTAGTACGGCGAGGCCAGGCCCGCCACCACGTAGCTGATCCGGACGTCGGCGTTGGCCAGCACCAGCCGCCGGCCGGTCACCGCGTCCACCTCGGCGGCGGCCTCGTCGTCGAACAGCGCCGGCAGCACGAGGTGCCGGGGCAGTAGCGGCCGGTTCGGCAGCCGGGTCTGGTCCGGCAGCTGCCACTCGCTGGCCTCGGTGATGGCCGACGGGAGGTTGCGGTGGTAGAGCAGCGAGGAGTCCGAGGAGAAGCCCTCCTCGCCCATCAGCTCCTCGAAGTACAGCTTGCCGTCGGGAGCCCGGTGCTGGGTGTGCCGCTTGGGCGGGACGGCTCCCACGCTGCGATAGTGCGCCATCAGACTCGACTCCTTCGTCGCCGCTCGTGCGCCCTCACCGTATCGCCCGGTACCGACGGCCTCGCCGGCCCGGCTGGTCGGCCGGACGAGCGCCCCGACAGGCTCAGGGCAGCGAGCTGATCCGGCCGCTGACGTCGGGGTCCGGGCGGCTGCCGGAACCGTCATCGGCCGGCGCGTCGGTGCGGCCGCCGATGTAGAGCCAGCCCAGCAACCGCTCGTGCTCGCCGACGCCGAGCAGCTGTCGCACCCCGGCGAGCTCGACGCCCGGTCCGGTACGCCACATGGCGGTCCAGCCGGCGTCGAACAGCACCAGCTCCAGGGTGGCGACCAGGGCGCCGACCGCGGCCACCTGCTCCCAGGCCGGCACCTTGGGGTGCTCGACCGGGCAGCCGATGATGCTGAGCAACAGCGGGGCTCGCAGCGGCCGGGCCGCCGCCTTGGCAGCCGCGGGGCTGCCCGGCGGGTCGCCGAAGCCGTCGGCCAGGGCGACGCCCAGCCGGTCCCGGTCGGTGCCGCGCAGCGCCACCAGCCGCCATGGCCGCAGGCCGGCGTGGTCGGGGCTGTGCGCGGCCAGCGCCAGGTAGGAGTACAGCTGGGCGTCGGTCGGGGCGGCGTCGGTGACCGGAGCCGTGCTGCGGCGGCCGCGGATCGCGTCGGTCAGGTCCACTCAGCGGTTCCAATCGGGATTCGGGGGTGCAGACACACCTTAGGCACCGGACGGACGTCGGCTACCGGTCGCAGCTGCGGGAACGTGCGGTGCGGGGTGAAGCAGCACGTTCGAGATAACTCGGACGGCGCCGCCCTGGCTAGGCTGGCTTCGTGAGTGAGGATGTCGCGGCCGCCTTCCGGCCCGATCTGCGCGGTCCGGACGCCGACCTGTTCCGGCACGTGCTGGGCCACTACCCGACCGGCGTGGCGGTGATCACCGGATTCGCCGAGCATGGCCCGGTGGGCATGTCGATGAACTCGTTCACCTCGCTGTCGCTGCATCCGCCGCTGGTGCTGTTCTGCCCGGCCACCTCCTCCTCCACCTGGCCGATCCTGCGCGAGGCCGGCAACATCGCCATCAACGTGCTGTCGGCGGGCCAGGAGTCGCTCAGTCGCAAGTTCGCCACCAGGGTGGCGGACCGGTTCGGTGACGAGTCCTGGTCGGTGGGTGAGAACGGCGCGCCGCTGCTGCACAACGCGCTCGGCTGGCTGGAGTGCAGCGTCCGCAGCGAGGTGCTGGCCGGTGACCACTCCGTGGTGATCGCCGAGATCGAGCGGATGAACGTGCACTGGGAGATCACCGATCCGCTGGTGTTCTTCCGCGGCCGGTACTACCACGGCATGGTCGAGGCGGTTGAAGCGGTCGAGCCGGCGGACGGCCGCTGAGCCCACCCGAAGCCGCCGGGCGAGCGGATAGCCGCCCGGGCCCTATCCCGACTCCGCCGACTCTTCCACCGCGTCCATCGCCTTCTGGATGCGCGGCACCGACACCGGATGGGCGGTGCCCAGCCGCTGCGCGAACAGGCTGACCCGCAGCTCCTCGATCATCCAGCGCAGCTCGGTCAGGCCGGGCACGTCCTCGCCGAGCTTGGCGCGCAGCTCGGCAAGGTCGGCCAGCACCACCCCGACCTGGGCCTGCCGGTCGGCATCGCGGGCCAGGTTGCCCGGGGCGTCGGCCAGCCGGTGCGCCAGCGCGCGCAGGTACCGGGGCAGCTGCGGCAGCTGCGCCGCACCGGTGTCGGTGACGAAGCCCGGATGGACCAGGCTCGGCCAGCTGGGCCCGGACGTCGGCCACCACCGGGGCCATAGAGGCCGCGACGGTCGTGTCCAGGGCCACCTCCAGCTCCTGGGCGGCGGCCATCACCCTCTCCACCGATGCCAGCACGCCGGCCGCGGCGGCCGGCAGCCCGGCCGCCACCTGGGCACGCAGCTCGGTGAAGCCGGCCCGGTCCCAGCGGGGGCCGCCGGCCGCCGCCATCAGCTGGTCCACCGCGGCGCTCACGCAGTCGGCCAGCAGGGCGCCGGGGGAGCCGTGCGGCGCCCGGCTCAGGGTCAGCCGCTGCGGCAGGCTCAGCCCGCGGATCAGCTGCTTGACCGGCGAGGCAATGGTGTTGACCAGCAGCTGCCGGGTGCCGATCGCCATCTGCTGCCGCTGCTTGGCAGCCGAGTCCAGCACCCGGATCGCGACCACCCCGTTCTCCGCTACCAGCGACGGGTAGCCGGTCACCGGGTAGCCGGCCACCTCGCGGCGGACGGTGCGGGGCAGCGACTCGACGTCCCAGTCGGTGAGCCGGTCGCGGGCCAGGTCCGCGGTCACGCTCTGCAGGGTGGCGGTGACCTTCGGCGCGAACCGCGCCTGCAGCTCGGCGAGGTCCTTGCCGGTGCCGAGCACCGCACCGTGCTCGTCGAGCACCCGGTAGGTCGGGCGCAGGTGGGCGGGCAGCCGGTCCAGGTCCCAGGCGTCTTCGGGAATGTCGACGCCGCGCAGTGAGCGCAGCTCGGAGCTGAGTACCCGGGCCAGCCGCCCGGTCGAGGTGCCGAGGTCGCTCGCCCAGCGCCGCGACCAGGGCCGCCGCGGTGTCCGGCACCGGTACCACCGACCGGCGCAGCTGCTTGGGCAGGGTGCGCAGCAGCGCGGTCACCAGCTCGGCACGCAGCCCGGGCACCTGCCAGTCCAGGCCGGCGGCGGTGGCCTCGTTGAGCACCGGCAGCGGGATGTCGACGCTCACCCCGTCGGCGGCCGAGCCGGGCTCGAAGCGGTAGCTCAGGTCCAGCTGGAAGTCGCCGGCCGTCCAGCGGTCCGGGAACTGCTCGGCCGAGATGGACTCCGCACCCGGCCGGACCAGCTGGTTGGCCGACAGGTCCAGCAGGTCCGGCTGCTGGCGCCGGGTCCTCTTCCACCATGCGTCGAAGTGCCGGCCGGAGGTCACCGAGGCCGGAATGCGCTGATCGTAGAAGGCGAAGACCGATTCGTCGTCGATCAGCAGGTCGCGCCGGCGGGCCCGGTTCTCCAGGTCCTGCACCTCGGCCACCAGCGCCCGGTTGGCGGCGAAGAAGTGGTGCCGGGTCTGCCAGTCACCCTCCACCAGCGCGTGCCGGATGAACAGCTCCCGGGACAGCTGCGGGTCGATGGCGGCGTAGTTGACCTTGCGGGCAAGCACCAGCGGCACCCCGTACAGGGTGACCCGCTCGTAGGCCACCACCGCGGCCCGGTTGCGTTCCCAGTGCGGCTCGCTGTACGTCCGCCGGACCAGGTGCGGGGCCAGTTCCTCGGCCCACTCGGGCTGGATGCCGGCCGTCACCCGGGCCCACAGCCGGGAGGTCTCCACCAGCTCGGCGGCCATCAGGTACGTCGGCTGCTTCTTGAACAGCGCCGAGCCCGGGAAGATCGCGAACCGGGCGTTGCGGGCGCCGAGGTAGTCACGCCGGGTGGTATCCCGCAGCCCGATCTGGGACAGCAGGCCGGACAGCAGGCTGCGGTGCACCTGCTCGGGGTCGGCCGGCTGCTCGCCGATCCGGACGCCCATCGTCTTGACGATCTGGCGCAGCTGGCCGTACAGGTCCTGCCACTCCCGGATCCGCAGGTAGGACAGGTACTCGGTGCGGCACATCCGGCGGAACTGGCTGGAGGACAGCTCGCCCTGCTGCTCGCGGACGTGCCGCCACAGGTTGAGGTAACCGGCGAAGTCCGACGTCGGGTCGGCGAACCGGGCGTGCTGGGCGTCGGCGGCCTGCTGGTGTTCGACCGGGCGCTCCCGCGGGTCCTGGATGGACAGCGCCGCGGCCAGCACCAGCACGTCCCGCACGCAGCCGCGCCGGTCGGCCTCCAGGACCATCCGGGCCAGCCGGGGGTCCACCGGCAGCTGGGCGATCCGCCGACCGAGCTCGGTGAGGCCGGGGGAGCCGGATACCCGGCGACTGCCTGCAGCGCTCCGAGTTCGGTGAGCAACGCCAGGCCGTCGGCGACCTGGCGGGCGTCCGGCGGGTCCAGGAAGCCGAAGTCGGCCACCGGCCCGAGGTCGAGGGCGGCCATCTGCAGGATCACCGAGGCCAGGTTGGTGCGCAGGATCTCCGGATCGGTGAACTGCGGCCGGGACTCGAAGTCCTCCTCCGCGTACAGCCGGATGCAGATGCCCGCCGAGGTGCGCCCGCACCGGCCGGCCCGCTGGGTGGCCGAGGCCCGCGAGATCGGCTCGATCGGCAGCAGTTGCACCTTGGTGCGCTGGCTGTAGCGCGAGATCCGGGCGGTGCCGGCGTCGACCACGTAGCGGATGCCCGGCACGGTCAGCGAGGTCTCGGCGACGTTGGTGGCCAGCACCACCCGCCGGCCGCGGTGGCCGGTGAACACCCGGTGCTGCTCGGCCGCCGAGAGCCGGGCGTACAGCGGCAGCACCTCGGTGTCGGGCAGCTTCAGCGCGCTGACCGCGTCGGCGGTGTCGCGGATCTCGCGCTCGCCGGACAGGAACACCAGCACGTCGCCGGCCGGTTCCCGGCTGAGCTCGGTGAGCGCGTCGCAGATCGCGCTGACCTGGTCGCGGTCTTCGGCGTCGGGGGCGTCCGGATCGGTGATCGGCCGGTACCGGACCTCGACCGGGTAGCCGCGCCCGGACACCTCCAGCACCGGGGCGCCGTCGAAGTACTCGGCGAAGCGCTGCGGGTCGATGGTCGCCGAGGTGATGATCAGCTTGAGGTCCGGCCGGCGGGGCAGCAGCTGCTTGAGGTAGCCGAGCAGGAAGTCGATGTTGAGGCTCCGCTCGTGCGCCTCGTCCAGGATGATCGTGTCGTAGTTGCGCAGCAGCCGGTCGCGCTGGATCTCGGCGAGCAGGATGCCGTCGGTCATCAGCTTGACCAGGCTGGTGTCGGAGACCCGGTCGGTGAACCGGACCGCGAACCCGACCGCCTCGCCCACCTCGGTGCCGAGTTCCTCGGCGAGCCGCTCGGCGACCGCCCGGGCCGCGATCCGGCGCGGCTGGGTGTGCCCGATCATCCCCGTCACCCCGCGGCCCAGCTCCAGGCACAGTTTGGGCAGCTGGGTGGTCTTGCCCGAGCCGGTCTCGCCGGCCACCACCACGACCTGGTGCTCGGCGATGGCCTCGAGCAGGTCGTCGCGGCGCTGGCTGACCGGTAGCTCCGGCGGGTAGCTGATCGCCGGCACCGCGGCCCGGCGCCGGGCCAGCCGCTGCTCGGCCCGGCCCAGGTCGGCCTCCAGCGCGGCCAGCCGGGCCGGGTCGGTGCCGGCCTGCTCCAGCCGCCGGCCCAACCGGCCGGACTCCCGCGGACCCAGCTCGGCGATCCGGCGGGCCAGCTCCGCGGCACGCTCCGACGCGACCGGACGGCCCGACGCGACCGGACGGCCCGGCTCGCGGCGTGGCCCGCGCCGGCGGGCGGGCCGGGGGCGGCGGGACGACCGCGGCCGGCCCGGGCTGCTGGGACGCCCCGGGCTGCTCGGGGGGTGGCGGCGGCGAGGACATGGAACTTCCAGGCTAGTGCCGGGCTGCCAGCGGATTTCCGCGGTCCGGCCGGCGGTCCGCACCGGAGAAGATCGCGGTCCGCACGTGAAGAGATGGTGATTCGCACCCGACGACACATTCTTGTGCAGATGTTGACCGTGCCGCAGTCCACCGGAGCCTCATGACTGAACCAGCAGAGTTGTCCCCGGCTGCCGTGCCCAGGTGGCGGGCGGCCGGGTCGGAATCGATCGAGGACGTCGTCGCGGCCCAGGTCGAGGACCTGAGCACGCTGTTCGACATCTGCGTGCACGAGCTGCACGCCGTGCAGCGCGAGATCGAGGCCTACGGCGAGTACTGCGCCCGCACCGGGCTGCAGGTGGACGAACCGGTGCTCGCGCACCTGACCACGTCGGCCCGGCAGGCCACCCTGCGGCTGGTCCGGGCCCAGCGCTCGGCGACCGGCATGTCGCCCGACCAGCTGCTGGACAGCGTGGACGGCGCCGCCGAGCTGAGTGCCGCCGAGTCGGTGCTGCGGTTCGGCCAGTCCACCCTGGCCTACGTCCGCAACTGCCTGGAGTGGGCCGCCAAGTCCTACGCCCAGTCGCACCGGGTCCAGTTCTTCGGCACCCAGACCGAGGTCTGGCCGACCATGCACTACGACCGCAACGGCACCCACCCGTCGGTGCTCCGGGTCGAGCGCCAGTTGCTGGCGCTGCTCGGCCTGCCCGCCCAGGACTACGGGATCGGCGTCACCTCCTCGGGGATGTCGGCCTTCAGCTGGGTGGAGGCGTTCCTGCTGCGGGACCGGCTGGCCGCGGGCGACCGCATCCTGCTCGCGCCCTACATCTACTTCGAGGCCGCCCAGCAGCTCACCGCGCTGCCGCACCTGCGCGCCGAACGGGCCAGCGGCTACGCGGTGGACGAGATCGTCGACGACGTCGTCCGGCTGCGGCCCAAGGTGGTGTTCGTCGACCCGCTGGCCAACAACGTGCGGCAGCGGATGTTCGACCTGCCCGAGCTGTTCCGCCGGCTGCGCGAGGTGGTGACCGAGCGGATCACCGTGGTCATCGACGGCACCATGGTCGGTGCGTCGCTGCCGGTCGAGCTGTTCGCCAGCGACGACCGCATCGAGGTCATCTACTACGAGAGTTGCACCAAGTACCTGCAGCTCGGCATGGACTTCGCGCTGGCCGGCCTGGTGGTGTACCCGGTAGAGCTGACCGAGCGGTTCGACATGCTGCGCCGCAACTCCGGCGCCGTGCTGGCCCGGCACAACGCCGAACTGTTCCCGCGGTACGAGGCGCCGCTGCACGAACGGCGGATGCGGCGCATCTGGGCCAACGCCGAACGGCTGGCCACGCTGCTGCTCGCCGACCCCCGGGTGAGCGAGGCCGGCGAGGTGCACCACCCCGCGCTGGCGCACCACCCGGACGTCCAGCTCGCCCGGTCGGTGCCCTACGGCAGCGGCATCGTGACCTTCCTCTACCACGATCGGGCCCGCAACGACTGGCAGAACCTGAACGAGGTGGTCGACCAGGTGATCGCGCACGCCCAGCGGTCGGGGGTGCAGGTCACCAAGGGAGTCAGCTTCGGCTACTCGGTTCCGCGGGTCTGGGCCCAGGCGGTCAGCACCTCCGAGCCCGAACGCAAGTACGTGCTGCCGCTGGACGACGAGCCGCAGTTCCTGCGCCTCTACGTCGGCGACCGGGGCTTCCAGCTCGACGGCCTGGCCGACGCGATCGCCTCGGCCATCGTGGGATCCCGTGCCTGACATGGGGGATTCGGTGGTTGACACGGTGGGAGATGCGCGCGGTTCTGCCGATCGAGAGGCTGGGGGCATGACGCGTTCGATCACCTGGCAGGACGGTGTCATCTCCGCGGTCGACCAGTGCGCCCTGCCGCACGAGTACCGGCAGCTGCGGCTGGCCACGGTGGACGAGGTGATCGAGGCCATCCAGCGGTTGGCGATCCGCGGCGCGCCCGCCATCGGGGTGGCCGGCGCGCTGGCGGTGGCTCTGTCGGCGCGGGTGCACACCCACGGCGGGGTCTGTGACGAGGCCGCCGTGCTGGCCGAGGCGCGGCGGATCTCCGACGCCCGGCCGACCGCGGTGAACCTGGCCTGGGCGGTGCGCCGGGTGCTGGCCACGCTCGGCGGAGGAGCCGACGCGGTGCTCGCCGAGGCGCTTGCCATCCTGGACGAGGACGAGCAGCGCAACCGGGCCGCCGCCGGCAACGCCGCCGAGTTCGTGCGCGAGCTCTGCGGGCCCGGGCCGTTGCGGCTGCTGACCCACTGCAACACCGGCCGGCTGGCCACCGTGGCCTGGGGTACCGCGCTGGGCACCATCCGGGCGCTCGCCGAGGACGGCGGCGTCGCCGAGGTGCTGTTCGGCGAGACCCGCCCGCTGCTGCAGGGCGCCCGGCTGACCGCGTGGGAGCTGGCCGAGGCCGGCATCCCGCACCGGATGCTGGTCGACTCCGCCGGTGCCTCCGCGCTCGCCGCGGGCATGGTGGACTGCGTGCTGGTCGGCGCGGACCGGGTGTGCGCCAACGGCGACGTCGCCAACAAGATCGGCACGTACCCGCTCGCGCTGGCCGCGGCCCGGGCCGGCGTGCCGTTCGTGGTGGTCGCCCCCGAGTCCACCCTGGACCGGGACCTGCCGCGCGGCGCGGACATCGTCATCGAGGAGCGGCCCGCCAGCGAGGTCACCTGCTACGCCGGGGTGGCCGTCGCCCCGCACGGCACGGCGGCGTTCAACCCGGCCTTCGACGTCACCCCGGCCGACCTGGTGACCGCCGTCGTCACCGAGGCCGGGCTGTTCCGTCCGCACCGCGGTGCCGGAGCGGGTTGACCGGATGACGACCGCGGCGGCCGAGGGCCGGGCGCTGGCCGAGCTGGCGGCCGCGATGTACGCGCGCGGCTGGCTGGAGGGCACCGCCGGCAACCTGTCGGTGCGGCTGGCCGGTGGACAGACCGCGCTGATCACCGCGAGCGGGGTCAGCAAGGGCTCGCTGACCGCCGCCGACGTGGTCGAGGTCGGGCATCGCCGACGCGCAGCCGGTCGATCGCCGGATTCGCCCCGCCCGTCGGCCGAGACCACCATCCACGCCGCGCTGTACCGGCTGTCCGACGACTGCCGGGCGGTCGTGCACGCCCACCCGCCGTACGCCACCACCGCCGCGATCCGGGCCGCCCGCCGGGGCGCCGCGGCGGTGGAGTTCACCGACTTCGAGATCCTCAAGGGCCTCGGCCTGCCGGACCCGTCCAAGGTGGTCGTCCCGGTGTTCGAGAACCACGCGCACGTGCCGGCGCATCGCCGCCGACGTCGCGGACCGGCTCGCCGCGGACGCCCCGCCGGTGATGTTGATCGGCAACCACGGGGCGACCACCTGGGGCCCGACCCTGGACGTGGCGCGCAACCGGATGGAGTGCCTGGAAGAGATGTGCCGGCTGACCTGGCTGGTCGACCGGCCGTGACGGGCCAACCCGTGCACAGGCATAGCCGGCCCGTAGAAAACCGTTCCGTGGAAAGGACAACACCATGACGCTGCTCCAGGTCATGCCGGCCGACGACGCCGCGACGGTGCTGCTGCGCACCGAGGACGTCGCCGAGATAGCCGCCGAGCTCAGCGGGCACGGCATCAGCCTGCAACGCTGGGCCACCGTCCCGCTCGCCGGCGACGCCGGGCAGGAGGAGGTGCTGGCCGCGTACGCCGCCGAGGTGGCGCAGGTCTCGGCCGAGTACCCGATCGTCGACGTGGTCCGGCTGGTGCCGGACGACGGCGACCCCGGGTGGCAGGCGTTGGCGACCGCCGCCCGGACGAAGTTCCTCGACGAGCACACCCACGACGAGGACGAGGTGCGGTTCTTCGTCGAGGGGGCGGGCTGCTTCTACCTGCACCTCGGCGACAAGGTCTACGCGCTGGTCTGCACCGAGGGTGACCTGGTGTCGGTGCCGGCCGGCACCACGCACTGGTTCGACATGGGCACCCGGCCGCGGTTCTGCGCGATCCGGTTCTTCCAGGAGGCCGACGGCTGGGTGGCCGGCTTCACCGGGGACCCGATCTCGAAGGCCATGCCGACGCTGGAGCAGCTGCTCGCCCCGGTTGCGAGCCCGTGAGCGAAGCCGTCGTCCTCGACATCGAGGGCACCGTCAGCCCGCTGGCGGCCGTGTACGACGTGCTGTTCCCGTACGCCCGCGGCCGGATCGAGGCCTGGGTCCGCGAGGGCCGGGTGCCCGCCGTGGTCGCCGAGGTGCGCGCCATGCTCGGCGGCAACCCGCCGACCGGGGACGTGGTGCGGGCGCTGCTGGCCTGGCACGACGAGAACGCCAAGCACAGCCCGCTCAAGACGCTGCACGGGCTGATCTGGGAGCAGGGTTTCGCCGACGGCGCGCTGGTCGGGCAGGTGTACCCGGACGTGCCGCCGGCGCTGGCCGGCTGGCGGCAGCGCGGCATCGGATGCTGGATCTACTCCTCGGGCTCGGTGCTCGCCCAGCGGCTGTGGTTCTCCCACAACGACCGGGGTGACCTGACCGGCCTGCTGGCCGGCCACTTCGACACCACCAACGCCGGCCCGAAGCACGAACCGCTGTCCTACCGGCGGATCGCGGCCAGCATCGGCTCGGAGCCCGGCGACATCCTGTTCCTCACCGACAGCCGCGCCGAGCTGGACGCGGCGGGCACGGCCGGCTGGCGGGCGGTCGGGGTGCGCCGGCCCGGCTGTGAGACCGACTTCGGCCGGCACCCGGTGGTCGCCGACCTCAACAAGCTGGCGGCCGGCCGCCACGATCTGGAAGGAGTGCCGCGATGACGGCCAGTTCCCCGGTCGGGGTGATCGGCGGCAGCGGGCTGTACTCGCTGCTGACCGACGCCGAGCAGGTCAGCGTCGAGACCCCGTACGGGCCGCCGTCCGACGAGCTGGTCCGGGGCGAGGTCGGCGGCCGGCAGGTGGTCTTCCTGCCCCGGCACGGTCGCGACCACCGGCACCCCGCCCACGTCATCAACTACCGGGCCAACCTGTGGGCGCTGCGGTCCCTGGGTGTGCGGCAGGTGCTCGGGCCGTGCGCGGTCGGCTCGCTGCGGCCCGCGCTCGGGCCGGGCACGTTCGTGCTGCCCGACCAGGTCGTCGACCGCACCGCCGGCCGGGCCGGGACGTTCTTCGACACCGGCGCGGTGCACGTGGCCTTCGCCGACCCGTACTGCCCGGACGGGCGGACCGCGGTGCTCAAGACCGCCGCCCGGCTCGACCAGCCGGTCGTGGACGGCGCGAGCATGGTGGTCATCGACGGGCCGAGGTTCGCCACCCGGGCCGAGTCCCGGCACTACGCGGGCCAGGGCTGGGACCTGATCAACATGACCGGCATGCCGGAGGCGATCCTGGCCCGGGAGCTGGCCATCTGCTACACGTCGGTCGCCCTGGTCACCGACCTGGACGCGGGCGTCGACGAGCACAGCGCGGTGGCCCAGGACGAGGTCTTCCGGGTGTTCGCCGCCAACATCGAGCGACTGCGGGAGCTGGTGCTGGCGACCGTCACCGAGCTGGGGGAGCAGGGCGACTGCCGGTGCGCCCACGCCCATGACGGGCTGACCATCCCGTTCGCGCTGCCCGGCGGCGACTGACTGCCAGCTATGCCGCATTCGTGCCACCACTGTCGAGTGGCACACTGCTAATTCACAGCAAATCCGTAACGTGTAGGGGTATGCGTCGTTACCCAGACATGCTGAGCATGCGCCGTACCCCCGGCCCGAACACCCTGTCCGCGCGCCGCCGGCTCGGCCTGGTCGCCATCGCCGTGACGGCGCTCGCCGTCTCCGGGGTGGTCGCCGCGTCCGGCTCCGTCCCCGCCGCCGGCACGGTGACCGACACCAGCGGTGCCAAGACCTGGACCGGTGGGCCGTTCCTGGTCCCCAACGCGACCGCGCAGGCCGGTGCCCCGGTGTGCACGGCGCCGCAGTCCTGTGACGACTACGCGCTCACCGTGTCAACGCCGGCCGGTTACGGCGACACCAACAACCTCAAGATCTCGGTCGGCTGGCCCAACTCGGCCGCCGACTTCGACGTCTACCTGCTGAACTCCGCCGGTGCGGTGGTCGGCACGGCGGCGTCCTCGGCCGACCCCGAGGTCATCGTGGTGCCTCCGACCAGCGGCACCTACAAGGTGCGGGTGGTGCCGTTCAACCCGCTCGGCCAGAGCTATTCGGCCAGCGCGGGCATGGTCGCCAAGTCCACCGACGGTGCCCCGCCGTCCACGGCCACCCCGCCGTCGATGGCCAACTACGGCGCGCCGGAGGCGCTGTCGAACTCGCACAGCGCGGGTGAGCCGTCCATCGGCAACAACTTCAAGACCGGCGTGACGACCTACCAGGCGTACCTGTCGACCTACAAGGTCAGCTTCAACGACGCGGTGACCCCGCCCGCGGCCAGCTGGGCCGACGTGTCGGCCAAGGCCACCAACGGCTGCCTGGTCGGCTCGACCCAGTCACTGGACCCGATCCTCTACACCGACCCGACCACCGGGCGCACCTTCGAGTCCCAGCTGTCCGGGGTGAACTCGCTGACCTGCTACACCGACAACGACGGTGCCACCTGGAACCCGAGCACCGGCGGCGGCATCCCGTCCGGCGTCGACCACCAGACCCTGGGCGGCGGCAACTTCGTGGCCGGTGACCCGCTGAACGCGGCGAACCTGTACCCGCGGGCGGTCTACTACTGCAGCCAGGACATCGCCACCGCGTTCTGCGCGCTGTCCCGCGACGGCGGCACCACCTTCGGCGCCGGCGTGCCGGTCTACAGCCTGCTCGACTGCGGCGGCCTGCACGGCCACATCATGGTCGCGCCGGACGGCACCGCCTACGTGCCGAACAAGAGCTGCGGCGGCACCCAGGGCCTGACCGCCTCCAGCGACAACGGCAAGACCTGGACGGTGCACAGCGTGCCCAACAGCATTCCCGGTGACAGCGACCCGGCGATCGGCATCGGCTCCAACGGCACGGTGTACTACGGCTACGCCAACGGCGACGGCACCGCGCACGTTGCGGTCAGCCACGACAAGGGCGCCACCTGGACCCACGACTTCAACGTGGGTGCGGCCGCCGGCATCAAGAACGTGGTGTTCCCGACCGCGGTGGCCGGCGACGACAACCGGGCGGCGGTCAGCTTCATCGGCACCACCACCGCCGGCAACTACCAGGACGCCGCGAACTTCCACGGCATCTGGCACCTCTACACCGCCTTCACCTACGACGGCGGCGCGACCTGGACGACGGTGGACGACACCCCGACCGACCCGGTCCAGATCGGCTCGATCTGCACCGGCGGCACCACCTGCGGCAACGACCGGAACCTGCTCGACTTCATCGGTTCCACCGTCGACAAGCAGGGCCGGGTCGAGGTCGGCTACGCCGACGGCTGCACCGGCACCTGCGTGACCAGCGGCGTCAACAACTTCGACGCCTACGCCAGCATCGCCCGCCAGTACGCCGGCCTGACGCTGTTCGCGGCCAACGACCCGCTGCCCAACGTCGCGGTCTCGAACCTGACCGCGACGGTGGCCAAGAACGGCGCGTCCTCGATCACCGCCACGGTGACCAACCTCGGCAAATCGTCGGTGACCACCCCGGTGCGGTTCTCCGTCAACGGCAAGGTGCTCAGCACCTCGGCGCCGGTGACGCTGGCGGCCGGGCAGTCCAAGACGGTGACCGCGGCGTGGAATACCAAGGGGGTCAAGGGCAGCCAGACGGTGCAGGCGCTGGCTGACCCGGCCAACGCGATCACGGAGTCCAACGAGGCGGACAACCGGCGCTCGATCACCGTGGCGGTCAAGTGACGGTGCTGGTGCGGGCCGCCATTGCGGTGACGGCGCTGGTCCTGATCGCCGGCTGCGAGAGCGAGGCCGAGAAGGCGAAGGAGAAGGACCAGAAGGCGCTCAAGGCGTCGGCCAGCTCGGCGCCCTGTGCCAAGGACGCCGCGGCGGTGCCGGCGCCGGCCGGCTTCCCGGCCGCGTTCCCGCTGCCCAAGGGCCTGGTGATCACTTCCGCCGAGGACCGCGGCACGTCGGGCCTGGTGGTGCAGGGCGTGACGGCCACCGGCTTCAAGGACGTGCTGGCCGGCCTGCAGTCCGACCTGCCGGCCAAGGGCTTCACCCCGAAGAACGGCGAGACCGAGCCACGGGACGCCGAGTCCGACTGGTCCTCGGCCGACTACGACGGCCGGTGGGCGATCCGCGAGGTGGAGACCTGCGGCGGGCAGACCCTGGTGTCGGTGGTGGCCCGCAAGAAGTAGTCCGCCGGGCGGGTCGTGGCCTGCCCGGCGCGCCGGGTGGTTCCCGCTCTGGCCGGGTAGCTATGGACTACCGCCGGCAATGCTGTCATTCTCACATCTTTCCGGGGGAAGGGATGCGGCATGCCGAACGGGGACGAGGGCTTCGACGAGCCTGCCTTCGACGGGGCTGGGCCTGACGGCGCTGCCGGCAACGAGGCAGCGGGGGCGCGGCGCGACGAGGCCATCAGCAGTGACCGGGAATTCCTCGGCGACTGCCGGGAGGACGTGCCGTACGGCGAGGTGTTCTACGTCTTCGTCGACGACAAGAAGTACCTGAGCTGTACCCACTCGCCGCCGCACATGCACGCGGTCTAGCGGTGCTGGCTCCGCTGAAGGTGCCGGTGGCAACGGCCGCCTACACCCTGATCGGGCTGCTGCTGGCGAAGTACTGGTACGACGGGGTGTACTGGCCCACCTGGCTCATCCTGGCCGTGGCGCTCGCCCTGGCTTACGGAATCGCTCCGATCGCGCGCCGGTTCATCACGACCAAGCCCATCCTCGCGCTGCGCGCCTTCGAGTCCTACGGCTGGATCAACGGACTGCTCTCCGCGGTGGCGGCGTGCGTGGCCGTCCTGGTGACGGTGAAGCTGACCGCGGTCGCCGGCAAGGACGACCCGGTCAAGCAACTCGTCACCCAGGCCGGCACCGCGCTGACCGCGCTGATCGGCGGCATCGTGGTCGCCACGAAGGACACCGACGACAAGCTCGGCAAGTGGATCGCCAAGGAGTTCCAGGCGAAATTCACCCGCCCGGACAAGGCGGAACCGGGCAAGGTCGCGCTGAAACCGGGCTCGGAGTCCGAGGTGGCCGTCTTCACGCGGTACGCCAACCACTGGACGGACTGGTCCGAGGACAACCGGGCCGCCCGGGTCAAGGCGCTCGACGAGCATCTTGCTGCCGATCGGGTGCCGTGACCGGCGTGATGAGGGAGCGCGCCAGCGGCGACATCGTCGGCTGGACCGCGGTTATCTGCGGCGCGCTGGGCCTGGTTGTCGGCCTGGTCATCGGGCTGAGAGCGTACATCCCGACCGCGTGGGCAGCTGCGTTCGAGATCGGCATCCCCGCCACGATGGCCGGTGCCCTGATCGGCCTCGCGATCGTCGGCGTGCGCGGGTTGCTGCGCCGCCGGGCGGGCTCCGCCTAACGTTGCCCGGTGGCATGGGAGCGACCCAGTCGTCGAACCCGTGCCTGAGGTCGGGCCGGCGTGGGTCAGCTCAGGTGACGGAACATGAAGTCGCGGTCGGTGTCGCGCCCGTCCTCGGGGTCTCGCGCCATCCTGGTGTCCTGGGTCGCGACGGTGTCCTCCAGCCGCACATGGTCGGGCAGCTTCTTGAACCGTTGCGGATCCGCTTCGGCGGTGCTGTCGTGTTCCTGCTCCTGGTCGGCCATGCTCGAAGTATGCGCCGGTGCCTGTGCCGAGGCCCAGGTCCGTCGGCACACTTGATGCATGGTCGAGATCGATCCCGAGCGCTTCGAGGCGATGGTCGGTGAGGCGCTGGACGGGCTGCCGCCGAAGCTGGGCAGGCTGATGCGCAACGTGGCCGTCGTCGTCGAGCCCGACGGCGGACCGCCGGGGCTGCTGGGGCTCTACCGCGGCATTCCGCTCACCGAGCGCACCAGCAACTATGCCGGCGCGCTGCCGGACCAGATCACCATCTATCGTCGGGCGATCTGCGCGATCTGCGGCACCGAGGCAGAGGTCGTGGAGGAGGTACGCCGCACCGTGATCCACGAGGTAGGTCACCACTTCGGCATCGACGATGCCCGGTTGCACGAGCTGGGCTGGTGAGTTGTCTGTGGCCCTCCAGCTGTCGGCCCTGACTGTCGACGCGAACGACCCGGCGCGGCTGGCCCGGTTCTGGTCCGGCCTGCTGGGCTGGCAACCCGGCGCCGATCGCTACGGAGCTACCGCGCTGACCCCGAGTGACGACACCGGCTTCCAGTTGCGGTTCATGCCGACGGCGCAAGCGAAAGCCGTCCAGAACCAGCTGCATTTCGACCTGACGAGCGCCTCGCCGGACGACCAGCAGCGGACGGTGGCCAGGGCGCTCGAACTGGGCGCCCGGCATTGCGACGTCGGCCAACGGCCGGACGAGCCGCACGTGGTGCTCGCCGACCCGGAGGGCAACGAGTTCTGCGTGATCGAGCCGGGCAACCGCTTTCTCGCCGACTGCGGGTTCGTCGGCGCGCTGGCCTGCGACGGCTCGCAGGACGTCGGCTACTTCTGGAGCGCGGCGCTGGGCTGGCCGCTGGTGTGGGACCAGGACCAGGAAACGGCCATCCGCTCGCCGCACGGCGGGCCGAAGATCACCTGGGGCGGTCCGCCGCTGAAACCGAAGACCGGAAAGTACCGGCTGCACTTCGACCTGTCGCCGGCCGCCGGGGGCGATCAGCCCGCCGAGGTGGAACGGCTGGTCTCGCTCGGCGCACGCCGGACCGACATCGGCCAGGGTGCGGCCGACTGGACGGTGCTGGTCGACCCGGACGGCCACGAGTTCTGCGTCTGGCCCGCCTAGCGCTGGGCTACCAGCCGCGAGCCGCCACCCGCAGATCCCGCCAGTCCGTCACCGCCAGGTGCGCCGCCCCGATGAGCCGACGGATGTCTCCGCCTGCCACTGTCAGCAGATCGTCGAGGACCTCGTCGGAGAACGTCACCTCGCCGTAGCAGTCGTGCCAGGCCAGTTCGGTCAGTTCCAGAAGGTTCAGGGCCGCCTCGGCGTCCGCACCGAAATGCCGTTCGACCAGGTCCGTGCGCGCCTCGCGCCGTTGTGCCCGCCCGATCACCAGCCGCGAGCCCGCCACTCGCCGAGATGCGGACGTTCGGCGCCCAGCGTCGAATCGTTGCCGTGGCCCGGGTAGAACCAGGTGTCGTCGTCATAGACGTCGAAGACCCGTCGCTCCAGGTCGTGCATCAGCGACCCGAAGTCGTCCGGGGAGGTGGTGCGGCCCGGGCCGCCGGGGAACAGCGAGTCGCCGGTGAACAGGTGCGACGAGCCGTCCGGGTCGCGGTAGTGCAGCGCCACCGAGCCTGGGGTGTGCCCGCGCAGCACGATCACCGCCAGCTCCGCGTCGCCCACGTGCACGCAGTCGCCGTGCTCCAGCCGCCGCTCGGTCGGCACCGGAATGCCGGCCGCGTCGTCCACCCCGGCCAGCGTCCGGGCCCCGGTCTGGGCCACCACGGCGGCCAGCGCCTGCCAGTGGTCGGCGTGCTGGTGGGTGGTCAGCACGGCGGTCGCGGTCTCGCCGCCCAGCCGGGCCAGCTCCAGCAGCCGGTCCGGCTCGTTCGCGGCGTCGATCAGCAGCGCCTGGCCGGTGGCCCGGCAGCGCAGCAGGTAGGCATTGTTGGACATCGGCCCGACGGCCAGCTTGGCGATGCTCAGCGCCGACAGTTCGCGGACGTCGACCGCACCGCCGACCGACACCTCGCCCGTGTACGAACCAGTCATTCTCGGATCACCGGAAGCTCCTCAGTAATGGGATCGGTCAACACCCGGACGGTCGCATCCGGCAGCTCGGCCAGCACGGTGGCCACGTAGTCGGCCACCGCGGCCTGCCGGCCGACGTCCTGGCCGGACCGTTCCGACATCAACCAGCGGTGCTCGGCGATCTCGTGGAACAGCTCGGCGTCCGGCAGCTTGCGGCGCAGCTCCGGCGGCACCATCGACAGCACCCCGTAGAACTTCTCGTCCAGCCACCGCCGCGCCGCCAGGTCCTCGGGGATGTCGTGGCCGACACCCTCGATCCATTTTGCCCGGAACCGGGCCAGGTCCGACAGGATCAGCCGTGCCTGGTTCTCCTGCACCCGCAGGCCGGTCAGCGCGTACACCCGGCGCTGGTGGTGGCCGGGCTCCACGACATGCGTCTCGAACCGCAGCTTGCGGCCGGCGTCCTCGGTCCGGATGCCGATCTCGGAGACGTCGAAACCGAGCGTGTTCAGCCGCCGGACCCGTTCCTCGATCCGATAGCTCTCGCCGGCCGGGTAGATCTGGTCGTCGGTCAGCTCGGCCCACAGCTGCTCGTAGCGCGGCTGCAGCCCGATCGCCGTCTCGACCGGGTCGTCGTCGGCGGACAGGTAGCCGCCGGCCTGCAGGTCCATCAGCTCACCGGCGATGTTCTCGGTGGCGATGGACAGGTCGTGCATCCGCTGCCCGCGCGACAGCTGGGGGTGCAGCTCGCCGGTCTCGGCGTCCACCAGGTAGGCGGCCAGCGCCCCGGCGTCGCGCCGGAACAGGGTGTTGGACAGCGAGCAGTCGCCCCAGAAGAAGCCGGTCAGGTGCAGCCGGACGAAAAGCTGGGCCAGCGCGTCCAGCAGCCGGGAACGCAGGTCCGGCAGCGACCGCTCGGTGAACAGCGACCGGTAGGGCAGCGAGTACGGCAGGTGCTTGGTCAGCAGCAGGCCGTCCAGGTGGTGGCCGTCGTGGTCGCTGCGGTCCAGCACGGTGCCGAACGCCTCGACCACCGGCACCGACGCCTCGGCCAGCTCCCGCAGCAGCAGGTGCTCGCGGGTGACGTAGCGCTCGGTGGCCTCCTTGATCGCGAAGATCTGGTTGTGGGCCCGGACGAAGCGCACCACGTGCCGCGAGATACCGCGCGGCACCTGCACCAGCCGGGGGTCCTGCCAGTCCGCCAGCGGCCGGTCGAAGGGCAGATCGAGGAGTTCGGTGGCCGCCCCGAACGTGGTGATCGTGTAGTTGCCCATGACGGGCCTCAGCCTAGTGCCGCCAGCCCGGCTCGGAGCCTGCAGACGGCTACGGTGATGGCCATGACCGCGCGCCCCCTGGAAGAGATCGTCGAGAGCGGCTGGGCCGAGGCGTTGCGGCCGGTGGCCGGCGAGATCCGGGCGATGGGGGACTTCCTGCGCGCCGAGGTCGCCGCCGGCCGGTCCTACCTGCCGGCCGGTGCCAACGTGCTGCGAGCCTTCGGCCAGCCCTTCGACGACGTCCGGGTGCTGATCGTCGGCCAGGACCCGTACCCCACCCCGGGACATCCGGTCGGCCTGTCGTTCTCGGTCGCGCCGGAGGTCCAGCCGGTGCCGCGCTCGCTGCAGAACATCTACCGCGAGCTGCACGACGACCTGGGCGTGCCGATCCCGGCCAACGGCGACCTGACGCCGTGGACCAAGCAGGGCGTGCTGCTGCTCAACAGGGTGCTGACCGTGGCGCCGGGCAAGTCCGGCTCGCATGCCGGCAAGGGCTGGGAGCGGGTCACCGACCAGGCCGTCCGGGCGCTGGCCGCCCGCGACCAGCCGCTGGTGGCGATCCTGTGGGGCCGGCAGGCGCAGTCGCTGGAACCGCTGCTCGGCGACGCGCTGTGCCTGAAGTCGGTGCACCCGAGCCCGCTGTCGGCCAGCGGTGGCTTCTTCGGCTCGAGGCCGTTCAGCCGGGCCAACGCGCTGCTGGCCCAGCACGGCGGCGAGCCGATCGACTGGTCACTGTAGGTCAGCCGGCCCCGGCCGCCGGTTCAGCCGACCCCGGCCGCGGCAGCCATCCGGCGGGCGAGTGCCGCGACGGCCTGCCGCAGCTCCTCGCCGTCCACCCGCATCGGGAACGGGATCGCCGCCAGCCGCTCGCAGGCATACATCTCCGGGTTGTCCGTGCTGCCCACCAGGACGCAGCGGGCGCCGCCGTCGAGGGCCTCCAGCCGGCCCATGGCGGCCGGCACGTACGGGCGGACTGCCTCCAGCGGCGCGTCGAACACCACCCGGGTGGGATAGGTCCAGCTGCTGCCCAGGTGCTGCTCGAGCAGGGCGACCGGGTCCAGCTCGGCCGGCGGGACGAACGCGGCGTCCAGCTCGGTGAGGTCGGCGATCCGGTCCACCCGCAGCGTGCGCACCGCGTCCGGGCCGTGCGCGAAGCACAGCAGGTACCAGCGGCCGAAGCGCACCACCACCGCCCACGGGTCGACCTCGAAGGTTGCCTCGGTACCGCCTGCGGTGCGGTAGCCGAGCCGGACCCGGCACCGCCGGTCGATCGCGGCGACCAGGGCCGCGGCCAGCCCGGGATCGATCCGGGTCCGTCCGGCCGGTGCCGCGAGCACGTGCGCGCGCATCGAGGCGGCGGTCTGGCCGGCCGAGCCCGGCAGCGAGCCGACCAGCTTGCCCAGCGCCGCACCGACCGGGCTGGCGACGTCGCCGACCTGGTGCGCGCCGTCCAGCGCCGCCATCACCAGGCCCAGGGCCTCGGTCGAGTTCAGCACCAGCGCCGGCGAGCGCCGCCCGCGATCGAGGCGGTAGCCGCCGTACGGGCCGCGCTCGGTGAGCACCGCGACGCCCGCCTCGCGCAGGATGGCGACGTAGCGCCGGACGGCTCGTTCGGTGACGCCCAGGTGCGTGGCGAGCTCGCCGGCCGCGACCAGCTGGCGCAGTTGCAGCAGGTCCAGGGCCATCAGCGCACGGGCGGTCGGGCTGCGCTTCGCGCCGCTGTTCTCCTCGGGCATCGGTACCGGTCCTCACTACCGGAAGCAGATCGTCCGGTACCGCCGCTACGGTAGCCGAGGTGGTACCGGTACGGGTGTCACGAACCCGAACAGACAGGAGCAGCGAGATGACCGAAGCTACGTCGATCGTCCTGGTGGGCGGCCTCTGGCTCGACGCCCAGGTGTGGGACGACGTCGTCGCCGAGCTACGACGGGCCGGCCACCGCCCGGTCGCGGTGACGCTGCCCGGGCAAGGCGACGGGCGTGGCGATGCCGGCCTGGCCGACCAGGTGGATGCGGTGCTGAGCGCCATCGACGCCGAGGTCGCCGGCGCCGGCGGTCCGGTCGTGCTGGTCGGCCATTCGGCCGCGTGCTCGCTGGTGTGGCAGGCCGCCGACCGGCGGGTCGAGCAGGTCGCCCGGGTGGTCATGATCGGCGGCTTCCCGAACCAGGACCAGGCGAGCTACGCCGACTTCTTCCCGGTCGTCGACGGGGCGATGCCGTTCCCCGGCTGGGAGCCCTTCGACGGCCCGGACAGTGCAGACCTGGACGAGGCGGCCCGGCGGCGGCTCGCCGAGTCCGCCATCCCGGTCCCGGAACGGGTGGCGCGCGGCACCGTCGAGCTGGCCGACGAGCGCCGCTACGGCGTGCCGGTCACGCTGGTGTGTCCGGAGTTCTCGCCCGACGAGGCGCGCGGCTGGGTCGCGGCGGGCGACGTTGCGGAGCTGACGGCGGTCAAGGACCTGAGCTACGTCGACATCGACTCCGGGCACTGGCCGATGATCACCAGGCCGCGCGAGCTGGCGGCACTGCTGGGCGAGATCGCCGGGTAGTCGCGGCGATGACCTTCACCGTCACCGCGCTGGACTCCGCGAGCTGGGACGCCTTCGCCGAACTCGTCGAGCGCAACAACGGGATCTTCGGCGGCTGCTGGTGCATCGGGTTCCACGCGATCGGCAACAACCACGGCCCGTCGCACCGGGCAGCGAAACAGGAGCGGGTCCGCTCCGGCCGGGCGCACGCTGCGCTGGTCCTCGACGAGGCGGGCGTGGCACAGGGCTGGTGCCAGTACGGCTCGCCCGAGGAGCTGCCCGGCATCAAGCACCGGGTCGCGTACGAGAAGGACCGGCCGCCGGTGCCCGACTACCGGATCGCCTGCATCTTCGTCGACAAGCGGCACCGCAAGCAGGGCGTCGCCCGGGCCGCCGTCGAAGGCGCGATCCAGCTGATCGGCCGGGCGGGCGGCGGGTTGGTCGAGGCGATCTCGGAGGTGACCGACGGCCGGGTCGCGCACGACCGGTTCCTGTTCACCGGCACCGCCGAGCTGTTCGAGGATCTGGGCTTCGAGCGGGTGCGCCAGGTCGGCAAGCACGCCTGGATCCTCGGTCGCACCGTCGAGGCGCTACCGGCGTGAGCCGGTGCGCTACCGGACCGTGCCGGCCGGGCGGTGCGTTACCGGGCTAACTGTCGGCCAGCCGGGCCGGAAAGCCACCGGTCGCGATCGGACCCCACCGCTGCGGCGTGACCCGGATCAGCGACTTGCCCTGGTCGGCCATCGCCTGCCGGTACTCCGCCCAGTCCGGGTGCTCACCGGAGATCGACCGGTAGTAGTCGACCAGCGGTTCGATCGCCTCCGGCTGGTCGATCACCTCGGCCGCGCCGTCCACCTGCACCCAGGCGCCGTTGAACTCCGCCGACAGCACCAGCACGCTGCAGCGCGGGTCGCGGCGCAGGTTGGCCACCTTGGCCCGCTCCGGGTAGGTCGAGATCACCAGCCGGCCCGAGCCGTCCACCCCGCCGGTCACCGGCGAGGACTGCGGCGAGCCGTCGGCCCGCCGGGTGGTCAGGACCATGCTGTGCCGGGACCGGACGAACTCCAGCAGGCCGTCCCGGTCGACGCGGTTGGTGGTTGCGATGGTGCGGGCCATCCCTCGATCATGCCGCACGGGAGGAGTCGCCGGCCGCTCGCGCGTCCGGGTACCCGCTGGCGGCGCGGTTGTCAGTGCCGGCCATTACGCTCGGAGCCAAGCCGTCGAACCAGACGCACACCGACCCTCCCACCTCAGAGAGATGCCAGTGGCTGACCGCTTGATCGTCCGTGGTGCCCGTGAGCACAACCTCAAGGACGTCCAGCTCGATCTACCCCGGGACGCGATGATCGTGTTCACCGGGCTGTCCGGCTCGGGCAAGTCGTCGCTGGCCTTCGACACGATCTTCGCCGAGGGCCAGCGCCGCTACGTCGAGTCGCTGTCGGCCTATGCCCGGCAGTTCCTCGGCCAGATGGACAAGCCCGACGTCGACTTCATCGAGGGCCTGTCGCCGGCCGTCTCGATCGACCAGAAGTCCACCTCGCGCAACCCGCGGTCCACCGTCGGCACCATCACCGAGGTCTATGACTACCTGCGGCTGCTGTTCGCCCGGATCGGCCACCCGCACTGCCCGGTGTGCGGCGAGCTGATCAGCAAGCAGACCCCGCAGCAGATCGTCGACCGGGTGCTCGAGATGGAGCCCGGTACCCGCTTCCAGGTGCTGGCCCCGGTGATCCGGGAGCGCAAGGGGGAGTACGTCGACCTGTTCGCCGACCTGCAGACCAAGGGCTACTCCCGGGTCCGGGTGGACGGCACCAACTACCCGCTCACCGAGCCACCGAAGCTCAAGAAGCAGGAGAAGCACACCATCGAGGTGGTGGTGGACCGGCTGACCGCCCGGGCCTCGGCCAAGCAGCGGATCACCGACTCGGTCGAGACCGCGCTCGCGCTGGCCGGCGGCCTGGTGATCCTGGACTTCGTCGACCTGCCCGACGACGACGAGCACCGCGAGCGGCGCTTCTCCGAGCGGCTGGCCTGCCCGAACGAGCACCCGCTGGCCATCGACGAGCTGGAGCCGCGGTCGTTCTCGTTCAACGCCCCGTTCGGTGCCTGCCCGGCGTGCAGCGGCATCGGCACCCGCAAGGAGGTCGACCCCGAGCTGCTGGTGCCGGACCCGGCGATGTCGCTGGCCGACGGCGCGGTCGCCCCGTGGGCCAACGGCCAGAACAACGACTACTTCCTGCGGCTGCTGGAGGGCCTGGCCGACCAGATCGGCTTCAGCGTGCACAGCCGGTGGGACCGGTTGCCGGCCCGGGCGCAGAAGGCGGTGCTGCACGGCAGCTCCGAGCAGGTGCACGTCCGGTACAAGAACCGCTACGGCCGCGAGCGGTCCTACTACGCCAGCTACGAGGGCGTGGTGCCGTGGCTGGAGCGCCGGCACGCCGAGACCGACAGCGACTGGAGCCGGGAGAAGTACGAGGGCTTCATGCGCGAGGTCGACTGCCCGACCTGCGGCGGCACCCGGCTCAAGCCCGAGATCCTGGCCGTCACGGTGGCCGGCAGGTCGATCGCCGAGGTGTGCGCGCTGTCCATCGGGGACGCCGCCCGGTTCCTGGCCGGCCTGGAGCTGACCGAGCGCGAGGAGATGATCGCCGCCCGGGTGGTCAAGGAGGTCAACGCCCGGCTCGGCTTCCTGGTCGACGTGGGGCTGGACTACCTGTCGCTGAACCGTGCGGCCGCCACCCTGGCCGGTGGCGAGGCACAGCGGATCCGGCTGGCCACCCAGATCGGCGCCGGCCTGGTCGGGGTGCTCTACGTCCTGGACGAACCGTCCATCGGGTTGCACCAGCGTGACAACCGGCGGCTGATCGAGACCCTGGTCCGGCTGAAGAACCTGGGCAACACCCTGATCGTGGTCGAGCACGACGAGGACACCATCCGGGCCGCGGACTGGGTGGTCGACATCGGCCCGCAGGCCGGCGAGCACGGCGGCCAGGTGGTGGTGTCGGGCACCGTGGAGGACCTGCTCGCCTCCGAGCACTCGATCACCGGCAGCTACCTGTCCGGCCGGCGCACCATCGACGTGCCGGCCATCCGCCGGCCGATCCGGCCCGACCGCGAGCTGGTGGTCGAGGGCGCCCGCGAGCACAACCTGCGCAACATCGACGTCCGGTTCCCGCTCGGCGTGTTCGTCGCGGTGACCGGGGTGTCCGGCTCGGGCAAGTCCACCCTGGTCAACGACATCCTCTACGCCAGCCTGGCCAACAAGATCAACGGCGCGAAGCTGCCGCCCGGCCGGCACCGGCGGGTCACCGGGCTGGACCAGCTGGACAAGGTGGTCGGCGTCGACCAATCGCCCATCGGGCGCACGCCGCGCTCGAACCCGGCCACCTACACCGGGGTGTTCGACCACATCCGCAAGCTGTTCTCCGAGACCACCGAGGCGAAGGTCCGCGGCTACCAGCAGGGCCGGTTCTCCTTCAACGTCAAGGGTGGCCGGTGCGAGAACTGCGTCGGCGACGGCACCATCAAGATCGAGATGAACTTCCTGCCGGACGTCTACGTCCCGTGCGAGGTGTGCAAGGGCGCCCGGTACAACCGGGAGACCCTGGAGGTGCACTACAAGGGCAAGACCATCTCCGAGATCCTGGACATGCCGATCGAGGAGGCGGCCGAGTTCTTCAAGCCGATCTCCAAGATCGCCCGGCACCTGGAGACGCTGGTGGACGTCGGCCTCGGCTACGTCCGGCTCGGCCAGCCCGCGCCCACGCTGTCCGGCGGTGAGGCGCAGCGGGTGAAGCTGGCCAGCGAGCTGCAGAAGCGTTCCACCGGGCGCACCATCTACGTCCTCGACGAACCCACCACCGGGCTGCACTTCGAGGACGTCTCCAAGCTGCTCGGCGTGCTGCAGTCGCTGGTGGACAAGGGCAACTCGGTGATGGTGATCGAGCACAACCTGGACGTCATCAAGACCGCCGACTGGATCATCGACATGGGTCCGGAGGGTGGTTCCGGCGGCGGCACCGTGGTGGCCCAGGGGCCGCCGGAGGAGGTGGCGCAGGTCGCCGGGTCCTACACCGGCCAGTTCCTCGCCGAGCTGCTGGCCGACCAGCTGGCGGCCGCGGCTGCCACCAAGCGACCGCCTGCCAAGCGGGCCGCCCGGCGCACGGCCGAACCGACCCGTTCGGTGCGCCAGCCGGTGGCTGCCAAGACCACCAAGACGACCCGCACCAGCACCACCACCCGGACCAGCACCGCCACGAGAACGGCCAAGGCGGTCAGCACCGGGGCGTCGGTGGTGGGGACGGCGAACGGCACCGGCCGCCGCACCGCCGCCCGCAAGGCCACCCGCGACCCGGGTTAGGTCCGGTATCGCCACCTCGGCCCTGACACCCGCATCCCGACCCCGACACCAGCACCCCCGACCCGCTCCTCGCTCACTAGGCTTTTCACGTGGCTGATCCGTCCTCCTACCGCCCGGCGACCGGCACCATTCCGGTCGAACCGGGTGTGTACAAGTTCCGGGACGCGACCGGCCGGGTCATCTACGTCGGCAAGGCCAAGAGCCTGCGATCCCGGCTGAACTCCTACTTCGCCGACCCGTCGGCGCTGCACCCGCGCACCCGGCAGATGGTCTACTCGGCGGCCAGCGTCGAGTGGACCATCGTCACCACCGAGGTCGAGGCGCTGCAGCTGGAGTTCAACTGGATCAAGGAGTTCGACCCGCGGTTCAACGTCCGCTACCGCGACGACAAGTCCTACCCGTCGCTGGCGGTCACCCTCAACGAGGAGTTCCCGCGGCTGCAGGTGATGCGCGGGGCGAAGAAGCCCGGCGTCCGGTACTTCGGCCCGTACGCGCATGCCTGGGCGATCCGGGAGACGCTGGACCTGCTGCTGCGGGTGTTCCCGGCCCGGACCTGCTCCAACGGGGTGTTCAAGCGGGCCGGGCAGATCGGCCGGCCGTGCCTGCTCGGCTACATCGGCAAGTGCAGCGCCCCGTGCGTCGGGCGGGTCACCGCCGAGGAACACCGCCGGATCGTGGAGGACTTCTGCGACTTCATGGCCGGCAAGACCGACTCCATGATCCGCCGGCTGGAGAAGCAGATGGCCGAGGCCAGCGCCGACCTGGAGTTCGAGCTGGCCGCCCGGCTGCGCGACGACCTGGGCGCGCTGCGCCGCTCGATGGAGAAGCAGGCGGTGGTGCTGAGCGACGGCGCCGACGCCGACGTGGTGGCCTTCGCCACCGACGAACTGTCCGCCGCGGTGCAGGTCTTCCACGTCCGGGAGGGCCGGGTGCGCGGCCAGCGTGGCTGGGTGGTGGACGCCGCGGCCGGCCTCGACCCGGGCGCCGAGCAGTCCGGCATCAAGGAGCTGGTCGAGCAGTTCGTGCTGCAGTTCTACGGCCAGGACGATTCGGTCATCCCGCGCGAGGTGCTGGTGCCGCAGCTGCCCGATGACCACGAGGCGCTGGCCGAGCTGCTCGGTGAGATCCGCGGCAGCCGGGTGTCGCTGCGGATTCCGCAGCGCGGCGACAAGCGCTCGCTGATGCAGACCGTCCAGCGCAACGCCGAGCAGGCGTTCGTGCAGTACAAGCTGCGCCGGGCCAGCGACCTGACCGCCCGGTCCCAGGCGCTGGCCGAGCTGCAGGAGGCGCTGGACATGCCCGACGCGCCGCTGCGCATCGAGTGCTTCGACATCAGCCACGTGCAGGGCACCAACGTGGTCGCCAGCATGGTGGTCTTCGAGGACGGCCTGGCGCGCAAGAGCGAGTACCGCCGGTTCGCGATGCGCGAGAGCGGGGGCGACACCGACTGGATCGCCGAGGTGATCCGGCGCCGGTTCGCCCGCTACCTGCACGAGACCGCCCAGCCGGGGGACGCCGCCGATCCGCAACCGGGGGAGACCGGCGCCGGCGAGCAGCCAGCGGAGACCGACGGCGCCGGGCGGCCGACGGAGGCCGGCGCCCGCACCGCCGATCGGCCCACCCCGCTGACCGAGGACGGCCGTCCCAAGAAGTTCGCCTACCCGCCGAACCTGGTGGTGGTCGACGGCGGCGCGCCCCAGGTCGCGGCGGCCCAGGCGGTGCTCACCGAGCTCGGCATCACCGACGTGACGCTGGTGGGGCTGGCCAAGCGGCTGGAGGAGGTGTGGCTGCCCGAGGAGGAGTACCCGCTGATCCTGCCGCGCAGTTCCGAGGCGCTGTACCTGCTGCAGCGGGTGCGCGACGAGGCGCACCGGTTCGCGATCACCTTCCACCGGCAGAAGCGGTCGAAGTCGATGACCACCTCCGAGCTGACCGGCATCGCCGGGCTCGGTCCGGCCCGCCGCAAGGCACTGATGAAGCAGTTCTCCTCGCTCAAGCGGCTGCGGGCGGCCTCGGTGGACGACATCGCCGCGGTGCCCGGTTTCGGGCCGGAACTCGCGCAGCGGGTCGCCGAGGCACTGGCCGCCGGCGCCGCCGACCGCGAGCCCGCGGTGAACATGGCCACCGGCGAGGTGATCGGCTAGCAGAATCACCCCAGGCACGCCCGGTCCGGGCGGCAGGTTCGGCCGCTTCGGGCCGATCGGTATCCGGACCGCCCCGTGCGGATCGGCAGATCCGCACCCGATCGACCCTGACGAAGGAGTCCGACACGATGCCTGGTGCCGAACACGGCGCGCTGGAAACGGTGATCGTCACCGGCCTGTCCGGAGCCGGCCGCAGCACCGCCGCGAAATGCCTGGAGGACCTGGGGTTCTTCGTGGTGGACAACCTGCCACCGGAACTGGTCGCGACCATGGTCGACCTGGGCAGCCGCAGCCAGGGCGCGGTGACCCGGCTCGCGGTGGTGATGGACGTCCGAAGCCGGGCGTTCTCGACCGACCTGACCGGCGTCATCGCCGAGCTGGAACGGCGTGACCTGCAACCGCGGATCCTGTTCCTGGAAGCCAACGACCACGTGCTGATCCGCCGGTTCGAAAGCGTTCGCCGGGCGCACCCGCTGCAGGGCGACGGCCGGCTGTCCGACGGCATCGTCGCCGAACGGGAGATCCTGGAGCCGCTGCGCGACATCGCCGACCTGGTGATCGACACCTCCGACCGGACCGTCCACCAGCTGCGGCAGGCCATCGAGCAGGCCTTCACCGGTGACGGCCTGGAGCTGCCGGAACTGCGCGCCACCGTCGTCTCGTTCGGCTTCAAGTACGGGCTGCCGGCCGACGCCGACCTGGTGGTGGACGTCCGGTTCCTGCCCAACCCGTACTGGATTCCCGAGCTGCGGCTGCTGACCGGAGAGGACCCGGAGGTGTCGGACTACGTGCTCAGCCAGCAGTCCGCCGAGGAGTTCCTGGACCGGTACGTGCCGGTGCTGCAGCTGATCGGGGCCGGCTACCGCCGGGAGGGCAAGCACTACCTGACGCTGGCGGTCGGCTGCACCGGCGGCAAGCACCGGTCGGTGGCGATGACCCGCGAACTGGTCCGCCGGCTGACCGAACTCGGCATCCGGGCGACGGCGGTGCACCGCGACCTGGGGCGTGAGTGATGGCCCGGCGACCCAACACCCGGACCGCCGGCCGGCCGCGGATCGTGGCGCTCGGCGGCGGGCACGGCCTGCACGCCTCGCTGTCGGCATTGCGGCTGCTGGACGTCGAGGTCACCGCCGTGGTCACCGTCGCCGACGACGGCGGGTCGTCCGGGCGGATCCGCCGCGAGCTGGGGGTGCTGCCGCCCGGCGACCTGCGGATGGCGCTGTCGGCGCTGGCCACCGGCCTGCTGCCGCCGGACGGACCGGCCCGGCTGGCACGGGCGCACGACCCCACTCGCTCGGCGCACCCCGCCGACCTGATGCAGGCGGGCGGGCGCGGCCAGCCCTCTGACCAGGCCGGCGAGCGGGACCAGGCCGGCGAGCGGGACCAGGGCGGGCTGCCCTGGTCGACGGTGCTGCAGCACCGGATGGGCGGTGCCGGCGCGCTGGCCGGCCACCCGATCGGCAACCTGCTGCTGACCGGCCTGATGGAACTGCACGACGACGCCGTCACCGCCCTGGACGCCGTCGCCGGCCTGGTCGGTGCCCGCGGCCGGGTGCTGCCGATGTCGCCGCGGCCACTGGACCTGCTGGCCGAGGTCACCAGCGTCGACCCGGACGACCCGGTGCGCTCGCGCCGGATTCGTGGCCAGTCGGCGATCGCGGCCACCTCCGGCCGGGTCGAGTCGGTGCGGCTGCTGCCCGCGAACGCCCCGGCCTGCCCCGAGGCGGTGCGGGCCATCCTGCAGGCCGACGCGGTGATCCTCGGGCCGGGCTCGTGGTTCACCAGCGTGATCCCGCACCTGCTGGTGCGCGGGCTGGCCAAGGCACTGACCACCACCGGCGCCCGGGTGCTCACCGTCCTCAACCTGGAACCGCAGGTCGGCGAGACCGACGGCTTCTCCCCGGAGGAGCACCTGCGGGTGCTGCACGAGCACTGCCCGCAGCTGCGGGTGGACGTGGTGATCGCCGATCAGGACGCGGTGCTGGACCGGCGGGCGCTGCAGGCCTACGCCGAGCGCACCGGCGCCCGGCTGGTGCTGGCCCCCATCGCGGCCGCCGACGCGCGGGCAAGGCATGATCCCTGCAGACTCAGTATGGCCGTCGCCGATGCGGCCGGGTTGGACAGCACCGGCGCCGGGACGCCGCGCGGCCAGCTAGAGTCCCGCGGTCGGCTAGAGGAAGGAGCCTGCTGATGGCGATGACCGCTGCGGTCAAGGACGAACTCAGCCGGGTGACCATCAGCAGGGCACCGGCTCGGCGGGCCGAGATCGCGACCCTGCTGCGGTTCGCCGGCGCGTTGCACCTGGTCGCCGGCCACATCGTCATCGAAGCCGAGCTCGACACCGGGTCGGTGGCCCGCCGGCTGCGCAAGGAGATCGCCGAGGTGTTCGGGCACACCGCCGAGATCCAGGTGGTCACCGGTGGCAGCCTGCGCAAGGGCACCCGGTACCTGGTGCGGGTGGCCAAGGACGGCGAGGGACTGGCCCGGCAGGCCGGCCTGGTGGACCTGCGCGGCCGTCCGGTGCGCGGGCTGCCGAGCCAGGTGGTGGCCGGCACGCTGTCCGAGGCGGAGGCGGCCTGGCGCGGTGCCTTCCTCGCGCACGGCTCGCTCACCGAGCCGGGCCGGGCCGGCGCGCTGGAGATCACCTGCCCCACCAACGAGGCGGCGCTGGCCCTGGTCGGCGCCGGCCGGCGGCTCGGCATCCTGGCCAAGGCCCGCGAGGTGCGCGGCGCCGACCGGGTGGTGGTGCGCGACGGCGACGCGATCGGCGCACTGCTCACCCGGCTGGGCGCGCACGACTCGGTGCTGGCCTGGGAGGAACGCCGGATGCGCCGGGAGGTGCGGGCCACCGCCAACCGGCTGGCCAACTTCGACGACGCCAACCTGCGCCGGTCCGCCCGGGCCGCGGTGGCCGCCGGAGCCCGGGTCGAGCGGGCCATGCACATCCTCGGCTCGGACGCCCCGGAGCACCTGCTGCAGGCCGGCCGGCTGCGGCTGGAGCACAAGCAGGCCTCGCTGGAGGAGCTGGGCAGCCTGTCCGACCCGCCGATGACCAAGGACGCGGTGGCGGGCCGGATCCGGCGGTTGCTGGCGATGGCCGACAAGCGCGCCCAGGACGAGGGCATCCCGAACACCGAGGCGGCCGTCACCCCGGAGATGCTGGCCCCCTGAGCCGCTGACCGCGTAACTCCCCGTCAACCGACCCGGCTACCCACCGGTAACGGCCTGGCAACATCGCAACCCGACCCACCCGATAAAGTTGGGGCTGGCCCGCTCGGAGATTCCAGAGAGAGCTTGCAGAGCGCGGGCCACGGTCAGCAGCGTCGCGGCCAGGCACGATCAGCTGAGTTACGCGCAAGCACACGACGTAAGGGGAGACCTGCAGTGACTGTTCGGGTGGGTATCAACGGCTTCGGCCGGATCGGACGCAACTTCTACCGCGCGCTGCACGCCTCCGGCGCCGACGTCGAGGTGGTGGCCGTCAACGACCTCACCGACAACAAGACGCTGGCCCACCTGCTCAAGTACGACTCGATCCTGGGCCGGTTCCCGGGCGAGGTGAGCTACGACGAGCAGAACATCATCGTCGCCGGCACCTCGATCCGGGCGCTGGAGGAGCGCGACCCGGCGAACCTGCCGTGGAAGGAGCTCGGCGTCGACGTCGTCATCGAGTCGACCGGCTTCTTCACCAAGGCCGCCGACGCCCGCAAGCACCTCGACGGCGGTGCCAAGAAGGTCATCATCTCCGCGCCGGCCACCGACGACGACATCACCATCGTGATGGGCGCCAACCACGAGCTCTACGACCCGGCCCAGCACCACATCATCTCCAACGCCTCCTGCACCACCAACTGCCTGGCGCCGCTGGCCAAGGTGCTGCACGACGCGTTCGGCATCGAGCGCGGCCTGATGACCACCATCCACGCCTACACCCAGGACCAGAACCTGCAGGACGCCCCGCACAAGGACCTGCGCCGGGCCCGGGCCGCGGCCCTGAGCATCATCCCGACCTCGACCGGTGCCGCCAAGGCGATCGGGCTGGTGCTGCCGGAGCTGAAGGGCAAGCTGGACGGCTACGCGCTGCGGGTGCCGGTGCCGACCGGCTCGGCGACCGACCTGACCGTGACGCTGTCCCGCGAGACCACCGTGGACGAGGTCAAGGCGGCCTACAAGGCGGCCGCCGACGGCCCGCTCAAGGGCTACCTGGTCTACACCGAGGACCCGATCGTCTCGGCCGACATCGTCACCGACCCGGCATCGTGCATCTTCGACGCCACCCTGACCAAGGTGATCGGCGACCAGGTCAAGGTGGTCGGCTGGTACGACAACGAGTGGGGTTACTCCAACCGGCTGGTCGACCTGGTCGGCTACGTCGGCGCCAGCCTCTAGGGATTTCGGGCGGCCACGCCCACCGGGCAGGCTCGCGGCACCAAACACACCGGCCGACAGACGCGGAGGGCGATGAGGATGCGCACGGTAGACGACCTGTGCAGGGTCGGGGTGGCCGGCCGGCGGGTGCTGGTGCGTTGCGACCTGAACGTGCCGCTGTCCAAGGACAGCCGGCCCACGGTCACCGACGACGGCCGGATCCGGGCGTCGCTGCCGGTGCTGGTGGCGCTGCTCAACCGCGGCGCCCGGGTGATCGTCGCCGCGCACCTGGGCCGGCCGAAGGGGGAGCCGGAGGACCGGTACTCGCTGCGTCCGGTGGCCGACCGGCTGGCCGCGCTGCTGGGCAGCCCGGTGGAGTTTGCGCTGGACACGGTGGGGGAGAGTGCCCGGCTGCTGGCTGACAGCCTGGCCGACGGCCACCTGCTGCTGCTGGAGAACGTCCGGTTCAACCCCGGCGAGACGTCGAAGGACGACGCCGAGCGGGCCAGGTTCGCCCGGGCACTGGCGCAGCTGACCGGTGGCGAGGACGACGGCGGCGCCTACGTCAACGACGCGTTCGGCGCGGTGCACCGGGCGCACGCCTCGGTCTACGACGTGGCCAGGTTGCTGCCGCACTACCAGGGCCCGCTGGTCCGCGACGAGCTGCAGGTGCTGCGCCGGCTGACCGGCGAGGCCGGCGAGCTCAAGCGGCCCTACGTGGTGGTGCTGGGCGGGTCCAAGGTGTCGGACAAGCTGGGCGTGATCGAGTCCCTGCTGCCCAAGGTGGACCGGCTGCTGGTCGGCGGCGGGATGTGCTTCACCTTCCTCAAGGCGCAGGGGCACGAGGTCGGCGACTCGCTGCTGGAGGCCGATCAGGTGGATACCTGCCGGCAGTTGCTGGCGGACTCCGGCGACAAGATCGTGCTGCCCACCGACGTGGTGGTCTCGGCCGACATCTCCGACGACGCCCAGACCCAGACGGTGGCCGCCGACGCGATACCGGCCGGCCAGAAGGGGCTCGACATCGGCCCGGACTCGGTGGCCCGGTTCGCCGAGGCGCTGGCCGGCGCGGGCACCGTGTTCTGGAACGGCCCGATGGGGGTCTTCGAGGTGCGCCCGTTCGCCGAGGGCACCCGGGGCGTCGCCGAGGCGGTGGCGGCCTGTGACGGGCTGACCGTGGTCGGCGGCGGGGACTCGGCGGCGGCGGTGCGGGCGCTGGGCATCGACGCCAACCGGTTCAGCCACATCTCCACCGGCGGCGGCGCGTCGCTGGAGTACCTGGAAGGCAAGACCCTGCCCGGCGTCGCCGTACTCGAGGAGAGCTAGATGGCCCGTTCCGCGACAGCGCGGATGCCCCTGATCGCCGGCAACTGGAAGATGAACCTCAACCACCTCGAAGCGCTGGCCCTGGTGCAGAAGGTGGCCTTCAGCCTCAAGCCGCAACACTTCGAGGCCGTCGAGGTGGTGGTGCTGCCGCCGTTCACCGACATCCGCTCCGTGCAGACCCTGGTGGACGGCGACAAGCTGGCGCTGCGCTACGGCGCGCAGGACCTGTCACCGCACGCGTCCGGTGCCTACACCGGCGACATCGCCGGCCCGATGCTGGCCAAGCTGGGCTGCAGCTACGTGGTGGTGGGGCACTCCGAGCGCCGGGAGTACCACGCCGAGTCCGACGAGCTGGTCAACGCCAAGGTGCGGGCCGCGTTCGGCAACGGGCTGACCCCGATCCTGTGCATCGGCGAGCGGCTGGAGGTGCGCGAGGCCGGCGAGCAGGTGCGGCACTGCGTGGACCAGCTCACGGCGGGGCTGGCCGGCGTGCCCGCCGAGCAGGCCGTCTCGGTGGTGATCGCCTACGAACCGGTGTGGGCGATCGGCACCGGCAAGGTGGCCACCCCGGCGGACGCCCAGGAGGTGTGCGCCGCGGTGCGTGGCCGGCTCGCCGAGCTCTACGACGCCGAGCTGGCCGGCGGCGTCCGGATCCTCTACGGCGGCTCGGTCAAGTCGACCAACGCCGGCGAGATCGTGGCCCAGCGCGACGTCGACGGTGCCCTGGTCGGCGGCGCCAGCCTGGACGGGGCGGAGTTCGCCGGCATCTGCATCGCCGCCGCCGGCGGCCCGACGACGTGACCTTGTCGGTGCTGCGGCCCGGCGGCGTCCGGTCATCCGGCGGCCCGGGCGGACCAGTTGCGGGCTGAGCGCCGGGTCGGCGAGGTCGAACAGGTATCCTCGTCACACCCGCCCCGCCAGTCCGGCGCCGGCGCCGAGACCTGAGCGAGGCCACCGAACCGCCATGATGATCACGTTGCTGTCGATTGTCCTGATCATTGCGAGCCTGATGCTGATGGTTCTGGTGCTGCTGCACCGCGGCAAGGGCGGTGGCCTGTCGTCGATGTTCGGCGGTTCGCTCTACTCCAGCCTTTCCGGCTCCTCGGTGGTCGAACGCAACCTCGACCGGCTCACCGTGATCGCCGGCCTGGTCTGGTCCATCTGCATCATCGGCCTCGGCCTGCTCTACAAGGCGAGCTGACCCCGGTCGCACCGGGATCAGCGAACCGACGACCCCCACGCTTTTCCGAACGAGAAGGTAGGAGCCGGGCCAGTGGCAGGTGGCAGCGCGATTCGCGGCAGCCGGGTGGGCGCCGGGCCGATGGGGGAACGCGAACGCGGTGAATCCGCGCCGCGCCAGTTCATATCGTTCTTCTGCGCCAACGGCCACGAGACCAAGCCCGCCTTCGCCCTCGAGGCGATGGTGCCCGAGACCTGGGACTGCCCGCGGTGCGGCTTCCCGGCCGGTCGCGAGTCGGCCACCCCACCGGCGGCACCCCGCAACGAGCCGTACAAGACCCACCTGGCCTACGTGAAGGAACGCCGCTCGGACGCCGACGGCGACGCGATCCTGGAAGAGGCGCTGGCCCGGCTGCGGGCACGCCGCGGCGAGGACTGAACCCGCATCATCGGGCCCGCCTGATACGGGAAAGGCTTTGGCAGGAACGCCTGGTTGCGACCCCTCAGATTATCTTCGGTTCAGCGGTAAGGGGTGGGCTGCCGTGCCGGATCGCCGTGCACGACGTCGATGTCCGATGCCGCGACCAGAGCTTCTATCGCCGCGTGCTCCGCTCCGATCCCGGCCCAGTGCGGGTCGACGTCCCGGGCGAAGCACCAGCGACGGTCGGCCGGCCACACGAACGCGGGGGCGAGCGCGGGATGCGAGGTGAAGGTCTGTTCCCAGCGCGCGATGTCGTCCAGCGGTCCGGTGAACAGCGCATATCGCCGTTCCGGAATCGTCAGCAGTGGGCCGGGCCCGATTGCCGGATCGGCTTCCGATAGCCCGTAGCCGTCCCACACGCAGAAATAGCACTCATCGGCGGTGTCGGTGAACCTCGCCAGGTACCGCAGTGCCCGACGGGCCACCGCAAGATCTGACGGGTGATCCACGGCGATCGAGACGTCGCTTTCCCGCTGTCCGGCGAACTCGGGATCGGGAAGGAAACGAAGTCGCGCGTACCCCTCGAAGCCAACCGGGCCGTACGTCGCGAGTTGCGGCCACGGCGTCGTGCTGTGCACGAGCCAGTCCGCCGCCGCAAGCTGCTGGCACCGGTGCATGCCGTGGCTCCTTTCGTGACCTCGAAAGCGCTGACCACCCTAGCGCCCGACGGCTGGTCAAGGCATTCTGTTGAGTCACCTATATCAGGCCTACCATCTGGTGAGGGCGGTTAGACAGATCTGAGTGTTCTGCAGACTTCAAGCCGACAGCGGCTACCGAACATGGGGGAGTGGCACATGCGTCGCACTACGTTGCTCTTGACTGCATCCTTTGCACTGATGGCGGCGCTTTCGGGCGTTCAGACCTCAGCTCGCGCGGCCGACAGCCCAGGCCCCTCTGCCGGCGGGTATTTCGCATCCATCTCCGCGCTGGCTTCGAACGGCACAGTCTCGCCGAACCTGACGTCGGGCACGATCCATGCGGGCTCGTGCTACTACCAGCAGGGGATCGACAATGCGCACATCTCGACGACTTCCAGCACCCGTGCCGCGCAGAGCCATGGTTGGTGGCTGAACAAGGGCGGGACCTGTCCGAGCAAGTCGAACGTCGACACCTACCTTCAAGCGGTCTATTGCTCTTCCAGCGGCTGCGACTGGAAGACGGTGGACAAACAAAGTGGCGACGTTTATGCCGGCGGCGGAAGCGGTAAGTGGATCACCGCGCATGAGGACTGTTCCAGCACCGCGACGGTCGGTTTCCGTTCTTTCGTGGACGTCGATCTCATCGGGGTGAACGACCCGGCTGGCTACACCTACTCGCCCGGACAGGATCTGGCCTGCTATCCGTCAAGCTGACGCCTGGATCACGCCGGTGAATGTGCTTCACGCTGACCGGCGACCACGTCGGCCAGCTCGTTTCGGCCGTCCGGGCGAGGACTGAGCCCGGATAGGCTTTCCGGGTGGGCGTGCGGAACTACCTGATCGAGGGGTTGTCCGGCACCGGCAAGACCACGGTCTGCGACGAGCTGCTGCGGCGCGGCTATCAGGCGGTGCACGGCGACCGGGTGCTGGCCTACCAGGGCGACCCCGGGACCGGCGAGCCGACTGGTAGCGGCAAGCACGAGCACCACATCTGGCGGGTGGACCTGGTGCGGGCGCTGGCCGCCGACCGGGTCGAGCCGGCGACGTTCTTCTGCGGCGGCTCCCGCAACTTCGCCCGGTTCTCGGCGGGTCGTTGACGAGATCCTGCGCGCCGCCGGACTGCTCGGCGATTCGACGACAGGAGCCGGCTAGGCAGCTGCTTTCGGGCCGGGCTCAGAGGATCGGGCGACCGTCGGGATGCCTGGGCAGCCCGGCAGCCGCGTCCCGGTCCACCAGCCACAGCGTCCGGAACCGGCCCCGCGGCCCCGCCGAGGGCACCTGTACCCGGCCGGCCCCGCTGAGCGCCAGCGCCACCGCCTGGGCCTTGCCGGCCCCGGACGCCACGAACCAGATCTCGTTGGCCACCGCCAACCCGGCGAAGCTGAGCGAGAGCCGCAGCGGCGGCGGCTTGGGGGAGTTGCGCACCGCGATCACCGGACCGGACTCGTCGTAGGCGCTGGGGTGCCCGGGGAACAGCGAGGCGCAGTGCCCGTCCGGGCCGACCCCGAGCAGCAGCACGTCGAAGTGCGGCAGCTCGTCCGGGTCGTCCGGCCGGCGGGCGGCGGCCAGTTGCTCGGCGTAGCCGGCCGCGGCGTCGTCCAGGCTGCGGTACCGCCCGTCGCTGGCCGGCATCGGGAACTGCCGGGCCGCGGAGAACGGCGCCCGGGAGAACAGCAGCCGGTTCGCCGGCCCGTCGTTGCGGTCCTCGGAGTCGGCCGGGACGTAGCGCTCGTCCGCCCAGAACACGTCCACCCGGGACCAGTCCACCGAGTCCCGGGCCGGGGTGCCGGCCATCGCCGCCCAGACCTTCTCCATGATCGAGCCCGCGGTCAGCGCCAGCGCCGCCCGGCCCCGGTTCTGCTGGGCGCGGGCCAGGGTGGCCATCACCCGCACCGCCACGTCCTCGGCGAGCTGGTCGGCGGTCGGCTGGACGATCAGTTCCGGCTGCGCGGGCATCGACCTCAGGCCTCCTGCTGGGCCAGCGCCGGGTCGTGCCAGATGTGCGTGCGCACCGGCGAGCGCTCGTTCAACCCGGCCAGGCCGGTGACCGCGCCGAGCGCCTCACCGTAGGGCTGGTCGGCGTCGAGGCGGCGCAACTCCTCGGCCAGCATGTCGCCGGTGGTCCGCTGCGGGAACGGCTGGATGGTGTCGAGCTGGCCGGGCCGGCGCATCAGCAGCTTGTAGCCCTCGTTGGTCATCTGCACGGTGCGGCCGTCGTCGAAGTCGACGTCGACGCCGACGATGTACTTGCCCTCGGCCTCGTTCACCGGCACCGCACAGCCCAGCCGGGAGGTCAGCCAGCCGGCCAGCAGCTGGGCGGACGGGTCGGCCGGGTTGCCGCGCACCACCACCGACGTCGCCGGGGCGGAGGCGGTGTCGAACGCCGCGGCCAGCGCGGCCCGCCACGGCGTGATCACCGTCCAGGTCAGGTCGGTGTCGCCGGGGGCGTAGTCGACGGCCCGCTGGCGCAGCGCCTCGGCCGGGTCGCCGTCCCGGATGACGTTGGTGATCCGGCGGTCGGCGAACACCCCGATCGGGTCGTGCGCGATCACGGTGGGCGTCTCGGAGTACCACCAGGCCACCACCGGCGCGTCCGGCGCCAGCAGCGGCAGGGTGACCGACTCGGCGTGCAGCGCCAACCGGCCGAACATCCGCAGCACCACCGCCTCGCCGGGTCCGTGCCGGCCGCCGATCGACACCTCGGCGTCCAGCCGCGGCACCGGCGCGTCGATGTGGTGCCGCAGCACCATGATCACCCGCATCGGGTGCTTGGCCGCCGCGATGGCCACCGCGGCCTCCACGCTGGCGGTGTCCTTCTCCTCCAGCACGACCACCAGCGTCAGGGCCAGCCCGCTGGTCACCGCACCCCCGGAGCGGCGCTCGGCGGCCAGTGCCTGCACCACCGCGGTGCCGGTGGTGTCCCACAGTGTGGTCACAGCGACCCTCCTCCGTCCCCAGGCGTGCCGGCAGTCGTGCGCGGTCGGGCGGTCACGGTCGCCGCCAGGTGCGCCCGTCGCGGGCCAGCATCTCGTCGGCGGCCTTCGGGCCCCACTCGCCGGCCCGGTAGGCGGCCGGCTGCTGGCCGGCCCAGAACTCCTCCAGCGGGTCGATCACCCGCCAGGACGCCTCGACCTCCTCGTTGCGCGGGAACAGCATGGCGTCGCCGAGCATCACGTCCAGGATCAGCCGTTCGTAGGCCTCCGGCGAGGACTCGGTGAACGCCTCGCCGTACAGGAAGTCCATCGACACGTCGCGGACCTCCATCATCGAGCCCGGCACCTTGGACCCGAACTTCAGCGTCACGCCCTCGTCCGGCTGCACCCGGATCACCAGCTGGTTGTGCCCGAGCTCCTCGGTGTCGGTGTGGCTGAACGGCAGGTGCGGGGCCTTCTTGAACAGCACCGCGATCTCGGTGACCCGGCGCGGCAGCCGCTTGCCGGTGCGCACGTAGAACGGCACCCCGGCCCAGCGCCGGGTGTCGATGCCGAGCCGGACGGCGGCGAAGGTCTCGGTCTTCGAGTCCTCCGGCACGTCCTTCTCGTCGGTGTAGGCCGGCACCCGCTCGCCGGCCAGCCAGCCCTGCTGGTACTGCCCGCGGACGGCGTAGCTGCCCAGGTCGAGCGGCAGCCGGATCGCCCTGAGCACCTTGAGCTTCTCGGTGCGGATCGCGTCGGCGGTGAACTCCACCGGCTCTTCCATCGCGGTCAGCGCCAGCAGCTGCAGCAGGTGGTTCTGCAGCACGTCGCGGGCGGCGCCGGTGACGTCGTAGAAGCCGGCCCGGCCGCCGATGCCGACGTCCTCGGCCATGGTGATCTGCACCGAGTCGACGTAGTTGGAGTTCCAGACCGGTTCGAACATCTGGTTGGCGAACCGCAGCGCCATCAGGTTCTGGACGGTCTCCTTGCCCAGGTAATGGTCGATGCGGAACACGTCGTCGGCGGTGAACACGTCGTCGACCAGGTGGTTGAGCTGCTTCGCGCTGGGCAGGTCGTGCCCGAACGGCTTCTCCACCACCACCCGCCGCCAGCCGCCGGAGTTGGCGTTGTCGGCCATCTTGGTGCGTTCCATCTGCTTGAGCACCACCGGGAACATGCTCGGCGGGATGGACAGGTAGAACGCCGCGTTGCCCTTGATGCCGTGGCTGTCGCGCAGCTCGTCCAGGGTGCTGGCCAGGGTGTCGAAGGCCTCGTCGTCGTCGAAGGAGCCGGGCACGAACTTGACGTCACCGGCCAGCCGCTCCCACACCTCGTCGTTCCAGTTGGTGCGGGCGTGTTCCTTGGCCGCCTTCTTGGCCAGCGACTCGAAGTCGCCGTCCTCCCAGTCCCGGCGGGCGAAGCCGAGCAGCACGAAGTCGGCCGGCAGCAGGCCGCGGTTGGCCAGGTCGTAGATGGCCGGCAGCAGCTTCTTGCGGGCCAGGTCGCCGGTGACGCCGAAGACCACCAGGGCGCACGGCTCCGGCACCCGGGGCAGCCGCCGGTCCCGGGGGTCGCGCAGCGGGTTGGCTCGCGCCGCCGCCGACACCGGCGGTCCGTCGCCGGTGCTGATCGCGGGGGACTGGCCCTCAGCAACACTCACGGGGTTCTCCTTCTACAGCGCGCGCAGTAGCTGGCCGATGCCCGCGGCCCGGTCGGTCAGATGCAGGTGTAGCACCGGACGGCCCTTGCCGGCGAGCACGGCGGCGTCGCCGGCTGCCTGCGCCCGCTGCAGTGAGGCGAAGCTGTACGGACGGTCCGGCACCGCGAGGTCCTGCTCGCAGTCGGCGGTGATCTGCAGGAACACCCCGTTGGGATGCCCGCCCTTGTGGTACTGGCCGGTCGAGTGCAGGAACCTGGGTCCCCAGCCGAAGGTGGTCTGCTGCCCGGTCTGGCCGGCCACCGCCGGGCGCAGGTCGGCCGCCGAGGCGTCGGCGTGCCGGTCCAGGTAGGCCTGGACGCTGACGTAGCCGTGCTCCGGTGCCGTGGCGAAGAAGGCGCGCAGCGCGCCCGCCAGATCGTCCGCCCCGGCCAGCTCGAAGCCGGTCGGGTAGACCTGCACGGCGCCGTCGGTCAGCGCGGGCTCGTCGGCATCGGCCGCATCCGGTGCGTCGAGCAGTGCCCGGGCCTGCTTCTTGGCCTCCTCGACGTTGGGCTGGTCGAACGGGTTGATGCCGATGATCCGCCCGGCGACGGCGGTGGCGTACTCCCACAGCAACATCTGGCCGCCGAGCGGGCCACTGACCGCCACCCCCCAGCCGGAGGCCGGCGGGTAGGCCTCGTCGTACTCGCCGAGGTGGATGAGAATCGCGTCCGGCCCGGCGTCGGCGAAGCCGACGGCCTGTGCGCTCTCCACCACCACCGGCAGCAGGCCACGGCCGTCCTTGCCGGTGGACTCGGCGATCAGCTGCTCGGCCCAGTCGCCGAACCCGGTGATCCCCGACCCGACATCGGCGAAGACCACCTTGTCGCAGCCGGCGTTGTGCGCCGTCCCCAGCAGCGCGCCCAGCCGCAGCCCCGGGTTGGTGTCGGCGTCGCTCGTCAGCACGTCTGCCGCCTTCGCCGCGTCGTCCAGCAGTGCGGTCAGGTCGGCGCCGGCCAGCCCCGCCGGCACCAGGCCGAACGCGGTGAGCGCGCTGTAGCGACCGCCGACGTCCGGGTCGGCCAGGAACACCTTGCGGTAGCCGGCCTCCTCGGCGACCTGCTGCAGCGGGGAGCCCGGGTCGGTGACCACCACGATCCGCCGGGCCGGGTCGATGCCGGCGTCGGTGAACGCCTGGGCGTAGGCCCGCCGGTGCGAGTCGGTCTCGACGGTGCCGCCGGACTTCGAGGAGACCACCAGCACGGTGCGCTCCAGGTCCTCGGCGATCGCCGCCCGGACCTGGCCGGGGTCGGTGGTGTCCAGGGTGACCAGCGGCACCCCGGCGGTGGCGCAGATGACCTCGGGGGCCAGCGAGCTGCCGCCCATGCCGGCCAGCACCACGTGGTCGACGTCCTCGTCGGCCAGTTCCGCGCGCAGCGCCTCGATCTCGGCGACCAGCGGACGGGAGGTCTCGGCCAGCGTGACCCAGGACAGCCGCTTGGCGGCCTCGGACTCGGCGTCCGGGCCCCACAGGGTGGCGTCCTGGGCGGTGATCCGGCTGGCGATCTTGTCGCTCACCAGCTCGGCCACCGCGGCGGCATACTGCTGCTCGTCGCGGTAGCCGAATTCCAGGCGCAGGCCGCCGCCGGCGGTCGAGGCCAGCTCGCTCATGCCGAGGCACCCGCCTGGTCGGAGCTATCGGCCTTGTCGGCATTGCCGGCCTTGCCTGGGTCGCCGTTGCCGGCCTTGTCGGCGCCGGCGCTCAGTTGCTTCTGCACGCCCTCCAGCAGGCTCGCCCAGGAGTCCATGAACTTGTCCACGCCCTCGGACTCCAGCAGCTCGGTGACCTCGTCCAGCTCGATGCCCAGCGCTGACAGGTCGCTGACCACCTGACGGGCCTCGTCGTAGCCGGAGTCGGCGGTCGGGCCGCTGATCGTGCCGTGGTCGGCGACCGCGTTCAGAGTGGCCTCCGGCATGGTGTTGACCGTGTCGCGGGCGACCAGCTGGGTGACGTACATGGTGTCGTCGTAGGCCGGGTCCTTGACGCCGGTGGAGGCCCACAGCGGGCGCTGCACGTGGGCGCCGGCCGCCTTGAGCTCGTCCCACGCCGGGCCGGCGAACACCTGCTGGAAGGCCTCGTAGGCCAGCCGGGCGTTGGCGATGCCGGCCTTGCCCCGCACCGCCTTGGCCTCGTCACTGCCGATCTTGTCCAGCCGCTTGTCGATCTCGGTGTCCACCCGCGAGACGAAGAACGAGGCCACCGACCGGATGGTGGACAGGTCGATGCCGGCCTCCCGGGCCTGCCGCAGGCCGTCCAGGTAGGCGTCCATCACCTTGCGGTAGCGCTCGATGGAGAAGATCAGGGTGACGTTGACGCTGATGCCGGCCGCGGTGGCCGCGGTGATGGACGGCAGCCCGGCCTGGGTGGCCGGGATCTTGATCATCACGTTCGGGCGGTCCACCAGCCACCACAGCGCGCCGGCCTCGGCGGTGGTCTTGTCGCTGTCGTGGGCGATCCGCGGGTCCACCTCGATCGACACCCGGCCGTTCTCACCGTCGGTGGCGTCATAGACCGGGCGCAGCACGTCGCAGGCCCACCGGATGTCGTAGGCGGTCAGCAGCCGGACGGCCTCCTCCAGGGACACCTCGCGCACCGCCAGGTCGTGCACCTGCTGGGCGTAGGCGGAGTCGCCGTCGGCGGAACCCTCCATGGCCTTCTGGAAGATCGAGGGGTTGCTGGTCACGCCGACCACGTGCTTGGACTCGATCAGCTGCTGCAGGTTGCCGCTGACCAGCCGCTCACGGCTGATGTCGTCGAGCCAGATGGACACGCCCTGGGCCGACAGGTCGGCGAGTGCGTCGCTCATGATGGGTCCTCTTTCCGATGTTCGTTGAGCGGTTCGCTCGGTCGGCGGGTGCCCGATCGGGCGTTGCTTGGGTCGATGGGGACCGGCTAGTTGCCGGTGGTGGTGCCGGTGATCTCGCCCACCCGCTCCAGGCTGGCGTGGGCGGCGGCGACGACGTTGTCGGGGGTGAAGCCGAACTGCTCGAACAGCACCGTGACGTTGGCGCTGGCCCCGAAGTGGTCGAGCGCGACGATCTCGCCGGCCTCGCCGACGATCTCGCGCCAGCCCAGCGGGACGCCGGCCTCGATGCTGACCCGGGCCTTGACCGCGGGCGGCAGCACCCGCTGCTGGTAGGACCGGTCCTGGGCGAGGAACCACTCGACGCACGGCATCGACACCACCCGGGTCGGGGTGCCCTCGGCCTCCAGCCGGTCCCGCGCCGCCAGTGCCAGGCTCACCTCGGAGCCGGTGGCGATCAGGATCAGCTTCGGGATCGCCGCCGACGACTCCGCCAGCACGTAGCCGCCCTTGTCGGCGTCGACCACGCTGGCCGGGTCCAGCACCGGCAGCGGCTGCCGGGACAGCGCCAGTCCCGCCGGCCGGTCGGTGTTCTGCAGCACCTGCCGCCAGATGACCGCGGTCTCGTTGGCGTCGGCCGGCCGGACGACGTCCAGCCCGGGGATGGCGCGCAGCGCGGCCAGCTGCTCCACCGGCTGATGGGTCGGGCCGTCCTCGCCGAGGCCGATCGAGTCGTGCGTCCAGACGTAGATGGTGGGCAGCTTCATCAGTGCCGCCAGCCGCACCGGTGGGCGCATGTAGTCGGAGAACACCAGGAAGGTGCCGCCGTAGACCCGGGTGCCGCCGTGCAGCGTGATGCCGTTCATGATCGAACCCATCGCATGCTCGCGGATGCCGAAGTGCAGCGTCCGGCCGTACGGCCCGCCGGTCCATTCCTTGGTCTGCCGGTCGGCCGGCACGAAGCTGGGCTCGCCCTCCATGGTGGTGTTGTTGGACTCGGCGAGGTCGGCCGAGCCGCCCCACAGCTCGGGCAGCACCGGGGCCAGTGCCGAGAGCACCTTGCCGGACGCGGCCCGGGTGGCCACCGAGTTCGGCTTGCCATCCTTCTCGGCGGGGAAGCTCGGCAGCACGTCGGCCCAGCCGGGCGGCAGGCTCCGGGTCACCATCCGGTCGAAGAGCTGCTTGCGCTCGGGGTTGCCGGCGGCCCAGGCGTCGAAGGACGGCTGCCATTCCTCGCGGGCGGCCCGGCCGCGGGCGGCGACCTCGCGGGCGTGCGCCAGGACGCCTGGGTCCACCGCGAAGTGCTCGTCGGGGTTGAAGCCGAGCAGCTCCTTGGTCTTGCGGATCTCGTCCTCGCCGAGGGCGCTGCCGTGCGCCTTGCCGGTGTTCTGCTTGGTCGGTGCCGGCCAGCCGATGATGGTGCGCACCGCGATGATGGACGGCCGGTCGGTCTCGGCCCTGGCCTTGGCCAGCGCCTTCTCCAGCGCCACCACGTCCTCGCCGGACTCGACGTACTGGGTGTGCCAGCCGTACGCCTCGTACCGCTTGAGCACGTCCTCGGAGAACGCCACGTTGGTGTCGTCCTCGATGGAGATGTGGTTGTCGTCGTAGATCAGGGTGAGGTTGCCCAGCTGCTGGTGGCCGGCCAGCGAGCTGGCCTCGCCGGACACCCCTTCCTCCAGGCAGCCGTCGCCGGCGATCACGTAGATGTGGTGGTCGAACGGTGACTCCCCGGGCGCGGTGTCCGGATCGAACAGGCCGCGCTCGCGGCGGGCCGCCATCGCCATGCCGACCGCGTTGCCGACGCCCTGGCCGAGCGGGCCGGTGGTGGTCTCCACGCCGATGGTGTGGCCGTGTTCGGGGTGCCCGGGAGTCAGCGAGCCCCAGGTGCGCAGCGCCTTGAGGTCGTCGATCTCCAGGCCGTAGCCGGATAGGAACAGCTGGATGTAGAGGGTGAGCGAGGAGTGCCCGTTGGACAGCACGAACCGGTCCCGGGCCACCCAGTTCGGGTCGGTGGGGTCGTGGCGCATGACGCGCTGGAAAAGCAGGTAGGCCAGCGGCGCCAGGCTCATCGCGGTGCCGGGGTGGCCGTTGCCGACCTTCTGCACGGCATCGGCGGCGAGCAGCCGGGCGGTGTCCACCGCGGTGGTGTCCTGCTCGGTCCACCACTTCGGATGGGTCGAAACGATGCCGGGTGCGGTCTCGGTCACGTGCCTCTCCTGCTTTCGACGGTCGCGGTAGGCCTCCTGGAGTTCTACCCCCTGAGCCTAATCGCTTTCAGTGCTCGGTCTCCCGGGGGACGGCCGGCTTCACGCGGCGGCTTCGCGACCGCTGTCGGGATGCTCGCTGCCACGGGTACCGGGCCGGCCGGGCCGGCGCATTTCGGAGTGTCGCGAGGTTCACCGGCGACGCCGGATGCGGTGGCGGCCGTGGGTTCGGCCGGGCGTTAGGCTGGGCCGGTGACGCAGACCCCGGTTGCCCGCGCGGATTCCGGGCACCCGGTAGCGACCGGCTCGGCGAGGACCTCGATCCGAGCCTACGTGGCGCTCACCAAGCCGCGCATCATCGAGTTGCTGCTGGTGACCACGCTGCCGGCCATGGTGCTGGCGGCCGACGGGCTGCCGCGCTGGCAGACGGTGCTGGCCACCCTGGTCGGCGGCACCCTGGCCGCCGGCTCGGCCAACGCGCTGAACTGCTACCTCGACCGCGACATCGACGCGCTGATGCGCCGCACCGGGCACCGTCCGCTGGCCGTGCACGACGTCTCGCCGAACGGCGCGCTGGTGTTCGGCTCGGTGCTCGGGGTGCTCGCGGTGGCGTTGATGGGGCTCACCACCAACCTGCTCGCCGCCGGGCTCACCGCGCTGGCGATCGCCTTCTACGTGCTGGTCTACACCCTGCTGCTCAAGCGACGGACGTCGCAGAACATCGTCTGGGGCGGGGCGGCCGGCTGCATGCCGGTGCTGATCGGCTGGTCGGCGGTCACCGGGTCGCTGGCCTGGGCGCCGCTGGTGCTGTTCGCGGTGGTGTTCTTCTGGACGCCGCCGCACTTCTGGGCGCTGGCGATCCGTTACCGGGAGGACTACGCCCGGGCCGGGGTGCCGATGCTGCCGGTGGTCGCCTCGCCGGTGCGGGTGGCCCGCCAGATCGCGATCTACGCCTGGCTGACGGTGGCCGCCTCGCTGCTGCTGTGGCCACTGGCGACCGGCTGGGTGTACGGGGTGCTGGCGCTCGGCGCGGGCGCGGCGCTGCTGGCCGAGGCGCACCGGCTGCTGGCCGCCGCGCTACGCGGTGAGCCGGGACGCCCGATGCGGTTGTTCCACCTGTCGAACAGCTACCTGGCCTTCGTGTTCCTGGCCGTCGCGGTCGACACCTTCCTGCGCTGAGGCCGAGCGCCGAGGGCTCCGGCCCCCAAGCACCTTCCGACATGGACCCAGACGTGCTGTGTCCTGTGGCGAGTGGCCCGCGGCGGCTGGGTCCTGAACCACCCCCGTGGTCCCGCGGCGAGCGCCCGGGCCGCCGAACATGAACACCCGAATGACCTGCCTGGACACCTAACCCGCCTGGACACCTAACCCGCCTGGACACCTAACCTGCCTGGACACACCTGAAAAGGCCCGGTGGGGCTGCCGTTCGGCAACCCCACCGGGCCTTTCTAGCTACGTGGCTGGCTACGTGTCAGCGCGCCGGCGAGGCGTACATGACGGTCTCGCCACCATCCTTGACGGTCGAGCGCATGCCCCGGCTCTCGATCCACCAGTGCGCGACCAGCAGGCTGACCACCCAGCCGAGCCAGCTGGAGATCTCGATCAGCGCGAAGATGCTGATGTGCTTGCCCAGGCTCGGCCACGTGGTGATGCTCTCGAACAGCATCCGGCCCCAGCTGGTGCCCAGCGCGAGGGCGAAGCTGTAGACCATCCAGCGCTGGTGCTCGGCCCACATGCGCTTGCGGGCCATCCGCCAGCCGACCACGGTGGTGACCAGCAGCAGCACGCCGTTTGCGGTGAAGCCGACGCTGCCGGGGCCACCGAAGCCGCCGTCCCGGAACGGGATGAGCGCGATCAGGGCCGTGATGCCCACGGGCAGCGCGCCGGCCAGGATGTAGATCCGCCCGGTGATCCGGTGCACCTGCGGGTAGTTACGGCGCAGCCACGGCCACAGCTGCAGCAGCACCGTGATCAGCGCGATGTTGCCGGTGATCACGTGCACCACCACGAACCCGAAGTGGGTGGAGTGGGCCGGGTTGAGCTGGGTGCGCGACCGGGCGGAATCGAAGTGCAGGTACCTCGGCAGGGCGTAGACGCCGTTGAAGACGACGATGCCGAGGAGAAGCACCAGGTAGAGGTACGGCTGGCGCCAGAAGGCTCCCGGTCGCGCGGGGGCGTTACCCGACTTCTGGGGCGAGGCGGCGAACGGGGCCGGTTCGGTGAGTTCCTGTGTCATACGGTTCCTCGGGTCGTAGGTGCGTCAAGCGCAGTGCGGTGGGAGCGGGGTGGGCCGCTCCGCCGGGCCGGGATGTCCGGTCCTGTCGGGGCCTGCGTGCGTAGCGGGTGGTGCTGGGGTGATGCGGCTTTCGTGGGGGTCAGGCTGGGTAGTCCGCCGCGCCGGACAGATCCTGCCTGCTACCAGGTGGCTTGCAGCCACGTCCCGCCGTCCGTTATCGGATCGTTGTCTACATGCGTCGGTACGATCCGGACAATCCGCGACAGTTGTTTTGAAATACCTTTCATCACGAATGATGGGACGCCGATGGAATTGGTAGCTCCCGGGTAGAAGAGGTATGACGCAGCGTAGTGAATGCATTACCCTGCGTGTATTTGATCTACAGTTTGGTCGCTTCGGGCCTCCATCGGGATGCAACTCTTGCATTCGCTGTTGTGTCGCTCATCTCGCAGCGTGCTGCTTTACCGCAGCTTTTCGAGCTTTGTGTGCTGGGCCGTGGGCTTTACGGCGCGCTGTCCGGGTCACGCGGTCGTGTCCTGGTTCGACCCGTTGCGATGCCAACCGTGCCGGTTGAGACCCCGTTCCTGCCGGGGCAAAGTGGCCGGGCGGAGCTGCCGGCGGCCTCGGCGCCGAGGCGGCGGCAAGCACTGCGCGAGTGACTGCCAAAGCGGCGCCGGCACGGGGCTTCGAGACCGCAAATCTCCAACTCGAGATTTCGATAGCGATTGCCTAGGTCGACCTGCGCAATTCACGCTCCTGGATGAGCGCTGGACGAGTGCGACGACCTGCGCACTGCCTGCGGAATATTCATTGACATTGCAACTAGTCGGCGATAACGCACCGCGGCGACCGGTAGAAATTCAGGCCTCATAACGATCATTCCGAGACCTGCTGCCCCGGGGTGTGTAGCCGTCAAGCTACCGACCGTAGTTGCATTCCAAGGCTGCAGTTGCTTTTCAAGAGCGCAGTTGTTTGTAGACGGAAAATGATTTTGCGAGGAATTTGTCGGCCAGTGTTCGACGCAGGTCACCAGGCCGAGCGGGGCAGTGTCGCGCCGGGGCACCACCTACGATCGACGGCGTGAGCAGTCGCATCGTCCTCGCCACCTGCCTGGACCTGCCGACCGGCGACGGCGATGACCTGCCCCTGCTGCACGCCCTCACCGAACGCGGACACCTGGTGAGCATGGTGCCCTGGGACCAGCCGGACGTGGACTGGTCGGCCTTCGACGCCACGGTGATCCGGGCGACCTGGAACTACACGTTCGACTACGACAACTTCCGGACCTGGGTGTCCTCGGTGCCCCGGCTGCACAACCCGGCGCCGGTGGTGCTGCCCAACACCGACAAGGGCTATCTCGCCACCCTGGCCGACGCGGGCCTGCCGGTGGTCGCGACCACCGTGGTACCGCCGGGCACCGAGCCGGAGCTGCCGGCCAGCGGCGAGTTCGTGCTCAAGCCGTCGCTCGGGGCCGGCTCGCGCGGGGCCGCCCGGTTCGATGCCGCCCGGCCCGGAGCCCACCAGCAGGCCCGCGAGCATGCCCGGCAGCTGCACGCGGCCGGCCGCACGGTGCTGGTGCAGCCCTACCTCGACGCCGTCGACACGGCGGGCGAGACCGCGCTGGTCTTCCTCGACGGGGCGTTCAGCCACGCCATCCGCAAGGGCCCGATGCTGGAGCCCGACGTCCGGTACCGGATCGACGGCGAGGCGCTCTACGTCCCCGAGCACATCACGCCACGCCAGCCGTCCCCGGACGAGCTGGCGGTCGCCGAACGGGTGCTGGCCCATGCCAGCGCCGGCCTGGCCGAGCCGTTGCTCTATGCCCGGATCGACCTGTTGCCGAGTCCGGACGGGCCGGTGCTGGTCGAGCTGGAACTGGTCGAGCCCTCGTTGTTCCTCGGCCACGCCCCCGGTGCCGCCGACCGGCTGGCCGCCGCGATCAGTGCCCGGGTCGGCCGATGACCGGCCCACCGCGGTCCGAGCGGGCGGAGCAACCGGAGCGGGCCGACGAGCCGGACACCCCGGTGCTGTCGCTGGCCGGCGACGCCGAGCGGCGTGCCGGCCTGCGCCGGATGAAGCTGTTCGCCACCGGCGGCCTGGTGCTGGCGGCCGTGGTGTTCGTGATCTGCGCGGTGGTCGGCGACGACCACGGCGCCTGGCCGTTCCTGCAGGCCGCCAGCGAGGCCGCCATGGTCGGTGGCCTGGCGGACTGGTTCGCGGTCACCGCGCTGTTCCGGCACCCGCTCGGGCTGCCGATCCCGCACACCGCGATCATCCCGCGCAAGAAGGACCAGATCGGTGAGAGCCTGGGCGAGTTCGTCCAGCAGAACTTCCTCACCCCCGAGGTGGTCGGGCCCCGGCTGCGGGCAGCCCAGGTGCCCCGCCGGATCGGGGAGTGGTTGGCCGCCGGCGACCGGGCCGAGAAGCTGTCGCACGAGTTCGGGGTGGCCCTGGCCGGGGCGAACACCGTGCTGGCCGACGAGGACATCCGGTTGGCGTTGGAGCGCTTCGCCGACGCCCAGTTGCGCCGGCTGCCGGCCGCCCCGGTGGTGGCCAAGGTGCTGGACCTGGCGGTGGAGGGCAACCAGCACCAGGTGCTGATGACCGAAGGCATCCGGGCGCTGATGCGCTTCCTGGACGACAACCGCGACGTCTTCCGCAAGCGGGTGGCCGAGGAGTCGCCGGACTGGGTGCCCGACTGGGTGGACGGCCGGGTGTTCAGCAAGCTGTTCTCCAGCGTCCAGAACTTCCTGGCCGATGTCGCAGGCGACCCGGACCACGCGTTGCGGGGTGAGTTCGACCAGCGGCTGCGGCACTACGCCGCCCAGCTGCGCACCGACCCGGAGGCGGCCCGGCACCTGGAGCAGTGGAAGGCCGACCTGCTCGACCACCCGGCGGTCCGCAACGCGCTCGCCTCGCTGTGGCTGCCGCTCAAGAAGGCGGTGCTGGACGCGGCCGCCGACCCGGACTCCGAACTGCGCCGGGTCGGCACCTCGATGATCCGGCAGACCGGCGTCGCGCTGCGTGACGATGAGGGCCTGCAGGCCAAGTGCGACCGGTGGCTGGTGGGCATCATGAACCACGTGCTGGCCCACTACTCCGGCGAGCTGACCGGGGTGATCACCCACACCGTGGCGCGCTGGGACGCCGAGTCCACGGCGCGCCGGTTGGAGCTGCAGGTGGGCCGGGACCTGCAGTTCATCCGGATCAACGGCACGGTGGTCGGATCCCTGGTCGGATTGGTGATCTATTCCGCCAGCCGGTTACTGTGAGTCCAGCTAATCTGGTCACCGGAGCGCTGAGCCACCAGCGGGTCCGCTCGTGTGTGGGGGATCTATTTCCGACGACGTGAGCGCCGGCCTGGGCGCCGGCGCCGACCGATCCGCCGGTGCCGATCTCGGCCCGGCCACCGAGGCGTTGCCGGGCCCGCACCAACCGGACGCGCCGGTAGTTCCCGGTGCCGGAGCAGCTCCGGCGCCACCACCGGCTGACGCCTCTCCCGCGCTGGCGACCGAAGCCATGCCGGTGCCAGCGCCGCAGCCCGGCCAGCCGGGCTGGATGCTGGGTGGTCGCTACCGGGTCGTCGACCGGGTCGGTGCCGGCGGCATGGCCGAGGTGTTCCGCGCCCACGACCAGTTGCTGGCCCGCGATGTCGCTGTCAAGGTGTTCCGGACCCATACCGACCCGAACGAGGTCACCGGTGGGGTGCAGCGCCACGAGGTCGAGCTGCAGACCCTGGCCCGGCTCAGCCATCCCAACCTGATCACGCTGTTCGACGGTTCGATCGGGTCGGACGGCGAGCCGGCCTTTCTGGTGATGGAGCTGATCAACGGCCCGAGCCTGGCCGCCCAGATCGCGCATGCACCGCTGACCGAGCCGATGGCCCGCGAGCTCGCCGCCCAGATCGCCGCCGCGCTGGCCTACGTGCACTCCCAGCACATGGTGCACCGCGACATCAAGCCGGCCAACATCCTGCTCGGCTCCGACGGCGTGGCCGGCGAGGCCACCGGCAACCCGCTGCGGGCCCGGCTGTCGGACTTCGGGATCGTCCGGCTGCTGGGCAGCGAACACCTCACCAGCGCCGACCTGATGGTGGGCACCGCCTCCTATCTGGCCCCCGAGCAGGCCCGCGGCGCCGAGGTCGGCCCGCCCGCCGACGTCTACGCGCTCGGCCTGGTGCTGATCGAGGCGCTCACCGGCCGGCGATCCTTCCAGGGGCCGGCCCTGGAGACGGCGCTGGCCCGGCTGGAGCGATCCCCGGAGATCCCGGCCGACCTGCCCCAACCCTGGCCGGCCCTGCTGCAGGCGATGACCGCGATGGACCCGCAGGCCCGGCCGACCGCCGCCGAGGTGTCCCGGACGCTGCGGGACGGCGTGGCCGTCCCGGTCGTGCCGGCGCCACCCGGCGCCGCGGTGCTCGCCGGCGATGCGGTGCTCGCGGGTGGGGCACCGCTGGCTGCCGCCGCCGGGCTGGCCGCCGCGCCGCATGCCGGCGCCGCGTTCGCCGACGCCGGGTTTGCCGACCCCGTGCCGTCCGGTCCCGTCGGGGTCACCGGTCCGGCTGGTTTCACCGGTCCGGCTAGCTTCACCGGTCCGGCCGGCGGCGACGCCCATCCGGAGCTGGCGACCGCCTTCATCGCGACCAGCGTGCCGCCGATGCCCCCGCCGGCCGAGGACGAGGTCGTCCCGTACTTCGAACCGCTGCCGGCCGAGGCCGCCCGCGCCGGCCGCGGACCGCTGATCGGTGCGCTGGTCGCGGCCGCCGCGCTGATCACCGTCCTGACGGCCGGTGGCCTGCTACTGGTGCACCAGCCGTCGTCCAAGGGCTCCACCAACCTGCCCGGGCAGGTGGTGTCCACCGGCAGCACCCGGCAGCCGGGCTCGGCCACGCCGTCCCGCTCGGCCACCGCGGTGGCCCCGATCGGCTCACTGACCTCGTCGCGGGGCGGTACCAGTTCGGCACCCTCCACCAGCTCCAGCGCGCCGAGCAGCACGCCGGCCAGCAGCAGCACGCGGCCGTCCAGCAGCGCGCCCGCCACCAGCTCGGCACCGCCGTCCAGCAGCGTGCCCGCCACCAGCAGCCCGGCGAGTTCGGGTAGTGCCACGTCGTCCGGCAGCTCGACGGCCACCACCTCGGCGAGCCCGGCGGGTTCGGGCAGCACCAGCGCCGCCCCGGCCGGCGCCGGCGGCAGCGGCCCGCCCAGCACCCCGCGCCTGCACGGCTAGCAGCACCGGTTAAGAACGACGGTGCGAGGCGCCTGCCGGTCAGCGGGCCCGCAGCGCCCGGACGGCAAGCAGTAACGGCACGAAGGCCAGCACCGAGAGCGCCAGCACCGTGCCGGCCGGCCAGCCGGCCAGCCGGGGCACCAGCTCGACCAGGACGAATAACGCCAGCCAGCAGCGGCCGATCAGAGTCCGCGACCGCTGGGTGCCGGGCCGCGAAACCAGTAAGGCCAGGCTGTGGACCAGCAGGGCGCCGCCGAACAGGAGCAGAAACCAGTTCAGGGCGGTGCCGGCGTGCATCGTGGCCTTTTCGGGTTGGCGGGGCAGGCGACGCTCAGCGCCGCTGAGCCGCCGGAAGCCTAGCGCCGGTCGCCGGGTTTCGGAGCGGCTGGTGCACCGTGCGGGCCAGCACCGTGAGCGCCGCCAACCACACCAAGCAGGCGCCGAGCATGTGCGCGCCCACCAGCACCGCCGGCAGGTGGCTGAAGTACTGCACGAACCCGATCAGCCCCTGCGCCAGTTCGACGCCGACCAGCGTCCAGCCGGCTCGTCGCAGCCGGCTGGACGACCCGGTAGCCAGCACCGCGAAGCCCAGGCTGATCCCGATCAGCAGCATCACCAGGTCGGCGTGCAGCTGGGACACCGCGGCCGGGTGGAAGCCGATCCGGTGGGTGGCGCCCTTGTCGCCGGCGTGGGGGCCGCTGCCGGTGACCACGGTGCCGACCGCGAGCACCGCCGCGGTGACCGCGACGATCAGCCAGCCGGCGGTGCGGACCGCGAACCGGTTACCAGCGGCGCCGGCCGATATCGCGACATCGGCCGGAATGGCGCCGCCGCCGGGTATTCCGTCGCCGTCGACGGGATCGCTGTGATCGCGCAGCCGCCACCACAGCGCGAAGGCGACCGCGATGATCAGCATGGAGAGCAGGAAGTGCGCCGCCACCGTCCACGGGTTGAGGTGGGTCAGCACCGTGATGCCGCCCAGCACCGCCTGCGCCGGGATGCTCGCCGCCAACAGCACCGCCAGCCGGACCTGCCGGCGCGCCAGCACCGCGGCCACCAGGGTCGCCAGCACCAGCAGCCCGAGCACGAAGGTCAGTTGCCGGTTGGCGAACTCGATCACACCGTGCGCGGCGTACTCGCGGGTCGGGGTCAGCGAGTCGTCGGTGCAGGACGGCCAGGTGGGGCAGCCCAGCCCCGAGCCGGTCAACCGGACCGCGCCGCCGGTGACCACGATCGCGACGTTCGCGACCAGGGTGGCCAGGGCGAGCCCGCGCAGCACGGTCGGCCGGCGAACCCACCGGACGGCCGGGGGCCGGTCCGGGGCGGTCCTCGCCGGGTTCTGCACAGCCACGCCGTCGAGGGTAGTTGGTGCTAGCCCGCCGGATTCGCGCGCAGCCAGGCCAGCACCTGCCGGGCATGCTCGTTCGGCGGAAAGATCGGGTAGAAGGCGTGCTCGACCAGTCCGGCGCGCACCACCAGGGTGAGCCTGGCGTACAGCCGGTCGTGGCCGGAGGCGGCGAAGGTCGGCAGCCGCAGGGCGTCGGCCAGCGCGAAGTCCGGGTCGGACAGCATCGCGAACGGCAGCCGCAGCCGCTGCACCACCTCGGCCTGGTAGTCCGGGTCCTGGCTGGACATTCCCCAGACCTGCTCGGCGCCGGCCGCTCGCAGGTCGGCATGGTGGTCGCGGAAGTCGCACGCCTCGGTCGAGCAGCCGCGGGCGCCGGGGATCTCGTCCCAGCCGGCCGGCAGGTCCACCCCGGGCCGGCCGGTGAGCGGGTAGAGGTAGACGATCGTCCGGCCGGCGCCCAGCGCGGCGAGGTCGACCGTCCGTCCGTCGCTGGCCGTCAGGGTCAGTGCGGGCATCGGAGTGCCGGGCAGGTGGTCGGCGGCCCCGTCGTCCCGCGGGACGGGCAACCCCTCGGGCAGCGCGGTGAAGTCAGTCACGGCAACCTCCGTCCACGGCGGGGACGCTCACTCCCAGCGGAACCAGCGCGCGGCGGCCGGCAATGCCACCGCCGCCCAGACCAGCAGGGTCAGCGCCGGCCGGACCGGCAGGCCGGCGCTGTGCTCGAGTACCTGGTGCAGGCCGTCGGACAGGGCCGCCGACGGCAGCCACTGCAGCACGTCCGAGGCCGCCAGCGGGTAACGGGACAGCGGGATGGCGATGCCGCCGGCGAACAGCAGCACCAGCCAGGCCAGGTTCGCCGCGGCCAGCGTCACCTCGGCCCGGACGGTGCCGGCCAGCAGCAGGCCGAGCCCGCCGAAGGCGAAGGTGCCGAGCACGATCAGCACCGCCGCCGAGACCGCGCCGCCGCTGGGATGCCAGCCGAGCACCAGCCCGAACAGGCAGATCAGCGCGGCCTGCAGCACCTGCAGGATGAGCACCGCGCAGGTCTTGCCGAGCAGCAGCACCCGCCGGGACAGCGCCGTCGCGCCGAGCCGCTTGAGCACCGCGTACTTGCGCTCGAAGCCGGTACCGATCGCGAGTCCCGTGAAGGAGGCGCTCATCACCGCCAGCGCCAGCACCGAGGGCACCACGAAGTCGATCCGGCGGGGCACGTCGAGGGAGTACAGCAGCGGCAGGTTGAAGAAGAACTCCAGCAGCAGCGGGATGACCAGCGTCAACCCGACCTGCTCGCCGTTGCGCAGCAGCAGCCGCAGCTCCATCCCGGTCTGGGCGGCCAGCATCCGGTGCGGTGGCGCCGCTGCCGGCGCGGGTGCGAAGCCGGTGATCATCCGCCGGCCCGGGTCAGGTCGAGGAAGACGTCCTCCAGGCTGCGCCGCTCGACCCGCAAACCCTCGGCGAGCACGTTGCGGTCCGCGCACCAGGAGGTGATGCCGGCCAGCAGGGCCGGGGTCACCTCACCGGCGACCAGGTAGCTGCCGGCCGCGGTCTCTGAGACCTGCACGCCGGACGGCAGCGCCGCGTGCAGGTCACCGACCGGCAGCCCGGCCGGACCGGAGAACCGGACCTGGCCGGCGGAGCCGACCTGGGTGAGTTCGGCGGGGCTGCCCTCGGCGACGATCCGGCCGGCGTGCAGCATCACCACCCGGTCGGCCAGTTGCTCCGCCTCGTCCAGGTAGTGGGTGGACAGCACGATGCTGACCCCGTCGCGGCGCAGCCGGCGGATCAGCTCCCAGGTGGTCCGGCGGGCCTGCGGGTCCATGCCGGTGGTCGGCTCGTCGAGGAACAGCAGCTCCGGGCGGGAGATCAGCGCCATCGCCAGCGACAGCCGCTGCTGCTGGCCGCCGGACAGTCGCTTGACCGGCAGCCCCGCCACCTCGGCCAGGCCCACCTCGTCGAGCAGGCCGGCGGCATCGAGGGGGTGTGCTGCGTAGCTACCGAACAGCCGGAGCAGCTCCAGGGCGCGGGCCCCGTTGTAGCCGCCGACGCCGTCCTGCAGCATCACCCCGACCTTCGGGCGCAGCGTCGCCGAGTCCCGGGCCGGGTCCAGTCCGAGCACCCGGACCTGGCCGCTGTCGGCGCGCCGGAAGCCCTCGCAGATCTCGATGGTGGTGGTCTTGCCCGCACCGTTGGTGCCCAGCAATGCCAGCAGCTCGCCGCGCGGCACGGTCAGCGAGATGCCGTCCACCGCGGTCCGGCCGGCATAGCGCTTGACGAGATCGACGATCTCCACGGCGGCGGGCACCGGCCAAGTCTAGATAGTCCGCAGCCAGCCGGCGCGCGCCCCGGCGGATCGGCGCACGCAGGAAGAGTCCGTGCCGTGCGGCCCGCGCTAGAGGTCGGCTGCCTTGACCGAGCTGCCGTAGGTGTCGACGTAGTCCTGCCGGGACAGCTTCTGGACCGCCTCCCGGATGGTCTCGGTCACCTCGCGCAGCTTGCGGGAGGACCGTTCGTCCTCGGCCCGGCCGGAGAAGTCCAGCGCCGGGCCGTAGTGCACCTCGACCGGTGCCCGGCGCCAGCGCCGCTGGCCCTCGGGTAGCACCAGGTCGGTGCCGATCAGGCCGACCGGCACCACCGGCACGCCGGAGCGCAGCGCCAGCCGGGCCACCCCGGTACGGAACTTGTGCAGCCGGCCGTCCGGGGACCGGGTGCCCTCGGGGTAGATGCCCAGCACCTTGCCCCGGGCGAGCAGGTCGACCCCGATCTCTACCGACAGTGCCGCTGCCCGCGGGTTGTCCCGGTCCACCGGCACCTGGCCCATCTCGCTGAAGGTCCAGGCGGTGATCCGGCCGCGCACGCCGGGCAGGTTGAAGTACTCGTCCTTGGCGAAGTACAGCACCTGCCGGCGGGCGGTGATCGGGGTGAACACCTCGTCGGCGGCCGACAGGTGGTTGGCGGCGATGATGACCGGGCCGGTACGCGGCACGTACTCCTGGCCGCTGGCCTGCGGCCGGAAGTAGGTACGCAGTACGGGCGAGACGACCAGCTCGGCGGCGCGGTACAGCACCCGCAGAACCTACCGCCTCGCCCAAACCGCCCGAGCCAGGCCCGGCCAACCCAAGCTGCGGGACGCCGACGACGAGGTTGGCGTATGGCGGCCTCTTACCCTGAGGCTGATCAGGCGCTGGGTGATGTGTCGGCGGCCTGTGAAGCAGAGCGAATGATGTCGAGGGAGGTCTCCAACCGTTCCGCGAGCTCCCCTTGACCAATTGCTCGTAGCTGGGCGATGTAGGCCCGGACTTCCTGGATGGTCGCCTGCACATTTCGTGCGGTTGGATCGTGCGACGGGAGTTCGGCCTGCGCCGGGTTGGTGTGGACGATGGTGCGGATGAACGCTTCGAGCGCTGACCGCTGTGCGTAGGTGAGCCGGTTGGCCTCCAGCGGCGGGGTCCAGGGGTCCTCTTCTCCGGTCGCCGCGCCTGCGGCCTCGCGCAACTGCGTGATCGAGCACCCGAGTGCCTTGGCGAAGGCGTCCAGCACGTACTCCGGGGGAGTGCGGGAGTGGTTGCCAGCCAAATACCGATACACAGTTGTCCGGTCGAGGTAGTCACCGAGCGCCCGGGTGACATCTGACTTGCTCCAGCCCGCGGGGATGTGGGCGTTGAGGTAATCGGACAAGGCGCTCACGCGGCCGAAGCTCCTCTTCCGAGTCGGTTGCAACTTAAAAATGAGACCACTAGCCTGTAGCTTGATGCAGGCTACTTACTACTGATTCTGGGCTCCCGGCAGTGCGATGACTGCGACACGATCTCACCACCACGGCTTCTCTGCACGCACGCAAGGGGGTAGGCCCGGACCAGTCAATTCGACATCCGTCCGAGACAAGGTGCCGACGTGCTTGAGCAGAACGCGCCGACACCCTCGCCCGAACTGCTGACAGCCGTGCAAAGTGTGCTATGTACTGTCCTTCAGACAACAGACGGACATGAATAGTCAGCGCCAGGCGATGTTGCACATCGGCTCCCTCCCCTGTTCGCGCCTTACCGGACTGATCGGTATGTCAGGGCCATGCGAGGTGCCCATCGGAACGCGTCTGTTCCTGGGCCATCGCAACTGACGGGCGAGAGGGGCTCGGCTTGGGAATCGGAGTGGTGAAGGCCTGGCCAGTGTGGCGGGAACGGCGCCGCGTTCTCATGGTTATCGTCGTGGTCGATGCGCTGGCAGTAGCCGTTCCGGTGGCTTCATGGTCGCCGGTGTCGAAGGCCGAACTTAGCCTCGCTCTGCTACTGGCATCGCTGAGCATCACTTACAGCCTGTGCATTGCCGGATGGGAAAAAGCTCGACGGCAGCCGCCCCTGGAGCGCGCGTCAGCCATGCAGGTGAACGTGCTGGCTACCTGGTGCTTCGCTGCCGCGATAATCCTTCCGCCTCTGCCGGCAGCTGTCGTGACTGCGGCTTCGGTGCTCGGTGGCTGGCCGGCCTACAACGCTTATAAGCCAGCAGGTGCCAACAAGCTATTTCGCTACGTCTTCAGCCTGATGGCGACCGTACTGGCAGCGGCAACTGCCAGTCGAACTATCCATCTCGGGCTTCCGCTGGCCGGCACTCTGCCACTGGCAGCGGGGGTCTGGTTTCTTATCGGTTTTGGCGCGCCGGCACTTGCCATGTGTGCCTCGGGCCAGGTCCCCTCTGCCCGGTCGATGCTGCAGGCAGATATATACCGGCTGGAAGCTGCGACGATGGCTGTAGCGATCGCCGAGTACGTGGTGTACCGAGCAGGCCTGCCGCTCATCGGGCTCTCGCTGCCCTTGGCCGTCTTCATCCACTGGCACTTCACCCGGGCTGAGTTGCGAGCACGAGGCAGCGGAGCTCCGCCGATGAACGACGACGCCTGGTTGTACGTGGCGAGTGTCGTGGCCGAGGTCAGCGTGGCGGTGACCGTGCTGCGGATCGACACCTCCGACACCCAGGCGGCGTGCGTCGTGGCGATGATGCAAGGCGGCTGTGACGCCATCGGGGCCTACCCACCCGGCGGGCTGGCGATCCTGCTTCCCGACTGTCCGCCGGCCAACGGGGACGCGGTGTCTCGGCGGCTCCGCATCGCGATGAAGTACCACAAGATCGATTGCCGGATCGCCTCAGCGTCGAAGCCTCGCGACGGCCTGGCGTTGGGTGACCTGCTGGCGGTCTGCGAGGCGGAGCTGGTGGTGGCGAGAGAGGCGTCGCATCGCTCGACCAGTTCGTCCTAGCCTCATAGGCAGGCCGCGGGGGCGATGAGAGCAACGCCACGGCGACACCCTGGACGATTGGGCACCCCCGGCTGTGCTGCGCCCGGGAAATACGTCATACTTGTCTTGTGAAATTCACCGGCGCTGCTGAGGGCACGGTCTCCGTGACCGCGCCGCTGGCTGCCGTCACCGCCGAGGGCCGCACCCGGGACGCGGTGGCCCGGCTGGTGCACGAGTCGGGCCCGCAGACCGCGGCCGCGCTGGCCGAGCGGTTGCAACTGTCGCCGGCGGCGATCCGTCGGCACCTGGACGCCCTGGTGGCCGAGGGCACCCTCGCCGAGGTGCAACCACGCACCTCCAGCCTGCGGCCCCGCGGACGCGGTCGCCCGGCCCGGGCCTACGCGCTCACCGACGCCGGCCGGGCCGGCTTCGGACACGCCTACGACGACCTGGCCTCCACGGCGCTGCGCTACCTGCGCGACACCGGGGGAGAGGCGGCGGTGGTCGCCTTCGCCGAGCACCGGGCCAGCACGCTGGCCGGCCGGATCGCCGCCCAGTGCGGCGGGTCGGAGTTCACCGTTGCCGACCCGCGCGACAAGGCCCGGCTGGTTGCCGAGGCGCTGTCCGCCGAGGGGTACGCGGCCAGGGTGACGCCGGCCGGCAAGGCCGGTCAGGGCAGCCAGATCTGCCAGCACCACTGCCCGGTCGCGCACGTGGCGGCGGAGTTCCCGCAGCTGTGCGAGGCCGAGACCCGGGCGTTGGCCGAGGTGCTGGGCACCAACGTCCAGCGGCTGGCCACCATCGCCCACGGCGACGGGGTCTGCACCACGCACGTCTCAGCGGCCCCGCAATCGGGCCATCCAGCACCACCCCAGCGCACCACACATGCAGTTGTCCCAGACCGGGAGGCAGATAGATGACCACAGCAGCCGAGCGCGTGCTCGCCCAGGGTGAGCAGATCGAGGCGCTGTCGACCTACAAGTTCGGTTGGTCCGACACCGACGTGGCCGGTTCGACGGCCCGCCGGGGCCTGAACGAGGACGTCGTCCGCAACATCTCGATGCTGAAGAACGAGCCCGCCTGGATGCTGGAGCGCCGGCTGAAGGCGCTGGAGATCTTCCGCAAGAAGCCGATGCCCAACTGGGGCTCGGACCTGTCCGGGATCGACTTCGACAACATCAAGTACTTCGTGCGCTCCACCGAGAAGCAGGCTGCCACCTGGGACGACCTGCCCACCGACATCAAGAACACCTACGACAAGCTGGGCATCCCGGAGGCGGAGAAGCAGCGGCTGGTCTCCGGCGTCGCCGCCCAGTACGAGTCCGAGGTCGTCTACCACAAGATCCGCGAGGACCTCGAGGCCCAGGGCGTGCTGTTCCTCGACACCGACACCGCGCTGCGCGAGCACGAGGAGCTGTTCAAGGAGTACTTCGGCACGGTCATCCCGTCCGGGGACAACAAGTTCGCCGCGCTCAACACCGCGGTCTGGTCGGGCGGTTCGTTCATCTACGTCCCGAAGAGCGTGCACGTCGACATCCCGCTGCAGGCCTACTTCCGGATCAACACCGAGAACATGGGCCAGTTCGAGCGGACCCTGATGATCATCGACGAGGGCGCCTACGTGCACTACGTCGAGGGCTGCACCGCGCCGATCTACTCCTCGGACTCGCTGCACTCGGCGGTGGTCGAGATCATCGTCAAGCCCGGTGGCCGGTGCCGCTACACCACCATCCAGAACTGGTCGAACAACGTCTACAACCTGGTCACCAAGCGCGCGGTGGCCCAGGCGGGCGCGACCATGGAATGGGTGGACGGCAACATCGGCTCCAAGGTCACCATGAAGTACCCCGCGGTCTGGATGACCGGTGAGCACGCCAAGGGCGAGGTGCTCTCGATCGCGTTCGCCGGCGAGGGCCAGCACCAGGACGCCGGCGCCAAGATGGTGCACGCCGCCCCGCACACCTCCTCGACGATCATCTCCAAGTCGGTGGCCCGCGGCGGTGGCCGCACCTCCTACCGCGGCCTGGTGCAGGTCGAGCCGGGTGCCCACTCCAGCAGGTCCACCGTCAAGTGCGACGCCCTGCTGGTCGACACCATCAGCCGGTCCGACACCTACCCCTACGTCGACGTCCGCGAGGACGACGTGGCGATGGGTCACGAGGCGACGGTGTCCAAGGTCAGCGACGACCAGCTGTTCTACCTGATGAGCCGCGGCCTGTCCGAGGACGAGGCGATGGCGATGATCGTGCGCGGCTTCGTCGAGCCGATCGCCCGCGAGTTGCCGATGGAGTACGCCCTGGAGCTGAACCGGCTCATCGAACTGCAGATGGAAGGAGCGGTCGGCTAACACACCGCCTCTGATCGTTCAGCACCGTTCGACGGTTCTGGATGGTCGGTCAGGCGTGCCGAAACGCACATGACGACATTGCTACCCACGCCCAGCGGCTCGCCGGCTGAGCGCTTCACCTCCCGCAACCCGGACGACTTCGCGGTGCCCAACGGCCGGGAGGAGGAGTGGCGGTTCAGCCCGGTGCGCAAGCTGCGCCCGCTGTTCCAGCCGTTCACCTCCGCCGATTCGTTCCGGTTCGAGACCGAGCTGCCGGCCGGCGTGACGGTGCGCCTGGTCGGCCGCGACCACGAGCTGTTCGGGGCCGCGCTGACGCCGGCCGACCGGGTCAGCGCGCTGGCCGCGGCCAGCGTCGAGCGGGTGGTGCTGGTCACCATCGACGCCGAGGCGCAGCTGAGCGAACCGGTGACGCTGCGCTCGATCGGCAAGCCGGGGTTGAACTACGGCCACTTCGTGATCGACGCCCGGGCCTACAGCTCGGCCACCGTGGTGATGGACCACCTCGGCGAGGCGACGGTCGCCGCCAACGTCGAGGTGCTGGTCGGCGACGGCGCCAGCCTGAAGCTGGTCAGCGTGCAGGACTGGGACGCCGACGCGGTGCACGTCGCGGCGCACGCCGCCCGGCTCGGCCGGGACGCCCGCTACACCCATATCGCGATCAACCTCGGCGGCGCGGTCGTCCGGCTGAACCCGACCGTGAGCTACGCCGGGCCCGGGGCACAGGCCGAGCTGTACGGGCTGTCCTTCGCCGGGCAGGGCCAACACCAGGAGTCGCGGCTCTACGTCGACCACTCGGTGCCGCAGTGCAGCTCGCAGGTGCTCTACAAGTCGGTGCTGGACGGCGAGACGGCGCGCACGGTGTGGATCGGCGACGTCCGGATCCGGCCGGCGGCGCTGGCCACCACCACCTACGAGCTGAACCGCAACCTGTTGCTGACCGACGGCGCCCGTGCCGACTCGGTGCCCAACCTCGAGATCGAGACCGGCGAGATCGCCGGCGCCGGGCACGCCAGCGCCACCGGGCGCTTCGACGACCTGCAGCTGTTCTACCTGCAGTCGCGCGGCATTCCCTCCGACGAGGCGCGCCGGCTGGTGGTGCGCGGCTTCCTCGCCGACGTGATCGCACGGATCGACGTGCCGCAGCTGCACGACCGGCTGATGGCCAGCATCGACGCCCGGCTCGGCGGATCGCCGGCCGAGGGGGAGGAGGGCTGATGGCTACCAGGCTCTGCGCACTCGCCGATCTAGCCTCCGGCGAGCCGCTGCGGGTCGAGCTCGACGACCTCGAGGTCGCGGTGGTGAAGGTCGGCGACGAGGTCTTCGCGATCTCCGACGTCTGCTCGCACGCCGACATCCCGCTGTCAGAAGGTGACGTGGACGACTGCACCATCGAGTGCGCGTTGCACGGCTCGCGCTTCGACCTGCGCACCGGCAAGCCCACCGGGCCGCCGGCCACCCGTCCGGTGCCGGTCTTCACAACCTCGGTGGTCGACGGTGACGTCTACGCCGAACTCGACACCTGAGCCGCATCCCGGCTACGTCCGCTATACCGCAGAACCGTTCCCAGAGGAGAAACCCCGCACATGTCCAAGCTCGAGATCCGCGACCTGCACGTCGCCGTGGACGACACCCCGATCCTCAAGGGCGTCAACCTGACGGTGGAATCCGGCCAGACGCACGCGATCATGGGCCCCAACGGATCCGGCAAGTCCACGCTGGCCTACTCGATCGCCGGCCACCCGAAGTACACCGTGACGTCCGGCGAGGTGCTGTTGGACGGCCAGGACGTGCTGGCGATGGCTGTTGACGAGCGAGCGCGAGCGGGCCTGTTTCTGGCCATGCAGTACCCGGTCGAGGTGCCCGGGGTGTCGGTGTCGAACTTCCTGCGCACCGCCGCCACCGCGATCCGCGGCGAGGCGCCGAAGCTGCGCACCTGGGTCAAGGAGGTCAACACCGCCATGACCGAGCTGGAGATGGACAAGTCCTTCGCCGAGCGCAACGTCAACGAGGGCTTCTCCGGCGGGGAGAAGAAGCGGCACGAGATCCTGCAGATGACGCTGCTCAAGCCCAAGATCGCCATCCTGGACGAGACCGACTCGGGTCTGGACGTCGACGCGCTGCGGACCGTGAGCGAGGGCGTCAACCGGGCCCGTGAGACGGGTATCGGCACGCTGCTGATCACCCACTACACCCGGATCCTGCGCTACATCCAGCCCGATTTCGTGCACGTGTTCTTCGACGGCCGGATCGTGGAGTCCGGCGGCGCGGAGCTGGCCGGCGAGCTGGAGGCCCACGGCTACGCCCGCTACGGCGCCAACGAGCCGGCGGCGGTGCAGTGACGGTGGCCCGACCCGACGCGAGGGTTCCTTACGACGTCGAGCAGATCCGCAAGGACTTCCCGATCCTGACCCGCCAGGTGCACGGGGTGCCGCTGGTGTACCTGGACTCGGCCAACACCTCGCAGAAGCCGCGCCAGGTGCTCGACGTGCTGGAGGACTACTACACCCGGCACAACGCCAACGTGGCCCGCGCGGTGCACACCCTGGGCTCCGAGGCGACCAGCATGTTCGAGGCCGCCCGGGACAAGGTGGCAGCCTTCATCAACGCCCCGCGCCGCGACGAGGTGATCTTCACCAAGAACATCTCCGAGTCCCTCAACCTGCTGGCGTACTCGCTGTCGAACGCGTCCACCTTCCCGGGTGCGGAACGGTTCCGGATCGGGCCCGGCGACAACGTGGTGGTCACCGAGATGGAGCACCACTCGAACCTGGTGCCGTGGCAGCTGCTGGCGCAGCGGACCGGCGCCGAGTTCCGCTACATCCCGATCGACGACGACGGCCGGCTGGTCACGTCGGCGATCGAGGAACGCATCGACTCCCGGACCAAGGTGGTGGCCTTCGTCCACCAGTCCAACGCACTGGGCACCGTCAACCCGGTGCACCTGCTGGTCGCCCGGGCCCGCGAGGTCGGCGCGCTGAGCATCCTGGATGCCGCCCAGTCGGTGCCGCACCGTCCGGTGGACGTGCAGCAGCTGGGGGTCGACTTCCTCGGTTTCACCGGCCACAAGCTGTACGGCCCGACCGGGGTGGGGGTGCTCTGGGGGCGCTATGAGCTGCTGGCCGAGCTGCCGCCGTTCATGGGCGGTGGCGAGATGATCGAGACGGTCGACATGACCGGTACCACGTACGCCGCGCCGCCGCACCGGTTCGAGGCGGGCACCCCGATGATCGCCGAGGCGATCGGGCTGGGGGCCGCGATCGACTACGTCTCGGCGATCGGGATGGACAACATCGCCGCGCACGAGGCGGAACTGACCCGGTACGCGCTGCAGGCGTTCGCCGCTGTGCCCGGCCTGAAGGTGATCGGCCCGAACACACCGGACGAGCGGGGCGGCACCATCTCCTTCACCGTAAAGGGGATTCACCCGCACGACGTCAGCCAGCTGCTGGACGAGCAGGGCATCGCGGTGCGGGCCGGGCACCACTGCGCCCGGCCGGTGTGCGTGCGGTACGGCATCCCGGCCACCACCCGCGCGTCCTGGGGGCTCTACACCACCACCGCCGAGATCGATGCCCTGGTGGCGGGATTAGCCAGGGTGCAGGAGATGTTCGGATGATGAGTGTTCGGCCGAGGGTCTGGGGGTAATCATGAGTTTGTCGATGGATTCGATGTACCAGCAGATCATCCTGGACCACTACAAGCACCCGCAGCACCGTGGCCAGATCGAGCCGTTCGACGCCGAGGTGCACCACGTCAACCCCACCTGCGGCGACGAGGTGACGCTGCGGGTCCGGCTGGCCGGCGACGAGATCGCCGAACTCGGCTGGGTGGGGGAGGGCTGCTCGATCAGCCAGGCGTCCACCTCGGTGATGAGCGACCTGGTGGTCGGCACGCCGATCGAGAACGCGCTGCGGTTGCAGGAGAAGTTCCTGCAGCTGATGCAGTCGCAGGGTCAGAGCGAGCTGACTGAGGACGAGGCGGAGGCCCTGGACGACGCGGTGGCCTTCGAGGGCGTGTCGAAGTACCCGGCGCGGGTCAAGTGCGCGCTGCTTGGCTGGATGGCGATGAAGTCGGCCGTGGCCGAGGCCAGCGGCAGCACCGAAGCTAGCGGCATCGCCGCGACGAGTGGCAGCGCCGACGCGAGCGGCGATACTGGAACCAGCGGCACCACCGAACAGGGAGCGACGTCATGACCGAAGCCGGCACCATCCCCAAGCCGTCGCACGACGACGTCGAAGAGGCGCTGCGCGACGTGGTGGACCCCGAACTGGGCATCAACGTCGTGGACCTCGGCCTGATCTACGGGCTCGACATCGCCGACGACGCCACCGTGACCGTCGACATGACGCTCACCTCGGCGGCCTGCCCGCTGACCGACGTGATCGAGGAGCAGGCCGAGGCCGCGCTCACCGGCGGCCCCAAGCCGCTGGCCAGCGCCATGAAGATCAACTGGGTCTGGATGCCGCCGTGGGGTCCGGACAAGATCACCGACGACGGCCGCGAGCAACTGCGGGCGCTCGGCTTCAACGTCTGAGCCTGCCTGTCCCTCGAAGCCTTTCGCTGTGTGATAGCCACCGGTCGTTCCGGCGACTGGTGAATATCACTCAGCTGAATTCAGCCCGCATGCCGAGCGGGCCGGGCGCCAGCAGGGTTCGGCCAGGCTGGTCCGGCACCGGCGTGCCGTTCACGAGCAGCGATGCCCGGGTCCAGGGCCGGTCGGCGGCCAGGAACGGTTCCTCGGCTCGCATCCACTCGTCCCAGAAAGCCTCGGCCTCGTCGAGCGACCGGCCGTACTCCACGTCGCGCGCGATCCCGCGCCGGCGGGCGATATCGGCATCCGACTGGACCCAGACGACGACCTCGGCCAGCGGTGCCAGCTCCGCCCGCCCGGCGCCGACCCCCTCGACCACCAGCACCTGACGGGGCGCGACGTCGACGGATCCCGGCCGGGCGTGGGATATCCAGGCGGGCGGCCGGAACGACACCACCTCCCCGCGCCGCCACGGGGTGACGATCCCGTCGACCAGCAAAGATGCCCAGTCCGTCGGGTGGTGGTTCCAGGACAGGTCATCAGTGTGTACCAGCGCGCCGTCCAGCAGGCGTACCAGGCGCGCGGCGAGGGTGGTCTTGCCCGCGCCGGACCGGCCGTCCACCAGCACCAGCGCTCGCCGATCGGCTGGCAGCAATCCAAGCAGGCGACTTGCCAGTTCGTCGTCGTCCAGCGCCTGCCACGCCGGGGCCTCGGGTTCGCCCGGATGTAGCCGCATGCCCGCTACCCGTCGAGAGACCGGGTCAAGCGCCGGGACGAGGTCACTCAGCCGAGGCTGGACGCACCGAAGGTGTCGCAGCCGGCCGGGTCGCCGCCCTTGTAGCCGGTGCCGAACCACTTCTGCCGCTGCGCCGACGAGCCGTGGGTGAACTTGGACTGGTCCACCCCGCCGCTGCCCAGGTGGGACTGGATCCAGTCGTCGCCGATCCGGCCCGCGGTGTCCAGCGCGGCGTTGATGTCGTCCTGGGTGAGGTTCTCGATGAACGGCCGGCCATTCGCGGCCGGCACCGTGGTGGCGTGGTTGGCCCACACCCCGGCGAAGCAGTCGGCCTGCAGTTCCAGCCGCACCGAGTCGGAGTTCGCGCCGGTGCCGCGGTCGATCTTGCCCTCGATGCCCAGCAGGTCCTGCACGTGGTGGCCGTACTCGTGGGCCAGCACGTAGGCGTTGACGAACGCCCCGCCCTTCGCGCCGAACTGGGTCTTGAGCTCGTCGAAGAACGACAGGTCGATGTAGACCTTCTTGTCCGCCGGGCAGTAGAACGGGCCCACCCCCGAATCGGCCGCACCGCAGCCGGTGCTGACCTGGCCGGTGAAGAACACGGTGGGCACCTTGGTGTACTGCTTGCGCTCGGTGGCGGGCAACTCCTTGGTCCAGAACGCCTGGACGGAGTCGATGTCGGCGACGATGGCGCAGTCCGAGCGCTGGTTGGCGTCCGCCCCGGTCTTGCACTCACTCGCCAGGTCGGTGTTGTCGACCGAGCTGGGGTTCGAGCCCTGGCCGAGGCTGCTCAGGCCGCCGGGCAGCGAGCCGCCACCGCTCCCGCCGCCACCACCGAGGACGTTGAACAGCACCACCACGATCAGGCCGACCAGCCCCAGGCCACCACCGCCGACGGCCAGGCCGCCGCGGCCCAGGCCACCGCCCCGCGCGTCCTGCACCTGCGAGGTGTCGAGCTGGGCGTCGTCGTTGAACTGCATGCGTCCACCATCCGCCGTCGGGTGGTCCCCGTTGCTGGAGCCACCGGAAGTTTGGGAGAACGGTACCGGCCCGTGGTCCGGTACCCTGACCAGACGTGAGCACCGTTCCGCGCTGAGCCCCGGGCTAACCGCCACCCGCCGCGCCCGCTCGCCAGCCCGACACCGGAAAGTGCTTCCCATGATTACCGCGACCGACCTCGAACTGCGCGCGGGTGCCCGGCTGCTGCTGGAACCCACCACGCTGCGGGTGCAACCCGGCGACCGGATCGGCCTGGTCGGGCGCAACGGCGCCGGCAAGACCACCACCCTCAAGGTGCTCGCCGGCGAAACGCTGCCGCACGCCGGGCAGCGGAGCAGCAATTCCCCGGTCGGCTACCTGCCGCAGGACCCGCGGACCGGCGACCTGGCCCAGAAGGCAGGTGATCGGGTGCTGTCGGCACGCGGCCTGGACGCGATCCTGCACGAGCTGACCGCGGTCGGGCTACGGCTGGCCGAGGAGCATGACGACGAGGCGCTGGTCCGCCGCTACGGCCAGCTCGAAGAACGCTTCTCCAGCCTCGGCGGGTACGCCGCCGAGGCGGAGGCGGCCCGGATCTGCGCGCACCTGGGGTTGCCCGAGCGGGTGCTGGCCCAACCGCTGGGAACGCTGTCCGGCGGGCAGCGCCGGCGCATCGAGCTGGCCCGGATCCTGTTCGCCGACTCGGCCGGGGAGCCGTCCACCCTGCTGCTGGACGAGCCGACCAACCACCTCGACGCCGACTCGATCGTCTGGCTGCGCGACTTCCTCAAGGGCCACAAGGGCGGCCTGATCGTGGTCAGCCACGACGTCGAGCTGCTGGACGCGGTGGTCAACAAGGTCTGGTACCTCGACGCCAACCGCGCCACCATCGATGTCTACAACGTCGGCTGGAAGACCTACCTCGGCCAGCGGGAGGCCGACGAGCGCCGGCGCAACCGGGAACGGGCCAACGCCGAGCGCAAGATCGACGCGCTGCGCGGGCAGGCCGACAAGATGCGGGCCAAGGCCACCAAGGCCAAGGCCGCCCAGCAGATGCTGCGCCGCGCCGACGCGCTCGACGCGGGCCTGGCCGAGGTGCGGGTGCGTGACAAGGTGGCCAAGCTGCGTTTCCCGGAACCGGCGCCGTGCGGGCGAACCCCGCTGACCGCCGAGGGCCTGTCGAAGTCCTACGGCTCGCTGGAGGTGTTCACCGACGTCGGCCTGGCCATCGACCGGGGCACCCGGGTGGTGGTGCTGGGCCTCAACGGCGCAGGCAAGACCACCCTGCTGCGATTGCTGGCCGGCGCGGAGCTTCCCGACACCGGCGAGGTGCTGCAGGGCCACGGCCTGCGGATGGGCTACTACGCCCAGGAGCACGAGACCCTGGACACCGAGCGAACGGTGCTGGAGAACATGCGCAGCGCCGCCCCGGACCCCGCCGACCTGCAGCTGCGCAGCGTGCTGGGTGCCTTCCTGTTCTCCGGCGAGGACGTCGACAAGCCCGCGGGGGTGCTCTCCGGCGGCGAGAAGACCCGGCTGGCGCTGGCCATGCTGGTGACCAGCGCGGCCAACGTCCTGCTGCTGGACGAGCCCACCAACAACCTCGACCCGGCCAGCCGGGAGCAGGTGCTGGACGCGCTGCGCCGCTACACCGGCGCCATCGTGCTGGTGACCCACGACGAGGGTGCGGTGCAGGCGCTGAACCCGGACAAGGTCATCCTGCTGCCCGACGGGGTGGAGGACTCCTGGAGCGCCGACCTGTCCGATCTGATCGCGCTGGCCTGACGCGCCCGCGGGCAGCGCATAGTCTGATCGCACCGGCCTGGTTCCGCCGGCGGTTCGTGCCCGACCTCATCGTGTGGCCGCCCGACCGTGGGTTTGGCGGCAGTCGCCCGAGTTTTGCCCATTGCGGAGGGCTGGCCGGCCTGCTAGCAAGAGGATTGCGTGCAAAAGATCACAGCGCTCGGTATCCAATGAGAGGACTGACGGTGGCTGATCTGAAAAAAGGTGCCCGCATCACCGGGCCCGACCGGAACAAGTTGGCGAGCGAAGTCAAGAAGCAGTATGAGAAGGGCCGCAGCATCCGTGAATTGGCGGACAGCCACGGCCGGTCCTACGGCTTCATCCACCGCCTGTTGAGCGAGAACGAGGTGTCGCTGCGCAGCCGCGGTGGCGCCACCAGGGGAAAGAAGACCGGCTCCTGACGGCCGGAACCGAGGCCTGGGCGTTCGGCATCCCGGCCGATGCCGGATTCGGCGTCCAGTTGTCCCACGCTGACCAGGTGGCCACCGTCACGCTCAACCGGCCGGCAAAGCGCAACGCCCAGACCCCACTGACCTGGGCCTGGCTGAGCCGGACGGTCAACGCGCTGCCCGGCACGGTGCGGGTGCTGGTGGTGCGCGGCGAGGGGTCGTCCTTCTCGGCCGGGCTGGACCGGGCGCTGTTCACGCCGGAGGGCATCGACGGCATTCCCGGCGTGCTGCAGCTGGCCCGGATGGAGCACGACGAGGCCAGCGCCGAGATCGCCGGCTACCAGCACGGCCTCGGCGTCTTCGCACGTCCCGGCCTGGTCAGCCTGGCCCTGGTGCAGGGCCACGCGGTCGGCGCCGGCTTCCAGCTCAGCCTGGCCTGCGACGTCCGGATCGCCGCCTCGGACGCCCAGTTCGCGATGGCCGAGGTGGGCCTGGGCCTGGTGCCCGACCTGGGCGGCACCAAGCGATTGCTGGAACTGGTCGGCTATTCACGGGCTCTGGAGATCTGCCTGACCGGACGCCGGGTGAGTGCCGCCGAGGCCGACCGGATCGGGCTGGTCAGCTCGGTGGTCGCCCCCGACGAGCTGGCCGCCGCGGGCGAGCGGTTCGTGGCCGGCATCCTGGCCCAGCCGGCGTCCGCGGTATCGGAGATCAAGGCGCTGCTGCTGGCGGCCGCCGACCGGTCCCAGGGTGAGCAGGAGCGCGCCGAGCGCGAGGCCCAGCACCGGCAGCTGCGCGCGCTGGCCGGCATCGACGAGTAACGCGCGCCTGGTTGCGCTGCCAGCGAATTCGGCGCCCGGGCGGCGGCGGTCGGCCTGGGCAGCCCGGATAATCGAGCGGTGATGACGCGATGATGCCCGGTGGCGGCATGCACGGCGGCTACTCGGTGATGCGCTCGATGCGGCGGGACTCCACGCTGTCCAAGCGCCAGTTGCGGGTCGGCATCGCGCGCAGGGTGGCCGCCTTCGCCCGCCCGTACAAGCTGGAACTGTTCCTGTTCCTGGTGATCATCGTGCTCGACGCGCTGATCGGCGTCGCCACCCCGGTGCTGGCCGGCCGGGTGGTCAACCAGATCACCGCGCACGGCGAGGTCCGGGTGGTGGTCTGGATCGCCGTGATCATCGCCGGCCTGGCGGTGGTGGACGCCGGCCTGTCGCTGGCCCAGCGCTGGTACTCGTCCCGGATCGGCGAGAGCCTGATCTTCGACCTGCGCACCGGGGTGTTCGACCACATCCAGCGGATGCCGCTGGCGTTCTTCACCCGCACCCAGACCGGTGCGCTGGTCAGCCGGCTCAACAGCGACGTGCTCGGCGCCCAGCAGGCCTTCACCTCCACGCTGTCCGGGGTGGTCAGCAACGTGGTCAGCCTGACCTTCACCGCGGCGGTGATGTTCACGCTGTCCTGGCAGATCACCGCGCTGGCGCTGGTGCTGCTGCCGGTCTTCGTGCTGCCGGCCAAGCGGGTCGGCACCGCGCTGCAGGGCATCACCCGGGAGTCGTACAGCCTGAACGCCTCGATGAACGCCACCATGACCGAGCGGTTCAACGTCTCCGGGGCGCTGCTGGTCAAGCTCTTCGGTAAGCCCGCGGAGGAGTCGGCGTCGTTCAGCTCCCGGGCCGCCCGGGTGCGCGACATCGGGGTTCGGTCGGCGATGTATGGCAGAACGCTGTTCGCCGCGCTCAGCCTGGTGGCCAGTCTCGCCCAGGCGCTGGTGTACGGCCTGGGTGGCTACTACGCGCTCACCGGGCAGCTGTCGGCCGGCACCGTGGTGACGCTGGCGCTGCTGCTGTCCCGGCTGTACGGGCCGTTGATGCAGCTGTCCAACGTGCGGGTCGACGTGATGAGCGCGCTGGTCAGCTTCGACCGGGTCTTCGAGGTGCTCGACCTCGCCCCGCTGATCGACGACGCGCCGGACGCGGTCGCGATCGACCCGCGCGCCGCGACCGTGGAGTTCGACGGCGTGTGGTTCTCCTACCCGAGTGCGGCCGAGGTGTCGCTGGCCTCGCTGGAGGACGTCGCGGTGCTGGACCAGACGCCGACCCAGGACGTGCTGCGCGGGGTCAGCTTCACCGCGCAGGCCGGCCAGATGGTCGCGCTGGTCGGCCCGTCCGGCGCCGGCAAGACCACCATCAGCCAGCTGGTGCCGCGGATCTACGACGTCCGCTCCGGAGCGGTCCGGGTCGGCGGCCAGGACGTCCGGTCGGTCACCCAGCAGTCGCTGCGGGACGTGATCGGTGTGGTCAGCCAGGACGCCCACCTGTTCCACGACACCATCGCCAACAACCTGCGCTACGCCAAGCCCGAGGCCGGCGATGCCGAGCTGTGGCAGGCGCTGGCGGCGGCCAACATCGCCGACAAGATCGCCGAGCTGCCCGACCGGCTGGACACCGTGGTGGGGGATCGGGGTTACCGGCTCTCCGGCGGGGAGAAGCAGCGGATCGCGATCGCCCGGCTGCTGCTCAAGGCCCCGCCGATCGTGATCCTGGACGAGGCCACCGCCCACCTGGACTCCGAGAGCGAGCGGGCGGTGCAGCAGGCGCTCGCGGTGGCGTTGGAGCGCCGGACGTCCCTGGTGATCGCACACCGGCTGTCCACCATCCGGGCCGCCGATCAGGTGCTGGTCATCGACGAGGGGCAGATCGTGGAGTCCGGCACCCACGACGAGCTGCTGCGGGCGGGCGGCCTCTACGCCGAGCTGTACCGCACCCAGTTCGCGCCGGCGCGTCAGACACCCGCCGATGACGGGGTGCCTGACGGCCGGGTCGGATCGTCGCGGACGTCCTGAGCGGTCGGCGCTGCGAACTACGTCGACAGCTGGATCGTGGGGTTGCCCTGCCGGACGCCGGGTGCGCAGGAGGCGGTGGAGTGGGTCGTCTTGTTCGAGATGGCGACCCAACTGCCGTACGCGGTCCAGTGCTCCCGGGTGTTGCCCTGGTAGCACGGGGCAACAGCTCGGAAGTAATGCCAACCATCGGTCGTGCTGCAGTTCCAGTAACTGGCGGAGTTGCCGCTGAGGCTCCCGCTGCAGGTCGTGCTGGCCATCGCCACCCCTGGGATGGCCACCAAAGCCGTTGCGATACCCGTTGCTGCCAAGGACATTCCTATCCACCGTCGCATTGTGTACCTCCGTAATCGGGTGAGCGTTACAGATGCGATGAGGGTGTCCGTCGGTCCTAAATACCTATATAAACTATGCAAAATATATTTGGCCTGCTGACGATTACCCATCGTCAACTCGGTCATGCTCACGCCCTGGTTCGGTCCGAAGGGGTTGATACCGCATGGGGCCATCCACCTGGCAGGCGCGCTGCCTCGACAGGCCGGTAGCCGGCGCACTCAGGTCGTGGTGAGGGCGGCGACCATTTCGTCCGGTGAGGCCAGCAGGTTCCCGAACGCCAGTTCGGCGGCGCCGATCAGGGCCGAGTCCTCGTCGAGGCCGGGCAGCAGCACCTGAACGCCGGCCCGGGCGGCGGCCATGGCGCGCCGGTCCAGCTCGGCCTCCACCGACACCCGGTCCTGCCGGACCACCTCGGCCAGCGAGCCGCCGACCACGATGACCTGCGGGTTGAAACAGTTGACCACGTTGGCCAGGCACCGGCCGAGCCAGATCGCCACCGTGTGCACCGCGGTCGCCGCCTGCCAGTCGGCGGCCGGCGTTGTCGATAGCGGTGACCCGCCGGTCATGCACGGTGTCGGCAAGCGAGTGCGCTTCTCGCGCTCGTCCCGAATTCAGACCTAGTCATGACCGGAATTCGGGTCTAAACTGCTGGGCATGCAGACGACGTCGCTATCCGACCTGAAGGCGCATCTGTCGGAGTACGCGGAGCGGGCCGAGGTCGAGCACGAGCAGTACACGATCACCCGCAATGGTCGTCCCGCTGTCGTGATGGTGTCGGCCGAGGAGTGGGAGTCGATCCAGGAGACGCTGTTCTGGCTGTCGCAGCCGGGCATCCATGAGGATCTTGCCCAGGCCGAGAGCGACGTCGCCGCAGGCCGGGTGTACGACGAGGCCCAGGTTCGCCAAGCGCTGAACCTGCCGCCACGGCGGTGACGGGCGAGACACCGGAGTGCCGCACGGTGCTTACCGGCGCCGCGCTGCGAAGCCTGCAGGCGGTTCCACCGCGAGTTGCCGAGCCGCTGGTGGCCTTTATCTTCGGCAGCCTTGCCGACGCTCCCAAGCGACGCGGCAAGCCGCTACGCGGGGAGTTGATCGGACGGTGGGCCGCGCGCCGGGGTGACTACCGCATCGTCTACCGGCTCGACGATGACGCCAAGGCGATGTATGTCCTCAAGATCGCTCGGCGTGCAGATGTGTACCACTCGCGGTGAGGTTGGACGTGCCTGGCTGCTCAGGTGGTGGTGAGGGCGGCGACCATTTCGTCCGGTGAGGCCAGCAGGTTCCCGAATGCCAGTTCGGCGGCGCCGATCAGGGCCGAGTCCTCGTCGAGGCCGGGCAGCAGCACCTGCACGCCGGCCCGGGCGGCGGCCATGGCACGCCGATCCAGCTCGGCCTCCACCGACACCCGGTCCTGCCGGACCACCTCGGCCAGCGAGCCGCCGACCACGATGACCTGCGGGTTGAAACAGTTGACCACGTTGGCCAGGCACCGGCCGAGCCAGATCGCCACCGTGTGCACCGCGGCCATCGCCTGCCGGTCGCCGGCCGCGGCCTCGGAGAACACTGCCGCCACCACCTTCGGCCCGTGCTGGTCGGCGACCCCGGCCGCCCGCAGCAGGGCGTGCTCGCCGATGTAGGTCTCGATGCAGCCGGTGCTGCCGCAGTGGCACGGCGGCCCGTCCGGGTTCACCGTCATGTGCCCGATCTCGCCGGCGTAGCCGCCCGCCCCGTGCAGCTGGCTGCCCTCGGCGATGATGCCGCCGCCGACCCCGACGCTGCCGTTGAGGTACACCACGTTGTCGTAGCCGATCGCCGCGCCGCGCTGGTGCTCGGCCACCGCGCCCAGGTCGGCGTCGTTACCGACCTGCACGTCCAGCTGCCGGGGCATCCGCTTGGCCAGCAACGCCGCGAACGGCACCGCCCGCCAGTTCAGGTTCGGGGCGTGCTCGACGAAACCGTCCCGGCGCCGGACGGTGCCCGGAATGCTGACCCCGACGCCGACCGGGCCCTGCGAGCCAGGCAATTGATCGGCGAGCCAGGCCGCGTCGGCGACGATCTGGCCGACCACCGCCTGCGGCAACCGGTCGGCGTTGTCGATGGCCGTGACCCGCCGGTCGTGCACGGCACCGCCCAGCCCCACCGCGGCCGTGACGATCCGCTCGACGGCCACCTCGACGGCCAGCACGTACGGACCGTCTGGCCGCGGGGCCACCACGTGCGAGGGCCGGCCGGCCCGGTCCCGTCCGGACGGGACGTACTCGGTGACCAGCCCGAGCGCCACCAGGTCGGAGACCAGGGCGCCGATGGTGCTGCGGTTCAGACCCATCGCGGCGGTCAGGTCCGCCCGGGTCAGCTCTCCGTGCTGGTGGATCGAGCGGAGCAGTTGGCTGAGGTTGTGCCGGCGGATCTCCTCCGGACGAACGGCAACCCGCTGTGCGGCCAACGGCCCGCCTTTCTGCCGAGAACGTCTCTGCCGGAGACGTCGCTACCAACAAACGCCATGGGACGCCGGACGTGCCAGCCGGGACCAGGCGACACGCCGGCCCGGCAGCTGGCCGGCCTCAGCCCAGGCCGGCGGCACCTGCCCGGCGCCGGGACAGCGCATCCACCGCGGCGGCCAGCAGCAGCACGGCGCCGGTAACGATGTACTGGATCGAGTCGCGGTTGTTGCCCTGCACCAGGTCGGCCATGCCGTTGGCGATCACCGCGACCACCAGGCCGCCGATCACCGCGTCGGCCGGCCGGCCGCGACCGCCGAACAGGCTGGTGCCGCCGATCACCGCGGCGCCCACCGCCAGCAGCAGGGTGTTGCCGCCGCCGGTGTTGGCGTCCACCGAGTGGGTGTTGGAGGCGATCAGCACGCCGCCGATGGCGGCCATGAAGGAGCTGATCACGAACACCGAGATGCGAATCCGGTCGGTCCGGATGCCGGCCCGGTGAGCCGCCTCGGTGTTGCCGCCGACGGCGTAGACGTGCCGGCCGTACCGGGTGCGGGAGAGCACGAACGTCCACAGCGTGAAGAAGAAACCGATCATCAGCACCACCCACGGCACGCCCTGCAGCGCCGGCGGCCGGACCGCCACCAGCTTGCCGCCCTGGTTGATGAACTGGGTGCCGCCGTTGCCGCCCCGGTTGCGGTTGAGCAGGTACACCGCGACCGCCAGCAGCACCGCCAGCGCCGCCACCTTGAGCATCACCAGCGAGACCGGCTCGGCGATCAGGCCGGCCCGGCTGCGCGAGGTCACCTGCTGCAGCTTGACCAGCGCGTAGCCGGCAACGGCGATCACCAGCAGCAACCAGCCGAGCCAGGGCTCCATCTGGCCGTTGTAGAGGTCGGTGATGAAGTTGTCGGTGATCGAGAGGTTTCCGTGCGCGCCCTTGCCGTTCAGCACGAAGAACAGCTCCACGCCCTGGAAGGCCAGGAACAGCGCCAGGGTGACCACGAAGGATGGGATGCGCACCTTGGCGCACAGCCAGCCGGTGAACAGGCCGATGACCAGGCCGGCCACCAGCGCCGCGCCGATCGCGGCCGGCCACGGCCAGTCGTAGCCGATCGACAGCCGGGCCATCAGCGCCGCGCAGACGCCGGCCGCGGTACCGGCGGCCAGGTCGATCTCGCCGAGCAGCAGGACGAAGACCAGCCCCATCGCGATGAAGATGGTGGGGGAGGCCTGCTTGAGCAGGTCGGAGAAGTTGGCCAGCGAGCCGAAGGTCGGATGCAGGATCCAGAACACGATGACCAGCACGACCAGGCCCGCCACGGCCGGCAGCGAACCCATGTCACCGCTGCGCACCCGCTGGGTGTAGGTACGGAAGTAGTCGCTGATGCCGCCCTCGATCGGGGCGGTGGCCGCCACCGCGGCCAGGTCGCTGCGCGCCGGCCCGGGGTCCGGATCGGCGCCGGCCGGGCTGGATTCCGGGGTGATGCTCGAGGTGGTCATGTCACACTCCCGCGGTCGCGCTGCTGGCTGGCAGGCCGATGGTGCCGGTTCGGCCGGTGGTGATCAGCTCGACCAGCTGCCGCTGGTCGACCTCCTTGCGGTCCACGATGGCCGCCATCTGGCCGAGGTAGAGCACCGCGATCCGGTCGGCCACCTGCAGTACGTCGTTCATGTTGTGGCTGATCAGCACCACGGCGATGCCCTGGTCGGCGAGCCGGCGGACCAGTTCGAGCACCTGGGCGGTCTGGGCCACGCCGAGCGCGGCGGTGGGCTCGTCCAGCAGCACCACCTTGGACTGCCAGAGCACCGACTTGGCGATCGCCACCGTCTGGCGCTGGCCGCCGGACAGGCTCGACACCCGTTGCCGGACGGACTTGACGGTGCGCACCCGCAGCGACTCCAGCGCGCCGGCGGCCGCCTTCTCCATGGCGATCTCGTCGAGCACCGGTCCCGACATCGACTCCCGGCCCAGGAACATGTTCTGCACGATGTCGAGGTTGTCGCACAGGGCCAGGTCCTGGTAGACGATCTCGATGCCGAGCTCGGAGGCCTGCCGCGGGTTGTGCACCTGCACCGGGCGGCCCTCGAACAGGTAGTCGCCGCCGTCGATGGTGTACGTGCCACCGATGCACTTGACCAGGGTGGACTTGCCCGCGCCGTTGTCACCCACCAGCGCGGTGACCTGGCCGGGGTAGGCGTCGAAGTCGACGCCGCGCAGCACCTCCACCGGCCCGAAACTCTTGTTGATCGCTCGCAGACTCAAGGACGGTTCGGCCATGGCTGTACCTGCCTGACGTTGGCGGAGGGACTTCTCGGACGACGGTGGGAGCCGTGGTGGGACGGCGGGCTGAACGCGCTCGCCGCCCCACCACGGGACTCCGGTCAACTACTTACTTGACACCGTTCTGGCTGCACAGGGCGGCGTAGCTGCCGGTGCAGACCTGGTCCTTCGGGGTGTAGCCGTCGTTGATCGGCTGCGCCACGTTCTCCTTGGTGATCGCGATCGGGGTCGCCAGGATGGCCGGGACGTCCTGGCCGGTCTGGGTGTCCTTGATCGTCGCGGTGGTCTGCGGGGTCTGGCCGTTGACGATCTGGGCGATCGCGTCGATGGCCGGCACGGCCTCCTGGCGACGACGGCTTGTAGATCGAGAAGCACTGGTCGCCGGTCATGATGTTCTGCAGGCCCTGGGCAGTGGCGTCCTGGCCGGACACCGCCACCTTGCCGTTCAACTTCTGGTTCTTGAGCGCCGCGATCACCGAGTTGGCCATGCCGTCGTTGGCCACCATCACCGCGTTGATGTCGGGGTTCTTGCGCAGCATGGCGGTGAAGGTGGTGCCGGCGACCGCGTTGTCCCACTTGGCGATGGACTGGTCGTCGGCCTTCGTCCAGCCGGACTGCTTGGACAGCACGCCGTCGTAGCCCTGCTTGAACAGGGTGGCGTTGTTGTCGGTCGGCGCGCCGTTGACGTCGACGTACTTGACCGCGCTCTTGCCGGCCACCTGCGGGCACTTGGCCAGCGCGGTGCCCTGCGCGGTGCCGACCGCCACGTTGTCGTAGGAGATGTAGAGCGCGGCCTTGCCGCCCAGGGTCAGCCGGTCGTAGTCGATGGTGGTGATGCCCTTGCCCTGGGCCTCGGCCTGGATTGCCGCGCCGGACCCGGAGTCCAGGTTGGTGATCATCAGCACCTTGACGCCGTTGTTGGCCATGCTCTCGGCGATGGTCTTCATCTTGCCGGCATCGTTCTGCGCGTTCTGGATGTCGCAGGAGAGGTTGACCTTCTTGCACTCGGCAGCCATCGCCTGCGGGTCGGAGGTGACCCAGCGCTGCGAGGACTGGGTGTCGGGCAGGATGATGCCGACCTTGGCGCCCTTGCCGTCGAGGCCACCGCTGCCGGTGGAGGCACTGGTGCTGCTGCCACCGGCGGGGGCGGGGGTGTCCTTCTTGTCCGACGAGCATGCGGCCAGCGCTAGCGAGGCCGCGGCCCCGACGACGATGAGGCCGATTGCGCTCTTGCGCATGGGCAATTCCGCCTTTCGCGGTGCAGGATCGACGACGCGGCTGTCTGGGATGGCGCCGATCGGAAATGTTGTCGGCGAAAACATATCCCCGAAGTTGCGCAACGGCAAAGACCTCGACACCGAGTTGTTACCGAGCCGTGCTGACTGCCGTGGTATAGACGCCTTTACTTAACGATAAGCACACACTGTGGGTCGTGTGCGCCTATGCGTGATACCCAGCGGTCGCCAGAGCGACGCACGGGTATCACGCATGTGGACGGACGCCGGGACCGCGAGCGGTTCCGCGTTCGCGCGGTCAGAAACCGCGGAACACCCCGTCAGCGCCGGCCGAACCGGCGAAGTCGGCCCAGTCCATGTTCGCCAGGTTCAGGTTGTTCTCGACGCTCCACAGCTCGGACGGGATGACCCGGAACGGTGGGAACTCAGGTGCCTCGCCAGCCACCGCCGGCAGCACCCGGACGACGAGGATCGGCTGGTCCGCGCTGGTCAGGGTGGTCTCGTCGGCGAGGAAGGACACGATCGCGCCGTAGTTACCGTGCGGCGTCCGCGCCATCAGGTCCCGCGGGTCGAGCGCTGCAAGGGAACGGTCGTCGACCGGGCGCACGCCGGCGAGGAAGCCCTCCTCGCTCGGCGTGTCCACCGCGACCAGGAGCCGCTCCCAGGCGGCGTCGTCGCCGAACCAGGTGCGCACCAGCAGGCTGCCCAGGGGCAACATGTCCATGACCGGTGGCCGCTCAGTCGAGCAGCGAGCGCAGCACGTACTGCATGATGCCGCCGTGCCGGTAGTACTCGGCCTCGCCGGGGGTGTCGATGCGCACCGTGGCAGTGAACGTCCACGGCTCGCCGCCACCGGTCGGGGTGGCCCGGACCTCGACCTCGTTCGGGATCCGGCCGGCGCCGTCAGCCGAATCGTTGAGCGCCGTCACCCCGACGATGTCGAAGGTCTCGGTACCGGTCAGGCCCAGCGTCTCGGCGTTCTCGCCCTTGGGGTACTGCAGCGGCAGCACGCCCATCCCGATCAGGTTGGACCGGTGGATCCGCTCGTAGGACTCGGCGATCACCGCCCGGACGCCGAGCAGCGCGGTGCCCTTGGCCGCCCAGTCCCGCGACGATCCGGAGCCGTACTCCTTGCCGGCCAGGATCACCAGCGGTGTGCCGGCCGCGGCGTAGGCGACCGAGGCGTCGTAGATGGTGGTCACCGGCGCGTCGGCCGGGTCGCCACCGCCGGAGAAGTCCCGGGTGAAGCCACCTTCGGTACCCGGCGCGATCTGGTTGCGCAGCCGGATGTTGGCGAAGGTGCCCCGGATCATCACCTCGTGGTTGCCGCGCCGGGAACCGTAGGAGTTGAAGTCCCGGCGCTGCACGCCGTGCTCGGCCAGGTACTTTCCGGCCGGCGAGTCCACCCGGATGGAACCGGCCGGGCTGATGTGGTCGGTGGTCACCGAGTCGCCGACCTTGACCAGCACCCGCGCGCCGCCGATGTCGGTGACCTGCGACGGCTCGCGCCGCATGCCGTCGAAGTACGGGGGCTTGCGGACGTAGGTCGATTCCGGATCCCAGGTGAAGGTCTGCCCCTCCGGGGTGGGCAGCGACTGCCAGCGCTCGTCGCCGGCGAAGACGTCGGCGTAGTCGGTCACGAACATCTCGCGGGCGATCGAGCTGGTGACCACCTCCTCGACCTCGGCCGGGCTCGGCCAGATATCGCGCAGGTACACCGGGTTGCCGTCCGGGTCGGTGCCCAGCGGCTCGGCGTACAGGTCGATGTCCATCGTGCCGGCCAGGGCGTAGGCGACCACCAGCGGCGGTGAGGCAAGGTAGTTCATCTTGACGTCCGGGTTGATCCGGCCCTCGAAGTTGCGGTTGCCCGACAGCACCGCGGTCACCGCCAGATCCGCCTCGTTGATCGCCGCGCTCACCTCCGGGATCAGCGGGCCGGAGTTGCCGATGCAGGTGGTGCAGCCGTAGCCGACCAGGTTGAAGCCGAGCTTGTCCAGGTACGGGGTCAGGCCGGCCCGGTCGTAGTAGTCGCTGACCACCTTCGAGCCCGGCGCCAGCGTGGTCTTGACCCAGGGCTTGCGGGTCAGGCCCCGCTCGACCGCCTTCTTGGCCAGCAGCGCGGCACCGATCATCACCGACGGGTTGGAGGTGTTGGTGCACGAGGTGATCGCGGCGATGGTCACCGCGCCGTGGTCCAGTTCGAACTCGGTGCCGTCGGGCAGGCTCACCCGGGTGGCCGCACTCGGCCGGCCACTGCCTGCGCCCGACCCGCCGGTGGAGGCCAGCTGACCGGGGGCGGCCTCGGTTCCACCGCCGTTGTGGCTGGGCGGGTCGCTGGCCGGGAACGATTCGGCGACCGCCTCGTCCTGCCCGTTGTGCGGGGTGGCCGGATGCCCGGCCGGTTCGTCCACGTAGGCGCTCAGCGCATCCCGGAAGGCCGGCTTGGAGTCGGTCAGCGCGACCCGGTCCTGCGGCCGCTTCGGGCCGGCGATCGAGGGCACCACGCTGCCCAGGTCCAGCTCCAGGTATTCCGAGTACTCCGGCCTCGCGGGACGGGTCGTGCCAGAGCCCCTGCGCCTTGGCGTAGGCCTGCACCAGGTCCAGCTGCTCGGCGCTGCGACCGGTCAGGTCCAGGTACTTCAGGGTCTCCTCGTCGATCGGGAAGACCGCGATGGTGGAGCCGTACTCCGGGCTCATGTTGCCGATGGTGGCCCGGTTGGCCAGCGGCACCGCCGCCACCCCGTCGCCGTAGAACTCCACGAACTTGCCGACCACGCCGTGCTCGCGCAGCATCTCGGTGATGGTCAGCACCAGGTCGGTCGCGGTGGTGGCCTCGGGCAGCTCGCCGGTCAGCTTGAAGCCGACCACCCGGGGGATCAGCATCGACACCGGCTGGCCGAGCATGGCGGCCTCGGCCTCGATGCCGCCGACCCCCCAGCCGACGATGCCCAGGCCGTTGATCATGGTGGTGTGCGAGTCGGTGCCGACCACGGTGTCCGGGTAAGCCAGTAACAGCTCACCATCCGCTGTCTTGACCGAGCGGCCGAAGACCACCCGGGCCAGGTGCTCGATGTTGACCTGGTGCACGATGCCGGTGCCCGGCGGCACCACCTTGAACTCGTCGAAGGCGCTCTGTCCCCAGCGCAGGAACTGGTACCGCTCGACGTTGCGCTGGTACTCCAGGTCCACGTTGCCGGCGAAGGCGTCCGGGCCGCCGAACAGGTCGGCGATCACCGAGTGGTCGATCACCAGTTCGGCCGGTGCCAGCGGGTTGATCCGGGCCGGATCGCCGCCGAGCTCGGCGACCGCCTCGCGCATGGTGGCCAGGTCCACCACCGCCGGGACGCCGGTGAAGTCCTGCATCACCACCCGGGCCGGGCTGAACTGGATCTCGGTGGACGGCTCGGCGTTGGGGTTCCAGCCGGCGACCGCCGAGATCTGCTCGGCGGTGACGTTGAGGCCGTCCTCGGTGCGCAGCAGGTTCTCCAGCAGCACCTTCAGGCTGTACGGCAGCTTGTCCGAGCCCGGCACCCTGTCCAGCCGGTAATAGGCGTAGGAGGTGTCACCGACCTGCAGCCGGTCCTTGGCATCGAAGCTGTTCGGGTGGCCTGCAGGCACGGTGGTCCTCCCTGGATGCAGTTCTTATCGGTCCTTCTCGGCGGTTTCCCCGGTAGCCATTCTTCCGCACCGCTCGCTAAGGGATTGCAGCGGTAGGTCGATAGGGAGCACCGGAGTGGATCCCGTTCCGGCGGGACCACCGCCATCGCATGTCAGGTGGTGAAACGGATGTGACTGCCGTGACCATTGGCGTTTATGTGGTTGAAGTGGCAGGCTGTCCGCAGCATCGGCGCGGCAGGGAAGGTGACGGCGTTGGGTAACACCCGGCAGCAGGCCGGTGACCGGCACGACATCGATGCCGGCCGGCCTCGGCGCGGCGTCGCCGCCGATCGCCGCGATCCACCCAGGCAGGGCAGTTCGCGGCCTGCTGTGCGTCGCCGCGCTGACCGCATCGTTGGTGTACGCGGCCGCCCCCGGGCGGGCCACCCCGCCGCCCAACCCGTCCGACGCCCAGCTGAACGCGGCCCGTTCGGCCAAGGCGTCGCTGGCCAACACCGTCGGCGTGCTGTCCGGCCAGATCGTGCAGGCCCAGGCCCAGCTGCGGTCCCTGAGCGCCCAGGCCGAGCTCGCCGAGCAGAAGTTCACCTTCGCCCTGTTCAAGCTCGATCAGGCCAAGACCCAGGCCGCCCAGGCCCAGGACGCGGTGGGCAAGGCCCAGCAGGGCATCGAGACGGCCCGGGCCAACCTGACCACCTTCGTCCACGACAGCTACGTCTCGCCGTCCCTCGGCTCGGCGACCGTGGGGCTGCTGTCGGCCAGCGACCCGAGCGCGCTGCTGCAGGGCGGCGACTACCGCAACTACGTCTCCTCCCGGCAGCTGGACGCGATGAGCGGCCTGGACCGGGCCATCGTGGCCAAGTCCAACGCCGACGCCAAGGCCCGCTCGCTGCTGGCCCTGAAGAAGAAGCTGGCCGCCGAGGCCGCCGCGGCGCAGAAGGCCGCCCAGCAGGCCTACGCCAACCAGCAGGCGCTGGCCGCCCAGCTGCGCACCCGCGAGGCGAGCTACCAGCGGCAGTTGGCCGAGGCCCAGAGCCAGCTGGCCACCCTGAACGGCCAGCGCGCCAAGTACATCGCCTACCAGGCCGAGCAGGCCCGGATCGCCGCCGAGCGCGCCCGGCAGGCGGCCCTGGCCCGCAGACGGGCCGAAGAGGCAGCCGCCCGGGCCCGCGCCGAGCAGGAACGCCAGCGGCGCGAGCAGCAGCAACGTGACCAGCAGCACTCGAACAGCGGTGGCAGCAGCAGCAGACAGCGGCGGTAGCACCAGCGGTGGTGGCTACACCCCGCCGCCGTCCGGTGGCGGCAGCTGGACGGCCAGCAAGGGGCAGGCGGCCGCCAACCGCGCGCTGGGCCGGCTGGGCACCCCGTACGCCTGGGCCGGTGGCAACTACAGCGGCCCGACCTGGGGCGTCGACTCGCCCGGCACCGACGGCGCGCACGACAGCCAGGTGTTCGGCTTCGACTGCTCCGGCCTGTCCATGTACGCCTGGGCACCGCAGGGGGAGTACCTCGACCACTACGCGGCCTCGCAGTACTGGTCCGGCATCGTTCCACCCGCAGCCCGGCCAGTTCATGCCCGGCGACCTGCTGTTCTGGTCCGACGGCGGTCTCGACGCGATCCACCACGTCGCCATCTACATCGGCAACGGCAACGTGGTGCAGGCACCGCACTCCGGCGACGTGGTGCGGGTGACCCCGTGGGACCAGGTGTCCTGGGGCTACATCGGAGCGACCCGGCCGCTCACCTGATCCGACCTCGGTTCCTCATCAACCCGCTGTTGCTTGCCAAGCCTCGCTCCGGCGCGATGCCCTGATCCGACCTCGGCCCGGGCCTGTCCGGCGCCACCCGGGGCACCCACGAAGAGCGTTCGGGCCGGCCGGCAGCGTCTAGGCTGAACAAATGAGCCCGGCGACCGAGTCTGTGCCCGGATCCCTGACGGGATCCGTGCCCGATACGGTCCTGCTCGACGCTTTCGGCCGGCGCGCCGAAGACCTGCGGATCTCCCTTACCGACAAGTGCTCGCTGCGCTGCACGTACTGCATGCCCGCCGAGGGACTGGCCTGGCTGCCGGCCCGGGCGGTGCTGTCCGACGACGAGATCGTCCGGCTGGCCTCGGTGTTCCTCGGGCTCGGGGTGCGCACCATCCGGCTGACCGGCGGCGAACCGCTGGTTCGTGCCGGAGTGGCCGGGCTGGTCGGCCGGCTGGCCGGGCTGCGGCCCCGGCCCGAGCTGTCGCTGACCACCAACGCGCTGTCGCTGGCCGACCGGGCCGAGGAACTGGCCCGATCCGGCCTGGACCGGGTCAACGTCTCCCTCGACACCCTGGACCGGGAACGGTTCCACGCCCTGACCCGGCGCGACCGGCTGGCCGACGTGCTGGCCGGCCTGGCCGCCGCCCAGGCGGCAGGGCTGACCCCGGTCAAGGTCAACGCGGTGCTGATGCGGGACGAGAACCTGGCCGAGGCGCCGGACCTGCTGGCCTGGGCGTTGCGGGGCGGCTACCGGCTGCGCTTCATCGAGCACATGCCGCTGGACGCCGACCACCTCTGGACGCTGGCCGGCATGGTGACCGCCGAGGAGGTGCTCGACCTGCTCGGGCAGTCCTTCCGGCTGCGCCCGGTCGGGCACCGCGGGCACGCCCCGGCCGAGGAGTTCGAGGTGCTGGACGGCCCGGGCCGCTCGGACTGGGCGCCGGCCGGCGACGGCGGCTACCGCGTCGGCATCATCGCCTCGGTGAGCCGGCCGTTCTGCCGCGACTGCGACCGGCTGCGGCTGACCGCCGACGGCCAGTTGCGCACCTGCCTGTTCGGCCACCAGGAGACCGACCTGCGCGGCGCCCTGCGCGGCGGGGCCAGCGACGGCGAGCTCGCCGAGCTGATCCGGCAGGCGGTGCGGGCCAAACCGGCCGGCCACGGCATCAACGCCCCCGGCTTCCGGCAGCCCGAGCGGCCGATGTCGGCGATCGGCGGCTGACGCTCCTCGGTCCTGTGTGTGATATCGAGCGGTCGCTGGAACGACCGGTGGGTATCACGCACCGTGGACGACGGGTCTGAGGGCTTTGCCGTGCTCGGCGGTGAGCCCGGCCACAGCTTGCTCGGCTACCGTGACTGGTAACAGCAACCGCACGAACCACGGCGCCGGCATCCCGGACGCTCAGGATCGGCGCGGGCGCACCGAAGGGAAACCAGTGCGAGGAGACACATGACCGAGCTGGGTCCGCTACCCACACCGGCCGCCGACGCGACCGCGCTCGAACGGGCGATGTTCGAGGTCAAGCGGGTCATCGTCGGGCAGGAGCGGATGGTCGAGCGGCTGATGGTGAGCCTGCTGGCCCGCGGCCACTGCCTGCTCGAAGGGGTGCCCGGCGTCGCCAAGACCCTGGCCGTGGAGACCCTGGCCCGCACCGTCAGCGGAACCTTCGCCCGGTTGCAGTTCACCCCGGACCTGGTGCCCTCCGACATCGTCGGCACCCGGATCTACCGGCCCGGTTCGGAGCAGTTCGACACCGAGCTCGGCCCGGTGTTCGCCAACTTCGTGCTGGCCGACGAGATCAACCGGGCGCCGGCCAAGGTGCAGTCGGCGCTGCTGGAGGTGATGGCCGAGCGCCAGGTGTCCCTGGGCGGCAAGCGCTACCCGCTGCCGGACCCGTTCCTGGTGCTGGCCACCCAGAACCCGATCGAGAGCGAGGGCGTCTACCCGCTGCCCGAGGCCCAGCGCGACCGGTTCCTGATGAAGATCAACGTGGACTACCCGTCCGCTGCCGAGGAGCGCGAGATCGTCTACCGGATGGGCGTCGAGCCGCCGGTGGCCCAGCCGGTGATCAGCACCGGTGAGCTGCTCGACCTGCAGCGCCGGGCCGGCCGGGTGTTCGTGCACCACGCGGTGGTCGACTACGTGGTGCGGCTGGTGATCGCCACCCGCCAGCCCGCCGAGTTCGGGATGGCCGACGTGGCCGGCTGGGTGTCCTACGGCGCCAGCCCGCGGGCCAGCCTCGGGCTGATCGCGGCCGGCCGGGCGCTGGCGCTGCTGCGCGGGCGGGACTACGTGCTGCCGCAGGACGTGCTGGACCTAGCCGTGGACGTGCTGCCGCACCGGATGGTGCTGTCCTACGACGCGATCGCCGACGGGGTCACCGCCGCGCAGGCGGTGTCCCGGGTGCTGCAGACCGTGCCGCTGCCGCAGGTGGCACCCCGGCAGCGGGCCAGCAGCGGCTTCATCCCCGCGGCCACCACCGCCGCTCCGCAGGCCAGCACCGCCGACTACCGCAACGGCGCGCACGCCGCGCCGGCCGGCCAGCCGGTCGGCCAGTACCCGCAGCAGCCCGGCCAGCCCCGGCAGTCCGGTAGCTGGGGGCCGCCGGCGTGAGGAGGCGGCCCGCTGCGGGGACGGGCCGGTCGGAGGTTGCCGGCCAGCCTGCGGGTGGCCGAGCGGTGCCGGCCGGGCAGGCTGGTTCGTCCGCTCAGGCTGGTTCGTCCGCTCAGGCTGGTTCGTCCGCCCAGGCTGTGTCGTCCGCCCAGGCGGAAGCGGTGCTGCGCCGGCTGGAGTACGCGGTGCGCAACAAGCTCGACGGCCTGCTGCTGGGCAGCTACCAGGGCCTGGTGCCGGGGCCCGGCAGCGAGCCGGGGGAGTCCCGGCAGTACGTCCCGGGCGACGACGTCCGGCGGATGGACTGGCCGGTGACCGCCCGGACGATGGTGCCGCACGTCCGGCAGACCATCGCAGACCGGGAACTGGAGACCTGGCTGGTGGTGGACCTGTCGCCCAGCCTGGATTTCGGCACCGTGAACATGGAGAAGCGCGAGCTGGTGTTCGCCGCCGCCACCGCGATCACCCACCTGACCGCCAAGGCGGGCAACCGGATCGGCGCCGTCATCACCACCGGGGAGCAGACCTTCCGGGTGCCCGCGGTGGGCGGCAGCAACCATGCCCGCTACCTGATGCGCCGGCTGGCCAGCACCCCGAAGGCCAGCGAGGGCCGGCGTGGTGACCTGGCCAGGGCACTGGAGCAGCTGCGCAGGCCGCCCCGGCGGCGCGGCATGGTGGTGGTGATCTCGGACTTCCTCGGCGACCAGGACTGGGAACGCCCGCTGCGTGGACTCGGCGATCGGCACGAGCTGCTCGGCATCGAGGTGCTGGACCCGCGCGAGCTGGAACTCCCCGCCGCCGGCCTGGTGACCTTCGTCGACCCGGAGAGCGGTGAGCAGCTGGAGGTGCAGACCTCCGACGCCGAGCTGCGCCAGCGCTACGCCCAGGCCGCCGCCGAGCAGCGGGCCGCGATCGCCTCGATGCTGCGCCGGGCCGGTGCCGACCAGTTGCGGCTGCGCACCGACTCGGACTGGCTGTCCGACATCGTGCGGTTCGTCGTGACCCGCCGTCGAGGGGTGGCGGTCCGGCCGCCCTCGCGCGCCGGAATGATCGGGGTGCACTGATGCATTTCAGGTCGCCGTTGTGGCTGCTCATCCTGGTTGCCGTGGCTGCCGTGGCACTGGCCTACGTCTTGGTGCAGCTGCGCCGCCGCCGGTTCGTGGCCCGGTTCTCCAACACCCAGCTGCTGGCCAGCGTGGTGCCCCGGCGGCCGGGCTGGCGCCGGCACCTGACCTTCGCGCTGCTGCTGGTGGCCCTCACCGTGCTGTCGCTGGGGGTGGCCGGACCCACCGCCAGCGTCCGGGTGCCGCAGGAGAAGGCCACCGTGATGCTGGCCATCGACGTGTCGCTGTCGATGCAGGCCACCGACGTGCTGCCCAGCCGGCTGGAGGCCGCCCAGCAGGCCGCCGAGGAGTTCGCCGACCTGCTGCCCAAGCGGATCAACCTGGGACTGGTGAAGTTCGGCCGGGCCGGCAACGTGCTGGTGCCGCCCACCCTGGACCGCGACGTCGTCAAGCGGGCCATCGCCGGCCTGCAGCTGGAGCAGTACACCGCGATCGGGGAGGGGGTGTTCGCCTGCCTGGACGCGCTGAACACGTTCAGCCGGACCAGCACCGCACCGAACGAGAAGCCGGCACCGGCCCGGGTGGTGCTGCTGTCCGACGGCTACAACACCGTCGGACGCAAGGTGGCGGAGGCGGCCGACGCGGCCAAGAAGGCCGGCACGCCGGTCTCCACCATCGCCTTCGGCACCGACGGCGGCACCGTCGAGGTGCAGGGCACCGTGCAGGCGGTGCCCTCGGACAAGGTCACCCTGCGCGGGCTGGCCCAGGCCACCGGTGGCTCGTTCCACACCGCGGCCTCGGTCGAGGAACTGAAGTCGGTCTACAAGGACATCGGCTCGCAGATCGGCTACACCACCGCGCAGCGCGACATCAGCTGGCGCTTCATGCTGGCCGGCCTGCTGCTGGCGATGGCGGCCGGGGCGACCTCGCTGCTGTGGTCCGGCCGGCTGAGCTGAGCCCCGCCGCCGCGCCGGAGGGTTTCAGGCACGCTCCGGGAGCGGCCCAGCACACAGTTCGGTGGCTCCGGGCCGGACCGGACCCGGGATCGGCTAGCGTGTCGCGGGTGAGCCGATCTGTGCTGGTGACTGGTGGCAACCGTGGAATCGGCCTGGCGATCGCCCGGGCATTCAGCGAGGCGGGGGACAAGGTCGCGGTGACCCACCGCGGCAGCGGGGCGCCGGACGGGCTGTTCGGGGTGCGTTGCGACGTCACCGACGAGGCATCCGTGGACGCCGCCTTCGGCGAGGTGGAGGCCGAGCACGGCCCGGTCCAGGTGCTGGTGGCCAACGCCGGCATCACCGACGACAAGCTGCTGCTGCGGATGACCGAGCAGTCCTTCACCGCGGTGCTGGACGCCAACCTGACCGGCGCCTACCGGGTGGCCAAGCGCGCCGCCGCCGGCATGGTCCGGGCCCGTGGCGGCCGGATGGTCTTCATCTCCTCGATCGTGGCCATGACCGGCGCGCCCGGCCAGGCCAACTACGCCGCCAGCAAGGCCGGCCTGATCGGGCTGGCCCGGTCGCTCGCCCGCGAGCTGGGCAGCCGCAACATCACCGCCAACGTGGTCGCCCCCGGCTTCATCGAGACCGACATGACCGCGGCGATGACCGAGCAGCGCAAGGGCGAGGTGCTGGCCAGCGTCCCGCTGCGCCGGTACGGGGCGGCGCAGGAGGTGGCCGAGGTGGTCCGGTTCCTGGCCTCCGACGCGGCCGGCTACGTCACCGGGGCGGTGCTGCCGGTGGACGGCGGCCTGGGCATGGGTCTGTAGCGGCCGGTCACCGGTTGAGGCGTTCGTCAGCGGACGGCGCCCACCACAGCGAAGAAGGGGCTCGAGCATGGGACTACTGGACGGCAAGCGACTGCTGATCACCGGTGTCATCACCGACTCCTCGATCGCGTTCGCGGTCGCCAGGGTGGCCCAGGAGCAGGGCGCCGAGGTGGTGCTGACCGGCTACGGCAGGATGTCGCTGGTCCAGCGGGTGGCCAACCGGCTGCCCAAGCCCGCGCCGCTGGTCGAGCTGGACGTCACCTCGGCCGAGGACCTGGCCGCGCTGCCCGACCGGGTCCGCGAGCACGTCGACGGGCTGGACGGGGTGCTGCACTCGATCGGGTTCGCCCCGGCGTCCTGTCTGGGCGAGAACTTCCTGGACGCCCCGTTCGCCGACGTGTCCACCGCGATGGAGGTCTCGGCGTTCAGCTTCAAGTCCCTCGCGGTGGCGACGCTGCCGCTGTTCGGGGAGTCCGGCGGCTGCCATCCTCGGCATGGACTTCGACGCCCGGGTGGCCTGGCCGGCCTACAACTGGATGGGGGTGGCCAAGGCCGCGCTGGAGTCCACCTCGCGCTACCTGGCCCGGGAGCTGGGGCCGCGCGGGATCCGGGTCAACCTGGTGGCGGCCGGCCCGGTGCGCACCATGGCGGCCAAGAGCATCCCCGGCTTCGTGAAGTTCGAGGAGGCGTGGGGCGAGCGGGCTCCGCTGGGCTGGGACATCAACGACGCCACCCCGGTCGCGATGAGCTGCGCGGCGCTGATGTCGGACTGGTTCCCGGCCACCACCGGCGAGATGATCCACGTCGACGGCGGCTTCCACGCGATGGGGGTCTGAGCCCGCCGGGTAGCTTGCTAGGAGTGCAAAGCCCCGTCTCGGAAAGCCCCGTCTCGCACGACCCCGTCGAGGGGCCACCGGTCGACTCGTTCCTGCTGCTGTCCTTCGGCGGCCCGCAGGGGCCGGACGAGGTGATGCCGTTCCTGCGCAACGTCACCGCCGGCCGCGGGGTGCCGGACGAGCGGCTGGCCGCGGTTGCCGAGCACTACCACCACTTCGGCGGCGTCTCCCCGATCACGGCGCAGAACCAGGCGTTGCTGGCGGCGCTGGCCGAGGAGTTCGGCCGGCGCGGCATCGACCTGCCGCTGTACTTCGGCAACCGCAACTGGCACCCGTTCCTGACCGACACCGCCCGGCAGCTGGTGGCCGACGGCCGGCGGCACGCGCTGGTGCTGGCCACCAGCGCCACCGGCTCGTACTCCGGCTGCCGGCAGTACCGCGAGGACCTGGCGCGGGCGCTTGCCGAAGTCGGACCGGACGCCGGGCTGCGGTTCACCAAGCTGCGGCACTACTTCGACCATCCGGGCTTCGTCGCCGCCAACGCCGACGCGGTGCGCGCCGCGCTGGCCGAGCTGCCGGACGGGCTGGGCGATCAGGCCCGGCTGGTGTTCACCGCGCACTCGGTGCCGGTGTCGATGAACGACACCGCCGGCCCGGACGGCGGGCTGTACCTGGCCGAGCACCGCGAGACCGCCCGGCTGGTGGCCGAGGCGGTGCGCGGTGCCGGCGCCGAGTTCGACCTGGTGTGGCAGTCCCGGTCCGGCCCGCCGCAGGTGCCGTGGCTGGAGCCGGACGTCAACGACCACCTGCGGGCACTGGCCGCCGCGGGCGCGGCGGCGGTGCTGGTGGCGCCGACCGGCTTCGTCTCCGACCACCTGGAGGTGCGGTGGGATCTCGACAACGAGGCCCGCGAGACCGCCGCGGAACTCGGGCTGCCGTTCGTCCGGGCCGCCACCGCCGGCACCGACCCGCAGTTCGTGGCGGGCCTGGTGGATCTGGTGGACGAACAGCTCAGCGGCCGGCCGCGGGCCCACCTGGGCCGGCTGGGGGTGTGCGGACTGCACTGTCCGGCCGGTTGCTGCCCGGCACCGGCCCGCCGGAGCTGACCGGCCGGCTGAGGTCTTCGGCCGCCGCGTTGTAGCCGGCCAGCAGGGCGCGCCGGACCGCCAGCCGCAGCGGGGCCAGCGCCTGGTCACGCTCGGCGACCGCGCGGGCGGTGAGCTGGGCGGTGCCGTCGGCGTCGACCACGGTCAGCACCGCGCTCAGTCGCTCGGCCTGGGCGATCAGCCGGACCCCGCGCGGCGGGTGGCTGGCCGGCAGGTGCAACCGCTCGCCGGCCCGCCGGGCGTCCGACAGGGCCGGGGCGATGTCGGTCAGCCAGCTGGTGACGCCGCGGCTGGCGAACAGCGAGGCGGTGTCCCTGATCGACTCGGCGAGGTCGTGCTCGGCGTCGGCCATGCTGACCGGGTCCGGCGGCAGCTCGCCGATCTCGGCCCGGTGCCAGATCAGCTCCCGGCCGGCGCTGCTCGGGGTGTCCCGGCCGGGTAGCACGGTCAGCCCGGCGTCCCGGCCGAAGACCGCCTCGCCGGCCGCCAGCGCGACGGTCCGGAACTCGGTGGGGCCGGCCAGCCCGCGGATGTCGCCGGGCACCGGCAGGGCCAGGGTCAGTACCGAGGTGCCGGCCCGCTTCCACTCGGCCAGCGCGCTGCCGACCGGGTTCGGGCCGGGGCCGAAACCGGGGCCGCCGACGTGGCGGCCCGAGCCGGTGACCGCGTCGAGGACGTCGTCGAAGGCCACCGTCCCGGCCAGCCAGGCAGAGCCCCAGGCGGCGAGCTGGGCGCATCGTCGTTCGTTCGGCACAGCTACCCACGGTACCCAACCATCCCGTCCGGCGTGGGTACCTGGCTGCCCGGACGGGCTTGCCTAGGCTGCTGGGCGTGTATCCCGACGACGTGCTGGCCTCCCGTTCCGCCCGCTCCCGCAAGGCCGTCCGGCAGGTGCCCGCGGAGCCGGAACTGGTGGTCGAGACGACCGACGGCTACTGCGGCGCGGTGGTCGCGCTGGGCCGGACGGTGGTGGCCGGCGAGCAGCGCGACACCGTCACCCTGGAGGACCGGTTCGGCCGGCGCCGGGAGTTCCCGATGCTGCCGGCCAGCTTCCTGCTGGAGGGTGAGCTGGTGACGCTGGTCCGGCCGGCACCGGCACCGGTCGCGACTGCGCGGCCGGGACGTACCGCGTCCGGTTCGGTGGCGGTCGCCGGGGTGCGGGCCCAGGTCGCCAAGGCCAGCCGGATCTGGGTGGAGGGGCTGCACGACGCGGCCCTGGTGGAGCGGATCTGGGGCGAGGACCTGCGGATCGAGGGGATCGTGGTCGAGCCGCTCGGCGGCATCGACGAGCTGCCCGGGCTGGTGCTCGAGTTCGCGCCGGCCGCCGGCCGCCGGCTCGGGGTGCTGGTGGACCACCTGGTGCCCGGGTCGAAGGAGAGCCGGATCGCGGCGAAGGTGACCTCGCCGCACGTGCTGATCAACGGCCACCCGTACGTCGACATCTGGCAGGCGGTCAAGCCCACCGCGCTCGGCATCCCGGCCTGGCCGGTGGTGCCGCGCGGCCTGCCGTGGAAGGACGGGGTGGTCGCCGCGCTCGGCGTATCGGACCCGCGCGAGATGTGGCGGCGGGTGCTGGCCTCGGTGAACAGCTACGCCGACGTGGAGGTGCCGTTGCTGCGCTCGGTCGAGGAGCTGATCGACTTCGTCACCGCCTGAGCCCGCCGGCTTTCAGATTCGGCGTCGCGAGCCTGCTCGGACTGCCCGAGCCCGGCGGGTCAGAACGGGGTGGCGTTCCAGGGCTGCTGGGCGGTCCAGAACATCGCCTCCAACCGGGCGGCGGCGCCCGGGGTCTCCTCGTCCACCAGCCCGGCCAGCTGCTGCGAGCGCACCGTGTTGCCGCCCAGGAAGATCGCGGCCAGCGCCCGCTGGGACAGCCGCAGGTCCGGGGTGGCCGTGGGAGCCGGCCGGCAGTCGGCGTGCTCCGGGCCGCCGTCCAGGCTGAACCGGCCGGCCGCCCAGCCGCCCTCCGGGTCGGCGATCTCCAGCACCAGCCGGTCGGTGCTGGCGTAGCGGCGCGCCGACAGCGCCGCCGGGACGTCCAGCAGCCGCAGCCACTCGTTGTCGCCGGTCCAGCTGCGCTGCACCACCCGGGCGTCGGACAGCAGCCACTCCAGCGGTTCGTCGACCGGGTAGCCGTGCAGGGTCAGCACCCGGACCAGGTCGATGCTGAGCAGGTAACCCCACAGCGCCCGGTAGGCGTCGTCGGTGGCGGCCAGCACCTCCGAGACGCCGGCGTGGGCCTGGTCCGGGTCGTGGTACCAGTCACCGTCGTTGGCCGTCCAGGTGGCGTAGCCGTCCACCCGGCCGTCGGCGGTGCGGGCCAGCACGCAGACCGGCTCGCGGGTCCCGGGCCCTCGGAGTCCGCCCAGGCCGAGCCGCCGCTGCCAGTCCGCGTCGGTGCGGCCGATCTGCCCGGCCCGCTGCAGCCGAACCCGGCGGTGCACGTCGGCGGCGGGTACGGCCAGGTCGGCCGGGTCGACGCCGACCACCTCATGGGCGGTGCGTGGCGCCTGGATGGTCGGCCGCCGCCCCGACAGCACCCGGTAGTTGCTGGCCCGCACGGCCGGCCAGTACCCGAACCGCCCGTAGATCTGCCACTCGGCGGCCTTGAGGTAGCTGGCCACCTCGCCGCGCTCCTTGGCGTCGGCCAGCGACCGGGTCAGCATCCGGGTGAGCAGCCCGCGCCGCCGGTGGGTGGCCGCCACCGTCACCTGGGTGAGCGCGTCGACCGGCAGTTCGGCGACCGCCGCCCCGGCGGGGATGGTCAGGCTGGTGGGAAAGGTCCGCAGGGTGGCCACGCACCGGCCCTCGGCGTACCCGCCGAAGACCCGGTCCGGGTCCCAGACCTGCCGCCACCAGGCCAGTGCCTGCTCGCTGCCGGCGCCGGGATCGACCAGCAGCGTGGTGCGCATGGCCCGCAGCCACGGCGTGATGTCGTCGAAGGGGACGTGCCGGATCTCGACGGTCGAGGTCATGGGCTGACCTTGGCACAAGGCGGGCACAGGCGTCCTGCCATTAACGCCGGACGCGCCGGAGGTGCTTGGGTTCGGCCGCGGTCAGAGCCAGCTGACCCGGCCGTGCAGCGCCGCGTAGCCGACGAAGCTGACGATGTCGATGACGCTGTGCGCGATCACCAGCGGCAGCACCCGTCGGGTGCGGGTGAACCACCAGCCGAACAGCAGTCCCATGACGAAGTTGCCGACGAATCCGCCGATGCCCTGGTAGGTGTGGTAGCTGCCGCGGATCACCGCGCTGAGCAGCACCGCCTGCCAGGCCGGCCAGCTCAGCTGCCGCAGCCGGGTAAGCAGGTAGCCGATGATCACGATCTCTTCGAGCACGCCGTTCTGGATGCCCTCCAGCACCAGCACCGGATAGCGGTACCAGACATCGGCCAGGCCCGAGGCCTCCAGTTCGGCGTTGATGCCGAGGTGGCGGGCCAGCACGACCAGGCCGAGGCCGGGCAGCCCGATCAGGGCGGCGATGCCGAGGCCCTGCAGGGCCTCCAGGCGTACCCGCAGCCGGTCCAGGCCGATGCCGAAGCCGGGCAGTGCCGGCACCCGGCTGAGCAGCAGCAGCGCCAGCAGGGCCGGCACCACGCCGTTGAGGATGCCGAGCAGCTGGTAGGACAGGTCCACCCAGGCGCGGGGACTCTCCGACGGGTTCAGGGTGGCCTTCGCGCCGCGGAAGCCGCCGCGGGTCTGGATGTCGAGGAAGTTGATCCAGGAGCTGATCGCGGAGATGCCCAGCGACACGCCCAGTACCAGCAGGATCTCCAGGCCGAACCGGTCGGGACGTCGCTCGGGTTGGTCGACCGAGGGCGCCGGCAGGTCTGCCGAGGGCATCGGCAGGTCCGCCGAGGGCGCCGGCAGGTTTACCGGGCCCGGCACCGGCGAGGCAGAGGTCACCTAGCCATTCTGGCTGTAGCGCAACCGCACGTCATGGCAGGCCCGGCAGACGGCCGGCGAGATGACACCCACCCGCATCAACCAGGCGAACAGCAGGCAGCCCAGGCAGAGGGCGAACACCGATTCCAGCGTGGCGGCCAGCACGATCAGGCCCAAGCAGCACCCGGGCCAGGGCCGCCGCCCCGAACGCCAGCCAGGCCACTGCCGCGCCGGTGCTGAGCGTGGCGCCGATGGCCTGGGCGAACCGCTTCGGCGGGCCCGGCACGGGTTTCGGCGCGCCGAGCCGTGGGGCGACCAGCCGGGTGGCCAGCAGGCCGAGCGGGCTGAACCGGGGGCCGGCGGCGACCCGGAGGCAGAAGCCGACCGCGATCGGCAGCGTCAGCCAGGTCAGGCCCGGCAGCAACGCCAGCAGGCTGAGCAGCAGCACGCCCGCGGCCACCACCCGGGCGGCCTTCTCGTTCACCGGGTTGGGAAAGCTGAACAGGTCGCGCACCTGGCCCAGAGTACGACGCATCAGGCAGGCAGGTCGCGGACGATACCTTCGGGCACGACCCGGCCCGCGCTACTGGTTGCAGTACCCGCCGGACAGCGTCGAGTCGCTCGCGCTGGCGGAGTCGGTCACCGTCGCGTAGACGGAGAGGTACTTGCCGACCCGGCAGCCGCCATAGATGGTGGCGGTGCTGCCGGACACGACGATCCAGTCGACGCTGCCGTAGTCGACGCTGTGCGAGGTGACGCTGAACGGGCCGGTGCCGTCGGTCCAGGACAGGTCGCACTGGAAGTTGGCGTCCCAGTCGTTGACCTCGGACACGGAGCAGCCGAAGGCGGTGATCTGCGGTCCGGTGGTCGCCGATGCGGCGGGGGCGGCGGCGAGTGGCAGGGTGACGAGGGCGGAAGCGAGCGAGTGCTCCGGCGATGCAGCGAGGTGTCATCCGCTCATTCTGGATAACCAGATCAGCAATGTCTATAACGGGCAAACATCGCGTTCGCGCGGCAGGGCTCAGTGGCCGCGGGCGATCCACTCGTCCAGGTGCGGTGCCTCGGTGCCGATGGTGGTCGACTCGCCGTGGCCGGTGTGCACCGTGGTCGCCGCCGGCAGGGTGAACAGCTGGCGCCGGATGGAGTCGATCAGCGTGCCGAAGTCCGAGAAGGACCGCCCGGTGGCACCCGGGCCGCCCTGGAACAACGTGTCACCGCTGAACACGACGCCGAGGTCCGCGCTGTAGAAGCAGGTGCCGCCGGGGGAGTGCCCGGGAGTGTGCCGGGCTTCGAGCACGGTGCCGGCGACCGCGATCCGGTCGCCGTCGGCCAGCGGCTGGAAGTCGAAGTCCGGGTGGGTCTGCCGCCACAGCTGCTCGTCGGCCGGGTGTAACCGCACCGGTGCGCCGGTGGCCTCGCTGAGCTGGCGAGCCGCCGTCACGTGGTCGTCGTGGGCGTGCGTACACAGGATCGCCGTCAGCCGCCGGTCGCCGATCAGTTCGAGGATCGGCGCCGCATCGTGCGGGGCGTCGAGCACCACGCACTCGCTGTGGTCGCCGAGCAGCCAGACGTTGTTGTCCACCTGCCAGCTGCCGCCGTCGAGGTTGAACGTGCCAGAAGTGGTGGCGTGCTCGATCCGCGCCGTCATGCCTGGCCCCGCCACTAGAAGACGACGACCGAGCGCAGCACGTCGCCGTCGTGCATCTTGGCGAACGCCGCCTCGACGTCACCGAGGCCGATGGTCTCGGTGACGAACTTGTCCAGCGGCAGCCGGCCCTGCAGGTAGAGGTCGATCAGCATCGGGAAGTCCCGGGACGGCAGGCAGTCGCCGTACCAGGACGACTTCAGCGCGCCACCCCGGCCGAAGACGTCGATCAGCGGCAGCTCCAGGGTGGCCTCCGGTCGGGGCACCCCGACCAGCACCACGGTGCCGGCCAGATCCCGGCCGTAGAAGGCCTGCTGGTAGGTCTGCGGCAGGCCGACCGCGTCCACCACCACGTCCGCGCCGAAGCCGCCGGTGGCCGCCTGGATCGCCTCCACCGGGTCGGTGGTGGTGGAGTTGACCACCTCGTGCGCCCCGAAGTCCTTGGCCCACGCCAGCTTGCGGTCGTCGACGTCGATCGCGATGATCCGGCTCGCCCCGGCCAGCCGCGCCCCGGCGACGGCGGCCATGCCGACCCCGCCGCAGCCGATCACCGCCACCGTGTCGCCGCGGCCGACCGCACCGGTGTTGATGGCCGCCCCGAGGCCCGCCATCACCCCGCAGCCGAGCAGTCCGGCCACCGTGGCCGGTGCCTGGACATCCACCTTGGTGCACTGGCCGGCCGCCACCAGCGTCTTCTCCGCGAAGGCCCCGATGCCCAGCGCCGGCGAGAGCTCGGTGCCATCCTCCAGCGTCATCTTCTGCTTGGCGTTGTGGGTGTTGAAGCAGTACCACGGCCGCCCGCGCTTGCAGGCCCGGCACTGGCCGCACACCGCCCGCCAGTTCAGGATCACGAAGTCGCCCGGGGCGAGGTCGGTCACCCCCTCGCCGACCTGCTCCACCACACCGGCCGCCTCGTGGCCGAGCAGGAACGGGAACTCGTCGTTGATGCCGCCCTCGCGGTAGTGCAGGTCGGTGTGGCAGACGCCGCAGGCCTGCACCGCGACCACCGCCTCGCCGGGGCCGGGATCGGGCACGGTGATGGTGACCAGCTCGACCGGCTGGTTCTTGCTGCGGGCGACGACGGCGCGGACCTGTTGGCTCATGGCGCAATGTCTACCGCACGCCGCCGACGAGTTGCATCAGGCCCGGTTCGTGCTTGCCGGGTAGGACCGGCTGGCGGGCCCGGTGTAGAGCTGGCGCGGCCGGCCGATCTTGGTGTCCGGGTCGTTGATCATCTCGTGCCACTGGGCGATCCAGCCGGGCAGCCGGCCGATCGCGAACAGCACCGTGAACATCTTGGTCGGGAAACCCATCGCCCGGTACAGCAGGCCGGTGTAGAAGTCCACGTTCGGGTAGAGCTTGCGGCTGATGAAGTAGTCGTCGGCGAGCGCGTAGCCCTCCAGCTCCATCGCGATGTCGAGCAGGTCGTCGCGCTTGCCGAGGGCCGAGAGCACCTTGTCGGCGGTCTTCTTCACGATCGCCGCCCGCGGGTCGTAGTTCTTGTAGACCCGGTGCCCGAAGCCCATCAGCTTGACGCCGGCCTCCTTGCTCTTCACCCGCTCGACGAAGCGCTTGACGTCGCCGCCGTCGGCCCGGATCCCCTCGAGCATCTCCAGCACCGCGCTGTTGGCGCCGCCGTGCAGCGGGCCGAACAGCGCGTTGATGCCGGCCGAGACCGAGGCGAACAGGTTGGCGTTCGACGAGCCGACCAGCCGCACCGTGGAGGTGGAGCAGTTCTGCTCGTGGTCGGCGTGCAGCACGAACAGCAGGTCCAGCGCGCGCACCACCACCGGGTCCACCTCGAACGGCTCGGCCGGCAGGCCGAAGGTCATCCGCAGGAAGTTCTCCACCAGGCCGAGCGAGTTGTCCGGGTACAGGAACGGTTGCCCGACCGACTTCTTGTGCGCGTAGGCGGCGATGGTGGGCAGCTTGGCCAGCAGCCGGATGGTGGACAGGTCGACCTGCTCGGGATTGAACGGGTCGAGCGAGTCCTGGTAGAAGGTCGACAGCGCCGAGACCGCCGAGGACAGCACCGGCATCGGGTGCGCGTCGCGGGGGAAGCCGTCGAAGAACCGCTTGAGGTCCTCGTGCAGCAGGGTGTGCCGGGTCAGCCGGGAGGTGAAGGCGGCCAGCTCGTCCGGGGTGGGCAGCTCGCCGTAGATCAGCAGGTAGCTCACCTCGGCGAAGGTGGACTTCTCGGCCAGCTCCTCGATCGGGTAGCCGCGGTAGCGCAGGATGCCCGCGTCGCCGTCGATGTAGGTGATCTGGGACGCGCAGGAGGCGGTGTTGGCGAAGCCGGGGTCGTAGGTGACCATGCCGGTCCGCGACAGCAGCTTGCTCACGTCGACGCCCGGGGCGCCCTCGGTCGGCGGCACGACCTGCAACTGCAGATCCTCGCCGCTGCCGGTGTGCAGCACAGCGCCGGCGGCGCTGGTGGCGGTCTCGGTCATGGCAGACTCCCTTGTCCTGGTGTACTTCAAACCCTACTTCGCCCGGCCTGCCGGCTCGAATCAGCGCCTTTCCCGTTGCCCGATTTCCGGCCTCGACAGCGGTGGCGCATGCCGGGCCCGGCCGCAGGCCAGCCGATCCCTAGGATTGTCCGATGGCCCGCATCCGCACCGAACGGCTGGTCCCCGCTGACGTCGAGACGGCCTGGGCGCTGGTCACCGACTGGCCGGCGCAGGGCCGCTGGATTCCGCTGACCGCGGTCACCGTGACCCACCAGGGCCCGTCCGGTCCCGGGGTCGGGACCCGCTTCACCGGCCGCAGCGCGCTCGGTCCGATCGGCTTCGACGACCCGATGGAGGTCACCGAGTGGCAGCCGCCGGCCGGCGGCGGGCCGGGCCGCTGCCGGATTCGCAAGCTCGGGCCCTGGCTCACCGGCTGGGCCGAGATCGACGTGCGGCCGGCGCCCGGCGGCGCCCGGGTCTGCTGGAGCGAGGACGTCCGGGTGCGCTGGCTGCCCCGGATCGCCGACCCGCTGGTCGGCGCGGTCGGCTCGGCGTTCTTCGCCCTGGTGGTGCGTCGGATGGGAGCCGAGCTCGCACGCGGCAACCGCGGGTGATGTAGTGAGAGCATGAGCGAATCCGACGAGAGCACTTTCGGCGACGACGTCTACGCCGCCGGCGACGACGACGCCGAGTACCTGGACCAGGCCGAGACCCTGACCGGCGACGGCATCGAGTTCGACGAGCCGCTGGACACCAGCTACTCGCCACCGGACTTCAGCCCGGTGGCCACCCGGTACGGCAACACCGCCGCCGAGCAGGCCGCGGGCGAGAGCCTGGACCAGCGGCTGGCCGAAGAGGTTCCCGACATCAGCCCGGACGACGTCACCGGACGAGCAGCCGGCGCCACGGTCCGGCCGGCTGGTCGCCCCCGACGAGGGCGCGCACGAAGACACCGAGGCGGCAGCGGTGGCCTATGACGCGGGCAAGGCAGGCAGTGCGGCCACCGCCGAGGAGGCCGCCATGCACGTCGTCGAGGAGGACGAGCTGAACGAGCAGGACAGCAACGAGCAGGACGTGAGCGGCGGGCCGGTGGACGACTTCCGCTGATCGCCGGTGGCGGGCCTGGCCCTGCTCTCAGCCGACCAGCGTGTCCAGCAGGTGCCGCAGCTGGTGGGCCGGGTCGTCGGTCAGGCCGCCGTGGATCGGGCCGGGCTGCACCACGGTGCTGCGCGGCGCGGCGAGCCATCCGAAGCGCTGGCCGAGGCTGTCGGCGCCGGCTGCCGTCCCCGGCCCGGCGCAGCAGACCGCCTGGACCGCGGCCAGTGCCGAGCGCACCGAGTCCAGGTCCAGGTCGGGCGCCAGCGCGAGCAGCCGCCCGGCGTCGAGCCGGCTGTCCGCGCACAGGTAGTCCGCGCTCTGGCTGTAGAGCAGCACCCCGACGTTGACGAACTCCTCGCGGTCGACCCGCGGCACGCAGCGCAGCACCACGTACTGGAACCCGTGCCGGGCGGTCGTGCCCAGCCCGCTGCTCACGCGGCGACCGCCCGGGGCAGCCAGTGCGACTCTGCGGCCAGCCGGGCCAGCAGGTAGTCGGCGTAGCGACGGCGGGTCTGCGCCGGTGACCCGCCGTCGGGCTCCAGCCACTCGTCCGGAACCTGGTCGAGCACCTGGGCCAGCAGTTCGGGGGTCACCAGCGGTGCCAGCGCCCGGCCAGCCTCGGCCACCCCGGCGAGGTGGGCCACCAGCACGTGGTCGGAGGCGTCGTAGGGCTGCCGGGCGAAGCGCTGCGGATCGGCGCCGGGACGCGACCAGCCGTGGTGGAAGTACAGCGCCGCGCCGTGGTCGATCAGCCACAACCGGCGGTGCCAGATCAGCAGGTTGGGTTGCGCCAGCTGCGGTCGACGTTGGCGGTGAAGGCGTCCAGCCACAGGATGCGGGCCGCCTCGTCGGGGTCGACCGGGTAATGGGCGTCCCAGCCGAACGATCCCGGCAGGAAGTCGACCGCCAGGTTCAACCCGATGCTGGCGTTGAGCAGGTCCTGCACCTCCTGGTCGGCCTCGTAGCGGGCGATCATCGGGTCCAGCTCCAGCGCGCGCAGCTCCGGCACCCGCAGGCCGAGCCGGCGGGCCAGCTCGCCCACCACCACCTCGGCCACCAACACCTTCAACCCCTGGCCGGCGCCGCGGAACTTCACCACGTAGGTGCCCAGGTCGTCGGCCTCGACGATGCCGGGCAGCGAACCACCCTCGCGCAGCGGGGTGACGTACCGGCTGGCCTGGACGGTGGCGATCACGCCTGCAGCCTAGGGCAGGCCGCCCGCACGGAACTGTCGGTGGGCCGGCCTAGCTTGTGCGCATGGGCCGCTGCCTTGACACCCGTCGGGCGAGGTCACTAGTAAGAAAACTGGCTGTGATCGGGCCGGTCCCGGCCCCTGCCGAACCGTGCGAAAGGACAACGATGACAAGTCCGACCTCCCCTCCGTCCATCCCGCCACGATCAGGCAGGTTCGGCAGGCGCCCGCTCCGGATCGCGACCGCGATCGCCACCGGCGTGGCCACCCTGGCCGCGGTCTCGGTCACCGTGCTCGGCTCGGTCAGCGCCGGCGCCACCGACCGGCCCGGCCCGGTCGGCCATTCCGGCGAGCACGCCACCCGCGACGTGATCGCCAACCTCTGGGAATGGAACTGGGTCTCCGTCGCCAAGGAGTGCACCACCGTGCTCGGCCCGAAGGGTTACGGCGGCGTGCAGGTGGCCCCGCCGCAGGACTCGCTGTCCAAGACCGACGGCCCGGTGCATCCCTGGTGGGAGGTCTACCAGCCGGTGGACTACAAGCTCACCAGCCGGATGGGCAACGAGGCGCAGTTCAAGTCGATGGTGGCCACCTGCCGCAAGGCCGGCGTGAAGGTCTACGTCGACGCCGTCATCAACCACATGACCGGCCAGGGCAACCTCTCCTACGGCGGCGTGAGCTACTCCAAGTACGACTACCAGGGCATCTACACCAGCGCGAACTTCCACCACACGCCTGCCGACTGCCCGACCGCGAGCGGCAACATCGACGACTTCAACAACTACCTGCAGGTCACCAAGTGCGAGCTGGTCAGCCTGTCCGACCTGCGCACCGAGACCCCCTACGTGCGCAAGACGCTGGCGGCCTACCTGAACAAGCTGATCGGCTACGGCGTGTCCGGGTTCCGGGTCGACGCGGCCAAGCACATCCCGCAGGCCGACATGCAGGCCATCGAGAAGCTGCTGCACCGCACGGCGGACGGCACCCGTCCCTACATCGCGCTCGAGGTTCCGCCGGGCGGTCCGGGCAAGCTCTCCCCGTGGGCCTTCCAGGGCACCGGTGACCTGCTCGGCTTCGACTTCGCCGCCCAGGTGCACGACGCCTTCAAGAGCTACACCACCCCGCCGGGCGGCAACATCACCGACCTGCAGGTGTTCGGCGAGCAGTCCGGCCTGCTGCCCAGCGACAAGTCGCTGGCGTTCGTGGCCAACCACGACAGCGAGCGCAACGGTTCGACGCTGAGCTACAAGGACGGCGCCACCTACATCCTGGCCACCGAGTTCATGCTGGCCCGCGGCTACGGCACCCCGCAGGTGTACGCCAGCTTCGCCTTCACCGGTAACGACGACTCGCCGCCGGCCGACGCAGGAGGCTTCATCACCAACACCGACTGCAACCACGGCTGGGTGTGCGTCGACCGCAACACCGGGGTGGCGAACCTGGTCGGCTGGCACAACTACGTCGGCGATGCGAAGGTGGCGAACTGGGCCGACGACGGGGTGAACCTGATCGCGTTCAGCCGCGGCAACCGGGGTTGGATCGCCCTGAACAACGGCGACGCCGCCAAGACCATGACGTTCAAGACCGGGCTGCCGCGCGTCACCTACTGCGACGTCATCCACGGCAACCTGTCCGCAGGCCACTGCACCGGCCCGACGGTCAGGGTGGACTCGCACGGCATGGCCCGGGTTACGGTCCCCGCCAAGGACGCGGTGGCCTTCGCCGCCAAGGACCGGCTGCACAGCTAGGTGTACTTGGCCATGACGTTGGTGGCGGTCGGATGATCTTGACGTAGGGAGAGCCTCCGGTTGGGGTGTGGTTTGTCTAGGACCCACGCCAGCCGGAGGCTCTCGTGTCACACGCTAATGCCCGCACCACGTTCCAGGCCCGTCTGCTGATCGTCGAGCGTCGTGCTGCGGGCTGGCCGCAGGCGCATATTGCCAAGGCGATGGGCATCTCGCGCAAGTGCGTCAAGACTTGGCTGGACCGCTACGCCAGCGAGGGTGAGGCGGGGCTGCGGGATCGATCCTCACGGCCCCGCTCGACACCGAGGCGGACCAGCGCAGCGGTCGAGGCGCGGGTGCTGCAACTGCGCCGCAGCGAGCGCCGCGGCGCGGACTGGATCGGCGCTGAACTGGGCGTGCCGGCCCGCACGGTCTCGCGGGTGCTGGCCCGCCACGGCATGCCTGGGCTGGCCGAGCTGGACCCGATCACTGGGCAGCGGGTCCGCGTCTCCAAGCAGACCGCGGTCCGCTACGAGCGTGAGCGGCCAGGCGAACTGGCCCACATGGACGTCAAGAAGATCGGCCGGATACCCGACGGCGGCGGCTGGCGCGTCCACGGGCGAGCCCGTGGATCGATCACCCGCGACCGATCCAGCAAGGTCGGCTTCGACTACGTCCACTCGATGATCGACGATCACTCCCGGCTGGCTTACTGCGAGATCCTGCCCGATGAGAAGGGCCCCACCTGCGCCGCCTTCCTCGCCCGCGCCCTGGACTACTTCGCCGCCCACGGCATCGAGCGCATCCAGCAGCTCATGACCGACAACGCCTGGGCCTACCGATACTCACTACGCGAGATCTGCGCCGCCCGCGGCATCCGGCAGCTGTTCATCAAGCCGCACTGCCCCTGGCAGAACGGCAAAGCAGAACGCCTCAACCGCACCCTGCAAACCGAATGGGCCTACCGGCAGGCCTTCACCAGCAACACCGACCGCGCCGCAGCACTTGCCCCCTGGCTCGAGCACTACAACACTCAACGACGCCACAGCGCACTCGGCGGCCACCCACCCACCAGCCGGCTACCAACCTGATGGCCAAGTACAGCTAGGGCCGCGGATCTAGCACTGATGCCTGGCCGGGCTCCCCGTCGTGGGACCCGGCCGGGTATCAGCGCACTTCGATGAGGGAGTCCGGCCAGGCGTCAGCGGACCTCGTCGGGGGAGCGGGGCGGGTCGTCGGTGGCCAGCCGGTCGACGTCCTCCTGCTCCTGCCGTTCCTCGACCCGCCGCTTGATGCGTCCCAGGCCGGGCACCGACCCGAGGATCTCGTTGAACTCCTTGGTGGTGTCGAGCAGGTCGCGCACGTCCGGAGCCACCGTGCCCAGCGTCCGCACGATTGGCAGCACGTCGTCGCGCATAGCCTGCACGAGTTCGGGCAGGGTGTCGATGAACTGCACGACCGCGTCCACCTCGGCCGGGCTGGTGGTGCTGGCCAGGCGGTCCATGATCGGCTGCAGGCGCTGCAGGGATGGCTCGGCGCCGTCCAGCAACCCGTTGGCCCGCGAGACCAGCGGTTCGGTCTGGCCGAGCACCGCATCGGTGCGCTTGAGCAGCGGATCGGTGGCATCGAGCACGCCGCCGGCGCGGTCGAGGAGCGTGTCGGCCCGGCCCACCAGGGTGCCGGCCCGGGCGAGGAGTTGCTCGGTGTTCTGCAGCACCTGCTCGGCCTGCCCCACGGCGGCGCGGGCCGACCGCTGGGTCTGGTCGAGCTCGTCCATCATCGTCTTGACCCGGGCCACCACGCCTTCGATCTCACCCACCAGGCTCACCACCCGGGGCACCAGCGCGATGGCCTGTTCGAGCGCCTCGTAGCCGCCCTCCGCCAGCCTCAGCAGGTCCCTCGGCCCAGGTACCCCCGGCACAGTCAGCCCCGCGACCCGCATTCGCACTCCCTCGTTCCTTCACCCGATCAGGCCGCGGTCTGTCCAGACCCGATCCGACCGGCACATCCGCAGTGTGGCGTCCGCAAGCGCGGCTTCCTGTCACCCTACGGCGGGCGGTGCCCGGCGTGCCGTCCGCTCGGTGCCGTAACAGGCCTGCCCGGCTTCTGGTCGGCTCTGGGTCCGTCCGGCTTGCTGCCATGTCCCGCTGTGGTCGGTGCTGGCGTTTACAGTGGGCGGCGTGCAGGATTCGCCGGTGCTGCTTGCCGTGGACGGCAACTCCCTCGTCCACCGCAGCTTCCACTCCCAGGCCGGCACCGGCCTGCGTGCGGGCGACGGCCGGCCGCTGTGGGCGATCCGGGGACTGCTGACCCAGCTGGTGGCGGCCGCCGAACGGCTCTGCCCGGCCGCCATCGTGGTCGGCTTCGACGACCCGGCCGCCAGCACCCGCCGGACCCGCTGGCCGCAGTACAAGGCCGGCCGCACCGAGAAGCTGCCCAGCCTGGTGTCCCAGCTGGACGGCGCGGCCGACGTGCTGCGCGAGATGGGCATCGCGGTGGTGGTGCCGATCGGCCTGGAGGCCGACGACGTGCTGGCCTCCGCGGCCCGCTTCGCGCCGACCGTCGGTGCCCGCACCGTGATCATGACCTCCGACCGGGACGCCTTCGCCCTGATCGACGAGCACACCCGGGTGCTGCGGATCATCAACGGCGGGGTGGATGCCTCGCCGCTGCTCACCCCGGACCTGCTGGCCGTCATGCTCGGCATCCGTCCCGAGCAGTACCGCGACTACGCCGCGCTGCGCGGTGACCCGTCGGACAACCTGCCCGGGGTGCGCGGGGTGGGTGCCAAGACCGCGGCCCGGCTGCTGGCCGAGCTGGGCAGCGCCGGCGCGGTCTTCGACGACCTGGCAGCGGGCGGGGACCGGGTCACGGCAGCGGTCGGCGGCGCGCTGGCCGGCCGGCTGGCCCAGCCCGAGTCCCGGGCGGCCTGGGAGCTGAACTGCCAGGTGATGCGGATGCACCACGACCTGGACCTGGGCCTGGACCTCAGCCGCGGTCCCGGTGTGCTGCCGCTGGATCCGGCCGCTGTGGGCGCGGCGTTCCGGGCTCACCAGCTGACCTGGACCACCTCGGCCGCCCTGCAACACCTGGCCTATCAGGAAGCCCCGGAACGGCCGGTCGACCACGCCTGGTCGCCGGACCGGGGCGAGTCCGGCGAGCCGGCCATGGCCGGACGGCCCTCGTCCGGCCCGGCCACCCGGCCCGGTGCCGGCCGCACGTCGGCGGACTACGGCCGGTCCGGACGCCGGCACGGCAGGCTCGCCAAGCACGCCCCGCAGCCACAGGATGCAGCGGTGCAACTGTCGCTGTTCGACTGAGCCCGCACCGCCATCAGCGAGGGCGCTGCTTGGCCGAGCCAGCCCGCGCCGTCAGCGAGGCGCTGCGGTCAGCGACGGCGCCGGACCAGCAACCAGGTGACCAGTAGTGCCAACGCGGCCACCGGGGCGGCCAGTCGCTTGGCCACCGCCGGACCTGCCGAGCTCAACAGGTCGATCGGCTCCACCTCGGCCGCCATCGGGCGGCGGGGTGGTGGTCGATGTGCCACCGGTGCGCGGCCGGGCGGAGCGGCAGCCGCAGACGTGGCAGAGACCGGTGAGGCGGCGGGTGGCGTCACGGCAGCGGGCGCGGCACCGTTGATCCGCTGCGGCGGTGAAGCGGCCGATCCGGTGGAACTCGGACCGGGTTCGTCCAGCCGCGACACGGCTTGCTCGACGGCATCCGACTGCTCGGCCGGCTGATCAGCCAGCTCCTGATCGGCGGTGCCGAGCCGTTCCGCGCTGGCCGCCTCGGCGCGATGCAGCGTCGCGGCGACCTCCTGCTCGGCGCCGCCGGACGCCGGATCGGCACCATCCGAAGCACTGCCGGACGCCGGATCGGCACCATCCGAAGCACTGCCGGACGCCGGGTCGGCACCATCCGAAGCACTGCCGGACGCCGGGTCGGCACCATCCGAAGCACTGCCGGACGCCGGGTCGGCACCATCCGAAGCACTGCCGGACGCCGGGTCGGCACCATCCGAAGCACGGCTGGGCGGGAGGTCCGCTGCCTCGGCAGCGCCTTCGTCCGGAGCCGGTTCGGCCAGCTTCCCGGCCAGGCAGTCCGCGAACTGCCCGATCAGCTTGTTGCCGACGTCGACCATCACGCCGCGCCCGAACTGGGCGGGCTTGCCGGTGATGGTCAGGTCGGTCAGCACCGTCACCTCGGTACTGCTGCCCTGGTCGGTCAGCGTCGCGGTGATGGTGGCCTTGGCGGTGCCGTTGCCCCGGGCGTCCTTGCCCTGCGCGTCGATCACCGCCCGGTGGCTGTCGGCGTCCCGGGACTCCCAGCGCGCCTTCCCCCGGTAGGTCAGGCCGATCGGGCCCAGCCGGACCTTGACCGAACCGGTGAACTCGTCGCCGTCCACCGTGTCCAGCGCGGCGCCCGGCATGCACGGCGCGATCCGCTCGATGTCGAGCAGCACCTCCCAGGCCTGCTCGATACCTGCCGGCACGGTGAAGGTGTGGGTGAGCTGCATGACCTGCTCAGATCCCGGCCGCGTGCCGGACGGCCCGCCGGGTCAGCACGGTGACCAGGTGCTCGCGGTAGTCGGCCTTGGCGGACAGGTCACTGGGCGCCGAGGTGCCCTCCGCGGCCGAGGCGCTGGCCTGGGCGATCGACTCCTCGGTGGCCGGCGCCCCGGCCAGCGCCTGCTCGGCGGCACTGGCCCGCAGCGGCGTCGATCCCATGTTGGTCAGGCCGATCCGGGCCTCGGTGATGGTGCCGTTGGACCGGTGCACCGCCGCCGCCACCGCCACGATCGACCAGGCCTGGGCGACCCGGTTCAGCTTCTCGTAGTGCGTCGACCAGCCCGCTCCGAGCTTGGGCACCCGGATCGCGGTCAGGATCTCGCCCGGCCGCATCGTGGTGGTCAGGTAGTCGGAGAAGAAGTCCCGGGCCGCGATGGTGCGCTCGCCGTCCGGCCCCTGCACCCGCAGCTCGGCATCCAGCGCCAGCGCCACCGCGGGCAGGTCGCCGGCCGGGTCGGCGTGCGCCAGCGAGCCACCGAAGGTGCCCCGGTGCCGGACCTGCCGGTCGGCCACCGTCTCGGTGGCCTGGGCGATCAGCGGGGCGTGCTGCCGGATCAGCGGGTCGGCCAGGATGGCGGCGTGCGTGGTCATCGCCCCGATCAGCAACCCGTCGCCGTCCTCGGTGACGCCGGTCAGCTCGCCGATGCCACCCAGGTCGATCACCAGCTCCGGATAGGCCAATCGCAACCGCAGGATCGGCAGCAGGGACTGGCCGCCGGCCAGCAGCTTGGCGTCCTCGCCCGCGGACGCGTAGGCCTGCACCGCCTCGGAGACGCTGCCGGGCTTGACGTAGTCGAACGGCGCCGGGATCACAGCTGGCCTCCCTCGGTCGCGCCGGTACCGGCAGCGCCGGAACCAGCTGTGCCGGAACCAGCTGTGCCGGAACCAGCAGCGCCGGAACCGGAACCAGATCGGCGCCGGACCCGTCCGAGGAGGAGGTACTGCTACCGCCCCAGGCCACCGTGCCGCCCGGATCCCGGTCGGACTTCTCCGCCCCCTGGGAGATGGCCCGCCAGACCCGTTCCGGGGTGCACGGCATCTGCACGTCGTTGATGCCCCACGGCCGCAGCGCGTCGACGACGGCGTTGACCACCGCCGGGGTGGAGGCGATCGTGCCGGCCTCGCCGACACCCTTGACCCCGAGCGGGTTGGTGGTGGACGGGCTGACCGTCCGGTCGGTGGTGAAGCTCGGCAGGTCGGCCGCCGAGGGCAGCAGGTAGTCCACGAACGAGCCGGTGGTCAGGTTGCCCTCCTCGTCGTAGACCGCCTCCTCGTAGAGCGCCTGCGCGATGCCCTGGGCCAGGCCGCCGTGCACCTGGCCGTCCACGATCAGCGGGTTGATCACCTCGCCGATGTCGTCGACGCAGACGTAGCGGCGGATGGTGGAGAAACCGGTCTCGGTGTCGACCTCGATCGCGCACAGGTGGGTGCCGTGCGGGTAAGGAGAAGTTCTCCGGGTCGAAGCTGGCGGTGGAGTCCAGGTCGGGCTCCATGCCCTCGGGCAGGTCGTGCGCCGAGAACACCGCGAAGGCCAGCTCCGCCAGGCTCTTGCTGCTGCCGGGCGAGCCCTTGACGGTGAAGCTGCCGGCGGCGAACTCCAGGTCGTCCTCGTTGGCCTCCAGCAGGTGCGCGGCCAGCCGGCGGGCCTTGGCGATCACCTTCTGCGCCGCCTGCACCACCGCGATGCCGCCCACCACCAGCGACCGCGAGCCGTAGCTGTCCAGCCCGCGCGGCGAGGACTGGGTGTCGCCGTGGATCACCTCGATGTCCTCGAACGGCACGCCCAGCTGGTCGGCGACGATCTGGCTCCAGGCGGTCTCGTGTCCCTGCCCGTGCGGGCTGGTGCCGGTGATCACCTCCACCTTGCCCGACGGCAGCATCCGGATCGTGGCGGTCTCCCAGCCACCCGCGGCGTAGGACAGCGCGCCGAGCACCCGGGACGGCGCCAGGCCGCACATCTCGGTGAAGGTGGAGATGCCCAGGCCCAGCTGCACCGGGTCCTTGCGGGCGCGCCGGTCGGCCTGCTCGGCCACCAGCTCGTCCCAGCCGAACAGCTCCAGCGCCCGGTCGGTGGCCGCCTCGTAGTTGCCGCTGTCGTAGGTCAGCCCCGCCACCGTGGTGAACGGGAACTCCTCGTGGGAGATCCAGTTCTTGCGGCGCAGCTCCATCCGGTCCATGCCGAGCTCGACCGCCAGCTCGTCCATGATCCGCTCGACGGCGAAGGTCGCCTCCGGACGCCCGGCGCCTCGGTAGGCATCGGTAGGCGTCTTCGTCGTGAACACCCCCTCGCACACGAACCGGTACGCGTCGAACTTGTAGATGCTGTTGAACATGAACGCGCCGAGGATCGGAACCCCGGGGGAGACCAGCCGCAGGTAGGCGCCCATGTCGGCGAACAGGTGCACGTCCAGCCCGGTCACGGTGCCGTCCCGGCGGGCGGTGATGGTGATGTCCTGGATCTGGTCGCGGCCGTGGTGGGCGCTCATCAGCGACTCCGACCGGGACTCGGTGTACTTGACCGGCTTGCCCAGCCTGCGGGCCACCAGCGCGGTGATCACCTCCTCCGGCGTCACCTGCAGCTTGCCGCCGAAGCCGCCGCCGACGTCCGGGGCGATCACCCGCACCTTGTGCTCGGGCACGCCCAGGGTGAGGGCCAGCATCAGCCGCAGGATGTGCGGCACCTGGGTCGCCGACCACATGGTGAAGCCGCTCGCCGCTGCGGCTGCACCACGGTCGAGCGGGGCTCCATGAACGCCGGGATCAGCCGCTGCTGCACGAACCGGCGGCGCACGGTCACCTCGGCCTGGCCGAGCACCTCCTCGATCGGCGGCGCCGGTGCCGGCCGCGCCCGACTCGAAGGTCCAGGTGTAGGACCGGTTGGACTCGGTGTGCGCGTGCACCTGCTCGGCGCCGTCGGCCAGCGCGGCCTCCATGTCCAGCACCACCGGCAGCGGCTCGTAGTCGATGTCGATGGCCTCCAGCGCGTCCTGGGCCGCGGCCTTGTCCCGGGCCACCACCACGGCGACCGCCTCGCCGACGTGGTTGACCACGTCGACGGCCAGGCTCGGGTGGCCGGGGTTGACCATGTCCGGGGTGACCGGCCAGGCGCACGGGATGCTGCCCTGGGTCTCGGCGAAGTCCCGGCCGGAGAAGGCGGCCAGCACGCCGGGCCGCGACAGCGCCGGCGAGACGTCGACGGGGTGATCCGGGCGTGCGCCATCGGGCTGCGCAGGATCGCCAGGTGCACCATGCCGGGCAGCGCTCAGGTTGTCCGTCCAGGTGGTCCGGCCGGTGATCAGGTGCTGGTCCTCCTTGCGCTTGCGGGCCCGGCCGATCTCGGTCACCGGGCCGTCGGCGACGTCGGGGCGTTCCTCGGTGGCGGTCATGCCGAGACCTCCTCGGTGGCGGCGGACGCGGCCGGATCGCCCGCGCCGGGTTCATGGCCGCCGGCTCGGCCGCCGCCGTCGCGCATCGCCTGCCCGGCGGCCTGGATCGCCGCCACGATGTTCTGGTAGCCGGTGCACCGGCACAGGTTGCCCTCGATGCCCTCGCGGACCTCGTCCTCGGACGGGTCGGGGTTCTCGCGCAACAGGTCGCAGGCGGCCAGCATCATGCCCGGCGTGCAGAACCCGCACTGCAGGGCGTGCTTGTCATGGAAGGCCTGCTGTATCGGGTGCAGCGCGCCGTCCGGACCGGACAGGCCCTCGACGGTGGTGCACCTCGGTGCCGTCGGCCTGCACCGCGAGCACCGAGCAGCTCTTGACGCTGATCCCGTCCAGCAGCACCGTGCAGGCGCCGCAGTTGCTGGTGTCGCACCCGACCACGGTGCCGACCTTGCCCAGCTCGTTCTCGCAGGTAGTGCACCAGCAGCAGTCGCGGTTCCACCTCGTCGGTGTAGGCCGTTCCGTCGACGGTCACGTTGACCCGGGTCATCAGACCTCCAGCTCGACTCGCGTAGATCGTTAGACAATCCCTTCCCACCGATTTCCGCAAGCCACGAAACCGGGGCGGCCCCTCAGTCGGCGAGTTCGGACACCGGCTGGCTGCGCGCCGGCGTTGTGGATCGGGCCGTCGACGCTGTGCAACGGCTGCCCGGAACCGCCCCAGCGGGCCGCGATGATCTCCGCGGCGACCGAGACCGCGGTCTCCTCCGGGGTGCGGGCGCCGATGTCCAGGCCGATCGGCGCCTGCAGCCGGGCCAGCTCCGCCTCGGTCAGGCCCAGCTCGCGCAACCGGTCCAGCCGGTCGTCATGGGTGCGCCGCGACCCCATCGCGCCGATGTAGGCCAGCGGCATCCGCAACGCCACCTCCAGCAGCGGCACGTCGAACTTCGGGTCGTGGGTGAGCACGCAGATCACCGTCCGCTCGTCGGTCGCGGGTGCCGGCCAGGTAGCGGTGCGGCCAGTCGACGATCACCTCGTCGGCGTCCGGGAATCGCTGCCGGGTGGCGAAGACCGGCCGGGCGTCGCACACCGTCACCCGGTAGCCCAGGAACGAGCCGAGCCGGGCCACCGCGGAGGCGAAGTCGATGGCGCCGAACACGATCATCCGCGGCCGCGGGGCGTACGCTGGCGACGAACACCGCGATGTCGTCCACCCGGCGCTCGCCGTCGTGGCCGTAGTGCAGCACCCCGGTGCGGCCCTGCGCCAGCAGCCCGCGGGCGTCGTCGCGCAGCGCGTCGGCCAGCCGCTGCGAGCCGTCGGCGAGCAGGCTGCCCGACACCGTGTCCGGGACGATCACCAGCCGGCGGCCCAGCAGGTCCGGCCCCGCCTGCACCACGGTGGCCACCGCCACCGGCCGGCCGGCCCGGATGTCGGCGACCACCTCGCCGAACTCGGGGAAGGCTGCCGGCGAGATCCGTTCGCAGAAGATGTCGATGATGCCGCCGCAGGTCAGTCCCGACCGCGAACGCGTCGTCGTCGGAGACCCCGTAGCGCTGCAGCACCGGCGTCCCGCCGTCGCGCACCCCGGTGGCCAGCTCGTAGACCGCGCCCTCGACGCAGCCGCCGGACACGCTGCCGGCCGCGCTGCCGTCCGGGCCGACCAGCATCGCGGCCCCGGGCTGGCGGGGCGCCGAACTCCAGGTCGCCACCACGGTGGCCAGCCCGACCTCGGCGCCCTGCTCCCACCAGTGGTGCAGCTCGTCCAGCACGTCACGCATCGGCGATCACCCCCACCAGTTCGGTCAGCGCCGCGAAGCTGTGCCCGGCCACCAGCGAGTCGATGTGCGGCAGGGCCGCCACCATGCCGCCGGTGACCGGGGCGAAACCGTCCTTGCCCTTGTGCGGGTTGACCCAGACCACCGCGTGCGCCAGCCGGGCCAGCCGGGCCAGCTGGTTGCCCAGCTCCGCCGGGTCGCCGCGCTCCCAGCCGTCCGAGCACAGCACCACCACCGCGCCGCGGGCCACCCCGCGCTGCCCCCACCGGTCCAGGAACGCCTTGAGGGTGTCGCCGAGCCGGGTGCCGCCCCGCCAGTCCGGCACCGCCCGGCCGGCGGCGGCCAGCGCCTGGTCCGGGTCGCGCAGCCGCAGCTCCCGGGTCACCCGGGTCAGCCGGGTGCCGAGCGTGAACACCTCGGTGGTCAGCGGCGCGCTGCGCACGGCGGCGTGGCCGAAGCGCAGCAGCCAGTCCGCGTACGGGGCCATCGAGCCGCTGACGTCGACCAGCAGCACCAGCCGGCGCGGCTTGTTCCGGCGCCGGCGCCGGGCCAGCTCCGCGGGCTCGCCGCCCTGGCTCAACATCCGGCGCACGGTGCGCTCCAGGTCCACCCGGCCGCGCGGCGCGCGGGTGTGCCGCAGCGACCGCCGCCCGGACGCCCGCGGCGCCAGCAGGGCGAACAGCCGCTGCAGCTGGTCCCGCTCGGCGGCGCTGAGCGCGCGTGACGTCCATGTGCCGCAGGATCTCGTGCCGGCTGGCGTGCACCGCGAAGCCGGGACGGTCCTCGGCCTCCTCGCCGTCGCCGGTGGCCTCCGGTTCGAACGCCGCCGGCCGGAGCAACGGGGGCGGCTCGGACGCGGTCCGGCCCCGGGCCGGCCGGCGACCGCCGAAGTACAGCGCGAACGCGGCGTCGTAGCGGTCCAGGTCCTCGGGGTCCGCGCACAGCGTCAGCCGGCCGGCCCAGTACACCTGGTTCGGCGTCCAGCACGTCCAGGTGCCCGAGCGCGCCGAGCATCGCCTGCACCCGGTCCGGTCCGGCCGGCACCCCGGCGTGCCGCAGGGTCCGGGCGAAGCCCAGCACCACGTCGATCACGTCCCGTGCCGGGCCGGCGCTGCTCGGGCCGGCGGGTCCCGGGCCGGCGCTGGTCGGGCCGGCAGGTCCCGGGCCGGCGCTGGTCGGGCCGGCGGTCATCCGGCCAGTTCCGCCAGCACCGTGTCGCGGATGCGCACCGCGTCCTCCTGGTACTTCAGCACCGCGCCCAGGGTGGCCGCCGCCCGGTCGGTGTCCAGGCTGTCGGCGCCGAGCAGGTGCAGCGCCTGCGCCCAGTCGATCGACTCGGCGACCCCGGGCGGCTTGAGCAGGTCGGCCGCGCGCATCCGGCGGACCGCCGCGGCCACCTCGCGGGCCAGCCGCTCGCTGACCTCCGGCAGCCGGCGGCGCAGGATCGCCACCTCCCGCTCGTAGGACGGGTGCGCCACCCAGTGGTAGAGGCAGCGCCGCTTGAGCGCGTCGTGCACCTCGCGGGTGCGGTTGGAGGTGAGCACCACCAGCGGCGGGGTGGCCGGCCCGGATGGTGCCGAGCTCAGGGATCGTCACCGCGTTGTCGGCCAGCACCTCGAGCAGGAACGCCTCGAACTCGTCGTCGGCCCGGTCGATCTCGTCGATCAGCAGCACCGACGGGCTGTGCTCCAGCGCGCGCAGGATCGGGCGGGCGATCAGGAACCGCCGGTCGTACAGCGAGCGCTCCAGCTCGGCGACGGCTCCGCTCGGGTCGGCTTCGCCCGGGTCGGCCCCGGCAGTGCGGCCGGCGGTCTCGGCGGCCCGCAGGTGCAGCACCTGGCGCGGGAAGTCCCAGTCGTAGAGGGCCTGGGAGGCGTCGATGCCCTCGTAGCACTGCAGCCGGACCAGTTCGGCGCCGAGCACCTCGGCCAGCGCCTGCGCCAGGCTGGTCTTGCCGACCCCGGCATCGCCCTCCAGGAACAGCGGGCGGTGCATGCGCAGCGCCAGGAACGCCGCGGTGCTCAGTCCCTCGTCGGGCAGGTAGCCGGTCCGGTGCAGTGCCTGTCCCAGGGCTGCCGGGTCGGTGGTGTCCGCGAGTGCCATCGCCCCAGCATGGCCCCAACTCCGCCGGCGCGCCACGTCCGCCCCCGGGTGGCGCGGAGGGTGGTCGCGCTGCCGCTACGGTATGCCGATGGAGCCGGTATACACCTCGGTGATCGCGTTCGCCCGCGGTCTGTTCGCCGCGCAGGGTCTGCGGTTCACGATCACCGGAGCCGAGAACGTGCCGGCCACGCGGCGGTGCGGTGATGGCGGTCAACCACACCGGCTACCTCGATTTCGCCTTCGCCGGCCTGGCCGCCCGCCCGGCCGGCCGGCTGGTGCGGTTCATGGCCAAGGAGCAGGTGTTCCGGCACCCGGTGAGCGGGCCGCTGATGCGCGGCATGCACCACATCCCGGTCGACCGGGACGCCGGCGCCGCCTCCTACCGGGCCGCCATCGCGGCGCTCAAGGCGGGCGAGATCGTCGGGGTGTTCCCCGAGGCCACCATCTCGCGCTCCTTCGAGCTCAAGGAGTTCAAGAGCGGCGCGGTCCGGATGGCGGCCGCGGCGGGGGTGCCGCTGCTGCCGACGGTCATCTGGGGATCGCAGCGGATCTGGACCAAGGGCATGCCCCGCCGGCTCGGCCGGACCCGGACCCCGGTGCTGATCGGCGTCGGCGCGCCGATCCCGGTCAGCCGCAAGGACGATCCGGAGCTGGTGCTGCGCTCGCTGCGCAAGGCGATGACCGAGCTGCTGCACACCGCGCAGGACCGCTACCCGCCGCTGACCGGCGCCGACCTGCGCTTCCTGCCGGCCCGGCTGGGCGGCACCGCTCCGACCCCGGAGCAGGCCGAGCGGCTCGATCGCACCGAACCGGCCGGCCAAGCCGACAGCTAGCCCGGCCGAGCACGGCATCACGCAGGAAGGCCGCCTGCAGACACTTCGAACTAAACTGCCGACGATGACCGGTCAGCAGCATCTGGAGCGCGCGGCCCCGCGCGAGCTGGCCCCGCTCGGGCCCGCTCCGCTGCCCGAGCGGATCCGCCGGCGGTTCCCGACCCGGCTGGTGGTCCGGGCACTGACCCTGCTCGCCCTGCTGCTCTGCCCGGCCGCGGCGGGCCTGGCGGCGGTGGCCTGGGCCCCGCCCGCGCACGTCCGCGACGTCGGACTGGACGGCCTGAGCGCCTCGGTGAAGCTGCGGATCGGCAGCAACGCGGTGCAGATCGACTCCGGGCTGCTCGGCGGCGTGCGCCGGCCCGGACCGGAGGTGCTGGGCAAGCACGTCGGCCTCGACATCCGCCCCACCGACCTGGACCTGACGCTGTTCAGCTCCACCGGCACCCTGGACCGGTCCACCATCGACGTGGCCGGCCACCTGTTCGCCGACTCCCAGGCCCGCCAGGACGAGCTGCACAAGGTCACCGAGGCGGTGCTGCGCTACTACGGCACGGTCGGCTTCGGCACCGCCTACCTGGTGGCGATGGCCGAGATCCTGGGCTACGCCTACCTCAAGTACCGCCGCCGCGCGCTGGACCGGCTCAGCCCGCGGCAGCGGATCGCGGTGCTCGCCGACCGGGGGCCGGAGCGCCGGGCCGCGCGGCTGGTCGCGGCGGTGGCGGCCGTGGCGGTGCTGGCGCCCGCCGGCTACCTCTGCTCGCCGATGTCGGACAACCACCGGCAGATCGAGCCGGACCCGACGCTGGCGAACACCTTCCTGTCCGGCTGGCAGATCACCGGGCCGTTCGAGTACCTGATCTCCCAGGCCGTCACCACCGTCGACTCGCTGGGCAAGAGCGAGCAGGCCTTCTACGACCGGGTGTCGGCCAACCGGGACGCCGCCTTCGAGGCCCGGTTCGGGACGGCCACTCTGCCGTCCAGTCCCGACCTGCTCCGGATCGCCGTGCTGGACGACCTGCAGGGCACCAGCGGCATGGCCCGGGTGGTCGGCGAGAGCGCCCAGCACGTCTCGGCCGACGCCATCGTCAACCTCGGTGACCTGACCGCGACCGGCACCGAGCAGGAGTCCTACCTGTCCTACCTCAAGAGCTACACCGTCGACGTGCTGGCCCACTACGCCGGCGACATCCCGGTGTACAGCTCGCTGGGCCGGCACGACACCCCGGCGGTGGCGGCCTACGCCAAGAAGGTGCACGTCTCGATCGCCGGCGGCTCGCCGCAGAAGATCGGTGGCGTCAAGTTCCTCGGCGCCAACAGCCCGTACGTCGTGCGGTTCGGCTCGGCCGCCGAGCTGATCGACGGGGCGGTCACCACCGAGACGGTGGCAGCGTCGCTGCGCCAGGCCGCCTGCGCCGAGCAGCCGCTGGCGGTCTACGCCCACGACAAGGAACTGCTGGACCAGGTGACCGACTCCGGCTGCGCGCCGATCGTGATCGGCGGCCACGACTACACCGGCCGGCCCAGCACCGACATCGACACCCCGAACGGGGTGGTCAGGAGGATCATCCTGGGCAGCACCGGCGGGCACGGCGAGGGCGACGGATTCGGCGGCCTGTCCACCCCGCGCAACAACGCGCCGTTCGTGCTGCTGACCGTCGACCGGCGCGACGGCACGGTCACCGCCGACACCGTCACGGTCCATCCGGACGCCTCGGTCACCGTGGCGACCGTCGCCCTGGCACCGCTGCCCGCCGAGCAGTTGGCCCGGCTGGGCTGACCGACCTGGCCCGGCCGGGCTGACCGACCTGGCCCGGCTGGGCTGACCGGGGCACCTGACCCGGCCCTGTCCCGGTTGTCCGGTCGATGAGGAACACTGGAACCGATCCGGATGGCAGCAGCGCTCCGGCAGGAAGGGAACCCCATGACCGCAGGACGGACCAGCCCCGCCGCACCGGCCGGCCCGGCTCCGGCCCGGCTGCGCAACACCCGGCAGGCCGAGGCGGTCGAGTCGATCCTGCGGGAGTCCGACGGCTTCCGCACCGCGCAGGACCTGTTCGCCGAGCTGCGCCGGCGGGGGGAGCGGATCGGGCTGACCACGGTCTACCGGCACTTGGCGCTGCTGGCCGAGCAGGGCAGCGCGGACGTGGTGCACACCGCCGACGGCGAGTCCCAGTACCGGCTGTGCGGGGTGCCGGCGGGGGAGCCGGCCGGCGACCATCACCACCACCTGGTCTGCCGGGAGTGCGGTCGCAGCGTCGAGGTGAGCGGGCCCGAGGTGGAGGCCTGGGCCGAGCGGGTGGCCGCCGCCGCCGGCTACACCGAGGTCAGCCACACCCTGGAGGTGTTCGGGCTCTGCCCGCAGCACTCCGCGCCCGCCGAGGGGTGACCTGGCGGCATCGGGTGAGCTGACCCACCGGGGCGCACCGCCGGCCAGCGCCCGCGGCTCAGCCGGCGCGGTTCAGGCGACGCGGTTCAGCTGGTGCCCGCCACGCTGGCGGTGACCGCGGCGGCGCCGGCCGCGGCCTGCATCTCGGCGATCACCTTCTTCACGACCGGCGCGACCGGGGTCAGCTCGGTGGCGGTCGCGATGCGCCGCTTGGCGTGCCGTCGGTCGGCCCGCTCGGGTGCCACCACCTCCAGCAGCCGGGCCGGGCCGGACAGCGCCAGCAGCACCGCGGTGCGCGGGTCCAGGTAGCCGTCCCCGGTCGCGGCCACCCGCACCCGGCGCAGCGGCTCGTCGCGGGCGTCCGGCCGCAGCACCGGATGCCGGGTCACCGGCCAGAGCAGCACCCGGTCCCGGCGCCGTCCCAGCACGCCCTGCTGGACGAGGCGGTCGACCAGCTGGGACCAGACCCCGCCCAGCGCCCGGTCCATCCGGCGGAGCTGGCCCGGTGCCCGCCGGACGGTGCGCTGGCCGAGCAGGGCGTGCACCCGGGCCAGCAGCGGGTCGGCCGGCGCCGGGCCGACCGCGCAGAACCGGCCGCCCGCCAGTTCCACCGACCCGGCCAGCGCCAGCTCGCCGACCAGCGCCCCGGTCAGGCACACCACCAGGTACTGCCGGGTGGCCAGCGGCCGGCCGCGGACCGGATCCAGGCCCAGCAGCAGCAGTTCCTCGGCGATCAGCATGCCCGCGATTATGCGGGACGGGGCCCCGCCGGGCCCACTGCCGCTAGGCCGTCTGGCGCCCGACCGCCGGGCTGTCGACACCTGCCGCTGCCGGTCAGACCGCCGCCGGCTCGGCGGCCAGCACGCGGGCCGGCACCACGACGGCAACGTCAGGGCGGCCGGCGCCGTCCGGCTGGTAGGAGAGCAGGTCGGCGAGCCGCAGCGCGTGTTGCGGCCAGCCCTGCCGGCCGGCCTGCTCGGCCAGCGCCACCAGGGTGGCCCGTTCGTCGTCCAGCCAGTCGCGGGCCGCTGCCGCGTCGGCGAGCCGGACGGCCAGCGGGTGCCCGGCTGCCAGCTCCGAATGGCGGTAACCGGGCGCCGGGAACAGCAGGTCCACCGCGTGCGCGGCGGTGTCGAGGTAGTACTCCAGCAACCGGGTGGCGGCCAGCCGCCGGTCCGGCTCGCAGTCGTGGGCCAGCGTCAGCTCGCCCGCGTAGGCCTGCAGCAACCGGTGCAGCTGGAACCGGCCCGGCCCGCTCTGCCGCACCAGGTGGGCGCGGGCCAGCACGTCCAGCAGGTGCCGGGCCTCGGCGACGCAGGCCGTGCCGAGCAGCGCGGCCAGTCCGCCGGGCTGCACGCTGTCGCCCGGGTAGAGGCCCAGCAGCCGGAACGCCCGGGCCGCGTCGGCGGGCAGCCGGAGGTAGGACCAGGACAGCACCACGCGCAGGGACGTCCGGGCGTCCTCGTCGGCGGCCAGCAGGTCCAGTGGCGCCGGGGGACCGGCGAACTCCCGGACCAGGTCCGCCAGTGGCGTGCCGGGCCGGTGGCCGGCCAGCTCGGCAGCGATCCGCAGCGCCAGCGGCAACCCCGCGCAGTGCTCGGCCAGCGCCGCCGCGGCGTCCGGCTCCGCGTCGACCCGCGGGCCGCCGAGCGCGCGGAGCAGCCGGACCGCGTCCGCCGGCGGCAGCACGTCCAGCCCCACCCGGTGCCCGCCGTGCCGCGCGACCAGGCCGGTGAGGCTGTCCCGGCTGGTCACCAGCACCGCGCAGGACGGTGTGCCGGGCAGCAGGTTGCGTACCTGCTCGGCGTCCCGGGCGTTGTCCAGCAGCACCAGCACCCGCCGCTCGGACAGCAGGGACCGGTACAGCGCCGCCCGTTCGGCGAGGTCACGCGGGATCTCGCTCCCCGCCACCCCGAGGGCGCGCAGGAATCCGGCCAGCGCATGGCCGGGCTGCACCGGCGGCTCGGGGTCGCAGCCGCGCAGGTCGAGGTAGAGCTGGCCGTCCGGGAACTCGGTGCTGTGGGCGTGCGCCCAGTGCACGGCCAGCGCCGTCTTGCCCACGCCGGCCGTGCCGGTGATCGCCACGATCGGTGCCGGCCGGCCGGCCGGCAGCTCTGGCCCGGTGCCGAACAGCCGGCTCAGCTCGGTGAGCTCGCCGGCCCGGCCGAGGAAGTCGGCGACCGCCGGCGGCAGCTGGTGCGGGGTGGTCGGGCGGGCGGTGCGCTCAGCGCCGGAGCCGCGGTGCGCGGCGTCCCGGTTCGCGGTCACCCGGTACCAGGCCTCGGCCCACTCGCGCTGCTCGGACGAGCTGGCGTCGAGGGCGATCACCATCCGGTCCAGCACCTCGGCCGGCGCCAGCCGCCGCCCGGTCAGGTAGGCGTGGATGGTCGAGCGCGGTTCGCCCATCCGGCCGGCCAGCTCCTCCAGGCTCACCCGTGCCGAGCGGGTACCCCGGGCGGCTCGGGAGCGGAGCAGGCCGAGCTCGCGCGCCAGGTCGTCGAGCGTGCTGATCCGCGCCGGATCCGGACCTGAGGCCGAGCCCTGACCATCCACCTGGCGTGCCTCCCGTCCGGTCGAGCGGACGGCATGCGCGCCGGCCGGTCACCGCGTTCGGGACGATATAGCCACAACCACAGCGGGGGAACACACTTATCAAATATGTAAAAAAACTCGAATTATGTGAACGGCTCCGCGAGTGGCGTCAGGCGGTTGCCGGCGCCGGGACCGGGGTGGGCAGCGGCGCGGACGCGGTCGCGGGCAGCCCGGCCGGCCGGACCACGTCGTCGCTGGCCAGGAACTCCTGCATGGTGCGCTCCCGGCCGTAGTGCCGGCGCATCCACAGGTAGGCGACGAAGGCGGCCGGCCCGAACAGGGTCTGGGCCGGGATCGCCACGTCGGTGCGGGCGGTGATGAAGGTGTCCAGGATCAGCGGCGCCACGCACACCGCGACCACGCCGAACGCCACGATCAGGCCCATCGCGATCCGGGCGGCGGTGCGGCCGTAGGCCTTGAAGGTCGCGATCAGGAACAGCGCGTAGACCAGCAGGTCGCCCACTCCGATCGTGAAGTTGAACAGGCCGTAACGCATGCCGAAGGACGGGTCCAGCGGCCAGCCCAGGAACTCCTCGGCCAGGTGGCTGTTGACCGGCAGCACGGTGGTGAACAGCACGTCGTAGAAGGCCAGCGCCAGCGCGAAACCCGCCACGTGCTTGAGCTTCATGCCGCCCTGGACGTACAGGTTGGAGACCGCCATGGCGGCCAGCAGCACGGCGATGTCGCCTTCGAGCCAGGCCAGTTGCCAGCCGTACACGGTGCCGAGCATGGTCCGGTTCAGCCAGATGTTGGCGCCGATCAGCGTTCCGATCAGGATCCACATGGGAATCGGCCGCAGCACCGGCCGCAGCCCGATGGACAGCGCCGAGGCGAAGGTGATGCTCAGGAAGCAGGTCAGCGCCCAGTGCGGCAGCAGCACGTACAGCAGCGGCAGGACCACGATGAAGCTGAACAGGATCCGGATGTCGCGGCCGTTGAAGACCCCGATCGCGGGCCGCTCCAACCGCACCCGGCGCAGGTAGTACAGCGCGGCGCCGCTGGTCAGCACCGCGCCCGGTGCCGCGACGGAGAACTCCATCATGCTCTGCTGGAAGGAAGACAGCATGTCAGTCTCCGATGAGGGCGGGGGCGTTGACGAATGTCGTTTCGCGCAGGTCACTGCGCAGCGGACGCAGTGCCACGGCGTCGGTGTCCGGGACCAGCGCCAGGTCGACGTCCAGGCCGTGCTGGGCGAAGTGCTCGCGGACATCGGCCTCGCTGAGGCCGTCCACGGCCGACTCCGGCAACGTGACCCGCAGCCGCCCGTCGGCGAGCTTGGCGCGGAAGCGCCCCGGCCAGGGTCGGGTGGGCAATGCCTCGACGGCTTCGGCCAGTTCGCGTGGCGTCACCACCTCGGTGGGGCCGAGCCGCAACAGCTGGCTGGACTTGCCGAGCACCGGGCTGGTGGCCGGTACGCCGGCCAGTTCGCAGTCCAGCTCGCCCTCGGGCAGCCGGCGGACGACGTCGCGGGTGTCGTAGCGGAAGACCGGCATGCACTCCCGGTACGGGTAGTACGGCGTGATCACCACGGTGGCCAGCGCCTCCGGCTCGGCCGGCTCGCCGGTCTCCAGGTCCAGCAACTCGACCAGTCCCATGTTGATGTCGTGGTGCAGGTGCCGGGCGCTGCAGGTGCGCCCGGTCACCGGGATCACCTCGGTCATGGAGAACACGTCGTTGACCTGGCTGACCCCGAAGGTCTCCCGGGCGGCCGCGGCCAGGCTCGGGGTCAGTACCTCGCTGCCGCCGTCGATGCGGCGCAGCTGGAAGTCGTCCGGGCCCAGCCCGCGCCGCCGGGCGGCGGTCACCAGCTCGCCCAGGTAGCTCGGGACGGTGGACAGCAGCGTCACGCCGCCGGAGGTCAGGCTGTCCAGCGCCTCGTCCGGCGACACCAGGCCGACCACCCGGCAGCCGCAGCCGACCAGCCGGCAGAACGCCGCGTTCAGGTGCACCGCCACGGTCGCCCGGGAGCTGACGTTGAGCTGGATGAGGTCGCTCTCGCGGACCTCGTCGCGCAGCACGGCGGCCAGCGCCCCCAGCCCGGACAGCAGGTCGATCTCGTAGCGGGACAGCCAGATCTCGGTCGGCTGGCCGGTGGTGCCGGTGGTGCGGGTGGCCAGGTAGCGGGTGGCGTCGGCGCACAGGAATTCGGTTTGCCGGTCGATGAGATCGCGCTTGACGGTGACCGGGATGGTGCGCAGTGTCTCGACGTCCAGCTTGTCCAGGGCGATCCCGGCGGCGGCGAAACGGCGGTTGTAGAACGGCGACTGGGCGTCCAGCCGGCGGGCGGTCCGGCGCAGGTTGCGCGTGATGAAGTCGGCTCGGGCGTTCGGGTCGGCCAGCGGGCCGTCCAGCACCTGCTGCACATCCGAGCCCGGCTCGCCGAACTCGGCAAGGGTGGCGCGCGCGTCCTCGACCAGCCGAGCGAGGTTGCCGGTGTCGAGCTTGCGGCCCCACACCATGCCCATCGCCATCCGGAACTGCCTGATTCCGGTTTCAAACATTGCCCGCTCCGATCCGCTGGTGAATGCCGAGGCCGTCGGCCGTCGAGGTGCTTCGTGCGTCAGCCGGCGCGGTGCCGGCAGGTCTTTCCGACCTGCCGGCACCGACAGGGCCGATCAGAAGCCGGAGCCGTCGACGGCGGCGAACAGCACCGCGGTCAGCGATCCCATTGCGTAGCGGACGTGCTTGACGCTGCTGATGAGTGAAGACATGATGTACCTCCCCTCGGGGGTCTCGTCGGGTGGTGCCGGCCGCTGCCGGTGGTCTGGTGGGTCAGCCGGTGACGATGACTTTGACGTTCATCTCCGGGTGCACCGAACAGGTCAGTTCATAGGTCCCGGGGGTGTTCCACTTTCCCGTGGTGTAGCTCTGGTTGGTCTGGACCAGGTGTGGCCCGCTCACCGGGATCCCGGCCGCGTCCGCCAGGTGGGCGTCCTTGCCGGGGCCGATCGTGTGCGCGAAGCGTGAGCTGTTCTGCATGGTCAGGGTGTCGCCCCGGTGCACCGTCACGACCTCGGCGGAATAGCCCTCGTGGGTCATGCCCAGCACGCCGTCGGCAGGCTTCTTGATCGCCGGGCCCGCGGTCGGCAGCACCATGCCGACCAAGAGAACCGGGACGGCGAACAGGATTCGCGGAACTGCCACGATGGGGGCTCCTTGCATGCTTCTCGGCCGTGCCGAGCGCCCTGCTCGCTGCTCAGCGGGGATGGGCGAAGTACACCAGTCGTGCAGTCACCCGCGTCCTGTGCGGGACATTCGCAGACATTCGTGGACGGACGCCCACGATGTTGCCGGATACCGCTCAAGACCGCCGCATACTGCCGCTTCGGGCAGGCTCGACGACGCCGGCTGGCACCATGGCCGGCATGCCACCGAATCCCGGAGCGCCCCGCCCGCTGGTGGTGAGCCTGGAGATCGACGACGCCGCGCAGGCCCGCTTCGACGCCGAGCGGGCCGCCCTGTTCCCGCCCGGACGCACCGTGCTCGGCGCACACGTCACGCTGTTGCATGCCGTGCCCGCTTCGATCGGGCGCGATGTGTGCGCCGGGCTCGCCGAGGCGGCCGCGGCCCACCGGCCGTTCGAGCTGCGGGTCACCGGCCTGTTGCCGCTCGGGCGCGGGGTGGCCTACCAGCTCGAGTCATCGGAGCTGCTGGCGCTGCACCGCGGCCTGCAATCGCGCTGGTGGGACCGGCTGAGCGCCCAGGACCGGCAGGGCTTCCGCCCGCACGTCACGGTGCAGAACAAGGCCAGCGCCGACGTCGCCCGCCGCACCCTGGCCGAGCTGCGTGAGCGGTTCAGCCCGTTCGCCAGCACCGCGCACGCGTTGCTGCTGTGGCGCTACGACGGCGGGCCGTGGACCCGGCTGGCCCGCTTCCCGCTCGGGTCGGACCGGCCATCCTGACCGATCCCGTATCCGGCCCGCACGCCCCGGCGCCAGAACCGGACCCGGGATCGAACGGGTACCGAGGAAGGCGCCGCGGCTACCGTCGGGCCGGCACCCGGCGGAGGGCCGAATACCCCGCGGCCACGGCGAATTCGGCGGCGGCCAGGGCCACGATGGTGAAGCTGGGCGGCAGTTCGGGGACGGCGTAGGCCAGCACCAGACCGGCCCACATCGCCAGCACCGCGAGCGCCGCGGCCAGCCCCAGCGCCCGCCACGGGTCCGCGGTCAGCCGGCGGGCGGCGGCGGCCGGGGCGGCGAGCAGCCCGAAGACCAGCAGCGCCCCGACGGCCTGGCTGGCCTCGCCGACGGTGCCGCCCAGGATCGCCAGGAACAGCGGGCCGAGCAGCCGGACCGGCACCCCGCGAGCCGCCGCCACCGCCGGGTCGACGCTGGCGAACAGCAGCGGCCGGGCGATCAGCAGCAGCACCGCGACCAGGCCCGCCGCCACCCAGGTGGCGGTCGCGGCGCCCACCGCGCTGAGCCCGAAGATCGAACCGAACAGCACGGTGACGTTGGCGGTGGCGTCCCCGCCGCTGCTGCCCGCGGTGTAGATCGACAGGAACAGCACGCCCAGGCCCAGCACCCAGGCGAAGGCGGTGCCGATCAATACGTCGTCGCCGACCCCGCGGCCGCCCAGCAGGCCCAGCAGCACCCCGACCCCGACGGTGGCCACGAACAGCCCCAGCCGCAGGTCCACCCCGGCCGCCAGCGCCGCCAGCGCCCCGGCGTAGGCGACGTGCGACAGGGCGTCGCCGGCGAAGACCTGGCCGCGCAGCACCACGAAGTAGCCGACCAGCCCGGACAGCAGCGAGATGGCCGTGCCGGCCAGCAGCGCGTGCCGGACGAACGGCTGGCCCAGCATGTTCGCCAGTCCGGTCACCGGGTCGGCGGCCAGCAGGGCGCTCACGGCTCGCTCCGGACCGGGTTGACCACTCGGGCCGGCCGGCGACCGCCGGTGCGTGGCCGCGCCCACCGGTCCCGGCCGTGCCGGTAGCCCAGCGCCAGGCAGAACGTGGCGAACGCCAGCGTGGTCACCCAGAACCCGATCGGGTACGGCGAGAAGAACGCGATGCCCTCACCCAGCCAGGTCACCGCGACCGCGATCAGCACCGACAGCAGCAGGCCCGGGCCGGGGCGCGCGGTCAGCCGGCTGGCGGCGGCGGCCGGGGTGACCAGCAGGGCGAACACCAGCAGGCTGCCGGTGATCTGGCTGGCGCCGGCCGCGGCGAGGCCGAGCAGCACCAGGAAGGCGGTGCCGACCAGCCGCACCGGCACGCCACGGGCCCGGGCCACCTCGGCGTCGATGCTGGCGAACAGCAGCGGCCGGCCGAGCACCGCCAGCGCCAGCAGGCAGCCGGCGCCGGCTATCAACAACGCGAGCACCTGGCCGTCGGACGACCCCGGTGATGCTGCCGAACAGCAGCCCGTTCAGGCCGCTCAGAAATCCCTGGTACAGGCTCACGAACAGGAACCCGCACGCCAGCGCGAACGCCTGCACGGTGCCGATCACCGCCGAGTACTCACCGTCCCCGCCCAGGCCGCCGGTCAGCCGGCCGGGTCCGGGCAGGGCGGCGATCACCAGCGCGCCGGCCACGCAGAACCCGAAGTAGCCGAGGCCGGTGCTCAGCCCCAGCCAGGTCGCGCCGGCGGCACCCGGAAAGCCGATCACCGCCAGGGTGTGGCCGGCGAAGCTCTGCCGGCGCAGCACCATGAAGTAGCCGATCGCGCCGGCACAGCACCGCGACGATGGTGCCGGCCCGCAGCGCGTTGAGCATGAAGTGGTAGCTGAGCAGCTGCTGGACGTCGGCCACCAGGTTCAGGCTGAAGCCCGTCATCGTCGGTGCTCGGCGTGGCTGTCCGGCTGGCCCACCACCACCAGCCGGCCGTTGCGGTCGCGCAGCACGTCCATCGCGGTGCCGTAGAGCCGGCTCAGGGTGTCGGAGGTGATCACCTGCTCCGGCGGCCCCATCACCGCGCCGCCGTGCGCCAGGTAGATCACCTGGTCCAGGTACGGCAGGATCGGGTTCACGTCGTGGGCCACCAGCAGCACCGCGACTCCGTAATCGCGGCAGACCGACTGCACCAGCGCGCTCACCGATGCCTGGTTGGTCACGTCCAGGCTGTCCAGCGGCTCGTCCAGCACCAGCAGCTTCGGCCGCCGGACCAGTGCCTGGGCGATCAGCAGCCGCTGCTGCTCGCCGCCGGACAGCTGGCCGATCGGCCGGTGCGCGTAGTCCTGCGCGCCGACCAGGGCGATCATCTCGCGGACCCGGTCGCGGGCCTGCGCGGCCGGCCCGGCCGCTCCACCGGCCGGGCAGCGCGACGCCCCAGCGGTCGCCGTCCCAGCCCATCCGGACCACGTCCACGCCGCGGATCCGGACGGCCGGGTCGAAGGCCCGCCGTTGCGGCAGGTAGCCGATGCCGCTGCTGTGCCGGCCCGGCTCGGCACCGAGCACCCGGATGCTGCCGGCGCTGGTCGGCTGCAACCCCAGGATCGCCTTGAGCAGGGTGGACTTGCCGACCCCGTTGGGACCCAGCACCGCCACGAACTCGCCGGCCAGCACCCGCAGGCTGACGTCGGACAGGATCGTCCGGCCGCCGGCGGTCACCGAGACACCGGCCAGGGTCAGCACCTCGTCGGCAGGGTCGGGCCCGCCCGGCCCAGCACTGCCCGGCTCAGCACTGCCCGGCACCGCACCGCCGGGCTCAGCACTGCCCGGCACCGCACCGCCCGGCACCGCACCGCCCGGGGCCGCCCCGGTCGGCGGCTGGCCGCTCACCGTGGCGCCCGTTCCAGCGCCGCGGCCAGCGCCCGCAACTGGTCGACCTGCCACTGCTGGAAGGTCGCGTCCGGCGGGTTGACGGTCTCGGTGACCGCCACCACCGGCACGCCTGCGGCCCGGGCGGCGCTCAGCTGGGCGGCGACGTCCGGGGTGGCGTTCTGGCTGTTGTAGAGGTAGACCGCGACCTGCCGCCCGCGCAGCTGGGCCTCGCTGGTGGCCTTGTCGGCCGCACTCGGCTCGCTGCCCTCGCTGACCGCGCGCAGCAGCCCGGCCGGGGTGATCAGCTCGAGCCCCAGCGCCTGGGCCAGCGGCGCGACGATGCTCTCGCTGGCACCGATCCGGCTGCCGGCGAACCTGGCCCGGATCTGGCCGATCAGCCGGTGGTAGTCGGCCAGCCCGTCGCTGAGGAACTGCCGGCGCCGGCTGTCGAAGTAGCCGGCGTCCGCGGGGTCGGCCTGGGCCAGGCCGGCACTGATCGCGGCCACCACCGTGCCGACGTCGTCGGGGGAGTACCAGCGGTGCGGGTTGCCGCCGTCCGCGATGCCGACCAGCCGGCCGACGTCGATCACCACCCGGTTCCGGTCCGGACTGGCTGCCACCGTGCGGGCGGCCCACGGGTCGTAGCCGATCCCGTTCTCGACGAACAGCCGGGACCGGGCGACGGTGCGGGCGTCGGCCGGGGTCGGCTCGTAGGAGTGCGGGTCGGCCTGCGGGCGGTTGACGATGGAGCTGGCCCGGACGTGGCTGCCGCCGAGCTGGCTGAGGATGCTGCCCCAGACGCTGGTGCTGGCGGCCACCTCGATCACCCCGCCGCTGGCGCTGCGCGACATGCTGGGCGAGGTGGCACAGCCGGTGAGCAGCAGGGCCAGCGGCAGCAGCGCGGCCAGCGCCGGACGTCCGGCGGCTGCTGTCGGCATCGGAACTCTCTCAGGCGGGGACCCAGGTCAGCCGCCCGGCGAGGCGACCACGGCTAGCCAACCCTTAATGACATTGATTGTCAATTTCGTTAGCGCGACGGTAGTCCGCCGGATCGGCGGTCGCAGGGTTTCCTCAGGCCGGCTCGAGAGAGGCCCGGGTCGCTTCGAGGAGGAGTCCGAGAGGTCGGCCCGATCGGCACGTGGTTTGGCCGGCCGGGCCTGGACCGCGACACCGCTGCAGCGACGGACGGCCTCACCCCACTCTGCTCCGGTGTCTGCGATAACCGCAAGTGGGTGGTGGGCGGTGTGGCCCCGCTCGACGGCGAGCGGTACCACGGTGCCCCGCCCGACGGCGAGCGGTACCACGGTGCCCCGCCCGGCGGCTGCGCACGGCCGGACCGGTGGCCGGGCAGCGCGCGGGTAGGGTCGGAGCTAGCTCGGCCATGCCGCAACTCCCGGTGTCCGGCCGGCAGATCGCGCCTTACCAGGCACAGGGGAAACACACTGATGGCCAGCACGACGCACGACCGCGACGCAGTTCATGCCAGCTCGCCGGGCCACTACGAGTTCGTGGTGGTGGCCAACCGGCTGCCGCTGGACCGGATCGAGGACCCGGACGGCCAGGTGTCCTGGCGGCGCAGCCCCGGCGGGCTGGTGACCGCCCTGCAACCGGTGATGCAGCAGGCCGACGGCGCCTGGGTGGGCTGGACCGGGGCGCCCGGCAAGGCCCCGGAGCCCTTCGACGAGGCGGGCATGCGGCTGGTCCCGGTGAGCCTGACGGCCGAGGACGTCCGCGACTACTACGAGGGATTCTCCAACGGCACGCTCTGGCCGCTCTACCACGACGTGATCGCCCCGCCGCGGTTCCGGCGGGCCTGGTGGGACGCCTACGTCCGGGTCAACCGGCGCTTCGCCCGGGCGGCGGCCGCGCAGGCCGCCGAGGGTGCGGTGGTGTGGGTGCAGGACTACCAGCTGCAACTCGTGCCGGGCATCCTGCGCTCGGCCCGGCCGGACCTGCGGATCGGCTTCTTCAACCACATCCCCTTCCCCGGCTACGAGATCTTCGCCCAGCTGCCCTGGCGCCGCCAGATCGTGGAGGGGCTGCTGGGTGCGGACCTGGTGGGCTTCCAGCGACAGGGCGATGCCACCAACTTCCTGCGGGCCTGCCGCCGGGCCGCGGGCACCACCACCCGCGGCTCGCTGGTGCGGGTGCCGCACACCTGGCAGGGCGACATCTCGGCGAACTCGGTGGGCCGGGCCCGAGCCAGCCGGGCCGCCGCCGAGGACGACCGGACGGTCCGGGCGGCGACGTTCCCGATCTCGATCGACTCGGCCGGCTTCGAGGCGATCGCCCGCCGGCCCGAGGTCAAGGCCCGGGCGGTCGAGATCAGGCAGGCCCTCGGCCACCCGAAGACGGTGCTGCTCGGCGTGGACCGGCTCGACTACACCAAGGGCATCTCCCACCGGCTCAAGGCCTACGGCGAGCTGCTGGCCGACGGCCGGCTCAGCTTTCCCGACGACATCCTGGTGCTGGTGGCCAGTCCCAGCCGGGAACGGGTCGAGCAGTACCGGCGGCTGCGCGACGAGGTAGAGGTGACGGTCGCCCGGATCAACGGCGAGTTCGGTGCGGTGGGCAGCGCGCCGGTGCACTACCTGCACCAGTCCTACCCGCAGGAGGAGATGGCCGCGCTGTACCTGGCCGCGGACGTGATGCTGGTGACCTCGCTGCGCGACGGCATGAACCTGGTCGCCAAGGAGTACGTGGCCTGCCGCCAGGACGAGACCGGCACGCTGGTGCTGAGCGAGTTCACCGGTGCCGCCGACGAGCTGGGCGGTGCCTTCCTGGTGAACCCGCACGACATCACCGGGCTCAAGGACGCCATCGCCCGGGCCGCGCGGGTCTCGCCGGCCGAGGCCCGGCGGCGGATGCGGACCATGCGCAGGCGGGTCCGCGAGTACGACGTCTCGCACTGGGCGCAGAGCTTCCTCGACGCCCTGCACGGCGGCCCGGTGCACGCCGAGCCCGAACAGCAGGGCTAGCTCCATCCCGGCCCCGCTCCTGCTCCGGCAGGTTCTGCTCGTAGCCGTTGCTAGGCCCGCCAGCGGGACATCGCCGCGAACAGCGCGAACACGTCCGGTGCCGGGTGCGCCGGGTCCAGCGCGCGGTAGCAACTGTCGACGTTGATCACCACCCGCTCCGGTTCGCCCCAGCCGGCGAAGCGTCCCAGGTCGAGCTCGGCGGCGGCCTGCTCGACGGTCCGGCCCCGGGCGTGCAGCTCGGCGGCGCCGGCCTCGACGTGGGCCAGGTACGCGATCACCTCGCGGACGCCGGCCGCGTCGGTGACCGGGCCGTGCCCGGGGACGTAGTGCTCGGCGTCCAGGTCCAGCAGCCGGTGCAGCGCGGCGATCCAGCTGCCGGCCGGCCCCGCCCACATGATCGGGGTGCCGCCGATGAACAGCAGGTCGCCGGCGAACACCACGCCGCGGTCCGGGACGAACACCGCGACGTCGCCGTGGGTGTGCGCCGGAGGAAGCCGCAGCAGCCGGACGGTGCGCGCACCGACGCTCAGGTCGGTGTCGGCGGTCACCGGCGAGTCGGGCAGCCGGCCGGTGACGCCGGCGAAGTCGAACGCGCCGAAGGCCCGCTGCAGGTAGGCCGACAGCTGCGGGCCGAGGTCGGCGCTCATCAGGGCGGCCAGCAGCTGGGGCGACTCGGCCCGCAGGTGCGCGCCGGCCTCCGGTGCCGCCCAGATCCGCACCGCGTCGTCGAGCAGCTCGTTGCCGAAGCAGTGGTCACCGTTGCCGTGGGTGTTCACCGCGTGCCGGATCGGCGAGCGGTCCGTCACGCCGGCCATCGCGGCCAGCATCCGCCGGGTGCGCGGCAGGTCGAACTGGGTGTCCACCAGCAGGCTCTGCCCGCCGCCGTCCACCAGGCCGGCGTTGCTCAATCCCCAGCCGCCGTCCGGCTGCAACCAGGCCCAGACGCCGTCGGCCACCTGGTGCAGCCCGTCGGTGTAGTCGACCGTGCCCATCGGCGCTCCCGTGCTCGCTGTGCGGTAGGTAGGGCCGACTCTGCCAGGCCGCTCGGGCGGGCGGCATCTCGCATCCGGGTTAGGCTGGTCGGGTTTGCTCGTTCCAGATCACCCGGTTGGGGAATCTCTGTGCTCCGTCGTACTCGTGTCGTACTCGCCTCCTGCGCGCTGCCGGTCCTGCTGCTGGCGGCGGGCTGTTCCTCCGGCGACAAGGCCGCACCGGCGCCGTCCGGGTCGTCCTCGTCGCCGGCCGGCAGCTCCGCTGGCAGCGGCGTCGACGGCGTCACGGTGACCGGTGGTTTCGGAGCGAAGCCGGCCGTCTCGATCACCGGCAAGTCCGCCCCCGGTCAGCTCGCCCAGCAGACCCTGACCACGGGCACCGGCGCGGCGGTCGACAAGGGCGACACCCTGGTGGCCAACTACAGCGGCCAGACCTGGGCGGGCAAGGACGGCAAGCCCAACGTCTTCGACAGCTCCTTCGACCGGGGCAAGCCGACCGCCTTCGTGATCGGGACCGGTGCGGTGATCTCCGGCTGGGACAAGACCCTGGTCGGCAAGCGGCTCGGCAGCCGGGTGTTGCTGTCGATCCCGCCGGACGACGGCTACGGCAGCGCCGGGCGCCCGGAGGCGGGCATCGGCGGCACCGACACGCTGGTCTTCGTCGTCGACCTGATCGCGGCCTACCACCCGGACGCCTCGGCGCCGGGCACGGCGGTGACCTCGCTGCCGGCCGGCCTGCCCAAGCTCACCAACGTCGCCGGCAAGCAGCCGAAGGTGCTCAGCACCGCCGGGGTGAAGGCGCCGAAGAAGCCGGCCGCGACGCTGCTGGTCAACGGCAGCGGCGCGCCGATCGAGGCGGCCAAGACGCTGGTGCTGCAGGTGATCCAGACCGACCTGGCGACCGGTACCAAGACCGAGTCGACCTGGGGCAAGGCTCCGCAGACGGTTGCCGCCACCAGCGTGCTGTCCGTCGCGGCCGCGCTCAACGGGCACAAGGTCGGCAGCCGGGTGCTGATCCTGACCCCGGCGATCGCGGCCACCCCCGCGTCCGGCAGCCAGCAGGCGCAGCCCGCGACGCCGCCCGGCGTCCTGATCGTGGACGTGGTGGGCCAGTTCTGATCGTGGATTATCGGACGCCAGCAGCGGTGACTGCCGGTGCGCCGGGCCGTTCGCTGGCCCGGGTAGGTTGACGGGGTGGGACACCTGCTGGAGGGCATCCTCACGCTGCCGCCCTGGCTGGCGCTGAGCCTGGTCTTCCTGCTGCCGGCCCTGGAGGCCTCCGCCTTCGTCGGCGTGGTGCTGCCCGGCGAGATCGGGGTGATCCTCGGCGGGGTGCTGGCCAATCAGCACAAGCTGGCGCTGGCGGCCGTGCTGGTCGCCGCCATCACCGGAGCCGTGATCGGGGACTCGGTCGGGTACTGGGTCGGCCAGCGCTACGGCGAGGCGCTGCTGTCCAAGATCCCGGACCGGCTGCTCAAGCCCGAGCACGTCCACCGGTCCAAGGAGACGATCCGCAACTTCGGCGGGAAGGCGATCTTCCTCGGCCGGTTCACCGCCGCGCTGCGGGCGCTGGTGCCCGGCATGGCGGGCATGAGCCGGCTGCCCTACGGGCGGTTCCTGGCCTGGAACGTCCTCGGTGGCGCGCTGTGGGCCACGGCCTTCGTGATTCTCGGCTACCTGGCCGGCAGCCAGTACCGGCGGATCGAGCACTACGCGAACCTGATCGGCCTGGCGCTGCTGGTGGCCGTCGCCGGCTTCCTGGTGATCCGGCACCGCCGCAACAAACGCGCCGGCCAGCCCGGCACGCCCGGGTAGGGTCGGCGGCAGGCTGACCAGCTCTGCCGAGCTGCGGTCCAGCGACGCGATCGAGGCGAACACAAGGGGGCCGGCGATGGGGACGATGGTCGAGCACTGGGTCAACGGCATGGGGCTCAGCGATCCGGTCGGGCGCCGGGCGCCGGTGTTCGACCCGGCCACCGGCCAGCAGCGAGCCGAGGTGGCGCTGGCGTCGGCGGCCGAGGTGGCCGGCGTGGTGCAGGTGGCCGCCGCGGCGTTTCCCGACTGGTCGCAGAGCTCGCTGAGCAAGCGCGCGAAGATCCTGTTCGCCTTCCGGGAGCTGGTCAACAGCCACGTCGAGGAGCTCGCCGGGCTGATCACCGACGAGCACGGCAAGGTGCTCAGCGACGCCCGGGGCGAGGTGCAGCGCGGCCTGGAGGTGGTGGAGTTCGCCTGCGGCATTCCGCACCTGCTCAAGGGCGAGTACTCCGACCAGGTGTCGGCCGGCATCGACACCTACTCCTTCCGCGAGCCGCTGGGGGTGGTGGCCGGCATCACCCCGTTCAACTTCCCAGTGATGGTCCCGATGTGGATGCACCCGATCGCGATCGCCTGCGGGAACACCTTCGTGCTCAAGCCCAGCGAGCGGGACCCGTCCGCCTCGCGCCTGGTGGCCGAGCTGTGGCAGCGGGCCGGCCTGCCCGACGGGGTGTTCAACGTGGTGCACGGCGACAAGGAGGCCGTCGACGCGCTGCTGGACTCGCCCGACGTGGCAGCGGTGTCCTTCGTCGGCTCCACCCCGATCGCCCGCTACATCCACCAGCGGGCCAGCGCCACCGGCAAGCGGGTGCAGGCGCTCGGCGGGGCCAAGAACCACGCCGTGGTGCTGCCCGACGCCGACCTCGACTTCGCCTCCGACCACCTGGTCGCCGCCGCCTTCGGTTCCGCGGGGGAGCGGTGCATGGCGATCTCGGCGACGGTGGCGGTGGGTGCCGCCGGCGACGAGCTGGTGCGGGTGCTCTCGGACAAGGCCCGCGCGGTCAAGGTCGGCCCGGGCCGCGACGACGGCGTGGAGATGGGCCCGGTGATCACCCGGGCGGCCAAGGACCGGATCGAGAAGCTGATCGGCAGCGGGGCCGAGCAGGGCGCCCGGCTGAGCGTGGACGGCCGCGGGCTGCGGCTGGACGCCAACCCCGACGGCTTCTTCGTCGGCCCCACCGTGATCGACGGCGTCACCACCGAGATGGACGTCTACCGCGAGGAGGTCTTCGGCCCGGTGCTGTCGGTGCTGCGGGTAGACACCGTGGAGCAGGCCATCGAGCTGATCAACGCCAACCCGTACGGCAACGGCACCGCGATCTTCACCTCCAGCGGTGACGCCGCCCGCCGCTTCCAACGCGGTGTCAACGTCGGCATGATCGGCGTCAACGTCCCGATCCCGGTACCGATGGCCTACTACTCCTTCGGCGGCTGGAAGGACTCGCTGTTCGGCGACAAGCACGTGCACGGTGCCGAAGGAGTCTCCTTCTACACCCGCGCCAAGGTGATCACCTCCCGCTGGCCCGAGCACCGCTCCGATCCGGCCGCCAGCTACTCCTTCCCGACGACCAGCTGAGGCGCCGGTCAGCCGATGCCGACTGCTTCGCCTGCGACGATGCGCACCGAACGGCTGCTGATGCGCCGTTGGCGGGACGCCGACCGCGCCCCGTTCGCGGCGCTGAACGCCGACCCCGAGGTGATGGCGCACTTCCCGCACCGGCTGGACCCGGCCGCCAGCGACGCCTTCGTGGCCAAGATCGAGGCCGGCTTCGAGGCCAACGGCTTCGGCCTGTGGGCGCTGGAACGGCTCGACACGGCCGAGTTCATCGGCTTCACCGGGCTGTCGGTGCCGAAGTTCACGGCACACTTCACCCCGGCGGTCGAGGTCGGCTGGCGGCTGTGCCGGGCGGCCTGGGGTCAGGGCTTGGCCACCGAGGCCGGCCGGCAGGCGCTGGCGGTGGGTTTCGACACCTACCGACTGGCCGAGATCGTCAGCTTCACCACCACCGGCAACACCGCCTCGCGGGCGGTCATGCGGCGGCTGGGCATGGTCGAGGACCGCGACGGCGGCTTCGAGCACCCGTCGGTGCCGGTCGGCAGCCCGCTGCGCCGGCACGTGCTGTACCGGATGGACCGGGCCGGCTGGCAGGCATCCGGGTCCGGGCAGGTGCGTCCATGACCGAGTCGAGGCACCTGGCGGTATTCATCGACCGGCCGGCGGCCGAGGTGTACGAGTTCGTGTCGCAACCGGCGAACCTGTCGCAGTGGGCGGCCGGGCTGGCCGACTCGCTGGAGTTCGTCGACGGCCGGTGGGTGGCGCAGTCCCCGCTCGGGCAGGTGGTGGTCGAGATGGCCGAGCCGAACGGCTACGGGGTCCTCGACCACCACGTCACGCTGCCGGACGGGCAGAGTTTCTACAACCCGATGCGGGTGATCGCGGCCGGCGAGCGGTGCGAGCTGGTGTTCACGCTGCGCCGGCCGCCCGGCATGAGCGATGCCGACTACGACAAGGACGCCGCCGCGGTGACGGCGGACCTGGCAGGAGTCAAGCGGCTACTCGAAACGCGCTGACCCCTCCGGAGCCGGTCAGTTCCCGTCGTCGTCGGCGAGCTCGTCGCCGGATGCCTTGGCGGCCTCGGTGTCGCCGCTCGCGCCCTCGGACTCCCGCTCGAAGACGTCGGAGTACTTCAGGTCGCTGGCGGTCTGGCCGGCAACCTGCTCCACCATCTCCTCGTCACTGAGGCCCTCACCGGCCGGGTGCACGTTCGGCTCGCTCATGCGGCTTCCTCGTCTCTGTCGTTGCGCTGCGTCGTCGGGTACCTCTTCGAGGCTAACCAGGCCGGCAGGCCCGGTACCCGGCAGGCTCGAAACAGGGTCAACCGCAGGCGAGGCGGCCTACACTGCGCGGCATGAGCCTCAGCGAGGAGAAGTACGTCTCGACCACCACGTTCCGCAGGTCGGGCGCCCCGGTGGCGACCGCGACCTGGATCGTCGCGCTGGACGGCGGCCGGTACGGGTTCTGGACCTCGTCGCGGTCCGGCAAGTACAAGCGGCTGCGCAACAACCCGGCGATGACGCTGCAGCCCTCGGACGCCCGCGGCAGGGTGAAGAGCGACTCGGCGCCGGTGGCCGCGACCGCGGAGCTGGTGACCTCGGGTGCCGACTTCGACGCCATCCAGAGCAAGGTCCGCGCCAAGTACGGCGTGCAGGTGCCGGTGTCGAAGTTCTTCAACACCCTCGGCCATATCGGCAAGGGAAAGTTCCCGTACGGCGACGTCGGGGTCATCGTCACGCCCGCCCCGTCCGACCTGGCCTAGCTGCGGCAGCCCGGCACCGCTGTCGGCACAGCTGTCGGCCGGTCAGCCGGAACCGCCGAAACCCGCTAGGGTGTGGCCGCGAATCCACCATTTCGCGCGAAACGCCTTGTGGGAGAAGAAGATGCCGTTGCCGTCCGGTCGTCGCCTGCTGGTTCCGCTGCTCGTCACGGAATGCCTGCTGGCCGCGGCGACACCCGGCGGCCCGGCTCGTGCCGGGGCCGCCGCGCTGAGCGCCGGCAGCGTCGCCGACGCCGTGCTGGCCAGCATGTCGCTGCCGCAGCGGGTCGGCCAGCTGTTCATGGTCGGCACCCCGGCGGGTTCGGTGAGCAGCCAGACCGTCACCGACATCCAGACCTACCACGCGGGCAACGTGATCCTCACCGGGCGCGGTACGGCCGGGGTGGCCGCGACCGCCTCGGTCACCGCCACCCTGCAGGGCAAGGCGAACCTGTCGGCCACGGCCGGCGTGCCACTGGAGATCGCCGCCGACCAGGAGGGCGGCCAGGTGCAGGTGCTGTCGGGCACCGGGTTCTCCAGCATTCCCAGCGCCCTCACCCAGGGCGGTTACTCGACCTCCACCCTGCGGGCGGACGCCAGGCTGTGGGGCGGCCAGCTCCGCTCGGCCGGTGTGCAGGCGGACCTGGCGCCGGTGCTGGACACCGTCCCGAGTGCCGCGTTCGCCCCGTCCAACCTGCCGATCGGCCACTACCAGCGGGAGTTCGGCTACGACCCGGCGACGGTGTCCGCGCACGGCACCGCGTTCGCCCAGGGTCTGGCCGACGCCGGGGTGGACGCCACCATCAAGCACTTCCCCGGCCTGGGCCGGGTGACGGCCAACCCGGACACCAGCAGCGGGGTCACCGACTCCCAGACCACCCGGACCGATAGCTACCTCACCCCGTTCGCCGACGCGGTACGGGCCGGCGCGCCGATGCTGATGATGTCGACGGCGTACTACAGCAAGATCGACGCCGCCAACCCGGCTGCCTTCTCCTCGACCATCGTGACCGGGATGGTGCGCGGCGACCTCGGCTTCACCGGCGTCATCGCCAGCGACGACCTCGGCCAGGCCGCCCAGGTCCAGGCCTGGACGCCCGGAAATCGGGCGGTCAACTTCCTCACCGCCGGTGGTGACCTGGTGCTGACCGTCGACCCGTCGGTGATGCCGGCGATGTACGACGCGGTGCTGGCCAAGGCCAACGCCGATTCGACGTTCCGGTCCCGGGTGGACGCCTCGGTGCTGCGCATCCTCACCGCCAAGGACCGCCGCGGCCTGCTCGGCCGGGGCCTGGACGTCTACAGCGCGCAGGGCAGCGTGGACTGGCAGGCCGCCTTCAACGCCGGGGCGCGCTTTGCCTACGTCAAGGCGAGCGAGGGCACCAGTTACACCAACCCGTCGTTCGCCCAGCAGTACAACGGTTCCTACGCCGTCGGCATGACCCGGGGCGCGTACCACTACGCGCATCCGGACTCCTCCAGCGGCACCGCGCAGGCCGACTACTTCCTGGCCCACGGCGGCGGCTGGTCGGCCGACGGCCGGACGCTGCCACCGGCCCTGGTGCTGCAGCCGGGCAGCACCACCTGCTACGGCCTGTCGAGCGCCGCGATGGTCAGCTGGATCAGCGCCTTCTCCACCGAAATGCACGCCCGGACCTCGAAGTACCCGATGATCCATGCGAGTTTCGACTGGTGGAACACCTGCACCGGAAACTCCGGCGCCTTCGCCGCCACCAACCCGTTCTGGATCCCGAGCTACACCACCAACCCGCCGTCCGCCCTGCCGGCCGGCACCGCGACCTGGACCATCTGGCAGAACGCCGCGTCCGGCCCGCTGCCGGGAGCCCAGGACCGGTTCAACGGCAGCTTCGTCCAGCTCAGCGCGCTGGCTTCCAACGCCGACTGAGCCGGCCGGACGACGGCGCGGAATAGCGGCGCCGCTGGTCCGGGTTGGGCACTGGTGCCGGCTGCTGTCGGCCCCGCCGGTCGCTATCGCGTGATGGAAGGATCCTCGAGTGCCCACGGTTTTCAGGTTTCGCGAGTACGGCGGTCCGGACACCCAGGAGTTCGCCGAACTCGACCGGCCCCGGCCGGGCGACGGCCAGCTGCTGGTCGAGGTGCGCGCGGCCGGGGTGAACCCGGTCGACCACAAGGTGCGCAGCGGCCGGTTCGCTGGCTTCTCACCCCGGCAGCTGCCCTCGCAGTTCGGCAGCGAGATCTCCGGCGTGGTCGCCGAGCTCGGCCCGTCGGTCGAGGGGTTCTCGGTCGGCGACGAGGTGCTGGGCTGGCCAGCCGCCGGTTCCGGCGCGTTCTCCCAGTACAGCCTGGTGAATCAGGACTCGGCGGTCCTCAAGCCGGCCCAGCTCGGCTTCGTCGACGCCGCCGCGCTGCCGGTGGCGGCCACCACCGCCTACGACGCGCTGACCCACCTGGATCTGGACTCCGGGCAGCGGCTGCTGATCGTCGGCATCGGCGGCGGGGTCGGCATCGCCACCGCCCAGCTCGCCCGGCGGCGCGGCATCCGGGTGTTCGGCACCGGCAGCCCGGCCAAGCAGCAGCTGGTGGACTCGCTCGGGGCGGTGCTGATCCGGTACGGCGAGGGGGAGTCCGAGCGGCTGGCCGCCGCACTTCCCGACGGGGTGGACGGCATCTTCGACCTGGTCGGCGGCCCGGCACTGGCCGCCGTGGCCGGCCTGGTGGCCGACCCGGCCAAGCTGGTCACGGCCGCCGACCCGGAGACCGCGGAGCGGTTCGGCGGCGCGATGATCCGCCGCGAGCGGGGTCCTCGGGTGCTTGCCGAGGTGGCCCGGCTGGCCGCCGAGGGCATCCTGGACCCGCACGTCACCACCGTGCTGGACTTCGCCGACGCGCCGGCCGCGATCGCGGCGGTGGAGTCGGGTCACGCGCTGGGCAAGGTCGTGTTGCGGATCAGCTGACCGGTTGCCCGGCGCTTCCTCGGTGAGCGGTTCAGTCGATCAGGGCTTAGGGGTTCAGCAGATCCAGGCCGCGCTGAGTGATCAGGTAGAGCACGGTGCGCCCGACACGCTCGCCCGCAATCAGGCCGCTCTGCCGCAGGACGCGCAGGTGTTGAGACACGGCACTGGGAGTAACGGCCAGCGCATGCGCGAGGTCGGTGGTGGTCGCGGGGGAGCGTAGCGCTTCGAGAAGTTCGGCGCGGTGGCGGCCGAGAAGCTGGCTGGTGCTGTCAGGAACCGGGCGGGTGCCTGCGGTCCAGAGTGCGCCGGCACCGCGGGCGGGGTATCGCAGCGTGATCCGGGTTGAGGTGGCGCCCTTGATCAGGACATTGGCGGGCCCGAGGACGACGGGCAACAGGACCAAGCCGGCGTGGTCGGGGACGACGGTCCGGTTGCGACTGTCGTGTTCAAGGGTGAGCCTGCCGTGATTCCAGTGCAGGTCGGGATGAAGGTCGGCGAATAGCCGGTCGGCGCCTCCGATAGCCAGTTGTTTGGCCCGGTAGGCGATGTCGGCGTCGAGGACTGCACGGATGCGTGGCCAATGGGGTGCGATGAGCAGGTCATGTGCCTGGCGCAGCTCGGCGGTGATCGCCGCCAGTCCGGGTGCGGGGCGCGCGGCGAGTTCCGCTGCGGTGCCGGGAAGGTCAGCACCGAACACCCGGTGCAGGCTGGCCCGGACCTGCTGGGCAGTGGTCCGACGGATCGCGGTGAGATCGTCATCGAGGGTGGTCTCAGCATCGGTTGGCGCTGGAAGCAGGAACTCGGGCCAACTGGGCTGGTCGTTGACTATCAGGGGCCAGCTGCGGGGCAGGTGAAGAGGGCTGGCCGCGAGCGCGTCGCGGGCCCACCGGACCCAGCGCAGGTTGGCGTCCCGGCGCCCTCGATTGCCGAGTAGTTGAAGGCCGGAAATGGTCTCCGACAGCGGTGAGATCGCGAACCGGGTGCCGGCGAGTTCGGTAACTCCGAGATCCACGGTGACCGGCACCTGACCATTATGTAGTGCCTGGCTAATAAGTGGGCGATGAGCACCAGGATGCCGAGGATGGGTGGGTGCCACCGACAACGCCGAGAACCCGCCTGCCAGTCGCTTACTGGCGACTGTGGTGGGCCGTAGCTGTCGACAATCTGGGAAACGGTGCCTTTGCTACGGCAGTTCCGCTGCTGGCGGTGACCCTCACCGACGATCCGCGGCTGATCTCGATGGTCGCGGCCGCAACCTACCTGCCATGGCTGGTGTTCTCCTTGCCGGTCGGGGCCATGGTCGACCGCCGAGATCGAGTGGTTCTGATGTGGAGTTCGCAGGTGGTTCAGGCGGTCATCGTCGGCGCCGTCGCGGTGCTGGCAGCGTTCGGCCGGATAGCGATCGCCGGCCTCGTGGCCATGGCATTCGGCCTCGGGGCCTGCACGGTGGTTTTCAGCAATGCCGCCCAGGCAATTCTGCCCGACCTCGTCCCGGGTGACCTGCTCCACAAGGCAAACGGCAATCAGTACACCGTCACTATGCTCGGCCAGTTGTTCCTCGGGCCGCCCCTGGGCGGCCTGCTGTTCGGGATTGCCGTCGCGCTGCCCTTTGGAGTGGATGCTGCCTCCTTCGCACTGTCCGCCGTGCTGCTGATAGCCCTGCCGCGGCGCCGGCCCGGCCGGACAGCTCAACCACCGGTACGGACCGCTATCGCCGAAGGCCTGCGCTGGCTGAACCAGCATCGGCTGCTGCGGACGTTGGCGCTGCTACTGGGCATCAACACCTTCTGTTTCCAGCTCGCGAATGTGACCCTCGTGCTGCTCGCAACCCGGGTGTTGCACCTGCGGGCCGAAGGGTATGGCCTGCTGCTCGCAGGTGCCGCGGTCGGCAGCGTGCTCGGGGGCCTGGTCAATGCCAGGATAGTCGATGCGATAGGGGAACCTCCTGCCCTTCTTCTGGCACTGGGCACGAATGTTGTCATCTTCGAGGCGATCGGGCTCAGTCCGAACGCCGTCGTGCTCGGTGTGCTACTGGCTATCAACGGGTTCCTCACCACGATGTGGAACGTCACCACGGTCAGCCTCCGGCAACGCGTCGTGCCGACCGACCTGCTGGGCCGGGTCAACAGTGTTTACCGTTTTCTCGGCTGGGGACTTATCCCGCTCGGTGCGCTGGCTGGCGGCCTGCTCGCGCACCGGTTCGGACTACGCGCGCCCTATCCCGTCGCCGGTGTGATCCGCGGCCTGGCACTCCTCGCCGCGCTGCCGGTACTCCGCAACGCCAGCCGAGCCGTTGCCGGTTCCGCCCCGCAAGCACCCACCGAACGCGGCAATGCCGGCTCGACCTGATCCTCAAGGTTCCGCACCTGTCCTAGGTGCCTTGGGCCATGGCATATACCTCCTTTACATTGTTAGAGTATAGTTTGTCCTAGATGACCGATTAGTACATATCCTTGGCTCGCTTGACCCCGACTCAGGGTAGTCGCGCCCTAGCCGCTCGAACCGTACGTGGTCGAGGGACCGCAACCGTCATGGCCCGAGGATCAGCTTGACAACGCATACCCGTTCAGAGGTTTGACGTTCCAGACCTCTTCGGTTCCAAGCACCGTCAAACCGTGTGATGTGGGGCGTATTGAGATGATGATCGATAACGCGATAGCTCGCTATTATCCGCGGATCCAGTATGCGCTGGACGAGTTGAACAAGGGCGAGAAGACCGAGGACTTCACGCCCGGGCATCGGCTACCAGACCTCACCACGCAGGTCCGTGACTACTTTTCCGCCTCCAGGATGTCTCAGGTGCCGTTGGCTGACTACGACGGTTTCCAACTCTCCCTACTAGACCTGACCGGAAATCCGGCCACAGGGACCACGAAGACGTTTGCGTCATTGGTTATCGTGGCGCGCGCGGTGGAGTTCATCCGGGCCACGGGACAGCGGGTCACCATCGTGACGCCGTCGTCAGCGAACAAGGCCGTGGCTTTGCGTGACGCGGTGCTGCGGGCCATCCAATGCGGTCTGGTCGGAGCTGAGCAGCTCAACATCGTGGCGATCGTGCCAGCCGTGTCGGCCTATAAGCTGCGCGCCTCCGAGTTGTCAGCTGACCCGGATCTGCGCCGCCGGAATCCGGTGGCGGTGTACGAAGGCTGGGATGGCGGAGCGGTCAAGGCGATTGCTCAGGATGCTGTGCACGACAACCACGGGCTGTTCGAGCGCACGGCTAAGACGCACGTGTGGCACACGCTGAAGCTGGAGAACTATCTGGCCGCCGATGTTGTTCGTGCGTTCGTCGAACACGACTTCTTCCCACTAGCAGCAGACCGAACCCGGCTTCACGCCCATTCGGTCTCCAGCGCTTATGGCCTGCTGGGTCATGCCTACGGTCGAGCGTTGCTCGACCAGCGCGACGACCGGAAGGCACCTGGCTACTTTCTGGTGCAGCATCTGGGCGCACCCGACATGGTGCTGCACCTGTATCAAGGCCGACCTGGAGGTTTCGAAGCCGCCCCTCGCTACCTCCGTGACAGCGACGGGTCCCTGTACCGGCAAGAGGAGAACCCGCATTTTCCCAGCGTGACCCTCGATCCGGAGGAGGTTCTCGAACCAACCTTCTACACCCGGAATCCGGCGACGAGTTCGCGAATGACCGAGCTTATCCGTGCCCAAGGCGGCGGCGGCATTGTTGTCTCGCGTGCTGAGTGCCTGGCCCGCTATGAACAGGTGCGGTCGCTGCTGAACGGCAGCGGCGTGACGATACCGGCCGATCCGAGCCTGCTACTGGAATGGTCGCTCATCATGGTCCTCACCGGCGTCCTCAACGCCATAGACCGCCGGATCATCGACAGCGATGAGATCGTCCTGCACGGTTCAGGTATCTATGCCAGAGCCGATTACGTTCCCATGGCGGTCGCAGACCTGCACCCGGCCCCTACCGGGAACGTGCTTCGCGATCTGATCGTCAGCGCCAGTACCCCCTGACCGAGCCGTCGGGCTTGCAGTTCCCTACCGTCGGAACAGAGAGATCATGAGTCTTGCTACGCGTCAATCCCCGGTCGCAGCCTTGGTCAATGGTCTGGCAGGCTGCGGCTTCTCGCCATTCTTCGGAACCCCGTGCGGAATCCTTGCCCCGCTCTACCAGTGTTTGACCGAGCATGCCGGCCTGATGACTATCGCCCGCGAGGACAACGCGGTCGGAGTGGCTGCCGGGAGTGCGCTGAGCGGGCAGAAGCCGGTGGTACTGATGCAGAACTCGGGTCTTGGACAGTCCGTGAACGCGATCGCGTCACTGGTCACCCCCTACCGCTTGGCGATCTTGTTCATTATCAGCATGCGCGGCACCGGCCAGGACCTGACCGAGGAGAACCAGGTCATGGGGCACGCTACCGAACCGCTGCTTGCCTCCGCCGGGATCCCGGCCAGGCGCCTGGAGACTCAGGAAACGGGCACGCACATCGCGTGGGCCGGCCGAGTGGTCGGCGACGAGCACCGATCCGCCGCGCTGCTCGTACCACCCGATCTCTTCGGATGGCGACCGTGACCCGGACGATAGCTCGTAGACGGCTGACGGGAGGTCCCGTGGTCGGGGTACTGGGTGGGATGGGACCGGCGGCCACGGTCGACTTCTACGACAAACTCGTGCGGGCAACCCCGGCCGCCTGCGACCAGGACCACGTGCGCGTGGTCATCTGGGCTGATCCGACAACCCCTGATCGCAGCCGCGCCCTGCTGGGAGATGGCCCCGATCCCACCCCGTGGTTGACGTACGGGGTACAAGCCCTGACCGGGGCTGGTGCAGAGCTCATCGCCATCCCATGCAACACCGCCCACGCCTTCCTTGAACCGCTCAGGCGCACGGCAGGAAGCGTGCCGATCCTGGACATGATCGAGAACACGAACTACCGGGTCCGGGCTCTCGATCCACCGATACGCATCCTCGGTCTGCTCGCGACCAGCGGCACCATCGCAGCCGGGCTCTACCACGCCCCCTTGGAGGCCGCCGGCATCCAGGTGATCGTGCCGGAGGTGCGTGAAGGAAAGAACGCGGTGATGCTGGCCGTCGCCCGGATCAAAGCCGGCCAAGACGCAGCCGATTTGCTGGCCGAGGCGATAGGCGACCTTCTTGCCCGTGGAGCGCAGGTCGTTCTCGCTGGCTGCACAGAGATCTCCCTGGCAGTGCGCACGATCCGGCTCTCGGTCCCCGTGATCGATCCGGCACAGATCCTCGCTGAGGACGCGGTTGCCTGGGCGCAGAGCAGAGCACCTGGTGAGTTGGCCGACCCGAAGGAACAGGATGTCCCGAGCATTAACGCAAGTGCCGTCTGAGCCGCAAGTGCCGTCGCGAGCCTCAGCTCTGGAACGGCTGCGGCTGCATAGCCGCTATCGATGGCGCAACAGTGGAAGCACGCTCATCAGGCGGTTCCGGCTGTGCTGGGAAAGCATCGGATTCGCCACCCGCCCGATGATTTGTTCCGAGTCGGGTGGGATCGCCATCATCTACGCCGGACTTGCGGATGGCACGTCTTACACACTGGAGTTCACCGAGGAACGCCGTGATCCCGGAGCCGGCCGCCCACCCGTTCGCTCCTGCCGAACCGTGCGAGCGCGAGACCTCGAGCGGGTCGAGCACCTTCCGTCCAGCGACATCCTCATCATCGGGACGACGGCAGCCAAAGCTCAGCGGCTGCCCACCTCGGCGTCGTTCATCCTGCCGATGCGGGTTCACTTCGTGGTCGACTTCGATGCAGACATCGAGACCGTGTTGACTCGTGCCGCCAAGGGCGAGCGACGAAATTTCCGGCAGAAGTGCCGGCAGCACGACTGGCAGCTGGTCATCGAACCGAACCCCGGGTGGTTCGATCACTTCTACGACCGGATCTATCGTGCCACCATGTTCCAACGCCACGGCGTTCGCGAGCGGGTCGAAGGCAAGGCCTCCGCCTATGAATGCCTGTTCCGTTCTGGAATCCTGTTCGCACTTCAGATGGATGGGGCACCGGGTCGGCGGCCATCTCTGCCACTGGGATCGGCGGAGCCGCGTCTTGACCTCCCGATTGCTCGGCGTGCTCGACGGGGCGCAGGAGTACTACGCCGCCGGCGCGCTCAAGGTCATGCACTTCCTGCTGATCAGATGGGCCGGGGAGCACGGTGTCCGGCAACTCGACTTCCAGGGCACCGAGCCTTTTCTGAGCAAGGGCACCTATCAACTCAAGCGATTGTTCGGCACACGCGTCGTGCTGCCGCCCAACCATTTCGGTGACAAGCGGCTCTGGCTCCAGGTGCGCCGCGACACGCCACAGGTGCGGGACTTCTTGGTCTCCAATCCATTTCTGACAATGGCTGCGGACGGATCTTTCGACGCCGTCTACTTCCACGACCAGCAGCGCCCCACTCGGTCCGACTACAAGGCTGACTCACCCGGGGTCAATGGCATCAGGCAGGTCGATCTCGACGACTTCTTCACCGCATCACCCGCTCGGCGATAAGCACCCAGGACACGATCCATGGACCACGACATGACGCACGTCCACCCATCATCGAGGAACGGTAGAGGTGATCACTTGCCCGCACAGGTCAGCACGATTTCGGCAACGCAGTTCCCACGCCACGTCGTCTCCTCGGAATCGTGGAACAGGGACCAGCTCGAGGCACTCTTCACCCGTGCGGATTGGATGAGCAGGCAGTCCCGCCGGCGGCTCTGCGAGGTGGCGCCCACGCTGGTCGTCGGGCTGATGTTCTACCAGAACAGCACCAGAACGATGATCAGCTTCCAGTCCGCGAGCGGCCTTCTCGGCTCGCGCTACGTCGGATTTGCCGACGCCAGGACCACCCGGGCGGGAGACTTCTTCCAGGAAACGTTGGAAGACACCGTCAAGGTTCTCGGCTGCTACGCGGACCTGCTCGTGGTTCGGCACACTGACGACGACGCTGCTGACCGCGCGGCCGCCACCGCATCCGTTCCTGTCATCAGCGCTGGCGCTGGCGAGCGCGATCATCCCACCCAGGGCATGCTGGAAACCTGGATGATGCTAAAGATGTTCGACGATCTTCGCTCACTGCGGGTGGGCCTGGTCGGTGATCCCCAGTGCCGAGCGCTGCGGGCCATCGTCACGACGATAGCGAAATTCGCACCGGCCGAGGTCAACCTGCTCACACCTGGCCCCTCCTCGTTGTCCACGCACCAGCAGCGCCAGCTTCACGAGGCAAGAGTGACCGTCAGGTCCTCCGAGAGCGCGGCCGAACTGCTGGAGAACGTCGATGTCGTCAGCATGATCCCCTGGGAGTTGCCGAACTTCCACCTCGCCGCGGCAACGACCCGGCGAACCGGCGCCGTGTCCGAGCGGTTCAGGTTCAGTCGAGACCTGATCCAACGGCACGGCAAGGAGGTGGTCATCCTGCATGTCGGTCCGCGCGGGGACGAACTTCCCAGCGAGGTCGACGGCTTGGCCAACGTGCGCTACTTCGACAGCGTCCGCGCCGGCGTCTTCCTGCGGGCCGCGTTGATCAGCTCCCTGTGGGAGGCATGGGGGCACGACGTCGGCGTACCAGCCGCCGGTTTACCGATGCCCGTTCCCGCCACCCATCACCCGGCGCTGAAGCAGGCTAGGCGATGACGATGGACAAGACGGAGGCGATCCGGACCATCATCGACGCCGCCGGCGACGCTCCGGTGATCTTCACCACCGGATACACCTGCCGAATCGCCAAGTCGCTGGCAATCAGTGACCGTCACTTCTACATGACCGGCAGCATGGGGTTGGCGGCGAACATCGGCACCGGAATATCGCTGGCTCTCAACCGAACGACGGTGGTGGTCGACGGGGACGGCAGTCTCGCCATGAACCCGGGCTGCCTGATCGTGGCCGGCGCCCTTCCGCGCCTGCGCCTGGTCCACCTCGTCCTTGACGACGCCGCTTACGCCTCGACCGGAGGGCAGGCATCCCCGACCCAACGGCTCGACTTCTGCGGCCTGGCACGATCTGCCGGCTATCCAGAGGCGTGTCGCCTTTCCACCGCACCCGCGCTGGCCGGCTTCCTCCGAGCGCGACTCGGGTGCTGCTCGGTGCCGACCTTCGTCCACTGCCCAGTAACTGCGGATCCGGCGAACCCACCGCCCCGCATTGATCTCAACCTGGCAGAGCACGCACGACGGTTCTCCCAGCACCTACAGACCCTTCCAGTGCTTACAAACACAGATAGGCAGTCGCGATGAGCGGAAAGATCTGGATCCTCGACAAGGCCTACGAAGACGGTGAGATGATCGCCCTCAGGCAGGCGCTGGCGAGCCGTGGGGTCGAGGTCGAAAGAGTCGACTGGGACACCATCCACCCCCGCATCATCAACGCCCGCCAGGACGGCAGCCGCATCCTACGGAACCTGCCAGAGGTGGCCCTGGTGAACGCCCGGATCTTCACCAAGCACTCCCGCGGTGACATGGCTCTGCTCTACGACTGGCTCGAGATGCTCGAACGGTGCGGTGTGCGACTGGTCAACTCGATGCAAAGCCTGCGGCGCACACACAACAAGGTTCTCCAGGCAGACATCCTCGGCGAGGCGGCGATCCCCGTTCCGCCAACCCGATTGGTCGAGTCACCTGAGGACGTGCAGCGATGTATGGAGGAATGGGGTGAGGTGATGATCAAGCCGGTCATGGGCCATTCCTCGGTAGACGTGGTCAAGCTGATCCCCAAGGATTACCAGGCCAGCGGGCCGCCCGGTACCCCCTTCGGTATCCGCGAAGACATCGTCCTGTGGCACTGGTTCCACAAGCACCATGTGCTCTGCGCCCAGCAATTCATCGACAATCCGGGCCGGGACGTGCGGGCGATCGTCGTGGCCGGCGTGGTCGCCTCATGCACCTACAACATCAGCACCGCGCCGGATGGAAGCGTGCGCAGTTTGCTACACCCGGCACGTCGCGAACCCGCCGCGCTCACCCCGGAACTCGAGCGGATCTTCATCGGCTCGGTCAAGGCACTCGATCTTGACATCTCCTGTGTCGACCTCGTCGAAGGGCCCGACGGTCCCGTGGTGATCGAGGTCAACCCCGCACTCAGCCGATGGCAGCCCATTGAGGGAACCGATGCCGATCTCACCCGCCACGGGATCACCGCCAGCCAGGCGGACCTGCTGGCCAGCCTCGCCGGATAGCGGACGGCGAGAGCCCGCATGGCGCGGCGCGGCTGGCGTAGCCCGTAACCGGATGCCACCGATGAACATCCATCCACCTCGACAAGGTGCTTAACCCATGACCATCACGGCCCTTGACCACAGTGTGAGCATGCCGGTGCGACGCCTGGCGGCAATGATGGCCGAGCAGATGCCCTCGATCTCGGTCGGCGGCTTTCCGGTAGCCGGTCAGCCGCTGATCACGTCGCACCACCACTACGCGACGCTGCTGGATGCGACCGCGCGGTTGCTGAGACTGCAATTGACCGCGGTCAGCAACCTCGCCTCGGACAGCCTGAGTCGCCGGGTCGCGCTGAAGGCCGACCCGGCCGCGTTCCCGCGTTTCACCGCCGACGAGGAGTTCGAACTGGCGCACGCCGTCGACATGGCCCGTGCCGACGTGATCATCGGGCCGAACGGGCCTCGGTTCATCGAGTTCAATGTCGGCGGCGGCTTTGCTGGGATGGTGCAGTTCGAGGTGCTCCGGCGACTGTGGCGTGACGTCCGCCTCGCGTGCGGGCAACCGGAACTGACCGGCGAGGACCCTTTCGTGCCGCTTGCAAACCTGGTGAAGCTGGCCTGCGCCCGGCGCTGCGGCGAGCCGGCCGTGCTATTGCTCACCTCTTCCGACGACACCGGCCGGACCTCCGAGGAACTCCGGACGCAGTGTCATTTTCTGCGAGAGCACGGCGTATCGGCGAACTTTGCCGATGTCCGATCGATCTTGCCAGCCACGATCCTGTCATCCACCCAACGCCCGGTGGTCGTGGTGCAGTTCTCCGAGCGCGAAGCACTGGACGAGGGCTGGGATCTCTCGCACCTGCTGACGCTGATCCAGGCGGGTGTCGTCGCGATACCGTCACAGTCAGCTCGGCTTGTCGACTCGAAGAAGGTGCTGGCGCTGCTGTCCGAAGGGCTGCCGTGGATGTCTGACGCCGACCATGCTTTCGTCCGCCGGTTCGTGCCCTGGACAAGGGTCGTGCGCGACCGCATCGTTCGATGGCGCGATCGGGCCTACCCCATCCGGCGACTCCTGCACGACGAACGGCACCGATTCCTCCTCAAGGGATCAGCCGGCCTGTCCGGCACGGAGGTCACCTTCGGTGCACACTGCGCTCCCCAGGACTGGGCTCGGCTGGTGGATTCCGCGATCGAGAGCGAGTACTACGTCGCACAAGAGGTCGTCGAATCGGTGCGTGTGCCGGTCCGGGTGCTCCGAGATGAAAATGGCGCAAGCGACTACCGCACCGTGGAGATGGTCGTCAGCCCCTTCTGTATCGGTGGCATCCCCAGCGGCTGCCACGTACGCATGACCCCGACACCGGTCCGGGGTCTGATTACTCGCGGCACCGGTGCATTCCCCGGCTGCCTGCTGGGGGCGCCGGCCTAACGGCGGCCAGTTCAACTGGTTGCCACCAGGGGCACAGGTTCGCCGCCGACACCGGCGCCAGGACTGGCCAACAAACCGGTCAGCACCTGGTATCCGAACCGCCCCGGGGCGGCCCCGGCGCCAGGGCCTGGCGTTAGCGCTCGATCCGGTACGCCTCGCCCGGCGCCCGACCGGCCGGCTGGCTCGGCTCCGGGCCGTCCACCGCGACCGGCGGGATCGGCAGCTCGACCTGCGCGCCGACGTCCAGGCTGACCGGTGAGCCGTGGTGGTGAAAGTCAAGCGTGCGGTCGCTGCCGTCCTCCACGGCGTAGCGCACCCGGTCGGGGTGCACCTCGACCCGCACCGTGCAGCCGCGCCAGCGCACCGCGAACGCCATCCGGGAGATCGCCTCCGGCAGCCGCGGGGCGAAGCTGAGCCGGCCGCCGTGGTCGCGCAGCCCGCCGAACCCGCAGACCAGCGCGATCCAGGCACCGGCCAGCGAGGCCACGTGCACCCCGTCGCGGGTGTTGTGCTCCAGGTCGCGCAGGTCCATCAGGGCGGCCTCGCCGAGGTAGGCGTGCGCCAGTTCCAGGTGGCCGACCTCGGCGGCGACCACGGCCTGCGAGCAGGCCGACAGCGAGGAGTCCCGGACGGTGATCTGCTCGTAGTAGCCGAACGCCGCAGCCTTCTCCGCCGGGCTGAACGAGTCGCCGCACCAGTGCAGCGCCAGCACCAGGTCGGCCTGCTTGACCACCTGCTTGCGGTAGATCTGGAAGTACGGCGAGCGGAGCAGCAGCGGGTAGCCGTCGCTCGCCGCGCTGGCCGCGAAGTCCCAGACCTGGTGCCGGTGGTAGCCGCGGTCCTGCTCGGGGATGTCGCGCTCGGCGTCGTAGGGGATCGCGATGGTGTCCGCGGCGGCCTGCCAGGCCTCCAGCTCGGCCTCGGTCACCTCCAGCTCGGCCGCCTGGTCCGGCCAGCGCCGGGCGGCATCGGCGGCGTAGCTGAGGTTCCGGGCCGCCATCAGGTTGGTGTAGGTGTTGTCGTCGACGATCGCGGAGTACTCGTCCGGCCCGGTCACGCCGTCGATGTGGAACCGGCCGTCGGCACCGGGGTAGCCCAGCGACTGCCAGAGCCGGGCGGTCTCGACCAGCAGCGGCAGCGCGCAGCTGCGCTCGAAGTCCTCGTCGCCGGTCCAGTGCACGTGCCGGACGGCCGCCAGCGCGATGTCGGCGTTGATGTGGAAGGCCGCGGTACCGGCCGGCCAGTACGCGCTGGTCTCCTGCCCGCGGATGGTCCGCCACGCGAAGGCGGCCCCGGCCAGCTGCAGGGTGCGGGCCCGCTCCCGGGCCAGGTCCAGCGTCGAGTGCCGCCAGCGCAGCGCGTCGGCGGCGGCCTTCGGCGCGGTGGCGGTCAGCACCGGCAGCACGAAGCTCTCGGTGTCCCAGAAGGCGTGCCCGTCGTAACCGGGACCGGTCAGCCCCTTGGCCGGGATGGCGCGCTGCTCGGCCCGGGCACCGGCCTGCAGCACGTGGAACAGCCCGAACCGCACGGCCTGCTGCACCGCGTCGTCGCCGTCCAGCTCGACGTCGGCGCCGTCCCAGAAATCCGCCAGGTAGCGGTGCTGCTCGGCCAGCAGCTCGGTCCAGCCGGTGGCCAGCGCCGCCGACAGGGCGGCGTCGACCTGGTCGCGCAGCGCCGGGACGCTGCGCTGGCTGGACCAGCCGTAGGCGACGAACTTGGTCAGCGTCAGGCGCTGGCCGGCCGCCAGCCGGGCGCCGACCGTGGTGCGCGACCAGTCGGGCTGGACGAAGGTGTGCGAGTCGAGCTCGGCGTCGGAGGCCAGCAGGTGGTCGGCGGCGGCGGCCATCCGCAGCCGCGAGACCCGGGTGCGGTGCAACAGCGCCGACCGGTGACCGCTGGCGCTGTGCTCGACTGCCTCCAGCGGATGCCGCAGCACCGCCGCCACCCGCGGGTCCTCCGACTGCGCGGGCAGCTCCTCGTTGGCCACCAGCTCCGACTGCAGCACCACCCGGACCGGTCCGTCGACCGGTTCCACCTGGTACCGGATCGCCATGACGGCGCGCTGGGTGAAGGAGACCAGCCGCTCGGACCGCACCCGGATGCGGGTGCCGGCGGGCGAGACCCACTCGACGGACCGGCGCAGGGTTCCGGTGCGCAGGTCCAGCACCCGCTCGTGCCGCTCCAGCGTGCCGTAGCGCATGTCGAACGGCTCGTCGTCGACCAGCAGCCGGATCAGCTTGCCGTCGGTGACGTTGACCACCGTCTGGCCGGACTCCGGGTAGCCGTAGCCGGCCTCGGCGTACGGCAGCGGGCGGGCCTCGTAGAAGGAGTTGAGGTAGGTGCCCGGCAGCCCGCTCGGGTCGCCCTCGTCGAGGGTGCCGCGCACCCCGATGTGGCCGTTGGACAGGGCGAACACCGACTCGCTCTGGGCCAGCAGTTCCAGGTCGAGCCGCGACTCCCGAACCTGCCAGGGCTCGACCGGGAACCGGGCGTCGGTGATCATCGAGCATCCTCCGGCGCTTCGGCCGGCGGCTCGTCGCCCAGTAGCTCGGCCAGGTCGCGTACCACGGTGTCGGCGCCGTGCCGGCGCAGCTCGTCCGCCTGGCCGACGCGGTCAACGCCCACCACGTAACCGAACCGCCCGGCCCGCCCGGCCGCCACCCCGGCCAGCGCGTCCTCGAAGACCGCCGCCCGGGCCGGTGGCACCCCGGCGAGCTGCGCGCCGGCCAGGAACGAGTCCGGGCTGGGCTTGCCGGCCAGCCGCCGCTGGGCCAGCGTGACGCCGTCGATCCGGCCCTCCACGAAGCGGTCCAGCCCGGTGCTGCGCAGTACCAGCTCGGTGTTGGCGCTGGAGGAGACCACGATCCGGTGCAGCCCGGCTCGCTCGGCGGCCTGCAGGTAGCGCCGGGAGCCGGCGAAGACCGCCACCCCGTCCTCGGCGATCCGGCGGGTCAGCTCGGCGTTCTTGCGGTTGCCCACCCCGTGCACCGTCGACGCGGTCGGCGGGTCGTCCGGCTCGCCGTCGGGCAGGCTGATGCCGCGCGCGGCCAGAAAGTCGCGCACGCCGTCCTCGCGTGGCTTGCCGTCCACGTACTGCTCGTAGTCGCTGTCGGAGAACGGCCGGAAGGCGGTGCCGTCGCGCTCGCGCAGGAACGCGTCGAAGGTGTGCTGCCAGGCCAGCGCGTGCACCGCCGCGGTGTCGGTGAGCACCCCGTCCAGGTCGAACAGGCAGGCCAGCACCCCGTCCGGCAGCCCCAAAGCCATCTCAGCCCCCCAGCAGCAGAATGGCCGGACCGGGTGGATTTTCACCTGGCCGCGACAGAACTCAGGCTAGTTGCAGTCAACCGGGACGAACTGGCCGGCACGCTGGACGAAGCCCTTAATAACGGGATGGGCCGGTTATTCCAAGCTCAATGACAGCAAGGTGCGAAGCGCGTAAGGTCTGCGGCGATCCTCCCCAGCCGACGAGCCGCCATTTCGTAATTCTCTGCAATTTTCGAATCACCCGCCGTAGTCAGTCAGTAACGTTCTTGGAGTTCGCGCAATGACCATGGAGCAACGGGCGGGTGCGGCTGCTCCAGCAGGGGTGACCGACGCCGGCTGGGTGTCGGAGGTGCTGCTGGCCGGGCCCGACTCCGACGTGTGCCTGCGCGTGCCCGATCCGATCACCCGCGGCCAGTTGCGCGGGCTGGTAGCCGACCGGCGGGACCGGCTCACCGCCGCCGGGCTGCGGGCGGGCGGCGCCGCGGCGCTCCGGCTGCCGCCGTCGCTGGCCTACGTGGCCAACCTGCTGGCCGTCTGGCAACTGGGCGCCCAGGCGATCCTGCTCGACTACCGGCTCACCGACCACGAGGTCGAGCAGGCCCGGCAGCGGCTGCGGCCGCAGGTGATGGTCGCCCCGCACCGGGTGGCCGGCGGGCTGCGGGTCTTCTTCGACGTCGAGGACACCGTCGCCACGTGCGGCAGCGAACCGGCGCCCAGCGAGCACGCGATCATCCAGCTCAGCTCCGGCTCCACCGGGCCGTCCAAGGTGATCGGCCGGACCGCCGCGGACCTGATCGCCGAGGTGCGCCGCTACACCCAGATCGACGGGGTCGCCGCTGCCCGGCGAGCGGATCATCCTGCTGCCCTCGATGGTGCACGTGCTGGGACTGGTCGGCGGCCTGCTGTACGGGCTGCACGCCGGGGTCGAGCTGGTCCCGCCGCAGCGGCTGACCGGCGACAGCATCCTGGACGCGATCGAGCGTCACCGCGACGCCGGCCACCGTGCTGGGCGTGCCGTTCCACATCAGCCTGCTGAGCGCCACCGCGCCCGAGCGCCGGCCTGCAGCAGCTGCGCCGGATGACCACCGGTGGCGAGCTGGTGCCGGCGGCCACCGCCGCCCGGTTCGCCGACCGGTTCGGGGTGCCGCTGGGCAACATGTACGGCATGACCGAGGTCGGGGTGATCGGCACCGACCTGTACGGCAGCCACCGGCCGTCGGTCCGCCCGGCGCCCGGCATCACGGTGCGGGCGGTGGACGGCGAGCTGCAGATCGCGCGCGAGGCCTCGCCCTACCTCGGGCCCGCCGGTGCCGCAGCGGTGGTCCGACGGCTGGTTGCGCACCCGGGACGCCGGCCGGGTGGACCCGGACACCGGGCTGGTGACCATCCTGGGCCGGCTGGACTCCCAGGTCACCATCGGCGGCCTGCAGGTGGACCTCGCCGAGGTGGAGGCCACCATCGGCGCGCTGCCCGGCGTGGTGGCGGCGGTGGTGCTGTTCGACGAGGTGATCGTGGCCTACCTGCAGCTGCAACCGGGTTGCGAGGTCTCCGAGATCGAGGCCCGGCTCAGCACCCTGCTGGCCGCCTTCAAGCGACCGCAGCTGTACCAGGTCTTCGATCAGTTCCCGCGCACCACGACGGGCAAGCTGTCCCGCGACCGCGCGGTGCTCCGGGCGGGCACGACATGATCGTTGCCGTCGTGAAGGACCAGCGCCGACACCGGCACCCCCGCGGCGACCGCCAGCAGCTGTCCGGGGCGCGGTGCCGGATGGGCCAGCCACAGGCCGTCCGCGACCGGGCGGAAGCTGCCGTCGGTGACCGGGGGCAGCGGCACCCGGCGCTGCAGCCCGCCACCGCGCAACCCGGTGCCCAGGGCCTTGCCGAGCGCCTCCTTGGCCGTCCACAGCAGCAGAAAGTCCCGCGGCTGCTCGGCCGGCCGGCCGGCCGCGCAGCCAGTCGGCCTCGGCCGGGTCGAACCAGCGCTCGGCCAGCCGGCTGACCTCCGGCAGAGCCGGACCCTCGATGTCGATGCCGACCGGGCCGGCCAGGCTCGCGGCCACCGCGAGCGCGCCGGGACCGTAGCTGAGGCTGACCCAGGCCCGTGCGCCGGCCGCGGTCCGGACGGTCGGCTGGCCGCTCGGCTCCCGGCCGACCACGACCTGCGCCGGGTCGACCGCCAGCAGCCGGGCGCCGGCGGCGGCCAGCAGCCGGCTCGCCTCGGCCCGGGATCGGTGCGGGCCCTCGACCACCCAGGCGTGCACCGCGCCCGCCGTGCACTCTCCCTGCCCGTCCACGGAAAGAAGGTACCCAATGCGGAATGAGGTCCGCGCTTTCGTGATCGCGTCCCTGATCGACATGAACTACGACGTCGAGGGGCTCGAGGACGACACCACGCTGGGCCCGTCCGGCCTGGATCTGGAATCGCTGGCCCTGGCCGACCTCCTGATGCGCATCGAGGACCACTACCGCTTCCGGTTCCGCGCGGAGGAGTCCGAGGCGCTGGCCCTGATGACCGTCGGTGAGTTCACCGCCGCAGTCGCCGAGCGGGTCTCGGAGACGGCCGGCAGCAAGCAGGGCTGATGGCCGACCAGCCCGACTCACCAGGCTCGTCGGCCCTCGACCGGGCCGACGTGCTCGCCATGCTCACGCCGCTGGGAACCCGTGGCCCGGACTCGACGCTGGAGCGGCTGAGCTCGATGGAGGTCGCCTGGTTGGTGCACCAGGTCGAGCAGCGCTACGGCATCGAGCTCGACCTCGGCGACGAGGAACTGGCCCGGCTGCGCACCATCACCGACGCGGTCCAGCTACTCGGGGAGTCGGTACGGGCCAGCGGGACCAGTCATGGCTGAGGTGCTGCCGGTCGGCATCACCGGCCTCGGGGTGCTCAGCGCGCTCGGCCGGGGCAGCGAGGCGCAACTGGCCGCGGCGCTGGCCGGCAGCGCCGCGTTCGGTCCGGTCGACCGGTTCGACGTGACCGGCCGGCGGGTGGGCCTGGCCGCCACCCTGGACCGGGTCGGCAGCCTGTCCGACGAGCTGGCCGAGGTGATCGAGCAGGCCTGCCAGGACGCCGGCCTGACCGCCGGCCAGCGGGCCGGCACCGAGCTGCTGCTCGCCGTGCACGGCCACCCGGGTGCCGGGGCGCAGGCGTCCAGGCTCGCCGAGCGGGCCGGCCTGGCCGGTGCCCGCCGGGTCTACATCGGCGCCTGCGTGTCGGCCAGCAGCGCGGTCGCCGACGCCGCGGCGCTGATCCGGCGGGGTGCCGAGCGGGTGCTGGTGGCCGCCGGCTACCTGGTGGAGCCCGACCAGTTCGCGCTGTTCGACGCCGGCCAGGCGCTGGCCACCGACGGGGCGGTCCGGCCGTTCAGCGCCGGCCGGACCGGGCTGCTGCTCGGCGACGGGGTCGCCGCGGTGGTACTGGAGTCCGACGCTGCCGCCGAGGCCCGCGGCCGCCGGCCGGCGACCCGGCTGGTGGGCTGGGGCCGGGCCGGCGACGCCTACCACCCGTGCCAGCCCGCGCCGGACGGCAACGGCCTGGCCCGGGCGATCGCAGCGGCCCTGCGGCGGGCCGGTGTCGCGCCGGAGTCGCTCGGCTACGTCAACGCCAACGCCACCGGCACCCAGCTCAGCGACGCCGCCGAGGCCGCCGCGCTGCGCGGCGCGCTCGGCGCGGTGGCCGACCGGGTGCCGATCAGCTCGACCAAGTCGGTGCACGGCCACGCGCTGGAGGCCTCCGGCCTGCTGGAACTGGTGATCACGGTGCTGTCGCTGCAGGCCGGCAAGCTGCCGGTCAACGCCGGCTACCTCGGCCCGGACCCGGCCTGCCCGCTGGACGTGATCGCGGGCTCGCCCCGGCCGGTGGGCAGCCCCTACGCGCTCAGCCTGAACTCGGCCTTCGGCGGCGCCAACACCGCCCTGCTGGTGCAGTCCGCGATGACCGCGCCCACCGCCATCGCCGCCGGCCGGCTGAGCGTGCTCAGCGAGTACCACTGGCCCGAGCAGCCGCCCCGCGAGCTGCCGGTGCTGCCCGGCTACGTGCTGTCCTCGTTCAGCCCGCTGGTCGCCGCGGCGGCCGAGCGCTGCCTGGGCGGTGCAGCCGCCGGCCAGGACGCCGGGCCTCGGGACCGCACCGCGGTGCTGCTGGTGACCGCCGGCAACGACGGGTCAGCGCCGAGCACGTGCGCGACAAGGTCGCGGCCGGCCGGCGGCTCGGGCCGCTGTTCTTCTTCCAGTCGGCGCCCAACAGCGTGGTCGGCCAGCTGACCGCCCGCTGGGGGCTGGGCGGCCCGGTGCTCTGCCTCAGCCCGGTCGGCGATCCGCTGGCCGACGGGCTGGCCGAGGCGGAGCTGCTGCTCGACGACGGCGACGCCGACCAGGTGCTGCTGATCCTGGCCGAGCAGGCCGATCCCGCCGTGCCGGACTCGGCCGACCGGGCGCACGCGCTGCTGCTGTCTGCCGGGCCGGCGCTGTGAAGGTGCCCAGCCGCGGCGCGCTCGCCGCCGACCCGCTGATCGGCGCCGGCAACGTGCTGGGGCGCCTGCTCGAACTCGGCGCCGACCCGGACGGTCCGGGGCTGACCTTCGACACCGCGGTGGAGCGGTACCCGGCCGAGCACCCGCTCACCCTCGGCCAGCTCGACGAGCGGGTCAGCGCCCGGGCCGCCGGCTGCACGCGCGGGGCATCGGAGCCGCGCGACCCGGTGGCGATCTGGTCGGCCACGGCGGCCGACCAGATCCTGTCCTTCCTGGCGGCCAACCGGCTGGGGGCGATCCCGGCCCTGATGAACGGCAACCTGCCGGCGGCCACGGTGGCGGCCTACATCGGCAGCCTGCGGGCCCGCGCGGCCTTCGCCGACGCCGACCGGCTGGCCCAGCTGCGGGGTGAGGACCTGGGTGGGGTCGCGCTGGCCGACGTCGCGGAGCTGGGCGAGGCCGACCCGGCCGGCGCCCCGGTGCCCTACCGCCACCACCGCGACGACCCGATCGTGCATCACCCACACCTCGGGCACCACCGGGATGCCCAAGGCGGTGCTGCACACCCACGCCAGCCTGTTCGCCGCCACCCGGCACCTGCTGAGCATGCCGCAGGCCCAGGGCACCCGGCGGATCCTCAACGCGCTGCCGGCCCCGCACACCGCCACCGTGCTGATGGTCAACCAGGCACTGGGCAACCGGGCCGGACTTCCTGGCGCTGTCCTCCCAGCAGGGCGAGCCGGGTGCTGGCGGCGATCGAGGGCTGGCGCCCCGAGGGGGTGTTCGGTTTCTCGGTGACCTGGGCCGAGCTCGCCCGCCTCGACCTGTCCGGCTACGACCTGGACTGCGTCCGGCTGTGGTTCAACACCGGCGACTGCACGCACGAGCCGCACGTCCGGCACCTGGTCGCGGTCGGCTCGCACGAGGAGATGACCCGGCAGGGCGTGGCGCGGCTGGCCGGCTCCAGCTTCATCGACGGCCTGGGCTCCAGCGAGATGGGCCACTCGATGTTCCACATCACCCACCGCCTGGAGACCGACAGCTACGACCGGTGCATCGGGCAGCCGTACCGGTTCGCCGAGGCCGCCGTGCTCGACGACGACGGCGAGCCGGTGGCCGACGGCGAGGTCGGCCACCTCGGCATCGCCTCGCCGTCGCTGTCACCGGGGTACTGGAACGACTCGGTGACCACCTTACCGGTCCCGCCGCAACGGCTACTACCTGACCGGCGACCTGGTGCGCCGGGACGCCGACGGCCGGTACTACCACCTGGACCGGGCCGCCGACTCGGTCACCGGCCCGGACGGCACCCGGTACTTCACCGCCCTGTCCGAGGAGCGTATCCAGGCCGCCTGCCCGCAGGTGCTCGACTGCACCGTGGTGATCCGGCGGGTCGGCGAGGAGGTGGTCACCGACGTGCTGCTGGACGTGGACCCGACCGTGGACCCGGCAGGCGCAGCCACCCTGGACCAGCTCGCCGGGCAGGTGCGCGCCGCCTCGGATCCGGCCACCGCGGCGACGGTGCGCCGGGTCGCCATCACCTCGGCCGGCGAGGTGCCCCGGGCGCGCCACCGGCAAGGTGCGCAAGGCCGTGCTGCGAGCGGCGCAGGAGCCGGTCCGGTGAGCACGAACGGCGCCCGGCCCGGCGTGGCGATCACCGGCATGGGCATGCTCACCCCGGTCGGCACGCGGCATCGGCGAGGTGTTCGACGCGGTGTGCACCGGCCGCTCCGGCCTGGGCCGGCCACCGGCCGGGCACCCGGTCGCCGGACTCCATCGAGGTGGCCGGCATGCTGCCGGTGCCGACTCGACGCCACCGGGATCGGCTCCGGCCCGGAGCGCAAGACCCTGGACCGGACCATCGTGCTGGCCCTGCTGACCGCCCGGGCGGCCCTGGCCGATGCCGGCCTGGTGGTCGGGCGCGATGTCGAGGCCCGACCGGATCGCGTGGTCGCTCGGCGGGGTCGGTGGCATGGCCACCCTGGAGTCGCAGGTGCTCGAGCGCTCGGTGCGCGGCCGGGTGGCGGTCAGCCCGTACCTGCTGACCGGCATCCTGCCCAACATGCCGTCGGCCCGGATCGCCATCGAGCACGGCATCCGCGGCTACAGCTCGGTCGGTCGGCACCGCGTGCGCCTCGGGCGCCCAGGCGATCGCCGACGGGGTCCGGCTGATCCGCTCCGGCGAGGCGGACGTGGTGCTCTGCGGGGCCAGCGAGGCGCCGCTGTTCCCGACCTTCGCCGAGACCTTCGACAACGCCCGGGCGCTGGCCCGGGACTGGGACGAGCCGAGCCGAGGCCAGCCGGCCGTTCGACCGCCGCCGCAACGGCTTCGTGCTGGCCGAGGGCTCGGCGTTGCTGGTGCTGGAACGGGCCGAGCACGCCGGCGCGCGCGGCGCCCGGGGCTACGCCGACCTGGTCGGCTACGGCGTCAGCACCGACGCCTACCACCCGACCGCGCCGCGACCCGGACGGCACCGGTGCCGCGGCCTGCATGCGGGCGGCGCTGGCCGACGCCCGGATCGCGCCCGACGACGTCGGCTACGTCAACGCCCACGGCACCTCGACCAAACTGGGCGACGTCGCCGAGGCGCGCCGCGATCGGCCAGGCCTTCGGCGAGGCCCGGCCGCCGGTGAGTTCCACCAAGGCGCTGACCGGGCACATGCTCGGCACCTCCGGGGTCGTGGAGGCCGCTATCAGCGCGATCGCGGTCAACAGCGGCACCCTGCCGCCGACCTACAACCTCGACGACCCGGATCCGGACTGCGAACTGAACCACATCTGTGACCGGCCGAGGTTGACTGCAGTGCAGTACGCGATGTCGAACTCGTTTGGCTTCGGCGGACAGAACGTAGCCTTGCTGTTCGGCCGCAGCGCCACCCCACGTCACCACCCGGCCGTCCCCGGCAGTCCCCGACGACGACCACCGCACGCGAGGAGAACAGCCGCATGAACATCTTCGATATCGACCACCTGGAGTTGTTCGTCGGTGACGCCCAGCAGGCCGCCTTCTACTACGGCGCGGCGTTCGGCTTGGAGGCCGCGCGGCCGGGCGGTCCGGAGACCGGGCTGGTGGACCAGCGCTCGCTGCTGATGGTGCAGGGCGAGGTGCGGCTGGTGCTCACCTCCGGCCTGGACGCCGAGCACCACGCGGTCAGCGTACGTCCAGCGGCACGGCGACGGCGTCGCGGTGGTGGCGATGGGGGTCGACGACGTGGCGGAGTGCTTCGCCGAACTGGTCAGCCGCGGCGCGGCGCCGGTGTCGCCGCCGACGCTCGTTCACCGACGGCACCTCGACGGTCACCTTCGCCGACGTCGGCGGATTCGGCGACGTGGTGCACCGGCTGGTGCAGCGCGAGGGCGAGAGCTTCCTGCCCGGCCCGATCGAGATGCTGCCGCGGGAGCCGGCCGAGCACGCCGATGTTCAACCGGATCGACCACCTGGCCATCTGCGTGCCGGCCGGCAAGCTGCAGGCCGACCTCGGACTTCTACCAGGAGGTCTTCGGCTTCGCCGAGATCTTCACCGAGTACATCGAGGTCGCCGGCCAGGGCATGAACTCGATCGTGGTGCAGAGCACCGTCCGGGCGGGGTGACCTTCACCCTGATCGAGCCGGACGCCGAGCCGCCGTCCCGGCCAGATCGACGACTTCCTGCAGTGGCACGCCGGGGCCGGGGTGCAGCACATCGCGCTGATCACCGACGACATCGTCTCGGCGGTGGATCACCTCGGCTGCCCGCGGGGTCCGCTTCCTGACCACCCCGGACGCCTACTACCGCACCCTGGAGGACCGGGTCGGCCATGTGGACGCGCCGGTCGCGGACCTGGCCCGGCTGGGCATCCTGGTCGACCGCGACCACTGGGGCCAGCTGCTGCAGATCTTCACCGAGTCCACCCACGTCCGCCGCACGCTGTTCCTCGAGGTCATCGAGCGGCGCGGCGCCCGCACCTTCGGCAGCGGCAACATCAAGGCGCTGTACGAGGCCAAGGAGCGTGAGATGGTGCACGCCCCCACCCCGATGGCCGCCGATCCCGACCGCCGAACCCATGGAAGTGTGACGATGACGACCACCAGCACCGAGTTCAGCCTGACCGCTGAGGAGGAGGCGCTGCTGCCCTCCGACGACGACGTCCGCGGCTACGCCGAGCACGGTTGGTACCTGTCCGGCAAGCTCTTCTCCGACGACGAGATCGACGCCCTGGTGGCCGCCAGCGACGCCTACTACGACGGCGCCCGCGACCGCCGGCTGCCGAACCGGCCGGCGAAACTGGCCTACTGGGAGCCCGAGCACGGCCAGGTGCAGCGGCACAACGACTACGTGCACTACGAGAGCGACGCGATCGCCGCCGATCCTGCGCAAGCCGCTGGTCGGGGCGGTCGCCGCCCGGCTGGCCGAGGCGTCGGAGATCCGGATCTTCCAGTCCACCATGATCTACAAGCCGCCGGTGGCCGGCCGAACCGAGCAACGTGGTGCCCTGGCACTTCGACAAGCACTACTGGTCGTCGCTGCAGCTCGGAGAAGATGCTGACCGCGTTCATCCCGTTCCACGACTGCGGGGTGGAGATGGGCACCATCACCATGGTCGACGGCAGCAACCGCTGGCAGGAGATCGGCAGCGACGACAGCCAGGTGCGGCACTTCGCCGAGCGGGACAAGGCCCAGCTGGACGTGATGCTGGCCGAGAACGCCGCCTACAACGGCGCCCAGGTGACCGAAGGTCCCGATGGTGATTCCCAAGGGCCACATGAGCTTCCACCACTGCCGGACCTATCACGGCAGTGGCGCGAACCTCAGCGGCCGGCCGCGCCGGGCGATCTCGCTGCACCTGCAGGACGGCGACAACGCCTTCCGGGAGTTCCCGCTGTCCAACGGGGAGCTGGCCGGGTACAACCACGACAGCCTGGTCCGCCGGACCGCCGAGGGCTACCCCGACTACTCCGACCCGGCGTACTGCCCGACCCTGTGGCGGGCATGACCGGATCGACCGCGCCGAGCTATCGGTGGGGGAGTGCCGGCACCGGCTGGGAGACGCTGCCGGAGCGGGTGCGCGAGCAGATCGTGGCGTGCGGGCTCAAGCACTGGCCCCATGTGCACGAGAACGTGCCGAGCTACAACGAGTTCTGGCGACCGCTGCGGCCGGTGATCATGACCTCGACGATGTGGGCCGCGTTGCACGAGGTGTCGGTGCGGATCGCCGAGCTGATCCTGCAGGCCTGCCTGCGCCGGGCCGGCACCGCCGGTGAGCTGCGCCGGGCACTGGGCGTGCCGTCGGGAAGGATCCGGCTGCTCGACGAGGACGAGCCGCTGACCTCGCAGCTGCTGATCTCCAGCCGGCCGGACGTGCTGTTCAGCGGCGGGGTGCCGAAGTTCGTCGAGTTCAACATCGACGGCGCCCTGGGCGGCGCGTTCGACTCGGACAACCTGGCGGCCAACTTCGACGAGGTGTACCGCGCCGAGGGCATCAGTGGGCTGGCGGGCGTCTCTCCGGCGCCGTCGGCGGTGGCCGGCCGGCTGCGGACGGTCGCCGAATGGCTCGGGCCGGTCGAGGATCGGCAGGTGGCCATGGTGATGGACTGGAGCGTCGGCCACGCCGGTCCCGAGGATCCCCGGCAGTTCCTCGGCTTCCTGCAGCCGGTGAGTGACCGCGCCGCGCACGCCGGGTTCGAGCTCGTCCCGTACTGGTTGCACTGGCTGGAGACCGACGACCGGCAGCGACTGCTGGTGGACGGCCGGCCGGTCCGCAACGTGCTGCGGATGTTCGTGCCCGACGTGGCACCGCCCGGTCCCGGCGTGGACGCCCTGGAACGCGCGGTCCGGGCCGGCACCGTGCGCTGCTTCACCTCGGCGGCGACCTGGCTGCTCACCAACAAGCTCACCCTGGCCTGGCTGTGGCAGGACCTGCCGGAGCTGGCCGAGGCCGACCGCGAGCTGGTGCGGGCGCACATCCCGGCGACCGAGCTGCTCACCGCCGACCGGGTGGCCGACGCGGTGGCCCGGCGTCCGGAGCTGGTGCTCAAACCCACCGACGGTTCCAGCGGCCGGGACGTGCTGCTCGGCCGGGACGCCACTGCCGATGAGTGGCGGGCCGCGCTCGACCGGGCGGCGGCCGGCGGTGGCTTCCTGCTGCAGGAACTCATCGCGGGCGACGAGTTGCCGATGGACTTCGTCAACATCGGCACCGGCGAGGTCGTCACCGCGGGCGTGCCGTGCTGCTTCGGGCCGTACCAGTTCGGCGGCACGCAGTGCGGCGGCGAGGTGCGGATGGGCTTTCCGGGCGGCGGCTCGGTGATGAACGTGGCGCTGGGCGCCCTGGTCGACGGCTTCGCCCTGGTCGAGGGCTAGCTAGGCGAACTTTGCTCCTTCGGTCCGCAACATCTCGAACGGCGTCATCCAGGTGACTCCGGCAGCGGCGCAGGCGTCCGGGATCTTGATCCGCCGCTTGGACGCGGGGTCCGGCTTTTCGTGGGTTACCACCACGAACCCGAGCGTCAACGCCTGGGCGACGATGAAGTAATCCGCGGCTTGGAGAAAGTCTGACACTGCTGCCGCCTTGTACCCGCTGCTGCTGGCCCATGCGCTTACTGTGGTGAGCGATGCCGTATCCGCCGTTGTGGGCGCCAAGCTGAACGAGGCGGGCTGTGCCTTGATCCAGTCCGCCAACTCGTCCCCACCGCTGACGATCTCATCATGCACCGCCTGCACGATGAACACCTTGCCCGCTGTGTGCTGTGCGACCAACCAGTCCCAGAAGGCAGGCACGATGTCGAAGGCGAAGTACCGATTCTTGGCGTCGATCAGCACATTCGCGTCAAGCAGGTACATCAAGCGGCCCCAAGACGCTGGCTCAGCTCTTCGAACGTTGAGAACTTCTTGAAGCCCAGCAAGCGGAATGCGTCTCGGTGCAGCGTCCTGCCTTCGTTCGTGTCGGTCACCAACGCTCGGGCAAAAGTCCGGCTCACGCGAATCGGCTCGGTGTTGTAGAAATTCCCACCGGTACCTCGGCTGGCCGCCAGCTCCAGCACCCGGGCCAGCTCGTCCTGGTATGCGCCTCGGTACGCCGACCAAGGCATCAAGCCCGCGTCAAAGATCCGACGAAGCACGACCAGTGTGCTCACCTTGTACAGCTTCGCCAGCCGATCCAACTCTGCCGTGAGGTCGAGGCCTTCGGTGTACTCCCGAGTGATCGAGGTCCGTGGCACCAACAACTCGGCCGCCACGCGATTGCACCACGCCTCTACCCCGGAGCCCATGTTCAAGTCGGCAAGATCAGGACGCGACAGAGCCGAGCCGCCTAGTGCCAGGTGGGCCAATTCGTGAGCCAACGTGAAAATCTGCGCCGCTTTGGTGTCAGCCCCGTTGATGAACACCACCGGCGCGAGGCTGTCAGCCAGTGCGAAGCCGCGGAACTCCTTTGGGTTCAACCTGCGGTGAGTGTCGCTGCCGACGACACCGTTGACCATGATCAGCACGCCGGCTGCTTCTGCGTGATCCCGCAGGCCATCCAACGCATCGCTCCACGTCCTGAACTGGTCCCGACGAGCCAGTCCGAAGCCCAAGAGGTCACGCAAGCTTGCTGCCGCGTCCTCGGGGTCGTCGCTGGCACCGAAACTTCCGACCAGCTTGACTTCGTCATGGCCGCGTTCCAAGGCGAAGTCGCGGTACCAGTCCTGACGTAGCTCGCAGGCGTACACCGTGTCGAGCAGGTCCGGAGTCGGCGTCAGCACCTCTTCATCGCCGAAGGTCCGGAAGTCCGGAAGTGGCACCTTTTCCACAGGCGGCTCGTCCAGGAAGAAAAAGCCGATCGGGGTATGCGTTGCCTTGGCGTAGCCCTCCAGTTGACGCATCGTCGGGGCGAGGTCACCGCTTTCCCACTGCGCTAGTTTCGGGAAACGCTTGGCGAAATCGCTCACCTGCCGCCCCGACCGCTTGCGGGCCCACACCAGCAGGTCGGGAGCGATGCTTACCCGGTTTGCCATGGCGTCGCTTCTCCTTCCCGCGCGTCGCACCTGCTGAAACCCAGACTAGGGCCGGGATTGGAGTTGGCCCGTCAAGACCGTTCGAATATATATCGAGCGGCTACCCAAATACGCAAAGCGGATTTGGTGCGCTATCCGTGCGCCGTCTCATTCGCCAGGGCGATGCGCTCTGACGGGGGCCTAGGTGTCAGCTGAGACCGGTCCGGACCGCAGCCGGGCGCCCAGGGCCCGGATCAGCTCGGCCGCGGCGATGGCGTCGCTGCGGGCGTTGCCGTGCCGGCCGTCCGGCGCGTAGAGCCCCGGGTCGGCGGAGCGGGGATGCCGGCTCATATCGACGTGCACGCTGCCCGAGCGGGCGGCGACGATGCGCAGCTGCTCGGCCAGCAGAGCCAACCGCTGCCGCAGCGGCAGCCGGTACCGCTCCGGCACGAACGGGCTGTGCGAGACGTCGAAGATGCCGACGGTCACCAGCTGCGCGCCGGTCGGGCGCAGCGCGTCGAGCATCGCGGCCAGCTCGCCGGCGACCGCCTCGGCCTGCTCGGGGTAGCCCGGCCGGAACGCGTCGTTGCCGCCGCACACCAGCACCGCCAGGTCCGGCCGGTAGTCCAGCGCCGGGGCCAGCTGGCCGGCCCGCACCTCGCGGGTCAGCAGGCCGTCCACCCCCAGGTTGAGGTAGTCCAGCTCCGGCGCCGCGGCCCGCAGCTCGGCCGCCACCCGGTCGCTCCAGCGCAGCGGGCAGTAGCCCGGCACCGGGAAGAACGGGCCGTTGGCGACGCTGTCGCCGAGCACCACCAGGCGTCGCCACGGGTGGCCGGACAGCAGCTGCGCGGCCTCACCGGCGGCCAGGCAGTCCGCATCGGCCAACTCGGCCGCCCGGTCGGCGGCGGGGTCGGCGATCACGCCCGGCTCACCGACTCCTCGAGCCGGTCCCGCCGCTGCGCGGCCAGCGGGCCGGCCAGCGCCACCAGGCAGGCCAGCACCGCGGCCAGCAGGGCGGCGTGCAGGCCGAGTCCACTCACCGCCCAGCCGGCGGCCAGCGCGCCGATCGGTACCCCGGTGAAGCACACCGTGCCGACCAGGCCGATCACCCGGGTCTGCAGGTCGTCCGGCACCCGCTGGTAGAGCGCCGCGCCGAGGATCGGGTTGACCGAGGCGATGCCCATCCCGGCCAGCACGCTGACCACGACCACCACCAGCACGGTGTCGCTGAGCGCGAGCACCAGCATCCGCGGCACGCAGCTGATCAGGCCGCCGATCACGAACACCGGGTACTGCGGAAGCCGGTCGGCGAGCAGGGTGAACAGCAGGGTGCCGCCCAGCGCGCCGCCGGCGTAGCCGCCCAGCGCCAGCCCCAGGGCCTCGGGGGAGTGCAGCACGTCGCGCGCCCACACCGGGATGAAGACCGCCGTCGCCGCGGTGGCGAAGACGTTGAGCACGAAGACCACCCGCACCATCCGGCCCAGCGTCTGATCTTGGCGCAGGTAGCGGAAGCCGCCGCGCAGGGCGGTCAGGTACGGCTCGGCCGGGCCCTGCCGGGTGGCGTCGGCGGCCGGCGCGGCGGCCACCACGGCCGCCACCACCACGGCACACCCGGCGAACGAGACCGCGTCCAGCCACACCGCGCCCCGGGCACCGAACCCCGCGATGAGCAGGCCGCCCAGCGGCGCGCCGAGCAGGGCGGCGAGCCGGCTCAGCCCCTCGTAGGTGGAGGTCATCCGGATCGCCGAGTACCCCGCGGCCAGCCCCGCGGGGCGCAGCAGCACGTGCTTGACCCGGTCTCCGACGCCGCGCAGCGCGCCGGCCAGCGCTACCAGGACCAGCAGCAGGGCCAGCCCGCCGGAGTGGAACGCCGCGATGCACCCGACCGCCAGCGCGCTGCCGACGTCGCAGATCACCGAGCTGGTGCGCAGGCCGAGCCGGTCGGCGACCGGGGTGAGCAGCATGCTGGACAGTAGGTACGGGATCATCTCGGTGGCGGCCACCAGGCCCATGTCGGCGGCACTGCCGGTGGTGATCAGCACCAGCCAGGGAATGGCGACCAGCGAGATCTGGCTGCCCAGCGTGGAGAAGATGTCCGCGCCGAGCAGGGCGAGATACCTGGCCCGCGAGCTCACGCAGGCCCGCTCGCAACACCGGCCGGCCGGGCCGCCCGGTCAGCCCAGGCCGCCCGCAACACCTGCTTGTCGATCTTGGCCGAGCGGTTGCGGGGCAGTGCCGTCACGAACTCCACCGACCGCGGCGCCCACATCTCGTTGAGGGTCCGGCTGACCAGCTCGATCAGCTCCGCCTCGCCGACCCGGGCGTCCTCGGTGGTCACCACGAACGCGTGCGGGACCTCGCCCACGACGTCGTCCGGCACGCCGATCACGGCCGCCGCGCGGACGTCAGGATGCTCGGCCAGGGCGTCCTCGATCGGGCGGCAGAAGATCGCCCAGTTGCGCCGGGTGGTGACGATCATGTCGTGCACCCGGTCCACCAGGTAGAGGTAGCCGTCCTCGTCGAGGTAACCGAGGTCGCGGGTGCGTACCCAGCCGTCGACGATGGTCGCGGCGGTGAGCTCGGGCTGGCCGTAGTAGCCGGCGAAGCTGAGCCTGCTGCGTACCCACACCTCGCCGGTCCGGCCGGTCGGCAGCAGCGGGCCGCCGGGTGGGTCGGCGGCGGCCGGCTCGGCGAGCTCGGCGGTGTCGCGGATCTGCACCTGCACGTCGCCGTAGGGGGTGCCGCACGAGCGCAGCCGCTCCGGGTGCTCGGGGTCCTCGCGCAGGTTCGGCATCGCGGTGATCACCACCGCCTCGCTGAGGCCGTACACGATGCGCAGCACCGGCCCGAACCGCGCGATGGCCTGCCGCAGCCGGCTGGGCGAGGCGGGCCCGGCGCCGACGTTGAACATGAACATGCTGGAGAAATCGGCCTGTTCGCAGTCAGGGTGGTCCAGCACCTCGTATAGCATCGGCGGGGTCAGGAACGTCGAGGTGATCCGCTCGTTCTCGACGGTCCGCAGGAACGCGGCCGGGTCCCAGTCCTCGCGCAGGAACAGCACGCCGCCGGTGAACAGGTTGAACAGGCCGGTCATCTGGCCGCTGGCCAGCCACATCGGCGAGTGCGACAGGTGGCGCAGCAGCGGGAAGCCGGCGGCCCGGAACTGCCGTCCCAGCTCGAGGATCTGGGCGTAGAAGCCGTGCTGGTGGTGGACCAGCTTGGGTGTCCCGGTGGTGCCGCTGGTCTGCAGGAAGGACTCGGGCTCCGCGGTCGGGGTGGCCGGCGACCAGGCCGGCGCGTCCGGCGGTCGCGGCGCGGTCAGGTCCGGGCCGGCGCCGCCCGCGCCCATGCACAGCACCGGAACTCCGGGCAGTGCCGTGCTGATGTGGTCGCCGAGCTGGTTCGGGGCGGCCGGGTCGTAGACGAATACATCGGGTCCGGCCAATTCGGCGAATTGCATTATTTCGCGGGGGGCGGTGACCGAGGCGATCCACATGGAGCGACAGCCCAGCAGGTGCAGTGCCAGCTGCAGCACGGGACCGGCCACCGAATTGCTCATCATCACCAGAACCGCATTGCCCGATCGCACCCCGTGATCGGTCAGCGCGGCGGCCAGATCGAGCACGTCCTGGCGCAGTTGGCCGTAGGTCAGCCGCCGGCCACCGCCCACGATGGCTTCGCGGTCGGCCAGTTCCCCGAAGAGTTCGAGGGCACCGTGCACGTAGCTGGGCCGGTCGCCGGGGCGTGGCTGCATGGCACCTCCAGGGATCGGCGGTTGACGGTTCGCACTCTACGAGAATTGCCATCCGGTACGACCGAAAGACGGTGGAAAACTTTCTTTAACACTCCCTTGACTGCCGAAGTTCGGCGGTACTACCTTTCGTTCCCATTGACCAGGCGCGCTGCTGACAGTTCCACAATCCGGGGGTTCGAGCGCTGCGCCGTATGGAGGTACACCGCGAAATGTCTATTTCGTTCAACGTGAAAGCAACCGCAGTCACCGGCGCGCTAGCCATGCTCGGGTCGGCCTTTTTGATCACCGGCTCCGGTGGGCTGGCCTCGGCCACCCCGTCGGCAGCCAAACCGGAGCCCGTGCACGGCCGGCAGTGGGCCGGCACCTGGATGGCCGCGGTCACCCACGGCGACTCGGCGGGCTCGACCAATAACGGCTTCAACGACCAGTCGGTCCGGCTGATCGTGCACACCACGGTCAGCGGGAGCCAGGTCCGGATCAAGCTGTCCAACGAGGATGGCGACCAGGCGGTGACCGTCGGGCACGCCACGGTGGCCAAGCCCAACACCAGCACCGCGTCGAAGTCCGACATCGACGCGGCGTCCCTGCACCAGTTGAGCTTCGGCGGCAAGCCGTCGGCGGTGATGAACAAGGGTGCGGAGCTGCTCAGCGACCCGGTCAACCTGGCGGTCGGCAGCGAGCAGGACCTGGTGGTCACGGTGTACTTCCCGACCCCGACCGGTCCCACCACCTTCCACGGCACCACCCTGCAGACCAACTTCGTCGGTTCGACCGACCTCGCCAACGACGTCAACGGCACCGGCTTCACCATCACCCGCACCTGCTGCTGGTTCTTCCTGTCCGGGGTGGACGTGCTGCGCCACACCAACCACGGCCCGGTGGTGGTGTTCGGCGACTCGCTGGGCGACGCCAACGGCAGCACCCTGGACGCCAACACCCGGTGGGCCGAACCTGCTCTACCACCGGCTGCGGGCCGCCCGTGGCGAGGACGCCCCGGCCGTGCTCAACGCCAGCCTGGCCGGCAACCGGCTCAACCACGAGGGCACCGAGCCCGGCGCCGGTGGCTTCCCGGGCTTCGCCGAGCTCGGCACCAACGCGCTGGCCCGGTTGGACGACGACGTCTTCGACCAGATCGGCACCCGGACCGTGATCACCGACCTCGGCATCAACGACATCTGGATGTCGGACGACTCGGCGGACGCGATCATCGCCACCCTGCGCCAGCTGAACCAGCAGATCAAGGAGCACGGCGCGGTCAGCCTGGTCGCCACCCTGGCGCCGTACAAGGGCAACGGCGGTCCGGGCGTCTGGACGCCGGAGAAGGACGCCACCCGGCAGGCGGTCAACGCCTACCTGCGTGGCAGCAACGAGTTCGACGGCGTGATCGACTTCGACAAGGTGCTGCGTGACCCGGCCGACCCGGCCCAGCTGCGGCCGGCCTACGACTCGGGCGACCACATCCACCCCAACGACCTGGGCAACCAGAAGATGGCGGATGCGATCTCGTTGCACGCGCTGCTCAAGGGCCCGGATTCGGTACGCTGAGCCGGACAAACCGATCCTTGCCCTGCCCGGAGATTTCCGGGCAGGGCAAGGGCCGCGCGGGCCCAGGCCCGAGGCGATTCGAGAGGACTCACCGTGACCGCCGATGAGATCCTCGCGCAACTGCTGACCGATTCCGCCCGCGCCAACCCGTACCCGCTCTACCGGCAGCTGCGCGGGCTGGGGCCGATCGCGCCGCTGACCCAGCAGCTGGCTTCGGCCAGCCGGTTCGCGGCGGTGGCCACCGGCTACGACCTCATCGACTCGGTGCTGCGGGACGTCAGCTTCTACAAGCAGGCCACCCCCGGTACCGGGCAGCACCCGTTGCTGAGCACCTTCGACACCTCGATGATGTTCACCAACCCGCCGGACCACACCCGGATGCGGGCGTTGTTCGCCAAGACCTTCACCCCTCGCCGGCTGGCCGCGCTGGACCCGATCATCGCCTCGGTGGTGGACGAGCGGCTGGACGCGATGGAGCAGGCCGGCGCCGGCGGGGCCGGGCTGGACTTCGTGACCGAGTTCGCCTCGCCGATGCCGGCGCTGGTGATGGCGGCCTTCATCGGCATCCCGGCCGAGGACCTGGACTGGTACCGCGACCAGGTGCGTCCGATCGACGCCTTCATGGACCTGGATGGCAAGACACCCGACGCCCTGCAGCGGGCCGACGACGCCACCGAGGAGCTGCGCGGCTACTACGCCGGCCTGATCGACCAGCGGCGCCGGGACCCGCAACCGGACCTGCTCAGCGCCCTGGTCGCCGTGGTGGACGCGGGGGAGCACCAGCTCACCGACGCCGAGCTGATCAGCAACCTCATCGTGCTGTTCAACGCCAGCTTCGTGACCACCATCTACCTGCTCGGCAGCGGCCTGCCGCTGCTGCTGTCCCGCCCGGACGTCACCGCGGCGCTGCCCGGCAACGGCGAGCTGGCGGTCGACTGCTTCTCCGAGGTCCTGCGCTGCGAGAGCCCGGTGCAGTTCCTCACCCGATCGGCACCGGCCGACGTCGAGCTGGCCGGGCAGCCGCTGGCCCGGGGCGAGGTGGTGCTGCTGATGGTGGGCGCCGGCAACCGCGACCCGGACCGGTTCGCCGATCCGGACACCTTCGACCCCGGCCGCAAGCAGCTTCCCTCGCTCGGTTTCGGCGCCGGGGCGCACTACTGCCTGGGTGCCGCCGTCGCCCGGGCCGAGCTGCAGATCGCCCTGCCGCGGCTGTTCGAACGGTTTCCCCGGCTGGCACTGGCCGGTGATCCGGTCGGGGGCCACAGCCTGTTCCTGCGCGGCATGAAGTCCGTGCCCGTCACCCTGAACTGAGGTCTGAGACACGATGCCCCTGGACCCGCAGGTGGCGAGCTGGCGGGACCGCCGGATCGCCGAACAGGTGCCGGCCGCTCTACACCCAGACGCTGGCCGAGGCCCGGGCCGCCGACCTGGCCGAGATCCAGGCCGGCACCGGCACCCCCGAGCCGGTCTTCGAGGTGCGGGAGCTGAGCATGCCGGCCGGCGGCGCCACGCTGCCGCTGCGGCTGTACCGGCCCATCGACGCCGGTTCGCTGCCGACGCTGGTGTACTACTTCGGCGGCGGCTGGACGCTCGGCCAGATCGAGACCTGCGACGGGATCTGCCGGACGCTGGCCAACGCGGCCGGCTGTGCGGTGATCGCGGTCGGCTACCGGCTGGCGCCGGAGCACAAATTCCCGGTCGCGGTGCACGACTGCTACGACGCGCTCGGCTGGGTCGCCGAGCACGCTGCCGAGCTGGGCGTCGATGCCGGCCGGCTGGCAGTCGGCGGCGACAGCGCCGGCGGCAACCTGGCCGCGGCCGTCACCCTGCTGGCCCGGCAGCGCGGCGGCCCGGCGCTGGCTGCCCAGCTGCTGGTCTACCCCAACACCTGCCACCACGCCGACACCCCGTCGCTGCGGGACAACGACGACGAGAGCATGTTCAACCGCCGGTCGGTGGACTGGTACTGGGGGCACTACCTCACGACACCGGCCGACGGCTCGGACCCGCTGGCCTCGCCGCTGCTGGCCGCCGACCACGCCGGCCTGCCGCCCGCCCTGGTGATCACCGCCGAGTACGACCCGCTGCGTGACGAGGGCGAGCAGTACGCCGAGAAGCTCCGCGCTGCCGGAGTGCCCACCGAGTGCACCCGCTACGACGGCATGATGCACGGCTTCTTCCTGATGTCCTCGATGCTCGACGGTGGCCGGCGTGCGGTGCGCCAGGCGGTGGCCTTTCTGCAGGCCAGGCTCGGCACCGCGCCGGCGGCCGGCACCGCGGTGGTGTCGCTGGCCGACTACGAGGCCCGGGCCCGGGCGGTGTTAGCACCGCAGGTGTGGGACTTCGCCGCCGGCGGCTCCGGCGCCGAGACCACGCTGCGGGCCAACCGGCAGGCGCTGGACGCGGTGGTGGTCTACCCCAGGGTGCTGTCCGGCGGTGGCCGGGCCGACACCCGGACTCACCTGCTCGGCAGCCCGGCGGCGCTGCCGGTCGCGGTGGCGCCGATGGCCTACCAGCGGTTGATGCACCCGGCCGGTGAGGTGGCGATGGCCGAGGCGGCCCGTGCGGCGGGCGTGCCGATGATGCTCAGCGCGCTGAGCAGCTGCCCGGTGGAGCAGGTCGCGGCTACCGGGGTCACCTTCTGGTTCCAGCTGTACTGGCTGGCCGAACGGCACGCGCTCGAGCAGCTGATCGAGCGCGCCGAGGCGGCCGGCAGTGCCGCCCTGGTGGTGACCCTGGACGTGCCGGTGCTGGGCCGGCGGCTGCGCGACATGCGCAACGGGTTCGCGCTGCCGGCCGACGTGGTGGCCGCCAACCTCACCGACGGGTCGGGCAGCCGGGCGCACGTGGCGCACCGCGGCGAGTCGGCGGTGGCCGCGCACACCAGCGCGCTGTTCGGCTCGGCACTGAGCTGGGCGGACCTGGAATGGCTGCGCGACCGGACCAGTTTGCCGTTGGCGCTCAAGGGGATTCTCGACCCGCGTGACGCCCGGCGGGCGGTCGAGCTGGGCGCCGACGCGATCGTGGTGTCCAACCACGGTGGCCGCCAGTCCGACGCCGCGCCGGCCAGCGTCACGGCGCTGCCGGCCGTGGTGGCCGAGGTCGGGCAGGCGTGCCAGGTGTTGCTGGACAGCGGCATCCGCAGCGGCACGGATGTGCTGCGGGCGCTCGCCCTGGGAGCGGCCGGCGTGCTGATCGGCCGGCCGCTGCTGTGGGCGCTGGCCGCTGGAGGGCCGGCCGGGGCAACCGATGCGCTGGCGTTGCTGGGCACCGAGGTCCAGGAGGCACTGATCCTGGCGGGCTGTCCCGGCCTGGCCGCGGTCCGGGACCTGCGCACCATCCAGGAGGCAAGCCGATGAGCACCACCGCCGACCGCCTGCACGACGGCGAGCTGGAGGCCGCCGACCTGTTCGGCGCGCTGGCCGATCCGGCGCTGAACTCGATGAACTTCCTCAACGAGATCTCCTCCCGGTATCCCGACGCGATCTCGCTGGCGGCCGGCCGGCCCGCCGAGCAGTTCTTCGAGATCGACTCCCTGGACCGCTACCTGCGCCGGTTCTGCCAGCACCTGGCAGATCCGATCTGGGTTACTCGCCGGAGCAGGTGCGCCGCACCCTGTTCCAGTACGGCCGGACCAAGGGCATGCTGCACGGGTTGATCGCCGCCAACCTGGCGCCGGGACGAGGGGATCATCGGTCGACCCGGAGGCGATCGTGGTCACCGTCGGCTGCCAGGAGGCGATGTTCCTGGTACTGCGTGCGCTTACGCAAAGACCCGACGGACGTGCTGCTGGCTGTCACCCCGACCTACGTCGGCCTGACCGGGGCCGCCCGGCTGGTCGAGATGCCGGTGCTGCCGGTGGCTGCCGGTCCCGGTGGTGTCGACCTCGACGACCTGGAGCGGCAGATCCGGTCGGGCCCGGGACGGCCGGGTTGCGACCGCGGGCCTGTTACGTGATGCCCGACTTCGCCAACCCGTCCGGGCTCAGCATGGACCTCGCCGACCGGCGCCGGCTGCTGGCGGTGGCGGCGGCCGAGGAGGTCCTGCTGCTGGAGGACAACCCGTACGGGCTGTTCGGCCACGCCGACTCCGAGCGCGTGCCGACCCTCAAGGCGCTCGACGAGCAGCGGACGGTGGTCTACCTCGGCTCGTTCGCCAAGACCGCGATGCCCGGGCGTGCGCATCGGCTACGTGGTCGCCGACCAGCCGGTCGCCGATTCGGCCGGCAACCGCGGCCTGCTCGCCGACGAGCTGTCGAAGATCAAGAGCATGCTGACGGTGAACACCTCACCGATCACCCAGGCGATCGTGGGCGGCAAGTTGCTGGAGAACGAGCACAGCCTGCTGGCGGCAAACCAGCGGGAGCGCGCGGTCTACACCGCCAACATGCGCCAGATGGTGGCGGGGCTGGCGGCCCGCTTCCCGGATCCCGACCTGGGGGTGAGCTTCACCGTCCCGGTCGGCGGTTTCTTCGTGGTGGTCACGGTGCCGTTCGCGGTGGACGACGCGCTGCTGGAGCGTTCGGCCTCCGACTACGGCGTGCTGTGGACGGCCGATGCACCACTTCTACGAGCCGGGCGTGCCGGTGCACGCGTTGCGGCTCAGCTGCAGCACGGTGACCCCGGAGCAGATCGAGGCCGGCCTGGACCGGGTAGCCCGGTTGATCCACGACCAACTGGGCCACCGCGGCCCGGTCGGTCAGCGCAGCGGGTCGCCGTCGTCCGGTAACGCGGCTCGGCGGTGGTCCCACCCTCGGGGTAGCCCGGCTCGGCGACGGTGTCGTCGTTGCGATGGTGCGGCTCGGCGCTGGTTCCGCCGCCGGAATAGCCCTGCTGCACCGGTACATCCTCGGTCCGGTAGTGCGGCTGGGCCGTGGTGTCGCTTTCGGCGTAGCCCGGCTCGGCCACGGTCCCGCTGTCCTGCAGGGTGGGGTCGAGCGTGGCGGCGTGCTCCTGCAGCCGCTGAGCCTCGGCCCGATCCCGCTCGGCCTCGGCCAGTCGCTGCTGGGCGTCCCGCTCGGCCCCGGCCGCCCGCTGCTCGGCCTCCACGCGTTCCCGCCGGGCCCGGGCCACCTGCTCCTCGGCGGCGGCCTGGGTGGCCTCGGCGCGGGCCGAGCGCTCGCTCGCCTCCTGCAGGTGCTGCTGGGCCTGGGCCCGCTTGCGTTCGGCGGCCTGCTCGCGCATCCGCGGCAGCACGAACAGCACGAGCACGGCGAGCAGCACGAGAATCACGATGATGGTGATGACGAGCGCTTTCATGGAGCACGTCCCTTCTGGTTGACCAGACGCTAACGTGCACCACCGTCAGACGCCACCACCGGGTGGCGACCTGGCCGCGCCGCCACCAGGCGGTACGGCGGCCTACCGGGCGCTCCAGCCGGCTACCGGGTGGTCATCCGGAAGGTCACCCGGCCGCCGTCGGGGGTGGGCACCACGCTCAGCCCGATAGCGGCGACGTGCTTCCAGTCAGCCTTGTCCTGGGCGGAGATCTGCGGGTCGGTGTCCACGATGCGACCGACGTCGACATAGCCGATCAGGCCGGCGGAGTCCCGGTCCGGGACCGCCTTCTGGAAGGTCGGATCGTCGCCGAGCGTGCGAGCGCCGGCGGCTGGTCGCGGGTCGTAGCCGGCACTGGTGCTGATCAGGTACCCCCCGGAGGTCTGGCGGGGATGCAGGCTCTCGGAGGGGAACCCGAACGGCTCACCCAGCGTGTCGAGCAGGTGCAGGGCGCGCGCGGCCTTGTCGGTGCTGATCTGGGCGGCGAACTCCGGATCGCGCTCGCCTCCCGGCAACCGGACCGAGAGGGTGGTGTCGGTGCCGAACAGCGCCGCCAGGTCGCCGGGCAGTTGCAGGCCGGTCTGGTCGGCGAAGTCGGAGAACTCGCTGCTGAGCCCCAGTGCGGCGGAGGCGCCGTTCCAGGCCTGGCTCAGCGATTCGCCCAAGCCGGTCACCTCCAGCGCCGCGGCGGTGTCGTCGGCGGAGAGCTTGGCCAGCGTGCCGTTCACCGGGGTGCTGGCCGCATGCTTGCCACCACCCGGCGCCGCGGGTGACGGCAGCCACCTCCAGGTAGTCGGCGTTCGCGTGCGCTCCTACGACGATCCGGCCCCGTCCGGCCAGGCTGTCCAGCTTGCGCAGGTCCTCGACCCGGGAACTGGCCGAGGCGCCGGTGCCCGCCTTGACGGCGGCGACCGCCGCGCTGACGTCCGCCCAGCCGAGCGCGATCTGGTCGCCGTGCAGCGACTTGAGGTCCGACCGGAACTGATCGGACTTGGCCAGCGTGCCCTGCCGGGCCGCGGCCAGCACCGCGTCGGCGTGCGGCTGGCTGTCACTGATCAGGACGTAGCTGTCGAGGGTGACGTAACCGAAGTCGCGCTCGGTGCGCGCGAGCTTGCTCATCGCGGCCTTCATCTTGGCCTCGTCGGTGTAGGCCACCGCCAGCACCGGGTCCAGCCCGGCCGCGGCAGCGGTGTCCGGCACCGCGGCGACCGCGAACCGGTCGCCCAGCCAGGGCTTGACGTCGGTGCGGTAGTCCAGATCGCTCTGGTCGTCGAAGAACGAGCTCAGCAGCGCGTTGCGCTCCTCGTCGAGGTTGCCGGCGCCCTTGACGACCTTCGGGAACTTCTTCGACAGCCGGTAGGCGGCGATCTTCTGGTTCGCGGCCGGGTCGAGGTCGAGCTTGGCGAACGCGACGGTGGTCGCCGGCAGCACCTTCTCCGGCTGGCTGCCGCTGCTGGCGAGGGTGGTGTAGGCGTAGGCGGCAACGGCGCCCGCGGCGAGCACCGCCAGCACCGCGCCGCCGGCGATCAGCTTGCGGGCCGGGCCGCGCTTGGCCGGTGGTGGCGCGAGCAGGTAGGGATTGGACAGGTAGACGTCCGAGCCGGGGTTCTGCGGCGGATAGGGCGCCTGGTAGCCGGCCGGGTAGCCCGGCTGATAGGCCCCGGCGGGCGGTTGGTCACCCGGCTGGTACGGCGCGGCCGGCGGCGGGTAGCCGGGCTGGTACGGCCCGGGTGCGGCACCGGGCTGGTACGGCCCGGGTGCGGCGCCGGACTGGTACGGAGCGGCCGGTGCCTGGTCGGCCTGGTGCGGCGCGGCCGGTGCCTGGTCGGACTGGCCGGACTGGCCACCGAAGTGCTGGTCCCAGTAGCTGGGCAGCTCGGTCGTGGAGTCTGGCTCGGGCGTAGCCGGGGACGTCGGATCCTCGGGCTGGTCCGGACCCTGGGAGGAATGTGTCATGAACCGTTTCCGTGGCCTTTTCGTCGGGGAGCTGCTCAGGGCATCCATCGGCTGACCGGGTCCGGATCTGAATCGCCACTGGCGCAGCCGCCGCCCCCGTCGGTGGCCATGAGGGTAACCGGACCGGGTGGCGTTGCCGGGCAGGTTGGCCGAATTCGCCGGGCGTCAGCCCAACCTGGGCAGCGCCTGGTCGGCGGCCAGCAGCGGCCGGAACTCATCCCCCCGCTCGGCGATCCGCTGTGCCACCGTGCGCAGGGCGAAGCCGTCCGGTCGCAGGTCCGGGTCGTCGAGTTCGGCCCAGCTGATCGGCATCGACACCGGGGCGCCAGGTGCCGGCCGGGCGCTGTACGGCGCCACCAGCGTCTTGTTGATCGCGTTCTGGGTGTAGTCCAGCCGGGCCTTGCCGGCCCGCTCGCGCACCTCCCACTTCCAGCTCAGCAGCTCCGGAACCACCGCGCCGACGGTCTTAGACAGCTGCTCCACCCACCGCCGGGTCTCGGCGAAGCTCGGGCCGCGGGTGATCGGCACCCAGATCTGGATGCCGCGCCGGCCGGTGACCTTGGGCCGGGCCACGCAGGTTCAGGTGCTCGAAGGCGGTGCGGTGCAGCCGGGCCAGCACCAGCACGTCCTGCCAGGAGGTGGTGCCGCCCGGGTCGATGTCGATCAGGGCGTAGCTCGGTTGCTGCGGGCGGTCGACCAGCGAGGTCCAGGCGTGCCACTCCAGCGCACCGAAGTTGGCGGCCCAGACCAGGGCGGCCGGCTCGTCGACCACGAGGTAGGTCCGTCGCTCGCCCGGGTCGGCATCGGAGTTCTGCCAGCGGGTGAGCCAGTCGGGTGCCCAGTCCGGCAGTTCCTTGTGCCAGAAACCCTTGCTTCCCGCACCCTGCGGGAAGCGGTGCATGTTCAGCGCGCGACCGGCCAGGTAGGGCAGCGCGACCGGCGCGATCTGTGCGGTGTAGCGCAGGAACTCCCGCTTGGTGACCGGCGGGTGCTCGGCCGAGCCGGGGAAGAGCACCTTGTCGAGGTTGGTCACCTTGAGCTCGCGGCCGAAAACCTGCCACTGCCCGGCGGCCGGCAACCCCGCCAGCGCAGCCAGCTCGTCCGGGCCGGGCCGGCCGGCCGTCGGGTCCTTCAGGGCGATGGCGGCCTGGCCGGCCGGCAGGTCCGATCGCCAGAGCCGGTCGGGGTCGGCCAGCACCTCGTCGTTGGTGCGGCCGCTCAGCACCGAGCGCGGATGCTGTTCCGGATCCCAGCCGGGCACGGCGAAGTCGTCACGCTTGTGCAGCATCAGCCAGTGCTCCTTGCCGCCGGAGTCCGCCCCGGTCCGCACCAGCACGAACACCCCGCGCAGCTTGCTGCCGTGCAACTCGGCCTGCAGCTCGCCGCGTGCCACCGCGGTGGCCGGGTCGAGGCGGGCCTTGACCGGTTCCCAGGTGCCGGCGTCCCACACGATGACGTCGCCGCCGCCGTACTCGCCGGCCGGGATCACCCCTTCGAAGTCGATGTATTCGATCGGGTGGTCCTCGACGTGGAAGGCCGCGTGCCGGACGCCCGGGTCCAGCGTCGGCCCCTTCGGGACGGCCCAGCTCACCAGCACCCCGTCGATCTCGAAGCGCACGTCGTAGTGCAGCCGCCGGGCCCGGTGCCGCTGCACCACGAACCGGCGCGTGCCCGGCGCCTGCGCTCCGCCAGCCCGGTCGGCTGCCGGTGATGCGCTCGCCGGGTCGTCGGCCGGCGGCACGCGCCCTGGATCGCCGGCCGGCTCAGAGGTGCGGCTGAAGTCCCGCTTGCGCCGGTACCGGGCGAGCTTCTCGGCGGCCGGCGGGTCGGGGGCCATGCGAGGAGTCAAGTACCTGGCCCCGGCCACCGCAACCAGCCGCTCGGCCGGGTCAGGCGGTTCAGCGCAGCGCCAGCCCCAGCCACCAGCCGAGCACGCCGGCACCGAGACCGGCCACCAGGGTGAGCGCCACGTTGGCCACCGCCTGCCATCGGGTGCCGGCACCGGCCAGCCGCAGCGTCTCGTAGCTGAACGCCGAGTAGGTGGACAGCGCTCCGCAGAAACCGGCGCCGGCCAGCAGCGCGAGGTCCGTACCCGCCGTCTCACCCGCCCCGGTCAGCAGGCCGAGCATCAGCGAGGCCAGCACGTTGACCAGCACCGTCCCCCACGGAAAGCGGGTGCGATGCACGGACTGGACGCCCCGGTCCAGCAGGTACCGGGCCGGCGCGCCGACCGCGGCCCCCAGCGCCACCAGCAGCCAGGTCACGTCCGCGACCGCCGGGCAGCGCTGGGGGAGCTGTCGGCGGCCCATACCCGGGCAGTGAGCGCCGTTGCCAGCCATACCGCGACGGCGCAGCCGAACACGGTCGCGACCAGGTAACCGGCCGCCGTCGCCGGCCGGTTCTCGCGCACCAGTTGCTGCACGTCGACGGCGAAGGTGGAGTAGGTCGTGTAGCCGCCCAGGATCCCGGTGCCGAGGAACGGCCGGGCCAGCGGGTGCGGTCGCGGCTGCCGGGACAGGACGGCCATCAGGATGCCGATCAGCAGGCAGCCGCTCAGGTTGACCAGCAGGGTGGACCACGGGAAGTCCTCCGGCCGGTGCGGCAACGCCCGGCTCAGGCTGTACCGGGCCTCGGCGCCGAGCACGCCACCCACCGCGACGACCGCGAGCACCGTGGCCATTGCCACCTGGCCCGGTCGGCTCGGATCCCGCTGGGCCGGATCGTGCAGGTCGACATCCGGATCGATGACCGGATCGATGACCGGATCCGTCGCGCGATCGGGTGGCTCCGGCGGTACGGACACGTCGGCACCCTCCTGGGCGGGTCCGGGTGGCGATGGGGGACAGCACTGCCGGACAGCAGGATAGGCGCCTGCCGCGCAGCGCCCGGAGCAGCCCCGGGGAGAAGCAGGGGGAGAATCGGGCGCGTGCCGCTGCCCCCACAGCTCCACCTGGACGACACCGTCCGGGCGCTGCGGGCTGCCGGCTGTGTCTTCGCCGAGGACGAGGCCCGGTTGCTGCTGGACGCCGCGACCAGCCCGGACGAGCTCGCCGGGCTGGTAGGGCAGCGGGTCGCCGGCCTGCCGCTGGAGGTGCTGCTCGGCTGGGCGGACTTCTGCGGGGTGCGGGTCGCGGTGCGGGCCGGGGTGTTCGTGCCGCGGCAGCGCAGCGCGTTCCTGGTCGAGCAGGCGCTGGCCCGGGCCCGTCCCGGGTCGGTCGTGCTCGACCTGTGCTGCGGCACCGGGGCGCTGGGACTGGCGATGGCAGCGGGCCTGCCCGGGCTGCGGCTGCACGCCGTCGAGCTGGAGCCGGCGGCGGTTCGGTGTGCCGAGCGCAACCTGGCACCGGCCGGCGGCCGGGTGTATGCCGGCGACCTGTACGACCCGCTGCCGGCGGCGCTGCGCGGCAGGGTCGAGGTGATCGTGGCCAACGCGCCCTACGTGCCCACCGAGGCGATCGCCCTGCTGCCGCCCGAGGCGCGCGACCACGAGCCCCGGCTGGCGCTGGACGGCGGCCCGGACGGGGTGGACGTGCACCGGCGGGTGGCGGCCGGGGCGCCGGACTGGCTGGCACCCGCCGGCAGCCTGCTGATCGAGACCGGCCGGTCGCAGGCCAGCCGGACCGCGGCGGCCGTCAGCCGGGCCGGGCTGGAGGCACTGGTGGTCGAATCCGAGGACGGGCTGTGCACCGTCGTGGTGGGGGTTCGGTCCGGCAGTTAGCCGTCGCAGGTGTGACGTTGGACACGTTTCACCATTCCGGTTGCAGCGGCCTCGTGACCCGTGCGCAGGGGCAACCCTGAGGTGATCAAGGGCCCGGCTCGGGGCCGGGCGGCAGCCACCGGCCCGTCGAGATCGCCTTCAACTCGCTCCGCACATCGATGTACCCGCCATATCACTGCGGTGTGAGGGGCACGGCCGATCGGGGTCGCCGACCACCACCCATGATCATCTGGCGAAGGCCTTCGAAACGGTGCTGCCACGGCTGAGTGGCACTAAGGCCTCACAGGCCTTCGCGGGGCGATAGCGGACCTGTGGGAACTATGCCGTCACATCTTGACCTTAGGGATTTCCCATGAATGAATGGCGCCGTCGTTCTCTCCTCACCCAACCCCCTACAGGTGGATTGATGCACATATTGCGTGGTTCGAGGGCTCGCCGTGGCACGGTGGCCCTCACGGCGCTCGGCGCCATGGTCTTCTCGGCGGCATCCGCCGTCTCCGCACCGTCGGCCGGTGCCGCACCGAGCCCCAAGCCTGCCAAGCAGTCCCAGATCGGCAAGCACGACCGGGAGCTGCTGGCCACCGCCAAGGCCAAGGGCGCTTCGACCGTGACGCTGCTGATCGCCGCGGCTGACGGTGACAACAGCTCGGTCATCGCCGGCCTGCAGGCGCTCGGCGCGGTCGTCCAGACCAGCGACACCGACGTCAGCTACATCCGTGCCAAGGTTCCCACCAGCAAGGTCGAGGCCGCCGGCAACCTCGCCGGTGTCGTGGCGGCCGACCTCGACGAGGTCATCCCGCTGGACAAGCCGGAGCCCGCCGGCACCCAGGTACCCACCCCGCAGACCCCCCCGAGTGCCGCCACCCCGCGGGACAACCCCTACATGCCGATCCGCGAGACCGGCGCCGCCGCCTTCACCGCGGCGCACCCGACCTGGGACGGCCGGGGCGTCACCATCGGCATCGTGGACTCCGGCATCGACCTGGACCACCCGGCGCTGGCCACCACCACGACCGGTGAGCGCAAGATCACCGACTGGGTCACCTACACCGACCCGCTGACCGACGACGACCCCACCTGGCTGGTCATGAACACCCAGGTCAGCGGCCCGGCGTTCATCTTCGACGGCGTCGCCTACGCCGCCCCCAACGGCGACTACCGGGTCGCCATGTTCGACGAGAGCGACCCGCGGCTGGGTGGCGAACTGGGCAACGACGTCAACCGCGACGGCGACTCCACCGACAAGTTCGCGGTGCTGTGGGACGACCAGACCGGCAAGGTCCGGGTCGACACCAACCAGAACCGCAACTTCCGCGACGACACCCCGATGAAGGACTTCACCAAGACCCAGGACATCGGGCACTTCGGCACCGACAACCCGGCCACCGACGTCCACGAGTCGATGCCGTTCGTCATCCAGACGGACAAGGCCAACAATGCCGTGAACATCGGCATCGTCTCCGGCGAGCACGGCACCCACGTGGCCGGCATCACCGCGGCGAACAACATGTTCGGCGGTGCCATGTCCGGCGCGGCTCCGGGCGCCAAGCTCAAGTCCGTCCGGGTCTGCCTGTTCATCTCCGGCTGCACCACGCACGCCCTGATCGAGGGCATGACCTACATCGCCAAGAAGGGCAACGTCGACGTGATCAACATGTCGATCGGTGGCCTGCCGGCGCTCAACGACGGCAACAACACCCGGGCCGTGCTCTACGACCGGCTGATCGACAAGTACAAGGTGCAGATGTTCATCTCGGCCGGCAACAACGGCCCGGGCCTGAACACCATCGGTGACCCGGCCGTCGCCTCGAAGGTGCTGGCCGTCGGCTCCTACATCAGCAGGGAGACCTGGCAGAAGAACTACGGCTCGGACTCCACCTTCACGGACAACCTGCACCCGTTCTCCTCGCGGGGCCCGCGTGAGGACGGCGGCTTCAAGCCGGAGATCGTGGCGCCCGGCGCGGCCATCTCCAGCACCCCGATGTGGGAGGCGTCCAGCCCGGTCGCCGGCACCTACACGCTGCCGGCCGGTTACTCGATGCTGCAGGGCACCTCGATGGCCTCGCCGCAGGCCGCCGGCGTCGGAGCGCTGCTGGTCAGCGCCGCCCTGCAGGCCGGCGTGTCGAGCCAGCCCGACCAGATCCGGCAGGCGCTGCGGTCCTCGGCCCGCTACCTGCCGCGCTACGGTGCCTACGAGCAGGGCAACGGCCTGATCGACGTCAACGCCGCATGGAACCTGCTCAAGCGCGACATCAAGACCGTCGACATCGACTCCGCGGTCGAGGTCCACACCATCCTGTCGAGCTTCCTGGCGACTCCGGGCGTGGGCCAGGGCATCTACGACCGGGAAGGTGTCGCCGCCGGTGACAGCTACACCCGCACGTACACCTTCACCCGTACGTCGGGCGGTGCCGGTACCAAGACCTACAACCTGAGCTGGACCGGCAACGACGGCACGTTCTCGACCGCGGGCTCCATCGCGCTGCCGAAGAACGTCGCCAGTCACCCTGCCGGTCACGGTGAACCCGACCAGCGTCGGCACCCACTCGGCGATCCTGAACCTCGACGACCCGGCAAGCCCCGGCATCGAGAAGCAGACGCTGAACACGGTGGTGGCGGCCGAGCAGTTCAACGCGGCCAACAACTACTCGGTCACGCACTCGGGCACCATCGGGCGCAACCAGTACACCACCTACTTCTTCAACGTCCCGGCGAACGTGCCGGCGCTGAAGGTGGACATGGTGGGCGGCGGCGACACCCCGGGCGCCGGCCAGATCCGGTTCCTGCGGTTCCACCCGTACGGGGTCGGCCTGGAGGACAACTCCTCGCTCAGCTGCTACACCCCGTCCTCCGGCTCGTGTGCGGCCGGTTCGCCCAACAGCCGTACCCAGAGCAACCCGCAGGCGGGTGTCTGGGAGGTGACGGTCGAGGCCCGGCGTACCTCCGACACGGCGAACGCGCCGTACAGCCTGACCGCCTCGATCCTGGGCGCGACGGTCTCGCCGAACCCGGACACCATCGCCTCGGCGACGATCGGCACGCCGATCAGCCGTAGCTACACCCTGACCAACCAGTTCGGCACCTTCACCGGCCGGGCGGTCAGCTCCACCTTCGGCAGCGCCAAGCTGGACACCCCGAGCATCACCCCGGGTGTGCAGCAGCAGCGTCAGGTGACGGTGACCCCCGGATCCACCTCGCTGCGGGCCACCATCGGCAGCCCGAGCGACCCGGGTGCCGACCTGGACCTGTTCGTCTACAACTGCACCACCGGCACCTGCGTGCTGGCCGGTCAGTCGGCCGACGGGGACTCCGAGGAGTCGGTGACCATCGCCAACCCGGCGCCGGGGACCTGGGTGACCCTGGTGGACGGCTTCGCGGTCCCCTCGGGCACCACCACGTTCAAGTACGTGGACGTGTTCACCAACACCGCGTTCGGCTCGGTCGCGGTGACCGACGCGAACGCGGTGCGCCCGGCGGGTAGCTCGTGGACGGTGCCGGCGACGGTGACCGCCAACGCTGCTCCGGCGGCCGGCCGGGTGCTGCTCGGCAGCGTCCGGGTCGCGACCGACGCCAACGTGGTGGTCGGTACCGGCGACGTGATCGTGCAGAGCGTCACCCCGTAACACCGCAGGTGAGCACGACCAGCTAGAGCGCACTCGGAGGGCCCCGCCGGATACGTCCGGCGGGGCCCTTCGCGTCCCGCGGCGGGCCGTCCGGGTGTGAATGGAACGTGTGTAGTCACCCATAGACATATTTATTCGGATTGGCCGTAGACATCAGGATGTGACGCGGTAACCTAGCCCCCTCGCATGCCGATGGGCGGGCGGGAGCGGCAGCCGGGGCCGGTGCGGGTCATCCGTGCCAGCGGGCGCTGCCCAGACGGCCGCGCGCCGGCCGGGATCCGAACTCGTTCGTAACTTCGACTCGTGACGGGGTGCGTGTGATTGGGTGACTTCGACTTTCTGATCGGTAACTGGAAGGTCGCCAACCGCCGGCTCAAGCAGCGACTGGCCGGGTGCACCGACTGGGAGGAGTTCGAGGCCACCTCGGTTGCCTGGAGCCTGCTGGACGGTCGCGCCAACATCGATCAGTTCACCTTTCCGGACGGGACGACGGCGCTCACCCTGCGGCTGTACGAGTCCGAGCGCCAGCAGTGGTCGCTCAGCTGGGCGACCAGCACCGAGGGCGTGCTGTTCCCGCCGGTCATCGGAGCTTTCACCGACGCGGTAGGCCTGTTCTACGGCGACGACACGCACGAGGGCACCCCGGTCCGGGTGCGCTACATCTGGTCGGAGATCACCCCGGACTCGGCGCGGTGGGAGCAGGCGTTCTCGATCGATCAGGAACAGACGTGGGAAACCAACTGGATTATGGAGTTGACGCGGCAATGACGATGACGGCACCCGAGCGGGACTTCCGGTTCGGATTCACCCTGGGCACCCACTACACCCGGCAGGATCTCGTCGACACCTGCCGGCGCGCGGAGGCCTACGGCTTCGACTCGGCGGGCGGTGTGGACCACCTCGGCCCCAACCGCACCTCGCCGTTGCTGGCGGCGATGGCGGCCGCCTACGCGAGCGAGCACCTGCGGGTCGGCAGCTACGTGCTCAACGTCGGCTTCTGGAACCCCTCGGTGCTGGCGCGTGACGTGGCGACGCTGATGCGGCTGACCGACGGACGGGTGGAGTTGGGCCTGGGCACCGGCCTGCTCAAGTACCAGTTCGACGACGCCGGTTTCGAGTTCCAGTCCTTCCAGAAGCGCCACGAGCGGGTCGCCTCGACCATCGACAAGGTCGCCGAGTTGCTCGCCGCGGAGCAGGGCGTGAGCATGCCACCGCTGCTGATCGGCTCGGGTGGCGAGCGGATGATCCGGCTGGCCGCCGAGCGCGCCGACATCTTCAGCCTGGGCGGCCGGCTGCAGGTGGCCGGCCAGCCGCCGGCCACGCTGCGCCTCAAGACCGCCGCCGAGACCGACGAGATGGTCAAGTTCTTCAACTCGGTGGCCGGCGACCGGGCCGAGGAGATCGAGCGCAACGCCTTCATCCTGGGCGTCTACATCACCGACGACCGGCGCAAGGCCGTCGAGCAGGCCATGGAGGACTTCGGCGCCTACCTCACCGTGGAGGAGATGCTGGAGTGCCCGTTCCTGTTCATGGGCACCGAGGCCGAGATCGCCCGGCAGATCATCGAGAGCCGGGAGCGGTTCGGGTTCACGTACTTCACCGTGCAACGCCCGCACATGGACCTGCTCGGCCCGGTCATCAAGCAGGTTCGCAGCCTCGCCTGACGGCTGATCGGACGCCCGCCGGACGGTGTCCGGCGGGCGTCGTCGTCAGGCCGGCAGGTGCAGCTGGTGCTGGCCGGTCAGCTCGCCGGCCAACTGGGCCTGCACCAGCGCCTCCCGGTAGCGACCCTGCAGGTCCAGCACCCAGGACAGCAGCCGGTAGGCATGTGCCTGGGGAGTGCGCTGGTCCAGCTCCTGGTACAGCAGCAACGCCTGACGGGCGTGCAACTCGGCATCGTCGAGGCGGCCCAGCTGGCCATAGGCGTAGGCCAGGCAGGCATGGCAGATCGCCTGGCCGGCGGGCTCGTGCGGATACTCTTCGTGCTCGGCGCCGCCCCGGTGCAGCACCCGCGGCTCGCGCGGGTAGTCGTTGCCCTCCAGGAACGACTCGAACGTCCAGGCCAGCTGGCGCAGGCCCTGCTCGAAGCTCGAGTTGGCCGACGGGCCCAGCGCCCAGCGCAGGCCGGGGTGCTGGGCGGTGAACCAGTCCAGTGCCTCCCGGTGGGCGGGCAGCTCGTCGGCCAGGCCGAATGGCTGGCCGGTGCGCCAGATCCGGCGGTCGGAACCCAGCTGGCTGAGCAGCCGGTCGGCCCGGTGCGCCGGATGCAGGCAGTGCTCGGACAGCCCGCGCAACGCCAGCCGCCGTTCCTCCTCGCCGTCCTGCTCGCCGCTGAGCTCGGCGGCGTAGCTGCGCAGCAGCTCGTGCAGCGCGAACACGCCGGGCTTGGTCTCGGTGATCAGGTTGGCCCGGCGCAGTTCGGTGAGCGGTGCGTCCACCGCGGCCATCGGCAGGCCGGCCAGGCCCGCGATCACGCAGCTGGCGAAGTCCGGTCCGGGCAGCAGCGGCAGCAACCGGAACACCCGCGCCGCCAGGGGAGTCAGGCCGCGATAGGAGCTGGCCAGCACGCTGCGCAGGTTGGCGGTCTCGTCACCGGCGTCGAAGGCCGCGAGGCTCCCCCGGCTGGCCCGCAACTGGTCGGCCACCACGGTCAGCGGGAAGCCGGGAACCGCGCGGGCGGCCACGATCGACAGCGCCAGCGGCAGGCCGGCACAGGCGGTGACGATCTGCTCGACCGCGGCCGGCTCGGCCGCGACCCGTTGCGCGCCCAGCCGCCGGGCCAGCAGTTGCTGGGCATCGTGGCTCGACAGCGGCTCGAGCGGTATCAGCTGGGCACCGTCGATGGCGGCCAGGCTGGTCAACTGGGTGCGGCTGGTGAGGATCACCCGGCAGCCGGCCGAACCCGGCAGCAGCGGCCGTACCTGCTCGGCGTCGCAGGCGTTGTCGAGCACGATCAGCACCCGCTGGCTGGCCAGCATGCTGCGGTAGAGGGCAGACCGGGCCTCCAGGCTCGCCGGGATCTGCTGACCGGGCACCCCGAAGGCCTCCAACACGATCTGCAGCGCCTCGGCCGGGTCCATTGCTGGCTCGGCCGCATCGTGCCCACGTAGGTTCAAGTAAACTTGTCCATCTGGAAATTGATCTCGAATTCGATGCGCCCAATGAACCGCCAACGTCGTCTTCCCGATGCCCGCCATTCCTAACAGCGCAGTCACTTCGGGCGCTTCTGACTGAGGGTCGTTGGCGTTTAGTAAAGAATCAAGATGGCTCAGTTCGCAGTCTCGTCCGACAAAAGTGGACAAATCGCGGGGTAGTTGCGCGGGCATCGGAATATCCGGCCTGCTCCGGCGCGGTGGGATAACCGTGAGGCCTCCGGCCGGCACCGGCGGGGCCAGGTCCGGATCGGCCGCCAGGATCTGCTGCTGCAGTCGCTGCAGCGCCGCGGCCGGCGCCACCCCCACCTCGTCGCGCAGCTGCCGCCGGGCGTCCTGGTAGGCCGCCAGCGCGTCGGCCTGCCGGCCGGAACGGTAGAGCGCGGCCATCAGCAGCCCGCGCAGCCGCTCCCGCAGCGGGTACTCCGCGACCAGCGCGCGCAGCTCGGCGATGACGTCGAGATGGTTGCCCAGGGCCAGGTCCAGGTCGATGCGCTCCTCCAGGGCGCTGATCCGCCGCTCGGCCAGCTGTTCGCGTTGGGCGTCCAGGAATGGGCTGATCAAGCCGTCACAGGCGGGGCCGCGCCACAGTTGCAGGGCCGAGTGCAGCGCTGCCGCGGCCTTCGGCAGGTCGCCGGCGGCGCGGGCCGCCCGAGCCATGCTGACGCTGCTGTCGAACTGCTCCAGGTCCAGGCTGCCGGCCGAGACGGTGAACAGGTAGCCCCCGTCGGTCCAGACCACCCGGTCGGAAACCGCGCGGGCCGAGCGCTGTGGCTCGAGCACCCGGCGCAGCGCCGAGACATGCCGCTGCAGCAGGTTCACCGCATGGGTGGGGTGGGCCGGACCCCACACCGCGTCGATGATCTGCTGCCGGCCGATCGGCCGGTTGGTGTGCAGCAGTAGGACCGCCAGGACAACTCGTTGTTGCACCGGCCCGAGCGGCAGGGCAGCGCCGTCGCGCCATGCCCGCAGCGGACCGAGCACCTCGAATTTAATCCGGGCGCTGACGACATCGTCCATTAGCGCCTCCCTGCTGCGGCTGGCAGCAATGGCAAGAAGCGGGGGTCTGTTTCGGCTAGGAACAATACCTATAAAAATCCATAAGACCAGATGTAGCTCGGAGTGCAGTCATTACTGCAGTGAACGGTACAACGTCGATGGTCAGGATAGGGCGGCGCAAAGCAGCCTGGAAGTTGCCATCTGGTCGGCATATGATCCGGACAAATCCCCACAATGACGTGAGTGAAAGTGAGCCCTGCAGATGGCTGACAGCACCAGCATCCTCCACACCGCCACGGTCGGCGACTCCGAAAGAGCTCGGGGCAACCAGGTCGTCGACTTCGGCATCCGCTCCTTCGGCTACGCCTTCGGCCAGGACCTGGACGTGACCGAGACCGCCCCCTCCTACGTCACCGACCCCGAGCGGGTGGTCCGCTGGGGCTACTCCACCTTCCACCGCGCCGAGCCCGGCGTCGACCGCCACGGCGCTGGCCGCCGACGCCGCCCGCAAGGCGCTGGCCGAGCTCAACATGGAGGCATCCGAGCTGGATCTGGTGGTGCTGGCCACCTCGGAGATGCCGGACTACCTGTACTGGGACACCTCGGCGGCGCTGGCCCGCGAGCTGGGCATCGACCAGACCCAGACCCTGCTGCTCAACGAGGGTTGCGCCTCCGGCGTCACCGGCCTGGGGCTGATCGCCGGCCAGATGGCCATCCAGCCGAACCTGGACAACGCGCTGTTCGTCGCGGTGAACCGGGTCAGCGAGTTCCACCGCAACCGGATGAACGTCAACAACGCGGTGCACAGCGACGGGGCGGTGGCCACCGTGCTGCGCCGCGGCCACGACCAGCTGCGCTGGCTGGCCACCGCCCAGTTCACCGATCCGGACCTGTGCGATTTCTTCCGGTGCGACTTCGGCGGCGCGGTGACCCCCCAGCCACCGGACGGCTGGTCGACCGCGAACGCCCCCAGCGGCCTGGAGCGGGTGCTCAACCACTTCGGCAAGGACCCCAACCGGCTGCGCGAGTTCTCCGAGAAGCTCAGCAACCGGGTGACCGAGGTGATCACCATGGCCTGCGAGCAGGCCGGTGTCAGCCCGGACCGGCTGGCGCACATCATCTACATCAACGACAGCGCGGACACCATCGAGGAGGTGGCACAGCCGTTCGGCGTGACCGTGGAGCACACCAACGCCGAGGTGTCGCTGACGCACGGCCACATGGGCGCCGCCGACCAGTTGATCAGCCTGGGCGAGGCGCTGCAGCGCGGCGACATCAAGCCCGGTGACCTGGTGGCGATGTCGGGTATCTCGATCGGCATGCGGTGGTACTGCACGCTGGTCCAGGTCTGAGCCTGACGAGAGATGAGCGACCCGAGCTTCCTTACCGACGCCCTTCGCCGTGCGGTGGAGGGCAACCACGCCCCGGCGGCCGACGTCCGGGTGGCGCTGGCCCAGCTGTCCGATCCGGGGCTGGCCCGCAAGCTCGGCCGGCTGCTGTCCAACCTGCAGCCGGCCGACGGCGGGCTGCCGCCGGTCAGCGTCAGCGTGCTGGCCACCTGCACCGTCGGCCCGTTCGAGCCGCTGCTGCGGACCAGCCTGGTGGCGGTGGGCGCGCTGCCGGCCATCACGGTGGGCGATTACGGCACCTTCGAGTTCTCCCTTGCCTCCGGCGCCTTCGCCGCCGACGGCGAGCCCGACGTGCTGGCCTGCCTGATGGAGGAGTCCTTCTTCCTGCCGAGTGACTGGACCGGCGGCGACCTCGACGGCGGTGACCGGCCAGGTGGAGGCCCGCTTCGCCGAGTTCCGGTCGCTGGTCGACTCGGTCACCCGGCGCAGCGCCGCGACGCTGGTGCTGCACACGCTGCCGCTGCCGGTCGAGGTGCGCGAGACCTTCCTGAGCTGGCGGGACCGGGCGGCGCTGGCCGGCTGCCTGGAACCGGCTCAACGCCGACCTGCTGAGCCTGGCCGCCGAGCACCGGCAGGTGCTGGTGGTGGACCTGGTCAGCGCGCTGACCGAGCAGCCGTTCGCGGCCCGGGACGCCCGGCTGCACCGCTACGCCGACCTGCCCTACACCGACGGCGCGCTGCACGTGCTGGCCCGGCAGGTGGCCCGGATCGTGCAGGCCCGGATGGGCCTGTCGCGCAAGGTGCTGGCCCTGGACCTGGACAACACGCTGTGGGGCGGCGTGCTGGGCGAGGTCGGCGCCACCGGCGTGGAGCTGGGCGGGCTGTACCCGGGTTCCTGCTACCTCAACCTGCAGCGCAGCGCCCGCCGGCTGCGCGAGCAGGGTGTCATCCTGGTGCTGGCCAGCAAGAACGACGCGGCCATCGTCGAGGACGCGCTGGGCGACCACCCGGAGATGCTGCTGCGCTCCGAGGCGTTCTCGGTCACCGCGGTGAACTGGTCGCCCAAGGCCGACAACCTGCGGCAGGCCGCCGAGACCCTGAGCCTGTCGACCGGCTCGTTCGTCTTCATGGACGACTCGCCGTTCGAGCGCGGCCAGGTGGGCAGCGAGCTGCCCGAGGTCGCCCTGGTGGCCGCCGACGGCGACCCGGCGCACCTGGTCGGCTCGCTGCTGGCACCGGGCTGGTTCGACGTGCTCGACCTCACCGAGACCGACCGGGATCGCCCCGCGCTGTATCGCACCCGTGCCCTGCGCACCGAGTTCGAGGGCAGCTTCGGCTCGTCGGAGGACTACCTGCAGGCGCTGGCCATCGAGCTCACGCGTGGAACCGGTCAGCCCGTTCGGGGTGGCCCGGGTCGCGCAGCTGGCCGCCCGCACCAACCAGTTCAACCTCACCGGCATCCGGTTCGACGAGACCCGGACGGCGGAGATGGCCGCCGACCCCGGCCACCTGGTCGCGTCGCTGTCGGTCTCGGACCGCTTCGGCGACGAGGGGATCGTCGGCGCGCTGTGGGTGGAGTGCGGCGCGCAGACCTGGCGGGTGCTCAACATGGTGCTCAGCTGCCGGGTGTTGAGCCGGGGCATCGAGCTGGCCACCGTCGCCTGGCTGGCCAGCAGGGCCAGCGCGGCCGGTGCCACCACCCTGCAGGGCAGCTTCGTCCCGTCGGCCAAGAACGGCGCGGCCGCCGGTTTCTGGAAGCGTGCCGGGTTCACCCCGGCCGATTCCGACGGCACTTTCACCCTTGACCTGCGCGACGGATGGGATCCGGCGCCCAGTTGGATCACGCAACCTGACAGAGAGCGAGCAGCCAGATGACCGACGCGGCGTCGATAGAGCGCACCGTGGTGACCATTCTCAGCGATGTCCTGCACGAATCGGCGGAGGACCTGAACAACCACCCGGTGCTGGCTGCCTACGACTGGGACAGCCTGAGCTCGCTGGAGGCGCTGGCACAGCTGGAGAGCCAGTTCGGGGTGACCCTCGACCTGCGCTCCTACCAGGCCGCGCGCCGGATCTCCGACCTGGTGGAACTGGTGCAGCACTCGGGCGCCAGCACCGTCGGACAGCGGTAGGCCCGCCATGACCAGATTGGGGAACGTCTTGGACCGCCAAGAGGTCGAAGTCCTTGCCATCGGTGCCGGCCCTGCGAACCTGTCGCTGGCCGTCGCCCTGGAGGAACTGGCGCCCGAGGTGGCGCGCGAGACCGTGATCGTCGAGCAGCACGACACCGTGGTCTGGCAGCGCGGGCTGCTGCTGCCCTGGTCGCAGAGCCAGGTCTCCTTCCTGAAGGACCTGGTGACCCGGCGCAACCCGCGCAGCAAGTACTCCTTCATCAACTTCCTGCACGCGACCGACCGGCTCGACGACTTCATCAACCTGGGCAGCTTCACCCCGTACCGGATGGAGATCTCGGACTACCTCAGCTGGGTGGCCCGCAACCTCAGCAACGTCCGGATCCAGTCCGGGCGCAAGTGCGTCAGCGCCGAGCCGTGCTATGACAGCAACGGCGACGTCTCGCAATGGCTGGTGCGGATGGCCGACGGTGGCGAGATCCTCTGCCGGAACCTGATCATCGGCGCCGGCCGCGACCCGCACATCCCCGCGGAGTTCGCCGGACTGCCGCGCGAGCGGCTGATCCACAGCACCGAGTTCTCCACCCGGATCGCCAACTACGACAGCGCCGCCACGCACCGGATCGTGGTGCTCGGCGGCGCCCAGAGCGCGGCCGAGATGCTGTGGGCCAGCCACCAGGAGTTCCCGAACGCCCAGTGCACCATGGTGATGCGCTCGATCGGGCTGAACTGCTACGAGAACTCCAAGTTCACCAACCAGCTGTACTTCCCGGCCTTCGTCGACGAGTTCCACGCCGCCCTGCCCGAGGCCCGTGACCAGCTGCTGCGCGAGATGCACCGCACCAACTACTCCGGCCTCAACCCGGCCCTGCTGGACGTGCTGTACCGGCAGATGTACCTGGACAAGCTGACCGGCGCCGACCGGCTGCAAGATGGTCACGATGCACGAGATCGTCGCCGCCCGGATGGCCGACAACGAGGTGGTGCTGACCCTGCTCGACCGCAAGAACGGTGCCTCGGAGGAGATGCGCTGCGACCTGGTGCTGCTGGGCACCGGCTTCGAGACGCAGATGCCCAAGGCGGTCCGCGACCTGGCGGCGTCGGTGTCGATGGACGAGGTCTCGGTGAGCCGCAGCTACCGGATGAACCTGCCGCCGAACGTCCGGGCCGGCTGCTACCTGCAGGGCGTCAACGAGGCCACCCACGGCATCGCCGACTCGTTGCTGAGCCTGCTGGCGGTGCGGTCGGAGGAGATCGTGCACGACCTGCTGTCCCATCAGCCCACTCACCAGCTGGTGGCCACCGTTCCGGTGCCGAGCTAGCCCGAAAGAGGATCGAGAGCATGGAAATCCGTAGCCTGTCCCGAGGCGACCTGAAGCTCGACAACGGCCTGCAGGCCCAGCGGCTGATGCCGTGGCCGGCCCTGAACGCGCCGTTCGAAGGCTCCTGGTGCGTGGTGGCGCCGGGGGCCGCCTCGGGCCCGCACGCCCACCACGAGTACGAGATCTGGATCGCGCTCAACGGCGCCTCGCACATCCTCTGCGACGGCGAGAAGGTGCCGTTCGTGGCCGGCGACATCGCGCACTTCCGGCCCGGCTCGACCCACCAGGTGGTCAACGACGGCGACGCCGACTTCGAGATGTACTCGGTGTGGTGGGACAGCGACCTGTCCGCCAAGTTCGCCGCCCGGCACCAGGAAGAGGGATGAGCCGCACCGAACGGTCCGACGGGTCCACCCGCCCCGCGATCATCATCGCGGCGACCCCCACCCCGAACGGCGACCTGCACGTCGGGCACCTGGCCGGACCGTACCTAGCCGGGGACGTCTACGCCCGCTACCTGCGCGCCCTCGGGCGGCCGGTGATCTACACCACCTGCACCGACGACAGCCAGACCTACGTGGTCGCCACGGCGGCCCGGCAGGCCACCACGCCGCAGGCGCTGTGCCAGCGCTCCACGGCGGCGATCGAGAACTCGCTGTCCGCGATGGGCATCTCGATGTCGGGCCTGCCGCCGATCGACGACCGGTACCGCCAGACGGTGGTGTCGTTCGTGACCCGGCTCTACGACACCGGCCGGTTGCGGCTGCGGACCGTGCGGCTGCCCTACGCCGAGCGCAGCGGCACCTACCTCTTCGACGGCCTGGTCGCCGGCGCCTGCCCGGTGTGCCTGGCCGGCAGCTGCGGCGGCACCTGTGAGAGCTGCGGGCATCCCAACAGCTACGACGAGCTGCTGGAGCCGCGGTCGACCATCGACCCGACCGACCCGGTGCGCTACCGCGAGCGGGCCATCCTGGTGCTGCCGATGGAGGACTACCGCGAGCGGCTGGCCGAGTACTTCGAGGCCCGGGCCGACCGCTGGCGGCCACACTCGATGCAGCTGATCCGCGAGCTGCTGGCCGGCCCGTTACCCGACATCCCGATCACCATGCCGGGAAGCGGCTGGGGCATCGAGGCGCCGTTCGCCGAGACACCGGGGCAGATCCTCTACCCCTGGATCGAGGCGATGCCCGCCTCGATCTACAGCACCTGGTGGGCCGCCGGCCGGCAGGGCGAGCCGCAGCCGGTCGAGGTGGACGAGCTCTGGCGGGCCGAGGCCGATGCCGAGGTGGTGTACTTCCACGGCTTCGACAACACCTACCACTGGGGCCTGATGGACCTCACCATGCTGATGGCCCACGGCGACCGGTACGTGCTGCCGGAGAGCAACGTCTGCAACGAGTTCTACGACCTGGAGGGCGCCAAGTTCTCCACCAGCCGCAACCACCTGATCCGCGGCAGCGACCTGCTGGCGGAGGTGCCGCGCGACGAGGTGCGGTTCTTCCTGGCGCTCACCGCCCCGGAGTACCAGCGCACCAACTTCACCCGGCAGGCGCTGGACGAGGTGACCGAGCTTCGCCTGATCGAGCCCTGGAACGCGCTGGCCGAAACGGTCTCGCTGCTGATCGCCGGCCGGGCCGGCAGCATGCTGGCCACCACGCCGGCCGGCCGGGCCCGGGCCGCGCTGGTGCAGGCCCGGCTGCGTGCGGCCTACGAGCTGGACACCTTCAGCGTCGCCCGGGCGGCCGAGACCTTCGCCGACCAGTTGGCCCGGCTGCGGGTGATGGCCGACAACGGCTCGGTGGAGCCCGGCGACCTGCTGCTGGAGGTGCGCACCCTGCTCTCCGGAGCCGCGCCGATCCTGATCGACCTGGCAGCGCGGGCCGGTGCGGCCGGAATGGCGCTCAGCCTCACCGGCGAGCCCGCCACCGAGGTGCCGGCCGTCGAGCTGCCGAGGTTGGCGAGCCGCACCGATTCCGACAGCCCAGCCGATGAGCTGCTCACCCGCACTCCCGCGCTCGACGGCGCGGTCTAAGGAGTTCGCCATGAAGTTGCTTGCCATCGAACCGCAGCAGTACATGCACTACTACCAGGGCCGTTACCAGCGGGCCGAGACCTACGGCCACGTCGTGTACGTGCTCAACGGCACCGGCACCACCGACTTCTGGCCGGCCGAGCGCTACCGGTTGGTCGGCAGCAAGCAGATCGACGACATGATCGCCGAGGCCAGGCGCTGGCACGCCGAGGAGCACTTCGACGGGGTGATCACCTTCGCCGAGTTCGCGGTGACCGCGGTGGCGGCGATCGCCGAGGCGCTCGGGCTGCCCGGCATCGACGTGCAGGCGGCGATCCAGAGCCGCAACAAGTACCTGATGCGGCAGGCCTACGAGCGCGGTGGCGCGCCGATCCCGGCCTTCCGCTACGTCGCCGAACTGCGCGACGCGCTGTCGGCGGCCGAGGAGTTCGGCTACCCGGTGATCCTCAAGCCGACCCTGGGTGCCGGCAGTTACTACGTGTTCAAGGTGCACTCGCCCGCCGAGATGGCCGAGCGGTTCGGCCAGGCCCAGGACGGCATCGCGCACCTGGGCGACCTGCTCGCCGACGCCGACGGCATGGACCTCGGCCCGAACGGCCTGCTGGTCGAGTCCTTCCTCGACGGCAAGGAGTACCTGATCGAGGGGGTCGCCTGGGACGAGGAGGTCTATCTCGGCTCGGTGGTCGACCGGATCACCGCCGAGGGCGACAACTTCGACGACGACGTGCACCACGCGCCGACCACGCTCGGCGAGGAGGACCTGGCCAAGGTGCACCGCGCGGTGACCCTGGCCGCGCACGCGCAGGGCCTGCGGCGCAGCGTGATGCACGCCGAGGTGCGCTTCCACAACGGCGAACCGCACCTGCTCGAGATCGCCGCCCGGGTCGGCGGCGGGGGACTGGAGACCATCGCGCAGCTGACCGCCGACCACGACCCGATCGAGGCCACCGTGGACATCGGCCTGGGCCGCAAGCCGCGGGTCCGGCACTTCCAGCCGACCGGCACCCACATCACCGCGATGTGCCTGATCAGCGCCGCCGGCATCGTCGAGGAGGTGGTGGTCCCGGACGAGGTCGCCAACTCCGACAAGGTGTTCCTGCTCAAGATCACCGCCAAGCCCGGCGACAAGATCAAGCGCCCCCCGGACGGCAACACCATCATCGGCTTCCTCGGCACCAAGGGCAGCTCGTTCGAAGAGGCCTTCGACACCATGAACGACTTCGCATCCAAGATCCAGGTCAACTTCGCTACCCCGGCGACCTCCCCCTCTGAGCTTTTGGAGCACGCGTGACACTCACAGCCAGCGCCCCGGTACGCACTGCTCGGCCGGTGCGCACGGCCCGCCCCCGCAGATACCTGATGTGCCCGCCGGTGCACTTCGACGTCTGTTACTCGATCAACCCGTGGATGGAGCCGGAGAAGCCCACCGACGGCGGCCTGGCCCTGGTGCAGTGGGAACGGCTGATCAACCTGTTCCGCGGGCTCGGCCACCAGGTCGAGCAGATCCAGCCGATCCCCGGCCTGCCGGACATGGTGTTCGCCGCCAACGGCGCCACCATGATCGACGGCAAGGTGCTGTCGGCGCGGTTCCGCTACCCGCAGCGGGTCGACGAGGGCCCGGCCTACGCCGACTGGTTCCGCGAGCGGGGCTACCAGGTGCACGATGCCGAGCACATCAACGAGGGGGAGGGCGACTACCTGGTCACCGGTTCCCGGATCCTGGCCGGCACCGGCTTCCGCACCGACCGGCTCTCCCACGACGAGGCGGCCCGGTTCTTCGGCATGCCGGTCCAACCGCTGACGCTGGTCGACGCGCGCTACTACCACCTCGACACCGCGCTCGCGGTGCTGGACCACGACGAGATCATGTACTACCCGCAGGCTTTCTCGGCCGAGAGCCAGCAGGTGCTGCGCGAGCTCTACCCGGACGCGATCCTGGCCACCGACGACGATGCCGCGGTGTTCGGCCTGAACGCGGTCTCCGACGGCCGGCACGTGCTGCTCGCATCGCAGGCGACCCACCTGATCGACGAGTTGTGGGCGCGGGGCTTCGTACCGATCGGGGTGGACCTGTCCGAGCTGCTCAAGTCCGGCGGCAGCGCCAAGTGCTGCACGCTGGAGCTGCGCGAGCTACCGGTCCGTTGAGCACTGGAAGCATTGCCGTGACGATCAACTACGACGGGCGGCGGTTCTCACCGGACGACGGGGTGCCCGGTGAGAAGAACCGGGTCGCGCTCTACCGGCAGGACGGCGACCTGCTGTGGGGCGAGTTCTCCGGCGGGGCGGCCCGGCGGGGATCGCTGGCCGGCACCTGTGCCGCGGACGGCACGCTCGACTTCGCCTACTGCATGGTCCTCGACGGCGGCGAGGTGGTCTCCGGGCGCTGCCACTCGACGCCGACGGTGCTGCCCGACGGGCGGATCCGGCTGCACGAGGAATGGGAGCGCTACGGCGCGGCCGGCAGCCGCGGGGTGTCGGCCATCGAGGAGCTCGTCCCGGCGGGCAGCGCACCAGCACACCACCAGGGTTCGGAGGAAGCATGACCGCGCAACTGACCGATACGGCCGGGCTGGCCGAGGTCGGCGGCCAGCCGAAGAAGGGCGGCGTCGTCACCTGGGCCTGCGCCCCGGGATTCCCGCCGGCGGTGATCTTCCCGTTCACCCCGCCGGAGCGGATGGGCACCCGCAACGTCATCGAGTTCCAGGCGCTGATGTACCGCACGCTGTACTACTTCGGCAACAGCGGAAAGCCCGAGGTGGACTACGAGCTGAGCATCGGCGAGGAGCCGGAGTGGAGCGCCGACGGGCTGACCGCCACCATCACCGTCAAGCCGTGGAAGTGGTCCAACGGCGAGACCCTGTGCGCGGACAACGTGCTGTTCTGGGTCAACCTGATGAAGGTCAAGGGCGCCCGGTACGGCGAGTACGTGCCGGGCTACTTCCCGGACAACTGCGTCGACTACGGCAAGGTCGCCGAGGACAAGGTGTACTTCACCTTCGACAAGGCCTACTCCAAGCGCTGGATGCTGTTCAACCAGTTCAGCACGATCACCCCGCTGCCCAAGGCCTGGGACCGGACGGCCGACGGGCCCGCCAACGCCAGCGGCGACCTCGCCGATGTCGAGGCGGTCTATGACTACCTGATCGAACAGCAGGGCGACGCCGTCGAGGAGAACAACGCCCACCGCACCCTCTGGGCCGACAGCCCGATCTGGAGCGTCGTCTCAGGGCCGTGGCGGCTCAAGAGCTACACCCTGGAGGGCGTCGTCACCTTCGTCCCCAACGAGCACTACTCGGGGCCGAACAAGCCGCACCTGGAGGAGTTCCGGCAGCTGCCGACCTTCTCCGACGAGGAGCAGTTCCAGATGCTGCAGGACGGCACCGTCCAGGTCGGCTACCTGCCGCTGAGCTTCGCCGCCGGCTCCACCGACGACCCCACCCGGGGCGGGGAGAACCCGCTCGGCGAGCGGTTCCGGCTGGCCCCGCAGGTGGTGTACTGCATCCGCTACATCAGCCTGAACTTCAACAACCCCGAGGTGGCCGGCAGGCTGATGGCCCAGACCTACCTGCGGCAGGCGCTGCAGAGCAACGCTGGACCAGGACACCGCGGTGCGCGAGATCTACCAGGGTTACGCCTACCGGCAGAACGGGCCGGTGCCGATGATCCCGGCCACCGACCTGGTCTCGCCCGGCCAGCGCGGGGCGGCCTGGCCGCTGCCCTTCGACGTGGCCCGGGCCAAGCAGTTGCTGCAGGACAACGGCTGGGACACCAGCCAGACACCGGCGGTGTGCGTCAACCCCGGCACCGGACCTGGCCAGGCCGGCGAGGGGATTCCGGCCGGCACCAAGCTCAGCATCCTGCTGCGCTACGTCGAGGGGCGCCCGGCGCTGACCGAGCTGATGAGCCGGTTCAAGCGCGACGCCGCCGCGGCCGGCATCGAGCTGCGGCTGCAGGAGGTCTACGGCTCGATCCTGGTGGCCGAGGACGCCCCGTGCGTGCCGAGCGAGGAAACCCCGTGCCTGTGGGAGATGTGCTGCTGGAACGGTGGCTGGGTCTACCACCACCCGACCGGTGAGATCGTGTTCAAGACCGACGCCGGTGGCAACTTCGGGCACTGGACCGACGCCCGGGCCGACGAGCTGATCGAGCGGACCGTCACCAGCGACGACCTGGACGTGCTGTACGAGTACCAGGACTACATCGCCGAGCAGGTGCCGGTGATCTTCACCCCGAACTTCCCGATCCGGCTGCTGGAGTACGCCGGCAACCTGCGGGGCGTCGAGCCGATCAACCCGTTCGCCAACATCGCCCCCGAGAACTGGTACTACGTCGAGGACGGCGAGCAGTGACCGGGCGTCGCGACACTGTCGTGCTGCCCATGAGGAGGAGACGACGATGACTGCCCCCACCCCCCAGCAGCGGCCGGCGCTGCTGGTGATCGGAACCGGACTGCGCTCCTACCGGGAGTACCTGCTGCGCTCGATCAGCTCGCAGTTCCGGATCCACCTGTTCCACACGGCCGAACCGAGCTGGGAGAAGGACTACCTCACGGGCTGGACGGTGCTGCCCAGCACCGCCGACGGCCCGGCGATGGCCGAGGCCGCCCGTACGCTGCACCAGCGGCAACCGCTCGACGGGGTGCTGTGCTGGGACGAAACACGTATCTACGCCACCTCGTTCGTGGCCCAGGCGCTGGGACTGCGCAACGGGGATCCGAACGTGATCGGCCGGTTGCGCGACAAGGGCCAGACCCGGGCAATGCTCGGCGAGGCAGGAGTGCCGCAACCGGCCTCGGTGCCGGTCAAGGACGTGGCCGAGGCGCTGGCCGCCGCCGCCGAGGTGGGCTACCCGGCGATCCTCAAGCCGCGCGGACTGGGCGCAAGCCTCGGAGTGGTCCGGGTGGAGAACGCCCAGGAACTGCGCCGGATGTTCCCCTTCACCCGCGGCACCCAGGGTCCCGAACCGGTGCCGCTTCCGGAGCGCCCGGTACTGGTCGAGGAATGCGTGCTGGGTGAGGAGATCAGCATCGACTCGGTGGTCTCGCACGGCCGGGTCACGCCGTTGTTCATCGGCCGCAAGGTGCTCGGCTACCCGCCGTACGCCGAGGAGGTCGGACACTACGTCAGCGCCGACGACCCGTTGCTGACCGACGAGACGATGCTGGCGGCGCTGCAGGACACCCACGCCGCGCTCGGCTTCACCGACGGCTGGACGCACAGCGAGTACATGCTGACCAGCACCGGCCCCAAGGTGATCGAGGTCAACGGCCGGCTGGGCGGCGACCTGATCCCGTACCTGGGGCTGCTGGCGACCGGCATCGACCCCGGGCTGGCCGCCGCCCGGGCGGCCTGCGGGCTGCCCCCGGACCTGACCGCCAGCAAGGACCTGACCGCGGCGATCCGGTTCTTCTATGTCGCCGAGGAGAACACCGAGATCTCCTCGGTCAGCTTCGAGGCCGCGCAACTTCCCGACGAGGTGCACCAGACGATCGTGGTGGCCGCCCCCGGTGCGGTGGTCTCGCCGCCGCCGAAGGGCACGGCCTGGGGACGGATCGCGGCCGCCATCGCCGTCGCCGACTCGATCCCGCACTGCGCCAGCGCCCTCGACGCCGCCGAAGCCGCGCTCGTCATCTCCGGCACGGTGCAGCCCAGCACCGTCACCGACCCGTCCCTAGAAGAAGTGTGAGACATGTCGACTGACACCGCGCCCGCCCAGAGTGCTGGCATCTGGCGCACGTTCAACGAATCACCCACCGCCGTCAAGGCGATCTTCGCGGGCGTCTTCATCAACCGGCTGGGGGCGTTCCTCAGCATCTTCGTGGTGCTGTTCATGACCTCCAAGGGCCGCTCGCCCTCCGAGGCCGCCTTCGCGCTCGGTGCCTACGGCGCCGGCGGGGTGATCGGGGTGCTGATCGGCGGCGTGCTGGCCGACCGGCTCGGCGCCCGCAACGCCACGGTGCTGAGCATGTCCAGCTCGGCGGTGCTGGTCGCCTCGCTGCTCTACCTGCCCAACTACGCGGCGCTGCTGCTCGCGGTCACGCTGTGCGGCCTGGTCAGCCAGATCTTCCGGCCGGCCTCGGCCACCCTGCTGTCGGAGCTGACGCCCGAGAGCCGGCAGGTGATGATCTTCGCGATGTACCGGTTCGGCCTGAACCTCGGCACCACCGCGGCCCCGCTGATCGGTTTCGCCCTGTACAACCTGGACGACCAGGGCTACACCCTGCTGTTCTGGGCCGAGTCCCTGGTGGCGCTGGCCTACGCCGCGCTGGCGCTGGTGGCACTGCCGCGCCGGGAGCGCCCGGCGCTCGGCGCCGACGGGGGGCCGGCGGCACCGGCCGGCAGCTACCTCGAGGTGCTGCGCAACCGCCGCTACGTGCTGTTCCTGATCGCGGCGCTGTTCAACGCCGCGGTGTACGTGCAGTACCTGTCGACGCTGCCGCTGGACGTCAAGGGCGAGGGCGTCGCGATCTTCTGGTACACCGCCGCGGTCGCGCTGAACGGCCTGATCGTGATCCTGTTCGAGCTGCCGCTGACCAAGATCACCCAGCACTGGCCGTTCAAGATCCTGGTCGGCCTGGCGTTCGGGATGGTAGGCCTGGGCATGCTCACCTACGGCCTGCCACTGGGCCCGGCGGTGATCATCCTGGGCACCCTGATCTGGACGCTCAGCGAGGTGATCGGGGCGCCCGCGGTGTTCGCCTTCCCCGCGATGGCCGGCCCGGCGCACCTCAAGGGCCGCTACATCGGCAGCTTCCAGTTCATGTTCGGGCTCGGCTCGGCGATCGGGCCGATGATCGGCGGCGCGCTGTTCAGCTCGCTCGGCCACCGGGTATGGCTGGTGATGGCGCTGTTCTCGGTGGTGGCCACCGTGCTCGGGGTGGCCTCGGTGCGCAGCCCGGCCAAGGCCGAGGCCGAGGACGTCCTCGACGACCCCACGACGCCGGACGTGCCGCTGGTCGCCGACGTCCCCGGCAGCCTGGTCGAAGAACCCAGCTGAGCCGGACCCTGCTGGGACAACCCAGCGACGACAGTTTCCCTATGTGGACCAGGAGGTTTTCACGTGACCGAAGCCGAGAGCTGGCTGCTGGAGATGCGGCTGTTCAAGGTGCGACCGGGCACCCGGGACGAGTTCCACCGGATCAGCGAGGAGGGCACCATCCCGATGATGCGCCGGTACGGGATCAACGTGCTGGACTTCGGCCCGATGCTCAACGACGAGAACGGCTACTTCCTGCTGCGGGCCTTCCGTTCCGAGGACGAGCGGGTCGAGAAGTCGCAGGCCATCTACGCCACCACCGAGTGGGAGGAGAACTACGACGGCCCGGTCGGTTCGATGATCGAGGACTACCGGACCGCGGTGATCCCGGCCACCCATGCGCTGTCCCCGACCCTGGTGGGCCAGCCCGCCTGACGTCGCCGCTGACGCGATCGAGGCTGGAATACGATCCTGAAATGACTACCCAACTGCCTGACCTGGCCCGATTCGGCAACATTCCCAGCGACTACGTCCATCAGCCCAAGATCGCCGTACCGGGCGAGGACGTGGCGCTGTCCGACGGGTATCTCAAGTGGTACGACGTGCGCCCGGAGGCGGCGGAGATCCCGGCGGAGGTGCGCGCCGAGGCGCGGGACTTCCTGCACGCCGAGAGCGAGGCCGGCCGGCTCAAGCTCGACGGCGACCTGGGCTTCGTGGTCTTCCACCTGTGCGGTGAGTCCTTCTACTTCCTGATCGTGCTGACCTGGCGCAACCAGAACGAGATGTGGGAGACGCTCTACGGCCAGGACGTCGCCAAGGGCGGTGGCTTCCAGCTCATCCCGCAGGGCACCCATCTCGAGGTGATCTGCGTCTGGGAGCTGGGTGCCGTGGTGCACGAGCGGCAGGCGTGGACGCAGTACCTGCTGTCCGAGCGCGGTTCCGAGGACAAGATCGCCTATCTGAACAGCCGGTACTCCGGACCGGTCTGACAACCATCCGCGCACCGGGCGCCCGTCGTCGGCGAGCACCCGGTGCACCACCCGATCGGCCCGGCCGGTCGCTCCGCTGCCGTGGCGGGGAATACCGAGGAGAGATCAGCTATGCCAAGCCTGACCCGCACCGAAGCGGCCGAGCGCGGTTCCGTCCTGACGGTGCACTCCTACCTCGTCGACCTCGACCTGACCACCGGAGCCGACACCTTCCGGTCCACGACCACCATCGCCTTCGACGCCCGGCCGGGTGCTGATGGTTCAGAGGTCTTTCTGGACGTGCAGCCGGAAACCCTGCACTCGGTGCTGCTCAACGGCCAACCGGTCGACGTGGGCGCGCTGTCGGAGGGCCGGCTGCCGCTGACCGGGCTGGCCGGGCAGAACACCCTGGTGGTGGACGCCGAGATGCGCTACTCCAGGGAGTGCGAGGGCCTGCACCGCTACGTCGACCCGGCCGACGACCAGGTCTACCTCTACGCCTTCGTCTACATCGACAACGCCCCCAAGGTGTTCGCCTGCTTCGACCAGCCCGACCTCAAGGCTCCGTACACGTTCACCCTGACCACGCCGGAGAACTGGCAGGTGCTGGGCAACAGCGAGGCGCACCGGACGGCACCGGGCCGCTGGCAGGTCGGGCCCACCACGCCGCAGGCGACCTACCTCACCGCGCTGGTGGCCGGTCCCTACGAGGGGGTGTCCCAGGATCACAACGGGATCCGGCTGGGCTTCCACTGCCGGGCGTCGTTGGCCAAGTACCTCAGCGTCGACCTCGACGAGACGTTCGAGGTGACCCGGCAGTGCCTGGACGAGTACGAGCGGATGTTCGGCGTGCGGTACCCGTTCGGCAAGCTCGACCACGTCTTCGTGCCGGAGTTCAGCCTGCTGTCGCTGGATCATCCGGGCTGCGTGCTGCTGCGCGAGCTGTACCTGTTCCGCACCCCGGGCACCGCCAGCGAGCGGGAGACCCGGGCGGTGGTGCTGGCGCACGGCATCTCGCTGCAGTGGCTGGCCGCGCTGGTCGGCAGCCCGTGGTGGGACGACCTGTGGCTGGGCCAGGTCTTCGCCGACTACATGGCGCACCGGGTGCCCAGCGAGGTCACCCGGTTCCCCGGACCGCCGACCACGTTCGCCGCGCGGCGCAAGGGGCAGGCCTACCTCGCCGACCAGCGCAGCTCCACCCACCCGATCTGCCTGGACGGCCCGGACGTGCAGACCGTGCTGCTGGAGATGGACCGGATCACCTACTTCAAGGGCCATTCGACGATCCGCCAGCTGGCCGCCCGGGTCGGCACCGAGTCCCTGCGCAAGGGCCTGCGCACCTACTTCGACCGGCACGCCTTCGGTACCGCCACCCACGGCGACTTCCTGTCCGCGCTCAGCGACGCCACGGGACAGGACATGTCGGACTGGGCCGACCGGTGGTTCCGGACCGCGAACGTGAACACCCTGCGCCCGGAGTTCGAGGTGAGCGACGGTGCCATCTCGGCGTTCGCGGTGGTGCAGACCGCACCCGAGTCGCACCCGGTGCTGCGCCCGCACACCTTCAACGTCGGGTTGTACGGCAGCAATGGTGAGAACCGGCAGGTCAGCGTGTCGATCGACGGCGAGCGCACCGAACTGCCCGAGCTGGTCGGGCTGCCGAAGCCGGAGTTCCTGCTGCTCAACGACGGGGACCTGACCTACGCCAAGATCCGCTTCGACGCCGACTCGTTGGCCGCGCTGCCCGGCTTCCTGCCCACCCTGTCGCCGATCAACCGGGCGATGGTGTGGTGCCAGTTGCTGCTGGGCGTGCAGGACGCGGTGGTGCCGGCTGCCGACCACCTGTCGCTGGTGACCGAGATGGTGGCCGCCGAGACCGAGCTGTCGATCCTCACCGAGGTGCTCGAGCAGGCCCGCTTCGACGTCGCCGACCGGTTCCTGGCACCGAGCCAGCGCCCGCACCGGATGGCCGAGATCGCCGAGAGCCTGCGCCGGCGGCTGGCGCGCACCCCGGCCGGCGACGAGCTGCAGATGACGTTGTTCCGCAACCTGATCGAGTTCTCCGCCGACGTCGCCGAGCTGCGCGGCCTGCTCGACGGGGCCGGCGTGCCCGACGGCATCGAGCTCGACCCGGACACCCGGTGGCGAATCCAGTACCGGCTGGCGGTGCTCGGCGAGGTGGACGAGGCCGAGATCCAGGCGGCCTACGAGACCGACCCCTCCACCGCGGGAGAGATGTTCGCGGCCAAGGCCCGGGCAGCCCGGCCGGACCCGGCGGCCAAGAGCGCCGCCTGGGCGGCGATGACCAGTGACACCACGCTGTCCAGTTACCAGATCTGGGCGCTGGCCGAAGGGTTCTGGCAGCCCGAGCAGCTCGAACTGACCGAGCCCTACGTGCAGCGGTTCTTCACCGCCATGCCGGAGGTGGCCAAGCTGCGCGGTGACTACGTCATCGCCGAGCTGATCCGCTTCCTCTACCCGCGTTACGCGGCCTCGCCCGACACGGTGGACTACGCCACCGAGCTGGCCGGTCGCGGTGACATCTCGTTGCCGTTGAGCCGCAAGGTAGCCGACTTCACCGACGACCTGCGCAAGGTGATCCGGGCCCGGGAGAGCCAGCTGGCGGTCAGCGGCTGACCGACGGTGCGCAAGGACCGGCAGTCCGGTTGGCCTGAGCGGCTAACCGGCGCTGCCGTTCTCGATCGCGCTGTACTGCACCAGCTCGACCAGCAGCGCGGCGGGCTTCGGCACGTACATGAACGCCACCCGCATGCCGGGCCGGGCGCCGGCGCACGGGGCCGCGTCCACCGGCACCAGGCCGTGGCCGCGCAGCCGGACCAGGTCGGCGTCCAGGTCGTCGACCTCGAAGGCCACGTGGTAGAGCGACGGTGACCGGCGGGTGAAGTGGTCGCTGAGCGCCGAGTCCTCCCGGACCGGGGTCACCAGCTCTATCGCGGGCTGGCCGTCGGAGCTCGGGTGGGACCAGAACTCGCAGGCCACCCCGTACTCCTCGGCGATGCCGCCGTCGTCCTTGCCCAGCCCCAGCGCGGTGAGGAATGTCGCGACGCCTGCTGGGTCTTCGGTCGCGAGCCCGATGTGGTCGATGCCGATGATCACAGCGCCCACCCTAGTGCCTGGCCGGTGTCGCGCACGTCAGTTGACGGCACGCGAGTCGGCGGCGCGTGCCCGGCGGGCCCGGATCAGCCCGGCGCCGGCGACCCCGATCCGGCGGCGCAGGCCGACCGTGACGCGGCGGCTGAACACGTCGTGGTCGGCCCGCTCGATCTCGTCCAGGATCGCGCCGTACAGCGTCCAGGCGGTCCGCAGGCAATCGCGGGACGTCCGGTGCACCAGGTCGATGCCGGGCAGCGCCGCGGCGTAGAGCCGGCGGGCGCGGGCCACCTCGTAGCCGATCAGGGCGCGGATCGGCTCACCGGCCGAGCCGTCGGCCCGGGCCTGCAGCAGCGCGGCCCGGTCGACCCCGAACCGGTCCAGGGAGGCGATCGGCAGGTAGATCCGTCCGCGGTCGAGGTCCTCGGCGACATCGCGCAGGAAGTTGGTCAGCTGGAAGGCCAGCCCCAGGTCGGCCGCCGGCCCGCGCAGCCTGCTCCAGCTGGTGCCGGGGTCGGCCCGGCCGAGAATCGGCAGCATCTGCAACCCGATCACGGCCGCCGAGCCCCACATGTACTTCTCCAGGTCGGCGAAGTCGGCGTACTCGCTGACCTCGAGGTCCATCCGCATGGACCGCAGGAAGTCGGCGAAGTGCTCGGCAGGCAGCTGCCATCGCTCGATGGTGTCGAGCACTGCCCGGCTCAGCGGGTCGGTGGCGGTGCCACGCTGCAGGTCGAGCAGAAAGGCGTCGGCCCAGGTGTCGAAGGCGCGGGTCCGCTCGGCGTGATCCAGGCGCGGATCGAGGTTGTCGACGATGTCGTCGGCGTAGCGCGCGAAGCCGTACAGGGCGTGCACGTAGGGGCGTTTGCCGGGCGGCAGCAACCGGGTGGCCAGGAAGTAGGTCTTGCCGTGCAGGGCGTTGAGCCGCCGGGCCAGCAGGTAGCCGGTCCGCAGCTCGGGCTCGACGATGCCGGCGGCGGCCAGCTCGCGCCGGGCGCCGCGGGAGCTGGCCTGCGCTGCATCCGTCCTGACCACGGCGCTACCGCCCGGTGATCCGGGCGGCGGCCAGCCGCCCCGAAAGCAGGACCATCGGAACACCCACCCCTGGCTGGGTATTCGAGCCGCAGAACACCAGGTTGGCGACCCGCCGGTCCAGGGTGGGGAACCGGAACGGACCGGACTGGAAGAAGGAGTGGGCTGCCGCGAACGGCGTGCCGGCGGCCAGGCCCTGGTGTTGCCAGTCCCGCGGGGTGACGAGCTGCTCGACCTCGATGCCGTCGGCGAAGCCGGGCAGACCACGCCGGTCGAGGGTGGCCATGATCTCGTCCCGGTAGCGCGGCCCGACCGCCGGCCAGTCGATCGCCGCCCGGGCGTTGGGAGCCGGGAACAGCACGTAGTAGCCGGCCCGGCCCGGCGGTGCCAGGCGACGGGTCGGTCCGGCTGGGTGAGCTCACCAGGAAGGACGGGTCGCTCATCAGCCGGCCCCGGTCGATCACCTCGCTGAACGTCTCGCGCCAGGCCCGGCCGAAGAAGATCGAGTGGTGGGCGAGGTCGGGGTAGCTGGTGGTCGATCCGGCGTGCAGCAGCACGCAGGAGGGGGAGTAGCGCAGCCGGGCCAGCCGGCGCGGCCGGTACTCGGCGGGCAGCAGGTGCTCATACGCGCTCGGCAGGTCGGCGTTGACCACCACCGCGTCGGCGGCCAAGCGCTGCCCGTCGCTGGTGTGCACCGCGCGGGCCCGGCCGCCGGCCACCTCGATGCGTTCGACCTCGGTCCGGTAGCGGAAGGTGACCCCGGCGTCGGCGGCGGCCGCGGCCAGCGCCCGGGGGACGGCGTGCATGCCGCCGCGCGGGAAGTAGACGCCGGCCACGGTGTCCATGTAGGAGATCACCGCGTAGATGGCCAGCGCGTCCTGCGGTGCCAGGCCGGCATACATCGCCTGGAAGGAGAAGATCCGCCGCAGCCGCTCGTCGGACAGGTACTGCCCGATCTTGGGCGCCAGCCGGCGCAGGCCACCGAGGGCCATCAGCCGGATCCCGGCGCTGCCCAGCAGTTGCAGCGGGGAGTCCAGGTTGCGGTCGATGAAGCTGTCGCGTTCGAGCCGGTACAGCGTGCGCAGGAAGTCCACCAGCCGCCGGTAACCGGCCGCGTCCCGGGCGGAGGCGACCTCGGCGATCTCGGCGGCCATCCGGTCGGGGTCGGTGTGCACGTCGATCCGGGAGCCGTCGGCGAAGTTGGCGCGATAGGCCGGGTGCAACGGCAGCAGCTCCAGCCGGTCGGTCAGCCGTTCACCGACGCAGGCCAGGGCGTCGTCGAGCAGTTCGGGCATGGTGAGCACCGTCGGACCGGTGTCGAACCGGTAACCCCCGAGCTGCAGCACGCCGGCCCGGCCACCGGGCCCGGCCGAGCGCTCGACGACGGTGACCTGCCGGCCGGCGCCGGCCAACCGCAACGCGGCCGACAGCCCGCCGAGGCCGGCACCGACGATCACCACGGAGTCGGTGGGACCGCCGACCGTGCGAAGGCGTCGGGGCACAACCGTCCTCTCGTCTCGGCCCGGCTACGTCGGAGCAGGGCCGACGGCCCGTCGGGCCATCGCAGTCGATGGTAGAGAACGCCGCGGTCAGCGGGCCGCGGGCTGTGGCCGCGCGGCAGCAGAACCAGCTCGGTTGAATCCCGGCCGGAGCGCGGCTAAATTGTTTAGCATAGAACTAACAATCAGGGCCCCGTGAGGTCCTCGGGGGGAATCTCCATGCGCACTGGACGCCTGCTCGCGGCCGTCGTGGCCGCGGCCCTGGCCGTCTCCGGCCTGTCGGTACTTGCCCGGCCGACCCCGGCGGGCGCCATCGAGGGGCCGATGCCGTCCAACGTCGCGCCGACCTGGCAGACCGACGCCCCGGTCACCGCGCTGGTCGCCGCCGGCGGGGTGCTCTACGTGGGTGGCGAGTTCACCACGATGCGGCCGCCGAACCAGCCGGTCGGCGGCTGGGGTGAGCGGGTCCAGCACTACCTGGCCGCCTTCGACATGACCGGACGGCCGGTCCTCGGGTTCGCCGTCACCGTGGACGCGCCGGTGCACGCGCTGGCCGCGAGTCCCGACGGGCAGACCATCTACCTCGGCGGCGACTTCAGCACCGTCAACGGCGTTGCGCGCAGCCGGGTGGCGGCCTTCGACGCCGCGACCGGTGCGCTGACCGCCTTCAACCCCGGTGCCAACGCCCGGGTGACCGGCATCTCGGCCTCGGTTGGCGCGGTGTACCTGTCCGGCTCGTTCTCGACGGCCGGCGGCGCCGCCGAGCAGCGGCTGGCCGCGGTGAACCCGGCCACCGGCGCGGCGCTGCCCACCTTCACCGCCAGCGCCGACAACGTCGTCTACCAGACGGCCCTGTCGGCCGACGGCACCAAGCTCTACCTGGCCGGCGCGTTCACCAGCCTGAACGGCGACACCAGCCAGCACGCGGCTGCGGTGGTGGACAGTGCCACCGGCACCGCGCTGCCGTTCGGAGCCGGTTCGGTGATCCCGCCCAAGACGCCGTCCTGCACGGTGGAGGCCAAGACCGTCAAGACCGATGCGGACGGCGCGTACTTCGGCGTCGAGGGCTCTGGCCTGGGTTGCTTCGACGGCACCTTCGCGGCGAACAGCGCCGACGGCTCGCTGCGCTGGCAGAGCAAGTGCCTGGGCGCCACCCAGGCGGTGCAGCCGATCGGCGGCATCCTCTACACCGGCTCGCACAGCCACGACTGCAGTGGCGACCAGCCGGCCGACCCGGACGCCTTTCCCGAGGTCGGTGCGGCCAAGGGGCTCTCGCGCCACCTGCTGTCCCGCTCCACCAGCACCGGGCACCTGTCGACCTGGTACCCGAACACCGACGGCGGCCCGAACAAGACCGGCCTCGGCCCCCGGGTGATGGCCACCGACGGCAGCCGGCTGTTCGTCGGCGGGGAGTTCACCACCGTCAACGGGCTGCCGCAGCAGGGTCTGGCCCGCTTCGACCCGGGTACCGGTGACCTGGCGAGCCCGTCGAAGCCGGCGCCGCCGACCGCGGTGGCCCGGGCCGGCGGCAAGGTCACCATCTCGGTGCAGGCCCCGCTCGACACCGACGACCTGAACCTGACCGTCCGGCTCTACCGGGACGGCGGCAGCGTGCCGATCGCCACCGCGGCGGTCCGCTCGCTGTTCTTCAAACGCCCGGTGCTCACCTTCTCCGACGACCGGTTGCCGATCGGCAGCAAGCACAGCTACACCGCCGACGTGAAGGAGACCAACGGTCCCCGGGTCGGGCCACGCTCGCTGCCCAGCCGGACCATCACGGTGATCAGCGCCGCACCGGCCTACGAGGCGGCGGTGAACGCCGACAGCCCGGTGCTGTTCTGGCGGCTCGGCGATCCCGGCGGCCCGTTGACGGTGGACAGCTCCAACACCAAGAACCCGGGCGGGCTGACCCTGGGCGGCGGCGGCATCGCCTGGGGCGCGGCCGGCGCGGTGGCCGGCAGCAACGCGGTGACCGTGGACGGCACGTCCGGCTACATCGCGGCGACCCGGGGGCAGTGGTCGCCCGGCACCTTCTCGATCGAGGCCTGGTTCAAGACGACCAGCACCAAGGGCGGCCGGATCATCGGTTTCGGCAACCAGCAGGGCGGCCTGACCTCCACCGGGACGCCGGCGGTCAGCGCGCAGTACGACAAGCACCTCTACCTGACCAACGACGGCAAGGTGGTGTTCGGCGTGCACGCCGACCGCAACTACACCATCGGCTCGGCCGCGGGCCTGAACAACGGGGTGTGGCACCAGGTGGTCGGCACCCAGGGCCCGTCCGGCCTGGTGCTCTACGTCGACGGCAAGGTGGTCGCCCGGTACACCGCGGCCACCACCAACCAGAACTACTACGGCTACTGGCGGATCGGCGGCGACAACCTGATGGGTTGGCCGCTGGTGCCGACCAGCCGGTACCTGGCCGGCAGCATCGACGAGGCGGCGGTCTACAACCGGGCCCTGCCGCTCACCTCGGTGCAGCGGCACTACACCGCGTCCGGACGCCGGCTGCCGTAGCGGCGGCCGGCATGTCCTCGGGCCGATGCCGTGGCCTAGTCCGGAGCGCGGGCGGTGACCAGGAACGCCGCCAGCTCACCGGTCACCGGACCGGGGCCCAGCCGGGTGGCCATGTCGGCTGCCAGCCGCTCGGTGAGTTCTGGCAGCGAGCCCCGTTCCTGCAACGCGAAGCGCAGCGGCGTGCCGAGGCAGAAGCCGCGCGCCAGCGTCCGCGCCGAGGCGGCCCGGCCGCGCAGCACGACCCGTTCGACAGCCGGCTCTGCCAACCCCCCGGCCCGCAGGTCGGCGGTGATCCGGTCCGGATCGCAGTAGCCGTGCGGGATCCGGACCACGAAGTCCGGGGCGTCGTCGGGAAACACGACCTGCAGGGCCGCGACCATGGCGGCCGGGAAGTCGGAGGTCGTCACGTCGTCCCAGACAGTGCACAGCAGGGTGCCGCCCGGAACCAGCACCCGTGCCGCCTCGGCGAAGGCCGCCGGCTTGTCGGGGAAGAACATCGCGCCGAACTGGCAGGCCACCAGATCGAACCGGTCGTCGGGCAGGTCGAGCTGCTGCGCGTCGGCCTGCAGCCAGACCGGTCCCGGCACCCGCGCGGCGCCCTCGGCCACCATGGCGGCGTTGAGGTCACTCGCGGTGATCTCGGCGGCCGGCAGCGCCCGCACCAGCTCGGCGGTCAGGATTCCGGTGCCGGCGGCGAGTTCCAGGACGTGCCGAGGCGCCCGGGCCGCGGCTGCCTGGGCGACCCGGACGGCGAACGGTGCGAACAGCGCCGGGCCGAGGCATTCGCCGTACACCTGGGGCATCGTGGCGGTCCACTGCGAATCGGTACTCATCGCCTGGAATGATGGCCGTTCCGGCCGGTCCTCGGCTAGTCCCTGGCACCGGGCCGGCCGGCCCGTGGCTGCTAGGCGGTCGGCTGGATGCCGGCGGTGGGGATGGTGGGCCGGCCGGGCTCGTCCTTGGGCATCAGGACCCACAGGATCGGGTAGACCAGCAGCTGGCAGCCGGGAACCACCAGCAGCACCAGGACGAACAGCAGCCGGGCCGGCCACGGGTCCAGGCCGAGCCGCCGGCCCAACCCGGCGCAGACGCCGCCCAGGATGCCGCCCTCGGCGGCGCGGGTGAGGCCGTGGCTACGGAACAGCTCGGAGATGGAACGCATGATCTTTCCCTTCGGTGCCGGACGTCCCGGCGGTAGTGGACTCCTTCGATGTCTCCACGATGCCGCCGGGCGCGGGTCGCGGCATCGGGAACCGCCCGGAGGGTCACCCTGGATACCGCGGTCGCCGGGTCGGGGTTCGTCCGGTCGGCTGGCCCCCGAGGCGGCTCGGGGTGGCCCGGCCGCACGCCGGCGACGGTGAGGCCCGATCATGGTGAGGGGTCAGCACGGCCCGCACGACCAGCTCCGGCAGAAAGAGGCGGCATGCGCGCGTCCACGGCTCGCACCGACCCGGCGGGGGAGCAGGCCACGAACGGCGGCCACTCACCGGTTGCTCGCGGGCTGGTGCTCGCGGCCCTGGGGGTGGTGTTCGGCGACATCGGCACCAGCCCGCTGTACGCGCTGCAGACGGTGTTCGCCATCGACAACGGCGCGGTGCGGCCCACCCCGGGTGACGTCTACGGCGTGATCTCGCTGATGTTCTGGTCGATCACCCTGATCGTGTCGATCAAGTACGTCAGCGTGATCATGCGGGCCGACAACGACGGCGAGGGCGGCGTGATGGCGCTCGCCGCGCTGGCCCAGCGGCTCTACGCCGAACGCTCGATCCGTACCGGCCTGCTGCTGGTGATCGGCATCATCGGGGTGTCGCTGTTCTACGGCGATTCGGTGATCACGCCGGCGATCAGCGTGCTGTCGGCGGTGGAGGGCCTGCAGGTCGCCTCCCCCGGCCTGGAGCACGTGGTGGTGCCGGTCGCCGCGGTCATCCTGACCTGCCTGTTCGCCGTGCAGCGGTTCGGCACCGGCCGGGTGGGCAGGTTCTTCGGGCCGGTCATGGTGGTGTGGTTCGGCGGTGCTGGCGCTGGCCGGCGTGCACGGCATGCTGCAGCACCCGGGCGTGCTGCGGGCGCTCCTCCCCAGCTACGCGGTGCTGTTCGTGCGCGGACCATCCGTTCATCAGCTTCGTGGCGATGGGCGCGGTGGTGCTGGTGATCACCGGCGCCGAGGCGCTGTACGCCGACATGGGCCACTTCGGCCCGGCGCCGATCCGCAGGGCCTGGTTCTTCCTGGTGTTCCCGGCGCTGACCCTGAACTACCTCGGCCAGGCCGCGCTGATCCTGCACTCACCGAACGCGGCCGCCAACCCGTTCTTCCTGCTGCTGCCGAGCTGGAGCCGGTTGCCGATGGTGGTGCTGGCCACCGCGGCCACCGTGATCGCCAGCCAGGCGGTCATCTCCGGGGCGTTCTCGCTGTCCCGGCAGGCGATGCAGCTCGGGCTGCTGCCGCCGCTGACCGTCCGGCAGACCTCCGAGCGCGAGGGCGGCCAGATCTACCTGCCGGCGGTGAACGGGGCGCTGTTCGTCGGCGTGCTGGTGCTGATGCTGGCGATTCCGGTCCTCGTCCCGGCTGGCCACCGCCTACGGGGTGTCGGTCACCGGGGCGCTGGTGGTCGACACGCTGCTGTTGCTGCTGGTGGCCCGGGTGCTGTGGCAGTGGCAGCCGTGGAAGCTCGCCCTGGCGGCGGTGGCCTTCGGCGGCGTGGAGTGCCTGTTCCTGGCGGCCAACCTGTCCAAGGTCGCGCACGGCGGCTGGCTGCCGCTGGTGATCGCCGGCGGGGTGTTCACCGTGATGACGACCTGGCGCCGCGGCCGGGCCATCGTGACCGCCAACCGCCGGGAGCGGGAGGGGTCGCTGCGCGAGTTCGTCGACGAGGTCCGCGACGGCGACGTTGCCCCGGGTGCCGGGCACCGCGGTGTTCCCGCATCCGGGCAAGGACACCACGCCGCTGGCGCTGCGCGCCAACGTCGACCACAACGGGGTGCTGCACCGGGACGTGATCATCGTCTCGGCGGTCATCTCCAACGTGCCGCACGTGCGGTGGGACGACGCGTTCGCCGTCGACGACCTGGGCTACGACGACGACCACATCCAGCACGTGACGGTCACCTTCGGCTTCTCCGACCGGCCGAGCATCCCGCGGGCGCTGCGCACGGCGTTCGAGGCCGACCTGCTGGGGGACGGAGTGCGCCGAGGTGGCCCACGCTTCGTACTTCCTGTCCCGCGGGCTCGATCCGGCGCACGCCAGCGCCCGGACTCGCGCGCTGGCGCAAGACGCTGTTCATCGCGCTGGCCAAGAACGCCGCGACCCGGCGGCCTACTTCGACCTGCCCACCGACCGGACGGTGACGATGGGCAGCGCCGTCGACCTGTGAGGCCGCCGGGCGCCCCGCGCCGCGGTCAGCCCTGTGCCCTGGCGAGGGCTGACAGCCCGATCCGCAATCGGGATTCGGCCGACTGGTAGGCCACGGTGGCGATCACGTGCAGCACCGCGAGGTCGTCCAGGCCGGTGGCACGCAGCTCGTCGACATCGGGCTGGCCGATCAGCCAGGGCGTGCGGCTGAGCGTGTCGGCGAACCGGGCCAGCGGGCTGTCCGGTTCGGCGTCGGGTCGGCCGGGCGGGTCCACGCCGGCGTCACAGGCGTTGCGGGCCGTGATCCACCGGAGCCGGTTCCGGGTTGCCCGGGAGATCGGCACGGAGCTGTCGCAGACGTACTCACGCCAGGTACCCCACGCCGCGTCGAGGCCGGTGAGCAGCGACATCGACGGCAGCGAGCGATCGACGGGCGGCCACAGCTCGGGACCGGGTCTGGCAACGGAGTCGGTGAGGCCGCGATAGGTGAACTCGGGAAGCGTGCCCCCGTAGTCCGCCTCGATGCCGGTGCCGTCAGCCACCCGGGTGAGGTAGTTGAACATGGCGACCAGGCCGACGACGAGCACGATCGACTTGTCCGACAGGCCCGCCGCGGACAGCTGCCGGATGTCGGCAGGGCCGACGTCCCAGGGCCGAGAGGTCAGGGTGGTCGCGAAGCTCACCAGGCCGGCTTCCAGCGGGGGAACCTCGGCCACCGGCTGGCCCAGGACGAGGGCGCGGCTGACGGAGTCGTCGCCGCTGGCTACACGCAGAAACTCCGCGTGAGCGGTCGTTCAATAGAAGCACTCGTTCTCCCGGGCGGTCACCGCGTTGACCAGTTCCCGGGAGTGCCAGGGGAGGGCGTCGTTGCTCAGCGTGCCGGAGACGGAGAAGGCACACCGCATCAGTTCGGGGTCCAGGGAGTGCGCTCGGATGATTCCGGCCGCGTCGCCATGGTCGGGGATGTAGGCCGGCGGCATCGGGCGGGACGCCATCGCCTGGTAGGCCTCGTGCAGGGCGCCGGCTGCCTCCTGCTTGCCGATGATCTCAAGGTAGGCCACCACGTCACCCCACATCGCCCGTCGGCCGGCGCCGGTCCGAACCGTGTCGCCGGTCCGGCCCCACCACCTGCACTACCAAGATCCGCGCAACCTAACACGTCTGCCGGGGCGTGGGTACCTCGTGGTTTGCGCTTTCCCCGCCGGGATATCAGGAGGCGCCCTGCCGGTGGCAGGGCGCCTCCTGGAGCGAACCCGGGGCTAGGTGGTCGCCAGCTGCGGGGCCGGGCGGTGGCCGCCGGCCAGGACCTCCTCGGTCACCGGCACCCGGCGGCTGTGCCACAGGCCGAGCAACCCGAGGGCCAGCAGGGCCGCGGCGCCGAGGTAGGCGGCGATCGCGGCGATGCCGGCGATCGTTGCCATGGTGTCGAAGGCGTAGGCGTTGAGCAGCAGCCCGCGCAGCGTCTCGCCCCGGAACACCGTCTGCACGGTGCCCGCCAGCTTGGTGTCGGTCGGGTTGGCCTGGGCCTGCGCGCTGAGCTGGGCGTAGGTCTTGCCGCCGCCGATCTCGTTCAGGTGCACGGCGATGAAGTGGTCGGCGTACGCCTTGGCCTGCGCGCCGGTGGTCAGCTGCTCACCGCCGTACTTGCGGACGGCCGCGAACTCCGGGCCGGCGACGCTCTTGCTGTCCTTGGCCGGGAAGTAGATCTGCTGCGCCGCGAGCTGGCTGTGCACCTCGTCGCCGACGAAGTTGTGTGCCCAGACCAGCAGTGATCCGGCGACCACCAGAATGGCCGCGAGGAACAGTCCAGTCGCGCTGACCAGCTGATCGAACGTCTTGCGCTTCATCTCGTCTCCCTGTGATGGTGGGGATTGCCTTCCTCAACTGTCGCGGGCGACGGGACGGCGCACCGCCGGAGAAAGGCCTGTCTTGCCGGGACCAAGGTCCTCAGCGTGCGACGCGGCTGCCGGTCGGGAGAGCGCAACGGCCAGCACCTGCCGGCACACGCCAGGGAGCCACGTCCCCCCGTGAGGTCGTGGCTCCCTGAGTCGGTGCGGTAGCTCGCGCTACCTGCCGGCGGCCCTGTCGGCCGCTCGGCCTACAGTGCCCACCGGTGCCGGCTGACGAAGGGCAGCCTGGCCCAGAACCTGCCGAAGCCCCAGGTGTTGCCGGCGTAGGTGGCGGCCAGCACGATCAGGACGATGGCGTAGATCATGTGGTAGTCGACCAGCGGGTTCACCGAGCCGCTGGGCTTGCCGGTGCTGGTGTGCTGGGCCAGTGGGAACTCGGCCAGCCACATCAGTGACATCATCGCCACCCCGGCCACCGCCGCGATGCGCAGGGCGACGCCGGCGAGCAGGGCGACCCCGATGCCGAGCAGTCCGAGCATGAACGCCCAGTTCACCCAGGTGTCGCCGGCCATCGAGTGGAACGTCGAGCTCATCGGACCGACCTCCACCGAGGACAGGAAACCCTTGGTCGGCGAGCCGCCGTGGATCCACGCCTTGGCCGACGGCGTCGCGTAGTGCAGCCCGAAGGTCTTGTCGAGGAAGGCCCACAGGAACACGAACCCGGTGACGACCCGAAGGACGGCCAGCGCCCGGGTGGCGACGGAGGTGACCACGGCACCCCGGACGGTGATCTCCTCGTGCGGGTAGGTAACGGGTGCTTTCTGCTGCGCGGTCATGGTGATCGCTTCCTTTCCTTCTCTGTCGGTACGCCTTCACCCTGCTCCCGATCAGGAGCGCCGGCAGGAGGCCGAGGGCCCCATCCGGCAGGACCAAGGTCCACCGGACGGGGCCCCACGGGTGCCGGGACGTCAGCGGGGAGACGAGGCCGCGCTGACCTCCCGGCCGTCCTGTTCGGCCATCGACCGGTCCGCGGGGTCGAGGACGGGATGCGCCGCCCTGCCGACCACGGCGACCGGGCAGGGCGCGCGGTGCAGCAACCACGACGCGACCGGGCCGAGCCGGGAGAACCAGTGGTCGTCGACCCGGTGGCAGCCCACCACGAGCAGGTCGGCACCGATCGCCGCCTCTTCCAGGGCCCACTGGGCACGCACTCCGACGAAGGATTTCTCCACGACCACGTCGGGGAACTCGCCGCTGACCTGCGCCAGGCACTCGTTCATCACCCTGGACTCGATCCGCTGCACGTCCCGCAGCACCTCGGTGTCGGTCAGCGCATAGGTGCCCCAGCCGAAATCGCCCCAGGACCGGACGGCCAGGACCGAGCAGTGCCGCTGCCGGGCCTGCTCGAAGGCGAACCGCAACGCCTGCCGGCCACCCGGGCTCGGTGACACCCCGACCACGACCACGTGCCTGCGTTCGGCGCTGGGCGGACCGTAGCCGTTGACGACGACGACCGGGCAGTGGGCGTGCGCCGCCACTGCCTGGCTGACGGAGCCGCGGACGAACCCCGCGATGCTGCCCTCGACCTCGGTGCCGAGCACCACCATGGTGGCGGACGTGCTCATGGCGACCAGCAGGTTGGCGGGGTCGGTCACGTCCAGCCGGGTGTGGATCTGCAGGTCGGGAACCGCCTCGCGCACCGCGTCCACGGCCTGCTGGAGCAGCGTGCGGGCGTGCTGGTCGATCTCGTGCAGAGCGAGGTCCATCGTCGCACCGGACAGCACCGGTTCGTACAGGTAGAACCCGGCGTGCACGAGGACGAGGGGCAGGTGGCAGCGGGCTGCCTCGTCGGCTGCCCACAGGACCGCGATCCGATTGACGGGTGAGCCGTCCACACCGACGACCACGGGCTTGGCTGATACTGCGTCCATGACTCGACCTCCGATCGGGCAGCGGTTGCGCTGACCTGTCCAGTCCAGCGGAATCGCGCGGGCGCCGACAGGGACTTAGTACCTTCGTCGCGACAGGTCGCTGGCGGTGCCACCGCTCGCCGGCCGGTCTAGCCGCTGCCGGAGGTACGGTCGACCACCACGTCCTGCAGACGGCGGCGCATCGAGGCAGGGGTCAGGCCTGCCTTGCCCACCCGGACCAGCACGTGCGGGTAGCCCGCCAGGCCCAGCTCGACCCGCAACTGCTGGCGGATGTAGGGCACCTCGATCGGCTGCGTGAACAGGCTGGCCACGTATCCCCGCGCGGTGATCTCGAGCCAGAGCCGCTCCAGCGCCTCACCGGCTCGCAGCCAGCACAGCGGGCCGTCGGCCAGGTGGTGACCACGAACAGCGACTGACCCAGGCTGGGACCGGGTTTCCGGTGGCAGCGATCCGATGCCACGGGTGTCGAAGTCCCGGATCGGGATGTCGTCCTGGAATTGCCCGGTGACCCGTGGCACCGCCAGCGCCGGCACGCCGTCCGGCCGGCTCGGATCGTCGCTCGTCCAGGCTCGCACCTCGGCCCGGTAGGCGGGATCGGCGTTCTGCAGCCGGTCGGCCTCCTGGCTCAGCCTGGGCCACCGAGAGGCGATGCCGCAGCTGCTGTACCTCGACGAGCGCCGCCTGCTCGGCGGCGACCGCCTCGACGAGCTGAGCCACCAGTTCCTGGTCGACGACCTCGTCGGTGAAGCGGCGGCGGTTGGTCTGCCGGCTGAGGATGCATCTCGTCCAGCGTGCCGATCGCCGGCCCGGCACCCGGTGGGTCGCTCGGCGCGATCCGTGCGACCAGGGTCGGCAGGCCCGCGTCCGGGAAGCGTTCCACCGCCGAGTCATACCCCTGGGCAGCCAGTGCCACCCTGGCGTTGAAGACCGCGCAGCCGCAGCTGATCAGCAGCTGCCGTCCGGTGGGATCGAGGACCGGCCAGCTGCCGCCGCGGATCGGAGTGGATCTCCAGCGCGTCTTCGGTGAGGACGAAGCGCCACGGTTGGGTGTTGTGCACCGACGGTGCCAGCCGGGCCTGCCGGGCGGCATGGAGCAACAGCTCGGTACGCGTTTCCACAGAGTGCGTCATGGGAATGCCTCCGCTCAGCGCAGCAGGACGTCGGCCACCGGGCGGCGCGGGGTGCGGGCCGGGGCGGGGGTGCCGGGGGCGGGGTAACCGACCCGGAGCATGATCTGCGGCAGCGCCTGCCAGCCCATCAGCGTCTGGACCCGGTTGCGGAAGGCAACCAGGTCCACCGCCTGGCTCAACGGGCAGGTGCCGAGCCCCAGCAGTTCCGCCTCGAGCATCAGGTGCATCATCGCCTCACCGGCCCGCAGCTGGGCGGCCGGCGCGTCGGAGTCGGTCAGCAGCACCGCGATCAGCGGCTGCTCGTCGACGTCGCGCTCGATGAGCAGCCGGCCGGAGACGCCGATCTCGAAATCGCGCAGCGGCACGTCGGTGTGCCGGGGCGGCCCGGCGGCACCTGCGGTATCGCGCCGGCCGGAACGCCGTCGGCGTGCACGGCGGAGTCGCGCAACCACCGGTTCAGCTCGGCCAGGTACTCGGGGTCTTCCTTCTCGGTACGGTCGGCCCAGCTCACGGCCACCGCCAGGTTGATCCGCTGCTCGGTGCGCATCGGAAAGTCGGGATGGACGCCGGGCACGGAGGCGGCCTCTCGCAGGGCCTGCACCGCCTCGGGCAGGACCTGCCGCGCGGTGAACGGCCTGCGGTCACTCTGGCGCCGCTGTGCCGCCGCGAACAGCGCCAGCTCCCGGGCCGTCGCCGGCCGCGGGGTGAGCAGCCGGAACTCGGCCAGCAGGTCCTCATCGTCCGGGTCGGGCAGCCGCTCGACCCCGACGTCCCAGCCGAGGGTCCGCAGGCCGAGCTCGGTCAACGCCAGCGCCGCCCCGCAGCTGATCAGCAGGGAATGCCCGTCCGGGTCGGCGATCGGCAGCTGCCGGGACCGGTCGGCACGCAGCGACAGGTGATCTGGGTGCAGCCGCCAGTTCCACGGCTGGGTGTTGTGAATGGACGGCGCCCGGTTGGCCACCGCGACGATCGGCTCGATCACGGCGCGGTCGAACGGTGTCGCTGCTGCGGCCGGTAGATCGCCGAGCATCCTGCTGGTCGGACTGGTCATACCTTCCTCCCTGGTCTGAACCAGCCTGCGCCGTGCGCGGGTGCGGGCAGCAGGGCCGAAGGTCCCGGACGACAACCGGCGCGGCGGTCAGTGCCCGGCGCCGGGACCAAAGTCCCTGTCATTGCAAGGGTGACCCAGGCACCGTAACTTCCGCATGCCCTCGCGTCGGAAGGTTCCGGTGATGTCCCGCACCGCTCGGTTGGCCACTCTCGGGACTCTCGGATCCGGCATCCCCGTCGATGCGTTGCGGCGCGCGGCGGTGCGGGCGACCTGGGCGCCCTCGGTGCACAACACCCAACCCTGGCGGTTCGTGATCGGCCACGGGGCGCTGGAGGTGCACGCCGACTACAGCCGGCAGCTGCGAGTGCTGGACCCGATCGGGCGGCAGCTGGTCATCAGCTGCGGCTGTGCGGTGTTCAACGCCAGGGTGTCGCTGGCCGCCGACGGCTGGCCTGCCGAGGTGCGCCGGTACGCCCCGGGCGCGGCGGGTGACCTGCTCGCCGAACTGTCAGGGTTGCCGCCCGAATCCTCAGAACGGGAACCGGCGGTGGCGGCACTCGATCCGCTGCTGTCGCTGCGGCGGACCAACCGGCGCCAGTTCGCCGACGACCGGGTACCCGCGGATCTGCTCGCGACGCTCGACGCGGTCGCCGTGGCCGAAGGCGCCCGGATCTTCGTTCTCACCGACCGGGCGCACCGCCTCGCCACCGCCTCGCTCAGCCAGCAGGCCGAGGCGATCGAGCTGGCCGATCCGGCCTACCGGGCCGAGCTGAGAGCCTGGGTGACCGACGACCAGCAGCGTAGCGACGGGGTGCCGGTCAGCACGCTGCCCAGGATCGACGGCCCGGCCGATGATCGGCTCCGGGCCGGCGGGGTGCCGCTGCGCACCTTCGCCGATCCCGGCGAGGCCGGCCTGCCGGACGGCGCCCGCACCCGGCCGGACCAGTCCCTGCTCGTGCTGGGCACCGGCACCGACGATGCGCTGGGCTGGCTGCAGGCCGGCGAGGCACTGGAGCGGATCTGGCTGGAGGTGACCCGGGCCGGCTATGCGATGAGCCTGTTCACCCAGGTGATCGAGGTTCCCGGCACCCGGCAACGGCTGCGCTCGGAGCTGGGACTGAGCATGCACCCGCACGTCCTGCTCCGGATCGGGCGGGCACCGGCCACCCCGGCCTCCCGGCGTCGCAAGCTGGTGGAGGTGCTGCGACATGCTCCCGGGGTCGAGGGCGTGTGACGTGGCCGCTCGCGGGACTACCCTTCAGTTACCGTCGGGCGCAGGCGGCCCCGACAGCCTGACAGCAGGCGGAGTCTCAGATGACTGAACAGCCGCACGAGCCGACACCGGCTCCCCAGCTCGGCCTGGACGAACTCCTGGACCAGCTGATCAACCGCGCCCAGGACGTGCGGGACGTCCAGACCAAGCTCAACGGGCTGCTGGCGGCCAACGAAGCCATCATGGGTCATCTGGAACTGCCGGTCGTGCTCCGCCAGATCGTGCATGCCGCGTGTGTCCTGGTCGACGCCCGCTATGGCGCGCTGGGGGTGATCAACCCGCACGGGGACGGCCTGGAGCAGTTCGTCTACGAAGGCATCGACTCCGACACCGCGGCCCGGATCGGTTCCCTGCCCCGCGGGGAGGGGCTGCTCGGCGCCCTGATCGCCGACCCCCACCCGATCCGGTTGCGCCGCATCGCCGACGACCCCCGGTCGGTCGGGTTTCCGCCGAACCACCCGCCGATGGACAGCTTCCTCGGGGTGCCGATCAAGGTTCGCGACGCGGTGTTCGGCAACCTCTACCTGACCGGCCGGCGCACCGGCGATTTCACCGAGAGCGACGAGGAGTTGATGCGGGCGGTGGCCGGCACCGCGGCGATCGCGATCGAGAACGCCCGGCTCTACGACGAGGCCCGCCGGCGGGAACGCTGGCTGCATGCCACCGCCGAGGTGAGCCAGCAGCTGCTGTCGCTGTCCGGCGAGGATCCGCTGTGGGTGATCGCCCGCAGCGTGCAGGAGATGGCCGACGCGGACCTGGTGACGGTGGTGCTGCCGTCCGCGGTTCCGGGCGAGCTGATGATCGAGGTGGCGGTGGGCCTGGGCGCGGATCGGCTGACCGGCCTGTCCTATTCCACCGAGCAGAGCATCGCCGCCGCGGTGATCGAGGCCAGCGAGCCGATGCGGATCGATGACATCGACCAGCAGCTCGAGTACACCCTGCGGATGCGCGAGGTGGTCCCGGTCAGCGCGGTGATGGGCCTGCCGCTGGCGGGTTCGGCCAAGCCGCGCGGATGCCTGATGGTGACCAGGCTCGGCGGTCGGCGCGGGTTCACCGACAACGACCTGCAGATGGCGACCATCTTCGCCAACCACGCGGCGGTTGCCCTGGAACTGGCCGACGCCCGTTCCGACCAGCAGCGGGTGGTGCTGCTGGAGGACCGGGACCGGATCGCCCGGGACCTGCACGACCACGTGATCCAGCGCCTGTTCGCCGTGGGCCTGACGGTGCAGAGCCTGCAGACCCGCCAGCTCGAACCGGCCACCGCCGCCAAGCTGGAGCAGGTGGTCAACGACCTCGACGACACCATCCGGCAGATCCGCACCTCGATCTTCGACCTGCGCGGCCTGCTGTCGCCGGTCACGGCCAGCGTGCGGACGGAGCTGCTCGCGGTGATCGACGGACACGTCGCGCAGCTCGGCTTCGAACCGACGCTGCGCTTGTCCGGGCCGGTCGACACGATGGTGACGCCGGACCTGGCCGAGGAGTTGTCCGCGGTGCTGCGCGAGGCGTTGAGCAACGCGGCCCGGCATGCCCAGGCCAGCAGCGTGGACGTCGCCCTGGAGGTCTCGACCTCGCAGCTGTGCCTGTCGGTGACCGACAACGGCGTGGGCCTGGGCGAGACGACCCGGCGCAGCGGCCTGGCCAATCTCACCGCACGCGCCGCGCGGCGCGGCGGAACGTTGACTGTGCACAGCAGTCCGGACGAAGGAACACAGCTGCAATGGCAGATAGCACTGACCTGACCGCGACCCCGATCAGGATCTTCCTGCTGGACGACCACGAGATCGTCCGGCGGGGGATCGCCGACCTGCTCTCGGCCGCGGACGACATGGAGGTGGTCGGCGAGGCCGGCACCGCGGCCGAGGCGCTGCGGCGGATACCGGCCGTCCGCCCCGATGTCGCCCTGCTCGACGGCCGGCTGCCCGACGGCAGCGGCATCGACGTCTGCCGTGACATCCGATCCAGCCATCCCGACATCCGCTGCCTGATCCTCACCTCCTACGACGACGACGACGCGCTGTTCGCCGCCGTGATGGCCGGCGCCTCGGGCTACCTGCTCAAGGAGATCCGCGGCTCGTCGCTGCTCGACGGCATCCGGCAGGTCCGGGCCGGCCGGTCGCTGCTCGACCCGACGGTGACCGAACGGGTGATGCAGCGGCTGCGCGCCGGCCCGCAGACCGATCCCCGGCTGGCCGGGCTGACCGAGCGGGAGCGCGAGATCCTCGACCTGATCGCCGAGGGGCTGACCAACCGCCAGATCGGCGAACGGCTGTTCCTCGCCGAGAAGACCGTCAAGAACTACGTCTCGGCGCTGCTGGCCAAGCTGGGCATGCAGCGCCGCACCCAGGCCGCGGTCTTCGGCTCGGAGCTCAAGCACCGCTAGCCGGAGTCGGGACCTTGGTCCCGTTCCCGGTGGCTTGCGGCCCTACCTGGGGCCCGGCGGATCCCGCACGATGGAGGGAATCCGCGGCTAGGAGTACCGATCATGACCATGCCACCCGTCGTCGTCGGCGTCGACGACAGCGTCGACGCCCGGTCTGCTGTGCTGTGGGCGGCCGAGGAGGCCATGCTGGCCGAGACCTCGCTGCTGGTGGTGCATTCGCCCACGCTGCCGATGTCCACGGCCGGCCACCTCGGCGCCGCGCTGCGCGCATCCGACGATGTCGGCCATTCGGTGCTGGACTCCGCGATCGCCCTCGCGCTGGCCAGCCAGCCCCGGCTGCTGGTGCGGGGCCTGCTCAGCCATGCCGACCCGATCCAGGCGTTGATCGATGTCAGCGCCGAAGCCCAGCTGGTGGTGCTGGGGGCCCGTACCGCCCCGTCCGGCGACCTGTCGATGCTGTCGTCGAAACGGGTAGTGGTCAGCGCCCACGCGCACTGCCCGGTGCTGCTGCTCGGACCGGTGTCCACCTTCAGCCCGCCGTCGCTGGTCTCGCGCATCGTGGTCGGCGCCGGTGCCACCCGGGCCGGCCGGGCAGCGGTCGCCTTCGCCGCCGCCGAAGCTGGTCGCCGCGACGTGCCGCTGCACCTGCTGCGCCTGGAACCCCCGGCACCGGTGGGCGTACCGACTCAGCGTGCTTCGGCCGTCCCCGGCCGAGAACGAGTTCGCGCTGGAGGTGGCAACGCTCCGCCAGCAGCGGCCGGACCTCGTGGTGGTCCCCGAACTGGCCTCCGGTGAGGCGGCCGAGGTGCTGCCCGCCTACTCCGACAGCGCCACCATCCTGGTGGTGGGCTGCCACCACACCGACGACCACTGGAGCACCCGGCTGGGCCCGGTCGCGACGTCGGTGGTGCATCGCAATCGCGGGCCGGTGGTCGTCGTCGGACAGGTCTGGATGGACCGGAACGGCCAGCAGCCGGCGGCGTCGCTGCCCGTTTACCAGCTGGGACCGGCGCATCGCTGAACCACCGCCTCGTGCGGCGGCACTGCTTCCCAGAGCAGGTGCGCTACTGCCGTCGGCGAGGTCATGGCGACCCTCCGGTTCGAGCGGGCCTGCGGCCTCGGTCCAGCGTCGCGGCGCAGTCTCCTTGCTACCAGGGGCCAAAGTCATCGCAGGCCCGTATTGCGGACCTTCGGCCCTGGCGGCCCGGAGTACCGGCTGGAGGCTGGCAGCGAGATCCGTTCGTATCCGGGTTGCCACGCCGGCGATCGGGTTCCGGGAGCGAGGATCAGGGTCTTTAGGCCGTGGGCCGGCCGGATCGGCGGCCATATCGTCGGCTCATGGTGATCGACACCGGAGCTCCTTCCCAGCCAGGTGTGCTCGCGCCGGGTGCGGGCCGCCCGCGAACCGGCCAGCCGATGATCCGGACTTCCAATCTCGGCAAGAGCTACCGCAACGTGCGCGCGCTGTCCGGGCTCGAGCTCTGCATCGAGGCCGGCGAGGTGTTCGGTTACCTGGGGCCCAACGGTGCCGGCAAGACCACCACCCTGCGGTTGCTGATGGGCACCATCCGGCCCACCGCGGGCAGCGCGACGGTGCTGGGCCTGGACGCCTGGCGGGACTCGGTTGCGGTGCACCGCAGGGTCGGCTACCTGCCCAGCGACACCGCGTTGTACGACAAGCTGACCAGCCGGCAGCACATCGGCTACTTCCTGCACCTGCGCGGCACCTCGGACGCCGGGTACGCACTCGAGCTGGCCGGCCGGCTGGAGCTCGACCCGGACCGGCCGGTGCGGGCGCTGTCCAAGGGCAACCGGCAGAAGCTGGCGATCGTGCTGGCGCTGATGTCCCGGCCGGCCCTGCTGATCCTGGACGAGCCCACCACCGGTCTGGACCCGCTCGTCCAGCAGACCTTCGCCGCCCTGCTGCGCGAGCACACCGCGGCCGGCGGCAGCGCGCTGCTGTCCTCCCACGTGCTCGGCGAGGTGCAGCGGGTCGCCGACCGGGTCGGCGTGCTGCGGGCCGGCCGGCTGATCGCGGTCGAACAGCTGGACGTGCTGCGCAGCCGGGCGCTGCACCACGTCACCGCCCGGTTCGGCGCGCCGGTCGGGGCCGGCGTGTTCGAGCGGATACCGGGTCTCCGCGACGTCCGGCTGGACCGACGGGGTGCTGCGCTGCAGCGCGCCGCGCAGCGCGCTCGACGCCCTGCTCAAGCAGGTCGCCCGGCATCACGTCCGCGACTTCGAGTGTGCGGAGGCCGACCTGGAAGAGACCTTCCTCGCCTACTACGGAGCAACCGATGAGCATGCTGGCTGACACCGGGCTCAAGACGCTCTACGACCAGCGGCGGGCGCTGCTCGCCTGGACCGCCAGCCTGGTCGGGCTGGTGGCGATGTACGCCGCGCTCTGGCCCAGCGTGCGCGATCAGTCCATGTTCAACGACTATCTGGACAAGATGCCGGCCGCGCTGCGTTCGCTGTTCACGGCGTCCGGGGCGGACATGTCCACGGCGACCGGCTTCGTGCAGGTGGAGCTGTTCTCGCTGATGGCGCCGCTGCTGCTCATCGTCTTCAGCATCGGGGCAGGCGCCTCGGCGATCGCCGGCGAGGAGGATCGGCACACCCTGGAACTGCTGCTGGCCAATCCGGTCAGCCGGCGCAGGATCGTGCTGGAGAAGCTGGCCGCCCTGGTGGTGGGGACCGCGGTGCTGGCCACCGGAACGGCGCTGGCCCTGCTGGCGGCCGGCCCGCTCACCGGCATGTCCCTGCCGCCCGGCGGCGTGCTCGCGGCCATGCTGCACATGACGCTGCTCGCCGTGGTCTTCGGTGCGTTCGCGCTGGCGGTCGGTGCCGGCACCGGCCGGTCCGGGCCCAGCCGCGCCGTCCCGGCGGTGGCTGCGGTGGCGGCCTACGTCGTCAACGGCCTGGCGCAGGTGGTCGGCTGGCTGGAACCGGCGCGGCGCTTCTCGCCGTTCTTCCAGTACGCCGGCCACGATCCGTTGCGCAACGGGGTGTCCTGGCCCGCCGTCGCGGTGGCGGTGGGCACCATCGCGGCGCTGACCGCCCTGGCGGTGGCCGGGTTCCAGCGTCGCGACATCGCCGCCTGACCGGTACGGCCGGCGGTGACTTTCGGCCCTGGGCCGGACCGCGCGGATCGGATGTGCTGGGGGAGTTGCCCAGACACACGAGGAGTGACGTGACCGAGACCGCCCTGCGGACTGCCCCCCCGGCGGAATCCGACCTGGCCGACCGGCTCTGCCGGCCGACCGACGAACGAGATCGAGGCGCTGGACGCCTGGTGGCGGGCCACCAACTACCTGACCATCGGCCAGATCTACCTGCATGGCAACCCGCTGCTGCGCGAGCCGCTGACGGCCGAGCACATCAAGCCGCGGCTGCTCGGGCACTGGGGCACCAGCCCGGGCCTGTCGTTCATCTACGCGCACGTGTCCCGGCTGATCCGGCACACCGGCCAGCAGACTGATCTACCTGGCCGGGCCCGGGCACGGCGGCCCGGCGCTGGTCGCCGCCGGCTACCTGGAGGGCACCTACAGCGAGATCTACCCGCGGGTCACCCAGGACGAGGCCGGGCATGCTCCGGCTGTTCCGGCAGTTCTCCAGCCCCGGGCGGCATCCCGAGCCACGTCTCGGTGACCACGCCCGGCTCGATCCACGAGGGCGGCGAGCTGGGCTACGTGCTGGTGCACGCGTTCGGCGCGGTGATGGACAACCCGGACCTGCTCGCCCTCGCCGTGGTCGGCGACGGCGAGGCCGAGACCGGCCCGCTGGAGGGCTCCTGGAAGGGCATCTCGTTCCTCAACCCGGACCGCGACGGCGCGGTGCTGCCGATCCTGCACCTCAACGGCGCCAAGATCTCCGGCCCGACCGTGCTCGGCCGCAAGGACCCGGACGAGGTCCGGTCGCTGCTGCGAGGGCCACGGCTACGACGTGCATCGAGGTCGACGGGCGACGACCTGCCCGGCATGCACCACCGGTTCGCCGCCGCGCTGGCCGAGGCCTGGGCCAAGATCCGGGCGATCCAGGCCGCGGCCCGGGCGGCGAGCTGGGACGGCACCCGGCCGCGCTGGCCGATGATCGTGCTGCGCACGCCCGAAGGGCTGGACCGGGCCGGACGTGGTCGACGGCATCCAGGTGCAGGGCACCTGGCGCGCGCACCAGGTGCCGCTGTCCGGCGTCCGGGACAACCCGGAGCACCTGGCGCTGCTGGAGACTGGCTGCGGTCGTACCGGCCGGAGGAGCTCTTCGACGCCGACGGCGCGCCCGACCGAACTGGTGCGCCGGGCCAATCCCGACGGCGACCTGCGGATGAGCGCCACCCCGCACGCCAACGGCGGCCTGCTCACCCGCGACCTCGACCTGCCCGACTTCCGCGACTACGCCGTCGAGGTCCCGGCGCCGGCGACCGTGCGCGCCGGAGTCCACCCGCAAGCTCGGCGAGCTGATGCGCGACATCTACCGCGCCAACCCCGACCGGTTCCGGCTGTTCTGCCCGGACGAGACCAACAGCAACCGGCTCGGCGCGGTCTTCGAGGCCTCCGACCGGGCCTTCATGGAGCGGGTCACCGCCGACGACGTGGCGATCTCGCGCGCGACGGCCGGGTGATGGAGGTGCTCTCCGAGCACAACTGCCACGGCTGGCTCGAGGGCTACACCCTGACCGGCCGGCACGGCATGTTCGCCACCTACGAGGCGTTCGCGATGGTCAGCGCCTCGCAGACGATCCAGCACGGCAAGTGGCTGCAGGAGGCCGAGAACCTGCCCTGGCGGGCCAAGGTGCCGAGCCTGAACATCCTGCTCACCTCGACCGCCTGGCGCAACGACCACAACGGCTTCTCCCACCAGGGCCCGGGCCTGATCCAGAACGTGCTCACCCAGCGCGGCAACGTCGCCCGGGTCTACCTGCCGCCGGACGCGAACTGCCTGCTGTCGGTGGCCGACCACTGCCTGCGGTCGCGGTCGTACATCAACCTGATCGTCATCGACAAGCAGCCGCAGCTGCAGTACCTGACGATGGACGAGGCGATCGAGCACTGCGCCCGCGGCGCCGGCGTCTGGGACTGGGCCGGCACCGACGACGGCATCAGCGACCCCGACATCGTGCTGGCCTGCGCCGGCGACGTCGTCACCATGGAGACCGTCGCCGCCGCGGAGATCCTGCGGGAGCGGCTGCCCGCACTTCCGGACCCGGGTGGTCAACGTCGTCGACCTGATGACCCTGTCCGGCCGCAAGGACCACCCGCACGGCATGGACGAGACCCTGTTCACGCGAGCTGTTCACCGACACGTCGACGTCGTCTTCGCCTTCCACGGCTACCCGGGCGCGATCCACCAGCTCGTGCACGGCCGCCCGGACGCCGACCGGTTCCGGGTGCGCGGCTTCATCGAGGAGGGCACACCACCACGCCGTTCGACATGACGGTGCGCAACAGGGCGTCGCGCTACCACCTGGTGATGGACGCCATCAACAACGCCCGCCGGACGCCGCCGGGCGCCAGCGACCTCAAGGCCTGGTGCGAGCGGCAGCTGGCCGAGCACGAGAGCTACGTCGTGGAGCACCTCGAGGACATGCCCGAGGTCCGCGACTGGGTGCTCGACCGACTCCGTCCGCCGCGGCCTGATGGCCGCATGGCGTGTCGGCCGCGGCGCTCGGTCCTCGTGCTCAACTCCGGCAGCTCGTCGGTGAAGCTCGCGCTGCTCGACCCGGCGACCGGGCGCCCGGACGGTGACCGGCCCTGGCCGAGCGGGTCGGCACCGGCGGGGCGAGCGTGCGCATCCGGCGCGGCGAGCGGCGACGCGAGGCCGGCTCGGCGGCGGACGGCTCGCACCGCGGCGGTCGATCGACGCACCTGCTCGGCAGCCACTCGGTGACGAGCGGGCCGAGCGTCGCCGGGGTGGGGCACCGGGTGGTGCACGGCGGCCGGCGGTTCTCCTCCTCGGTCGGTCGTCGACGACGACGGTGCTGGCCAGCGCTGCGCGAGCTGACCGAGCTGGCGCCGCTGCACATGCCCGGCCAACCTTGCCGGGATCGAGGCCGCCCGGGCGGCACTGCCCGAGCTGGCGCACGTCGCGGTCTTCGACACCGCCTTCCATCACGACGATGCCGCCCCGGGCCTACCGCTACGCCGTGCCGACGGAGTGGTACGAGCGAGCACGCGCGTGCGCCGCTACGGCTTCCACGGCACCAGCCACCGCTACGTCAGCGGGCGGGCGGCCGAGCTGCTCGGCCGGCCGCTGGAGTCGCTGCGGCTGGTCACCGTGCACCTGGGCAACGGCTGCAGCGCGGCGCGCGATCGCGCGACGGCGTCTCGGTCGACACCACCATGGGCCTCACGCCGCTGGAGGGGCTGGTGATGGGCACGCGCAGCGGTGACGTCGACCCCGGCGCTGCTCGAGTACCTCGGCCGGCCGGCTCGGCCGTCGACCTGGCCGAGCTGCTCGACGCTGCTCAACACGCGCAGCGGCCTGCTCGGGCTTTCCGGGATCAGCAACGACATGCGCACGCTGCTCGACGCCGCCGAGCGACGGCGATCGGCCGACGCGGCCGCTGGCCATCGAGGTGTTCTGCTACCGCGCTCGCCAAGGCGATCGCTGCGCTGGCGGTGGCGCTCGGCCGGCTCGACGCCCTCGTGTTCACCGGCGGCATCGGCGAGCACGTCGCCACCGGTGCGCGCGGCGGTGCTGGCGCAGCTCGGGATCCTCGGCCTGCAGCTCCGACGCCGCGGCCAACGCGGCCCACGGCCGGCGACACGGCGGCCGGATCGAGCGTGCCGGGCTCGCTGCCGGTCGCTGGTGGTGCCGACCGACGAGGAGCTGATGATCGCCCGCGACACCGCTGCGGGCTGGCAGCGGAGCTGGTCCGGTGAGCCGCACCCTGCTGCGTCGTGCCCGACCGGCCACGGCGTCGGGCTGACCGCCACCTGCCTCGGGCTGGTCGAGGCGCTCGCAGCGGCAGCGGCGTCGACGTCGGCTTCTACAAGCCGCTGGCGCAGCCGCGGGCACGCGGCAGCGGTGCCGACCGCTCCACGGCGCTCGATGCGGCTCACCTGCGGCGCTGCGCCCGCCGCGACCGATCCCGGCCGAGCAGGTCGAGCGCGCTGCTCGAGCGAGAACGCGCTCGATGCGCTGATGGAGCAGGTCGTCGCCGCGGTCGAGCCGGTCATCGCCGCGCCACGACGTGGTCATCGTCGAGGGCCTCGTGCCCGGCGACCGGCCTGGTCTACGCCAGCCGGGTGAACCTGGCGCTGGCCAAGGCGCTCGACGCGGACGTGCTGCTGGTCGGCGCGGCCGGCGACCGGCGACGCCGAGCACCTCGCCGAGACGCATGGCGATCGCCGCGCGGACCTACCGGGCCGGCGAGCACGGCCGCGTGGTCGGCGCGCGTCGTCAACCGGGTGCCCGACACCGGCCGGCAGGCGGTCGAGGTCGCTCCGTACCGCACTTGCCGGCCGCGGCCTGGCGCTGGTCGGCGCCGTGCCGTTCCGCGCGGAGCTCACCTGGCCCCGGCTGTGCGACATCGTCGCCGGCCTCGAGGTCACGGTGCTCAACCAGGGCGACCACGACCGCCGGGTGAAGGACGTCATCATCGCCGCGCAGGCCGTGCCGGGCGTCCTGCCGCTGCTGCGCGACGGGCACGCTGGTGATCGTGCCCGGCGACCGGCACGACGTGATCCTCAGCGCCTGCCTGGCCGCGCTGAACGGCACTCGGCTGGCCGGCGCTGCTGCTCACCGCCGGCCTCGAGCCGGACCCGCGGGTGTGGGAGCTGTGCCGTCCGGCGGCCGCTACCGGCCTGCCGGTGCTGCTCACCGGCGAGCTACAGCTACGAGACGGCGACCGTGGTGCACGACGTCGACCCCGAGGTGCCGGCCGACGACGCCGAGCGGGCCGCGGCTGGTGATGGCCACCGTGGCCGACGCGCTCGACCCGCGATGGCTGGCCGGCGCTGCCGGCCCCGACGCCACGTGCCCCGGCTCAGCCCGCCGGCGTTCCGGCGCCGGCTCGCCGACCGCGGCCCGCGCCGGCCGACCGGCGCATCGTGCTGCCGGAGGGGGCCGAGCCGCGCACGCTGCGGGCCGCGGCGATCTGCCACGAGCGCGGGCATCGCCCGCTGCGTGCTGCTCGGCCGTCCCGCCGAGGTCGGCCGACGCGGGCCGCCGGCCTCGGGCTGGCCCTGCCGACCGACGTCGAGGTCATCGACCCGACCGACGTCGACCGAGCGCTACGTCGAGGCACTGGTCGCGGCCCGCCAGCACAAGGGCATGACAGCCGGAGATCGCCCGCGACCAGCTCGGCCGACCCGATCGCGCTCGGCGACGGTGATGCTGCAGCTGGGCGAGGTCGACGGGCTGGTCGCCGGCGCGGTGCACACCACGGCCGACACCCTGCGCCCGGCGCTGCAGATGCATCGGGCACGGCGCCGGGCGCCGAGCTGGTGTCGTCGGTCTTCTTCATGTGCCTGCCGGACGAGGTGGTGGTCTACGGCGACTGCGCGGTCAACCCCGACCCGGACGCCGAGCAGCTGGCCGACATCGCGCTCCAGAGCGCCGCCTCGGCGCGGGCGTTCGGCATCGAGCCGCGGGTGGCGATGATCAGCTTCAGCACCGGGACGTCCGGGCTCGGGCGCGCGACGTGGCCAAGGTGACCGAGGCGACCCGGCTGGTGCGCGAGCGCGACCCGGCCCTGCTGGTCGACGGCCCGCTGCAGTACGACGCCGCCGCGCATCGCCTCGGTGGCCCGCAGCAAGGCGCCCGGACAGCCCGGTCGCCGGCCGCGCCACGGTGTTCGTCTTCCCCGACCTGAACACCGGCAACACCACCTACAAGGCGGTGCAGCGCAGCGCCGACGTGGTCAGCATCGGGCCGATGCTGCAGGGCCTGGCCAAGCCGGTCAACGACCTGTCGCGCGGCGCGCTGCGTCGACGACATCGTCTACACCATCGCCCTCACCGCGATCCAGGCAGCCCAGCAGCACTAGTCACGGGGTGGGCGCGGATCCGGGACCAAAGGCTCTGAGACTCACCGGGCGGATGCGACAGGCTGGATGCGACGAGCGCTGCACGTCGGCGCACCGATGCCCTTGGAGGACTGGATGATTACTGAACGGCCCATCGTGGTCGGAATCGACGGATCGGCCGGCGCCCAGGCCGCGGTGCACTGGGCCCTGGAGGAGGCCCGCACCCGGCAGGCCGCCGTGCGGCTGATCTGCGCCTACCGGGTGATGCCCGGCTTCTACCAGGCGCCCGGCATGTACCCCGACTTCCCGCAGGACAGCGAGCTGGTCCGCAAGAACGCCGACCGGTTGCTGTCCGAGGCGCTGGCCGACGCGGCCCGGACCGCTCCCGGCGTGCCGGTGTCCGGCGACACCGTGGACGGCAGCCCGATACCGGCGCTGATCGAGGCGTCCGAGGCGGCATCGCTGCTGGTGCTCGGCTCCCGGCAGCGCTCGGCGCTCGGCGCGACCTTCCTGGGGTCGGTGAGTGGTGCCGTGGCCGCGCGGGCGAACTGCCCGGCCGTCGTGCTGCGCGGCCCGGCGGATGAGCAGGCCGAGGTGGTGGTCGGGGTGGACGGCACCGCGGCCTCGCAGGCGCTGCTGGAGTTCGGCTTCGACCACGCCAGCCGGTGGCGCGTGCCGCTGCGGGCGGTGCTGTGCTGGCATCCGGACCTGCTGGCCTCGATGCTGTGGCGTCCCGAGCCGCCGGCCCCGGCCCGCGCCGAGGCGTGGCTGGCCGAGGCGGTTGCCGGCTGGCAGGAGAAGTACCCGGATGTCGACGTGCGCAGCGGCGTGCTGCGCGAACATCCCGCGGCTGGACTGGTGAGCGAGGCGGCGACGGCGCGACTGCTGGTGGTGGGCAACCGGGGCCGGCACGCGATCGCCGGCACGCTGCTGGGATCGGTCAGCCAGGCGGTGCTGCACCACGCCACCTGCCCGGTCGCGGTGCTACCCACCCAGTCCTACTGACAGCGGGCGGGGCGCCGGGGAGGCGTTCACAGGAAACGTCCAGGTTCTGGTCAGGAACGGGCAAGGTCGGTCCTGGAAAAAGGAACCATGACCGCAACGCTCCCCATCGCCTCCCCGCCGCTCGCACCCCGCCGGCCGCCGTCCGACGCGACCGCGGCGGCCGGTGCCACCCCCGGGGTTGTGCTCGGCCTCATCGCCACCGGCGCGCTGGCCACCGTCGCGTTGTGGTGGCACGGCACCGACTCGATCTCGGGCTTCGGTGACTGGCTGACCAACGCCGGCCGGATCACCGGCCTGCTGGCCGGTTACGGCGTCGTCGTGCTGATCGCGCTGATGGCCCGGCTGCCACCGCTGGAGCGGGGGATCGGTGCTGACCGGTTGGCCCGCTGGCACGCCCACGGCGGCCGCTACACCGTCAGCCTGGTCCTCGCGCACGCCCTGCTCATCACCTGGGGCTACGCGATCACCGCCCACACCGACGTCATCAGCCAGACCGGCACCCTGCTGACCAGCTACCCGGACGTGCTGATGGCCACCGTCGCCGGCCTGCTGCTGGTCGGGGTGGGCGCCGTCTCGGCCCGGGCCGCGCGGCGCCGGATGCGGTACGAGACCTGGTACTACCTGCACCTGTACACCTACCTGGCGGTGGCGCTGGCCTTCAGCCACCAGTTCGCCACCGGCGCGGACTTCATGACCAACCGGCCGGCGCGGGTTGCCTGGTCGGCGCTGTACGCAGCGGTGGCCGCCGCGATCGTCTGGTACCGCTGCCTGGTGCCGGTCCGGCAGGCGCTGCGGCACCGGCTGCGGGTGGCCGGGGTGTACCCCGAGGGACCCGGCGTGGTGTCGGTGCGTGATCAGCGGCCGGCACCTGTCCGAGCTGCGGGCCGAGTCGGGACAGTTCTTCCGCTGGCGCTTCGCGACCCGCGAGCTGTGGTGGGCGGCCAACCCGTACTCGCTGTCGGCCGCCCCGCGGGGGGAGCTGTTGCGGATCACCGCCAAGGGCTTCGGTGAGCACAGCGCCGCGCTCGCCCGGCTGCGCCCCGGCACCCCGGTGTTCGCCGAGGGGCCGTACGGCGCGCTGACCGCCGGCCGCCGCACCCGGCAGAAGGTCCTGCTGATCGCCGGTGGCATCGGGATCACCCCGCTGCGCGCCCTGTTCGAGACGCTGCCGGCCGGCCCGGACGAGCTCACCCTGCTCTACCGGGCAAGCAGCGACGTCGACGTGGTGTTCGCCGACGAGCTCACCGCGCTCGCCCGGCAGCGCGGCGCCCGGCTGCACGTGATCACCGGCCGGCGGGCCGAGTTCGGCTACGACCCGCTGTCCGCGGCGTCGCTCACCACGAACATCGCCGACCTGGTCGACCACGACGTCTACCTGTGTGGCCCGGAGCCGATGACCCGGGCGGTCCTGGCCGCGCTGCGCACCGCGAAGGTGCCGCGCCGGCAGATCCATTCCGAATCGTTCGAGTTCTGATCCCCGAACTTCTGCAACCATAAGGACATCCGATGCGACGAGTCGCCCTCGCACTGTTCAGCACGATCACCGGGCTGGTGATGCTGCTGAGTTTCAAGACGCACAGCAGCACCGCCAGCGTGCCGGTGGCCACCGCCCCCGTGGTTCCCGCTGGCACGTCCGCCGGGGACGGCTCGTCCTCGACGGCCAATTCCGCGACGAGCAACTCATCGACGGGTAGTACCTCGACCGGCACGACGACCGCACCGTCCAGCGCCACCGCCACGCCGTCGGCCACCTCGACGACGAAGACGGTCACCGGGGACGCGATCGACACCCGGTTCGGTCCGGTACAGGTGCAGATCACCGTCACCAACGGCACCGTCACCGCCGTCACCGCCGTGGACTACCCGCAGAACGACCCGCGGGACCAGCAGATCAACTCCTACGCCATCCCGCAGCTCAACTCCGAGGCGCTGGCGGCCAAGAGCGCGAAGATCGACATGGTGTCCGGCGCCACCTACACCAGCGACGGCTACATCAGTTCGCTGCAGAGTGCCCTGGACAAGGCAGGTCTGTGACATGAGCACCCAGATGCTGGCAGAGCACAGCCGGCCCGCCGAGGCCCACCGAACGGTGCACGTCGAGCACTGCATGGGGACCGTCTTCACGATCGACGTCCGCGACGACGGCCGGTGGGACGACGCGATCGCCGAGGCGGTCGGCTGGCTGCACCGCGTCGACGCGGTGTTCAGCACCTACTCGGCCGGCAGCGACATCAGCCGGATGCGGCGCGGTGAACTGCGGCTGGCCGACGCCGACCCGGCGGTGGAGCAGGTGCTGGAGCTGTGCGCGCAGGCACAGACCCGGACCGGCGGCGCGTTCACCGCGATGCCACAGGGCCGGTTGGACCCGACCGGCCTGGTCAAGGGCTGGGCCGTCGAGCGGGCCAGCCGGCTGCTGACCGAGCACGGAGCACGCAACCACGCCGTCAACGGCGGCGGCGACGTGCAGCTGTCGGGGTCGGCCGGACCCGACCGGCCCTGGGTGGTCGGGATCGCCGATCCGGCCGATCGCCGCCGGATCGCCGGCACCGTCACCGGTCGCGACCTGGCGGTGGCCACCTCCGGGACGGCCGAGCGGGGGCGGCACATCCTCGACCCGCTGACCGGTCGCCCCGCCGGGGGACTGGCCAGCGCCACCGTGGTCGGCCCGTCGCTGACCTTCGCCGATGCCTATGCCACCGCGGCCTTCGTGCTGGGCCGCGACGCGCTCCGCTGGATAGCCGAGGTCGATGGCTACGAGGCACTTCTCATCGACAACGACGGGACGATCTCGACCAGTCGCGGCTGGTGCGCCGAGTGGTGAGCCGGCCGCGCCGGGATCAGGAGATGTCGTAGACCAGATCGACGGCGACGGTGATCTCCTGCTGGCCGGCCTGCATCGGCACCGAGGCGGCCGACGCTCCGGCAGCGGTCTTAGCCATGTCGTAGGTGATCGGAGAGCCGGCGTCCACCTGCTCGGTGAGCGAGCGGATCGCACCCAGCGAGACGCCGGCGGCCTGCGCGAGCTGACCGGCCTGTGCCCTGGCCTGGGCGACCGCCTGGGCCCGGGCCTGCGCCCGCAGCGCGGTGTCGTCGCCGATCGAGAAGGAGATCTGCTGGATCCGCACGGCATCCCCGACGGTGCCGACGGCGGCATCGAGCAGCGAACCGGCCTTGCCCAGGTCGTGCAACGTCGCCTGCACCGTGTTGTCGACCTGGTAGCCGGTGATCGCCGTCGACTTGTCGTTGTAGACGGGGTTGATGCTCAGCTGGCTGGTCCGCAGGTCCTTGTTCGCGACACCGTTACGGCGCAGCAGCTCGAGCAGGGCGTTTGCCTTGCTGTTGTTGGCATCCAGCGCCGACTTGGCGCTGGATGCCTGGGTGGACACGTCGATCACCACCGTCAGGGTGTCCGGGGTGCCGGTGGCCCGACCCACCCCGCGGGTCGAGAGGGTGTGCCCGTCCAACGCCGCGGTGGGCGTGCTGGCGGCCAGCGGGGTGACGGCGTTGACCGGTGCGGCGAGGCCGGCCGCCATGCCACTCGGGGCCGCGTCGAGCGTCACGCCACTGCCGGCAAGCGCGGTCGGAGCGACGTTCGGTGCGATCTGCCGTGCGCCGACATCGCCGGTATGGGGTTTGTCCGTGCCGCAGCCGGTGAGCAACAGCCCGGCCACCGCGGCCGGAATGGCCGACCGGGCAAGGACGGAACGAGCTGAGACGGTTCGGACGGTGGGCATCGCGACCTCCTGGTGGGCATTCCCGCGTTACCCAGCTAGATGAGGCCGACCACCCGGAACGTTGCGTCGGGTTACCGGAACGTTGCCTATCCTGGGCGGGTGGAACTGGAGTTCAGCGGCGAGCTGTGGTTCTGGCGCGGGCCGGCACCGTGGCACTTCGTCACCGTGCCGGACGATCGGTGCGCCGACCTCGAGGCCGCGTCCCGGCTGGTGTCCTACGGCTGGGGGATGATCCCGGTCACCGCCCGGATCGGCGACACGCGCTGGACGACGTCGCTGTGGCCGAAGGACGGCCGCTACCTCGTGCCGGTCAAGACCTGGGTGCGCGAAGCGGAGGGCCTGGAACTGGGCGACCCGGTGACGGTGCGGCTGGCATTGGAACCGGGGACCGGCAGGCGCTGATCAGAAAGCCCCCGCGTGACGGGCGGTCGCCGTCCTCCGATCCCGCTGAGCCTTCCATTCACTGATCGGGGCCTACCGGTATATCTCTCGGCGGTGACCCATTGCCAGTACCAGGACGAGCAATTCACGATCGTTGACGTCGTAGATGATCCGGTAGTCGCCGGTGCGGACCCGCCACTCCCCGGCGCCACCGACCAGCTGTTTCGCCGCTGGCGGGCGAGGGTTCTCCGCCAGCAGCTCGATCGCGGCCTGAATGCGACGCTTGACCTGTGGATCGAACTTTCGCAACTGGCGGACGGCTGCGGGGGAGAGGGTGATGCGGTAGCTCATGCCGAGCAGGGGCGGGCCGGCATGGGCAGGACGAAGGCGGCGCGGTTCGAGGCCCTGCAGGCGAGCACCTTAGTTCAGGCCGAGTTCGGCTCGTACGTCCTCCCAGGGAATGGGAGTTTCGGCGGTCACCCGCAGCTCCTCCCGAGCGGCCTCGGCGGCAAGAATGTCTTCCATGTCCTCGGCCAGCTCCAGGAGGCGGGCGAGCTCATGGGCATCGATCAGTGCCGCGACCCGATGGCCTCTCCTGGCGAGGTACACGGGTTGGTGGGTTTCGGTAGTGCGCCGGATCAGGCTGGGGAGCTTCTCGCGAGCCTCGGAAAGGTTGATGTCGGCTTCGGCGCTCATAACCTCACGGTACAGCGAGTTGTACAAATTGTACAAGTGACTGAGAGCCTCGACGGTTGATGCCACAGTTGCCGTTCGGCGCGGTCAGGACCCGGCGCATCCGGGGACGTTTCGGGTACTTGGAAGGGAGTTTCGAAATGATCGCAGCGCGGGCCGCCGGTGAAGTTTCCGCCTGGCGCAGGCAGTATTGCGGTGTGCGCATCGTGGCAGGACAGTCGTGGTGACCGTCGCGGACCTCGACACTCCGTTCCTGGTCGTCGACCGCGACGTGCTGGACGCCAACCTGCTGGCGATGGCCGGGCTGGCCGCCGAGCGAGGCATCGCACTGCGCCCGCACGCCAAGACACACAAGTGCCTGGAGATCGCCCGTCGGCAGTTGGCGCTGGGAGCGACCGGGTTGACGGTGGCCACGGTGGGGGAGGCCGAGGTCTTCGCCGATGCCGGGTGTGACGACCTGTTCATCGCCTACCCGGTGTGGGCGGCCGGGCGCCGGGCCGAGCGGCTGCGAACCCTGGCCGAGCGGGTGACGCTGTCCGTCGGGGTGGACTCGACCGATTCCGCACAGCGGTTGGTCACGGCGCTGGCGGGCACCTCGGCCCGGGCGCTGGTCGAACTGGATAGCGGCCACCACCGCAGCGGGGTCCAGCCGGATCAGGCCGGGCGGCTCGCGGTGGCCGCCGAGCGGGCGGGGCTACCGGTGGCCGGTGTGTTCACCTTTCCGGGGCACGGCTACGGCCCGGGCAACCGCGCGCCGGCCGCCGCGGACGAGGCCCGGACGCTGGCTGGGGCGGCGGCAGCGCTGCGCCGCGCGGGCCTCGAACCGGTGGTGCGCAGCGGCGGCTCGACTCCGACCGCGAACCTGGTCGAGCCGGGTTCGGCCGGCGACGGGCTCACCGAAATGCGGCCCGGCGTCTACGTGTTCAACGATGCCCAGCAGGTGGAGCTCGGGTCCGCGGACTGGAACGCGGTCGCGCTGACCGCGATGGCCACCGTGGTCAGCCGGCGGCCCGGCACCGTGGTGCTCGATGCCGGCAGCAAGACGCTCGGGGTCGACCAGCCCGGCTGGGTCACCGGGGCGGGCCGATTGCCCGACCATCCCGACGCCCGGGTGGTGGCGCTGTCCGAGCATCACGCGACCGTGGCGTTCCCGTCCGGCGTCGCGACTCCCACGCTGGGTTCGATGGTGCGGGTAGCGCCCAATCACGTGTGCAACGCGGTCAACCTGGCCGACGAGCTGGTGGTCCTCGCCCAGGGCCAGGTGGTCGACCGCTGGCTGGTTGCCGCGCGTGGCAAGAACCGCTGAGGGTCCGGCCGTGAGTCGGACTTGACAAACAGCGCTGTACGACAGAATGTATACGGCATGGCCAGGACTCGATCGCAACCTCCGCGCAAGGAGGTGAAACCCGCCGTGAGTGCGCTCGCGAACCCGAGAACGCGGCGGGCCAGTCAGCTGCAGGTTCCGGTACCGTCGGCCGCTGCGTCCGAGGTGTGGCAGGCCCGGATCGGCCGGGAGCTTGCCGAGCAACTTCGGGCGGACGCCGACGTGCTCGGCCTGGACGGTCGCACCGACATCGTGAAGGCCGCTCTCGCCCTGCTGCACCAGCAGGCCGCGGAGGAGCGGATGGCCCGGTCGGTGGCGGACTTCTACGGCGACGCGCCGCCGCCGCTGCCGCTCGGTGTCGAACCGGCCGATGACGGCGCCTGAGCCGTTCCGCGGGCAGGTGTGGGACGTCGACTTCGAGTTCGGTCGCCATCCGGCCCTCGTGCTGAGCGTCAACCCGCTGAACAGCCGGCTCGGCCATGCCGCCGTCATCCCGATCACCGGAACGCCCGGCCCGCCCAGCACGCACATCCCGCTGGACGCCGATGCCGGGCTGACGAAATACGACCGGTCGTTCGCCGACGTGACCTCGCTGCGACCCGTCGCGCGAACCCGGCTGCGCAGGCAGCGCGGCCTGCTGACCCGGGCCGAGCTGGCCCGCATCGAGGTGCAGCTGCGTACCTACCTCGGGCTGTAGGCACTGCCGTTCCAGCGGCAGAGATCAGCGGCTGCCGGTGCGCCAGGTCGCGCCGGCAGCGGTCGCCGAAGAGGCTGGCCTACTTGGGTTTCTTGGTGCCAGGCTTCGGCGCGGCGGCGAAGACCTCGGTGACCGGCTGCTTCTTCTCCTGCTTGGGTTTGCGTATTTCACGGCCACCCTTGTTCTTACCGGACATCGGATTCTCCTAGCGGTGGCACGGAAGGCGGGCGGCGGCTGCCGCTCACCGGAACGGTGTCGTGGTGGACAGCGGCTGGGCGCCGTCGGAAACGGCATTCGGCGGGCACAGGCAGCCACGGACGGCGCCGCTGGCCTTGGTAGCCACGCAGTAGCGCGCGGCGGTGCGGTCGTGGACCAGCATTCGATGCCCGCATGCCGCGCACAGCAGGTCGTCGTGCTCGGCCGGCCCCTCATCGACTGTTGGAGCTACCTGCGTCATCGGCCCTCGCAGACCCGGCGAGCGGGTCAAACTGCCTCTCGCCACGGCCGTCCGACAAGCTGCCGGGATAGGCACCGTGGTGGCTTCGACCCTACTCCGCATCGGCGAGCCTGTCCGTGGAGCGTGAGCCGTACCGGGGAAGCGCTCACGGCATGTCTCGAAGCTTGACCGGGCCGGGGCGTTTCACCGATGTTGCAACGGTAGTGGCTACCGGCGGCCGATGCCTCAGTCAACCCGAACGGGTCCGGCCGAGGACATCGGCCGGACCCGCGCAGGTCGGTCAGCCGGTCAGGCCGGCGTCCCGCCGCCGCCCATGTACGGGTTCGGGTTCATGGGCGGTTCGGGTTCCGGCTGCTTCGGCGGCGTCGGCGGCAGCGGGACAGCCTTGTCGGTGCTGTCGGCGGGCTTGACTGGCGTTCTGGTGCTCATACAGACCACTCCCTCTCGGTTGTGTGGGTCCTACACAAGACGCAGTCGATGGTTGATCGGTTGCAACCATCACCAGATGAGATACCTCACGCTTGGCCGGTGATACGGCGCCGGGCCGCCCTGTTGCCGACTCGCAATCTGAATCGCCGCCTGTAGCGCGCTCATTGCGCGGTAACCGGACGGTTCGCTCCGGTGCGGCCATCCGAAACAGGCCAGTGCCCGATCCTCGCGGACCGGGCGCTGCGAGTCGGGCGGTGCTGGGACCGCGTCGGGCCGAGCGAGACGTAGTTCTCGCTCCCAACTGCGGCTACCATCCCGAAAGCCGGCGTGCACGCCGAAGATCGTCAGCGAGCGGTTCGGCCCATGCGAAGGAGGGCCAGCATCACCCGAATGACTCAGGGCCCCGATCCCAGCGCGTCCGCGGAACCAGGGCCCTGAGGCTGTCTCAACCAGCGTGTCCGAGGGGGGACTTGAATCACCTGCCCGCTAGGAACGTAGCCCAGCAACTATGGGCCATCCAGCTCCAGCACCCATGTTTGCTGGGTTTTGGTTCCACTGTTGCTACCGGTTGATGGCGGTTCTAGCGCTTGCGTGTGCCAATGTGCACACCACTCCGGAGACGCCTCGGCCGCCGTAGCCGCTGCTCAGAACAGGCTTAACCAGCTGCCGCGGGGATGCGCGCGCCATGTGAGAGGAGCTGTCCGTTCTGCGGGCCGCGTTCACGCAGGCCGGCGTGCTGTGCACCCTGTCCGGCAAGTCGCTGGCGGTGCTCTTCTGGGTAAACGATCCGATCGGCGCCGTCGTCCTGCCACTAGTCTCGCCGGCATGACCGACCGATTCGTCCAGATCGCCAACGAGGCCATCGCGGAGTACTGCGCGGAACACCCGTCCGAGGCCACCGTCCTGGGCAATCACGAGCACGATGACCGGCTCGAGGACCCGAGCCGGTCCGGGGCCGACCGCAGGCGGGCTGAGCTGCGGCAGTTGCTCGCGGAGTTGGACGGGCTCACCGGGCCGGACGATCCCGCTGGGCCGGAGCCCGCGACGTCGGTGGACCAGGAGATCCTGCGGACCGAGGCCAGCCGCGAGCTGTTCACCTTGGAGGAGTTGGACGAGCCGAGTTGGAACGCGCTGCAACACGACCCGGGCACGGCGCTGTACGCGCTGATCAGCCGGGATTTCGCACCGCTGCCGGACCGGCTGACCAGCGTGGCCGGGCGGCTGCGTGCGGTTCCGGACTACCTGGCTGCGGCGCGGACGCGGCTGGTCGATCCACCGAAGGCGTATCTGGAGGCGGCGATCGGCCGGTTGTCCGGCACGTACGCGCTGATCGCCGAGAAGCTTCCGCGGCTGGCCGAGCAAGCCGGACGTGCGGCCGAGCTGGCCGGACCGATCGAGCGAGCGGCTGCGGCCGTGCGGAGCTACCAGAGCTGGCTGGGCGGATTGTTGCCCAGCGCCCCGACGGAGTTCCGGCTGGGTGAGCGGCGCTATGCGAAGAAATTGGCGCTCACCCTGGCCACCTCGTGGCAGCCGGCCGACCTGGTGTCCCAGGCCTACGCCGACTTGGACGGGATCGAGGCCGAGCTGGCCGAGCTGGTCGGTGTCACCGTCGGATCACCGGTCGGCCGTGCCGAGATCGCGGCCGAGTGCGATCGGCTGGCCGAGGACGCGCCGACCAGCGCCGACCTGCTGGACCACTGCCGAGCCGCGCTGGCTGAGGTCACCCGGTTCGTCGAGCAACGCGAACTGCTCACCCTGCTGCACGATCCGGTCGAGGTGCTGCAGATGCCGGAGACCTCCCGTGGCATCTCGGTCGCCTACTGCCAGGCACCCGGGCCGCTGGAGGCCACGCCGCTGAGTACCCAGTTCGCCGTCATCCCCGCCTCGCCGGACTGGCCGGCCGAGCAGGTGCGCACTTACTACCGTGAATACAACAAGCACGCGCTGCACAACATCACCGTGCACGAGGCGATGCCGGGGCACGCCGAGCAACTTTCGCACGCCCGGCGTTGTCGCGGCGACACCCTGGTCCGGTGGGTATTCGAGAGCAGCGTGTTCATCGAGGGCTGGGCGGTCTATGCCGAGGAGCTGATGATTGAGCGTGGTTACCGCAGCGAGGTATCGGCCGAGGCGGCCCGCGCGCAGCGGATTCTCCAGCTCCGGCTACAACTGCGCAGGGTCATCGTCACCATCCTGGACGTGTCCGTCCACGCCGGCGACATGGACGAGGCGGGGGCGGTGGCGCTGATGACCGCGCGCGGATACGTGTCCGAGGGCGAGGCTCGGCGCAGATGGCAGTGGCTGCAAGTGGTAGCGACCGTGCCACCCGTCTACTACGTCGGCCTGCAGGAGGTACGCGCGCTGGTCGGTGATCTGCGGGCCGCCCACCCCGACTGGACGGATCAGCAGGTGCACGACACCGTGCTCGGCCACGGCTCGCCACCGGTCCGGCACCTGCGAACCCTGCTCGGCCTGCCCTGACCCTGCCGAGCCATCATCGTGCAATGTGGCTATGTGCGAGCAGGGCCGGCCTGATGGACCTGAGCGACGTGCCGGTGCCGCCGCAGGCGCAGGTGTTCATGTGCGGTCCGCTGCCGTTCATGCGCGTGGTGCGCGCCAGCACCTCATCGCCCGAGGCGTGAACCCCCTGAACATCTCCTACGAAATCTTCGGGCCCGACCTGTGGAACGCCGAGCCCGGCCAGGTGGCCTGAGGCTGAAGACCGGGCCCGCCGCGTCACAACGCCCGCGGCGGGCCCGGTTCGCCATCAGTCGGACTTGGCTTAGTTGTCGCCGTCCTGCCCGGTCGCGACCGCTTCGCTCGCCTTCTGCAGGCCGTCGATGACCGCCTGGCGGGTCTGGGTCGGCGCCTTGTCCTGCTCGGCCTTCTGAATGTCCTTCTGCTGCTTGATCTCGTCCGCCGTCCAGTGCTTCGCCGCCTCGTAGACCCGCCGCTGAAGGTCGGCCCGATCGACATCGGTGGCCGCCATGGCGCTCATCTGGCCCGGTGAGCTGGCGTGCTCACGCTCGTAGTCGGCAATAATCTGATCCAGCGATTCAGCCATGTTTAAACTGCCTTTCCGTTGGCGCGTTTGGTGCGCGAAGGCTACCCAGGCCGGTATCAAAGATCAACAACCGTGCGCCCGTCGAGCCGGAGCGTCACGAAGCGCGCGCCGCTCTGCAGGCGGTGCTACCAGCAGACCATCCGCTCATCGAGGGTTTCGAGCTGCTGCGTGAGGCGTTCGAGAGCGACACTGTGCTGGACGAGCCGATGTCGAGTATCAACGGGGTATCACGGGCCTGAAAGCTGCGATCTCTCGTGGACGACACAGGGCCCCGATCCCAGCGTTTCCGCGGGACCAGGGCCCTGAGGCTGTCTCAACCAGCGTGTCCGAGGGGGGACTTGAACCATCTGCCCGGATAAAATCTAGTCCAGCAACGGTGGGGCGTCCAGCTCCGCCGCCCGTGTTTGCTGGGTTTTGGCTCTACCGGTGCAGCCGGTTAAAACGGTGCCGTGTGCCAATGTGCACACGCCTGGTGCCCGGAGCGAAATCGTCCCGACCTGGGTCAGATATGTGAGTGGATTGGTTGGCCTGCCAGTAGGGACGGTCAGGGACCGGCGATCCGAGCAGGGGAGAGGCTGAGCTCGCTGCGGACCAGCCCGCCAGGAGTCAGCCGTTTCAGCTGGTAACAGACTCGCCTATCAGTAGGCATACGGAGCGAGGCCACTCGCCGGGACATCGGGCCTCGCCCACAGGTGTGGGGCGGCGAAACATCCCTGCTCCAAGCACGTTGGGGAGTTCACCTCCGTAGAGGGGCCTATCGTCATTCTGACGGTCTACGACTCGCATACCTCCAATAAATTGACCGGATGCGCGCATCGAACTGAAGTTTCGTGTATGGTCTCGTCAAGCCATCAGGAAGGACATCAGCAGTGACCGAGACGCTGAGCGCCAGCTTCATGGAGCGCCACTTCGGCGAGGACTCGCAGCGAGTGGGGGCTGCGCTCGTAGCAGCGGGCCATGAAGCCCACACGAGGTCCTTGGATGCGAAAGTCGGTTCCCGACTCAAGTCGAATCACGCCTACGGCAGTACCTTCTGGCTGGCTCTTCCGCAGGAGGTGGTTGCTCGCCTGCTGACGATCCTCGACGGTGCGGTCCCGTTCCCACCGCGCGGCGCTCCGTATGAGCTTCTCGTATGGAACGGCATCGCGATTCTGCCAGTCAAGGTAATGGAGGTCAGCAAGCGCGATAGCCGGATGCGAGCACGGATTTCAGACCTGCGATACCGCTTGACCAAGGTAAACGTTCCGAAGGTACCTGAGCCGACACTGTTCGATGACCCTGACGGCTTCGCCCTGGACGAGTTCGAGGAAGCGGCTCGAAAGGTCGCTGATGCTGCGCGGGCGGCGATTGGAAACATCGCCGAGAAGATGGTGGTGGCTGCATATCGGTGCAGCCCAAAAAGCGGTCTGCAGGTAGTTCGCGTGGGCATCGCCACCCTGGATATCGATGGCCACATCAACTTCTCCGATAGCGAGCAGCTGTCGCTCAGCCAGTCGCCTTCCGTTGTGGGCGGCCCGACGGCAGTCGCTGGAGAATCGTTCGATTCCGCCCCGAGGCCGAGACCGGTTCTTGAGATCGTAGAAGAGGAGACGACTGCGACGGGTGATGAAGAGCCCGGCGCTGGCCCGCCCACATCTGTCCCCGAGCAGTAGCCGTGGCATCGAGCATCACGTTCGAACCAGACCGACTTCGCCAGGCACGCCAGTTGGCGTTGATGACGAAGAAGGAAGTTGCGGAAGCCGCTGGCGTCTCGCCAGCTGCGGTCGGGCAGTATGAAGCGGGTATCGCGGTGCCCCGCCCTGGCACAGTGGAACGGCTTGCCCACGCGCTCGACGTGCCGGTTGAGTTCTTCGCGCCGGGCCGTCCGCTGCAGCGCTTGGAGACGAGCGAGACATATTTTAGAGCCTCCGCGCGACTACTGCGAAGCAGCGGTCGCGGGCGACGTCCTTCGCTGAGCAGATCTGGGAGTTGTCGTTTGCGCTCGAAGCGCATGTCCGTTTCCCTCAGATTGAGTTGCCGGACATATTTGGCGACGCGGAGGTCCACTACTCGCCACGTGACGCGGCATTGGCGACCCGAAAGCTGTGGAAACTAGGTACCGAGCCGATCGGTCACCTCGTCTCGCAACTGGAAACGCACGGAATCATCTGTGCGCTGGCCCCGCCGACCGAGAAGGAAGCCACGGCACGAATCGACGCATACTCGACCTTGGCATTCCGTAGACCCCTGGTAGTGCTGACGGCAGATCGTGCTGACGACGTTCTCCGCCATCGCTTCAGCGCGGCACACGAGCTGGGCCATCTGGTCTTGCACGGCGGGTCTGCGTCCGGAGAGCTGTGGCTCGAAAGAGAGGCCGACGTATTCGCCGCTGAGTTCCTAACCCCGAGGGACGCGATTGAGAAGGAGCTCCCCGAACGTCTCGACTTTGCGAAGCTGTTCAGGCTGAGCGAGCGTTGGGGCGTCGAGGTACGCAGCCTCGTCTACCGAAGCCAAGAGCTGGGCATCGTATCGGAGAGCACCGCCCGCCGGGCATACATCCGGCTGGCGCAGTCGCCTCAAGAACGCCGACCAGTCCGACAGTACGACGGAGAAGTGCCCTCGATGCTCAACGCGGCCTACGAGCTCGCAGAGCAGCGAGGCGTCACCATCGCGTCGCTTGCGGAGCAGTTGCGTTGGAAGCCCTTGAGAGTCCGCCAGCTATTAGGGCAGGAAGAAGACCCACGCCCCGCCCTGCGGTTAGTGAAGTGAGCGTTGAGTTCCGAGGTAGGAAGGAGCCAGAACCCCCATGCCACTCAACTTTGATGAGGAAGCCCTGAATGACTTTATCCAAAACTCTGACGGCTTCAAGCAGTTGCAAGCCGAGGCCAACGAGCGCATCCGCGCTGTAGTTCGGGCTGTGAACACCACTCACGCACGTCGGCCAGTTGATGAAGTAGACGTGGAACTCAGATCCAGGTTTGCGCAGGCCGGTATCACTCCGGAGGAGCCAGGTTTTAGCGAGGTCATCCAGGCAATCTCTTCCGGCGAGATGGTTAACTAGTCCCGCGCTCCGATCATCCGAGGCGAGCCGGCCATGCCGGGGCGCAGTTCGGACACCTTTTGCCAATGTCCATGGTCAGTCCCCTGGCCCGGCAGGGCTACCCGCACGGCATGAGATTCGGGCCTGCTCACCGCCCGCCGCATCGCCTACGCGCTTTTGAAGAGGCCCCGTTCGTCGGCGACTGCATCCAGGATCGTCATCTGGCCCGCCGTGGCTGCGACGATATTCGCCCTAACGCTGGCGCCACGGAGGGCCATGATGCTCGCGGCGAGCGTGTGGCCATAGGTGCAAACGTCATCGACGAGGATGACCTTTGCTGCGGACGACAGCCTGCGGGCATCAACCGCCAACAGCGACGCGTAACTCCGTCTAAACTGATACGCGCTCTCCCCAGCGTTGAGTGACGCGCGCTTTCCCTTTGGTGCGGTCAACTCGAGGGCCTCGGTGACAGGGACATTGATTAGGTTGCTCAAGGCATCGGCAAGCAGTCGCGTGCGGTGTATTTCGCCCGCCCTCGCCTTCTCGGGGGAAAGCGGGATTGGGACGATCGCGTCCGCCTCGATATGGCCGCGCTTTGCCAGCGCACCAACCATACCTTTGGCCAGCGGGTACGCAAGTGCTGCCTCGCCGACTTTAAAGCGGTAAAAGAGGTCGGACGATCGCCTGACTCCAAGCCGGGTTCGTGCCGACTCCCTCCACACGAATGAGCGAGAGGCCACGACCCAATAGCCGGGCGCGAAGGCGATGACCTCACGCCTTAGGAGGGAGGGAGTGCGCACGTGCTCCTTGCGGATGATCGGCAGTTGCTCCCAGTACGTGCAGAAGTCGCACTGCCGAGATGCGCAGCTCGGCGCGCCCGGATGTGTGGCCGTGCATTGGTCGAACCGTCGAAACTCCTCTGGAAGCACGAAAACTTGTCGCCTGCGCGGAGCGACTATTAGCTTGAGCACCGCGTTTTCTGCCGCCGACGTCAGCGGGCGTGTGGCACTCCAATCTTGCGTCCGCAATACGAGCTGCCGCCCAACGGGGTCAATCGACTCGGCGATGCCCTTTACGTAGACACCTGGGATGGGGGTTCCCGGCCCGTAGAACCACACCCAGACGTCGTCACCAGGCTCGGCCACATCCGCGTACAGGGCCCAACCGAGGTTTAGCTCGCCACCCGCTCCAAGACGGCTCGGGATTCGATTGGGGCGGAAACCGTCGTAACCCGACCAGATCTTGTAGAGCCACCTCACAATGCGTCCCTTACCGTCGTCCATCCGTCGAGGACTTCCGTGCCTTCCAGCTGCCCGTACCCCCACCCGGCCCCGATGAACGTCACGCCCGCCCGAGCTGCAGCCTTCGCATCGGCATCAGTGTCTCCGATATACGCCGCATGGCGACTCGGTACGCCGAGCGTCGCCAGCGCCAGATTCAGCGTGGCGGGGTGTGGCTTCGCAGGAACGCGCCACGCCGCCGTTTGGATGACACTGAAGTGGTCGATGAGATCGAGCGAGTCGAGCATTGGGCCAGCCATCCACCGAGGCAGGCTCGTGACCACCCCGAGAACGAACTCGTCGGCAAGCTGCTTCAGGGTGTCCCGAGCTGACTCATACAGGTGCAGGCGGTGAGCCGCGTCGTGAGCTGCCTGTGCGAACCGTGCGGGTGTATACCGCTGCCTGAGCAAAACGGCTGCACTAGGGCCGCCCGCCGCGTTTCGCAGGCGGTTGGCCAGCGTGTCGCGCTCGGCTGCGCTCCCTGGAGCGAGCAGCCCGGCGTACCACGGCGCGCTATCCCATAGCGTTCCGTCGAGATCCATCAGGACAGCTGCGACAGCCATGTATCCCAAGTTTCCGGTCCAGCGTCGAGGGGAAACGCCACCGTCGCCACCCTGGCTTCGGTCGCGATCTGGTCATTGCCAGTCGTCGAAGCCGTGCCATCCGAGGCGAAGGTCGCTACCGGCTTGTGTTGCTCGATAGCGAATCTGAAGGCATTCATGGCACCGCCCTTGTATGAGCTCTGGCCGACGAGGACTCCGCCCGCAGCTGCAACGATGAGTTTGTTTCGCTTGCGCAGCGTCATGGCGCTGGCCCCAGTCCCGATGGGAAACTCGCTGATGAACGCGACCCCTGGAACTTTCAGCAAGTCTTGATAGAGCTGCTTGTTCTCCGGAGGAAACGGCCGGTCCAGACCCGAAGGCAGGACGCAAAGCGTTCTGCCTTCGGCATCTATCGCACCACTGTGAGCCACAGTGTCTGCTCCAAGGGCGAAGCCGGAGACAACAGTGCCGCCTCGGCTGACCACATGTTGGGCGAAGGCTCGCTGAAGGCCCTCGTAAGGCGGCCGAATCTCACGCGATCCCACGCAAGCGACAGCCAAGTACTGTTCTAATGCCGCCAGATCCCCGCGTACGTAAAGAACTGGTATGGCGTTGTTGCTGTTGTAGACGTTTATCGGATACAGACGGTGCCGGTATGTCAAGACGGTCGCACCGAGGTCGCGTGCCGCGACGAGTTGTCGAGCCGCCCGTTCCCGGGCCACTTCAAGGTCGCCTGGCGTGACGGCAGCCAGCAACCTCTTCAGCTCGTCTCCGGTCTTGCCCGAGATCGGCAAGCTGTCGGGATTTCTAATCGCGGCCTCTGGGGTTATCTGTCGTTCTTCGAGGGTCTTGAACTTCTGCGGGCCGAAGCCTTTCAGCCCGTCCAGGACAAAGATGCACGTCAGTTCTTCGAAGGTAGTGCCGACCGCCTTTTCGAGGTCCGGGCCCACTTGTGCGAGGTCATCCGCTGGCCGCCGCGACGCCGGACGCCGGGGTGCTGTCGAAAGGCTTCCATGCTTTGCGACATCCACCAGTCGCCCGGCCGCCTCGTGAAGGGCCCTGGTTCGGGCAGGACTCAGGTTCGTGAGCACCTCGCCTTTCGGCCACGGGTTCAGAAAGTCCTCGGCAGGCTCTGCGAAGCGCAAGCAGGAAATCAGGGTCCGGAGGCGGAGGCTCAGTCGGCACGCTGCCATCCTGCCGTCTCCACGCCGCTATCACACGCAGGGCACGCCCGAACCGAGTGGCCGTTGGGAAGGCGTCGTCCACATCCAGGGTGCCATCAGCCCACCTACTTCAGAGGCCACCGCCACGAGGTCCGCCACGATGGTAAGGCCGGTGGGCAATCTCTGCGTCCCGGCGAGATGCGTCCAGTATTTCCTGGATCTGCGCTGCAGTGAAACGAACATGCTTGCCCAGGCGCGTATGAGGGATCTGCCGTCGTTGAACGCGCTCTTGAATCCATCGCTTCGGCACGTTCAGCAGGTCAGCCAATTCGTCTTGGTTGAGGAGACGCTCGCGGTGGTCGTCTGGACCTCGGGCCGATCTTCCAACCTCCTGAGGCATGACCGAAGGTTATCGCTTCCGCTTGACGGCCTGGCATGGCCTCGACCCGTCGATCAACCGTTGGAGCACCCGAGGGACTATGTGCACACCGGGGGACCACCGTTGTCCGTCTCGATTGTCCGAACTGTCGATCTGCGAGGTGAGAAAATGAGCCGAAACATGGCTACTGAGGACGTCAACCAGACAAAATCTGGTCAGCAGGTACAAGTGTCCGAGGGGGGACTTGAACCCCCACGCCCGTTAAAGGGCACTAGCACCTCAAGCTAGCGCGTCTGCCATTCCGCCACCCGGACGAGTGCGAGCAAGGCCGAAGTCTAACCCAACTCGATTCGGCTCCGGCCCACTGGTAGGAACTACGGTATGACCTCCGCAGCAGAGCAGAGCACGTCCAGCACGGCCACGGCAGCCGACGAGGTGGTCAGCCTGCTGACCGACCTGATCCGGATCAACACCTCAAACCCCACCCACCCCGAACGGCCCGCCGCGGAGTGGGTCGCCGAGAAGCTGGACGAGGTCGGCATCCCCTCCACCATCCTGGAGGCCGCCCCCGGCCGGGCGTCCACGATCGCCCGCATCACCGGCGCCGACTCCAGCCGGCCGCCGCTGCTGATCCACGGCCACCTCGACGTGGTGCCCGCCGACGCCTCGGAGTGGAGCGTCGACCCGTTCGCCGGCGAGGTGAAGGACGACTACGTCTGGGGACGCGGCGCGGTCGACATGAAGGACATGGACGCGATGACGCTGGCCGTCATCAGGCACTGGGCCCGCACCGGCGAGCAGCCGCCTCGCGACATCGTGCTGGCCTTCGTCTCCGACGAGGAGGCCGGCGGCCACCAGGGCGCGCACTGGCTGGTCGACAACCACGCCGACCTGTTCGCCGACTGCACCGAGGCGATCAGCGAGGTCGGCGGTTATTCCTACACGGTCCGCGACGACCTGCGGCTCTACCTGATCCAGACCGCCGAGAAGGGCATCGCCTGGCTGCGGCTGCGGGCAGAGAACCGTCCCGGCCACGGCTCGATGATCCACCCGGACAACGCCGTCACCGAGCTGGCCCGGGCGGTCACCCGGATCGGGGAGTACCAGTTCCCGGTGCACCTGACTCCCACCATGCGGGAGTTCCTGACCCGGATCGGCGACGCCACCGGCCTGCCGATCGATCTGGACAACCCCGAGGATGCGCTGAAGTACTTCGGCAACGCCGCCCGGATGCTCGGCGCCACGCTGCGCAACACCGCCAACCCCACCATGCTGGAAGCCGGCTACAAGGCCAACGTGATCCCGTCCCGGGCCGAGGCGACCATCGACTGCCGGTTCCTGCCCGGCTACTCCGACGAGCTGTTCGACACCATCGACCGGCTGATCGGCGAGCACATCAGCCGCGAGACGATCACCGAGGACATCGCGGTCGAGACCTCCTTCGACGGCGCGATCGTCGACGCGATGGCCGCCGCGCTCAAGGCCGAGGACCCCGCAGCGGTACCCGTGCCGTACCCGATGTCCGGCGGCACCGACGCCAAGTCGTTCTCGCTGCTCGGCATCCGCAACTTCGGCTTCTCACCGCTCCTGCTGCCGCCCGAGCTGGACTTCTCCGCGCTCTTCCACGGCATCGACGAGCGGGTACCGGTCAGCGCGCTGGAGTTCGGTACCCGGGTGCTGGAGCGGTTCCTGCGCAGCTGCTGACCGGCGCACCACGCAGCGCTACCTGGCCTCGGGCCATACATCCGGCCCGGTAGTGCGGTACCGGGTCAGGCGCTCAGGCCCGGCATCGGAACCAGGTCGGCTGCCCGTCGCCTGCGCCGCAGCAGCACCTGGCGCGAGCCGTCGGCATATTTGCGCACGCGGGCGAGTTCCCAGCCGCCGTACTCGGCGTGCAACGCGAGCCGCACCGCTGCGTTCACCCTCGTGACATCCGAGGGGATCCGCAGCGGTGCGTACTCCCAGTCCGGGTCAGCGTCCGCCGTCATCGGGGTCGGCATGGCACCTATTGTGCCCCCGCCCCGGCCGGCTCCATAGCCCGTCGGGCTACTTGACCGCCGAGTTGTACTTCTCGATCAGGGCCTTGGCCTGGCTGGTGGCCTCGTCCAGCGCCGCCTTCGGGTCCTTGTTCGAGGTCAGCACCGACTCGATCGCGTTCTCGACCAGCGCCCGCACCTGCGGCAGGCTGCCCAGCAGGCAGCCCTGGGTGGCAACCCCGGACGGGGTGGCGGCGAGCTGGTCGATCGCGGTCTGGAACTGCGGCTTCTCGGCCACCCACTTCTTGTCGACGGCCTCGTCCAGGGCCGCCTTGGAGACCGGGAAGTAGCCGGTCTGGGTGTGCCAGTACGCCGAGTTCTCGGGCTGGATCAGGAACTTGGCGAACTCCCAGGCGCCCCGCTGCTCGGCCGCCGAGTGCCCCGGGCCGTCGATCCACAGCGACGCGCCGCCGATCACCGGGCCGCCGGTGTCGGAGGCCTGCACCTTCGGAAACGGAGCGGTGGCGACCTCGAACTTGCCGGCGGCGGCCTTGACGTAGCCGCCCAGCGCCCCGGTCGACTCCAGGTGCATGCCGACCGTGCCGGACTTGAACGCCGCCTGCGCGTCGTCGGTCTTGCGGCCGGTGTTGGTGGCCAGGCCGTCGTCGACCATGCCCTTCCACCAGGACAGCACCTTCACCTGCTCGGGATCGTCGAAGGTCACCGCGTCGGCCCGGGTGGTCCGGCCGTTGTCGTTGTTGCAGTAGGTCTTGCCCGCCTCGGCGGTGAGCTGCTCGAAGAACCAGCCGTAGATGGCGGCGCCGAAGCCGAACTTCGCCGCGCCGCTGGCCTTGATCTTCTCAGCGTCGGTGCGGATCTCGCCCAGGCTGGTCGGCGGCTTGGCCGGGTCCAGGCCGGCCTTGGTGAAGACCGTCTTGTTGATGTAGAGCACCGGCACCGAGGAGTTGAACGGCATGCTCTGCAGCTTGCCGCCGCGCGAGTAGTAGCCCTTGATGGCCGGCTGCAGGTCGGACAGGTCCAGCTTGTCGACGTCGGCGAACGACTGCGCCGGGATGGCCTGGCCGGAGTCGGCCATGAAGCCGGACCCGACGTCGTAGATCTGCACCAGCGCGGGGGTCTGCTTGGCCGAGACCGCAGCCTTGTACTTGGTGATGGTGTCGTCGTAGCTGCCCTGGAAGGTGGCCTTGACGGTGATCTTGCCCTGGTGCGCGGAGTTGAACTTGGCCACCAGCGCGTTCAGCGCGTCGGCGTTGGCGCCCTTCATGGCATGCCAGAACGACACCGTCACCGGGTCCTTCAGCGCGTCGGCACCGGGAGCGGCGGTGGAGCCGGCGGCGTCCGAGCCCTTCGACGAGCTGCCGCAGCCGGCCGTCAGGGCCAGCGCGAGCACCGCGGCGCCGGCCGTCAGCGTCCTGGTCACGTGATATCTCATCGAGTGCCTTTCGTCAGGGGGTAACAGGCGCCGCAACCTCAGCGGACCGCGCCGGCGGTCAGGCCGCGCACCAGGAACCGCTGGCCGAAGGCGACCAGCAGCGCGGTGGGGATCAACGCCATGCTGACCCCCGCCAGGATCAGGCCGGGGTTGGCCTGCTCGGCGTCGTTGAGCGAGGACAGGCCGATCTGCAGGGTCTGCCGCTTCGGTGAGTCGGTGACCAGCAGCGGCCAGAAGAACTGGTTCCAGGCCGACAGGAACACGAAGATCGCCACGCTGGCCAGCGCCGGGCGGGACAGCGGCAGCAGGATCTGCCACAGGAACCGGGCGTGGCCGGCGCCGTCCAGGGTGGCGGCGTCGCGCAGTTCCACCGGGAAGGTGCGGAAGGACTGCCGCAGCAGGAAGGTGCCGAAGCCGCCGGCCAGGAACGGCAGGATCAGCGCCAGGTAGGTGTTGCGCAGCTGGTGGTCGGCCATGAACAGGAAGTTGGGGATGATGATCGCTTCCCACGGCACCATCAGGGTCAGCAGGAACAGCGCGAAGAACGTCCGCTTGAGCGGCACCGCCAGGAACGCGAACGCGTAGGCCGACAGCACCGCGCAGACCAGTTGCGAGGCGGTGATCGCCACCGCCACCAGCGTCGAGTTCAGGTACTGCCGTTGCAGCGGGATGGCGTGCAGCACGCCCCGGTAGTTGTCGAAGGTCAGCCGGTGCGGGAACAGCGACGGGGGAGCCGAGGCGATGTCGCCCGGGCCCATCACGCTGCCCACCACGGTGTAGTAGACCGGGAACAGCACCACCACCGCCAGCAGGACGAGTGCCGCCACCCGCGCCCACCGGCCCGCCCGGTTACCTGATCTCATCGGTAGAACACCTTGCGCTCGAGCACCCCGAACTGGATCGCGGTGACGGCGATGACCACCGCCAGCAGCACGATCGCCTGCGCCGAACCGGTGCCGTAGTCGGTGGCGCCGTCGGCGAAGGCGGTGTGGTAGATCCAGTAGACGAGGGTGGTGGTGTGCCCGGTGGGACCGCCCCGGGTCAGCAGGTGGATCTGGCCGAAGCTCTGCAGCGCGGTGATGGTGTCCACCACGATCAGGAAGAACAGCGTCGGGGTGATCAGCGGCACGGTGATCGACCAGGCGATTCGCACCGTGCCGGCGCCGTCCAGCCGGGCCGCCTCGTACAGCTGCTCGTCCACCCCGCCGATGCCGGCCAGCAGCACCAGCATGTTGTAGCCCAGGCTCATCCAGACGGTGGTGATCGCGATGCTGAGCAGGGCGGTGCCGGGGCTGGTCAGCCAGTTCACCGGCGCGAATCCCAGCGAGGTGACGAGGTAGTTCGCGATGCCGATGGCCGGGTTGAACAGCGCGGCGAACACCACCGAGGCGGCGGCCACCGAGTAGGCGAACGGCATCGCGAAGGCCGAGCGCAGCACCCGCAGCCCGGCCAGCGGGTGCTGCAGCAGCAGCGCCAGTACCAGCGCCAGCAGGATGCTGGGCAGCACCGTCAGCAGCACGTAGCCCGCGGTCACCCCGAGCACCCGGCTGAACTCCGGGTCGTGCAGCACCGACCGGAAGTTGGCCAGGCCCACCGAGCGGTTGGCGCGGCCGAACAGGTCCTGGCCGGTGGTGCTGAGCTGGAAGGTACGGACCAGCGGCCAGAACAGGAACAGCCCGAACACCACCAGCGACGGCAGCAACAGCGCCAGGCCGAGCGCGCGTTCCCGGGCCAGTCCCGGCCTGCTCAGACGCATCGTGCAGTGCTCCCAGAGGGGTGACGGGCCGCCGTGCGGCCTGGCGCGGGTGCGATCACCCACTGTTTGGGTGTGCAACGACTAGCGCGGCGTTTGGATGCTAACCGTGATCATGGCCGAAGCCGGTCAAGGCGCCGGGCGTGCCGCGGTGGGTCAGCGGGCCCGGACGGTCACGCTGTGCAACCCGGTCGCCCCCGACGGGAACGGGTCGGCCTCGGTCTCGTCCTGCCCGACGCCGTTGCCGTCGAAGGCCCGCACCCGCAGCCGGTGCTGGCCGGCCGAGGCCGGCGTCCACAGATAGACCCACTGCCGCCAGGTGTCGGTGGACGGCACCGGCGCCAGCGTCGCCGGCTGCCACGGCCCGTCGTCGACCTGCACCTCGACCCGCGACACCCCGACGTGCTGGTCCCAGGCGACCCCGGCCACCGGCACCGGCGTGCCGACCGTGACCGCACCCGGCGGCACCGGCCGGTCGATCCGGGACGCCAGCCGCACCGGCCCGCGGGGTGCCCAGCCGCCTCGCACCCAGTAGGCGGAGAAGTCGGCGAAGGTGGTGGCCCGCAACTCGGTGATCCACTTGCAGGCCGAGACGTAGCCGTACAGGCCCGGCACCACCATCCGCACCGGAAAGCCGTGCTCGGCGGTCAGCGGCTCGCCGTTCATGCCGACCGCGAGCATCGCGTCCCGGCCGTCCATCACCACCGCCGTCGGCGAACCGATCGTCATGCCATCACTGGACGAAGCCACCAACTGGTCGGCGTCGGGGGAGATGCCGGCCTCGCGCAGCAGGTCGGCCAGCAGCGCCCCCCGGAAGGTGGCGTTGCCGATCAGCTCGCCACCGACCTCGTTGGACACGCAGCACAGGGTGATCCAACGTTCCACCAGCGGCCGGGCCAGCAGGTCGGTGAAGGTCAGGGTCAGCGGCCGGCTCACCATCCCGGTGATCCGCAGCGCCCAGGTATCCGGGTCGATCTGCGGCACCGTCAGCGCGGTGTCGATCCGGTAGAACCGGTCCGCCGGCGTCCGGAACGGCACCGGGGTCAGGCCCCGGTCGTAGTTGTTCACACCTGCGTTGCCCGCCGCGGCGGTACTGGCTGCCCCGGGCGAGGCCGACGGGCGCGGCTCGGGGCCGGAGACCGGCGCAGGCAGCTGGACCGCCGCTCGGGCCTTGCCGGTGTCGAAGCGCCGGTGTTGCGCCGCCCGGCCACCGAACCCGGCTACCAGCGCGGCGCCCGCCGCGGCGAACGCGGTGGCGAGGAAGGTCCGGCGGCCGGGTGGCCGGCCGGGACCCAGATGCCCAGGGGCTTCCCCCGGTTCGCCGGCGTCCGCCAGGCTGCTGGCCACCACCAGTCGCCAGAGCGCGACCATTCCGGCCAGCGCACCGAGTACCGAAGGAATCGCGTCACTCGGCCGGTGCGCCGCGGTGGTCTGGGAGCAGTAGACACCGAGCAGGCCGAGCACCCCGACGCCGAGCAGGCCAAAGCGCAGCCGGCGCACCGCGATGATCCCGACGGCGACCGCACAGCCGGCCAGCACCAGGTAGATGCCGGTGAGCAGCGCGTGCTTGTCGCCGGTGCCGAACTGGCGGATCGCCCACCGTTTCACCGGCTCCGGGGTGAGCAGGATCAACCGGTTGCCGACCGCGATCACCGGCGACGCGGCCGGCCTGACCAGCGCGGCGACCAGCTCGCCGACTCCGATCGTCACCCCGGCGGCCAGCAGGCCGATCAGCGCACCCGCCGCCCGGGACAGCGATGCCCGGGACGGGGCGTCCGTCTGCTGCGTCGAGAAAGCCACGCCCTCCATGATGGAGGAACCGGGCCGGGCCGGTTCTTACGATCCCGGTACGGCTACCGGCCCCGACACCCGGCCGAGGGTGAGCGCCGGCCGTTCAGGCGTGGGTCAGGCATAGTCGCGAATGTAGCCGCTGCATTGGTAGTAGGCACCGTCCTTCATGAGGCAGACCCGCCAATCCACCGCATTGCCCTCAGCGATGCTGGCGTTGTCGGTGGCACATACGCCGTCCGTGCTGCTCCGGTCCCAGGCCGAGCCAGCGTTGGACGGGTTGGACACCACATGCCAGTCGACTCTCACGCCGTACCCGTCCCCGCGGGTATCGCAGGCGTAGAAGTGCTCGCCATTGCTGACGAACTTCCCGTAGCCGGCCTCGTAGCCGTTCGGGTTAAGAATGATGTGAGTGCCCGAGGCGCTTGCCGGGGCTGCGACCGCCAAGGCCGCCGCCATCAGTGTGCCAGCGGCTATGCCGATCGTTGCGATGCGTCTACGCACGGTACCTCCAAGTGTTGCCATGGGATCAGTCCGATATGAGCCGATCATGTATGGACTAAAGTAAAAATTTTCTTTAAATTACTACTCGTGCAAATTAGAACTAAAACATAAAACGATCCATACCGGAGGCAACTCTGGAAGAAACAATCACCTGTTCGTTACCCGGCGTGCCGAATCCGGCTGTCCCGTCTGATCGGCCAGCGCGGTGGCCAGCATCGTCCGGCGCGGGGTGGCGCCGATGTCGCGGACCGCCCGGGCCAGTGCCGGCCCGCTGCCGTGCACCACCGACAGGTGCGTCCGGGCCCGGGTCAGCGCGGTGTAGACCAGCGGGCGGGACAGCATCCGGCCGGCCTCCGGCGGCAGCACCACGATCACCCCACGGAATTCCGAGCCCTGGGCCCGGTGCACCGTGATCGCCCAGCCGTGGCTGATGTCGGCCAGCATCTTGCCCGACACCTCGGCCAGCGCCGGTGCCGCGGTGCCGAAGTCGATGGTCACCACGCGATCGCGGACCGCCGTCACCGTCCCCACCTCGCCGTTGGCGAAGCCGGTCGGGGTGGCCTCCAGGTGGTTGGCGGTCGCCACCACCCGGTCACCCGGGTCGAACCGCCCGCCGGACCTGCCGAACGGTGACGGGTTGAGCCGGGCCTTGAGTGCGGCGTTCAGCTCGATGGTGCCGGCCGGGCCGCGGTGCACCGGGGTCACCACCTGGATCTGGTCGGCCTCGATGCCCAGCGCCCGCGGGATCGAGTCGGTCATCAGCTGCACCACCCGGTGCGCGCAGTCGGCCGACCCGCGGGCCGGTACCACGACCACCTCGCGGTCTGACGAGTCCACCGCCGGCAGCTCGCCGGACCGCACCGCGGTGGCCAGCCGGGCGATGGCGCCACCGGCGTCCTGCCGGTACAGGGTGGCCAATTCCACCACCGGCACCGCTGCGGAGGCGATCAGGTCGGCCAGCACCTGGCCCGGCCCGATCGAGGGCAGCTGGGCGGAATCACCCACGAACATCAGGTGGGTGCCGTCGGCGCAGGCCCGCAGCAGCGCCGCCGCCAGCTCCACGTCCAGCATCGAGGCCTCGTCGACCACGACCAGGTGCTCGTCCAGCGGCCAGTCCGCACCCCGGGCGAAGCCGGCGCTGAAGTCCACCTCGCCGCCCTCGCCGGCCCGCGGTTGCACGCCCAGCAGCCGGTGGATGGTCATCGCCTCGGCGTCGCACAGCTCGGCCAGCCGCTTGGCGGCCCGGCCGGTCGGCGCGGCCAGCGCCACCGTCCTGCCCAGCCGTTGCGCCTCGCGCACCACGGTGGCCACCGTGCGGCTCTTGCCGGTGCCGGGCCCGCCCGTCAGCACGCTCACCCCGTGGGCGAGGGCGTTGCCGACCGCGCTGCGCTGCACCGGGTCCAGCCCGTCCGGGTCGGTCTCGGCCTTCTTGCTCCGGCGGCCCTTCTTCGCCGCCGCGAACGGCGTGGCGGTGCGGGCCAGCCGGTGTACGGAACCCGCGATCTCGGCCTCGGCCGCCGCGTACCGGGCCAGCGCCAGCAGCTGCTCGGCCTCGCCGCCGGCCGCCTCACCGGTAGCCGTCTCGTCGCCGGCCGTCTCAGCGGCGGAGGGCACCCGCCGGACGGTCTCACCGGCACAGGCATCGACGATCGCCCGGTCCGGGTCCGGGATCCGGTACAGCCGCAGGTCCAGGACGACCTCCGCGGCCGGCCAGACCGTGTGGCCGTCGCGGGCCATCCGGGCCAGCACGAAACCCACCAGCGCCCGGGACCGGCGCGGATCGGACGGCCCGACGCCCGGGATCGCCGCCCGGGCCAGCGCGTCGGCGTCCGGCACGTCCACTCCGGGCAGCTGCAGCAGCCGCCACGGGTCATCGCGCAGCAGCCGGTGCGCTCCGGGTCCGAACAGCTCCACCGCACGGCCGGCCAGCCGGGCCGGCAGCTGCGCCGCCAGCAGCAGCTGCACCACCTCGTAGGCGGGTTGGGCGGCGAGGTAGGCCGAGAACAGCCGGCCGGCCCGCAGCTGCCCCACCTTCGGCAGCCGGGTCAGCGCCTCGGCGGTGACGTCCTGCGGCCGGCGGATGCCGGCCTCGGCAAGCTCGGCGGCCAGCGTGCTGCCCAGCCCCGGCCACAGCCCGGCCGAACAGAATGCCGCGAATGCACTGCTGTCGGAGTCGTCCGGGGTCGCTGTGGTCAGCGGACGTCCTCGGGATAGCCGAAGCGGGGCGCGGAGACGTCGTCGAGGGCCAGCTGGATCTCCAGCGGCAGCTCCACTGCCAGCGACTGCACCGCGGCGGTCAGCTGGCCCAGCGTCCGGGCGCCGACGATGGCCGCGGCCACCGCCGGCCGGTTGCGCAACCAGGACAGCGCCACGGAGATCGGCGAGGTGGCCAACCCGTCGGCCGCCGTGGCGACCGCCTCGACGATGCCGACCTGCCGCCCGTCGGAGTAGCTGGCCAGGCTGCGGCCCTGCGCGGCGCCCCGGGAGTCCGACGGCACGCCGTGCCGGTACTTGCCGGTCAGCACCCCGCCGCCGAGCGGTGAGTAGGCCAGCAACCCGAGCCCGAGCTCCAGGCAGGCCGGCAGCACCTCGCGCTCGGCGCCGCGCTCCAGCAGCGAGTAGCGCACCTGGTTGGACACCAGCGGCGCCCGACCGGGTACCGCGCGCTGCCAGGTGGCGGCCTGCGCGGTACGCCAACCCGGATAGTTCGACACCCCCGCGTAGCGGACCTTGCCGGAGCCGACCGCCGAGTCCAGCGCCGACAGGGTCTCCTCGGCGGGCACCCCGGCGTCGACGGTGTGCACCTGCCACAGGTCGAGGTAGTCCACACCCAGGTTGGTCAGGGACTCCTCCAGGGTGCGCAGCAGCGCGCCGCGGGATGCGTCCACCGAGCGCTGGTCGCCGTGCCAGCTCAGCCCCGCCTTGGAGGCCAGCACCAGCTCCGAGCGCGGCACCACGTCGGCGATCAGGGCGCCCAGGATCCGCTCGGAATCACCGTGCGAGTAGGAGGCCGCGGTGTCGACCAGGGTGCCCCCGGCGTCCCGGAAGGCGACCAGGATGGCGGCCGCCTCGTCCGGGTCGGTGCCCGCCCCCCAGGTCATGGTGCCCAGTCCCAGCCGGGACACCTTCAGCCCGCTCCGTCCCAGCGCACGCGATTCCACGGCCCAGAACCTAGTGCACCGCCGCTCGGCCGGCCGGGACGCGCACCGCCGGAGTGCGGCTACCCGCGGGTAGCCGGCCGTCGGTAGGGTGACCCGCGTGAAACTCGGACTGCACCTGAGCTACTGGGGGATGGGCAACGACGCTGCCAACCTGGCGCTGGCCCGGGAGGCCGACCAACTCGGCTACTCCTGCGTCTGGGCCGCCGAGGCCTACGGCTCGGACGTGCCGACCGTGCTGGCCTGGATCGGCGCGCAGACCGAGCAGATCGGGCTGGGCAGCTCGATCCTGCAGATCCCGGCCCGCACCCCCACGCTGACGGCGATGACGGCGGCAACCCTGGACACCCTGTCCGGCGGCCGGTTCCGGCTCGGGCTGGGGGTGTCCGGCCCGCAGGTGTCCGAGGGCTGGCACGGCGCCCGGTTCGCCGAGCCGCTGGCCCGCACCCGGGAGTACGTCGACATCGTCAACCTGGCGCTGACCCGCAAGCGGGTCCGGTATCAAGGCCGGCACTACACGCTGCCGCTGCCCGACGGCCCCGGCAAGGCGCTGCAGCTGACCGTGCACCCGGTCCGCGAGCACATCCCCATCTACCTCGCCGCGATCGGGCCGAAGAACGTCGAGCTGACCGGCGAGATCGCCGACGGGTGGCTGGCCATGTTCTTCGCCGCCGATTTCGCCGAAGAGCAACTGGCCCGGATCGCCACCGGCCGCGCCAAGGTCGGCAAGGATCTCGAGGGCTTCGACGTGGTGGCCAGCGTCCCGCTGCTGATCGCGGACTCCGACGACCCCGCGCGCCTGGCGGAACTGGCCGAACCGATCCGGGGCAACGCCGCCCTCTACATCGGCGGCATGGGCCCCCGGGAGGCCAACTACTACAACCAGCTCGCGGTCCGGATGGGCTACCCGGACGAGGCGGCGGTGATCCAGGACCGGTACCTGGCCTGGGACTACCAGGCAGCGGCCGACGCGGTCCCGTTCGAGTTCGTCGACACCACCTCGCTGCTCGGCACGCCGGAGCGGATCGCCCGGCGGATGGCCGAGTACGCCGCGGCCGGGGTCACCACGCTGAACGTGATGCCCTACGCCAGCACCCTGGAGGACCGGCTGGCCAGCCTGCGGGTCGCCGCCGAGGCGCTGCGCCGGTCCGGCGTGGCGACATGAGCCGGCCCGCCGCCTGCTCCACGAGTGGCCGATGAGCGCCACCATCTCGTTCTGGCAGGCCACCGCGTACGGCGTGGTGCAGGGGCTGACCGAGTTCCTGCCGATCTCGTCCACCGCGCACCTGCGCATCCTGCAGGCCTGGATGAACCCGGACGTCAGCCAGCCCGGCTTCACCGCGTTCACCGCCGTCATCCAGCTCGGCACGATGGCCGCGGTGGTGCTGTTCTTCTGGCGCGAGCTGCTGCACGTGGCGGTGGCCTGGTTGCGCGGCCTGTTCGACAGCCGGGTGCGCGGCACCCTGGAGTACCGGATGGGCTGGTACCTGATCCTGGCCACCATCCCGGTCGGCGTGCTGGGGCTGGCGTTCAAACACCAGATCACCACCGGTGCCCGCAACCTGTGGCTGATCGCGAGCGCGCTGATCGTGCTGGCCCTGGTGCTCGGCGTGGCCGAACGGGTCGGCAGCCGAACCCGGGCCGAGGACGACATCACCACCACCGACGCCCTGGTGGTCGGCGCCGCCCAGTCGCTGGCGTTGATCCCCGGCGTGTCCCGGTCCGGGTCCACCATCACCGCGGGACTGTTCCGTGGCCTGGACCGGGTGACCGCGGCCCGGTTCTCGTTCCTGCTGTCGGTGCCCGCGGTGGTGGCCTCGGGGCTGTTCGAGGCCAAGGACATCGGTGGCCCCGACGCCCCCGGGATGGGCATCACCGTGCTGGCCACGATCATCTCCTTCGGGGTCGGGCTGGCCTCGATCGCCTGGCTGCTGCGCTACGTCTCCCGGCACTCGACCTCGGTGTTCATCGTGTACCGGGTCGCGCTCGGCCTGCTGCTGTTCGGCCTGCTGGCCGGCGGCGCGCTGTCGGCGACGTGACCCACCCCGAAGGCAGCTGAGCATGCCCACCGTCCTGCTGCTGCGGCACGGACTGACCGCGATGACCGGCCCGGTGCTGGCCGGCCGGACCCCCGGCGTGCACCTGGACGAGCGTGGCAGTGCCCAGGCCAAAGCCGTCGCCCAGCGGCTGGCCGGACTGCCGCTGACCGCGGTGCGCACCAGCCCGCTGGAGCGCTGCGCCGAGACCGCCCGGGCCGTCACCAAGGCCCAGCAGGCGGCCGGACGGGTGGTCCCGCAGCGCACCGACCGCCGGCTGATCGAGTGCGACTACGGCGACTGGACCGGCCGCACCATCGCCTCGCTGACCAAGGACCCGCTGTGGCCGGTGGTGCAGGCACACCCGTCCGGCGTGACCTTCCCGGGCGGCGAGTCGATGGCCGCGATGGCCGAGCGGGCGGTCCGGGCGGTGCGCGGGATCGACGCGGAGCTGGCCGCCGATGCCGGACCGGACGCGGTCTGGGTGGCCTGCAGCCACGGCGACGTGATCAAGGCGGTGCTGGCCGATGCGCTCGGCCTGCACCTGGACCTGTTCCAGCGGCTGGTGGTCGACCCGTGCTCGGTGTCGGCGGTGCGCTACACCGCCGGCCGGCCGTTCGTGCTCAGCACCAACGACACCACCGGGGATCTGAGCCGGTTCCTGCCGGCGCCGCCGAAACGCGGTGGGCGCCGCCGCAAGCAACCGTCCTCGGATGCCACCATAGGCGGTGGCGCGGGCGCCGGAGCCGTCTAGGCTGGATGCGATGAGCCGCCAGTTGCATTTCTTCGATCAGCCGCGACGTTGCGTCGTCGGCACCGTCGGCCAGCCCGGCGAACGGGTGTTCTACCTGCAGGTCGCCGACGACCACCGGGTGGTCAGCGTGGCCCTGGAGAAGACGCAGGTCATGGTGCTCGCCGAACGGATGGAACAGCTGCTCGACAAGGTCGCGAACCGCACCGGCGTCGAGCTGCCACCTGCCGTCGTGCCCGACACCGAGCCGCTGGAGAACCCGGTCGACGAGGAGTTCCGGGTGGCCGCGATGGGGCTGGCCTACGACTCCGACTCCGGCCTGATCATGATCGAGGCACAGGCACCCGCCGAGTCGCCGGAGGAGGCCGAGGCCAGCCTGCTCGAAGACACCGAGGAGGGCCCGGACGCCCTGCGGGTGCGGCTGGCTCACCGGGCCGCGCTGGAGTTCGTCGAGCGGGCCCGCCGGGTGGTCGCCGCCGGCCGCCCGCCGTGCCCGCTGTGCAACGAGCCGTTGGACGCGAGCGGGCACGTCTGCCCACGCAGCAACGGCTACCGGCGCCAGGTCCGATTAGGGTCGGGTGACTGAGCTCACCCCACCGGTCGCCCTGCCGGTGGCCGATGCTCTGGAACTGCTGGAACGGGGCGAGATCACAGTCCAGGGCCGGATCACCACGGCCTCCAACGCCACCCTGTACTGCGGCGTGGAACTGGCCGGCCTTGCCGCGGCCTGCGTGTACAAGCCGGTCTCCGGCGAGCGCCCGCTGTGGGACTTCCCGGACGGCACGCTCGCCGAACGCGAGGTGGCCAGCTACCTGGTGGCCGCCGCCACCGGCTGGGATCCGGTGCCACCGACCGTGCTGCGCGAGGGACCGCTGGGCACCGGCATGGTGCAGCTGTGGATCGCGCACGACGAGTCCTTCGACATCGTCGCCGCGATCAATGCCGGCCGGCTGACCGGGTTGCAGCGGATGGCGCTGCTGGATGCGGTGGTCAACAACTCCGACCGCAAGGTCTCCCACCTGCTGCCGGTACCGGCCGCCGGCCTGAGCGGCCCGGCAGGCGAGGACCCGCACGTCTACGGAGTCGACCACGGGGTGAGCTTCGCGGTGGAGAACAAGCTGCGCACCGTGCTGTGGCAGTGGGCCGGCGAGGAGATCCCGGACGAGGGCCTGGAGATGCTGCGGCGGCTGTCCGGGCTGCTGGACGGCAGCCTGGCCGAGCAGCTGGCCGAACTGCTCACCACCACCGAGGTGCGGGCCACCCGCAAGCGGGTTCGCCGGCTGCTGGCCCGGGGCACCTTTCCGATGCCGTCGTCCAACTGGCCGGCGGTGCCGTACCCGCCGTACTAGCGGCGTACCGACCGGAACAGGTCGGCGACGGCGAACCCTCGGCTCAGCCCGCGGCGGTGGACCCTCGGCTCAGCCGCGAGTGGCGGCGGACCCCTCGGTTCAGCCTGGCTCAGCCGCGAGTGGCGGCGAGTTCGGCCAGCCGCTCCAGGGTGGCCGTCATGCCGGCCCGGTTGCGCTTCGGAAAGCCCATCAGCAGCAGACCCAGCCGGTTCCACACCCGCCGGGCGTCCCATTCCTCGGTCACCTGGGTACCGCCCCCGGCCGCCTCGGCGAACCGGTAGCGCCAGATGTGGCCGTTGAAGTGCCGCCAGGCGATCACCGACGGCTCGTCGAACTCGACCACGGTGTTGCGGATCTTGTAGTCGGTGCCCAGCTTCATGTCCATCGAGAAGGTGGCGCCCAGGCTGAGCCGGTCGGGGTTGCTGGGCCGGGCCGCCTTCACCGACCCGGAACCGTCGATCACCGGGTGCTGGGCGGGGTCGGCGACCACGTCGAACAGCCACTGCCGTTCTGCCGGGATCAGCCGGGTCACCGAGACGAAGAAGTGCGAGGAACCGAACATCCCCTAGTTCTACCCGGACCGCCGATTGCGCTGCCCGGCGGGTGGCCGCCGGGCGGCCGGCGGCTAACGTAGCGGCCATGCGGTCGTGGTCCATCCCAGAATCCGTCCCCGGATCCACCCCCGATCTGCCGCCGTTACCGGGCCATTCGCGCCCGCTTCGGCTCTACGACACCGCGGCCGACGAGATCCGGCCCACCGCGCCGGGGAGCACCGCCCGGCTCTACGTGTGCGGCATCACCCCGTACGACGCGACCCACCTGGGCCACGCCGCCACCTACCTGGCCTTCGACCTGGTGCACCGGCTCTGGCTGGATGCCGGCCACCGGGTGCACTACGTGCAGAACGTCACCGACATCGACGACCCGCTGCTGGAGCGGGCCGCCGCGACCGGCATCGGCTGGACCGACCTCGCCGAGCGCGAGACCGAGCTGTACCGCCAGGACATGACCGCGCTGCGGGTGCTGCCGCCGCACGACTTCGTCGGCGTCACCGAGGCGGTGGACGAGATCGCCGAGGCGGTGGCCAAGCTGCTGGCCGACGACCACGCCTACCGGCTCGAGCAGGACATCTATGCCCGGACCGCGGTCGGCGGCCGGTTCGGCTACGAGTCGCGCTACTCCCGCGCCCAGATGCTCGAACTGTTCGCCGAGCGGGGCGGTGACCCGGACCGGCCGGGCAAGCAGGACCCGCTGGACGCGCTGCTGTGGCGCGGCCGCCGCGACGGCGAGCCGAGCTGGGACACCGCCGCCGGCCCCGGCCGGCCGGGCTGGCACATCGAGTGCTCGGTGATCGCCCGGAACCGGCTGGGGATGGGCATCGACGTGCAGGGTGGCGGGTCGGACCTGCGGTTCCCGCACCACGAGCACTCCGCCGCGCATGCCGAGGCGCTCACCGGCGAGTGGCCGTTCGCCCGGCACTACGTGCACGCCGGCATGATCGGGTTGGACGGGGAGAAGATGAGCAAGTCCCGGGGCAACCTGGTGTTCGTCTCCAAGCTGCGCGGCGCCGGGGTGGACCCGATGGCGATCCGGCTGGCCTTGCTGGACGGGCACTACCGTGCCGACCGGGAGTGGACCGGCGGCCGGTTGCCGCAGGCCGAGCGGCGGCTGGCGGCCTGGCGGCAGGCGGTCGCCCGACCCGCCGGCCCGGACGCCCGGCCGGTGCTGGACCTCGTCCGCGACCGGTTGGCCGACGACCTGGACACCATCGGCGCGATCGCGGCGATCGACCGGTGGGCCCGCACGGCCGTGGAGCAGGTACCGTCCCAGCCGGATCCGGACGCACCGGCGTTGCTGGCCCGCACCGTGGACGCGCTGCTCGGCATCCGGCTGTAGGCGCGAGCGGTGGCCGGCGATCCCAGTCCCTGGCCGCAGCGGGCCCTGCTGCTGGACCGCCTCGCAGCCCTGGTGCCACCGGCGCTGACCGACGACTGCGTCCGGGTGGGGATCGACGGCGTGGACGGCGCCGGCAAGACCTGCTTCGCCGGCGAGCTGGCAGCAGCACTGCGCCGCCGGGGCCGGCCGGTGGTCCGGGTCAGCGTCGACGACTTCCACCAGGTCCGGGCGATCCGCTACCGCCGGGGCCGGCAGTCACCGAGCGGCTTCTGGCTGGACTCCTTCGACTACCCGCGGCTGTGGGCCGAGGTGCTCACCCCGCTCGGGCCGGACGGCGACCGGCAGTACCGGCCGGCCGGCCACGACCTGGCAACCGACGAGGTGCTCACCCCGCCGCCGCTGGCCGCACCGGCCGGCGCGGTGCTGGTCCTGGACGGCATCTTCCTGCACCGCGAGGAGCTGGCCGGCGCCTGGGAGCTGTCGGTGTTCCTCGATGTCGGCTTCGCCGAGACCGCTCGCCGGATGGCGGGCCGGGACGGCACCGAGCCGGATCCCGAGCACCCCGACCTGGCTCGCTACGTGCTCGCCCAGCGGGCCTACCTGGCCGGCTGCCGGCCGCACGAGCGTGCCGACGTGGTGATCGACAACACGGTGCTGGCCGCGCCGGTGCTCCTCAGGAGTCCGGGGTAGGTCGGCTCAGGTCAGGAGTGGGGGAGGCCGGCTCGGGTGGGGAGCCCGGCTAGGCCGGTGCCGGCACCGCCTCGAGCTGGGCGACGATGCCGTCCCACAGGGCGACCCGGGCCTGCAGCGCGGCGATGATGGTCGTGGCCGCCTCGTCCCACTTGGCACCGTCGTCGCCGCACAGGTCGGCGAGCATGGCCATCGCCATCGGGGTGTGCTCCTCGCCGTCGACCTCGATGTGCCGGGCCAGGTAGTCCTTGAAGGTGGCCAGCCGCCCGCCCTGGTCGTCGATCTTCACGACCTGGTCGAACATCTCCGGAATCAGGTCCTCGCGGCCGAAGGCGAAGGCCGCGGCCTGGCAGTGCAACGGGGCGGTTTCGATGAATCCCCAGGTGGTGTCGACGAATTCCGCCGCGGCCGCCGGCACGCCGGCCGCCACCAGTGCGGTGCGGACCGGCTCACCGCTGCCGACCCGGGCCAGGAACTCGTTGATCGGACCGGTGTCGGCGCCGGCCTGCTCCATGCCGCCGACGTAGAGCTCGAAGTGGCTGGTGAACCCGTCGCCGAGCGCGTCGCTCTCCTCCACCAGGACGATGTCGTTGATCAGCCGGCGGCTCTCCGTCGAGCCACGCGGCACCCACGGCACGTCGACGCAGGTGAGGTTGCGCTGCAGGCTCTTGAGTAGCGACATGAAGTCCCAGACGGCGAACACGTGCGTTTCGGTGAAGGTGTTGACGTCCTGCAGGGTTGCCAGCCGGTGGTAGACCGGGTGCTGGATGACCTGTACCCGTGCCGGCTCGACCTTGGCCCGGAGTTCGTCGATGGCGGCATGATTCTTGCCCCAGTCATAGCGCGACACGTAGCTGATCCTCACTGTTGGGAAGTGGACAACGGGGGGCCTTGCTGTCTACACGGACGACGTGTAGACGGAGTGTGCCTCGGGAAACGCTCCAGGGCAATGACAAAGTGATAAACGGTAGAAAACGCGCAAATATCCGGATCGCCCGGCGAGTGCCGGGCGGGCCGCATGGATCAGCCCGACAACTACTCCGGCCGGGGGTCCTCGGCGACGTCCAGGACCACGACCGTCACGTTGTCGTTCCCCCCGGCGGCCAACGCGTGCCGCACCAGCTCGTCGGCGGCGGCCTGGGGGTCGGGGCTGGCGCCGAGCACCTCGGCGATGGCCGGGTCCTCCAGCTCACCGGTGAGGCCGTCCGAGCACACCAGGTACCGGTCGCCGGCGCCCGGCGGCACCAGCCAGACGTCCGGATCCGGGCTCGGCTGCGAGCCCAGCGAGCGGGTCACCACATTCCGCCGTGGGTGCGAGCGGGCGTCCTGCGGGCTGAGCCGGCCGGCGTCGATGAGCTCCTGCACGGCGGAATGGTCCACGGTGAGCTGGTCGAGGCGGCCGTCTGAGAACCGGTAGACCCGGGAGTCGCCGACGTTGAACACCGCGAGCTGCTGCTCGGCCTCGGCACTGCCGACCACGCCGATCCCGGTCAGGGTGGTGCCCATGCCGTGCCGGTCGCTGCGCTCGGCCCCGGCGGACAGGATGCGCTCGTTGGCCTGCCGGACGGTCTCGGCGAGGTCGTCGGCGCCGACTGCCGGCCGCTCGGCCAGCCGGGCGAACTCCTCGACCGCCAGCTGGCTGGCCACCTCACCCGCGGCATGCCCGCCCATCCCGTCGGCAACCACGAACAGGGTGGGCCCGGCAAGCAGGCTGTCCTCGTTCAGCGTGCGGACCCGCCCGACGTCGGTCGCCGTGCCCCAGCGCAGGGTGAGCATGCGCGGCATCCCTTCCTTCGGCGTGCGGACGGCTACTGGGTGCTGGAGTTACATCGGGCCCGACGGCGGGTTGCCCTTGTCCCGCCGGCGCAGGTAGCGCTCGAACTCCCGGGCGATCACGTCCCCGGAGGCCTCCCGCAGCTCGCCCTCGTCGTCGCGCTCCTCGAGGTTGCGGATGTAGTCGCGGACGTCCTCGTCCTCCGCGGCCATCTCGTTGACGAGCTTCTGCCAGTCATCGGCCTGAGCCGGCAGCTCGCCGAGCGGCACCGCGATGTCGAGCACCTCCTCGACCCGGTGCAGCAGCGCGATGGTTGCCTTGGGGTTCGGCGGCTGGGCGACGTAGTGCGGCACCGCGGCCCAGAACGAGATGGCCGGGATGCCCACCCGGACGCAGGCTTCCTGCAGCACGCCGACGATCCCGGTCGGGCCCTCGTAGCGGGACCGGTCCAGGCCGTAGCGGGTGGCGCTGGCCGGGTCGTAGGAGGTGCCGGTCACCGGGGTCGGCCGGGTGTGCGGCGAGTCCGACAGCAGCGCGCCCAGGGTGACCGCGGTGCGCACCCCGAGCTCGCGCATGATCTCCAGCAACTCCTCGCAGAACCCGCGCCAGCGCATGTTCGGCTCGATCCCGCGCACCAGCACCAGGTCGAAGTCCGCCCCGGCAGGCCGGCAGACCGACAGCCGGGTGGTCGGCCAGCTGATCCGGCGCGACACCCCGTCGACCAGCGAGACCGTCGGGCGGTTGACCTGGAAGTCGTAGTAGTCGTCCGGGTCCAGCGAGGCCAGCGGGGTCGCCGACCAGGTCAGCTCCAGGTGCTCCACCGCCCCGGTGGCGGCGTCCCCGGCGTCGTTCCAGCCCTCGAAGGCCGCGACGAGAACCGGGTCCTTGAGTTCGGGCCAGTTCTCGAATTCCATCATCGGACCAGCTTAGGGGTCCGCGGCTGTGCCAGGAGCGGCAACGGGCCGTAAACCCTTCCGCGCGGGGGCCGGTAACGGCGTACGGAGCGAGAGTCGGATGCCCTCGCGCCCGGTAAACTCCTCGACGTGCCTCTGGATCCCGCGAGCAACGAATTCCTGACCGCCCTGACCGAGCGGGTGCTGGTCGCCGACGGCGCGATGGGCACCATGCTGCAGGCCGCCGACCTGACCCTGGACGACTTCGAGGGACTGGAAGGCTGCAACGAGATCCTCAACGTCAGCCGGCCGGACGTGGTCGACAGCGTGCACGACGCGTACTTCGCCGCCGGTGCCGACGCCGTGGAGACCAACACCTTCGGCGCGAACTGGGCCAACCTCGCCGAGTACGACATCGCCGACCGGATCCACGAGCTGGCCGAGGCCGGCGCCCGGATCGCCCGCCAGGTGGCCGACCGGCACTCCACGCCGGACCGGCGCCGGTTCGTGATCGGCTCGGTGGGCCCCGGCACCAAGCTGCCGACCCTCGGCCACGTCCACTTCGCCAAGCTGCGCGACGCCTACTTCGAAGAGGCCGCCGGGTTGATCGAAGGCGGCGCGGACGTGCTGCTGGTCGAGACCTCGCAGGACCTGCTGCAGACCAAGGCTGCGGTGATCGGTTGCAAGCGGGCGATCACCGAGGCCGGCCGGCAGTTGCCGGTGATCGCCCAGGTCACGGTCGAGACCACCGGCACCATGCTGCTCGGGTCCGAGATCGGCGCCGCGCTGACCGCCCTGGAGCCGCTGGGCATCGACCTGATCGGCCTGAACTGCGCCACCGGCCCGGCCGAGATGAGCGAGCACCTGCGCTACCTGTCCCAGCATGCCCGGATCGGCCTGTCGGTGATGCCGAACGCCGGCCTGCCCCAGCTCGGCCCGAACGGCGCGGTGTACCCGCTCACCCCGCAGGAGCTGGCGGACTCGCTGGCCTCCTTCGTCACCGAGTTCGGCACCAACCTGGTCGGTGGCTGCTGCGGCACCACCCCGGAGCACATCCGGCTGGTCGCCGAGCGGGTGGCCGAGCTGCGGCCGGCCCGGCGCCGGCCGGTCGCCGAGCCGTCGGTGGCCTCGCTGTACTCGGCCGTGCCGTTCCGGCAGGACGCCTCGGTCCTGATGATCGGCGAGCGCACCAACGCCAACGGCTCCAAGGCGTTCCGGGAGGCGATGCTGGCCGGCGAGTGGTCGCAGTGCGTGGAGATCGCCCGCTCGCAGAGCCGGGACGGCTCGCACCTGCTGGACGTCAACGTCGACTACGTCGGCCGGGACGGCGCGGCGGACATGCGCGAGATCGCCGGCCGGTTCGCCACCGCCTCCACCCTGCCGCTGATGCTGGACTCGACCGAGCCGCCGGTCATCGAGGCGGGCCTGGAGATGGTCGGCGGTCGCTCGATCGTCAACTCGGTCAACTTCGAGGACGGCGACGGCCCGACCTCCCGCTACGCGCGGATGCTGCCGATCGTCAAGGAGCACGGCGCCGCGGTGGTGGCCCTCACCATCGACGAGGAGGGGCAGGCTCGGACCCGCGATCACAAGATCGCGATCGCGGAGCGGCTGATCACCGACCTGACCGGTCCCTGGGGCTTCCCGCTGTCCGACATCATGGTCGACTGCCTGACCTTCCCGATCGCCACCGGCCAGGAGGAGACCCGCCGGGACGGCATCGAGACCATCGAGGCGATCCGGGAGCTCAAGCGCCGCTATCCCGAGGTGCAGACCACGCTGGGGTTGTCCAACGTCTCGTTCGGGCTGAGCCCGGCGGCCCGCCAGGTGCTGAACTCGGTGTTCCTGCACGAGTGCGTCGAGGCCGGCCTGGACTCGGCCATCGTGCACGCCTCGAAGATCCTGCCGATGTCGAAGATCCCGGCCGAGCAGCTGGAGGTGGCCCTCGACCTGGTCTATGACCGGCGCCGGCCGGAGAGCACCAACGACGACGGCAGCGTGAACGAGGCCTACGACCCGCTGCAGCGCTACCTGCAGCTGTTCGAGGGCGTCTCCTCGCAGTCCAGCGCGGCGACCCGGGCCCAGGAGCTGGCCCTGCTGCCGCTGGACGAGCGGCTCAAGCGGCGGATCATCGACGGCGAGCGCAACGGCCTGGAGGCCGACCTGGACGACGCGCTGTCGAGCCGTCCGGCTCTGGAGATCATCAACTCCACCCTGCTGGACGGGATGAAGACGGTCGGCGAGCTGTTCGGCAGCGGCGAGATGCAGCTGCCGTTCGTGCTGCAGTCGGCCGAGGTGATGAAGACCTCGGTGGCCTACCTCGAGCCGCACATGGAGAAGTCCGACACTGGAGAGGATGGGTCGGGCAAGGGCGTAATTGTTCTGGCCACCGTCAAGGGCGACGTGCACGACATCGGCAAGAACCTGGTCGACATCATCCTGTCCAACAACGGCTACACGGTGGTCAACATCGGCATCAAGCAGCCGATCAGCGCCATCCTGGAGGCCGCCGAGGAGCACTCGGCCGACGCCATCGGCATGTCCGGGCTGCTGGTCAAGAGCACCGTGGTGATGAAGGAGAACCTCGAGGAGATGAACTCCCGGGGGGTCGCCGACCGGTTCCCGGTGTTGCTCGGCGGCGCGGCGCTGACCCGGGCCTACGTCGAGCACGACCTGTCGGAGATCTTCACCGGCGACGTCCGCTACGCCCGGGACGCCTTCGACGGCCTGCGGCTGATGGACGCGCTGATGGCGGTCCGCCGCGGCGGCGTGGCGGTGGACCCGAACGGGCCGGACGACACCAAGCTGTCCGACGCCGAGAGCCAGAAGCTGGCCGAGCGCAAGGCGCGCCGGGAGCGCTCGCTGCGGATCGCCGCCGAGCGCAAGGCGGCCGAGGACGCCGCGCCGGACCCGCTGGAGGGCACCCGCTCGGACGTCGCCACCGACGTGCCGGTCCCGACCCCGCCGTTCTTCGGCTCCCGGGTGGTCAAGGGCATCGCGCTGGCCGAGTACGCGACCCTGCTGGACGAGCGGGCCACCTTCATGGGCCAGTGGGGCCTCAAGGGCGGCCGGGGCGGTAAGGGCCCGAGCTATGAGGAGCTGGTCGAGACCGAGGGCCGGCCGCGGCTGCGGTACTGGCTGGAGCGGTTCCAGACCGAGGGCGTGCTGGAGGCGGCCGTGGTCTACGGCTACTTCCACTGCGTCAGCGAGGGCAACAAGCTGATCATCCTTGGTTCTGAACCCGACTCAGCCGGCGGCGAGGCGGAATCCGTTCGAGTTCCCGCGGCAGCGCCGGGACCGCCGGCTGTGCCTGGCCGACTTCTTCCGGTCCCGGGAGTCCGGGCAGACCGACGTGGTGGCCTTCCACGTGGTCACCATGGGTTCGCGGATCTCGGAGTTCGCCAACGAGCTGTTCGCGGCCAACAACTACCGCGACTACCTCGAGGTGCACGGGCTGTCGGTGCAGCTGACCGAGGCGCTGGCCGAGCTGTGGCACCGCCGGGTGCGCGAGGAGCTGGGCTACGCGGCGAGGATTCGGCCGACCTGGACGAGATCTTCAAGCAGGGCTACCGGGGTTCGCGCTACTCCTTCGGCTACCCGGCCTGCCCGAACCTGGAGGACCAGGAGCAGCTGTTCCGGCTGCTGCGGCCCGAGCGGATCGGGGTGGCGCTGTCGGAGGAGTTCCAGCTGGTGCCGGAGCAGTCCACCTCGGCGATCATCGTGCCGCACCCCGAGGCCAAGTACTTCGCCGCCAAGTGAGCGGGGCCGCTGAGGAGCCCGCTTGAGTCGACCAGCACGTTCAGGTCGGCCGGCCTGGCTGGGTCGGCCGATCTGAAGGGGCTGCAGGCCGTGCTGTGGGACCTGGACGGCACCCTGGTCGACACCGAGCCGTCCTGGATCGCGGCGGAGTACCGGCTGGTGGCCGAGTTCGGCGGCAGCTGGGACGACGAGCATGCCCATGCGCTGGTCGGCAACCCGCTGCTGACCTCGGCCGCCTACCTCCGTGAGCACGGCGGCGTCGAGTTGCCGCTGGACGAGATCGTGGACCGGCTGCTGGTCGACGTGCTGGCCGATGTCCGGCGCCGGGTGGTGTGGCGTCCCGGGGTGCGACGGCTGCTGGCCGACCTGCGCGCGGCCGCGGTGCCGTGCGCGATGGTCACCATGTCGTATCAGGAGCTAGCCAGGGCGGTGGCCGACCAGTTGCCGCCTGGCACCTTCGCCACCCTGGTGACCGGCGACCAGGTCAGTGCTGGCAAGCCGGATCCGGAGGCGTACCTGACCGCGGCGGCCCGGCTCGGCGTCGAGCCGCACCGCTGCCTGGCCATCGAGGACTCGCCGGCCGGCGTGGCCTCGGCGGAGGCGGCCGGTTGCGTGGTGCTCGCGGTGCGCAACCAGGTGCCGCTGGCCGCCGCGCCGGGCCGGACCGTGCTGGACGACCTGGCCAATGTGGCCGTCGAGGACCTGGCCACGCTGGTGGCCAGCGGCGTCCGGCTCTGAGCCGGGGCGGCTGGGCTGCCGGTCGCCCGCCAACCCCTTGTGCCTGGCAGCGTGCGCTTCTATCGTGCCGATATATCAACGCGATATAACCGTTACGGCTTCGGCCGGGCTGGAACGCGATGAGGCGGATCGACTACGACACCGAGCAACACCAGGACTACGCCCGTGGCCGCGCGCTCGACGAGCGACAACTGCAAGCGTGGCTCGACGCGTTCGGCGCGGTGCTGCCCGAACGTCGCCCACTGGTGGGGGTGGATGTCGGCTCCGGCACCGGCCGGTTCACCCCCGCGCTGGCTCGGACGTTCGGGCCGGTCACCGGCATCGAGCCGTCGCTTCGGATGCGTGAGGTGGCGCTGGCACAGTCCCGGCATTCGCAGGTGAGCTACCTCGCGGGCCGTGCCGAGGACCTGCCGGTGCCGGATGAGAGCGCCGACTACGCGCTGCTGTTCCTGTCCTGGCACCACGTCCAGGACAAGCCGCGGGCGGTCCGGGAGCTGGCCCGGGTGGTCAAGCCGGGCGGCCGGCTGCTGCTGCGGTCGAACTTCAGCGACCACCACTCCCGGCCCTGGTGGCTGGAGCACTTCCCTCGGGGCGTCGAGGTGGACGCCGCATTGTTCCAACCCCTGCACGAGGCCATCGCGATGTTCACCTCGGCGGGCTGGCGGGTAGCCGCCTTTGACGACATCATCGAGCCACCCGCCGTCAGCCTCGGCGAGATGCTGGAACGGCTGCGGCTGCGCACCCTCTCGTTCTTCGCCCAGCTCGAACCGGATGAGCTGGCGCTCGGCTTCCGCCGCCTGGAGCAGGTGGTTGCCGCCGACCCGGACGCACCGTCCCCGGCCTTCTCCGAGCCGCTGCTCACCCTCGAACGGCGCTAGCGGCAACCCGCTCGCCAGCGTGGAGGCCCGTCGGGCCGCGGTCGTGGTGGCTCAGGCGTCGATGACCGGCTCGATGACCGGGGTGGGCTCGATGCCCGGGACGGGCTCGGTGCGCCGCTCCGCGCTGGACCGTGCCAGGGCGTCGAACGGGAACGGCGGGGGAGTGCCGCCCTTGGCCGGGCACAGCTGCTGGTGGGAGCACCAGTCGCACAGCTTCGACGGGCTCGGCCGGAAGTCACCGGTCAGGGTGGCCGCGGCGATCGCCTTCCAGATGGCCTGCAGGGTGCCTTCGAACCGGGCCAGCTCCTCGGCCTCCGGCTGGTAGCTCAGGGTGTCGGTGTCGGCCAGGTAGATCAGCCGCAGCTGGCGGGGCACCACCCCGCGGGTGCGCCAGAGCACCAGTGCGTAGAACTTCATCTGGAACAGTGCCCGGGCCTCGGACGTCTCGCGCGGGATGGAGCCGGTCTTGTAGTCCACCACCCGCAGGTCGCCGGCCGGCGAGACGTCCAGCCGGTCGACGTAGCCGCGCAACCGCAGCCCGTCCAGTACCACCTCGACCAGCTCCTCGCGGGCGACAGGTTCCAGCCGGCGTGGGTCCTCCAGGGCGAAGTAGTTCTGCACCAGGTCGCGGGCCGAGTTCAGCCAGGCGGTCAGCTCGGCACCCTCGGCGTCGCCGTCGAAGAGCTGGGCCAACCCCGGCTCGGCCTCGAGCAACTGCTGCCAGGACGGCAGCACGTCGGCCTGGGCGCGCTCGACGGTGCGCTGGTCGGCGGGCAGGTCGTACAGGTGCTCCAGGACCGCGTGCACCACGGTGCCCCGGGTGGCTGCCCGGCTCGGCGTCTCGGGCAGCCGGTCGATGCTGCGGAACCGGTAGAGCAGCGGGCAGGTCTTGAAGTCGGCGGCCCGGGACGGCGACAGCGAGCCGAGATAGGCCGGTGGCAACGGAGCCTGCTCGGCCGGAGGGGCGTCCAGCAGGTCGGGGGAGGTCATGGCCGGAACACTAGGCGGGGGCACTGACAGAACTTCCGAACCGCTCCGCGCGTCGGGCACCGGATCCATGGCGGTCCCCTCAGAGCCAGCGCAGGTGCTTGAGCGGCCACGTGACCGCCACCGCCCGGCCCACGATGCTGGCACCGTCGATCGGCCCGAACACCCGGGAATCGAGGGAGTCGCAGCGGTTGTCGCCCATCACGAAATACCGGTCGGAGGGCACCGTGACGGCGGCGAAGTCGGCGGTGCCGCCGCACGCCGGGTTGACGTAGGACTCGGTCAGCGCCCGGGAACCGATGTAGACCTTGCCGCCATGGCCGCTGATCGTCTCGCCCGGCAGCCCGATCACCCGCTTGATCAGTTGCGGATCCTCCGGCGGGGCCGCCGGCGGCCGGTCGAACACGATCACGTCCTCCCGGCTGACCGCGCCGAACCAGTAGGACAGCTTGTTCACCACCACCAGGTCCGGCTCGCAGTGCTGGCAGCCGTGCAGGGTGGGCTCCATGGAGGCCGACGGGATGTAGTAGGAGGCCATCACGAAGGTGCGCAGCAGCACCACCGACACCACCACCGCCAGGCAGAACACCACCGCACGCACCAGCCGGCGTCCGGACGTGCTGGTCCGTGCCCTGGCCGGTGCCGGCCGGTGCCGGCCGGAGGACTCGGTTGCCGGCCGGCGGGCCGCCACCGCCGGTGGCTCGGCCGGCAGCCGGGCCGCGGAGCCCGCCGGACGGCGATCGGGCACCGGCGAGCCGGCGGTGCGCTCCGTCGGTGGAGCTGGCGAGCCGGCGAGCGGCTGGGTGGCAGACGTCGCCGGCACCTGCTCGGCGGCGCGGCGTTCGGCGATCCTGGCCTGGATGCGGGTCCGCAGGTCCGGACCGGGGTTCTCGGCCGCGGGCTGCCCAGGTTCTGCCACACCCGCCAGGCTAAACGGTTCGTCGACCGCCACGGTGCGCGGCGCACCCGGGTGGCCCGTTCGGCCGGCGAGCGGCCTCGCGAGCCGGCAAAGCTGTCGCCCCCGCCTCGTAGGATCGACCTCGTGAGCAGCCCAGGGTCCGAGCCGGACCGAAGTCCGCGCGGCGGCGGCCGGCTGCTCCGGATCGGATCGGTGCTGGGCGTGCCGATCTTCCTCACCCCGAGCTGGCTGCTGGCGGCCGGTTTCATCACTATCAGCTATGCCGGTTTCCTGCGCGAGCAGATCCCCGGCGCCTCGCACACCGCCTCCTACGTCCTGAGCCTGCTGTTCGCCACCGCGCTCGCCGTCTCGGTGCTGTTGCACGAGGTGGGCCACACCGTGGTCAGCCGGGTGGTGGGCCTGCCGGTGCGGCGGATCGTGGTGTTCCTGCTGGGCGGGGTGTCCGAGATCGACGGCGAGGCCAGCCGACCGCGCGACGAGTTCATGATCGCCGCCGCCGGTCCACTGGTCTCGTTCGGCCTGGCCGGTGGCTGCTGGGTGGTCAGCCTGCTGCCGCCGGAGGAGTCCGCGGTCGGGGTGCTGCTGTTGCTGCTGGCCTGGAGCAATCTGGTCATCGCGGTGTTCAACGTGCTGCCCGGCCTGCCGCTGGACGGCGGCCGGTTGGTGCAGGCGCTGATCTGGATGATGGGCAGCTCCCGGCTGACCGCGATCAGGATCGCCGCCTGGTCCGGCCGCGGGGTGGCCGCGCTGCTCGGCCTGGCGGTGCTCTACGGCAATGCGGTGCTGGGTGGCAGCTCACCGGCCGACCTGGTCACCGTGACCTCGACGGCGATGGGTTTCGCGGTGGTGGCCTTCCTGTGGATCGGCGCCAGCCAGACGCTGCGAGTGGCCGAGCTCAACGCCCGGGCGGCCAGCCTGCGGCTCGGGGAGCTGCTGCGGCCCTCGCTGTACCTGCCACCGCACACCCCGGTGTCCGAGGCGGTTCGCCAGACCACCGAGACCGGTGCCGGCGGCATCGTGCTGATCGACGGCCAGGGCCGCAGCCGGGCCCTGGTGGACGAGACCCGCATCGTGCAGCTGCCCTTCGAACGGCGGCCCTGGACCCCGCTGGCCGAGGTGGCTCGCGAGCTCGAACCGGGGCTGATCCTGGCCGAGGACATGGCCGGCGAGCAGCTGCTGGATGCCCTGCGCCACAACCCCGCCTCGGAGTACCTGGTGGTCGGCCGCGACGGGGTGGCCCGCGGCGTGGTCGCCGCCGTCGACCTGGCCCGGGCGCTCGGGCTGCCCCGGCCACGACTGCGCCGGCAGCCGCCGGGCTGACCGGCACTGCTGGGTGAGCGGGTCACCACGATCGCCTTCCTCGGCCCGATAAGGTATCGACCCCTAGTAGAGAGTTGTCGCAGCGTGGCCTCTTCCTCCGTGCCCGGTCTCGACGCACCGCCCGGTCGTGACGGGCGCTTCCAGATCGGCGACCGGGTCCAGCTCAGCGACCCCAAGGGACGCCTGCACACCGTGACGCTGACGGCCGGCAAGCAGTTCCACACCCACCGCGGAGCCCTGGAACACGACCACCTGATCGGAGCCGAGGAGGGCTCCGTGGTGGTCTCCAGCTCCGGCACCGGGTACCTGGCGCTGCGCCCGTTGCTGGCCGACTACGTGCTGTCGATGCCGCGCGGGGCGGCGGTGATCTACCCCAAGGACGCCGCGCAGATCCTGGCCCAGGGCGACATCCACCCCGGCGCCCGGGTGCTGGAGGCCGGCGCCGGCTCCGGTGCGCTGACCTGCTGGCTGCTGCGCGCGGTCGGGCCGACCGGCTCGGTGATCTCCTACGAGCGCCGCGCCGACCACCTCGAGCACGCCCGCCGCAACGTCGACGCGTTCTTCGCGGGCGCCCCCGAGAACTGGCAGCTGCGGCTGGCCGACGTCAACTCCCACCCGGACACCGAGGTGGTCGACCGGGTGATCCTGGACATGCTGGCACCCTGGGACGCGCTGCCCGCGGTGGGGCGGGCGTTGCGCCCGGGTGGCGTGCTGGTGGGCTACGTCGCCACCACCACCCAACTGTCCCGGCTGGTCGAGGCGCTGCGGGACTCCGGCGGCTGGACCGAGCCGCACTCCTGGGAGTGCCTGCTGCGCAGCTGGCACGTGCTGGGCCTGGCGGTCCGGCCCGACCACCGGATGCAGGGGCACACCGCGTTCCTGGTCACCGCCCGCCGGCTGGCGCCGGGAGTGGTGGCGCCGACCCGGCAGCGCCGGCCGGCCAAGGCGGCCGAGCTGGAGGAGGCCTTCGGCCTGGCCGGCGAAGCAGGCGCGGACGCAGCCCCGGACGGCGCAGGCAAGCCTTTCCGCCCGCCGCTGCCCTAGATCCTGGGAGCTGAGGCCATGGCCCGGAGCCCCGGTGCGCCACTGTCATGACGATCGACCGTCATAGCGACCGTTCGTGATGACAGTCGAAGGGCCGCGCGCGGTCTCAGGCGTCCGGCCCGGCCACCAGCACCCCGTCGGCCGCCCGGGCCACATGGATGCAGTTGCCCGGGCAGTCCTTGGCCGAGTCGATCACGTCCAGCCTGAGGTTGGCCGGCACCGCCACCCGGGCACCATCGCTCTGCTTGAGCTCGCCCTCGGCGTCCTTGACGTAGGCCAGGCCGTCGACGTCGAACTCGAACACCTCGGGGGCGTACTGCACGCACAGACCGTCACCGGTGCACAGCTGCTGGTCGATCCACACCTCGAGCGCCTCGGCCGGACCGCCGTCCGCTGCCGCCGCCTGCTCTGCCACTGCCTCGCCCCTCACCGTGTCGTTGCCCCGCATTACTGCCATCGTGCCCTGTTGGGCCGGCGTAATGGATGTGTAACCGCTTCTGAGAGTAGTTGCCTCGCGATTTCACACCGCGTGTGTAGGGTGAAATCGAGTCGCACCCCTGTGCTCAGCAGGCGTAGTCCGAAAGGGTAGCCAGATGGCGGAAGAGTTCGGCAATGACCGAGGGTCCGGCAAGCCGGATGCGGCGGAACTCGCCTACGAGCTGCAGATCCTGCGTGCTCGGATCGCCGAATCTCCTCGCCAGATCCGCGCGCTGGAGGACCGGCTGGTCGAGACCCAGGCCCGGGTGGCCTCGCTGACCGACCGCAACGAGCGGCTGGCGGACACGCTGCGTGACGCCCGCGATCAGCTGGTGGCGCTCAAGGAGGAGATCGACCGGCTCGCGCAACCGCCGTCCGGCTATGGCGTGTTCCTGGAGAAGGTGGACGAGCACTCGGTCGACATCTTCACCGGCGGTCGCAAGCTGCGGGTCGCGGTCTCGCCCGAGGTGGGCGTGGACAACCTCGAGCACGGCCAGGAGGTCATGCTCAACGAGGCCATGAACGTCGTGCAGGCGCGCGGCCACGAGCGGGCCGGCGAGGTGGTCATGCTCAAGGAGGTGCTCGAGGGCGGCGACCGGGCCCTGGTGATCGGGCACACCGACGAGGAACGGATCGTCCACATCGCCGACGTGCTGCGTGGCTCGCCGCTGCGGGTCGGCGACTCGCTGCTGCTGGAGCCGCGCTCGTCCTACGTCTACGAGCGGATTCCCAAGAGCGAGGTCGAGGAACTGGTCCTGGAAGAGGTTCCCGACATCGACTACACCGACATCGGCGGCCTCGGCAAGCAGATCGAGCAGATCCGCGACGCGGTGGAGCTGCCGTTCCTGCACGCCGACCTGTTCCGCGAGCACCAGCTGCGCCCGCCGAAGGGCATCCTGCTCTACGGCCCGCCCGGCTGCGGCAAGACCCTGATCGCCAAGGCGGTGGCCAACTCGCTGGCCAAGCAGGTCGCCCGGGTGCGCGGCGACTCGGAGAAGGGCCGCTCGTTCTTCCTCAACATCAAGGGCCCGGAGCTGCTGAACAAGTACGTCGGCGAGACCGAGCGGCACATCCGGCTGGTGTTCCAGCGGGCCCGGGAGAAGGCCAGCGAAGGCACCCCGGTGATCGTGTTCTTCGACGAGATGGACTCGATCTTCCGGACCCGCGGCTCCGGGGTGTCCTCGGACGTGGAGAACACCATCGTCCCGCAGCTGCTGTCGGAGATCGACGGCGTCGAGGGCCTGGAGAACGTGATCGTGATCGGCGCGTCGAACCGCGAGGACATGATCGACCCGGCGATCCTGCGGCCCGGCCGGCTGGACGTCAAGATCAAGATCGAGCGGCCGGACGCCGAGGCGGCCCGCGACATCTTCGCCAAGTACATCCTCACCAGCCTGCCGATCCACGCCGACGACCTCGCCGAGCACGGCGGCTCGGCCGAGGACACCGTCAACGCGATGATCCAGCACACCGTCGAGCGGATGTACACCGAGAGCGAGGACAACCGCTTCCTCGAGGTGACCTATGCCAACGGTGACAAGGAGACGCTGTACTTCAAGGACTTCAACTCCGGCGCGATGATCCAGAACATCGTGGACCGGGGCAAGAAGATGGCGATCAAGGACCTGCTGACCACCGGCCAGCGCGGGTTGCGGATGCAGCACCTGCTGGCGGCCTGCATCGACGAGTTCCGGGAGAACGAGGACCTGCCCAACACCACCAACCCGGACGACTGGGCGCGGATCTCGGGCAAGAAGGGCGAGCGGATCGTCTACATCCGCACGCTGATCTCCGGCGGCAAGGGCAGCGAGTCCGGGCGGGCCATCGACACCATCTCCAACACCGGCCAGTACCTGTAGCGCAATCCGGTTGAGGCACCCGGGATGATTTCCGGGTGAGCGGGTGGCGTGCGCGGCTGCGGTCGATGACGATCGACCTGACGCCGTTGCGGCGCTACCGGGACTTCCGGCTGCGCACGATCGCTGCCAGCGTGTCGAGCTTCGGCGCGTTCTTCACCATGATCGCGGTGCCGATCCAGATCAAGCAGCTCACCGACTCCACGGTGGCGGTCGGCATGGTGGGCGCGGCGGAGTTCGTCCCGATCGTGGTGGTGGGCCTGCTCGGCGGGGCGGTCGCGGACCGGTTCGACCGCCGGACGGTGGTGCTGCTGTCCGAGCTGGCGGCGCTGTCGTGCACCGCGCTGCTGCTGCTGAACGCCCTGCTGCCGAGCCCACGGCTGTGGCTGATCTACCTGGTGGCGGCCGGTGCGGTGTCGGCCGACGCCATGCAGCGCCCGAGCCTGGACGCGATGCTGCCCCGCTACGTGCCGCACGCCGACATCCCGGCGGCGAGCATGGTCAACAACCAGTGCTGGGGGTTGGCCAACATCGCCGGCACCGTGCTCGGCGGCGTGCTGGCCAGCTACGACGTGCGGCTGGCCTACGCCGTCGACCTGGCCAGCTTCGCGGTGTCGCTGCTGGTCTTCCTCCGGCTCACCCCGCTGCCGCGCACGGTGGTCACCGTGGTGCCCGGCGTCCGGGCGACGCTGGCCAGCGTCGGTGAGGGCGTCCGGTACGCCGCCGGCCGCAAGGACCTGCTCGGCACCTACCTGATCGACACCATCGCCATGACCACGGCGATGCCGACGGCGCTGTTCCCGTTCCTGGCCGCCGAGCTGCACGCCTCGCACGCGGTCGGGCTGCTCTACGCGGCCGATTCGGTCGGCGGCCTGCTGGCCGGGCTGGTGTCGGGCTGGGTGCGCCGGGTGCACCGGCACGGGCTGGCGATCATCCTGGCCGCGCTCGGCTGGGGGGTGGCGATGGGGCTGGCCGGCCTGATGCCGAGCCTGCCGCTGGTGCTGGTGTTGCTGGCCTGCGCCGGGGCCGCCGACATGGTCTCGGGCACCTTCCGCGGCATCATCTGGGACCAGACCATCCCGGACGAGCTGCGCGGCCGGCTGGCCGGCATCGAGCTGCTGTCGTACTCGATCGGGCCGACCCTGGGCAACGCCCGGGCCGGGGTGATGGCTGTCGGCGGGGTGCGGTTCTCGATCGCCAGCGGCGGCGCCCTGTGCGTGCTGGGGGTGGGCGCGGCGGCGGCCGTGCTGCCCAGGTTCCGGTCCTACGACGACCGTACCGACTCCTTCGCGGTGGCCGAGCGGGCCCGGCGCGCCGGGCATGAGGCAGCCAACCGCACCCCGGCCGAGGACCCGACCACGTAGCCTTGAAGCATGAGCGAGCATCGCAGCGCAGCGAAGAGCGGGCGGTCCGCATGAGCGCGATCCGGGTGATGGGCACCGAGGTCGAGTACGGCATCAGCCTGCCCGGCAACCCCAACGCCAACGCGATGCTGCTCTCGGCGCAGGTGGTCAACGGCTACGCCTCGCTGCTGCCCGGTGGCCGGCGGCGCCGTCCGGGCTGGGACTTCGAGGAGGAGTCGCCGCTGCGCGACGCCCGCGGCTTCGACCTGTCCGGCCCGAGCAACGTCGCCGAGCAGTTCCTCGACGACGAGGAGGACGCCGGCCTGGCCAACGTGGTGCTGCCCAACGGCGCCCGGCTCTACGTCGACCACGCGCACCCGGAGTACTCCACGCCCGAGGTCACCTCGCCGCTGGACGTGGTGCGCTTCGACAAGGCCGGCGAGCTGGTGATGGCCGCCGCCGCCCGGCAGGTCGAGCGGCTGTCCGGCACCACCATCACCCTCTACAAGAACAACACCGACAACAAGGGTGTCTCCTACGGCGCGCACGAGAACTACCTGATGAGCCGGCTGACCCCGTTCGCGGCCATCGTCAGCCAGCTCACCCCGTTCTTCGTGACCCGGCAGGTGATCTGCGGCGCCGGCCGGGTCGGCATCGGCCAGGACGGCCACCAGCACGACTTCCAGATCAGCCAGCGCGCGGACTTCTTCGAGGTCGAGGTGGGCCTGGAGACCACCCTCAAGCGGCCGATCATCAACACCCGGGACGAGCCGCACGCCGACGCCGAGAAGTACCGGCGGCTGCACGTGATCCTGGGCGACGCCAACCTCTCCGAGCTGTCCACCTTCCTCAAGGTGGGCACCACCTCGCTGGTGCTGGCGATGATCGAGAGCCGCTGGCTGGGCGGGGACGACCTGCGGATCGCCGAGCCGGTGCGCGAGCTGCGCGCGGTCAGCCACGACCCGTCGCTGCGGCACCTGATGCGGCTGGCCGACGGCCGGACGGTGACCGCCCTGCAGCTGCAGGGGGAGTACCTGGACCGGGCCCGCAAGTTCGTCGACGACCGGTACGGCAGCGACGTCGACCCGCAGACCGCCCAGGTGCTGCTGGAGTGGGAGTCGGTGCTCACCCGCTTCGCCGAGGACCCGATGCTGCTGGCCGGCGAGCTGGACTGGGTGGCCAAGCTGCGGCTGCTCACCGGCTTCGCCGAGCGTGACGGCCTGGCCTGGTCCTCGCCCCGGTTGCACGCCATCGACCTGCAGTACGCCGACATCCGGCCGGACAAGGGCCTGTACCACCGGCTGGTCCAGCGCGGCTCGATGCGCACCCTGATCCAGCCGGAGCAGGCCGTCGAGGCGATGAACACCCCGCCGTCGGACACCCGGGCGTTCTTCCGCGGCGAGTGCCTGCGCCGCTACCCGGACGCGGTCGCGGCGGCGTCCTGGGACTCGGTGATCTTCGACGTGGGCCAGCAGTCGCTGGTCCGGGTGCCGACCCTGGAACCGCTGCGCGGCTCCCGGGCGCACGTGCTGGAACTGCTGGACCGGTGCCCGACCGCGCAGTCCCTGGTGCAGGAGTTGCTCGGCCGCTGACCCGCGTCCCCGGCCCGCGCCGGACGCCGACCTCGATCCTGCTGACTTCGGTTATGCCGAGCTTGACCGACAATTACCCGGTGCATGGCGCGACCTGGCGGCACGAACTACTAGTGTCGGGAGGTACCCGCCGCCGGGCGGGTGTGTACGGAGGTAATCATGGCAAGTCACGAAGGCGGGCAGACCCGACCCGCCAAGCAGCGCACCGACGCCGACGAGGTGGCCGAGGAGACCAACACCGACGTCGCCGAGCGGCACGAGAAGCTCAGCGACGACGTGGACGCGCTGCTCGACGACATCGACGAGGTGTTGGAGACCAACCCCGAGGACTTCGTCCGCAGCTTCGTGCAGAAGGGTGGCCAGTGAGCGGACTGACCGGCGACAACCGCGGCTTGCTGCGCTATGCGACCGCACCCGGCTCGTCGTCGTTCGTCGAGTTCCTCTCGGCGGCCGCCGCTGAACTGCTGCCCGGCCACCGGCCGCAGCTGACCGGCACCGCGGGAGCTGGCATGCCGTCTGCCGCCGGGTCCGTGCACGCCACCACCATCGTGGCCGCGACCTTCGCCGGCGGCGTGGTGATGGCCGGCGACCGGCGCGCCACCATGGGCAACCTGATCGCCCAGCGCGACATCGAGAAGGTGTTCGCCGCCGACGAGTACTCCCTGGTCGGCATCGCCGGCACCGCCGGTATCGCCATCGAGCTGGTCCGGCTGTTCCAGGTCGAGCTGGAGCACTACGAGAAGATCGAGGGCACCGCGCTCACCCTGGACGGCAAGGCCAACCGGCTGGCCACCATGATCCGGGGCAACCTGGGTGCGGCCATGCAGGGCCTGGCCGTGGTCCCGCTGTTCGCCGGCTACGACATCGACAGCGCCGCCGTGCAGGGCTCGGCGTCGGCGGGCCGGATCTACAGCTACGACGTCACCGGCGGCCGGTACCCGGAGCAGTACTACCACTCGGTCGGGTCGGGCTCGGTGTTCGCCAAGAGCGCGCTGAAGAAGCTCTGGCGTCCGCAGCTGACCGAGGAGGAGGCGGTCGCCGTCGTGGTGGAGGCCCTCTACGACGCCGCCGACGACGACTCGGCCACCGGCGGACCGGACCTCACCCGGCGGATCTACCCGGTCGTGTTCGCCGCCACCGCCGACGGCACCCGCCGGATCGCCGACAGCAGCCTGGACGTGATGGTCCGGGCGCTGCTGGAACGCCGCGCCGCCAGCCCCGGCGCCTGACCGGCGCCCTGTTCGACAGGCCCGCCGCCGCCCCTACTCCGGAGAGACCATTCCATGTCGATGCCGTTCTACGCCTCGGCCGAGCAGATCATGCGCGACCGGTCCGAGTACGCCCGCAAGGGAATCGCGCGCGGTCGCAGCGTGGTCGTGCTGACCTACGCCGACGGGGTGCTGTTCGTCGCCGAGAACCCCAGCTCGGCGTTGCACAAGGTGTCGGAGATCTATGACCGGATCGCCTTCGCCGCGGTCGGCAAGTACAACGAGTTCGAGAACCTGCGGGTGGCCGGCATCCGGCTGGCCGACCTGCGCGGCTACTCCTACGACCGCCGCGACGTCACCGCCCGGGCGCTGGCCAACGCCTACGCCCAGACCCTGGGCGCGATCTTCACCGAGCAGCAGAAGCCGTACGAGGTCGAGCTGTGCGTCGCCGAGGTGGGCCCGGTCCCCGGCGCGGACCAGCTCTACCGGCTCTCCTACGACGGCACCATCGTCGACGAGCCGGACTGCCTGGTGATGGGCGGCCAGGCCGACGACGGTGGCCACTGCGCTGCGGCAGTCCTTCCGTGCCAACCTGCCGCTGGCCGAGGCGGTGGCCGTCGCGGTGCAGGCGCTCGGCTCGGTCGGTGGCGAGAACGGCGCGAGCCGGGTGCTGGTCGCCGACAGCCTCGAGGTAGCGGTGCTGGACCGCAACCGCGGGCATCGCAAGTTCCGCCGGATCATCGGCCCGGCGCTGAGCAGCCTGCTGCCGGCCAGCGCGAACCCGGCCGGGCCGCCGGAGGCAACGGGCACCGCCGACGCGGGCACGGCGGACGACGCAACCAGCGCGGGTGCGGCAAGTCCGGACACCCCGCCGATCGAACCCGGCGAGGCGCCGGACAACTCCAGCCCGGCAGGCACCTCTGGCCAGACAGACGGCTCTGGCCAGGCGGGCACCGAGTAGCCGTCCGCCGCTTGCCACCGTTTAGGCTGTTTCGCGGCGGTCGGCCTGGCTGGTCGGGAGAGCTTTCCGCCACCGGCCTGGAGGTGGCCCGATGCGGCGGTGGATCTTTCTCGGTGCTGTCCTGCCCCTGCTGGCGGCCTGCTCGCCGGCCGGCTCGTCGGAGCGGTCGTTCACGATCAAGGGCAGCAACATGCAGAACACTCTCCAGCCCGGCTCCCACCTACGGCTGCACAAGGCCGAAACCGGCTATGCCGCGGCTCCGGGAGACATCGTGGAGTACACAGCACCCGGCGACTGGGACTCGTCATCGCCGCTGGCGATCTCGCGGGTCATCGCCGTCGGTGGCCAGACCGTTCGCGGCAGTGCCGGCAAGGTAGAGGTGAGCACCGACCACGGCCGGACCTACCGGACGCTCGACGAGCCGTACGTGCTGCTCGACGGCCCGGACCCGGACGCGACCTTTCCTCCGGTCACAGTGCCCGCGGGCCGGCTGTGGCTGATGGGCGACCATCGCAACGACTCGATCGACAGCAGGTACCACTGCGGCCTGAGGGGGCTGCCGGCCGATACCACCACGGACTGCGATCCGATGGCAGGCACGGTCCCGGTGTCCAGTGTGGGCGCCTACCTGCGGAAGTGACCCCAGCCCTTGCGGCAAGCCTCAGCCGGCCACCACGTCGTCGCCCGACAGCTTCACCGGCACCGCGCGCAACGGTCGCTGAGCCGGGCCGTTGAGCACGGCGCCCTTGAGGTCGAAGACCGAGCCGTGGCACGGGCAGTCCAGCTCCTTGCCGGCCGGTTGCACCGTGCAGCCCTCGTGGGTGCAGATCGCCGAGAACGCGGTGACGGTGGTCTCGGTGGGCCGGACGATGACGATGTCGCCGCCGTCCGGGCCGGTGGCCGAGATCGCCTCGCCCACCTTGATGTCGGACAGCTTCGCCAGCGGCTTGCCGGCCGCCCCGGACGAGCCCGCGGACTGCCCGGCGCCGCCGGACGAGCCTGCGGCTGCCGAGCCACCGCTGTCCGCCCGCTGATCCGGCGACGCGGCCTTCGCGCAGGCGGTCAGCGCCATGCCCGGAATTCCGACAGCGCCGGCGGCCAGCAGGCAGCGGCGGCTGATGCCCCGTCCGGTCATCAGGCCGTCGTCGTGTGCTGAACCCATCCGTTGCCTCCGTCGGTGCGCTGTCGGGTACCGCAGGACGCGATACCTCCCTGTAGTTGCCAACGCAGGTGCTGCCGGATCGGTTCAGCCGGGAGCAGGATGGACACCGAACTCCCGAGCCGGTGAACCAGCCGGGTCGCCGCGCCGTATCCATTGCCGGACACCCGGGTCCGAGCCAGCACCGCACGAAGGAGCCCCGATGCCAGCCGATCGCAGCGCGGTCGATGAGCGCAACGTCCTGCAGGCACTGCATGACGAGCACGCCGCCGCGCTGTGGGCCTTCGCCGTCCGGCTCACCGGTGGCGACCGGCAGGCCGCCGAGGACGTGGTCCAGGAGACCCTGCTGCGCGCCTGGCGCAACCCGAACAGCCCGGCCTTCACCGCCGAGCAGGCCGGCGCCGCCCGGGGCTGGCTGTACACGGTGGCCCGCCGGATCGTCATCGACGAGTGGCGGGCCCGCAGCGTGCGTCCGGAGAAGCTGGTGTCGGCCGTGCCCGAGTCCTCCGCGGTCGACCCCACCGACGCCCTGGTGGAGTCCCGGCTGATCGCCGACGCGTTGCTGCGGCTCAGCCCCGACCACCGGGCCGTGCTGGTGGAGCTGTTCTACCGGCGCGCCAGCGTGCGGGAGGCCGCCGAACGCCTGCAGATCGCGGAGGGGACCGTGAAATCGCGCTCGCACTACGCCCTGCGAGCCCTCAAACTGGCGCTCAACGAGATGGGAGCACTGCCGTGACCGGCCCGGCCGAGCACGACCGGTTGGATCCGGAGCTTGCCGCCGAGCACGCCCGGCACGAGTTCGACGACGCCGCCTACCTGCTCGGCGCGCTGGAGCCGGGGCAGCATGCCGCCTTCTCCCGGCACCTGGCGCGCTGCCCGGTCTGCCAGGAACGGACCGCCTGGCTCGAAGACCTGCCGGCGGTGCTGACCCGGGCCGACAGCTCGGCCTGGGAGCCGGAGCTGCCCCCGGCGACGCTGCTGCCCCGGTTGCTGCGCGAGGCCGCCGCCAGCCGGCGCCGGCGCGCCCGGCGGTTCGCGGTGCTGGCGGCCGCGGCAGCCTGCCTGGTGGCGCTGCTGGCCACCGCCGGGGTGCTGGGCTGGCAGCACGAGCACCAGCCGCGGACGCTGACCATGCAGCCGGTCGGGCCGGACGCCGAGGGTGTGCACGCCACCATCCAGCTGATCGGGTCCGGCTCGGACACCCGGGTGAAGCTGGCCTGCGGCTACCGTTCGGACGGCAGCGGGTACCAGCACGGCTGGACCTCGTCGTACCGGATGGTGATGTCCAACCGGCGCGGCGACACCATCGACCTGGGCAGCTGGACCCCGCAACCGGGTGAGGACGTCCAGATCATCCGGGCCAGCCCCTGGCCGCGGCAGAACATCGGCATGATCGAGGTAGCCGACGCCCAGGGCCGTACGGTACTGCGGTTGCGCCTGTAGCGACGGGCGAAAGGTATTTGCTTTGTCGCAATCCGAAGGCGCGCATCTGGCCGCGCCGCTGGTTAGGCTGGGCGGGTGCAGCGACGTATCTTCGGCATCGAGAACGAATACGGTGTGACCTGCACCTTCGAGGGTCAGCGCCGGCTCAGTCCTGACGAGGTGGCCCGGTACCTGTTCCGGCGGGTGGTGAGCTGGGGCCGGTCCTCCAACGTCTTCCTGCGCAACGGCGCCCGGCTCTACCTCGACGTCGGCAGCCACCCCGAGTACGCCACCCCGGAGTGCGACTCGCTGCTGTCCCTGGTCACCCACGACAAGGCCGGCGAGCGGATCCTCGAGGGGCTGCTGATCGACGCCGAGAAGCGGCTCAACGACGAGGGCATCGCCGGCGACATCTACCTGTTCAAGAACAACACCGACTCGGCCGGCAACTCCTACGGCTGCCACGAGAACTACCTGGTGGCCCGGCACGGCGAGTTCAGCCGGATGGCCGACGTGCTGATCCCGTTCCTGGTGACCCGGCAGCTGATCTGCGGTGCCGGCAAGGTGCTGCAGACCCCGCGCGGCGCGGTGTACTGCCTCAGCCAGCGGGCCGAGCACATCTGGGAGGGCGTCTCCTCGGCCACCACCCGGTCCCGCCCGATCATCAACACCCGGGACGAGCCGCACGCCGACGCCGAGCGCTACCGCCGGCTGCACGTCATCGTGGGTGACTCGAACATGAACGAGTCGACCACCCTGCTCAAGGTGGGCAGCGCCGACCTGGTGCTGCGGATGATGGAGCAGGGCATCACCTTCAAGGACCTCACCCTGGAGAACCCGATCCGGGCGATCCGTGAGATCAGCCACGACCTGACCGGCAGCCGGCAGATCAAGCTGGCCAACGGCCGGCTGGCCAGCGCCGCGGAGATCCAGCGGGAGTACTACGAGAAGGCCCGCACCTTCGTCGACTCGACCGGCTCGGACCCGGTCACCGAGCAGGTGCTCGACCTGTGGGGCCGCACCCTCAAGGCGGTGGAGTCCGGCGACCTCAGCCTGATCGACCGGGAGATCGACTGGGCGACGAAGTACCAGCTGCTGGAGCGCTACCGGGCACGCTACGACCTGCCGCTGTCCTCGCCGCGGATCGCCCAGCTCGACCTCACCTACCACGACATCAGGCGCGACCGGGGCCTGTACTACCTGCTCGCCGGCCGCGGCGCGGTGACCCGGGTGACCAGCGACCTGGCGGTGTTCCAGGCCAAGAGCGTGCCGCCGCAGACCACCCGGGCCAAGCTGCGCGGCGAGTTCATCAAGCGCGCCCAGGAGACCCGGCGGGACTTCACGGTGGACTGGGTGCACCTCAAGCTGAACGACCAGGCGCAGCGCACCGTGCTGTGCAAGGACCCGTTCCGAGCGGTCGACGACCGGGTCGAGAAGCTGATTGCCTCGATGTGAGCGCCGGCGGCAGACGTTCCCAGCAGGCCGCCCGGGGTGGCGCGCGGCCGGCCCGCGGTCGTCGCCTACCGTTGTCGGACATGGCGGCCCGGCGACAGCAACGACTGGTGTCGCTGGTGCTGTGCCTGCTCTCGACCCGGCAGTACATCACCGCTGAGCGGATTCGCGACACCGTCGAGGGCTACGAGGTCTCCGGGGACTCGGCCAACCCGGACGAGGCGTTCAAGCGCAGCTTCGAGCGGGACAAGGCCGAACTGCGTGAGCTGGGGATCCCGCTGGAGACCGGCCGCAACTCCGTCTTCGACACCGAGGACGGCTACCGGATCGCCCGGCAGGACTTCGAGCTGCCCCCGATCGAGTTCACCGCGGACGAGGCCGCCGCGGTGGGCCTGGCCGGCCGGCTGTGGCAGAGCGCGTCGCTGGCCACCGAGGCCCGCACCGCCCTGATCAAGCTGCGGGCCGCCGGCATCGAGATCGAGGAGCCGCCCGGCGCGGACGCGCTGCCGCTGCTGCCCGGCAACGAGCCGGCGCTGCCCGACCTGATGGCGGCGGTGTCCGAGCGGCGGGTGGTGCAGTTCAGCTACCGCAAGCAGTCGGCACCGGCGCCGGACAGGCGGACCGTCGAACCGTGGGGGGTGCTGTCCTGGCGCGGTCGCTGGTACCTGGTCGGTCACGACCGGGGCCGCGGCGACGTGCGCAGCTTCCGGCTGGACCGGCTGGTCGGCGAGGTCCGGACGCTGGCCGGCACCGCCGGCACCCGGCGGCCGGAGGACCTGGACATGCTGGAACTGGTCCGCGGCGCGCACCCCCAGCCCGACCAGCTGGCCCGGGTGCGGGTCGCGCCGGGCCGGGGCGGCCAGCTGCGCCGGCTGGCCCGGCAGGTGCGCCCCACCGCTGGCGAAGCCGGGGCCGGGGACGAGCTGACGCTGGACTACCGGGACCTGGACCGGCTGGCCGGGCTGGTCGCCGGGGTCGGGGCGGATGCGGTGGCGCTGGACCCGCCGGAGCTGGTGGCCGCGGTCCTGCACCTGCTGGAGGGGGCCGCCGGCGTCGCGCCGGGCGACGGCCGGCGACCGGTGCCCAGCGAGGCGATGAGCGGTGGCCGGCGGTGACCGACACCAGCGACAAGCTGTCCCGGCTGCTGGCCCTGGTGCCCTACATCGTCACGCAGGGAGTGGCGTCGATCAGTGAGACCGCGGCAACCTTCGGCATCGACGAGGCCCAGCTGCGCAAGGAACTGGAAATGCTCTGGATGTGCGGGCGCAGCTCCGGCCCCGAGGACCTGATCGACCTGATGTTCGAGGGCGACACCGTGTCGGTGACCTACGACGGCGGCCTGAGCCGGCCGTTGAAGCTGACCTCGACCGAGGCGATGACGCTGGCGGTGGCGCTGCGCACCCTCACCGACGTGCCCGGCGGCAGCCAGGGCGGCGCGGCCGAGCGGGCGCTGGCCAAGATCGAGACGGCCGCCGGCCAGCACCTGGATCCGGACGCGGTCGACATCCGGCTGACCGGCCGGGACCGGTGGGGGCAGCTGGCCCAGCAGGCGGTCGAGCAGCGCCGCGCGGTCGAGCTGGACTACTACTCCGCGGCCCGGGACGAGAGCACCCACCGGGTGATCGACCCGGTCCGGGTGTTCGTCGCCGAGGGGGTCGGCTACCTGGAGGCGTGGTGCCGGCGGGCCGAGGCGATGCGGATCTTCCGGATCGACCGGATCGAGGACGCCGTGCTGCTCGACGAGCCCGCCCGGGTGCCCGCCGACGTGCCGCTCACCGACGTCAGCGCCGGGGTGTACCGGCCGGCGCCGGAGCACCTGCTGGTGGAGCTGCGGCTGGGGCCGGGCTGGGAATGGGTGGGCGACTACTACCCGTGCGAGTCCGAGACGCCCGACGGGGCCAGCCGGCGGGTGGCGCTGCGGGTGGCCAATCCGGCGTGGGTGGCCGCACTGGTCCGGCGGTCCGGGGGAGCGGTCACCGTGCTGGCCCCGGACTGGCTGGCCCGAGACGTCCAGGCCTCGGCTGCGCAGGCGCTGGCCGCCTACCGCGAACAGTAAGCTGGGCGGTCATGCAGGCATGGATCGTTGTCGCGGCGTGGGGTTTTGCCGTCGTGTTCGCCGTGGTCGTGCTCGGCTTCGTCGGTTATGAGATCGGCTGGAAGACCCGGCGGCTGCGGACCGAGCAGGCCCGGCTGGAGAAGCTGGCGGCCGAGCTGGCCGAGGTCGGGGCCCGCCTGCAGGCCGCGGCCGAACGGCGTTAGATGACCCGCTGGCTTCGACGCGCGGCACGGGTGAACCCCGAGGGCCGGATGTCGGTCCTGGACCACCTGCGCGAGCTGCGCAGGCGGCTGATCGTGGTGATGATCATCGTCTCGCTCGGCGCGGTGGTCGGCTGGCTGGTCTACAACCCGCTGCTCACGATCCTCAAGCAGCCGTACTGCAACGTCCCGTACCAGCACCGGCTGGGTGCCCTGAACCAGAGCGCCGATCAGTGCAAGCTGCTGTTCCGGGCGCCGCTGGACGGCTTCACCATCCGCCTCAAGGTCTCGGTGGTGGCCGGCGCCATCCTGACCGCGCCGCTGTGGCTCTACCAGCTGTGGGCGTTCGTCACCCCCGGGCTGCGCCGCAACGAACGACGCTGGACGGTCGGCTTCGTCGCGGCCTCCTCGGCCCTGTTCGCCGCCGGCATGGGGCTGGCGTACTTCACGCTTTACAAGGGCCTGGACGTGTTGATCACCCAGGCCGGCAGCGGCACCCAGGCCGGCCTGGACGTCACGTACTACATCTCGTTCGTGATCCTGATGCTCACCGTGTTCGGGGCCTCGTTCGAGCTGCCGCTGCTGATCGTGATGCTCAACGCCGTCCGGGTGCTGCCGTACTCGCTGCTCAAGCGCGGCCAGCGGATCGGGATCTTCCTGATCTTCGTGTTCGCCGGCGTGGCCACCCCGTCGACCGACCCGTTCACCATGACCGCGATGGCGCTGCCGATGACCCTGCTGTTCGAGCTGGCGGTGCTGTGGTGCTTCCTGCACGACCGGCGCCGGGCCCGCCGCGAAGTCGCCGCGGAGGCCGAGCAACTGCCCGACGACGTCGCCTCGGCGGTGGACCCGTTGCCCGAGCGGCTGCCCGAAACCGACCGGCGTCCGGACTCGGACTGGGACGAGCTGCCCTAGCCCCGGACCGGCCCTCTGGCCGAGGCAGGCACGCCGGGGGACAGCGGTGTCGGAGCCGTCAGGCACGATGGAGGGCGTGCCGACACCTTCTGCGTCCTCCGCGCCGGGCCGATCGCCCGCCGAGGACTTCGTCCCCGACCCGAACCGCTGGAAGGCACTGGCGGTCTGCCTGCTCGGCGGTGCGATGGTGCTGCTGGACGTCTCGATCGTCAACGTCGCGCTGCGCTCGATCAGCGTGGGCCTGCACGCCTCCGGCGATGCCCTGCAGTGGGTGCTGTCCGGGTACTCGCTGACCTTCGGGCTGCTGCTGGTGCCCGCCGGCCGGCTGGGCGACGCCCGCGGCCGGCGCCGGCTGTTCATGCTCGGGCTGGTGCTGTTCACCCTCACCAGCGTGCTGTGCGGCGCGGCGCCGAACGCGACCTGGCTGGTGATCGCCCGGTTGAGCCAGGGCCTGGCCGCCGGTCTGCTGACACCCCAGATCAGCGCGCTGATCCAGCAGCTGTTCCGCGGCCGGGAGCGGGGCAAGGCCTTCGGGCTGTTCGGCGCCATGGTCGGCATCTCGACCGCGCTCGGCCCGTTGATCGGCGGGCTGCTGATCCAGCTGTTCGGCGAGTCCGACGGCTGGCGCTACGTGTTCTTCGTCAACCTGCCGATCGGCCTGATCACGCTGCCGTTCGCGATGCGGCTGCTGCCGCAGGCCACCGACGCCCAGCGCGGCCAGCGCCACGACCTGGACCCGATCGGCGTGCTGCTGCTCGGCGTGGGCGTGGTGGTGCTGCTGCTGCCGTTCGTGCAGGAGCAGCAGTGGCACGGCAGCGGAAAGTGGCTGCTGGTGCCGCTGGCGGTGCTGCTGCTGGCCGGCTTCCTAGCCTGGGAGCGGCGCTACCGGCGCGGCGGCCGGGAGCCACTGGTGGACCTGACCCTGTTCGCCCGCAAGTCGTTCTCGTTCGGCACCTCGATGATCACGGTCTACTTCGCCGGGTTCACCTCGCTGTTCTTCGTCCTCACCCTGCTGCTGCAGTTCGGCCTCGGGTACTCGGCCCTGCTGGCCGGCCTCACCACGCTGCCGTTCGCGGTCGGATCGGGGCTGGCGGCCGGGGTGTCGGGCCGGGTGGTGCACCGCTACGGCCGGTGGCTGGTGCTGCTCGGGCTGGTGCTGGTGACGCTGGGCTACCTGGGCGTGATCGTGGTGGTCCGCGAGGTACCGGGGCACCTGACCGGCTGGGTGCTGATCGCGCCGCTGCTGGTGGGTGGCATCGGCTCGGGCATGGTGATCGCCCCGAATCAGACCCTGTCGCTGTCCGAGGTACCGGTCAGCCAGGGCGGCACGGCCGGCGGCCTGATCCAGGTGGGGCAGCGGATCGGTTCGGCAGTGGGCATCGCCGCCGTCGGGTCGGTGTTCTACGCCCAGCTGGCGGCCAGCCACGGCAGCTACAACCGGGCGCTGCAGCACGGCCTGCTGGTCGCGGTGCTGTTCCTGGTGCTGGCCGTGCTGCTGGCCGCGGGCGACCTGGTGCTGGGCAACCGCGCCGCCACGACGACCCCGGCCGGCGACGGCGCCCGCGCGGTCGCCTGAGGTAGTAGTATTCGACACTGTGTTCGATTACACTTGGGTGCATGAGGCAGCCAGCACAGCGCGCGGCCGGGGGGCCGGCGTGCCGGGGCACCCGGTGACCGAGGTCGTTGCCGGCAGCCTGGCGGACCGCCGACGCCGGGCGGTCACGAAGCGGTGCGCGACGCTCGGCGTGGCAGAGCGCCCGGCGGTGGAGGCGGGGCCTGCGGGCGTGGACCCGGCCGATCCCACCCTGGCTGCCCTGGTGGTGCTGTTGCCCAGCACGGATGCCGCCACCGTCCTGCTGCTGTGCTCGCAGGCAGCCGAGCTGACCCGCTGACCGGGCCGCCCGGTGCCAACGGTGGCCGGCCGGTCGATGCCGACAAGTCGTTCGCATCGGCCCGTACGCTGGATGTCATGTCCTCGCCGGCGGAGCAGTACGCCTACTCCCGCCAGCGGCGGAAGTACCCGAAGGTGACCGAGTTCCGGGCCGGCTACAGCTTCGACCTCGACGACTTCCAGCTGCAGGCCTGCCAGGCGCTCGAATCCGGCTACGGGGTGCTGGTCTGCGCGCCCACCGGCGCCGGCAAGACGGTGGTCGGTGAGTTCGCGATCTACCTGGCGCTGGCGATGGGGCAGAAGTGCTTCTACACCACCCCGATCAAGGCGCTGTCCAACCAGAAGTACAACGACCTGCTGCAACGGCACGGACCGGCCAACGTCGGCCTGCTGACCGGCGACAACGCGATCAACCCGTTCGCGCCGATCGTGGTGATGACCACCGAGGTGCTGCGCAACATGCTCTACGTGGGCAGCGATGCCCTCGCCGGCCTCGGCTTCGTGGTGATGGACGAGGTGCACTACCTCGGCGACCGGTTCCGCGGCGCGGTCTGGGAAGAGGTGATCATCCACCTGCCCGACTCGGTGCGGCTGGTGTCGCTGTCGGCGACGGTGTCCAACGCCGAGGAGTTCGGCGACTGGCTGGTCGAGGTGCGCGGCGACACCAGGGTGATCGTGCACGAGGAGCGGCCGGTTCCGCTGTGGCAGCACATGCTGGTCGGCAACCGGATGTTCGACCTGTTCGCCGAGAGTGCCGAGCCCGTCGCGGCTGCTGGCACGGGCCCGGAAGCCGGCTCGGCGACGATCAGGGACAGCGTCCGGGTCGACCCGACGCTGCTGCGTCACGTCCGGGACCGGATGCGCACCGCCGACCTGACGTGCCCGGCATTCCGGCGGTGGCCGGGACCGCTATCGGGGCGGTGCAGGCCCGCGCTGGCGACCGCCGTCCCGGCCGGAGGTGATCGGCCGGCTGGACCGGGAGGGGCTGCTGCCGGCTATCACGTTCCTGTTCAGCCGGGCCGGCTGCGATGCCGCGGTGCGGCAGTGCGTGGCGGCCAACCTGCGACTGACGACCGACGACGAGCGCGAGGACATCCGGCTGCTGGTGGAGAACCGGACGGCCAACCTCGCCGCCGAGGATCTCGACGTGCTGGGCTACTGGGAGTTCTCCGAGGGCCTGCAGCGCGGCATCGCCGCCCACCACGCGGGCATGATCCCGGCGTTCAAGGAGGTCGTGGAGGAGTTGTTCGTACGTGGCCTGGTGCGGGTGGTGTTCGCCACCGAGACGCTGGCCCTGGGCATCAACATGCCGGCCCGCACCGTGCTGCTGGAACGGCTGGTCAAGTTCAACGGCGAGACGCACGCCGACCTGACGCCGGGGGAGTACACCCAGCTCACCGGCCGGGCCGGGCGGCGTGGCATCGACATCGAGGGCCACGCGGTGGTGCAGTGGAGCCCGGAGGTCGACCCGGCCCGGGTGGCGGGGCTCGCCTCCACCCGCACCTACCCGCTGCGCTCGTCGTTCCGGCCGTCCTACAACATGGCGATCAACCTGGTCTCCCAGGTGGGTCGCGACACCGCCCGGGCGCTGCTGGAGTCCTCCTTCGCGCAGTTCCAGGCCGACCGCTCGGTGGTCGGCCTGACCCGCCAGATCAGCCGAAACGACAAGGCGCTGGCCGACTTCGAGAACCGGATGCACTGCCACCTGGGCGACTTCGGCGAGTACCAGGAACTGCGCACCCGGATCTCCGAACGGGAGAAGTCGCTGTCCCGCAAGGGCGCCTCGGACCGCCGCGCGGAGGTGGTCGGATCTCTGGAGGCGTTACGGCCCGGCGACGTGATCCGGATCCAGGCCGGCCGGCGCGCGGGCCTGGCGGTGGTGGTGGACCCGGGTGTCTCGCCGATCGCCGACCCCCGGCCGCTGGTGGTCACCGAGGACCGCTGGGCGGGTCCGGTCACCCCGCTGGACTTTCCGCACGCCGTCGAGGTGCTGGGCCGGCTGCCGATCTCGCGGAACTTCAACCACCGCAACCCCGGCGCCCGCCGCGATGTCGCCTCCTCGATCCGCAACCTGCGGATCGCCGACCAGCCGGCGTCCCGGCGCCGCGCGCGCAGTGGCGCGACCGACGACGCCGAGCTCGCCAGCCTGCGGGCGGCGTTGCGCGCCCACCCGTGCCACGGCTGTCACGACCGTGAGGAGCACGCCCGCTGGGCCGAGCGGGCAGGCCGGCTGCGCCGGGAGAACGAGGCGCTGCGGCACCGGGCCGAGGGGCGCACTCATTCGCTGTCGCGCACCTTCGACCAGGTCTGCGCGCTGCTCACCGAACGCGGCTACATGTGGCCGGCCGAGCCGGACCCGGACGGCGACGCCGTCGAGGCCATCTCCACCGCCGGGCGGCAGCTGTCGCGGATCTGGTCGGAGTCGGATCTGCTGATCGCCGAATGCCTGCGCAGCGGCGCCTGGGCCGGGCTGAACCCGGCCGAGCTCGCCGGGGTGTGCTCGGCGATGATCTACGAGGCCCGCCGCGACGAGCCGCCGGCGCCGAAGCTGCCGGGCGGCCGGTTGCGGGAGGCGCTGCAGGCCACCCACCGGCTGTGGGCCGAGGTGAGCGAGGCCGAGGCCGCGCACCGGTTGCCGCTGTCCCGCGAGCCGGACCTGGGCTTCGTGTGGGCCAGCTACCGGTGGGCCAAGGGGGACTCGCTCGACCGGGTGCTGAACTCGATGTCCGACGACGGCACCGGGCTGCCGGCCGGTGACTTCGTGCGCTGGATGCGCCAGCTGCTCGACCTGCTCGAGCAACTGGCCCGGGCCGACGCGATCGACCCGGGGATCCGCGGCACCGCCGCGGCGGCCTGCACGGCACTGCGGCGCGGCGTGATCGCCCAGCAGCTCTGAGGATTCAGCCCGCTCAGCCCGTTCAGCCCGCGACCCTGACCGCTCAGCCGGCGGCGCGGGCGGCTCAGCCGGCGGCGCGAGCAGCTCAGCCGGCGGCGCGAGCAGCTCAGCCGGCGGCGCGAGCCGCTGCCTCCAACCGCTGCCGGTAGTCGGCCAGCCAGGTGTCGTCGACGTCCGGCAGGTTCGAGTTGGTCTTGCGCAACCCGGCGGCGCCGTCGACCAGTTCCCGGACGATGTCGGCGTGTCCGGCATGCCGCTGGGTCTCGGCGATCAGGTGCACCAGCACCTGGTGCAGCGTCACCCGGCGGTGCTCGGCCGGCCACCAGGGCACCTCGCCGACGGCATCCAGGCCGAACTGCTCGATGGTCTGGTCGGTGTGCTGCCAGCTGCGGTGGTACAGCGCGACGATCTGCTCGCGGCTCTCCTGCGCGGTGGCCCACATGTCGGCGTTCGGTTCGGCGTCGTCGTCGAACCAGGGCAGCGGCACCGGGCTCGGCCGGCCGAAGGTGTCACCGAGGTAGCCGAGCTCGGTGCTGGCGACGTGCTTGACCAGGCCGAGCAGGTTGGTGCCGGTGGGGGTCATCGGCCGGCGGATGTCGTAGTCGGACAGGCCGTCCAGCTTCCACAGCAGCGCGTCCCGGCCCTGCTGCAGGTAGCGGTGCAGGTCCTGCTTGGCGTCCTCAGCGATGCCCTCAGCCATACCTTCGCTCCTCTGTCCAGACCGGTCGGTCAGCCGTTCACCTGTGCCAGGGCGGTGGTCAGCCGCTCCATCGAGTTGGCGATGCCGAACCGCTCGCCCAGCGCGGCGAGCATCTCCGGGTCGGCGGGCTTGGCGGGGATCGCGGTCTGCAGGTCGCCCACCGGGACGTCGGTGCGCCCGCGCACCACCGCCGGGGCGACCGCGAGGTAGTCCAGCGAGGCCATGATCTTGGAACGGACCGGGCCGCCCATCTTCGGGTCGCCGGACTGGGCCGCCGCCACGATGTTCTCGATGCTGCCGAACTTGGCCACCACCGCGGAAGCGGTCTTGGCGCCGATGCCGGCCACCCCGGGCAGCCCGTCGGACGGGTCGCCGCGCAGCATCGCGAAGTCGGCGTAGTGCCCGGCCGGGATGCCGTACTGGGCCTGCACCTCCTCCGGCGTGAAGATCACCATGTTCGACAGCCCCTTGCCGGTGTAGAGCACCCGGACCTTGTCGGTGGCCAGGTCGATCAGGTCCCGGTCACCGGACACCACGTCCACCTCCTCGCCCCGGCCGCCGTAGCGGTGTGCCAGCGTGGCGATCACGTCGTCGGCCTCGAACCCGTCGGCGCCGACCGCACACAGTCCCGCCGCCTTGAGCACCGCGAGCAGGATCGGCACCTGCGGCTCGAGCAGGTCGGGAACCGCCTCGACGTCCGGGGTGCCGCTGCCGGTGGTGTACTCCACCCGGTGCGCCTTGTACGAGGGCAGCAGCGCCACCCGGAAGGCCGGCCGCCAGTCGTAGTCCAGGCAGGCGACGAAGTCGGTGGGCCGGTAGCGGGTGATCAGGGTGGCAACCATGTCGGAGAAGCCGCGGACGGCGTTGATCGGCATCCCGTCCGGAGCGGTCACGGTGTCGGGCACGCCGTAGAAGGCACGGAAGTACAGGCTGGCTGAGTCCAGCAGCATCACACGGCTCACCCGGCACACGATAACCACCCACGCCGACGGACCACCGCGGGCGTCGGCGAGAGCACCGCGGGGGCTAGCGTCGTCGCATGGTGTGCGTGATCGGCGAGGCGCTGATCGACCTGGTGATGGAACCGGCCGCCGCGGGAACCACCGGCCCGCCGCGGTACCTGGCCCATCCCGGCGGCAGCCCGTACAACGTCGCCATCGGGCTGGCCCGGCTCGGGCAGCCGTCGGTGTTGCTGGCCCGGCTGTCCGGCGACGCCTTCGGCCGGCAGTTGCGGGCGCACGCCGAGGCCAACGGCGTGGACCTGTCCTACGCGGTGCACGCCGCCGAGCAGTCCACGCTGGCCGTGGTCAGCCTGGACGCCGAGCGCGACGCCGAGTACGACTTCTACCGGACCGGCACCGCGGACTGGCAGTGGAGCGAGGCCGAGCTGGACCGGATACCGGCCGACGCGTCCTGGTTGCACACCGGCTCGCTGGCATCCTGGACCGAGCCCGGCGCCGGCGTGATCGCCGGCCAGCTGCGCCGGCGCCGGCAGCGGCAGCCAGTGGTGGTCAGCTACGACCCGAACATCCGGCCCGCGCTGCTGCCCGACCACGGCGCGGCCGTCGCCCAGGTCGAGGCGATGGTGGGATTGGCCGACGTGGTGAAGGCCTCCGCCGAGGACCTGGCCTGGCTCTATCCCGGGCAGCGTCCCGACGAGGTGCTGCGGCACTGGCGCCGGCTGGGGGCGGCCCTGGTGGTGCTGACCGACGGTGGCCGGGGCGCCCGGTTCCTGGCCGCAGACGCCGCAGACGCTGCCGGCGCTGCCGGCGGTGAGGTCACGGCGGTGCCGGCCCGTCCGGTCAGGGTGGTCGACACGGTCGGTGCCGGCGACGCGTTCATGGCCGGGCTGATCAACGCGCTCAGCACCGCCGGGTTCGCGGCGGCTGGTGCCGGGTCGGCCCCGCCGGAAGCTATCGCCGCCGCGGTCGCCGAAGCGATCCTGGTGGCGGCGCTGACCTGCGCCCGGGCCGGCGCCAACCCGCCGACCGCGGCCGAACTCGCCACCGCCAAGCAGGACTAACCGCCGGCCGCCGGCTCCGGGTTGGCGTACACGCTGGCCTCGGCGACCGTGCTGCCCCGCACCACCAGCTCGGTCTCCAGCACCACGTCGGTCGGCTCGGAGTCGGTGACCAGCGCCGACAGCAGCGCCTGGGCCAGCAGCGCGCCCTGCTCGGCGACCGGCTGGCGCATCGTGGTCAGGTCCATCAGGCTCGCGGTCGCGTGATCGTCGAAGCCGATCACCGCGATGTCCTCGGGTACCCGCAGCCCGGACCGCCGGATCGCCCGGATCGCCCCGTAGGCCATCTCGTCGGACTCGGCGAACACCGCGGTGGGCCGATCGTCGCGGCGCAACAGCTCCCGCATCGCGGCCTCGCCGCCCTCGACGGTGAAGTAACCCAGGCACTCCAGCTCCTCCGGCGGCTGGATCCCGGCCGCCAGCAGCGCGTTGCGGTAGCCGGTGCCGCGGTGGTGCGGCGGGGTGAAGCGCATCGGGTCGTCGGTGTCCCCGCCGATCAGCGCGATCCGGCGGTGGCCCAGCGACAGCAGGTGCTCCACCGCGGTGCGGGCCGCCACCTCGTCGTCGATCCGCACCGAGGACAACCCCGGGTGCTTGACGCCGAGCACCCCGACCGGCAGCTCCAGGGTGTTCAGCGCCGCCACCTCGTCGTCGGTGAGCGCCAGGCTGACCACCAGCACCGCGTCCACCCGCTTGCGCACCGGCAGCACCGAGAAGAACCGTTCCCGGCCCTCGCTGTCACCCAGGTTGTGCAGCAGCAGGTCGTAGCCGGTCGTGCTGAGCACCGACTCGACCGCCCCCAGCACCTCGGCGAAGAACCACCGGTTGACGAAGGGCACCACCACGCCGAGGGTGGAGGACCGGCCGCTGGCCAGCCGGGCCGCGAACGGCGAGGCGACGTAGTCCAGCTCCCGGGCCGCCGCCAGCACCTTGTCCCGGGTCGCCGCGGCCACGTCCGGAAGCCCGCGCAGCGACCGGGACACGGTGGCTATCGAGACGCCCGCCAGCTTTGCAACGTCCTCGATACTGGCTGACATGGGGCAAGCCTCCTGAAAGTCTTTACAGCACCGTATTCCATGGGGCACACCAGAGCCAGCAGCGGCGCCTCGACCCCCACAGACCCGGCTGGCACACTCGCATGGTGCGCACCCTGCTGATCAACGGGCGGATCTATCGCCCACAGGCTCGCGCTGCCAGCGCCATGCTGGTGACCGACGCCGAGGTGGCCTGGCTCGGCGAGGACGCCTCAGCCGCGGACCTGTCGGCCGACCGCACCGTCGATCTTGGCGGAGCCCTGGTGATCCCGGCCTTCGTCGACGCGCATTTCCACACCACCGATACCGGACTGTCACTGAGCGGCCTGGAGCTGGGAACCGCCGGCACGCTGGCCGAGGCGCTGCGTGCCGTCGAGCGGGCCGCCCGGGCCAGCGGCGGCCGGCCGCTGCTGGGATCGGGGTGGGACGACACCCGCTGGCCCGAGGCCCGACCGCCGACGGCCGCCGAGCTGGACCGGGCCAGCTACGGCGGGGTGGTCTACCTGGCGCGCACCGACGCCCATTCCGCGGTGGTGTCCTCGGCCCTGCTGGCCTCGGTGCCGGGCATCGCCGGCCTGGAGGGTTACGCCCCGGACGGCCGGCTCACCAAGGCCGCCCACCACGCCGCCCGAGCCGTCGCCCGGTCGGCCATCACCGCCGGCCAGCGCGCCGAGCTGCACCGGACCGCGCTGCGGCACGCCGCCGCCTTCGGGGTGGCCGCCGTGCACGAGATGGCCGGACCCGGAGATCTCCAGCGCCGAGGACCTGGCCGCGCTGCTGGCCCTGGTCGAGCGGTGCGGACGAGCCCTATCCCGAGGTGTACGGCTACTGGGGCGAGCTGCGCGGGGTCGCGACGGCGGCCGAGCTCGGCGCGATCGGCGCCGCCGGCGACCTGTTCTGCGACGGCTCGATCGGCTCGCACACCGCCGGGATGCTCCAGCCCTACGTCGACCTGCCAGGTCAACCGACCGAGCGCGGTTACCTGCGGTACGAGACCGGCGACGTCGCCGAGCACCTGGTCGAGTGCACCGAGGCCGGCCTGCAGGGCGGGTTCCACGCCATCGGGGACGCCGCCACCGACCAGGTGGTGGCCGCGATGCGGCTGGCCGCCGAGCGGCTCGGCGGCCGGGTCGCCGACGCCGGGCACCGGATCGAGCACGCCGAGCTGATCTCCGACGTCGCCGCGCTGGCGGCCACCGGGTTGATCGCCTCGGTGCAACCGGCCTTCGACGCCACCTGGGGCGGCGGGCACGGCATGTACGCCCAGCGGCTGGGTGCCGAGCGGGCCGGCCGGCTGAACCCGCTGGCGGCGCTGGCCGCGGCCGGCGCGCCGCTGGCCTTCGGGGCCGACTCGCCGGTCACCCCGGTCGACCCGTGGGGCGCGGTGCGGGCCGCCGTGCACCCGAGCAACCCGGCGCACGCGCTGAGCCCGCGGGCCGCGCTGGCCGCGCACACCCGTGGTGGCTGGCGGGCGGCCCGGGCCGATCAGGACTCCTCCGGCGTGTTGGCGGTCGGCGCGCCGGCCAGCTACGCGGTGTTCGCCACCGGACCCACCGGTCCTTCGCACCCCGGCGGACCGGCGGACGGCGGGCAGCGCTGGAGCGCGGACGAGCGGGCCGGCCTGCCCGATCTCGCCCCCGGCGGCGAGCTGCCCCGGTGCCTGCGCACGGTCGTCCGGGGCCGGCAGATCTTCGACTCGGGCGAGCTGTGATCCGGTACCGGCTGCTGCTGGCCGCCGTGGCCGGGCTGCTCGGCGCGGCGGCGTTCCCCAGGCCCGGCATCTGGCCGCTGGCCTTCCTGTCGGTGGCGGGGCTGTCGGTGGCGGTGGCCGGCCAGCGGTCCCGGCGCGGTGCGCTGCTCGGCCTGGTCTACGGGGCCGGGCTGTTCGGCCCGATGCTGCACTGGACCTCCACCTACGTCGGCTCGCTGCCCTGGCTGGTCCTGGTGTTCTCCCAGACCTGGTTCCTGGCCCTGCTGGGTGCGGCGCTGCCGGTGGTGCAGCGTCATCGGTTCGGCGCGGTTACCAGTGCCGCCCTGTGGGTGGCCGAGGAGGCGGCGCGGGACCGGCTGCCGTTCGGCGGCTTTCCGTGGGGGCGGTGGGCGTTCAGCCAGGCCAGCTCGCCGCTGCGGTGGTTCGCCGCGCTCGGCGGTGCGCCGCTGGTGACCTTCGCGGTGGCGCTGACCGGCACCCTGCTGGCCGCCGCCGTGTCGGCCCGGGCCTTCGAGCACCGCCCCGACCGGCGCCGGCTGCTGCTGGCCGCCGGTCAGGTGGCTGCCGCCGTGCTGGTACTGCTGGCCGGCGCCGCGCTGGCGTACCCGCTGCGTCCGTCCGCACAGCCCGGCCGTACCACCACGGTGGCCGCGATCCAGGGCAACGTGCCGGACCGGGGCCTGGAGTTCAACGCCCGCCGGCGGCAGGTGCTGGACAACCACGTCGCCGAGACGCTGAAGCTGGCCGCCGACATCAGGGCCGGCCGGCAGCCCCGGCCGTCGCTGGTGCTGTGGCCGGAGAACGCCTCCGACATCGACCCGACCACCAACGCCGACGCCGCGGCGGTGATCCAGCGGGCGGTGGACGCGGTCGGCGTGCCGATCCTGGTGGGCGCCCTGATCGACGGCCCCGGCCCGGACCACGTCACCAACGCCGGCATCGTCTGGATGCCGACCGGTTCGGCGGCACCGGGTCCCGGGCAGCGCTACGTCAAGCGGCATCCGGTGCCGTTCGGGGAGTACATCCCGCTGCGGTCGGTGGCGCGCGCGGTGAGCAGCAAGGTGGACCTGGTCGAGCGGGACATGCTGGCCGGCGGCGGCAACGGGCTGCTGACCCAGACCCCGTACCCGGTCGGCGACGTGATCTGCTTCGAGATCGCCTACGACTCGCTGGTGACCTCCTCGGTCCGGGCCGGTGCCCAGCTGCTGGTGGTGCAGACCAACAACGCCACCTTCGGGCACAGCGCCGAGACCTACCAGCAGCTGGCGATGAGCCGGCTTCGTGCCATCGAGCACGCCCGCACCGTGGTGCAGGTGGCGACCAGCGGCAAGTCGGCGATCATCGGTCCGGACGGCGGCCACGCTGGCCGAGTCCGGCCCGCTGTACAGCCCCGACGTGCTGGTGCGGACGGTGCCGCTGTCGGGTTCGACTACGCTGGCCACCCGGACGGGGCCCGCCGCCGAGTGGATCCTGACGGCACTGGGCCTGCTCGGGCTGGTGGTCGGCGTCCGGCGACGTTCGCCGCACCGACGGCGGGCTGAGGCCCAGCCGGGACGACAGGGAAGGGGAACGGGTGACCGAGGCCGAGAGCGGGTCATCAGCAGGACCGGAGGAGCAGCTCCGGACGCTGGTGATCATCCCGACCTATAACGAGCGCGAGAACCTGCCGCTCATCCTGCGGCGACTGCGCGCCGCGGTGCCCGAGGCAGACGTCCTGGTGGTCGACGACAGCAGCCCGGACGGCACCGGGACGCTGGCCGACGAGATCGCCGCCGAGGACTCGCACGTCCAGGTGCTGCACCGGGCCCAGAAGGCCGGCCTGGGCGCGGCCTACGTGGCCGGCTTCCGGCACGGCCTGGCCGCCGGGTACCAGGTGCTGGTCGAGATGGACGCCGACGGCTCGCACGCCCCGGAGCAGCTGCCGCGGCTGCTGACCGCCCTCGACCACGCCGACCTGGTGCTGGGCTCGCGCTGGGTGACCGGCGGCCAGGTGCTGAACTGGCCGCGCTCGCGCCGGGTGCTCTCCCGCGGCGGCAACCTCTACACCCGGCTGGCGCTGGGCATCGACCTGCACGATGCCACCGGCGGGTACCGGGCCTACCGGCGCGCGGTGCTGCAGACCATCGACCTGTCCGCGATCGCCTCGGAGGGCTACTGCTTCCAGGTGGACCTGGCCTGGCGCGCGAAGCAGGCCGGCTTCCGGGTCATCGAGGTGCCGATCACGTTCGCCGAACGGGAACGGGGCGAGTCGAAGATGAGCGGTGACATCGTCCGGGAGGCGCTGCTGCGGGTCACCGAGTGGGGTGCCGCGCACCGGCTGGCCCAGCTCAAGGGACTGGTGACCCGCCGCTAGGGCCCGCTCGTAGGAGATGGCGGCAAAAGTTCGGCCGGCCCGGAGAACCGGGCCGGCCGAATGCGTGCGGGGGTGACCGGCTGATCGCCGGTCGGGAGAACTTCTCAGGCGGTCTTGGGCGACTTGGTGCCGGTCGCGCCGCGGCGGGCCCGCAGCACGTCCAGGCGCTCGGCGAGCACCTCTTCGAGATCGGCGATGGTGCGCCGCTCGATCAACATGTCCCAGTGGGTACGCGGGGCCTTGGTCTTCTTGGGCTCCGGTTCGGGCAGGTCGACCGCCTTGGCGGTGGTGCCGTCCAGCCGGCATTCCCAGGTCGCCGGCAGTTCGGCGTCGTGGGCGAACGGAACGCTGAACTCGTGGTCGCGCTCACACCGGAATCTAATATGTTGACGCGGAGCGGGCTCCGCGGCGTATTCGGTCTCGTAACTGATGGCGCCGAGGCGGCTGCCCCGGAGAACACGATCGGCCATTTGTCTTCACTCCTCACCCAGGCTTGGGTACCGAGTTACCAACGAACGGACCCGGCGGATAATTCCCTGAGCCTATCGACAGTACTCGCCCGAATAACAGGCTCGCTTGCCCGCTACATCCGCTATGTCGGCCTCGATCGGGGGACTGAGACCGATCTCTCGTCCGGCTGGCCGCACCTCGGATACAACGGCCGGGGCAGGCCGTCAGTCCAGGTCGAGCTGGTCGCCCGGTTGCGGTGTGCCGAGGTCACCGCGGCGGTAGTGCGCCCGGCACAGCACCTGGTAGCGGACCTCGTGGGCCCGGGAGGCAACCGTGTCGGCCACCAGCACGGTGTCACCCTCCCGGGTGATCCGGCCGCCGATCACCCGGGCGTTGTGCCGGCCGGGCAGCCCGCACCAGCACAGCACCTCGACCTGGATCTCGGAGATCTCGTCGGCCAGTTCCATCAGCCGCTTGGCGCCCGGCAGCAGCAGGCTGCGGAAGTCGGTGGCCAGCCCGAAGCAGTAGACGTCGACGTGGTACTCGTCGACCAGTTCGGCCAGCTGGTCGACGTGCTGGGGCTCGAGGAAGCCGGCCTCGTCGACGATCAGGTAGTCCACCCGCCGGCCCCGCGCCCAGTGCTCGCGGACCAGCCGGCGCATGTCGAGCGAGTCGGTCACCTCGATGGCGTCGTGGCTGAGCCCGACCCGGGTGGTGACCAGGGCGCCCCCGGAGCGGTCGTAGCGGGTCAGGATCAGCCCGGACCGGCCCTGCCGGGCATGGTTGTGGTTCATCTGCAACGCCAGCGTGGACTTGCCGCAGTCCATCGGCCCGTAGAAGAACTTCAGGTGGGCAGGCATCGAGATCTCGCGACGGTTGCCGGCCGCGGGCACCGCGGCCAGGGCGCCGTCGCGGACCGGCTGGCCGTCGGCACGGGTTGCAAGCACGCCTGGCGAGGCTACTCGCCCCTTCTCCCGCGGGCATGGGCACCCGTCCGCGGATAAGACCCCGATCAGACCCGGTCGGGGGCGACGTTGCCGGCCTGGGAGATCGCCGCCCGCATCGGCACCCGGGCCAGCAGCACGAACCCGGCGACGAAGAAGATCACCAGCGACGCCAGCGCGCTGCGGTAGGAGCCGGTGAGCTGGTAGGCCAGTCCGAAGATCAGCGGCCCGAGCCAGGACGTGCCGGAGTCGCTGATCTCGTAGAAGCCGAAGTACTCGGCCTCGGAGCCGGCCGGGATCAGCCGGGAGAACATCGAGCGGGACAGCGCCTGGCTGCCGCCCAGCACCACCGCGATCCCCACCGCCAGCAGGTAGAACTGCCAGGCCGTCCCGGACCGGACCAGGTAGGCGGCCAGTACCAGCAGCAACCAGCACACCAGCGATCCGAGCACCACCCGCTTGGCCCCGAACCGCTCGGCCAGCCGGCCCAGCCACAGCGCGCCGGCGAAGGCGACGAACTGCACCAGCAGGATCGCCGACAGCAGCACGGTGTCGTCCAGGTGCAGTTCCTTGTCGCCGTACTGCGCGGCCACCGTGGTCACGGTCTGGATGCCGTCGTTGTAGACCAGGAACGCGAGCAGGAAGGCCACCGTCAGCGGGTAGCGGCGCATCCCGGCCAGCGTCCGGCGCAGCTGCCGGAAGCCGGCCAGCAGCACCGGCTCGCCGGCCGAGGACACCCCGGGCCAGCCGGTGGTTCGGGGCAGGCCGGCCAGCAGCCGCCACGACCGGAGGTTGAACAGTGCCCACCACAGGCCCGCCGTGCACAGCGAGATCCGGGCCAGTAGGGCCTTGTCGTCCAGGAACAGGCTCAGTACGAAATCGCCGGCCAGCAGCAGGCCACCACCGATGTAGGCCAGCGCCCAACCGTAGGAGGACACCCGGTCCCGCTCGCCGGGACCGGAGACGTCGACCAGCAAGGCGTAGTTGACCACCGTGGCGCACGAGTACCCCAGGAACGCCACCACGAACAGCACCGCGCCGAGCTGCCAGTCAGAGCCTCGCACCGCGATCATCGCCACGCAGGCGGCGGCGCCCAGCCACCCGAACCCGAGCAGGATCTCGCGCTTGGCCCCGGTCCGGTCGGCGATCGCGCCGACCACCGGCATCGCCACCACCAGCAGCACGGTGGCGAAGGACACCAGGTAGGCGAACAGGCTGCCCGGCGCCACCGGGATGCCGAACACCGACACCCGGCCGGTCTTGCCGACCGCGTTCTCGGCCAGCGACGTCAGGTACCGGCCCATGAACACCGTGACCACGATGGTGGGGAAGACGTGGCTGGCCCAGCCGTAGCCGTACCAGCCGCGCCGGTGCCGCAGTACCGCCTCGGCCGGCGCCGTCCCGAGCTCCGTCACGCCGGCCACTGTCCTCGCTCGCGCAACACCTCGCGCAGCAGGTCGGCCCGGTCGGTCATGATCGCGTCCACCCCCAGTTCGAGCAGCCGCACCATTTCATCCGGCTGGTTCACCGTCCAGACGTGCACCTCGACGCCGGCCGACCGGGCCGCGGCCAGCAGCCCCGGCTTGACCACCCGCACCGGCCCGACTCGCACGGGCACCTGGGCAGCCAGGCTCGCGCTGCCGGGCGGCCCCGCCCACGCTCTGGCCATCGAGGCGAGCCGGCCGTGTCGCAGCGCCAGCACCTCGACCGGGGAGAGCGCGCTGGCGGTGCCCGGTGCGGCGAGCCGGCGCAACCGCCGCAACCGGGCCGCGGAGAAGGTGGCCAGCCGAACCCGGTGCCAGGCATTGGTGCGCCGGATCGCCTCCAGGGTGGGCCGCACCGCCGCGTCGCACTTGACGTCGATGTTGACGTTCACCTCACCGAAGGCCGACAGCACCTCCTCCAGCCGGGGGATCGGCTCCCGGCCCCGGATCAGGGCGGTGCTGACCTGCCGCCAGCTCAGCCGCCGCAGCCGTCCTGAGGAATCGGTGACCCGGTCCAGCACTCCGTCGTGGAAGGCGAGCGCCACCCCGTCGGCGGTGACCCGCGCGTCGGTCTCCAGGTGCCGGTAGCCGAGGTCGACCGCGGCCTGGAACGCGGCCATCGAGTTCTCAGCGCCGTCAAGGGAAAACCCTCGGTGCGCGATGCCGATGACCGGACGCGGCGGCCGGCTCATGCAGCCTGCGGCAGTCCCAGCAGCTGGCGCAGGCAGCGGACCGGCGGCGAGCCGTAGTTGAGGATCTCGTCGTGCAGCTGGCGGTCCTTCCAGTCCGGACGTGCCCGGCGCAGGTCGGCGACCAGCTCGCGGACCTCGACGTAGCCGACGAAGTAGGTGCACAGCTGGGTCGAGCTCAGCTGCACCCGACGCCACTTGCCGGCGGCCTCGCCCTCCTCCTGGTAGCCGCGCACCGTCATCAGCTCCATCGCGGTGCGCTCGTCCAGGTCACCTGCGTGGAAGGAGATGTCCAGGATGGTGTTGAGCACCGCGCGCAGTTGCATCTTCAGCTGCTGCATCCGCACGGCCGCGGCGGCCTGCACCGAGATGTCGCTGCGATAGCCGCGGGCGGCCATCAGCTCCTCGGCGTAGGTCGCCCAGCCCTCGATGAACGACCCGCTGCCGAACACCCCGCGGATGGCATTGCTGCCGGAGTAGCGGTGGGCGTGCGAGAGCTGCTCGACGTGGCCGGGCATCGCCTCGTGAATGGTGAGGTTGTGCAGCATGTGGTTGTTGTACTCGCGGTAGAACGACCGGACCCGCTCGTCCGGCCAGTCCTTCGGGGTGGGCGAGACGGCGAACTGGGTGGCCAGCGGGGCGGTCTCCAGCGCGCCGACGGCCACGCAGTAGGCCACCGCCACGCCCCGGTCGATCTCGGGCATCTCGATGATGTCGACCGGGTCGTCGAGCAGGGTGACCAGCTCGTGCTGGCGGACGAACTCGGTCGTCTCGGTGAGTGCCTCCCGGCACAGCTGCAGGATGGTGTCGCTGGTGGGGACGTCGGCGGCGAGCCGGGCGAACTCGGCGGCGACCGCGTCCCGGTTCACCTGGGTCGTGCCGGTGGTTCGCCCGACCAGCTCGGCCAGTTCCGCCTCGATCCGGTCCAGGTCGCGGTAGGCCTGCTCCAGCAGGCGGGCCGGTTGCCACGGGGTGGCCAGGATCAGCTCCAGCTTGCGGGCGAACAGGTCAGCGCCGAGCCGGGCCGAGCGGTGCGCGTTCGGCAGCTCGCCGCGCAGCCAGTCCTGGTGATCGCGCACCGCCGCGGTCGCCCGGCCGATCTCGTCGGCCAGGTCGAGGTGCGAGCCGGCCTCGGTCAGTGCTGCCGGGATCTCGGACTCGATCAGCGCCAGGGTGCCTTCGAGCTGCCCGATCGCGGTCTCGACGTGGATCCTGGGCATGTCGCCCAGCCGGGCGCGGGCCGCGTCGAGGTAGTCGGGCACCCCGCGCAGCCGCCCGGCCAGGTTGGCAAGACGGTCCGGCAGCGGGGCGAAATCGCGCGACAGCAGCCCGTACAGCGCCTGACCGGGGTTGTGCCGCATCGGGTTCCAGCTGGCCTCGTCGATCTCGGCCAGGCCGAGCAACTCACTCTTCGCCGTGGTGGCCAGGATGTCCCGGTCGACCGCGTCGGCGGTGTCGAGCTGATCGGGCGGCAGCTCGGCCAGCGAGGTGATCAGGGTGGTCAGCTCGGCCTGCCGCCGATCCTGGGCGGACGTCGACGGATCGCCGAGCCGGTCGTCATGGCTGTGCTCGCCGAGGAAGGTCGCCTCGTCGGGATATGCCGCGCAGTAGGAGGTAACCGCATCGGCCGCGATCCTGGTGAAACTCTCAGCAGTGGAGTCTTCGGGGCTCATGCGCAGACGGTAGTAGGACATCTCACATGTGGCTGCAATATCAGCGAAAGCTGCTCAAGATCTGAATAGCGCGCTGTAGGCATTGAGCGCCGGTTGCCCGCCGAGATGGGCGTACAGCACCGTCGAGTCGCGCGCGATCTGTCCGGTGCTGACCAGCTCGATCAGGCCGGCCATCGACTTGCCCTCATAGACCGGGTCGATGATCATCCCCTCCAGCCGCCCGGTCAGCCGGATTGCCTCCATGGTCGACTCGACCGGGATGCCGTAGTGGTCGCCGGCCCAGCCCTCCAGCACGCTGATCTCCTCGGCGCGCAGCTCGCGGCCCAGGCCGATCAGCTCGGCGGTGTTGCGCGCGATCCGCTCGACCTGGGCACGGGTCTCGGCGATCTTGGCGGAGGCGTCGATGCCGAGCACCCGGCGATGCCGCCCAGAGCCGGCCCGACCCAGTGCTTCCTCCAGCGCGGCGAAGCCGGCGATCATGCCGGCGTGGGTGGAGCCGGTCACGCTGCACACCACGACGGTGTCGAAGAAGACGCCCAGCTCGGCCTCCTGCTGAGCCACCTCGTAGGCCCAGTTCGCAAAGCCCAGGCCACCCAGCCGGTGGTCGGACGCACCGGCCGGAATCGGGTACGGCACGCCACCGGCGGCGCGGATCTCGGCCAGCGCGTTCTCCCAGCTCTGCTTGAAGCCGATACCGAAGCCGGCCTCGACCAGTTCGACCTGGGCGCCCATGATCCGCGACAGCAGGATGTTGCCGACCCGGTCATTGACCGAGTCCGGCCAGTCCACCCAGCTCTCCTGCACCAGCCGGGCCTGCAGCCCCAGCTTCGCCGCCACCGCCGCGACCTGCCGGGTGTGGTTGGACTGGACGCCGCCGATCGAGACCAGGTGGGTCGCGCCCTGGGCCAGGGCGTCGGGCACCAGGTACTCCAGCTTGCGGGTCTTGTTGCCGCCGAAGGCGAGCCCGGAGTTGCAGTCCTCCCGCTTGGCCCACACCTGCGTCCCACCCAGGTGTGCCGACAACCGCTCCAACGGGTGCACCGGGCTGGGGCCGAACAGCAGCGGGTGCCGGGGAAAGTCGGACAGGGCCATCGAAGGGCCTCCTCTGGCTGCGGGTGCGTGCGCGGTCGCGGATCGGCGCCGACCAGGCCCAGCCTAGGGACTGGCGTGAGATGCTCGGCCGGTGGCTGAGATCGTGTTCTCCTCCGACCTGGGCGATGTCGACTGGGCGGCGCTCAAGCGGGCCCTGGTGGCCGACGACTTCGACAACCTGCGCACCCCGGAGCAGTACCGGCGCTCGCACGAGAACTCGCACGCCGTGGTGTTCGGACGCTGCGAGGGCCGGTTCGTGGCCAACGGCCGGATCCTGAGCGACGGGGTGTGCAACGCCTACCTGGTCGACATCTGGACCGCCACCCCGCACCGCCGCCGTGGAGTCGGCCGGGAGGTGGTGAACCGGCTGCTGGCCACCGTGCCCGGCCAGCACGTCGGGCTGTTCACCGACGACATGCCGGCCTTCTACCGGACGCTGGGCTTCACGCCGCAGGTCGGTGGCATGAGCCGGATCGTCGGGGAGTGGTTGTCCGGCTGAGTGGTCGGGCGGGCCGCAGGCGTGCCCGCGTGCCAAGCTGGGCGCATGGCCAACCTCCCCGTCGACCTTGCCGAGAAGCTGTCCGCGGTTGCCGAGCAGTGGGCGCCCAAGGTGATCGCCCGGCTCAACGACTACGAGGTCAAGGTGGTCAAGCTCGCGGGCGAGTTCGTCTGGCACGCCCACGACGACACCGACGAGCTGTTCCTGGTGCTGGCCGGCACCCTCACCATCCGGCTGGCCGACGGTGAGGTGGTGCTGGGGCCGGGGCAGCTGTTCGTGGTGCCCCGCGGCGTCCGGCACTGCCCGGTGGCCGACGGCGAGGTGCACGCGGTGCTGATCGAGCCGGCGGGTGTGGTGAACACTGGCGACGCCGGCGGCCCGCTGACCGCCCGGTACGACGACTCGCTGGCCTGAGGCGATGCGCGGGTCGAGCACTCCGCTCAGGCACAACCGGGACTTCCTGATCCTGTGGACCGGCGAGGCGGTCTCGGCGCTCGGCACCTCGATGAGCGTGCTGGTCTTTCCGTTGATCGGCTATGCCATCACCCGCTCGCCGGCCCAGGCGGGCCTCGCCACCACCGCGGTGCTGCTCGGCGAAGTGGTCGCCCGGCTGCCGGCCGGCGCGCTGGTGGACCGCTGGCCACGCGGCCGGGTGCTGCTGCTGACCTACCTGGTGGGCGCCGCCTGCTACGGCAGCCTCGCGGTGGCCACCCTGGCCGGCGTCCTCACCCTGGCGCACCTGATCGGGATCGGCTTCGTCAGCGGGGTCACCGAGGCGTTCGTGGCGCCGGCCGCGTCCGCCGCGGTGCGCACGGTGGTGCCCGCGGCGGACCTGCCGGTCGCCTATACCCAGCTGCAGATCCGCCGGCACGCCGCCGACCTGGTGGGCCCGCCGCTCGGCGGCGCGCTCTACTCGGTGGCCCGCGGGTTGCCGTTCCTGCTCGACACGGTCAGTTACCTGGCCGGCGCACTGGCGATCACCCGGTTGCGCACCCCGCTGCCCGCGCCGGACCGGGTTCGCCGGACGGTGGTGGCCGACGTCGCCGAGGGGTTGCGGTTCGTCTGGCGGCACGCTGTGGTCCGGGCGATCCTGCTGTGGGGGGCGATCCTGAACTTCGCGGTGACGCTGGTGCTGGTAGCCGTCACGCTGCGGCTGATCCGCGCCGGCGTGCACCCGTCGGCGATTGGCCTGGTGGACGCGATCGCGGCGGCGGCCGGGGTGCTCGGGGCCCTGGTGGCGCCGGTGATCATCGGCCGGTTCCGGACCTTCACCACCACCGCGGTGACCAGCCTGCTGCTCGCCGCGCTGATGGTGCCGATGGCCTGGACGAACCAGGTCGTCGTCATCGGCGCCCTGCTGGCGGTCGGCATCTTCCTGCTGCCTGCGAACAACTCCGGGATCTCGGCCTACCTGGTGACGGTCACTCCGGACCGGCTGCAGGGCCGGGTGAACTCGGCCGGCGGCTTCATCGCCGGGGGAGTGGTGCCGCTCGCCCCGGTGCTGGCCGGCATCCTGATCTCCTCGGCCGGCGGCCGGGCGGCCACCCTCGTCGGTGCGGCCTGCGTGGCCTCGAGCGTGCTGCCGCTGCTGTCCAACAGCGCGATCCGCAACCTCGGCCGGCCGGAGTCCTGGGCGGCGACCGGGCTGCCCGACGAAAGCCAGGCAACCGAAGCGTTACCGGAGGAGGCACCGGCCGGGGAGCGATCCGGCGGCCAGCAAACCGGCCAGCAAACCGGCTAGCACGCCGAAAGGTGCGGCCGAAGATACCGGGCGGCCAGGCTGGGCAGCTCATGGTGGCAGCTTCCAGCGGGAGGTACCGGTGACAACCGACGACCCGGCCGCCGAGCTGTGGGGAATGGCGCATCTGGGCACCCCGATGGCGATCCGGGTGGCGGCCACCCTCCGGCTCGCCGACCACTTGGCCGCCGGGCTCGGCACGGCGGCCGAGCTGGCCGAGGCGGCCGGCGCGCACCCCGACGCGCTGGACCGGTTGCTGCGCTACCTCGCCGCCCGCGGGGTGTTCAGCCGCGACGACGCCGGACGGTACGGCCTGACCGAGCTGGGGCAGGCCCTGCGCAGCGACCATCCGGGGCGGATGCGGGCCGGGCTGGACCTCGAGGGCATCGGCCGGATAGAGCTGGCCTTCACCGGCCTGCTGCACAGCATCCGTACCGGCGAGCCCGCATTTCAGCAGGTGTTCGGGCGGGACTTCTGGCAGGACCTGGCCGAAGACCCGGACCGCCGGGCCGGCTTCGCGGCCTGGATGGCGGCCAGCGTGCCGTCCCGGTCGCCGCAGGTGCTGGCCGGCTACGACTGGGATTCGCTCGGCTGGCTGGTCGACGTCGGCGGCGGCAACGCCTCGATGCTGGTCGCGTTGCTGAAGCACTGCCCGGCGCTGCGCGGCACGGTGCTGGACCGGCCGGAGAACATCGCCGACGCCCGAACCGCGCTCGCCGAGGCCGGGTTGGCCGACCGGGGCGCGGCGGTGGCGGGCAGCTTCTTCGACCCGTTGCCGGCCGGTGCCGGCGGCTACCTGCTGTCGCTGATCCTGCACGACTGGGCCGACGAGCCGGCGACGACCATCCTGCGCCGGTGCGCGGAGGCGGCGGGGGAGTCCGGCCGGGTCCTGGTGCTGGAGCGGACCGGCGCGGACGGCGAGTCCTCGCACACCGGCATGGACCTGCGGATGCTGGCCGTGTACGGCGGCAAGGAGCGCCGGGTCGCCGAACTCGCCGGGCTGGCCGCGGCCGCTGGCCTGGCGATGGTCGCGGTGCATCCGGCCGGCGCGTACAGCATCGTCGAGCTGCGGGGACAAGCGGCCTTGCCGTACTGACCTGAGTTCTCCTGAGGCGCCGGTTCAACGCCGTTCGGGCTGTCGTGCAACGGTTGCCGCCCCGTCGACTGTCATGCAGGTATGCAGCCGCACTGTCTCCTGCGGTCCACCCTCATCGCCGTCACCGCACTGCTGGCAACGGTGGCAGCGAGTGGCTGCACTGCCTCGACCGGGCCGATGGTGCCGACCGCGAACTCGGCACGTCCCGGTACGTCATTCCGGGCCACCGCCGTCGACAGCCCCACCCCGCGGGAGGGCACCGACCGGAGCACGCCGCCGCTGGAGCCGCTCGGTCAGCCCGTCGGCCCGTGGTCGGGCACCTCGCTCACCGTCACCTCCATCCGGCCGATTCTCGCCAGTGACACGGACGCGGTCTACGGCCGAGAACCCACCCGCCTCGATCGATTCGACCCGTCGAGCGGTCGCATCACCACGTGGGCCGAGGTGGACGAGCACACCGACTGGCCCCCGCTGCTGACCTCCCACGCCCTCTGGCAGACGCTCGCGGCGAACGGAACGGTCACCCTCGAGGCGCTCGATCCGCGAACGTTGCTCGAGCTCCGCTCCGTGCGGATCGCTGCCCCGACGCCGACCGTCACGCCGAGCGGACCGTGCGGTTGTTCCAGGACTCCGGCCGGTTCCCAGTGGCAGCCTGCCCTCGCCGGCCTTCCGGATGCCTCGACCCTCTTCCTCGGAAACGCCGATCGCGTCTACTCACTCGACCCGGTCAGTGGAGCGGTCGAGCGGCAGACGACGGTCGACGGCCTGGTCGGGGGGATGGCCGTCTCCCCGAACGGCACCCGGCTCTACGTCGCCGTCAACGTCCCCAGCCGGAACACCGCGCACCTGCTGGTGCTGGATACCGAGCACGGGTTGTCGGTGCTCAGCAACGCGCCACTGGCCGGCGGCACGGTCCGCAGCCTGCTGGTGACCGGCGGCGGGCTGTGGACGACCACCAATACCGGCCACGAGGACAACATCCGGTTCGCGCGCTGGACCGATCTCGCTCACAGCCGCCTCGTCAGTTACGTGGGCGGACTGAGCGTGACGCTCGCCGGTGGCCGGGTGTGGGTCGGCGGCTCCGCCGATGTCCTGTGCGTTGACGCCTCGACCGGCACGGTACGAGACCGCCAGTCGGTCGAGTCGATGATGGGCCTGCCGTATTCCTTCGGCAGCGTCCAACTCGTCGCCGGCCACTGGCTGGCCGCCTACCTGGCGCCGGACGACTTCAACGGCGGCGAGAACACCGGACTGGCCACGTTCACCCCGCCCCCGTCGTGCCACTAGTCCACCTACCGCCCGACCGCGCCTGCGGAACCGGCTGTCGGCGCGGTGCCACATGGCATGATGCCGAAGATGACCAGCACGTCCGGCGAGGCGCAGCGACTGCGTGACCTGGCGCGGCTGCGCCGGGTGCGCGACCGGATCGACCGCGAGTACGCCCAGCCGCTGGACGTCGAGGCGCTGGCCCGCGACGCGCACCTGTCGGCCGGCCACCTGAGCCGGGAGTTCCGCCGCGCCTACGGCGAGTCGCCGTACTCCTACCTGATGACCCGGCGCATCGAGCGGGCGATGGCGCTGCTGCGCCAGGGCGAGTTGAGCGTCACCGAGGTGTGCTTCGCGGTCGGCTGCTCGTCGCTGGGCACCTTCAGCACCCGCTTCACCGAACTGGTCGGCATGCCGCCCAGCAGCTACCGGCGCGACGCGGCGCGGGCGACCGAAGGGATGCCGTCCTGCGTGGCCAAGCAGGTCACCAGACCGATCAGGAATCGAGAAGCACCGGTCAGCGCGCCCCGGCTAGCGTGACCGGCATGGACCTCACCATTCACTCCAGCTTCCTCCCGCACAACGACCCGGCGGCCTCCGTGGCCTTCTACCGCGACGTCCTCGGCTTCGAGGTGCGCAACGATGTCGGCTACGGCGACTTCCACTGGATCACCGTCGGCCCGGCCGGCCAGCCCGGCACCTCCATCGTGCTGTTCCCGCCGCAGGCCAATCCCGGCGTCACCGACGACGAGCGCCGCACCATCGCCGAGATGATGGCCAAGGGCACCTACGGCATCGTGGTGCTGGCCACCAAGGACCTCGACGGCACCTTCGAGCGGCTGCAGGCCGGCGATGCCGAGGTGGTGCAGGAACCCACCGAGCAGCCGTACGGGATCCGCGACTGCGCCTTCCGCGACCCGGCGGGCAACCTGATCCGGATCAACGAGATCAGCTGACCGGTAAGGCAATCGCGCAACGCATCGAGTCGAGGGAGCCAGCATGGGCACGGCCACCGGGCCGGACAACCGGTCGTCGGCACCGCACGTCGCCGACAGCCACGACGTGATCCGGGTGCACGGCGCGCGGGAGAACAACCTGCGCAACGTCAGCGTCGAACTGCCCAAGCGCCGGTTGACGGTGTTCACCGGGGTTTCCGGCTCGGGCAAGAGCTCGCTGGTCTTCGACACCATCGCCGCGGAGTCGCAGCGGCTGATCAACGAGACCTACAGCACCTTCGTGCAGGGCTTCATGCCGACCCTGCCGCGACCGGACGTCGACGTCCTGGACGGGCTGACCACCGCCATCATCGTCGACCAGCAACGCCTCGGCGCCGACCCACGCTCCACCGTCGGCACCGCGACGGACGCCCACGCCATGCTGCGGATCCTGTTCAGCCGGCTGGGCAATCCGCAGATCGGGCCGCCGACCGCCTTCTCCTTCAACGTGCCGACCCGCACGGCGAGCGGGGCGATGACCGTCGACAAGGGCCGGGGCGAGCGGGTCGTGGTGCGCAACGTCGTCTACCAGGGCGGCATGTGCCCACGCTGCGAGGGTCGCGGCACCATCAACGACATCGACCTGCGCCAGCTCTACGACGACAGCAAATCGCTCAACGGGGGCGCCCTGACCATCCCCGGCTACAGCATGGAGGGGTGGTACGGCCGGATCTTCGCCGGCTGCGGCTTCTTCGACCCGGACAAGCCGATCGCGAGGTTCACCAAGCGAGAACTCGACGACCTGCTCTACAGGGAACCCACCAAGATCAAGGTGGACGGCATCAACCTCACCTACGAGGGACTGGTACCCAAGATCAAGAAGTCCATGCTGTCCAAGGACGTGGACTCCCTGCAACCGCACGTGCGTGCCTTCGTGGAGCGGGCGGTCACGTTCGGCACCTGCCCGGACTGTGCGGGCACCCGGCTCAGCGAGGCGGCCCGGTCGTCGAAGGTCTCCGGGCTCAGCATCGCCGACGCGTGCGCGCTGCAGATCAGCGACCTGGCCGAGTGGGTGCGCGGCCTGGACGAGCCCGCGGTCGCGCCGCTGCTGACCGCGCTGGGAGAAACCCTCGACTCGTTCACCGAGATCGGGCTCGGCTACCTGTCCCTGGAGCGGCCGTCGGGCACCCTGTCCGGCGGCGAGGCGCAGCGGGTCAAGATGGTCCGCCAGCTCGGCTCCTCACTGACCGACGTCACCTACGTCTTCGACGAGCCGACGATCGGGCTGCACCCGCACGACATCCGGCGGATGAACGATCTGCTGATGCGGTTGCGTGACAAGGGCAACTCGGTGCTGGTGGTGGAGCACAAGCCGGAGACGATCGCCATCGCCGACCACGTCGTCGACCTCGGACCGGGGGCCGGCACGGCCGGCGGCGAGGTGGTCTTCGAGGGCACCGTGGCCGAGCTGCGTGCCAGCGGCACGCTGACCGGCCGGCACCTGGGCTACCGCGCGTCGGTCAAGCCCGCGGTGCGGACGCCGTCGGGTGCGTTGCGGGTACGCGGTGCCGACACCCACAACCTGCGCGGCGTCGACGTCGACATCCCGCTGGGTGTGCTGGTGGTCCTGACCGGGGTGGCCGGCTCGGGCAAGAGCTCGCTGATCGGCGGCTCGGTGGCCGGCCGGGACGGGGTGGTGTCGGTCGACCAGGCGCCCATCCGGGGTTCGCGGCGGAGCAACCCGGCGACCTACACCGGCCTGCTGGAGCCGATCCGCAAGGCGTTCGCCAAGGCCAACGGGGTGAAGCCGGCGCTGTTCAGCCCGAACTCCGACGGGGCCTGCCCGGCCTGCAACGGTGCCGGCGTGATCTATACCGACCTGGCCATCATGGCCGGCGTCGCCACCCCGTGCGAGCAGTGCGAGGGCCGGCGCTTCGATGCCTCGGTGCTGGAATACACCTTCGGCGGAAAGGACATCAGCCAGGTGCTGGCCATGCCGGTGGCGGAGGCGGAGCGGTTCTTCGGTGCCGGCGAGGCGCGCACGCCGGCGGCGCACGCCGTGCTCGGCCGGCTGGTCGACGTCGGCCTCGGCTACCTCAGCATCGGCCAACCGTTGACCACGCTGTCCGGCGGCGAGCGGCAACGGCTCAAGCTGGCCACCCACCTGGGGGAGCGGGGCGGCGTCCTGGTGCTGGACGAGCCGACCGCCGGCCTGCACCTGGCCGATGTCGAGCAACTGCTGGCCCTGCTCGACCGGCTGGTCGACGGTGGCAAGTCGGTGATCGTCATCGAGCACCATCAGGCTGTCATGGCACATGCCGACTGGATCATCGACCTCGGTCCGGGCGCCGGCCACGACGGCGGCCGGGTCGTCTTCGAGGGCACCCCGGCGGACCTGGTCGCCGCACCCGGCACCCTCACCGGCGAGCACCTCGCCGCCTACCTGAGCGCGGCCGGTGCGGCCGGCAGCTAGTGCAGGATGCTGCACCTGACACTGGGAATCGTTTGCGGCTGCGGCAGAATGGGCCGGTGCCCCGGCAGCCGATCTATGTCGAGACGATGATCGACGCCGACCTCGACCGGGTCTGGCAGCTCACCCAGGACCCGGAGCTGCACGCCCGGTGGGACCTTCGCTTCAGCAGGATCACCCCGACCGGCAGCACACCGGACGGTGCGCAGCGGTTCCGTTATGAGCTGCGCCTTCCCGGCCACCGCCTCGCCGGCACCGGGATCTCGCTGGGCGAGCGGCGTCGGGCGGATGGCACCCGTACCTCGGCGCTGCGCTTCAGCACCACCGACCGGCTCTCCCCGCTCGCCGACGGTCGCGGTTACTGGCGCTACGTCCCCACCCCGGCCGGGGTGCGGTTCCTGACCGGCTACGACTACCGGCCCGGGTGGGGGCCGCTGGCCGACGCGGCCGGCCTGCGGTGGCTGATCGGCTGGCTGACCGCCTGGAGCTTCGACCGGTTGCGGATCTGGGCCGAGACCGGACAGCCGCCGGAGACCTGGCCGCTCCGGTCGGTTCTCGCGTGGTGGCGCCCGGAGCGTCCGCGCGCCGCGCGCTGCCGCCGCCGGCCGCCGCGCGGACACGCCATGGACGACTCGCCGTCGAGCCTGGCAGAGCTCCCGTCGCCATGACCTCGATCTTCGCCGAGGCGATGGGCGCCGACTTCGAGCGGCTGCACCCGATGCTCCAGCGGCGGTTCGGCGTCGGCCTGCAGGCCGGCTACGCCTGCATCGGCACCGGTGTGATGGCCTCGATCCGCCGGGGTCCGTGGTGGACGTTGCCGTTCCTCTACATCGGCAAACTGCGCAACATCCTGATCCCGTACGTCGGCGAGAACGTGCCGTTCGTGATCAAGAACTACCCCTACCGTCGACCCGTACGGCCGCGAGACGGTCACGTTCGTCCGCGAGTACTCCGTCCGCAGCCGGCCGAGCCGGTTCGACGCCACCATGGTGCTGGCCGGCGGACGACTCGTCGACTACCTCGGCACCCACCAGCACCTCGCCGTCGACCTCGATCTGCAGGCTACGAGCGAGGGCTCGCTGCTGCTCACCACCCACGGCCAGCGCTTCTACGAGGGGCCGGTGGGGTTTCGCTTTCCGCTGCTGTTCAGCGGACAGGCCACACTGCACGAAAGCTACGACGACGCCGCGGAGGTCTACCGGATCAACCTCGAGGTCCGCAACCGGGTCTTCGGATTCCTGTTCGGCTACGAAGGGCACTTCCGGTGCGAGTTCGTACCGGCCGGCGATGCCCCCGACGAGCTCAAGCCCGTCCGCCACGAGCGCCGCACCTGAGCCTGACGCACCAGCTCAGTCGAGGCAGAACTCGTTGCCCTCGGGGTCCTGCATGACGAGGCAGAGGTTGTTGAAGTCGTCCGGTTCGAGCCGCTGCACCAGGCGGGCGCCGAGCGCGACCAAGCGGGCACATTCGGCCTCCAGAACGGCTGCCCGTCCTTCCGTTGGCACGCCGGCGGCGGCCCGCAGGTCGAGGTGCAGGCGGTTCTTCGCGGTCTTGGGCTCCGGAACCTTCTGGAAGAACAGCCGCGGCCCGACGCCGTCGGGGTCGATGAGCGCGGCGCGCTCGTTGCGCTGTTCGGGCGGGACACCCCAGGAGTCGAGCGCGGCGTCCCACGAGTCGAAGCCGGCCGGCGGTGGTTGCTGGATGTAGCGGGTCGCCTCGGCCCAGAAAGCCGCGTGCGCGGCGGGGTCGGCACTGTCGAACGTCACCTGAAACTCGATCGCCATAGCCCTACCTTGGCACAGACCGGCAAGGCGTATTCCGATTCCGGGCTGCTTGCCACATTTCGACCCATCCGGTTGTCCTGCATGTGTAACCGGTTGCCGGCCGCCGCCCGCGGATGGCCGGCGCCCTCTCGGTGGGGGTGTGCGATGCGTGGTGCTCTGGCGGCTCTGGCCGCGTGCCTCGTCCTTCCGGTGCTGGCCGCACCGGCCGCCGCGGCGGCGCCCGCGCGGCTCGCCACCGCGACAACGGCGAGCCATCCACCGGGCACCTACCAGCCGCTGAACGCCACCCGGGTCTTCGACACCCGACCCTCGAGCCCGGTCGCGGCGCGGACGACCGCTCGGGTGCAGATCCAGGGCGTGGCCGGCCTGCCGGCGTCAGGGATCTCGGCGGTGACGGTCACGCTGACCGTGCCGGCCCCGGCCACGGCAGGCTCGGTCTCGGTGTTCCCGTCGAGTACCCCCTGGACGGGCGCGGCCACCGTCACCTTCGCCGAGGGCAGCACCCAGCAGAACACCGTCACCGCCCAACTGGGAAGCGACGGCGCGATCTCAGTACGCAACAACACCGCGCTCGCGCTGCACCTGATAGCCGACGTAGTGGGCTACTACACCGCCGGCCCGGCCGTGCCCGGCGGTTACCAACCAGTACCGCTGCAGCGCCTCTACGACACCCGGGCAGCCGGCTCGCAACCGCTGGCAGTCGGCGCCACGGCCACGGTGCAGGTGACCGGGCGCGGCGCCGTCCCGGCGTCGGACGTCAGCGCCGGCACGATCAACCTCACCGTGCTGAGCCCGACCGTTACCGGCTCGATCTCGATCGTCCCGGCCGGCACGAGCCCGGACCCCCCGATGGCGGTCAGCTTCGCCGTGGGCCAGACCGAGCAGAGCATGCTGAGCGCACAGCTCAGCAGCAGCGGGGCGTTCTCAGTGCGCAACAGCAGCGGGGTCGTGCTGAACCTGGTCATCGACCTGGTCGGCTACTACATCGCCGGGACACCGCCCGCCCCCGGCGGCTATGTGCCACAGGCCCCGGACCGGGCCGCCGACCTGGGGTTCATCGTCGGCGAGATCCGGACGGTGCCGACCCTGGGCACCCCCACCACCTTCGATGACGGCTTCTCCACGCCGCACTGGGGACTGCGGGCCGAGGCGATCCTGCTCACCGTGGTGTCGCCGAGCCAGGCCGGCTCGATCTCGGTGTTCGCCGGTGATCGTGGCTTCGACAGCAAGGCGACGGTCAGCTTCGTGGCCGGTCCGACCGTCCAGCGGCTGGTCACCGTCCGGATCCCACCGGACGGCACGATCCGGATCCGGAACAACAGCTCAGGCATTCTGTCTGTGACAGTCGACATCATCGGCTACTTCGCCGGCGTGCAGAACCGGTTGCACGTGGCGGCAGAGGCGACGGTCGACCCGCACGAGGTCGTGGCCGATGTCTCGTGCACCTCGGCGAGCTTCTGCATGGCGGTGGCCGGCGGCGATGCGGACGGCTTCGGCCGGGCCTTCCGCTACGACGGCAGCAGTTGGAGTGCCGAGTTCAGCTCACACGCCGCGCAGACCGCGGTGTCGTGCGCCAGCCCGACCTTCTGCGCGGGGGTCTCGCAGAAATCGGTGTCGACCTATGACGGCAGGCAATGGTCAGCCTCGGTCGTCATCGCGCCAGGGGAGAACCTGACCTCGATCTCCTGCGCCAGCGCGAGATTCTGCGTGACCATGAGCCAGGACCACGGGCGGGTATACGTCTTCAACGGCAGCGTGTGGAGCACCGGCGCGGTGCTCAACCTGCAGGCGCACACCTCCGCGGTGTCCTGCCCGACCACCACGTTCTGCATGGCCTGGGCGAACGGCTGGTACCGATGGAACGGCTCACGCTGGTCGGGAACGGCCCTTCCTGCCGCTTCTGGCCGCGTCTCGGTCTCTTGCGTGTCCGCGACGTTCTGCCAGTACGTGACCTTCGAGTACTCGGCCGTCTGGAACGGCACCAGCTGGCAGAGTGCGCGAGCCCCTGTCAATCATGATTTCGTCAGCGTCTCGTGCCCGGCGGCCTTCGCCTGCATCGTCAACGACGAGCTCCAGCCCAGTGGTTGGGACGGCACCGAGTGGAGCATGCCGATCACCCGCATCCACCTGCCTCAGTACATCCGGGTGTCCTGCCCGACGGTGGACTTCTGCATGGTGATCGACGGCAAAACCGGCTACCGGCTGCACAGCTGACCCCATCGAGATCTGCTTCCCTGGAGGTGCGCAATGCGCGGTGTTCTGGCGGCTCTGGCCGTGATGCTGGTCCTTCCGGTACTGGCCGTTCCTCCTGATGCGGTGGCGGCCGGGGATTCGGCCGACACCGCGATCGGTTCGTCCGGGGTGTACTGGCCGGTCAGCCGGGTCCGGGCGCTGGACACCCGAGTCACCCGGGCGGTGGCCGGCAAGGCCACCACCAAGGTGCGGGTGATCGGGCTGGGTCAGGTCCCCGCCCATAACGTGGAGGCCGTCTCGGTGAACCTGACGGTGCTGACCCCGGCGACGACGGGCTCAATCACCGCGTTCGCCGACGGCACCACGTGGTCCGGTGCGACCATGACCTTCCAGGCCGGCCAGATCGACCAGAACTTCGAGACGGTTCCAGTCACCGCGACCGGCTTGATCGACCTCCGCAACAACACTTCGGGTCCGTTGCACCTGATCGTCGACATCCTCGGCTACTACGGCGACCCGGAAGGAGCTCCTGGCCGGTATCAGCCGATGACGCCGAGCCGGGTGCTGGACACCCGCGCCGGCCAAGCACTGGCCGCCGGCCAGACGCGCACCTTCGGAGTGGCCGGCCTTGGCGGCGTCCCACCACAGGGCGACAGCTACCACCTGGTGGCGGTGGCCACGAATGTCACGGTGCTGACGCCGAGCCGGTCGGGGTCGCTGACGGTGGGAGAGACCGACCTGGAAGTGCAGACCGCCACCATGACCTTCGCCGCCGGTCAGACCGAGCAGGGCCAACTCATCAACCTGTTGGACGACCACGGCGGCCTGTCGATCCGCAACAACGGCACCGCAGCCGTCCAGGTGATCGCCGACGTGGTCGGCTACTTCCTCGAGGTCAACATCACCGATCCGGGGGCCTTCAACCATCTCGACCTGGGCCTACACGATCGGGTCTTCGACAGCCGGGCCCGCGGGCACGCGCCGGTCCCACCCGGCGGCACGGTCACCCTTCCCATCCGGGACCTCACCTTCCCGGACGGCGGTATGAGCGGCATCTGCGCCCCTTTGATGAATGTGACGGTGCTGAGTCCGAGCACCGGTGGCTCGATCTCGATCTGGCCGGACGGCGTTGCCTGGGACGGCGCGGCCACCATCACCTACACCGCCCACCAGACCAGGCAGCGCATGTTGATGGTCGGGGTCGGTGGAACCGGCGACGTCCAGGTCCGCAACAACAGCGGTTCACCGATCACCCTGATCGTCGACGTCGACGGCTGGCGGACCTGTGTTTAACCCGATGTTGCCTGGTGATTCCGACCCGTCCGAGAGGTAGGCCGATGCGCACTGTCCTTGCCTTGACCGCGACGCTGCTGCTGGCAGTCGCGCCGATCGTGCCAGCCGCGGCGACCGCACCGCAGCTCGCGGCCGGCCCGGCGGTCAGCCCGTCGCCGGGCGCCTATCAGCCACTGAATCCGACCCGGGTCTTCGACACCCGGCCCTCGCATCCGATCGCGGCCCGGGCGACGGCCCGGCTGCAGATCCAGGGTGTGGCCGGGCTGCCTGCGTCCGGGATCTCGGCCGTGACGGTCACGCTCACCCTACTGACTCCGGCCACGGCGGGTTCGGTCTCGGTGTTCCCGTCCGGCACCACCTGGTCGGGTGCGGCCACCGTCAGCTTCACCGCTGCCAACACCCAGCAGAACACCGTCACCGCCCAGCTCGGTAGCGACGGCGCGATCTCGGTGCGCAACAACGCCACGGCCGCCCTGCACGTGGTTGCCGACGTGGTGGGCTACTACGCCGCCGGGCCGGCCGTGCCCGGCGGGTACCGACCGGTGCCGCTGCAGCGCCTCTATGACTCCCGGGCTGCCGGCGCGCAGCCGGTGCAGCCCGGATACTCGGCCCAGGTGCTGGTGACCGGGCGGGGCGGTATTCCGGCATCGAACGTCAGCGCCGCCATGGTCAACCTCACCGTGCTGAGCCCGCCCGCCACCGGCTCGGCGTCGATCAATTCCGTCGGCACCTCTCCGGACGGCGCGACCTCGGTCAGCTTCACCGCCGGGCGGACCGAGCAGACCATGCTCGCCGTCACGGTCGGCACCGACGGGGCGTTCCGGATGAGCAACAACTCCGGGGCCGCACAGCAATTCGTCGTCGACATCGTCGGCTACTACGTCGCCGGGTCACCACTGGCGCCCGGTGGCTACCTGCCGATGGCCCGGGACCGGATCCTCGACAGCCGGATCTCCGACGCGGCCAACGGCCCGTTCAGCTCCGGCCAGCTGCGCACGGTGCCGACGTTGGGCGTCGACATCAACCGCAACTACACCGGGATGACGCCGCATTGGGGTGTGCGGGCCGAGGTACTCGTCATCACTGTTATCTCGCCGAGCCGGCCCGGCTCGATCTCGGTGTTCGCCGGAGACCGCGGCTTCGACGGCAAGGCGACGGTCAGCTTCGCGGCCGGGCCGACCGTCCAGCGGCAGGTCACCGTCCGGATCCCGCCGGAGGGCACCGTCCGGATCCGGAACAACAGCTCGGCCACGCTGTCGGTGGTGGCCGACGTCATGGGCTACTTCGCCGGGCGTCAGCACCGGTTGCACCTGACGTCCAGCACCGAGATCGCGCGGTATGGCATCACGGATGTCTCGTGCACCTCGGCCACCTTCTGCATGGCGGTCGGCAACGGGCCGGCCTACCGCTATGACGGCACCAGCTGGAGCACCCCCGATTCGCGCAATGGGGGAACTGCTGTCTCATGCGTCAGCCCGATCTTCTGTATCGGCGTCGGGAGTGGCGCAGCCACGAAGTATGACGGCTCGCAGTGGTCGCCGGCGGACCTGGTCACCCGTGAAGGCCAGCTCACCGCGATCTCCTGCGCCAGCACGAGCTTCTGCGTGGCGATGACCGAAACCGGTGGCTGGGTCTACACCTTCGACGGCACCGGCTGGGACGCCGGCACCCGACTCAACCCGTATGCACAGAAGTCCGCGGTGTCCTGCCCGACCAGCACGTTCTGCCTGGCCTGGTCCGACGGCTGGTACCGCTGGAACGGCTCGCGCTGGTCCGCGACCTCCGGCGGTCCGGGTCCCACCCAGGTCAACGACGTGGCCTGCGCATCGCCGACCTTCTGCCAGGACGCGAGGATCGGCAGTTCGGCCGTCTGGAACGGGACCGGTTGGCTGGATGCTCATGCGCCCGTCAACCACAGCCTGCTCAGCGTGTCGTGCCCGGCCGCCTTCGCGTGCGTCGCCGCCGACGACCGGGAGATCAGCGGGTGGGACGGCGCCGAGTGGAGCATGCCGATCCCGGTCAGCACAGAGCGCGGCTCGATCCCGTTCCGAATGTCGTGCCCCACGGTGAACTTCTGCATGGTGGTGGACCAGTCGCACGGCTACCGGCTCGACAGCTGAGTCCGGTCCGGCTACCGACCTGGTGAGCGTGGCCGAGACCACACCGCTGTCGGTCCTGGATCGGCAGGACCTGGCCGGACGGCCGGGTAACGTGGACGGCGAAGGGGAGTAGTCCTTCGCCATCGGTCGACATGCTGGCGCTCCGGCGCCCGGTCGATGGGTCCCGTTTCGGCGGGGCGGACGAGACCTTCGGCACCTGATGTGTTGACCGATGCCCGGCCGGTGGCCGGGCAGGCGTTGGCGCGGTGCCGGAGGCGGCCCCAGAGCCACACCCGGCAGCGCGCCGGGAAGGCTTTTCCATGGACCTGCTGGCCCTCGACCTCGGCGTCGTCGCGACCACGTTCCTGCCGCTGCTGCTGCTCGAACTGCCGGACAAGACGTTCATCGCGACCCTGGTGCTGTCCACCCGGTACCGGCCGCTCACCGCCTGGCTCGGCGTCGGCCTGGCGTTCGGGGTGCAGTGCCTGATCGCCGTCACCGCCGGCGGCCTGCTGGCCCGGCTGCCGGAGTTGCCCGTCGCGATCGCCGCCGCCGCGCTGTTCGCCATCGGGGCTGTCCTGCTCTGGCACGGAGCCGCCGGCGCGGACGCGGAGGAGGCCGAGACCGAGCAGGAGCTGGAAGCCAAGGTCACCGGCGGCGGTCGCGGCCTGCGCGGCGTTCTCGCCTGCTTCCTGGTCATCTTCGTCGCCGAATGGGGTGACCTGTCCCAGCTGTTCACCGCCGGCCTCGCCGCCCGCTACGACGACCCGGTCTCGGTGTTCGTCGGCTCCTGGTCCGCCCTGCTGGTGGTCGCCGGCCTCGCCGCCCTGCTCGGCAAGGCGCTGCTGGCCCGGCTCCGGCTCGCGACCATCCGCCGCACCGGTGCGATCGTGTGCGCCGTGCTCGCCACCATCACCGTCGTCGGGGCGATCCGAGCGCTCTGACCCCACAACGGCTCGACCATTCGCTGCCTCTAGCCTGGACGGCGTGGCGGACAACGAGCCGGACTACCGTTTCACCCTGGCCAACGAGCGCACCTTTCTCGCCTGGATCCGCACCTCGCTGGCGCTGCTGGCTGCCGCGGTCGCCGTCGCCCAGCTCGTCCCCGACTTCGGCCCCAAGCCGTTGCGGCTGGCCGCCGGCCTGGTGCTGGCCGGACTCTCCCTCACCCTGGCCGTCAACAGTCACCGGCGCTGGCAGCAGGTCGATCGGGCGATCCGGTCCGGTGCACCGCTGCCCAGGGCATGGCTGCCGGCCGTCACCGCTGCGGCGCTGACCCTGACCGTCGTCCTCGCGATCGTGTTGATGCTCGTCTACTGACCTCGAGTGACTAAGGCTGGTAGCGGTAGCCCATGCCCGGTTCGGTGAGCAGGTGGCGCGGCCGGCTCGGTTCGGTTTCGAGCTTGTGCCGCAGCTGTGCCACATAGATGCGCAGGTAGCTGGGGTCGGTGTGATCGGGGCTGCCGCGCAGCTGGGTGAGCAGCTCGCGGCGGGTGATGAGCTTGCCCGGCTGCCGGGCGAGGATGTCGAGCAGCTGCCATTCGGTGGGGGTGAGCTGCACGGCGCTGCCGTCGGCACGGGTGGCCGACTTGGCGGCCAGGTCGATGTCGGTCTCCCCGATGCGGACGGTGTGAACCGGCTCGGTGCTGCTGGCGCGGCGGGCCGCGGCGCGAAGCCGGGCGAGCAGCTCGTCGATGTTGAAGGGCTTGGTCACGTAGTCGTCGGCGCCGAGGTCGAGTGCGGTTACCTTGTCCGAGCTGCCGGTCCGGGCCGACAGCACGATGATGGGGGTGCTGGCGTAGCGGCGGACGGCCTTGATCACGTCGAACCCGGTGATGTCGGGCAGGCCCAGGTCGAGCACGATGATGTCGTGCTCGACCTGCGCGGCGAGGCTGAGCGCCTGGGTTCCGGTGGTCGCTTCGCTGACCTGGTAGTCGCGCGCGGTGAGGTTCATGGCGAGCGCGCGGAGCAGGGTGCGCTCGTCCTCGACGAGCAGCACCCGGGTCATGAGCCGTCCTTGGCGGCGCGCAGGCTGACGACGAGGGTCGCGCCACCGCCGGGGGTTTCTTCGAGGGTCAGGTGGCCGCCCATGGCTTCGGTGAGGCCGCGGGCGATGGCCAGCCCGAGCCCGACTCCGGTGTCGGCGGTGTGCGAGTCGCCACGTCGTTGGAACGCCTCGAACACCGCTTCCGCCTCGGACGGCGGGATGCCCGGTCCACGGTCGATGACCCGGAGTTCGACGTGGTCACCGAGCGCGCTACCAGCGACCCGGATATTGCCAGGGGAGTACCGCAGCGCGTTCTGGATCAGGTTGGCGATCACCCGCTCGAGCAGTCCGGCGTCGGCGACGACCTCGGGCAGGCCGCCCGGCACGTCGATGTCGATGGCCGTGTGCGGCGCGGCCTGATCGACGGCGCGGGACACCACGTCGTCCAGCCCGACAGGTGCCGTGAGCACCGGCAACGCCCCGGCCCGCAACCGCGACATGTCGAGCAGGTTGGTGATCAGGTCGGTGAGCCGGTCGAGTTCGCCGTCGGCGGTGGCGAGCAGTTCGCCGCGTTGTTCCTCGTCCCACCCGACGTCGTCGGCCCGCAGGCTGGAGATCGCGGTCTTGGCGGTGGCGATCGGGGTGCGCAGGTCGTGGCTGACCGCGTTGAGCAGTGCCGCGCGTTGCCGGTCGGACTCGGCCAGGGGCTCGGCCGCCCGCGCCGCCGCGGTGAGTTCCTGCTGGTGGCTGGCGACGGCGACCTGGGCGGCGAAGGTGGCCAGCACCCGCTGGTCCTGAGCCGGCAGCGGCCGCCCGCTGAGCACCAGGACGCGGGTGTCGTCGATCGCGGCCGAGGCGTCGCCGTCGGCGGGACGCAGCGCCGGGTCCGGGCCCACCGAGGTAAGCAGCTCGCACGGCCGGTTGCCGGCGGTCGCGTCGCGCCGGAGCAGGCTGACGCTGCGCATGCCGAAGGTCTCGCGGACCCGTTCGAGCAGTACCCGCACCGCATCCTCGGCAGTGAGCAGGCTGGTGGCGAACAGCGACAGGGTCTCGGCCTCGGCGGATGCCCGCGCCGCCTGCTCCGACCGGCGGGCGGCGAGGTCGACGACTTGTGAGACCAGGGCGGCGGCGACGACGAACACGAGCAGGGAAACGACGTTGGTGGTCTGGGAGATGGTCAGGGTGTGCAACGGCGGTGCGAAGTAGTAGTTGAGCAGCAGCGAGCCGACCAGCGCGCAGCCGAGAGCCGGGTAGAAGCCGCCGACGAGGCTGGTGACGATCACCACGAGCAGGTAGAGCGACAGGTCCGCCGCGAGGTTCAGTGACCCCCGCAGGGTGGTCAGCACGGGGGTGAGCACGGCGAGCAGAACGGCCGCGGCGAGCGCGCCGGCCAGTCGCCGCCGCCGGGTGAGGCCGCGGCCCAGCGCGGGCAGCATCCGGCCGCGCCCGGCGTAGTCGTGGCTGACCATGTGCACGTCGATCGCCGCGGAGTGCGCGATCGTGGTGGCGCCGGTGCCCGGCCCGGCGAGGGCCGCCAGCCACGGCCGGCGCCGGGAGGCGCCCAGCACGATCTGGGTGGCATCGACACTGCGGGCGAACTCGAGAATCGCCTGGGCGACGTTGTCACCCACCACGGAGTGGTAGCTGCCGCCGAGGGACTCCAGCAGCGCCCGTTGCCGGGCGAGTGCCTGGACGCCGGCGCCGAGCAGCCCGTCGCTGCGCGCGACGTGCACGCCCATCAGGTCGCCGTTGCTGCGCGTGGCGATCCGGGCCGCGCGCCGGATCAGCGTCTCGCCCTCCGGGCCACCGGTGAGGCCCAGCACGACACGTTCCCGGGTCTCCCAGGTGGCGGTGATGCCGTGCTGCTCGCGGTAACGCTGCAGGCCGTCCTCCACCTGGTCGGCCAGCCACAGCAGCGCGAGCTCGCGCAGCGCGGTCAGGTTGCCCGGCCGGAAGTAGTTCGCCAGGGCCGCATCCACCTTCTCGGCGGGGTAGATGTTGCCGTGTGCCATCCGGCGGCGCAGCGCCTCGGGGGTGGAGTCGATCAGCTGCACCTGGTCGGCGGCCCGCACCACCGCGTCGGGCACCGTCTCGCGCTGGCGGGTGCCGGTGATCTGCTCGACCACGTCGTTGAGCGATTCCAGGTGCTGGATGTTCACTGTGGTCAGCACGTCGATGCCGGCGTCGAGCAGCACGTCGATGTCCTGCCAGCGCTTGTCGTGCGGCCCGGAGCCGGGGACGTTGGTGTGCGCCAGCTCGTCGACGAGGACCAGTTCGGGCTTGCGGGCAAGGATCGCCTGGACGTCCAGCTCGGAGAAGTCGGCGTCGCGGTAGCGCACCGTCCTGCGTGGCATCACCGGCAGGTCCGCGACCTGCTCCTCGGTGTGCGCCCGCCCGTGGGCCTCGACGAACCCGACCACGACGTCGGTGCCCCGGTGCAGCCGGCGCACGCCTTCGCCCAGCATGGCGTAGGTCTTGCCGACCCCGGGCGCGGCGCCGAGGTAGACCCGCAGGCTGCCCCTGGCCATGCCCGCTCCTCTCCTTCCTCGACGGCTCGTCGGCCGCGTTGGAAACGGCTACCTGTACAGGATGCGCTGCCATCGTCCCGAACTCGGTATACGGCCCGCGAGGGTTGCGTGAGGGAAGCGTGAGGACCGGGCTTCGGCCCTGGTTTCCGGCACGTCAGCGGATGCAGGCTGCTCGGTGTCCGGTCGCGGAGACAACCCCAGCACCGGACGCCGGTGTCGTAGCGATCCTTGGAGTTCTGCGTGAGTGACGTCTGGTTCCTGCTGCTGACCATCGCGGTGTTCGCCGCGCTGGCCCTGGTGACGAGGGGAGCGGAGAAGCTGTGAGCACGACCAATCTGGCCGGCCTGGTCATCGCCGCCGTGATCACCGTCTTCCTGGTGATCGCCCTGGTGTTCCCGGAGCGGTTCTGATGTCCGACGTCGCCGCCGGCGTGGTGTTCATCGCCAGCCTGGTGCTGGCGCTGGTACTCGTGCACAAGCCGCTGGGGGACTACCTGGCGCGGGTGGTGACCGGGACGCGGCACCTGGCCGTCGAGCGGGGCGTCTACCGGCTGGCCGGCGTCGACCCGGACGCCGACCAGACCTGGGCACGGTACCTGCGCGCGGTGCTGGCCTTCAGCGCGGTGTCGGTGCTGTTCCTCTACGGTTTCCTGCGCATCCAGCAGCACTTGTGGCCGCCCTACGAGGTGCCGCAGCTGGCCGGCCCACCAGGCGTTCAACACCGCGGCCAGCTTCGTCACCAACACCAACTGGCAGTCCTACGCCGGTGAGAACGCGCTGGGCTACGCCGTGCAGATGGCCGGCCTGGCGGTGCAGAACTTCGTCTCCGCCGCGGTCGGCATCGCGGTGGCGATCGCGCTGGTCCGCGGTTTCGCCCGCAGCCGGACCGACCGGCTGGGCAACTTCTGGGTCGACCTCACCCGGATCAGCCTGCGGGTGCTGCTGCCGATCTCGGTGCTGTTCGCGGTGGTGTTCGTCGGTGCCGGCATGATCCAGAACTTCCACCACTACCAGACGATCCACACCCTGGCCGGCGGCAGCCAGGTGATCCCCGGCGGGCCCTTCGCCTCCCAGGAGGTGATCAAGGAGCTCGGAACGAACGGCGGCGGCAGCTTCAACGCCAACTCCGCCTTTCCCTGGGAGAACCCGACGCCGTGGACGAACTGGCTGCAGATCTTCCTGCTGCTCGTGATCTCCTTCTCGCTGCCGCGCACCTTCGGCGTGCTGGTGGGCAACAAGCGGCAGGGCCACGCGATCGTGGCGGTGATGGCACTGCTCGCGCTGGTCTCGGTGACGCTCAACCTCACCGCGCAGAGCGCCCATCACGGCACCGTCCCGACGGCGGTGGGAGCGGCCTCCGAGGGCACCGAGGTCAGGTTCGGCGTGCCGAACTCGGCGGCGTTCGCCACCGCGACCACGCTGACCTCGACCGGTGCGGTGGACAGCGCCCACGACTCCTACACCAGCCTCGGCGGCGGCACCCTGATCCTCAACATGGCACTGGGTGAGGTGGCGCCGGGCGGTACCGGATCGGGGTTGTACGGCATGCTCGTCCTCGCCGTGCTCACCGTCTTCCTGGCCGGGCTGATGGTCGGGCGAACACCGGAGTACCTGGGCAAGAAACTCGGTGGCCGGGAGGTGAAGTTCGCCTCGCTGTACCTGCTCACGACGCCCACCATCGTGCTCACCGGTACCGCGCTGGCGATGGGGCTGCCCGGCGAACGGGCGGGCATGCTCAACGCCGGGCCGCACGGCTTGTCCGAGGTGCTCTACGCCTTCACCTCCGCGGCCAACAACAACGGCTCGGCGTTCGCCGGCATCACCGTCAACACCGCCTGGTACGACACGGTGCTGGCACTGGCCATGCTGTTCGGCCGGTTCCTGCCGATCGTGTTCGTGCTCGGCCTGGCCGGCTCGCTGGCCAGGCAGCAACCGGTCCCGGCGTCGGAGGGCACGCTGCCCACCGACCGGAGCCTGTTCGCCGGCATGCTGTTCGGCGTCACGCTCATCGTCGTGGCGCTCACCTACTTCCCGGCACTCGCACTCGGTCCGCTCGCGGAGGGCCTGCACTGACATGACCACAACCACCCTGACCAATCCCTCGGCGCCGCACGGACCTCGGCTGCACCGCCCCGAACCGGCCGGCCGGCGGGTAGCCGGCGGACTGCTCGACCCCCGGCTGCTGCTGACGTCGCTGCCCGCCGCGCTGGGCAAGCTGGACCCGCGCACCCTCTACCGCAACCCGGTCATGCTCATCGTCGAGATCGGGGCGCTCTTCACGACCGTGCTGGTGCTCGGCGACCCGAGCGTGTTCGGGTGGCTGATCGTCGCCTGGCTGTGGCTCACCGTCGTGTTCGCAAACCTCGCCGAGGCCGTTGCCGAGGGGCGGGGCAAGGCGCAGGCCGACGCGCTGCGCCGGGCCAGGACCGACACGGTCGCCCGGCGGCTGCGTGACCCGGCCGACCTTGCCGGACCGGTGGATCCGGCACCGGCTCCGCAGCTGCGGCCGGGCGACCGGGTGATCTGCGAGGCCGGTGACCTCATACCCGGCGACGGCGACGTGGTGGACGGCATCGCCAGCGTCGACGAGAGCGCCATCACCGGCGAGAGCGCTCCGGTGATCCGGGAGAGCGGCGGCGACCGCAGCTCGGTGACCGGCGGCACCCGGGTGCTGTCCGACCGGATCGTCGTCGAGATCACCCAGCGGCCGGGGGAGAGCTTCCTGGACCGGATGATCGCCCTGGTCGAGGGTGCCAGCCGGCAGAAGACACCGAACGAGATCGCGTTGAACATCCTGCTGGCCTCGTTGACCCTGGTCTTCCTGCTCGCCACCGTCACGCTGCAACCGATGGCGATCTTCGCCAAGGCCAACCTGCCCGGTATCCCGGACACCGCGGCACTGGACGGCAACGGGATCTCCGGCATCGTCCTGGTGTCGCTGCTGGTCTGCCTGATCCCGACCACGATCGGCGCGCTGCTGTCGGCGATCGGCATCGCCGGCATGGATCGCCTGGTGCAACGCAACGTCCTGGCCATGAGCGGCCGAGCGGTCGAGGCGGCCGGCGACGTCAACACCCTGCTGCTGGACAAGACCGGCACCATCACGCTGGGCAACCGGCAGGCCACCGAGCTGCTGCCGGCCGGCGAGGTGCCGGTCGCAGAACTGGCCAGCGCCGCCCAGTTGGCCTCCCTCGCCGACGAGACCCCCGAGGGCCGCTCCATCGTCGTGCTCGCCAAGGCCCGATTCGGCCTGCGGGAACGTGCTTCCGGCGAGCTCAGCCATGCCACCTTCGTCCCGTTCAGCGCCCACACCCGGATGAGCGGGGTCGACCTCACCGCTGACGAGGGTCAACCGGCCCGCCAAATTCGCAAGGGCGCCGCGGGTGCGGTGATCGCCTGGGTCTCCGACCAGGGCGGGACCGTCCCGTCCGGGGTGGGAGAGCTGGTCGACGGCATCAGCTCCGGCGGCGGCACACCGCTGGTGGTCGCCGAGGCCCGCGACGGCTTGCAACCGCGGGTGCTCGGCGTCGTCCAGCTCAAGGACATCGTCAAGCAGGGGATGCGCGAGCGGTTCGACGAGCTGCGCCGGATGGGCATCCGGACCGTCATGATCACCGGCGACAACCCATTGACCGCCCAGGCGATCGCTACCGAGGCCGGCGTCGACGACTTCCTGGCCGAGGCCACGCCCGAGGACAAGCTCGCGCTGATCAAGCGTGAGCAGCAGGGCGGCAAGCTGGTCGCGATGACCGGGGACGGCACCAACGACGCACCCGCCCTGGCCCAGGCCGACGTCGGGGTGGCGATGAACTCCGGCACGTCGGCGGCCAAGGAGGCCGGCAACATGGTCGACCTGGATTCCAACCCGACCAAGCTCATCGAGATCGTCGAGATCGGCAAGCAGCTGCTGATCACCCGGGGGGCGCTGACCACGTTCTCCATCGCCAACGACGTCGCCAAGTACTTCGCGATCATCCCGGCCATGTTCGCCGCCGTGTACCCCGGCCTGGGCACCCTGAACATCATGCGGTTGCACTCGCCGGAATCCGCCGTGCTGGCCGCGGTCATCTTCAACGCGCTGATCATCGTCGTGCTGATTCCCCTCGCGCTGCGCGGGGTTCGCTACCGGCCGGCCAGTGCCAGCGCGATGCTGCGGCGCAACCTCCTCCGCTACGGTCTGGGCGGGATCCTGCTGCCGTTCCTCGGCATCAAGCTCATCGACCTGGCCGTCCAGTTCATACCAGGGATCCGGTGACCACCATGCGCACTCTTCCTTCCGCGCTGCGCCAGCACTGGGCTGCGTTGCGGCTGCTGTTGCTGTTCACGCTCGTGCTCGGGGTGGGCTACCCACTCGTCATCGCCCTCGTCGCGCAGGCACCCGGACTGCGCTCGCGTGCCGGCGGCTCGCTGGTCCGCCTGGACGGCCAGGTCGTCGGCTCGGCCCAGCTCGGCCAGCTCTTTGTCGACAGCGCGGGAGACCCGCTGCCGCGGTACTTCCAGTCCCGGCCGTCCGCCGCCGGCGACGGCTACGACCCGACCGCGTCGGCGGCCGGCAACCTCGGCCCGGAGTCCATCGTCGACACGCTGCCGGACCCGGCCGTCGACGGCGATACCGGCACGCCGAGCCTGCTCACCCAGGTCTGCTCCCGCAGCCTGGCAGTCGGCAAACAGTTCGGGGTCAGCGGCGCCCGGCCGTACTGCACGCCGGACGGCGTCGGCGCGGTACTCGGCGTGTTCTGGTCAGGGCCGGGTTACACCGGACAGGTCAGGGGAGTGGTCAGCCTGAACCAGGCCTGCCCCGGCAAGCCGTTCCTCGCCAGCTATCGGGGCGTTCAGGTGCGCTGTGCCGACGGTGGGGTGGATTACGCCGGGGGACAGGTGGTGCCGATCCGGGGCGACGCGCCCAGCCGGCCGGCGGTACCCGCCGACGCGGTCACCGCGTCCGGCTCCGGACTCGACCCGAACATCAGCCCCGGTTACGCCCGCCTGCAGGCGCCTGCGGTCGCCCGCGCCCGCGGGATCAGCATGGCCCAGGTCGAAGAGCTGGTAGATCGCTACACCACAGGACGCGACCTCGGCTTCATGGGGGAGCCGAGAGTCAACGTTCTCACGCTGAATCTCGCTCTGGACCGGCAGTTCCCCGCCGCCCGCTAGCGAGGTTCGACAGCCATGAGCCAGCTCGCAGATCTCCCTGGAATCCCTGCCAGCACGGCCCGCTGGATGAGCATCCGCGGCCGGTTGGCCCTGGTGGCCGCGGTAACCGCACCGCTGGTCACCACCGCCGCCCTGGTGCCGGTACGGGGAAGCTTCGCCAACACCGACGCAGCCCTCGTGCTGGTGGCGGTGACCGTCGCCGTCGCGGCGGCCGGGTCCCGGCCGGCGGGCTACCTGGCCGCCGTGTTCTCCGCGGCCGGGTTCGACTTCTTCCTGACCAGGCCGTACGAGACGCTCAACATCACCCGCCGCTCCGACGTGGAAACCACCGTGCTGCTGGTGATGATCGGCGTCGCGGTGACCGAGCTCGCGGTATGGGGACGGCGCAGCCGGGCGACCTCCACCTGGCGCGGCGGTTACCTGCAGGACCTCTACGACACCGCCGAGGCGGCCGCTGCCGGTACGGCGCCACGGGTCCTTCTGGACCAGGCCACCGATCGGCTCACTCGGCTCCTGCAGCTGCGTTCCTGCCGGTTCCAACACGGTGTCGCCGGCCTCGGTGTCGCCGGCCGGCTGCTGCACGACGGCAGCATCACCATCGCCGGCGAGCCCTGGCCGCTCGAAGAACGCGGCATGCCGACAGGTTTGCTGGAACTGCTGGTGCAGAGCCGTGGCCGGCTGCACGGGCGGTTCGTCCTGGCCCCCAGGCAGGGTGCCCAGCCTCCACTGGAACACCGGCTCGTCGCGGTGACGCTGGCCAATCAGGTCGCTGCCGCGCTCGCCACGCGGGACTGACGGCTCGCCACGGGAGCAGCGCCCGGTCAGGTGGCGTTGGAGTACTCCGAGCGCAGGATTGCCATCAGCACGATGTCCTCGTATCCGCCCCGGACCCAGGCGTGCTCACGGCGGCGCCCTTCGATAACGAATCCCACTTTCTCGTAGGCACGAATGGCGCCGGAGTTGGATGCGATCGCCTGCAGGTGGATGCGGCGCAGGTGCCGCCGCCCGAACCCGAACTCGACAAGTTGGGTGATGGCAGCCGTGCCGATGCCGCGACCTCGGGCTTCGGGAACCAGGGCGATGCCGGCCTCGGCATGGCCGGCAAACATGTCGAAGTCGAACAGCGACGCGCTGCCGACGGCCGTCCCGTCGACGTCGACCACGAACGTCACGGTGTCCTCGGCCGCGCGAGCAGCAAGCCGCTCGTCGAACTGCTGCCTGGTCAGCGGGGCCGGCGCCCACGGGTTTCGTTCCTCCCAGGTATCCAGGTCGGCGGCGATGCGGTAGAGCACGTCGAGGTCGTCATCGGTGCGGGTGCGTAGCGACACCCTCGGCAGGCTGGACATGGCTAGCACGGTAACGGTGCCGCAGCCGTTCCACGACATCGGGCGTCAATAGGCGCAAATACCATTTAACCGGGTTTTCCTGTTCACGCTCTCGCTCCTCATGACCGGCAAGTCCCACCTCGAAGGAAGGTTGCCCTCATGAGGAAGCCATCGATCTCGGCAGCAACTGTTGCAGCCAAATTAGGCGGGATTGAGGGAGGAGTATGCGACTTCGGAACGCAATCCCTCCGCTCACTACCTGCCGATTCAAGTACTTGTGATCTATGCCACAGGAGGGGCAGAATTGTAATAGTAGGAATGCTTCGTCAGGTCTGAGGGCAAACGGGAGGCGATTGGTCGGCGGGTCGTTCTCAGGGGTTGCCCACTAATCTCTGCCCTGTTCAAGGCAGCCGACAGCGGTTCACCCTCCCCATTCCGTGAACGAGTCTGCACTATTCGGCGCAGGCTGAACGACACGAAAAGGGACCGCCGATAACCATTTGCTGGCACCGGTCAAGAAACCCTGACGTTGGTCAACGGGATCGGTGGCGAATTCGGGGGGCGACGCTCATGCAACCGTTCGGACAGATGCGTTGGCTGGTCGCATCGGCCACGTTGGCCGCGTCCGCCTATATCGGAGTACAGGAGATTGCTCACGTTATCGCTGGCGTGCAGGTGCGGGGTCAGGCATTCTCGCCGAATGTGCTGTACGGCTTTCCGAAGATCGGTAAGGCACACAGTGCGCTGACCAGTTGGGGCGAGGCGAGCTGCGTCGGTGTTGATGTGCGATCGTGGCTTTTCTGGCTTACGGGCTACGACTCCGTGTTCATCCTGGCGTATCTGCTGCTGTTGGTGTGCGCGAGCCGACGGTGGGAACTCGGCCTTGCCCTTCCGGCTGGGGCATTGGCGCTTTTCGATGCCGTGGAGAATATCGTAACCTGGCTGCTCGCCACGAAGATGCCTTCCGCCGGGTCACCGGCCTGCGATCGGTTCGCGTTCCCCAGCGCGTCGCACTTCATGTGCGGGATGCTCATCATTCTGAACTGCTTGAAATGGCTGAGCGTTGTCACATTGGCCGGGTGGGTCGTGGCGCGGCTGCGGTCGATTGACGGTCTTGGCGGCTGGCCGAGAAAGACGGCACGCGCGCTCAACACTCAGCGCGGGGTGTTGATTGTCGTTGTCATCCTCAGCGTGCTCCTCGTCTATCCCGGTGACGACATCCTGAATCAGGGTGTGGACGCCGAGCGTGCCTGGGTTCTCAACGATGACATCTGGCACGGCCTGGGGCAGTTGGCATGGGCAGCCGGGTTGATGGCCGCATTGGCTCTGGTGCTGCGCTACACCGCTAGTGTCCATATCGGGGCTGCCGAACCGGACCCGGTTACCGATCTGGCCGGCGGGCTGCCGAACCGCATAGGTGAGGCATTGCGGTCCTGCTGGCAGTGGGTGGTCGCGGCTGGTCTCGTGGCCTTACTGGCGTGGGCATTCAGCGCCTGGCACTGGGTGATGGTCTATTGGCCGACCCTGGCGTGCCTGATCTGTGTGCTCGTGGCCGTTCCAGTGCTCAACGCCGCGTTCGTTGGCGAGGGGGCCGCACCGGGCCTCAAAGCTCAAGCCTCGCATGACGAACGGGTCAGAGGATGGAAGGTCGGCCGGCTGCTCGCCTACAGCGTCGCCCCGCTCCTACTGATCAGCTTCGCGCGCTCGCTCACAGCCCCGATGGTGCTCGGCGTCCAGCGCGGACTCCTCATGCCTCTGATCGTCGTGTGCAACCTGGCTGCCGTCGTGCTCTCGAACCGGATCGCGACGCCGCCGCAGGAAGGACCATTGCTGGCCGGTGAGCCAACCTTTCCTGCTCCACCCGAGCGGCTACGTTGGCTGCACCCGCAACTGGTCGGTACTCGCAACGAGTTCACCGGCGATGGAGGCATCACGATCACGCCACCCAACAAGGGCCTCTCCCTGGTACCCGTCAGCTTTCTGCTCATGCTCAGCATCGCATTCCTCGTCGTACTGGCGGTTCCGACAGCTACCGCGTTAGGCATGATTGGGGTCGTCGCCGCCGGCCTGATCGGGCTCACCGCCGCCTTCGGCCTGTTCATCATCGCGTCGCTACTCATCGACCCGCCGCGGGTATTCCGCATGCTGGGGATGAAACGAACGCCCGTCGTCGGTCTTGTGCTGATTACTGCCGTCGCCTCGACATTCGTCGGCGCGGGCAATGATCTGCATGACGTGCGCAGCCGGGCCGAGACGTTCGACGCGGATACTCGTCCCGCTCTCACGGCGGCGGCCAGCGCGTGGTTGGACACCGCGGTGACCGGATCATGCAGCGTCCCCGCCGGGACCCTTCCCGATGGCAGGGAGTTGAACCTGCTGCCGATGATCTTTATCGCCGCGGAGGGCGGCGGCATCCGCGCGGCATGGTGGACGGTCGATGTGCTGAACAAGCTGGTGACGGGCAACGAGTGTGGCGGCAGATCGATCTTTCTCGCCAGCGGTGCCAGCGGCGGAGCGGTTGGCCTCGCCCTCGCGGCGACGTCGCCCAGTCTGGCCGACGCTGCCACGGCGGTGAAGAAGATCGCCGGTCCTGATGCACTGTCGGCAGCTACGGACGGCCTGTTGACACGAGACATGCTGGCCGGAGTTTTCGGCATCAACATCCGCGCGGTGGGAGGCCCTGCTGACTCCGATCACTTTCCCGACCGGGCTGCCCTGATCGAGCGGCTTTGGCAACGCGACTCCGACCTGGGCAGTGTGATCGCTCCCGGAAAGTCGCGTGTTCCCTGGTACACGATCTATAACGGCTCCTCCGTCACACACGCCTGCCGGGTGCTCATCAGCGACGTGAAGTTCGACAACGCCCCGACGACCTGTGGGCAGGCTGCCAGCCCTATCCCTGGGGCGTATGACCTGATAGCTGCCCAGCCATGCATGCAGGGCTTGCGGACTGCGACCTCGGCGCTGCTCGCCTCACGTTTCCCGTATGTCACGCCGTCCGGGTTACTGCGCAACTGCGCGGACGGCAAGCATCTAACCGACCAGATCATCGACGGCGGTTACACCGACAACAGTGGGCTCGACTCGATCAACGACGCACTGCTGGAGGTCCTTCCGCTGGTGCGCGCACACAATCAGGCCGCTGTGTCCGCAGGCAACGGCCCGGTGACCCTGACGCAGCCGTTCGTCCTGTTCCTGCACAACAAGCCGACTACGGCGGTAGAGCCAACCCAGAAGCCACCAACCGGTGCACCAGAACCATTCGTGCCACTCAACGGCCAGTCCGGCATCCTCGGCAAGACCTCCACGCTCTTCGCCCGTGCGGGCGCACTCGCCCAAGCCTCGGTCGAAGGCATCACGGAGCTCCCGCCGCCGGCCCGAGAAATGCTGGGCAATACAGCTATCGATATTGCCCCGCTAGGCGAACCGCAGGTCGGGGTGCCCCTCGGCTGGACGTTATCGAATGCCACCCGCAAGAGCCTCGACGACGGATTGCACGACTTCCTGGCATGCAATAGGCCGACCGCGGAATGCGCGGAGAGCCGAGCCCTAGCACCCATCCTGGAGGCCTGGCGACTCGTCCCCTAACGCCAGCCGCCCCGTGCCCTCGACCGTCAGCGGTCGGCCAGCCGCTGCCTGGCTGCCTCCTGCCACAGCTGACCGGGACGGCCGAGGCGGCTGGCCTCCCGCCGGCCGAGTACGTAGTAGCGCTGCACCGGCAGGTGCGAGGTCATCCCGCGGACCCCACACACCTGGACGACCGTCCGGGTGACCGCCGTCGCGGTCTCGGCAGCCTGCGCCAGCGCCTCGGCGGCCGACTGCCCGAACGGCTCGTCGCCGTCGGCGAGCCAGATCGCGTGGGTCACCGTCAGGCGCAACGCCTCGACCTCGACACACGCCGCCGAAAGGCGGAACGCCACGCTCTGGAAGTCCCGCAACGTACGGCCGAACTGGCGGCGCTCGCCGGCATGGCGCACACCGGCCTCCAGCGCACCCTGAGCGAGGCCCAGCAGATAGGCGGCCTGCCGGATCCGGGCCCGGCCGAAGGCACCACCCGGGCAGTCCTCGCTCCGGCGCCGGCTGGTGAGGAGCCGTTCACCCGAGCACCGAACGTCGTCCAGCACTCCGACCCCGGCACCGGACGGATCCAGCCCCGGCTGCAGATCGATGGCGGCCCGATCGAGCAACACCAGGCCGGCGTGGTCGTCGGGCAATGCCACCGGCAGCAACACCATCTCGGCCAGCTCGCCATCCGGCCGATCCATCGGCAGCCGGCCGGTCAGGCTCAACGTGCCCTCGGCGTCCATCGTGGCATGCGCCGCAGGCACCGGTAGTTCGAAGCCGGCGAGGGCGACGGTGCGCCGGCCGTCGGCGAGATCACGCAGCAATGGCTGACCGATGTCGCCTGTGCCGGCAGCCGCATCGGTCGCGAACGCCCCGGCGAGGTAGGGAACGCTGAGTCCGGCGCGGCCCAACTCTTCCGCGACGGCCCCGCTCGCGGTCAGCCCGAGCGCCAGTCCGCCTGCCTCGACGGGCGCGTCCATCGCCGGCATACCGAGCCCACGAAGCACTGACCAGGCCACGCCGGTCGACTCGTCGACCTGCTCGAACGCGCGCGGCCCGGCTGCCGCCCGGCACGCCACCGCGTCCCGGAGGCGACCGCGCACGACGGTCCGCAACCGTTCTCCCACCGGGTCCGGGTGCAGTGTCGCAGGGCTCGCCCCGGACCCGTCGATCTGATCCAGCGCGAGACTGGCAATGATCTGCAGCATCATCTCCGAGGTACCGGCCGAGATGGTCAGGCCTGGCGCCTCCCGGAACGCCGCCTCGAGCAGGCAGACGGCCTCAGCCGGCAGCCGCGGGTCACCGGCTGATCCGGCAAGCCGGGCCGTCGCCCAGCCGGCGATTCGTTGGGCCAGCTCGCTGGTGTAGAACTTGGCCGTCGCCGCGGCGAGCTCGTCGACCTCGCCGTCGGCCAGGCCGGCCAGCACCTGCCAGGCCAGCAGCCGGCCGGCGTCCACCGCGGCACCGTAGCGCCCGACCTCCTCCAGCACGGCGCCGTCCACGCCCTGCGGGCCGTTGGTGGCCACGAGCACGTCGCAGGCCGCCGCCAGCCATCGCTCGGATTTGAGGCAGTAGTCCAGCCCGGTCCGCTCGACCGTCAGCGCCTGGGTCACCAGCGGCCAGCCGTTGTTCACCTCGCCGAGCCGGTCGTCGGCGGGTACCCGGACGTCGTCGAGTTCCACCCGGGCGAACTGCTCGTCGGCGATGCTCGAGACGATGGACCGGCGCACCCCGGGTGCGTGCAGGTCGACCAGGAACAGCGTGATCCCCTGGTAGCGGCTCTCCGGCGGCCCGGTGCGGGCCGCGCACAGGCCGAAGTCGGTCAGATGGCCTTTCAGGCTGAACATCTTGAGACCGGACAGCAGCCACCCGCCGTCGGGGTCCGGAACCGCGGTGGTGGTCAGCGATCCCAGGTCGGAGCCGGCCTCGGGTTCGGTGTAGAGGACGGAGGCGAACCGCTCACCGCTCGCCAGCCCGGGCAGATACCGGGCCTGTTGCTGCGGAGTGCCGGCCATCAACAGGAAGAGACCGACGATCTGGATGGTGTTCACGTGCAGGGTGTCGGGCACCCCGGCCCGGACCATCTCCTCGACGGCGACCGCGGCATCCAGCAGGCCACGCCCGCCGCCGCCGTAGCACTCGGGCCAGTTGACGGCCAGCAGACCTCGGCGTCCCAGTTCCCGGTACAGCGGCCGAGCGTCCGGCTCGGGATCGGGATCGGCCCGCAGGGCAGCGATCCCGTCCCGCACCGGCGGGTCTGCGAGTAGTTGCCGGACCTGCTGCCGGAAGAGTTCCTGTTCCTTGCTGTATCCGAGCTGCACGGCTCAGCGTCCGGCCTCGTCGGGCTGCTCGGCCAGCAGCACCGCCGCCTCGTCGTCGGTCAGCGCGTCGAGCAGCGCCCGCAGGCCGGCCTCGCTGGTGGCCGCCGAGCGCCTGCTCGACACCAGCCCGGCCAGCGCCCGCACCGTAGGCCCACGGAAGAAGTCGGCCAGGCTCATCGTCACCGAGAACTGCCCGCGGATCCTCGACACCACCCGGGCCGCGGCCAGGCTGTCCCCGCCGAGTTCGAAGAAGTCCTTGTCCGGAGCGATCTGGTCGCCGCGCAGGCCGAGCACCGGCCCGATGATCCCGGTGGCCAGCTCCCGTTCGGTCTCGTCCGCGAACGCAACCTGGGTGATGATCCCGCTGTCGATCACCGGAGCCGGCAGTCGCCTGCGGTCGAGTTTGCCGCTGCTGTTCAGAGGTAGCGAATCGACGGTGATCCAGTAGCTGGGGATCATGTACGCCGGCAGCTGCCCGGCCAGCCACTCGCGCAGCGACGCAGGCTCCAGCGGACCGGAGCGGCCGGCCAGGTAGCAGACCAGCTGCTTGCTGCCGGCCTGGTCGGTGTGCACGTCGACGGCGACCTGGTCGATGCCGGGGTAGCGGCTGAGCACCGATTCGATCTCGCCGAGTTCGATGCGGAATCCGCGGATCTTGACCTGTTGATCGATCCGGCCGAGAAAGACCAGTGCCCCGTCGCGCTGCCGTTTGACCAGGTCACCGGTGCGATAGAGCCGGCCGCCGGGGGCAGTGCCGAACGGGTCGGCGTAGAAGCGTTGCTCGGTCAGCTCCGGGCGGTCGAGATAGCCGCGGGCGAGCCCCGTCCCACCGATGACCAGCTCGCCGGGGATGCCGACCGGCACCGGCCGGCCGGCCGGGTCCAGTACGTGTGCGACGTGGTTGGCGATCGGCAGTCCGATCGGTGGGGAGCTCTGCCACTGGCCGGAACACTCCTGCACGATCATCGTGACCGTGCACTCGGTCGGGCCGTAGCCGTTGAAGAACCGGCGTCCCGGGTTCCACCGGTTGACCAGTTCACCGGGAAAGGCCTCCAGCCCGGCGAAGACGATCCGCAGCGCGGGCAGCCGCTCCGGAACGAGCAGGGCCATCACCGGCGGCGGCAGGTCGGTGACGGTGACCGCGGAACGCTCCAACAGCCCCTGCAGCAGGTCGATGTCCACCCGCTCCTCGTCGGTGGCCAGGTACAGCCGGGCGCCGGTCAGCAGTGCCGAGAAGATCTCGAAGACGGACACGTCGAAGGTGGCCGAGGCGAAGCCGAGCACCCGATCGGCCTCGGTCAGCTCGAACAGTTCCTGCATCGCGGCGATGAAGTTGACCACCGAATGATGCTCGATGAGCACGCCCTTCGGCATCCCGGTACTGCCCGAGGTATAGAGCGCGTACGCCAGGTCATGCGGTCCGGCGCTGGGCTGCGGGCACTCCGCGGCCGCGGTCGCCAACTGCTCGCCGTCGATGTCGAGCCGGATCACCGGGACGGTTAGCGTGGGCAGGTTGTCCGCGGGGGCGCCGGCGCTCACCACGGCGACCGGATCGCAGTCCTGCAGCAGGGTGGCGAGCCGGGCCGACGGGTGGGTGGGATCGAGCGGGACGTAGGCCGCGCCCGCCTTGAGCACCGCCAGCATCGTCACGACCAGATCGATCCCGCGCGGCAGGCAGAAGGCGACCAGCCGGCCCGGTGCGGCACCGGCCCGGCGCACCAGGTGGGCGAGCTTGTTCGCCCGCCGATCAAGCTCGGCGTAGCTGACCTCGACCCCGCCCGCGACCACGGCGATCGCGTCCGGGCGCCGGGCCACCTGCTGGGCGAACAGCTCCGGCACGGTTTGCTCCGGGACCGCGCGCGGCGGTCCGTTCCAGACCTGCAGCGCAGCACTCTGCCGTGCGTCGAGCAGCGGGATCCGGGACAGCGGAAGGTCGAGATCGGCGGTCACCGCGCGCAGCACGTTCTCGTAGAGATCGGCCAGTGTCTCGATGGTCCAGGCGTCGAACAGGTCCGTGCTGTAATTCACGGCGATGTGCACGCCCTCCGCGTTGTCGATCAGCTCCCAGGCCATGTCGTAGCGCGTCGTTCCGTAATCCACCTGCACCCGCTCGGTGACCAGCCCCGGCAACCCGAGCTCCATGGTGATGGCGTTGACGGCAAAGGCGATCTGGAACAGCGGCGCGCGGGACGGATCTCGGGGTGGACGAACCACGTCGAGGAGCTTGCCGAACGGCAGGGCGCCGTGCGCGAAACCCTCCTCGACGACGGTCCGCACCCGCCGGGCCAGCTCGCGGAAGGTCGGGTCGCCGGAGAGGTCGGTGCGCAGCGGCAGCATCGTGACGAAGCAGCCGTACACCGCCTCCAGTTCGGTGTGCTCGCGGCTGGCGTTCGGCGCCCCGATCACCAGGTCCTCACTGCCGCTGCACCGGTGCAGCATCGCCAGGAAGACCGCGGTGGCAACGACATTGGGCGTGGTGCCGAGCGAGCGGGCCAGTGCCGTCGTCGACGCACCGGTGTCGGGCCGGATCGTCCGGTGCAGCCAGGCACCACGGTAGGAGAGCTCGGGTGGGCGGGGCCGGTCGGTCGGAAGCTCCAGCACCGGCGCGTCGGCCAGCCGATCCCGCCAGAACGAGGTCAGTGACTCCAGTGTCGATCCGGTCAGCCAGTTCCGCTGCCACAGCACGTAATCCCCGAAGTCCAGCCGCTCGGCGGAACCGGCCGGATGAGCAGCGTCAGTGGGTGCCCCGGCCAGCTCGGCACGGTAGCGCTCGGCGAGTTCGGTGAGGAGCACATTGAGCGACCAGCCGTCATAGACGAGGTGATGTACGACGAACAGGAACAGGTGCTCCTGCGGGCTGACCCGGGCCAGCGCCGCGCGCCACAGCGGCGCCTGTTCCAGAACGAAGGGTGCGCGGCTGAGCACCCGCACCCATTCGTCGGCAGCCTCCTTGCGTTGAGCCTCGTTCGCATCCGGCAGGACCGTCACCGGCAGGTCGACAGCCACCCGTGCATGCACCGTCTGCATCGGGCCGTCCGAGCCCTCGGTCACCGCGACCCGCAGCATCTCGTGCCCCTCGACCAGCGCCGCGAGCGAACGCCGCAGGGCCGGCACGTCCAGCGGACCGACGATCCGGAAGCAGATCGGTTGGTTGTACATCGGCTGGTCGGGTGCGAGCCGGCTGACCAGCCACAGCGCTTCTTGCTGGTACGACAGCGGAATCGTGGCCCCGCGAGGCCGTGGTTGCGGCACCGCGTCCGCGGGCTCGGCCGTCTCGCCGTCCTGCAGCAGCGCGAGCAGCTGGGCTCGACGGTCTGCGGGAAGCCTCGCCAGGCGCTTGGTCAGGTCGTTCATGAATAACCTCCGAGGGCAGGGGAGACGGCGGCACCGCTGCCGGGGACCGGCGCCGTGATCAGCGCGAGCTCGTCGAGCGCGGTGCCCAGCACGGCAATACCCCGCAGGTAGTCGTCGATGCGGATGTGTTCGTCGGCGCTGTGATCCAGCTGGCTGTCACCCGGCCCGTAGGTGGCCATCGGCACGTCCCACACCTCAGCCAGGGTGTTCATGTCCGAAGTGGCCGTCTTCAGCTTGTGTCGCGGCGTCCCGCCGGCTCGGCGGATCCCGGTGTTCAGGGCTCGGACCACCGGGTCGCCCCGGCTGGTACGGACCGCCGGAACCCTGCCGAGGACGTCGAGGTTGCCGCCGCGGGCCAGATCGCGCAGTTGCCGCAGCAGCGTCTCGGCGTCGAAGCCGGGCGGCAGCCGGTAACTGAAGTCGAGCTGTGCCTCCGTCAGGTCTCCTGCCATCCGCCCCAGGGTGACGGCCGGCCGGTCGAAGGCGGCGTGACTCGCCCCGGGGCCGAGTAGGGCGACCGCATCGGCCCAGAACGCCGCGGCGGCCTCGGTCGCCTTCTCCGCGGGGTTGGTGGGATGGGTGGCTGATCGGCGAACCTGGTAACGCAGGTCCAGGATGCCTTTGTAGCCGAGCACCACGCTCTCCCAGCCACTCGGCTCGCCGATCACCACCGCGTCCGGCCGGTCGAGGGCAGACCGCAGGTGAGTGGCACCGCGTGAGCCGGGGTACTCCTCCTCGACCGCGCCGGCCACGATCACCCGGCCGGGGAAGTCCGGTCGCTCGGCTGCCGCTGACAACATCGCCGCCAGCGGGCCCTTGGCGTCGACCGCGCCGCGACCGGCCACCCGGTCCGGGAACAGCCTTGCGGGAATGGGATCGTCCACGGTGTCCAGATGCCCCAGCAACAGGATGGTCGGGCCGCGGCCGGTGCCGGTCTCGGCCACCAGGTTGCCCACCTCGTCGACGACCGCGCGAAGGCCCAGGTCACGACAGCGGTCGGCGAGGAATCGCGCCAGTTCCTGCTCCCGGCAGGACGGCGAATCGATCCGCACCATCTGATACAGCAGGTCGACCTCGGGCCGGGCGGTCATCAGAACGCCGCCGTCAGGTCGCCCAGGACCACTTCGGTTCCTCCACCGGCCAGGGCGGCCAGCACCGGTGTGGTCGAGCGCCCGTCGGCGACCCGCACCTGACGCACGCCGCGCAGCAGCGCCTCCCGAGCGGCGACCAGCTTGAGCGCCATGCCGCCCCGGGCGTGCGCGCCCGGCGCGCCGGAGCGGGGCACCGTCGCGACCTGCTCGAGCGAGCCCTCATCGGCCGGGTCGCGCTGTACACCTGCCGCACCGGTCAGCAACAGCAGCTGATCGGCGCCGAGCACACCGGCCACGGCAGCCGCGACCCGGTCGGCATTGACGTTGACCGGCTGGCCGTCGTCGGCCAGCGCGGGTGGTGAGACCACCGGGACGAAACCCTGTCCCAGCAGCAGCCTGAGCAGGGCGGCGTCGACGTCGTACACCGTGCCGGCATGGCTGTCGCGGACGATCACCGGCCTGCCGTCCAGCACGGCGCGTTGCGGTCGCTTGCGCCGGGCTCGCAGCAGCCCGCCATCCAGGCCGGTCAGGCCGACCGCGCGTGCCCCGTGCCGGGCCAGCGAGGCCACCAGTTGCGGTTTGACCTGTCCGGCCAGGGCAAGCATGACTACCTCCAGGGTGGCCTGGTCGGTGTGCCGGGCGGCCACCCCGTCCGCTGCCGTCTGGATACGCTGTGGAATCCCGAGCCGGAAGGCAAGTTGGTCGATCTGCGCCGACCCGCCGTGCACCAGCACCACCGGACGGCCGGACCCGGCCAGCTGCGCGACGTCGCGGCACACGGCTTCACAGTCCACTGCGGCATTCCCGCCGCACTTGATGACCAGCACCGAGTCCATCTCCTTTCCCCTCGCCTAGAGCGGATGCAGGCCGGGGAACCCGAGCCCGGATCGCTCCGCCAGGCCCATCCGGACATTCATCGACTGCACGGCGGCACCGGCACCGCCCTTGACGAGGTTGTCCAGGGCCGCGACCGCCAACAGCCGGCTTCCTGCCGGGTCCAGGGCGAAGCCGACATCGCAGAAGTTCGAGCCGAGCAGGATCTTCGGCTCCGGCAGCCGGTACAGGCCGCGCCGGTGGGCGACGACCCGGACGAACGGCTCCCGCTCGTACCGGTGCCGGTACAGCTCGCGCACCTCAGCCTCGGTGATGTCGCGGGTCAAGGTCGTCCGGCAGATCACCTGCACCCCGCGGACCGCCTCGACGCCGGTCGCGGTCAACCGGGGCCGCACCCTGCACAGAGCGGCGATCTCGGGTTCGTGCCGGTGCCCGCCGGTGCTGAAGATCCGCATCGCTCCGCTGCGTTCGGCGTGCAGGTTCTGCGGCCCGGCCGAGACCCCGGAGCCGCTGGAGCCGGTCCGCGCGTCCACCTCGACATCGGGCTCGACCAACCCCGCCTCGGTCAGCGGCGTCAGCGCGAGCACGGCCGCCGAGGCCATACAGCCCGGCACCGAGATCCGGTCCGCGGTGCACAGCGCGTCCCGGAACAGTTCCGGGTATCCGGGCACGAAGCTGCCGAGCAGTTCAGGTTGCTCGTGCGGCACACCGTAGTAGCGCTCATACACAGCGGCGTCGCTGAGCCGGAAGTCGCCGGACAGGTCGATGAGCACCTTCGCCCGGTCGGCCACCCGCCCCAGCATCCGCATCGTCTCCCGATGCGGCGCCGCGAGCAGCAGCACGTCCAGCTCGGGCAGGTCCTGCTCGTGGCAGAACGCCAGGTCGGTGACCCCGCGCAGGTTCGGATGCGCGCTGTCCACCCGCCGTCCCGCGAACCGGGTCGAGGCTGCCGCCGCCACCCGCACCTCGGGGTGTCCGAGCAGCAGCCGGAGCAGTTCGCCACCCAGATACCCTGATCCGCCCACCACCCCTGCCGTGATCATGTCTGCGCGCCCACGACATAACGGGCCAGCAGGTAGTCGACCAGTTCCTCAGCGAGATCCACCCGGTCGCCGTGCGCCTCCTGCATGCCGGCGAACTCCACGTTGTGGTTGACCTCCAGCACGAGCAGTGTGCCGTCGCCGTCCTCGACGACGTCGACACCCGCGATGTCGCTGTGCACGGCGCTGGCCGCCGCCATGGCGATCTTGGCCAGCTCCAGCGTGAGTGGGCAGGGCAGGCTGTGGGCGCCGAGCGCCACATTGCACCGCCAGTCGTCCTCGGCCACGCGGTAGGAGGCGGCGATCGGCCGGCCACCGATCACCACCACCCGGATGTCGCGGCCGGGTTTGTCGATGTATTCCTGCAGATAGATCAGCTGGGCCTGCGGCGCCGGCAACGCCGCGCAGTGCTCCAGCACCGCGCGAGCCGCGTCCGGCTCCCGAAGCAGGCTGACCCGCCGTCCCCAGGAGGCGGTCAGCGGTTTGAGGACCGCCGGATAGCCGAACGCGTTCAGCTCTTCCAACGCGGCATCCGGCGTCAGGGCCAGGGACGTGCGTGGCGTGGGAATGCCGTCCCGCTGCAGCGCAAGCGAGGTGAGCCACTTGTCGGCGCAGACGTCGGTCGCGGCGGCCGAGTTGACCACCAGCGCACCGGCCTGTTCCAAGCAGTGAGCGGCGTAGCGGGCACGGGTGGCCGAGATCTCCCGGTTGAGTACCAGCTGCCACGGAGCGCGGAGCGACTGAGCCGAGAACGTCAGCCGGCGCGTGTCGACATGCTCGATGGGCGCCCGGCGGCGCTCCAGCGCCGCCAGAATGCGCTTGTCGTCAGCGCGGATCCGGGAGGCCAGCAGGGCGATACCTGCCGGCTCCACGATCGACCGGGTCACTCGCCCCAATCCTCCTCCGGGTCGGGAGCGAGCGCGAGTGCCAGCGGTGTCAGGGCGATGACCTCCAGTTCGCTGCGGCAGCCAGGGCATTCGATCAGTTCGCTCAGCCGGGCGTCGCCGGGCGGCTGCACGGGGCTCTCACATTCAGGGCATGCGGTAGACATCGGGTTGGTACCTCCTGCTAGTGGGTGGGTGCCGGGTCCAGGCCGTCCAGGACCCGGGTACAGATCGCGTCGGCGGTGATGCCGTAGTGCGTTACGAGGTCGTCATGGCCGCCGACCACCGTGGCGAAGACGTCGGCCACCCCGATCCGGAGCACCCTGGCCGGGCCCTGCTCGGCCAGCGTCTCTGCCACCGCGCTGCCGAGACCTCCCGAGCGCCAGTGCTCCTCGATCGTGACGACCAGTGGCACACCGTCGGCGTGCGCGCACAGCCGTTCGGCATCCAGCGGCTTGAGGGTGTGCATGTTGAGTACGCCCACCGCCAGCCCCGCGACGGCAAGTCGATCCGCCGCGGCCAGCGCGGCCAGCACCGGATGCGGGCCGCAACACACCAGCAGCGCATCCCGGCCGGTGCGCAACACCTGGGCAACACCGATGCGGGGCGGCTCCGCGGCCGGCGGTAGCGGTGGGGTCGCTTTACGCCCCAGCCTCAGGTAGAGCGGGCCCGGCAGATCGAGGGACTCCTCGACGGCCGCCTCGGTGGCCGGCACGTCGGCCGGCACAACGACCGTCATGTTCGGCAATGCCCGCATCACGGCAAGGTCTTCCAAGCTGTGATGGGTCGGCCCGAAGTGCCCGGCGGACAGGCCACCGTGGGTCGCCACGATGCGCACCGGCAGCTTGTTGTACGCGATATCGATCTTGACCGCTTCCACCGCCCTGGTTGCGGCAAAGGTCGCCATCGTGTTGACGAACGGCTGGAAGCCACTCGCGGCGAGGCCCGCCGCCATTCCCATCAGGTTGCTCTCGGCGATGCCCAGGTTGATGTAGCGAGCCGCCGCCGACCCGAAGTCGGCACCGGTGAACAGCCCGGTATCGGTGTCCAGGCAGACCAGTCGCGGGTGCTGGGGGAGCAGGGCGACCAACCGATCCCGGTAGGCGTTGCGGGTCGGCTGGTCGGCGACCGCGGCCTCAGGCATCGACATCGGCCAGGACGGCCTGTGCCGACGCCGCCCGCGCGATGGCAGCTCGAGCCTGCACCTGCTGTCGTGGTGAGACCTTGAGGTAGTGGCCCTGCGCCTTGCCCGCCGCGAACGGCACGCCAGCACCCTTGATGGTGCGAGCGATCATGATGCTCGGACGCCCCGGCTGCCAGGGCGCGCTCCCGAAGAGCTCGACAAGCGTGTCGAGGTCGTGACCGTCGCACTCGAGCACCGACCAGCCGAAGGCACGCCACCGGTCGGCCAGCGGCTCCAAGGGGCAGATTCGCTCGGTGTCACCGGTGATCTGCAGGCCGTTGCGGTCGACCACGGCCACCAGGTTGTCCAGGCCGAGAGCAGCAGCCCCCATCGCGGCCTCCCAGACCGATCCCTCCTGAAGTTCGCCGTCACCGAGCACGACGAAAGCGCGGCGATCCCGGCCCTGCAGGCGTGCGGCGAGAGCAAAGCCGGCAGCCAGGGCCAACCCATGGCCGAGCGAGCCGGTGGGCATCTCGATACCCGGCACGCCCCGGACCGGATGCGCCATCAGCCGGCTGCCGTAGGTGCCGAAGCCAGCCAGCTCGGCTGCGTCGAAGTAACCGGCCTCGGCAAGCGTGGCATACAGCGCGATCGCGGCATGGCCCTTACTAAGCAGCAGAATGTCGCGCGCCGGGTCCTCCGGCCACTGCGGATCCACCCGCAACACCGCGAAATAGAGAGCGGTCAGTACCTCGACGACGGACATCGAGCCACCCAGATGGCCGCCCTCCACACCGGCACACATGGTCACGATGTGTTCGCGGATGCGGTCCGCCCGCTCGGTCAGGGCCTGCGAGCATTCGCGGCCCGGTGCCTGGTGGCCGGTGATGACCGCCATCACGACGCCGCCATCGAACGCACCAGGTCCCGGTGCTCCCAGAGCTTTTCGAACGCGTCGGCGTAGCACTGCAACAACGGGCCGGAATCCGGATGTAGATGCCGTTTCTGCAACACCAGTGAGTCCGCGATCACCGCTTCCGCTACGGGAAAACCGCCCTCGTCCCGCGCCGGCGCGCCCTCCACAGCCGCCCAGGGATAGCCGCGGCCGAAGCCCTCCCGGTCGAGGAAGATCCGCTGCTGGGGCAGCGGGATCCGCTGGTACTGGCCGGCAGTGACGCCCTCGGCGCGCAGTAACCGGAGCAGGGCGTTGCGGACCGCGTCCGGCCGGATACCCTCCAGACCGGCTGCCGGTAGGTCGATGCGGAACCGCAGCACGTGCCAGGCGTGCGTCCGGTCCGGGGGAGCATGGGGCACGCGGAGGCCCGGCAACTGTGCAAGCCGCTCCAGGAACGGCACGATGTTGGCCTGGCGCAGCTTCTCGTACTCGTCGAACCGGTCGAGTTGGGACGTGGTGAACGCGGCCTGCACCGGATTGAGCTTGGCGTTCCAGCCGAATCGCTCGCTCAGGTAGGCGCGCGGGCGATCAGACTCGATGTTCTCGCCGAACTGCCGGGACTGCCGGATCCGCCTCGCCAGCTCGTCGTCGTCCGTAGTCACCAGCCCGCCCTCGCCGCAGGTGGGCAGGTTCTTGGTCACCTGGATACTGAACGTGCCGACCTTGCCGAGGCCGCCGACCGGGCGGCCATGCAGGGTCGCGCCGTGCGCCTGGGCCGCATCCTCCACGATGTGCAGCCCATGCCGGTCGGCGAGCGATCCCAGCGCGTCCATGTCGGCCGGCAGCCCGTGCAGGTGCACCACCACGATCGCGGCTGTCCGCGGGGTGATCCGCCGGGCGACGTCGGCCGGGTCGAGGTTGAAGGTCACCGGATCGATGTCAGCGAAGACTGGCACGGCCATCTGGTGCAGCGGACCCAGCGCGGTGGCGATGAAGCTGAGCGCGGGCACGATCACCTCATCACCCGGACCGATTCCCAAGCCGGCCAACGCGAGCGACAGTGCCTCGGTCCCGTTGCAGACGCCCACGCAGTGCGCGACCTCGACCCGCTCGGCCCATCTGCGCTCGAGTTCCGGCACGGTGGTCTCACCGGGCGCGTTGGAGACCATCAAGTCGGAGTCGAGCACTCGCAGCACCGCCGCGCGGTCGGCGTCCGTGACGATCGGCCACCGTACGTCCCGCAGCTGTCGTGGTACGGCGGGTGTCCCTCCGAACACTGCCAAGCGGCTCATCCCGTGCTCCTTCGTCGATGTCGGGATCGCCAGAAACGTATCCAGATCTCGCCACACCGCTCGTCCGCCTGATGCTGACGTAGGAGTAAGCAAACAGATGAAACTGCCGATCAACCGCTGACCACGGCTGAACCGCCGCCATACGATGTGGCCTCTCGGTCCGCCCCCGCGACGGCAGCGGACCTGTCCGGACCGTCCTCAACGGAGGTGGCGGGTGCCGATCGACCGCCCGATGATCCTGGCCCTGTGGAGCGCACCACGCAGCCGGTCGACCGCGTTCGAGCGCATGATGCGCGCTCGGGGCGATCTCACCGTGTTGCACGAGCCGTTCTCGCATCTGGCCAACTACGGGTCCACCACGGTGTGCGAGGAGGTGATCACCTCAGAACCCCAGCTGCTGGCCGCCCTGCGGAACCATCGCGGGCAGGTGTTCTTCAAGGACACGACCGACTTCCACTACCGCGATCTGCTCCGGGACGAGGCATTCCTGCGGGACGCCACCCACACCTTCCTGGTCCGGCATCCGCGCGAGGTGATCGCCTCGCATTTCGCGCTGCATCCGGAGCTGGGCCGTGACGAGATCGGATTCGCCTGGCTGTACGAGATCTTCGCCGCGGTGCACGCCGCGACCGGTCGCCTGCCCGTCGTGGTGGACTCGGCCGACCTGGTGGCGCAACCTGCCGAAACGATCGAGCGGTACTGCGCGGCGGTCGGCATTCCCTTCCTGCCCGCGGCCCTCAACTGGTCCAGCGGCATGACACCAGCGTGGTTACGCAGTGAGCGCTGGCACCAGAGTACGAGCGAGACCACCGGCTTCGTGCAGACCCTGTCCCGCCCCAGCACCATGATCGATGAGTCACCACTGCTGACCGGGTATCTGGAGTACCACCTGCCGTTCTACGAACGCCTGTGGCAGCACCGGATCCACCTCGACGAGCGGCTCCCGGGCAGCCGATCGGGGCAGCCTCGATGACCGGTGCGCGCAGCCGCCCGGTCGCCGAACTGCTCGCTCGGCTCGGCGGGCCGCCGGCCGAGCCGGTCCTGCACCACCGACCGCACCCCGAGCAGGTGCCGGCCTCATACGAGCAACGGACGCTGTGGTTCCTGGACCGGCTCACCACCGGTGACGCGAGTTACCACACCGGTGTGCTGTTCACGCTCACCGGTGAGCTGGACGAGGAGGCATTGCGGCGGGCGTTCGCGAACGTGGTCGAGCGGCACGAGAGCCTTCGCACCGTGTTCGTCGACACCCCGGACGGTCCGGCACAGCGAATCCTTTCCGCCGTGGACATCGACCTGCCGGTGACCGAGGCAGCCGGCGGGAACGCCGCGAGCCGTCGTGGGCACGCCCGGCAACTCGCCGTGGCCGACACCCGTGCGCCGTTCGATCTGAGCTGCGGGCCGCTGTGGCGAGCCAGGCTGCTCCGGCTGGGTCCGGCCGAGCACGCCATGATCCTCGTCGCCCATCACATCGTGGTCGACGGCTGGTCGTTCGAGGTGTTCGCGCGCGACCTCACCACCTGCTACCGCGCCGAGCTCGGTGACCCACAGGCCGTACTCGCGCCCTTGACCGTGCACTACGCGGACTACAGCCAATGGCAGCGGGAACTGCTGGACGGACCGGCCCTGGACGAGCTGACGGCATACTGGCGGCACCAGCTGGCAGACCTGCCGACCGTGGAGTTTCCAACCGACCGGCCGCGGCCGACCCGGATGACCTATCGCGGCAACCGGCGCGAGCAGCTGCTCCGAACCGAGGTCATCGACGCGGTACACGCCCTGGCGCGCGCTGAGCGCACGACCCCGTTCGTGGTGTACCTGACGGCCTTCCTGATCCTGCTACACCGATACACAGGCCTGACGGACACCGTCGTCGGCTCGCCGTCGGCCAATCGCGGACGCCTGGAGACCGAGCCGCTGATCGGTTTCTTCGCCACCATGCTCGTATTACGCACCGACCTGTCCGGTGACCCCACCGTCGGCGAGCTGCTAGGCCGGGTCCGGGATGTGGTACGAGGCGCCTTCGCACACGGCGAGTTGCCGTTCGAGCGGCTCGTCGACGCGCTGCGTCCACCTCGTGACCCGGCGCGTTCCCCGCTGTTCCAGGTGGGGTTCACGGCCGAGGAGTGGAGCCCGCCGCCCGCGCTGCCCGGTCTCGCCGTGGAGCGGGAGTACGTGGATGCCGGGACCTCCCGCTTCGACCTCAGCTGGTGGGTGACGGCGCGCCCGGACGGGCTGCACATCGGTGTCGAGTACAACAGTGACCTCTACGACCCGGAGACCGTCGATCAGCTGATCGCCCACTACGCATCGGCACTGCGCGGCATCGTCGGCGCCCCTGGCAGTCGAATCTCCGACATCGCACTGCTGTCCGCGGATGAGCGACGTGAGTTGCTGACCCGGTGGTCCGGTCCGGTGCGGCCGGTCCGGGAAGTGACGCTCGCCGAACTCATCGCTCGGCAGGCGACCGCCCATCCGGCCGCCGTGGCCCTGGTGACCGGCGGAGTCGAGATGACGTATGCCGAACTGGACGAGCGCGCGAGTCGCCTGGCCCACCTGCTCGTCGACGCCGGGGCCGGACCGGACCGACCGGTGGCGTTGTGTCTGCCCCGCGAGCCGGAACTGATCGTGGCGATGCTCGCGGTACTCAAGGCGGGCGCCGCCTACGTGCCACTGGATCCAGCTCACCCGGCAGCTCGGCTGGCCGTGATCCTGCGTGATTGCAACCCGGCGACGGTAGTGTGCATCGACTCGACCGCGGCTGCGCTGCCGGACGGGTTCCCGACACTTCGGTTGGACGCCGAGCGGGATCGGCTGGCTTCGGCTTCGCCCCAGCCACCATCGCCGCGCTCCGGACCGCACGACCTGGCCTACATCCTCTACACCTCGGGCAGCACCGGAGTGCCGAAGGGCGTTGCGGTCGAGCACCGCTCGGTCGTCAACTTCCTGGACGCGATCCGGGACCAGTTCGACCTGTGCGAGACGGATCGGATGCTTGGTTACGCTGCGGTCACCTTCGACGTGTCGGTGTTCGAGATCTTCGCAGCACTGCTCTACGGCGGCCGTCTCTACCTGGCCTCGGACGAGCAGCGGCTGGACGTCGACCGGTTGCAGCGATTGCTGGTCGAGGCCGCCATCACCGTCACCGACCTACCACCGTCGGTGATGGCGCTGCTGGATCCGGTGCTGCTGCCCGAGCTCCGGATCGCATTCACCGGGTTCGAGGCATTCCCCGGCGATCTGGTGGACAGGTGGCACGAGGGACGCCGCTTCTTCAACGGGTACGGGCCGACCGAATGCACAGTGACGATGACGGTGCATGAGTGCGCCGGCCAACAGCGGGGCGCGGTACCGATCGGTTACGCCATGGCCAACCATGTTGCGCACGTGCTGGACGGCCGAGGTGAGCCGGTGCCCTACGGCGTGGCGGGCGAGCTGGTGATCGGCGGCGTGGGCCTAGCCCGCGGGTACCTGAACCAGGACGAGCTGACCCGGCGGGTGTTCTACGACGACCCGTTCGGCACGTCGCCCGGTGGCCGGCTCTACCGCACCGGCGATCTGGTTCGCCGTCGCCGGGACGGGGCGCTGGTCTTCCTCGGCCGGATCGACCAGCAGGTCAAGATCCGAGGGTTGCGCATCGAGCTGGGAGCGATCGAGTCCGTGCTCAGCGGGCATCTCGGCGTTGAGCACGTCGCCGTCGACGTCCGGCCGGACAGGCGCGGCGAGCGGCACCTTGTCGCGTACCTGACGGCGGCCGGTGGTCCGCTCCGGCCGGCCGAACTGCGCTCCTACGCCGCAGCGCAGCTTCCGGGGTACATGGTGCCGGCGTACTGGGTCGTTCTCGACGCGCTGCCGCGGCTGTCCAGCGGGAAAGTAGACCGTCGTGCGCTGCCCACGCCGGACGCCGCGGCGGCGGCCGTCGCAGGGAGCGGGCGCGGGCCGGCAACCGAGACCGAGCGGGTGCTCGCCGAGGAGATCCTGCCCGCTGTTGTGGGACTGGATCGGGCCGGGGTCACCGACGACTTCTTCGCGCTCGGCGGTAACAGCCTGCAGGCGGCCCAGTTCGTCACCCGGTCGGCGCGCACCTTCGGGGTCGAACTCGGCCTGGCCGATTTTCTCCAGTTCCCGACGGTAGCCGATCTCGCCGCCGTCATCGACCGGCGGCGCACCGCTGACGAGGCACTGCTGGCACAGATCGAGCAGATGTCGGACGCGGAGGCGGCGCGGCTGCTCCAGATCGAGGGGGGTTGATCCTGCGTGGCGTACGACGCGGCCGGACTCTCGGATGCCAAGCGGGCGCTGCTGGAACTGCGCCGGCAGCGGATGGCCGGCCCCGGCCCGCTGGTGCGGGTGTCGCGGGGTGGGCGTTTGCCGTTGTCGTTCCAGCAGGAAGGCCTGTGGTTCCTCCATCAACTCAACCCGACCTCAACGGTCTACACCATCGCCTTCGGATGGCGACTACACGGCCGACTAGACCTACCAAAACTAGAACGAGCACTCACCGCACTCATCAACCGACACGAAGCACTACGCACCCGATTCACAACCCTGAACGGACAACCCTTCCAAGAAATCGACCCACCACCAACCCACTACCACCTACCAGTACTAGACCTGAGCACCCAACCCGAAACACTCACCCAACACCTGCAAACCGAAACCGACCGCCCCTTCGACCTGAGCACCGGCAACCTGTTCCGAGCCACCCTCATCCGACTCACCGACACCGACCACGCACTCACCATGGCAGTGCACCACATCATCGCCGACGGCTGGTCAATCAGCATCCTCACCCGCGAACTAGCCGCCCTCTACGACGACACCACCCTCACCCCACTCACCACCCAACCCGCCGACATCGCCGCGCACGAGCGACGCGCATTGACAGAGCGGGTGTTGGAGGAACGGCTGGACTACTGGCGAAATCAGCTCGCCGGCCTGCCGGTACTCGACCTGCCGACCGACCGGGCGCACTCCCTCGCCCGTACTACTGCCGGTGCCACCATCGAGCCGGACCTCGCACCGGACCTGCACCTCGCGGTCCGTGACCTGGCCCGCGCGGAGCATGCGTCGCCGTTCGAGGTGCTGTTGGCCGCCTTTCTGGTGGTGTTGGCGCGGTATACCGGCCAGCAGGACCTGGTGGTGGGTTCGGTGTTCGGTGGCCGGACCCGGTCAGAGACAGAGCCCCTGATCGGATACTTCGCCGACCCCTTGGTGCTGCGTACCAGCGTGGCCGGCGACCCGACCTTCCGGGAGCTGATCGCGCGGAGCAGCCGGAACGCACGACAGGCCGTAGCGCATCAGGTCCCGTTCCTCATGCTGGTGGACGCCTTGAATCCGGTACGGGAAGCTGGGCGCAATCCGCTGTTCGGGGTGAGCTTCTCCTTCCAACCGGCGACCGGTTCGCCGGCAGAGCGCGGTTTCGCCGGGCTGGCGGTCGAGCCGATGCCCTACCCGGGTCGGCAGGCGCGATTCGACCTCTCGGTGGGCGTGGTGGAGACTGCCGACGGTTTGCGGGTGTCGGTGGAGTATTCGACGGAGTTGTTCGACCGGGCTCGGATGTGGCGTTTGGTGGAGCATCTGGAGTTGGTGTTGCGGCAGGCGGTGGCTGATCCGGATCAGCGGTTGGGTGGGTTCCGTTTGGTGACCGAAACCCAGGCCGGTCAGCTGGTGCGGGGCTGGAACCCGGCTGCGGTGCGGCGTCCGGATCGGCTGTTGGGAGATCTGGTCTGGGAGCAGATCCGGTCGCGTCCGCAGGCACCGGCGGTGCGGTTCGGTGATGTCGAGATCTGCTATGCGGAGCTGGGTCGGCGGGCCTGCCGGATGGCATGGGCATTGCGGCGGGAGTGGGGGGTGGATGCCGACAGCGTGGTGGGGGTGTGCCTGGAGCGGGGGATCGATCTGGTGGTGGCACAACTGGCGGTGACCTTCGCCGGCGGTGCGTGGTTGCCCTTGGACCCGGCGCATCCTGCGGAACGATTGCGCTACCAGGTGGCCGACGCCGGTGCGGTCACCGTGATCACCGACGACACCTTCACCGCACTGGACTCCTGCGGGGACGGTCTGGATCGCCCTCCGGTTCGCACTCGGCCGGATGACCTGGCCTATCTGATCTATACGTCGGGGTCGACAGGTCGCCCCAAGGGCGTGTTGGTGACCCACCGCAACGTAACCGACTTTCTGGTGTCCGCCCGGGAGTTGTTCGGGTTGTCGGCTACTGATCGGGTGTTGCAGTTCGCCAATCCCACCTTCGATGTCAGTGTCTTCGATACGTTCGCAACCCTGGCCAGCGGTGCCCTGCTGGTGTGTGCCGACCGGGACCAGTTGCACGACCCCGACCACCTCAGCACCCTCCTCGCACGCGAACGGGTGAGCGTCGCCCACCTGCCACCGGCTGTGCTGACGCTGCTGGACCCGCGAGCGGCGCTGCCCGAACTCCGGGTCCTCGTGGTGGGTGGCGAGGCCTATCCGGCCACCCTCGCCGACCTGTGGAGCCGTCCCGGACGGGCTTTCCACAACAGCTACGGCCCAACTGAGACCACGGTGGACTGCCTGGATCATCGTCATATCGCGGGCCGCACCACGTCCGGCGCGCGAGAGCCGATCGGTCGGGTGATGGTGAACCACCGCGGGTATGTCCTGGACGCCAGCTACAACCTGCTACCGGTAGGGATACCCGGCGAGCTCTACATCGCAGGCACCGGCCTGGCCCGCGGCTACCTCAACCAACCCGGCCTCACCGCTCAACGCTTCCTACCCGACCCCTTCACCAACCAACCCGGCCAACGCATGTACCGCACCGGCGACCTGGTCCGCTGGCTCGACGACGGCACCCTGGAATACCTCGGCCGCACCGACCGACAACTCAAAATCAACGGCATCCGCATCGAACCCGGCGAGATCGAACACGCCCTACTCCAACACCCCCACGTCCGCCAAGCCGTCGTCACCGTCCGCACCGGCAACACCCTCACCGGCTACGTCGTCTTAGACCCGGCCACCCCATTCGACCAAGCCGCCCTGCGCACCCACCTCCTCAACCACCTACCCACCTACCTCACCCCAACCACCATCACCCCACTCACCGCACTTCCCTACACCACCAGCGGAAAAATCGACCACCACGCCCTACCCGACCCCACCCCCACCAACCACACCCACCAACCACCCACCACCCCCACCGAACACACCCTCACCACCATCTGGCACCACCTACTCGACACCCCCCTCGACCAGATCAGCACCACCGACAACTTCTTCACCCACGGCGGCAACTCCCTACGCGCCATCCAACTCATCTCCCGCATCACCGACACCCTCCACACCACCCTCAACCTCCGCCAGGTGTTCGGAAGTCCGACGCTCGGCGAGTTGGCCACGCTGATCGATGGCGAGCAGCGCAGGCAGGTCGAGGCCGAGGTCGCCGCGCTGTCGGAGGACGAGCTGGACCGGCTGCTTGCCGCGGAGTCCGGCTGACCGGCGGCCACATCGGACAAAGGAGAACCAGCGTGAGTGACCGGACGGTCGAGGACAAGCGCCGGGCGCTGATCGAGTTGCGCCTGCAACGGGCAAAGCCTGTACCCGCGATCGCGGCGGAGGCATTGGTGCGGGTGTCGCGGGGTGGGCGTTTGCCGTTGTCGTTCCAGCAGGAAGGCCTGTGGTTCCTCCATCAACTCAACCCGACCTCAACGGTCTACACCATCGCCTTCGGATGGCGACTACACGGCCGACTAGACCTACCAAAACTAGAACGAGCACTCACCGCACTCATCAACCGACACGAAGCACTACGCACCCGATTCACAACCCTGAACGGACAACCCTTCCAAGAAATCGACCCACCACCAACCCACTACCACCTACCAGTACTAGACCTGAGCACCCAACCCGAAACACTCACCCAACACCTGCAAACCGAAACCGACCGCCCCTTCGACCTGAGCACCGGCAACCTGTTCCGAGCCACCCTCATCCGACTCACCGACACCGACCACGCACTCACCATGGCAGTGCACCACATCATCGCCGACGGCTGGTCAATCAGCATCCTCACCCGCGAACTAGCCGCCCTCTACGACGACACCACCCTCACCCCACTCACCACCCAACCCGCCGACATCGCCGCCTGGCAGCGCGGCTCGCTGCGCCTCAACGAGCAGCTGGACTACTGGCGGCACCAGCTCGCCGGCCTGCCGGAACTGGATCTGCTGCCGGACCGGCCGCGGCCCACCGCGCGCACCTGGAGCGGGGCGGGACTGCAAGCGGACATCGACGCCGAGCTCGGGGGAGCGGCAGCCGACCTGGCACACGATGGGGGAGTGTCGTTCCTGGCTGTGCTGCACGCTGCCTTTCTGGTGGTGTTGGCGCGGTATACCGGCCAGCAGGACCTGGTGGTGGGTTCGGTGTTCGGTGGTCGGACCCGGTCAGAGATAGAGCCTCTGATCGGATACTTCGCCAGCACGCTGGTGCTGCGTACCAGCGTGGCCGGCGACCCGACCTTCCGGGAGCTCGTCGGCCGCTGCCACGACACCGTGCTCGGCGCGAGTGCGCACCAGGACGTGCCGTTCAGCCTGGTGGTGGATGCCTTGAGCCCGGTACGGGAAGCTGGGCGCAATCCGCTGTTCGGGGTGAGCTTCTCCTTCCAACCCGCCGGGTGGTCGGCGGGGCAGTTCACCCTGGGAGGTACCTCGGCGGAGCCGCTGCCCGGCGAAACCAGCCAATCGCGTTTCGACATGGCGGTTGCGGTGAGCCAGCTTTCGGACCGGCGGCTGCGGGTGTCGGTGGAGTATTCGACGGAGTTGTTCGACCGGGCTCGGATGTGGCGTTTGGTGGAGCATCTGGAGTTGGTGTTGCGGCAGGCGGTGGCTGATCCGGATCAGCGGTTGGGTGGGTTCCGTTTGGTGACCGAAACCCAGGCCGGTCAGCTGGTGCGGGGCTGGAACCCGGCTGCGGTGCGGCGTCCGGATCGGCTGTTGGGAGATCTGGTCTGGGAGCAGATCCGGTCGCGTCCGCAGGCACCGGCGGTGCGGTTCGGTGATGTCGAGATCTGCTATGCGGAACTGGGTCGGCGGGCCTGCCGGATGGCATGGGCATTGCGGCGGGAGTGGGGGGTGGATGCCGACAGCGTGGTGGGGGTGTGCCTGGAGCGGGGGATCGATCTGGTGGTGGCACAACTGGCGGTGACCTTCGCCGGCGGTGCGTGGTTGCCCTTGGACCCGACCCACCCGCAAGAACGGCTGGACTATCAACTGGCAGGGGCAGGCGCCGTCGCCGTCATCACCGAACACACGCTTGTCGAGCTGGACTCCCGCGGGCCCGATCAGGGCCGCCCTCCGGTTCGCACCCAGTCAGATCACCTCGCTTATGTGATCTACACGTCGGGGTCGACCGGTCGTCCCAAGGGCGTGTTGGTGACCCACCGCAACGTCACCGACTTCGTAATGTCGGCACAGGAATCGTTCGGGCTGACCTCGGCGGATCGGATATTGCAGTTCGCCAATCCCACCTTCGACGCCAGTCTCATCGATACGTTCGCAACCCTGGCCAGCGGTGCCCTGCTGGTGTGTGCCGACCGGGACCAGTTGCACGACCCCGACCACCTCAGCACCCTCCTCGCACGCGAACGCATCACGGTGGCGTCGCTGCCGCCGGCCGTGCTGACTCGGGTAGACACCGCCACCGAACTGCCCGACCTGCGCATGCTGCTCGTAGGCGGCGAGGCATGCGGCGCTGAGTTGGCCAAGCGTTGGAGCTATCGCGGGGTCGAGTTCCACAACATGTACGGCCCGACTGAGATCACCGTGATGTGCACCAGCCACCGGTGCGTTCCCGGCGAGACAACCGCATTCAGCGCTACGGCTCCGATCGGTCGGGTGATGGTGAACCACCGCGGGTATGTCCTGGACGCCAGCTACAACCTGCTACCGGTAGGGATACCCGGCGAGCTCTACATCGCAGGCACCGGCCTGGCCCGCGGCTACCTCAACCAACCCGGCCTCACCGCTCAACGCTTCCTACCCGACCCCTTCACCAACCAACCCGGCCAACGCATGTACCGCACCGGCGACCTGGTCCGCTGGCTCGACGACGGCACCCTGGAATACCTCGGCCGCACCGACCGACAACTCAAAATCAACGGCATCCGCATCGAACCCGGCGAGATCGAACACGCCCTACTCCAACACCCCCACGTCCGCCAAGCCGTCGTCACCGTCCGCACCGGCAACACCCTCACCGGCTACGTCGTCTTAGACCCGGCCACCCCATTCGACCAAGCCGCCCTGCGCACCCACCTCCTCAACCACCTACCCACCTACCTCACCCCAACCACCATCACCCCACTCACCGCACTTCCCTACACCACCAGCGGAAAAATCGACCACCACGCCCTACCCGACCCCACCCCCACCAACCACACCCACCAACCACCCACCACCCCCACCGAACACACCCTCACCACCATCTGGCACCACCTACTCGACACCCCCCTCGACCAGATCAGCACCACCGACAACTTCTTCACCCACGGCGGCAACTCCCTACGCGCCATCCAACTCATCTCCCGCATCACCGACACCCTCCACACCACCCTCAACCTCCGCCAGGTCTATCTGGACTCGACGATCGCCGGCATCGCGACCGCGATCGACAGGCGTTCGGCGTCCCCCCAGCCTCCCCACGGCCTGCTGGTGCCGCTGCGGGTGGGCGGATCCCGGCCGCCGCTGTTCTGTGTCCACCCGGTCGGTGGGTCTACCGCGTGTTACCTACCCCTGGTCGACCTGCTACCCACCGACCTGCCGGTGTACGGCTTCGAGGCCAGCGGGCTGCACGGGGGTGAACCGCTACGAACTGTGCCGGAGATGGCCGACAGGTACCTGCCGGAGCTGCTGGCGTGTCAACCCGACGGGCCGTACCACCTGCTGGCATGGTCGGCCGGTGGCCTGATCGCGCTGGAGCTCGCTGCCCGGCTGCGCGCGCGGGGAAAGCCGGTAGCGTCACTGATCCTGCTGGACACCGTCGCGCCGCGCACCGACGACCCGCTTCCGGATCGCGCCGACCTGCTGGCTCATTTCGTACACGACATCGCTGCCCAGGCAGGTGTCGCGGCACCAGTACTGGGCCTGCGCTCGATACCGGAGGGGGAGTGGACCGAGACCGTGATCAGGGCGTTGGAGTGTGCCGGCCTGGTCCCCGTTGGGATCGACGCGCAGCTGCGAGAGCGGATGGAGGTGTTCGTGGCGACCTCGCTGGCTGCCCGCACCTACCATCTCCCTACCATCAGCGCCGAGGTCACGCTGTTGACGGCTCAGGAGCGGCTGACCGGACGCGCCCCGCACTGGCCGAAGCACGCGAGACGCATCGAGGTGCCGGGCAATCACTACACCGTGCTGCGCGAGCCATACCTGGGCGTGGTCGCCAGGGAGGTCGCCGCGCTGCTGGACAGCTGATCAGCCATCGGCAAAGGGCCCGCACCCTAGGTGCGGGCCCTTTACCAGGTAGCGACCTACTTACTTCGCCGCCGTAGCCGGAGTGGAAACAGCCTCCAGCGGAACGCTGCCGGGCATATCGCGGAGCGTGCGGATCGCCGGTACGAGCGAAACAAGCACCGTGCTGACCAGCAGGATTCCGCCGGTGACCATAGCCGGCCTCAATCCGAACAGCGCGCCGGCTGCTCCTGCGCTGAACCCGCCCAGGGACTGAGCGCCGTTGGAGATGAATTTGTATGAGGCCGTCATCCGGCCGAGCATCTGGTCGTTTGTGACCGCTTGCCGGAGCGTGATGCCGACGACGTTCGACACGATGAGCATGCCACTCACGGAGAAGGCCACTACGAGCATCGCGACCGTGGCCGGGTTATGGGCGGGGGTCAGGCCGAAGCTCAGCACCGCGGCCCAGGCCAGGGTCTTGGACCAGATGTAGGAGGATCCGGCGCCGAGCGCGACGATCATTCGGGCAGCAAGGAGGGCACCCAGCGCGGACCCGATCGCACCGAAGGATTGGACGAAACCGATCGTCGCCGCGTTGAGGCCCAGGCTTCGCACGGCGAAGACCGGAAACAATGTCATCACCCAGGTGGTGAAGAAGTTGTACAGCGCAGCGCTGAGCGTCACCGACCGCAACACCGGTTGCTGGGCGACATAGCGCAGCCCCTCCCAAACGAGTTGACGCCGGCTTTTGCTGACCGGCTGGATGACCTCGCTTACCCGCATCCACCGCAGGCTCATCGCGGAGGCGACGAAGGTGAACGCGTCGACGATCAGCGCGAACGGTGCGGTCACGATCTGGGTAAGTACGCCGCCGATGTTCGTGCCGGTCAACAACGCGAAGGAGCCGCTCGTCTGCAGCCGACTGTTGGCCTGCATGAGATCCGAACGACGCACCACCGACGGCGTGACCGCGTAGTAAGCCACCTCGAAGAAGACCGAGCCGACGCCGTACAACAGCATCAGCCCGAGGATGATCTCCAGGTTCACCCGATGCGCCAGGGTCAGGACCGCGATCGCGACCAGGACCGCAGCCCGACCGAGGTCGGCGACGAGCATGGTCGGGATCCGGCGGTGACCCTCGATCCAGGCGCCCGCCCACAGTGTGACCAACAAGTAGGGAATGGTTTCCGCGAGAGTGATGAGCCCAACCTGGAACGCGCCCGCATTGATGGCGTAGATGGCCAGCAGCGGGAGCGCTGTATAGGTTACGTTGGTGCCTATAAGCGAGATTGACTGTCCCGCCCAGAGCTTGTGGAAGTTCGAGTTGTAGCGCAGCGCGGGCCGGTCCTCAGACATCTCTGCTCTTTTCCACGGTGAGTTCGTAGGCGACCGATCGGGTGGTCGCGGTGAAACCGACCTGCTCGTAGACGGCGACCGCGTCATGCGCGTTCTCCGCGTCGGCCTGTAGCCGGATGCTTCGCCAGCCGGTATCGGCTGCGGTCGCGCGGGGAATCGTCAACATGCCCGAGGCGAGTTCACGACGCCGCCACGGCTTGCGTACTCCGAGATGGCCGATGTTGACGCCGCCGGGTTCCACCGCCCGGTGCGGTACGAGGTAGCCGGCCAGCTCATCGCCGTCGAAGGCCAGGACACACAGCTCCGGCAGGAAGGTGGGCGTGGAGGATGGCGAAAAGCCGACGTGCTCCTCCAGCGCATTGAGCAGGGCTGCAAGTCCGGCCGCGTCAGCCGGGGCGTACGGCCGCTGGCGGAGGTCGCCACCGGTCGTCACTGCGCGACCTGCCAGTGGTGGCCACCCGCGCTGAACCGGGTCTGCTGCGCGACGCCGGACGCCTCGTCCGCAAGCCCCAGCTCGCTGACGAAGATGTTGCCCTTGTAGACCTCGACGGTCACGGTTCCACTGGTAATCGCCGCCAACGATTCGGCCGATGCTCGTGCCGCCAGAGTTGCGGGGTCGTAGAGACGCCCTTCGTACACCGCCCGGCCGAGGTGGTGAGAGAGCCACCACCTCAGCTCAGACCCGGCCTTGTCCAGGCTGAGCTGGTAGAGCGCGGCCACACACTGCCCGAGCACCTCCAGGCCGGGTGCTTCATACACGCCGCGACACTTCGTGCCGTTGACCCTGTTCTCCATGACGCTGCGCGGCGGGACGCCGCCACCGCCACCGAGTGCGTTTGCACGCAGCATGGCCTGCAGCGCCAACACCGGTTCGCCGTCGATCTCGACCGGGCGGCCGGCAGCGAACCGGATGCGCAACCGGTTCGTCTCATCCGGCGCGGCCTGTGGCCAGAGCGTCATGATCGGATCGAGCATGCGTGCTGGGGTGCTCACCTGTTCCAGCAGCGTGCTCTCATGGGCGATCCCGCCCAGGTTCTCCTCGACGGAGTAGTCGGCGAATAGGGCGTAGCCAGCGGGCATTCCACGATCACGCAGGTAATCAGCCATGGCCTGCCGGTCGGGGAAGCGCTCCAGCAACCAGTCGTGGGTCCACGGAGCGAAGACCGCGAGCTCGGGGGCCACCGTCGCGGTGTACCGGGCGAACCGGCCCTGGTCGTTGCCGCCGCCCACACAGCCGTGCGCAAGCACCGTGCAGGCCGCCTCATGCAGCGGGTCGGCCAGCCCTGAGACGAGTACCGCGCGGGACACGCCGGTGGTGTTCCAGTAACCACCGTCATGCCTCGCCTGGTACTTCACCAACTCCAGGTAGATATCGGCCAGCTGCGCACGAAGGTCGACGAGCTGGGTCTTGACGCCCTGGCTGATGAGCAGTTCGGCGGTCTCGGCCGCGGAGTAGGGCGTGGTCTGGCCGAGGTCGGCGACGAAGGCGACCAGGTCGATTCCGCTCTCGGCCAGCCAGAGGCACACCGTCGTGCACGACAGACCACCGGATACGAGCATTCCGACGCGATGGTCGCGCAGCTCGGCGAGCTTCATGGTCGACTCCTCAGAGGGGTTGCGAGCGCGGATCGTCGCGCAGCACGGCGTACAGATAGAGGCTGCGCCAGGCACTGCGGTGGAAGTAGGCGCCGCGTAACAGCCCCTCCTGGGTGAAGCCGGCGCGCTCCAGCGACTTCTGCTCGGCGATGTTGTCCGCATCAGTCATCGCCTCGACACGGTTCGCGGTGGTGTAGCCGAAAAGGTGATCGACCAGTAGCCGTTGTGCCGCGGTGCCCAAGCCGCGTCCCCGGCATTCGGGCACCAGCGCGGCACCGATCTCGTAGCATCCCCCCGGCGGGCCGCCATGGGACTTGGGCCAGTAGCTCGCTACGCCGACGGCGGGCTGGTCGGCCTCGCACACCGCGAGCGCCGTGTGCTCCGGGCTGACGTACCCATCCTTCTCCCACCGGCGCCGCCGCTTGAGCGGGTCGATGAAGCCGAACCATTCGAATGTGCCTACGGTTTCAGGATCGGTGGCCCATCGATCCAGGAATGGCAGATCCGCTTCGGTGAACGCGCGCAAGGTAAGCATGTCTGCCACCGGAACCCCCTCGCTCGTCGATTGGCTCGAACCTACGGTCGTGCTCGGGTTGCGTCGTCCGTGCCGCAATGAGCCCGTCATTGAACGGGGGGTGATTATTACGAGGTCGACGCATTGTCAGGATTACCCGGTCCACCACCACCACAACCTTCGAGCACCGTGGTGCCGGACATCTGGGGGAGTGGTTGCCCGCTCATGGGCGGGCAGGGAAGACCCGCGCCTGGTCGAAACCGTGAGCCGGCGACCATGCTCGCAGGGTGCCCGTTCCCAGCGGTCAGCGATCGATCAGCATCAAGCCGGCCGCATCAGGCCTGCGCGATAGGCGAATGACACGAGTTGGGCACGATCCTTGAGATCCAGCTTGCCTCGTAATCGGTAGATGTGGGTGCGAACGGTGGTCACCCCGATGAAGAGTCTGATGGCGATCTCTTCGGGCTGCATGCCTTCTGCCAGCAGCAGCAACACTTCTCGCTCGCGGGGCGTCAGGGTCCCCACGATCTTGTGCAGGCTCATATCGGGCTGAGTATCCCGGCGCCGGAACCAGTCCACCAGCCGTTGCGCCACCGCAGGAGCCAGCACGGCCTCTCCGTTGGCGGCCGCCCGGATGGCGGACACCAACTCACCGCTGCCGACGTCCTTGGTCAGGATTCCGCTGGCACCGGCATGCAACACCGCGCTGACGACGTCGTCGGCGTCGCTCGTCGAGTACACGACCACGCGCGGCGCTGGGCCACGATCGTCCATGGTCAGCTGGCGGATGAGTTCCACTCCGCTTAGTCCTCGCAATTCCAACCCGGTGACGACCACATGCGGCCGGGCCATCCGAGCCAGCATGATCGCGTGGCTGCCACTGTCGGTGGTCTCGACCACCTCGATGTCGGGCTCGGTCGCCAGCAACGCCTGCAGGCCGTTGCGGACCACGAAAAGCTTGTCGCAGATCAAAACGCGCAGCACCATATCGACCAGGCTCCGTTTGGCTCGGACAGTGTTGGATGCGGGCGATCGGGGCCGATCATCGGCAGTCGCTGCGCCGGGGGCAACAATGCACCCGCGTTCCTACGGCCGAGCACTGAGGCCCGCCTACCAAGTGGGGGTGAAGCGTAACAAATTAGGTAGAGCGGTCAAGCTATTGGAACTACGAATTATGCGTACAACAATCCTCGATGTGACTACGCTTAATTACTCTTCGGGCGCATAAGAGCCCGCATATGTCGGTCTCGCATCACCATTGATGCGCGGTGCCCGTGACGCCTGACAACGACCTGCCGGCATGCATTATGTCAACTTGTCGATGCGCCACCAGGCCCGGTGTCATCGACATGGGAGGGCCCGTTGGTGGGCGCCCTGACCGCGTCAGTCCGGGAGCATTCGCCACTGACTGGCGATGCACCGCTGGCTTGCCTCAGCCGGCGGGCGAATCACCTCGGCCGGCCCCCAAGAACCGAGCACGGCCGCCGCAGTCGCCTCGGCTGATGTCATCCCGGCCGTGGTTGCTCACCGATCGCGCCTGGCGGCCTCCGCCTGGGGCACGACGCCTCTCGGCATGATCCGATAATCGACATTATGTCAATTCAGTTTTGAATCGAGCAGCTGACCAGCGAGTCCGCCCTACCGCGCGATATGTCCCGGCGGGGTGGCATCCCCGTCCGGGTCGACCCGGCGGACCTCCAGGCCCGGATCACGCGCGAAGGCATCGACCAACTGCTCCGACCCGCCCAGGCACCACCAGTCGTCGTCCCACAGGGCCGAGATGAGCCACGACCGGTCGGTCGGAAACATCAGGTCGGGCAGGCCGCAGTGCAGCGGCGAAGGTTCCGCTCGCCACCGCAGCGCCTGCTCGGGGCCAGCCTTGACCAGTACGTAGGACCAGTCGGTGTACATCCGCACCCTGGACGCGTCGGCGAACACGATGTCGGAGGCGCCGGTGTCGAGATAGCCGAGCCACCAGTCCCGGTCCGTGCCGTGGTCGGCCAGCAGCCGTACCACCCGCTGTTCGTGCTCGTGCAGCCCCTCGCCGAATTCGGGTACGACGATGGTTGCGTAGGCCGCGAAGACGTTCGGAACGCCCGACGTGATCGTCAGGCCGGGGACGGTGCCCCGCACTATCCAGTCCACGTCTGCGGCCGTGCCGATCTGCCACGGCTGGCCGTCCCTGCTTCGCGTCACCGCTGCAACGGTAGGCAGCCTGCCTCGCTGCCGCCAGCGCATTTGGCTCCTCGGCCTATTCGGCGATGCCCCGGGTGAGCAGCACCAGGGTGACGAAGGTGCGGTAGAGCCGTATCGGATCGTCGTCCACGAGTTGCACGACGGTTGGGTCGTGCGGGTCCGGCTCGACCCGTTCGAGCCAGGTTGCCATCTCTGCCAGATCCGGATTGCGCAATCGGACTGTGAGCGTGGCCGGTAGGTCGATGCGTGCCGTCGGCCGGCTCCCGGAACCGCGTAGCGATTCGACGGCTTCTCGTGCGGTCTGGGCGATCAACCGGGTTGCCCGTGCCGGGTGCAGGCTCTCAGCGGCGAAGCGGGATACCGACTGCTTCACCACCGCCGCGCGAGCTTCGGGCCAGAACGGGCCGAGCTCTGCGGCCGTGGTCTGGTCGCCGGTCACCAGCACCACCGGCACCCCATGACCGAGCGCCACCAGCGAGTTGATGCCGGACTCGCCGGCGAGCGTGCCGTTGAGCCTGACCTCCGCGATCGCCGCCGGGTTGTAGGTGTGCGACAGGGTTGCCGGCCCGGCCGAGGCCGAGCCGTGATACGAGACGAAGAAGATGGCGTCGAAGGACTCGTCGAGGCCCTGCATCATGTACAGCGGCTTGTGCCGGCCGGACAGGTACGCCGCCTCCCCGCTCAAACGTTCCGGGTACAGGTTCGCCATCTTCCCGTGCGAGTCGTTGACCAGGAACTCGTGCGGGCCGCCGGCGTGATTCGCCCCGTCGATCGCCGCGTTCACCTCGTCCTGCAGCAGATTCCGGTAATGCTCGTAGTCCTGCTGGCCCGGGCGGCACTGCTCCCAGGCCACCACCCCGGCGGTGCCCTCCATGTCTGAGGAGATGAAGATCTTCACTCGTACTCCCCCTTCGGTGTCGGTCCGCCGGACTCCCAGTATCGGCCGGCGTGACGCTACGCGGAGGATTGCCCTTGGGCGAAGAATGGATTTGTGGGCGGCACCTGTAGTCCTGCCCTCCCACTTCAACATATAGCGCACCAGGGGGCTTGCGGCAAGACCCCGGTGATGGCGCAGAATCGCCGACCGGACGTGAGAAACCGCAGGAGATGATGCCGTGCCCCCGCTGTCCACCAGCGTGTTCGACCTACCCGACCGGCTTGCCGCCAAGGCGGATCCAGCACTGATCGCCGGTGACGAGCGGCACTTCGCCGCACTGGCCGCAAGCCTCGAGGAGACCATCGCCGACCTGTCCGACCGGCTCGACGCCGAGCGCAAGTCCCCCGGCCGGGGCGGCCAGGCAGCGCTGGACCGGGACCTGGAGATCCACCGGTTGACCGCGCGGTTGCGCGCCCTGCGGCGCTACGGCCTGGACCTGTGCCTCGGCCGCATCGTCGGTACCGATGACCCGGAGCCGGTGTACATCGGCCGGTTCGGCCTCACCGACCGTACCGGCCGGCAGGTGCTGCCCGACTGGCGCTCCCCCGCCGCCGAGCCGTTCTTCGGGGCGACCCATGCCAACCCGATGGGCCTGCTGAGCCGGCGCAGGTATCGCTGGACGCGCGGGCGGATCAGCGACTACTGGGACGAGGTCTTCAACCCGGACGGCCTGGAAGGGCATGCCGCGCTGGACGACCAGTCCGCCTTCATCGCCAGCCTGGGTGGTTCTCGGTCGGCCCGGATGCGCGACGTGCTCGGCACCATCCAGGCCGACCAGGACGCCATCATCCGTGCGAGCTCCAGGGGCGCCCTGGTGGTCGACGGTGGCCCGGGGACCGGCAAGACCGTGGTCGCGCTGCACCGGTCGGCCTACCTGCTCTACTCCGATCCCCGTCTCGGCCACCGCAGCGGCGGCGTGCTGTTCGTCGGGCCGCACCGGCCCTACCTGGCCTACGTCGCCGACGTGCTGCCCAGCCTCGGCGAGGAGGGCGTGCAGACCTGCACCCTGCGCGACCTGCTGCCCGAAGGGGCAACCGCGCTGGCCGACACCGATCCCGAGGTGGGCCGGTTGAAGTCGTCGGCGGAATTGGTGCGCGCGATCGAGGCCGCGGTCAGGTTCTACGAGGAACCGCCGGTCACAGCTATGACCGTCAGCACCGAGACCACCGACATCCGGTTGAGCCCGGACGACTGGGCAGAGGCCTTCGAGGCCGCCGAGCCCGGCACCCCGCACAACGAGGCGCGCGAGCAGGTCTTCCAGGCGCTGCTCGCCATCCTGGTGGACAACGCCGAGGACGACACCTCCCCTCCCCTGCTGAGAAAAGCCTTGCAACACAACGATGAACTGCTCGCGGCCTTCAACCGTGCGTGGCCGCTGCTGCAACCGACCGACCTGGTCGGCGATCTCTGGTCGGTACCCGCCTACCTGCGCAGGTGCGCACCCTGGCTGAGTCCGGACGAGATTCGCACGCTGCAGCGGAGCGATCCCCAGGCCTGGACCGTCTCCGACCTGCCCTGGCTGGACGCGGCCCGGCAACGACTGGGCGATCCGGAGGCCTGGCGGCGCGAACGCCGGCGGCAGGCAACGCTCGCCGCCGACCAGGAAGAGATGACCAAGGTCGTCGAGCACCTCATCGCGACCGACGACTCCGAGATGCAGATCATGTCCATGCTGCGCAGGCCGGATCTGCAGGCCGCCCTGGTCAACGAGGCCGCGCTGCCGACCGCTGATCCCGACCTGCTGGCCGGCCCGTTCGCGCACGTCGTGGTGGACGAGGCCCAGGAACTCACCGATGCGGAATGGCAGATGCTGCTGCTGCGCTGCCCGTCCCGCAGCTTCACCATCGTCGGTGACCGGGCCCAGGCACGGTACGGCTTCGCCGAGTCCTGGCAGGAACGGCTGGAGCGGATCGGGCTGGCGCGGATCAGCCAGGCCCACCTGCGGATCAACTACCGGACGCCGACCGAGGTGATGGCCGAGGCCGAGCCGGTGATCCGGGCGGTGCTGCCGGACGCCAACGTGCCGACCTCCATCCGCGGCAGCGGGCTGCCGGTCGTGCACGCTTCGGCGTCGGACCTGGACTCGATCCTCGACACCTGGTTGGCCACGCACGCCGAGGGAATCGCCTGCGTCATCGGGGATGTGCCGGCAGGCTACCAACGGCGGCCACGGGTCCGGTCGCTGACGCCCGTGCTCTCCAAGGGTCTCGAGTTCGATCTGGTCGTGCTGCTCGACGATGCAGCACATCAGGTGACGGCGCCGGCCGCGGCATCGAAGCGGCGGTCGATCGCTACGTCGCCATGACCCGGGCCACCCAGCAGTTGGTGTTGCTCACCGATCGCTGATCAGCAGCACCCCGAGCCACCGTCGGAACCGATTGTCGTGCAACCGCCGTCCGGACTCGTGGAGCAGCCGAGGGCCGGGGCGTCGGCGAGCACCGTGTAGACCTCCCACTGCTCGCCGTTGGGCGTGCCCTGCACCCAGAACTTGTCCTGCTCGGCATAGCAACAGCTGACCCCACGCTGATCGATCGACGCCAGCCCGGCCTCGGCCAACCGGGCCTGGGTCGCGTCGACCGTGGCGATGTCCTCGACCTCGACCCCAAGGTGGTTGATCGAGCCACCCCGCCCCGGATTCTCCAGCAGTACCAGCTTGAGCGGTGGCTCGGTGACGGCGAAGTTGGCGTACCCCTCGCGAACCTTGGCTGGTTCGACACCGAACAGCTTGCTGTAGAAGGCAATCGATTCGGTCAGGTCATCGACGTTGAGGGCGAGCTGGACACGGCTCATGGTTCCTCCTGGTGCAGGACATCGGCGATTGTCTATGTCTGAGGTCGCCAGGTTGCCACTGACATCGACAGCTGTCAATATAGATGCATGTCGAAGTCTTCGGTGTTGACGCTCACCCCCGTCCAGGCCGTCGCGTGCTGCTCGCCGCTGAGCCGGGAACCGCTGAGTGCTGACGCGGCCGAGCGGATCGCCCCGCTGCTCAAGGCCCTCGCCGACCCGGTCCGGCTCCGGCTGCTGTCCCTGGTGGCCTCGCACGCGGGTGGTGAGGCCTGCGTCTGCGATCTCAACGACGCCTTCGACCTGTCCCAGCCCACCATCAGCCACCACCTCAAGGTGCTGCACGACGCGGGCCTGCTGGCCCGCGAGCGGCGCGGGGTGTGGGTCTACTACCAGGTACGCAGCGAGGCGCTGGCCGGCCTCGCAACCCTGATCGGCACCGCGGCACCGTGAGCCTGCCGGCCCGGCGGATGCTGGCCGAGTTCGTCGGCACCGCTTTCCTCGTCGCGGCCGTCATCGGTTCGGGGATCGCGGCCGTCCGGCTGTCCCCCGGCCAGGCCGGCCTGCAGTTGCTGGTGAACTCCCTCGTCACCGCCGGTGCGCTGACCGCGTTGATCCTGGCGCTCCAGCCGGTGTCGGCGGCCTTCAACCCGGTGGTGACCGCGCTCGAGCGGGTGCTTGGCGGCATCACCACCCAGGATGCCGTGGCGCTGATCCTGGCCCAGTTCGCCGGTGGCTTCGCAGGTGCGGTGCTGGCCGACCTGATGTTCGACCTGCCCGCGGTGACGCTGTCCGGTCAGCACCGTTCGGGCGGCAACCTGTGGCTCGGCGAGGTGGTCGCCACCCTCGGGCTGTCGCTGGTGGTGTTCGCAACCCTGCGGTCCGGCCGGATCGACCGCGTCGCCTTCGCGGTCGGCGGCTACCTGCTCGCCGCCTACTGGTTCACCAGCTCGACCTCGTTCGCCAACCCGGCCGTCACCGTTTCCCGCATGTTCTCCGACACCTTCGCCGGCATCGCCCCGTCGTCCGTGCCGGGGTTCGTGCTCGCCCAACTCGCCGGCGGCGCGCTCGGCTACGGCCTGATCCGCGGCCTCTATCCAGGCCTGTCCGGCGCGGGAGCCGTGCCGGATCGAGCACCGCGGAACGTCGAGTCCGCACCGGCCGAGAAGGAGTTGCCGAGATGAACCCGCGACGACCTACCGTGCTGTTCGTCTGCGTGCACAACGCCGGGCGATCCCAGATGGCCGCCGGCTGGCTGGCCAGCATCGCCGGTGAACGCATCGATGTCCGCTCGGCCGGCTCCGAACCGGCCGAGCGGATCAACCCCGTCGCGGTCGAGGCGATGCGCGAGGTCGGCATCGACATCGCCGCCGAGCAGCCCAAGCTGCTGACCGACGGCGCGGTGTCCGGCACGGACGTGGTGATCACCATGGGGTGCGGTGACCGTTGCCCCTACTACCCCGGCACCCGCTACCAGGACTGGCAACTTCCCGATCCGGCCGGCCAGCCGATCGAGCTGGTCCGCCAGGTTCGCGACCAGATCCGCGACCGGGTCGAGAACCTGGTCCGGGAACTACTCGACTAGCCAACGGGGCCGGCGCCGGCTTGCCGGTTAAATGGCTTGGGCAAAGTTCCCGCACCGGCGAGGATGCCGGGTATGGCTGAGGACTTCTTCGGTGAGCAGGTGGCCGAGCGCTACGACGACCCGCAGGGCGAGATGTTCAGCCCGGCGACGGTCGACCCTGCCGTCGACGTGCTGGCCGAACTGGCCGGTGACGGCGCGGCGCTGGAACTCGGCATCGGCACCGGACGCCTCGCGCTGCCGCTGAGCCGGCGCGGGGTGCCGGTGCACGGCATCGACCTCTCCCCCGCGATGCTCGCCCAGCTGGCGGCGAAACCCGGTGCCGAGCGGATCGGCGTCACGGTCGGCGACTTCGCGCACACCCGGGTTCCGGGCAGCTTCTCCCTCGGCTACCTGGTGTTCAACACCATCATGAACCTGACCAGCCAGGACGAGCAGGTCGCCTGCTTCGCCAACGTCGCCGAGCACCTGTCCCCCGGCGGGTACTTCCTGATCGAGGTGATGGTGCCGGACCTGCAGCGGCTGCCACCGGGTGAGACGGTCCGGCCGTTCGAGATCAGCGACGCCCGGCTCGGTTTCGACTCCTACGACATCGCCAACCAGGGCCTGGTCTCGCACCACTACTGGCGGCAGGACGGCCGGCTGGAGAGCGGTTCGATCCCGTTTCGCTATGTCTGGCCGGCCGAACTGGACCTGATGGCCCGGCTGGCCGGCATGACGTTGCGGCACCGGTGGAGCGACTGGCAGCGCACCCCGTTCACCAGCGACAGCCGCCAGCACGTCTCGGTGTGGCAGAAGCCGGTCGGTTGAGTACCCGGCTCGGGTGGCCGATCGACCACCCGAGCCGGGATCTCGGGGATCAGCCGCCGGACTCGCTACCCGAGCCGCTGGCCGGGCCGCCCCCGTGGCCGTGGCCACCGCCCGGGCCGCCGGCGCCCATGCCGTCCTCGACCCCGGTGACCGCGTAGTTCTTGTCGAACTTCACCGTCACCAGGCTGCCGTCGGCCTTGGTCATGTGCGCCTCGTAGGCGTCACCGTCGCCGTCGGTCTCGACCCGGTACACCGTCCCGCCGGGCACCGCCTTCAGCGCCGCCGCCTTGAGCTTGGCCGCCACGTCGGCGCTGACCGCCTTCTCGTCGGAGCGGACCGGGGTGGACTGCTTGTTCGGAGCCGGCGCCCCGTTCGTGCCCGGCGCCTCGCTGCTGCTGGACGAGCTCGGCGTGGACGGCGTGGTGGTCGCGGCGCTGGACAGCACCGTGCCGCCGATGATTGCGCCGGCTACCGCACCGGTCGCGAGCAGGCCGCCGCCGACGAGCAGGCCCCGCCGACCGCGCGGCGGCTTACTGGTCGGGCCGTACGCCGGTGGTGACACCGGCGGCGGCGACCATTCGTTCGGGTTCATGAGAACACCTCCTGACACCGACCGGGCCCGGATGGTCCAGCCGTGCCACCAGGGTGTGCAGCGACCCTGGCGCGAGGTCGTGCCGAAGCTGTGAGCGCGATATGGAATGCGCCGGGTAGCGGGTCAGGTCGGTATGTCGTCCCAGGTGGTGAGGCAGAACGGGTGCCCGGCAGGGTCGGCGTAGACCAGGCAGTGGTCGGCGTTCGGCTGCTCGTCGTACCTACGGGCACCTGCGGCCAGCACCCGGGCCTCGGCCGCGGCCAGGTCCTCGACGAAGAAGTCGAGGTGCAGCTGCATCGACGAGTGCGGGTCCGGCCAGCTCGGCGGCAGGTATCCCGGAGCGGTCTGGAAGTCGATCCGGCCGCCCGGGCCGTTGACGGTCGCCCAGTCGTCGTTGGCGAACGTCACCTCACCGCCGGTGATCTCGGCATAGAACGCCGCCAGCCGGCCCGCGTCCGGGCACTCCAACGCCACCGAGCTGAGCCTGATCGCGTCAGACATGACCCCACCCTTCTTTGTCGAATCCCCGCACTCGCCTTCGAGCCGGATCAGCCGGCCGCGTACCGCCAGAACTCGCGCATCAGCTCCGGCGGCGTCGGGCTCGACATCTCCAGCTGGGTGAGCAGGATCGCGACGGTCCCGGTGGCCGGGACGAGGTGCGCGGTGGTGCCGGTGCCGCCGACCCAGCCGTAGCGGCCGGGCACGTTCCACGGTTCGGTGGTGGCGATGTCCACCGAGCCGCCGAAGCCCCAGCCCTGCCCCTCCAGGAACAGCCGGCCGGCCGCGCGCTGCTCGGCGGTCAACTGGTCGGTGGTCATCTGGCGCACCGACTCCGGTGACAGCAGCCGGCGGTCTCCGAAGGCTCCCTCGGCGAGCAGCATGCCGGCGAAGCGACCCCAGTCGTCGGCGGTGGATACCAGTCCCCCCGCCCCGGACGGGAAGGCCGGCGGGGTGCTCCACCAGCCGTCCGGTGAGTCGACAAGTTGCAGGCCGCCGTCCGGATCGGCCCGGTAGTAGCTGGTGAACCGGTGCCGCTTGTCGGCCGGCACCTCGAAACCGGTGTCGGACATGCCGAGCGGCCCGAACAGCCGCTCACTGAGGAACTGTGGCAGCGGGCAACCCGCGACCCGGGCGATCAGCACGCCGAGGATGTCGTAGCAGGTGTTGTAGAGCCAGGCCTCGCCCGGCTGGTGCAGCAGCGGAATGCCGGCCAGCCGGGCCAGCCACGCGTCCGGTGCCGGGAGCAGGTCCGGACGGGGGCCCGGCTGCAGGTAGAGCAGCAGTCGCACCGCCGGGTAGGAGAAGTCCGACGGAAAGCCGTAGCCGGCGCGGGAGTCGAGCAGGTGCCGCACGGTGATCGGCCGGACGGCCGGCACCACGTCCTCCACCGGGCCGTCCGGCCGGCGCAGCACCGTCGGCTCGGCCAGCTCCGGCAGCCACTGCCGCACCGGGTCGTCGAGCGCCATCCGGCCGTCGTCCACCAGCAGCATCGCCGCCGCGGCGACGATCGGCTTGGTGATCGAGGCGATCCGGAAGATCGAATCCGCCGCCAGGTGCGCGGTCTGCTCGCTGTCGGCCCACCCGACCGCGTGGCGCTCCAGGCGGCCCGGCCCGCTCACCAGGGCTACCGCACCCGGGATCGAGCCGGCGTCCACCTGGGCGTGCAGCAGGGTCTGCAGCGGGTTCTGCTCAGCTGTCATGGGCTTTGTTCCCTCGGTCGGGGTCGTCCGTCGGAGGTCAGGACGGCGGCCACTGTGCGGTGATCAGCCAGAGGTGGCCGTCCGGATCGGTGAAGGAGCCCACGTAGCCCCAGGGTTTGTGCCCCGGCGCCGTCACCACGGTGCCGCCGGCCCGCTCGGCCCGGGCCACCCACTCCTGCACCTCGGCCTCGGTTGCCGCGCTGATGCACAGGACGCACTCGCTGCAGTCCCGCGGGGCCACCGTGCGGTCACCGATCACCCAGCCGAAGCCGCCGGTGGGTATCAGCATCAGCCGCAGCCCGTCGTTGACGGCGAACTGCAGTGGCTCGGGCAGGCCGTCCTCGGCGAGCTCCCCCACCGGCTGAAAGCCCAGGCCGTCCCGGTAGAAGGCGAACGAGGTGCGCCGGTCGGCGATCGGCAGGCTCACCAGCATCGACAGGGACGTCATGACGATCCTCTCCGGTGACGGCAGCGACCGCGGATCACCCTACGCGGAAGGCGGGTCACGGCCGGTTCGGGTCCGGGTGCAGCGCCAGGAACAGCGACCAGGCGGGAGCGGTGGGGTCGTCAGGCAGCGCTGCGAACTCGTCGAGCAGGTCGCGCAGCCGGTCACGGAACTCCTCCAGCTGGGCCGGGGCGAGCCGCAGGCCCAGCCGGGCGGTGTCCACCGCCGCCCCCGGCACCAGCGCAAGCTCCTGCAGGAAGGCGTCCAGCATCGACCGGTCCATGGCCGGGACGCTGAGCTGCCACGACTTCTTGGTGGCCAGGTACGGGATCTCCCGGGCGCCGCGGGCGCCGCGCCGCTCGGGCTGCGGCTGCAGGAAGCCGGTCCGCACCAGCGTCCGGATGTGGTGCAGGATGCTCGCCGGATCCCGGCCGAGCACCTCGGCGATCTCCTTGTTGGTGTGGCCCTCCCCCAGGCAGATCCGCAGGATCCGCAGCCGCAGCGCCGAGGCCAGCGCCCTGGCCTCGGCGTCGCTGGCCGGACTTCGCTCCTGCATGGCGCCATCCTAGAACAAGTGATTGACAAACCTCAATCACTCAGCTGAGGATGGCCGGGTGACCACTGACCCTCCCCAGCCGCGCCGTGGCGGCCTGTGGCACCACCCGGACTTCCGGCGGCTGTGGATCGGCGAGACGGTCAGCCAGTTCGGCTCCACGGTCAGCCAGCTGGCGCTGCCGCTGGTGGCCATCCTGATCCTGCACGCCAGCACCTTCGAGGTCGGGTTGCTGGTCAGCTGCCAGCTGGCGGCATTCCTGGTGGTGGGGCTGCCGGCCGGCGCCTGGGTGGACCGGATGCGCTTCCGCAGCGTGCTGATCGTCAACGACCTGCTGCGGGCGGCGGCGCTGACCTCGATACCGGTCGCGCACTGGCTGGGTGTGCTCGGCATCGGCCAGCTCTACCTGGTGGCGCTGGTGACCGGCAGCTGCACGGTGTTCTTCGACGTGGCCTACCAGTCCTACCTGCCGCAACTGGTGGACCGGACGGCGCTGGTCGAGGCGAACGCCAAGCTGCAGGCCAGCGAGTCGGTCGCCCAGATCGGCGGCCCGAGCGTGGGCGGCGTGCTGATCCAGGTGCTGACCGCGCCGTACGCGATCCTGCTGGACGCGCTGAGCTTCCTCTGGTCGGCGGCCTGGGTGCGTGCCATTCAGGTCCGGCCGCCGCGCCCGGAGCGGGTGCCGGACCGCAACCTGCGCCGCGAGATCGGCGAGGGGTTGCGGTTCGTGCTGGGCAACCGGTTGCTGCGTGCGATCGCGATGTGCACCGGCCTGGCGAACCTGTTCACGTCGATGGCCAACGCGGTGTTCTACGTGCTGCTGGCCCGCGACCTGCGGCTGTCGGCGGGCTGGATCGGCCTGATCGAGTCGACCTCGGCCATCGGCGGGCTGGCGGGCTCGCTGCTCGCCCGCCGGGTCGCCGAGTGGTTGGGGCAGGGCCCGGCGATCTGGGTCGCGGCGCTGGCGATGGGGCCGTGCGGCTTCGTCGCGCCGTTCGTGCGGCGCGACTGGACGCTGGGGCTGCTGGCCGTCGCCCAGGGGGTGCTGTGGGTGGCTGTGGTGATCTACAACATCACCCAGGTCAGCTTCCGGCAGGGGCTGTGCCCACCGGCACTGCTGGGCCGGATGAACGCAACCATGCGCTTCCTGGTCTGGGGCGCCATGCCGGTTGGTGGCGTGCTCGGCGGCCTGCTCGGCTCGGCGATCGGCGTCCGGCAGACGCTGTTCGCGGTTGCGGTCGGCGGCGCGCTGACCTTCCTACCGGTCTTTCTCTCCCCGTTGCGGACCCTGCGGGAACTGCCATCCGCCACCGCTGCCGTCTGAGCCGCCGACCGCGCACGGATGGACGGGCGGCATGCGCGATACTTCGCGGCATGACCGAGAGCATCAACCACCGCGCCGTCGGGATCGAGCTGTTCAACCAGACCTGGGCGCTGATGGACAAGCCGGACCGCACCGTCGAGGAGAACGACGCGATGCTGCACATGGCGCACGCCTCGGCGCACCACTGGCGGGCCGAGGGAACCGGCGCGACCGCCAACAACCTGGCGCGCAGCGAGTGGCAGGTGTCGCGGGTCTACACCGTGCTGGGACGCGCCGAACCAGCCGCCTACCACGCCCGCCGCTGCCTGGAGATCTGCCAGGCCAACGGCATCGGCGACTGGGATTTGGCCTTCGCCTACGAGGCATTGGCCCGTGCGGCCAGCCTGGCTGGAGACCACGAGGCCGCCGCCGGCTACGTCGAGCAGGCTCGCGCGGTGACCATCGCCGAGGACTCCGACCGCGACCTGGTGCAGGCCGACCTGGCCGCCATCCCCGGCCTCGACAGCGAGTCCGCCAGCTGATCCCGCTGCCACGGCCGATGCTCAGCCGGTGCCGGCGTAGAGGATTCGCCTGGCGAACTTCGGGGTTCCTGCCTGGTAGTACGGCTCCAGCCAGCTGTCGTCCTCAGTGAGGTAGTCGTGCGCCTCGGGCGCCTGGTGGTGCAGCCGCTGCGCCCACCAGCGGGCGTAGAAGTGGTCGAAGATCCGCTGGAACTCGGAGAAGTAGACATCGGCTACCTCCGAATCCCCCGTGATCACCAGCATGTTCTCGTCGTTGGAGTCGGTCGAGGCCTTGGAGAAGTTCGCCGAACCCGATACGGTGACCGGGGACTCGCCGAGCGGGCCGATCAGCAGGATCTTGGTGTGCAGGTAGCGCGCATGCTCGTTGAACCCGGTCAGCTGCTCGGTGGCCCAGGAACTCAGCCCACCCGCGTTGCCCGTCGCGCCGACCGCGACCTGCACCATCGGGTCGGCCGACCAGGTGTCCTGGTTGTTGTCCCGCGAGTCCAGCAGCACGAAGCGCAGCACGCCAGGGGTGTGTGCGGCGGCTAGCTGCGCCTCGAAGTGGGCGTCGTCCAGCCCGAACGGCAGGGTGATGTGGGTGCTCGCCGGCGAGGTGGCGAAGTTGGCCGCGTACCAGTCCAACGGGTCCAACTCGTGGCGCGGGCTGAACAGCGGGTGGATGCCCGCATCGCCGAGGCTGCCGGCGTCGAACGGGCTGTGCTCGTCCGTCCAGGCCTGCAGCACGTGCCGCAGCGGGTCGCCCTCCAGTTGGCCCCAGAAGTCCAGATAGGCCTGTGCCACCGAGGCGTCCCGCACCGCGTGCCCCACGTTGGAGTGGCCGAAGATGCCGCCCTGGCTGAGGTTCGTCGACCCGGTCCACACCTGCACCGGGCTCAGGGTGCCGTCCGCCGCCCGGTCGGCCCGGACGATGAACTTGTTGTGCGCGATGGTGGCGTGCGTGCGCGGGATGACCGTAGCCCCGTCGAGGCCGGCGGCCTGGATGGCGGCCTCGTTCGCCTGCCCTTCGTCGCCGTCGGCGTGGTAGATGATCCGGACGTCGGCGCCGGCGGCCTGCGCCTGGGCGAACGCCGCCAGCACGGTCGGCTCGGTGAACTGGTAGACCGCGGCGCGCAGCGCCAGCGACGGCCCGGCCCCGTCGGTGATGTAGGCGATCAGCGCCTCGTGCAGGCCGCGGGACAGCCACCGCATCGCGGCGGCCCGCTTGGCCGGCGACAGCTCATCCGGCGGGTCGCCGAACTTGGTGGCGTAGGCCTGGCTGGCCGCCACCCCGCGGTTGAAGTAGATGCCGTGGGTGCCGGCGTCCGGATCGTTGGTGGTGACCTCGACCTGGGCCGTGACCGAGTCCTTGGCGGCAAGGCTGTCGGGTGTGCCGTACTGGGGCAGCACGGTGTAGCGGTACCGGTGGCCCGGCGTGGTGGTGTAGTCGCCCCACCACATGGCCTGGATCGGCTGGTGCTGGGTCGAGTAGATCGAGGTCAGGGCCGGCGCCGGCACCTGCGACTGGAAGGTCTTGAACCCCGACAGCCAGGTCGTCTTGTGGCTGGTCAGGTCCTCGCGCTGGACGGCGAAGCCCAGGCAGCCGGCGCGGGCCGAGTCGGTGAGGTCGAACCCCAGGAAGACCGCATGATTGCCGGCGATCGCATTGACCGTCAGCCCGCCGTTGTCGACACGTCTTCGCATAGCGGCCCCTCGCGCTCTGAGTCGGTTTCGCACGATAGCCCCCGCCGGAGCGGCCTTGACGGCGAAACGGAAAGATTGGATGAAATAGGCGATGCGCTCAGCCGGCTGCGGACGGCGCGCGCAGCTCCGTTGGGCGATCACTCGCTCCGAGGTGCCCCCCGGCCGCTGGTCGCCGCTGGTCGAGGCTTACCGGACCGTCTGACGAGCAGGCACACCCGCTCGAGCACGGGCCGGCCCCGGGCCGGTTCCGCGAGCCAGCCCGCGGGGCTGTCGTCTCTCACCACGTCGAATCCGGCTGCCTGTGCGGTACGACGAAGGTCGGCAGGAGTGAACAGTCCGCGAAAGGGCTCACCGACGACCGACCCGAAGGCCCTGGCAACCGGCATGAACCACGGCGGCCGGGCGTCGGACGGTGAGATGTAGCTCAACACCAGATGGCTGGCAGGCGTGCTGAGCCCGGCGATGTCGTTCAGCAGCTCGGCGGTGACCGCAACCGTGAGATAGACCGTAACCCCTTCCAGCACCCACAACGTCACTTTCCGGGGGTCGAAGCCGGCGCTGAGCAGGCGGGCGGGCAAGGAGTCCGTTCCGAACGAGACGGCCACCGGAGTTGCCGGACTGAGACGGTGACCGTTTCTGGCGAACCGCCTGGCCTTGTAGTCATGGGTGGCTTGGCGATCCACCTCGAAGATCGCAACGGCTGACAGCTCGGGCATCCGCACAGCTCGCACGTCCAGGCCTGAGCCGAGTATCACGACCTGTCGGATGCCATCGCCGACCGCAGACCGCACCACGGAGTCGATGGCCTCGCTGCGTGCGGCAATGTGGCCGAGCCAGCCTGCCGGGCTGCGCTGGAGCAGCGAACCCAGCGGCCGTGCCCGACGGGCCAGCGGAGCAATCACCCTGACCGGCAGCGCGAACTCCGGTGGCAGCAGTTCGATGGTGGGGTCATCGGGTGCGGTTGCCGGCGTGGCGAGTGCTGTGTCCAGTGCGCGCGCCGCGGCGACGAGCGACGCCGTGACGGCAGGCCGCGCTCGGGCCGGACCGCGCAGGCTCAGGAGCTTGGTGGGCGTGATGGGGCGCGTCCGGGTTGGCGCGTCCGCTTGGCACGTTTGGTAGCGGCAGCCGGTGGACTCGAGCTGGCGACGATGACGCTGTCCGCGGTCTCGTCTGCCAGATCGAATGCGACAACCCGCCGTGACTGGGCACGATCGGTGAAGCGACTACGCATGCCGGACTGAAGGCCTCGCAAGCTCGTCAGTGTCCGCACGAACCCGTCGACCCAGTCGGCGGCCTCCGCGTGGGTCCGTTCCGAATTCTCGCTCGTGTCGGCGAGCCAGTAGGCGATGACCTGCGCCCGGAGCAGCCAGAACCCCCAGGATGCCGACCACGGAAGGGTGAAGGAACTGATCTCACCCCTGCTGCGGCTCTGCCTGATCAGGTCTGTGGTCAGCGTCATGTACTGCTGTGCCAGGGGCATCTGCAGGCGCGCCGTCGGTGACAGCGGGTTGAACAGATCGAGCAGCGTGCGTCCCACGAAGCCCTTGTTCGGCTCCAGGGAGCGCAGCTCGTGGGCCAGCAGGAAGTAGAGCTTGTCGGTCAGCGGCAGATCGGGCTGGACCTCGTCGGCGAACTCATCGGGTAGCCGATCGAGAACCTGCTGGAACATGGCGACACCGAGATGCTCGCGCGAGGGGAATCGCCGGATCACGTCCGCCGGGGGCAAGCCGGCTTCGACGGCAACCTGCTCTACTGTCACTCGACGCCAGCCCACGGACTCGTAGGTCCGCATGGCCGCAGCGAGTACGTCGGTGTCCTGGAACTGTCCGGTCACGACCAACCCCCGCAGGTGACTCCGGGAAAGGCCTGTTTGATCAAGCCAAGAGGCCATCCACACGATTACATGGTGGTTAGGGTTCGTCAACCCCTAACCGGCCATCGTTCGCATCCGGATCGAACCCGGTCACCGGCTGGCAATTCGGCAGAGACCTTGCCTTGGGGCAGCCGGTATGCAAGCCTCCTAGCTTGACTCAACTGGTCATCGTCTGAACGCCTACTGATCGCTGGCGGACGGTCACGGGAGGCCCCATGACGGCCTATGACGGGTTTCGGCCCGCCAGTCGATTTCGACGCGACATCGAACTCGTGGACGAGACTTTGCGAGAGGGTGCCGAGCGCTCCACCGTGTCGGCAACCGTCGAGGAGAAGGCAGACCTGGGCATCGCGCTGGCCCGGGCCGGCCTTCGCACCCTCGTCGTCGGGATGTTTCCCGACGTCCCGCACAACGTCGCTCTGCTCCGGCGGATGGTCGAAGCCAAGCAGGACCGGCTGGTTCATCCCGACACCCGGTTCGTGGTGATCAGTCACCTGGGCGCCACGTTGAAGCAGACCAGGCGAACCCTGCGCGAGCTGGGGGTACCGCTCGACTCGGTATGGATCCTGGGCATCCACAGCGTCTCCGATCTTCAGATCCGTTACCTGTTCCCCAAGGTCCTGACCAAGGATCCGGCGATCGCCTGGGACGCCCCGGGCTGGGAGTTGGCCACGCCCGAGGAACGGCGCCGGCAGAACCTGCGGTGGTTCGACGACCTGCTGGGCGACCTCACGTCCTACGAGGGCGGCGGGGTGCTGGTCGGGCTGCTCGACACGTTCCGCGCCTCGCACGAGCACCTTCGGAACGCGGTCGCTCTCGCCACGGGCCACGGCGTGCGCCAGATCCGTCTCGTCGACGCCGCGGGCACCTGCACTCCGCAACAGGTGGGCCCCTGGTTGGAACCGCTGGTGTCAGACCACCCAGACACCTCTTTCTACTGTCACTTCCACGACGACTTCGGGCTCGCGTCGGCGAACGCCCTCACGGCGCTGGCCTCGGGTGCGCGCGGTGTCGACGTGTCGGTCGGCGGCTTCGCCAATCGTGCGGGCCACCCGGCCCTCGCCGAGGTGGCGCTGGGGCTTCGGTTGCTCTACGGCTACGAGCTCGCCGACTTCGACTACCAGGGACTCACCTCGTTGAGCCGCCGGGTCGAGCAGCTCTACGGCCTGATGGAGCGTGCCACCCAGCCCGTTACCGGCGTCATCACACACTCGGTCCAGTCCGGCATCCGGACCGAGCTGGTGGGTGAGGCCCGGCGGATGTTCGACATCATCGAACCCGAGACGGTCGGCGCCAACCTCCGATCGTCCTTCGGCGGCCGGAGTGGTTACGACGACATCGCCCGGATCCTGCAGCATCACCGGGCCCGGCTCGAAGCAGCCGGACTGCAGGTGACGCCGGAGCTGGCATCGGAGGTGTACCCGCGCGTGGTCCAGCGATGGCAACACCACAGCGACACGGTGCGCCCGCTGCTGCGCAGCGCGATAACCCGCTATCACGGGCTGCTCGACGAGTCCTACTTCACCGAGGACGAGGTTGTCGAGTTCGTGATCGAGTTGGCCTGCGCGACGCGCGGTAACGCGGATGCCGCACGATGACATCCCAGCTGCAGCCGTCGCTCCACGGCGTGAGCGCGTCCGAAAACTCCCTGGAGCACCTGGTCCAGGCGCTGCTCTACGCTCGGCGGGCCGCCGACCTCGACCAGGCCGCGCCGACCGTGCGCGAACTCACCACCCGGTTGCTCGACGGTATGCGCAGCGGGGACCTCGACGCCAGGCGTGAGCTGCATTCGGCGCTCTACCGGATCAACACCGCAGCCATCAGCTGCCCCTGGCAGCATGACGGGTTCAACGTGGGCCATCCGTTGTTCAGCTGGCTCCGGGACGCGATCGAGTCCGCGTGGCTCGACGACGAACGCGACCGAGCCGTCCCCGAGGTGGCCGACGTCCCGCTGGATCCCGAGGGGTTCGCCAGCTTCGTCACCGACGTCATACAGCGGCACCGCTCCGGCGTGGGACACCCGCTGTTCCGGTTCCTGCAGCGAGATGCGACGCGTGCCCAGCTGCGCGAGTTCCACCTGCAGGAGTCACCACTCGATGTCATCTTCGCCGACCTGCTGTGCCTCATCATGGCAGGCCTTCCCGGTCCGCTGCGTCAGGAGGTCGCGGCCAACTTCTGGGACGAGATGGGGCGCGGCAGCCTGCAATTCGCGCACCGCACCCTGCGTGAGCGGATGACCGAGAGCCTGGGACTGTCGACGTCGGCCCATCTCGACACCGTCGAGCTGTTCGGGTGGGAGGAACTGGCACTGGCCAACCTGTACTACCGTGCCACGCTCGACCGGCAGCGGTTGTGCGAGGGCATCGGCATTCTGCTGGCGACCGAGATGGCCGTTCCGGGACGGATCGAATGCCAGCTCGAAGGTTGCCTGCGCGTCGGGATGAAGCAGGCCGACCTGCGCTATCTCGAGGAGCACGTCACCGTTGACGTGGCACATGCCGACGGCTGGCTGCGCGCCGTGGTGTTGCCCATCGTGCGGGCCCGACCCGAAGCGGCCACCGATGTGATGCTGGGAGTATGGCGACGGCTCGAGCTCGCTGCTGCGGTCTGTGACCGCATGTATGGCGACCTGCCTTCCGTCATGGACTGATCCCCCGTGCTACCGGCCGACCAGCTCAGTTCAGAACTCGAGCGGTATGTGACTGGGCGCCTGGCACACGCCCTCGACCTGCCGGCCTGGCACGTGGACCCGGCAAGCACGCTGCACGACCTCGGCGCCGGGCGTGCGGAGATCGACGAGCTCCTCCTGGCCCTGCGCACCGATCTCGGCATAGCGGCCGATCCGGCCGGTGTCTGCCAGGCCTGGGACGTACGGCGACTCGTCAGCTGGCTCGCCGACGCGATCAGCCCCGGCGCCGACCCGGCCGCCGCCGGCCATCCACTCTCGATCGGGCAACGCGCCCTGTGGTACCTCCACCAGCTCTCGCCCAATGCCTCCGCCTACAACGTCAGCCGGGCGCTGCGCGTCGGCAACGGCGCTCTGGAGCCTGCGGTCGCTCGCGAACTGATGCAGCAGATCGTCGACCGCCATCCGATGCTGCGAACCCGGTACCGCGTCGTCAACGGTGAGCCGGTTCAGGTGATCGACGAGCGGCAGGCTGCCGACTTCGCCGTCGTGGACGCTCGATCGTTCAAACCACCGGAGATCACCGAGTGGTTGCGGCACGAGTCGACGCGCCCGTTCGACCTGGAACACGGGCCGGTCATCCGGGCCCGCATGCTTCGCACCGGGCGTGAGGACATCATGGTCGTCAGCGGCCATCACATCGCTCTCGACATGTGGTCGATGCTGCTCATCGGGCGGGAGCTGCTGCTGCTCTACGGCCTGCGACAGTCCCGCCGGCAGGCTCCGCCACCACCGGTGGCCGAGTACACCGACTTCGTGCGGTGGCAGGAATCCTGGCTGGCATCCGACCGCGCCGCGCTGGCCTGGGACCACTGGCAGCGCGACCTCGCCGGTGAGCTGCCGGTGCTGCGGCTGCCCCAGGACCGGCCCCGGCCGGCAGTGCTGGCCTACCGCGGAGGTTCGCACCAGTTCTGGCTCGACTCCGACATCACCGCACGACTGCGGGCGCTGGCCGCGGCCGAGCGAACCACGATGTTCGTGGCGTTGCTTGCGGCCTACCAGGCAGTGCTGCATCGCTACTCCGGTCAGGACGACCTCGTGGTGGCCTCGCCGATGTCGGGCCGCACCCGGCGGGAGTTCGAGGACGTCGTGGGCTACTTCGTCAACCTGGTGCTCATCCGCGCCCACTTCCAGCCGGAACTGCCGTTTCGAACGCACCTGCACCGGGTCCGGCGCAGCGTGGTCGCAGCGCTGGAACACCAGGACTTCCCGTTCCCGACGATCGTCCAGCGCCTCGCGCCGGTCCGTGACCTCAGCGAGAACCCCTTCCTCCGAGCGGCATTCGCGCTCCAGAAGGCGGTGGGCTTCGAGGACGAAGCGTTCGCGCCCCTGGTGGTGGGTCCGGCGGCCGACGGCGAGCGGCCGGTGCAGGTGTCCGACCTCACCCTGGACACGATGGCGCTCGACCTGACCGCGGTGCAGGCGGACCTCACGCTGATGGCGGTGGAAGCGGGCGACCGGCTGTTGGTGTCGCTGCAGTACGACACCGACCTGTTCGACCACGCCACCATTGCGCGGCTGGGGGCCTCGCTGCGCGCGCTCGTGGCGGATGCGGTCACCGATCCGGACCGGGCGGTGTCGCGGCTGGCCCTGCTGGGGGCGGCCGATCGCGGCGCGATCGTCAGGGGGCCGCAGGGTGCAGCGGACGACTGTTGCGTGCACCAACTGGTCGAGGCGCAGGCCGACCGGACACCCGATGCGACAGCGGTCAGCTTCGGCGACCGGACGGTCAGCTATCGCGAACTCGACGAGTGCGCCAACGCTGTCGCCGCACGGCTGATCGCCCTCGGCGTCGGGCCCGGCCAGCGGGTTGCGCTGTGCATCGACCGTTCGATCGAGATGGTGGTGGGCCTGCTCGGCGTGTCGAAGGCGGGCGGCGTCTACGTTCCGCTCGACCCGGCTACCCCCGCCGAGCGCCTGCGCACGATGGTCGGCGATGCGCAACCCACTGCGGTCCTCACCTCGGGTGGCCACCTCGAGCTGGTCTCCGCACTGCTCGACGGTGCCGGCGAGGGCCCCGAACTGATCCTCCTCGACGGGCCGATGGCTCGACGCCGGCAACGGCCGTCGAGCGGCGTCGGACCCGAGGACCCGTTCTACGTGATGTACACCTCCGGGACCACCGGCCGGCCCAAGGGCACGATCAACCTCCATGCCGGGGTGGTCAACCACCTGCGTTGGCGGCAGGCCACCTTCGAGCTGGGTCCTGGGGATCGGGTCCTGCACAAGACGCCGTACACCTTCGATGTGTCGGTCTGGGAACTCTTCCTGCCGTTGAGTGTCGGTGCCCGGCTCGTGGTCGCGGCTCCGGGCGGCCATCTGGACCCCGCGTACCTCAAGGCGACGATCGAGCAGGAACAGATCTCGGTGGTTCACTTCGTCCCCTCCATGCTGGAGGTCTTCCTCGACGAGCAGGACCTGTCGGGCTGCCAGCGGCTCCGCTATGTGATGTGCGGCGGTGAGTCGCTCACCGAGAGCCTCCAGCGCCGGTTCTTCGAACGGTTCGATCTCGACCTGCACCTCTGCTACGGACCGACGGAGACCTGCATCGCCGTCACGTACCTGCGCTGCACCCGAGCCGACGTGCGGCGGGGTATCCGGATCGGCCGGCCGATCAGCAACACCACCGCCTACCTGCTCGACCCGGACGGGCAACCGGTGCCCAGCGGGGTCATCGGCGAGATCCACATCGGCGGCCGATCGGTCGGTGGCGGCTACCTGCACGACCCGGCCCTCACCGCCCAGCGGTTCGTCGCCGACCCGTTCGCCGACACGGCCGGTGCTCTGATGTACCGCACGGGCGACCTGGGCCTCCTGCGGTCCGACGGATGCATCGAGTTCGTCGGCCGCCGGGACGGCCAGGTCAAGGTACGCGGGTTCCGGATAGAACTCGGCGACGTCGAGGCGGCGCTGCGAACGCATCCCGAGGTGCGGCAGGTGATCGTCCGAGCCGACCAGGCGCCGGGCGGTACCCGATTGGTGGCCTACCTCGTTGCCCGGACGCCGGAAGCCGGGTTGCCGCACGCGACCGAACTCCGTTCCCATGCCGAGCGCCTGCTGCCGAACTACATGGTGCCCGCGGCGTTCGTGCTGCTGGACCGGCTACCGGTCGGCCCGACCGGAAAGATCGACGTCCAGCGCCTTCCGCCGGCGGACCTGGGGTCGATGTCGCGTGCGATCGTCGCACCCCGCACGGCGGTGGAGGCCAGGGTCGCCTCGATCTGGGAACGCGTGCTCGGAGTCTCGCCGATCGGCGTCACCGACGATTTCTTCGAGATCGGCGGGCATTCCCTGCTTGCCGTCCGGTTGACGGCCGCGCTCGAGGCCGAGTTCGGCCAGGCCCTGCCGGTCTCGGCGGTGGTCGCCAGCCCCACGGTGGAACAGCTCGCCTCGACCATTGCCGACCACCTGCACCGCGGGCCCGGCGGTTCCTGGTCACCGGTGGTCACGCTCCGCGCCGGCACCGACGGTCCTGCGATGTGGTGGGTACATCCGAGCGGCGGGACGGTGATGTGCTACCACGACCTCGCCGCCCGCCTCGACCAGCGTTGGCCGCTGTATGCCCTGGAGGCGAGGGGGCTGCGTGGCGAGGCGCCGCCGCATCGGAGGATCGAGGAGATGGCCGCCTGCTACGTCGCCGCCATCGAGACGACGCGGGGCGGCGACGAGCCGGTGATCCTGGGCGGCTGGTCCCTCGGCGGGGTCATCGCCTTCGAGATGGCCCAACAACTTACCCGGCGCGGCCGCCGGGTCGGCCAGGTGTTCCTGGTGGACGCACCGGCACCCCGCCATCGGGCAGCCGGCGACAAGGCAGCCGGCGACAGGGCAGAGGCCGACGTTGCCGAGCTGCCTTCCTGCGGGGACCCGCTGCTGGACATCGTCGCTGCCGGGGCGCAGGCGCTGCGCGCCTATCGTGCCGAGCCGGCGTCGTTTCCCGTGATGCTGGTGTGCGGCACCGAATGGCCTGGCTTCGACACCCTCGACCAGTGGAAACCGCTGTGCGATCAGGCCGAGGTCCACCTCGTCGAGGGCGGTCACCACAGCCTGCTCAAGGAGCCGTGCGTCGCTGAACTGGCACGCGTGCTGGGTCGGGCCGTCAGCCACCAGGACATCCCGACGAGCCGCCTCGGGGTGCCGGACCTCCGGAGGCAGCCATAGACGCCGACACGTTCGATCCCACCGGCCAGGCGCAGGACGACCTGGCGACCTCCCGCCGCCGCCGGGCCGGCGAGATGGCCGTACTCGGTGCGCAGGTGGCCTCCGCCATGATGACTGCCGGTGCGCGACAGGCGTTGTCGTCGCGCCGGTCCCCCGACGATATGCAGACACCCGGTCAGCAGGCCTCGGCCGCGGTGCTGGTGGCCGGGCTCGGACGGCTGCGCGGCGGTGCCGCGAAGTTCGGCCAGCTGCTGGCACAACGCCCGGGTGCGCTGCCCGATGAGTACATCGAGGCGGCGATCGCGCTTGCCGATCAGATCCCCCCGATGAGCTACAGCCTCATCAAGACCCAGGTGCTGGCCGACCTCGGTGGCTCCCCCACCGAGCTGTTCGCCAGCTTCGATCGCCAACCTCTCGCCGCGGCCTCACTCGGCCAGGTCCATCGGGCCACCCTGCCCGACGGCAGCGATGTGGCCGTCAAGGTGCAGTATCCCGGGATTGCCAAGTCCATGGAGTCCGACCTGGCCAACCTGCGCCTGCTGTTGCCGCTGCTGGAGCGCATCGGAAACCGCGACGACCTGCGGGCGGCCTATCTGGAACTGCGCGACCGGCTGCTGGAAGAGCTCGACTACCGACGCGAGGCGGCCAACTGCCGTCGGTTCGGCGAGCTGTTCGCCGGTCAGCCGTTCGTCGTGCCGGCACCGCACCCGCAGTTCTCCGGCCGCCGGGTGCTGACGCTCGACCTGGTGGCCGGGCAGAAGCTGGCGGCACTGGTCGAAAGTGGCCCACGCAGCACGGTTCGGAACCGTTTCGGCAGGCTGCTGGTGCGCTTCACCTGGGAGCCGGTTTTCCGCCACAGCGTGATGTACGTCGATCCCAACCCTGGCAACTTCCTCTTCCGCGACGACGGAACGCTCGGAGTCGTCGATTTCGGCTGTATCAAGGAGTTCAGTCCCGACTTCGTCGATAACCTCCGCTGGGCGATGCGGGCCGGCGTCGACGGCACCGATGCCGACGTCGACGCCGCGCTCGAGGGCAACGGATTCCTCACCGCCGCGACGGGAGCCGAGTCACGAGGCGAGATGCGAGCGCTGATCCGCATGTGGGCCGCGCCGGGACGCGGGGCCACGTTCGATTTCGGCAACCGCGACTACCTGCACGCCCTCGTCGGACGGCAGAACCGGATCCTGCGCGATCCGAGCGTCACGATCCCGGCCGGCTGGTTGTTCTACGCCCGCCAGGTCGTCGGAATCACCTACCTGCTCTACCGATTGGGTGCGGCGGGCCGGTTCGGCTCGCTGTTCGAGGAGTTGCTGACACCGCCCGCGGAGGATGCCGGCCGGACGCCGGAGCCGCGCCCGGCCCGGCAGCGGAGGGCGGACGCGTGAGCCCTCGCTTCGCAACCCTGCTGGAGGCATTGAGCGCCCGGGCCGCCGAGCACGGCGACCGGGAGGCCTACGTCTTCCTCGACGACGACAGGGATGCCGCTCCCACCGCGCTCAGTTACGCCGAGCTCGCCCGGCGGGTCCAGCGGGTCGCAGCCCGGATCGCCACGGTCATGTCCCCCGGGGACCGGGCACTGCTGCTCTACCCCACCGGGGTCGAGTACCTGGAGGCCTTCCTCGGCTGCTTGGCGGCCGGCGTGATCGCGGTACCCGCCTACCCACCGTCAAATCCAGCGGTGCGCGCCAGTTCGCGGCTGCGCGACCTGGCGGCCGACTGCGGTGCCAGGTTCGCTCTGACGACCGAGGCCCTGGTCCCGCTCGCTGCCGCATCCGCCGACCTGGCCGAGCTGTCCTGGCTCGCGACCGATGGCGAGGGGCCGCTCGCGGATTCGGCGTTCGGCGATCGCTGGCGAACACCCGGCGGCATCGACGGCGACTCGGTCGCCTTCCTTCAGTACACCTCCGGTTCGACCTCCGCACCGCGCGGCGTCGTGGTGACACACAACAACCTGGTCAGCAACACCGCAGGCGTCGCCGAGCGCCTCGCGATCGACGCCTCCTCGACAGTGCTCACCTGGGTACCGCCGTATCACGACCTCGGCCTGATCGGTGGCCTGCTGCAGGGGCTGGCCGTCGGAGCCCGGTCGGTGTCGATGTCACCGACCGCCTTCATCCGCGAGCCGACCCGATGGCTGCGCGCCGTGAGTCGTTACGGCGCCACCCACAGCGGGGGTCCGAACTTCGGTTTCGAACTCTGCCTGCGCAAGACGAGCGAAGCAGAACGCGACACCCTGGATCTGAGCCGATGGCGATGCGCGTTCAACGGTGCCGAGCCCGTCCGGGCACGACACGCTGGTCCGCTTCGGCGAGTACTTCGGACCCGCGGGATTCTCCGGTGAGGCGTTCTGCCCGTGCTACGGCCTGGCCGAAGCCACCCTGGTGGTGACCGGGCATCGGACGGGGCACGCGCTACGCACGCTTGGCGTGTCGGCACCCGCGCTTGCCGCCGGCGATGTCGAGGAACAGCACGACGGCCAGGTGACACTGGTGAGCTGCGGGGCTCCGCTGCCAGGGCACGAGATCGCCATCGTCGATCCGGTCACCGGCGCCGACTGCCCCGGCCGGCGCGTCGGCGAACTGTGGACCCGCGGCCCGAGCGTGTCGACGGGCTACTGGGGCCGGCGGAGCGAGGACACAGACACGTTCGGCACCCGCCGGGCCGACGACGGCAGCGCCGAGCCGTGGTTGCGTACCGGGGACCTGGGCTTCGTGGCCGAGGGTGAGTTCTTCTTCACCGGCCGCCTCAAGGACCTCATCGTGGTGCACGGGCGCAATATCTACCCCCAGGACATCGAGTCGGTCGCCGAGCGGAGCCATCCCGCGATCCGCCCCGGATGCTCGGCTGCCTTCGCGGTCGAATCGCCGAGCGGCCCGCGTGCCGCCGTGGTGTGCGAGTTCCAGGAGGCGCCCGGCCACGACCCCGATGCCGTGCTGGGAGCGGTTCGTGCTGCGATAGCGCGCGAAGGTGGCATCGCGCTCGAGCGGGTGGTGCTCATCAGGCCGGGCAGCATGCCCAAGACCCCTAGCGGCAAGATCCGCAGGCAGTCATGCCGGCAGGCGCTGGAGACGGACGCATTACCCGTGGTCGCCGGCTACCGTCGCGCCTCGCCACGAGTCGGGTTCCCAGCGCTCAGCCGCCAGACGGTGCCGGTTGCCACGCTGACCGCCATGCTGGCCGAACTGGTGGCCGAGCACCTCGGGGTCGAGAGCGGGGCGATCGACCCGGACGCGCCGCTGGCCGGCCTGGCGCTCGACTCGGTGGTGGTGGTCGGCCTGACGGCCGACCTGGCAGACCTGCTGGACCTGCCGTTGGAACCGGCGCTGCTGTACGAGCAACCGACGTTGGCGGAACTGGCCCGCGAACTTGCCCGGCTGCGGTCGCGCAGGGACCCGGCGGAGAGCCCGGCCGCCGCGCCGGACGATCCGCTGCCGATCGTCGAGGAGGACGCCATGGAGCCAGCCGTCGCAGGCGGTGCGCAGCTGTCGGCACCGAAGCAGGCACTGCTGGCCGAGTTGCTCGCCCGCGCCGATCGCGCACGCTCGAGCGAGCCGATCGCAATAGTCGGAATGGCCTGCCGGTTCCCCGGAGCCACCGGGCCCGCCGCGTACTGGGACCTGCTCAAGGACGGCCGGTCCGCGATCACGGAGGTACCCGCGGATCGGTGGAACTCCGACGTCTTCTTCGACCCCACGCCGTCACAGCCCGGCCGGATGTATACCCGGTGGGGTGGCTTCTTGCCCGATGTCGACCAGTTCGATCCGCAGTTCTTCGGGATCTCGCCACGCGAGGCCAGCTACATGGATCCCCAGCAGCGCCTCCTGCTGGAGATCACCTGGGAGGCCCTGGAGGACGCCGGCCTGCCACCCAGCCGACTTGCCGGGACGCCGACCGGGGTCTTCGTAGGAATGACCAACGAGGACTACTCATCCCTGGTGCCCAACGACGATCCCACGGTGATCGACCCGTACAGCGGCACCGGAGTGGCGTTCAGCATTGCGGCAGGGCGGATCTCATCGGTCCTCGGCCTGCAAGGACCCACCATGACGGTGGACACCGCATGCTCCTCATCATTGGTCGCGCTCCATCTGGCGTGTCAGAGCCTGCGGTCCGGCGAGTCGGATCTCGGCATTGCCGGCGGGGTGAACATGATCCTCTCGCCTCGGGTCACCATCTATTTCTGCCAGGTCGGCGCCATGTCTGCGACCGGACAATGCCGGACCTTCGACGCCGCTGCCGACGGTTACGTCCGCAGCGAGGGCTGCGGGATGGTGGTGCTCAAACGCCTGGCCGATGCCCGGCGGGATGGGGATCGAATCCTGGCACTGGTCCGTGGCTCCGCGGTCAACCACGACGGGCAGAGTGGCGGGCTCACCGTGCCGAGCGGGACGGCGCAGCAGGCGGTCATCCGCCGGGCGCTCGAGGCCGCGGCGGTGGCGCCCGCAGAGCTGAGCTACATCGAGGCGCATGGAACCGGCACCCCGCTCGGCGACCCGATCGAGGTCCGGGCGCTGGATGCGGTGTTCGGCCCGGGGCGCCCGGCGGACCGGCCGCTGCGGCTCGGTTCGGTGAAGACCAACATCGGCCACCTCGAGGCGGCTGCCGGCATTGCCGGGCTGATCAAGGTGATCCTTGCCCTGCGGCACCGGTTGATTCCGCCGCACCTCAACCTCGAGCGGTTGAATCCACAGATCAGGCTCGATCGGATGCAGGCAGAGATTCCCACGGCGCCGCTTGCCGTGGCGGGGCCGCCCGGTGGCGGGGGTGAGCTCGTTCGGGATCAGCGGCACCAACGCGCATGTGGTCCTGAGCGGAGCGCCGGAGGACGAGCCCCACGCCGCCACGATCGATGAGCCCGAACGCGTCCGCGGCGCCGCCTGGACGTCCGGTCGGTTGTTGCCGATCTCGGCGAAGTCCCTGTCCGCACTGTCCGCGCTGGCTGGCGCGTACCGCCAACTGGCGGTGTCCACGCCCGATCTCGATGACCTCTGCTGGGCGGCCGCCACCCAACGGGACGCGCTGGAACACCGGCTCGCGGTCACCTTCGGCACCCGTGAGGAACTCATCGCCGGGCTCGCCGGCTTCGAGCAGGGCGACCTGCCGCCTACGGTCGCGACCCGGCGCCGGGTGCGTGGCCGCAATCCGCGGCTGGTCTTCGTATTTCCCGGACAGGGCTCGCAATGGGTGGGCATGGGCCGGGAGCTGTTGGCAACCGAGCCGGTCTTCGCCCGATCGATAGCCGCCTCGGAAGCGGCGTTCGCACCGCACGTGGACTGGTCGCTGCGCGCCGAGCTGGCGGCCGATGAGCAGTCGAGCCGGCTTTCTGAGATCGACGTGGTGCAGCCGCTGCTGTTCGCCGTCTGCGTCGGCCTGGCAGCACTCTGGCGCTCCTGGGGGGTCGAACCCGCCGCGGTGATCGGCCAGAGCATGGGCGAGGTCGCGGCGGCACACGTTGCCGGTGCGCTCACCCTCGACGATGCCGCTCGGGTGATCTGCCGGCGCAGCCGGCTACTGAAGTCCCTCGCCGGCCGTGGTGCGATGGCGCTCGTCGAGCTTTCCATGGCCGACGCCCTGCTGGCGATCGAGGGACGCGAGGACCGCGTCTCGATCGCCGTGGCCAGTGGTCCTCGCACCACGGTCCTGTCGGGGGACGCGGCGACCCTCGATGAGATCGTCGCCGGGTTGGAGTCGCGCGACGTCTTCTGCCGGCGGGTCAAGGTGGACGTCGCCTCGCACAGCCCGCAGGTCGATGACCTTCGTGACGAGCTCCGTGCGAGTCTCGACGGCATTACCTCGACCCGCTCGGACATCCCCTTCTACTCGACGGTCACGGCCGGCCGTGCCGACGAGTTGCCGCTGGACACCTTCTACTGGGTCCGCAACCTGCGGGACCCGGTGCTCTTCGCGCCTACCGTCGATCAGCTTGTCGCCGACGGGCACAGGCTTTTCTTCGAGCTGAGCCCGCATCCGGTGCTGGTGCCGGACATATCGGCCGTCATCGGCGGCCAGGGAGCTGCGGTCGGCTCGCTGCGGCGCGCACAGTCCGACCTGACCAGCATGCGCGTGGCCGCCGGTGAGCTGTGGGCGGCCGGCTACCCGCTCGACTGGGAGTCGATCCTGCCGAGCAGGCGGCGCGCACACCCGCCGCTGCCGCTCTACCCGTTCCAGCGCCAGCGACACTGGCTCGATGCAACGCTCCCGCTCGACGGGGCACCGCCGGCCCGCGGCGGCAGGCAGGAAACCGGACATGTCCTGCTCGGGCACCATGTCGAGTCCTCCGCGACGCCAGGGACCCACATCTTCCAGACGGCGATCGACCTCCGGCTGGTCCCCTTCCTCGCCGACCACCGGATCGGCGAAACGGTTATCTACCCTGCCGCCGCGTACCTGGAGATGGTCACGGCGGGTACGTCGGCGGCCTTCGGAGCGGGCTCGTACCGGATCGAGGATGTCGAGTTCAAGCGAGCCCTGGTCCTCGCTCCGGATGCGCCGCGGGTCCTGCAACTGGTGTTGACGACCCAGATCGACGGCTCGATCTCGTTCCGGGTCAGCTCGGAGGACTCCGCTGCGGGTGCCAGTCAGTGGACGCCGTGTGCTACCGGTCGGGTGGTACGCAGCCATGAACAGGACGGCGGTCCGGCGGTCGTCGCCCTCGACCCGTTGCGGGGCCCGGCGACCGAGGTGATCTCCGGCGACCAGCACTACGACACGATGACCCGGCTCGGCTTGTCCTACGGCAGGGCGTTCCGCACCGTGTCGCAGGCCTGGCGCGGCGACGGGGTGGCCCTCGGCCGGCTGGAACTACGCCCGACAGCCGGTGTCACCGCGAACCTGACCGTGCACCCGGCGGTCCTGGACGGCGCCTTCCAACTGCTCGCCGCAGCCATTCCACGCGAGATCGTCGACGTGGCCGACGAGGACGTCTGGGTGCCGGTAGGCGTGCGGGAGATGCGCGTCTTCGGCGACCGGCCGATCAGCTGGGCGCGGGCGCAGACCTATCCCGTCGACGGAGGCCGGCTCGAGGGCGACGTGGTCCTGATGGACGAGGACGGCTCGGTCGTCGTCGACGTTCGGGGGTTGCGCGTCCAACGCCTCGATGCGGTCCTGTCCCCCGGCGCCGATGACCGGACCAGCTGGTTCTACCGGCCGGTATGGCGAGAGCTGCCGGCGCCGCCGGCGATCGAGGCGGCCGCGGGCACGTTCGTGCTGCTCGGCGACCCCGGGGTCGCCGCGGCACTCGGCGACCGGTTGGAGCACGCAGGTGCGCGCTGGGTGTCGGCTCCGGCCGCGGCGCTGTACCGGCGGGGCCGGATGGATGTCGAGGCGGCCGAGGCAGTGCTGCGCACGCTGCTCCCGGACGGGCCAGGCGCCGTGCGGGGCATGCTGGTGATCGCCGAGGGCACGGTGCCGGCCGGTGTGCGGCTGACCGGCGAGGAGGTCAGCGCGCTCCAGCCGCAGGGCTGTGGAATGGCCCTGCTGATGGTGCAGGCACTCGTCCGGCTGGGCTGGTCGGACCTGATCCCGCTGTGGCTGGTCACGGTCGGCGCGCAGGCGGTCCTGGACGACGACCAGGTGGACGTGGCCCACGCCGCGCTGTGGGGGTTCGGCCGGACGCTGGCACTCGAGCTACCGGAGTTCAGGGCGCGTTGCGTCGACCTCAGCGGGTTGCCTGAGGATATCGGCCTGCTGTGCGCTGTGCTGGTTGCTCCGGATCGGGAGAACCAGATCGCGCTGCGCGGTGGACGCAGGTTCGCCGCTCGCCTCGAGCGCGGCCTGCACGGTGCCGGCGAGCGGGAGCCGGTGCCGGTGGTGGACGGCGAACCGTCCTACCGGTTGCGCTCGACCCGCCCCGGCGTGCTCGACAACCTCACGCTCCTTCCCGAGCCGCGCCGCGCACCGGACCCCGACGAGGTCGAGGTCGTGGTCAAGGCTGCCGGTCTGAACTTCAGCGACGTGATGAAGGCGCTCGGCATCTACCCGGGCGCGATCGACGGCGAGCTCGTCCTGGGTGGCGAGTGCGCCGGGGTGGTGACCCGGGTGGGCGACCCGCTGACCACCGGCCTGCGTCCCGGAGACCGCGTGCTCACCGTTGCCTCGAACGCCCTGTCCTCGCACGTCACCGTTGCGGCACGGCACGCTCGGCCGATTCCTCAGGACTGGACGTTCGAAGAAGCCGCGACGGTGCCCATCGCCTTCCTGACCGCGTACTACGGGTTGGTGCACAGTGCCCGGCTCGCCGCCGGCGAACGGGTGCTCATCCACGCCGCCACCGGCGGCGTCGGCCTCGCCGCCGTTCAACTCGCGCAGCTGGTGGGAGCCGAGATCTTCGCCACCGCCGGTAACGAGGTCAAGCGCTCGTACCTGCACTCGCTCGGCATCCGCCACATCATGGACTCCCGGTCGATGGACTTCGCCGAGGAGATCATGCGGACCACCGACGGTGAGGGCGTGGACGTCATCCTCAATTCCCTTGCCGGACCGGGCATCCCGCGAGGCCTCGCCGTGCTGCGACCGTTCGGCCGGTTCATCGAGATCGGCAGCAGGGACATCTTCCAGAACACCCCGCTCGATCTCGGACTGCTCGCTCGCAACATCACCCTGACCGCGCTGAACATCGACCGCGGCTTCCGGGAGCGGTCGGAGCTGATGATCTCGTTGCTGGACGAGATCTTCCAGCACATCGACGCCGGCCGGCTCCGGCCACTGCCCACCAACATCTTCCCCATCTCAGAGGTCACCGCCGGCTTCCACCACATGGCGCAGGCGCGTCACATCGGCAAGGTCGTCTTCCAGATGGACGATCCGCACGCTCGGGTGGTCGGCGCGGTGCAGGCGCCGCGACTGCGGCCGGAGACGACGACGGTCATCACCGGCGGCCTCGGCGCGCTCGGACTGCACGTGGCGGGATCGCTGATCGAGCGAGGCGCCCGCCGGGTCGATCTCATCGGTCGCCGCGGCGAAGAGGAGGTATCGGAGCGGGCCCGCACCGCGATCGGCGCCCTGCGCGCGACCGGCGCGGACGTCGTCGTGCATCGCGCCGATGTCGCCGACCACGCGGCACTCGGCGCGGTGCTGGCGGGCATAGCCGACGACGGTGCCACGATCGGCGGGGTCGTCCACGCAGCCGGCATTCTCGAGGACAGCCTCCTGCTGGGGATGGACTGGAGCCAGTTCGAACTCAGCCTGGCTCCCAAGCTGACCGGCGCCTGGAACCTGCACTCGCTGACCCGGCACCTACCGCTGGACTTCTTCCTCATGTTCTCCTCGGCCGCATCCGTCATCGGCTCGCCGGGCCAGGCGAACTATGCCGCGGCCAATGCGTTTCTCGATGCCCTCGCGCTGCACCGCCGGCGCCAGGGGCTGCCGGCCGTCACGATCAACTGGGGTCCGTGGACAGAAGGTGGGCTGGCCGACACCGCCGAGCGGGGCGGTCGCCTGGCGACCCGGGGCCTGCGCAGCCTGACAGCCGCGCAAGCCCTCGCTGCGATGGCACAGGTGCTGACGGCAGGCGCCGAGCAGAGCGTGGTGCTCCCGGTCGATATCCGACGCTCGCAACGGCTGCTGACGGCTATCGGCCCGATCCCGTTGCTGGACGAACTCGTCGGCTCGGCTATCGAGGACGCGGCCGACAGCGAGATCCGGCGTGAACTGCTGGCTCTCGAACCGGGCCCTCGCCGTCGGGCACTGCTGGAGAAGCACCTGCTCGACCAGATCGCCCAGGTGCTCCGGATCCCGGCGGAGGACATCGACTCGGAGACCCCGCTGCACACACTGGGTTTCGACTCGCTGATGGCACTCGAACTACGCAATCGGCTCGAGGCCAGCCTGGGCGTCACGCTGTCGGCCACGTTGGCCTGGAACTATCCGACCGTCGCCGATATCGCACCGCACCTGGGCGAGAAGATGGGCGCCCCGATCGACGGTGCCGGCCGGCCGGGCGGAACGCCGGACAGGATCGAGCTACCCGCCGTCGCGGAACCCGCGACAGACCTGCCTGAGTCCGCAGCGCAATGAGCACAGCCGCGCCGCCTCCGATCAGCACGCCGATCGCCGTGCTGGGGATCGGCTGCCGGCTGCCTGGCGGCGGGGACGACCCGGACTCGTTCTGGGCCGCTCTCCTGCAGGGCCGTGACGCGGTGCGCGAGGTGCCCTCGCAACGCTGGGATCTGCGGCGCTGGTTCGATCCCGACCCGCAGGCGCCGGGGAAGATGACGACCCGCTGGGGCTCGTTCCTCACCGAGGTGGACCGCTTCGACGCCGGGTTCTTCGGCGTCTCGCCGCGCGAGGCGGCGCGGATGGATCCGCAGCAGCGACTGTTCCTCGAGGTGGTGCACGAGGCGCTCGATCACGCCGGCCAGCCGGCCGAGCGTCTGGCCGGACGCCGGGTCGGGGTGTTCGCCGGCGTGTGCGCGAGCGACTACGTCCTGTCGCAGTTCACCGACCCGGCCGCCCTGGACGCCTACGTCGCCACCGGGAACGCACACAGCATCGTTGCCAATCGGGTGTCCTACCTGCTCGACCTGCACGGGCCGAGCATGGCGATCGACACGGCATGCTCGTCCTCCCTGGTAGCCGTCCACCTGGCCTGCCAGAGCCTGCGCGCCGGCGAGGCAGACCTGGCGATCGCCGGCGGCGTGCAGTTGATCCTCTCCCCGTTCGGCACGGTCACGTTCTCCAAGGCCCAGATGATGGCCGCCGACGGGAGGTGCAAGACCTTCGACGCGGCCGCCGACGGTTTCGTGCGCGGCGAGGGCAGCGCCGCGGTGATCCTCAAGCGCCTGCCGGACGCCCTGGCCGACGGCGACGAGGTGCTGGCCGTGATCCTCGGCAGTGCCGTCAACCAGGACGGCCGGAGCAACGGGCTGATGGCGCCCAGCGGGCTCATGCAGCAGCGGGTGATCACCGACGCGCTGGCCGCCGCCCGGCTGGCACCGCACCAGATCGGCTACGTCGAGACCCACGGCACCGGCACCTCGCTCGGGGACCCCATCGAGGTCGAGGCGCTGGCCGCCACCGTGGGCGCTCGGCATCCCGACGCCGGGGCCTGCGTCCTCGGCGCGCTCAAGTCCAACCTCGGCCACCTGGAGGGCGCCGCCGGAATCGCGGGTCTGATCAAGGCGGTGCTGGCGATCGAGCGCGGCATCATCCCGCGCAACCTGCACCTCGTAACGCTCAACCCGCTGATCGATCTGGCCGGTACCCGCCTGGTGATCGCCGAGGACACCACGCCCTGGCCGGCCGGGCACCGGCGCTACGCAGGGGTGAGCTCGTTCGGGTTCGGCGGCACCAACGCGCACGTCGTGCTCGGCGAGGCGCCCGTGCCGGCGAGCCCGGACCGACGCGGTCCCGACGCACCGCCGCGTCGCGAGCTGGTGCTGGTTTCGGCCCGGACCGCCGACGCACTGCTGGAGGCGGCCCGGCGGCTGCGCAGCACCGTCGCCGCAACGGCCCCGGCAATCGGCGACCTCGCCTACACCACGACGCGTCGCCGGGCGCTGCACGCCCGCCGGGTGGCGATCGTGGCCGGAACGGTCCGCGAACTGACCCAGCGCCTCGACACGATCGTCGACGGCCGCGGTCATCCGGATGTCGCCACCGGAATCGCCCCACGCTCGCGATCGCGCGACGTCGCCTTCGTGTGCAGTGGCCAGGGCGCCCAATGGGCGGGCATGGCCGGCGAGCTGCGTGCTACCGAACCGGTGTTCGCGGACGCGATGAAGGAGTGCGACGAGGCGATCGCCCGTCATTGCGGGCTATCGGTCCTGGCCGAGCTGGATCGGGCGCCTGGCTCGACGCGGCTGCGGCTCACCACCGTCGCCCAACCCGTCGTCTTCGCGCTGCAGGTGTCGCTGGCCCGGCTACTCCAGTCGTGGGGCGTGCGGCCGGCCGCGGTGGTCGGGCACAGCGTCGGCGAGGTCGCCGCTGCTCATCTGGCCGGGATCCTCGACCTGGACAGCGCGGCCGCCGTGCTCCAGCAGCGCAGCCGGCTGCTGGAGGACGCGGCTGCCGGAGGCGCCATGCTGGCCGCGGAACTCACCCTCGAGGAGGCCGGGGTCATCCTGCTGGACACCGAGGGCGCCGCTGGAATCGCGGCGGTCAACGGAAGCCGGGCGCTCGTGCTCGCGGGAACCGCGGCGGCCATCGCGACAATTGCCGATCGGTTGCGCCAAGAGGGACGCACGCATCGACTGCTGGACGTCGGTTACGCCTTCCACGGCCCGCAGCTCGCGCGGTGCCACGACCCGCTGGTCGCCAGCCTCGCCGACCTGCGCACGGCCGAGGCTCGGATCCCTTTCTATTCCACGGTCTCCGGCCGGCGGCACCATGGACCCCTCGATGGTCGCTACTGGGCCGACAACCTCTGCGGCGCCGTGTCCTTCTCGGCGGCACTCGAGTCGATGATGGCCGATGAGCACCTGATCTTCGTCGAACTCGGACCACATCCCGAGCTCAGCCACCATGTCGAGCAGGCGCTGGCCGGCAGCCGCTGGACCGGTACGGCCATCCCCACCCTGCGACGCAACTTGGACGAGCGCTCGTCCCTGCTCCGTGCCGTCGGTGCGCTCGCCTGCGCAGGGGCGGCTGTCGACTTCGCCGCGCTGTACCCCCGGGGCCGGCAGGTCAGCCTGCCCGGCTACCCATGGCAGCGCCAGCGTTACTGGGCCAGCGAGGGATTCGAAAGGCAGCCCAGGGACACGGCCGGCTTCGCCCCGCCGGAGCCGTACCACCCGATCCTGGGCGACCGCCTGCCACTGCCTTCGGCTGACGTGGTGTTTGCCGCTTCGCTGCCCGGCATCGACTTCGAACGCACCCTCGGTGGCCGCCCGGTGGTCCCCGACACTGCCATGCTGGACACCCTGTTGGCCGCACAGGTCGCCCGGCTGCCGGCCGGGCCGTGGTGCGTCACCGACCTCGAGGTCGAGGCGCCGTTGCTCGCGCCCGGTGCGAGCCCGGTCGAGACGCGATCCGTGGTGTCCACGCGCGACGGACAGCTCCGCCTCGAACTGCACAGCCGGGAGGCACTGCCGATCGACGACGCGGCCACGGTCGAGGAACAACGATGGGTGAGCTGCGCCCGAGGCGTGCTGGCTGGAGCGCAGCACAGCTCGGAGCCGGCCGGCCGGCTCGATGCGGCGCGGCAGCGGTGTGGCCACACGCTCGACCCTGACGATTACTACGACCGGCTCGGCAGGTTCGGGTTGGCCATCGGCGAGCGCGACCGGACGCTGGTGGCCCTGCTGGTCGGTGACGGCGAGGCCGTCGGTGAGCTCGACAGTGCCGTCACCCCGGGTGCGCTGACCCACCGCTGGGCGTGCGGGCCGGGCGCGCTCGACGGATGCGTCCAGGCGTTGTCGGCGCTGGCACACCATCACCGGCCCGATGCGCGGCCGACGCCGCTGGTGCGCAGCGTGGCCTCGTGCGTCTTGTACCGCGCCCCGGCCGGTGCCCGGGCCGGCTGTCATGTCCGGCTGCTGCCGGAACGCGACCAGGTGTCAGGGGACATCACGCTCTTCGACGACGACGGCGTCATCGCCGAGTTGTCCGGGGTGGTGCTGAGAGCCGTCGCCGACGACGATGCCGTCCGGGTCCGCCGCGCTCAGTTGGGCCCATTGCTCTACGAAGTGAACTGGCACGAGAATGCCCTGCCGAGCCGGCCGTCGCCCGCGCCGACGGCCGGATGGTTGCTGGTCGGGCCACCGTGCGAGCTCAGGTCCGCGCTGCGCAGTCGCATCGGCGCGACCGGTCAGGCCTGCGCGGTGGCATCGCCCGGGACGTTCAGGCGGCTGGGCGAGGCCGAGTGGACCTTCGATCCGGCGGTGGACCGCGATGTCGAGGAGTTGCTCCGCAGTGTCGTCGAGGGCAATCCCGCCATGCCGTGGCGAGTGGTGCACATGCTGGCCACCACCTCCGAACCGCGGCTGGAGCAGTGCCTCGGCAGCGCGCTCAGGTTCGCCCGGGTGCTGGCGCGTGGCGCCGGGCGAGCCCAGTTGCGCATCGTCACCCGCGGTGGGCAGGCCGTAGCACGCGACGACGAGGTGAACCCTGCCGCAGCGGCGCTGGCGGGATTCTCCGCGGCGTTCGCGCTGGAGCATCCCGAGTTGGCCGGTCCGGTGATCGACCTGCCGGCGGGCGGGCCGGCCCGCGACGCCGTCGACGAAGCGGCCCGCCTGGCCGAGGAACTCTGGCATACCACCGGGGAGCAGCGGGTGGCGATCCGCGGGAGCTCGCGGTTCGTCGCTCGCCTCGAGCCCAGTCCGCTGGGGCGATCGCTACCTCGTCCCTACCGCGCCCGTCCCGACGCCAGCTACCTCGTGACGGGCGGCCTCGGAGGCCTCGGGTTGGAAATCGCGCGCTGGCTGGTGAGGCGCGGTGCGCGCCATCTCCTCCTGATCGGCCGGAGCGCTCCGGGAGCGCACGCGCGAGCGGCCGTCACCGCGCTGCAGGCCGCGGGCGCGACCGTCGAGGTCCGGTCGGTAGACGTCTCGGCACCCGGTGCCCTGGCAGCGTTGCTCGCAGACGTCGACCATCTGCTCCCGCCGCTGCGGGGGGTGGTTCATGCCGCCGGCGTACTGGATGACGGCATCGTCCTTCAGCAGGAATGGCCGCGATTCGAACGGGTGCTGGCGCCCAAGCTCACCGGGGCGAGCGAACTCGACCGTGCCGTGCGCGGCGTCGACCTCGACTTCTTCGTGCTGTTCTCCTCGGCCTCGGCTACGTTCGGCTCGCCGGGCCAGACCAACTACGCGGCCGCGAACGCCGCGCTCACCGCGGTGGTGCAGTCGCGCCGGCGCCGCGGGGAGCCCGCGGTCGCGATCGACTGGGGGCCGTGGGACGAAGTCGGCATGGCAGCACGGGCACCGCGTACCAACGCCCTTGACGAGGCGAGTGCCATCCCACCGTCGGTCGGGACGGAGTTGTTCGGCCGGCTGCTGGCGATCGCGGAGGGGCATCCGGTCGTGCTCAACGCGGACTGGTCCTCGGCGCCGATCCGGCTACTGGCCCAGCGCATGCCGTCCTTCCTCGCCACCCTGGTACCGGAGCTGGTGTCGGATCGACCGGTCGTCCAGGTCGACCGCGCGTTCCTGCAGCGCCTGCTCTCGCTCCCGTTCGAGCAGCGGGCCGACGCGCTGGCCGAGTACCTTCGCACGTCCATCGTGGCGGTCCTCGGCCTGGACGGCAGCGGGGACGCAGAGCTGACAACGGGATTCTTCGACATGGGGATGGACTCGCTGATGGCGCTGGAGCTCAAGAACCGGATCGAGGCGGGCCTCGGCATCCAGGTCGAACCGGCAGCGTTGTTCGAGAATCCCACCATCGACATGCTGGCTCGCCATCTCGCCGCCGACCGGGCTTTCGGCGGCGCCGAGACCACCGGGACTGATACCCCGACCAGCTCTCATCGGGCGCCGTCCCCTGCCGCCCGCGAGGAGGATCTTGCCGCCGCCCTCGCCGGGCTCAGCGACGCCGAGGCGCAGGCGGCGCTCGAGTCCCTGCTGCGGCAGGGTGAGTGACCGCGGGGCCCGAACGTGGTTGCCGGGTCTGCTAGGCCGTCGCGACGAGCAGCCGCAACTCGTCGATGTAGCTGGCCGGGTTGATGTCGTGACCGCCGTCGGGGTCCACCACCAGCTTGGCGTCGGGGACGTGGGCGCCGAGCCAGATGCTGTGCTGGGCAGCGTTCGGTGCGTCCAGGGCGCCGTAGCGGACAGTGACCGGAACCGCGATCTCGTCGAGGGAGTAACCCCAGCCACGCAGGCAGGCCAGGGCGTCGTCGACCCGTCCCCACACCCCGGCGGTGTAGGAGCCGCGCATCGCGTCCACGAACGCCGCTCTCGGCGCGGGCCGCCTCGTCCGGTTCGGTGGTCGACCGGTCCAGCTGCGCCTTGTCCCGGGCCATCCGCGCCAGGTCCCGCTCCGCCCGTTGCAGCAGGTTCGCGTGCGACACCTGCTCGCCCCGCAGCGCCCAGCCGAACTCCTCGGCCTTGTCCGGGCTCATGCCGGCCCACCAGTCCAGGCCCACACCGTCGAAGGGGGCCACGCTGGCCCGGCATTCGGCGGCCGTCACCCGCTCGCCGAGCCGGGCGGCCACCGCCAGCGCGTGCGGTCCGCCGCCGGACCAGCCGACCACCGCGAACCTCTCGATGGCCAGCGCGTCGGCGATGGCGGCGACGTCCTCGACGCAGTCGACCACCCGTCGGCCGGGATGCCGGTCCGAGGCTCCGTAGCCCGGCCGGTCGTAGGTCACCATCCGCAGCCCGGCGTCGGTCAGCGCCGCCTCGTCCGGGCGGGTCAGCCGGGACCCCGGGGTGCTGTGCAGGAAGAAGACCGGAGCGCCGTCCGCGGCACCCCACTGCGCGATGCCGAGCGCCCGGCCGTCCCGTGCCGCCACCGTGCTCAGCCGACGTCTCATCCTTCGAATTCTGCCCAAGCGGCATCAACTGCCAGTATCGGTGCGTGCGCATCGCGACCTGGAACGTCAATTCCGTCAAAGCCCGGCTGCCGCGGCTGCTGGCCTGGCTCGCCGACCGCGAGCCGGACGTGCTGCTGGTGCAGGAGACCAAGGTGGCCGAGCCGGGCTGGCCGGCCGGACCGCTCGCCGAACTGGGCTACGAGTCGGCACACCTGGGCAGCGGCCGGTGGAACGGGGTCGCCATCCTGTCCCGGGTCGGGCTGGCCGACGTCAGCTACGGCCTGGCCGGGCAACCGGACTTCGACGGTGCGGTCGAGGACCGGGCCATCGGCGCCACCTGCGGCGGGATCCGGCTGTGGTCGCTGTACGTGCCGAACGGGCGGCAGGTCGGCCACCAGCACTTCGACTACAAGCTGCGCTTCCTCGACGCCGTCCGGGCGCAGGCCGCCGCCGAGCGGGCCACGCTGGGCCTCGACGCGCCGTACGGGCTGCTGGGCGACTACAACGTGGCACCACAGGACGGCGACGTCTGGGACATCGCCGCGTTCGACGGGGCCACCCATGTCAGCGCGCCGGAGCGGGCCGCGCTGGCCGCCCTGCGCGAGGCGACTCCCGGTGCACCGCTGCTGGACCTGATGCCGCGCGCGTCGGCCGACCCGGCGGACCGCCGGCCGCCCTACACCTTCTGGGAGATGCGGATGCTCGGCTTCCAGAAGGGCCGCGGCATGCGGATCGACCTGGCGCTGGTCAGCGAGTCGCTGGCCGGCTCGGTGCAGTCGGCCTGGGTGGACCGCGACGCCCGCCGCGGCGAGGGCCCGTCCGACCACGCGCCGCTGGTGCTCGACCTCGGGTGAACCTGCCTAGCGGCTCGTCCTACCAGCCTTCCATCCGGACCTGGCCGAGCCGGCCGTGCAGGTCGCGCATCGCCGCCCACACCTCGTCGCTGGGCCGGACCGAGCTGCCGGGCGGGTCGAGCAGGATCGGGGCGTCCGCGCCGAGCAGGGCGCGCAGCCGGTCGGCCTCGTCCGGGCTGCTGGTCGCGAAGGCGATCGCGGTGGACAGCAGCGCCCCGCCGCCGGCCAGTTGCCCGACCGTGTCGGCGTTCTCGGCCGACAGCCCCACCGCGGCGTTCTGCTGCCGCGCGGTCCGCACGATCCGGCCCAGCCGGGCGGCGAACGGCGCGGGCACCGTGATGCCGGCCGGCAGGTCGACGTGCAGCAGCCGGGGGAAGTCCGCCCGGCTGGCGAACTGGCCGAGCAGCTGGATCACCGGCAGCGCCGCCCCGAGCTGGCCGGCCTCGGCCAGCCCGATGATGGTCACGTAGCCGGGTTCGATCCGCTCCTCCCCCGGGTTGGCGAACAGCTGGGCCAATCCCGCGCCCCTGGACAAGCCGGCCACGGTGTCCCACAGCCCACCGAGGCCGACCGCGCCCTGCACCAGGTCCTCCAGCCGCGGGACCGCCTGCGGCCGGCGCACGATCCGGACGTTCTTGCCGAGCCCCGCCGCCCGCGACACCAGCTGGCCGGACAGGTCCACCAGCACCACGCCGCTGCCCCGGGCCGCGGCGTCCTGCGCGACGCTCAGCACCAACCGGGCCCGCTCGTCGGCGTGGCCGAGCACCGCGAACAGCGGGCTCTTGCCGTCCCGCAGCGCCGCGTGCGGGTCGAAGCAGACCCGGTGCCCGTCCAGGGTCACGCCGATCTGGCAGCCCGAGCCGTCCCCCAGTTCGGCCGGCCGGCCGGACTGGCTGTCACCGGCCGGTTCGTCCGGTGCCTGCTCCGCCGGCGGGGTGGCCGGCTCGGCGCCGGCGCTCTTGATCAGCGACGGGCCGGCCGGCGGCTCGGCGGCCGGCGGCTGCGGTATCCGCACGCCCGCCCGGGCGCCCTCGGCGAAGCCCGCCTCCCAGGCCAGCACCTGGTTCTGGGTGAGCGAGTACAGGTCGGCCGGCAGCATCTCGGCCGGGATCTCCTCCAGCCGCTGGTCGCGCACCAGGGACAGCAACGCCTCGGGCGCAGCCTGGTCGATCCAGCGCGCACCGGCCTCGCGACCGCGCTGGAACTGCTCGCCGATCTCCGGACCGAACGGGTCGCCGGCCCCCTCGGCCGCCTCCACGGCGGACAGCAGGGCCCGCTGGCACACCTCCGAGATGGGAATCCGGGCAGCCTTCACCCGGCGCTCCAGGTCGTCGGGCAGGTAGACGTTCGCTCGTCCCACGATGCGTTCTCCCGTTCTATGCGTAGTGCTACCCACACTACGCGCATACTTGACGCTCGGTAGGCCTGAAACGCGCTATCCCATCCGCATGGCGGCATTGACCTCGGCCAGCGTCCGATCGGCGATCGCGCGGGCCCGCTCGGCGCCCCGGCGCAGGATCGCCTCGGCGTCGGCCGGGTCGAGGCTCGCCCGCCGGGCCCGGATCGGGGCCAGCAGCTCGTTCACCGCGTCGATGACCACCCGCTTGAGCTCGGCCGCCCCACCGGTACCGATCCGGTCGGCCACCGCCGCCGGATCCTCCCCCAGGCAGAGCCCGGCCAGGGTGAGCAGGGTGGCCACCTCGGGCCGGGTGTCGGGCGCGTAGCCGATCCGGCGCTCGGAGTCGGTCCGGGCCGCCCGGACCTTGGCGGCCACCCGGTCCGGGGTGTCGGACAGAGCGATGCCGTTGCCCAGGCTCTTCGACATCTTCCGCCCGTCCAGCCCGAGCAGCGTGCCGGTCGCGCCGAGCAGACCCTCCGGCAGCCCGAACACCGGTGCGTACCGCTCGTTGAACCGGCGGGCGATGGCCCGGGTCAGCTCCAGGTGCGGCAACTGGTCCTTGCCGACCGGCACCAGTTCGGCCTTGCAGAACAGGATGTCGGCGGCCTGGTGCACCGGGTAGGTCAGCATCAGCGCACTCACCGACGCCCGGCCGGCAGTGCGGATCTCCTCCTTCACGGTCGGGTTGCGGTCCAGCTCGCCGGTGCTCACCAGCGACAAGAACGGCAGCAGCAGCTGGTTCAGGGCCGGCACCGCACTGTGCGCGAAGATCGTGCTGGCGTCCGGGTCGATGCCGCAGGCCAGGTAGTCCAGCACCATCTCGGTACGCAGCCGCGGCAGCTCCACCGGGCGGTCCCGGTCGGTGACGACCTGGTAGTCGGCCACCACCACGAACAGCTCGCAGCCCTGCTGTTGCAGCCGGACCCGGTTGGCCAGCGTGCCGAAGTAGTGCCCGAGGTGCAGCCCGCCGGTCGGGCGGTCACCGGTCAGCACCCGGCCTTTCACGGTGCGGCCGGCTACCGGCTCGGTGGTCGGGCGGGGTGCGGTTGTCGTTGCGGTCATGGGAGATCCTCCTGGACTCAGGAGGGGCTGCCTGCCGAACGAGGCAAAGAGAAAGGGCCGTCCGGCAGGACGGCCCCTTGAAACGATGGGGTTGGGAGTGCGAGCCGTCCGTTTAGTCGGACAGCCGCCAGCTGCGCAGCGCGGACGCCGGGCAGCTGGACATGCCCTTACGGTAGCAAAGGATTGCGGCTCACGGCAGGCCCGCGCCAGACGGTTTCAGCGCCGCCCCTCAGCGCCGGACAGGCTCAGCGCGCCTCGGCCGCCGGCTGCCGCGCGGCACGTGCGCACTCCTCGGCCGGCAGGCTGGTCCGGGCCCAGCTGGTGAGCTGCCGCAGCACCGGGGTCAGGGCTGAGCCGGCCTCGGTGAGCTGGTAGCTCACGGTCACCGGCGGCCCGGGATCGACGACGCGCTGCACCAGGCCGGCCGCCGTCAGCTCCGTCAGCCGATCAGAGAGCACCGAGTCGCTGATGCCGGCAACCGCTCGGCGCAGGCCGCTGAAGGTCCCCGGCCCACCGGCCAGCACGCCGATGATCAGCCCGCTCCACCGCTTGCCCAGGAATCCGAAGGCGCGCTGCAGGGCGTCGTCACACGCCTCCGGCACATGCAGGTCGTCCTCGCTCACATGGTCCATGGTAGGTGGCTTGGCCCCTCTTTTGCTGTTACCCACGGAGCATGCTAGCTTTTTCCTAGTGCTAGTAAATTACTAGTAACTAGCTTCAAGGGAGTCTCATATGTCCTTGTTCCGGCTGGATGCCAGCATTCGGGTCGAGGGTTCGGCCAGCCGCGAGATCGCCGACATCGTCGAGCGCGAGTGGCGGTCCGGAAACCCGGCAGCGCCGGTGACCCGGCGCCACCTGGGCACCGAGCCGCTGCCGGCCACCGCCTGGGCCGCCGCAGTCTCGGGCTCGTTCGTCCCTGCCGACCAGCGAAGCCCCGAGCAGGTCGAGGCCGCAGCCCTGGCGGCGGCGCTGGTGGACGAGCTGGTCGACGCCGAGGCGCTGCTACTTGCCGTTCCGCTCTACAACTTCGGGGTGTCCCAGCACTTCAAGACCTGGGTCGACCTGATCATCACCGACCCGCGAATGGCAGCCGGCGCCGAGCCGATCCTGAGTGGCAAGCCCGCCGTGCTGGCCACGGTCCGCGGCGGTGCCTACGGTGCCGGCACCCCCCGGGAGGGTTGGGACCACGCCACCGGCTGGATGCGCCGCATCCTGGCCGACGTCTGGCAGCTGGACCTGCGGGTGGTCGAGCGAGAGTTCACCTTGGTCGGGGTCAACCCGGCGCTGGACTCCTTCGCCGACCTGGCGGACGAGCTCAAGGCCACCGCCGAGCGGGAGGCAGCCGAGCACGGCCGGCTGCTCAGCAGCGGTCGCCGGGCCGCCTAGTCCGCTGCCCTGAGGGGCCCCCGGGACGGTCAGGCGCTCTTGCTGGCCGCCGCCTTCTTGGCCGGAGCGGCCTTCTTGGCAGGTGCCTTCTTCGCCGGGCTGGACTTCTTGGCCGCCGCCTTCTTCGCCGGCGCCTTCGCGGCGGGCTTGGCCGGCTTGTCGGCGTCCTTCTCCGAGGCCGTCGAGCTGTCGGAGGAGTCGGAGCCCGAGTCCACCCCGCGGGCCCGGTCGACGCTGCGCTGCAGGGCGGTGAGCAGGTCGATGACCTCGCTGGTCTTGTCGTCCTTGCCGTCGTCCTTGGCCGGCAGCTGCGCCGACTCGCCGCGCTCGAGCTTGGCGTCGATCAGCTCGATCACCTTCTCGCGGTAACCGTCGGCGAACTGGTCCGGCTCGAAGTCCGCGGCCATGCTCTCGACCAGCGACGCGGCCATCTTCAGCTCCTGCGGCCGAAGCTCCACGTCGGAGTCGAGCGTCTGGAAGTCCGGCGTGCGGATCTCGTCGGGCCACAGCATGGTCTGCAGCAGGATCACCCGGTCGCGGACCCGCAGCACCGCCAGGGTCTCCTTCTGGCGCAGCGCCACCTTGACGATGGCCATCCGCTCGGTCTCGATCAGCGCCTCGCGCAGCAGCGCGTACGGCTTGGCGGCCTTGGCGTCCGGCTCGAGGTAGTAGGACTTGGCGAACAGGATCGGGTCGACCTGGCGCGCTGGGCACGAACTCCACCACGTCGATCTCGTGGCTGGTGGCCACCGGCAGCTGGTCGAGGTCCTCGTCGGTCAGGATCACCAGCTGGCCGTCGCTGGTCTCGTACCCCTTGGCGATGTCGTCGTAGCTGACCTCCTCACCGCACACCGAGCAGGTCCGCTTGTACCGGATCCGGCCGCCGTCCTCGCGGTGCACCTGGTGGAAGCGGATATCGTTCTCCTCGGTCGCGGCGAACAGCCGGACCGGTACGTTGACCAGTCCGAAAGACACAGCGCCCTTCCAGATGGCTCTCATCTCTGCTCCTCACGGTGGTGCCCGCATGTCTACACAGGCAGCATGAGCCTATGCGACCGATGCTCGCCACACCCGGCCCACAGCCAACTGGCAAGGACTGGCAGCACGAGGTCAAGTGGGATGGTATGCGAGTCCTGGCCGACATCACCGATTCCGGCGTGCGGCTCATCGCCCGCAGTGGCCGGGACGTGACCGTGAGCTTTCCCGAGCTGGCGAGCGTGACGGCCAGCGTCAAGGACGCCCTGATCGACGGTGAGGTGATCGCGCTGCGCGACGGCCTGCCGTCCTTCTCCGCGCTCGCCGACCGGATGCACGTCGGCGACGACCGCCGGGCCCGGGAGCTGGCCGACATCCAGCCGGTGACGATGATGGCCTTCGACCTGATGCGGCTCTACGGCGTGGACCTCACCCAGCGACCGCTCACCGACCGGCGCACCAGCCTGGACCGGCTCGAGCTGCCCGGGCCATCCTGGCGCAGCTCGCCGGTCTACGACGACGGCCCGGCGCTGCTGGCGGCCACCCTGGACCAGGGCCTGGAGGGGGTGGTGGCCAAGCGCCGCCAGTCGCTCTACCTGCCCGGCCGGCGCACCCCGGACTGGATCAAGACCGCGCACAAGTTCCACCAGGCCTGCGTGGTGGGCGGCTGGCGGGCGGAGATCGGCTCACCGGAGCTGATCGGCGCGCTGCTGATCGGCATGCCCGACGGCGCCGGCGGGCTGAGCTTCGCCGGCCGGGTCGGCAGCGGGATCAGCCGGGCCGCCGGACGCAACCTCAAGGAGCTGCTCGGCCCGTTGCGCCGGACGGATTCCCCGTTCGCCGCCGAGCTCCCCCGGTTGGACGCGACCGGTGCGTTCTGGTGCGAGCCGACCGTCGTGATCGAGGTGCGCCACCTCGGCTGGACCACCGGGCACCGGCTGCGGCACCCGGTGTTCCGGGGCGTCCGGACCGACCTGGAGCCCGCCGAGGTGCGGCGTGAGTCCTGAGCCCGGCGACCAGCGGGTCAGCGTCGACGGCCACGAGTTCACCCTCAAGCGGCTGGACAAGGTGCTCTATCCCGAGGCCGGCACCACCAAGGCCGAGGTGCTGGACTACTACGCGCGGATCGCGCCGGTGCTGCTGCCGCAGCTCGCCGACCGGCCGGTCACCCGGATCCGGTGGCCGGACGGCACCGGCTCCTCGCCGTTCTTCGAGAAGAACGTGCCGAGCTACGCGCCGTCCTGGCTGCGTACCGTCAAGCTGCCCACCCCCGGGTCCTCGCGCAAGCGGGAGACGCTGACCTTCCCGGTGGTGGGCAGCACCGCCGACGTGATCTGGCTGGCCAACCTGGCCGCCCTGGAATTCCACGTGCCGCAGTGGACGGTCGGCCCGCGCGGCGCTGTCCACAACCCGACCAGGCTGGTGATCGACCTCGACCCGGGGCCGCCGGCGGGGCTGGCCGAGTGCGCCGAGGCCGCCCTGCTGATCCGGGACCGGTTGGCCGGCGACGGCCTGCCGGCGTTCCCGGTGACCAGCGGCAGCAAGGGCCTGCAGCTCTACGTCCCGCTGGACGGCTCACAGCCGGCCGGGGTGGTCAGCGACTACGCCAAGCGGCTGGCCGAGTCGCTGGAGCAGAGCCACCCGAAGCTGGTGGTGTCCAACATGGCCAAGGTGCTGCGGTCCGGCAAGGTGCTGCTGGACTGGAGCCAGAACAACCCGGCCAAGACCACCATCTGCCCGTACTCGCTGCGCGGTCGGGCCCGGCCGTGGGTGGCCGCCCCGCGCAGCTGGGACGAGCTGGCCGCACCCGGCCTGGCTCAGCTGGACACCCGCCAGGTGCTCGACCGGGTGGCGGCCGACGGCGACCTGGTGGCGGACCTGCTGCACGGCACCGCCCGGCTGCCCTGAGCCGGGCGGTGCCCGGGCCGGTCCGGCTGCTCAGGTCGGCTCAGGCTGCCCGGCGGGCTGGTAGCCGGCGCAGCGCAACACCGGCAGCCGCGGGTAGCGCGGGTAGGCCGGATCGACGGCGGCCAGCAGGCAGCGCAGGTACACCGGGCCCCGGCGGGTCTGGTTGAGCCGGGCATGCCGGCAGCCACCGCACAGCCCGGCGTCGGCGGGACCGGTCATGGGCCGAAGGGTAGCCCGGGCGGAAAGGTTCGTCGGGCTAACGACCGCCGAATAGGATGATTCGGTGCCCCCGCCTCCAGCCAGTTCCCGGTCCTGGCTGCGCCGGCTGATCGGCTACTGCCTGCGGCACCGGGGCGACCTGTTCGGCTCGTTCGGTTCGGCACTGGCCGGCTCGCTGGTGCTGGCAGCCGTCCCGTTGATCGTCAAGCACGTGGTCGACATCGTCAGCCAGCCGGCGCCCGTCGGCCTGCCCCGACCCTCGGTGGCGCCCTGGGTGTGGCTGCTGGTGCTGGCGGCGGTGCTGCAGTACGGGCTGACCTTCGCCCGCCGGTTCTGCGCCGGGCGGCTGTCGCTGGACGTGCAGTACGACCTGCGCGCCGACGTCTTCGCCTCGCTGCAGCGACTGGACGGCGCGGCCCAGGACGGCCTGCAGACCGGCCAGGTGGTCAGCCGCTCGATCAGCGACGTCGGCCTGGTGCAGGGGTTGCTGTCCTTCCTGCCGATCCTGACCGGCAACGCGCTGCTGTTCTTCATCTCGCTGGCCGTCATGGTGGTGCTCTCACCGGTGCTCACCCTGGTGGCGCTGGCCATCCTGCCCGCGCTGATCCTGATCGCCCGGCGCTCCAGCCGGGACCTGTTCCCGGCCAACTGGTCGGCGCAGATGCAGGCCGGGGAGCTGGTCGGGCAGGTCGAGGCCGCGGTCACCGGCGTCCGGGTGGTCAAGGGGTTCGGCCAGGAGCAGCGCGAGGTGGCCGAGCTGAGCAGCCGGGCGCGCACCCTGTTCGCCGAGCGGATGCGGGTGGTCCGGCTGCAGGCGAAGTACTCCTCGTCGCTGACCGCGGTGCCGGCGCTGGGCCAGGTCGGGGTGCTGCTGGTCGGTGGCTGGCTGGCGCTGCACGGCCGGATCACGCTGGGCACCTTCCTGGCCTTCTCCACCTACGTCGGCCAGCTGATCGGCCCGGTGCGCGGCGTCACCGCGCTGCTGACCATCGGCCAGCAGGCCCGGGCCGGCGTGGAGCGGGTCCTGGAGGTGATCGACTCCTCGCCCGAGGTGCTCGACCCGCCCGATCCTCAAGCAGCTGCCGGACGGGCCGCTGGGCCTGGCCTTCTCCGGCGTCCAGTTCGGCTACACCCGGTCCGACCCGGTCCTGACCGGCCTGGACCTGACGTCGAACCCGGCGAGACGGTGGCCATCGTCGGCGGCGCCGGCTCGGGCAAGTCCACCCTGGCGATGCTGGTGCCCCGGTTCTACGACGTGCACGCGGGCTCGCTGAGCGTCGGCGGGGTGGACGTCCGCGAGCTGCGGCTGGCCGACCTGCGCTCGGCGATCGGCATGGTCTTCGAGGACAGCTTCCTGTTCTCCGACACGATCGCCGCCAACATCGCCTACGGGCGTCCGGACGCCGGCCACGACCGGATCGTCGCCGCCGCGGTCGCCGCCGAGGCGGCCGGGTTCATCGCCGAGCTGCCCGAGGGCTACGACACCGTGGTCGGCGAGCGCGGCCTGACGCTGTCCGGCGGCCAGCGGCAGCGGATCGCGCTGGCCCGGGCACTGCTGGCCGACCCCAGGGTCATGTTGCTCGACGACGCGACCAGCGCGGTCGACCCGCGGGTGGAGGCCGAGATCCTGGCCACCCTGCGGCAGCTGATCTCCGGCCGCACCACGGTGCTGATCGCACACCGCCGATCCACCCTGGCACTGGCCGACCGGATCGCGGTGCTGGACGCCGGCCGGGTCGCCGACGTCGGCAGCTATGCCGAGCTGATGGAGCGCTGCCCGCTGTTCCGGCTGCTGCTGGCCGGTCCCGGCGAGGACGCCGAGGGCATCGACGCCGGTGAGCTGGCCAGCCCCGCACCGGTCTCGGGCGAGGTGGTGGACGGGGTCAGCGTCGCGCTGTGGCAGCCGGTCGCGGCCGAGCCGGGCACCGCCTCGGCCACCTCCCTCCGGCGCGCCGAGGCCGGTGGCCGGATGATGGGTGGCCGGGGCCTGTTCGAGGCGGTGCTGCCGTCGGAGGAGCTGCTGGCCAAGGTCGAGGCACTGCCACCGGCCACCGACGAGCCGGCGGTGGACGAGGCGGACGCCCGGGCTCCGGACCCGCAGTTCAGCCTGCGCCGGCTGCTCACCCCGGTGCGGCTGGCCTTCGCGATCGGCATCGGCCTGGTCGGGCTGGACGCGGTCTTGCAACTGCTGCTGCCCTCGCTGATCAGGACCGCCATCGACCGCGGCGTGCTCGAACACCGGGCGGCGGTGCTCTACACCGTCTCGGCGATCGCGCTCGGGGTGCTGGCGCTGGACTGGCTGGTCAGCGCGGCCGGCACCCGGGTGACCGGCCGCACCGGTGAGCGGCTGCTCTACACCCTGCGGGTCAAGGCGTTCGCGCACCTGCAGCGGCTGAGCCTGGACTACTACGAGCGCGAGCTCGGCGGCCGGATCATGACCCGGATGACCACCGACGTGGACGCGCTGTCGAACTTCCTGCAGACGAGCCTGGCCACCGCGCTGATCAGCGTGCTCACCCTGGTCGGGGTGCTGGTGGCGCTGCTGCTGCTGGACGCGCAGCTGGCGCTGGTGCTGGTCGCCGCGCTGCCGCTGCTGCTGGCCGCCACCCTGCTCTTCCGGCGGGTGTCGGTGCCCGCCTACGTCGAGGCCCGGGAGCGGGTCAGCACGGTCAACGCCCAGTTCCAGGAGAACGTGGCCGGCGTCCGGGTGGCCCAGGTGTTCCGCCGCGAGCAGCGCAACGCCGAGGTCTTCCTGGGCGCCGCCCGGGACTACCGCGACTCCCGGCTGCGCGCCCAGATCTACATCTCGACCTACTTCCCGTTCGTGCAGTTCCTCGCCGACCTGTCCGGCGCGGCGGTGCTGGCCTTCGGCGCGCACCGGCTGGCGCACGGCAGCCTGTCGGCCGGCTCGTTGATCGCCTTCTTCCTCTACCTGGACGCCTTCTTCGGACCGGTCCAGCAGCTGTCCCAGGTCTTCGACGGCTACCAGCAGGCCTCGGTGGGCCTGTCCCGGCTCAAGGAGCTCCTGGGCACCCCGACCGGCACCCCGGAGCCGGCCGAGCCGCGGCCGGTGCCGGCGCTGCGCGGCGAGATCACCCTGACCGACGTGGACTTCCAGTACCCCGGCAGCACCCGGCCGGCGGTCAGCGGCATCGAACTGCGGGTACCGGCCGGCCAGTCGGTGGCCCTGGTGGGCCAGACCGGCGCTGGCAAGTCCACCCTGGTCAAGCTCATCGCCCGGTTCTACGACCCGACCGCCGGCGCGGTCCGGGTGGACGGTGCCGACCTGCGCGAGCTGGACCTGGGTGGCTACCGCCAGCGGCTGGGCATCGTGCCGCAGGAGGCCTACCTGTCCCCCGGCACGGTGCGCGACGCCATCGCCTACGGACGCCCGGACGCCACCGACGCCGAGGTGGAACAGGCCGCCCGCGCGGTCGGGGCGCACCAGATGGTGGCCACGCTCAGCGGCGGCTACCTGCACCAGGTCGGCGAGCGGGGCCGCAACCTGTCCGCCGGCCAGCGGCAGCTGATCGCGCTGGCCCGCGCCGAACTCGTCGACCCCGACATCCTGCTGCTGGACGAGGCGACCGCCGCGCTGGACCTGGCCAGCGAGGCGGTGGTGAGCGAGGCGACCCAGCGACTGAGCCGGCACCGCACCACGGTGACGGTGGCGCACCGGCTGACCACCGCCGCCCGGTCCGACCGGATCGTGGTGCTGGCCGACGGCCGGATCGTCGAGGACGGCAGCCACCGGCAGCTGCTGGCCGACGGAGGCAGCTACGCCGAGCTGTGGCACAGCTACCTGAGCGGGCAGCCGATCGAACACCAGGCCGTGTGAGCCGGACGCTTCGGTGGCGAACCGTTCAGTTTCTGGACGATACGGCGCCGGATGGTCCAGGGCTCGACGGTTGGGCGCCGCGGACATAGCCGGGGCCGTGCGCGTCCCGGGCGCAGTCGTCGGCCACCGGCGGCCGGTCGGCGTGCTGGTGGTCGGCCTGCAGGGTGGCGTGCCGGATCCGGTGCAGGTCGGCCAGCACCCGGCGCACCCCGTAAGCCACCTCGTGGCAGTCGTGGCTGGCCTCGATCACCAGGTGCGCCGACAGTGCCGGCTCGCCGGCCCCCAGGTCCCACACGTGCAGGTCGTGCACCTCGCGCACGCCTGCCACCGCGGCCATCGAGTGGCCGATCCGGGCCGGGTCGGTGCCGTTCGGGGCAGCCTCCAGGAACACCCGGCCGGCGGCCCGGACCAACGCAACACCGCTGCGCACCATCAGCGCGGCGACCACCAGCGAGGCCACCGGGTCGGCCCGGGTCCAGCCGGTCAGCAGGATCACCGCGCCGGCGGCGGCGGTGGCCACGAACGCCCACAGGTCGGTGACCAGGTGGGCCAGCGCGCCCCGGACGTTCAGGCTGTGCTGGTCGGCCCGGGCGGCCAGCAGCACCGCCACCAGGTTCACCGCGATGCCCACCAGGGCCACCACCAGCACCGCGGCGCCGGGCACGTCGGGCGGGTCGAACAGCCGGCGCACCGCGGCCACGGTGAACCAGGCGGCCAGCAGCAGCAGGGTGATGCCGTTGGCCTGGGCGGACACCGCGTCGATCCGGGTGAAACCGTAGGTGTAGGCGCCGCGCGCCGGGCGCCGGGCCAGTCCCGCGGCGACCACCGCGACCGCCAGGGCGGCGGCGTCGGTGAGCAGGTGGCCGGCATCGGTGAGCAACGCCAGCGACCCGACGGCCAGCCCCACCGCGACCTCGGCGACCATGAAGGCGACGATCACGGCCAGCGCGGCCGACAACCAGCGGCGGTCGGCGTTCGGGCCGCCGTGCGCGTGCGGGCGGTGGGAATGCCCGTCCGGCCCGGCGCTCGCAGTCACCGCCCCAGCATGCTTGTTCCGGCTTCGGCCCGTCAATCAGGCGCCTGCTGCAGGACCGGGGCCGCGGTCACCAACCGGACTGCAGCGGGCGCCCCTCGGCGTAGCCGGCGCTGCTCTGGATACCCACCACGGCGCGGTCGGCGAACTCGGCGATGGTGCGGGCACCGGCGTAGGTGAAGGAGGACCGCACCCCGGCGATGATCGCGTCGATCAGGTCCTCCACCCCGGGCCGGGCCGGGTCCAGGTAGCTGCGGCCGGTGGAGATGCCCTCCTCGAACAGCGCCTTGCGGGCCCGCTCGAAGGGTGACTCCGACGCAGTCCGGGACGCCACCGCCCGGGCCGAGGCCATCCCGAAGCTGTCCTTGTAGGCCCGGCCGTCGGCGGCCAGCCTCAGGTCGCCGGGCGACTCGTAGGTACCGGCGAACCAGGAGCCGATCATCACCGCCGAGGCGCCGGCGGCCAGCGCCAGCGCGACGTCGCGCGGGTGCCGCACGCCGCCGTCGGCCCAGACGTGCCGGCCCAGTCGCCGGGCCGCCCCGGCGCATTCCAGCACGGCGGAGAACTGCGGGCGGCCGACCCCGGTCATCATCCGGGTGGTGCACATCGCGCCCGGCCCGACGCCCACCTTGACGATGTCGGCGCCGGCCTCGATCAGGTCCACGGTGCCGGCCGCGGATACCACGTTGCCGGCCGCCACCGGTACCCCTGGCGAGATCGAGCGGACCGCGGCCAGCGCCTCGAGCATCCGGTGCTGGTGGCCGTGCGCGGTGTCGAGCACCAGCAGGTCGATGCCGGTGGCCAGCAGCCGCTCGGCCTTGGCCCGGACGTCGCCGTTGACCCCCATCGCCGCCGCCACCCGCAGCCGGCCGGCAGTGTCGGTCGCCGGCTCGTACAGGGTCGAGCGCAGGGCCGCGGTACGGGTCAGCACGCCGACCAGCAGGCCGTCGTCGTCGACCACCGGTGCCAGCCTGCGGTGCTGGTCGGCGAGCTTGTCGAACGCCTCGCGGGCGCCGATGCTGGCCGGCAGCTGCTGCAGCCGGCTCGACATGACCTGCGACAGCTGGGCGAACTGGTCGGCCCCGGCGCAGTCGCGCTCGGTGACCACGCCCACCGGACGGCCGTCGGAGACCACCACCACCGCACCGTGCGCCCGCTTGGGCATCAGCGCCAGCGCGTCGGAGACGGTGCTGGTCGGGCCCAGGGTCAACGCGGTCTCGTGCACCAGGTCGCGCTGCTTGACCCAGCCGACCACCTCGGCCACCACGTCGACCGGGATGTCCTGGGGTAGCACGGTCAAGCCACCCCGGCGGGCCACCGTCTCGGCCATCCGCCGGCCGGCCACCGCCGTCATGTTGGCGACGACCAGCGGGATGGTGGCGCCGCTGCCGTCGCTGGTGGCCAGGTCCACGTCGAAGCGGGAGGCGACGTCGGAGGACCGCGGGACCATGAAGACGTCTTCGTAGGTCAGGTCGTGTGCCGGCAACAGGCCGTTGAGGAATTCCACGTTCTGAAGAGTCTACCGGCCGGCACCTCCCGACCAGCCCCGCGCGCGGGGCTGGTCGGGAGCACTCCTGGCGCGGCCTACTCTTGAAAGCGTGGGCATAGCGGTCTTCGACATCGACGGCGTGGTGGCCGACGTCCGGCACCGGCTGCACCTGCTGGAACGCCAGCCCAAGGACTGGCCGGCGTTCTTCGCCGCGGCGGTCCGGGATACCGGGTTGGCCGAGGGCCTGCGGCGGGTGCATGCCGCGGCGGCCGAGCACGAGATCGTCTGGCTGACCGGACGGCCGGAGTCGCTGCGGGAGGTCACCCGGCAGTGGCTGGACGGGCACGGGCTACCCGGCGCCGAGCTGATCATGCGGGGCCGGCGGGATTTCCGGCCGGCACCGGTACTCAAGCTGGCCGAGCTGAACCGACTGCGTCCCCGGCACGTGGAATTGTTCGTCGACGACGACGAAAAAGTGATCGCCGCGGCGGCCGGTGCGGGAATTCCCGCGATTCTGGCCGATTGGATGCAGTCCTCAACGGTGCTGTCCGAGGCGCAGGACCGCGCCGGACGGACCTGACCTGATCGGGTACGTAGATATCCCCACAACCCTCTACAGATATGAGGATTTGAGACAACCTTGAGGCTGCAGGCCTTGACTTTCCGGTCTGAGGCATGTTTGGTCGACGTTAAGATTGCAATTTGGCCACGACTGCACGGGATCGCACGAATCAACCTGTAATCGCTGCCGGGAAACGCCGAACATTGATGTGCGCCACACCACAATCTGATAAATAGAATGTAGACACTCTTCAAGCTAGGACGCAGCTCATGAGCCACCTCGATAATCCGTCGGCGCCCGACCAGGCCGTGCCGCGGGACCCGGCTGCCCGGGGCGCCTGCGTGCACGAACCGCGCTGTCCGGACGCGCACGGCCCCGACCGCGACGCCGCGCACGTCATCGCCTGCCACCCCGAACAGGGCTGGAGCCTGCTCTGCAACGGCGTGGTGCTGTTCGAGGACTCCGGCGAGATCCTGCCGGACGGTCACTGCGTCCAGGCCCGGCGGGCCGAACTCACCGCCGCCGCGCTGCACCGGGTGGCCTGAGCCGCGCCGGCTCGGTCAGCGACAACCGCACCCGCTCGGCGAGCGTTCTCGCTCGCCAGCACGTGAGAGGTGGGCGCCAGGCATGCCTGGCGCCCACGACCATGTCCGCGGCCCGTTATCGGGCCGGTCAGGCTCGCGCGGGCACCGTCACGCGTAGTCGGCGACCGGCGGGCAGGAGCACATCAGGTTGCGGTCGCCGTAGGCGCCGTCGATCCGCCGCACCGGCGCCCAGTACTTCGCCGCCGGATCCACCCCGGCCGGGTAGACCGCCTCGGCCCGGCTGTACGGGTGATCCCAGTCCTCCACCAGGCAGCGGGCGGTGTGCGGGGCGTTGCGCAGCGGGTTGTCTCCGGCCGGCCACGCACCGTTGCGGACCTGCTCGATCTCGGCCCGGATCGCGATCATCGCCTCGATGAACCGGTCGATCTCGCGCAGGTCCTCGCTCTCGGTCGGCTCCACCATCAGGGTGCCGGCCACCGGGAAGGACATGGTCGGCGCGTGGAAGCCGTAGTCGATCAACCGCTTGGCGACGTCGTCGACGGTGACACCGGTCTCCTTGGTCAGCTGGCGCAGGTCCAGGATGCACTCGTGCGCGACCAGGCCGCGCACCCCGGTGTAGAGCACCGGGTAGTGCTCGGTCAGCCGGGCCGCGATGTAGTTGGCCGACAGGATGGCCGTGGCGGTGGCAGCGGTCAGCCCGTCCGGGCCCATCAGCCGCAGGTAGGCCCAGGTGATCGGCAGGATGGAGGCCGACCCCCACGGCGCCGCCGCGATCGCGCCCGGACCGGTCTCGGGTCCGGCCAGCGGCTGCAGCGGGTGGTTGGGCAGGAACGGCGCCAGGTGCTCGCGCACCGCGACCGGCCCGACGCCCGGGCCGCCGCCGCCGTGCGGGATGCAGAAGGTCTTGTGCAGGTTCAGGTGCGAGACGTCGGCACCGAACTTGCCGGGCCGGGCCAGTCCCACCATGGCGTTGAGGTTCGCGCCGTCGACGTAGACCTGCCCACCGGCCGCGTGCACCCGCTCGCAGACCTCGCCGATGTGGTCCTCGAACACCCCGTGGGTGGACGGGTAGGTCACCATGATGGCGGCCAGCCGGTCGGCGTGCTGGTCGATCTTGGCCTTCAGGTCGTCCAGGTCCACCTCGCCCTCGGTGCCACTGGTCGCGACCACCACCACCTTCATGCCGGCCAGCACCGCGGACGCCGCGTTGGTGCCGTGCGCGCTGGCCGGGATCAGGCAGACGTCCCGGCCGGTCTCGCCCCGGCTGCGGTGGTAGGAGGCGATGGCCAGCAGCCCGGCGAACTCGCCCTGCGCGCCGGCGTTGGGCTGCAGCGACACCGCGTCGTAGCCGGTGATCTCGGTCAGCCAGTTCTCCAGGTCCGCGATCAGCGCCGCGTAGCCGTCGAACTGGCCGGCCGGCGCGAACGGGTGCACGTTGGCGAAGCCCGGGTTGGTCACCGGCTCCATCTCGGTGGTGCCGTTCAGCTTCATGGTGCAGGAGCCGAGCGGGATCATGCCGCGGTCCAGCGCGTAGTCCCGGTCGGCGAGCCGGCGCAGGTAGCGCAGCATCGCGGTCTCGGAGTGGTGGGAGTTGAACACCGGGTGGCTGAGGTAGTCCGACTCGCGCCGCAGCCCGGCGGGCAACGCCAGCGGGGCGGTGGCCGGCAGGTCACCGGCCACCCCGAAGGCGGCCAGCACCTGGCCGAGCACCGCCTCGGTGGTGGCCTCGTCGCAGGCGATGCCGAGCTGGTCGGCGTCGATCGGGTCGCAGGTTCACGCCGCGCTCGTCGGCGGCGGCCAGCACCTCGGCGGCCCGGCCGGGCACCCGGACCGTCAGGGTGTCGAAGAACGCCTCGGTCAGCACCTCGACGCCGCCGGCCCGCAGCGCCGCGGCCAGCCGGGCGGCCTTGGCATGCACGCTCGCCGCGATCGCCCGCAGCCCGGTCGGGCCGTGGTAGACGGCGTACATCGAGGCCATCACCGCCAGCAGCACCTGGGCGGTGCAGATGTTGGAGGTGGCCTTCTCGCGACGGATGTGCTGCTCGCGGGTCTGCAGTGCCAGCCGGTAGGCCGGCCGTCCCTCGGCGTCCACCGAGACGCCCACCAGCCGGCCGGGCAGCTGCCGCTCCAGGCCGGCCCGGATCGCCAGGTAACCGGCGTGCGGGCCGCCGAAGCCCAGCGGCACCCCGAACCGCTGCGAGGTGCCGACCGCCATGTCGGCGCCGAACTCGCCAGGCGGGGTGAGCAGCGTCAGGGCAAGCAGGTCGGCCGCCACCGTGGCGAGCGCGCCGGCCGCGTGCGCCGCCTCGATCACCGGGCGCAGGTCACGCACCCGGCCCGAGGCACCCGGGTACTGCAGCAGGACGCCGAACACCGCTCCGTCGGTCAGCTCCGCCGGGGTGTCCTCGGACAGGTCCGCGACCAGTACCCGCAGGCCGAGCGCGGTGGCCCGGGTGCGGACCACGTCCACGGTCTGCGGCAGCGTCTCGGCGTCGACCAGGAAGGCGTCGGCGCCCTTCTTGGCCGCGGCCGAGGTGCGGTGTGCCAGCGCCATCGCCTCGGCCGCCGCGGTGCCCTCGTCCAGCAGGGATGCCCCCGCGGTAGGCAGGCCGGTCAGGTCCTCGACCATGGTCTGGAAGTTCAGCAGCGCCTCCAGCCGGCCCTGGCTGATCTCGGGCTGGTACGGGGTGTAGGCGGTGTACCAGGCCGGGTTCTCCAGCACGTTGCGCCGGATCACCGGCGGGGTGACGGTGTCGTAGTAGCCCAGGCCGATCATCGAGGCGCGCACGGCGTTGCGGGCCGCCAGCGCGCGCAGCTCCGCGGCCACCTCGGCCTCGGAGGCGGCCGGCGGCAATGCCAGCTCCAGGGTCGTGCGGATGCTGGCCGGAATGGCCGCGGCGAGCAGGTCGTCCAGGCTGGCGTAACCCAGTGCCTTGAGCATCACCGCCTGGTCGGCGGGCTCGGTGACCCCGATATGCCGGGCCGAGAACGGGGTCAGGGCGGCAACGGTGACGTCGTGTTCACCAGCGGTTTCGGTACCGGCAGCGTGGTCCATGCGGGCTCCAACTCCAGACAGGGCTGAGATAGCCCGGCGACGAGCCGGACTACTCCCCCTCTGTCAGGCTGGCGCCCTTCAGAGCTACCTGCGCGCACGGTCCTGCAGCCTGAGAGGTTGGCGGGGAAGTTGCCCCTTCGGCGCCGTCCGGCCCTCGATCAGAAATCAGCCGGTACGGACTCTCCCGTGCGCGTTGCGGTACCGGCCAGATTACCAGCCTGGGCGCGGCGCGCTGCTTGTGCCGCGCCTCTTACGCCGAGGCGGACCGGCGTTGCCGGCGCCGGGACAGCTCGTCGTCGGCCGGGGCCTCGACGCCGACCGTGCCGTCGGTGCGCTCGGAGGGCAGCGTCGCCAGCGAGCCGGTCAGCTCGCGCAGTGCTCCGCTGACCGCGATGCCGAACACACCCTGGCCGCCCTGCAACAGGTCGACGACCTCTTCCGAGGACGTGCACTCGTAGACGGTGGTGCCGTCGGAGAGCAGGGTGATCCGGGCCAGGTCGTCCACGCCGCGCTGGCGCAGGGCGTCCACCGCGAGCCGGATGTTCTGCAGCGAGACGCCGGTGTCCAGCAGCCGCTTGACGACCTTGAGGACCAGGATGTCCTTGAACGAGTACAGCCGCTGGCTGCCCGAGCCGGCCGCGGACCGGACCGAGGGCACCACCAGTTCGGTGCGGGCCCAGTAGTCGAGCTGGCGGTAGGTGATGCCGGCGGCGGCGCAGGCGGTCGGGCCGCGGTAGCCCACCGAGTCGTCGGAGCCGATGCCCGGTTGGGAGAACAGCTCACCCTGCTCCGGCGTATGGTCCTGCACGTCGCTCTCCTGCCTGCGCTGACCAGCTCAGCACCGCTGACGATGACCTTCCCCGCTCCTGGTCCGGCACCGGCCCGGGAGCGGCACCCACCGAATTGCACCGTGGGTATTTACTGACGGTATGCCGCGCTGACTGCACCGGTCAATCCGCCTCGCCGGATCGCTCCGAAAAAGTAACCGTCGACCTCAGGTGCAGACTTCTGATCGGCCAACCGGCTTGCCGGTCACGAGGCGCCGGGATGCGGTTCGTCGCCACCGGAACCGGCGAAGTCGTCGGCCGAGATGGTGTCCAGGAACTCCCGGAACCGCTCCACCTCGTCCTCGTCCTCCTCGGGGATGGCGATGCCGGCCGCCGCCAGCACGCTCTCGTCCCCCACGATCGGCGTCTTGGTGCGCAGTGCCAGCGCGATAGCGTCCGACGGGCGGGCGCTGACCGTGGCACCGTTGGCGAACTGCAGCTCGGCGTAGAAGACGTCGTCGCGCAGCTCGGTGATCGAGACCTGCTTCAACTCGCCGCCGAGCGCGCCGATCACCAGCTTGAGCAGGTCGTGGGTCATCGGCCGAGGGGTCTCGACGCCCTGCTGCTGGAAGGCGATGGCCGACGCCTCCACCGCCCCGATCCAGATGGGCAGGTACCGGACGCCTTTGGTTTCCTTGAGCAGCACCACCGGCTGGTTGGCGGGCAGCTCGACCCGTACGCCGACGACCTCGAGCGGATGCAGAGTCACCTGACGACCTTCCTCTGCTGGGCGAGCGGGGACGGGACCCCTTTCAGCCTAGCCGTTCGCGCGGTCAGCCGACGATCTCTCGTAACCCGATCTGTACCAGCGCGGCATGCAACCGCACCGACAGTGCCGCGAGCTCGCGCACCGCCTCCTCGGCCCGGGACCGGCCGTCCCCGCTGCGCTGCTTGGCCATCGGGCCGGCCACCTGGCCGAACAGTCCCACCTCGCGCTCGGCGGCGGACTTGAAGCCGCGCAGGTGCCGTCCCTCGATGCCGAACCGGGCCATCTCGGCCACCACCCGGCCGATCGCCAGGGCGTCGTCGTCGTAGTAGCCGCCCGGCCGCTGGGTGATCAGGCCGTACTGCTCCAGTTCCGACAGCTGGCTCGGACGAAGTCCCGCGGTGTTGAGCAACTCCTCGCGGCTCAGCCGCATCGCCGCCGGGCTCGCGCGGAAGTGGTCCGGGGTCGGGGTGTTGTCCACGATGGTGGGGTGAGCGGCCCGGGGCACCGCCGGGGCCGGCACCGGCCCGTGGCCGTGCCCGCGGTCGATGGCTTCGAGCTGCTCCTTGATCACCCGCAGGGGCAGGTAGTGGTCACGCTGCTGGCTGAGCACGTATTTCAGCCGGGCGACGTCGGAGCCGGAGAACTTGCGGTACCCCGACGGCGTCCGGTCCGGCTGCACCAGGCCCTGGTCCTCCAGGAAGCGGATCTTGGAGATCGTGACGTCCGGAAAGTCGGCGCGCAGCTGGGCCAGCACCTCGCCGATCGACAGCGTGCCGCGGACCGGCAGGCCGGCGCTGCTCACGAACCGGCTCCCGTCCGGCCCGGCGAGTTCAGGTACACCAGCCGGAACTTGCCGATCTGCACCTCGTCGCCGCCCGCCAGGGTCGCCGAGTCGATCCGCTCCCGATTGACGTAGGTGCCGTTCAGGCTGCCCACGTCGTGAACGGTGAAGCCGGAGCCGTCGCGGCGGAACTCCACGTGCCGGCGCGAGACGGTGACGTCGTCGAGAAAGATGTCGCTGTCCGGGTGCCGGCCGGCGGTGGTGACCTCCTGGTCGAGCAGGAACCGGCTGCCGGCGTTCGGGCCACGCTTGACCACCAGCAGCGCGGTGCCCGGCGCCAGCGCGTCGATGGCGCGCTGGTGGGCCTCGGGCGAGAACTCGTCGCTGTCGGTGCCGGTGGTGGCCAGTCCCGCGGACAGGATGGAGGTCGCGTCCGGGCCACCGGGCCGGCTACCGCCCGCCTGGGCGCCGGGCAGCTGCGCCCCGCACTGGGTGCAGTAGCGGCTGTCAGCGGAGTTCTCGGTGCCACACGCGGTGCAGAACACGCCGGGACGCCCTTTCTCGTTGCCTGTTTGACACCGGTACCTGACGGGGATCGAGCCCGCTCCGATCGCCGGTCACCGTGCCACCGAGCCTAGTTCGCCGCGCGGCGAAGGGTCAACGCGAGGTGGAGGTTTACTCAGAGGTGGCCTGTCCGTATGCCGCCGCGTCGAGCAGCGAGTCGAGCACGGCCAGGTCCTCGACCCGGATCTCGGCGATCCAGCCGGCTCCGTAGGGGTCGCTGTTCACCAGGTCCGGGTTGTCGTCCAGCGCCTCGTTGCGGGCCACCACCGAGCCCGCCACCGGGGCGTAGAGGTCCGAGACGCTCTTGGTCGACTCGACCTCGCCGAAGGTGTCACCGGCCTCCACCGTGGCATCCAGCGCGTGCACCGAGACGAAGACGATGTCGCCGAGGGAGTTCTGGGCGTAGTCGGTGATCCCGACCCGGACCACATTGCCCTCGACCGGCTTGGTCCATTCGTGGTCGCTGGTGTAGCGCAGATCGGAGGGGATCTCGGCCATCTGGGTCACCTCGTCGTCTCTCGGGTCGTCGGGCAGCTGCATCGGGACGGCCGGCGGGTCACCGGTCGGCGGCCGTTCGGGCCACGGTGGGCGCGACCTTACCGGGTCGGTCCCCGCTGATCACTCAGCGGTCACTTACCGGCCGGGGTGGCGTAGCGCGGTGCCGGCACCGTCCGGGTGACGGTGATGCTGACCAGCGACTGCTCGGCGATGTTGATCTCCCCGCCGGCGGCGTGCACGGTGTTGACCACTCCGCCCTGGATGTTGAGGGCGGTGTCGAGCGTCTTGGGATCGCCGATGGCCAGCACCTCGTACGGCGACTGCAGCGCGGTGCCGTCCAGCGACACCCCGGAGCCGGAGTCGGTGAAGGCGCTGGACGTGCCGATCCGGACCGGCCCGAACTGGATCACCTCGGCACCGGCGCCGCGCAGCTCCTCGACGATGTCGAGCAGCTCCTCGGCGCGCAGTGCCCGTTGCGGGTCGGAGATCAGCACCCGGATGCCCGGGCCGTGCGCCGCCGCGGCGCCGGTCAGCACCGCCAGCGCGTCGGCCTGCCGTTGCGCCTCCTCGCGGGCCGCGGTGTTGTTGCTGCCGTTGAGCGATAGTCGTTGGCGGGCCGCCTGCAGGTCGCTGATCTGGCCCTGTAGCCGGTCGATGCGGCTGTTCTGGTCGTCCAGGATCCGGATCAGGTCGGCTTCCCGGGCGCCGGCCAGCACGTCGTTGGTGGAGTTGGAGCGGAACTGCACCGCCAGGGCGAAGCCCAGCATCGCCAGCAGCGCCCCGATCAGGACGGTGGCGGCCCCGTTGCGCCGGCGCGGCGACCCGGCGCCTGCTGCCGGCTCGGCGGCCTGCTCGGGTGGGGTGGGCTCGCTGGACTGGGTGGGCTCGCTGGGCTCGCTGGGCTGGGTGGGCTCGCTGGGCTCGCTGGACTGGGTGGCTCGCTGGGCTCGCTGGGCTGGGTGGGCATGGTTGCGGCCGGTCCGTCCTCAGGCCCGGAACAGGTGACGACGGATGGCGGCGGCGTTGCCGAAGATCCGGATGCCCAGCACGACCACCACCGCGGTGGACAGCTGGCCGCCGACCCCGAGCTTGTCGCCCATGAACACGATCAGCGCGGCGACCAGCACGTTGGACACGAACGAGACCACGAACACCTTCGCGACGAAGATGCCGTCCAGCCGGGCGCGGATGCCGCCGAAGACGGCGTCGAGCGCGGCCACCACCGCGATCGGCAGGTACGGCTCCAGCCACAGCGGCACGGTGGGTCGCAGCACGATGCCCAGCACCACGCCGATGACCAGGGCGATGGCGGCAATCATCGTGGCGACTCCGATGCGGACGGGGAGGCGGACGGGGACGGGGACGGGGTTGGCTGGCGGCGGCTCCGAGGCCGGCGTAGTGCGGCTGGGCCACCGTAACCGACTGCAGCCGCAGCCCGGACCTGCCGGTGAACCGGAAGCTGATCCCGTCCACCGCGGCCATCGTCTTGAGCTGGCGGGCGACCGCGGAATCGGCGAAGGCGACCAGCAGGGCATTGCGGTTACCGATCGCCTCGATCGTGTACGGGGCGCTGATCGGCTGGAAGTCCACCAGCACCGACTCCCCGGCGAACCGGATGAAGGAGGTGGCGGTCAGCCGCAGCCCGTTCACGGCCACCGCCTCGGCGCCGGCCGCCCACAGCTCGTTGACCACCGCACGGATGTCGCGGTCGTGCAGCACCGCGACCTGCTCCTGCGGGGTGGTGCCGGGCCGGCCGTTGGCCGGCGAGGTCGGCGCCGGCGGCTCGTCCAGCTCGATCCGCACGCCGGGCCCGGTGGCCGGCAGCGCCCCGGACGTGAGCTCCAGCCGCTTCAGCTCCTCGCTGTTGCCGGGCAGCTGGGCATCGCGCAGGCCCGCCACCTCGCTGGCCAGCGACTTGGCCCGGCCGTCCAGCGAGTCGCCGGTCTGCTGCAGCCGCTGGATCCGCTCGATCAGGTCCTTGCGGGCCGCCTCGCGGGCCGGCGCCGACTGGTGTTGCTGCTGGTAGGCCACCACCAGCAGCAGGCCGACCGCGACGCAGGCCAGCCACAGCACCGGCCCGTCCCACCAGCGGCGGCCGGTCGACGAGCGCTCGGTCCCGGCGCGCTCCCGGTCCTGCCGGGCCTGGAAAGCAAGCCGGTAGCCGGGGTCGAGCGGGTTGTCGAGCAGGTCGTCCAGCATCGCGGTGGACAGCCGGGTGCCGGACGGACGCGAGCCGGGACCAGTCATTCAGGCCACCGCCGGTTCGGCCAGCACCCGGCGGAACTGGACCAGGTACAGCCCCGCCGACCACAGGTAGAGCCCGGTCCCCCAGATCGTGAACGCCCAGGCGATCGGCTTGGCGATGCTGCTCAGGGTGCCCGGGTGCGAGCCGAGCAGCAGCAGCGGGAAGGCGTACAGCAGGTTGAAGGTGGCGGCCTTGCCCAGGTAGTGCACCGGCAACCCGGTCAGCCCGCGCCTGCGCAGCGCCGGCAGGGTGCCGGTCAGCACCAGGTCCCGGCCGATGATCAGCACCGCCAGCCAGAGCGGGATGACGTGCCGCAGCACCAGTCCGACCAGGGTGGCGAGGATGTAGAGCCGGTCGGCCACCGGGTCGAGCAGCGCGCCGAGCCGCGACATCTGGTTCCACCGGCGGGCCAGCACGCCGTCGGCCCAGTCGGTGATCCCCGAGATCACCAGCACCAGCAGCGCCAGCGCGTCGGCGTGCGGGCCGAGCAGCAGCCACAGGAACAGCGGCACGCCGAGCAGCCGGGAGAAGCTGAGCAGGTTGGGCACCGTCAGCACCGCCGACCGCGACCGGTCGGTGACGGTTCGCGCCGGGCCGGCCGGGGGCTGCGAACTCACGCGCTCTGGCCTCCCGCCGGCAAAGTGCCCACCCGACGCGGCGGGCGAACGGCACATCCGCCTGCTTCCGCAGGTGATGTCGGGCTGACAGGATTTGAACCTGCGACCCCCTGACCCCCAGTCAGGTGCGCTACCAAGCTGCGCTACAGCCCGTTCGGCTCGATCCCGGGACCACCACCGCGGCCCGAGCGAGCCGGGAGCAACCTTAGCGCACGGCACCCCGCGCTCCGGCCAGCGTCCGGTCCGCACCCTGCGCGGGTCGGCGGCGGTAACGGCTCGAGCCGGGGGTGATCGTGATCCAATAGCGGGCATGGCGCGATTCGTTGCTTTCCTGCGGGCGGTCAACGTCGGCCGGCGCCGCGTCGACATGGCGACGGCGTGCCGGACGCTGGAGGAGCTCGGCCACACCGAGGTGGCGAGTTTCGTCAACAGCGGCAACCTGCTGTTCACCGCCACCGGCCGGACGGCGGCGTTGGAGAAGCAGCTGCGCACGGCGCTGGAGGCGGAGTTCGGCTTCGAGCTGACCACCTTCGTCCGCACCGCGAAGCAGGTTCGGGCGCTGGCCAGCGACAAGCCGTTCGGGACCATCGCGGCCGGCCACACCCACTTCGTGCTGCTGCCGCTGACCACCCTGAGCGCCGCCGAGCGGCGGGCGGTGGAGGCGCTGTCGAACGACCTGGACGAGGTGCAGGTGGTCGGTCGCGACGTGCACTGGCTGATCCGGGACAAGTCGAGCAACACCAGCCTGGGGCCCAGGCTCTGGTCGAAGGCACTGCCCGGCGTGCCCACCACCGCGCGCAACGTGACCATGGTCGAGCGGCTGGTCAAGAAGCTCTGACTCCCCGCCCGACGCTCTGATTCCGCCCGCGGACGGGCTAACCGCGCTGCTGGCGTTCCCGGACCCGCACCGAGATCTCGATCGGGCTGCCCCGGAAGTCGAAGTCCTCGCGCAGCCGGCGTTCCAGGAAGCGCCGGTAGCCGGCCTCCAGGAAGCCGGTGGTGAACAGCACGAACCGCGGCGGCCGGGTGTCGGCCTGGGTGGCGAACAGCACCCGGGGATGCTTGCCGCCCCGGCCGGGTGGCGGGGTGGCGTTGACCACCTCGGTCAGCCAGCTGTTGAGCTGCCCGGTGGGAATCCGGCGGTCCCAGGAGGCCAGCGAGAGCCGCAGCGCGTCGGCGAGCTTGTCCACCGCCCGCCCGGTCTTGGCCGAGACGTTGACCCGGGGCGCCCACGGCACCCGCTGCAGCTCCCAGTCGACCTCCTTCTCCAACTGCAGGCGGCGGTCGTCGTCCACCAGGTCCCACTTGTTGAAGGCGATCACCAGGGCCCGGCCGGCCTCGGCCACCATGGTCAGCACCCGCTGGTCCTGCTCGGAGATCACCTCCGAGGCGTCCAGCAGCACCACCGCCACCTCGGCCGACTCCAGGGCGCTGGCCGTCCGCAGGCTGGCGTAGTACTCCATGCCGGACGCGGTGTTCACCCGCCGGCGCAGGCCCGCGGTGTCGACGAACCGCCAGGTCTGTCCGCCCAGTTCCAGCAGCGAGTCCACCGGGTCGACGGTGGTGCCGGCCACCGCGTCCACCACCGCCCGCTCGACGCCGGACAGCCGGTTGAGCAGGCTGGACTTGCCCACGTTCGGCCGCCCCACCAGGGCCACCCGGCGCGGGCCGCCGGTGGCCTCGCGCTCCGGCGGTGCGTCCGGCAGCTGCTCCAGGATCGCGTCCAGCAGGTCACCCGAGCCCCGGCCGTGCAGCCCGCTCACCGCGTACGGCTGGCCCAGGCCCAGCGACCAGGCCTCGGCGGCGTCGGACTCACCGCGCTCGTCGTCGACCTTGGTGACCGCCAGCACCACCGGCCGGCCGGCCCGGCGCAGCGTGCGGGCCACCACCAGGTCGGTCTCGGTCGCGCCGGTGCGGGAGTCCAGCACGAACAGCACCAGGTCGGCGGTCACCACGGCCTGCTCGGCCTGGCGGGAGACCATCGCCTGCAACCCGGTGGCGTCCGGTTCCCAGCCGCCGGTGTCGACCAGGGTGAACTGCCGCCCGCCCCAGTAGGCGTCGTAGGCGATCCGGTCCCGGGTGACCCCGGGCACGTCCTGCACGACGGCCTCGCGGCGACCGAGGATCCGGTTCACCAGGGTGGACTTGCCCACGTTGGGACGCCCGACCACGGCCACCACCGGCAGCACGGGCAGGCCATCGGCCGGCGCGTGGCCGGCCGGATCGAAGTCGGTGTCGGCCGGCGCCACGTCGGGGATGCCGGCCAGGTCAGGATCGGTCATGGCTCAGGCGCGATCTGCCGTGCTGACGGCTCGGAACGCCAGGCCGGCGAGCAGCTCGACCACCTCGTCGGCAGTCAGCTCCGAGGTGTCGACCTCGGTCGCGCCGTCCGCCCGGCGCAGCGGGCTGACCGCCCGGCTGGAGTCGAAGGTGTCCCGGCGGCGCAACGCCTGCTCGATCCGGGCGATGTCGGCCGCGCCGTCCTCCCCCAGCTCGCCGGCTCTGCGCCGGGCCCGGACGTCCTCGCGGGCGGTCAGGTAGACCTTCAGTTCCGCCTGCGGCCAGACCACCGAGCCGATGTCACGGCCCTCGGCGACGGTCGGCCCGCGGCCCATGATCAACCGCTGCTGCGCGACCAGCTGGGCGCGGACGGCCTGCACGGCCGACACCGCCGACACCGCGGCGGTCACCGTCGCCGTCCGGATCTCACGCCCGACGTCGCGGCCGTCCAGGGAGATGCTGCCGCGCCACGGATCGGTGCCCACCTCGATGCGGTGGCTGGCCACCTCGGCCGCCACCGCGACCTGGTCACCGGGATCGACACCGGCCCGCAGCACCGCGACGGTGGCGGCCCGGTACATCGCGCCGGTGTCGAGGTACTGGGTGCGCAGCCGCCGGGCCAGCTGCCGGGCGACGGTCGACTTGCCGGTGCCCGACGGCCCGTCGAGCGCCACCGCTCCCCGGAAGACGGGGGCCTCGCTGACCTCGGTAGGCATGCCGGCGGTCCCGTTCTGGTCATGACAGCTGTCAGGGCGGTGCGCTCGTGGGCCCGGCCGAGGCCGAGCAACCGCGAACCAGCCCGTCCGGTGGCCGGGCATTCCCAGGGTACGGGGTCCGGCTGACAACGACTTCCACCGTGCCCCGCCGGCCCACCGCCGGAAAGACGGCGCTACCGGGGCAGATCGGTACGCAGCGCCGCGGCACCGCGCAGGTAGACGTGCCGGATATCGGCGCGGGGCAGCTCGGTGTCGAAGTGCGCCAGTAACCGCAATGTCCGGGGCAGCGCGCCGGGCACGGCGATCTCGGTGGCGCACATCAGCGGCACGTCGGTCAGGCCCAGCTGCCGGGCCGCGTAGGCCGGGAACTCCGCGGTCAGGTCCGGGGTGGCGGTGAACAGGATCGAGATCAGGTCCTCGGATTCGATCCGGTTGCGGGCCATCACCTGGGTGACCAGCTCGCTCGCCCCGTCCAGGATCGACTGCCGCTCGTCATCGTCGACCTGGATGGCGCCCCGCACCGCGCGACTCACCTGCCTCATCCCGGTCCTGCCTGCTCGGTCCGGTCCTCGCTCCTTCGTCGCCGCAGCCTCCCTCGCGCGTGCTGTCGTCGTGCTCACAGGCCGAGCTGGCGGTAGAGCTCGGCCAGTTCGGTGGCGTCGAGCTCGCGCAGCGTGCCCGGCCGCTGGTCGCCCAGCCGGACCGGTCCGATCGCGACCCGGACCAGTCGCTCGACCGGGTGTCCGACGGCCTCCAGCAGCCGCCGGACGATGTGGTTGCGGCCGACGTGCAGCGACACCTGCACCAGCGCCCGGCCCCCGGAGGAGTCGATCACGGTGAAGTCGTCGACGGCCACCGGGCCGTCGTCGAGGTCGATGCCCGCCATCAGCCGACGGCCCAGTGACCGGTCCACCGGGCCGGGCACCTCGGCGATGTAGGTCTTGATCACCTCGTGCGAGGGATGGGCCAGCCGGTGGGCGAACTCACCGTCGTTGGTCAGGATCAGCAGGCCCTCGGTGTCGGCGTCCAACCGGCCGACGTGGAACAGCCGTTCGGGCTGGTCGGACACCAGGTCGCCGACGTTGGGACGCCCGTGCGGGTCCGACATCGCGGTCAGCATGCCGCGAGGCTTGTTCAACGCCAGGTACAGCTGGCCGGCGCGCAGGTTGATCCGCTTGCCGTCCACCCGCACCACCGCGGTCTGCGGGTCGACCCGGGTGCCGAGCTCGGCCACCCCGCGGCCGTCCACGCTCACCCGGCCGTCGGCGATCAGCTGCTCGCAGGCCCGCCGGGAACCCAGCCCGGCACCGGCCAGCACCTTCTGCAGGCGGATGCCGCGATCGGCTTCGCCGGGCTGGCCATGCGGGTCAGCACTCATCCGAGGTCACAGCTCATCGAGGTCCAGGGTATCCAGCTCGGGCAGCAGCGGCGCCAGCGACGGCAGCTCCTCCACCGCCGAGATGCCCATCTTCTCCAGGAAGGTGCTGGTGGTGCGGTAGAGCCCGCCGCCGGTCTCGGGATCCGAACCCACCTCGGTGATCAGCTCGCGGGCCAGCAGGGTGCGCACCACGCCGTCGACGTTGACGCCCCGGATGGCCGAGATCCGGGCCCGGGTCACCGGCTGCCGGTAGGCCACCACGGCCAGCGTCTCCAGCGCGGCCTGGCTGAGCTTGGTGCGCTGCCCGTCGAGCAGGAACGCCTCCACCACCGGGGCGTAGCGGTCGCGGGTGTACAGCCGGAACCCGGTGGCGGCCGGCCGCAGTTGCCAACCGGCCTGCCGCCGGTCCAGCTCGGCGGTGATCTCGGCGAGCGCCTCGGCCACCTCGGCCGCCGGACGCTGCACCGCCGCGGCCAGCTGGCTCAGCTGCAGCGGTCCGTCGGCCACGAACAGCAGGGCCTCCAGTGCGGCGCGCAGCACCGCCGGGTCGGCCAGGTCGAGCGGCCCGGAGTCGTCGGTGGTGGTGGCAACCGGCTCGGCGGTGTCGATCGACTCGCCGACGGCACCGGACTCGGCGGGTACAGGAGTTTCAGCGATCTCGACAGGCGTCCCACGAACCTCGGTGGGCTCGTCCTGCGGCTGGGTCATCAGCCGTACTCCTCGTCCGGGTCGGTGCCGGCCCGCGGGGCGGCATGGTCGCTCGAAGCGCTGTCCGGCTCGTCGGCGCTGCGGGCGCCGCCGATCCAGCGGACGTGCAGCTCCGACAGCGCCTCGGCCTGCTCGAAGCTCACCGACCCGTCCCGGTAGAACTCCAGCAGGCCGAGGAAGCGGGCCACCACCTCCAGGGTGGAGCCGCAGTCGGCCACCAGCGACCGGAAGGTGGCCGATCCGATCCGGGCCAGCCGGGCGGCCAGCAGCGTCATGTGCTCGCGCACGCTGACCCGGGCGGCGTGCAGGTGGTCCACCCCCACCACCGGAACCGGCCGGGGCCGCAACGCCGCCGCCGCGACCGCCGCGAACTGGTGCAGGTCCACCCCGATCCGCAGCTCGGGGCTGAGCGCGGCGAACCGGGGTTCCAGCTCGGCCACCCGGCCGAACCGGCGGCCGGCCTTGGCGGCCAGCGTGCCGAGGTGCGCCGCGGCCAGCTTGTAGGCCCGGTACTGCAGCAGCCGGGCGAACAGCAGGTCGCGGGCCTCCAGCAGCGCCAGGTCCTCCTCGTCCTCGACCTCGGCCGCCGGCAGCAACCGGGCCGCCTTCAGGTCGAGCAGGGTGGCCGCGACCACCAGGAACTCGGTGGCCTGCCCGAGGTCGAAGGCGTCCCCGGCGGCCTTGAGGTAGCTGATGAACTCGTCGGTCACCTGGGACAGCGCGACCTCGGTGACGTCGAGCTGGCGCCGGCTGATCAGGGTCAGCAGCAGGTCGAACGGACCTTCGAAGTTGTCCAGCCGGACGCTGAACCGCCGTGGACCGGCCCCGACGGTCTCGCTGGAGAGCGGGCCGGCGAAGGCGCCGGGCTCGACCGGGTCTGCGGTGGAGGCCGGCAGGTCCCACGCCTCCGGCAGGTCCTCCAGCGCCAGCTCGCCCGGCAGTGCTCGGCTCACGGGCGGGCCAGAACCTCCATGGCCAGCTCCCGGTAGGCCACCGCGCCGTTGGAGGTGGGCGCCCAGGTGGTGATCGGCTCGCCGGCCACCGTGGTCTCCGGGAACCGGACCGTCCGCGAGATCACCGTGTCGAACACCTTGTCACCGAACGCCTCCAGCACGCGGCTGTAGACCTCCCGGCCGTGCAGGGTGCGGCCGTCGTACATGGTGGCCAGGATCCCCTCCAGCCGCAGGTTGGGGTTGAGCCGCTGCTGCACCTTGTCGATGGTGTCGATCAGCAGCGCCACCCCGCGCAGGCTGAAGAACTCGCACTCCAGCGGGATGATCACCCCGTGCGCCGCGGTCAGCGCGTTCACGGTCAGCAGGCCCAGCGAGGGCTGGCAGTCGATCAGCACGAAGTCGTAGTCGTTGAGCACCGGGGCCAGCGTCCGGGCCAGGGTCTGCTCGCGGGCCACCTCGTTGACCAGTTGCACCTCGGCGGCGGACAGGTCGATGTTGGACGGCAGCAGGTCCATGCCCGGCACGCCGGTCTTGAGCAGCACCTCGTCGATGCCGACCGAGCGCTCCATCAACAGGTTGTAGGTGGTGCGCTCCAGCTGGTGCGGCTGGACGCCCAGCCCGACGCTGAGCGCGCCCTGCGGGTCGAAGTCCACCAGCAGCACCCGGCGGCCGAACTCGGTGAGCGCGGCGCCCAGGTTGATGGTCGAGGTGGTCTTGCCGACCCCGCCCTTCTGGTTGCACAGCGCGATCACCCGGGCCGGGCCGTGCTGGCTCAACGCGGCGGGCTGGGTCAGCGGCCGGCGGCGCCGGGCGCGGGCCGGGTCGGCCGAGGTGGCCACCTGGGGTGACTCAGAGGCGGTGGCGGGTCCGGCTGCCGGAGGTCCGGCCGGGGGCGTATCGGACGTCGTCATAGGAAGGGCGCGCTCCTCGCAAATACCTCGCTGCGCCGCCGCGCAGCGTGCCTGACCCGTCCGGAGGTTACCCCACCGGTGGGCCCGGTGAACGGCTGCGACCCGCCCGCCGCGACGGCTCGGCGCGACCGCGGCGCCGGCGGGATCCGGGGTGGTCTCACGCCTGGGCCCGGGCGCGCGGATGGGCCACCGCGTACACCTCGCGCAACTGGTCGACGGTCACCAGGGTGTAGATCTGGGTGGTGGTCACCGAGGCGTGCCCCAGCAGCTCCTGCACCACCCGGACGTCGGCCCCGCCCTCCATCAGGTGGGTGGCGAACGAGTGCCGCAGGGTGTGCGGGGACAGATCGGTGCCCAGGCCCGCCTTGTCGGCGGCGCCGCGCAGCACCGTCCAGGCGCTCTGCCGCGACAGCGGGCCGCCGCGGGAGTTCAGGAACACCCTGGGGGTGCCGCGACCCTGCCGGACCAGCTCGGGACGGACCCGGACCAGGTAGGCCGACAGCGCCCTGGCCGCGAACGAGCCGAGCGGCACCAGCCGCTGCTTGCCGCCCTTGCCGCGCAGCAGCACGCTGCGGCCGTCCAGGTCCAGGTCGTCGATGTCCAGGCCGACCGCCTCCGAGATCCGGGCACCGGTGCCGTAGAGCACCTCCAGCAGCGCCCGGTCGCGGACCGACAGTGGGGTCTGGTCGAAGTCGGCGGCGTCCAGCAGCCGCTCGACGTCCTCCACCGAGATCGCCTTGGGCAGCCGGCGGGGCGGTGCCGGGGGCTTCACCTCGCGTGCGACGTCGGAAGGCAACTGGCCGTCGGCATAGCCGAACTTGTGCAGGCCGCGCACCGCGACCACGGCCCGGGCCGCCGATGCGGCCGACAGCGCCGGATGGTCCGCATCGCCCTCGCGCAGGGCGGCCAGGAAGGCCGAGACGGTGCCGGCCCGCACCTCGACCAGCGAGTCGATGCCGTGCCCGGCCAGGTAGCCGAGGTAGCGGCGCAGGTCGCGGCGGTAGGAGCTCAGGGTGTTGGCCGACGAGCCACGCTCCACCGCGAGGTGGTCCAGGTAGTTCTGCACGGTGCGCGCCGCCGCGCTCGGCCGGGTGCTCGGGACATCGGCCGGCTCCGCCTGGACAGCCGTCATGCGGCCGGGCCCGGCGCGGTCCGGGCGGGCCGGCCACGCGGCGTCGGCGGCGCGCAGGCCGGACCAGCCGTCGGCGCGCGCCGTCCAGGCCGCCAGCACCCCGGCGACCGCGGTGCCGTTGACCAGCTCGCCGGCCAGCGCCATCGCCACCAGCTCCTCCAGCGGATGGCGCTCGACGGTCATGCTGATCTCCTCGTGCTCCGGTGCGAAGTCCGAGTCGGTCACCTCGGACAGCTGCCGGGCCAGGTACACCCGGATCGCCTCGTCGCTCATGCCGGAGGAGTTGTAGATGTCCAGCAACACCGCCCAGTCCGCGGCGGCCAGCCCGGCCTCCTCGGCCAGCTCCCGGCGGGCACCGTCCAGGGCCGGCTCGCCCTCGACGTCGAGCAGCCCGGCCGGCAGCTCGAGCAGTTCGTGCCCGACGGCGTGCCGGTACTGGCGGACCGTCACCACGTTGCCGGCCTCGTCCAGCGCCAGCACCGCCACCGCTCCCGGGTGGCTGACCACGTCCCGGTCGGCCACCGAGCCGTCCGGCATCCGCACCGCGTCGGTGCGCACGCCGAACACCGCACCGGTGAAGCGCTGCCGGGACGAGAGCACCTCGAAGCGATGCGGGTCAGCACTCATCCGGCGACCGGGCCGGAGGCGGCAAGCTCCGCCGCGGAGTCCGGCGTCGCGGCGCCGTCGGGGATCTCGACCGGCAGCCGCTCCTGGTCGCTGTAGTCCAGGGCGGCGGCGACGAATGCCGAGAACAGCGGGTGCGGCCGGGTCGGGCGCGACTTGAGTTCCGGATGTGCCTGGGTGGCAACGAAGAACGGGTGCACCTCGCGGGGCAGCTCCACGAACTCGACCAGCCGGCGGTCCGGCGAGATGCCGGAGATGACCAGGCCGGCCGCGGCCAGCGCCTCGCGGTAGGCGTTGTTGACCTCGTAGCGGTGCCGGTGCCGCTCGGTCACCCGGGTACTGCCGTAGGCGCTGGCCACGATCGAGCCCGGCACCAGCTCCGCCGGGTAGCTGCCCAGCCGCATGCTGCCGCCCAGGTCGGCGTTGCCGGCCACCACCTCGACCTGGTCGGGCATCGTCGCGATCACCGGGTCAGGGGTGTCGGGCTCGAACTCCGCGGAGTTCGCCGCCGGCAGGTCGGCGAGGTTGCGGGCCACCTCGATCGTCATGCACTGCAACCCCAGGCACAGCCCGAGCGTGGGAACGCCCCGTTCCCGGGCGTAGCGGATGGCACCCACCTTGCCCTCGATGCCGCGGATGCCGAAGCCGCCCGGGATCAGCACCCCGTCCATGCCGGCCAGTTGGGCGGCCGCACCGGCCGGCGTCTCGCACAGGTCCGAGGCCACCCAGCGCAGGATCACCTTGGCCCGGTGCGCGAAGCCACCGGCCCGCAGCGCCTCGGTGACCGAGAGGTAAGCGTCCGGCAGGTCGATGTACTTGCCGACCAGCGCGATCCGCACCTCGCACCTGGGATGGCGGACCCGCTCCAGCAGGCCGCCCCACTGGGTCCAGTCCACGTCCCGGAACGGCAGGCCGAGCCGGCGCACCACGTAGGCGTCCAGACCCTCGTCGTGCAGCACCTTGGGGATCTCGTAGATGCTCGGGGCGTCCACCGCCGCGACCACCGCCTCGGTGTCCACGTCGCACATCAGCGAGATCTTGCGCTTGACGTTGTCCGGGATCTCGCGGTCGGCACGGCAGACCACCGCGTCCGGGCTGATACCGATGCTGCGCAGCGCGGCGACCGAGTGCTGGGTGGGCTTGGTCTTGAGCTCCCCGGACGGCGCCAGGTACGGGATCAGCGACACGTGCAGGAAGAAGCAGTTGTCCCGGCCGACGTCCTGGCGGACCTGCCGGGCGGCCTCCAGGAACGGCAGCGACTCGATGTCGCCGACGGTGCCGCCGACCTCGGTGATCACCACGTCCGGGATCTCGCCGTCCGGGCCGGGGGCGGCCATCGAGCGGATCCGTTCCTTGATCTCGTTGGTGATGTGCGGGATCACCTGCACCGTGTCGCCCAGGTACTCCCCGCGGCGCTCCTTGGCGATCACCGCCGAGTACACCTGGCCGGTGGTGACGTTGGCCGAGCCCACCAGGTCGGTGTCGAGGAAGCGCTCGTAGTGGCCGATGTCGAGGTCGGTCTCGGCACCGTCCTCGGTCACGAAGACCTCGCCGTGCTGGAACGGGTTCATGGTGCCCGGGTCGACGTTGAGGTAGGGGTCGAGTTTCTGCATGGTGACCCGCAGGCCCCGGGCCTTGAGCAGGCTACCGAGTGAGGAGGCGGTCAACCCCTTGCCGAGCGAGGAGGCAACCCCGCCGGTGACGAACAGATGCTTAGTGGTCCGGGCCGAATAAGCCAACGAGACTCCCGTGGTCGCATTCGAATCGAGGTGCGGACCTGGGATCGGTACAGGAATCCCTCATATCCACGGGAGTTCACAGTAACACCAACCGCCTGGCGGCCGTGTCACCGACACTAGCTACCGGCGCCCGGCACCAGCCCGTCGCTGCCCGCGCCGACGCCGTAGTGGCCCTTGCGGCCGGCCACGGTCTCGGCCCCGGTGAGCGCCACGGTGAGCGCCCCGAGCGGGCTGTTGGCGTCGTCGACGGACGAGACGGCCTTGCTGGCGGTCTCGTCCTGGCGCACCAGTGCCACCAGTCCCCCGGCGGTGTCGGCGGCCGGGTCGCCGACCACCACGGTGGGCCCACCGCTGGGGGCGCCGAGCTGGGTGGTGAAGGTCAGCAGCATCCGGCCGGCGTCGCTGTTCTTTCCCAGCGCGCCGGGTGCTACCAGCAGCAGCAGCTTGCCGGCCGCCGCCGTCTTGCCGGCGTTCTTGATCATGTTCAGGGTGCCGAACCCGGCGATGACCTGGGCCAGGTCGGTGCTCTGGCCGTGCCCGAGCAGCACGTAGCCGAGCAGCGCGCCGGCCAGGGCGCCGGCGTCGTCGGTGGTGGGCAGTTGCAGCCCGATCGGGTGCAGCCCGGACGTCGCCAGCGACCGGATGTCGTTGGCGCGGCGCGGGTCGGAGAAGTCCTTGCTCAGCTGCAGCCGGCTGGCGACGCTGCCACCGGCGGCCTCGACCTGGTCGGCGACCGTGTCCAGCAGGCCCTTGGGAGCGCCCGGGGCGCCGAGCAGCACCACCGGGGTCTTGGCCAGGCTGCCACCGGCGATCTTGGCGCCGTAGGTCTGGGCCAGCAGGTCGGCGTTGCCCGCGCGAGCCCGCAGCGCCTGGTTCTGCGCCGACAGGGTGCCGTTGTTGTCCTTGAGGTCGCTGACCTGGGAGCGCAGGTCGCCGACCACCGCGCCGTTGAGCACGCTGGTTCCGACCACCACGCCGAGCGCGATGCCCAGGAAGACGGCGATGAGCGAGACGAGGTGGTACCGGAACGAGATCACGACAACAGGCCCCTCAGCCAGGAAACAAGGTGGTCCCAACCGTCGGCCAGCAGGTGCAGGTAACTGTCGCCGGTGTTGCCGACGACCAGCACGACGGCGATGGTGAGCACCGCGGCGAGCGCGAGCAGCACCAGCGACAGCGCCGAGACCCGGGTCTGGAACAGCTGGGCGGCGGCCTTGGCGTCCACCAGCCGGCCGCCGATCTTGAGCCGGGTCAGCACCGTGGAGGCGATGCCGCCGCGGCCGGCGTCCAGGAACTCCTCCAGGGTGGCGCGCATGCCGACGGTCACGATCAGCCGGGCGGAGCCGGCGTCGGCCAGCAGCATGGCGGCGTCCTCGCTGGTGCCGGCGGAGGCGAACACCACCGGCTCGATGCGCAGGTCCTGTACCCGGGCCAGCCCCTCGACCCGGCCGTGGTGGTCGGCGTGCGCCACCACCTCGCGGGCGTCGCGCAGCGCCGCGTCCGACACCTCGTCCAGGTTCCCGATCACCAGGTCGGCCTGGTACCCGGCATCGCGCAGCACGTCGGCACCACCGTCGACCCCGACCAGCACCGGCCGGAACTCGCGGATGTAGTGCCTGCAGCGAGCGCAGGTCCGAGCGGTAGTCGTAGCCCTTGGCGACCAGCAGCACGTGCCGGCCGCGAAACGGGGTGGTCAGTTCCGGCAGCCCGATGCCGTCGAGCAGCAGTTCCTTCTCGCGCTCCATGTGCTGCTGGGTGCTGGCGGCGAAGGCCTGCAGCTGGGCCGACAGGCCCGCCTTGGCGGCGCGCATCGCGGCCCGGATGCTGTCGGGGTCCTGCCGGGTGCCACGGGCGGCCACCCGGTCGCCGACGTAGAGCGCGTCGCCGTCCAACCGCAGCCGGCTGCCTTCCTTCACCTCGGCGAAGATCTCGGTGCCGACCTCGTCCAGCAGCGCGATGCCGTGCCCGACCAGCACCTCCGGGCCCAGGTTGGGGTACCGGCCGGAGATGCTCGGCTGGGCGTTGACCACCACGCTGACCCCGGCGGCCACCAGCGCGTCCGCGGTCGAGCGGTCCAGGTCGGCGATGTCGATGACGGCGATCTCGCCGACGTGCAGCCGGGTCAGCAGCCGGTTCACCCGCCGGTCCAGTCGGACCACGCCGGTGATGCCGGGCAACGCCTCCCGCCGCCGGTCGGAGGACCGCAGTGCCATCTTCATGATTTTCGATGGTGCCATCCGGCCGGCGGATCGGCGCTCTCCGCCACGCGGCGTCACCGGCCGGATCGGCGCCGGGTTCCGCCGCCCCGAACGGTTTTGCCCGCGCCGCGCAGGTCATTCGCGCTGGCCATCCCGGCCGGCCGGGACAGCGCGTCCCTGCCCGGCCCGACGCCCGGCTTGGCATCCTGGGCAGGCCCGGCCAGGTCGGCCCGGGCATCGGCCAGCAGTTGGGCGGCGTGCTCGCGGGCCACCGCGCTGTCGTTGCCGGCCAGCATCCGGGCCAGTTCGGTCAACCGGTCGGCGCCGCTGACCGAGCGGATGTCACTGCGGGTGACACCGTCGGCATCCCCCGCCTCGCCGGCTGCCCGTGCATCAGCCACAGATTTGTCCACCACCAGATGACGGTCGGCGAAGGCGGCGACCTGGGCCAGGTGGGTGACCACCAGCACCTGATGGCTGCGGGCCAGCCGGGCCAGCCGGCGGCCGACCTCGACGGCAGCCCGGCCGCCGACGCCGGCGTCCACCTCGTCGAAGACCATGGTCGAGCACCGGGTCGGTGCCGGCCAGTGCCACCTCGACGGCCAGCATCACCCGGGACAGCTCACCGCCGGACGCGCCGCGCTGCACCGCCAGGGCGGGGGCGTCCGGGTGCGGCTGCAGGGTGATCTCGACCTCGTCCACGCCGTCCGGGCCGGCTCCGGCCGGCTGGCCGCCGATCTGCACCTGCGGGCCGGCCTCGGACGGATGCCGCGGTCGCACCTCGACCCGTACCCGGGCCGCCGGCATCGCCAGCCCCGCGAGCTCGCCGGTGATCAGGTCGGACAGCTGCCGGGCGGCGGTGCGGCGTTGTCCGGACACCGCCGCCGCCAGCGCGGTGTAGCGGGACGCGGCGGCGTCCCGCTCGGCGGCCAGTGCCGCCAGCGCCTCGTCGGAGGTGTCGGCCGCCGCCAGCCGCTGCTCGGCCCCGGCTGCCCAGTCCAGCACGGCCGCCAGGCTGGAATCGCCGTACCGGCCGGCGTCGCCGTACTTGCGGATCAGCACGTTGAGCGCGGCCCGGCGCTCGTGCACGGCCGCCAGCCGGGCGGGATCGGCCTCCAGCTGGGCCTGGTAGCCGGCCAGCTCGCCACCGATGTCGGTGGCGGCGGCGGCAAGATCGGCGAGCCGGGCGGTCAGCTGGTCCAGGGCCGCATCGGTACCGGCCACCTGGCCCAGCGCCCGGCCGGCGGTGGCGATCAGGCGCTGGACGTCCGGGACGTCGCCGGCGGGGTCGTCCGGGTCGCCGAGCAGCGCGTCGTGGGCGGTACGCGCGGCGACCCGCAGCGCGTCGGCATGCTCCAGCCGGGACGCCAGGCCCGCGAGTTCGGCGTCCTCCCCCGGTTGCGGTGCGACCCGGGCGATCTCGGCCAGGCCGTGCTCGAGCAGTTCGGCCTCCCGGGCCAGTTCCCGCGCGGCGCCGGTGCGCCGCTGCAGCTCGGCGACCGCGGCCCGCCACTCGGCGAAGGCGGCCCGGCAGCCGGCCAGCTCGATCCCGGCGAACCGGTCCAGGGTCAGCCGCTGCTCGGCGGGCTGGGCGAGCCGCTGCTGGTCGCTCTGGCCGTGCACCGCCACCAGGCTCTCGGCCAGCCTGGCCAGCACGGACGCCGGAACCGAGGCCCCGCCGGCCACCGCCCGGGACCGTCCGGTGGCGCTGACCACCCGGCGCAGCACCAGGCTGCCGTCGGTGTCCAGGTCGCCGCCGGCCTCGGTGACGACCTGAGCGGCGGGTGAGCTGTCGGCGACCAGCAGTCGGCCCTCGACGCTGGCCGAGTCCACCCCTGGACGCAACCGGGACACCTCGGCCCGGCCGCCGAACAGCAACGCCAGGCCGGTGACCACCATGGTCTTGCCGGCGCCGGTCTCGCCGGTCACCACGGTGAGGCCGGGCCCGAGTTCGAGCACCGCGTCGGAGATCACTCCGAGCCCGCGGATGCGAATTTCCTCCAGCATGTGCCTGCCTTGCGAAAGTAGGTGTCGACCTAGCTGTCAGGACGGTTCTGGATGCCGCTGTCCAGGCCGGTGCCGCCGTCTCGCAGGCTGCGGACCGGCAGCTGGAACTTGGCGACCAGCCGCTCGCCGAACGGGGTGGGGTGCGGCCTGGCGATCGCCACGGTCTGGTCGGACCGTTCCACCCGCAGCCTGGTGCCCGGCGGCAGCGGATGCAGCCGGCGCCCGTCGCAGCTGAGCAGGCCGGGCTGGTCGGCCCCGGTCAGCTCGATGCCGATCTGGGAACTCGGTGCCACCACCAGCGGCCGGGAGAACAGCGCGTGGGCGGCGTTGGGTACCAGCAGCATCGCCTCGACGTCGGGCCAGACGATCGGGCCGCCGACCGAGAAGGCGTAGGCGGTGGAGCCGGTGGGCGTCGCGCAGATCACCCCGTCGCAGCCGAACCGCAGCAGCGGCCGGTCGTCCACCGACACCGCCACCTCCAGCAGCTTCTCCCGGTTGCTCTTCTCCACCGACGCCTCGTTGAGCGCCCAGTCCTCGGCGATCACCTCGCCGTCCAGGGTCGCGGTCACCCGCAGGGTGAAGCGCTGCTCGACCTCGTAACGGCCGTCGACGATGGCGCTCACGGTGGCGTCGAGCGCATCCACCTCGGTCTCGGCCAGGAAGCCGACGTGGCCCAGGTTCACCCCGAGCAACGGGATGCCGGCGGTACGGACCAGTTCGGCGGCCCGCAGGAACGTCCCGTCGCCACCGAGCACCAGCGCCACCTCGGCGCCCTTGGCACACTCCGGGCCCAGCTCCGCACCAGCCTCGGCCTCGTCGAGCAGGTTGACCGTTCCCAGCTGGCCGCCCTCGGCGACCTCGGCGGCCTCGGCGGAGGTGATCCGCACCTCGAAACCGGCCCCGTTCAACCGGGCGATCAGGTCCCGGGCCAGCGCCCGGATGTCGGGACGGCCGGCGTGCACCACCAGCAGCGCGGCTCTCATGCACCCTCCCCGGCGGCAGCACAGACGGTCGCGATGGCGGCCTCGTCGGCCGGGCCGGCGTCTCGGCGCAGCCATAGGAAGAATTCCACGTTGCCGCTGGGGCCGGGCAGCGGGCTGCGGGCGATGCCGGCCGTCCCCCAGCCCAGTTCCTGGGCGGTGCGGGCCACCGCGAGCACCGCCTCGGCGCGCAGTTCTGGTTCGCGCACCACGCCGCCCCGGCCCAGCCGCTGCCGGCCGACCTCGAACTGCGGCTTGACCATCGGGACCAGGTCGGTGACGGTGCACGCGGTCAGGGCCGGCAGCACCAGGCCGAGCGAGATGAACGACAGGTCGGCGACGGTCAGGTCGGCCGGGCCACCGATCTGGTCGGGGCTGAGCGTCCGGACGTTGGTGCGGTCCTTGACCACCACCCGCGGATCGCTCTGCAACGCCCAGACCAGTTGCCCGTAGCCGACGTCGACGGCCACCACCTCCCGGGCACCGCGGCGCAGCAGCACGTCGGTGAACCCGCCGGTGGAAGCGCCGGCATCCAGGCAGCGCCGGCCGTCGACCGGCAGGGTGGCGAACTCGGCCAGCGCGCCGGCCAGCTTGTGACCGCCGCGGGAGGCGTAGCCGGGGTCGTCGGCGTCATCGATCACCCGGATCGGGGTGTCCTGCTCGACACCGGTAGCGGCCTTGGTGGCGACGGTGCCACGCACCTGGACCCGGCCGGCCTCGATCAGCTCGCCGGCCTGCTCGCGGGAGCGGGCCAGCTGGCGACGCACCAACTCGGCGTCCAGGCGTAACCGGCGGACCATGAGCAGCGGGTCAACCCTGGTCGAGGTCGGCCAGCGCGGCCTGCAGCTCGCGGTGCAGGGCGTCGAACCGGGGCACGGCCTCCTCCAGCGGGCCGTCCCCCACGCCGGCAATGCCGTCGGAGGCCGCGGCGATCCGGCTGGCCGGATCGGCATCGCCGGGCGCCGGAACCGGCACGGATGCGGTCGGGTTGCTCTCGCTCACATAACCCAGGCTACGTGCTGGCCGGGGGAAGGCCACCGCTATCCACAGCGTCAGCCGACCGCGTGTTCCAGGCCCAGCTGGTCGAGCAGCCGGACCGCCGCCTCGTCGGCGCCGCGGATCCGGACCGCGGCGGTGCCGGCCCGGCTGGCATCGTCGGAGTCCGTGTCGGCCAGCCGCCAGCTGGCCACCGCCAGCGCCCGCAGTCCATCCAGCCCGTCGGGGCTTTGCGTGCCGGCGCGGCCGGCCGAGCCGGCCGGAGCGGCTGTGCGGTTCTCGCCGTCGGAGTCTGCGGTGCTCAGCACCAGCTCGGCCCCGGCGATCCGCACCTGGGTCGTGCCGCAGCTGACCAGCTCGGCGGTCTCGGCTACCTCTGGATGGCCGTGCAGCAGCGCCGACAGGTCCCGTCCGAGGTAGTCCGGTCGCTGCAGGGCCGGCGCCGCGAGCAGTCGAGCGGGGTCGGTGACGCCGGTGAGCACCAGCAGCGAGGCGCAGTCGGCCCGCCGGGCACCCTCGATGTCGGTGTCAAGCCGGTCGCCCACCACGACGGGGTGCCGGGCCCGGGACCGCTGCACGCTCTCGGCGTGCATGGTGGGATCCGGCTTGCCGGTGGCGGCCGGGCTCACCCCGGTGGCATGCCGCAGCGCCGCCACCAGCGAGCCGTTGCCGGGCAGCGGCCCGCGCGCCGACGGGACGGTGGCGTCGAGGTTGGTGGCCAGCCACGGGACGCCCCGGCCGATCGCCACCGCCGCCTCGGCCAGCGCGGCCCAGTCTGCGCCCGGGTGGAAACCCTGCACCACGGCGGCCGGGTCGTCCTCGGCGGAGAAGACCGGCCTCAACCCGCGCTCGGTCAGCGCCTCGATCAGGCCGGTGGTGCCGAGCACCAGCACCGGCGCCCCGGCCGGCAACCGGTCGGCCAGGTGGTGCGCCGCCGCCTGCGCGGAGGTGACCACCTCTGCCGGGTCGGCCGGCACGCCGACCCGGCCGAGCAACTCGGCGACCTGGACCGGTGTCCGGGAGGCGTTGTTGGTGACGAAGGCCAGTCGCATGCCGGCCCGCCGGGCAGCCTCCAGGGCCTGCGGGGCACCGGCGATCGGCTGCTCACCGACGTAGACCACACCGTCCAGGTCGAGCAGCGCCACGTCATAGCGGGTGGCGAGCGACTGGTTCGATCCGATCATGCCTGCACCTCCGATTCCCCTACCCGTGCCGATATGTCCGGCCGAGCCGCTGCCGTAGCATCGGCGCTCGTGACCGATCCCCGTCCCGCCCGCGGCCTGTCCCTCGTCCCGTTCCGCGCCACCCGCTTCAGCGCGGGCGCCGACTCGCTGGGGCAGTTGCTGTCGCCGCCCTACGACGTGATCGGCGACGCCGATCGAGCCGAACTGGTCGCGGCCGGCCCGACCAACGTCGTCCGGTTGATCCTTCCAGAGCAGGACGAGGCGCAGCTCGGCGACGGTGACCGCTACGCCGGAGCGCGGGCGCTGCTGGCGGACTGGGTGCGCCGCGGGGTACTGGCCGTCGACGTCGGAGCCCGCCCTGTTCGTCTACGAGATGGGCACGCCGGACGGCTCGGTCACCCGCGGCCTGCTCGGGGCGGTGGAGCTGCGCGACCCCGAGGACGGCGTGATCCTGCCGCACGAGAACACCATGGCGGGCCCGGTGTCGGACCGGCTGGCGCTGATGACGGCCACCGAGGCCAACCTCGAGCCGATCTACCTGGTCTACGACGGTGGTGGCGCGGCGTCGGAACTGGTCGCCTCGGTCGACGGCCAGCAGCCGGTCAGCTCGGCGACCACACCGGACGGGGTGCACCACCGGTTGTGGGCGATCACCGACCCGGCCGCACACGCCGCGGTGGCCGACGACCTGGCCGGCCGCCGTGCGCTGATCGCCGACGGCCATCACCGCTACGCCACCTACCGGCAGCTGCAGGCCGACCACGGCGGCGAGCCCGGGCCCTGGGATCGCGGGCTGACCCTGCTGGTCGACACCTCTTCCTACGGACCGCAGGTGCACCCGATCCACCGGGTGGTGGCACTGCCCTGGATCCGGATCCTGGAGCTGACCGAAGCCGCGGCCCAGGTCAGCGAACCGATGTCGGTCGCGGCGGCCGAGACGCTGCTGGCCCAGGCCGACGGTTTCGCGGTGGCCCTGGCACACGAGGACGAGGCAGTGATCGTGTCGAACCTGTCGGCCGACGTAATGCGCGATGGGCTCGGTGACGCAGCCGGCACGCCGCTCGGCGAGTTGGACATCACGGTGCTGCACCGGGTGCTGGTCGAACGGGTCTGGCAGCTGGGCGACACAGTGGACAACGTCGGGTACGCGCACAGCGTCAGCGAGGCGCTCGCCGAGGCGCTGCACGCCGGCCGGACCGCGGTGCTGGTCCGGCCCACCCCGGTGGCAGCAGTGGCCGCGGTCGCCGCGGCCGGTGAGCGGATGCCGCGCAAGTCCACGCTGTTCACCCCGAAGCCGGCCTCCGGCATGGTGATCCGGCGGTTCGCCGACCAGTAAGCCCGCGCCGACCAGTCAGCTCGGCGTCGACCATCCGCTCGCGTCGACCAGTCAGCCCGGCGTCGACCACCGGCTCGCGGGCCGTCAGCCGATCGACAGCCTGCGGTCAGAGCAGGTCGGCGGCCCGGTCGGCGGCGTCGGTCTCGTCGTCGAAATCGGCCTGCGCCGCGGCCCCGAACCATTGGACGGCCTCGTCGGTCCGGCCGGCCTGCTCCAAGGCGTCGGCATAGGCGTACCAGAGCCGGGCGCTGCCCGGTCGGGGGTTCTTGGCGTCCAGGAGATTGCCGCGTTCGAACACCGCCAGCGCGGCGTCCACCTGGTTGAGGTCGCGGCGGGCGCCGGCCACCACGATGATCAGTTCGGCGCGGGTGGCGGCGTCCAGCCGGCGCACCGCGGGGTCGTCCAACGCTTTCAGCGCCCGCTCCGGACGGCCCAGGGCGCGTTCGCAATCGGCCATCACGGCGATGTTGCTCGAGTCCCCGGAGATCCGGCGAGCCGCGCGCAGTTCGGACAGCGCCTCGGCCCACTCGCCGGCGTGGTAGGCGGCCAGGCCGGTGGCCTCACGGACCGCGGCCACCCGGGCACCGCGACCTCGGGCGGCTCGGGCGTGCTCCAGCGCCTTCTGCGGATCGGTGTCGATCACCTGGCCGGCCGCCACCAGGTGGGCGCCGACGAACTCGGCGGCCAGCTTGCTCAGCGAGCGCAGTTCCGAACGGACCGACGGGTCCAGCAGCTTGGGGTCGGCGCCGGGCGGGAGGGCGACCTCGGCACCCCGGGTCGGCCGGGATCCGCGGGTGGCCTCGTAATCCTCCTCGACGGCGCGCGGTGCGCGGCCTGCCGTTCGCCCGGACGGTCCGTACCGGTCCGATGCATTCCTCGACGACGGGTAGCGGGACGACCCATCGCGCGACGACGGGTAGCGGGACGACCCATCGCGCGACGATCCGTCGCGGGCCGGCGTGCTCCGGGTCGATGCACGGCGGTCACCGGAGCGGCCGGATGCCGCGGCGTGCCGGTCCTCGCTGCCGGATCGGGGCGCGGGGCGCTGCCATCCACGGTCGTCACCACGACCGCTGGCGGGCCGCTCCGAACGCCAACCCCGGTCGTCACCGCGACCGCTGGCGGGCCGTCCGGTCCGATCACCCGTCCCCGCACGGTCTGGTCGGTCGCTGGCAGCCCGGCGGGCCGGAGGCGTACCCGTGGCGGAGTCGCGGCGCGGCCTGGCCGGTCGGCGGTCGTCGTGGGCACCGGCCGCGGAACCGCTCGGTTCCCACCAGGGTGCCGCACGGTGCTCACGGTCACCGGAAGTGGTACGGCGCCCGGCGGAGCGCTCCGGGATGGAACTGCGGCGCGGGTTGGTCGACCCGTCAGCCGGGTGCCCGCGCCGTGGTGCTGCCGGCTCACCAGCCGAGTACGCACGCCGGGACGGCCCCGAATCGGCATCCCGTCCTGCGGAGGGGGTGTATCGAGGTCGGCGGCCGGCCGCGGTGGACTCATCCGAGGAACGACCAGGTCGAGCTGTCGGCTTGCGGTCCCAGCCAGGCCGGCCGGCTGCTCCAGAACCGGATCGCTCGGAGTCGAACCGGGGCCTGCCAGCACCACCCTGGGCGCCGCGCCCTTCCAGACCGCGCCCGCCGGAAGCCCGGCCACCGGTGCCACCAGTCCCGGCTCCCCGGCTGCTGCCCGTGCGGTCGTCAAGGTCTCGGCGGCCGGCGGCGTGGCCGCCCGCTCTGGGAGCGCCTGTGCCCCGACCGCTATCGCGGCCTGCCGCGCCGTAGCCGCCGGCACCCCGGCCGTTGCTATCGCGACCCGGCGCGCCGTAGCCGCCGCCCCGGCGGGCCGAGCTGCCAGCGGCCGACCCGGCCTCCCGGGGCCGGCCAGCTGCGCGGCCTGCGCCCTCGCGGCCCGCGCTCGAACCAGCGCGTCGTCCGTACTCAGCCATCGTCATCACCCACATCGTTGGAACGGGAAGCCAGGCCACTCCGCGCTCCGGAAAGCCGTGCCTTGAAAGCAAAACAACCAGGGTCGTTCGGCAATGCCGAACGACCCTGGTCGAAAGTGTGTCCGGCGACGTCCTACTCTCCCACGCAGTGGCCCGCGCAGTACCATCGGCGCTGAGAGGCTTAGCTTCCGGGTTCGGGATGGGACCGGGCGTTTCCCTCTCGCTATGGTCGCCGAAACTCTATGGAGATATCTGGTCCGCACCGTCTCGAAAGAGACGGGGACCGTACCTCAGGAACCGCACAGTGGACGCGTAGCATTTTTGTGGCAAATCCTCGGCCTATTAGTACCAGTCAGCTGCAAACATTACTGTTCTTCCACTTCTGGCCTATCAACCCGGTGGTCTAGCCGGGGGCCTTACTCCATAAAGGATGGGAGTCCTCATCTTGAAACGAGCTTCCCGCTTAGATGCTTTCAGCGGTTATCCCTTCCGAACGTAGCTAATCAGCAGTGCCCTTGGTAGGACAACTGACACACCAGAGGTTCGTCCGTCCCGGTCCTCTCGTACTAGGGACAGCCTTTCTCAAGACTCCTGCGCGCGCGGCGGATAGGGACCGAACTGTCTCACGACGTTCTAAACCCAGCTCGCGTACCGCTTTAATGGGCGAACAGCCCAACCCTTGGGACCTACTCCAGCCCCAGGATGCGACGAGCCGACATCGAGGTGCCAAACCATCCCGTCGATATGGACTCTTGGGGAAGATCAGCCTGTTATCCCCGGGGTACCTTTTATCCGTTGAGCGACACCGCTTCCACAAGCCAGTGCCGGATCACTAGTCCCAGCTTTCGCTCCTGCTCGACCCGTCAGTCTCACAGTCAAGCTCCCTTGTGCACTTGCACTCAACACCTGATTGCCAACCAGGCTGAGGGAACCTTTGGGCGCCTCCGTTACATTTTAGGAGGCGACCGCCCCAGTCAAACTACCCACCTGACACTGTCCCTGATCCGGATTACGGACCGAGGTTAGACATCCAATTCGAACAGAGTGGTATTTCAACGTTGACTCCACCCACACTGGCGTGTGAGCTTCAAAGTCTCCCACCTATCCTACACAATCCGAACCGAACACCAATATCAAGCTATAGTAAAGGTCCCGGGGTCTTTCCGTCCTGCCGCGCGTAACGAGCATCTTTACTCGTAGTGCAATTTCGCCGAGTCCACGGTTGAGACAGTCGAGAAGTCGTTACGCCATTCGTGCAGGTCGGAACTTACCCGACAAGGAATTTCGCTACCTTAGGATGGTTATAGTTACCACCGCCGTTTACTGGGGCTTAAATTCTCAGCTTCGCCTTTCGGCTAACCGGTCCTCTTAACCTTCCAGCACCGGGCAGGCGTCAGTCCGTATACATCGTCTTGCGACTTCGCACGGACCTGTGTTTTTAGTAAACAGTCGCTTCTCGCTGGTCTCTGCGGCCGTCCAGCGCTCAGGGAGCAAGTCCCGTCACGCCAAGCGGCCCCCCTTCTCCCGAAGTTACGGGGGCATTTTGCCGAGTTCCTTAACCATGGTTCACTCGATCGCCTTAGTATTCTCTACCTGACCACCTGTGTCGGTTTGGGGTACGGGCCACTAAGAGCTCGCTAGAGGCTTTTCTCGGCAGCATAGGATCATCGAATTCGCCCCAATCGGCTATGCGTCAGTTCTCAGGCTACGTGTTGCGCGGATTTACCTACGCAACGCCCTACAACCTTGCCCCAGTATTACCACTGACTGGTACGACTACCTTCCTGCGTCACCCCATCGCTTGACTACTACTAGTTCGGGTCGTGCGCTCCACCTCTCGTTCCCGAAGGAACGCCAGGCTTTGGGCACTTAGCATCACTAGGTTCGTCATGGGCGCTCTTTCGCGGGTACGGGAATATCAACCCGTTGTCCATCGACTACGCCTGTCGGCCTCGCCTTAGGTCCCGACTTACCCTGGGCGGATTAGCCTGGCCCAGGAACCCTTGGTCATCCGGCGGAGGAGTTTCTCACTCCTCTTTCGCTACTCATGCCTGCATTCTCACTCGTGTGCCGTCCACGGCTGGATTCCTCCGCCGCTTCACCCGGCACACGACGCTCCCCTACCCATCCACACATCTGGCTCGAAAGCAGATTATTGCGTGAATGACACAGCTTCGGCGGTGTGCTTGAGCCCCGCTACATTGTCGGCGCAGAATCACTTGACCAGTGAGCTATTACGCACTCTTTAAAGGGTGGCTGCTTCTAAGCCAACCTCCTGGTTGTCTGTGCGACTCCACATCCTTTCCCACTTAGCACACGCTTAGGGGCCTTAGCTGGTGTTCTGGGTTGTTTCCCTCTCGACTACGGAGCTTATCCCCCGCAGTCTCACTGCCGCGCTCTCACTTACCGGCATTCGGAGTTTGGCTGACTTCGGTAAGCTTGTGAGCCCCCTAGGCCATCCAGTAGCTCTACCTCCGGCAAGAAACGCGCGACGCTGCACCTATATGCATTTCGGGGAGAACCAGCTATCACGAAGTTTGATTGGCCTTTCACCCCTACCCACAGCTCATCCCCCAGGTTTTCAACCCTGGTGGGTTCGGTCCTCCACGCGGTCTTACCCGCGCTTCAACCTGGCCATGGGTAGATCACTTCGCTTCGGGTCTAGAGCATGCGACTGATTCGCCCTATTCGGACTCGCTTTCGCTACGGCTCCCCCACACGGGTTAACCTCGCCACATACCACTAACTCGCAGGCTCATTCTTCAAAAGGCACGCTGTCACGATTACACGCAAGCGTGTAACGACGCTCCAACGGCTTGTAGGCGCGCGGTTTCAGGATCTATTTCACTCCCCTCCCGGGGTGCTTTTAACCTTTCCCTCACGGTACTTGTCCGCTATCGGTCACTAGGTAGTATTTAGGCTTAGCGGGTGGTCCCGCCAGATTCACAGCGAATTTCACGGGCTCGCTGCTACTTGGGGTGACGCTAAGGAGTCATCGGGTTTTCGTCTACGGGGGTTTCACCCTCTGTGCCGCGACATTCAATCGCTTCGACTAACCACAATGATTTCTTACTCCTTGCTGGTTCGGCAGAACCAGCCAAGCGGCCCCACAACCCCAGATACGCAACGCCTGCCGGCTATCACGCGTATGTGGTTTGGCCTCTTCCGCTTTCGCTCGCCACTACTAACGGAATCGCGGTTGCTTTCTCTTCCTGTGGGTACTGAGATGTTTCACTTCCCCACGTTCCCTCCTCATACCCTATGTGTTCAGGTATGGGTGACTGGACATGACTCCAGCCGGGTTTCCCCATTCGGAAATCCTCGGATCAATGCTCGGTTGACAGCTCCCCGAGGCTTATCGCAGCCTCCTACGTCCTTCTTCGGCTCCTAGTGCCAAGGCATCCACCGTGCGCCCTTATTAATTTGCCACAAAGATGCTCGCGTCCACTGTGCAGTTCTCAAGGTACGGGCGGCGCTCCAACGTTTACCTTCGCGTACACCGCCTGGTGCCGTTCGAAGCGTTGGAGGCCGAACCAAGTCGACCCTCACGGGGTCTGAAAGATCAGGCTCGAAAGCCCGCTCCCTCAGGACTCAACAGTGTGCCTACGCCTCCATACGAACGAAAGACCACGTTCCACCCGGTAAACCGGAGTACTAGCGGCCGACGTTCGCTGGGCAGCGAACTAGTTAGTGTTCCACCCTTGAGCGACCTCCACGAGACATTCGCTCGTGCAAAGGCGTCTGGACGACATCCCGTGGGATGCCGTCTAGTGCTCCTTAGAAAGGAGGTGATCCAGCCGCACCTTCCGGTACGGCTACCTTGTTACGACTTCGTCCCAATCGCCGATCCCACCTTCGACGGCTCCCTCCACAAGGGTTGGGCCACCGGCTTCGGGTGTTACCGACTTTCGTGACGTGACGGGCGGTGTGTACAAGGCCCGGGAACGTATTCACCGCAGCGTTGCTGATCTGCGATTACTAGCAACTCCGACTTCATGGGGTCGAGTTGCAGACCCCAATCCGAACTGAGACCGGCTTTATGGGATTCGCTCCACCTTGCGGTATCGCAGCCCTTTGTACCGGCCATTGTAGCATGTGTGCAGCCCTGGACATAAGGGGCATGATGACTTGACGTCATCCCCACCTTCCTCCGTGTTGACCACGGCAGTCTCCTATGAGTCCCCGACATTACTCGCTGGCAACATAGGACGAGGGTTGCGCTCGTTGCGGGACTTAACCCAACATCTCACGACACGAGCTGACGACAGCCATGCACCACCTGTGCAAGGCCCTTACGGACCTCACATCTCTGTGAGATTTCCTTGCATGTCAAGCCCAGGTAAGGTTCTTCGCGTTGCATCGAATTAAGCCACATGCTCCGCTGCTTGTGCGGGCCCCCGTCAATTTCTTTGAGTTTTAGCCTTGCGGCCGTACTCCCCAGGCGGGGCGCTTAATGCGTTAGCTGCGGCACGGACCTCGTGGAATGAGGCCCACACCTAGCGCCCAACGTTTACGGCGTGGACTACCAGGGTATCTAATCCTGTTTGCTCCCCACGCTTTCGCTCCTCAGCGTCAGTTTCGGCCCAGAGACCCGCCTTCGCCACCGGTGTTCCTCCTGATATCTGCGCATTTCACCGCTACACCAGGAATTCCAGTCTCCCCTGCCGAACTCTAGTCTGCCCGTATCGGTTGCAGGCCCGGGGTTGAGCCCCAGGTTTTCACAGCCGACGTAACAGACCGCCTACGAGCTCTTTACGCCCAATAATTCCGGACAACGCTTGCACCCTACGTATTACCGCGGCTGCTGGCACGTAGTTGGCCGGTGCTTCTTCTGCAGGTACCGTCACTTTCGCTTCGTCCCTGCTGAAAGAGGTTTACAACCCGAAGGCCGTCATCCCTCACGCGGCGTCGCTGCATCAGGCTTTCGCCCATTGTGCAATATTCCCCACTGCTGCCTCCCGTAGGAGTCTGGGCCGTGTCTCAGTCCCAGTGTGGCCGGTCGCCCTCTCAGGCCGGCTACCCGTCGTCGCCTTGGTGGGCCGTTACCTCACCAACAAGCTGATAGGCCGCGGGCCCATCCCTAGCCGAAAAACTTTCCAGGTCAGAAGATGCCTTCCGATCTCATATCCGGTATTAGACCCGGTTTCCCGGGCTTATCCCAGAGCTAGGGGCAGGTTGCCCACGTGTTACTCACCCGTTCGCCGCTCCGTCATCCTCCCGAAGGAGGAGCGTCGCTCGACTTGCATGTGTTAAGCACGCCGCCAGCGTTCGTCCTGAGCCAGAATCAAACTCTCCGTGAATGTTTTATGACTTAGCCGCTTTAGCGGCGTTGTCGACACAGAATAAGCTACCGAGGTAGCCATTTGATAGCTGACCAATCCGAGCTGGTTATTGCTCGTAATCAATCAAAGAAATTCGTTTATGAGCACCAGCAAGCTGGTGATCACAGACGAGGTTGTGCTTTTATGGCACTAACTTTCGGCACACTGTTGAGTTCTCAAGGAGCGGACGCACACCATCACGAACCTTTCGATTCGCTCCGGGGCAACCTGTGTAACGCTAGTCGGTCCGATTCGCAGTGTCAAACTGACCCGCTCGTCCCGCGCCTTGCCAGTGTAGCCCATCGGATTCCCGATTTACCACCTGGCGGCCCGCCCGGCCGGCCCCCGCTCGCGGGCTCCGTTCGCCGTGCAGGGAGAACATTAACCGACGGCCATTGCAGGGTCAAATCCGGGGTGGGCAAGCCCTTAAGACCCGATCTGTTCGGCTGTTAACCGCCTAAACCCACGGTCGATTCAGTCCGGTTCGGAGACGATCCGGGCCACCTTGCGCTTGCCCACGGCGAGCAGCCGTCCCGCCAGCTCGGCCGCCGGCAGCTCGTAGCGCCCGCGGGTGACCGGCTCACCGTCGATCCGGACCGCGCCGGCGTCGATCGAGCCGGCGGGCCGCCGAACTGCTCTCGGCGAGCCCGGCTGCCGTCAGCACTGCGGGCAGGTGCACCGGGTCGGTCAACCGGGTGGCAAAGTCCGGTGCGTCGGTGGGCAGCTGGTGGTCGCGGAAGATCGCGTTGAACCGCTCCTCGGCGGCAGCCGCGGCCTGCGCACCGTGGTAGAGGCCGACGATCTCGCGGGCTACCCGCCGTTTGGCCTGGTTGGCCCGGCCTCCCCCGGCGGCCACCTCGTCGCCCAGCGCGGCCACCTCGTCCGGCGGCAGCATCGTGCACAGGGTGGCGTAGAGCTGCACCACCGAGTCCGGGATGCGCATCAGCTTGCCGAACTGCTCGTCCGGCGGCTCGGTGATCGCCACGAAGTTGTTGAGCGACTTGCCCATCTTCTCCACGCCGTCGATGCCCACCAGCAGCGGCAGGGTGAGCACCGTCTGCGGCGGTTGGCCCTTGGCCCGTTGCAGCACCCGTCCGACCAGGTTGTTGAAGGTCTGGTCGGTGCCGCCGAGTTCGAGGTCGGCGGCGATCTCCACCGAGTCGATGCCCTGCAGCAACGGGTAGAAGAACTCCGACAGGGTGATCGGGGTGTTGGCGGCGAACCGCTTGGCGAAGTCGTCACGCTCCAGCAGCTGCGCCACCGTCAGCTGGCGGGTGTAGTCCAGCAGCTGGGCCAGGCTCATGGCGCCCAGCCAGTCGGCGTTGTCGCGGATCTCGGTGCGCTGCGGGTCCAGGATCCGCATCACCTGCTCGAAGTAGCCCGCGGGCGTTGGCGATCACCTGCTCGGCGCTCTGCGCCGACCGGGTCGCGGTCTTGCCGGACGGGTCGCCGACCTGGCCGGTGAAGCCGCCCACCACCAGCACCGCCGTGTGGCCGAGGTCCTGGAACTGGCGGAGCTTGCGCAGCACCACCGCGTGGCCCAGGGTCAGCTCGGCGCCGCTCGGGTCGATACCCAGCTTCACCCGCAGCGGCCGGCCCTCGGTGTGAGCGGCCAGCAGTCGCTCGGCCAGGCCGTTCTCGGGCAGGATCTGGGCGGCGCCCGCGGCCAGTACCTCATACGCCGGGCGCAGCTCGGCCGGCAGCGAGTCGATCGGCTGCGACGAGGACGGCGAGGCGGGGTGCTCGGGTGCGGTGCTCACGGCGCCCCAGTCTGCCGGGTGCTGGCAACCCGCTTCCGACCGCCCGGGCGGTAGGCCGACACGCTCGGTTCGTCCGGCAGCCAGAACCGCCACGGGTGCTCGGCGGCGACCGCTACCCCGACCCGCGGACCGGTCCGGTAGTCCGTCGCCGGGTGCAGCTCGATCAGTCGCACCGGCGAGCCGCGGTCGAGCAGGTCCAGGCCGGTGTGCTCGCCGGCCAGCCCCAGCACCCGGGCCAGCCGGGCCGGCCCGCTGGCCAGCTTCGCCGGGCGCAGCGACGACGTGGTGCTGGCCAGGGTGCGCGCCTGGGCGACCGGTTCGCCGTCGAGGATCTGCGCGGCCCGCAGCAGCACCGCGCCGGCGGTGCCCGGCACCGCGCAGGTGATGTTGGCGCACCAGTGCATGCCGTAGACGAAGTAGCAGTACAGCCGGCCGGCCTCGCCGAACATCACCGCGTTGCGCCTGGTCGGCCCGCGGAAGGCGTGCGAGGCCGGGTCCAGCGTGCCCTCGTAGGCCTCCACCTCGGTGATCCGGACCGTCACCTCGGCACCGCCGACGCTGCTGGTCAGCACGGCACCGAGCAGCGCCGGGGCGACCTGCAACGCCGGACGGGCCAGCAGCGCACGGTCGATGCCCACGCCGGTCAGTGTGCCAAGCCGGCGGCCCACTGCCGACAGCCGGCCAACCGCTCGCGGAGCCCGTCCAACTGCTCGGCGACCCGGGCCGGCGCGGTGCCGCCGACCGCCGAACGGCTGGCCAGCGATCCGGCCACGGTCAGCACCGAGCGGACCTCCGGCGTGAGGTGCGGTCGAGATCGCGGCGAAGTCCTCGTCGGACAGCTCGATCAATTCCGATGTCCGCGGGACTCGCATTCCCGCACGCACTCGGCCGGCCAGCTCGTGCGCCACCCGGAACGGCACCCCTTGGCGGACCAGCCACTCGGCCACGTCGGTGGCCAGCGAGAAGCCCTGGCCGGCCAGCGACTCCAGCCGCGCGGTGTCGAAGACCAGGGTGGCCACCATGCCGGTCAGCGCCGGCAGCAGCAGGTGCAGGGTGTCGATCGAGTCGAACGACCGGCTCCTTGTCCTCCTGCAGGTCCCGGTTGTAGGCCAGCGGCAGCCCCTTCAGGGTGGCCAGCAGGCCGGCAGGTTGCCGATCAGCCGGCCCGCCTTGCCCCGGGCCAGCTCCGCGACGTCCGGATTCTTCTTCTGCGGCATGATCGAGGAGCCGGTGGAGTAGGCGTCGTCCAGGGTCACGAAGGAGAACTCCTTGGTGGCCCACAGGATGACCTCCTCGGCCAGCCGGGACAGGTCCACCGCCAGCATCGCGGTGACGAAGCGAGAACTCGGCCACCACGTCCCGCGAGGCGGTGGCGTCCACCGAGTTCTCGGCCGCGGCCTCGAAGCCCAGCTCGGCCGCCACCGCCGCCGGGTCCAGCCCCAGCGAGGAGCCGGCCAGCGCCCCCGAGCCGTACGGGCTGACCGCGGCCCGGACGTCCCAGTCCCGCAGCCGGTCCAGCGTCGCGCAGCAGCGCCCAGCCGTGCGCCAGCAGGTGGTGCGAGAGCAGGATCGGCTGGGCATGCTGCAGGTGGGTCCGACCCGGCATCGGCACGCCGAGGTGCGCCTGGGCCTGGTCGGCCAGTGCCGCCACCAGACTCGCCCAGCCGGCCGGCCAGCTCCCGCGCCTGCTCGCGCAGGTACATCCGGATCAGGGTGGCGATCTGGTCGTTGCGTGACCGGCCGGCCCGCAGCCGGCCGCCCAGCTCGACCCCGGCCCGCTCCAGCAACCCCCGCTCCAGGGCGCTGTGCACGTCCTCGTCGTCCGGCGCCGGGCCGAACGCGCCGGACCGGACGTCGGCGTCGAGCGAGTCCAGCGCCGCCAGCATGCCGGCCAGCTCGTCGTCGGTCAGCAGCCCGGCGCCGTGCAGCACCCGGGCGTGCGCCCGGGAACCGGCCAGGTCATGCCTGGCCAGCCGCCAGTCGAAGTGCGTCGAGACCGACAGCGCCGCCAGCGCCTGGGCCGGGCCGCCGGCGAACCGGCCGCCCCACAGCTTGCCCTCCGCGGTGTTCGCCGGCCGGTCGCCGTCGCTCACTTGCCCAGGCGCTGGTGCCGCCGGGCCGCGATCCGGCTGGGCAGCCCCCACAGCTGGACGAAGCCCTTGGCCAGGCTCTGGTCGAAGGTGTCGCCGGTGTCGTAGGTGGCCAGCTCGAAGTCGTACAGCGAGCCCTCGCCGCGCCGTCCGGTCGGCACCGCGCGGCCGCCGTGCAGCCGCAGCCGGACGTCGCCGGTGACGTAGCTGCTGCGAGGCGTCGACGAAGGAGTCCAGTGCCTGGCGCAGCGGGGAGAACCACAGCCCGTCGTAGACCAGCTCGGTCCAGCGCTGCTCGACCGAGAACTTGAACCGTCGCAGGTCTCGCTCGACGGTCAGGTCCTCCAGTTCCTGGTGTGCGGTGATCAGCGCGATCGCGCCGGGCGCCTCGTACACCTCGCGGCTCTTGATGCCGACCAGCCGGTCCTCGACCATGTCCAGCCGGCCGATGCCCTGGGCGCCGGCCCGCTGGTTGAGCTCCAGGATGGCCTCCAGCACGCTCACCGAGCGGCCGTCGATCGGCGGTCGGCACGCCGTTGTCGAAGCTGATCACCACCTCGTCCGGCTCGCGGGCCACGGTCGGGTCGGCGGTGTAGGAGTAGACGTCCTCGATCGGGGCGTTCCACGGGTCCTCCAGCATGCCGGTCTCCACCGCGCGGCCCCAGAGGTTCTGGTCCACCGAGTACGGCGAGCGCTTGGACTGGTCGATCGGCAGCCCGCGATCCTCGGCGAACTGGATGGCCTTGTCCCGGGTCATGCCGCTGTCGCGGACCGGGGCGATCACCTGCAGCTCCGGGGCGATCGCGCCGATGCCGACCTCGAAGCGGACCTGGTCGTTGCCCTTGCCGGTGCAGCCGTGCGCGACGGTGTCGGCGCCGTGCTGCTGCGCGGCCAGCGCCAGGTGCTTGGCGATCACCGGCCGCGACAGCGCCGAGACCAGCGGGTAGCGCTCCAGGTACAGGGCGTTGGCCCGCAGCGCCGGCAGGCAGTACTCCTCGGCGAACTCCGTCTTGAGGTCCAGCACCACCGACTCGACGGCGCCGCAGTCCAGCGCGCGCTGGCGGATGTCGTCCATGTCCTCGCCACCCTGACCGACGTCGGCGGCCACGCAGATCACCTCCGCGCCGGTCTCGGCACCGATCCAGCCGATCGCCACCGAGGTGTCCAGGCCGCCGGAATAGGCGAGCACTACCCGCTTGGTCATGTCGAAACTCTCCCTGTCGATCTGTGAATGTGATCCGTGCGTTCAGGTTCCGGTGGTCGGGCGTGGCGTTCTCAGGTGCTGGTGGACAGCTCCATCAGCTCGGTGGCCAGCGCCGGGCCGCCGCTCGGGTCCCGGCTGATCACCACGATGGTGTCGTCACCGGCGATGGTGCCCAGCACCTGGGGCAGGCCCGCCCGGTCGATGGCGCTGGCCAGGAAGTTCGACGCGCCCGGCGGGGTGCGCAGCACCACCAGGTTCGCGCTGCCCTCGGCCGAGACCAGCAACTCGCCGAGCAGCCTCGCCAGCCGCTGCGGCGGGGCGTCGCGCAGCTGGCGGGCCGCCAGCGGGGCGCCGTCCTGCGGCACCACGTACACCGGCTGGCCGCCGTCCGGGGTGCGCAGCTTCACCGCGCCCGAGCTCGTCGAGGTCCCGGCTCAGGGTGGCCTGGGTGACCGGCACGCCGGCCTCGGCCAGCAGCGCCGCCAGCTCGCCCTGCGAGCGCACCCGCTGCTCGGACAGCAACGCCAGGATCCGGGCGTGCCGGGCGGCCCGGCTGGGCAGTTCCTGCGGCGCGGGGACCGGCCGGATGGCGCGCGCCATCTAGGACCGCTCCAGCAGCCAGGCGAGCAACGCCTTCTGGGTGTGCAGCCGGTTCTCGGCCTCGTCCCACACCACGCTGTGCGGCCCGTCGAGCACCTCGGCCGCGATCTCCTTGCCCCGGTAGGCCGGCAGGCAGTGCAGCACGATGGCACCGGGGGCGGCCCGTTGCAGGGTGTCGGCGGTGACCGCGAACGGCTGCAACTCGCGGTCGCCGGCCGGCTCGAGCTCCTGTCCCATCGACACCCAGGTGTCGGTGACCAGCACGTCGGCGCCGTCCACCGCGGCCAGCGGGTCGGAGGTGATGGTCACCGAGCCGCCGGTGCCGGCCGCGATCGTCCGGGCCCGGTCCACGATGGCCGGGTCCGGCAGGTAGCCGGCCGGGCCACCGATCCGGATCGAGATGCCGGCCACGGCACAGCCCAGCAGGTAGGAGTTGCCCATGTTGTTCGAGGCGTCGCCGACGTAGCTCACCGTCAAGCCGGCCAGCTTGCCCTTGTGCTGCCGGATGGTCTGCAGGTCGGCCAGGATCTGGCAGGGGTGGAACTCGTCGGTGAGGCCGTTGATGACCGGCACCGCGCTGGCCGCGGCCAGCGCGGCCAGCCGCCGCTGCTCGAAGGTGCGCCACACGATGCAGGCCACCTGCCGGTCCAGCACCCGGGCGGTGTCCTCGATCGGCTCGCCGCGGCCCAGCTGGGTGGCCTGCGACTCGATGATCAGCGGGTAGCCGCCGAGCTCGGCGATGCCGACGCTGAACGAGACCCGGGTCCGGGTGGACGGCTTGTCGAACATCACCGCCACCGCCCGGGGTCCGGCCAGCGGGCGGCGGGAGAACCGGTCGGCCTTCAGCTCGTCGGCGAGGTCGAGCAGCTCGATCAGCTCGTCCGGGCTGAGGTCGTCGTCGCGCAGGAAGTGCCGGGGCATCAGCCGCCACCCGCCGGCTGCCCGGCCTGCTCGGACGCCACGGCCCGCAGGGCGGCACCGAGCAACTCCAGCGCCTCGGAGATCTCGGCCTCGGTGACGATCAACGGCGGGGCCAGCCGCAGCACGTCCGGCCGCACCGCGTTCACCAGCAGGCCGCGCTCGCGGGCGGCCAGCTCCACCTGCGCCGCACAGTCCGAGCCCAGCTGGAGGCCGTACCACAGCCCGCTGCCACGCACCTGCCGCACCAGCGGGCTGTCCAGCGCCTGCAGGCCGGCGGCCAGCAGCGCGCCGCACCGGCGCACCTGGGCCAGCAGGTCCTGCTGCTCGATCGTCTCCAGCACCGCCAGCGCTGCCGCGCAGCAGACCGGGTTGCCGCCGAAGGTGCTGCCGTGCGAACCGGGGGTGAACAGGGCGGCCGCCTTGCCGAACCCGACGCAGGCCCCGATCGGCAGCCCGCCACCCAGCCCCTTGGCCAGCGTGAGGATATCGGGCCGCACGCCCGCGGCGATGCTGGCGAACCACTGCCCGGTCCGCCCGATGCCGGACTGCACCTCGTCGACGACCAGCAGCGCGCCGGTCCGGTCGCAGATCTCGCGCGCCGCGGCCAGGTAGCCCTGCGGTGCCGGCACGATGCCGCCCTCGCCCTGGGTGGGCTCCAGGAACACCGCCGCCACGCCGTCGTCCACCGCGGCCCGCAGCGCCTCGACGTCGCCGTAGTCGACGAAGGTGACCGGCCCCGGCAGCGGCTCGAACGGCTGCCGCTTGGCGGGATTGCCGGTCACCGCGAGCGCACCCAGGGTGCGGCCGTGGAAACTGCCGGCCGTCGAGACCAGGCCGAGCCGGTTGCCGCTCGGGTCCAGCGACCGGCCGTGCAACCGGCTGAGCTTGACGGCGCACTCGTTGGCCGCCGCGCCGTCGTTGGCGAGGAACACCCGGGCCGATGAGTCGCCGACCAGGAACTGCAGCTTCTCGGCCAGCCGGATGCCCGGCTCGTGGCTGACCAGGTTCGAGGTGTGCAGCAGCCGGCCGGCCTGCTCGCTGACCGCCGCCACGATCGCCGGGTGGGCGTGCCCCAGCGCCGAGACCGCGATGCCGGCGACGAAGTCCAGGTAGCCGGTGCCCTCGACGTCGGTCACCCGGCAGCCCCGGCCGGAGGCCAGCGCCAGCGGCGGGGTGCCGTAGTTGTCCATCATCGCCCCGGCCCAGCGCTTGGCCATCAGCTCGTTGGTCATGACCGCACCGGACCCGTCTCGACGTCTGGCAGCACCATGGTCCCAATCCCCTCGGTGGTGAAGATCTCCAACAGCAGCGCGTGCGGCGCGCGGCCGTCCATCACGGTGGCCGACGGCACGCCGGCCTGGACCGCCCGCAGGCAGGCCTCCATCTTCGGCACCATGCCGGCGGCCAGGCCCGGCAGCAGTTCGGCCAGCCGGCTGGCCCGGATCTCGGTGATCACCTCGTTGCTGGCCGGCCAGTCGGCGTAGAGGCCCGCCACGTCGGTGAGCACGATCAGCTTCTCGGCACCCAGCGCGGCGGCCAGCGCCGCCGCCGCGGTGTCGGCGTTGACGTTGTAGGACAGGCCGTCCCAGCCGCGCGCCACGCTGGCGATCACCGGGATCCGGCCGGCGTCCAGCAGCGCGGTCACCGCGCTGGGATCGACCGCCACCACGTCGCCGACCTGGCCGATGTCCACCGGCCGGCCGTCCACCACCGCGCCCCGGCGCTCGGCGCGCAGCATGCCGGCGTCCTCGCCGGACAGCCCCACCGCGAACGAGCCGTGGTCGTTGATCAGGTTGACCACGTCGCCGTTCACCTGGCCGGTCAGCACCATCCGGACCACCTGCATCGCCTCCGGGGTGGTGACCCGCAGGCCGCCCCGGAACTCGCTCGGGATGCCCAGCCGCCGCAGCTGCTCGGTGATCTGGGGGCCACCGCCGTGCACGATCACCGGACGCACGCCCGCGTAGCGCAGGAACACCACATCCTGGGCGAATCCGGTCTGCAGCTCCGGCGCGGTCATCGCGTTGCCGCCGTACTTGATCACCACCACCTTGCCCGAGAACCGCTGCAGCCAGGGCAGCGCGTCGATCAGGGTGGCGGCCTGCTGGGCGGCCACCTCCGCCGACACCGGTGGCTTGGCGGGTCGGGGCGGCGAAGTCGAGGGCAGCGTGGCGGGCCGGCTCATGTGGAGTACGCCGAGTTCTCTTCGACGTAGGCGTGCGACAGGTCGTTGGTGTGGATGGTGGCGCCGGCCGGGCCGGCGTGCAGGTCGACCTCGATCCGCACCTGCCGGCCGGTCAGGTCCACCAGGTCACGGCTGTCCCCCGCCGCGCCGGCCCGGCACACCTGCACCCCGTTGATCGCGACGTCGAGCTGGTCGGGTTCGAAGGTCGCCGTGGTGGTGCCGATCGCTGCCAGCACCCGCCCCCAGTTGGGGTCGTTGCCGAACAGCGCGCACTTGAGCAGGTTGTTGCGGGCGATCGAGCGACCCACCTGCACCGCGTCGTCCTCGTCGGCGGCGCCGGTCACCACGATCTCGACCTCCTTGGTGGCGCCCTCGGCGTCGGCCAGCAGCTGGCGTGCCAGGTCCGCGCACACCGTATGCACCGCCCCGGTCAGCTCGTCCTCCGCCGCCGGCACCCCGGACGCACCGCTGGCCAACAGCACCACCGTGTCGTTGGTGGACATGCAGCCGTCGGCGTCCAGCCGTTCGAAGGTGGTGCGGACGGCCGCCCGCAGCGCGGCGTCCAGCACCGCCGGGTCGGCGACCGCGTCGGTGGTCAGCACGCACAGCATGGTGGCCAGGCTCGGCGCCAGCATGCCGGCGCCCTTGGCCATCCCGCCGACCGTCCAGCCGGCCGGGGACGCCGCGGTGGCGGTCTTGGCCACCGAGTCGGTGGTGCGGATCGCCTCGGCGGCGTCGGGGCCCCCGTCGACAGCCAGCCCGGTCGCCGCCTGCTCGATGCCGGGCAGCAGCCGGTCCATCGGCAACCGTTGCCCGATCAGGCCGGTCGAGCAGACCAGCACGTCGGCGGCGCTGACGTCCAGCAGCTTGGCCACCCGCTCGGCACTGGCGTGGGTGTCGGCGAAGCCGGCGGGGCCGGTGCAGGCGTTCGCCCCGCCGGAGTTGAGCAGCACCGCCCGGACGATGCCGTCGGCCACCACCTGCGCCGACCACAGCACCGGGGCCGCCTTCACCCGGTTGGCGGTGAACACCGCGGCGGCGGCCCGCAACGGCCCGTCGTTGACCACCAGGGCGACGTCGAGGCCACCCGAGGCCTTGAGGCCGGCGGCGATCCCGGACGCCCGGAAGCCCGCGGCGGCGGTGACGCTCACGGCGCCACCCCGTCGGCGGCAAGCCCGGTGGTCTCGGCCAGGCCCAGCATCAGGTTGGCGTTCTGCACCGCCTGGCCGGCGGCGCCCTTACCGAGGTTGTCCAGCGCGCTGGTGACGATCACCCGCCCGGAGCTGGAGTCCAGCTCCGCCTGCAGGTGCACCGAGTTCGAGCCGAAGGTGGCCGCGGTGTGCGGCTGCCGGCCGCCGGGCAGCAGGTGGACGAACGGCTCACCGGCGTAGGCGCCGGCCAGCGCCCCGCGCACCTCGTCGAGGGTCAGCCCGGGCGTGGCCGGCCGGGCGGTGACGGCAGCCAGGATGCCCCGCGGCATCGGCGCCAGCACCGGGGTGAACGACAGCGTCCGGGCGCCGGTGGCCTGCAGGATCTCCGGGACGTGCTGGTGCTGGCCGACCTTGTACGGCGACAGGTCCGACATCACCTCGCTGCCGAGCAGCGCGGGCTTGACGGCCCGGCCGGCACCGGAGGTACCGGAGGCCGCGACCACCACCACGTCGTCCGGCTCGACCAGCCCGGCCACGATCAGCGGCGCCAGCGCCAGGCTGATGGCCGCCGCGTAGCAGCCGGTGTTGGCGACCCGGTCGCTGGCCGCGATCGCCGCCCGCCGGCCGGGCAGCTCAGGTAGCCCGTAGGTCCAGGTTCCGGCGTGCGAGCCGCCGTAGTAGCGCTGCCAGGCGCCGGCGTCGGCCAGCCGGAAGTCCGCGCCCAGGTCCACCACCCTGGTCGAGGCCGGTAGTTCGTCGGCCAGCGCCGCCGACGCGCCGTGCGGCAGCGCCAGGAAGACCAGTTCGGCGCCGGCCAGCGCGTCCGGCGTGGTGTCGGCGAGGCTGAGCTCGCCGTAGCTGACCAGCTGCGGGTGCAGGTCGGTGACCGGCTGGCCGGCGTGCGAGTGGGCGGTGGCGGCGATCACCTCGAAGTCGGGATGGCCGGCCAGCAGCCGGAGCAGTTCACCTCCGGCGTAGCCACTGGCGCCGGCAACGGCGACGGAGGTTCCCATGCGCAACATTATGCATGTAGACGCAAGAAAATGCGAAGCCCCGCTTCGGGCCGCGCAGCCTACTTGTTGTGCTTCGAGGCGAACAGCCGCGTGCCCTTCAGGTTCTTCTTGTCATCGGTGCGCATGTCCTCGTCGCTGCTGTAGTCCGCGTCCTGCTGCGGCGACATCGCCCCGTAGATCAGTTGCTCGTCGGCGTCCATGTCGGACAGATTCGCATCGCCGTTGTGCACGTCGTAGAACCGGCCCACTTGCTTGCGGCCGTCCTGGGCGCTGCCGATGAAGGCGAAATCGTTGAGGAAGTCGTCGAAGGTCTTCTTGCCCTGCGCGATCAGCCGCAGGTTGGCCCGGTAGATCTTGGCCGCGCCCTGCTTGCGCCATTCCTCGGCCAGGTACACGGTGACGGTCATCATGGCGGCCGCCCGCTTCGCCAGATGCGAGGCCAACACCGAGTCGTCCAGGTCGAGCAGCGCCTGCGCGATCACGGGATCGGTCTTGCCGCTGCTGCGCAGACCCGCGATGTAGCCGACGTAGTCGTCGCCCAGCGCGCTGTTGCCCCAATCCTTCGACTGCGAGCCCAGCTTCGGTGCGCCGCGGTTGTAGAAGGCGCTGATCGGGCCGCCGAAGGCCTGTACCGAGACGCCCGTGGTGGTCTTGGTGAAGTCCTGGTACTCCTGGAAGTTGGAGTAGTGGAACGGGTTGTCCGACGCGCCGGCCAGGTCTGCCGGGGTGTCGATGGTCCACTGCGCGCTGGCGTTGAGGTTCCAGGCAGCCAGCAGTCCCTTGCGCAGGTCGTCGTCGTTGCCCTTGTCGTTGACGTAGTTGCGGACCGTCTGCTGGCTGACCACGATGTCGATGTCGTTGTCGTCGGCGTACTTGACCGCGTCGGCCTTCTGCCGGCGGATCACCGGGGCGCCGACGGGCTGCGCCGGGGCCGGAACCGCCAGGCCCGGCAGCGCCGTCCGCCGGACGGTGGCCGAGTCGGTCGGGCACTCGGTACAGGCGTCCTGACCGGCCGGCTGAGCGGCCCGCCGGCGCGTGGCATGCGAATGAGTCACTGCGGCCTTTCCGGTACGCGAGGTGAAAGAATTAAACACTCGCTGAACACGGGCTGCAATGCGCCACGCGAATTCGGGACCGGTCGCGTCCGGCTGGTCAGCCCCGCAGCACCGCACCCAGCCGGCTGCCGGCCTCGGCGACCGCCGCGTCCCGGGCCGTGGTGGCCTCGTCCACGGTGAGGGTCCGGTCGGGCGCCCGGAACCGCAGCGCGAAGGCCAGCGACTTCAGCCCGGCCCCCAACCGCTGCTCGTCGGTGTAGACGTCGAACAGCCGCACCGACTCCAGCAGCTCACCGGCGCCGTGCCGGACCGCGGCCAGCACCTCGGCCGCCGGCACCCCGGCCGGCACCACCAGCGCCAGGTCCAGCAGCACCGGCGGATAGCCCGACAGCACCGGCGCCTCGGCCGGCGGTGGCGGGACGAAGGCGTCCAGGTTCAGCTCCATCGCGCAGGTACGCGGCGGCAGGTCCAGGGCAGCCACCACCCGCGGCATCAGCTCGCCGGCGGTGCCGACCACCACCCCGTCCAGCAGCAGCTCCGCGCACCGGCCGGGGTGCCACGGGGCGACGTCGGCCTGCCGGACGGTCAGTTCCACCCGGGCCGCCCGGGCGACCACCCGGGCGGAGTCGATGGCGTCGGCCCAGCCGGCCGGCCGGCCCGGTCCCCACCAGCCCGGCAGCTCCCGGTCGCCGGCCAGCACGGTGGCCAGGTGGCGTGGCTGGACCGGCACGGTCCGTCCGATCGCGGCGAGCTCGGCGTCGCTCGGGCGGTGCTCGACCCCCGGCCGGGGCGCGGCCTCGGTGCTCTCGGCCGGCAGGTACACCAGACCCATCTCGAACAGGGCCAGCTCCCGGTTGCCGCGGCCCAGGTTGCGGCTGAGGTTGGCCAGCAGTCCCGGCAGCAGCGAGGTGCGCAACTCCGGTTCGGCGTCGGAGATCGGGTTGGCCAGCCGCAACGCCCGGCGCCGGGCATCCTCGGGCGCCAGGCCGAACGCGTCGTGCACGGTGGGTGAGACGAACGGGTAGCTGAGCACCTCGGTGTAACCGGCGGCGGCCAGGGCCCGGGACACCGACCGGCGCAGCCGCTGCTCGGCGCTCCAGCCCCGGCCCAGCGGTGAGCGCGGCAGCACCGAGGGCACCTTGTCATAACCCTCCAGCCGCACCACCTCCTCGACCAGGTCGGCGGGGTCGGTCAGGTCCGGGCGCCAGGACGGCGGGATGACCGCCAGCACCTCATCTCCGCGCTCGGCGTGCCGGGCGGTGCCGGCCGGTTCGGCCGAGTCGGCCAGCCCGACGGTGCAACCGACCTGCTCCAGCCGGTGCTGGACCGCCTCGGCGCCGATCGGCATGCCGGCCAGCTCACCCGGCCGGGTGACCGGCAGCTCGATCCGGACCGGGGGCGGGCCGTCGCCGACCACCGTGCCGCCGGCCACCGGGCTGGCCCCGCCGTGCGCGACCAGCAGCTCGACGCAGCGCTGTAGCGCCACCGGTGCCATCGCCGGGTCGACGCCGCGCTCGAACCGCTTGGCCGCCTCGGAAGGCAGCCGGTGCCGGCGAACCATCCGGCTGACGCGTGCGGGGTCGAAGTGCGCGGCCTCCAGCAGCACCTCGGTGGTCGCCTGGGACAGCTCGGTGCTCGCGCCACCCATCACCCCGGCCAGGCCGATCGGGCCCCGGTCGTCGGTGATCACCAGGTCGTCGGGGTCCAGCGAGCGGGCCGCGTCGTCGAGGGTGGTGAGCTTCTCCCCCGGCTCGGCCCGGCGCACCCCCAGCGGACCGGACAGCTGCGACCGGTCGTAGCCGTGCAGCGGCTGGCCGGTCTCGAGCATCACGTAGTTGGTGATGTCCACGGCCAGCGAGATCGAGCGCATGCCACAGGCGCGCAGCCGGCTGACGATGTGCTCCGGCGTCGGCCGGCGGGCGTCCAACCCGGTGACCGCGCGCACCTCGAACCGGTCGCAGCCGGCCGGGTCCGACACCGTCACCGGGTAACCGGCCCCGGTAGCGGGTTCGGCGGCGGGCAGGTCGGTGAACGGAACGTCCAGGGCGGCGGCGGCCTCCCGGGCCAGCCCGCGGATCGCCAGGCAGTAGCCGCGGTCCGGGGTGACGGCGATGTCGAGCACCGCGTCGCGCATGCCGAGCGCGTCGAGGGCATCGTCACCTGGCTGGCCGGCCTCGGCGGGCAGCACCAGGATGCCGGCGTGCTCGTCGCCCAGGCCCAGCTCGCGGGCCGAGCAGATCATGCCGTCCGAGGTACGGCCATAGGTCTGGCGGGCCGTGATCGGGAACGGGCCGGGCAGCGTCGCGCCGGGCAGCGCCACCACCACGAGGTCCCCTTCGGCGAAGTTCCGGGCACCGCACACGATGCCGCGCGGCTCGGCCTCGCCGACCTCGACCAGGCAGTACCGGATCGGCTTCTTGAACTCGGTCAGCTCCTCGACCGAGCGCACCCGGCCGAGCCGCAGGGGCCCACTGACCCCGTCGGCGGGGGCGGTCACCCGCTCGACCTCCAGGCCCACCCGGACCAGTGCCGCACCCAGCGCCGGGCCGTCCAGGCCCGCGGGCAGCTCGACGTACTCGGCGATCCAGGACACCGGTGCCTTCATCTCAGGCCTCCATTCCGAAGGCCTGGGTGAACCGCAGGTCACCCTCGACGATGTCTCGCATGTCCGCGGCGTTGTTGCGGAACATCATGGTGCGCTCGATCCCCATCCCGAAGGCGAAGCCCGAGTAGACCTCGGGATCGATGCCACAGGCGCGCAGCACCCGCGGGTTGACCATGCCGCAGCCGCCCCACTCGATCCAGCCCTCGCTGTCACAGGTGCGGCACGGCCGGTTCGGGTTGCCCACCGACTCACCCCGGCAGACGAAGCAGAGCAGGTCCGGCTCGGCGCTGGGCTCGGTGAACGGGAAGTAGGAGGGCCGCAGCCGGGTCACGATGCCGGGGCCGAAGAACGCCTCGGCCATGTGGTCCAGGGTGCCCTTGAGGTGGGCCATGGTGATGCCCTTGTCGATCACCAGCCCCTCCAGCTGGTGGAACACCGGCGAGTGGGTGGCGTCCAGCTCGTCGGTGCGGAACACCTTGCCCGGGCAGACGATGTAGATCGGCGGCTTGCGGGTCAGCATCACCCGGGCCTGCACCGGCGAGGTGTGGGTGCGCAGCACCAGGCCGCTGTCGGCCGAGCCGTCCGGGCCGGTCACGAAGAAGGTGTCCATCAGCGAGCGGGCCGGATGGTCGACGCCGATGTTGAGGGCGTCGAAGTTGTACCACTCGGCCTCCACCTCGGGGCCCTCGGCGACCTCCCAGCCCATCGCGGTGAACACGTCGCCGACGAGTTCCTGGGTGGTGGTCAGCGGATGCCGGGCGCCGGGCAGCTGGCGGTCCCAGGGCAGGGTCACGTCCACCGACTCCTCGGCCAGCACCCGGGCGTCCCGGTCGGCCTCCAGCTCGGCAAGCCGGTCGGCGTAGGCCTGGCGCACCTCGGTACGGGCGGCGTTCACCCGCTTGCCGGCGTCGGCCTTGGCCGCCGGTGGCAGCGCCGCGATCTCCCGGTTGGCCAGCGCCAGCGGCGAGCGGTCGCCGACGTGGGCGTTCTGGGCGGCCCGCAGCTCGTCGAGGCCGCCGGCCCCGGCAAAGGCCTGCCGGGCCGCCGACACGTCCGCCGCGAGGGACGCCGGGCTGAGCGCGGCGACCTCCTTCGGGTCGTAGCTGTCATTGGCGCCGGACATGGGACACCCTTCGTGGCCGGGAGCGGGAGATCGAACGGTTCGGATACCGAGCAGTCACCCAGCAGTCTAGGAGAGCGGCTGTAACCGTTTAGCCCGGCAGCCGGTGGGCGCGCGCCGAGGCGTACAGGCAGACGGCGGCGGCCGCGGCCAGGTTCAGGCTCTCTGCCCGGCCGTGGATCGGCACCCGGACGCCCAGGTCGGCCGCCGCCAGCACCTCACCGGGCAGCCCGCGGGCCTCGTTGCCGAACACCCAGGCCGTCGGGCCGGCCAGCCGTCCGGAATCGCACACCTCGTCGAGGTCCATCGAGGCCGACCCGGTGGTGGCCACGGTCAGCAGGCCGGCCGCCCGGCACGCGGTGACGGCGGCCTCCGGCCGCAGGCCGGTCACCACGTCGAGGTGGAACAGGCTGCCTGCCGCGGCCCGCACCGACTTGCCGTTGTACGGGTCCACCGAGTCACCGGCGAACAGCACCGCGGCGGCGCCTGCCGCGTCGGCGGTGCGCAGGATGGTGCCGGCGTTGCCCGGGTCGTTGCTCTCCACCAGGATCGCCACCAGCCGCGGCGCACCGGCCAGCACATCGGCCAGGTCGGCGTCCGGCCGGGCGCAGACCGCGACCAGGCCCTGTGGGGAGACGGTCTCACTCAGCGCCGCCGCGGCCCGGTCACTGACGACCGACACGGCACCGGCCGGGGCCAGGGCGAGCAGGTCGGCGTGCCGCTCGGCGGCCGTCACGGTGGCGAACAGCTCGAGCACGGTGCCCGGCCGGGCCAGCGCCTCGCGCACCGACTGGGCGCCCTCGGCAAGGAACCGCCCGGCCTCGCGGCGGCCCCGAGGACTGGTCAGTCGTCGGGCCGCTGCGAGCCGGGCGTTGGAGTCCGACAGCACCGAGTGAGGAGGCGGCGAGCTAGGCGGCAGGCGTCTGGGCGGCGGCGCCGCCGATGCCCTCGGCCTGGACCGCCTTGCGGGCCACTGCGACCAGGGCCGCGAAGGCCGGGGCGTCGGTGACCGCCAGGTCGGCGAGCACCTTGCGGTCGGTCTGCACTCCGGCCAGCCGCAGGCCCTGCATGAAGCGGTTGTAGGTCATGTCGTTGGCGCGGGCCGCCGCGTTGATCCGGGTGATCCACAGCTGGCGGAAGTCACCCTTGCGCGCCTTGCGGTCGCGGTAGGAGTAGGTCGCCGAGTGCAGCAACTGCTCCTTGGCCTTGCGGTACAGCCGGGACCGCTGGCCCCGGTAGCCGGAGGCCGCTTCGAGGGTCGTCCTGCGCTTCTTCTGGGCGTTGACCGCCCGCTTGACGCGTGCCACGTTGATAGTCCTTGTGTCGTCGGGCCGAGCAGCTTCCGGAAAAGTCCGGCCGCCCGCTCAGCGGGGATGGAGAAGGTCAGCGACCGAGCATGCGCTTGACGCGCGGTACGTCGACGGCGGCGATCGTCTCGGTGCCGGTCAGGCGCCGGGTGATCCGGGAGGACTTGCGCTCCAGCAGGTGGCGCTTACCCGCGCGCTCGGTCAGCAGCTTGCCGCTGCCGGTGATCTTGACGCGCTTCTTCATCCCCGAGTGGGTCTTGTTCTTGGGCATCGAAAATCCTTCTTCGTGGGCGCCGAGCGGCCTGGCGGCCGGCCGGCGGAGCCGGCACCGTTGCTGAGCTCTCGCTCAGACCTGCGGTGCCTGCTCCTCGACAGTCTTGGCGGTGCGGGTCGCGGACCGGGCGCCGCGGTGCGGAGCAACGACCATGACCATGTTGCGGCCGTCCTGCTTGGGCGATGACTCCACGAAGCCGAGTTCGGTGATGTCCTCGGCAAGCTTCTGCAGCAACCGGAACCCGAGCTCCGGTCGGGACTGCTCGCGACCACGGAACATGATCGTGATCTTGACCTTGTCCCCCTGCTTGAGGAACCGCTCGACGTGACCCTTCTTGGTCGCGTAGTCGTGCGGGTCGATCTTCGGCCGGAGCTTCATTTCCTTGATCACGGTCAGAGCCTGGTTGCGCCGGGCCTCGCGGGCCTTCTGCGCGCTCTCGTACTTGAACTTGCCGTAATCCATGAGCTTGCAGACCGGCGGTCGAGCCATCGGCGCCACCTCGACCAGGTCGAGGTCGGCCTCGGCGGCGAGTTCGAGTGCCTTGCCGATCGGCACGATGCCGACCTGCTCGCCCTCCGGCCCGACCAAGCGGACCTCGGGAACGCGAATCCGGTCGTTGATCCGGGGTTCAGAGCTGATGTGGCCTCCTAGGTTGTGCTGTCTGGACGAAGGCCACCGCGCGCCCCGGACTGTCCGGCACAACACAACGGCCCCGCTGCAACCAATGCAGTCGGGGCCTGAGACATTCCGTGACGATCCGCGCGAACCCGCCGACCGGCTGCTGCCGGGACGGGTGCCGCTGACGCCGCCCGGAGGCGGTGTCGGACCGAACCCGGCTGCCCTGGGGCGGCACGGGTGGGAAACCATGGCTTCCGCTTGCACACCGGAACCGTGCGGTGGCACGGACCCGGTGGGTCGCAACTGTCAGGGTAGCAGCGCGAGGACCGCGGACCCAAACGCCGCACACAGGGTGCGAGCGCCGGGTGGAAAGTCCTGCTTCTCCAACTTTGCCAGGGCACCCGGCGATGACAGCGCGTAATTGAAGCAGGGAATTTTGTAAACTCTGTGTGACGCGCCGTGAGTTTGGCTTACGCTGCTCTGCGGCGGGGGCCGACAGCAAGCCGATCAGGAAAGTTCATCGACGTGACTCGACGCTCCACCACGCCCTCGTCCCACGCCCCGCGGCTGTCCCGTGCGGCCCGGCTGGCCCGTACCGCCGGCTGCGCCAGCGTGATCGCCAGCCTGGCGGTCCTCGGCGGTACCTGCGCGGTGGCCGAGGCGGCCACCACCGGCAGCCCGGTCGGCTACCTCGACCTGGCGGTGCCCAGCGGATCCACCGGGATCACCGTGCAGGGCTGGGCCGCCGACCCCGACAACCTGGCGCTGCCGCTGACCGTGACGGTCAGCCTGGACGGCGCCCCCGCCGGCCAGGCGATCACCGCGGTGTCCCGTCCGGACGTGGTCAAGGCGGTCGGCACCGGCCCGACCCCCGGCTTCGCCATCACGGTGGCCGCGACGCCCGGCGGGCACGCCGTGTGCGTCAGCGCCGTCAACGTGGCGGCCGGCAACGACACCTCGCTGGGCTGCCGGCAGGTCACCGTGGCACCGCCGGTCAGCAGCACGCCGACCGGTTCGGAGATCTCCGCGCACTCCCCCATCGGCGCGCTGGAGAAGGTGAGCGCCAACGGCAACACCGTCACCCTGACCGGCTGGGCCGCCGACCCGGACAACCTGGCCCAGCCGCTCAAGATCCTGGCCGGCCACGACGGCACCGCGGCTACCGTCACCTCGGCGAAGGTGGTGGCCCGGCCCGACATCGCGGTGAGCCAGAACGTCGGCGACAACCAGGGCTTCTCGGTGACCATCACCCTGAGCACCGGCAACCACCAGGTGTGCGCCGCGGCCACCAACATCGGGGTCGGGGTGAACCGGCAGCTCGGCGGCTGCCTCAAGCTCTACGTCGGCTACACCGCCGCCCAGATCGCCGCGCACAGCCCGTCCGGTGCACTGGAGGCGGCCCGAACCCAGAGCGCCACCGCCCTCGGGGTCCGCGGCTGGGCCTCCGACCCGGACAACCGGGCCGCCTCGATCCAGGTGATGGCCTACCTCGACGGCAAGCTCGTCCTCACCGCGACCGCCTCGCTGGCACGTCCCGACCTCGTCGACAGCAAGCAGGTCGGCCCGGCGGCCGGCTACTCGCTGTCCATCCCGGCGGCGACCGGCTCGCACAACGTCTGCCTGTGGGCGGTCAACATCGGCATCGGGAACAACAAGTTCCTCGGCTGCTCGGCGCTGTCCAACCCGGCGGTGACCATGCTGCCCGGCCCCGCGCCGGCCACCCCGGCCAGCAACACCAAGGTCGTCACGCTGGCCAAGACCTTCGTCGGCAAGCCCTACGTCTGGGGCGGCGCCAGCCCGAGCGGCTTCGACTGCTCCGGCCTGGTGACCTACAGCTACCGGACGGCGGTGGCCTTCACCACCCCGCGGACCGCCCAGGACCAGTTCAAGGCGGCCCGGATGATCCCGGCCGTGCGGGCGGTGCCCGGCGACCTGGTCTTCTACCACGACAACACCGGCTACGTGTACCACGTGGGCATGTACACCGGCCCGGGCATGACGGTCGCCGCGATCGACCCGGCGCACGGGGTGCGGGCCCAGTCGATCTGGGACTCGACCGCCACCTTCGGCAGCTTCACCCACTCCTGACCGGTAGCGGTCGGTCCGGCAGGGCTGCCGGGCCGGCCCGCCCGGTCAGCCGGCCGGCGCGGGGTGGGTGGCGGCGAACAGCGCCCGCAACCCCTGCATGACCTCGACGCTGCGCTCGCCGTCGCCGCGCTGCACCGCGTACAGCGCGATCAACTCGTCGCCGGGCAGCACCAGCCGGGCGAAGCGCGCCTTGGACGGGAACTCCACCCCGACCACCAGGTCCCAGTCCACGTGCCGGTACCCGCCGAAGAACCCCCGGCAGTCCACCCCCCGGGCGTCGGCGCGCAGCCGGGGACGGGTCACCGACAGGATGACCAAGGCGACCAGCAGGCCGGTGCCAGCAAGGCCTACCTGGTCGGCGGTGGTGAAGCCGACCCCGTCGTCGGAGGTGCTGCGCAGGATCGCGGCGGACACCGAGAACAGTGCGAGCACCGCGACCGCGGCCAGCACCGCGTACCGGACCGCCCGGACCGGCCGGGCCGTGACGGGCCCGGGGGCCGCCAATTCGTCATGGGCGCTCGTCGGGTGCTCACCGGTGCTCACAGCCGGCACCTCACAATCGGCAGTCTCACAACCGACACGCATGGATGTCGGTGACCAGGATGGCCCGGGCGCCGATCTCCCACAGCTCGTCCATGATCCGGTTGGTATCCCGGCGCGGCACCATCGCGCGCACCGCCGACCAGCCGGCGGTGCGCAGCGGCGAGACCGTCGGTGACTCGAAGCCCGGGGTGACCGCCACCGCCCGCTCCACCAGGTCGTCGGCGATGTCGTAGTCCATCAGCACGTACTGGCGGGCGATCAGCACCCCCTGCAACCGCCGGACCAGCTGGTCCACCATTGCCGACGGCGCCGCCCCGGATCGGCGGACCAGCGCGGCCTGGGAGCGGAACAGCGGCTCGCCGAAGATCTCCAGCCCGGCGGCCCGCAGCGTGCTGCCGGTCTCCACCACGTCGGCGATCACGTCGGCGACGTCGAGCCGGACGGCGGTCTCGACCGCGCCGTCCAGCCGGATCACCTCGGCCGAGATGCCGTGCTCGGCCAGGTAGTGGGCCAGCAGCCCGGGGTAGGCGGTGGCGATCCGGCACCCCCGCAGGTCGGCCAGGGTCCGGTGAGAACCCGTCGCGGTCGCGAACCGGAAGGTGGAGCGGGCGAAGCCCAGCGGCAGGATCACCTCGGCCCGGGCGCCGGAGTCCAGCAGCAGGTCCTCTCCGGTGATCCCGACGTCCAGCCGGCCGGAGCCGACGTACAGGGCGATGTCGCGGGGGCGCAGGAAGAAGAACTCGGCGTTGTTGTCCGGGTCCTGCAGCATCAGCTCGCGGCTGTCGCTGCGCTGGCGGTAGCCGGCCTCGCGCAGCATGTCGCTGGCGGGCTCCGACAGTGAACCCTTGTTCGGCACGGCAACCCGGAGCGGGTCGGTGACGGTCGGATCAGCTGGCATCGCGGGCGCTCACAGGTAGCGGTAGACGTCGTCGAGGGTGAGGCCCTTGCCGAGCATCAGCACCTGGACCCGGTAGAGCAACTGGCTGATCTCCTCGGCGGTGCGGTCGGCGGACTCGTGTTCGGCCGCCATCCAGGCCTCGGCCGCCTCTTCGACGACCTTCTTGCCCTGGGCATGCACCCCGGCGTCCAGGGCGGCGACGGTGGCCGAGCCCGCCGGCCGGTCGGCCTGCCGTCGGGTCAGCTCGGCGAAGAGGTCGTCGAAGGTCTTCATCGACATGCCAGCCTACGGTCGGTCGGCCCAGCCGCCCGGGCCGGGCCCTCGGACTGACCGGCGTCGGACAGCCCGATCAGGCGCCGGTGTCGATGATGGCGGCCACCGGGCCGCCGCCGTCCGGGCCCTGGTGGGCCGCCGAGACCGAGACGAACACCGCGGGGTCGCCGGTCACCGAGGCCGCCACCCCGCCGACCGCGGCCTTGATCTGGCGGTGCCAGTGCACGTCGGAGTCGTCCAGCATGGCGTTGCGCCGGCCGCGCACCGCGCCGTCCTGGCTGGCCTCGCACTTGAGGAAGACGTTGACCAGCCGGCCGTCGAGGTCGGACGGGTGCGGGCGCTGCGGCAGCTGCAGGCCGGCATCGCGGATCGCCGCCCAGATACCGTCGGCGTCCAGGGCGTCGGTCATCACGCCGTGCCCGATCCGGTACCGGCCGCCGATGCCGCGGGCGTTGCCGACCACCACCACCTGGGCGCGGTCGAGTTCCACCCCGGAGGAGCAGGAGGCCACCGAGGAGTACAGCGAGCGGTCGCGCATCACGTCGGCGTCGGTCGGCATCTCGATCTCGCCGAGTGCCACCGCCACGCCGAGTGCGGTGCAGCCGTTGGAGACGTCCATCGAGTGCAGGGTGTCCTCGGTGAAGACGTCGTTGCCGCGGCTCCTGGCGTCGCGGATGGTGTCGATGGTCAGCAGCGGCGTCTTGGTCTGGACGTAGTGCACGTCGGCCGGGTCGGTGATGCCGGCCTTTCCCATCGCCTCGGTTACCGCCGCGGCCACCTTACTGATCATCGCGGTGCGGCCGATGTCCTCGGGCAGCAGCACCTCGCTCATCGCGAAGCCCACCGTCAGCCGCGGCTCGTCGGTCTTCGGCGCCTTCTCCGGGTCCACCGTGGCGAAGATCGTGGCGTGCGGGGAGATGATGCCGTCGGTGCCGCCGGACCAGACGATCGGGATCTGCTTGACCTCCTCGGCGGTGCGACTGCCGTGCGCCACGATCGCCTCCCGGAAGGCCCGGTCGGCGATGATCCGGGTGTAGTCGTTCACCCCGCCGTTGCCCTCGGTCTTGCCGATCACCGCCACCACCCGGTCGGCCTCGAGCACCCCGCCGTCCAGCAGCGCGGTGAACTCGCTGGCATCGGTCACGCTGTGCAGCGCGACCTTGCGTACCTCGATCGGGTCTGGCATGCGGTCTCTCCTGTCGGTTCGGGGTGCAGCGGGCTACAGCTCGGGATGGACGATAGTGCCGGCGGTACCGGCCAGTGCCGCGGCGATGCCGTCCAGCGACGTGATGGCAGCGGGCTTGCCGCTGCGGCGCGCGAACCGGCAGGCGGCCAGCACCTTCGGCTCCATGCTGCCGCTGGCGAATTCACCCTGTGCGAGCAGGGTCTCCAGCTCGCCGACCCCGATGCCGGTCAGCGGCCTGGCGTGCTCGGTGCCCCAGCCGAGCACCGCGTGCTCGACGTCGGTTGCGATCACCAGCCGGTCCGCGGCCAGGGTGCCGGCCAGCAGCGCCGCGGTCAGGTCCTTGTCGATCACGGCCTCCACGCCGCGGTAAGACGGGTAACCGCCGGGGCCGCCGTCGGCCACCACCGGGATGCCACCCCCACCCGAGCACAGCACCACGTACCCGGCGGCCAGCAGGGCCAGCACGGCGGGCGCGTCCAGGCAGCGCACCGGTTCGGGCGAGGCGACCACCCGGCGCCAGCCCCGCTCGCCGCGGTCCTGCCAGTGCTGGCCGTGGCCGATCATCACGGCCGCCTCGGCCTGGCTGAGGTAGCGCCCGATCGGCTTGGACGGGGTGGCGAAACCGGGATCGTCGGCGGCCACCTCGGTGCGCGAGACCACCACCGCGGTGCGTACCGGCGAGCCGCGGGCGATCAGCGCCCGGTCCAGGGCGTTGAGCACCAGCAGGCCGACGGTGGCCTGGGTCTGGGCGCCGCACCAGTCCAGTGGCACCGGCGGCACCACCCCGGCGGCCAGCTCGTTCTTGACCAGCAGGTTGCCCACCTGCGGGCCGTTGCCGTGCGTCAGCACCACCTGGTGGCCGGCCGCGATCAGGTCGGCGATCGGCTCGACGGCGGTTTCGATGGCGGCCTGCTGGTCGCTCGGCCGGGCCGAGCCGTCGGCGGCGGTCATCGCGTTGCCACCGACCGCGATCACGACTCGCACCGCCTGCCGCCTCCCTTCGCCGCGCCCAGCTTGCCAAGGCGTGGACGTCCCGACACCGGCGATCATCGCCCAACCATCCCGGCATTGTTGGCAACGCCCTCCCCGGCCGGTGACTCCCAGCCTGCGCTGCTCCCTCCCGGCGCCTGCGGGTCAGCCTGAGTGCCCACTGTGAGCTACGCCTCGTTCGCCGACCGGGCGGGAACCGGACGCCCGCCGGACGGGACTAATCCGGCGCCCCCCTCACACCGAAGTCAAAGGAGCCACTCATGAGGCGTCCCCGCCGGAGCCTGAGCATCGCCGTCACGCTGGCCGTCGTCTGGCTGGCCGGCCTCGCCTTCGCCGGCACCGCCTCGGCGCACGTCAGCGTGTCCAGTCCGGCGGCGGTGCAGGGCGGCTACGCCAGCCTCACCTTCAAGGTGCCCACCGAGTCGGCAACGGCCAGCACCACCGGGCTGAAGGTACAACTGCCCGCCGAGCAGCCGCTCGCCTCGGTGTCGGTGCTGCCGATCCCCGGCTGGACCTACACGGTGACCAAGGCGAAGCTGGCCAGTCCGATCAGCTCCGACGACGGCGACATCACCGAGGCAGTCAGCGTGATCGAGTGGAAGGCGGCCAGCGCCAGCACCGCGATCAAGCCCGGCGAGTTCAACCAGTTCGTGATCAGCGCTGGGCCACTGCCCAAGGCGCCGGCCATGACCTTCAAGGCGATCCAGTCCTACAGCGACGGCTCGACGGTGTCCTGGATCGAGCAGGCCGCCGAGGGCAGCAGCACCGAGCCCGAGCACCCCGCGCCCACCCTGAAGCTGGCAGCGGCCGGCGCCTCGTCGGCCCCGTCGTCCGCCGTGCCGGCAGCGTCTTCCAGCGCACCGGTCGCCAGCTCGACCGACGAGGGCAACGGCCGAGCTACCACCGCGCTGGTCTTCGCGATCGTGGCGCTGATCCTCGGTGCGGCGGCCCTTACCCTGGCAGGCCTGGGCAGGCGGTCCGGCCGGGCGTCCTGACCCATCAGCGCGTGGCTGGCGCCGGCCCTCAGCCTCAGATGATCATCGACGGCCAGGGCCAGCGCCGGACCCGGTACGGCAGCCACCAGGCCAGATCGCCAGCCAGGCCGGCGAGTCCCTCCTCGGCGAGTTCCCGCAGGATGGCCTCGTCGACGTCGGCGGCGGGCGCGCCGGCGATCAGCGTTTCGACGGCGGCCAGGTACGCCGGGTCGTGCACGACGAATCGGGACAGCGACCCGTTGCGCCGGTCCCTGACCTCGATGAATCCCGGGCCGCGCCGGTAGATGCACTTGCACAGATGGAAGGTCTGCCGCCAGTCGGCGAGGACCTGTTCGGCGTCGGGGTGGCCGAGCAGGGCAGCCGGTGGGTGCAGATGGTTCAATCGCCGCCAGACATCGGCATACTCGCCGGGATGCAGCTGCCAGTCCACCACGATGCTCCAGCTGGTCAGCTCGCGCAGCAGCAGCATCGCCCACATCAGGGTTCGGCTGTCCATGCCGCCGCTGAGGTCCACCGGGCGGCTCAGCGCGACCCGGCGCACGCCGTCGCGGTACAGCCGATCCGCCAACTCCGCCGGATCGCCGGTCCCGGGCACCGTGCCCATCGCGATCCCCGGCAGGGCCAGCACGTCCTCGTCCGGATCTCGCCACAAGGTCAGGCTCAGCTGGTCGGACGCCACGGCCGCGGTCACGAGGAGGCTCCGACCAGTTGGGCCTGCTCGGCCGGCTCATCGGTGTCGATCCGCATCAGGTGCTGGTTCCTCGACGCCGGGGCCACGTGGACGTAATGGTCGGACTCGGTGAACAGCACTCCCAGATCAAGCCACCGGCGCAGCAGTTCGTCCAGCGCCTCGGCGGTGACGTCGTAGCCGGCCTCGGCGAGCTTGCGGCCCAGCACCGGCACCGTGTGCGGCAGATCCAGCAGGCGGAACGCGGCCACCTGCATCGGATCAGTGATCCGCAGCGTCGTCCAGTCGAAACCCGATCGCCTGCTCACCAACAGGATCTCCTCCCCCAGATCGGTGTGGGTCAGGCGGCTGGTGGCGAACTCGCGTTGCCACCGGGCGGTCGCGGCACGGAGCCGATCGCCGACGTCCTCGCCGATCCCGCGGCTGGCGACGGAGAACATGTAGGCCAGGTCGAACAGTTCCGATTCGGGCAGGTCGTAGTTGGTGAAGTACTGGACGCTCGGTCTGAGGTCGCCGAAACCGAGCTCCGGACGGTTGAAGTACGGGCTGAACCGCTCGATGACGATGCGTGCCACGTCACCCAGCGGGGGCAGATGGTGCAGCGCGGGCATCTGGTCGATGACCGGCAGGTAGTCCTCGTCGGCTTCGTCGGGAAAACCGTAGAGGTAGTTCCAGGCGATCGACAGTCCGGAGGTGGCCGCGTCGCGCAGCATCCGGACGTTCTGGCAGCCGGTCACCCCCTTGTCCATCAGGTTCAGCACCCGGCTGTTGAGGCTCTCGATGCCAGGTTGGACGTTGACCAGGCCGGCGTCGAACAGCGTCTGCAGCTGCGGCGCGCGCATGTTCGACTTGATCTCATACTGCATGCGCAGGTCGTAGCCCGATTCGATGATGACCGGCAGCAGCGTCTTGACCCAGGACATGTCGAGGATGTTGTCGACGACGAACATGTCCAACACCTGGTGCCGCTCGACCAGGTCCAGGATCTCCTGCCAGAACGCCTCCGGGCTCTTGCTGCGGAACTGCATGAACGAGCCGTTGAGGCCGCAGAACTTGCAGTGGTGCTTCTCGCCCCACCAGCACCCGCGGGCGCCTTCGACCACCAGCTTCGGCTCGAGCCAGTTGTGGGCGGCGGAGGCGTCGAACCGTTCGAAGTAGCCGTCGTAGTCCGGGGCCACGATCTGCGCGGGCATCAGCGGCTTGACACTCATCGGGTTCAGCACGGTGCTGCCGTCGGCAGCCCGCCAGCACAACCCCGGCACCTGCGCAGGTGGGCTGCCCGCGTGCAGAGCGTTCAACAGCTGCGGGAAGGCCACCTCGCCCTCACCGCGGAACACGTAGTCCATGAAGCCGAAGTTGCGGTGGATGGCACCACCCTGCTCACCGTCGCAGTTGGCGCCGCCCATCGCGGTCAGCACCCCGGGTGCGGCCTGCTTGATGGCCCGCGCCACCGCAAGCGCCGGGATGTTCTGCTGGAACGTCGAGGTGAAACCGACCAGGTCCGGCTCCAGGGCCAGGATCCGGGCGGTCATCTCCGCGACGAAGTCCGGCGCGTCCTCGTGCAATGCCAGGGACAACCGGGCCTGCTCCTCGGACAGCTCAACGGTCTCGAGCAGTTCATTGACCCGCCACTGCCGGTCGTCATAGAGCGCCGAGGAGAAGACCCAATCACCGACACCGGAGAAGTACGTCGTCAGCGAGTAGAAGTAGTAGTCGGTCATGCCGAAGGTCTGGCGCTCGGTCACCCAGTCGACATAGTCCAGGTTGGCGTGGATCACCTCCACCTCGACATCCGGCACGGCCGCTGCTGCAGCTCGCCGCAGGATTCCCAGCGCCAGTGAGGGCACCTCGATCAGCGCCCAGGGCATGTTCACGAGTACGACGCGCATGATTCCTACGCTCTCTGAGTGGCGCGCGCCCTCTGAGTGGCGCGGCTGGATCGGTCGGGGGCGTGGGACTCTATGTCTAACACCATATGGTTACAACCAGTACTTGCGCGTTGCCGGAACCGCGCGCCGAGCGGGCATCCTGCGCTCCCTGCAGCGCCCGGCAACCACGACGATGATGTCGGCGCTGGACAGCGCGCCAAGCACGACCTCGGAACACTCTCGCGCACTCCTGGCCATTGGAGCGGTACGTCGCGTCCGCACGAGGAACGAGGTGTTCTACGAACCCGACATTGAGGGCTTCATCCTGATGGCAGAGTTCAGCTGATTCGGCCGAGGACCGAATGTTCTGAGTGGCCGTTCGGCCGCTTCAGGATCGACCAGCTGTCAGTTGGCCCGATGCAAGAAGATAGCCGGTTCGGCCCCCGATAGGCTCGACCAGCCATTAGGTTTCCCTATATAAGAAGGGGGTGAAACCCGTGAAGAAGACCTCCAAGTCTGCCACCTCTGAGGTGAGCAAGATGACCATGATGAAGATCCAGATCTGAGATGCGCCAAGGTGCCACGCTCCGCCCAGGCGGAGCGTGGCACGTCGCTTGTGCGGATGTCGGTCGGATCGTGTCTCGGTTCGCGTGAGGCAGGGAGGCAGGGAGTAAATGTGTGGCATTGGCGCGATAGCGGCTCTGCGCCGGACCATGCCGGAGCACGAGGTGCGCCCGCGTATCGATGCGATGCTCGCCCAACTGCACCACCGCGGTCCGGACGAGAGCTCGACCCGGATCGAACCCGGGATCGGTTTCGCGTTCGCGAGGCTTTCGCTGGTCGGGATCGAGAACGGCAGTCAGCCGCTGTCGACGCCGGAGGACGACCTGGTGCTCGTCGTCAACGGCGAGGTCTACAACCATCGCGCCCTCGAGTCGAAGCTGGGCGTCGGCGACCAGTTACGCACCCGGTCCGACTGCGAAGTCCTGCTCCATCAGTATCGGCGGCACGGCGCCACCCGCTTCTTGGACGACGTCCGCGGCATGTTCGCGTTGATCCTGTGGGATAGGCGCAACCAGAAGCTGATCCTCGCGCGGGACCGGTTCGGGATCAAACCGCTGTACTTCCACTCCGAGGCCGCGCGCATCATCGCAAGCTCGGAGATGAAGGCGTTGATGGTCGATCCAGCCACGCCTCGAGAGCTGGATTGGTCCGGTGCGCTCGGGGTGCAGAACCTCACCGGGGTTGCCGAATACGCCAAGACCCCGGTCTGCACCTGGTTCCGGGGAATCGAGATGGTTCCCGCCGCCACCGTCCTCGAGTTCGACCTCTCCGACGGGTCGATGACCTCGCACCGGTACTGGTCGCTGCCCGAGCCGAACGAGGACTGGAGCGAGGCGCGGTTCGTCGAGGAGTACCGGGACGCGCTGGAGATCTCGGTCCGCGAATGCGCCACGGCCGACGCGGAGCTCGGCCTGTTCCTGTCCGGAGGAATCGACTCAGCGGCCGTTCTGGCTCTCGCCGGCTCCGCGGACATCCATACGTTCAGCGCCGTGACGGCAGGTTCGCTGCTCAACGGTGACGTCGATGCCTCGGCATGGATAGCCGGCAAGTTCGGCAATCCACATCACCAGGTCGTGTTCGGAGATGACCACACACCATCGCCGGATCAGTGGAAGCGCCTGTTGTGGCTGTCCGAAACCCCGCTCTGCGGTCCCGAGATCTACTACAAGTACGAGTTGCATCGCTATGCCAGGCAAGCGCGGCCCGCACTCCGCGGCATGCTGCTGGGTGCCGCGAGCGATGAGTTCAACGGCGGATACTCCGCCCTGATGGCCGGTGACGAGGAGTGGGCGGGTTTCCGCCGCAGGCTGGGCTTCATCGCGGACAAGACCGATCTGGCGCACGCTCCGGCAGCCAGCTGGCAGACCGACTACCCGCTCCCGCTGCTGCGCGAGGACGTGATCCGTGCGGCAGCCGGCTCCCAGCAGGACTACTACCGCCGTTATCTCGCTTCGGAATACCGCCGGGTCCAGCAGTACAACCTCTGGCACGACGACCGGACCGCCGCAGGCAGCGGGACCGAGGCGCGCGTGCCGTTCCTCGACCACCGAGTCGTCGAGATCTCGGCCAGCGTGCCTGATCGCCTGCGCCCGGCCCTGCTCTGGGACAAGGCCATCCTGCGCCGCGCGATGGAGGGCATCATGCCCGACCGCGTCCGCGAGCGGCCCAAGGTTCCGTTCTTCTACGGCGTCGGTGCCGGGCATACCTACCGGATGATCATGCGGATGCTGCGCGCCGAGAACGATCAGCTGGTCGAACAGGCTCTCTCGGCGCCGGGTGCGGCCGAGCACCTGGACGGGAACAACCTCCGGGCAGTGCTTTCGGCCGTAGATACCACGAGGGCCTCGGCACTGCATGCCGAGGTGCTGTTGCGGCTGGTCAACCTCGGTCTGTTGTCCGACCTCGCCAAGAGCCTGCCCCGGGTGAGCGAGATGCCCGCGGGCGCGGTGCCGCACCGAGCGAGCGCCGACACCACCGGCAGTCAGCTGGCGGCTCAGGTGGCCGTCGTCGACACCGCTGAGCAGCTGCCGGTCGGCGAGTACCGGCTCCAGGATGGGGTGGGCCTGCATCGGGACGTGCTGAACTCGACCGGCTATCTCATGCGGGATGGCGAGATCCGCTACGAGTTCGTGCCCGACTCGGAGACCTTCGAAGCCCTGTGCCGGCTGGCGGCCGGAGAACGCCTGGCCGCGGTGCAGCAGCAGCAATCACCCGATGCCGTCGAGCGGATCCGAGATGACCTCCTGCAGTTGCAGGTCGAGGGCCTGATCGTGCCGGTGGCGACCAGCTCGGCTTCGAGCGGATAGCTCCGACGCCAGGATCGGAGTCCGGGTGTATAGCGACAGGGCCCTGCAGTACCTTCCGTTGGAGGGGCGAGACAGCGACCACGAGTTCTGCTCGACCGCGTTCCGGCTGTGGGAGGAACGCGCGAGTGTGCGGCGCAAGCCGCAGCGCCGGCTCGGCGAACCGCACGACGGTCCGTACTTCAGCCCGGAGTTGTATCCGATCTCCGAACACGCCCTGGTCGGCGAATGTGGACCCGGTGCGCAGGCCTTCCTGCTGATCCGCCGGCTGTATGACTACCTGCACTTCACCACCGAGCTCGAGACCCAGGCGGTCATCCCGGTCGCGTCGATGATCAGCCGCGGGCGATCGGGGCTGCCGGTGTCGAAGAGCATGCGGGGTGACGCGTACAAGATCGTCACGGACGAGGCCTGGCACGCCCAGTTCTCCTACGACCTCGCCGAGGACGTGTGCAAGGCGACGGGGGTCGCCCAGCCGGCCAGGCGGGAGGCGCCGGCGTTCCTGCAACGGCTGGACGGCATCCGCACCCGGGTGCCGGCGCACCTGCTCGGCTTGGAGGCGCTGCTGTTCTCGGTCGTGAGCGAGACCTTGATCTCCGGGGTGCTGAGTGAGCTTCCACGAGACGAGCGGCTGCCGAAACCGGTGCGGGACCTGATCCGCGACCACGCGGAGGACGAGGGCCGCCACCATGCCTACTTCCGAACGGTCCTGCGCGCGCTCTGGCAGGTGCTCACCCCACCGGAACGGCTGGAGGTGACGGTGCTGGTGCCGTCGGTGATCTATGCGTTCCTCGAACCGGACTACCAGGAAACGGCAACCGCATTGGAAACGATCGGCCTCTCGGCCGTCCAGATCGAACAGGTGATCGGCGAAACGTGGCCGAGCGAGGTGGTGGCTCGCGACGTGGCGGCGGGCGCGTCGCCCGTGCTCCGGTACCTGGATGACCTCGGCGTGTTCGAAAGCCAGTGCGCTGTCGAGGCGTTCGCCTCGACCGGGCTGCGGGACGTCCGATGACGGCGACTCGTGCGCCCGGGGCTGGATCAGTCCGGCCGGGCCAATAGCAGTTCGAAGACCGCCGCCTCCAGGGCCGGGCCGAGCTGCAACGCCTGCAGCTGGGACAGCCGGACGGCCAGCGGGGCGTCCGCGGTGGCGGCGGCGTACAGCCGGGTCTTGACGTCGTAGGACAGCTGGGCCCGGTGCACCAGCGCGAACAGCCGGTCGGCCACGTCGTTGGCGGCCAGCCGGGGCCGCTCCCCCAGGCTGAGGAGGACCGCCGCGGTCACCGGCACCCCAGTGACCCGGACGCTGGTGCGCCGGCCGGTCCGGGACAGCTCGGCAGCCACCGGTTCACCGTCCACCGTGACGACCGGATCCTCCCCCGGCTGGCAGGCCAGGAAGGTCAACGTCCAGTCCCGCTCGGGCGGCAGGCAGCCGGTGTTGCCTACGGCCGGCCCGACCTGCAGCATTCCATCGGCCTGGCCCCACCGGAGCGGGGTGCACACCCGGCCGGCCGGCTCGGCGCCGTCGTCCTCGACCAGGTCGAACGAGCCGTCCGCGCCGACCGCCACCAGCACCTCGAGCGCGGCCGGGTTGTCGGCGGCGGTGTTGCCGGGCATTTCCGCGGCGTCCAACGGCACGATCGCGCCGGCCGGGGCGAGCACCGGGATGGTGTCCGGGCCACGGTGCAGCCGGATCTCCCGGCCTCCGTCGTAGACCAGCTCGGTGAAGATGTCGACCCAGGTGCCCGGCGGCAGCCAGCCGGTCACCGCGCCCAGCAGCAGCCGCGGGTCGGCCGGGGTCGTGATCGGGGCGACGATCAGCTGGCTGCCGAAGGCGTACTGGTTGCGGGCCCGGTAGGCCTGCTCGGCGTCCGGATGGGAGTGGTACATCGGCGTCACCAGCGGCACGCCCTCAAAGGCGGCCCGGTGGTTCATGGTGTGCAGGTAGGGCAGCAGCCGGTGCCGCAGCCGCAGCGCGGCGGTCATCGCCCGCTCCGCCTCCCGGCCGAACTGCCAGGGCTCCTTGCTGGTGAAGGGACTCAGCACCGAGTGCAGCCGGTTGATCGGCGAGAACACCCCGAGTTGGACCCAGCGGGTGGCCAGCTCGTCGTCCTTGATCCCGCCCATGTGGCCGCCGATGTCGTGGCTCCACCAGCCATAGCCGATGTTGGCGGCGGTCGCGGTGAACTCCGGCTGGAAGTCCAGCGACGCCCAGGTGGTGATGGTGTCGCCGGAGAAGCCGATCGGGTAGCGGTGGCTGCCGGGGCCGGCGTAGCGGGAGAAGGTCAGCGGTCGCCGGCCACCGGTGGCGCTGTCGAGGAAGTGGAAGTGGTTGAGCATCCAGAGCGGGTCGATGCCGGCGACCCGGCTGTGCGGGCCCTGCTGCCAGTCCAGCCACCAGAAGTCGACGCCCTGCTCCTCCAGTTGCCGGTGCAGGATGTCGAAGTAGGCCGTCAGGAACTCGGGATCGGTGACGTCGAAGGCGATCGGGCGCTCGGTGGCCGGGTCGATGCCGAGCGCCGCCGCCATCGCCGGGTAGGCCTGCTCGTAGGCCCGGACGCCGTCGGCCGGGTGGTCGTTGAGGGTGACCTGCAAGCCGCGCTCGTGCAGCTCGGCGAGGAACGCCGGCGGGTCTTCGAACAGCTCGCGGTTCCAGGTGTAGCCGGTCCAGCCGCTGCCGTAGCGCGGGTCGACGTCGACCAGGTGCCAGTCCATGTCCAGCACCGCCACCGCGAACGGAATGCCCTCGGCGGCGAACCGGTCCAGCAGCGTCCGGTATTCATCGGCGCTGTAGCGGTGATAGCGGCTCCACCAGTTGCCCAGCGCCCAGCGCGGCAGCAGCGGCTGCGGACCGGACAGCGCGTACAGCGCCCGCAGCGCGGCCGGGTAGTCCCGGCCGTAGCCGAAGAGGTAGAGGTCGAGATCCTCACCGGTGCGCGGGCTGACCCAGCCGTCGTCGTCGAGCAGCGGGGTGTGCGAGTCGTCGATCACCGCGATACCGTTGCGCGAGATCACGCCCGGTTCCAGCGGCAGGCGCCCGTCGACCATGTCCAGGGTGCGCGCGGTGCCGCCGAGGTTGTCCGCGCTGTCGACGCTGCCGTCGCTCGGGGACTCGCCGTAGCGCCACACGCTGTGCCAGGTGCTCACCCCGCCACGGACCTGCACCGACAACCCCGAGGTGCTGAACGGGCCCCGGTCATAGACCAGGTGCAGCCGCTCGGTCAGCACCTCCAGGTGCGGGCCGTCCTCGATCACCTGGAAGTCCGGCACCGGCAGCTCGCGGTTGATCGCGAACGCCGAGGCCCGGTCGGCGAACCGCCCGCCGGCGGACCACTCCAACCGCAGCAGCCCGTCGGTGAGCACCGTGATCCGGTAGTCCGGGCCCTGCAGCACGGCCCGCCGGTCGGCGACCGGACGGCAGGCCAGGCGGTAGCGGTGATCCATTGCCTCTTTCTACCGCACCGGCCCAGCCGGCCCTCCCCGAGCAGGCCCCGCCAGCTCGGCTACCCACCAAGTCCGCGTGAGCGAGGCCCGTGCCCCCAGCCGCTCACTCAGGGTTGGTCAGATCCCGCCGGATAGCCCGGCCAGGTGAGCCAGGCCACGCCTGCCGGGGGCGAAGAAGTAACCGCCACCGGTAGGCACTACCCATTCTGCGGTAGTGCTGAGCCGTCCAGCCTGGCCTTCGCCGAGGTGGAACCAGCGGCGGCGGGTGCCGTCCCGATGGTTCTGGCCGATGATCGGATCGTAGCCGCTGACCGGCTCCGGAAAGTTCGTCTCGTTCGCCCAGCGGCGCACGATGAATTCGAATTGCTCGTCTATGGATGTCTGGTAAGCGAGGAAGATCAATCCCCGGTCGAGACCGTCATCCAGCGGGCAGTACGGGCTGGACGGTGACGGCGTCCCATAGGCAAATCCGCGACGCAGCAGTCTGTGTCGCTGTGTATCGGCCAGGTTCGGAAGCAGGTTGCCGGTTCCCGAACTGATTGCGCGCGGATTCATCTTTCGGATGTGAGCCGAGACCGGGCAACCCGTCGAACTCATCATCGGCAGATAGTCGAAGTCCTGAGCGGAGGCCGATTCCTCATCGAAAGCGTTCGGCTCGCTCGGGTGACTCAGCAGTGGCGCACCGTTCGGCCATCGGCCCATGAGCCTGGCGGCTACCAGCCCGGGATCCAGGTCAAGGGTTTTAGCGATCTCTGCTACGAAGAGATGGAATTGGTAGACGTTCTGATGCAGTCGCCGAACTACTAGGTAGGAACCATTGCGCGCCCAGTCAGGAGCGCTGGTGGCTAACCGGTCATCAGCGTTGTGGGCGGGCCGATCACGCGCCTGAGTGGGGTAGCCGAACAAGAACTCGCCCGGCCAAAGCAGGTCGTGCCAATCGCCCACTTGGCCGAACCGTCGTCGCCGGCCCCGCGAACTGATCGGCCGGGCTGGATCACCCGGCACCCTGCCGCGCACTCCTGGTTGGCCAATTCCGTCGGCAAATCCGAAGTGCTCTCGATTGACGGACGCACCGACCCGGGCAGTGCCCCGATCGATGCGCAGCACGGCACCGGCGGGGATGTTCAGTGCAGCAAGGCCGTTTCTCACCTCGATCGGATCATCGGCGGCCATAAGGACCACCAGATCGGCCTCCCGTCCGAAGCCACCGATCAACCAACTGTCCGGGCCACCAGGTCGGCCGGGTTCGGGGTCGCCCAACAATTCGGCCCGCTGAGCCAGGCCGGCGCGGAACGCCGGATCGGTAAAGGCCTCGGCGTCCGGGGACAGTCGAACCAAGCAATCGAAGGACAGCGCGATATTGACCGCAAACGCCCGGCGGTGTTGGTCCAACGTGTCGGTGGCGACGGTGAGGTGTTGACTCACTCGGCTCAGTAGGGCTCTGAGATCGACGGCATTGGCGGTCGAGCAGTAGATCAGCATTCGATGCCCGTGCCGGAACCCACCTAGGATGTTGCCCTGAACGTCGTCGACGTCGATGACCGGCTCGAGCAAGCGGTCGCAAGGATCGGTCAGTTCCAACCGGACCAGAATCCCGAAGCCTCCAACTGCTCCCGGTTTGCCGGCATGGCAGGCACTGTGAAGTCGGTTTCGATTCCGCAGCCACGTACCTCGTCACCTAGGACATCGACGAAGACCTGGCGCACCTTGTAGGTGATCGCGTTGTTACCGTCGAAATCCGGATCCACCAGCGAGTCGCCGTCGACGCAACCACCCACCTGCTCCCAGGTATTTCCGCCGTGTAGGTCGTGCACGCGACGCAGAACGTGGTAATGGTCGATCAGCGGAACCTCCGGTCGCTGGTCGACCCAGTTGAGTTTGACTCCGTGCGGTGCGGTCGGTTCGCCCAGGTACTCGAAGGAATCGATGGTGATGTTAGCCGCGAGGAAGGCTGACGGCTTGTCACCGATCGTGATCGAGCCGCTCCACAGCAATAGGAAAGGACGCTTGTCCGGGTCATCCACGCGGTAGTACTCGTTGGGGCCGGAAACGTCTCGCATGGTCGTGTTGTACGGCGGCCAGGATGTCGCTCGGCCTACCTGCAGGACCGGCTGCTTGCTTGCCAGGGAGATCACTTCCTTTGATCCCGTCAGCCGGAACTTGATCGTCATCAGCCCTTCGAGCCAGAAGTTCGGGCTCTCGTCGGCGGCCAGCAAGGGCCGGCCGTCGGTACCCAGCCGAACCCCACCGAACAGCGCCTGGTCGAGCATCGAGATGGTGAAGACTCCGAACTCGTTCTCCGCTGACAGATGCACGATCTCCACCGACACTGTGGCAGCTTTGTCGCCGGTGCGTTCATTGCGCGACACCGTTTCCTGGGAACACCAGGAGTTGCATTCAGGGGAAAGCTCTCCAGTGCCGGCGCGGAGGGTCATTCGCCGCCCCGCCTGCACCATCTCGACTTCCCATTCGCCAGACAGCTCCGCGGTTGATACATCCATGGTGTCCGCCCCCTCGAAAGGTCCAGATCCGGCCACGCACAGGCTAGCCAGCAAATGCTGGAGGGGCAAGGAATTCCACTATATTAAATATAACCATCCATGGCTTTCGGTGGCGTGCGGCGTCAAGGGCAAGTGATGATATCTCGCCTATCTAGGCGTTCAGCGCCTAACGCAAACCAAAACGTACCGTACTATAGCTATATCCTAGATAAGTAAAATAGCCGTGGCAGTAGTTGGCTACTCGTCCGGCCCGACCGCGGTGAGCCGCTCTTCCAGGCGCCGCAGCAGGGCGTTGCACTGCCGGACCGCGGCCCGTTCGTCGCCGAGCACGCCGGCCAGCTCGCGGGCCCAGGCCACCCGCAGCACGGCGAGGTTCGCCGCGGCCCGCTCGCTGGGGTGCACCACGATGCCGCGGCCGGCCGCGGCGGTGCGGGTCAGCATGCCCTTGCCCTCCAGCGCGCGCAGCGCGGTACTCACGTTGGTGCGTTGCAGCCGGGCACGGCGGGCGAGCTCGCTCGGCGCCGACCCCGGGTGCAGGTCCACCAGCCGCATCACGGTGCGCTCGGTATCGGTGAGCGGCACCACCTCGGCTCCGGACGGCGTCCGGGCCCGGACCAGCCGGCTGACGTTGAGGATGAGTTGGGCCAGCTCCGACAGGGCATCGTCAGAGGCACTGTCGGCGGCACCCTTCGGGGCATCATCGGCAGCGTCCGGGCTCACGGTGACATCTCCTGGGGATATGCGTACATTATTATCTGTGCATAATAGTAACGTCGGCACGCCCGTCATGACCACTGCCAACCGAGTGAAGCTGGCGCTGCTGCTCGGCTCGCTCAGTGCGTTCGGACCGCTCACGATAGACATGTACCTGCCCGCCCTGCCGGGAATGGCACGCAACCTGCACTCGGACCCGGGCACCATCCAGCTGACCCTGACCGTGTTCGTGATCGGGCTGGCCGCCGGGCAACTGGTGGTCGGCCCGCTGTCGGACGCGCTCGGACGCCGCCGGCCGTTGCTGGCCGGCGTCGCGCTCTATGCCGCCAGCTCGGTGTGCTGCGCGCTGGCACCCACCGCGGGCTGGCTGATCGGCGCCCGGGCGCTGCAGTCCTTCGGCGCCGCCGCCGCGATCGTGCTGGCCCGGGCGATCGTGCGGGACCTCTTCGACGGCGTCGCCATGACCCGGTTCTTCTCCACGCTGATGCTGGTCACCGGCGCCGCCCCGGTGCTGGCGCCGGTGATCGGCAGCCAACTGCTGGCGATCGCGAGCTGGCGCACCGTGTTCGTGGTGCTCACCGCCGTCGGCGTGCTGCTGTTCCTGGCGGTGCTGCTGGCGCTGCCGGAGAGCCTGCCGGCCTCCCGGCGACAGGCCGCCGGCCTGACCGCCCGACTGCGCACCTTCGCCCTGCTGGGGCACGACGCGCAGTACCTGCGGCACGTGCTGGCGGCGGCCCTGACCTTCGCGGCCATGTTCGCCTACATCTCCGGGTCGTCCTTCGTCCTGCAGCAGGCCTACGGCCTGAGCGCGGCCCAGTTCAGCGCGGCCTTCGCCGTCAACGGCCTCGGCCTGGTCGCCTTCGGCCAGCTCAACCGGTTGCTGATCGGACGGGTCGCCACCGAGCACGCGATGCTGGTCGCCGGCCTGCTGGTCGGTGGCGTCGCCAGCCTGGGCGTGCTGCTGTCCACCGTGTTCGGGGCGCCGTTGCCGGTGCTGCTGCTCTGCCTGTTCGGCGAGGTATCGACCGTCGGCATCGTGCTGGCCAACGCAACGTCGAAGGCGCTGGCCGCGCACGGCGAGCGGGCCGGTGCGGCCTCGTCGCTGCAGGGCCTGCTGCAGTTCCTGGTCGGTGGCCTCGCGTCTGCGGCGATGGGCCTGGCCGGGCGGGGCAGCCCGGGCGGGATGGGCGTCACCATGTTCGGCTGCGCAGCCGCCGCGCTCGCCGTCTATCTGCTGGTCCCTGCTCGACGATCCGCTGCCGTGGTCGAGGTCCACACCGAGCCGGAGCCGCTGGCCGCCTGACCGAACGGTGTGTTGAGGCGTCAGTCGGCGGCCGGTCCGTCCGGGTCGAGCGAGTCCAGCCAGCCGAGGATCTGCTCGGTGTGCTCGCCGAGCATCGGCGGCGGCTGGTGGTAGCTCCGGCCGCCGGTGTCGTAGCGCAGCGGGGGGCCGGGCAGGGTGAGCGCACCCAGGCTGGGGTGCTCCACCTCGACCAGCAGTCCCTGCGAGCGGGTCTGCTCCCACTCGTAGACCTCATCCAGCGAGCGCACCTGGCCCGCCGGGGTGCCGAGCTCGGCCAGGATGGCCATCAGGCCTTCGCGGGTGTAGTTGGCGAAGGCGGCGTCGATGGCCGCGATCACCGCGTCCCGGTCGGCGACCCGCTCGGCGTTGCGGGCCCACTCGGGCCGGTCCAGGGCGAACCGGGCCGCGAACGACTGCCACAGCCGGTCGCTGCCCACCGCGATCTGCACCATGCCGTCGGCGGCGGAGAACAGCCCGTACGGGCAGATCGAGGGATGGTGCCGGCCGGCCACTCCCGGCACCTCGCCGGCCACCGTGTACCGGGTGCCCTGGAAGGCGTGCACCCCGACCATGCCGGCCAGCAGCGAGGTTCGCACGACCTGGCCCTTTCCGGTCCGGTCCCGCTCGTGCAGTGCGGCCAGCACGCCGTATGCGCCGTACATGCCGGCCAGCAGGTCCGCGATCGGCACGCCGACCTTGGTGGGGTCGTCGGGGGACGAGCCGGTCAGCGACATGAGGCCGCCCTCGCCCTGGGCGATCTGGTCGTAGCCCGGCCGGCCGCCCTCCGGGCCGTCGTGGCCGAAGCCGGTGATGGACAGCACGATCAGCCGCGGATTGAGTTCCTGCAGTCGCTGCATGGAGAAACCCAGCCGGTCCAGCACCCCGGTGCGGAAGTTCTCCACCAGCACGTCGGCGTGCTTGACCAGCCTCGTGAGCGTCTTCGCACCGTCGGGGTCCTTCAGGTCGAGGGTGATGGATTCCTTGTTGCGATTGCAGGACAAGAAGTAGGTCGACTCGCGCTCGGCACCTGGTGGTTGCAGGAAGGGCGGCCCCCAGCCGCGTGAGTCGTCGCCGTGGCCGGGTGCCTCGACCTTGATCACCCGGGCGCCCTGGTCGCCGAGCATCATCGCCGCATGCGGGCCGGCCAGTGCCCGGGACAGGTCGAGCACCACGATGTCGGCCAGCGGGCCGTCGGCGGAGGCTGGCTGCTGGTCATGGGCTGCCTGGTCGAGGTCGGTCACCCGCCCAGGCTAGGCGGTCACCGCCGAGGGTTCCCTCGCAGCCGGCTCCGAACATGGCCGGCTGGGTCACGGGCTTCTTGGGCAATGAGGGCACGAATAGGGTCGAGATGCAAGTATCGCGGGCCCGCGCGTCAGTTGCAGCCATGTGCAGGACAGCGGCCGTCCTACCCATCGCCACCGGGGTATCGCCAGCCCGGTTCGGCCCTCCTAGTCGGTAATCGCGACCCGGAGGGCCTGTCATGCCACTCGACCACGGCTACGGCGTTGCCATCGGCACATACGCCTCGTTCACCCGCGAAGACCCGAGCTCGTTCGGGCACTGGTACCACGGCAAGCTGCGCATCAACACCCCCGCCGGCCAGTACGAGGCGGCCCTCGATGTCGACACCCCCACCGGCATCGGCGCCAGCTACCGCCTGGTCACCGACCTGACCACGACGAGCATTCCCGTCCTGGCGGCGCTCGGTTAAGGTTTCACCGCTCTGGCGCCGAACCCGACCTCCGGCGCTCTGGACTACGTCCGCAGCCCGATCCTGCAGGACGGCTGGCTGGTCCTCCGGATGCGCCGGTGGCTCGTCGCGCGCCGGAAGGCACCCAACCCTGAGCCGTGGGCGCCGACCGCAGTGGACAGGCTGCTGGCGCTTGTTCACCGCTGGCCACCGAGGTCCGGGCGCCGTTCGCAGGTGGCGCTGTTGTGGCGACGGTGGCGTTTTCCACTGCGGTGGCGGTCCTTTCCGTGGGTGGCCAGTGACGGCGACAACGCCCTCGATGTGCTCGAACAGCGGCTTGCCCAGGCCGTCCGCATCTACATCCTGGGCGAGCCCTTCACGACCGGGCTTGGGCGTGCACAACGTACACCTGAACCAGGGTGATCCGCCTGGTCCGCACCAGGCCGAGAACGGCGTCTGGCAGGACGGTGCGGTGATCATCCAGCGCGCCGACAGCGGGGTGACGATCCGGCAGGTGAAGTTCAACACCCAGTCGCTGATCACCAACGACCAGGGCCTTCCGGCGTAGCACCGATAAGCCGTTCAATCGAGCGGTCAGAGGTCCTTGCGGGCGAAGGCGACCGCCGCCAGCCCCCACACCATCGCCACCCACACCAGCGTCCAGATCAGGTAGCCGGCGGTCAGCGGCGCCACGCTGAGGAAGGGGAACGCCTCGCTGCCGGAACCGCCGAACTGCACGAGCGCGGATGGGTCCTGGAAGCCGTGCATCGCCCCGTGCCACAGGCCGTCGGTCGGCAACAGCATCCGCGACACCGGCCCGACCCGCGCCACCGAGTGGTTGCCCAGCGACTCCCCCACCCCGGCCACCACCCCGGCCACCCAGGTGGTGCCGAAAAGCCCGACCGCGACCACCCCGGACGCCATCGGCGACACCGCGGTGGACAGCAGCACCGCCAGGCTGAGCAGCACCGTGGTCTGCAACGCCAGCAGGGCGAGCGCGGCGGCCGGTTGCGGCGGCCAGTAGTCCACCGTCGCCCGCACCACCAGGCACTGGGCGAGGCCGGCCAGCACCACGAAGCCGGCACCGAAGGCCACCAGCCCCAGCCACTTGCCGAGCAGGAACGCCGAGCGCCGGATCGGCCGGGCCAGCACGGCCAGCGCGATGCCGGACTCGGTCTCGCCCGCCAGTGTGGGTCCGGCCAGGAACGCCGTGCCCAGTGCGGCGATCAGGCTGTAGCCGAACATCACCAGGTTCAGCAGGATCGACGCGGTCAGCCGGGTCTCGCCGCTGGTCAGCGCGCCGCTGCCGGTGTTGGCGGCCAGCCGGGAGAAACCCCAGGTGCTCATGGCGAGCAGCAGCACGGTGAGCGCGGCCAGTGCCAGCAGCACCCGCCGGCGGGACGCCTCGCGCAGGGTGAGCGCGGCGATGGTGAGCACCGTCCGCACGGTGGCAGTCGGGCCAGTTCCGGCGGCCGGCCGGGCCGCGACGGTCGCGGTCACCGTTCCGCTCCCGACCGGGCCCCGGAGCCCGCCCGCAGGATGCCGAGCAGCCGCTCCTCCAGGGTGATCCGGGCCGGCTCCACGGCGTGCACCCGCGCCCCGAGACCGGCCAGGTCGGTCACCAGGTCGGGCACCGCCGTCCCGTCGTCGTCGGCCGGCAGCGCCACGGTGTACCAGTCACCGGTCTGCTCCACCGACCCGAGCGCGGCCAGCCGGGTCCGGGCCGGTGCGGACAGCCCGGTCAGGTGCAGCCGCAACTCCCGCTGGCCGAGCAGTTCGGCGAGCGTGCCGGACGCGGCCACCCGGCCGCGGTCCAGGATCACCACCCGATCGCAGACCCGCTCGACCTCGCCGATCAGGTGCGAGTTGAGCAGCACCGCCACCCCGCGCGACTTCAACGCCAGCACGATGTCGCGCACGTCGACCCGGCCGAGCGGATCCAGCGCGCTGGTCGGCTCGTCCAGCACCACCAGTTCGGGTTTGGCCACCAGCGCCACGGCGAGCCCCAGCCGCTGCTGCATCCCCTTGGAGAAGCCGCCCACCCGGTCCCCGGCCCGCTCGGCCAGGCCCACCAGCGCCAGGCAGTCCTGCCGGTCCTGGACGGACACCTCGAGCCCGGACAGCCGGACGTGCAGGGCGAGCACCTCGGTCGCGGTCAACCAGGGCTGGTAGCGGAACAGCTCGGGCAGGTAGCCGACCCGGACCCGCGCGGCCGGGTCGGTGGCAGGCCGGCCGAGCAGCATCACCTCGCCGGCGTCCGGACGTACCAGGCCCAGCAGCATCTTGATCACCGAGGTCTTGCCGGCACCGTTCGGGCCGAGCAGGCCGACCACGTCGCCGCGGGCCACCTGCAGCGAGACGTCCTCGACGGCGTGCCGCTTGCCGTACCGCTTGCGCAGGCCCGAGCACCAGACCGCGGGGGCAGCCGGCAGCCCGGCGACCCGCTCGGCCAGCTCGCGGCGCGCGGCGTCCGGAGCCACCCCGGTGGTCATCGCAGCTGCCGGGCGATCGTCAACACCTCGGTGGGATCGAGGGATCCGGCCACCACGGTGATCTTCCCGCCGTCCACCCAGGTCACCGCGGCCAGCGTCCGGTCCCTGGTCTGCAGCACGGTGGCCGGCATCCCGTTCACGCTGTCCTGCCGGGTAGTCACCTCGTCGGCCGGCACCGGCAGCGGCAGCGTGGAGCCGTCCGCGGTGAAGGTGCGCAACTGCTCGGCGACCGGTTCGGGTAGCCCGGGCAGCGAGAGCAGGTAGTCGCGGAGCACCGTGAACGGCACGCCGGAGGAGTAGGCGGTGGGTGCCACCACCCGGCCCACCACCAGCGCGGGCAGTCCGTTGCCGGACTTCCAGACCTCGGCCACCCCGGGGCCGGCCGCCAGCCGCACCGAGCTGCCGTCCAGGCCCGCCGGTGGCGCCGGCAGGGTGGCGCCCGCCGCGGCGGCGGTCTGCGGCCGCCTTGCGGGCCGAGAAGGTGAAGGTGGCGCCGGCCTTGCCGCCCACCTGGTAGTCCGGGTCGCCGCTCACCCCGCGAGGCAGCCGAACCACCTCCGGCACCGCCAGCCCCGTCTCACTCGCCGCCGCGGCCGCCCCGGCAACCTCGTGCACGTCCGGCTGGCTGGTCACGGTCACGGTGCCGTACCCGCTCAGGTCGGGCAGCGAGACCAGGTCGGCGGTGCGCAGCGGCACCGCGGTGATCCGCTCGGTGTGGAAGATCTGCAGCCAGTCGTTCGCGGCGGCGGTGCCGGCGCCGGCCAGCACCAGGCCGACGGCGAGCGCCGCGGCGGCCGGCCGGCGCAGGTAGCCACGCCAGCGGCTGGGGCCGGCCGGCACGGCAACGCGTTCGGGCCGGGAGGTCGGCTGGGCGGTGCTGAAGCGCTGCCAGGCTGCGGCGAGGTCAACGTCGGCTTCGGTAGCCAGCGCCGTGCCGACCAGATCGGCGTCGGAGCGGGTGGCGACCAGCTCGTCCAGGCAGCGCGGGCACTCGGCGACGTGCTGCCGGTCGGCGTCGGCCACCCCGGCCGGCTCGTCGAGCAGCCGGCGCAGCACGCCCTCAGTCGGATGACGCATGACGGTTCAACTCCTTGCGTAAGGCGGATTCGGCGCGTCGCACGGTGGTGCCGACGCTGCCCGGGGACAGGTCCAGGGCCGCGGCGACGTCGGCGTAGCTCAGGCCGCTGTGCCGCAGCACCAGGGCCACCGCCTGGGTGCGGGGCAACCTGCCGAGTGCGGCGCGTACCCGGGCGCGCTCCTCTCCGGTGACCACCGCCTCGGCGATGTCGGGGATATCGCCGGCGACGGGTTGGACCGCGACGGTCTGCTCGCGAGCCGCGCGGCGCCGGCCAGACCGCAACAGGTTCAGCGCGGTGTGCGCGGCGGCGACGCACAGCCAGCCGGTGGCGTCCTGGGCCGGTACCGAGGTCCGGCTGAAGGCCAGGAAGGTCTCCTGGGCGACGTCCTCGGCCTGGTCGCGCGAGCCCAGCACCCGGGCGGCCACCGCGACCACCTGCCGGTAGTCACGGCGAAAGATCACGTCCAGGTCGGCGCGTAGGTCGGCGCGCGACACGGCCACCTGCCTCTCGTCCCGCCTCGCTGTGCCGGTTGTTGCCTCAGGCGCCGCCAGCACAGCCGTCGTTGCTCGAACCGGGTTCATGCCCATACAGCACCGCCGGAGACGCAAATGTGACAACCGGTTCGGCTGAGGCTAGCCACCAGCCGGCGGGTCGGCCCGTTACGCCCGCGTGTCCAGGTGGTCGTAGCCGGACGACGACGCGCCGCCGGACAGGCTGGCGTAGCCGGGCCCGCGGTCGAAGAACGGCCGGCCGGCCGGCCGGGCCGCCCGCAACTGCTCGCGCAGGGTGGCGGTGGCGAGGTCGTCGACGGCCAGTTCGTCCCCGTCGCCGGCCAGCAGCACGCCGTAGTCGTCGCGGGCCGCCCGTGCCGACACCTTGCCCCACAGCACGTCGCGCAGCACCGCCTCGGGCGCCCGGTCCAGCGGGTCGCCCCAGCCACCGCCGCCGGTGGTGCGAATCCGGATCACCTCGCCGGCCCGGACCGGTTCTGCATCGGCCAGGGCGTCCACCACCCGCTCGTTCGGCCCGGCCGGGTCAATCACCACCGAGAACGGCCGGCCGGCCAGGCCGCCCCTCACCCCCCAGCAGGCCAGGATGGAGCGGTCGGCGATGGACATGAAGTGGCCGTCGGACAGCATCCGGATGTGCTTGTCGTAGCCCAGGCCGCCGCGGAACTGGCCCGGGCCGCCGGAGTCCGTCGCCAGCCCCAGCCGCTCCACCCGGAACGGGAACCGGGCCTCGGTGAACTCAGTCGGCAGGTTGCGGGAGTCCGGCACCACGTGGATGGTGTCCTCGCCGTCGGCGTAGTACCGGCCGCCGGAGCCGCCGCCGAGCACCTCGCGCATCAGGTACGGCCGGCCGTCCCGGTCGTTGCCGTAGACGCCGGTGTAGCGGATGGTCTCCTGGTCGGCCGGCATCCGGCCGTCCACCGCCTTGGCCAGCACCCCGGCCAGCACCCCGAGCAGCCGCAGGATGACGAACGTCCGGGCGTTGGTCGGCGCCGGGAAGACCGGGGTCAGCAGGGTGCCCGGCGGCGGGAAGCGCATCTCGATCAGCGGCACCACGCCCTCGTTGACGTCCAGCTCGGCCATCCGCTCGGGGGTGTCGGCCAGGTTGCGCAGGATCGGCGCCAGCCACTTCTTCAGGAAGTTGCCGTCTGCATAGTCGGCGCAGTGGTTGATCGGGCCCTTGGCCTGGGGCGCGGTGCCGTCGAAGTCCAGGATCAACCTTTCCCCTTGCGCGTCATCGGCACCGGTACGGGTCAGCGTGATCCGCTGGGTGTGCAGCTTCGGCTCGTCCACCCCGTCGTGCTCGGCGTAGTCCTCCCAGGTCCAGCTGCCCACCGGGATCTTGGCCAGGATCTCGCGCCGGTAGGTCTCGGTGGTGCGCTCGACGATCTGGTCGAAGCAGGCCTGCACGGTGTCGCGGCCATACCGGGCGAACAGCTCGGCCAGCCGGCGCGATCCCATCAGGCAGGCGGCGCACTCGGCGTCGAGGTCGGCCGCCAGCGACTCGGGCATCCGGGAGTTGCGGGTCATGATCCGCAGCGCGGCCTGGTTCGGCACGCCCTGGTCCCACAGCTTGATAGGCGGCACCATCAGGCCCTCTTCGAACACGCTGGTGGCGTGGCTGGGCATCGAGCCCGGCACCGCGCCGCCGATGTCGTCGTGGTGTCCGAAGGCCTGCACGAAGGCGACCACCTCGGGGCCGTTTCCACTGTCATGGAAAACCGGAACGGTCACGCACAGGTCCGGCAGGTGACCGATGCCGCCCTCGGAGAGGTAGACGTCGTTGTGGAAGAACACGTCGCCCGGACGCATCGTCTCGATCGGGAAGTCCCGGGCCACCGGGTGCACCAGTGCGGAGTAGCTGCGGCCGGTGAGCTTGCGCAGCAGCCGGTCGTGGATGCCGGCCCGGAAGTCGTGGGCGTCGCGGATCATCGGCGACCGCGAGGTGCGGGCGATGGCGGTCTCCACCTCCTGCTCCACCGAGGCGAGGCTGCCCTGCACGATCTCCAGCACGATCGGGTCGACGCCGGCGCCACGGTCTGTCGTGAGGAAGTCCGGGGTGAGCGAGCCGGTCATCGGGCACCGTCCTTGGTGACGATCAGGTTGCCGAACCGGTCCAGAACGGCCGCGAAACCGGGGTGGATGGGCACCGTGGAGCCGAACTCCTCGATCACCGCCGGGCCGCCGACCCGGTCACCGGGACTGAGTTTCGTCCGGTCGTACAAGGGTGTCGGCTGGTAGCCGGTGTCGTCGAAGCAGACCTGGCGGACGCCGGTCTGCGCCGAGTCGTCCTGGGAGGGGTACTCGGCCAGCTGCGGGCGGCGGATCGGCCCGATCCCGGTCACCCGCAGGTTCACCCACTCCACCCGCTGCCGGGGGTCGGCGGCGAAGGAGTAGCCGTACAGCTCGGCGTGGGCCTGGTGGAAGGCGGCCGCCACCTCGTCCAGCTCGGCCCGACCCAGCGCGCCGTCCGGCACCGGCACCCGGACCTCGAAGGCCTGGCCGAAGTAGCGCAGGTCCGCCGTGCGCCGGAACTGCTGCCGGTCCGGGGCAAAGCCCTCCCGGGCCAGCGCCTCGGCGGCCTGGCCGGTCAGTTGCTCGACGATCTGATTGACCGTGTCGGCCCGCAGCGCGTCGTGCTGCGCCACGCAGGTCTGCACGTAGTCGTTGCGGACGTCGACGGTGAGCAACCCGAACGCCGAGACGTTGCCAGGCTCGGGCGGCACCAGTACCCGGGCCAGGCCGAGGATGTCGATCAGCCGGCAGAGCAGCAGCGAGCCGGAGCCGCCGAAGGTGGCCAGGGTGAACTCGCGGACGTCCAGCCCGCGCTGCACGGTCACCTGGCGCAGCGCGTTGGCCTGGTTCCAGGCCGAGATCTCCAGCACGCCGAGCGCGCAGGCGGCCGGCTCTAGGCCGAGCTTGCCGGCCAGTTCGTGCAGGCCGGTGCGGGCCGCGTCGGCGTCCAGCGGAATCTCACCGCCCAGCAGGTGTGGCGGGATCCGGCCGAGCACCAGGTGCGCGTCGGTGATGGTGACCTCGGTGCCGCCCTTGCCGTAGCACAGCGGGCCGGGCTCCGCGCCGGCCGAGCGCGGGCCTACCTTGAGCGCGCCCTCCGGCGACAACCAGGCGATCGAACCGCCGCCGGCCCCGACGGTCACCACGTCGATCATCGGAATCTTGGACGGGTACTGCCCGACGCTGCCCTCGGTGGTCAGCGCCGGCTGGCCGTCCAGCACCACCGCGACGTCGGTGGAGGTGCCGCCGCCGTCGCAGGTGAGCACCCGGTCGAAGCCGGCGTGCTCGGCGATCAGCGCGGCGCCGAGCGCCCCGGCGGCGGGGCCGGACAGCACGGTGCTGATCGGCTGGCGCACCACCTCCTCGGCCGACAGCACGCCACCGTTGGACTTCATCACGTAGAACGGGATCGACGGTTCCGGTCGCAGTCCGTCCAGCCGGTGCCGGATGGAGCGGACGTAGCGGGCCACCTTGGGCTTGACCGCGGCGTCCACCAGGGTGGTCATGGCGCGCTCGTACTCGCGGTACTCGCGCAGCACCTCGGCCGAGATCGAGACGACCGCCTCCGGGTGCTCGGTGGCCAGGATGTCGCGCATCCGCAGCTCGTGGTCGGGGTTGGCGTAGGAGTGCAGCAGGCAGACGCCGATGGTGTCGATGCCTTTCGCCTTGAACCAGCGGGCGATCTCGCGGGCCCGGTCCTCGTCGAACGGGCGCACCTCGGCGCCGGTGTGGTCCAGCCGGCCGGGCACCGTGCGGACCCGGTCCACCGGCACGATCCGGTCCGGCTTGACCCAGAAGTAGCTGTTGCCGTAGCCGTCCGGCACCGACTGCCGGGCGATCTCCAGCAGGAACTCGTACCCCTCGGTGGTGACGAAGCCGAGCCTGCCGACCTTGCCTTCGAGCAGCTGGTTGGTGGCCACCGTCGTGCCGTGGCTGACCGCGGCGATCGCCGGGCCATGCTCGGCCTCCGGCAGGCCGAGCTGGTGCAGCACCTTGGCGATACCGGCCAGGAACCCCTCGGCCGGATCGCTCGGAGTGGAGGCGGTCTTGGTGCTGATCCGCTGTCCGGTGTCCTCGTCGAAGGCCACCACGTCGGTGAAGGTGCCGCCGGTGTCGATGCCGATCCGAATGCCTGCCACAGCCTCGATCCAACTGGCAGATGTTGCTCAGCGCTTGGGCGAATCTTGCCCTGACTGCTGGGGCCGGCTTGGCAAGCAGGATGCTCCTACCATGAGTTCATGGCGGCAGGCAGGGTGATCGCGGGCGTTGCCGTGGTGTGCCTGCTGGGCAGCGGCTGCGCGAGTGCCGATGGCCCGGGCAAGACGACGGGCACCCCACCGGGCCGGGCCAGCTCCGCGCCCGGCGCCGTGGCGATCAGCCCGGTTCCGACCAGCGCCGGTGACTGCGGGACGGCGTCGGAGCCCGGCAACCCGGACGGCGGCGTGGTGGCCAGGCTGGACTGGCCTGCCGGCGACAGGGCATTGCACGCGACCGCCCAGGCCTACCTCTGCATCGGCGGGTTCACCGGTGCGATCGTCACGGTGACCCAGACCGGCAGCAAGGTAACCGTGCAGCCGGCCCGCTTCACGGTGCCCGACGGCGGCGGGGTGCTGCCGTTGACCATCACCGCCGACACGGCCGGGCGCACCACGCTGTGGCTGCGCATGACCAACCCGGCAGGCAAGCCCCAGCTGGCCCGGCCGGTCGGCGTGGTGGTGGCCGACGGCGCCCGGTGGCACGTCGACCAGCCCAGCTGACACGAGAGGTTCGGGACGGCCACACCGAGCTGCGGTAGGCCTCTCCGGGTACGACACGAGCCGCCCTGAACGACCTCCGGCGGACGGCTGGGGCCGCTATGGTTCGCACGTGAATTCCGAGCCGAGCAGTACGGCCGGCCCCGATGAGATGCCGGACCGGCTCCCGGCTGGTGCACCGCTGATCGAGGTAGCCGACTGGCCGGCTGCCGGAACCGAGTACCGGCTCGGCGGGACCGGCGCCCGACCGGAGCTGGCCATCACCGTCTCGGCATCGCCGGACGCCGGGCTGCTGGGTCCGTCCCGGGCCGAGGACGTCGCGGTCGGGCTGGCCGCCGACCACGCCGAACGGTACCGGGCGATCGGTGCCCAGTTGGACGAGCCGGGACTCACCGTCTGCCTGCTGACCTCGCTCGACCCGTCCCTGATCCTGTCGGTCGCCGACGGCGCGGCGACCCTGCGCCGGTTCGCCCGCGCCGCCGAGCTGTTCGCGCAGGCCGCGGCAGCGGCCAGGCCACCTGCCCTCGCCGGACTCACGACGTTGAGCGAGCTGCTGGACCGGTACGGCATGACCGCCGCCCAACTGGCTATCGCCAATGAGGACCGGCCGCTGAACCACCTGCTGGCGGCCGGGCAGCCACTGGTCATGCGGGCCGACCCGCCCGAGCCGCACACCGTTCCGGCCGGCAGCGACACGATGGCCCAGGTCGCCGGGCAGTTCAGCTGGCCCAGCCTGCTGCTGGAGGACAACCGCGACCTGCGACTGGCCGCCGAGGCGGCGATGACGCTTCCCGGGATCGCGTCGCTGCCGGCCGAGGCTCGTACACCGTATTCGGTACGAACCGGTGACACCCTGGCGACGCTGGCCCGGCGGTTCGGCAGCACGTCGCGCGATCTGGTCGCCGACAACGCCGAGGTAGCCGGCACCCTGCAGCCCGGCATCCGGATCGAGGTGAGCGTCGAGAGCGGCGCTGACGCAGAAGCCGGGACGGGCGAGCCAGCAATGGCCGGCACCGACACCGTCGCCGGCGACTCGTTCACGGCCGTGCGTGCCCGGTTGGCGGAGCAACACGCCGGCGTTGCTCTCGACGCGGTCGCCGACGCTCTCGACCGGCTCGGCCCGGTGCTCGGTCCCGGCTCGGTGCTGAGCTGCCCGCTGGCCGTCCTGGGCAGCGGCCGGGACGGCTCCGACCCGCTCACCGTCGGGGAGGCCGCTGCCGACTACGGCTGCCCGCCGGTGGCGTTCGGCATCGCCAACGGCGCGCTGCTCGGCCTGCTGCAACCCGGCATCGAGCTGAGCTGGGGTACCCGGACGACCACCACCACCGAGCACGACACCCTGTACACGGTGCTGGGCCGACTCGAGTCGGGCGGTTGGCTCCCGTCGACCGGTCGGCTCGAGTCGCTGCTCGCCGACCTCGCCACCGTGCCACTGTTGCGGCCCGGCGCGCGGGCGCTCCTGCCACCGTGCCCGGTCACGATCGGGGCCGTGGCCGGGCACGGCCTGGAACCGGCCGAGCTGGCCGGTCCGCTGACGGTGACCCTTCGGCTGGCCCGCGACCAAGCACCGAAGCCCGGCGGCGCCACGGCGGAGCAGGCCGACACCGAGGTGCCGCTCGGCCAGAGCTGGGACGACCTCGTCTCCACCTGCCTGGCGCTCCTGCCCGAGGTACGGCTGGCCACCACTGCGGACGGCACGGTGTGGGCGGTGCCGTTGGGCACCGGCGGAATCTCCGGCGTCCGGATCGAGGCGGCTGCGCCTGACCTGCCGGCCCAGGCGTTCGCGGTTCGATCGCTCTACCGGCAGCCGCTCGACTTCACGGCTGCTATCCGGTTGGTCGGCGGATACGGCGGCCTCGCGCTGCCGACGCAGCAGCAATTCTCCCGGGTGGACGTGGAGCCCTGGGCGCGGCTGTTCGTCACCCAGCTGGACCAGTACCTCACCGAGCCGGTCGCTTCCGGGCTGCTGGAGGGCCACCGCGCAAGCCTGACCGAGATCCGGCGCCAGGTGGCCGGGGCCCTCGCCGGCGGCCTGGCCCCCGTGCTGCACGGCGAGCCGGCAGTGGTATCGCCGAACATGCACACCGCGCTGGCCTCGATCGGTCGTGCCAGCCTCGGCTCGGCCTACCTCGCCAGGGTGGTCGCCCGGTACCGGGCGGTCACGACCTCGCCGTACGGGGGCGACGGACGACCCGCCGCGCGGCTGACCGGCGCTCTGCGGGTACCCGATCGTCCGGATCTCGGACCCGGCGTCAGCCGTACCGAACTGGATCCGGCCGACGCCGCGTGCACCGTCGCGCTGTCCTGCACCGATCCGGCCGGCGCGGCAAGCGTGTCGTACCAGCCCCGGCACGACATCGACGGTTTCGAACTCGATCCCGCGGGCCGGGGCGAGCCGGGCCCGGCGACGCTGATGCGGTTCGCCCGTCCGCTCACCGACGGCTACCGGGCCGAGGCGATCGTCGCCGACCTGCCGGCCGCCGAGCTGCCGATCCCGTTGCGGGACCTACCGAAACCGGTCGGTGTGCACCCGATGACCGCGACGGCCACCTTCGCCGGGCCCGGCCTGCCCACGCTGGCCGAAGCGGCGCGCTGGACGGCAGGCCTGAGCTACACCTACCTACCGGCCGCGCAGGACGTTGTGCGGCTGGTGGTCTCCGACCGGTCTTCGGAGCCGGCGGCCGGGCCGCCACCGGTACCGGTCAACACCGCGCTGGCCGAAGCGCTCGCCGACTACGCCGCCTCAGCCGCCGAGCTGTCCCGGCGGGTCACCCCCGGCTTCGCACCTAGCGGCGTTCCAGACCTCACACAATTGGAGGCCGCAGGCTCGCTGGTGACGCTGGCCGGCGCGGTCGCCACCGCCTGGAGCGGCCACTGGACCGAGCCGGCTGCCACCGCCACGGCGAGCACCCTGCGGGACCTCGGAGCAGGCGGTGGCGATGCCACCGGCGAGGGCCGACTGGCCGGCGACTACCGGCTGCGGGCGGTGTATACCGGGCAGGGCACCGGGTCCCGGCTGCTCGACCGGCTGGTGGTGAGCCGGACCGGCAACGAGGCCGAGTGGCCGCTCATCACCGTGGATTGCGGCGGCGGGCAGCTGCCGTTGACGGCCGGCCCCGCCGGCGACGGCGTCTGCGAGTACCGTCCGGCCGACCGGCCGGAGGTGGCGGCCCCGTTCGAGGTGCGGCTGGAGTGGCCGGGGCTGCGCGCGGCGCCAGGCCCGGCTGCCCGGGTCACCCTGACGGTCGAGCGGAACGCGATGCTGCTCGACGGGAGATCGACCGCGCCGGACTTCGTGCTGACCGCGGCGCCGGTCGAAGTCGCCGTCACCAGCCCGGCCCTGCGATGGGACGAGCCGCTGCCGCTGACCGGCGACGACCTCGCCCAGTCGCTGCAGCACGCCTTCGAGGTCCTCGCCGGAGGGCAGCCCGCGCGCCGGGCCACCATCGAGGTCGGCTATGCCGAATCGGCCGGCGAGCTGCAGACCGTGCGGCCGGCGTTGTTGACTGAGGCCGTGCTGACCGCGGAGTCGGCAACCCAACTCACAGCCCAGATGCAGGACTGGTGGCGAGGGGTCCAACCCGCCACGGCGGGTGCGGCCTGGCACCTGCGGTTCACCGTGCACTCGCCCCGGGACGGCGAGCTGCCGCTGGCCATCTTCGAGCAGTTGGTCTTCCCGGCCTCGGCCGGTGAGCCTGAAACGGTGGAGAGCTGACCCGGGTCCTCCCTGCCGAATTCCACGACTACTTCCTTCCAGATGTGACTACATGTGAGGCAGCGCGTCGCATGCGCTCGTAGCGAACCCCGGTGGCACCATTCGCCCCACCAACCTGTCTGCATGCCTCGCGCGGCCTCGCGATCGGGCAGGTACGAAGGGAGCGAACGTGGCACAGGCCCCGGCGACCGACCGCCAGCTGATCAGTTTCGGCAAGGCGTTGCAGAAGGAACTCAACACCCGCCCCGCTGTGCCCGGAAACTGGGAGGCCGAGATCCAGGGCGCCTCCTACCGGCAGCACATCGTCCGCGGTGACTGGTCAGGCCTGGCCGGCGCCGCGACCCAGGATCGCGGCGGCACCGATCGCCAGGTCGTCTCGGCGACCGCCTACCAGCGCCGGTTGAACCGGCTGGTCGACCGGGCCGGCACGGTGGCGCGCCACCCGGGTCTCGCCGCGCAGGGCGAGCGATCGGTCCGGATCAGCACGGTCAAGGGATGGCGGGCGGCGGCGGGCCAGGCGCGCGAGGACCTGGTCAAGCAGGGTGTCCCGCTCGCCTTCGCGCGCAAGGCGATCACCAAGCTCGGGCATACCGAACTGTCACTCAAGACCGTTACCGACCGAGCCCGCAGCCTGTCACAGGATCGCGGCCAGGAACTCAACGCGGCCTTCCGGCTGCAGCTGCGGGCCCAGGCCGGCGCCGCCCTGGCAGAGGTGTTCGCGCAGCTGGGCGGCGCACCCGCCGCGACCGCTGCCAAGCCCGGCGGCAAGCAGCCGGACTACCTCGCCCTGGAACGTGCCGTGCACGACGCCCTGCTGGCCGGTCACGATGCGACCGGGCCGGCGACCGCGTTGCGGGCCGCCGGTGACACCGCGCTCGCGACGGCGCCGGCCAGGCTGCGTCGTGCCAAGCCGGGCAGCGAGGGCAGCCTGGACGCGACCGTCGCCATCAAATCTGCGCTGGAGGCCGCGATGCTCGGCCGGTTCCTGCTGTGGCGGTTGGGCTGGACGGTCCCGGGGCTGACGGGCCCGGTGGCCGCGGCGGATGAGCACGCCTTCCTGGCCGAACATGCCGCCGGTCCGTCACTGGTCGCGGCGGCCCGCACCGCCGACGGCGCCGACGGTCCGGGCGGCATGCTGACCGAGCTCCGGTATGCCGACAAGGCCAGCCACCTCGTCCTCGACGACGGCAGCCGGGTGGTGGTGCCGTGGGTCGACGTGCGTTATTTCGGTTGCATGCCCGGGGTGTACGTGCGGGTGACGAGTGCCACCCGAGAGGCGGACGGCTCGTACTCGGTGCACTTCGTCGACCCGGCACCGACCGGCGCCGACTGGCGGGAGACGCTGCGCCAGCAGCTGCGCCCGTCGTTCCTCGCCGACCCGTTCGGGCTCGGGCTGCGCTGGAGCTGGTTGCCCGGCAGCGCCGAGTCGGCCCGCTTCCTCACCTTCGGCCTCTGGTTCAGTTAGGAGCCTGTCATGAACCTGGTGATCACCGCGGCCACCGGCGACTGCGCGTTGGCGCAGGACGCCGCCGATTATGCGGCTGCGGCCGTGGGCGCGGCGCAAGCAGTGGCCCAGGCCGCCGAGAAGGCCTGGGATGACGATCGCCGCGGGCCCACGCAGGTCGATATCGAGGTCAGTTTCGGTGTCTGCCTGCTGACCAGTGGTGTGCTGGGAGTGTTCACCGGCAACCCGGTGCTGCCGCTGATCGGCGGTGCGGGGTGCATCGCTTACTTCGGCTATCAGGAATGGCGTTTCCATGAGAAGACGGAAGCCGACCACGAGGCTTTCCAAGCTGCGATGGAGGCGCTGAGACGCGCCCTCGATGAGTTGAAGCGGGCACAGGCAGCGCGCAACAAGGCCTGCAACCTGGCTGGCGGTTGCGGCTCCCGCGGCGGCCGCGGGTTCCGGCGGCCGAACGGCAGGTGCGCCGGCTGGCATGACTGGGGCTACGCCTGAGCCGATCAGCAGAAGCCGGGGTTTTCAGCCTATTTTGAAGGAGGTTCGGCCCTCAGCGAGCAGTAGCTCGGCGTTCTTGCGGATCAGCGCCAGGTTGCGGTCGGCCAGGTGGTCGAAGGTCTGCGGCACCGACGAGCCCGGGCTCATCGAGCGCATCGCGGTGTCCGGGTCCAACCGGGCCGACACCCAGCACTCGTGCGAGGACGCCCGCGCCACCACCTCGGCGATCGGCGTGACGATCATCGAGTTGCCGAAGTAGATCACCCCGCCCGGGTCGATGCCGGTGGCGTTCGCCCCGACCACGTAGACGTGATTGTCGTAGGCCCGGGCCCGGTTGGTCAGCTCCCAGATGTCGGCCGAGCGCAGCAGCGCCGACGGCCGGCAGATGATCTCGGCGCCGGCCAGCGCGGTGATCCGGGACAGCTCCGGGTAGTCGCCGTCGAAGCAGATGATCACGCCGATCCGGCCCAGCGCGGTGTCGACCACCAGCATGTCCTCGCCCGGCGTCACCCAGCCGCCGCGGTCGGCGCGCTCGGTGCCGAACGGGTGGGTCTTGCGGTAGATCCCCGAGCAGCTCGCCGGCCGGGTCCAGCACCACCGCGGCGTTGTAGACCACGCCGCGCTCCGGCCCGCGCTCGTACGTACCCAGCACCAGGTGGATGCCGAGTTCGGCGGCCAGGTCGGCGAACGGTCGCAGCAGCGCACCGGGCAGCTCGCTGACCAGGTCCCACAGTTCCTCGGTGCCGACTCCTGGGGTGAAGCCGGTGGTCACCGACTCGGGCAGCACGATCAGCTCGGCACCGGTGGCGGCGTGGCACTGCCGGGTCAGTTCCAGGGCCCGGTCGGTGTTGGCGGCCACGCTCGCCGCGGTGAGCGGCCCCGGCGCGGGTGCCAGTTGCACCGCCGCCGCTACGAACTCACGCATCTTCGGGCCTCCCTCTAGAACCGCCGCCCACCTCGGGCCACCCGAACCCCGACCAGCACCCCGGCCAGCGCGGTGACCGCACCGAACACCGCTCCCAGTATGAACGAGATCGGCTCATCCGGACGGGTCACCGGCCGGCCGGGAACCGCATCGCGGTACACCACCGGCATGCCTGCAGTTCCCGCCTCGCCGGCCGGCACCGCGGTGGCCGGCGTCGCGGTGGCCGGCGTCGTGGTGGCCGGCGCGGCGCGGGTGCCGGTCAGCACGTCGTCCACCGCGGCGAAGAACTCGCCGGCGAGCTTCTTGGCCACCCCGGCCAGCATCCGCTGCCCGACGCCGCCGATCACGCCGCCGACCACGGCGTCGGCGTCGTAGCGCAGCTTGGTGCCGTCGGCCTGCTTCGGCCAGCGTCACCGTCACGTCCGCGCTGACGGTGCCCGGCCCGCCGGCGCCGGATGCCTTCATCAGAAAGGAGTTCGGCTCCGGCAGGTCGGTCAGCGACACGGTGCCGGTGTAGCTGCCCTTGATCGAGGCCACCCCGGCGGTGACGGTCATGTCGTAGCTGTCCGGCCCGGTCGCGGCCAGCCGCTCGCAGCCGGGGATGGTGGCCACCAGCACCGCCGGATCGTTCAGCGCCGCCCAGACCCGCTCGACCGGCGCGTGCAGCACCGCCTCGCCCGCCACCTTCATGACGGGTCCTCCTTCCTGCGTGGCCTGCAGGCGGCATGGCCGCCGCGGAGTTCGAAAAGCTCGCTCGGCGAGATCGGCATCGACGGTGATCGCGAAGCCCTCGGCGTCGGAGATCGCCGAGGCGAACACCGCCGCGCTCGGGATCACCCCGGCCTCGCCGGCACCCTTGATGCCCAGCGGGTTCAGCGGCGACGGGGTCTCCAGGTGGTCGATCTCGATCCGGGCCGGCACCTCGGAGACGTAGGGCATCAGGAAGTCCATGAACGAGGCGTTCTGCAACTGCCCCGCCTCGTCGTAGGCCATCCGCTCGTACAGCGCTCCGCCGACCCCCTGCGCCACCCCACCGTGCACCTGGCCCTCCACGATCATCGGGTTGATCAGGGTGCCGCAGTCGTGCACCACGCAGTAGCGCAGGATCCTGACCTCGGCGGTGTCCGGGTCGGTCTCCACGATCACCGCGTGCATGCCGTTGGCGAAGGTGGACCCGATCGGCGAGTAGTAGTCCCGGCCCTCGATGCCCGGCTCGTCGTCCTCGCCGACCGGGGCGAGGTCGGGATGGCCGACCGCGAACTGGGTGGCCGCCTTGGACGCCTCGTCGAAGGCGTAGCGCAGCGGGTTGGACAGCACCGCCACCGTGCCGAGCGCGATCTCGGTGCCGGGGCTGCCCTTCACCCGCACCTTGCCGTCGACGATCTCCAGGTCACCGGGCTCGGCCTCCAGCGCGTCGGCGGCCACCTTGAGGATCTTGGCGCGGGCCGCCCGGGCCGCCAGCGCGATCGCCGAGCCGCTCATCACCGCGGCCCGGGAGGCGAAGGTGCCGACCGCGTAGGGGAAACGCCGGGTGTCGCCGGTGACCACCTCGATGTCGGACATCGGCACCCCCAGCTCGTCCGCGACGATCTGGGCGAACGCGGTCTGGTGGCCCTGGCCCTGCGAGGTCAGCCCGGTGGCCACCTTCACCTTGCCGGTGGTCTCGACCTGGACGTGGCCGCCCTCGTACGGGCCGACGCCGGTTCCCTCGACGTAGCAGGCCAATCCGATGCCGACCCGGCGTCCCTCGGCGCGCGCGGCGGCCTGGTAGGCGGGCCAGTCGTCCCAGCCGACGAGCTCCTTCAGCTTGGCCAGCGACGCCGGGAAGTCGCCGGAGTCGTAGATCAGCGGCCGGCCGTCCTGGAAGATCAGGCCGTGGTCGTAAGGCATCTCCTCGGGCCGGATGAAGTTGCGCTCCCGCACCTCGGCCCGGTCCAGGCCGAGGTAGCCGGCGATCGCGTCCATCGTGCGCTCCATCGCGTACACCCCCTGCGGCCGGCCGGCGCCGCGGTACGGGGTGACGATCACCGTGTTGGTGTAGAGGGATTCGAACTCCACCCGGTAGGCGCCCGGCTTGTACGGCCCGAGCAGCTGGGTCGAGGTGATGATCGGCACGATCAGTCCGTACGGGATGTAGGCGCCGTGGTCGTGCCAGAACCGCACCGACAGCCCGAGCAGCCGGCCGTCGTCGTCGAAGCCGACCTCGACGTGCTGCTGCTGGCCGCGCTCGTGGGCGGAGGAGACGAAGTGCTCGCGCCGGTCCTCGGTCCACTTCACCGGCCGGCCCAGCGCACGGGCCGCCATCGGCACCAGCACCTCCTCCGGCCACGGGTGCACGATCTTGACCCCGAAGCCGCCGCCGACGTCCGGGGTGATCACCTCCACGCTGCCCAGGTCCAGGCCGAGCTTGGCCGCCACCGCGGCGCGCACCCCGGTGGAGGTCTGGGTCGACGTCCAGATCCGCAGCCGCTGCGCGTCGGCGTCCCAGCGCGCCAGCACCCCCCGGCCCTCCAGCGGGGTGCAGGCCGAACGCTCCACGGTCAGGTCCAGCTCCAGCCGGTGCGGCGCGGCGGCGATCGCGGCGGCGGCGTCGCCCACCTCCTGCACCAGGTGGGCGGCCACGTTGCCCGGCACGTCGTCGTGCACCAGCTGCTCGGCGGCCCGGGCGGCGTCGATGCCGACCACCGGCGGCAGCAGCCGTAGCTCACCGCGATCCGCTCGGCGGCGTCCTCGGCCAGGTAGCGGTTCTCGGCCACCACCAGCGCCACCGCCTCGCCGACGTAGTTGACCTCGTCGCGGGCCAGCGGGTACTGGGTGCGGCCGTGGGTCAGCGCCGGGTGCGGGATCAGCAGCGGCAACGGGTCGGCCAGCGGCCCGGTCAGGTCCTCGTAGGTGTAGATGGCCAGCAGGCCCTCGACCTCCAGCGCCCCGGTCACGTCGATGTCGAGGATCTTCGCGTGCGCGTGCGGCGAGCGCAGCACCGCGACCTCGACCGCGTCGGCGCCCAGGTCGTCGAGGTAGCGGCCGTTGCCGGTCAGCAGCCGGCGGTCCTCGACCCGGCGGACCGGCTCGCCCATCATCCGGGTCACGACGCACCCCGTTCGCCGGCTGAGCTCGGCGGCCCGCAGCACCGCGGCCACGATGTTCTGGTAGCCGGTGCACCGGCACAGGTTGCCGCCGATCATCTCCCGGGCCTGCTCGGGCGTCGGGTCGGGGTTCTCGGCCAGCCCGGCGGTGATGGTGGTCAGGAAGCCTGGTGTGCAGAAGCCGCACTGCAGGCCGTGGCAGTCGGCGAAGGCCTGCTGCACCGGCGACAGCGCGCCGTCCGCGGCGGCCAGCCCCTCGACGGTGGTGATCTGCTCGCCGTCCATGCTGACCGCCAGCAGCAGGCAGGACCGCATCGGCACCCCGCCGACCAGCACCGTGCAGGCCCCGCACACCCCGTGCTCGCAGCCGACGTGGGTGCCGGTCAGGCCCAGGTCGTGACGCAGGCAGTCCGACAGCAGCCGGCGGGCCGGCACCGTCACCCGGTGCTCGATGCCGTTGACGGTCAGGGCGATCCGATGCCCGACCTCGGCAGCTCGCTCATGTCGTCATCGGCTCATCGCGGGCCTCGCGCTGCCGTCGCTCATGCGGCGGCCTCGGCCGGGATACCGGCGGCGCGCCGGGCGGCGACGCGCAGCGCCCGTCCGGTCAGCACGCCGGCCAGTTGGCGGCGGTAGGCGGCGCTGGCGTGGATGTCCGGCTCCGGGTCGACCGCATCCCGCGCCGCGGCGACGGCCTCGGCGAAGTCCGCGTCGTAAACCTCGCCGGCGATCGCCTCGGTGAGATCCAGCACCAGCGGGGTGGGCGCCACCGACAGGTAGCCGGCCCGGGCTCCGGTGACCCGCAGGTCGTCGTCGAGGCGGACCAGGACGGCCACCCCGCAGACCGCGTAGTCGCCGTGCCGGCGCGACACCTCGACGAACGCGGTACCGCTGCGGGCACCGAGGGCGGGAAAGCTCGCCTCGACCGCCAGCTCGCCGGGCCGGACGGCCGACTCCAGCGGGCCGAGGAAGAACTCCCCGGCCGGCACGCTGCGCCGGCCGGTGCTCGAGGCCAGCGTCACCGCACCGCCGAGCAGGCACAGCACTGCGGGCATCTCGGCGGCCGGGTCGGCGTGCACGATGCTGCCCACCGAGGTGCCGCGGTTGCGGATGGTCGGGTGGGCGACCGCGGCCAGCGCCTCGGCCAGCAGCGGCTGGTGCTCGGCCGCGGCTCCGGCGTCGCGCAGCAGCGCGGCGTGCCGGGCCAGGCTCCGACCCGGACGGCGTCCGGGCCGGAGCGTACGTAGTCGAGCTCGGCCAGCCGGTTGATGTCGACCAGCCGGGCCGGCGCGGCCAGCCGCATCGACAGTAGCGGCAACAGGCTCTGGCCGCCCGCGAGCACCTTGGCGTCCGGCCCGTAGCCGGCCAGCAGGTCCAGCGCCTCGTCGAGGGACTCCGGACGGCTGTAGTCGAACGCTGGCGGCTTCACCCTGTCGTAGAACCTCCGTGCCTCGGTGTGTCGGTGCCGTGACGTGCCGGCACATCGGCGCCCGAACGTGCCGGCACGTCAGCGTCCCGGTACGCAGGCGAGTCGATGCCGCGCGTCGGACGGTCGGTGATCGGGGCGGTGTTCTCCGCCGCCGCCGTTACACCGACCCTCGGACCAAGGATATGCACCAGGTGGTAACCGATCAGCACGATCAGGGTGCCGGCGGCGATCCCGGTGATGGAGAAGGTGTCGGTGAACTTGATCGCCAGGTTGCCGATGCCGGCGATGATGCCGGCGGCCAGCGGTACCAGGTTGACGGGATTGCCGAAGTCGACCCGGTTCTCGACCCAGATCTTGGCGCCGAGCAGGCCGATCATGCCGTACAGCACCAGGGTGATGCCGCCGAGCACGCCGCCGGGGGTGGCGGCCACGATCGCGCCGAACTTGGGGCAGAAGCCGAACAGGATCGCCACCACCGCGGCGATGTAGTACGCCAGCGTGGAGTAGATCCGGGTCGCGGCCATCACCCCGATGTTCTCGGCGTAGGTGGTGGTCGGCGAGCCGCCGACCAGCGAGGCCACCGCGGTGCCGACGCCGTCACCGATGAAGGCCCGGCCCAGGTAGGGGTCCAGGTCGTCGCCGGTCATCTCCGAGACCGCCTTGACGTGGCCGGAGTTCTCGGCGATCAGCGCGATCACCGACGGGATCACCAGCAGGATGAAGGTGATCTTGAACGCGGGCAGGTGCGGGCCGGTGAGCGGGCCGAAGGTCGGGCTGACGATGTCCTTGGGCCAGCCGATCCAGTGGGCGCTGCGCACCCCGCTCCAGTCGATCCGGTGGCCGGTGCCGGTGCAGGCGCTGGTGACCGCGCCGCCGCACTTGGGAACGTCGTTGACCCGGTCGGCGATCCAGCTGATGACATAGCCGAAGATCAGCGCCAGGAAGATCGCGATCCGGCTCGAGGAAGCCGCGGACCAGCACCGCGAGCACCAGCACGAACAGCGCGGTGAGCAGGCCGATCCACTGCTCGGCCGGGAAGTAGATGCTGGTGGCGACGGTGGCCAGGTTGAAGCCGATCAGCATCACCACCGCGCCGGTGACCGCCGGCGGCAGCACCAGCCGGACGAACTGGCTGCCGCCGAAGTGCACCAGCACGCCGACCGCGGCCAGGATCAGCCCGGCGATGAGGATCGCGCCGGTCACCTGGGCAGAGTCGCCGCCCTGCGCGCGGATCGCGGCCACCGCGGCCACGAACGAGGCGGAGGTGCCGAGGTAGGACGGCACCCGGCCCTTGACGATCAGCAGGAACAGGATGGTCGCGACGCCCGACATCATCACGGCGAGGTTCGGGTTCAGCCCCATGATCGCCGGGAAGACGAAGGTGGCACCGAACATCGCCACCACGTGCTGCGCGCCCAGGCCGCCCATCCGCAGCCAGGACAGCCGCTCGCCCGGACGCACCACCGCGCCCGGCGGCGGCGTCTTGCCGTCGTAGACCAGTTTCCATCCGAATGCAGACATCGCGGCCTCCCGAGCGTGGGGTGTGGCCGCACGGTAACGACCGGGCAGCCTCAGCTACACGGTGCAGTGTTGACGAAAGATCGTCCTGGTCGCTGTGACACGCCGCAACCGCGATCGGCGCGGCCGGGACAGCGCGGAACTACCCGGCGAACCGGTCGGACTCCCGTAGCGGGCTCAGTCCGCGGTGCGGTGCGAACCGGCCGCCGGACCCGTCGCCGGCCGGTCGTGCCCGATCCCCGCAGGCTTGCGCACCGGGTACACGTGCGTGAACTGCGGATGATCGGTGGCGCAGTGGTCGTCCAGCTCGGTCTTCCAGGTGAAGCGCAGTTCGCACTTGGGGCATTGGTGGACTGTCATGTCGACTCCCCCGGCCGGCGCTGTCACTCTGGCCGCGTACCGTGCCGTCACCGTCCACGGTAGGCCGGCACGCGGCCGAACGCCACGACCGGTCCGGTGCCGTTACCGTGCGGAGCGGCGGGCCTTCGGGATGAAAGCTACTGGCCGAAGGTGTACCGGAGGTTGGCGTTGATCAGCTCACCGATGCGCTGACGCATATGCCCGGTGAGCGAGGCATCCGGCTCGGGCGGCTGCACGGACAGCGTCCAGCGCAAGTCGGTGCCCTGGTGGCCGCTGTCGTAGGGCAGGTCGAAACGGATCGACGCGTCCGGCCGCTTCAGCCACAGCGAGGACCACACGACCAGGAACGGTGGCGCCGCTTCGAGGACGCGCGGGCGCTGTTCGTCGTCGAGGAGGTGCAGCCACGGACGCGCCGGGTCCCGGTCCGGCTGGGTCAACGCCTCGAAGAGGATGTGCGGCGGCGCGGGCTGGTTGCGCTTCTTGCTGCCGATCTCGATCACGATCCGACCTTAGGGCACGCCGCCAGTGAATTCCGCGCCGGCGCAGTGGCAGCCGTGGTCAGCGCAGGGTGGCCGCCGCCTGCTCCAGCAGGCTGAGAGCGTCCTGCATGCCGGCCTCCATGCCGGAGGCGATGACCGCGTCGCGCACGTCCCGGCTGCCGTACTCGCCCAGGATGGCCATGCTGGTCCGCCCGTCCCGTTCGGTCAGGGTCATCGTCTGCAGCGTCTCGGCGTCCGGCACAGCCTCATAGACCTCGGTCCACACCAGCCGCTCGGGCGGCACGATCTCGCGGTACTCGCCGTGGAAGGCCACCTCGAAGCCGTCCGGGGTGCGGAGGACGTAACGCCACCGGCCGCCGACCCGCAGGTCGATCTCGGCGACCGTCACCTCACCGCGGTCGGCGTGCCACCAGCGCCGGACCAGCTCGGGTGTCGTCCAGGCCCGGTAGACCAGCCCGCTGGGCGCGGCGAACTCCCGGGCGATCAGGATCTGGGTCTCGGTCGGCAGCGTCACCACGGCGGCGCCGCTACTCGTCGGTGCTGTCATCTCTCGGGCTCCGTTTCGTTCAGTTCCTGCAGGACGTCCTCCAGCCGGTCCAGGCGGGCCGACCACAACCGCTCGTAGTTGCTCAGCCAGTCCGAGACCGGCTTGAGCGAGCTGGCATTGAGCCGGTACCGCCGGTGCCGGCCGTCTTCGCGCACCTCGACCAGGCCCACCTCGCGCAGCACCCGCAGGTGCTTGGACACCAGCGGCTGGGCCAGTCCCAGGGCGGCCACCAGGTCGCCGACGTCCCGCTCACCGCTGGCGAGCAGATCCAGGATCTGGCGGCGACGGGCCTCGGCGATCGCGTTGAAGGCGTCCGCCGTGGTCGCCGCTCGTGCCATGCGGCAATCATATTCCGATATGGGAATACGTCAAGGCCTGAGCAGATGAGGCACCTCGCGGCGCCGAGAACGATCCCGTGGGAAGGATCAGGCGGTGTCGGTGTAGTACTTCGAGCAGAAGACGTATGCGCCGTTGTCACGCCGGCAGACCCGGTAGGCGATCGTCTTGCCCTCGGTTACGTTGCCGTTGCTGGTGGCGCACTTGCCGTCGGCGCCGCTGGTGTCGTAGGCCGCACCGTTATTGGACGGGTTGCTGACCACGTACCAGTCGACCGAGATGCCCTCGCCGTTGCCACCCCAGGTGTCGCAGGCGGTGAAGACCTCGCCGTAGCTGGCGAAGTGGGCGTAGCCGTATTCGGCGGTGTGGTCGCCGTTCCAGAGGCTGAGGGTGCCGTCCGCGCTCGCCGGCGAGGCGCCGATCACCGTGGCCAGAAACAGCGAGGCCAGCGCCAGGCCGGTCAACAACACACGCTTGATCATGGAGTCTCCTGAGATCCTCGACGAGATGGACCGCCCAGCGTAGGGGCTCGGCACCGTCCACATGGTGCTATCGGGCGACCACTGCGAACTCGCCCGCTCAAATGCCGCGCATCTGGACGACCTGCAGGGCCAGCGCCACGTCCAGCCGCAGGTGCGGGTCGGTGGTGAACGGCCCGACCATCCGCTCCAGCTTGCTGATCCGGTACCGCAGCGTGTTGTAGTGGAAGTGCAGCAGCCGAGCCGTCTCGGCGACATTGAGGTTGGTGTCGAGCAGCGTCTGCAGGGTCAACCTCAGGTCGGCGGCCTCGGCGGCGTCGCCGACCAGGTCGCCCAGTACCTCGGTGGCGAACGACTTCAACTCCCCGGTGTCGGGCACCAGCGACAGCAGCCGGTGCACGCCGAGCGAGTCGAAGTGCGAGACGCTGCCGTGGCCGTGCACCCGCCGGCCCACCGACACCGCCTTGCGGGCCTGGGCGTAACCGGCGGCGATCTGGGCCGGCTCCAGCACCCGGCGCGACACCCCGGCGCTGAACGACTGCCGGCCGCCACCGCGGTCTCCGGAGACGGCCGCGATCAGGTCGGCCACGATCCGCGACGTCTCACCCGAACGCACCGGCACCAGCGCCACCACCTCGTGGCTGAAGCCCACCACCGGCGCGGCCTTGTCCCGGCCACGCATCACCTGCTGCCAGGCCGAGACGAACCGCTCGTGCTGGGAGCGGTGCACCACCGAGGGCCCGGACGGCAGCACCCCCGGCTTGCTGGGCTCGGCGGCATCCAGCTCGGCCACCAGCACCACCATCGGGCGGTCGATGTCCCAGCCCAGCGAGCGGCAGTGCTGCACCACCGGCTCGTCCACCGGGATCTGGCCGGTCAGCACGTCACGCAGGTAGTCGCCGCGGAACTTGCCTTCGACCGCCGAGACCGCCAGTTCCTTGGTGATGGTCAGCGCGGCCACGATCGCCACCCGCTCCAGCGCCTGCACGGTGCCCGGCGGCAAGCTGGCCGGCTGCCGGTAGGCCACGATCCGGCCATGATCGACCCCACCGGCCACGATCGAGGTCATCGCGGCCTCGCCACCCTTGCTGGCCCGCGCCTCGTCCGCCGCCGGCTGCAGCCCGATCCGCAGCCGCTCGACGAGGAACCGGCCGCTCGCGTCGAACAGGTCCGCCAGCTCGATCGCCCGCCGGTGCCCGGCGGCACCCTCGGCGGCCAGTACCCGGCCGTCCGGCGTGGTGATCAGCAGCGCGCAGTCCAGCAGCCGGGACACCTCGTCGGCGATCTGGGGCAGGCCGCCGCCGTTGAGCACGATCGTCGCGATCGCCTGGTGCAGGGCGTCGGCCTGCTTGAGCACCTGGTTCTGCCGGGCCAACAGCGCACCGAAGACCTCTGCCAGCACCTCCTCGACGGCCAGGCTGTCGGGCAGCCGCAGCAGTGGAAAGCCCAGCTCGTCGGCGAACTCGATGACCGGCAGCGGCAGCGGTGCCGCGCCGAGCCGGAGCGCCAAGGCCGGCACCTGGTGGGCGTCCAGGTCGGCGATCAGGGACAGCAGTTCGGCACTGCGATCGCCGTCAGTCGTCAGTCCCAGCGCCTCGGCGGTGCTCAGCAGCAGCTCGTCCGGCTTCACCCACGGCCCGGCGTCCGGCAGGTCCAGGATGCCGACCCCGCGCACGGTCCGTCCGATGCCGGCGTAACCGGCCAGCACCGCGGTCTCGACCAGGCTCGGGGTTGCCAGCAGGTGCGCCACGCTCACGCCGTCGGTGGTCGCCGCTGGCATGTTGCGTAGGTTGGAGGCCTGATGGTTGGCAACTGTAACCATCGGCAGAACCTAGCTCACCGATTACGTTCCAGCCAGGGGCCGACGGCCGGGACGCGGGCACGAGACCGGTTGGAGGCGAGTGGATGAGCTCGGAACGGGTGCTGCTGCGCCGGGGCCTGTACGCCGATTCGGTGACCCTGCTGCAGGTCAGCCGGCAGGTCGGCCAGGCACCCGGGGTGCAGGCCGCGATGGTCGGGATGGCCACCGAGCTCAACCTCGAGATGCTGGCCGGGATGGGCTTCCAGCCCCCCGGCACCTCCCCCTACGAGCTGTTCATCGCCGTCCGGGCGGCGGATCCGCAGGCCGTCGAGGCCGCCACCGGGCTGGCCGAGCAGTTGTTGAGCGCCCCGCGGCGCGGCACCGGCGGGAGCACCGCGGAGCAGCCGCCGCGCACCACCGGCTCGGCCGCCGCGGCCAGCGGTGCCGGGCTGGCGCTGATATCGGTGCCGGGCCGGCACGCCTTCACCGAGGCGATGGACGCCCTGGACGCCGGCTGCGACGTGCTGGTGTTCTCCGACAACGTCAGCATCGCCGACGAGATCCGGCTCAAGGACGCCGCGGCCGAGCGGGGGCTGCTGGTGATGGGGCCGGACTGCGGCACCGCGGTGGTCGGCGGCGCTGGGCCTGGGCTTCTCGCACACCGTGGACCGCGGCCCGGTCGGCCTGGTGGCCGCGTCCGGCACCGGTGCCCAGCAGCTGCTGTGCCTGCTGGACGCGGCCGGGGTGGGCGTCAGCGCCGCGCTCGGGGTGGGCGGCCGGGACCTGTCCGAGCCGGTGGCCGGCCGGTCCACGCTGGCCGCGCTGGCCGCGCTGGACGCCGACCCGGGCACCGAGCTGATCCTGGTGGTGTCGAAGCCGCCGGCCGAGCAGGTCGCCGAGCGGATCCGCGCGGCCGCGCGCCGGGCTCGCCACCCCGGTCCGGTTCGCGCTGCTCGGGCCCGGGCCAGCCGGACCTGACCGAGGCGGCCGAGGCGGTGCTGGCCGACCTCGGGGTGCCGGTGCCGGACTGGCCGCGCTGGGGCCCTCTTGATACGAGCAGGTTGCCCGAGCGGCGGTCCGGGGCGCTGCGCGGGCTGTTCTGCGGCGGCACGCTGTGCGACGAGGCGATGCTGATCGCCAGCGCCGAACTCGGCGAGGTGCGCTCGAACATCGCGCTGCGGCCGGACTGGGCGCTGGATGCCACCTTGCGCCACGCCGGCCACCTGATGATCGACTTCGGCGACGACGCCCTCACCCAGGGCCGCGCGCACCCGATGATCGACCCGTCGCTGCGCAACCAGCAGCTGGCCGAGTACCTGGCCGACCCGGATACCGCCGTCGTGCTGCTGGATGTGGTGCTCGGGCACGGCAGCCATCCTGACCCGGCCGGCGAGCTGGCGCCGCTGCTCGCCGGCGCGCGGGTGCCGGTGGTGGTGAGCCTGATCGGCGCCCGCCAGGACCCGCAGCAGCTGGCCGACTCGGGCCGGCGGCTGGCGCGAGGCCGGCGCGGCGGTGTTCGCCTCCAACGCGGCGGCCACCCGGTACGCCCTCGACCTGATCGGAGGCCGGTCATGAGCGGCGCTCGGTCGGACAGCTCCCGGTCCGGCTCGCGGTTCACCGGGCAGGCGCCGCGGGTGGTCACCGCCGGGGTCGGCCTGTTCGCCGAGGCCGTGGCCGCCCAGGGTGCGGAGGTCAGCGAGGTCGACTGGCGGCCGCCGATGCCCGGCACCGAGGCCGACCTGGCCCGGGTGCTGGCCGACCCGCGCCGGACGGCCGCCAACGCCGAGGCGCTGCGCCGGATCGTCGGCACCGAGGCCCACCTGGTGGACGTGGTGCCCGCCGGGCCGGCGCTGGGCCTGTCCGACCGGGACTTCCTGCATGCCGGGCCGCCGATCGACTGGGCCCGGGCGTCCGGGCCGCTGCGCGGCGCGCTGCTCGGTGCCGCCGCGCTGGAGGGGGTGGTCGAGGACCCGGAGCAGGCCGAGCAGCTGTTCGCCTCCGGCACCGGGTTCACCCTCGACCCCTGCCACCACCACGCGGCGGTCGGGCCGATGGCGGGCGTCGTGTCGGCGTCGATGTGGCTGTTCGTGGTGGAGGACCCGGCCACCGGGCGGCGCACCTACTGCAGCCTGAACGAGGGCCTGGGCAAGGTGCTGCGCTACGGCGCCTACTCCCCCGACGTGCTGACCCGGCTGCGCTGGATGTCGGCGGTGCTCGGCCCGCTGCTGCAGACCGCGGTGCGCCGGCGCGGCCCGGTGGACCTCAAGGCGATCCTGGCGCAGATGCTGCAGATGGGCGACGAGGCGCACAACCGCAACCGGGCCGGCACCCTGATGCTGCTGCGCGAACTGCTGCCCGACCTGATCGGCTCCGGCGCCCCGGCATCAGACGTCGCCGAGGCGGTGCGCTTCGTCGCCGGCAACGACCACTTCTTCCTCAACCTGGCGATGCCGGCCTGCAAGCTCACCCTGGACGCCGCCCGCGACATCCCCGGTTCGACGGTGGTGGTGGCGATGGCACGCAACGGCACCGACTTCGGCATCCAGGTGTCGGGCACCGGCGACGAGTGGTTCACCGGTCCGGCGCAGCTGGCCGACGGGCTTTTCCTCGGCGACTACGGGCCTGCCGACGCCAACCCCGACATCGGCGACTCGGCGATCACCGAGACCGCGGGCCTGGGCGGCTTCTCGATGGCGGCGGCGCCGGCCATCGTCCGGTTCGTCGGCGGCGAGGTGGCCGACGCGCTGGCCGCGTCCCGGCGGATGTATGAGATCACCGTCGGCGAGCACCCGATGTACTCGATCCCGGTGCTGGACTTCCGCGGCTCGCCGACCGGCATCGACGTCACCAAGGTGGTGCGCACCGAGATCCTGCCGCAGATCAACACCGGCATGGCCGGACGGGTGGCCGGGGTAGGACAGGTCGGCGCCGGCCTGGTCACCCCGCCGGCCGAGATCTTCCCGAAGGCATTGGCCGCGCTGGCCGAGCGGACGCCCGACTGACGCTCCGCTACTCGTCGTCCGGTCTCAGCCGTCGGGGGTCTTGGTAGTTGTCGTCCGGGCCTGGGGCGATGCGGATGTTGTCGCATCGTTCACGGGCCCAGGCTATGACCTCCGCGCGGGTGCCTTCGAACTTGCCGAGGGGGTCTACCCTGTCGGTCCAGATCGCCCTCCAGATCCCTTTGCGGGACCAGTAGCCGATGATAATGAAGGGAGCCGTGCGGCGTGCCTCGCGCTCGCGGGGGTCCTCGGCGCGGGACCCGAAGTAATAAGGACCGAACGGTAGAGGGGGCATGGTCGGCTCACACCTCCTTCGTCATCGGTGGGTCTTCACCAGCTGCCAGCAAGCTGCGTCGTGCATGCCGGGGCCGCTCGCTTGCGTGTGATGACAATCGCTAATCCTCGTCCGGTCCCAGCTGTCGCGGGTACATCTCGCCGCCGTCGGGTCTGTGGGTGATGCGGATGTTGTCGCATCGTTGGCGGGCCCAGGCTATGACTTCCTTACGGGTGCCTTGGAACTTGCCGCGGCCGTCTTCGTTGTCGATCCAGATCGCCCTCCAGATCTGTTTGCGGGACGAGTAGCCGATGACGATGAAAGGAGCCCTCCGGGCGGGGCCATCCCCGCGCGCCGGGAGATCATCGGAGTCGCCCTCCCACGGTGGACTTGTCATGGTCGGCTCACCACCAGTGGTATCCGGAGCCGAACCGGTCCTGGGGCAGGCCGCCAGCGTTCGGGTCGTTGAATGTGTACCGAGCGCGGTATACCCAGGCGGTTGGTGTGGGCGGTGGGGCTGCGGACGTAGAAGTACCAGCGCCCGGGGTAGCCGGGTGCTGACCAGGTGAACTGGTTGGCGATGTTGTGGTCCCACATGTCGTCGTTGTATTCGTAGTAGTCCCAGATGATTTCGTGACCCTGCGGGACGTAACTGTAGATGGAGCTGTGGTCTACGCGTGCGGTTGATGGAGCTGCCGCCGTGGCGCGCGTTCGGTGCGCCGTTGAACATGGCTGCGCTGAACACCACGTCATGGTGTGGGCGGTGCCGGTGGCGCGTGTAGAACATCTCGCTATCGGTCATAGCCCCGTCTGTCTCCCACTCGACTCTCGCGCTGATGGAGCCGATGTGTGTGGAAGCCGCGCCAGGAGTCGCAATAGCCGTAGTAGATGGTGCCGTCCCAGGTCCGCGTGTCGGCGCGAATCGTGTCGGAGTAGCATCTCAAGCCGATATTGCAGTCGCCATAGAGCGCGGACGGGTCCTCAGTGGCCGAGGTGGTCCGGGACGGCGCAGACCCAGCCTCCCTCCCGACCGGTGCTTGGCGTGCAGGGCGGGTCCTCGGTGGCGTTCGGGTCGGTCAGCTGGCTGGTGTCGGCTGGTGGGTCGGTGTCGGTGCCGGACTGGTCGTAGTCGGCGTAGAGCGGGTGGAGGTCGGCGGGTTTGGTGATGTCCTGGGTGGCGCAGGTGTCGTCATCCGCGGGGCAGCTGACAGGGTCGCCGGTGGCAGTGAAGTCGTTGCTGGTGCTGGGCGTGCTGTCGCCGGCCGCGCTGGATGCGGCCACCTGGGCGGCGTAGCTGTGGGTCGGGTCGAGGCCGGTGAGCACGAAGTGGGTGCAGGTGGCGCAGCTGCCCAGCTGCACCGGCTCACTACCGGTGGTGCGGTCGAGGATCGCGAAGCTGTAGCCGAAGGTGGGTGCGCCGTTGTCAACACCGGCGGTCCAGGTCAGGTCGGCCGATGAGTCGCCGGTGGTGATCGCCAGCCCGGTGGGCGCCGAGGGCGGCGCGCCGATGCTGAAGGTGTAATGGCTGATCGGTGAGGTGACGCCGTAGCGGTCGGTCGCGGTCACGGTCAGGGTGTGCTCGCCGGTCGCGGTCGGCGGCGTCAGGCTGATCGCGGCCGAGGGCCCGCTCACCGTGCTGGGTGCCGCGTCGTCGAGCTGGTAGCTGAACCGGGTGGCCGGTGACGCCGCTGCGCTGTCGGTGATGGTGAAGGTGGCCGGCGGCCCGCCGGGCGGTGTCCAGCTGTGCGCGGGGTAGCCGCTGGACTGCACCATCGGGATGCTGGGTCCGGGGTCGGCGAACCAGCCCTCGACGTCGATGACCAGGTCGACCGGCGCGGAGCCGCCGTTGCGGATGCTGACGCTGCCGTCCGCGGCGACCGCGACGATGGCCAGGTCGGTGCGGTAGACGTTGTCGGCGGTGTAGTTGACGTTCGAGGTGGCAGGCTCGGTCCGGTCGCTCGGCCACAGCCGCAGGTAGCCACCAGCGGCGCCGGCCGGGTGCACGGTGCGCAGGTTCAACGCCACCGCGCCGAGCCCGTCGGCGACGGCCGGGATGCCGGACACCCCGGCCACGGTCAGCCTGGTGACCGAGTTGCCGGCCAGGGTCCGCACCGGCGCCACCCGGGTGTCGAGCAGGTGCACCGCGGCCGGAGTGAACGTCGCCTGGGTGACGGCGGCGGTGAAGTAGCCCTGGATGTCGATGGCCAGATCCACCGGCCCACCGGCGCCGACCAGCACCTTGAATCCGCCGTCCGGCGACAGCGGGATCGCCACCGACTGCGCGGTCGCCGAGTCGTCGAAGTCCAACGCCCCGGTGCTCGGCGCGGGCTGGTCGGCGGCATAGGCACGCAGGTAGCCGATCGCGGCCTGGTTGAGCACGGTGATGTTGGCGTACACCGCGCTGGCATCGGCCGGCACTCCCGCCAGGCCGCCGGCCTGCACCGTCACCGCTCCCCCGGTGCCGACCCGTGCAGCCGGCACCCCGGTGCCGCTGCGGGTATCGGCAAGCCGGGCCTGGGAGACCGCCACGAAACCACCCGGCGCCGTCGCCGGGCCGCGGTGAAGTAACCCTGCACGTCGATGATCAGGTTGACCGCATGATCGGCCAGCACGTGCACCCCGCCGTCGGCGTGCAGCGCCACCAGCGCGGTGTTGGAGATCGAGTCGCCCGGGTTGAACACCAACGCCGCCCCGGACGGGGTGGCCACATCCCCCGGCGCCACGCTGACCGACCCGGCGGTGCCGGCACCCACGACGGTGAGGGTCAGCGCCACCGCGCTGACCCCGGAATCCGGCACCCCCGCCCGACCCGCGACCGGCACCGTCCGCACCGCGCCGGCCGGCATCGGCGTGGCATACCCACCGGTGCCGTTACGGGTGTCGAGCAACCGGCCCGCCGCCGGCACGAACAGGCCCGCCGGACCGGTCGAGGCATCCGCCGCCGCCGGACCCGACCGCGGCGACACCCCCACCTGCAACGCGGCCATCAGCACGGCCGCCAGCACCAGTACGAGGACGGCTCGCACACCACCACGCCGGCGACGCTTCACTCAGGCACCTCGCAGCCAGGACGCGTCTCCGCACGTCCAGGAGTGGACGGAGGATCAGGTCGAAGGGCGGCAAATTAGCACTGGCGAAACAGCCGAATCTGTTTCTTTCGGAGCGAAAGAGTAGAGAGTCTGCCGGAATTAGTTAGGCGATCCGCCTAGGACGAAGGTGTAGCGGTCGCACTCGCGGAGCAGCCGCTCAGCAGTTCGGGAGCTCCTGATCACCCGGTGGCTCGGCGGCGATGACCCGGCGCAGGTCCTCAGGGGTGTCGATGTCGATGAGCGGTTCGGGGTAGTCCAGGAAGCTCGTCTCGCCAGCGTGCTGTTCGAAGAACTCCCGGCCGCCCTGGTCGCCCACCGCCGAGGCCGCCAGCTCGGCATACCACCGGCGGCCGACCAGCACCGGGTGCGAGCGCTGCCCGGCCCGCCGCACCGCGACGATGCCGGCCCCGGCCCGGTGCCGATCCAGCACCGCCGCGACCTCGGCCGGACGCACCCCCGCCAGGTCGGCCAGCAGCACCACGCAGGCCGCTGCGTCGCCCACCTCGGCGAGCGCGCAGCGCAGCGAGGAGCCCATGCCGGAGTCCGGTTCGGGATTGACCACCGTCCGGGCGCCGGACGCGGGCAGCTGACCCGGACGCAGCACCGCCAGCACCTGCGAGCACCCGCCGGCCAGCAGCGTCGCCACCGCCCGGTCGACCAGCCGCCGGCCACCGACCAGCACGTCGGCCTTGGGTCGGCCCAGCCGGCGACCGGCGCCGGCGGCGAGCACGATGCCGGTGATCCCGGACGGTTCTGTGCTGCTCACCGGGCAATCATCCGGCAATCATCCGGCACTTACCCAGCAGCCACCCGGTCGGTCAGCGGCGCGGGTAGTCGGCCAGCGCGACCGCGGTGGCCAGTGCCGCCTGGGCCGCCTCGTAGCCCTTGTCCTCCTTCGAGCCGGGCAGCCCGGCCCGGTCCAGCGCCTGCTCGTCGTCGTCGCAGGTGAGCAGGCCGAACCCGATCGGGATGCCGGTGCTCACCGACACCTGGGTCAGGCCGTCGGTAGCCGCCCCGCAGACGTACTCGAAGTGCGGGGTGCCGCCCCGGATCACCACGCCGAGCGCCACCATGGCGTCCACCCCGGAGTTGGCGACCCGGCGGGCCGCGACCGGCAGCTCGTAGGCGCCGGCCACCCGGATCACCGTGACGTCGGAGACCCCGGACTCGGCCAGCGCGCGCTCGGCACCGGCCAGCAGGCCGTCCATCACCGTGGTGTGCCAGCGGGAGGCCAGCACCACCACCTTCAGCCCGGACGCGCCGGCCACCGCACCGTGTGCCGGAGCGCCGTGACCGCTCATCGGCTCGCTCCGCTCTTCGCGCGAGCGCTCATCGCAGTGATTCGCTGCGCGCCTCGCTCGTCCCTCGCTCGATGCTCGCTCATCGGCTTCCTCGGTTCTTCGCGCGAGCGCTCATCGCAGTGATTCGCTGCGCGCCTCGCTCGTCCCTCGCTCGATGCTCGCTCATCGGGAACCTTCCAGGCCGGTGTCGAGCTCGGCGATCACCGCACCGAGCGTGGCGTCGCTGAGGTCCAGCTCGTGGCCCATCCGCTCCTTCTTGGTCTGCAGGTAGCGCAGGTTCTCGGGGTTGGCGTGGATCGGCAGCCGGACCGTGCCCAGCACCGAGAGCCCGTAGCCCTCCAGGCCGGCCCGCTTGGCCGGGTTGTTGGTCAGCAGCCGCATGGTGCGCACCCCGAGGTCGACCAGGATCTGCGCGCCGGTGCCGTAGTCGCGGGCGTCGGCCGGCAGTCCCAGGTCCAGGTTGGCGTCCAGGGTGTCGCGGCCGGCGTCCTGCAGCTGGTAGGCCTGCAGCTTGTGGAACAGGCCGATGCCGCGTCCCTCGTGCCCGCGCATGTAGAGCACCACGCCCCGGCCCTCGCGGGCCACCGCGGCCAGCGAGGCGTCCAGCTGCGGACCGCAGTCGCAGCGCAGCGAGCCGAAGATGTCGCCGGTCAGGCACTCGGAGTGCACCCGCACCAGCAGGTCCTCGCCGTCGCCGATGTCGCCGTAGACGAACGCGACGTGCTCCCGGTCGTCGTAGGTGGCGGCGTAGCCGTGCGCGGTGAACTCGCCGTAGCTCAGCGGCACCCGGGCGCTGGCCCGGCGCTCGACCAGCTTCTCGAACCGGCGGCGGTAGGCGATCAAGTCGGTGATCGAGATCATCACCAGGCCGTGCTTGTCGGCGAACTCGCGCAGCTCGGCAGCCCGCGCCATGCCGGACGGGTCCTGCTCGCTGACGATCTCGCACAGCACGCCGGCCGGCCGCAGGCCCGCCATGACGGCCAGGTCCACCGCCGCCTCGGTGTGGCCCGGACGGCGCAGCACGCCGCCCTCCTTGGCCCGCAACGGCACGATGTGTCCCGGCCGGGCCAGGTCGACCGACGAGGTGTCCGGATCGGCCAGCAGCTTGATGGTGTGCGCCCGGTCAGCGGCCGAGATGCCGGTGCTGACCCCCTCGCGGGCGTCCACGGTGACGGTGTAGGCGGTACCGCGCTTGTCCTGGTTGGTGCGCACCATCGGCGGCAGGTCCAGCCGGTCGGCGTCGCTGTCGGTGATCGGGACGCAGATGTAGCCGGAGGTGTAGCGCACCATGAAGGCGACCAGCTCCGGGGTGGCGAGCTCGGCGGCGAAGATCAGGTCGCCCTCGTTCTCGCGCTCCTCGTCGTCCACCACCACCACCGGTCGACCGGCCGCGATTTCGGCGATCGCCTTGTGGATTGGATCCAGCATGTCAGGTGCCGCCGTTCGTCGTCGAGGATCTCCCGTAGGCCAACAAGCGTTCGGTGTATTTGGCCAGCACGTCCACTTCTACGTTGGCAAGGTCCCCGGCGGTTCGATCGGGCAGCGCGGTGGCCCGCAGGGTTTCCGGGATCAGGCCCACCTCGAACCAGTCGGTCCCGTCCGGCTCGGTGCCGACCGCCGCGACCGTCAGCGACACCCCGTCCACCGCGATCGAGCCCTTCTCGGCGACGTAGCGGGCCAGGCCGGCGGGCAGCGCGAACCGGAAGGTCTCCCAGGCCTCGCCGGGGGTGCGGGCCAGCACGGTCAGGGTGCCGTCCACGTGGCCCTGCACGATGTGGCCGTCCAGCCGGCTGTCCAGCCGCGCGGCGCGCTCCAGGTTGACCCGCTTGCCGGGGCGCAGGCCGCCGATGACGCTGCGCTGCAGCGTCTCGGCCATCACGTCGAACTCGAGCTCCAGGACGCCGGAACCAGCGTCGGGGTACTGCCCGATGACGGTGAGGCACACCCCGTTGACGGCGATCGAGGCGCCGTGCTTGACGTCCTCGCCGACGGTCGCGGCGCGCACCCGCAACACAGCCGAACTGCTACCCGAGGTGAGTGCGACGACCTCGCCGACCTCTTCGATGATGCCGGTGAACATGGTTAATCCCTTCGCGGCGCCGGTTCGGCCGCATCCGTTCCGGCCGGCCGTCCGATGATCTTGAGATCGTCGCCCAGCCGCGCCACATCCAGTATCTCCAGGTTGACCGCTCGGGACATGGTCCTGATCCCGGCGTCCTCCAGCACCGCCGGCCCGGCGCCGAGCAGCTTGGGGGCGATGTAGGCCACCACCTCATCGACCAACCGGGCCTCCAGGAACGCCCCGGCCAGCGTCGGGCCGCCCTCGAGCAGGACGTGCCGGACGCCCCGGTCGAACAGCGCCTTCAACGCGAACCGCGGCACCGCGGTGTCCAGCACCACGGTCTCGGCCGCGTCGTCGAACACCCGGGCATCGGGCGGCACCCGGTGCCGGCGGTCCATCACCACCCGCAGCGGCTGCCGGTCGGCCAGTTCGTCGGAGGCCAGGCCGTGCACGCCGCGCACGGTCAGCTGCGGGTCGTCGGTCAGCACCGTGCCGCTGCCCACCACGATGGCGTCCACCACGTCGCGCAGCGCGTGCACGTCGGCCCGCGAGTGCGCGTTGCTGACCCAGCGCGAGGTGCCGTCCGCGGCGGCGCTGCGGCCGTCCAGGGTGCCGGCGAACTTCCAGGTGACGAACGGCCGGGCCTGCAGCACCGCGTGCCGCCACGGGCCCAGCGCGCCGCGCAGCACCTCGGCCTCCTCGACGCCGGCCAGCACCCGCAGGCCCGCCTCGCGCAGCCGCTCGGCCCCGCCGGCCGCCACCGGGTTGGGGTCGTCGACGGCGTAGACCACCCGGGCGATGCCGGCCTCGATCACCGCCTCGGTGCACGGCCCGGTGCGCCCGACGTGGTTGCAGGGTTCGAGCGTCACCACCAGGGTGCCGCCGACCGCCCGCGGGCCGGCCTGCTGCAGCGCCATCACCTCGGCGTGCTCCTTGCCGGCCGGCTGGGTGGCCCCCTCGCCGGCGATCCGGCCGTCGGCGTCGAGCACCACCGCCCCGACCGCCGGGTTCGGGCTGGTCCGGCCCGCCACCCGGGCGGCGAGCTCGGCGGCCAGCCGGATCGCCGCCAGCTCGGCGTCGGTGGGCTGGGCGGAGGTCATAGCCGGCCGGCCGCGTGCGCGCAGCGGGCCATCCCCGCCCGGGCCTGCTCCCGCAGCCGCTCTACCGCGGCGGCCGGGTCGTCGGCCCCGTACACGGCCGAGCCGGCGACGAAGACGTCCACGCCTGCCTCGGCCGCCTCGGTGATGGTGTCGGCGCTGATGCCGCCGTCGATCTCGATGAACAGCCGCAGGTGCCCGGAGTTGACGTGCTTGCGGGCGGTGCGCACCTTGTCCAGCACCTCAGGCATGAAGTCCTGGCCGCCGAAACCGGGCTCCACCGACATCACCAGCAGCGTGTCGAACTCCTTGAGCACCTCCAGGTACGGCTCGATCGGGGTGCCCGGCTTGACCGACAGGCCGGCCAGCGCGCCGGCGGACCGGATCGCCCGGGCGGTGCGCCACCGGGTCGGCGGCCGCCTCGGCGTGGAAGGTGACGTTGGCCGCCCCCGCCTCGGCGTAGCCGGGCGCCCACCGGTCCGGCTCGGTGATCATCAGGTGGCAGTCCAGCGGCAGCTCGGTGGCCCGCAGCAGGCTCTTCACCACCGGCAGGCCCAGCGTCAGGTTCGGCACGAAGTGGTTGTCCATCACGTCCACGTGCAGCCAGTCGGCCCGCGACACCGCCTCGGCCGCGGCACCCAGATAGGCGAAGTCCGCCGACAGGATGCTGGGCGCGATCATGGGTTCCGGGGCGGATGCGGGCACAACCCGAGTCTAGGTGCCCCCGGGAGCTGCCAGCTCAGCCGCGGTTGCCCAGAACCGGCGCCATCCGCCCACGCCACGGCGCGCTGTCGCCGATATCACAACGCCGAACGCCGGACCCTGTGGATCAGCCGGTACGGCGCTGTACCGCGCATCTGCGCCGTGCCGGACCGGTGGATCAGCCGGTGCGGCGCAGCGCGGCGAAGAACATCGCGTCGGTGCCGTGCCGGTGCGGCCACAGCTGCACCATGGGCGAGGCTCCGGTGCCGGGCACCCCGGCGAACGCCGGCCGGGCGTCGACCAGCTCGACCGGGGCGCCGCCGGCCAGCAGCTGCTCGACCTGGTGCCGGGTCTCGGCCAGGTGCGGCGAGCAGGTGACGTAGCCGACCAGGCCGCCGGGACGCACCAGCCGGAGCGCCGCCTCCAGCAGGTCGGCCTGCAGCGCGACCAGCTCGGGCAGGTCGGCCGGGCTGCGCCGCCAGCGGGCCTCGGGCCGCCGGCGCAGCGCACCCAGCCCGGTGCACGGGGCGTCCAGCAGCACCCGGTCGAAGCCCCGCTCGTCGGGCCGCCAGGCACGGGCGTCGCCCACCGTGATCTCGACGTCCCAGCCCTCGGTGGCCCGGGCGACCAGTTCGGCCCGGTGCGGGTGCAGCTCGTTCGCGGTCAGCCGGGCGCCCCGGTCGGCCGCCAGGCCTGCCAGCAGCGCGGCCTTGCCGCCCGGCCCGGCGCACAGGTCCAGCCACCGCTGGTCCGGACCGGCCAGCGGCAGGGCGGCGAGCGCCAGCGCGCACAGCTGGCTGCCCTCGTCCTGCACCCCGGCCCGGTGCTGCCGGACGGCGGCCAGCGCGCCCGGTTCGCCGCCCGAGCCCAGCCGCACCGCGTACGGCGAGTACGGGCCCGGCTGGCCATCGGCCTCGGCGGCCAACTCGGCCTGGCTGATCCGGCCCGGCCAGCCGATCAGGTGGGTCTCCGGACGTTCGTCGTCGGCGGCCAGCGCCGCCGCCAGCTCGTCGGGCAGGGCCGCACCGTCGGCGTTGACTGCATCGGCGTATTGCTCGGCATCCTGCACGTCGGCATCCAGTGCATCGGCGTGCTGCTCGGCGTTGAGTGCGTCGGCGAAGGCGGCCACGATCCAGCCCGGGTGGCTGTAGCGGATCGCCAGCGCGCCCAGCGGCGAGGCGCCCCGGGCGAGCTCGTCGCACCAGCCGGCGTAGTCGCGGGCGCTCACCTTGCGCAGCACCGCGTTGACGAAGCCGGCCGCCCGGCCCTGCCCGCTGGCCCGGGCCAGGTCGACGGTGGTGGCGACCGCCGCGTGGGTCGGGATCCGGGTACGCAGCAACTGGTAGGCACCCAGCCGCAGCAGGTTCAGCACGGCGACGTCGATCTCGTCGAGGTCGCGGCTGGCGCACCGCCGCACCACCTCGTCCAGGGTCCCGGTCGCGCGCAGCGTGCCGTAGCCGAGCTCGGTGGCCAGCGCGGCGTCCCGGCCGGTCAGGCCCGCGGCGGCCAGCTGCCGGGGCAGCACCAGGTTGGCGTAGGCGTCGGCCTCGCTGACCGCCTGCAGTACCGCGTAAGCCGCGGCACGCGGCAGATCCGGCACAGCCGCGGCACGCGGCTGATCCGGTGCGACCGCGGCACCTGGCAGATCCGGTGCGGTCGCCGGTATGGGTCCTGCGGGTTTCCGCGCCGGCCGGCGCTCACCGCGGCGGGCGTCGGACCGGCTGCCCTGCCGGCGCTCGGTCGACGCGCGGTCGGGCCGGGATCGGCTGCCCTGCCGGCGCTCGTCGCCGGACCTGTCGGCGGGACTGTCAGCCAAACCGCTCCCCTGACTCCAGCCGCAGGCCGCGGGCCCAGTCGGCGGCCGGCATCGGCTTCTTGCCGGCCGGCTGCACGCTGCCCAGCCGGACCGGCGTGCTGGCGGTGCCCACCAGCACCGCGTTCTTGCTGACCCGCAGCTCACCGGCGGGCAACCGATCCTCGGGCGCCCCCGCTACCGGCCCGAGCTTGAGCCGGCCGTCCCGGAACGGCGTCCAGGCCCCGGGCTCGGGGGTGCAGGCCCGGATGCGGCGGTCCACCGCCAGCGCCGGCTGGCCGAAGTCGATGCGGGCGTCGTCCACGGTCAGCTTGGGGGCGTGCGAGACCCCCTCGGCCGGTTGCGGCTGGGGACGCAGCGAGCCGTCGGCGATGCCGTCCAGGGTGGCCACCAGCAGCGGGGCGCCCGCCTCGGCCAGCCGGGCCAGCAGGCTGCCGCTGGTGTCGTCCGGCCGGACCCGTTCGGTCAGCACCCCGTACACCGGGCCGTCGTCCAGGCCGGGTCCGATCCGGAAGGTGGCCGCGCCGGTGACCTCGTCGCCGTGCAGCAGCGCGTGCTGCACCGGGGCCGCGCCACGCCAGGCCGGCAGCAGCGAGAAGTGCAGGTTGACCCAGCCGTGCCGGGGCAGGCCGAGCGCCGGCTCGCGCAGCAGGGCGCCGTAGGCGACCACCGGCGCGCAGTCGACCTCGAGTCCGGCCAGCCGGGCCAGAAACCCAGGATCCGAGGGCCGGTCCGGGCTGAGCACCTCGACGCCGGCCTCGGCGGCGAGCTCGGCGACCGGGGACGGCGTCAGCCGGCGGCCCCGCCCGGCCGGGGCCTCGGGACGGGTCAGCACCGCGACCACCTCATGCGCCGGGTGCCCCAGCAGGGCGCGCAGCGACGGCACTGCCACCGCCGGGGTGCCCGCGAACAGCAACCTCACCGGGGCTGGCCGAACGCGCCGAGCCGCCCGGCGTGCGGGCTGACCTTGACCACCGGCGGGGTGAGGCCGGCCCACTGGGCATTGCGGATCTCGGCCATCGCGGCGCGGCGGGTCTCCGGATCGAGCCGGTCGACGAACAGCACCCCGTCCAGGTGGTCGGTCTCGTGCTGGATGCAGCGCGACAGCCGGTCGGTGCCGACCACCGTGATCGGGTCGCCGTAGCTGTTCTGGCCGTGCGCCACCACGTGCTGCAACCGCCGGCAGTCCCAGCTCAACCCGGGGATGGACAGGCATCCCTCCGGGCCGTCCTGGGTCTCCTCCGACGGGAAGTGCAGCACCGGGTTGATCAGGTGGCCCTGCTCGTCCTCGGAGACCCGGTAGGTGAAGACCCGCAGGCCGACGCCGATCTGCGGCGCGGCCAGGCCCGCGCCCGGCGCGTCGTTCATGGTCTCGGTGAGGTCGGCGACCAGCCGGCGCAGCTCCTTGTCGAACACCGTCACCGGGTCCGCCGGGGTGCGCAGCACGGGGTCGCCGAACAGGCGGATCGGCTGAACGGTCACCCGGCCATTCTAGGGACGCGCGACATCGCCCCCTGCACGCTCGCGGCCCAGGCGCCGCCCGGTACCGGCTCAGTGCGCGGTGGTGGCCTGCTCGGCACCCGCGCCGGTGAGCGAGCGGACCTCCATCTCGGCCGCCTTCTCCGGCGTCGAACTCGACCGGCTGGTCAGCGTCCCGATGATCGCCAGCAGGAACGACAGCGGGATGGTGACGATGCCGGGGTTGTCGAGGCCGAACCAGTGGAAGTCCACCGACGGGTCGGTGATCATCGACGCGCTCTTGCCGGTGACCGGGTCGGCCGGCTTGCCCGACACCACCGGCGAGAACACGATCAACACCAGGCAGGAGAGCAGGCCGCCGTAGATGCTGAACAGCGCGCCACGGGTGTTGAACCGTCGCCAGAACAGCGAGAACAGGATCGTCGGCAGGTTGGCGCTGGCCGCGATGGCGAAGGCGAGCGCCACCAGGAACGCGACGTTCTGGCCGTTGGCCAGGATGCCGCCGACGATGGCGACGATGCCGATCACCACGGCCGTCATGCGCGCGACCCGCACCTCGCCCTCGCTGGTGACCTCCCCGCGCTTGAGGACGTTGTTGTAGACGTCGTGCGCGAACGACGCGCTGGCGGTGATCGTCAGGCCGGCCACCACGGCGAGGATGGTCGCGAACGCGACGGCGGCGATGATGCCGAGCAGCACCGTCCCGCCGAGCTCGAAGGCCAGCAGCGGGGCCGCCGAGTTGGCCTTGCCGGGCGCGGCCGCGATCGCCTTCGGGCCGACCAGGGCGCCGGCGCCGAAGCCGAGGATCAGGGTGAACAGGTAGAAGATGCCGATCAGCCAGATCGCCCAGACCACCGAGCGACGGGCCTCCTTGGCCGAGGGCACCGTGTAGAAGCGCATCAGCACGTGCGGCAGGCCCGCCGTGCCCAGCACCAGCGCGAGGGCGAGGGAGAGGAAGTCCAGCTTGGTCAGGCTGGACTTTCCGTACTGGGCGCCGGGGTCGAGCAGCTTCGACCCCCTTGCCGCCGGCCTTGTCGACGGAGGCGCCGAGCAGGTCGGAGATGTTGAAGCTGTACTTGCCGAGCACCCAGACCACCATGACAGCGGCACCGACGATCAGCAGGCCGGCCTTGATGATCTGCACCCAGGTGGTGCCGCGCATGCCGCCGACCAGCACGTAGGCGATCATCAGGACGCCGACGATCGCGATGACCAGGCCCTGGCCGGCCTTGGTGTCGACGCCGAGCAGCAGCGCGACCAGGCCGCCGGCGCCGGCCATCTGGGCCAGCAGGTAGAACAGCGTGACGATCAGCGTCGACAGGCCGGCCGCCGCCCGCACCGGTCGCTGCGCCAGCCGGAAGGACAGCACGTCGGCCATCGTGAACCGGCCGGTGTTGCGCAGCAGCTCGGCGACCAGCAGCAGCGCCACCAGCCACGCGACCAGGAAGCCGATCGAGTACAGGAAGCCGTCGTAGCCGTAGAGCGCGACGGCGCCGGCGATGCCAAGGAAGCTGGCCGCCGACAGGTAGTCACCGGCCAGCGCGACGCCGTTCTGCGGGCCGGTGAAGTTGCGCCCGCCGGCGTAGAACTCACTCGCCCCGGCCTTGCGGCGCGAGACCCGCAGCACGATGACCAGGGTGACGAGGACGAAGCCGGCGAAGATCAGGATGTTGACGGCCGGCTCGCCGAGGTCCTCGGCGGCCAGCAGCGTGGGGCTCATCGCAGGCCCCCGCCCAGTTGATCGCCGCCCGGGTGGACCTCGCCCAGGTGCACCCGGCGGGCGAGCTCGGCGGCGGCCGGGTCGAACCGGCGGTCGGCCCACCGGGCGTAGACGGTCGTGATGAGGAAGGTCGACACGAACTGCAGCAGGCCGATGATCAGGCCGAGGTGGACGTTGCCGAACACCTCGGTGCTCATGAAGTCCTTGGCGTAGTTGGAGAGCAGGACGTAGAGCAGGTACCACGCCAGGAACAGCGCGGACATCGGGAAGACGAAGCGCCGGAAGGTCTGGCGCAGCGCCTCGAACTCGGGCGATTCGGCGACCTCGAGATAGCTGCCGGGCGGGTGGTCGCTGGTCGACGGGACGGGTTCGGGGCGCCGGGACGACGACATCGGGTCTCCTTGGTGTGCATCCGATGTGAGCTAGGTCATAGAAGCGCACCCGAGCGGCGGAGGCAAGCCGACGCGGCGGAGCACTTGGCCGCAGAACCCGCCCGCGAGGAAGTTGCCCGGGCCGTCCGGCGTTAGTTAGTCTGGCTAACGAATGGAAAGGACGCCCGTGTCACTCCCCGATGCGCACGCTCGCCGGATCGCCCTGTCAGTCACCACCGTCGGGATCCTGGCCGCCACCCTGAACTCCTCCATCCTGCTGATCTCGCTGCCGGCCATCTTCGACGGCCTCGGGCTGAACCCGCTGGCACCGGCCAACATCTCCTACCTGCTGTGGATGTTGATGGGCTACCTGCTGGTCACCGCCGTGCTGGTGGTGACCTTCGGCCGGCTCGGCGACCAGTACGGCCGGGCGAAGCTGTTCAACCTCGGTTTCCTGATCTTCACGGTCGCCTCGGTGGCCTGTGCGCTGGTGCCCAACACCGGCGCGGCCGGGGCGCTGGAGCTGATCGCGCTGCGGATCGTGCAGGGTGTCGGCGGTGCCATGCTGACCGCCAACTCGACGGCCATCATCACCGACGCCTTCCCGTCGGACCGGCGCGGTTTCGCCTTGGGCGTCAACCAGGTTGCCGGCATCGGCGGCTCGTTCGCCGGGCTGGTGGTCGGCGGCCTGCTGTCGGAGTGGCACTGGCGCGCGGTGTTCTGGGTCAGCGTGCCGATCGGCATCTGGGGCACCTGGATGGGCTACCGGACGCTGCGTGACAAGCCGCGTGACCGCCGGAGCGCCATCGCCATCGACTGGTGGGGCAACCTCACCTTCGGCATCGGGCTGATCGCCATCCTGGTCGCCATCACCTACGGCCTGCAGCCCTACGGCGGGCACACCATGGGCTGGACGTCGCCGAAGGTGCTGACCGGGTTGATCGGCGGGGTGCTGCTGCTGGTGGCGTTCTGCCTCATCGAGACGCGGGTCGCCGACCCGATGATGGACCTCAAGCTGTTCCGGATCCGGGCGTTCGCGGCCGGCCAGACGGTGAACTTCCTGGCCTCGATGGCCCGCGGCGGCCTGCAGTTCATGCTGATCATCTGGTTGCAGGGCATCTGGTTGCCGCTGCACGGCTACGACTTCGCCAGCACCCCGCTGTGGGCCGGCATCTACATGCTGCCGCTGACCATCGGCTTCCTGGTCGCGGGTCCGGCCTCCGGCGCGCTGTCGGACCGGTTCGGCGCGCGGGCCTTCGCCACCGGCGGCCTGCTGCTCACCGCGGCCACCTTCGGCGGCCTGATCGCGATCCCGGCCGACTTCAACTACCCGCTGTTCGCGGCACTGCTGGCCCTCAACGGCATCGGCATGGGGCTGCTGGCCGCGCCCAACTCGGCCGCCATCATGAACGCGGTGCCGGCCGCCGAGCGCGGCGCCGCCTCCGGGGTGCGGGCCACCGGCATGAACGCCGGCATGGTGCTGTCGATGGGCGGCTTCTTCACCCTGATGGCGGTGGGGCTGGCCAGCCGGCTGCCGGCCTCGCTGTACGACGGGCTGACCCGGCTCGGGGTCACCCCGGACGCCGCGCACACCGTCTCCCAGACCCCGCCGGTGGGCACCCTGTTCGCCGCCTTCCTCGGCGACAACCCGATCCGGGCGCTGATGACCCAGGTAGCGCCCGACCAGTTGCAGCCGGGCTCCGGGGTGGACGTGGCCACCCTGACCGGCCGGTCGTTCTTCCCGCACCTGATCGCCGACCCGTTCCGGCACGGCCTGGCGATCGCGTTCGGTGTCTCGATCGCGATGCTGCTGATCGCCGCGGTGGCCTCGCTGCTGCGCGGCGAGCGGTACGTGCACTCCGACGCGCCCGTCCACCACAGCCCCGGGACCGACCTGGCCCGGGAGGCCGCGGCGCTGGACGGCATCCCCGAGCAGGACGTGGCCTTCTCCGACGCGCTGCAGCGCTCGGCGACCGGCGCCGCCGGCTGACCCCGGCCGGCTGATCCCGACCGGCTGATCCCGGCCGGAGAGCCTGGCCGGGGCAGCCTGGTCGGCGCCTGGTCAGCTTCCGGCGTCGATGGTGATGGCCGCCTGCCGGACCAGGGTGGCCAGCACCGCGCGCTGCTCCGGCGCGAGATTGAGCAGCGCACCGAACTCCGTGCTCGACAGCCGAAGGCCGGACGGGGCATACCCCGGTCCGGCGTCAGGCGCGCTGGCGTCACCGAAGGCCGCGGTGGCCCGGCCGGCGGTCGGCGGGCCGTAGCGCTGTTCGAGCAGGGTGTCGACCTCGGCGATGGTGCGCGGGTCGTCGACGCCCCAGCCGGAGATGATCGCGACCACGTCGCGCGGCACCGCCAGGAACGCCGCCAGCTGCGCGACCAGCAGGTCGAGGTCGGGCAGCGGCCGGCGCTCCTCGACCTTGGTCAGCCGGTAACCGGCGTCGAGTTCCTCGTGCGAGGCCAGCACGAACTCGGCCCGCGAAATTCGCAGCAGCAGGTCGAGGGCGGCATCGAGGTCGCCCTGCCGCAGCGCCACCCAGACCGCGGCCGGCAGCGTGCCGCCCGCCTCGACGCCGGCCACCTCGGTGGCCGCGAACGCCTCTTCCAGCAACTGGCCGTCGGCCCGCGCCTCGCGTCCCCGGGCGAACAGGGCCAGCACGGCCAGCGGCGCCCGGGCCGCGGTCAGCACCGCGTCGTACTCGCGCAGCCGGTCGCGGCGCAGCTCGTCCTTGGTCGGGGTGGCCATGCCGGTCAGTGTGCCCGCTCGGGCCGGGCTTGCCGTGGAGGTGACGCGCCGAACCGGCCGGTCAGCCGAGATCGCGGCGACGGAACACCGCCAGCGCCGCCCCGGTCACCACCGCCGCGAACAGCAGCATCACCACCCCGCCGTGCAGGTTGGAGATGTGGATCGGCTTGGCCAGGAACGCTTGCTGTTGCTGGTCGTAGGCGAGCTTGCCGTACACCGTGATGCCGTGCTCGGCGATCCAGGCCGCGATGTTCGTGGTGATCAGGTACGGCTGCAGGTTCGGGTTCAGCGCCCGGACGACGTTCTCCACCACCGCGAAGTAGACGAAGGCGACCCCCAGCGCTGCCGCCGAGTTGCGCATCAGGCTGGCCAGGCCGAAGCCGAGCAGGGCGGTGACCAGCGACAGCAGCGCCGCTCGCAGCTGGGCCTGCACCAGGTGCGTCCAGAAGTGCGCCGCCTGCGGGCCCAGGGTGGCGACCGGCACCCCCCGGTAGTGCAGCAGGATCTTGGCGGTGCCGAACCAGGCCGCCTGGGCGAGCAGCGCGAACGCCAGCACGAAGCCGAGCAGCACCGCCAGTTTGGCGGCCATCACCCGCAACCGCCGCGGTTCCCAGAACAGCCAGGCGACCAGGTTCTTGCTGGACCACTCGGCGCCAACGAAGGTGGCGGCGAGCAGGAAGGCGAGCATCGCCGTCCCCACCCCCACCGCCAGGGCGTAGTCGTCCAGTTGGCCCGGGTCAAGCGGGTGGTACTGCAGGAACTCTTCGATCGGCAGGTCCTCCGCGCGGGGCGGCTCGCCGCAGTCCACCGGTCCCGGGCCGGTGCCTTGGGCCTGCTGGCAGTCCTGCTGGAACTGCTGGGTGATCTCCGAGATCAGCTTGTCCCGCTGCGCGCCGGCCTGGGCGAGGTCGGCGGCGGTGACCCGGTGGTGGTTGTGCCAGATCAGCCCGACGGTGACCAGGTAGCCGACCAGTGCCAGGGCGACCGCCACCCGGGTGAAACGGCGGGCCAGCAGCCGGCGGGTCTCGGCGCGCAGCAGGCCGGGAAAGGTCGGTGCGGAGGTGCGCGGGCCGTCGGCGGAGACCGGCGAGCCGGTGGTGGCGGTCATCGCGGTGCCCCGGCCGGCTGGTCGGGAAGCATGGGCCGGTCGCGGTCGGCCAGTTGGTCGGGCGGCACCGGCTGGTCGGCTTCGGCGGTCAACTGCAGGAACACGCTTTCCAGGTCGGCCGAGATCGGGCTCAGCTCGCTCAGGTAGTGCCCGGCATCGCTCAGTGCCCTGGTGACCGCGGCCGGGTCCGATACGCCGCTGACCCGCCAGGCGTCCGGCAGCGCGCTGACCGTGAAGCCGGCCCGTTCCAGCACCGCCCGGCCGGCCGGCGGGTCGGCCAGCCGCACCCGGACGTCGCCGCTGGCGCCGGCGGCGAGCAGGCCCGCCACCGAGCCGGACCGGATCACCCGGCCGCGGGACATGATGGCCACCCGGTCGCAGACCTGCTGCACCTCGCTGAGCTGGTGCGAGGACAGCAGCACCGTCACACCGCTGGCACCGAGCCGGACGATGAGCTCGCGGACCTCCTTGATGCCGGCCGCGTCCAGGCCGTTGCCGGGCTCGTCCAGGATGAGCAGCTCCGGGTTCTTCAGCAGCGCGGCGGCGATGCCCAGCCGCTGCTTCATGCCGAGCGAGTAGCCCTTGACCCGGTCGCCGGCCCGCCCGGACAGCCCGACGAAGTCCAGCATCTCCTCCACCCGCCGGGCCGGGATGGCGCTGGCGTCGGCGAGCAGGGTGAGGTTGCGGCGACCGCTGAAGTTGGGGAAGAACAGCGGGGTCTCCACCAGCGCGCCGATCCGTCCGATCACCTGCGGCAGCCGGGCCGGCACCGGTTCGCCGAGCAGCCGCATGCTGCCCGAGTCGGCGCGGGCCAGTCCCAGCAGCAGCCGGATGGTGGTGGTCTTGCCCGACCCGTTCGGGCCCAGGAAGCCGAACACCCCGCCGGCCTCGACGTCGAGATCCAAGCCGCGGACGGCGTGCTCGGCGGGCTTGCGCCAGCGGCGATAGGTCTTGTGCGCGCCGCGGATCTCGACGACGGACATCTCACCCCCTGTATCGGGGCTGGCTTGTGGGACCCACCCCGTGCGGGGAACTATGCCCGAGTCGTACCCGCTGCGGTGGGACCTTCCGCACCGGGCAGGGCCGGTGGTCGCGGGTCGCCGCTCAGCACCGCCATCACCAGCTCGTCGTGCCAGTGGCCGTCCCAGTGCACCGCCTCGCGCAACCGGCCCTCCAGCCGGAAGCCGCACTTCTCGTACACCCGCCGGGCCCGCGGGTTGTAGTCGAGCACGCCCAGGCTGACCCGGTGCAGGCCGAGGGTGTCCAGCGCGTAGGCCAGCACCAGCCGGGTGACTTCGGTGCCGTAGCCGTGCCCGTAGGCGTCCGGGCCGGCCAGCCAGATCCGGTAGTTCACCGAGGCGTTGTCCGGGTCGTAGTCGTTGAGCACCGCCTCGCCGAGGAACACACCGTCCTCGCCGCGCAGCACCGCCCAGTCGGCGCGGTCGTGCTGGTCCCTGCGGGTGCTCAGCCACTGCACGATCTGCTCGCGCTCGAAGCTGGCGTGGCTGCCGGTGAGCCGGTCGAGTTCCGGGTCGGCGAGGGCGGGCAGGTAGTCCTCCAGCACCGCCTCGGTCAGCGGTTCCAGCCGGACCAGCTCGCCGGTCAGGGTCGGCTGGTCGGCGAACAGGTCAGCGCGCACAGCCAGCATTGTGCATCCTGCGGCGGGCGCACCGAGCTCTGGCAGGACCGGACGGGCTGCTTGCCGGCGGAGTGGGAACTCGTTCCCGGCACAGCCCGTCCAGTCCTAACGGCTCACGCGCCGGTCGGCTGCGGCCACCCGAGAATGTCCTCATACGCCTCCCGCAGGGCCTTGTCGTCGGTGTGCTCGCACGCGGCGACGTACATCTCCCGCAGGGTCGGCTGCGGGTTGTCCGAACCGTTCCTCGCGACACGCAACAGCACCCGGTTGCGAAGGCCGGTGCCCGAGGCGCCGTCGGCCAGTTGGCCCGCGGCGGCGCTGACACCGTCGCGCCAGCCCTGCCGGTCGAGGTCGTCCTGGTCGGCGCCGCGCAGGCTGCCGGAGAAGGCCGGCTCGGGCGGCGTGCCCAGGTCCAGCGCGCCGTAGAGGACCGTGTAACACCAGCCGCGGTAGTACGCGCCACGCTCCTCGGTCTCCAGTGCCTTGACGACCGACAGCACCATCTCGAACCACATCTTGACCCATTCGGCGGGATTGATCTCGCCCTCGATCGCCTCTTTCAGGGTGTCGAGGAGGCCGATCGCCTCCTGCACATCGCCGATGCGGTCATCGCCCCTCATGAGTCGCAGGATCTTGTCCGGACCCATGTCGGGCGGGGTGTCGATCGGAGCCGTCGGGTCGGAGGTTCCCGGGTCGGAACTGGTGGAAGAATCCGTGGTTACCGGGTCTGTCCTGGCCGCCTGCGTCGACCCGTCGAGCGGCACTCCGGTCGCAGGATCCAGCGCGCTTCCGTTGACATCGTTGAGGGTCTTGCTGCCGTCTGCGTACAGGTTCAGGACGGCGCCGTCGGGAAACGTCACCATCTCCGACGAGTCCGGGTAGTCGACGCGCTGGGTACCGTCCGGCCAGTCGGTGACAATGGAGCCGTCGTCGTTGTTGGTGACGGTGCAGTCGTCGGTCGGCGACGCGGTCGCCGAGTTCAGTTGATCGGTCGTGGGCATTGCGACTCACTCTCAGGTGTCATAGATCGAAGGGAAAATGTCAGTGCGCCGCGAGCGCGGGGTCGTCCATGGGCGGAAGTGCCGGGAGCTTGCTACACAGTTCACCGATGACCTGAACGCCGAGCCCGAGCACCGTCGTCTGTTCGGCGTTCTGCTCGTCGGTGGTGATCGCCTGCCTCTGGTCCGGCGGCGACATCAGAAACGGCCCGAAATAGTGCACGGACTCGTTCATGGTGGCCTTCGCCTCATCAGACCAGGCGCCGGTCAGACTGACATTGCGCACCAGCAGTAAGGACTGCGGAAGGCAGTGCCCATATGCCGGATCGGTGATCTCGGCAACAAGTGCGCCGCGCTTCATCCCTGGAACGAACCAGGCCGGCTCCTCGACGAATTCCGGGTGCCACCACGGCCGGCCCGCCAGCAGGCGTGTGATGGACAGGACGACGAACTCGAAGTGCACGTGCAGCGAACTGTCGCTCGTCGTCGCCGTGCTGACGGCGGGCTGGTCGACGAGGTCGCCGACATTGACATGAACGAGTTCCTGCGCGAGCGTCGCATCGAGCCGCACCGTCGCCGGCGTGACCTGTGCCGGCGGGAGAGGGACCTCGTTGCTCTCGCCGTCGGCCAGGGCGAACTTCGAGAGGGCGGTGTTGCGGAAGGACCGGGTTGACGCGGTACTCGCCATTGCCGTCCGGAAGGACCGGGGATGAGCGACAGCGATGTCCGATACCCTGTCGGCCAACGCGAACGACCTCGTGTCGGCCAGCCCGAGCGGCACCGTGTCGGCCAGCCGGACCGATGCCGTGTTCGCCACCGTGTCGGCCAACGCGAACGAGGCAACCGACGTATCGAGGGTGGCGCTGTCCACCGGCGAAACCGCGACCTCCGGTTGCACGGCGAACCCGGCATTCTGCAACCGTTCGACCGCGACCTCGTTGCTGAGGCTTGGCATCTCCTGCGAGAGCTGGAACACCTCCTGACGCACCCGCCGGCGTTGTGGCAACTCCGCAACCGTCACCTCGGACAGGGCCCGGATCTTCCACAGGGCCGGATTGGACTCGACCGTCGGCGTCGGGCTGTCTGATGGCGGACTGTCCGATGACGGCGTGACTGTCTCCTCGCTCGTGTGCGTGGAGATCTTCGTGTCGAAGATCTGCCAGGCCGGGCAATCCGTCAACGCGAAGTTCGTGGGCTCGCACCCGAACGGGAGTGAATCCGGATCCTCTCCGATGTCTTGTCGGACATCGGAGAGAAGCTGTGCCAGCCGCGGGAAGGCCGCCGAGTCGGCGGCGACCGCGGGCTGCCCCCACCGCGCCATCGTCATATAGGCCGACTTCGCCGTGATACCGCCGAGGGCCGTCGTGGTGACCGGGGTGCCGTCAGCGAGCTTGAGCACCATCGGGTTGTCGTACTGGCCGGCCAGCCACTCCGACAGCCGCAGTTGGTTGACCACGCCGGCCTGCACGAGGTCGTCAGCCAACGGTTGCCCCGGATGCAGGGCAAGTGCCAGTGTCGAATCGTTGTGCGGGTTGTAGGCCGCCGTGATGGTCGCAACGACCTGCTCGCCGAGTTGCGCGAGCTGGTTGCCGTTGTCGGACACGTCGCGTCCGCCGGCTCAGGTGACCGGAGCAGGCGAGGCCGCTGCCGGCGCCGGAGTCGCGGCTGGGGTTGTCGCCGCCGGCGCAGTGGTGGCTGGGGTTGTCGCCACCGGTGCGCTGGTCTCCTTGCCGAGGTTGGGATCGTCCTTGCTCGGGCTCGCCGGCTGGATCTGACCGATCCAACCGACGATCTGGGCGCCGTGCATCGTCAGCGTGCCGCCCTTGCCGCTGCTCTGGTAACTCCAGCCGTGACTTGCGTCGTGCTGGCTGGTGAACTGCCCGTTGTCCTCGGCGTCATTGTGCTGTACCGAGCCACCGAGGCCGAAGTAGCCGACCGAGCCGCCGTAGGAGTTGGTGCTGCTGTCGCTCTGGCTCGACGCGCTGTCGACAGCCGTCTGGAACGAGCTGCCCATGTCACCCCAGTCGTCGGCCTCGATGGAGACGTTGCGTACCACCAGGAATCCCTTCGGCACCATCGGCAGGATGCGGTCGGAAGCGTCGATCTGACCGGTGATCTGACCGTTGATGGTGCCGTCGCTGATCGCGTTCTTCTTCTGGCCGGCGAGGTACCAGCCGTCCATGTGGAACAGGTCGCCCAGGAACCACGGGCGCTCGATGCTCGCGACGAACCACTCGAAGCCGACCTTCGCATGCGAGCTGGCGTCGTGGAAGGCGGTGTGTCCGGAGTTGTCGCTGTTGGAACCGTCGTTGTGGTGGGTGTCGGTGTGGCTGGCGTTTGCCGACGCACTGTAGAAGAAGCAGTCGAAGCCCACGCTGCCCGAGGTCGAGGATGAGTCGTCGTGGTAGAAGCTGTGGCCGAAGCTGTGCTCGTCGCCGCCGCCGCCGGCCTGATAGGAGTCCGAACTTGCCGAGATCTCGATGACGCCGAAGTCCTTGTTGTTGTGGTCCCACCACGAGATCGGGTCGATGTAGGACCACGGCGTCTTCTCGGCGATGGCGCCGGACAGCGCCACGCTGTAGCTGTCATACATCTTGCGCGCCTTGGCGATCAGCGCCGCGGCGGCGCTGCCCCCGATGGACTGCAGCGTCGCGATGGCGTCCTCCACCTGCTGGCCGCCCATGTCCTTGAGGTCATTGAAGGCTTGGTCGACGTTCGTCTGCAGCGACGAGCTGGTGACCGGCCAGGCCTGGCCCTTGATCGGGTCAGACATCGCCTGCGAGTAGGCCAGCGCGAAGGCGCTGCGAGCATCACCGAGGGCCTTCTGGTTGTGGCGGTAGCTCGAGTAAAGCGGCGTGAAGCCGGTGAAGTTGCCGTCGGCGTCCTCGGTGTACAGCGTCTTCTGCGCATCGGCGACGCGCTTCTTGATGTCATCCGACGGCTCCGGAATGGGCTCGGCCTGCATGCCGGTGATCGCGGTGAAGTACTCGATGCTGACCGTGCGGTCAGCCCACGACTTCGCGACGCCCCGGTCAGTGACCATGAGCATCTGGTCGACCTTCTGCGCGGTGTTGTAGGCGCTGCTCATCGCCAGCTGCAGTTTCGGGTCCGGTGTCGCCGGCAGCGCCGCCACGGCAGCGGCCGGTGTCGTCGGCGCTCCGGCCGCCGCCGTGGCTACCGGCGCGGCGAACTGGCCATCGTTCTGAACCGTGCCGTAGACGTCGCCGCCAGCCGGCGTCCACGCTCCGGCATACATCTTGGGGTCGACGGGATAGCCGACCGGCAGGTGCATGTAGACGGCGCTGCCCGACGGTGACCCGTCCGGGTTGGTCAGTTGCGCGGTGACGGCGAGATGGATCTGGTTGAGCGCGTCGATGAGTGCCTGACTGATCCCTCCCGTCACCGCGAGCTCTTCGTTTGCAGGCAAGGCCGTGCTCCCTCCAGGGAATGTGCTGACTGCACGGGCGTAGGAGCGTGCGCGACGTAATGGAAATACATCGGCTCCGTATAGTCCGGAATCTGCTCCGGGCTGGCTTCACCGCTCCGATCTCAGCAGCGTGCGAGTCCAGGCGTCGACCAGCCGACCCTGAATCCGCTCGGCGGGACGGCGGTCAGGACTGCTTGAGCTTGCGCCAGCCACCGGCCCGGTTGTTGGCGATGATCCGGGCGAACATCGCAGCCAACGCTCGGGAGTTGATCTGCTCACCCTGCCCGATCGCGACCGTGCGCGCGGTCGTGTTGTCGTGGCCGCCGGTGATGATGCGTTCGGGGTCGGGCACGATAGCGCCGTCGTAGAGGAAGACGTTGACGTGGTCCCTGGCCGCGAGCAGAGCGCAGATGTTGCCCTGCAGGACGAAGTACGGCCGGTCGCGCCGCTTGACCGTCTCGATGACCTCCGGGTCGGCGGCGTGCACCAGGTCGCGCACCTCGCGGCAGATCGCCTGCTGCCAGTCGGCCAGGCCGTCGAGGTAGGCGTCCACCCGCGGATCCTTCTGGTAGCCCATGGCACTCCCTTCTGCCTTCGCGCATCCTCGCATCGCACGATGCAGCCCGGGTGGAGTTCCGTTCAGCGCTCCTTGGGTTCGGCCGAGGTCCCTCTCGGCGTGGCGGCACGTCGGCGAGCCGACGCTCCCAGCGCCGCGCGCACCTGACGGCCCAGTTCCGGGCCGCCGAACGCAGCCGCGTGGGCGGCCAGGGCGTCCGGGCTGGCATGCCGGGCCAGCGCAGCGATCGCCTTGCCGGCGGCGCCGCGCTCGAAGTCGTCCTCGGCCTCCAGCGCCGCGCTCAGCACGGGCAGGTGTGCATAGCTGCCGGTACGTCCCAGGGCGAGCAGGGCGTGACCGCGGACGTAGCTGTCCTCGCCGAACCGGGCCAGGTCGGTGAGCAGGTTCAACTCGGCGGCACCGGGCCGGTGGGCCAGCGCGGCGATGGCGCTGTAGCGGATCGCCGGCTGCCCTCCGAGGGCGGCGCTTTCTCCAGCCAGCAACCGGACCATCGGTAGGTCAGCCGGCTCGAGCCTGTCGAAGGCGTCTGGCTCGTCGTGAACTCGCAGGACTGCCGAAACCCGCTCGCGTGCCTCGAGGGCGGGCAGGTCCCTGCGGTCGGCGATGCGGGAGGCCCGAACCGGGCCGCCGGGGATCTCGGCGGTCGGGCCGCCGTTGGTGTGGCTTGCCATCAGTCGATCCTCACCCACCCGTGCCGGATCATCGTCCGGTACTGGGAATAGTCGAGATTGATGTCGTTCTCGCCGCTGCTCGGCAGCATCAGGTCACCGGCGGTGTTCACATGCTCCAGCCCGAGGTAGTGCCCGAGCTCGTGCGCGATCAACATGCCGAGATAGCTGGCATGCAGCCGCCGGGCACCGGTGCTGTCGACGTAGCCGGTCTTGCTGGCGATCACCCCGCTGTCGCCGCCGCCGTGGCTGGTGGGGCCGGGGATGCTGCCGTCGATGCCGTCCACCCCACCGCCCACGTCGATTCCCTGCACGATGAAGGCGTCGATGTTGTTGTTGGAATCCGGCCCGGACCAGTCGCCGAGCAGGTCGTGGAACTCGCCGAAGCTGTTGATGATCTCGTAGCCGCCCACGTCGTGCTGGGCGATGAACCGGGTGTCGAAGTCGAAGGTCAGGTCGCGGCGCTCGTAGATGGTCCGGCACCGCTGCGCCGCCGCGATCAGGTCGCTGCGCTCCGCGGCGGTGAAGTCCTCGTTCGCGACCCGGGTGACGTTCACCCCGAACCGGAACATCGTGCGAGCCGTGATGGCCGCCGACACCACGCCGCCGTCCAGCCGGGTCATCCGGATCTCGATCGTCAGGTCCTCGCGGTTGTCGAACTTGCCGAAGATGCCGCTGCCGGACGGTGAGTGGAAGGAGATCCAGCCGTTCCAGGACTGTGTCGCCGGAACGCTGATCTGGCCGCCGAAGCTACCGGTGCCCTGCTCGACCAGGCTGCCACTGCCGACCCCGCCGTCCCAGAATGCCCAATGGAAGTCGGGTCGAACCGGCACGGCGGTGGGGTTTCCGTTGAACAGGGTGGCGGCGATCGCGGTGTCGTAGGCAGCGCCGTGCCGTACCGCCCGGGCGCTGTGGGTTCCGGTCACGAAGTTCTGGTCGGGATCGAGCCGCAGCGAGAACGGGTTCGACGGCAGCACGCCCGAGGTGGTGACGAAGGTCGAGGCGGAGCCTGCGGCGTTGAACAGCGTCACCGTGAAGGTGGCCGCTCCCACCGGGAGGGTCTGCTCCTCGTCGAAGTGCACGTCCACCTGCCCGGCCCGGGCCGTCTCGGCATCCAGTCGCGTTTCGTTGACGAAACTCTCCCCGGCCCAGTCCACCCGCACGCTGACCAGCCGGGGCGGCACCAGCGCGGCGGCGGCGAATACGACCCGCAGGTCGAACGGCTGCCCGCTCATCACCGGTCCGCCGACCGGCTGCACGTCCAGGATGGCCAGGCGACGGTCGGCCGGATGGACGAGGTTGCGCAGCAGCCGCTCGCGGATGGCCGGATCCGAGCTGGCCAGGGCCGAACCGATCACCGGATCGGCCCCGGCCTTCAGCTGATCGGCCACCTTCGCCGCCCCGGCGAGCCGGCCACCGACCTGCTTGCGCAGTGCTGCCGGGTCCAGTTCGGCCAGGACGGCAACCTGGCGCGGGCTGTCGTCGAACATCCCGAACCGGGAGATCGGGCGCTGGGGCAGCACCCGGCTGTGAGCGGTCGACTCCGCCATCGATTCCTCCTCAGGCACTCGCGGGACAGGAGGGCCGATCGCGCACCGAAATACCTGCATGACCGGCCCGGCGCGGATGGCACGGGCTTGGCCGTCAGTGCCGTCAGTGCCGTCAGTCCGGCTCGAAGCGCGGGGACAGCGCGTAGCGCAGCAGCACCACGTCCCCGATCTGACGGACCTCGGCCAGCGCCGCCCGCCGGTCGGGGTTCCACGGGAACTCCCCCGGACCGACCAGCCGGCGGGCCTCCCGCTCGCCGACGAAGAACGGCGCGATGACCAGTTGCAGCTCGTCGGCGAGGTCGGCGGTGAGGAACTGGGTGAGCACCGTGCCACCGCCCTCGACCATCAGCCGCTGGATCCCCCGGGCGCCCAGGTCCTCGCTCAGCCACCGCAGGTCCACCGGCTCGCCGGCATCGATCACGGTCGCCACCGTCGCCAGCCGGAGGCGGGCCCGCGCGAGCGCCGGACGGGCGCAGTACACCAGCTTCTCCCCCGTCCCGCAGGCGAAGAAGTTCGACCCGGCATCCAGCTCCGCCCGCCCGGTGACGGTCACCTTGACCGGCGACCGGCACTGGCCGCGGGCGACCCGCTCGGCCTCCCGCGCCGGCGAGCGGACCAGCAGCCGCGGATTGTCGTTGCGGATGGTGGCCGCCCCCACCAGCACCGCGTCGCAGGTCGCCCGGACGCCGTCCACCCGGTCGAAGTCGGCCTCGTTGGACAGCGCCAGCCGGGTCCGGGTGGCGCTGTCGAGGTAGCCGTCGATCGAGACGCCGCAGCTCAGCAGGGTGTAGGGACGGTCAGCCACCGGAAATGCCTCCCCGGGCAGCGACGCCGGTTCGGCAGGCTGACGCGTGGTCACGGCCCGTAGCGTCACTGCTGACGGCGTTATGGCTTACGGCGGAACGGCTTTCGGCATCGGGGCTCGCGACCGCATGCCCACCAGGCACAGGCCTGCGGCGCGCGGTCGCCCAGCCGACGATCAGCACCAGCGCGCCGGGCAGGTTGGCGACCAGCACCAACACCCCGTACGCCACCGCGGTGGCCAGACCCTGGGCCGCCCCGAGGCCGGCAGCTGAGAACACCCAGGCCGTCACCCCCTCGCGCGGGCCCCAGCCGCCGATGTTCGCGGGCACCGCCATGCCGAGCAGGGCCAGCAGCGCCAGCGGCAGCAGCCGGTCCGGCGACGCGGTGACGCCGACGGCCCGGGCGGCGATCAGGAACGTGGCGGCGTGGCCGGCCACCACCAGGGCCGAGGCGGCCACGATGCCGGGCCAGGCCCGGCGGGCGAGCACACCGCGCAGGTCGGCACTGGCCGCCCGCACCGCGCGGGACCACCGGGACCGGTCACCGGCCGGCCGGGGCAGCACCCGGCCCAGCAGGGCGAGCAGCAGCACGGCGACGGCCAGGCCGGCCAGCACCGCCGGCATCGCCGCCCGCACCGGGGACGGCAGCACCAGCAACACCAGCACCGCCAGCACGGCCTGCACCAGCTGGCCGGCCAACCGCTCCCAGCCGACCGCACGCAGGCCACGGCCGGTGTCCCCGGCGCTGCGGCCGTGCGCCACGCCGCGGTGCAGGTCACCCAGCACGCCGCCCGGCAGCGCGGTGTTCACGAACTGGGAGCGGTAGTACGCCGCGACCGCCGCCGGCAACGGCACCGCGATGCCCAGCTCGCGAGCCACCAGGCTCCACCGCCAGGCGGCGCACACCGTGGTGAGAACGGCAATTCCGGCCGCGGCGGCCAGCGACCAGCCGTCCACGGTGCGCACCCCGGCCAGGAACGGACCGGTTCCCAGCGTCCACACCAGTGCGATCAGGATCGCGGCTCCGCCGGCCAGGCGCGCCCAGGGCCACCATGTCCGATCCATCCCGGTACCCCCTCGAGGGTGTGGCCCGGCCATGGTGGACCTGAGCTGGCCGGCCGGCGGTGCCGCTTGATAAGGCATACGGACAGCGTGGCCGCCCGGTTCAGCGGGTGCCTCCGGTCCGGTGCCTCGGGTGGCCGCGATGCCTCCGCTGGCCGAGCTGCCTCGGGTGGCCGGAATGCCTCGGCTGGCCGAGCTACCCCGGCTGGCCGGAATGCCTTGGCTGGTCGGAATGCCTCGGCTGGCCGGAATGCCGCGGGCGACGGTCATGCCGCCGCCCGGGCGAGCACGGCGGCGAGCCGGTCGACCGTCTGCTCCCAGCCGGCCAGCGAGCCACGTCGCTGCCGGGCGGCGGCCCGCAGCCGGTCGCGCAGCGCGGCATCGCCGAGCCAGCTGCCCAGCGCGCCGGCCAGCGCCGCCGGCTGCCCGGACGGCACCAGCAAGCCCGGGCGGCTGCCGTCCGGGGCCGTCCCGAGCGTCTCGGCGACACCGCCGACGTCCGTCGCGATCACCGGCAACCCCCGGGCCAGCGCCTCGGTGAGCACCATGCCGTAGGACTCACCGCGGGAGGCCAGCACCAGGACGTCGGCCGCGGCGTAGCTGGCGTCCAGGTCGGCTCCGGTGCGCGGCCCGGCCAGGCACACCCGCCCGGCCAGGCCCCGGTCGCGGATCCGGTCCCGCAGCGCGGTGACGAAGCCCGGGTCCCGGGTCAGGCTGCCGACGCAGGTGCAGCGCACCGGCACCCCGCCGAGCAGGCCCAGCGCGTCCACCAGCACGTCGTGCCCCTTGAGCGCCGACACGGTCGCGACGCAGACCAGCTCGGTACCGGCTGCTGTTCCGGGTGCCAGGGCGGCGGCAGCCACCCCCGGCTCGGCGACGTGCACCGTCGCCGGGTCCAGCCGGTGCCGCTCCAGCATCCGGCGGCGTGCCCAGCCGCTGGTGGCGACCACCGCGGCCGCGCACCGCAGCACCGCCCGCTCGCCCGGGTCGCCGAGCACCATGTGCACCAGCGGCACCAACCGCAGCCGGCTCGCTTCGGGCACCAGCACCTCGGGGACCGCACAGCCGACCAGGCCGTCCAGCAGCACCACCGCGCCGTCGGGCAGGCCGCCGAGCAGAGCTGCCAGGCGTACCCGGGCCGCCCGGTCCGGCTCCGGCCACGGTCCGGGCACCGGGTGCTCGCGCACTGCCCAGCCGAACCCGGGCAGCCCGTCGCAGACCCACCGGTCGTAGCCGTTGCCGCCGCTCGGCTCGGCCGGGTCGTCGATGTCGCCGGGCAGCACCACGTGCACGGTTCTCACTGCGACTTACAAGCTCCGCTCATAACTGGCCCAGGCGACGTGCGACTCGTGCAGCGTCACGGCGATGCCGGTCAGGCCGCGCGCCTGCTCACCGAGGTCGCCGGCGCCGATCCGCCTCGCCAGCCGGTCGGCGACCACCCGGGCCAGCGCCTCGGTGGAGGTGTTGACGCCGGCGAACTCGTCCAGCTCGTCGAGGTTGCGGTAGCTCAGCTCGCCGAGCACCGCGTGCAGCTGCTCGGCCGCCCGGCCGATGTCGACCACCAGGTTGTCGGCGTCCAGGTCCGGCCGGCGGAAGCTGGCGTCCACCACGTAGGTGGCGCCGTGCAGCCGCTGCGCCGGGCCGAACACCGCACCGGTGAAGCTGTGGGCGATCATCATGTGGTCGCGGACGGTCACGCTGAACACGGGCTCATCCTTCCGGTGGGTCGTAGCGAATGGTGTGGCACAGAGCGGGCAGCTCGCCGGAGGCCAGCCGGGCCATCACCTCGGGCAGCTCGGCGAACCGCGACTCGCCAGTCAGCAGCGCGTCGAAGGCCGGATCGCGCAGCAACCGCAGGGCCAGGGCCAGCCGGTCGGCGCTGCTGCGCCGGCGCTGGGCCGGGGACACGGTGCCGACCTGGCTGGCCCGGATCGCCAGCCGGCGGGAGTGGAAGGCACCCCCGAGCGACAGCTCTGACCGGGCGGTCGCCGTACCAGCTGAGCTCGATGACGCTGCCGTCGGCGGCGAGCAGGTCCAGCGACCGCTGCAGGCCGGCCGCGCTCGCGCTGGCGTGCACCACCAGGTCCCGGTCCGGGCTGGCCGCGTCCGGGTGGGCGAACCGGACGCCGAGCGCGGCGGCGGTGCCGGCCCGGGCCGGGTCGATGTCGACCAGTTCGACATCGGCACCGGGTATCCGGCCGGCCAGCCGGGCGACGCAGCAGCCGACCATGCCGGCACCGAGCACGGTGATCCGGTCGCCCAGCAGCGGAGCGGCGTCCCACAGGGCGTTGACCGCGGTCTCGACGGTGCCGGCGAGGACCGCCCGGGCCGCTGGCACCCCCTCGGGCACCAGGGTGACCGCCGTCGCCGGCACCACGTAGGCGCTCTGGTGCGGGTACAGGCAGAACACGGTCCGGCCGAGCAGGTCGGCCGGCCCCTGCTCCACCACGCCGACGTTGAGGTAGCCGTACTTCACCGGGCCCGGGAACTCGCCGTCCTGGAACGGCGCCCGCATCACCGCGTACTGGCCCGGCGGTACCTCGCCGCGGAACACCAGGGACTCGGTGCCCCGGCTGATCCCGGAGTACCGGGTGCGGACCAGCACCTGGTGCGGGCCCGGGTGCGGGCAGCGGCAACTGCCGCAGCTCGCCGATCCCCGGTTCGCGCAACCAGAACGCGAGAGCGGTCGCCGGGTCGTCGGGTCGCTCACGCACGGATCCCGCCACCCCCTTTCGCCCTTGCACGATCGAACCGAACGATCGCAGATGCCGTATCCACCCTGTGCCACCCCCTAGTACGGAGGCACCGTGTACCAGGTTCATGCCGGCCCGGCGACCGGGCTGTCCGCCCTGCTGGCGTTGCTCGCCGCGCTGGCCGCGACCACCGGCCTGGGTGCCGCCGGCTGGCTGGCGGGGATCGGCTGCGGGGTGGCCGGTAGCGCGGTCCTGATCCGGGCGATGGCCCGCCACGGCCTCAGCCGGTTCGGCCCGGCCGACCGGGTGACGCTGACCCGGGCGGTGCTGACCGGCGGGGTGAGTGCCCTGGTGGCGGACTCGGCCGTCCACCCGGTGTCCACCCCGATCCTGGTGACGCTGGCGGCCACCGCACTGGTGCTGGACTGCATCGACGGCTGGCTGGCCCGCCGCACCGGCACCGCCTCGGAGTTCGGCGCCCGCTTCGACATGGAGGTGGACGCCTTCCTGATCGCGGTGCTCAGCTGCTTCGTCGCGGGCTCGCTCGGCCCGGTGGTGCTGCTGATCGGCGCGGCCCGCTACGCCCTGGTCGCGGCCGGCTGGTGGCTGACCTGGTTGCGCGCGCCGGTGCCGCCCCGCTACTGGCGCAAGGTGGTGGCCGCCGTCCAGGGCGTGGTGCTGACCGTGGTCGCGTCCGGCCTGCCGCCCCGGCCGGTGAGCCTGGCCGCCGTCGCGGTCGCGCTGGCCCTGCTGACCGAGTCGTTCGGCCACGAGGCGTGGGTGAAGTGGCGGCAGCACACCGAGCTCGACCGGCTGCCGGTCGCCCCGTTCGACACCCCGGTCCGGGCGGCGTGACCGGGGTGTCTGCCGGCCAGCGGCGCGGGCGGCCGAGCCCCCGGACGATCGCGGGCTGGCTCGGCACCGGCCTCGCCGGGCTGCTGGTGTGGCTGGCCCTGGTCATCCCGGACCAGCCGGACCGGCTGACCCCGCTGGCCTTCGTCCGGCTGCCGGTCGAGGGCCTGGCGCTGGTCGGGCTGGGCCTGGTGCTGCGTGGCCGGGCCCGGCGGGTGGTCGCGGTGCTCGCCGGCCTGGTGCTGGGCCTGCTGGTGGTGCTCAAGGCCCTCGACCTGGGCTTCGGCACGGCGCTGGACCGGCCGTTCAACCTGGTGGCCGACTGGGGCTACTTCGACTCCGCGGTGGGCCTGCTCGCCGACTCGGTCGGCCACCGCCAGGCGGTGCTCATCCTGCTCGGCCTCGGCGCGCTGGCGATCGCGCTGCTGGTCGCGGTGCCGCTGGCCATGCTGCGGCTGGCCCGGGTGGCCGACCGGCACCGGATCGGCACGGTCCGGGTCGGGGTGGCGCTGGGACTGGTGTGGCTGAACTGCGCGGTGCTCGGCGTGCAGTTCGTCACCGGCACGCCGGTCGCCGCCAGCGACGCCGCCCGGCTGGCCTGGGACCGGGCCGGCCAGGCCGGTGCCGACCTGCGCGACGAGGCGGCCTTCGCCCGGGCGGCCAAGATCGACCCGCTGCGCGACACCCCGGCGCAGGACCTGCTCACCGGCCTGCGCGGCAAGGACGTGCTGATCGCCTTCGTGGAGAGCTACGGCCGGGTGGCGGTGCAGGACTCGGCATTCTCCCCCGGCGTCGACGCGGTGCTGGACTCGGGCACCGACCGGCTGCGCGCGGCCGGCTTCTGCACCCGCAGCGCCTTCCTCACCTCGCCGACGTTCGGCGGCATCAGCTGGCTGGCGCACTCGACGCTGCAGTCCGGGCTCTGGGTCGACAACCAGCTGCGCTACGACCGGCTGGTGGCCAGCGACCGCTCGACGCTGAGCGTGGCGTTCGGCCGGGCCGGCTGGCGGACGGTGTCCGACATCCCGGCCAACGAGCGGGACTGGCCCGAAGGCAGCATGTTCTACCACTACGACCAGCGCTACGACGGCACGAACGTCGGCTATGCCGGCCCGAAGTTCGGCTACGCCACCGTACCCGACCAGTACACGCTGGCGGAGTTGCAGCGCCGGGAGCTGGCGCCTGCCGACCGCAGGCCGGTGATGGCCGAGATCGACCTGGTGTCCAGCCACACGCCGTGGACGCCGCTGCCCCGGATGGTCGGCTGGAACGCGGTCGGCGACGGCTCGGTGTTCGACCCGATGCCTGCCCAGGGCCCGTCCACCGCGCAGGTATGGCCCGACCAGGGCCGGGTGCGGACCGCCTACGGCGCGTCCATCCAGTACTCGCTGACCGCGCTGGTGTCGTTCGTGCAGACCTATGCCACCGACAACACCGTGCTGATCGTGCTGGGCGACCACCAGCCGGCCACCATCGTGTCCGGCTCGAACGCCGGCCACGACGTGCCGATCTCGATCATCGCCCGGGATCCCGCGGTACTGGACCGGATCTCGGGCTGGGGTTGGCAGGACGGCCTGCGACCGCGGCCGGACGCGCCGGTGTGGCCGATGGACGCCTTCCGGGATCGGTTCCTGAGCGCGTACGGGCCTCAGCCGGCGACCGCGTCGGCCAAGGCGGCCACGTCCTGCGGCGGTTAGCCCGGACCGGCCTACCGTGTGCGCATGCTGACTTTCGACGATGTCGCCCGGCTGGCCGCAGAGCTGCCGGAGGTGAGCGAGGCGGACCGGCACGGCAACCGGACCTGGTCGGTCGGCGGCAAGGGGTTCGCCTGGCAGCGGCCGTTCTCCAAGGCCGATCTCAAGCGGTTCGGCGACGTGCCGCCGCCGACCGGCGAGATCCTGGCGGTCAAGGTGGCCGACCTGCACGAGAAGGAGGCGGTGCTGGCGGCCGGCCGGCCGGGCGTGTTCACCATCGCGCACTTCGAGGGTTTCCCGGCGGTGCTGCTCCAGCTCGACGTGGTGGCCGACGGCGACGCTGCGGGAGGCGATCGTGGACGGCTGGCTGGCCTGCGCCCCGCCGGCGCTGGCCCAGCAGTACCTGGACCGGTCGCAGGGCAGGATGTCCGGGTGAGCACCGACGACGTCCGGGACGGCGTGCAGCTGACCAACCTCGACCAGCCGCTGTTCGCCGACGCCGGCGTGAGCAAGCGGGAGTTCGTGGACTACCTGGACGCGGTGGCCGACCGGATGCTGCCGGGGCTGGTGGACCGGCCGCTGTCGGTGGTGCGGATCCTGCGCGGGCAGGAGGCGTTCATGCAGAAGAACGTGCCGAAGTACACCCCGGACTGGGTGCGCACGGTGCCGGTGTGGGCGGAGGCGTCGCGGCGGGAGATCCACTACGCGCTGTGCAACGACCGTCCCACCCTGATGTGGTTCGCCAACCAGCGGGCCGTGGAGTACCACCCGACGCTGTACCGGGTGGGCGAGCAGGACCGGCCGACCCAGCTGGTGCTGGACATCGACCCGCCCGAGGGCGAAGCGTTCTCGGTGGCGTTGCGGGCCGCGCTGCTGGTGCGCCAGGCACTGGCCGAGCTGTCGATGACGGCGGCGTTGAAGACCAGCGGCGCGAAGGGGGTGCACGTGATCGTCCCGCTGTCGGAGGGATCGACGGAGGAGGTGGCCGCCGCGACCCGGGCGCTGGCGGTGCGGGCCGAGCGGCTGGACCCGGAGCTGGCGACCACGGCGTTCGTGAAGGAGGAACGGGAGGGCAAGGTGTTCCTCGACTCGACCCGGGCCGGCGGCGCGACGGTGGTGGCGGTCTACAGCCCGCGGCTGCGGCCGGGTGTGCCGGTGTCGTTCCCGCTGGACTGGGACGACCTGGACGGGGTTTCACCGGGCAGTTTCACGGTGCGCACCGCGCCGGACCTGATGGGTGCCGCCGATCCGTGGGCGGAGCGGTTGCCCGCCGCGCAGCCGCTGAACCCGGTGCTGGTCTCCGAGGGCCGGCAGATCCCGATCGCCCGGGTGGCCGCCATGCACGCGGGCAAGCGCCGGCACGCCCAGGCCCGGCGGGCGGCCGAAGAGGCCGAGGAGGCTGCCGCAGCCACCGATTCGTCGCCGGAGCAGCCTGCCTGACCGCAGCTGTCGGATGTCTTACGGACGCGGTGGCAGTTCCTGCAGGATCCAGCCGTTGCCGTCCGGGTCGGAGAACGTCACGAACGTGCCCCACGGCTGCACGTCCAGCTCGCTGGCCTGCACGCCGTGCTCGACCAGGCGCTGGCGGGCCGCCGCCGCGTCGGGTACCACCACCTGCACGCCCTGCTGGGTGCCCGGTGCCATCTGGGTGATGCCGGTGCCGAAGGCGATGGAGCACGCCGAGCCCGGCGGGGTCAGCTGGACGAAGCGCAACTGCTCGTTGACCTGCTGGTCGTGGTCGGCGTGGAAGCCGACCTGGTCGACGTAGAACGCCTTGGCCCGGTCGACGTCGGTCACCGGGATGAATATGAGTTCGATCTTCCAGTCCATGAAGGCGAATCTAGGCCAAGGGTCTGACAGGGAACGGGCTGATCGAATCGGGCGCCCCACCGCTCGGCGAATTGCCCGTTTGCCGTTCGGCAACGAAGATGTGCCGGTGACCCGGATCCGATGGTGTGCCCTGGCGGTGCTGCTTGCCGTCAGTGCCGCCGGGTGCACCGCACAGCCCGCCACCGAGCGCGCGGCAGCCGAAAGCCAGGCTCCGGTGCTGTCGCCAGCGCAGTCCTCGCCGGAACCGACCGAGGCCAGCAGCTCAGCGTCAACCCGGACCAGCCCGCCGGCCCCACCGCCTCGAACCAGCACTCGCTCATCAGCCCCAGCGCCTCGTACCAGCTCTTCGATCGCGACGCCGCGCTCCAGTTCGGCGTCTCGCCCCAGTTCGACGAGCCCGCGCCCCTCGGCACCGCGCAGCGTCACACGCCTGCCTACTGCGGCCTCCGTCGGCCTGGTCGACATCCACACGGTGGTGCCGGACGCGATCGTCGACCTGCGTTACGCCACCAGTAACAACTTCACCGGTCAGCGGCTGTACCCGGTGGGCGCCCGGTGCCTGGTGCACCAATCGATGGCGCCGGGGCTGCGGGTCGCGGCCAGCCGGTTGCGGCGGGACGGCTACCTGCTGGTGTTCTGGGACTGCTACCGGCCGCACACGGTGCAGGTGCGGATGTTCCAGATCGTGCCGGACCCGAGTTGGGTGGCCCGGCCCGGCCCGCTGGCCCGCAGCCACGAGGCGGGACGCTCGGTGGACGTCACGCTCGCCTATGCCGGCACCCGGTCCTGCGCCGCCGAGCAACGCGTGCACGGCCACTGCCGGCTGACCATGGGCACCGGTTTCGACGACTTCAGCGCGCGCGCCCACGCCTACGCCACGTCCGGGGTCAGCGCGGCGGCCCAGTCGAACCGGGCGCTGCTCCGGTCGGCGATGAGCGCCGGCGGGATCACCGTGTACTCCGGCGAGTGGTGGCACTTCGACGGGCCCGGGGCGAAGGTCGGACGCCCGCACCTCAACGTCCCACTCGGCTAGCCCGGCGCTACCGGCCGTCAAGAAAACGGGTAGGTACGTCGCACCTACTGCACATGGCGTGTTTACCGTTCGGCGCTGTAGACATGCCTCGCCTCCTACCTAGTGAGAGGTTGCGGTAGCTCGATCACTGGCGCCGTGAGTGGGGAAGAACCACTCGTAAGGATCCTGGCTGACCAGGCGGCCATGCTCGTCAAACACCCGGGCCCGTAGCCATCGCCAAGCCTGCTCATCTGCCGCCAGCAATTCGACCTGTGAACCATCGGTGGTCCAACTGGCCCACGAGCCGTCGACTGACATCAACGTAGTTAAACGCTCCTCGGTCACCCGATCCCATATCCGCACCGATCCGTCGTCCCCGCTCGAGACCACCAGCGATCCGTCCGGGGTCACCGCTACCGCCAAGACCGAGTCAGTATGGCCTTCCAACGACATTAGGCACTCCTCGGTCACCGGATCCCATATCCGCACCGATCCGTCCTCGCCGCCAGAGATCACCTGCGCTCCATCCGCGGTCACGGCTACCGCCAACACCGATCCGGTATGGCCGATCAACTCGGCCAGGCACTCCCCGGTCATCGGATCCCACACCCTTACTGACCCGTCGTCCCCGCCAGAAATCACCCACGCCCCATCCGCGGTCACCGCCACCGCCAACACCGAATCAGCGTGCCCATCAAGCCGGCCGAGGAAGTTTCCGTTCCCTAGTTCCCACACCCGCACGGATCCGTCGTAGCTGCCCGAGACTACCTGCGACCCATCTGCGGTCACCGCCACCGCCCATACCGATCCGGTGTGCCCAGGAAGCTGCGCAAGACCCTTTCCGGTGACCGGATCCCACACCCGCACCGACCCGTCATCCCCACCAGAGACCACCCGCGACCCATCCGCGGTCACCGCTACCGCCAACACCGACCCGGTATGGCCGATCAACTCGGCCAGGCACTCCCCGGTCACCGGATCCCACACCCGCACCGACCCGTCATCCCCACCAGAGACCACCCGCGACCCATCCGCGACCACCGCCACCGCCAACACCGGCTCGGTGTGACCATCCAGCCGAGCCAGGCACTCCCCGGTCACCGGATCCCACACCCGCACCGACCCGTCATCCCCACCAGAGACCACCCGCGACCCATCCGCGACCACCGCCACCGCCAACACTGACCCGGTGTGACCATCCAGCCGAGCCAGGCACTCCCCGGTCACCGGATCCCACACCCGCACCGACATGTCATTGCCGCTGGACACAACCTGCGACCCGTCCGCAGTCACCGCCACCGACCAAACCGCACCTGTATGTCTAAACAACTCGATCAGACACTCTTCAGTCACCGGATCCCACACCCGCACCGACATGTCATATCCACCCGAGACCACCCGCGACCCATCCGCGGTCACCGCCACCGCCCGCACGGCCCCGGTGTGACCATCCAGCCGGGCCAGACGGTCCCCTGTCACCGGATCCCACACCCGCACCGACCCGTCATCCCCGCCGGAGACCACCCGCGACCCATCCGCGGTCACCGCCACCGCCAACACCGATCCAGTGTGCCCGGGAAGCTGCGCCGGACCCTTTCCGGTCACCGGATCCCACACCCGCACCGACCCGTCATCCCCACCAGAGACCACCCGCGACCCGTCCGCAGTCACCGCCACCGCCCGCACTGATCCGGTATGGCCAGACAGCCGAGCCAGGCACTCCCCTGTCACCGGATCCCACACCCGCACCGACCCGTCATCCCCACCAGAGACCACCCGCGACCCATCCGCAGTCACCGCCACCGCCAACACCGACCCGGTGTGACCATCCAGCCGAGCCAGGCACTCCCCGGTCACCGGATCCCACACCCGCACCGACATGTCATTGCCGCTGGACACAGCCTGCGACCCGTCCGCAGTCACCGCCACCGCCCGCACTGATCCGGTATGGCCAGACAGCCGAGCCAGGCACTCCCCTGTCACCGGATCCCACACCCGCACCGACATGTCATCCCCACCAGAGACCACCCGCGACCCATCCGCGGTCACCGCCACCGCCAACACCGATCCGGTATGCCCCGTCACCGGAGCCAGACCAACGCATGCTGGCATGGCTAGTAGCTCGTTCGGTCCAACCATCCGGACCCCGCCAAAAATGGCACCGAACTCCGGCCCGCAACGCCGCAGGAGCGCGCCGTATGCACGTACCTCGGTCACGGTGGATTCGGATGTCGTGACGTGGTTCCAGACCGCTCTATCCAGCACCGCTCCAGCCAGGTTCGCGCGGCGCAAATTCACGTACTCGAACCGACTGCGGTCCATCCGGGCGCCAGCCAAACTTGCCCCTGCCAGGTTCACCAGCCGCTCGACCGTTCCTGTGATACACAGGTCACGCATATCGGCGCCTGTCAGGTCGAGCCGAACCAACGAGATCTCAGGGAGGTTGTTTTGTAGAGCATACAAGCCGTAACCGATCAGCAGCTCGCTTGCCCCCTGCAGGTAAGGCGCCTTCCATTTGTAGATGATATCGATGAACTCGGCACGACGAGGATGGATGGCCAGCAGTTCTCCGAAGAATTGGAGCGTTTCACGGCTGGGCATTGGGATTTTCCAACCACTGCGGTCATTTCGCTCTACGCATCGGAGCAGCCACGCGGCAAGGAAATATTCGGCCAGCGACGAATGAGCGAACCGGAACAGTCCATGGACTCCCACATCCCGCCGGATGAGAAACGTTGCAGTGTGCAGGTCGTTTGCTAGCACCTCGGCAAGCTGGCCCGCGTATTGATTAGAGATATCCTCTGCAGTCAGAAAGTCGTAAAGCCAGCGGCCAAGGTCACCCACCTCCGCCGAGCGGCTTCCCGCAATCCACAACCTGTACGCGATGTACGCCATCATATCTGGCTTATGATGCTTCTGAATAACGTGCTTACCGAAGTCCCTGCTCAGCCATTGCTGGACCATTTCCTGGTAGATCGTCGCCGACACTATGGTCTCGCCGGAGGCTTGGCGGCGATAAAGATGCGGGATGACGTCGACAAGTTGGCTCAACAGAAAGGGCCTGCTGCTCAGATCCCGCAAATCGTGTATGGAGCCGAGGATCTGCTCCACCCGACTGGTCGTCCAACCGAACGCGTCGGCCAGATACGCTGTGACCTGGTCAGGGCGTAACGGCCTCAATGCTAAAGAGATATAGTCGTCGCTCGTGATCTGCCCTCGTCCCTGATCGCGGAAATGCGCCAACTGGCTTTGCACATCGGCGAAGTAATGGGTACGACAGGACAGCATGAGCTTGGTCGCCGCGCCGACCAAAGGACTGACACCTACCGGACGAAGTCGCAGCAGCTGATTGGTGAATTTCTGCGCAAGGCTCGCCGGCAGATGAACCAATACCTCGTCCAGACCATCGACGACCAACACTGTCGGCCAGATCATCGAATCCGCAAGCAGGTTGCGGGCCCGTTCCAAAGCATCTGATTCACTCAGGGGCCGGCCCGACTCAGTCCAACTGCCGACCATGCATGCGGCGAGAATGGCGTCGATCGGCGGTATTGTGCGCCAGTACGCAATTCCGTTGACGTCTCGTAGGTCGAAGTAGTGAGCTATCGGCGCGCCCGGACGCTCCCACAGGGTCCTGACCAACCGTTGACAGGCGATCGTCTTCCCGATGCCGGAATCGCCCAGCAATGCCAGTAACGACTTCTCCTCCGGATCGAGGCTCCAGGTCAGCAAGAATCGTTCCAAGTCAGGGATGTCTGCTGTGGAGCGTTCTCCGAGCGTCGCTGCCCATCCTCTGGTGCCCTCCGGGTACAGCTTCGGGCGGCCAGCCGTTCGGTCCAGATCCATAGTGCGACTGCGGACCAACGGCGACAGGTAGTCGGGGGCGCCTCGATAGTGTTGACGATGCTGACGAGCGGCCTTTCTGCCGATTTCATCGGCTAACGCGTTGCCGTAGTCAACTCGGGATTTCACAGGAATCCGATCGAATGACTTATCCGGCCCGCAGTCGAGACCAAAGATCGGCATGCCGGTGAAGCACCGTAGATCGCAGTCTTGTGGTAATCCTCGTAACAGCACCGGCACCACCTCACCGGCACCAAGAGTCATGGCTAAGTTCTCCGGATTGCTGCGCCACAAGACGCGCTCGTCGAATAAGGTCGGAGTCAAGCCGACAACGAGGATGTCAGCCCATTCCAGGCCCTCTGATATCAGAAGGTCAGGGTCGTCGCCTGCGAGTATCTTGGAGTGCAGGTCGCGGACGACGAACTCAAAGCTCGCCGCCGCACGAAGCGCCCCCTCCACGTGGCTCCACAGCTTCGCGGCCAGCGCGATGTCCTCCGAGGCGGAGTACAGCGCGACACGCTTCGGCTTGTTCTGCGAACGTACGTCAGCTTGCCGAACTCCCATAGATTTGAGGCCATCCGATTCCGCTAGATCCGAACGACCTCCATTCTCTGACGGGGAGGAACACACAAAGCCGACACGTCGCCGATCACCATCACGCTTGGCTCCGTCGATGATCAGCTGAATCCCTATTCCGGCATCTCGGGCCACGGCATTGACGGAGTCGACCAACCGCAGGAGTGCCCGTCGACGGGCGTCGTCGTTAGGGGCATCGGGGAAGAGCGCGGTCAGCGTCGCGCCGACGGTCGTGTACTGATCAGCGCCGATAACGCCGCGGAGAGCTCCTATGCGATCTGACGTAAGCGGATGCAGCCGTTCCACGATCCCATCGAGTTCCTGCTGGACCGCTGCGGGCACCTGCCAGTACATCAGTGGCCCAAGCCATATCGCTGTGCTACCTGGTGTAATTCGTCGGCAAGCAGGTTGGCCCACTGCTCTCGCGCGTACGGGGCGCGGCCCGCGTCGTAGGGATTCTGGTAGCTGAAGATCTGGCGACTCTGCATACCTCGTAGGTCTGCGGTGGCCGGCATCTTTTTCAAAGCGATCGGTACGACACGCTTGCCGGTGCTCGGAGCAAGGAAGGGCGGCAGCTCCACCGTCCGGATATAGCCGCTCGCCAAGAAGTAATTGCTCAGTGCGAAGACGCCGAGGTCAGCTTCGGCGAGTGCCGCCCTGATCCGCGCATCGAAATCATCGCCAACAACTAGTTGCTCTGTAAACGCCCAGAGTTCCCAGCGGTACTGACCGCTTGTAGCCAATGCCGCGCGCAGGTTGCCCCACAGGTCCTTTGCAACTTTGCTGTCGGGGGCGGCGAACGAGAGGAACGCCCGCACCGTCGCGAGCGTGGTGTGCGCAGCGGCCATGCACCACCGTAGCACTCAGTGTCGGATCATGTCCGGTATCGTGATTCGGACACAATGAACTAGGCCAGTTCCAGCGGGTCGAGCATCACCCGGACCGGGCCGCCGGACTTGCGCGCCGACCGGACCGCGGCGGCGGCATGCAGCGCCTCGGCCAGCTGGACGCCGTCCGGCCGGGGCACCCGCAGCAGGCTGCGGATCTGCTCGCCCTGCTGAGCCCCGCGCGAGGTCTGCTGGCCAGCACGGTTGGCCGGCTGCCGGCACCGGCGGCACGCGACGGCGGCACCGGCACCGACCCCAGTTCCTCCGCCGTCTCCGGCAGCTTGCTCAACGACAGCAGCTCGGCGACGTCGGCCGGCGCACCCACCAGTGCGGCCATCCGGCCGATCGGCGGGAAGTGCAACTCGCGCCGGTCGGCCAGCTCGCGCTCGGCATGCCCGGCCGGATCCCAGCGCAGCAGCGCCTGCACCACCGGCAGCGAGCCATCGGCCCCCACCATCACGGTGCCGTCGCCGCGCACCAGCGCCGCCGCGTTGGCCCAGCGCCGCAGGGTTTCCTCCGCGGCCCGCAGGTCCGGTCGGGACAGCAACGCCCAGCCGTCCAGCAGCAGCGCCGCGCCGTAGCCGTCCGGCGCCACCGGCTCGGCACCAGGAGTGGCCACCACCAGCGCCGGCCCGGCCGGGATGTCGGCCAGCACCGCGTCCCCCGCGCTGACCCGCAGCACCACGCCCGGGAACGCCCGGCCCAGTTCCTCGGCCGTGCGGCTGGAGCCCACCACCATCGCCCGCAGCCGGGTGCCGCCGCAGCGCGGCGCACTGCCAGTCCGCCGCCGGCCGCCCGCACCACCGGCAGGACGGCAGACCGTCCCGAGCGGTCGCCGCCAACGGCCCGCCGCAGTGCCGGCACCGGGCCGGCGCCCGGTCCCTGGCACAGGCCAGCGCCGGGGCGTACCCGCGCCGGGGCACCTGCACCAGCACCGGATGGCCCGCCGCCAGCGCCGCCCGGGCAGCCCGGAAGGCCAGCGCCGGCAGCCGGGCCGCCCGTGCCACCGGGTCGCGTTCGAGCTCCACGTCGTCGCCCAGCGCCACGATCCGCGGGGTGGCCGCCCGCAGCACCGCCCGGTCGGCCACGATCGGCTGCGCCCAGCCCGACTCGCACCAGCAGGCCGGCCTCGGCGGTGCGCCCGAAGCCGCCGACCAGCAACGCCGCGCCGGTCATGGACGCCCGCAGCACCGCGACGTCGCGGGCGTGCGGGTAGGGCGCCCGCGGCTCGGCGTGCAGGTCGTCGCCGTCGTCCCACACCACCACCAGCCCCAGCTCGGCCACCGGCGCGAACACCGCCGACCGGGTACCGACCACGGCCCGCACCGTGCCGCGCCGCACCGCCAGCCAGCGCCGGTACCGGGCCTCCGGTCCGAGGTCGGCGCTCAGTACCACGTACCCGCCCTTGCCCAGCGCCGCCTGCATGGCCCGGTCGAGCCGGGCGGCGTCGCGGACGTCCGGCACCACCACCAGCACCCCGCGACCACCGGCCAGCGTGGCCTGGGCGGCTTCGGCGATCCGGGCCGGCCAGTCCTCCCCCGGTACCGCGTTCCACACCGCCCGCACGCCGCGGCCGGCCTCCAGCGCGGCCAGGTACGCCGCCCCGGCCCGGTACCGGGCCCAGCCGGCGGGATCCGGAGCGCCCGGCGGCCCTACCGCCTCGGCCGGGGCCACGGCTTCGGCCCGGGCATGCCGGGCCGGCACCCCGAGCCGCAGCACGTCGGCGAAGGTGCCGGCCCACCGGTCGGCCACCGCCCGGAACAGCGCCGTCGTCTCGTCGGTGAGTACCGGCTCGTCGCCGAGGCCCCGCTCCAGGTAGGACAGCCGGCCGTCGTGCTCGCTGGCCTCCAGCCGGGCCAGCACCCAGGCATCGACCAATCGCCCGGAGAACCGCACCCGCACCCGCGAGCCGGGCCGCACCGCGTCGGCGAGCTCGGCCGGCACCAGGTAGTCGAACGGCCGGTCCAGGTGCGGCAGGGGCGAGTCCACCGCCACCCGGGCCACCGGCAGCGTCTCGGCCGGCTGTCGCTCACGCGGCCCGCGCGGCGCCCGGCGCACCGCCGACCGGGCAGCGGCCAGCCCGGGCAGGCTCGGCGGCTCGGCGGCGGTCACGCCTGCATGCCTACCAGTACGCGCTGACGATTCGGTGCCCGACCGGCGCGCTGCCGAACCGCTTCCGACGGTTCGGCCGGCCGGCGATAATGGCGCCATGTTCATCGATGCCGTCACCGAGGACGCCGCCACGGGCCCGGTGGCCGACTACTACCGGCAGCAGGCCGCGGCCTGGGGATTCCTGCCCAACTACGCGACCGCCTTCGCCACCCGGCCGGACGTCGCGGCCGCCTGGAACACCCTCAACACGGCGGTCCGGGACGGCATGGACCGGCGCCGGTTCGAGATCGCGACCATCGCCGCGGCCCGCGCGCTGCGCTCCACCTACTGCACCGCGGCGCACTCGAAGTTCCTGCGCGACATCTGCGGTGACGCGCAGACCGTCGGTCTGCTCGCCGACGACCCGTCGGGTGCGACGCTCGGCGAGCAGGATCGCGCGGTGTACGAGTTCGCCGGCCGGGTGGCGGCCGACGCCAGCGCGATCACCCAGGCCGACGTCGACCAGCTGCGGGCGGCCGGACTGTCCGACCCGGAGATCGCCGACGTCGTGTTCGCAGCCGCCGCCCGGTCGTTCTTCACCCGGGTCCTGGACGGCCTCGGCGCCCAACTCGACCACCAGACCGCCGCGACCTTCGCACCCGAGCTGCTCGACACGATGATCGTCGGGCGCCCTCCCGCGGGGACCTGACCCGGCTCAGAACCGGAACCGGGTCAAGCCGCCCGGGTCGGCCGAGAGGACCACCGTCGCGGAGCGCGGCTCGATCCGGTAGACGTTCCACGGCGGCGGCCCCTGCGACGGCGCGTTGAACGGGGCGGTGATCCCGGAGCCGGTCTCGTCGGGCTCCGCCGGCCAGCCACTGTCAGCCCAGGCCTTGGCGATCCGCGCCAGTGCGGCGGGGTCGGTCACCCGAACCGCGTCGCCCTCGAACACCACGTCGGCATCGCGGATCGACACCGCGACCGAGCACCGGCCGTCGCGAGCCACGTTCCGCCCCTTCCGGGTACCCGTCCCGGTCTGGAACCAGAACGTGCCGTCCAGCCACAACGCACCCACGGCGGTCACGTGCGGGCTGCCGTCGGGGTTGACGGTGGCCAACCACGTCGTGCGCGAATTCAGCGCGTCCGGGGCAGGTGCGGAACCCGCGTCCAGTTTGTCGACGACGCCGGCCCAGTCCACCGGTGGCAGGCCGTCCGCCTCGCCGAGATTGGTGATTTCCATGGTCGGAAAAATACGCGCAGAGCACGATGCTCGGCTATCGCAGTTCCCGGACAGCACGACGCCGGCCGAGCCCGAAGGCCCGACCGGCGTCGAGAAGGATCGAATCAGCCGCGCGCGAGCTTGGCCAGCTGCTCGGCCCGGTCGGTGCGCTCCCAGGTGAAGTCGGCGTCCTCGCGGCCGAAGTGGCCGTAGGCGGCGGTCTTCTGATAGATCGGCCGCTTGAGGTCCAGGTCGCGGATGATCGCGGCCGGCCGCAGGTCGAAGGTCTCGTTGATGGCGTCGACGATCTTGGCCACCGCAACCGTCTCGGTGCCGAAGGTCTCGACGAACAGCCCCACCGGCTCGGCCTTGCCGATCGCGTACGCGACCTGCACCTCGCACCGGGTGGCCAGGCCCGCGGCCACCACGTTCTTGGCCACCCAGCGCATCGCGTACGCGGCCGACCGGTCCACCTTCGACGGGTCCTTGCCGGAGAACGCGCCGCCGCCGTGCCGGGCCATGCCGCCGTAGGTGTCGACGATGATCTTGCGGCCGGTCAGGCCGGCGTCGCCCATCGGGCCACCGGTGACGAACCGGCCGGTCGGGTTGACCAGCACCCGGTAGTCGGAGGTGTCGATGGACAGCCCCTCGAGCACGGGCTTGATCACGTGCTCCTCGATGTCGGGCTTGAGCAGCGTGTCGAGGTCGATGTCGTCGGCGTGCTGGCTGGAGACCACCACGGTGTCGAGCCGGGCGGCCTTGTCGTCGATGTACTCGATGGTGACCTGGGTCTTGCCGTCCGGACGCAGGTAGGGCACGGTGCCGTTCTTGCGCACCTCGGTCAGCCGCTCCGACAGCCGGTGCGCCAGCCAGATCGGCAGCGGCATCAGCTCGGGGGTGTCGTCGCAGGCGTAGCCGAACATCAGGCCCTGGTCACCGGCGCCCTGTGCGGCGATCTCGTCCTCGTCACCTTCGACCCGCGCCTCGTAGGCGGTGTCCACGCCCTGGGCGATGTCGGCCGACTGTGCGCCGATCGACACGCTGACGCCGCAGGACTCGCCGTCGAAGCCCTTGCGGGAGGAGTCGTAGCCGATGCCGAGGATGGTCTTGCGGACGATCGACGGGATGTCGGCGTAGGCCTGGGTGGTGACCTCACCGGCGATGTGCACCTGGCCGGTGGTGATCAGCGTCTCGACCGCCACCCGGCTGGCCGGGTCCTGGGCGAGCAGCGCGTCCAGGATCCCGTCGGAGATCTGGTCGGCGATCTTGTCCGGGTGCCCTTCGGTGACGGACTCCGAGGTGAAGAGGCGACGGCTCACAAAATGCTCCTAGTCGTGTTGATGGCGGGACGAAGTCTACCCAGGCAACAGTGCGGTGACTGCATCGCAAATGGCGGCAGCCAGCACGGCCTTGGGACCGAGCGGGATGTCGATCTCGGCTCCGGTGGCGGTCAGGATCACCGCGGCGTTGTCCTCCCGGCCGAACGCCCGGCCCTCGGACACCTCGTTGACCACCAGCAGGTCGCAGCCCTTGCGGGCGAGCTTGGCCCGGCCGTGCGCCAGCACGTCGGCGTGCCGGTCGCCGGTCTCGGCGGCGAAGCCGACGATCACCGCCGGCGCCGAGCTGACCGGCGGACCGGGCCTGGACCAGTTCGGCCAGCACGTCCGGGTTGCCGGTCAGCTCGATCGGGCGCGGGGCTGAGTCGGTTTTCTTGATCTTGACGTCGGACGGCGTGGCCGGCCGGAAGTCGGCCACCGCGGCGGTCATCACCACCACGTCGGCGTCCTTGGCCGCGGCGTGGGTGGCGGTGCGCAGCTCCTCGGCGCTGGTCACCCGGATCAGCTCGCTGCCGGCCGGGGCGGGCAGTTCGACGTTGGCCGCCACCAGGGTCACCCGGGCGCCCCGGGCGGCTGCGACGGTGGCCAGCTCGAAACCCTGCCGGCCCGAGGACCGGTTGCCCAGGAAGCGCACCGGGTCCAGCGCCTCACGGGTGCCGCCGGCGGTGATCAGCACCCGGCGGCCGGCCAGGTCGGCCGGCAGCGCGTCCGGCCGGCGCAGCAGCAGCTCGGCCAGCCGGGCGATCTCGGCCGGCTCGGGCAGCCGCCCCTGGCCGGTGTCGGTGCCGGTGAGCCGGCCGTGCGCGGGTTCCAGCACCACCGCGCCGCGACCGCGCAGGGTCGCGACGTTGGCCGCGGTTGCCGGGTGCTGCCACATCTCGGTGTGCATCGCCGGGGCGAACAGCACCGGGCAGCGAGCGGTCAGCAGGATGTTGGTGAGCAGGTCGTCGGCCATGCCGTGCGCGGCCTTGGCCAGCAGGTCAGCGGTGGCCGGCGCCACCAGCACCAGCTCGGCGGCGCGGCCCAGCCGGACGTGCGGCACCTTCTCGGCTCCGGTCCACACGTCGGTGGCCACCGGATGGTGCGACAGCGCCGCCCAGGTCGGCTCGCCGACGAAGCGCAGCGCCGCCTCGGTGGGTACCACGGTCACCTCGTGGCCGGCCTCGGTCAGCCGGCGCAGCAGCTCGGCGGCCTTGTAGGCGGCGATCCCGCCGGAGACACCGAGCACCACCCGGGGCGGACCGGCCGGGACCGGGCCCGGTTGCGGGGTCGGGTCAGCCACCGAGCGCGCCATGGACTTCTCCGCCGGGCCTAGGCCTCGGAGGGCTTGAACTCGATCAGGTCGGTGTTGATCTCGCGCAGCGCGATGGACAGCGCCTTCTCCTGCGGGGCGGTCTCGACCATCGGGCCGACGTACTCCAGCAGGCCTTCGCCGAGCTGGCTGTAGTAGGCGTTGATCTGGCGGGCCCGCTTGGCGGCCACGATGACCAGGGCGTACTTCGATCCGGTCCGGTCGAGCAGCTCGTCGATGGGCGGGTTGGTGATGCCTTCGGGTGCCGGCACAGGTGCGGTCACGCTAGCCTCAAATTCTTCTCGGGGATCCCCCTGCGCCGCCCGGACGCGATGGGTCACAGCGGGTCCGGCTTTCGCAAGGTCTGGCTTGCAACAGGCGGCGCCCTCGGGCGCCACGCACAATCGACCCATCCTACCAAGTCGGTGCCTGTTCCCCGGTCGGTGCTGGCGCGACAAGGGTGACGGCCCCGCCGGCTGTGGGCAACGTCACGGGTATCGTCGCCGCGACCGGTTAGGGTTTTCTCGATGCTGACCCGGGTCGTCCCGGTTTGAACGTCCGTGCGGGTGCGTGCTTGCCCGATCGGTACCCCGAGCGAAAGGGCACGTGCTGGATGAGCACCCTGCGGATCGCGGTGGTGAAGGAGACGGCCGGATCCGAGAACCGGGTCGCACTCGACCCGGACGGGACGAAGCGGCTGCAGGCGATCGGAGCGCAGGTACTGGTCGAGACCGGTGCCGGGTCGGCGGCCTGGTTCGGCGACGAGGCCTACGCCGCGGCCGGCGCCCAGCTGCTGCCGCGCGCCGAGCTGCTGGCCCAGGCCGACCTGGTGCTCTCGGTCGGGCCGCCGGCCGAGGACGTGCTCGCGGCGTTGCGGCCCGGGCAGAGCTACCTGGGCCTGCTGGCCCCGCTGACCAACCCTGAGCTGATCCGCACCCTGACCGAGCGCGGTGTCACCGCGATCAGCCTGGACGGCCTGCCGCGCACCCTGACCCGGGCCCAGTCGATGGACGCGCTCAGCTCGCAGGCCAGCGTCGCCGGGTACAAGGCGGTGCTGGTGGCCGCCGAGCACTACGACCGGTTCTTCCCGATGCTGATGACCGCGGCCGGCACCTCCAAGCCCGCCGCGGTGCTGGTGCTGGGCGCCGGGGTGGCCGGGCTGCAGGCGATCGGCACCGCCCGCCGGCTGGGCGCGGTGGTCTCGGGCTATGACGTGCGGCCGGCGGCCCGCGAGGAGGTCAAGTCCCTGGGCGCGAAGTTCATCGAGCTGCAGGCGGGCATCACCGCGGCCGGCGAGGGCGGCTACGCCCGCGAGCTGACCGCCGAGGAGCGGCAGGCCCAGCAGGCCGAACTCGCCGACCACATCGCCCGGCACGACATCGTGATCACCACCGCCCAGGTACCCGGCCGCACCCCACCGGTGCTGGTCACCGCCGAGACGGTGGCCCGGATGCGGCCGGGCTCGGTGCTGGTGGACCTGGCCGCCAGCCGGCTGGGCGGCAACGTCGAAGGCTCGGTGCCGGGTGAGACGGTGCTGACCGGCAACGGGGTCCGGGTGGTGGGTGCGGCGAACCTGCCGGCCCGGATGGCCACCAGCGCCTCGCAGGCGCTCTCGCGCAACATGTCCGCGCTGGTGCAGCACCTGGTCCGCGACGGCGAGCTGGTCATCGACCTCGACGACGAGATCCAGCGCGGCGTGGTCATCAGCCACCGCGGCGAGGTGGTGTCCCCGGGCGTGGCCGCGGTGGTGTCGGCGGCGCTGGCGCCATCCGAGCCACCAGCTCCAGCCGAGCCACCAGCTCCGGCCGAGCCACCAGCTCCGGCTGAGCCGGCGCATCCGGCTGGACCCGCCGCGCCGTCTGAGGAAGGGCAGCTGTCATGACCCAGGGATTCGTCGGCAACCTGACGATCTTCGTGTTGGCCCTGCTGGTCGGCTTCGAGGTGATCAGCAAGGTGCCGGCCACGCTGCACACCCCGCTGATGTCGGGCGCCAACTCCATCCACGGGGTGGTGCTGGTCGGCGTGGTGGTGCTGTCCTCGTTCGTCGACGGGCCGTTCGGCTACGTGCTGACCTTCATCGCGGCGGCGTTCGGCGCGGCCAACGTGGTCGGCGGCTACGCGGTCACCGACCGGATGCTGCAGATGTTCCGTAAACGCCCGGTGCCGGCCAGCGCCAAGCCCGCGGTCGAGGATCACGCATGAGCGAGCATCGCAGCGAGGTACGAGCCGTGGTGAGGGAGCCTCGAGCGAGGTACGAGCGAGGCGCGGACCGAACTGACAGCGGGAGCAGAGCGAGGGCGACGATGAGCGCTAGCGCGAAGAGCGGTGACATCGCATGAGCCTCGACGACGGCGTCCGGCTGGCCTCGCTGTTCGGGGCGGTCTGCTTCGTGCTCGGCCTGCACCTGATGAACTCCCCCGCCACCGCTCGGCGGGGCAACCAGCTGTCGGCGTTCGGCATGGCGGTCGCGGTCATCGCGGTGCTGGTCTCGGTCACCGACGGCGACACCATGAACGCCACCCGCTGGCTGGTGCTGATCTGCGGCGCCCTGATCGGCTCCGGCGCCGGGCTCTACTCCGCCCGTGCCGTCGCGATGACCCAGATGCCGCAGCTGGTCAGCCTGTTCAACGCCGTCGGCGGCGGCGCGGCGGCGCTGATCGCGCTGGCCGACTACCAGCACGACAGCCACGTCTCGGCCGGCATCGCGACCGCCGGGGTGCTGGACGTGCTGATCGGCGGCGTGACCTTCTCCGGATCCCTGGTCGCCGCGGCGAAGCTGCAGGGCTACTGGAGCCAGCCGGTCAACTTCCCCGGCTCGCGCCTGGTGTCGGCGGTGCTGGCGCTGGTCGCGGTGGCCGGTCGGCATCGCGGTGATCGCCGGGGCGCACAGCCCCTGGCTGCTCGGCCTGGTGCTGATCGCGGCGCTCGGGCTGGGCATCGGGATGGTGCTGCCGATCGGCGGCGCGGACATGCCGGTGGTGATCTCGCTGCTCAACGCCTTCACCGGCACCGCGGTGGCGATGGCCGGCTTCGTGCTGGAGAACGCCACCCTGACCATCGCCGGCGCGCTGGTCGGCGCGTCCGGCGGCATCCTGACCAAGCTGATGGCCGACGCGATGAACCGGTCGGTGCTCAACATCATGGCCGGCGGCTTCGGCACCGGGGCGTCCGGCGTGGACGTGGGGCCGGGCAGCAGCGGCACCGTCAAGTCCATCGCCATCGACGACGCCGCGCTGCAGTTGGCCTATGCCAGCAAGGTGATCGTGGTGCCCGGCTACGGCCTGGCCGCCGCCCAGGCCCAGCACGAGGTGCGCGAGCTCGGCGAGCTGCTGGAAAGCCGCGGCATCGAGGTGTCCTACGCCATCCACCCGGTGGCCGGCCGGATGCCGGGCCACATGAACGTGCTGCTGGCCGAGGCGAACGTGCCCGTATGACCAGCTGCGCGAGATGGAGGACGTCAACCCCGAGTTCGACCGGACCGACGTGGCGCTGATCATCGGCGCCAACGACGTCACCAACCCGGCGGCGCGCCGGCCCGGCAACGCGGTGTCCGGCATGCCGATCCTGGACGTCGACCACGCCCGCAGCATCATCGTGATCAAGCGCTCGATGGCCTCGGGCTACGCCGGCATCGACAACGAGCTCTACGGCGACCCGAAGACCAGCATGCTGTTCAGCGACGCCAAGAAGGGACTGGCCAACCTGGTGGCCGCCACCAAGATGGTCGACTGAGCGGAGTCACCAGCGGCCGGACCTCGATCAGGCCACCGGGGCGCTGAGCAGCGACACCACCTCGGCGGCGGCCCGTTCCACGTCGTCGTTGATCACCACGACGTCGAACTCCTGGTGTGCCTGCAGCTCGTAGTGGGCCCGGTCCAGCCGGGCCTCGATCATGGCTTCGGTCTCGGTGCCCCGGCCGGTCAGCCGGTCGCGCAGCTCATCCTCCGACGGCGGGGCCAGGAACACGAACTGCGCGTCCGGCATCCGCTCGCGCACCTGCTGGGCGCCCTGCAGCTCGATCTCCAGCAGGGTCGGCCGGCCGGCGGCCAGGTGCTGCTCGACGGGCCGGCGCGGGGTGCCGTACCGGTTTCCGGCGAAGGTGGCGTACTCCAGCAGCCGGTCGGTGGCGATCAGCTCGTCGAACTGCGCATCGCTGACGAAGTGGTACTGCACCCCGTCCACCTCGCCCGGACGGGGCCGGCGGGTGGTGCACGAGACCGACACCCAGACGTGCGGGAACAGCCGGCGGACCGCGGCCACCACCGTGCCCTTGCCGACCCCGGACGGTCCGGACAGGACGGTGAGGCGAGCGGGCGAGTCCAGTAGGTCCTCGGCGGGTCCGGTCATGACGGCGATTGTGCCGCCTGGGAGATTCGTTGCAGTAACGCCGCGCGCTGATGCGGCCCCAAACCGCGGATTCGCCGCGACTCGGCGATGCCCAGCTCGCGCAGCAGCGCCGCCGCGCGCACCTTGCCGTACCCGGGCAGCGCGTCCAGCAGGGCCGGTACCCGCATCGCGGCCAGCTGCTCGTCGGACCCGGCCTGGTCCAGCAACTCGGCAAGGCTCAACCGGCCGGCCTTGAGGTCGGCCCGGGCCCGGGCCCGGGCGGTGCGGCCGGCTATCGCCACGGCCAGCGCGCCGGCCCGCTGCTCGGCGCTCAGCCGAGGTACCTCAGGCATGCCGGCCACGCTACGCCCCGCGCCGCCGGCCCGCTGGCCGGCGACCGATATCCCGGCGGCCGGGCCTGGTTGCGGTTCGCGCGGCAGGAGCTCGATCGGCGAGGCGGCTCAGCGATCACCGGTGGTCAGCGCGCGGATCCGGACCCGTCACGGCCGGCGGCGCGCCAGCACTCGATGCGCCGAGGGAGCCAGCAGTGCCAGCAGGCCGACCACCAGCAGAGCCACCCCGACCCCGCCGAGCACCCTGGTCCAGGCCGGGTCGGCAAGCTCGCTATCGGCCACCGATCCCGGATCGCCGCCGACGAACGGAAACGTGATCACGATGGCTCCGGCCCCGATCGCCATCGCCCACGCTCCGGCCAGCCGCGCCCTCCGGTACCAGGACGGCATGCTGGTCACCTCGGTCTGTTGTCGGGTCCGCCGGCTTCGTTCGGGGAAGATGATGGTCGTGCCGAGCCAATGGAACCAGCAGGCTGACCGATCCGCAGCGGCGGTGCTGCGGCAATCGCTGGGCAACCGGTGGCGCTGGGTGCGACGCCACAAGCTGCTCGCCGCGCTGCTCACCATCGGCGTAATCGTCCTGACACTGCTCTACGGCCTGGAGGTTGCGGCCGAACGCGGTGGGCACTCGATCGATCCGACCGATCCGATGAACTACAACAGCTACGCCCTGCGCAACGACTCGGCGACCGCGTTGTACGTCCACCGGTGCGCGGATCCGGCGTGCACCCGGCTCGATCAGCATTTCGAGTGGATTGCCGTGCGAGCCGGCTCCGCGACGGATGAGCAGGTCTACTGGGGCCCGGGCGAGTCCGCCGGCTACGCCGTGGCAACCAGCACCACGACAGCCGGCGCCCGGCGGTGCCTGCTGGTGGACGCGGAGACCAAGGCCTCGGCGCCGGTCGACCTGCCGCTGAGTTCAGCCGGCAGCTGTCGACCCTGAACGATTCAGTCGCGCAGGAAAGCGAAATCCTCGATCGCGCGTTCGGCGGCGGCTCGCAGTGCCGGCACCGACGGCCCGGTCCGCAGCACCTCCCGGGACACGCTGGGCAGCACCGCACCCAGCTGGTCGCCGAAGATCCGCCGGACGTCGGTCGCGGTGCCGCCCTGGGCGCCGATGCCCGGCACCAGGAACGGCCCGTTCAGCCGGCCCAGCTGCGCCACCGACTCGCCGATGGTCGCCCCCACCACCACCCCGAAGGAGCCGAGCGGCTCGACCCCGGCATTGCGCCCGGCCAGCTCGTCGATCACCGACTGGGCCACCGTCCGGCCGTCGGTCAGCCGGGCGTGCTGCACCTGCGGGCCCTCCTTGTTCGAGGTCAGGCCGAGCACGAACACCCCCGCGCCATACCGCTCGGCGAGCTCGAAGGCCGGTTCCAGCGAGCCGACCCCGAGGTACGGGCTGAGCGTGATCGCGTCCACCGCCAGGTCCGAGGACGGGTCCAGGTAGGCCTGGGCGTAGGCCGCCATGGTGGAGCCGATGTCGCCACGCTTGACGTCCAGCAGCACCAGCGCACCGGCGTCCCGGGCCGCGGCGACGGTGCGTTCCAGCACCGCGATCCCGCGCGAGCCGAACCGCTCGAAGAACGCCGACTGCGGCTTGACCACCGGCACCAGGTCGGCGAACGCCGCCACGCAGCCCATCGCGAACCGCTCCAGCGAGGCCAGGTCGTCGGCCATTCCCCACTCGTGCAGCAGCTGGGCGTGCGGGTCGATGCCCAGGCAGAGCGCTCCGCGCCGGTCCAGCGCGGCGCACAGTCGCGAGCCGAACCCGCTGACCGCGCCGGTCATGCCGGCACCGTCTCGCTCGGCCGGCCCAGCAGCTCGGCCCGTTCCTCGGCGCTCTTGTGCGCGAAGCCGATCGCGTCGGCCACCGATCCGAAGCCGCGGGCGTCCAGCTCGGCGTCCAGCTCGCGCAGGATGCGCACCGGGGCGCTCGGGTCTCCGAACACCGCGGTGCCCACCGACACCGCCGAGGCGCCGGCCAGCAGGAACCGCAGCGCGTCCTGGCCGGTCATGATGCCGCCCATGCCGAGCAGCGGCAGGTGCGGCACCGCCCGGTGCACCTGCCACACGCAGCGCAACGCCACCGGACGCACCGCCGGCCCGGACAGCCCGCCGGTGATCCCGCCGAGTGCCGGCTGCAGGGTGTCCAGGTCGATCTCCAGCCCGAGCAGCGTGTTGATCAGCGAGATGCCGTCCGCGCCGGCGTCGGTCACCGCCCGGGCGATCGCGCCGATGTCGGTCACGTCCGGCGACAGCTTGGCGAACACCGGCACGTTCGGGTGGGCCGCCCGCCGGACCGCCGAGATCACCCGGCCGGCCGCGATCGGGTCGCAGGCGAACACCTGGCCGCGGTTCTCCACGTTGGGGCAGGAGATGTTGACCTCGATCAGGTCGACCGGGTGGTTGAACAGCCGCTTGGCCAGCGCCACGTACTCGTCGGTGTGGCCGCCGGCGATCGAGACCACCGCCCGCGCGCCGGTCCGCTTGAGCCAGGGCAGGTCGTGCGCCAGGAACGAGTCGATGCCCGGGCCCTGCAGCCCGATCGAGTTCAGCATCCCGCTCGGCGTCTCGGCCATCCGCGGCGTCGCCCGGCCGGACCGGGCCCGCAGCATGATCGACTTGGTGACCACCCCGCCGAGTTCGGCCAGGTCGAAGAACTGGCTCAGCTCCTTGCCGGCCGCCGCGCACCCGGACGCGGTCAGCACCGGGTTCGGCAGCCGAAGCCGGCCGAGTGAGGTGGAAAGGTCAGCCATCTAACGCCCCATCCCATCAGCTCCGTGCAGGTCGGCCGGCAACGTGCCGACGTCGGCCCAGCGCACCCGGCCGGCCTCGAAGACCGGCCCCTCCACGCACGAGCGGACGAACCGCGACACCCCGTCGCTGCCCCGGACCGGCAGCACGCAGGTCATGCACACCCCGATCCCGCAGGCCATCGCCTCCTCGACCGCGACCTGCGCCGGGACGGCGTGCGCCCGGGCCACCTCGCCGACCGCGGCCAGCATGCCCATCGGGCCGCAGGCGTAGACGATCTCGGCACCGAGCCGCTCGATCGCCGACGGCAGCGGGTCGGTCACCTGGCCCAGCTGGCCGGCCGAGCCGTCGTCGGTGGTCACGGTGACCTTGCCGATCAGCCGCTTGGCCTGCAGCTCGCCGAACAGCCGGTCCGCCCGGGCGGCTCCCACGATCATCTCGATGTCGCTGCCCAGCGCCAGCAGCCGCTCGGCCAGCGGCAGCAGCGGCGCGGTGCCGTAGCCGCCGCCGACCAGGACCGCCGGCACCGGCTCCCGCGGGATCGGGAACGGCACCCCGAGCGGGCCGACCAGGTCCAGCCGGGTGCCCGGCCGCTGGCTGGCCAGCCACTCGGTGCCGGGCCCGTGCACGGCGACCACGAACTGGATGGTGCCGGCGAACTCGGTGCCCGGTTTCACCCCGTAGAGCGCGAACGAGCGGCGCAGCAGCATCGAGGTGCGCGGGCCGCCGACCGCCACCGCGACGAACTGGCCGGGCTGGAAGGCGCGCGCCACCCCCGGCGCGATCACGGTGAACTGCAGGTAGCTGCCGACCCGGGTGACGTCGAAGATCTCCCCGGTCTCCTGCACCGGGCCGGTCGGAGTCACGGCTTCGGTCTCGACGGTCATCCGCTGATGCCCTCCCGCCAGTCGGCCAACGTGCGATGGTGTGACTGCAACGAGGCCACCGAGACCTCGTCGCGGATCAGTTCCTCGATGCCCTGCACCGCCGCGGCCACCGCCTGCACCGTGGTCAGGCACGGGATGCCGACCTGCACGGCGGCCGTCCGGATCTCGTAGCCGTCGATGCGCGGGCCGGAGTTGCCGGGCGAGCCGAACGGGGTGTTGAGCACCAGGTCGACGTTGCCGGCCAGGATCTCCTCGACGATGTTGCCCGCGCCCTCGGAGTACTTGCCGACCACCTCGGCCGGCACCCCGTTGCGCCGCAGCACCTGCGCGGTTCCGTGGTCGCCAGCACCCGGAAGCCCAGGTCGTGCAGCCGGCGCACCGGGAAGATCGCGGCCCGCTTGTCCCGGTTGGCGATCGAGACGAACACCGTGCCCTTGGTCGGCAGCGAGCCGTAGGCCGCCGCCTGGGACTTGGCGAACGCCGAGCCGAAGGTGGTGTCCAGGCCCATCACCTCGCCGGTGGACTTCATCTCCGGGCCGAGGATCGAGTCGACCAGGTCGCCGCCGGGCGAGCGGAACCGGTGGAAGGGCAGCACCGCCTCCTTCACCGCGATCGGCGCGTCCGGCGGCAGCTCGCCGCCGTCGCCGTGCCGGGGCAGCATGCCCTCGGCGCGCAGTTCGGCGATGGGAGTGCCGACGCGCGATCCGGGCGGCCGCCTTGGCCAGCGGCACCGCGGTCGCCTTGGACACGAACGGCACCGTCCGGCTGGCCCGCGGGTTGGCCTCCAGCACGTAGAGCACGTCGCCGGAGAACGCGTACTGGACGTTGAGCAGCCCGCGCACCCCGACCTCGCGGGCGATCAGCTCGGTGGCCGCGCGCACCCGGTCGATGGTCCGGCCGTCCAGGGTGATCGGCGGCAGCGAGCAGGCCGAGTCGCCGGAGTGGATGCCGGCCTCCTCGATGTGCTCCATCACCCCGCCCAGGTAGAGCTCGGTGCCGTCGTAGAGGGCGTCGACGTCGATCTCGACCGCGTCGTCGAGGAACCGGTCCACCAGCACCGGGTGGTCGGGATCGATGTCGGTGGCCTTGGCGATGTAGGTCGCCAGGCCGGCCTCGTCGTAGACGATCTCCATGCCGCGCCCGCCCAGCACGTAGGACGGCCGGACCAGCACCGGGTAGCCGATCGAGTCGGCGACCTGCTTGGCCTGCTCGAACGAGGTGGCCAGGCCGTAGCGGGGCGCCGGCAGCCCGATCCGCTGCAGCACCTGGCCGAACTCGCCGCGGTCCTCGGCCAGGTCGATCGCCTCCGGCTGGGTGCCCAGCACCGGCACGCCGGCGTCCTTGAGCCGGGCGGCCAGGCCCAGCGGGGTCTGCCCGCCCAGCGTGCAGATCACCCCGGCGACGGTGCCCGACTGCCGCTCGGCGTGCACCACCTCCAGGACGTCCTCGAAGGTCAGCGGCTCGAAGTACAGCCGGTCGGCGGTGTCGTAGTCGGTGGAGACGGTCTCGGGGTTGCAGTTGACCATCACCGTCTCGAAGCCGGCGTCCCGCAGCGCCATCACCGCGTGCACGCAGGAGTAGTCGAACTCGATGCCCTGCCCGATCCGGTTCGGCCCGCTGCCCAGGATCAGCACCTTCGGTCGCTCGCGCTGCGGGCTGACCTCGGTCTCGGAGTCGTAGCTGGAGTAGTGGTAGGGGGTCCGGGCGGCGAACTCGGCCGCACAGGTGTCCACCGTCTTGTAGACCGGCCGGATGCCGGCCCGGTGCCGCAGCAACCGGACGCCGTCCTCGCCGGCCAGCTCCGGGCGCAGCGCGGCGATCTGCCGGTCCGACAGGCCGTGCCGCTTGGCCCGCTGCAACAGCTCGGCGGTGACCGCCGGTGCCTCGGCCAGCTGCTGGCCGACCTCGAGCATCAGCGCGAACTGGTCGACGAACCAGGGGTCGATGCCGGTGGCGCTTGCCACCTCGGTGACGCTCGCGCCGGCCCGCAGCGCCCGCTCGACGGCGTAGATCCGCCCGTCGGTGGGCACCGCGGCGACCCGCAGCAGCTCCTCGACCGAAGCAGCGGGGTCCGGGTCGGCGCCGGTCCAGAACCCGGCCGTGGACGTCTCCATCGAGCGGAGCGCCTTGCCGAGTGCCTCGGTGAAGTTGCGCCCGATCGACATCGCCTCGCCCACCGACTTCATGTGCGTGGTGAGCACCGGGTCGGCACCGGGGAACTTCTCGAACGCGAACCGCGGCACCTTGATCACCACGTAGTCCAGGCTCGGCTCGAAGCAGGCCGGGGTGGCCCCGGTGATGTCGTTGCTGACCTCGTCCAGGGTGTAGCCGACCGCCAGCTTCGCCGCGATCTTGGCGATCGGAAAGCCGGTGGCCTTGGAGGCCAGCGCCGAGGACCGCGAGACCCGCGGGTTCATCTCGATCACGATCATCCGGCCGGACGCCGGGTCGACGGCGAACTGGATGTTGCAGCCGCCGGTATCGACGCCGACCTCGCGCAGCACCGCGATGCCCACGTCGCGCATCTGCTGGTATTCCCGGTCGGTCAGCGTCATGGCCGGCGCCACCGTCATCGAGTCGCCGGTGTGCACCCCCATCGGGTCGATGTTCTCGATGGAGCAGACCACCACCACGTTGTCGTTGCGGTCGCGCATCAGCTCCAGCTCGAACTCCTTCCAGCCGAACACGCTCTCCTCGACCAGCACCTCGTGCACCGGCGAGGCGGCCAGCCCCTGCTCGACCCGGGTCCGCACCTCGTCGGCGGTGTGCGCCATCCCCGAGCCCAGGCCGCCCATCGTGAACGACGGCCGGATCACCACCCGGTTGCCCACCGTCGCGGCGAAGGCGATCGCCTCGTCCAGGCTGTGGCAGACCGCCGAGGCCGGCACGTCCGCGCCGACCGTCCGGACGATGTCCTTGAACTTCTGGCGGTCCTCACCGCGCTGGATGGCGTCGATGTCGGCGCCGATCAGCTCCACGCCGTGGCGCTCCAGCACGCCGCGATCGTGCAGCGCGACCGCCAGGTTCAGCGCGGTCTGGCCGCCCAGGGTGGCCAGCAGCGCGTCGACCGGATAGCCCGCGGCCGCCTCGGCCGCGATCACCTTCTCCACGTACTCCGGGGTCAGCGGCTCGATGTAGGTGGCGTCGGCGAACTCCGGGTCGGTCATGATGGTGGCCGGGTTGGAGTTGACCAGGCTGACCCGGAAGCCCTCGCTGCGCAGCACCCGGCAGGCCTGGGTGCCGGAGTAGTCGAACTCGCAGGCCTGGCCGATCACGATCGGGCCGGAGCCGATCACCAGGATGTGCTGGATGTCGGTGCGCCTGGGCATCAGGCTGACCCGCCCTTCGCTGCGGTGCTCACTCGCCCCTCCAACAGTTCGGCGAAGCGGTCGAACAGGTACGCCGCGTCGTGCGGGCCGGCCGCCGCCTCCGGGTGGTACTGCACCGAGAACGCCGGGACGTCGCGGGCCCGCAGGCCCTCCACGACGTTGTCGTTGAGGCAGACGTGGCTGACCTCCACGCCGCCGAAGTCCGTGTCGGAGACCTCGCTCGATCGGGGCGTCCACCGCGAAGCCGTGGTTGTGGGCGGTGATCTCCACCTTGCCGGTGGCCCGGTCCTGCACCGGCTGGTTGATGCCGCGGTGGCCGTAGCGCAGCTTGTACGTCCCGAAGCCGAAGGCGCGTCCCAGCAGCTGGTTGCCGAAGCAGATGCCGAACACCGGGGTGCCGGTGCCGAGCAGCTCGCGCAGCAGCGCGACCGCACCGTCGGCGGTGGCCGGGTCGCCCGGGCCGTTGGACAGGAACACCGCGTCGGCACCGGTGTCGAGCACCTGCCGCAGCGACGAGGTGGCCGGCAGCACGTGGCTGGTGATGCCGCGCTCGGCCAGCCGGTGCGGGGTCATCGCCTTGATGCCGTAGTCCAGGGCCGCGATGCTGAACCGGTGGGTGCCGATCGCGGAGACGGTGTAGGGCTGTTCGGTGCTGACCTCGCCGGCCAGGTCCGCCCCGGCCATCTGCGGCGAGGCCAGCACCCGCTCGCGCAGCGAGTCCGGGTCGAGGTCGGTGCTGGAGATGCCGCAGCGCATCGCGCCCCGCTCGCGCAGGTGCCGGGTCAGCGCCCGGGTGTCGATGCCGGAGATGCCGACCACGCCCTGCGCGACGAGTTCGGAGTCCAGCGACCTGGTGGCCCGCCAGCTCGACACCCGGCGGGCCGGGTCGCGCACCACGTAGCCCGACACCCAGATCCGCCGCGACTCCGGGTCGGAGTCGTTGACCCCGGTGTTGCCGATGTGCGGCGCGGTCTGCACCACCACCTGGCGGTGGTAGGACGGGTCGGTCAGGGTCTCCTGGTAGCCCGTCATGCCGGTGTTGAACACCGCCTCGCCGAAGGTCTCGCCGGTGGCCCCGTAGGACTCGCCGGCGAACGCCCGGCCGTCCTCGAGCACCAGAATGGCCTTGCCCGTCATCGGCATTCCTCGTTCCAGGTCTGCGTGCGCGGTGTGCGTGCGGGGTTCGCGCCGCCGGCCGGCCGGGTCATGCCCACACCGCCGAGGTGACCGGCACGGCGCCGTCGCGGGCGGTGGGCCGGCCGCGCAGGAAGGTGGCCAGCACCCGGCCCGGCAGCCGGCGGCCGGCGAACGGGGTGTTGCGCGACAGCGAAGCCAGCGCGGCCGGTTCCACCACCCAGCTCGCGGACGGATCGACCAGGGTCAGGTTGGCCGGCTCCCCCACCGCGATCGGACGGCCGTGGCCGGCCAGCCGGCCGATCAGCGCGGGCCGGACGCTCATCCGGTCGGCGAGGCCGGCCCAGTCCAGCCGGCCGGGTTCGACCATCGTCTCGATCAGCACGCCCAGCGCGGTCTGCAACCCCAGCATGCCGAACGCGGCGTCGGCGAAGGCGTGGTCCTTGTCGTGCGCGGCGTGCGGCGCGTGGTCGGTGGCCACCGCGTCGATGGTCCCGTCGGCCAGGCCCGCCCGTAGCGCCTCGACGTCCTCGGCCGGCCGCAGCGGCGGGTTGACCTTGTACACCGGGTCGTAGCCGGCCAGCAGGTCGCAGGTCAGCAGCAGGTGGTGCGGGGTCACCTCGGCGGTGACCGCGATGCCGCGCTGCTTGGCCCAGCGCAGCACGTCCACGCTGCCGGCGGTGGAGACGTGGCAGACGTGCAACCGCGAGCCGGTGTGCCGGGCCAGCATCACGTCCCGGGCGATGATGCCCTCCTCGGCGACCGAGGGCCAGCCGGCCAGCCCCAGCCGTCCGGACAGCTCGCCCTCGTGCGCGCAGCAGCCGGCGTCGGCCAGCCGCGGATCCTGGGCATGCTGGGCCAGCACCGCGTCGAACGGCTTGAGGTACTCCAGCGCCCGGCGCATCAACCGGGCGTCGCTGACGCAGTGCCCGTCGTCGCTGAACACCCGGACGTTCGCCGCCGAGCGGGCCATGTTCGCGAGCTCGGCCAGCTGCTCGCCGGCCAGCCCGCGGGAGACCGCGCCGACCGGGCGGACGTCGACCAGGCCGGCCAGCTCACCGAGCCGGGCCACCTGCTCGACGATCTCGGCGGTGTCGGCGACCGGGTTGGTGTTGGCCATCGCGTGCACCGCGGTGAACCCGCCCAGGGCGGCGGCGGCCGAGCCGGTGGCGATCGTCTCGGTGTCCTCGCGGCCCGGCTCACGCAGGTGGGTGTGCAGGTCGACCAGCCCGGGCAACAGCACCGCGCCGTCCGCCTCGATCAGACTCGGCGCCGTCCGGCGTGTCCAGCGCGTCACCGAGGCCGGCGACCACACCGTCGGCGAGCAGCACGTCGGTCGCGGCGCCGCCGAGCGGCCGGACGCCGCGCAGCAGCACCGGCCGGGTGGAGCCGGTCATGCGGGCACCGCCGAAGCCGCGACCGGGTGCGTCCCGCTCCGCCCGGATCCCTCGTCGGCACCGGCCAGCAGGTGGTAGAGCACCGCCATCCGGACCGCCACGCCGGCCCGCACCTGGTCCAGCACCAGCGAGCGGGGGCTGTCGGCGGCCATCGAGGAGATCTCCAGGCCACGGTTCATCGGACCCGGGTGCAGCACCGGGGCGTGCTCGGGCAGCAGCTCCAGGCGGGCCGGGCTCAGCCCGTAGCCGATCGCGTACTCGCGCTCGGTCGGGAAATAGCCAACCGCGGACCGGCCGCCACCGGCGGATCCGGTGCCCATCCGCTCGCGCTGGACCCGCAGCATCATCACCGCGTCCACGTCGCCGGCGACCTTGCCCGCCAGGGTGGCGTCGAGGTCCCAGCTGGTGGCGCAGTTCCAGGCGTGCACGCCGGCCGGCATCAGGGTGGGCGGCGCCACCAGGGTGACCTGGGCGCCGAGCAGCCCGAGCAGCAGGACGTTGGACCGGGCCACCCGGCTGTGGGTCAGGTCGCCCACGATCACGATGTGCCGGCCGGCCAGCTCACCGAGCCGGCGGCGCAGCGTGAAGGCGTCCAGCAGCGCCTGGGTGGGGTGCTCGTGGGTGCCGTCGCCGGCGTTGATGACGGGGCAGTCCACCCATTCGGTGACCCGGTGCGCCGCCCCGGAACTCGGGTGCCGGATCACCAGCGCGTCCACCCCGAGCGCCGCCACGGTGAGCGCGGTGTCGCGCAGGCTCTCGCCCTTGCTGACGCTCGACCCCTTGGCGCTGACGTTCACCACGTCCGCCGACAGCCACTTGCCGGCGATCTCGAACGAGGACCGGGTCCGGGTGGAGTCCTCGAAGAACAGGTTGACGACGGTCCGCCCGCGCAGCGCCGGCAGCTTCTTGACCTGCCGGTGCTGGATGGCGTCCATCTGCTCGGCGGAGTCCAGGATCTCCAGGGCGCCGGCGGCGTCGAGGTCGCCGGCCGAGAGCAGGTGCCGGGTCATGCCGAGCCTCCGTTCCCCGCCGCGGTGCCCGGTTGCCCGGTCCGCGCGGCGGCGCCCGGCAGGATGCTGACGTCGTCCACCCCGTCGGTCTCGGCCAGCCGCACCCGGACCTGCTCCTCGGCCGAGGTCGGCAGGTTCTTGCCCACGTAGTCGGCGCGGATCGGCAGCTCGCGGTGGCCGCGGTCGACCAGCACCGCCAGCTGCACGGCGCGCGGGCGGCCCAGGTCGGTCAGCGCGTCCAGCGCGGCGCGCACCGTCCGGCCGGAGAACAGCACGTCGTCGACGAGGATCACCAGCTTGCCGTCCACGCCGCCGGCGGGCTCCACGGTTCGGCCCAGCGGGCGGCTGGCCTGGGTGCGCAGGTCGTCGCGGTACAGGGTGATGTCCAGGCTGCCCAGGCCCACCCGGACGCCGGCGAAGGTGGCGATCCGCTCGGCCAGCCGGCCGGCCAGTGGCTCACCGCGGGTCGGGATGCCCAGCAGCACCACGCCGTCGCCGCCCTGGGTCTTCTCCAGGATCTGGTGGGCGATCCGGTCCAGTACCCGGCCGATGTCCTCGGCGTGCAGGACGGTCTTGGGCCCCGCCGTGGCCGGTCGCGGGGCGGCCGGCGGGGTGAACGCCGGGGAAAGCTGGTCTGATGTGTCTGGAATCGGCTGCGCAGGCACGCTGCGTAGACCCCCTTCCTCGCCTCACAGGACGAGTCGTTAAAGGACGTCGAAACTTCTACCGACGGTAGCAGAATGAAGCGTGCAGCCATGCTTGGGCGCTAGTGTCGGGGTTACCCGGTTACAGTATGTGGAAGTGTTACTCTGTAAAATCAGCGTTACGCACGGCCTTACCCAGCACCAGCACTGTGAGAACGATTACCACCCGTGGCCAATCTGTTAAGGACGGGGACGTGACTGAGCACAACACTCCGACCATCGGTGACGACGTTGCTGCGGCCCCGGGGGCCGAAGGCGCCGGCTCGGAGGCAGCCGGGCTCGCTCCCGGTGACCGTGAGTACGCCCGAGCGCTGGGTAGCCGGCTGAGGGCTGTCCGATCCCAGCAGCGGTTGTCCCTGCACGGCGTGGAGCGCAAGTCCAACGGCAAGTGGAAGGCGGTCGTCGTCGGCTCCTACGAGCGCGGCGACCGGGCGGTGTCGGTGGCCAGGCTCGCCGAACTCGCCGAGTTCTACGGGGTGCCGATCTCCGAGCTGCTGCCGGCCGAGGACGGCGCGACCAGCAGCCGCTCCGACAGCGGCGGCAAGGTGGTGCTGGACCTGCAGAAGCTGCAGCACGTGCCGGCCGAGGACGCCGCCCCGCTGGTCCGCTACGCCCACTCGATCCAGCGCCAGCGCGGCGACTACGGCAACAAGGTGCTCTCGATCCGCGGCGAGGACCTGCGGGCGCTGGCCCTGATGTTCGACACCTCGCTGGAGCGGTTGACCGAGAAGCTGATCGGCTGGGGCGTGCTGGCGCCGGGCTCGATCGGCCACGGCCTGGAGTAACTGCCCCTGAGCCGGTGGGCTCAGGAAGCCGCCGGACCCCCGGTCGGCAACTGGTCGCGCAGCACCCGTCCCAGGATGCCGTTGACGAACTTCGGCGACTCGTCGGTGGACAGCAGCTTCGCCAGCTCCACCGCCTCGTCGATGGCCACCGCGTCCGGGACGTCGCTGGCCCACAGCAGCTCGTACAGGCCGACCCGCAGCACCGCCCGGTCCACCCCGGGCATCCGGTCCAGCGTCCAGCCCTCGGAGTAGTCGTTGAGCAGCTGGTCGATCGCCGCCCGGTGCTCGGCGACCCCCTCGATCAGCTCGACGGTGTAGTCGCTGATCGGCGGGTCGGCGAGCGCGATCCGCTCGGCCAGCGTGCTCACCGGGTCCGCGCCGCGCAGGTCGGCCTCGTAGATCAGGTCTACGGCGCGCTTGCGTGCCTTGCTCCGAGCAGCCACTCAGCTCACCGGCTCTTCGCGCAAGCGCTCATCGCAGACCTCGCTCCGCTCCTCGGCGCTGGCGCGCCCGCGATGCTCACTCGGGATAACCGCACTAGCTGTTGACGCGGCCGAGGTAGCGGCCGTCCCGGGTGTCGATCTTGATCTTCTCGCCGGTGGTGACGAACAGCGGCACCTGCACCTCGGCGCCGGTCTCGACCGTGGCGGGCTTGGTGCCGCCGGTCGCGCGGTCACCCTGCAGGCCGGGCTCGGTGTAGGTGATCACCAGCTCGACCGAGGTGGGCAGCTCGATGTAGAGCGGCACCCCCTCGTGCACCGCGACCATCGCCTCGGCGTTGTCGAGCAGGTAGTTGGCGCCGTCGCCGACCACCGCGGCCGGCACGTGCACCTGCTCGTAGGTGTCGGCGTCCATGAAGACGAAGTCCTCGCCCTCCTTGTAGAGGTAGGTCATGCCGCGCTTGTCCACGGTGGCGGTCTCGACCTTGGTGCCGGCGTTGAAGGTCCGGTCGACCACCTTGCCCGACAGCACCTGCTTCAGCGTGGTCCGCACGAAGGCGCCACCCTTGCCCGGCTTGACGTGCTGGAACTCCACCACGGTCCACAACTGGCCGTCGATGTTGAGTACCAAGCCGTTCTTCAGGTCATTCGTGGTCGCCATCGCGGGGTCTGTCTCCTCAAGCCGAAATCGTCAAGCGGCAGTTGCCACCCAGCCTACCGGGCAGCCCGGACGCTCCCTGCCACGGTGCGTCGGGATGACCCCCGTCGTGCCTGGTCAACCGGCCGGGGTGAAGCCGAGCACCGGCCGGGCCCGGCCCGCGGACTCGGCCAGCAGCGCCACCGCCTCGCCGGTCTCGGCGATCCCGCCGTAGGTGCCCTCGATACCGGCCGGCGCGATGGTCCGGCCGTAGCCCAGCTCGCCCGCCTCGGCCGCGGTCAGCCTGCGCACCGGCATGCTGGCCTCGATCGCGGCCGGCAGCGGCAGCACGATCGGATCGGCCAGTTGCGCCAGGTGATCGAGGGTCAGCGCCTGGTCCAGCCCGAACGGCCCGACCCGGGTCCGGCGCAGCGCGGTCAGGTGCCCGCCGACGCCGAGCAGTTCGCCCAGGTCGCGCGCCAGCGCCCGGACGTAGGTTCCCGAGGTGCAGTCCACGGCCACGTCCAGGTCCAGCAGGTCACCGCGCTCGGCCGCCAGGCGGGGCGGGACCAGCAGCTCGAACCGGCCGACCGTCACGGGCCGGGCCGCCAGCCGCACCGCCTCGCCGGAACGCACCCGGGCGTAGGCCCGCTCGCCGTCCACCTTGATCGCCGACACCGACGCCGGCCGCTGCAGGATGTCACCGGTCAGGGACGTCATGGCGGCGGCGATGGCGGCCGGGTCCAGGCCGGCCGCCGACGCCTCGGCCAGCACCGTCCCCTCGGCGTCGTCGGTGCTGGTGGCGATGCCCAGCCGGATGGTGGCCAGGTAGCTCTTGTCGGTGAGGATCAGGTGGTTCATCAGCTTGGTGGCCCGCTCGACGCCGAGCACCAGCACCCCGGTGGCCATCGGGTCCAGGGTGCCGGCGTGCCCGACCCGCCGGGTGCCGGCGATCCGGCGCACCTTGCCGACCACGTCGTGGGAGGTCATGCCGGCCGGCTTGTCGACGACGATCAGGCCGCCCGGCCCGGCCGGCCCCTTGCGCGCCATCAGTCCTTGGGTCCCCACGGGCAGTCGGCGTCGCTGTAGAGGGAGTTCCAGCAGTGCGCGGTGCCGTTGATCCGCGGCACCAGCCGGTGCTCGGTGCTGACCGCGTTGACCAGCACGCCCAGGCACAGCAGCGCCTGCACCACCGCGATCGCCGCCCGGCCCTTGCGCAGCAGCAGGGTGACCAGCACCGGCAGCGGGATGACCACCGCCAGCGTGATCAGCAGCGAGCGGTGCATCAGGTGCAGCTGGGTGCGCAGCCCGCAGGCCTCCCCGCAGGATGCGGTCTGCCAGCCGGAGACCACCAGCACGGCGACCAAGTCGACCACTACCACGCAGAGCACGGCGACGAGGGCGTCGAACCAGGAGTAGCCCTCCAGCCTCCGCCGCCAGCCCTGCTCCGACGGGGCGGCTCGGTCCGACGCCCAGGAGAAGGACGGGACGCTCTCGGACTTGCCGGCCTCGCCTGCCACCTCGCTCCTCCCCGCCTTTTCCTCGCCGCCGATCTTCGCACCGGCGAAGCCATCGTCGCCAACACCGCCGCGCTGCCGCCAGCGATTATCCCCCGCGGGCCCGGCGCCGTAGCCGCACCCGCGGGGCTCAGCGCTGCTCGCCGACCACCAGCCACCGGCCGGACCGGGTCCGCCACACCATGCCGACGAACCGCAGCCCGATGAAGGCGGCCAGCCCCGCCCAGACGCCGGACAACCCCCAGTCCAGCCGGAGCGCCAGCAGGCACAGCGGCACGAAGCCACCGAGTGCGGCGACCACGGTGACGCTGCGGATGAAGGCGTTGTCGCCGGCCCCGAGCAGCACGCCGTCCAGCGCGAAGACGATGCCGGCCACCGGCATCATCGCCACCAGCCACGGCCACAGCACGTGCGCCTGCTCGCGCACCCCGGCGTCGGAGGTGAACAGCGCCGGGACCAGGTACCAGCCGGCGGTCATCACGAGACCGAACATCACGCCGGCCGCCACCCCGTACCGGCTGACCCGCCAGGCGGTGCTCTTGGCCGCCGCGACCGCCCCGCCGCCGAGCGCCGCCCCGACCAGGGCCTGGGCGGCGATCGCGAAGGAGTCCAGCAGCAGCGCGATGAACTCCCACAGCTGCAGGCCGATCTGGTGCGCGGCCAGCTGCGCCGCACCCATCCGGCCGGCTGCCCCGGCTGCGGTGAGGTAGGCCGCCTGGAAGGCCAGCGCCCGGATCACCAGGTCGCGGCTGACCACCAGCTGGGCCCGCATCACCGCCCGGTCCGGGGCCAGCGGCACCCCCTCGGCACGGATCGCCCGCAGGCACAGCGCCGCGCCCAGCCACTGGGCCAGCACGTTCGCGATCGCCGAACCGCTGAGCCCCAGCCCCGCCGGGTAGACCAGCAGCGGCGACGCGGCCGCCGAGAGCAGGTTGGCCAGCACCACGATCCGCACCGGCGTCCGGGTGTCCTGGACGCCGCGCAGCCAGCCGTTGCCGGCCAGCACCAGCAGGATGCCGGGCAGTCCCAGGATGGCGATCCGCAGCCACTGGGTGGCCTCGTCGGCGACCGGTCCGGCCCCGCCGGCCACCGCTTGGACGACCGGCCGGGCCACCAGCTCGCCGACCAGCACCGCCAGCAGGCCGATGGAGGCCCCCAGCCAGGACGCCTGCACGCCCTCGTTCACCGCGGCGGCCCGGCGGCCGGCCCCGTAGTAGCGGGCGGCCCGTCCGGTGGTGCCGTACTCCAGCGTGGTGCCGAGCACCGCCAGCAGGGTCATCACGGTGCCGGCGGCGCCCAGCGCGGCCAGCTGCGAGCGGCCCAGGTGGCCCACCACGGCGGTGTCGACCAGCACGAACAGCGGCTCGGCGGCCAGCACCACGAAGGCCGAGGCGGCCAGCGCCACGATCCGCCGGGCCGGGACGTCGACCGCGCTCACCTGCTCCCCGCCGGAGCCCATCGGGGAACTCACAGCGGGCAGAACATGATCAGCAGGTCGACGTAGCCCAGCTCGGGATGGGCGAAGCCGCCCGGCACCGCGCCGACCACTTCGAAGCCGAGGTCGCGGTAGAGCCGGACGGCGTTCAGGTTGGACGCCGCCACCGCGTTGAACTGGATGCCGCGGAAGCCGGCCGCCCGGCCCTGCTCCAGGCTGTGCAGCACCATCGCCCGGCCGACGCCACGGCCCCGGGCGGCCTCGCCGACCATGTAGGACGCGGTGCCGATGTGCGCACCCGGGCCGGCCTTGTTCGGCCCGACCCGGTAGGTGCCGAGCACCGTGGCCCCGCCCGGTTCGGTGACCAGCCAGACCCGGTCGGCCGGGCTGCCGAACCACAGCTCGCGGCCGGCGTCGTAGCCCAGCCGCGGGTCGTAGCAGTAGGTGTCGCCGGCGGCCACGATCTGGAGCCAGAACGGCCAGATCCGCGGCCAGTCGGCATCGCCGGCGAGCCGGAACTCCACGCCATCGGGCGTCGCGGGACCGCCATCGCCGGCCGGGCTACTCCTCGTCGGCGTCACGGGGCTTGCGGTACGGGTCCGGGTCGCCGGCCGGCACCGCGTGTGCCCGGGCCCGCTCGACCTGCGCGTCGGCCTGCCGGGCCACCGCGAGCAGTTCGTCGATGTGCTGGGCCGACTGGGGCAACTCGTCGAGGATGAACGAGACCGTCGGGGTGAACTTGACCCCGGTCTGGCGGCCCACCTCGGTACGGATCTGGCCCCGGGCCGCCTCCAGCGCGGCGGCGGAGTCGGCCCGCTCGGTGTCGTCGCCGAACACGGTGTAGAACACCGTCGCGTCGTGCAGGTCCCCGGTCATCCGGACGTCGGTGACGGTCACCATGCCCAGTCGCGGGTCCTTGATCTGGCTTTCGATGTACTGGGCGACGATCTGCTTGATGCGACCGGCCATCCGGCGCGAGCGTGGCGAATCAGCCATGTCCGAACTCCTTGCTGAGCTCATGGCTCACAGCGGGGTCATGCCCAGCGCCCGGGGTGGGCGCTGAGCATGACCGTGAGCCTGTCCGACCGTGCGGCTGGCTGCTCAGCCGCGCGGCTTCTCCCGCATCTCGAAGGTCTCGACGATGTCGCCGATCTTGATGTCGTTGAACGACCCGAGCCCGATACCGCACTCGAACCCTTCGCGGACCTCGGTCGCGTCGTCCTTGAACCGCCGCAGCGACTCCACCGCGAGGTTGGGGTTGACGACGATGCCGTCGCGCACCAGCCGCGCCTTGGTGTTGCGCCGGATGGTGCCCGACCGCACGATCGAACCGGCGATGTTGCCGACCCGCGGCACCCGGAACACCTCGCGGACCTCGGCGCTGCCCAGCTGCACCTCTTCGAACTCGGGCTTGAGCATGCCCTTGAGCGCGGCCTCGATCTCGTCGATCGCCTGGTAGATGACCGTGTAGTACCGGACGTCGACACCCTCACGCTCGGCCGCCTCGCGCGCCTTGCCCTCGGGCCGGACGTTGAAGCCGATCACGACCGCGTCCGAGGCGATGGCGAGGTTGATGTCGTTCTCGGTGATGGCACCGACCCCGCGGCCGATCACCCGCAGCGAGACCTCGTCGTTGCCGTCGTTGAGTTCGATCTTGAGCAGCGAGTCCTCCAGTGCCTCCACCGAACCGGACACGTCGCCCTTGATGATCAGGTTCAGCTGCTGCACCTCGCCGGCCGCCAGCGCCTTGTCCAGGTCGTCCAGGGAGATCCGGCGCCGGCTGGAGGCCAGCTGCGCGTTGCGCTCCCGGGCCGAGCGGCGGTCGGCGATCTGGCGGGCGATCCGGTCCTCCTCGACGACGATGAACGAGTCACCGGCACCGGGCACCGAGGTCAGGCCGAGCACCATTACCGGCGAGCCGGGGCCGGCCTCCTCGACCGTCTTGCCGTCGTCGTCGAGCATCGCCCGGACCCGCCCGAAGGCGTCGCCGGCGACGATCGAGTCACCGACGTGCAGCGTGCCGCGCTGCACCAGCACGGTCGCCACCGGGCCGCGACCGCGGTCCAGGTGCGCCTCGATGGCGATGCCCTGGGCGTCCTGGTGCGGGTTGGCCCGCAGGTCCAGGGCCGCGTCCGCGGTGAGCAGGATGCCTTCGAGCAGGCCGTCGATGTTGAGGTTGTTGCGCGCCGAGACGTCGACGAACAGCGTCTCGCCGCCGTACTCCTCGGCCACCAGCCCGTACTCGGTGAGCTGCTGGCGCACCTTCTGCGGGTTGGCGCCCTCCTTGTCGATCTTGTTCACCGCGACCACCACCGGCACGTCGGCCGCCTGGGCGTGGTTGAGCGCCTCGATGGTCTGGGGCATCACGCCGTCGTCGGCCGCCACCACCAGCACCACGATGTCGGTGGTGGAGGCACCGCGGGCACGCATGGCGGTGAACGCCTCGTGACCCGGGGTGTCGATGAAGGTGATCGCCCGGTCCAGGCCCTCGTGCTCGACGTGCACCTGGTAGGCACCGATGTGCTGGGTGATGCCGCCGGCCTCGCCGGCGATCACGTTGGACTTGCGGATCGCGTCCAGCAACCGGGTCTTACCGTGGTCGACGTGACCCATCACGGTCACCACCGGCGGGCGGGCGACCAGTTCCTCGTCGCCACCCTCGTCGTCGCCGAAGGTCAGGTCGAAGGACTCGAGCAGCTCGCGGTCCTCGTCCTCCGGGCTGACCACCTGGACGTTGTAGTTCAACTCGGCACCCAGCAGCTGCAGGGTCTCCTCGTTGACCGACTGGGTGGCCGTCACCATCTCGCCGAGGTGGAACATCACCGTCACCAGCGCGGCCGGCTCGGCATTGATCTTGTCGGCGAAGTCCGACAGCGACGCACCGCGGGGCAGCCGCAGCACCTCGCCGTTACCGCGCGGGACCTGCACGCCGCCCAGCGACGGCGCCGACATGTTGTCGAACTCCTGCCTGCGCTGCTTCTTGCTCTTGCGACCGCGGGTGGGCCGGCCACCCTGCCGGCCGAACGCGCCTGCCGTGCCGGCACCGCGACCACGACCACCGGGACCGCCACCGCCGGGACGCGGGCCGAAGCCGCCGCCGCCACCGGGAGCGCCACCGGGGCCGCCACGGTAACCGCCGCCGCCACCCCCACCGGGAGCGCCACCGGGACCACCGCGGTAACCGCCACCACCGGGTGCGCCGCCGGGACGACCGGGACCGCCGGGCCGGCCGACGCCCGCGCCACCCGCGCCGGGACGACCGGGAGCGCCGGGACGGCCACCGGGACCGCCGCGGCCGGGCATCATGCCCGGGTTCGGACGGGGCGGCATCATGCCGGGGTTCGGACGCGGGCCGCCGGCACCGGCCGGACCGGGACGCGGACCGGCCGGGCGCGGCGGCATCTGCGAGCCACCTGCGGTGCCGCCGGGACGCGGCGGTGCCGGGCGCGCGGCGGCCTGGCCGCCGCCGACGCCGAACGGGTTGTTGGCCACCCGCTGGCCACCGGGCCGGGGTGCACCCGGCCGCGGACCGGGCGACGGTGCCGCCGCCGGTCGGGTGGTCGGGCTGGGCTGGGCCACCGGGCTCGGCGCGGCACTGGCCGCGATCGGGCTGGCCGCCGGGGCCGGAGCCGGGGCGGCAGCGGGCGCCGGGGTGCTTACCGGTGCGGGGGCAGCCGCAGCCACCGGCTGGGTCGCCGGTGCCGGAGCAGCCTTGGCCGGAGCGGTCTTGGCCGGGGCCGCCGCCTTGGGGGCTGGGAACGCCTCACGCAGCCGCCGGGCAACCGGGGGCTCGACCGTGGACGACGCGCTCTTGACGAACTCGCCGAGTTCGTTGAGCTTCGCTAGAACTTCTTTGCTGGGTACGCCGAGCTCTTTGGCGAGCTCGTGTACGCGGGCCTTGCCTGCCACTGGACTCCTTCGTCGCAGGACCGGCGGACAAGCCCGCTCGGTCCCGATTTAGGTGGGAAACGCACTCATGGTTGGCGCTTCATCGGGTGCTCATAGGTCTTCTCACAATCGCTGCGTACTCGTCAGCGGGAGCTGGCGAGGGCAATTCCGACTCGATCCGCCGGCTGGCCGGCAATCGACTCGAGGTACAACCGAACCGGCGAGGCGTCCAGACCGGCGGTGCTGCGCAACGCCCGTCCGAACGCCCGACGACGCTCAGCGAGATCCATGCATCCGAGGACCGGGTGGAGCCATGCTCCCCGTCCGGAGGCACGGCGTCGCGGGTCCGGCAGCACCTGGACCGGCAGTGGCGGACTCGGAGAGTCGCCGACACCGGACGGAGCTGGTGGTCCCGCTACGACGCGAAGCAGATCGGCGGCCGAGGCTCGCTGGCGGCAGCCGATACAGGTGCGCAGAACGCGCGCTTGCTCGGACTGGCCACCGTCGAGCTGACGGCCGGGTCTAACTCTACTCCCCACCGGCACCGGATTCGGCCACCTGCCGGTCAGCTGGGTGCGACACCGGGTGGACGTCGACCGCCGGCTCCGGGTCCCACTCCTCGGCTCCGCCCGCGGCCCGGTCTGGTGCGGTCTGCTCGGCGTCGGAGTGGATGTCGATCCGCCAGCCGGTCAGCCGGGCCGCCAGCCGGGCGTTCTGGCCCTCTCGTCCGATGGCCAGCGACAGCTGGTAGTCCGGAACCACCACCCGGGCGGCCTTGGCGACCGGGTCGACCACGTCGACCTGCCGCGCGACAGCCGGGGACAGCGCGTTGCCGACGAACACCGCCGGGTCCTCGTCGTAGTCGATGATGTCGATCTTCTCGCCGTGCAGCTCGGCCACCACGTTGCGAACCCGCTGCCCCATCGGCCCGATGCAGGCACCCTTGGCGTTGAGCCCGTCCACCCGGCTGCGCACCGCGATCTTGGTCCGGTGGCCGGACTCCCGGGCGACCGCCATGATCTCGACGCTGCCGTCGGCGATCTCGGGCACCTCCAGCGCGAACAGCTTCTTGACCAGGTTGGGATGGGTGCGACTGATGGTGATCTGCAGGCCGCGCATCCCCCGGGTCACCGACACCACGTAGCTCTTGATCCGGGTGCCGTGGTCATAGACCTCGCCGGGCACCTGCTCCGACTGCGGCAGCACCGCCTCGACCTTGCCGAGGCTGACCAGCACCAGGCCGCGCTGGGAGGCCTGGGCGTCGGCCTGGATGATGCCGGTGACGATGTCGCCCTCGTGGCCGGAGTACTCGCCGTAGGTGTGGTCGTGCTCGGCGTCGCGCAACCGCTGCATGATCACCTGCTTGGCGGTCATCGCCGCGATCCGGCCGAAGTCGGTGGGGGTGTCGTCGAACTCCTCGACCAGCTCGCCGTCGGGTGAGTACTCGGCGGCCCACACGGTGACCGCGCCGGACTTGGGGTCGATCACGACCCGGGCGTGCGGCATCGGGTGGTTGGTGTGCCGGTAGGCCGTCAGCAGTGCCGTCTCCAATGCCTGCAGGACGGTGTCGAAGGAGATCTCCTTCTCCCGTTCGATGCTGCGCAGTGCTGCGATGTCAACCGAGACCATGGCGGTGGCCTCCTTCATCCGATTCGGCTTCGTCCAGTTCGGTGTGATCCGGTTCGGCGTCGGACTCGGCGCCGTCCGGTTCGGGCTCGCCGGGGCGGGCGAACTCCACCTGCACCCGGCCGCGCCCCAGGCCCGCCAACGGCAGGCTGCGCTGCTGACCCTCGACGTCCAGGGTCACCGACGCGTCGTCGGCGCTGACCACCCGGCCGGTCAGCGGCCGGCCGTCGACGTCCACGCTGACCAGCCGCCCGGTGGCCCGGCGCCAGTGCCGGGGCTCGGTCAGCGGCCGGTCGACCCCCGGCGAGCTGACCTCGAGTACGTAGGGCCCGGCGAAGCTGGCCGCACCGTCGCCGTCGAGGATCTCGGAGACCGTGCGTGAGATGTCGGCCACCGCGTCGAGGTCGATGCCGCCGTCGCCGTCGACGCTCACCCGGATCAGGCTCCGGCGGCCGGCGGCGGTCACCGAGAGGTCGTCCAGCTCGTATCCCGCGGCGCTGACGGCCGGTCCGATCAGCTCGATCAGCTGTTGCCGTTGCGGCGTTCGCGCAGTCATGTCGGGCGCTCCCGTCGGTGTGCAGTTGTCGGTCCGTATACCCCGTGAAGCCGGGCGCACCAGCTTCGAAAGGGCTGTCCGCCAGCGTACCGGCATCCGGCCGGGTGCCGCTTGTCGCAGTCGGCGAGTGGCCGGCGATCCGCGCGGCACGGAGCTGTCTCGATGGGGCTCCCCCTCCGCGCAGAGGTCACCCGTGCAGCGAGGCCAGCGCCTGCCAGGTGACCGGGACGCGGCGCATGACCAGCGCGCAGTCGAGCTGTACCGACCCGTCCGGGAAGACCGCCCGGTCGGAGAAGAACGACGAGTGGGCCTCCAGCACCGTGCCAGGCTCGACCTGCCAGGCCGTCGTGTGCAGGGCCAAGCCGTCGAACCGGTCGGAGTCGCGGGTGGCCGAGAACCCGATCGAGCCCCGCTCGAAGAATGCCGACGCGGACTCGGCGTCGGCGAACAGCGAGCTGTCCACGAGGCTCTCGGAGAGCCTGACCGCCACGCGCACGGCCGCGCTGCCGTCGCGCGCGGTGAAGGCCACCCGGATCTCGGACGCGGACTCCGCCACGTCGAAGGTGGCCCGGTGATGGGTGCCCGGGAACAGCCGACCACCGACGACCACGTTCAGCCACGAGTCCGTGTCCCGGCGCGGGATGTAGACGCCGGTCTGTACTCCACTCGGCGAGTCCCACTCGACGGCGACTCGGTGCGCGGCATTCTCGCTGCGCACCCCGACCCACGCCGGCAGCGGGCGGGGCCGCATCGACCCGAGCCGGATCAGGCAGATTCCGGCTACGGCGAATCCGTTGACCAGCTGCGGGCGGAACGGGGCCGGTAACACCGTGGCGATCGCGGCCGGGTCGAGGCGGTAGTTGACCAGCAACCGACGCTCGATCTCGCCGGTGAGCCCGGGGACCTTCACGAGGGCACCGCCCAGCCGGCCATGAACCGAGCGTATCCAGCAACCGCTCCGGCGGCCGGCATCATTGCAGGAATTGACGGTGCGGCGACGCGTCACCGTGGCGTCTCGGGGGTGCGACAGCGGCAGTCGCATCTGAAAGACTGCTCGCGCCATGGCTGACATCTCCCGCAGGACGCTGCTGAACCGGGCGTTGCTCGGCACGGCGCTCGGCGGTGGCGCGCTGCTCGGACTGACCCGGCACGTCCGGCACCGGGTCGCCTCGCCGCCGCCCCCGCCACCGGTGGCCCTGACGGCCGCGCTGGCCCGGCAGCAGCAACTGCTGGCCTCCTACGACCGGGTGCTGACCGGCCAGCCGACCCACCCGGGGCTGGCCGGGCTGCGCGCGGACGTGGCAGCGCACGGCACCGCGCTGCACGAGGTGCTCCAGCGCTATCCGGGCTGGCGGCTGGCGGTCACCGCCTCGACCTCGCGGGCCGTGCCGGCAGCGGGCAGCACCGCCGGCCGCCCGGCCGCCAGCACCGGGGCCGACCCGGTCGCGGCGCTCGCCGAGGCCAGCCGGTCCGCGGCCACCGCCACCACCGCCGCCTGCCTGGGCTGGCCGGACACCGAGCCGAACGCCGCCGAGGTGGTGCCGCTGCTGGGCAGCATCGCCGCCTGCCTGACCAGCCACGTCCAGGTGCTGCGATGACCACCCCTGCCACCCAGCCGGCCGATCCGGTGGTGCAGGCCCTGCAGCGGGTGCTGGCCGCCCAGCACGCCGCGGTGTACAGCTACCCGGTGATCGGGGTGGCGCTGCGCGATGCCGGCCAGGTGGAGCGGGCCAGGCAGCTGGAGGACCGGCACCGCGACACCCGGGACGCGGTGCTGGCCCAGCTGGCGGCGCGCCATGCGGTGGGAGTCCCGGCCGAGGCCAGCTACGTCCCGCCGCAGCCGGTGACCGGGCCGGCCGACGCGCAGCGCTGGGCGCTGGAGCTCGAGCAGGCCTGCGCCGGCGCCTACCGCTACCTGCTGGTGGCACCGGTGCTCGCCGCGACGGCCGCTCCGACCAGCTCGCGTTCGGCGGCCGGCGCCGACGCTGCCGCAGCCACGGAGCTGGCCGCCCTGCGCAGGCAGGCCCTGACCGGCCTGAACACCGCGGCCCGGGACGCCACCGGATGGCGCACGCTGCTCAGCCCGACCGCGCCGACGGTGCCGTTCCCCGGCTTGTAGAGCCGGCTACCGGTCCGGGCCGCTACGCACCGGCACGCCATGCTCCAGCCAGCGGTCGATCACGGCGACCAGCTCGGCGAGGTCGGAGATCACCGCGTCCGGGGTGCCCTCGATGCCGGTCATCTGCGACTCCGGGATGATGCTGTGCGGCACCAGCACCGCATGCATGCCGACCTGGTTGGCGCCCCAGACGTCCTCGAACAGCCGGTCGCCGACGTAGACCGCCCGGCCGGGCTCGGACACCCCGACCGCGTCCAGCGCGGCCCGGAAGGCGTCCGGATGCGGCTTGACCCACGGGATCTCGGAGGTGTAGACCGCGCCGTCGATCAGGTGGTCGATGGCGTCCCGCTCGAAGATCCGCCGGTGCTCAGCTGCCGGCCAGACGGTGTTGGACAGCACCCCGATCCTCAGGCCCCGCTGCCGCAGCGCGGCGAACAGCTCCGGCACCGCCGGATCGGTGTAGCTGTGCGCGTCCCACCACTGGTAGTAGGTGCGCAGCTGCTCGGAGGTCAGCCGCAGCGCCGCCCGGTCCAGGATGTCGTCCAGGGTGCCGCTGCGGTGGTCCTCCTTGACCGCCTGCCAGACCATGATCTCGGCCTCGTGCAGCGCCCGGGCCTGCACCTCGTCGGCGGTCACCGCCAGCCAGCACTCCATCGGGTCGATGGTGTGCCACGGGGTCAGCGTGCCGCCCCAGTCGAAGATCACCGCGTCCAGAGCTCATGCTGATGGATTTATCACAAGCCACTGACACGGAGCCAGCCACTGGTCAGAACAGCACCGTGCTCAGCGTGCTGACCTGGCGCATGCCGAGCCGGTCGTAGAGCCGGCGGGCGGCGTGGTTGTAGTCGTTGACGTACAGGCTCACCGACGGCGCCAGCTCCAGCGCGTAGCGCAGCACGCTGGCCATCGCGGCGGTGGCCATCCCCTGCCGGCGCAGGTCCGGACGCACCCAGACCCCCTGGATCTGGGCGGTGGCCCGTCCCAGCACGCCGATCTCGGCCTTGAACTCGACCTGGCCACGCTCGTCGAAGCGCGCGAAGGCCCGGCCGGCATCGATCAGGCCGGCGACCCGGGCCCGGTAGCCGCGGCCGGCGTCCGAACCGATCGGAGACACCCCGAGTTCCTCGGTGAACATCGACACCGCGGCCGGCAGGAACCGCGCCAGGTCGGCCGGTTGCACCCGCCGCACCCTGGGGTCCGGCTCGATACCGGGCACCGACTGGGTGGCCAGCAGTGGCTGGCTGGTCCGGATCGCGCGTGCCGGCCCCCACCGGCGGGACAGCACCGGCCACATGGTGGCGACCGACTCCGCCGTCCCCACGATCGATGAGCAGCTGCGGCCGCCGCGGGCCAGGTAGCCGGCGATCAGCTCCAGCGCGGCGAGATCCTCCCCCACCGGCACCAGATTGCCGCCGCAGAACGCCGCCGCGCGCAGCTCGTCACCGGCCTCGCCGACCCCCCAGAGGTAGCCGCCGAGGCGGTGCGGGTTCAGGTCCGGAGCCCGCTGCAGCCGGTGGTCCACGACGCAGTTGAGTACCCGGTCGCGCTGCACCAGCGACCGCACCGCCGACTCGTCGGCGGCCACCAGCACCCGGGGCCGGGCCTGGATGACGGTCATAGGAAAAACGTACCGCGCACACCCGGCCTCGGCGCACCGGCATACCGGACCCAGCACGCCGCCGCGGTGAGGCCTTCGCCGCCCGGCTGGACGAGATGTCTTGTTCTTCCGATGCGCTGGTGCTTATCTGCTTTCGCCCATACCTTTCCAAGGGGGATCCCATGCAGCTTTCGCCCAATCGCCCGTCCCGACGCTCACCCTCGCCGGCCAGCACGGTACGGCGACTCGTCACAGTCCTGTTGGCAGCACTGCTGATGGCCGTCCTGGCCTCGGCCCAGCAGGCGCCGGCCTCCGCGGAGCCCGGGCTCTACGACTTCACCGTCAGCATCTCCGGGCCCGCCTCGATATACCAGTTCGACGACGCGACCTACACGGCCGTGCCCGCGCACGGCACCGCCCCTTACAGCTACACCTGGTTCCTCAACGGCACCCAGGTCGGTACCGGCCCCTCGTACACCGTCCACGTGATGCGTAACAGCGTCACCGTGCAGGTGAACGCGGTCGATGCGAACGGTAACCAGGCGTCAGCCTCAGTGACACCGCACATCCTGCGGGAGTGCCACACCTGCTGACCCCGCGCGGTACGGGCTCACCGGCTGGCGAACCCGGCCGGTGAGCCCTAGAACGCGGTGCCGTGGAACGGTGCCCGGTCGGTGGAGAAGGCCAGCTCCAGCCGGGTCAGCAAGCCCGGGTCGTCGCACCGCAGGGTGCCGGCCCGGGCCAGGGTGTGCAGCCGGTGCCCGCCGAGGTACGCCGAGCCGAGGCCGGCCAGGCTGAAGCTGATCTCGGCGGGCCGGTCGGTCGGCTCGCAGCTCGCGCCGTCCGGGCCACCGGCCAGCGCCAGCCGCCGGTCGCCGAGCAGCGGGTCGCGCAACTCCAGCACGGTGTCGATCTCGACCCGGTAGCTGCGCGCGGCCAGCAGCGCGGCCGCGTCCACCGGGCGCAGCCAGACCCCGTCGTTGACCGCGGTGGTACGTACCTGCCGGTAGTCGGTGACCAGGAACGGCAGCGGGTCGTCGGCCGGGATCTGGTGACTGTCGATGGTCTCGACCAGGTCCATGCCCAGCAGCACCTGCCAGAGTGCCGCGTGCGCGTCCGGGCTGGCGATCACGTAGTCGGTGATCCGGCACTGCATCGCCGCGATTCCCTCGTTCCACTGGTCCTTGACCCGGTAGCTGACATAGCCGTCGGGGTGGGTCAGGTAGAACTTGGCGCTCATGCCGCCGCGGTGCTGTTCGCGGTCGCGGAACAGGTGGTCCCACCAGGACTCGGTCCGGTTGAGCGCGCCCGGCACCTGCTCGCGCCAGCGCCGGTGCAACTCGGGCAGCACCGGACGGGCCTGCTCGGCGGTCAGCAGCCGCACCTCGCCGCCCACCTCCCGGTCCGTCCGGGCCAGCCGGGTGAACCGGCGGTCGATCACCGTGTGGTGCACCGCCGAGGCCGGGCCATAGCCGAACCTGCCGTAGATGCTGCCCTCGCTGGCGGTCAGGATGGCCGCGGCGTAGCCGGCGGCGGCGTAGTCGCGCAGTTGCCGGTCCATCAGCGCGCGCAGCACCCCGCGACGGCGGTGCAGCGGGCTCACCGACACCCAGGTGACGCCGGGCACCGGCACGCTGCCACCGGGCACCGTCATGTCGAAGTCGAAGTGGCCGGTGATCCCGATGATCCGGCCGTCCAGGATCGCCAGCAGGAAGGTCGCGGGCTCGTCGCCGAAGGCGTCCTCGAAATCCTGCTCGGTGTAGTGCTCGCCGATGGCGAAGCCGTCGGCGCGCAGCAGTTCCGGGTAGTCCTCCGGTGTTGCCGGCCTGATCTCGATGTCCACGCCGGTCGAGTCTCCTCCAGGCCGCAAACCCATTTACCGAACGAGGCCGGCAGCCGGACCTAGCTGATCGCCACCGTGGGCTCGCCGGACGGCGCGCCGTCGGCGGCCATCTCCTCGGCCATCCGCAGCGCCTCTTCGATCAGGGTCTCGACGATCATGGATTCGGGGACGGTCTTGACCACCTCACCCCGGACGAAGATCTGTCCCTTGCCGTTGCCCGAGGCCACCCCGAGGTCGGCCTCGCGGGCCTCGCCGGGGCCGTTGACCACGCAGCCCATCACCGCGACCCGCAGCGGCACCTCGATGCCCTCCAGGCCGGCGGTGACCTTCTCCGCCAGGGAGTACACGTCGACCTGGGCGCGCCCGCAGGACGGGCAGGACACGATCTCGAGCTTGCGCTGCCGCAGGTTCAGCGACTGCAGGATCTGCAGCCCGACCTTGACCTCCTCGACCGGCGGCGCCGACAGCGACACCCGGATCGTGTCGCCGATGCCCTTGCTCAGCAACGCGCCGAACGCCACCGCGGACTTGATGGTGCCCTGGAACGCCGGACCGGCCTCGGTCACCCCGAGGTGCAGCGGGTACTCACACTGCTCGGCGAGCAACTCGTACGCCCGCACCATCACCACCGGGTCGTTGTGCTTGACCGAGATCTTGAAATCGCGGAAGCCGTGCTCCTCGAACAGCGACGCCTCCCACAACGCGGACTCCACCAACGCCTCCGGAGTCGCCTTGCCGTACTTGGCCAACAGGCGCTTGTCCAGCGAACCGGCGTTCACCCCGATCCGGATCGACACCCCCGCATCGCCGGCCGCCTTCGCGATCGCGGCCACCTGGTCGTCGAAGGCCCGGATGTTGCCCGGATTCACCCGCACCGCCGCGCAGCCGGCATCGATCGCGGCGAAGACGTACTTCGGCTGGAAGTGGATGTCGGCGATCACCGGGATCTGGCTCTTGCGGGCGATCGCGGACAGCGCGTCCGCGTCATCCTGCGACGGGCAGGCCACCCGCACGATGTCACAACCGGCAGCGGTCAACTCAGCGATCTGCTGCAGCGTCGCATTCACATCCGAGGTCAACGTCGTCGTCATCGACTGCACCGAGACCGGCGCATCCCCACCGACGAAGACCGACCCGACCTTGATCTGGCGGGACTTCCTCCGCGGCGCCAGCACCGGAGGCGGTGCCGAGGGCATACCCAGTGCGACCGGAACGCTCACTGCTCTTCCTCGATCCTTGTCCGTGCCTCGTCGTTTCTGAAAAGCCCGCGCCTGCCGGGGGAATCCGTCAGCGCAGCTCGAGCAGGTCCACCACGAAGATCAGCGTCTCGCCGCCCTTGATGGCTCCGCCGGCGCCGCGATCACCGTAACCCAGGTGCGGCGGGATGATCAGCTCTCGCCGGCCGCCCACCTTCATACCCTGCACGCCCTGGTCCCAGCCGGCGATCACCCGGCCGCCACCCAGCGGAAAGGTGAACGGCGAGTTGCGGTTGTAGCTGGCGTCGAATTCCTGGCCGGTCGAGTGCGCGACGCCGACGTAGTGCACCACCGCCTGCTGGCCGGCCTCGGCGACCGCCCCGTCGCCCTCGATCAGGTCACGGACCTGCAGGTCGCCGGTCAGCTCACCGGTCGGGCAGTTGCACCTCGGGCTTGGTCAACGCTTGTCTCCTCGTAATCGGTTCGGCGCCCGGGGGCACCGGGGTGGATTGGTGCTAGTTGGGCAGTGAGATCGGCTTGACGATGTCGGCGTACATCACCAGCACCGAGAACACGATCAGAATTCCGGCCACCACGTACATCACCGGCACCAGCTGCGCGACGTCGACGAAGATCAGCCGGGGCCGCTTGCGCAGCCGGGCGATGCCGCGCCGGATCGCCTCGACCAGGGCACCGGCGACGTGGCCGCCGTCCAGCGGCAGCAGCGGTAACAGGTTGAAGAAGAACAGCAGCAGGTTGACGCTGGCCAGCAGGCTGATCAGCATCGAGATCTTGTCCAGCGCGGCGACCTTGGCACTGTCGGCGATCTCACCGCCGATCCGGCCCAGCCCGATCACTCCCACCGCGCCGTTCTGGTCGCGCGGCTTGCCCTGGAACACGGTGCCGGTGAGGCTGGCCAGCTTGGCCGGGAACTGCTTGAGCGCGTCCACGCTCAACCCCAGCTGCTGCCAGATCACGCTGCGGATCTGGCCCGGGGTGAGCCGCTGGTAGGACTCGGTGGTGCTGATGCCGATGAAGCCGGCCTGCTTGGTGTGGCCGCTGTCGTCGGCGTACTTGGTGTTGAGCACCGGGGTGAGGGACAGCTGCACCGGCTGGCCGCCCCGGCGCACCGACACGGTGAGCGGCTTGCCGGCCGAGGCCTCGATCACGTCGACCGCGTCCGCCCAGTGCTTGACCGGCAGGCCGTTGATGGCGGTGATGGTGTCGCCGGGCTTGCAGCACGCCGTTGGCCGGCGCCTTGCGGTAGTCGGCGCTGCTCACTGCCGGGCAGGTCTCGGTGGCCACGGTGCTGGACACCACGCACTCGCTCACCGACCCCACCGTGGTGGTCGGCGCCCGCAGCCCGATCAGGCCGTACAGCAGGATGGTCAGCACGAAGAAGATCAGCAGGTTCATGCTCGGGCCGCCGAGCATCACGATCATCTTCTTGCCCGGGGTCAGCCGGTAGAACTGCCGGTTCTCGTCGGTCGCCGTCACCTCGGTGCGGCTGGTGGCCCGGAACTCCTCGACCAGCTCGCCCATCCGGCGCGGCCACCGGGACCGCCGGCCGTCGGCGCGCGGCGGCACCATTCCGATCATCCGGATGTAGCCGCCGAGCGGGATCGCCTTGACGCCGTACTCGGTCTCGCCACGCTGGCGGGAGAACAGGGTCGGGCCGAAGCCGACCATGTACTGGGTGACCCGCACGCCGAACTTCTTCGCCGGCACCAGGTGCCCGATCTCGTGCAGCGCGATCGAGGCCAGCAGCCCGACCGCGAAGGCAATCACGCCCAGTGCGTACAGCACGCCTGTGTCATCCTCCCGACCCGCCTGCCGAGGCCCGGCTGCGCGGTGTCACTGTCTGCACTCATTGTGCCCTGTCCGGCCACCGGACGGTGACGGTTACGCCGCTACCGGTCGATGCCCAGTACCGCCGCCGCCTGCCGGCGCGCCCACTGCTGCGCCTGCTTCGACGTCGGCGATGTCGCGTGGAATGCCGGCCGCCGCATGCTCGACGGCCAGCCACCGGTCCAGAACCTCGCTCACCGTGTCGACGATGCCGAGGAAACCACAGGATCCGCTGTGGAACGCCGCCACCGACTCCTCGTTGGCCGCGTTGTAGACCGCCGGTGCGCAGCCGCCGGCGATGCCCGCCGTCCGGGCCAGCTCGATCGCCGGGAACGCCTCGTTGTCCACCGGTTCGAAGGTCCAGGACTGGGCCCCGCTCCAGTCCAGTCCGGGAGCGGCGCCGGCCACCCGGTCGGGCCAGGCCAGGGCCAGCGCGATCGGCAGCCGCATGTCCGGCGGGCTGGCCTGTGCCAGGGTGGCGCCGTCGACGAACTCGACCATCGAGTGCACGATCGACTGGGGGTGCACCACGACCTCGATCCGGTCGTAGCCGACGCCGAACAGCAGCTGCGCCTCGATCAGCTCCAGGCCCTTGTTGACCAGGGTGGCGGAGTTGGTGGTGATCAGCGGGCCCATCGACCAGGTCGGGTGGGCCAGCGCCTGCTCGGCGGTGACCGACTCCAGCGCGGCACGCCGCCGGCCGCGGAACGGGCCGCCGCTGGCGGTCAGCACCAGCCGGCGCACCTCGGCGGCGCTGCCCGAGCGCAGGCACTGGGCCAGTGCCGAGTGCTCGGAGTCGACCGGCACCAGCTGCCCCGGCCCGGCGGCGTCCAGCACCAGCGGACCACCGGCGATCAGCGACTCCTTGTTGGCCAGCGCCACCGTCCGGCCGGCCCGCAACGCCGCCAGGGTGGCCCGCAGCCCGGCCGCGCCGGCCACCCCGTTGAGCACCACGTCGCAGTCCAGGGTGGCCAGCTGCTCGGTGGCATCCGGTCCCACCACCACCTCCGGCAACGGCTGCCCGGCCGGCAGGCCGGCTGCCAGTCGTTGCCGCAGCTCCTCGGCGGCGGCCGGCGAGCTGACCCCGACGTAGCCGACCTGCCAGTGCAGCGCCTGCTCGGCGAGCAGCTCGACGTTGCCGCCGCCGGCGGCCAGCGCCACCACCGAGAACCGCTCACCGGCCTTGCCGATCACCTCCAGCGCCTGGGTGCCGATCGAACCGGTCGAGCCGAGCAGGACGATCCGGCGGTGGCCGCCGGTGGTTTCGGTCGATGCGGTTTGGCCTGATGCGGCTTCGGGGCGGGCGGTTTCGAGGGGACTGGTCATCGGGCCATTCTCGCCGACCGCGCAACCCCCCGGGTGCCGTATCCCCGGCCGCCGCACCCGGATGCCAGAATGGCTCGAACGCACCCGTCGGGCCGTGCGAACCGCGCAGGGCCGACCTCGTCCAGGGCCGAACGCCGTACAGGAGTGATCGAAGGTGGCAACGGAGTCCAACCCCATCGCCGGTACCGACGTCGAGCACGCCCATCATGCGGACCACGAGCGGCCCGAGGACTGGGGCTGGCACCACGAGTTCGCCACCGGTCGCCAGGTCGGCGGCTGGCTGACCTTCCTGATCCTGGGCGCACTGCTGACCACCACCCACTACAACGGCGCCGGTGCGGTGGCGCTGATCGCGATGATGGTGGCGCTGGCGATCGGCCTGGTCTTCGATGTCCGGCGCCGGCGCACCCAGTGGCGCTCCTAGCGCGGCTCAGCGCTCGCTGATCCCGGAGCCGAACGCGGCTCAGCGCTCGCTGATCCCGGGGTCGAGCGCGGCTCAGCGCTCGCTGATCCCCCACGGCGAGCCGTAGTCGCCGGCCAGCAGGGTCAGGAACGGCACCGCGTCGAACGCCTCGGGGCCGAGCACGCCGGCCCCGCTCCACACCCCGGACGCGATCAGTTCCAACGCCACCACCGGGTTCACCGCGGTCTGCCACAGCACCGCCTGGCAGCCGTACTCGCGCATCGACCACTGGTTGTCGACCACGTGATAGAGGTAGCTCGACCGCGGCTCGCCGTCGATTCCCAGGCCTTCGACCAGCACCCCGGCGCAGGTCTTGCCGCGCATCCGGTCCCCCAGCCGGGCCGGATCCGGCAGGGCGGCGGCCACCACGTCCCGCGGGCTGACCTCGACGCCGCCGACCCGCAGCGGCACCGTGGAGTCCAGGCCCAACTGGTGCAGGGTGCGCAGCACCCCGATGAACTCCGCCCCCAGCCCGTACTTGAAATCCACCCGGCCGGCGGTCAGCCAGCGCGGCATCAACAGCACCTCTTCGTGCTCGACGTTGACGCACTCGACCGGCCCGATGCCGTCCGGGAAGTCGAAGACTTCCGGCTCGCTGAACGGCTCGGTGGTGTACCAGCCGCGGCCGTCCTGATAGATGACCGGCGGGTTCAGGCATTCCTCGATGGTGGTCCAGATCGAGAAGGTGGGGGCGAACATCGGCCGGCCGGCGTCGTCGAGCACCTCCAGGTTGGCGCCGTCGCGCACCCCGAGCAGGTCGATCCGGCTGAACAGGTGGTCTGAGGCATAGCGGGCCAGCACGTCCGACAGGCCCGGCTCCACGCCCATCCCGACCAGGGCGAGCCGGCCGGACCGTTCCCAGTCGGCAGCCATCGCGAACTGCTCGTCGCCGAGCTTGACCCCGGTCAGGGCGAACGGTTCGTCCGGGTGCGGGCGCGACAGCGACATCGCCATGTCGAGGTAGTGGCAGCCGGCCGCCAGCGCCGCGCGGAAGATCGGCATGGTGAACCGCGGGTCGGTAGCGCCCAGCACCGCGTCGATCCGCTGTTCGGTCAGCAGCCGGGCGATCGCGGCGGTGTCCGAGGCGTCCAGCCGCACCGCCGCCATCCGCGGGTCACCGACGGCCGCGACGGCCCGCTCGGCCCGGGTCAGGTCGTAGTCGGCCAGCAGCAGGTGCTCCAGGAACGGCCGGCGGGCCGCGATCCGGGCCACCGCCGAGCCCACCCCACCGGCGCCCAGCACGAGCAGCCTCATCGCTGACCGCCGCGCCCGTCCAGCAGCGGCTGGGTCGGATCCCAGCGGGTGCCGTCGGCGGCGTCCTTGCGCCGCCGGGCGATCGCCGACAGCGACTCCAGCACCACCCGGTTGGCCAGGAAGGAGGTGATGTCGGCGTGGTCGTAGGGCGGCGACACCTCGACCACGTCGATGCCCACCACCGGTAGCTCGTAACAGATCCGCCGCACCGAGTCGAGCAGTTGCCGGGCGGTCAGGCCGCCGGGCTCCGGGGTACCGGTGCCGGGTGCGTGGCCCGGGTCGCAGACGTCGATGTCGACGGACAGGAACACCCCGTCGCAACCGTCCAGGGCGATGCCGAACGCCTCGGTGAGGCAGTCCTCCAGCCCGCGGGCGGTGATCTCGGTCATCTCGTAGGACCGCATGCCCTGCCCGGCCATCCAGTCCAGGGTCTCCGGCGGCGGCCAGTAGCCGCGCAACCCGATCTGCAGGAACCGGTCGCCGCGCACCGCGCCGGACTCGATCAGTCGGCGCATCGGCTGGCCGTGCCCGATCAGCGAGCCGAACTCGATGTCGCCGGTGTCGGCGTGCGCGTCGAAGTGGATCATCGACACCTTGCCCTGGCCCAGGTGCTGGGCCACCCCGGCCGCGTCCGGCCAGGCGATGGTGTGGTCACCGCCCAGGATCAGCGGGATCGCACCGGACGACGCCACCGCGTGCACCGCGACCTGCAGGTCGCGCACCGAGCGCTCGGCGTCGCCGGAGAACAGCTCCACGTCACCGGCGTCGTAGACCACCAGGTCGCGCAGCCCGTCCACCCGCATCGCCAGCGACGGCCGGCTGCCGTCGTGGGCCAGGTAGCAGGTCTGCCGGATGAACTGCGGCCCGAACCGGGTGCCGGCGCGGTGCGAGGTGCCGCCGTCGAACGGCGCGCCGAGGATCACCACGTCGGCGTCGGCGTAGCTGTCGGGTTCGGCCCAGTCGCACCGGGGCACCCCCAGGAAGGTGATGTCGGGGCCGAACTGTGCGCCGTAGCGCGCCATGCTGTCCTCCAGTGCTGTCTCGACGTGCAACTGCGCGACCTGCTCGGGGGCGCACTACCGCGCGATCACCGGGCCCGTCGCCGACCGGCCAGCTGACCCACCGCGACCGCCAGCACCGCCAGCACGAACATCGCCGTGCCGATCACGTTGATCTGCACCGGCGTGCCGCGCGCGGCCGCACCCCAGACGTACATCGGGAAGGTGATCGAGGCGTTGGAGGCGTTGAAGTTGGTGATGATGTAGTCGTCGAAGGACAGCGAGAAGGCCAGCAGTGCACCGGCGGCGATGCCCGGGGCGACCAGCGGCAGGGTGATCCGCCGGAAGGTCTGCCACTCGTTGGCGTACAGGTCGGCGGCGGCCTGTTCCAGCCGCGGGTCCAGCCCGGCGACCCGGGCCTTGACGGTCACCACCACGTAGCTCAGGCAGAACATGATGTGCGCGATCAGGATGGTGAGCCGGCCCAACGGGATGCCGAGGCTGACGAACAGCGTCAGCAGCGACGAGCCCATCACCACCTCGGGGGTGGCCATCGGCAGGAAGATCAGCAGGTTGGACCCGGCCCGGCCGCGGAAGCGGTACCTGGCCAGCGCGAAGGCGATCATGGTGCCGAGCAGGGTCGCGACCAGGGTGGCCACCACGCCGATCTTGAGCGACAGACCCAGTGAGTCGCACATTCCCGGCGCGGCGCACGGGTGCAACCAGGCGTCGAGGGAGAACCGCTGCCAGGTGTAGTTGAACCGGCCGTTGGGCTTGTTGAACGAGAACAGCACCACCACCAGGTTCGGCAGCAACAGGTAGAACAGCGCCAGCGCCGCCACCACCCAGACCAGGTTCTCGCGCAGCACCACCCAGGCCGGCCGGCGACGGCGGCCCGGTGCCGCCGGACGGGTGGCGCCGGCCGGCCGCTGTCCCACGGTGGCGACCATCAGACCAGTTCCTCGGTGCCGGAACGGCGCACGTACACCGAGACCATGACCAGGATGGTCAGCATCAGCGCGAAGGACAGCGCCGCGGCGGTCGGGTAGTCGTTGATCCGCAGGAAGTAGCCCTCGATCACCTGCCCGATCATGGCGGTCTTGGGGTTGCCGAGCAGCTGGGAGTTGATGAAGTCACCGGCCGCCGGGATGAAGGTGAGCAGCGTGCCGGCCACCACGCCCGGCATCGACATCGGCAGGGTGACCCGGCGGAAGGCGGTCAGCGGGGTGGCGTACAGGTCGCCGGCGGCCTCCAGCAGCCGCGGGTCCAGCCGGTCGAGGCTGGCGAACAGCGGAAGCGTCATGAACGGCAGGAAGTTGTAGGTCAGGCCGGTCACCACCGCCAGCGGCGAGTTCAGCAACTGGTCGCCGTTGGTCCAGCCCAGTGCCCGGGTCACCGAGATCAGGTGGGTGCTGCGGAAGAAGCTCACCACCAGGCCGTCGGAGTTCAGGATGGTCTGCCAGGCCAGCGTGCGCAGCAGGAAGCTGGTGAAGAACGGCGCGACCACCATCACCAGCAGCACCGGCTTCCAGCGGCCCGCCTTCAACGCGATCGCGTACGCCAGCGGGTAGCCGATCAGCAACGCCAGCACGGTGGCGAGGAAGGCGTACTCGAACGAGCGCAGGAACTGGTGCGCGAAGTCCGACAGCGCCGAGGAGTAGGTCGCGAAGTGGAAGGTGAGCTGGTACCCGGTCTCCAGGGTGCCGGTCTGCAGCGACTGCGAGAGCAGGAACACCATCGGGACCACGAAGAACACCGCGAGCCAGAGCATGCCGGGCAGCAGCAGGAAGTACGGCACCCCGGCGAACCGCCGGCGGGACTTCGCACCCAGGCCGGCAGCGGCGGGCGGCTCGCCCGCGACGACCGGACCGGCCGCGCTGGTCATCCGGTGACCTCGCTGTCCAGCTCGATGCCGGCCGCGGCGTCCTGCCCGGCGTCCAGGGCGAAGGTGTGCTCGGCGGCGAAGGTCAGGCTCACCTGGTCACCGGGGCGGAACAGGCCGGAGCCGTCGCGGTTCTGCTCGAACACCGTCAGCTCCTGCTGCCACGGGGTGCGCACCAGGTACTGGGTGCTCACCCCCATGAAGCTGGCATCGGTCACCACGGCGCCGTCGATGCGGTTCGAGCCGCCGGTCGCGGTGGTATCGGGATCGCTGTCGCCGGGTGCGGACCGGTGGACGGAGATCTTCTCGGGCCGCACGCCCACCCAGACCTCGTCCACCCCGTCGGGCAGCCGGCCGGCCGGCACCCGCACCGTCCCGCTGGGCAGCGCCACCGTCGCCGCGTCCGGCTGGCGTTGCTTGACGGTGGCGCGGATCAGGTTGGACTGGCCGAGGAAGTTCGCCGCGAACGTGGTGGCCGGGTTCTCGTACAGCTCGGCCGGCGAGCCGAGCTGCTCGATCCGGCCGGCGTTCATCACCGCGATGGTGTCGGCCATCGTCATGGCCTCCTCCTGGTCGTGGGTGACGTGCACGAAGGTCAGCCCGACCTCGGTCTGGATGCGCTTGAGCTCGACCTGCATCTGCCGGCGCAGCTTGAGGTCCAGCGCGCCCAGCGGCTCGTCGAGCAGCAGCACCGCCGGCTTGTTCACGATCGCGCGGGCCAGTGCCACCCGCTGCTGCTGGCCACCGGACAGCTGGGCCGGCTTGCGCTTGGCCAGCCCCGCCAGCTCGGTGAGCTCCAGCACCTCGCTGACCTGCTTGTCCACCTGCTCGGCGCGGCGGCGCTTGAGGCCGAAGGCGACGTTCTCCCAGACGCTCAGGTGCGGGAACAGCGCGTAGCTCTGGAACACCGTGTTGACCGGACGCCGGTAGGGCTTGTCGAAGGTGATGTCCTGGCCGCCGATCCGGATCTGGCCCTGGCTGGGCTGCTCCAGTCCGGCGATCATCCGCAGCGTGGTGGTCTTGCCGCAGCCGGACGGCCCGAGCAGGGCGAAGAACGAGCCCTGCGGGATGGTCAGATCCAGCCCGTCCACGGCGGTGAACGGCCCGAAGTGCTTGGTCAGCGACGCCAGTTCCAGGTCGCCGGACGAGGCGGACAACGGCTCAGCCACCGGTGGTCAGGGCCTGGAACGCCTTGTTGTACCGGGTCTCCTCGTCCTCGGTCAGGCCGCGGAAGACGTGTGCCCGGCCCAGCACCTCCTCCGACGGGAAGATCAACGGGTTCTTCGCCACCTCCGGGTCGTCGGTCAGCAGCAGCTGCTCGGCACCCTTGACCACCGAGATGTAGTTGACGTAGTCGACCACCTGCGCCATCACCTTCGGGTCGTAGTAGTAGTTGATCAGAACCTCGGCGTTCTTCTTGTGCTTGGCCTTGTTCGGGATCACGAAGTTGTCCGACCAGATCATGTGACCGGTGGACGGCAGCACGTAGCCCAGGTTCGGGTTGTCGGCCTGCAGCTGCACGATGTCGCCGGTCCAGGCGATGCATGCGGCGATGTCGCCGGAGGCCAGGCCCTTGCCGTACTCGTTGCCGGTGAATCCCTTGAGCTGGCCGGAGTTCTTGACGTCGGCGAGCTGGGAGATGGCGGCGTCGAAGTCCGCGTCGGTGAACTTGGCCGGGTCCTTGCCCATCGCCAGCAGGGTCAGGCCGACGGTGTCGCGCATCTCGGTGAGCAGCGTGACCTTGCCCTTGAGGGCCTTGTCGGTGAACAGCTGCTCCATGGACTCGATCTTCTTGCCACCGGTGGCCTTCGGGTTGTAGCCGATGCCGGTGAAGCCGGACTGCCAGGGCAGCGAGAACTGCCGTCCGGGGTCGAACTCCACGTTGGCCAGGGTGTCCTGCAGGTTCTTGGCGTTCGGGATGTTGGCCTTGTCCAGCTTCTGCACCCAGTTCAGCCGCATCAGCTTGGCGACCATCCAGTCGGTGGAGACCCAGACGTCGCGGCCGGTGTCGGCGCCGGCCCGCAGCTGGGGCTGCACCTTGGCGAAGAACTCGTCGTTGTCGTTGTAGTCCTCGGTGTAGGTGACCTTGATGCCGGTCTGCTTGGTGAAGGCGGCCAGGGTGGGGTGGGCCTGGGTCTTGTCGTCGACGTCGATGTACTCGGGCCAGTTCGACCAGCTGACCACCTTCTCGGTGTCCGAGCGGTCCTCGGCGGCCTGCGCCGAGGGGTTGGCCTTGCCGGCGGTGCCCTTGGTGCCGCAGGCGGCCAGCAGGCCGGCGAGCCCGGTCGCCCCGATCCCGGCGAGCATGCCGCGCCGGGTGAGCAGGCCCCGGCTGAAGGCGATGTCGGGCAGCCGATCCGGCTCGGACGGACGGTGGGTCATCGGCTGTCTCCCTCGTCGCGACGCGCGGTGCTTGAAGAATCCCCGGCACTACCAGGCGGCGCCGGTTGGGGTCATGCTAGCCACGGATGGTTACATCTTCGTCGCGGCCCTGCCAAGCAATTCCGCGATGAATCGGCCGTTCGACAACGAAATCCACACACCTTTCCGGCGAGCGGACCGAATCCGCCTTCCCGTGCAGACGGGCCGCGCCGGTTGCCGGCCACCGACCACACAGACTCGTTCTCGCGCGTGCAGGCAGCTGATTTGGTGATCGTTTAGGCGTTACCACGACGGATTCACTTGCCTCGCGGCCTCGAATCCTGCATTATCCGTGGTATGACTGTCACCCGGCGGCGATCTGGACGCCCGCAGCTGGACGACACCTCCAAGGCCATCGTCGAGCAACTGCAGCAGGACGGCCGGCGGCCCTACGCCAGCATCGGCAAGGCGGTCGGCCTGTCCGAGGCGGCGGTCCGGCAGCGGGTGCAGAAGCTGGTCGAGTCCGGCACCGTGCAGATCGTGGCGGTGGCCGACCCGCAGCAGATCGGCTTCGCCCGCCAGCTGATGATCGGGATCAACATCGACGGCGACCTGGAAAGCGCCGCCGCGGCGCTGGCCGAGATTCCCGAGCTGGTCTACGTGGTGCTCACGGCGGGCTCGTTCGACATCCTCGCCGAGGCGGTGGTGATCGACGACGAGCACCTGCTGGAGCTGATCAACGAGCGGATCCGCAAGCTGCCGGGCGTCCGGCGCACCGAGACATTCATGTACCTGAAACTGACGAAGCAGACCTACAACTGGGGTATCGCATGACGACCAGCAGCTTTGAACCCACCACCAGCTACGACGACGAGCAGGCCGAGCGGCTGGCCGCCGCCGCCCGCGACCACCTGTGGATGCACTTCACCCGGCTGTCGTCCTACGCCGACTCGCCGGTGCCGATCATCTCCCGCGGCGAGGGCGCCTACGTCTACGACATCCAGGGCCGCCGCTACCTCGACGGGCTGTCGGGCCTGTTCACCGTCCAGGTCGGGCACGGCCGGCGCGAGCTCGCCGAGGCCGCCGCCCGGCAGGCCTCGCAGCTGGCCTACTTCCCGATCTGGTCCTACGCGCACCCGATGGCCATCCAGCTCGCCGAGCGGCTGGCCTCCCACACCCCGGGCGACCTGAACCGGGTGTTCTTCACCACCGGCGGCGGTGAGGCGGTGGAGACCGCCTGGAAGCTGGCCAAGCAGTACTTCAAGCTGGTCGGAAAGCCCGAGAAGCACAAGGTGATCTCGCGCTACGTCGCCTACCACGGCACCCCGCAGGGCGCGCTGTCGATCACCGGCATCCCGGCGGCGAAGACCATGTTCGAGCCGCTGGTGCCGGGCGCGCACAAGGCGGCCAACACCAACTTCTACCGGGCGCCGGTCTATGGCGACGACCAGAAGCTGTTCGGCCAGTGGGCCGCGGACCAGATCGAGGCCGCCATCGAGATGGAGGGGCCGGAGTCGGTCGCCGCGGTGTTCCTGGAGCCGGTGCAGAACTCCGGCGGTTGCTTCCCGCCGCCGCCCGGATACTTCCAGCGGGTTCGCGAGATCTGCGACCGGCACGACGTGCTGCTGGTCTCCGACGAGGTGATCTGCGCCTTCGGCCGGCTCGGCCCGATGTTCGGCAGCAGCAAGTTCGACTACGTCCCGGACATGATCACCTGTGCCAAGGGCCTGACGTCGGGCTACTCCCCGCTCGGCGCCTGCATCATCTCCGACCGGCTGATCGAGCCGTTCCTGCAGGGCATGACCTCCTTCCCGCACGGCTACACCTTCGGCGGGCACCCGGTGTCCTCGGCGGTGGCGATGGCCAACCTCGACATCTTCGAGGCCGAGGGGCTCAACCAGCGGGTGCTGGACAACGAGAACGGCTTCCGGACCACGCTGGAGAAGCTCTCGGACCTGCCGATCGTCGGCGACGTGCGCGGCGACGGGTACTTCTGGGGCATCGAGCTGGTCAAGGACAAGGCCACCAAGGAGACCTTCGACGACGACGAGGCCGAGCGGCTGCTGCGCGGGTACCTGTCCAAGGCGCTGTTCGAGGCGGGGCTGTACTGCCGGGCCGACGACCGGGGCGACCCGGTCATCCAGCTGGCGCCGCCGCTGATCTGCGGCCAGGCCGAGTTCGACGAGATCGAGCAGATCCTGCGCGCGGTGCTCACCGAGGGCATGAACCAGATCTAGGTAGCGAAGACCCACGTGATGGCGGTGGGGCCTCAATCCGAAAATGGATCCGGCGGCGGCGAAAGCTTAGAGAATGCCTGCTGTAATCTGTACGCATCCGTAGAGTCTGCAATAGTACGACCGATGTTCAATAGTTCCATGTAGACGACGGGGCGGTCGTTGAATCTGAGGTACTGCGGATCAAGCAACTGCTGTATTCGTCTGCCCGCCACTTTGTCGGTTGCGCCATAATGAGCGCCACCGAGCCGGTTTGCGACATATTTGATTACATCGCGACGTGTGATTAGCTGGTCAGCTATATATCCACTGGGGCTTTCGAGCCATGCGCTTACCCAGAATGGCGCCGTAGCATCGGGATTCAAGTGGGCACCGAAACCGCTGACAACCTCATCCATATCACGCATAAAGGCGCTTTCGGCTTTCGGTATAACCATGCTGACGACAAAACCGGCTGTAGGGGCTGGCGCTATGACCATCAAATCCCCCTCTTGCGGTTCCATCGGAAACCTTGTCTTCATTTGATTATCCCCAAGAACTTGGTGGCTGACACCTGAGGGAGCAGGGGCGAAGGCGCATGCGAGGTACTTACGCGGCAATTCCCCCAGTGCCGCATCTAGATCCGGGGCCCTTACAAGTGGCGAGCGAGGCAGACCCATAAGGCGCCAAGCAGCGGAGTACTCGCCGTCGACCAATAATCTGCGAAGCACGGTACTTTCACGCCGCATATGGCCATTGCTTACCGAGTTCGTCCACGAACGCTGAAGCTGTTCGAGGTCTTCCACCACAGTCTGTACCCGCGAGTGCTCGTCCGGACTTAAGACAACCTCTGACACCTTGTTCCAATCAGAATAACGTCTTGGACATACACAAGCAGGTAACGCATGTTGTGACCGATAGGTCGCACACAGCGTAAACCTGCCGACCGCCTAGTAGCCGGCGCTGGAGCGGACGTGCTCGAAGATCAGGTTGGTCTCGGTCAGCGCGATGTCGGCGTTGCCTGAGAAGTTGACCACGAAGTCGCGCAGGTTCTCGGTGTCGCGGGCCGCCACGTGCAGCAGGAAGTCGTCGGCGCCGGCCAGGAAGAACACGTTGAGCACCTCGGGCAGCTGTGCCACCGATTCGGCGAACTCGGCCAGCCGGGTGCGGGCGTGCGACTGCATCCGGACCGAGATCATCGCCTGGATGGCCCGGCCCACCGAGGCCGGGTCGATGTCGGTGTAGAAGCCCCGGATCACGCCCCGCTCGCGCAGCGCCCGCACCCGGCCCAGGCAGGTCGACGGTGCCACCCCGACCAGTTCGGCCAGCGCGTTGTTAGGAATCCGGGCGTCGGTGGTCAGCGCCCGCAGGATGGCCCGGTCGACCGCGTCCAGCGCCGGCGGCTCGGCGTCCGCGGTGGTGGTTCTGGCGCTGGTTCTGACAGCCGTTCCGGTGCCGGGCCGGCGGCTCCGGCCGGCCTGCACGGTGTTCGACCGGGCGTCGGGGTTACCGGCGTCACCCGAACGAGAAGTGGCCACGAAGCTACCTTGACAGAATTTTGTTCACGTGACTAGCAATCCATCATGCGATCCTTCATTGTCTAAGGTTAATCTGGCCCCATTCCGAGGCCACGACGCCAGCTGCGCGGTCGGCCCGTATCGCCAGTTGCCCATCGATGGGAGAGGTAGCGCATGAAGGTCGGCATTCCCCGCGAGGTGAAGAACCACGAGTACCGGGTGGCAATCACCCCGGCCGGCGTCAACGAGCTGGTCCGCAACGGCCACGAGGTCTTCATCGAGCGGGACGCCGGTGTGGGTTCCTCCATCCCGAACGAGTACTACACCGAGGCCGGCGCGCGGATCCTGGACACCGCCGACGACGTGTGGGCCGAGGGTGACCTGGTGCTCAAGGTCAAGGAGCCGATCGCCGAGGAGTACGGCCGGATGCGGTCCGACCAGACCCTGTTCACCTACCTGCACCTGGCGGCCGACAAGAGCTGCACCGACGCCCTGCTCAAGGCCGGCACCACCGGCATCGCCTACGAGACGGTGCAGCTGACCGACGGCTCGCTGCCGCTGCTGGCCCCGATGTCGGAGGTGGCCGGCCGGCTGGCCCCGCAGGTCGGCTCGTACCACATGATGCGCCACGGTGGCGGCGGTGGCGTGCTGATGGGCGGCGTCCCGGGTACCTATGCGGCCAAGGTGGTGGTGATCGGCGCCGGCGTCTCGGGCCAGAACGCCGCCGCGATCGCGCTGGGCATGCAGGCCGAGGTGCTGCTGCTGGACCGCAACGTCTCCCGGCTGCGCCAGATGGATGCCATCTACCAGGGCCACTGCCAGACCATCGCGTCCAACGCCTACGAGGTGGAGCGGGCGGTGCTGGACGCCGACCTGGTGATCGGCGCGGTGCTGGTGGCCGGTGCCAAGGCCCCGAAGATCATCAGCAACGAGCTGGTGTCGCGGATGAAGCCCGGCTCGGTGCTGGTCGACATCTCCATCGACCAGGGCGGCTGCTTCGAGGACTCCCGCCCGACCACCCACGCCGAGCCGACCTTCGCGGTGCACAACTCGGTCTTCTACTGCGTGGCCAACATGCCGGGCGCGGTGCCGCACACCTCGACCTACGCGCTGACCAACGTGACGCTGCCCTACGCGGTGGAGCTGGCCAACCGTGGCTGGCGGGACGCGCTGAAGGCCGACAGGGCGCTGGCGCTCGGCCTGAACACCCACGCCGGGGAGCTGACCAACGCCCCGGTCGCCCAGGCCCACGGCTACCACAGCGTCGAACTGGCCGACGTCCTGAAGTAGGGCAATCATTCCCAGCATTCCCAGCATTCCCGACTACCGCGGCCTGTCCTACTGGCACGCGACGGCCGGCGAGGAACTCCTCCCCCGGCCGTCGCTGGCCGCCGCCGGCCCGGCGGAGCGCACCGTCGACGTCGCGGTGGTGGGCGCCGGCTACACCGGCCTGTGGACCGCCTACTACCTGCGCCGGGCCGACCCCACCCTGCGGATCGCCGTGGTCGAGGCCGAGATCGCCGGCTTCGGGGCGTCCGGGCGCAACGGCGGCTGGTGCTCGGCGCTGTACCCGGTGTCGCTGCCGACGCTGGCCCGCGAGCACGGCCGGGACGCAGCCGTCCGGCAGTACCGCGCCCTGCGGGACACCGTCGCCGAGGTGGGCCGGGTGGTCGCCTCCGACGGCCTGCAGGCCGACTGGGCCGCCGGCGGGACCGTCACGCTGGCCCGCAGCCAGCCGCAGCTGCGCCGGGCCGCCGAGGAGGTCGAGGAGGCGCGGGCGTTCGGCTTCGCCGACGATCTGGAACTGCTCGACGCCGCCGAGGCATCCAGCCGGCTGGCCGCCACGTCGGTGCTCGGCGGGGTGTTCGACCCGCACTGCGCGGCCATCCATCCGGCCAAGCTGGCCCGGTCCCTCGCCCGCCGGGTCGAGCAGCTGGGCGTGCCGATCTACGAGCGGACCCGGGCGCTGGCGGTCGAGCCCGGCCGGGTCCGCACCGAGCACGGCGACCTGCGGGCCGAGCTGGTGCTGCGGGCGACCGAGGGTTTCAGCGCCCGGTTGCCGGGGCAGCGGCGCAGCGTCGCGCCGGTGTACTCGCTGATGATCGCCACCGAGCCGTTGCCGGCCGAGTCCTGGCAGCGGCTGGGGCTGGCCGCCCGCGAGACCTTCGCCGACTTCCGGCACCTGATCATCTACGGCCAGCGCAGCGCCGACGGCCGGCTGCTGTTCGGCGGGCGCGGCGCGCCCTACCACTTCGGTTCCCGGATCTCGCCGAGCTACGACCGGGTGCCGGCGGTGTTCGCGGCGCTGCGCTCGAGCCTGGGCGAGCTGCTGCCCGCGGCGGCGGATGTGCCGATCAGCCACAGCTGGGGCGGCCCGCTGGGGATCAGCCGGGACTGGCACCCCTCGGTCGGGCTGGACCGCGCTACCGGGCTGGGCTGGGCCGGCGGCTATGTCGGCGACGGCGTGGCGACCTCGAACCTGGCCGGCCGGACGCTTGCCGACCTGGCGCTGGGCCGTGACAGCGACCTGACCGGCCTGCCGTGGGTGGGTCACCGCTCCCCGGCCTGGGAGGTGGAACCGTTACGGTGGCTCGGTGCCAATGCCGGCTTGCAGGCGATGCGGTGGGCCGACCGGTCCGAGGACCGTCGCGGGCGGCCGTCCCGGCTGGCCGGCCTGGTGAACCGGGCGCTGGGCCGATGAGGGAGCATCGCAGGCGCGCAGCGCCGAGGAGCGGGCCTCATCCAGCGATGAGCGCTCGCGCGAAGAGCAAGAAGCGATGATTGGCGATGAGCCACAAGCGATTGGCGAAGAGCCACAAGCGATGAACAAGCAACGGGAGTCGAGATGACCGCGCCGAACGGCACCGGACAACCGCCTCACGCCGCCATACCGGAACGGGTGCGCGCCAGCCGGATGACCGAGCGGATCAGCACCGACCGCGACCGGTCTGCGCCGGCTGCTGGCCGACGTCCCGGTCGGGCACGTCGGCTTCGTGACTCCCGACGGCCAGCCCTTCGTCATCCCCACCGCGATCTGCCCGGACGGCGACGACGTGCTGCTGCACGGCTCGACCGGCTCGCGGTGGATGCGGCTGCTGGCGACCGGCATCCCGGTGTCGCTGGCGGTGACCGCGCTGGACGGCATCCTGGTAGCCCGCAGCGCCTTCGAGTCCTCGATGCACTACCGCAGCGCGGTGCTGTTCGGCCGCTGTGCCGCCCTGGAGGGCGAGCAGAAGCTGGCCGCGCTGGACAAGCTGACCGACGCGCTGATCCCGGGCCGGGTGGCCGAGGTGCGCCGGCCGAGCGGCAAGGAACTGGCCGCCACCATGGCGCTGCGGCTGAGCGTGGAGGACTGGACCGTCAAGGTGTCCGACGGCCAGCCGACCGACCTGCCCGAGGACGTCGCGGGACCGGCCTGGGCCGGCGTGCTGCCGCTGGTCAGCCGCTACCCCGAGGCCCGGGACGCCCCCGACCTGCGTCCGGGCATCGAGCCACCCCCTTCGGTGCGCCGACTGCTCGGGCAGGACGGTTAGGCCAGGACAGCCCCGCGTTCGGTGATCGTCAGGCCGAGGACCTCATCCGGCGCTCCAGCGCCAGCTCGAACGGTTCGCCCTTCGCCCAGATCGACTCGAAGGCGCAGGACAGGCTGCTGGCCAGCGCCGCGTGCTCGACCAGGATGTTGGTCGCGGTCAGCGCGCCGGCGATCGGGTCGGTGAGGGAGAACAGCGCCCGGCAGCCGTCGGTCAGGCACAGCTTCATCGGCACCTCGTCGGCCACCCGGGCGCCCTCACCGGCCTTGATGAATTCCAGCGTCTCGGCGACCGCCTCGGGGTTGTCGAGGATGCTCGGCTCGTAGATGCACCGGACGTCACCGCCGTTGGCCACGATGCGGCGGGTGGCCTCCAGGCCGGCCCGGTTGCTCGGGTTGGTGTACGGCGGCTTGGCGAAGGTCAGCAGCGAGCGTTCGGCCTCCCGCTGCAGGTCCCGGAACCGGGCACCGACCATGCCCGGGTCGCGCAGCACCTCCACGTAGTCCAGCGGCGCGGTCTGCTGCCGGCCGGCCGCCCAGGTGTCGCGCAGGTGGCCGGCCAGGCCCACCGAGTGCGACTCCAGCCCGGCCAGCGCCTGGCGCTGCACGGTCAGCAGCCGGTCGACGGCCGCCTCCGGATCGGTGGCGGCGTAGCGGGTCACCGGTCCCGGCCAGTCCCGGGCCAGGCCACGCGAGACCAGGCTGTTGAGCACGTCGTAGATCCGCTGGCGCGGTATGCCCGCCTCGTTGGCCAGCTCGGACGCGGCGTAGCTCTCCCGCTGGATCAACGTCAGGTACGCCTTGGCCTCATAGCGGGTCATCCCGAGCTGCACCAGCCCGTTCACGTGCATGTTCACGTCTTCCATACGAGGCACCGTACCTACCCGGCAGGCGAAAAGCCCGCGTTTGCCGAGCCGTGCCGAGCAGTCAGCCGGACGCGGCGAGCTGGCCGCAGGCGCCGTCGATCTCCCGGCCCCGGGTGTCGCGGACCGTCACCGGCACGCCGTGGCTCTCCAGCCGGGCCACGAACTCCTCCTCGACCGGCTTCGGCGAGGCATCCCAGGCCGAGCCCGGGGTCGGGTTGAGCGGGATCAGGTTGACGTGCGCCAGCCGGCCCGAGAGCAGGGTGCCGAGCTGGTCGGCACGCCACGGCTGGTCGTTGACGTTGCGGATCATCGCGTACTCGATCGAGTACCGGCGACCGGTGCGCGCGGCGTAGCCGTCGGCGGCTTCGAGCACCTCGCGCACCTTCCAGCGGGTGTTCACCGGCACCAGGGTGTCGCGCAGCTCGTCGTCGGGCGCGTGCAGCGACACCGCCAGGGTGACGTTGAGGCCCTCGTCGGCGAGCTTGCCGATGGCCGGCACCAGGCCGACCGTGGACATCGTGACCGACCGCTGGGACAGCCCCAGCCCGGCCGGCGCCGGGTCGATCAGCCGGTGCAGCGCCGCCACCACCCGCTGGTAGTTGGCCAGCGGCTCGCCCATCCCCATGAACACCACGTTGGACAGCCGGACCGGGCCGCCGGGCAGCTCGCCGGCCGCCGCGACCCGGGCGGCGGCGACCGCCTGCTCGACGATCTCGGCGGTGGACAGGTTGCGGGTCAGGCCGCCCTGGCCGGTGGCGCAGAACGGGCAGGCCATGCCGCAGCCGGCCTGGCTGGAGATGCAGACCGTCACCCGGTCCCGGTAGCGCATCAGCACGCTCTCGACCAGGGTGCCGTCGTGCAACCGCCACAGCGTCTTGCGGGTGGCGCCGCGGTCGGCCTCGACGTGGCGCACCTCGGTCAGCAGCGGCGGCAGCAGCGCCTTGCCGAGCCGGTCCCGGACGGCCGCCGGCAGGTCGGTCATGGTGGCCGGGTCGTGGGCCAGCCGGGCGAAGTAGTGCCGGGACAGCTGGTCGGCGCGGAACGGCTGCTCGCCCAGCTGGACCACGGCGTCCCGCCGCTGTTGCGGGGACAGGTCGGCCAGGTGGCGGGGCGGCATCCCCTTGCGCGGCGCGTCGAAGACCAGCGGCAGAGTCGTCATCAGGCCTCCATTCTCCCATGGCCGATGGGACCGGTGAGCCAGGTCGAGCGGCCCCTGCGGCCAGCTCTGGGCCTCTGGCTCTGGGCGGCCAGCTCTGGGGCTCTGGCTCTGGGCGCGGCGGACTCTGGCTCGGGCGGCGGACTCTGGGGCGGGTGACTCAGCCGGGCAGGAAGGCGGCCAGCAGCAGGTAGGCCACCGGCGCGCACGGCAGCAGCGAGTCCAGCCGGTCCATGATGCCGCCGTGACCGGGCAGCAGCCGGCCCATGTCCTTGATGCCCAGGTCGCGCTTGATCATCGACTCGCCGAGGTCGCCCAGGGTGGCGGTGACCACGATCGCGGCGCCGAACAGAGCCCCCTGCCACCACTGCTGGTGGAAGCAGAACACCATCATCAGCAGGCCGGCCGCGGCGCCCGCCAGCAGCGAGCCCGCAAACCCCTCCCAGGACTTCTTCGGCGACACGGTGGGCGCCATGGGGTGCTTGCCGATCAGCACACCGACCGCATAGCCACCGGTGTCGGAGCACACCACGGTCAGGATGAACAGCACGATCCGCGCGGCGCCGTCGTCGGGGTGCGTCATCAGCACGGCGAAGCCGGCCAGGAACGGCAGGTACAGCGCGACCAGGTTGCCGGCCGCCACGTCGCGCAGGTACCCGTCGGCGCCGTCGGCCAGCCGCCAGACCGTCACCCCGAGCACGGTCAGCAGCAACGCGCCGACCAGGCCGTCCGGGCCGCGGGACCAGGCGGCCGACTCCATCGCCAGCACCCCGGCCAGCAGCGGTACCAGTGGCGGCCGGGCCTCCACCGTCCGGATGGCGGTCACCAGCTCGTACATGCCCAGGGCCACCGCGACCCCGATCACGATGACGAAGCTGGGCCGGTACAGGGCCAGCGAGCCGATGATCAGCAGCGCCAGGCCGACCCCGACGCCGATCGCGGCCGGCAGGTTGCGGCCGGCCCGGACGGTGCGCGGCGGCGCGGCGATCTCGATGGCGGGGGCGCTGACCGCAACGCTGCCGGCAGCGGGCACCGGGCGCTGCGCGACGTCGATCGCGGAAGTCCCGGCGGTGGCGGTCGGCTGGTGACCGTTGTGGCCGGGTCCGGCGTCCGGCTGGGCGGCTGTCCGGGTCGGTCCGACCGTGGTGTCGGCCGGTGGCGGTGGGACCGGTTCGACCAGGGTCAGCCGGCCACGTGCCGAGGTGTCCGGCGCGGACCGGGCGTTCGACCGCAGTGCCTTGACGATGCCCAGGTGCCGGGTCCGGGGCTGCCCGGAGCCGGACGGGCCACCGGCCGCGGTAGTCGACGGCAGCGCGGTGTCAGCCGGAGCCGCGGCGCCGCCCGGGGGCGCGGTGGCGGTCGGCTGCTCGGCCGGGGCCGGAGCGGCGTCCGGTGAGGCGTGCCGGGCCGATCGGGAGGGCCGGACGGGGGCGTCCGGCGTGGCCGCCCGGGACCGGGCGATCAGCTCCGCGGCGGACAGCCCGGCGCCCCCGCCGTGCCGGCCGGCAGGAGCGGTGGGGGCCGGCTCGCCGGTCGGTTCGTCGCGTTGGGCCATCAGACCTCGAGCAGCTCGGTTTCTTTGTGCCTGACCAGCTCGTCGACCGATGCCACGTACTTGTCGGTCACCTTCTGCAGCTCGGCCTCGGCGCGGTGCGCGTCGTCCTCGCCGACCTCGCTGTCCTTGTCCTTGACCAGCTTGCCGAAGGTGTCGTTGGCGTGCCGGCGGACCGCCCGGATCGAGACCTTGGCCTCCTCGCCCTTGTGGCGGGCGACCTTGACCAGCTCACGCCGGCGTTCCTCGGTCAGCTGCGGGAAGATCACCCGGATCAGGTTGCCGTCGTTGGTGGGGTTCACCCCCAGGTCGCTGTTGCGGATGGCCTTCTCGATGGCCTGCAGCTGGCTGGAGTCGTAGGGCTTGATGACCGCCATCCGGGCCTCCGGGGTGCTCACCGAGGCCAGCTGCGGAAGCGGGGTCATGGCGCCGTAGTACTCGATGTTGATCCGGGCGAAGCTGCTCGCCGACGCCCGGCCGGTGCGGAGGCTGGTCAGGTCATCGCGCAGGACGGTGACCGCCTTCTCCATCTTCTCCTCGGCCTCGAAGAGCGTCTCGTCGATCACGTCCATCTCCTGCTTTCTGCCGTGTGCGGCCAGCCGGCCGACCTGTCAGTTCTCCGGGCTCAGTTCTCCGGACCGACCAGCGTGCCGATCTTCTCGCCACGGATCACCCGGGCGATGTTGCCGTCCGCCAGATCGAACACGATGATCGGCATCCCATTGTCCCGGCAGAGGCTGAAGGCGGTCGCGTCGGCTACCTGCAGCCCGCGCTGGAGCACCTCGTCGTAGCTGATGGTGTCGAACTTGACCGCGTCCGGACTGGTCCGGGGGTCGGCGTCGTAGACCCCGTCCACGCCGCTCTTGCCCATCAGCAGCACGTTGCAGCCGATCTCGAGCGCACGCTGGGCCGCGGCGGTGTCGGTGGAGAAGTACGGCATGCCGGCACCGGCCCCGAAGATCACCACCCGGCCCTTCTCCAGGTGCCGCTCGGCACGGCGCGGGACGTAGGGCTCGGCCACCTGGCCCATGGTGATCGCGGTCTGGACCCGGGTCGGCACGCCCCGCTTCTCCAGGAAGTCCTGCAGTGCCAGGCAGTTCATCACCGTGCCCAGCATGCCCATGTAGTCGGCCCGGTCCCGGTCCATGCCGCGCTGGCTGAGCTCGGCGCCGCGGAAGAAGTTACCGCCGCCGACCACCACCGCCACCTGGGTGCCGGTGTCGTTGACCTCGGAGATCTGCCGGGCGATCGAGGCCACCACGTCCGGGTCGACGCCGACCTCGCCACCGCCGAACACCTGCCCGGACAGCTTGAGCATGACCCGCTTGTAGGCGCTGCGCTCCGGCCCGTTCGCCGCCCCGTCCGAGGCGGGCTCCGGGCGCAGAGACGACAGAAGGGCCGCCTGTCCGGTCTCGGTCATGACGGCCCCTCTCATCGTGCTGCCTCTGTCCCACGATCCTGCCTCATTGTGGCCCGGTTGGCCGCCAACGGCTCGACCGGATGGCCGGATCGATCAGGCGGCGCCGACCTCGAACCGGGCGAAAGCGGTGAGCTTCACGCCGGCCTCGTCCAGCAGCGCCTTGACCGACTTCTTGCTGTCCTGCACGGCCGACTGGTCGAGCAGCACGACCTCCTTGAAGAAACCGGTCACCCGGCCCTCGACGATCCGGCTCAGCGCGGCCTCGGGCTTGCCCTCCTCGCGGGCGGTGGCCTCGGCGATCCGCTTCTCGTTCTCGACCGTCTCGGCCGGGACGTCCTCCCGGGTCAGGTACTGCGCGCGCAGCGCCGCGACCTGCATCGCGGCACCGCGGGCGGCGGAGACGTCGTCGCCCTCGAAGGCGACCAGCACGCCGACCTGCGGCGGCAGGTCCGAGGACTTGCGGTGCAGGTAGGTGGCCACCTTGCCCTCCAGCTTGACCGCCCGGCGCAGCTCGATCTTCTCGCCGATGACGGCGTTGAGCGCCTCGATGTTCTCGGCCACGGTCTTGCCGTCGGCCAACTGCTCGCTCAGCAGCGACTGGGCGTCGGTCGCCGAGGCGCCGACGAAGTGGGCCACGATGTCGCCGGCCAGCGTCTGGAACTGCTCGTTCTTGGCGACGAAGTCGGTCTCGCAGGCCAGCTCGATCATCGCGTTCTCGGCAGCGGCGACCAGGCCGTTGCTGGTCTCGCGCTCGGCACCGCGCTTGGCCGCCTTGCCTGCGCCCTTGATGCGCAGTTCCTCCACGGCCTTGTCGAAGTCGCCGTCCGCGGCTTCGAGCGCCTTCTTCGCGTCCATCATGCCGGCGCCGGTGGCGTCGCGGAGCTTCTTCACGTCAGCGGCACTGATAGCCATCTGTATGCGTCCTGTCCTTGTCTGTCGAAACTGTTCTGGGATGGCGGCGCGCGGCAGGGCATTCCCGGTCGGGAGCCGTGCGCGGCGCCTCGCTGCCCTGGCTGGGCGGTGGACCGGCGCCGCGGTGGGCGCCGGTCGCCGTCAGGAGTCGGTGCCCTCGGTGGCAGCCGGGGTGGCCTCGGCAGCTGCCTCGGCGGGAGCGGCTGCCGCAGCTTCGGCCGGAGCGGCCTCGGCGGGAGCGGCTGCCGGAGCGGCCTCGGCCGGAGCGGCCTCGGCGGGAGCGGCTGCCGCAGCGGCCTCGGCGGGGGCGGCCTCGGTGGGCTTGAGCAGCTCGGTCTCCCAGTCGGCCAGCGGCTCGTCGGTCGCCAGCACACCGGGCTCGGGCTTGTCGTCCCGGCCGGCGTTGGCGGCCAGGCCCGCGCGGGCCATCAGGCCCTCGGCGACCGCGTCGGCGACCACCCGGGTCAGCAGGCCGGCGCTACGGATCGCGTCGTCGTTGCCGGGGATCTTGTAGTCGACCTCGTCCGGGTCGCAGTTGGTGTCCAGGATCGCGATGACCGGGATGTTGAGCTTGTGCGCCTCGGCGACGGCGAGGTGCTCCTTCTTGGTGTCGACGATCCAGACCGCGCTCGGGGTCTTGGTCATCTCCCGGATGCCGCCGAGGGTGCGCTCCAGCTTGACCTTCTCGCGGGTCAGGATGAGCTGTTCCTTCTTGGTGGCGGTGCCCTCCCAGCCGTTCTCCTCCATCGCCTCGAGCTCCTTGAGGCGCTGCAGCCGCTTGAAGACGGTGGAGAAGTTGGTGAGCATGCCGCCGAGCCAGCGCTGGTTGACATACGGCATGCCGACCCGGGTGGCCTGCTCGGCGATCGCCTCCTGCGCCTGCTTCTTGGTGCCGATGAACAGCACGGTGCCACCGTGGGCCACGGTCTCCTTGACGAACTCGTAGGCCCGGTCGATGTAGCCGATGGTCTGCTGCAGGTCGATGATGTAGATGCCGTTGCGCTCGGTGAAGATGAACCGCTTCATCTTCGGGTTCCAGCGCCGGGTCTGGTGTCCGAAGTGAACTCCGGAGTCCAGCAGGTTCTTCATGGTGACGACGGCCATTCGGGCGCGTCCTCCTCGTGTTTCGTGCGTGGGCGCCCGTCCGGACGGCCCACACGGCCTCGGTTGTCGCGATCGGACCGGATGGTCGATCACCCTGGTGCCGGGATCTGCGGCCAGAGCCGGCTGGACAAGCCGGACCGAAGTTGGCCGCCACCTGCTGGGAGTTCGGCAGGTACCTGCTGGACATCGGCAGGTGGGCACGCGAAGTCACCCGGCTTGCACCGGGTGCATCCAGCAGTCTAGCGCCGGGGCGGAACGCCACCTAATCGCGGTAGTGGGCACGGCCGGGTTCGTGCTGACCCGCCTGCTCGGCGGTGAGCTGCGGGCCTGTGGACAGCGCTCGGAAGGCTCGTTCCGTTCGTCCACAGCCTGCCGTGCGTGCTGCCCGGACGCGGCTTCGATGACCCAGGCTGGCGGCATGCATCTGGCAACCGCGGCGGTACTGGCGACGCTCCTCACCACCGGATCGGTAGCGACCGGGACCGCCGGTTCGGCGATCGGTCGGCCGGCCGGCACAGCGCGCTCGGTGGATGTGGTGCCGGTGGCCACCACGGTGCCGGTTGCCCCGTACCGCGCTCCGCTGGATGCCGTGCGGGTGCTCAGGCCCTTCACCCCGCCGCCGGAACGCTACGGCCCCGGACATCTGGGCGTGGACCTGGCAGCGCCGGCCGGCGCCGCGGTGCGCTCGGCCGGGGACGGCCTGGTCCGCTTTGCCGCTCCGGTGGCCGGGCGCGGGGTCGTGGTGGTGCTGCATCCGGACGGCATCAGCACCGAGTACGAGCCGCTGACCGTCGCCGTGCGGGCCGGCCAGCGGGTGAGCGCCGGGCAGCGGCTCGGGACCGTGGCGGGTGTGCACCGTGGCTGCGGTCCGGCGGGCTGCCTGCACTGGGGCGCCCGGCGCGGCGAGAACTACCTGGACCCGCTGTCGCTGCTGGCGCCGCTGGGGGTGGTCCGGCTGTTGCCCTGGCAGTGACCCGCGGGTTTGCGTCAGGCCCGCGGGGTTGGCATCAGGCCCGCGGGGTTGGCGTCAGGCGCGCGGGTGGGCCTGGGCGAAGCTGGCCCGCAGCCGCTCCATCGAGACGTGGGTGTAGATCTGGGTAGTGGCGAGGCTGGCGTGGCCGAGCAACTCCTGTACCGCCCGAAGATCCGCACCACCGTCGAGCAGGTGGGTGGCCGCGCTGTGTCGCAGGCCGTGCGGGGACAGGCCCGAGCCGCCGGCCAGGTCGGCGGTCACCTCGTTGACCACCCGCCGGGCGGTCCGCTGGTCGAGCCGGCCGCCCCGCCGGCCGAGCAGCAGCGCCTGGCCGGACGCCGGCGTCACCCAGGCCGGCCGGCCGGCGGTCAGCCAGCGGTGCACGGCATGCTCGGCCGGCACCCCGTACGGCACGGTGCGCTGCTTGTCCCCCTTGCCGATGACTCGGAGCACCCGTCGACCGCGGTCGATGTCGGCCAGGTCCAGGCCGACCAGCTCCGCCACCCGGATGCCGGTGCCGTACAGCAGTTCCAGGACCAGCCGGTCCCGCAGCTGTTCGGGCTCGTCGCCGTCCAGGGCGTCGATCGCCTGGCCGGCCTCGCCTGCCGAGAGCACCGCGGGTATCGAGCGGTGCGGTCGCGGGCTGGCCAGCAGCTCGGCGACATCGGCGCTCAGCAGCCGGTTCCCGAACGCCCAGGTGCAGAAGGTTCGGGCCGCGGCCGCCCGCCGGGCCAGCGTGGTCCGCGACGCGCCGGCCTGGTGCAGGCTGGCCAGCCAGCCGCGCAACATCCGCAGGTCCAGCGCCGCGAGGTCGGTCTCGCCGGTGCAGCGCAGGTGGTGCAGCAGCAGGGTGATGTCACCCAGGTAGGCCTGCACGGTGTGCGGCGACCGGTTGCGTTCCAGCCGCAGGAACCGTTCGAAGTCCGTCAGCACGCCCTGCAGGTCCGGGCCCAGCTCCCGGCGCAGGGCGGCCAGCTCGATTCGCCGGCCGGCGCGGCGGACACCACCCGGCGCACCGCGCCGGCTGGTCGCTTGCTGCGTCGCGGCAGCGTCGTGTGCTGAGCCCGCAGCCACCACGGCGGCCTGGTTGCGAGCGGGAGCGGGCATGCGCTGACAGTGCGCTCGGTCCAACCGCGGGTCAACTCGCCACGCGGGCCCGGCCAGCCCGACTCGGGTGCCGACTCGGATTGTCGAGCGCAGCCCGGCCCAGGCGAAGCCGGTCCGATCGACACGCGGCTGGTGTCCACGACCGCGGGAATGCATCGACTCCACCGACCCGCTTCAGGCCAGCCGGTAACCCTCGCGGGCGGCGGTGATCAGGCCGGCCGCCCGCAGCACCGGCAGCGCCGCGATCACCTGGCCGATCGGCCGCCCGCTCAACCGGGACAGCTCCGCCTCGGTCACGCTGCGGCCGGGACCGGGGAAGCCGTCCAGCACGGAGCGGGCAATGAGGTCGAGCCCGTCGTAGGGCCGCCCCCGGCCCGCTCCCCCGGCCGCTGCTCCGTCGGTCCGGGCCACCGGTTGGGCGCCGCCGCAGTAGCTCAGCACGTCGTCAATGCCGGTCACCAGGTGTGCCGGCTGCTCGTCCCGCTGGATCAGGGCGTGGCAACCGGCCGACATCGCCGAGGTAACCGGGCCCGGCACCGCCAGCACCGGCCGGCCGAGGTCGCGGGCGTACCCCGCACTGTTCAGGGCACCGGACCGCAACGCGGCCTCGACGACCAGCGTCGCCGAACCCAGCGCCGCGATCAGCCGGTTGCGGCTGAGGAAACGCTGCCGGTGCGGAGCGCTGCCCGGCGGGCGCTCGCTCACCAGCAGGCCGTGCTCGGCGGTCCGGTCGTAGAGGTAGCGGTGCCCGGCAGGGTACGGCCGGTCCAGGCCACCGGCCGACACCAGCACCGAACAGCCCTCGGCCGCCAACGCGCCACGGTGCGCCGCAGCGTCGATGCCGTAGGCGCCGCCGGAAACCAGCACCACGTCCTGGCGCGCCAGCCCGTAACTGAACTCCGAGGCGACATGCTCGCCATAGGCGCTCGCCGCCCGCGAACCGACCACCGCCACCGAACGCACTCCGACCGTCGCCAGCGGCGCGTTGCCGCGGACCCACAGGGCCAGCGGCGGCAGAAGCTCACCCCGCGGCGGCCGGCTGCGCAGGCCGGCCCGCCACTGTGCCGCCCGGCGTCGTCCGGTCGCCTGCAGGGCCGCGAAGGCGAAGTGCGGCCAGTCCGGCTGGGCCGGGGTCAGCAGCCGGATGCCGGCGTGTTCGGCGGTGGCCAGGTCGAGGTGCGGATCGGCCGCGGTGCGGCGCGCCTGGGTGCAGGAGGCCACCTCGGCAGGCACGTCACCGGCCCGCACCGCCGCCGCCGAGGTGACGTAGCCGTGCTGCTGGACGAACAGCCACAGCGGAACCGAAGCGGGCTCGGCGACCCGGCTCAGGTAGGCGGCGGCCAGCAGGTGCTCCTCGTCCGCGACCTCGTCCGCCTGCCCTGTCGGCCGGACGGCGGGGCCGCTCATGCCGACAGCACCGCCGCCCGGCCGGTACGGAGCCAGATCGCCTCGGCCACCTCCGCCGGGCCGGGGCCGTCCAGACCCGCCAGGTCGGCGAGCGTCCAGCACAGCCTGAGCACCCGGTCGCAACCGCGCGCGCTCAGGCCGCCCCTGTCCAGCTCGGCATCCAGCCGGCCCAACGCCTGGCGCGGTGGCCGCCAGGCGCGCGAGCGGAGCACCGGACCCGGCACCTCGGCGTTGGTGCGCCAGCCGAACGGAGCCCAGCGCTGTCGGGCTGCCAGCCGGGCGTCCGCCACTCGGCCGGCCACCACCGCGCTGGGCTCGCGAGCGTCCCGATCGGCCAGCAGGTCGGCACGCGAGACCGGGTCGATCGGTACCTGCAGGTCGATCCGGTCCAGCAGCGGACCGGACAGCCGCCGGCGGTAGCGGCGCCGGGCGTTCGGGGTACAGGAGCAGTCGGTGTCCTTGCCGGCCCCACACGGGCAGGGGTTGGTGGCCAGCACCAGTTGGAACCGGGCCGGATAGCTGACCGCGCCGCCGGTGCGGTGCAGCACCACCACGCCGGACTCCAGCGGTTGGCGCAGCGAGTCGAGCACGGTCGGCCTGAACTCGGCCGCCTCGTCGAGCACCAGCACGCCGCGGTGGGCCAGCGACGCGGCCCCGGGGCGGCCGAGGCCGGTGCCACCACCGACCAGGGCCGCCATCGAGGAGGTGTGGTGCGGCGCCTGCAGCGGCGGGCGGCGCAGCAGGCCGGCGCCGGCGGCCAGCACGCCCGCCACCGAGTGGATCGCGGTCACCTCCAGCGCCTCGGCCGGTTCCAGCTCGGGCAGGATCGAGGGCAGTCGCTCGGCCAGCATCGTCTTGCCGGCGCCGGGCACGCCTTCCAGCAGCAGGTGGTGGGCTCCGGCGGCGGCGATCTCCAGGGCCCGCCGGGCAACCGGTTGACCCACCACGTCGGCCAGGTCCGGCAACGCCGCGGGCTGGCCGCCCTGGTCGGCCGGCGCGCCGGCGAGCGGTGAACCGCCGCGCAGCGACAGCACGATCTCGGCCAGCGAGCCGGCCGTCAGCACCTCCAGTCCGGTCACCAGCGCGGCCTCGGCGGCGTTGCCCGGTGCCACCACCACCCGCGCCACCCCGGCCTCGCGGGCGGCCAGCACCGCCGGCAGGGCACCCCGGACCGGCCGCAACCTGCCGTCCAGTCCCAGTTCGGCGAACCAGACCACGCCGGCCACCGCCGCAGCCGGCAGCTCGCCGGCCGCCGCCAGCACCGCGACCGCCAGCGCCACGTCGAAACCGGAGCCGTACTTGCGGACGTCGGCGGGCAGCAGCGCCACGGTGATCCGCCGGTTCGGCCAGCTGAGCCCGGAATTCAACACGGCCGCCCGGACCCGGTCACGGGACTCCAGCACCGAGACGTCCGGCAGTCCGGTGAAGGTGAGGCCCGGCAGGCCCGCGGACAGGTCCGCCTCGACGTCGACCAGCCGGCCGGACACCCCGGACAGCGCGACCGACCGGGTGCTCGCCAGGGCCATCAGAACGCCGCCCGCAGGTGCCGCACCCGGGCCGGGCCGTCCGCACGGCGCAGCACCGACACCACGTCGAACCGGACGGATTCCCAGCCACCGGGATGCTCGGCCAGCCACCGGGTGGCCAGCAGTCGCAGCCGGCGTGCCTTGGTGGCGTCGACCGCCTCGGCCGGCTCGCCGAAGGCCAGCGAGCTGCGGGTCTTGACCTCGCAGATGACCAGCGTGCGCCCGTCGGCGGCGATGATGTCGATCTCGCCGCGGTCGCAGCGCCAGTTCGTCTCGATCAGGTGGTAGCCGGAATCGGTCAGGCAGCGGGCGGCGACGGCCTCGCCGTAGCGGCCCAGGGTGTCCTTGAGATGCATGAACCTGACCCTGCCGCGTCGGACCGATCTTGGCTGAGACCCGACGACGGCTGTGGACTAAGACTGAGACTGTGCACAACGCCAGCCGGGACGGGGCGCGGTGACCCCGGCACACATCGGCGGACCAGGCAGCCTAGGCACCCTAGGCAGCCTCAGGGTCTGACTCTCAATGACACGTCGTCGTACTGGCACACCGCGTCTGACTTCAAGTCGTTGGCCAGCACGGTGACTCCTACCGCAACGGTATGACTCGGCACGCCGTCTATTCGCCGTGCGAACCGCCGCTCCAGGCTGAAACCACAAGTAGTGCAATCGCGATCACGACGGCAACCAGCGGCTTCTCCGGGGGCCTGCTCGGGCGGTCTTTGTCGCGCGGGCGCAGCCTCTAAGACAGTGACCGGGCTCAGCCGGCGAACGGCCCCTTGCCGCTGAGGTCGAGGTCGGGCTTGTCCAGCTCCTCGACGTTGACGTCCTTGAAGGTCAGCACCCGGACGTTCTTGACGAAGCGGGCCGGTCGGTACATGTCCCAGACCCAGGCGTCGCGCATCGTCACCTCGAAGTACACCTCGCCGTCGGCGTTGCGCGGCACCAGCTGGACGTCGTTGGTGAGGTAGAACCGGCGCTCGGTCTCCACCACGTAGCTGAACTGCCCGACGATGTCCTTGTACTCGCGATAGAGCTGCAGCTCCATCTCGGTCTCGTACTTCTCGAGGTCTTCGGCACTCATCGGGCGATTCCTGCAGACATCATCCGTCCATTCTCCCCCATCGCAGACGGACTCGTCGGCCCGCCTGCCCGCACCGCGACTCCCGGCGAACCACCGGCCACTCCAGTCGCACCGGACTGGTCATGCTCCGGCAGTTCCAGCAATTCGGGTAGCTGGTCGGCCTCGACCAGCCGGTTCAGCCGGGCCCGCTCGACCAGTCCGGACCAGCCGCGCGGCAGGTCGAACCAGCCGTCGCGACCGGGCAGGTTCCACGAGCACCGGTGGATCTTGGACGGCCCGTGCTCCAGCAACGCGGCGTGGTGCTGCGGCGAGGAGTACGCCTTGTTCTCCTCGAAGCCGTAGTGCGGGTACTCCAGCGCCAGCTCGGTCAGGATCCGGTCCCGCTCGGTCTTGGCCAGCACCGACGCCGCCGCGATCGAGGAGCACTTCAGGTCGCCCTTGATCAGGGTGCGCACCGGGACCCGGCACCGCCACCGGTCCGGTTCCTCGAAGCCCCAGTCGAACAGCCCGTCCCGGACGCTGAGGTAGTCGTGGTTGCCGTCCAGCAGCACCCAGTCCGGCTCGGCGGACAGCCGGCTGACCGCCCGCTCGGCGGCCAACCGGAGCGCGGCGATGATGCCGATCCGGTCGATCTCGTCGGCCGAGGCGTGCCCCACCGCGCTGTCCAGCGCCCAGCGCCGGATCCGGGGCACCAGCCGCTCGCGGGCCTGCGGGGTGAGCAGCTTGGAGTCGGCCACACCGAGCGGGGCCGGCTTGGTGTCGGCCGCCAGCAGCACTACGCCCACCGACACCGGACCGGCCAGCGCCCCGCGGCCGACCTCGTCCACCGCCGCCAGCAGGCCGGCGCCGGACCGCCACGCCTCCCGCTCGTAACGCAGGGTCGGGCGACGCATCGCCGCCGGCCTGGCCGCCGTCACGGACCTGCGCACGGTCGCCGCCATCTACCTCACCGCCAGCGCTCGCTCGATCAGCTCGACCATAGCCACCGGTTCGCGCTCCACATCCGAGGCGGCCAGCTCCGGCAGCGACCACCACCGGCACTCAAGCACCACCTGCCGCTCCAGCTCGGTGTGGGCCGCCGGCTGTACCGGCAACCCGCTGGGTACCCGGACCAGGAAGTAGTGGTTGAGCTGGTCGATGTCCTGCCCGGCGAAGGTGAACCGCACCCGTTCGGAATACATCGGTTCGGCGCCCGGGTCCAGCTCCAGGCGAAGTCCGGTCTCCTCGTACACCTCACGCATCGCGGCCTGCGCGGCGTTCTCACCGTCCTCCACCCCGCCACCGGGGGTGATCCAGTGCGAGCGGGCCGAGCCGACGTCACGCCGCTCGTGCACCAGCAACACCCGGCGGTCGGCGTCGAGCACGAACATCCGGCCGGCCTCGCGCAGCATCGGCCGATCGGCCGCGGGCGGCACTGTCACGGCCGAGTCACCGCCGGCGACGCCTGCGCCGCCAGCCACCGAGGCCGCCGGCGACCAGCAGCGCCGCCGCGGCAGCGGGCTGGGCCGGCAGCATGCCCGGTCCGGGCAGGCCGAGCGAGGTGAAGGTCTGCGGGGTGCCCAGGGTGCGCCAGCGCGAGGGCGGCCAGGCGATCACCACCGCCTTGCCGATCACGTCGTCGTTGGGCACCGTGCTGCTCATCGGGTCGCACGGCTGGCCGCCGCCGCCGTCGCCGCAGTGGAAGCGCGAGTCCGCCGAGTCGTTGCGGTGGTCGCCCATCACCCACAGCCGGTCGGCGGGCACCGTGACCGGGCCGAAGCTGCGGGTGTCGTCCGCGCTGCGCTCGCCACCGGGGGTCGGCTTACGCCACGAGCTGTTCTGGTAGATGTAGGGCTCGTCCAGGCTGCGCCACGGACCGGCGGCGCCGTTGTCGGAGATCTCGACGTTGCCGTTGCTGTCGCAGCAGCGCACCGTCTGCCCGCCGACCGCGATGACCCGCTTGACCAGGTCCTTCTCACTCGGCGGCACCACGCCGATCAGCTGCCCGAACGACTGCACCGCGCGCGCCACCGGGTTGGACGACAGCTGCACCCCGCCGAGCTCGTCCCAGTCGTGCGGGGCCCGGAACACCACCACGTCGCCCGGGTGCGGGTCGCGGACGTGGTACACCGGCTTGAACACCAGGATCCGGTCGCCGCTGCAGCCGGGGCATCCGTGCAGGGTCTGCTCCATCGACTGGGACGGGATGTAGAACGGCTGCACCACGAAGGTCTTGAGCACGATCGCGATCGCGATGGCGACGGCGATCAGCAGCGGCAGTTCCAGCTTGGACCACAGGCTGCTGCGACGGCGCGCGGTGGCGACCGGCGGCTGGCCTGATCCGGCCGGCCGCTGACCATGGGCGTCCGCAGTCGCGGCGGCTGTGGTTGCCGCGGCTGCCTCGGAGCTGTCGGAGGGCCGGCTGCCGTGGTCAGCGCCGGGCTCGTCGAACGGCCGACCGCCTGGCCGGCGGCAGCGTCGTCGGAGGCCCGGGGACTGTCAGCCGGTCGGGCACCGTCGGTGGGTTCGGCAGCGGGCTGGGTGCTCGCATCGGTGGGCGGCACGCCGGCCTGGCCGGCCGGCAGGGCAGGTTCGACGCGCTCGCCGGCGCCGTGGCCCGGGTCCGAGTTCGACACCTCGCGGTTCAGATCGATGCCGGACTAGCGGGTGACCGCGTCCCGCTTCTCCTTGATCTTGGCGGCCTTGCCGCGCAGGTCGCGCAGGTAGTAGAGCTTGGCCCGCCGGACGTCACCGCGGGTCACCACCTCGATCTTCTCGATGATCGGGGTGTGCACCGGGAAGGTGCGCTCCACGCCGACCCCGAAGCTCACCTTGCGGACCGTGAAGGTCTCCTGCAGGCCACCGCCCTGGCGCCGGATGGTCACGCCCTGGAAGACCTGCACCCGGGACCGGTTGCCCTCGACCACCCGGACGTGCACCTTGAGGGTGTCGCCGGCGCGGAAGTCCGGGATGTCGCTGCGCAGCGATTCGGCGTCCAGCGTCTGCAAGGTGTTCATGGTGGCTCTGCTTCCTTCGGCTCTGACCCGGCGCGCGGCGCACCGCTTGCGGGCCTCGATCAGGACTGTCTTCTGGCTCCGGGCGCACGCCGTGCAGCGGCCACCGGGCAACCCCACGATGGTGCCATATCCACCCGGTGATTGAGAAACCGGGCCGGCTCCAGGCCACCGTGGCCGGCCGCGGCATCAACCGCCGAGCAGGTCCGGCCGGCGGCCCCGGGTGCGCCGCACCGACTCCTCCCGGCGCCATCGCTCGATGTTGCCGTGGTGGCCCGACAGCAGCACCTCCGGCACCGCCAACCCCCGCCACAGCGCCGGTTTGGTGTACGCCGGCGCCTCCAGCAGGCCGTCGACGGCCGGGCTGAACGAGTCCTGGGTGGCCGACAGGGCGTTGCCGAGCACACCGGGGATCAGCCGGGCCACCGCTTCGAGGATCACCAGCACGGCCACCTCGCCGCCGCACAGCACGTAGTCGCCGAGGCTGATCTCGTCCACCACCAGTCGCTGGCCGGCGTAGTCCAGCACCCGGGCGTCGATGCCCTCGTAGCGCCCGCACGCGAACAGCAACCACGGCTCGCCGGCCAGCTCCTCGGCCACCCGCTGGTCGAACCGGCGACCGGCCGGGCTCGGCACCACCAGCCGCGGCTGGCTCGGCCCGCCCGCCGGGGCGAGCGCGTCCAGCGCCCGGCCCCACGGTTCGGGCAGCATCACCATGCCGGGCCCGCCGCCGTACGGGGTGTCGTCGACCGTCCGGTGCGGGTCGCCGGTCCAGCCGCGCAGGTCGTGCACGCCCACCCGGACCTGGCCCCGCTCGATGGCCCTGCCGAGCAGCGAGGAGCGCAGCGGCGCCAGGTACTCGGGAAAGATCGTCACCACGTCGACCGACAGGTCCGGCCCGCCGGACGGCATGGCGGTCGGCTGGGAAAGCTGCCCGGTCACAGCTCCAGCAGCCCGTCCGGCGGGTCGATCTCGGCGATGCCGGCCGCCAGGTCGACGGTGGGGACGAATTCCAGCCGGAACGGCACCAGCACCTCGCGGCCGTCCTCGGCGGTCAGCGCGATGGCCAGCAGGCTGCCGGCCGGCGAGTGCAGGACGTCGGTGACCGGGCCCAGTTCGCGCCCGCCGACCGTGCGCACGGCCAGGCCGATCAGGTCGGTGTCGTAGAACTCGTCCGGGTCCTCGATCGGCGGCCGGTCGCCGGCCGGCACCAGCAGCAACGTGCCGCGCAGCGCCTCGACGGCATTGCGGTCGTCCCGGCCGGCGAAGTGCACCACCAGCTTGCCGGAGTGATCGCGGGTCGCCTCCACCGTCAGCGGCCCGCGGTCGGCGGGGTCGGTGAGCAGCCGGGCGCCGGGGGTGAACCGCTCCCCGGGGGTGTCGGTCCACGGCTCGACGAAGGCGTCGCCGCGGATGCCGTGCGCCTTGCCGACCCGGCCGACCGCGACCAGGTCGCCGTCGGCCCGGGCGATGCCGGAACCGTCCGTGGCGCCGGACCCGTGACCGCCGCCGGCCGAGGAGGAACTCACCGCTGCCTGCCGGCGGTCAGCGACCCTCGTCGGTGTCGACCACGTCGACCCGGATGCCCTTGCCGCCCACGCCGTTGACCACCTGGCGCAGCGCCTTGGCGGTGCGGCCGTTGCGGCCGATCACCCGTCCCAGGTCGTCGGGGTGCACCCGAACCTCGAGCCGGCGACCGCGCCGGTTGTCGACCAGGTCGACCACCACGTCGTCCGGGTGGTCGACGATGCCGCGCACCAGGTGCTCGAGGGCTTCTTCGAGCACTTAGCTCCCCGCCTCGGCGGAAGTGCTGTCGGCGGCCGGCGTGCTGTCGGCGGCCGGAGCCTCCTCAGCGGCGGCCGGAGTCGACTCCGCGGCCTCGGCCGCCGGAGCAGCCTGCTCCCGGCGCGGCGCGGCCTTCTTGCGCGGGGTGGTCGCCTCGGCGGACGGCTCGCCCTCGGAGTCGCGGAGCGCGGCGTCGAAGCGGGCCCGCTTGTCGGGCTTGGGCTCGGCCAGCTTCATCGGCTCGGGAGCCGGCAGGCCCTTGAACTTCTGCCAGTCGCCGGTCACCTTCAGGATCGCGGTGACCGCCTCGGTCGGCTGGGCGCCGACGCCCAGCCAGTACGCGGCGCGCTCGGCGTCGATCCGGATCACCGACGGGTCGTTCTTCGGGTGGTACTCCCCGATGGTCTCGATGGACCGGCCGTCCCGCTTGGCGCGGGCGTCGGCCACGACGACGCGGTAGTGCGGCTCGCGCATCTTGCCGATGCGGGTGAGCTTGATCTTGGTTGCCACAGGTGTCGTTCTCTCCAGTAGATGCAGGGACGGGCCAGAGCGCCGGTGGGTGGGGAAACACCTCGGCGGGTAGTCCGATGGACTGGCCGGTGCTCGGTGAGAGGGTCCGAACGCCGGCCGGTACTCAGCAGGCCATTCTGCCAGACGGCCGGGCGGGTGCTGACCGCGCCCGACCGCGCCGGGTCAGGGGGTGGACGTCACGAAGTAGCCGTAGGCGTCCTCGAGGACCTGCGAGGAGCCGAACCGGTCGATCGTGCTGAAACCAGGCGGCAGCGTGGACGTGCCGGCCGACAGGGTGGCGATCGCGGCGTTCGGCACCACCCGGCCGGTGGTGAAGTCCATGTTGGACGCGTGCGGCGCGGCGCTGCCCCGCGGATAGATGGCCAGGTAGCCGTTGCCGGCCGCGATGGCGGTCATCCCGATCCACAGGCCGCTGACCGTGTAGGGCACGCCGTAGAGGCCGCCGGCGTCCAGGCTGAAGCTGGCGTTGGCGGTCATCGCCGCGTATCGGCCGCCGTTGCCGGTGCGGGTGTCGGCGATCCGGCGCGGGTTGGCCAGCGTGACGAACCGGGCGCTGGCGGTCGGGCTGAAGTAGCCGACGATGTCGATCATCGCGTCGGTGCTGGCATAGCGGTTCTGCACCACGAACTTGCGGTTCACCAGCGGCACCGCGACCAGGTTCGAGCGCGAGTACTGGCGGTAGTCCACCGAGGCGACCGCCGGCGAGGCGTTCGGGTACGCGGTCAGGTAGCCGCCGGCGGTCTGGTTCAGGGCGGTCATGTTGACCACCGCCACGGTCGCGTCGGCCGGCACTCCGCCGGGAGCGGCGTCCACCGTGACCGCCTGGTTGGGGGTCAGCTTCGCGACCCGGGAGATGCCGGTCGGCACCCGGGTGTCGAGCAGCCGGTGCGAGGGCAGCGCGACGTAGCCGAGCCCACCGGTGGCGGAGGGCGCCCCGAAGTAGCCGAGCAGGGTGACCAGCGCGTGGGTGGGCGCGGCGGCGTTGCGCAGCAGGAAGCCGTGGCTGGAGTTGAGCTTCACCACCGCGGTCACGGTGGCGTTGGCGTCCTTGCTGTTGAGGTTGAGCGTGGAGTTGCCGCCGAAGACCTTGCTGTAGACCGACAGGTAGGTGCCGCCCTGGGCCCCGGTGCCGGACAGGCTGATCACCACCGAGGTAGCGCCGGCCGGCACCGCGTTGGTGCCGGTACTGGCCACTCCGACGGCGAGCGCCGTGCCTGCCCCCATCAGCCCCTTGCGGACGCCCAGCCCGGTGCGGGTGTCGACGATCCGGTTGGGGGTGGCGAACGGGAAGTACTGCGAGCCGGGCACCGCCGCGACGCCGGTGGTGGCGCCCAGTTGCAGCAGGCCGAAGCCGGCGGAGTTGGTGGGCGGGCTGCCCGACGGGTCGGCCCGCCGTTGCAGGAAGTCCTCCAGGTCCGAGGCGTCCATCGCCGGGTTGGCGGCGGCCACCAGCGCCGCCGCGCCGGCCACGTGCGGGGCCGCGGCCGAGGTGCCGTAGAAGCCGGTGGTGCCCGGCACCACGTTGCCGTCCTGGTCGTACTGCGAGGACTCCTCCTCGGTGATGTTGGACGACACCCCGTCGAAGCCGAGCAGGTCGGGCTTGACCCGGGCGTCGATGGTCGGCCCGCGCGAGGAGAACGGCTCCAGGACGTTGTTGCCACGGAAGGCCGCGCCGACCGCCAGCGCCCACGGCGAGCTGGCCGGTTCCAGCACGCTTCCGGACGCGGCCCGGGTCGGGTCCACGCCGCTGAGGAAGGACGGCGAGACGTCGCCGCCGTAGTAGAGGTTGTAGTGCAGCGCCGGCGGGTGCGGGCCGACCAGCACCACCACGTCGAAGTACCGGACGCCGTGCGGGCCGCCGGTGTAGTCCGGGTCGGTGGGGATGTTGCTGATGTCCATCTCCAGCACCGGCGGGTCGCCGTTGACGTGGTCGAGGTACTCGGTCTGGCCGAGCTGGACGTTGTCGTCGTTGTACTTGCTGACAGCCAGGGTGATCGGCAGCGACGAGGCCGGCCACTGGTCCCAGCTGAGCACCACGTTGCCGGTGAAGCCCGGGTCCAGCGCCACCTCGTCGGCCTGGCTGACCGTGCTCTGCAGGTCGACGAACTCGTCGCCGTTGGCGTCGCCCAGGGTGCCCGACCAGTGGTCCTGGGCGCCGTTGCCGCTGGACTGGATCCACAGCACGCCGGCCTCCCGGGCGCTGCGGACCGCCCGCTCGGACGAGCCGGTCGGCCCGTAGCCATCGCCCCGGGTCTCGGCGGTGAACACCAGCGAGCTGTTGACGATCCTGACCCCGGCGGCGACGGCCTGGCTGGCCGAGGAGGAGAAGCCGATGTTGTCGTCGATGCAGTACAGGTACAGGGTGGCCCGCGGCGCCATCTGGTGCACCACCTCGCTGACCGCGGTGCCGTGCGGGGTCAGGCTGTCGTCGGCGCAGTGGTCCTGCCCGGCCGGGTAGACCACGCTGACCGGGGCGCCGTCCGGGTCGTCGAAGTGGTGCGCGGCGATCTCGGCCTGCAGGTCGGCGAAGCCGAGGTCGACGATGCCGACCTTGACGCCGCTCCCCCCGTTGCCGATGTTGCCGGTGTCGGCCCAGTGCTGGGCGCCGGAGGCGGCCACTCCCTCGCTGGTGTCCTGCGGCATCGGCCGGACGGCCGGGGTGACCCGGCTGACGCCGGGCTGGCCGGCCAGCTCGCGCAGCCGGCCCGGGGCCACCAGCATGGTGCTGATCTGGTCGAAGCTGGCCAGCACCCGGGCACCCGCCGCGCGGGCCGCGGCCTGCGCGCCGGCACCGGTCACGCTGACCATCACCCGGCCGTCCCGCTCCAGCCGCACGCCGGACTTCGGCGCGCCCGGCACCCCGGCGAGCCGGTTGAGCTGCGGCGCCAGGTGCGCGATCGCCGGCTGGGCCGGCGCGGGCTGGTGCTGCCGGAGCCGCGCGGCCTGCGGGGAGCCGGCCGCCCAGCGCTGTGCCGGAAGGACCGGTGCGTGCTTGGACCTGGCCTGGCCGGGCGCCTGGGCCGGCGCCTTGGCGGCGGTGCCGCCGGAGCCAGGACTGGGAGGTTGGGCCGCCGCAACGGTGCTGATGCTCAGCACACCCATCAGGACGGCGGCAACCGCCGCCAGGAATCCCCGCCTTGCGCGCTTCATGTTTACCCTTTGTGAGGTTACCCAAATCTGAGGCAGCGTACCCGGACCGTCATCGTCTAGCGAGGCGAACGCGCCCGCAGCGCGACGAGCGTTACCCGTCCGTGCCACACTGCCGCTCGTGAGCGTGTCCACCCCAGGCGGCCGGAACCTGCCGACCCTGGAGGAGGTGGCCGCCCGGGCCGGGGTGTCCCGGGCGACCGCGAGCCGGGTACTGCGCGGCGCGACCAACGTCAGCGAGCGGGCCCGCACCGCGGTCCTGACCGCCGCCCAGGACGTCTCCTACGCCCCCAACCGGGCCGCCCGCGCGCTGGTGACCGGGCGCAGCGACTCGGTGGCGTTCCTGGTCGCCGAGTCCGAGGACCGGTTGTTCTCCGACCCGTTCTTCCTCGGCATGCTGCGGGCCGCCCAGACGGTGACCGCCGAGGCCGGCCTGCAGCTGGTCTTCACGGTGGCCGTCCGGCCCGGACGAGCACCGGCGGTTCGTGCACTACGCCGCCGGCGGCCACGTGGACGGGGTGCTGCTGCTGTCCCTGCACGGCGGCGACCAGCTGCCGCAGGAATTGGAGGCGCAGGCGGTGCCGACCGTGCTCAGCGGTCGCCCGCTGACCGGCGCCGAGACGCTGTACTACGTCGACTCCGACAACGCCGGCGGCGCCCGGCTGGCCACCGAGCACCTGCTGGCAACCGGCCGGCGCGCGATAGCCACCATCACCGGCCCGCTGGACATGTGCGCCGGCCAGGACCGGCTGGCCGGCTACCGCGCGGCGCTGGAGGCGGCCGGGCTGCGCTACCGGCCGGACCTGGTGGCGCACGGCGAGTTCAGCATCGCCAGCGGCCAGCGGGCGATGGCCGAACTGCTGCGCACCCGGCCCGACCTGGACGCGGTGTTCGCCGCCTCGGACCTGACCGCGATCGGGGCGATGCGGGCCATCGAGGCGGCCGGCCGGCGGGTGCGCACCGACGTCGCGGTGGTCGGCTTCGACGACATCGGCGACGCCGAGCTGGCGCATCCGGCGCTGACCACCATCCGCCAGCCGATCGTCGACCTGGGCCGTGCGATGGCCAGCCGGTTGCTGCAGCGGATCACCGGAGAGCCGGCGGCCCGGCGCACCGTGCTGCCGGTGGAACTCGTCCGGCGGCAGACCGCCTGAGCACTGCCGGACGGTCATCGCGGCGACCTCGGGTCGCGGGCAAACCAGATTTCGCCTCGCGGACAACAAATTCGGCCGGAAGCCTTGACACGGGTATCGGCAAGGCGCATTCTTCGCCGTATGAGAGCGCTCTCACAGCGCTCTCAGCGCTCGAACCCATTGGCTCCCCATCGCGATCCTCGTGCTCCGCACCCGTCCGGCGGCCCTGGTTGGACCGGCCGTATCCCATCAGGAGGATTCATGCCCAGGTTGTCCCGCACCACCACCCGCCTCGCCGGTGCGGTAGCAGTCACCGCCCTCGGCCTGGCCGCGGTGGCCGGCTGCTCGTCCGACAAGAAGTCCGACAACGCCGCGGCCGACCCCAACGCCAAGGTCACCCTCACCGTCGGGCTGTTCGGCACCTTCGGCTTCAAGGAGGCGGGCCTGTACGACGCCTACACCAAGCTGCACCCGAACATCACCATCAAGGAAGACACCGTCGAGCAGTCCAGCGACTACTGGACCCGCCTCAAGACCCGGCTGGCGTCGGGCAGCGGGCTGGACGACGTGCAGGGCATCGAGATCGGCTTCGTCTCCGACGTGGTCCAGAACCACGCCGCCCAGTTCGTCGACTTCGGTTCGCTGCCCGATGCCGGCTCGCTGAAATCCTCCTTCTACGACTGGAAGTGGCAGCAGGCCACCAGCTCGGACAACAAGACCGTGGGCCTGGGCACCGACGCCGGGCCCGAGGCGATCTGCTACCGGCCGGACCTGCTCCGGGCCGCCGGGCTGCCCTCCGACGGCGCGACGCTGGCCAGCAAGTGGTCTACCTGGGAGGACTACATCGCCTTCGGCAAGCAGTACGAGGCCTCGGCCAGCAAGCCCGCCAACAGCCGGTTCGTCGACAGTGCCGCCAGCATCTTCTCCACCGCGGTCTACCAGGGCACCGAGGCCTACAACGACGCCGGCGGCAAGCCCGACCCGACCAACTCCGACGGGGTTCGCAACGCCTGGAAGTACGCCACCGACGCGGCCCAGGCCAAGATAACCGCGGGCCTGTCGCAGTTCTCCCCGCCGTGGAACAAGGCATTCTCCAGCGGCGCGTTCGCCACCATCGCCTGCCCCACCTGGATGATGGGCTACATCCAGGGCCAGGCCGGCAACGCCTACGCGGGCAAGTGGAGCGTCGCCCCGGTGCTGCCCGGCGGCGCCACCAACTGGGGCGGCTCGTGGCTCGGCGTGCCCAAGGCCTCCAAGCACCAGAAGGAAGCCATCGCCCTGGTCGAATGGCTGACCGGCAAGCAGCAGCAGGTCACCATGTGGACCCAGGGCGGGCACTGGCCCTCCAGCAGCACGGCCGCGCAGGACCCGGCGGTGCAGAGCGCCAAGGCCGCGTACTTCTCCGACGCCCCGGTCGGGCAGATCTTCGGCGCCATCTCCGACAAGATGAAGATCCCGCCGATCGGCCTGTACGACACCCAGATGCAGACCGCGTTCACCCAGCAGCTGACCAACGTCGAGACCAAGGGCACCGATCCGGGCAAGGCATTCGCCGCGGCCCTCAAGGCGGTCGAGCAGGTCACCGGCTGACGCCACAGCCGCTGACGCCCGGAGCCGGTTCTTCCGACGAGGCCGGTCCCGGGCGTCGGCAGGGCCTGCCTGCCGCGGCGAGGTCCACTCGCCGCGGCAGGCAGCCGTTGCCTCAGGCACGATTGACAAGATCCAGCAGGAAGTGACCTCATGCCCGCTCCCAGCCAGACCTCCGGCACACCGGCGGCTGCCCCGCCGGCCGGGCGCCGCGCGGCTGGCCGGCGCTCGGTGCGGCCGGGCAGCCGGGCCGGCTACGCCTACATCGCGCCGTTCTTCGCGGTGTTCGCCGCGTTCAGCATCTATCCCTGGCTGGACACCGCCTGGGTGTCGCTGCACAGCGTCCGGCTGACCACCTACGACCAGCAGACCTGGGTCGGGTTGGGCAACTACCGCAACCTGTTCAGCAACAGCTTCTTCTGGAACGCGCTGCGCAACACCGTGAGCATCGGGATCATCTCCACCGTCCCGCAGCTGTGCCTGGCACTCGGTGTGGCGCACCTGCTCAACTACCGGCTGCGCGGGCGGACCTTCTTCCGGGTCGCGATGTTGATGCCCTACGCCACCAGCCTGGCCGCGGCGACGGTGATCTTCCTGGAGCTGTTCGACGCCGACCTCGGCATCGTCAACTGGGGACTGCACCTGCTGCACCTGCCGCAGCCGGACTGGCAGGCGTCGAAGTGGCCGAGCCAGGTGGCCATCTCGGCGATCGTCACCTGGCGCTGGACCGGGTACAACGCGCTGATCTACCTGGCCGGCATGCAGGCCATCGACTCCGGCCTCTACGAGGCGGCCGCCATCGACGGTGCCTCGCGCTGGCAGCAGTTCCGCTACGTCACGCTGCCCGGCCTGCGCCCGACCATCCTGTTCACCATCGTGGTCTCCACCATCGGCGCCGCCCAGCTGTTCGGCGAGCCGCTGCTCTACCACAACGGGATTCCCAACGGTGGCACGGACGGGCAGTACCAGACGCTGGGCCTGCTGATGTACCAGCAGGGCTGGACCAACGACCGGCTGGGACTGGCGGCCGCCACCGCCTGGACGATGTTCGCGATCATCGTGCTGGCGGTGCTGACCAACCTGCTGCTGGCCCGCCGGCGGGAGCGCCGGGTGGGCGCCCCGGCGCTGCCGGTGGTCGGTCTCGCCAGCCCCGTCGGCCCTTCAGCGCTGGAGGTGACCCGATGACCAGCACCACGCAGCGCACCGTTCCCGAACGCCCGGCCGGCACCCCGGCCCCCTCGGTCCAGCGAACGCCGGCCCGGGCCCGGCCGGTCCGCGGCAAGCCGATGGACGCCGGTCCGCTGACCTACCTGGTGCTGATCGTGGTCACCCTGGTGTCGGTGTTCCCGCTGTACTACACGATCGTGATGGCCTCGCACACCAATGCCGAGATGGCCGCCCGCACTCCCCCGCTGCTGCCCAACGGCACGCTGTTCTCCAACATCGACAAGGCACTGGAACTGGCACCGCTGAACAAGGGCCTGATCAACTCCCTCATCGTGGCGGGCTGCGTCACGCTGGGCACCGTCACGTTCTGCACGCTGGCCGGTTTCGCCTTCGCCAAGCTGCGCTTCCGCGGCCGCAACCTGCTGCTCGGCCTGTGCATCGGCACCATGATGGTGCCCACCCAGATGGGCATCATCCCGCTCTACATGCTGATGGCGAAGTTCGGCTTCGCCAACCACCTGCAGGCGGTCATCCTGCCCACCCTGGTCACCGCGTTCGGGGTGTTCTTCCTGCGCCAGTACATCGCCAGCGCGGTGCCGGACGAGTTGATCGAGGCCGGATACGTCGACGGCGCCGGGACGTTCCGGATCTTCCGGTCCATCGTGGTGCCGGCGGCCCGGCCGGCGATGTCGGTGCTGGCGATGCTGACCTTCCTGACCGCGTGGAACGACTTCTTCTGGCCGCTGATCGCGCTCAGCTCGCAGAACCCCACGGTGCAGGTCTCCTTCCAGAGCCTGGCCACCGGCTACGCCCCCGAACAATCCATCATCATGGCCGGCACCCTGTACGGCACCGTCCCGGCGCTCGTGGTCTTCGCGCTGCTGGGCAGGCAGATCGTCGGCGGAATCATGCAAGGAGCAGTCAAAGGATGACCTCACAGCCGCTGACCGACCAGATGTCCGATCGCCTGTCCTTCCCGCCCGGCTTCGTCTGGGGCTCGGCCACCGCCGCGTACCAGATCGAGGGAGCGGTGCACGCCGACGGCCGATTGCCCAGCATCTGGGACGTGTTCTGCCAGGTGCCCGGCAACGTCACCGGCGCCGACACCGGGGACGTCGCGTGCGACCACTACCGCCGGATGGACGCCGACCTGGACCTGATGGCGGAGCTGGGGTTGCCCTCCTACCGGTTCTCGGTGTCCTGGCCACGGGTCATCCCCGGCGGTTCGGGGCCGGTGAACGAGGCCGGCCTGGACTTCTACCGGCGGCTGGTGGACGGCCTGCTCGGCCGCGGCATCACCCCGCTGCTCACCCTGTACCACTGGGACCTGCCGCAGGCCCTGCAGTTCGAGGGCGGCTGGACCAACCGCGACACGGTGGACCGCTTCGGCGAGTACGCCGAGGTGATCGGCCGGGCGCTCGGTGACCGGGTGCCCACCATCACCACCCTGAACGAGCCGTGGTGCTCGGCGTTCCTCGGGCACGCCTCGGGGGTGCACGCCCCGGGCCTGACCGACAACGCCACCGCGCTGCTGGTCGCCCACCACCTGAACCTGGCGCACGGCCGCGCGGTGCGCGCGGTCCGCTCGGTGTGCCCGGCGCAGCTGTCGGTCACCCTCAACCTGGCCCAGGTGCGCCCGGCCAGCGACAGCGAGGCCGACCGCGCCGCGGCCGAGCACGTGGACCGGATCGCGAACCGGATCTTCCTCGACCCGATGCTGCAGGGCAGCTACCCGCAGGAACTGCTGACCGAGACCAAGCACCTGACGGACTGGGCGTTCGTCGCCGACGGCGACCTGGCCGAGATCAACGCCGGCATCGACCTGCTGGGTGTCAACTTCTACGCGCCCACCGAGGTGGCCGCGGCCAGCGAGGAGATCCGGGCCCAGGTGACCGGCCGCTGGGTGAACGACCCGAGCCAGTCCGAGGCGGGACCGTCGCCGTGGCCCGGCACCGACCTGGCCTACTCGGTGCCGCAGCCCGGCCCGTACACCGCGATGGGCTGGCCGATCGTGCCCGACGCGTTCACCGACCTGCTGCTGCGGGTACACCGGGACTACCCGCAGATCCCGCTGGTGGTGACCGAGAACGGCGCCGCCTTCGACGACGTGCTTACGCCGGACGGCTCAGGTGGCGTCGTGCACGACGCCGACCGGATCGACTACGTCCGCCGGCACCTGGCGGCCGTGCACGCCGCCATCGAGGGCGGTGCCGACGTCCGCGGCTATTACCTGTGGTCGCTGATGGACAATTTCGAATGGGCGTGGGGGTATTCCAAGCGCTTCGGAATGGTGTACGTCGACTACGCCAGCCAGCAGCGAATCCCCAAGGACTCGGCGCGCTGGTTCGCCGATGTGATCGCAGCCAACGCCGTGCCGCGGTAGCGCTCAGCCCGTCCGGTACGGGTTGCTGACCACGCCCCGGCCGTCGGCGTAGCGGTAGACCTGGTGCCCCGACACGAACACCCGCTCGGCGCGCTGCAGCACGTCCAGCGGGTCACCGGACCAGACCACCACGTCGCCGTCCTTGCCCGGGGCCAGCGACCCGACCCGGTCGGCGAAGCCGAGGATGGTCGCGGGATTGATGGTGATCGAGCGCAGCGCGTCCGCCCGCGACATGCCCTCCCGGACGGCGAAACTGGCCTGGTGCACCAGGAAGTCGATGGCCACCACCGGGTGGTCGGTGGTCAGCGCCACCAGCACGCCGGCGTTGGCCAGCTTGCCCGCGGTGGCCAGGCTGCGGTTGCGCACCTCGACCTTGCTGCGGGTGTGGAACAGCGGCCCGACGATGCACGGGATGCCGCGCTCGGCGAGCACGTCGGCCAGCAGGTAGGCCTCGGTCGCGTGGTTGATGACCAGCCGGTAGCCGAACTCGTCGGCCAGCCGCAGGGCGGTGGCGATGTCGTCGGCGCGGTGGGTGTGCTGGCACCACGGCAGCTCGCCGGACAGCACCCGGGCCAGCACCTCCGAGGACGGGTCGCGCTCGAACGGCTCGTCGCCGGCGGCCTCGCGCCGGGCCCGGTAGTCCTGCGCCTTCATCAGCGCGTCCCGGATCACCGCCGTCACGCCGAGCCGGGTCGAGGGCAGCTTTCCCTTGTCGCCGTAGACCCGTTTGGGATTCTCGCCGAGCGCGCTCTTGACGCTGGCCGGTGACTTGATCACCATCTCGTCGACCATCCGGCCCCAGGTCTTGACCGCCACCGTCTGGCCGCCGATCGGGTTGCCGCTGCCGGGCTTGATCACGCACGCGGTCACCCCGCCGGCCAGCGCGTCCTTGAAGCCCTCGTCGGCGGGGTTGATGGCATCCAGCGCGCGCAGCCGGGCGCCGTTCGGGTCGGTCATCTCGTTGACGTCCGCGCCGGCCCAGCCCTCGCCCTCCTCCCACACCCCGACGTGGGCGTGCGCGTCGACGAAGCCGGGCAGCACCCACTTGCCGGTGGCGTCCACCACCTCGACATCCGGGCCGAAGTCCACCTGCTCACCCACCGCGGTGATCACGCCGTCGGTGACCAGCACCGTGCCGGCCGCGATCGGCTCCCCCTCGATCGGGACGACGTATCCGCCGACGATGGCCACGCTGCCGGTCTGCTGGGTCATCCCCCGACCCTAACCTCTCTCGACCGCCGGTCTCTCGGACTGTCATAAGAATCGGTCGTCCTGACGATCGATCCTCATGACGGATCGGGTGGACCGGATGACGGTTACGGGGCGGCCCGCCGGCGGCTCAGCCGCTGAGATCCCAGCGGTGCCGCACCACCGGCACCGGGACCGGCTGGCCTGCCTCGGCCGCCCGCAGCGCCCAGTGCCGGGCCCGCAGCCACCAGCGCACCATCTGCACCAGCCCGAGCGCCTGCACCGTCACGGCGACCGCGAAGGCCAGCCGGTAGCTGCCCAAAGTCTGAGAGCCGCGCAGGTCCAGCGTCCAGCCGACGCCCAGGCACGCCACGATCGCGGCGAAGAAGCCGGCCACGTTCACCAGGCCGGTCGCGGTACCCACGATCGCCGGCCCGTTGTAGTCGCGGGCCAGCGCGAAGCCGATCGAGGACACCGGGCCGCCGGTGCTGGTCACCAGCACCAGGGCCACCAGCAGCCAGCGCGGCATGGGTCCGGAGAAGGCGGCCAGCACCGCGTACCAGCCCAGCACGGTCACCAGGCTGGTGCCGATCGCCAGCGGCACCCGGGTGGCGGGGTGCCGCCCGATCAGGTAACCGATCGGCGGTCCCACCAGCACGGCCACCAGCACGCTGAACAGCAGCACGGTGCCGGCGGCGTCCCGGCTCATCCCCTGGCCCTGCACCATGAACGGCACGCCCCACAGCACCGCGAAGGTCAGCGCGGTCGCCATCGAGGCGAAGTGCACCCAGAAGCCGGCCCGGGTGCCCGGCAGCGACCAGGCCGAGCCCACCCGGCGGCCGACCCGGCGCAGCGACTCGCCCAGCATCGCGGTGCCGCCCGGCCGCGGTGGCAGCCGCGGCGAGCGGGGCAGCAGCAGGTACACCGCGGCACCGCTGAGCACCGACAGCAGGCCCGCGCCGAGGAAGGTCGGCGTCCAGCCGGCCCGGTGCAGCAGCGTGGTCAGCGGCAGGGTCGCCACCAGGTTGCCCAGCTGGCCCAGGGTGCCGGTGAGCGCCACCACCACCGGGTAGCGGCGCGGCGCGAACTGCCCGGCGGCGAAGCGCAGCACGCTGACGAAGGTCAGCGCGTCGCCCAGCCCCAGCACCGCCCGGGCCAGCAGCGCCAGCGGGTAGCTGTCGGCGAGCGCGAACAGCACCTGGGCGAGGCCCATGGTGCCGGCTGCGACGATCAGCAGCCGGCGCGGGCCGTACCGGTCCACCAGCACCCCGGTGGGGATCTGCATGCCGGCGTAGATGCCCAGCTGCAGCAGGATGAAGATGCTCAGCTGGCTGGGGCTGATGCCGAACCGGCTGGTCGCCTGCAGGCCGGCCACCCCGAGCGAGGTGCGGTGGAACACCGCCACCAGGTACACGGCCACCGCGACCGCCCACCGCCGTAGCGCGATGGCACGGCGGCGTCGCACGCTCGTCACTTTCACGTCCTTCGGCTCGGCTGCGCAGCTCAGCCTAGTGACGCCCCGGGTCGACCCCCAGCCCGGGAAGGGACATCGCGCCCGCCGGCAGCGCGCCCCCTCGATTCGGGCTCGCCCTCAGGAGGCGGGGAGCGCGGCCAGCGCCGCGCGCAGGTCCGCGTGCACCCGGCGCAGCGCGTGTTCGAAGTACATCTTGTAACCGGCGCAGTAGTAATCCTTCTCGGCGAGCACCTTGGAATCCTTGAGCGAGTGGAACATGCAGCCGCTGTAGCACAGATCGAAGAACGCGCACGCCGAGCAGGTCTGCAGCACCTGCCGCTCGCGCTCGGCAAGCTGGCCGAACAGCACGGTGCCGGCCACCTGCTCGGGATCCAGGTCGTGCAGGTTGCCGTACCGAAAGGCCGGTTCGCCCTGGAACATCCCGCACGGAAAGAGGTCGCCGTCCGGTGAGATGCCCAGGAAGAACTGATGGCAGCTGAGCGTGTAGAAGCAGCTATGGGTCGCCTGCTCGCCGAGGATCCGCGCGATGTGCTGCCCGAAAGGCTCGACCGAGATCGGTCGCTCGGGGTCGTCGAACCAGGCGTCGAACAGCCGGACCAGGAACTGCCCGTACTCCTCGGCGGTGACCCCCAGGTCGGCACCGAGCGGGGTGTCGGCCAGCCCCGACCGGGTCAGCGGGTTGACCTTCATGTGGATCTTGCGATCCCGGAACTCCTGGTAAACCCGTTCGGGCGACTCGACGTTGTTGCGGTTCACCGTCACGATGGCGCCAGCCTGCCGGCCCCGTTGCTGCAGGCGCTGGGCGGCCTGCACCGTGATCGCGTGCGCGCTGGAGACCCGGTTGCGCCGGCCGGGATCGCCGGCCGCCACCAGCGGCAACGTACGGCGGCCGACCCGGGAGGCGTCGGACAGCTCCGGTGGCCCGTCCAGGCTCAGCCCGATGCTGACGTCGTTGGCCAGCAGGAACTCCAGCATCTCCTCGTCGAGGTGGCTGGCGTTGGTCTGGGTGGCGTTGGTGTAGGCGACCCGGCTCGCGCAGGCCTGCTGCTCGGCGAAGATGTCGGCGAAGAACGCCCGGCCGCGCAGCAGCGGTTCGCCGCCGTGCCAGACGAAGTTGACCGATTCGAAGTAGGAGGAGTCGAGGAAGGCATGCACCACCCGCCGGGCGGTCTCCGGGCGCATGGTCTTGGAGAACACCGACGGCTCGATGAAGCAGTACTTGCACTGCATGTCGCAGGCGTTGGTGACCTTGATGATCAGGGTGATCCGCCGGCTGAGCATCAGGACACCACCCACTCGGCCAGCCGCTGCTCGATCCTGCCCAGCCGCTGCTCCAGCTCACCGAGCCGGCGCTCGTCGACGGCGTGCCGGCCGCCGGCCGCCGGGATGGTGACGAGCCCGTACGGGTTGCCGAGGTAGTCGTAGCTGCGCAGCACCGGCGTGCTGCCGGCGAACGACCGTCCGGTGAAGTCTTCGGCGTACCACTGGGCCCGGTGGTGATCGGGTTCCTCACGGCCCTCCCGCCGCCAGCCGTCCCCGAGCGGGATGCGGGCCAACACCAGCCGCTGGGCGAGCCCCACCGCCGCCTCCAGCAGCGCGCGGCCGTCCTGCTTGGGCAGGTGCTCGATCACGTCGCCGAACAGGATCACGTCGTAGCCGACCTGCGCCGCCCGAGCGGGGACCAGCTGACGGATGTCGCCGATCAGGATGTCGGTATAGAGCTGGCGGGCGTGCGGTTGCACCCGGGCCGGGTCGATCTCGATGCCGTCGATCCGGACCCGCCACTGCTCGGGCTGGATGCGGCCCGGCCAGACATCGAGGTACTGCCTGAGCAGGCAGCCCCACAGCCCGAAGCCGAGGCCCGCGTCGAGCACCGCCGCCGGCCGGCACTCGACGATGTCAGCCAGGCAGTCCTCCATACCCAGCCAGATGCTCACCGGCATGCCAGGCGCTCCTCTCCGTTCAACCGGACTGCGCTGCGGTCCGGCGCTTCCTCCGGCGCCACGGCCAGCGCCCTGCGGACCCCGGCCACGAACTGCCCGTCAGCCGACCCGAGGCGCCGCAACCAGGCGGAGTCCCGGCACCGGGCCAGTGCCCGGCCCGGCCGCATCCCCGCGAGCCGGTCGAGTTCTGCCTGCCACGCCAGTGGAAACTCCAGGCTCGCCGCCGGTACCGGATCAGCCGCGCACCGGCCGTCGAGCGCCGGGCCGGACGCGGCGGCGTGCAGCGAACCGAGCAGGGCGATGGTGCGAGACCGGCCGAAGCGGTGCCGCGCGGCGGCGGCGATGCCGGCACGGTCGGGCGGCGGGGCGGCGCTCAGCACGTCGTAGACGCCGCGGAGCAGGGCCGCCTCGTCGGCGACCGGCCAGTCCGGCCGGCCGTCGTCGGCAGCCAGGTCCACCAGGGTGCCGCCCGGTTGGTCGAGCACCTCGGCGAAACCGTCGTAGCGCGGCGCCACCACCGGGCAGCCACAGCACAACGCCTCGGCCGGCGCCCGGCCGAAGGTCTCGAACCGGCTGGTGGCCGCGGTGACGAAGACATCGGCGACGGTGTAGAGGTCGGCCAGCTGGCGCGGGGGCGGGTCGGACACGAAACGGATACCCGGCTCGCCGTGCAGCTGCTCGCGGACCGGGTCCAGGTAGTCCCGGTCGGCCACGTGGCTGGCGATCACCACCGTCAGATCGTCGAAGAGCAGCCGGGCCCGCAGCGCGACCCGCAGCAGCCGGTGCAGGTCCTTGTCCGGCTGGGCCCGTCCGGCATAGAGCAGCAGCCGGCCGGCGCCGAGGTCCAGCTGGGCGCGCACCCGGTCGGCGTCCGGATGCGGCCGGAAGACCCGATCGTCGACGCCGTAGGGCTCACCGGCACCGGCCCGCACGCCGAGCGCGGCGTACACGGCCGCCGAGCGCCGGGACCCGACCAGCACCCGGTCATCCGGGCCGGCGGAGCGGGCGAACAGCGCGGCGGCCAGCACGTCCCGCCAGCCACGGGGGTTGACGTAGGGCAGCACGGTCACGCTGCCGCGGTAGCCGCGCTCGCGCAGCAGCGCCGCCCACAGGAAGCCGGCCGGGCCTTCGGCGACCACCGCGGGCAATGCCGAAATGCCGGCCAGCGCGTCGGCGACCCGCTCGGGCGAGGGCAGCGCCGGCGGGCCGGCCTGGTTCCACGACGGGACGAGATCGACCACCCGCGCCCGGACGCCGAGGTGCTCGTGCAGCCAGTCGGCCTGCAGGCAGCGCGCGCCCGGGGCGAAGGGCAGGTACCCGATCATCGGCATGCGCCGACCTGCTCGCAATCGCCGGGCGAGGTCACTGAGCGGCCGGATCCTCCCGTGCGATGTCCTGCCGCACCAACACCTCATACGACGGTTCCCGCAGGGAGTCGCGCAAGCTGATCGCAATCTCCGGGGAGGCCGATTGCCGCACCAGGACCGAGTAGTCCGGGTCGCGAGCCGCGTCGGTGACGGCCAGCACCGAGTAGCTGGGATCGCGCATCCCAGCCTGCGGCTGGCCTCCTTTGAGCTGTTCCAACTCCTGGCGCAGCGCGCGCACCTCGCGCAGCAGTTCGGCCAGTTCGCCGTCTCGTCCTTGTTCCGAACCAGACATCTGTGCCCCCGATATCAGCTGTGGTCCACCGCAACCTTGCGTCGCGGGGCTGTCGCGACAATCCGGACGCGGGGAATGCTTCGCCTGTGGCCCGGACCTGTCAAGAGCCGCACGGCCCGGCGGGGCCGTCGATCCGGCTGAGCGCGTGCGGCACGCCACCCGGGTGACCGGCCGGGGTGAATCCCGCCGGGCTCAGCCGACGACGGCGCCGGCCAGCACGATCCGGCGCGGCGCGTACACGGTGGCCAGCTCCACCCGCGGGTCCTGGTCATAGACCACCAGGTCGGCCGGCGCGCCCTCGGTCAGGCCGGCGAAGCCCAGCCACTGCCGGGCCCGCCAGGACGCCTGGGCGATCACCTCGGCCTGCGGGATGCCGGCCTGCACCAGGGCCGCCACCTCCTCGCGGATCAGCCCGTGCGGCAGCGAGCCGCCGGCGTCGGTGCCGGTGTAGATCGGCACGCCTGCCTCCCAGGCATCGCGGATCCGTTGCCGGGAGCTGGCGAACAGCGCCCGCATGTGCGCGGCGTAGGCCGGGAACTTCGACGCGGCCTGGTCGGCGATGGCCGGAAAGGTGTCGACGTTGATCAGGGTCGGCACCACCGCGATCTGCCGGCGGGCGATCTCGTCCAGCAGGTCCGGGGTGATCCCGGTGCCGTGCTCGATGGAATCGATGCCGGCCGCCACCAGCCCGGGCAGCGCCTGCTCGCTGAAGGTGTGCGCGGCCACCCGGACGCCGAGCTCGTGGGCCCGGCCGATCGCGGCGGCCAGCACGTCGTCCGGCCAGACCGGCAGCAGCTCGCCGACCGAGCGGTCGATCCAGTCCGCGGCCAGCTTGATCCAGCCGTCGCCGCGCTTGGCCTGCCGCTCCACCTCGGCGACCAGGTCCTCCGGTTCCACCTCCACGCCCAGGTTGCGGATGTAGCGGCGCGGCCGGGCGATGTGGCGTCCGGCCCGTACCAGCCGGGGCAGGTCCGGCCGCCGCTGCACGCCGGTGTTGTCCACCGGCGCGCCGGCGTCGCGCAGCAGCAGGGCGCCGGCGTCCCGATCGAGCACCGCCTGCTCGACCTGCTCGTCCTCCTCGGCCCAGCCCTCGGTGGTGACGCCGATGTGGCAGTGCGCGTCGACGAAACCCGGCAGCACCCAGCCGCCGGTGGCGATCGACTCCGCACCCGGGACCGGCTCGAAGCTCAGCCGGCCGTCGACGATCCAGGCGTCGCGTTCCTCCTCCTCGGGCAGGAACACCCCGCGCAGGTGCAGGACGGTCACCGGCGCCGCCGGGCGGTGCCGAACAGCGACCGGGTGATCTCACGGCCGAGCACGGTGGCCGTCGAGCGGGCGAAGGACTTGAACGCCGACGAGCCGAGCACCTCGGTCACCACGTTGCCGTCGTGATGCTGCTGCTTGGGCTCGCTGTGGGCCGGCCCGCCGGACGGTGCCGGCTCCGGCTGGGCCGGGGCGGGTGCCGGCTCCGGGTGGGCGGCCGCCAGTCGGGCAGCGAGCTTCTCATACGCCGAGTCCCGGTCGATCGGGGTGCCGTACTTGGCCAGCAGGGACGAGCCGGCCACCGCCTGCGCCTGCGCCGCCGGGTCCAGCTGGGCCATCAGCGAGCGCGGCGCGCGCAGCCGGGTCCAGGCCACCGGCGTCGGGGCGCCCCGCTCGGACAGCACCGTCACCACCGCCTCGCCGATGCCGAGCTGGGTGAGCAGTTCGGCCAGGTCGTAGTTGGTGGTCTTGGGGTAGGTGCGCACCGCCTTGGCCAGGTTCGTGGCGTCGTCCGGGGTGAAGGCGCGCAGCGCGTGCTGCACCCGGTTGCCGAGCTGGCCGAGCACGCTGTCCGGCACGTCGGCCGGCACCTGGGTGACGAAGAAGATGCCGATCCCCTTCGAGCGGATCAGCCGGACGGTCTGGGTCAGCTGCTCCAGGAACGCCTTGGACGCGTCGCTGAACAGCAGGTGCGCCTCGTCGAGGAAGAACACCAGCTTGGGCTTGTCGGGGTCGCCCACCTCGGGCAACTCGGAGAACAGGTCGGCCAGCAGCCACATCAGGAAGGTGGAGAACAGCCGCGGCTTGTCCTGCACCGCCGCCAGCTCCAGTGCCGAGACGATGCCGCGGCCGTCGGCACCGGTGCGGATCAGGTCGGACGGCTCCCACTCGGGCTCGCCGAAGAACACCCCGCCGCCGTTGTTCTCCAGGGTGATCAGCGACCGCAGGATCACCCCGGCGGTGGCCTTGCTCAGCCCGCCGATGCCCTCCAGCGCGGCCTGGCCCTCGTCTGATGTCAGGTACTGGATCAGCGCGCGAAGGTCCTTGAGGTCCAGCAGCGGCAGGCCGGCCGTGTCGGCGTAGTGGAAGATCAGCGCCAGCGAGGACTCCTGGGTCTCGTTCAGCTCGAGAACCTTGGCAAGCAGCAGCGGGCCGAACGAGGTCATGGTGGCCCGCACCGGCACCCCGCTGCCCAGCCCGCCGAGGGCCAGGAACTCCACCGGGAAGCCGGTCGGCTGCCAGTCGTCGCCGGTGTCGGCGGCCCGCTGCGAGACCCGGTCACCCGGCTGGGCCGGCTGCGCGGGGCTGGCCAGGCCCGACAGGTCACCCTTGATGTCGGCCACCACCACCGGCACCCCGGCCACCGAGAGCTGCTCGGTCAGCAGCTGCAGCGTCTTGGTCTTGCCGGTGCCGGTGGCCCCGGCGATCAGGCCGTGCCGGTTGAGCATGCTCAGTGGAATCCGCACGCCCGCCGAGGCAAACGCCTGGCCGCCCACCACCACCGACCCGAGTTCCAGGGCCGGGGTGCCGAATTCGTACCCGGCGGCAATGCTCGTTGCGGACTCGGTAGGCGATTCGGCCATGGCAGTCACTTCCGGCGCTAGAGGACAGGATGTCGGACTGCCGGGGCAAGGTCCGCACCGGGCAACCTACCCCAGCCGGGCACCGGGTTGACCCCTTCCCGGGGTGGCAGCCCGGGCCGTCGCGGGCCGGACTCCCGCGCCGGTCGTCGCCGGACTTCGCCGGCCAGACGGATACCGCCGTTTCGAGGTGAGGGAGAACTTAGGCAGGTACGCTGCTGCTGGACCGGCGCGCGGCGTGGCGCCATCCTGTTCCGCGTTGATACGAGACGAAGCCCGAACCCGGGGGGCGAGGCGAATGCCGGACCGTCGATTGTGGCGGCTGCTCGTCACCATCACGATCCTCGACCTGCTGATCGTCCTGGCAGGCCCGCTCGTCCTGCTGGTCGACCGTGGCCAGCACAACGCAAGCCTGGACTGGGTCGTGCTGGCGACCGCGGTGGTCGCTCTGGTGGTGCTGCCGCTGCAGTGCGTCGCGCTGTGGAAGGTGCTGTCCCCGCAGTTCGGCGAGCAGCGCCGGCAGCGCCGGATGTTCCGGCGGGTGGACGAGGTGATCCGGGCCGGCGACCTGTGCATCGCGTTCCAGCCGGTGGTCAACGCCCGGAGCATGCAGGTGATCGGGGTGGAGGCGCTGGCCCGGTTCGGCGGCGACCCGCTGATCACGCCCACCCAGTGGTTCACCGATGCGGAGTTGGTCGACCGGACGCTGCAGCTGGACCTGCTCGCGGTGCGCCGCACGCTGGCCGCCGCGGTGGACCTGCCGCCGGACGTCTACGTCGCGATCAACGTCTCGCCGACCACCCTGGCAAACCCCGCCCTGCTGCGCGAACTGCGCTCGACCGCCATCCGGCCGGACCGGCTGGTGCTGGAGGTCACCGAGCACGCCTCGATCTCGGACTACGCCCCGCTGATCGATGCCCGGATGGCGATGCGCGCCCACGGCATCCGGCTCGCGGTGGACGACGCCGGCGCCGGCTACGCCTCGTTCCGGCACATCGTGGCGCTGGCCCCGGACATCATCAAGATCGACCGCGGCATCGTCTCCGGCGTGGACAAGGACACCGCCCGCAGCGCCCTGGTCGGCGCCATGGTCACCTTCGCCCGCAGTTCCGGGGCGACCATCGTCGCCGAGGGGGTCGAGAAGGCCAGCGAGCTGGACTGCCTCACCCGCCTCGGCGTGGACACCCTGCAGGGCCACCTCACCGGCATGCCGACCAGCACCCGGGCCGACTGGTCGGCCTGGGGCAAGTCGGCGCCCAGCACCACCAGTCGCTGAGCCGCGGCGCCCGGGGTCAGGCCTTGGGGAACTTCAGCTTGGACAGGTCGGGCAGCTCGGTGCCCGGCGGCAGGCCCGGGAAGTTGGCCGCTCCGCCGGGTGAGAACCCGCCCGGCATGCCGGACAGGCCACCGAGCCCGGCCGGCATCCGCGGCTGCGACGGTCCGCGTCCGGCCTGCTTGTTCTTGCCCTTCTTGTTCTTGCGGTTGTTCTTGTTGGTGTTGCGCCGGGTGCCGGGCAGCCCCATGCCACCGGTCATCCGGGCCATCATCTTGCGCGCCTCGAAGAACCGGTCCACCAGGTTGTTGACCTCGCTGACGGCGACGCCGGAGCCGTTGGCGATCCGCAGCCGGCGGGAGCCGTTGATCAGCTTCGGGTCGTCGCGCTCGGCCGGGGTCATCGACCGGATGATCGCCGCGGTCCGGTCCAGGTCCTTGTCGTCGACCTGGGCCAGCGCCTCCTTCATCTGCCCGGCGCCGGGCAGCATGCCCAGCAGGTTGCCGATCGGGCCCATCCGGCGGATCGCCTGCAACTGCTCGAGGAAGTCCTCCAGCGTGAACTGGTTGCCGCTGGTGATCTTGGAAGCCATCCGTTCGGCTTCGTCGGCGTCGAAGGTGCGCTGGGCCTGCTCGATCAGGGTCAGCACGTCGCCCATGTCCAGGATCCGGGAGGCCATCCGGTCCGGGTGGAAGACGTCGAAGTCCTCCAGCTTCTCGCCGTTGGAGGCGAACAGGATCGGCTGGCCGGTCACGTAGCGCACCGACAGCGCGGCGCCACCGCGGGCGTCGCCGTCGAGCTTGGTGAGCACCACGCCGGTGAAGCCGACCCCGTCGCGGAACGCCTGGGCGGTGTTGACCGCGTCCTGGCCGACCATGGCGTCCAGCACGAACAGGATCTCCTGCGGCTGCACGGCGTCGCGGATGTCGGCGGCCTGCCGCATCAGCTCGGCGTCGATGCCGAGCCGGCCGGCGGTGTCGACGATCACCATGTCGTGCTGGGCGCGCCGGGCGAAGTCGATCGAGTCCCGGGCCACCGAGACCGGGTCGCCGACCCCGTTGCCCGGCTGCGGGGCATACACCGCGACGCCGGCCCGCTGGCCGACGATCTGCAGCTGGTTGACCGCGTTCGGACGCTGCAGGTCGGCGGCCACCAGCACCGGCGCGTGGCCCTGCTCCTTGAGGTGGCGGGCCAGCTTGCCGGCCAGGGTGGTCTTGCCGGAGCCCTGCAGGCCCGCCAGCATGATCACCGTCGGCGGGTTCTTGGCGTACTGCAGCCGGCGGGTCTCGCCGCCGAGGATGGCGACGAGCTCCTCGTTGACGATCGAGATGACCTGCTGGGCGGGGTTGAGCGCCCGGCTGACCTCCTCGCCGGAGGCCCGCTCCTTCACCGCCGCGATGAACTGCCGGACCACCGGCAGCGCGACGTCGGCCTCCAGCAGGGCGATCCGGATCTCGCGGGCCACCGCGTCGATGTCGGCCTGGGACAGCCGGCCCTTGCCGCGCAGGCCGGTGAAGACCTTGGTCAGCCGTTCAGACAGCGTGTCGAACACCGAGACAACCCCTTAGCTAGGCCGGGCACATCGCCGTCCAGGGTACGTGAGCAGCCGGGGCGCCCCGCGCTCCAGCGGGATGCCCCGCCCGCGCTCCAGCGGGCTGCCCCGCCCGCGCTACAGCAGCCCGCGACCGCCGTCGACGTAGATCACCTGGCCGGTGACGTAGCCGGACTCCTCGCCGGCGAAGAACGCCGCGGTGTTGGCGACGTCGGCCGGCACGCCGCCGCGGCGCACCGGGATGGTGGCGGCCACCCGCTCGCGCATCTCGTCGATGGTGCAGCCGACCCGTTCGGCGGTGGCCTTGGTCATCGCCGTCTCGATGAAGCCGGGCGCGATCGCGTTGGCCGTGATGCCGAACTGGCCGAGCTCGATGGCCACCGTCTTGGTGAAGCCCTGCAGGCCGGCCTTGGCGGTGGCGTAGTTGGCCTGGCCCCGGTTGCCCAGCGCCGAGGTCGAGGACATGGTGACGATCCGGCCGTAGTTGGCCTGCACCATGTGCGCCTGGGCGGCCCGGCTGCACAGGAAGGCGCCCTTGAGGTGCACGCTCATCACGGTGTCCCAGTCGTCCTCGGACATCTTGAACAGCATGTTGTCGCGCAGCACGCCGGCGTTGTTGATCAGGATGTGCAGGCTGCCGAACTCGGCCACCACCCGCTCGACGGCGGCCTGGACCTGGTCGGCCTTGCTCACGTCGGCTCCGATGCCGATCGCGCCGCCACCGAGCTTCGCCGCGGTCGCCGAGGCCGCGTCGGCGTTCAGGTCGAGCACCGCGACCCGGGCACCGCCGTCGGCCAGCCGGGTGGCGATCGCCGCCCCGATGCCCTGCGCGCCACCGGTCACCAGCGCCACCCGGTCCTGCACTCCTGCCATTACCGCTTCCCTTCGGTTGCTCTTCGCGCGAGCGCTCATCGCCCGCTCGCTCCGGTCCTCACTCGCCAGCGCTCGCCGCGATCCTCACTCGCCAGCGCTCGCCGCCGCGCCGGTCGCGCCGGCCAGCCCGGCCATCGCGGCCAGCCAGCCGTCGATGTCGGCGGCCTTCGTCGCCCAGAACTTACCCACCTGCGGGTGCGGCAGGATCAGGAAGGTCTCCCGGGCCAGCGCCTCGACGACGGCGTCGGCCACCTGCTCGACCGTCAGCACCTCACCGGACGCGGCCACCGCGGCGGCGGCGGGCGAGCCGGCGGCCAGGCCGTCGGTCAGCAGCGGGGTGTCCACCCCCATCGGGCACAGCACGCTGACCCGGATGTTGTGCTCGCGGTAGCTGTAGGCCAGCCACTCGGCCAACCCCACCGCGGCGTGCTTGCTGGCGGTGTACGGCGCGTCGCCCGGCGCGCTGAGCAGGCCGGCGGCCGAGGCGGTGTTGAGCAGGTAGCCGCCGCCCTTGGCGATCATCGCCGGCAGCACCGCCCGGGCCGCGTAGACGTGCGCCATCACGTGCACGTCCCAGGCCTGTTGCCAGGCGTTGCTGTCCGGCGTTGCGTCGTGCAGGCCGGTGCCGGTGCCGAGGCCGGCGTTGGAGCAGAACAGGTCGATCCGGCCGTGGGTGCCGAGTACCTCGGCGACCAGCGCCGCCACCGCGGCCTCGTCGGTGACGTCCAGTTGGCGCGCGCTGGTCCGATGTCCCAGTTCGGCGGCCACGGCCTCGACGGCGGCCAGGTTCCGGTCGGCCAGCACCACCGCTTGGGCGCCCTCGGCGACGAACCGGCGGGCCAGCGCCGCGCCGATCCCGCTGCCGGCACCGGTCACCACGATCACCGCGTCCGCGATCCTCACCGGGCGGCCCCGTCGGCGGCGAGGGGAGCGAGGGCGGCGAGCGCTGTGGCGAGGCCGTCGGCCGTCGCGGTCTCGGGGCTCGGCAGCAGCGCGAGCACCGGGGTCTGCACGCCGGCCTCGACGTACCTCTCTGCCTGGGCGCGGCACTGCTCCGGGCTGCCGTGCAGCACCAGCTCGTCGATGACATCTTCGGGCACCGCCTCGACGGCAGCGGCGCGCTCGCCGGCCGCCCAGTGCCGCCACATCCGCTCCAGCTGCGGCCCGCGGCCCAGCCAGCGGTGGAACTCGGCGTAGGCCGGAACGCTCAGGTAGGCCGCGATCAGCCGACGGCCGACCGTCCGGGCGTAGTCGGCATCCTCCGTCGGGCAGACGAAGATCCGGGCCACGATCCGGCTGGCCGGATTGGCTGGATTCCCCATCGCGGCCACGCATTTCGGCACGTCAGAGGCGGCCAGCCAGTTCAGGATCGCCCCGTCCGCCTCCCGGCCGGCCAAGCGCGAGCATCTGCGGGCGCAGCGCCGCCAGCAGGATCGGCACCGGCTCGGCCGGCGGGTTCTCCAGCCGGAAGCCGGCCGAGGTGAAGGTGTCGAAGTCACCGTTCACCTTCTCCCCCGCCAGGGCCGACCGGACGAAGCGCAGCACGTCGCGGGTCCGCCGGTACGGCCGGTCGAAGGCGATGCCGTTCCAGCCCTCGACGATCACCGGGCTGGACGCGCCGAGTCCCAGGCTGAACCGGCCGGGCGCCAGCGCGGCCACGCTCGCCGCGGACTGGGCGATCAGCGCCGGCCCGCGGGTGAACACCGGCACGATCGCGGTACCCAGCGCCAGCCGGGGCTGCCAGGTCGCGGCCAGCACCAGCGGGGTGAAGGCGTCGACGCCGGCGGTCTCGGACGACCAGGCGTCGGTGTAGCCCCAGTCCGGCAGGGCCCGCACCAGCTCGGCCTGCGCCGGCAGCGCGACGCCCGGCAGCGGCAGGCTGATCCCCCAATTGGCCATCGACGCCCCCTGGCTGGTCATCGGCTCCCCCGGTCGCTCATCGGGCGGCCTTCGAACTGGCTGCCCTCGCCAGCTCCACCCGGGCCACGCTGCGCAGGTGCACCTCGTCCGGGCCGTCGGCCAGGTGCAGGGTGCGCAGCCCGGCCCACATCTGGGCCAGCGGCGTGTCGCCGGACACCCCGGCCGCGCCGAAGGTCTGGATCGCCCGGTCCAGGACGTAGGACGCCGCCCGCGGCGCGGCGACCTTGATCGCGGCGATCTCGGTGGCCGCCTGCCGGACCCCGGCGGTGTCGATCAGCCAGGCGGTCTTGAGCACCAGCAACCGGGCCTGCTCGAGCGCCAGCCGGGACTCCGCGATCCAGGTCCGCACCACCCCCTGGTCGGCCAGCGGGCGTCCGAAGGCGATGCCGGTCCGCCGCCCGGACCACCATCAGCTCCAGGGCGCGTTCGGCCATCCCGATGGCTCGCATGCAGTGGTGGATCCGGCCCGGGCCGAGCCGGGCCTGCGCCATCGCGAAGCCGCCGCCGCGCGGGCCGAGCAGGTTGCCGGCCGGCACCCGGACGTCGTCGAAGCTGATCTCGCCGTGGCCGCCGTGCGGGCCGTCGTCGTAGCCGAAGACGGTGGTGGAGCGGTGCACGGTCACCCCGGGGGCGTCCAGCGGTACCAGGATCATCGAGTGCCGGGCGTGCCGGTCGGCGTCCGGGTCCGACACCCCCATGACGATGGCCAGCGCGCACTCCTCCCGCAGCGCGCCGGTCGACCACCACTTTCGCCCGCTGACCACGTAGGAATCGCCGTCGGCCACGATCCGGGTCTCGATGTTGGTGGCGTCCGAGGACGCCACGTCCGGCTCCGTCATCGAGAAGCAGGACCGGATCTCGGCGTCCAGCAACGGTTTCAGCCACCGCTCGTGCTGCTCGGGCGTGCCGAACATCGCCAGCAGCTCCATGTTGCCGGTGTCGGGTGCCGAGCAGTTCATCGCCTCCGGCGCCAGCTGCGGCACCCGGCCGGACAGCTCGGCCAGCGGCGCGTAGTCCAGCACCGACAGCCCGGCGCCGAACCGGTCGTCGGGCAGGAACAGGTTCCACAACCCGCGCCGGCGTGCCTCGGCCTTCAGCTCGGCGAGCACCGCCGGGGTGGCGAACGGCCGGCCGGCCTCGCGATCGGCCCGCTCCTGCGCGGCGAACACCGGCTCGGCCGGGTAGACGTGCGAGTCCAGGAAGTCGGACAGCTCGGCCTGCAACGCCGCCGAGCGCTCGCTGTGGCTGGAAGTCCATCGTTTCCCCTTACGCCGTAAGCCGTTCGGCGGCGGCCGCGAGGGTGGCGTCCCGCAACGATCCGAACACCTCGAACCCGCTGCCGACCGTCTTGCCCTGCAGGTACCGGGCATGGATGCCGGCCGCGATCACCGCCAGCTTGAAGTAGCCGAAGGCGACGTACCAGTCCAGCCCGTCCAGCGACTGCCCGGTACGTTCGGCGTACCGGCCTACCAGCTCGTCCGGACCCAGAAAGCCTTGCGCGGCCGGAAAGTCCGGCATCACCGAGTCGGCGGCGCCGGCCAGCCGGTGATAGACGTAGAGCAGCCCGAGGTCGGTCAGCGGGTCGCCGAGGGTGGCCATCTCCCAGTCCACCACCGCGGCGATCCGCTCGAAGCCGGGGCTGAACAGCACGTTGGTCAGCCGGTAGTCGCCGTGCACGATGCCGGCCCGGGACGAGCTCGGCAGCCGCTCGGTGAGCCGCTGCACCACGGCCTGCTCCGGTGCGGCGGCGGGATCGCCGGCGGGCAGCGAGGCCTGGAACTGCTTGTGCCAGCGGGCCACCTGGCGCGGCAGGAAACCCTCCGGACGGCCGAAGCCGGCCAGCCCGACCGCGTCCGGGTCGATGCCGTGCAGCGCGACCAGGGTGTCCACCAGCAACTCGCCGGTCCGGGTGGCGGTTGCCCGATCGGGCACCAGGCCTGGCTGGTCGAGCACGACGCCGGGCACGAAGGACATCAGGTAGAACGGCTGGCCGAGCACGTCCGGGTCGGTGCACAGCGCGACCGGCTCGGGCACCGGGACGGCCGAGCCGTGCAGGCCCGAGATCACCGTGTACTCCCGGGCCATGTCGTGCGCGGTGGGCAGCACGTGCCCGAGCGGTGGCCGGCGCAGCGCCCAGGTGTGCGCACCGTCGGTCAACCGGTAGGTCAGGTTGGACCGGCCGCCGGCGATCACCTCGGCTGTGAGGTCCGCCGCGCGCAGCCCGGGCAGTTCACGGTCGAACCACGGGGTCAACCGGGTCAGGTCGAGCCCCGGTGGATCGTCCGGCTGGCCAGGGGTCGTCATAGGGCCACCCTAGGGTCCGACTGATCGGCACGGCACGGCGACGCTACCCGGGATCCAATAAGCCTGCAGCTGCGGCCTTCTTAAGGACCACTCAAGTACGGCGGCTGATCCTTACACGTCTATGGGTTTGCGGGATGCGATACGCGTCGTCAACCAAAGTCGAAGTTTGATTGGAGACCTTGGTGGGTAGGTGTCGTGTTTAACCGTCCGGAGAGGGGGTAACTCACCTTCCGGAGAGGTGATGTCACTCTCTGCACTCAACTTCATCACGGTCAGTGAACTCTTCCTGTGCCTATTGCAGAGTGCGCTGGTTAAGGTCAGCCAGCCACCGCCCGAGCTTGCATCCAATACCGGACTAGGCACAGACTGAACAAGCAAGAAACACGCCAACCGTACGGGGCATCTCATGACAACTGGCGAGTTCGTCGCACCGACGCTCAACCGCAGAACGGGGCTTAAGCTTGCCCTCGCAGGTGCAGTCGTTACCGTCACTGGCGGTGGCGGCGCGTTAGCAACCTACCTCCTGCGTGCAGCTGAGGCGAGTGCGGCGCAGATCGAGACCGGTTGGCGGATATCCGACGAAATCATCAAGAGTTTGGGATTGGCTACTGCCCTATCGGCGACAGAATGGTTGGCTTCCCACGGCATCAAGGAGCTCAAAGCGGCTGTCCAATCCAAGCATGCCGTTCACTACGAGCCCACGGCGGCCAACACCGGCGCAAAGTCGCCAGGCACGAGCCCGGTTATCTTTCCGGTCCAGCCTATCGGTGAGCCCAAACTTTCCAAGCTCGTCGCGGTGGGTTTGCCACAAGGTGGTGTCATCATGTTTCTGCCCAGAGGCGCCCAGGCACTGAGTGCCGCAGTAGGAGCACTTGCGAAAGGCACTACCAAGACAAGGCCTATGAGCATCGCGGAAGCGAGCGCGTGGTTGATGCCACAAACACTCGCGGTCGACAAGGTTCCGGGGGATCCCACCTTCATCGAATATGCGAGCGAGAAAGCGGATGTCGTTCAAATCATGCATCGCAACCTAGGAGCAGGAAAGGCTCGAGAGCAGGTGAGCCTGCTCGAATTGGGTTTGAGCTGGTCCTTCCCAGTCGCGAAGGACGATCTTCAACTTGCTTCGACCAGACCACTCTGATCAAGTACCTGGTGCTGAGTGTCTTATGGGCCCCGTAGGCTAACGCGCAGGATCTGCTCTGCTGCCGCTCGGTGTTGCTCATCCAGCGGCCGGCCGTCCCCGCCGGTCAGGTAGAAGGCGTCCACCACGTGCGCGCCCAGCGAGGAGATCCGCGCCGAGCGGATGTCGGCCCCGGCCCGCTCCAGCGCGGCGGTCAGCCGGTGCAGCAGGCCGATGGCGTCGCGGGTGCGCACCTCCAGCACGGTGGCGTCGGTGGCGGCGTCGTCGAACCACAGCAACCGGGGCGCCACCTGCTCGGCGTCCGGGCGGCGGTAGGAGCGCTCCTTGGCCCGCAACCGCTCGTCCAGGGGCAGCGAGCCGGTGAGGATCCGGCGCAGGTCTGCGGTCAGCAGCGCCGCCTCGGGCAGCTCGCCGAACCGCGGCGACACGGTGAACCGGTTGACCGCGGTGCCCGCGACCGTCCGCACCTCGGCGGCCCGGACGTCCAGGGAGTGCAGCGCGAGCAGGCCGGCCGCGTCGGACAGCAGGCCGGCCCGGTCCGGTGCCACCACCAGCACGTCGTCGCCGTCGAGCAGCACCTCGGTGCCGCCCCGGCGGGCCAGCCGCAGCACCGCCTCGCGACGGCGGCTGCGGTCGCGGCGGCCGGCCGCCGCCGAGCACCGCCCGGGTGGCCCGGACGAGCTGGCCGACCAGCGAGGCCTTCCAGTCGCTCCAGGCGGCGGGGCCGGTGGCCGCGGCGTCGGCGATGGTCAGCTGGTGCAGCAGGTCCAGCAGCTCCGCCGAACCCCCGATCGCCGCCGCCACCAGCGCCACCGTGGAGGGGTCGTCCAGGTCGCGCCGGGTGGCGGTGTCGGGCAGCAGCAGGTGGTGGCGGACCAGCGCCACGACGGTGTCGGTGTCCGCGTCGCAGAACCCCATCCGGGTGGCGATCCGCCGGGCCAGCACCGCCCCGGTCTCGGAGTGGTCGCCGGGCCGGCCCTTGCCGATGTCGTGCAGCAGGGCGCCGACCAGCAGCAGGTCCGGCCGGGCCACCTCGGCCGCCCGCGCGCCGGCCCGCACCGCCGTCTCGATCAGGTGCCGGTCCACCGTGAACAGGTGCACCGGGTTGTGCTGGGCGGTGAACCGGACGCCCTCCCACTCCGGCAGCAGCCGGCTGAGCAGGCCGTGCTGGTCCAGCGCCTCCAGGACCGGCACCGCCGGCGGCCCGGTGCCCAGCAACGCCACGAACTCGGCCCGGGCCGGCGCCGGCCAGGGCTCGGGCAGCGGGGCTGCCTCGGTGGCCAGCCGGTTCAGCGCGTACGCCGCGATCGGCAGGTCGGCCGCCGCGGCCGCCCGGGCCACCCGCAGGGTCAGCACCGGATCGGCCCAGGGGTCGGCGTCCCGGGCCAGCACCACCTCGCCGCCCTGGGCCACCACGTCGCGGGCCAGCGGGGTGCGCAGGTCGGTTCCCGGCCGTGACCGGCCCAACCGGCCCAGCAGCGGGCGCGGCGCCCGGCGCTCGGCGACCGGCAACCGGCGCCAGGCCGCATCGGTGGCGTAGGCCAGCGTCCGGGCCGCCTCGTGCACCGCCCGCAGCACCTCGTCCGGCCCGGGCAGGCCGAGCGCCCGGGCCACCGAGTCGCGGTCCTGCGCCCGCAGCACGTCGACCGGCCGGCCGGCCAGCCGGTGCAGCTCGCCGCGCACGTCCAGCAGGGTGCCGGCGGCCCGGGTCACCGCCGGCGTCAGGTCGAGCAGTTGCGCCGAGGCGAGCGCGCGCAGCCCCACCCAGTCGCGCAGGCCGCCCCGGCAGTCCTTGAGGTCGGGCTCCAGCAGGAAGGACGCCTCGCCGCGGGCCGCCCAGCGCCCCCGGGCCAGCTCCTGCAGCTGACCCACCCGCGCCGGCGCGGTGCGTCGCCACCGGTCGATCACCTGCTCGCGGACCAGCCCGGTCAGCCCCGCGTCGCCGGCCAGGTGCCGGGCATCCAGCAGCCCCAGCAGCACCTTCAGGTCCTCCCCGGCCACCGCCAGCGCCTGCTGCGGGGTGCGCACCGCGTGGTCCAGCCCGAGGCCGGCGTCCCAGATCGGGTACCACAGCGCGTCGGCCACCTCGGCCATCCCGCCGGCGCCGGCCGCCGTGCCGTCGTGCAGCAGCACCAGGTCCAGGTCGCCGTGCGGGGCGGGCTCGCGGCGGCCGAGGCTGCCGACCGCGACCAGCGCGACGCCCGGCACCGGCGGCAACAGGCCGGCCAGCCAGCCGTCCAGCAGGCCGGCTGAGCTCGGTCCGCAGCGGGCGGCCGACCAGGTCGGTGCGGGCCAGCAGCTCGGTACGGGCCAGCACCGCGCGGCCGCGGACGACCTGCTAGACCGCGTCGTCATCCCGTTCGCCGGTCCGGACCCGCACCACCGTCTCGACCTCGGTCACCCAGACCTTGCCGTCGCCGATCTTGCCGGTGCGGGCCGCCTCGACCACGGCGTCGACCACCTTGCCGGCGTCGTGCACCAGCACCTCGACGCGCACCTTGGGCACCAGGTCCACGGTGTACTCAGCACCCCGGTAGACCTCGGTGTGGCCACGCTGCCGGCCGAAGCCGGAGACCTCGCTGACCGTCAGGCCCTGGATGCCCAGGTTCTCCAGGGCGAGCTTGACCTCTTCGAGCTTGAACGGCTTGATGATCGCGGTCACCAGCTTCATGCCTGCACCCTCTCCCTGCTCGTCGCGGACGGGCTGAACTGGCCGCCACCGGAGCCGGTCAGGCTACCGAAGTCGTAGGCGGTCTCGCCGTGGATGGACTGGTCCAGCCCGGTCAACTCATCCTCCTCGCTGACCCGGGTCTTCATCACCAGCCCGATCGCCCTGGCGATCAGGTAGGTGCCGGCGAAGGAGAACACCGTCACCACCGCGGCGGCCTCGGCCTGGTGCAGCAGCAGGTTCCAGCCGCCGTACTTGCCGCCGCCGCCGTAGAAGATCCCGTTGCTGGCGAGGGAGTTCGTCACGTCGGTGGAGAAGAAGCCGACCGACAGGGTGCCGATCCAACCGCCCACGAAGTGCACGCCGACCACGTCGAGGGAGTCGTCGAAGCCCAGCCGGTTCTTCCAGGTGATCGCGAACGCGCAGCCGACGCCGGCCAGCAGGCCGATCACCAGCGCGCCGCTGACGCTGACGAAGCCCGCGCACGGCGTGATCGCCACCAGCCCGGCCACCGCGCCGGACGCGGCCCCGAGCGCGGTGGACCTGCCGTAGCGCAGCTTCTCCACGGCCAGCCAGCCGAGCATCGCGGTGGCGGTCGCGGTGTTGGTGTTCATCCAGGCGTAGCCGGCCAGGTTGTTGGCCGCCAGCGCGGAGCCGGCGTTGAAGCCGAACCAGCCGAACCACAGCAGCCCGGCGCCCAGCATCACGAACGGGATGTTGTGCCCGCGCATGTTCTGGTGCGGCCAGCCGCGCCGCCGGCCCAGCACCAGCGCCATCGCCAGGCCCGCGGCGCCGGCGTTGATGTGCACCACGGTGCCGCCGGCGAAGTCCTCGGCGAAGAACCTGCCGGCCGGGCGCAGCGAGGAGTTGAGGAAGCCGTAGCCGTTGAACACCCAGTGCGCGACCGGGGCGTAGATCAGGATCGACCAGGCCGAGACGAAGGCGATGAACGCGCCGAACTTCCACCGGTCGGCGGTCGAGCCGGTGATCAACGCCGGCGTGATGATCGCGAACGTCAGCTGGAAGGCGACGAACACCATGGTCGGTGTGGTCTGCGCCGAGCCGAGGGTGGGCACCACGTCGGTGACGTGGTGCATCAGCAGGTAGTGCAGGTCACCGATATAGCGCCCGGTGCCGCCGAAGGCCAGCGAGAAGCCGATCACCACCCAGGTGACGCTGACCACCGCCATCGCGGCGACGTTCTGCATGAGCATGGCCAGCGCGTGCTTGGCACGCACCATGCCGCCGTAGAAGAACGCCAGCGCCGGGGTCATCAGCAGCACCAGGCTGGCCGAGGCGAGCAGCCAGGCGGTGTCACCCGCGCTGAGGTTCTTGGTGTCGAACGGGACGTAACTGGTGGCGGTGAGCACTGAGGACACCCGGGTCTCCGCTTCTGTCTCGGGGCGGCTGGCGGTGGCGACGCCGGCCGGCAGGTCGCGATGAGCTTCGGTCGGGCCTGTTACACGCAGTGCCCGGCCGTGTTTCCGGCAGGTGAACTTCGCCACGCTCCGGCCGCGGAGCCGCCCGGCGCAGCCAAATCGGTCGATAAGGGTTGGGTTTTCTTGCTCTTTTGGCCGCCTGGCGTAGCCAGTGCGCAGCCGCCCGGTAGCGTCGGGGCATGCCCAGCCTCACCCACCGCGAAGCCGTCCGGCGCGCGGCGTTGCTAACTGTCCGTAATTACCGGATCGCCCTCGACCTGACGCTGGAGGGCAACCGGTTCTGCTCGGACACCACCATCACCTTCGCCGCGGCCGAGCCGGGTGCCGACACCTTTCTCGACCTGCGCGCGCTCGAGGTGCTGTCGGTAGAGCTCAACGGCGAACCGGTGGATCCGGCCGGGCTCACCGACGGCCGGCTGCCGCTGACCGGCCTGCAGGCCGAGAACACCCTGCGGGTGCAGGCGATGATGGCCTACTCCAGCGACGGCGAGGGCATCCACCGGCACGTCGACCCGGCCGACGGCCGGACCTACCTCTACGCGATGTCGTTCCTGGACGCCGCGCCACGCTGGTTCGCCTGCTTCGACCAGCCGGACCTCAAGGCCAGCTTCGACATCGAGGTGCAGTGCCCGCCGGACTGGACGGTGGTCGGCAACTCCCCCGCGTCCCGGACCGCGCCGGGCCACTGGCAGCTCGCGACCACCGAGCCGCTGGCCACCTACTTCGTCACGCTGGTGGCCGGCCCGTACGCCTCGATCACCACCGAGCACGACGGCATCGTGCTCGGCCTGCATGCCCGGGCCTCGCTGGCCGAGCACCTGCACGCCGAGGCCGCCGACATCCTGGCCGTCACCGCGGCGTGCCTGGACCGCTATCACGAGCTGTTCGGCATCCGGTACCCGTTCCAGGAGTACCACCAGGCCTTCGTGCCGGACTTCAACGCCGGCGCCATGGAGAACCCCGGCTGCGTCACGCTGCGCGACCAGTTCGTGTTCCGCTCGGCGGCCACCCGGGGCGAGCGCTGCGTGCGCGCCTCGACCATCGCCCACGAGATGGCCCACATGTGGTTCGGCGACCTGGTGACGATGCGCTGGTGGGATGACCTGTGGCTGAACGAGTCCTTCGCCGAGTACATGGGCTACCGGGTCTGCGCGGAGCTGGCCGACAGCTCCGGATCGACCCCCGCGCTGGACTCGCTCGCGGCACTGTCCTGGCTGGAGTTCGGGCTGCACCGCAAGGACTGGGGCCGGGTGGCCGACCAGGCACCGTCGAAGCACCCGGTGGCCGGCAACGGATCCGAGGACGCCGCCACCGCGCTGGCCGACTTCGACGGCATCTCCTACGCCAAGGGCGCCTCGGTGCTCAAGCAGCTGGCCACCCACCTCGGCGACGAGGTGTTCTTCGCCGGGCTGCGCCTGCACTTCTCCCGGCACCGGTTCGGCAACGCCGAGTTCGCCGACCTGATCGACGCCTGGACCGAGGCGGGCGCCCAGGACCTGGCCGGCTGGGCCGAGCTGTGGTTGCGCACCAGCGGCCTGGACACCCTGACCGCCGAGCAGCGAGACGACACCGGCGAGGTGTGGCTGGCTCGCAGCTCACCGGACGGCACCCGGCGCCCGCACACCATCCGGGTGACCGGCTTCGACGACGGCGGCCGGCCGCAACTGGAGGAGCAGGTCACCCTGCACGGCGACGAGGTCGCGGCCGGCCGGGCGGACGGGCCGCTGCGGCTGGTGGTGGCCGACAGCGGCGACGACAGCTGGGCCAAGATCCGGTTCGGGGCGGCGGGCTGGCCGGCGGTCGGTGAGCTGCTGCCCCGCATCGAGGCGGCCCCGGCCCGGGTGGTGCTCTACAACGCCATCCGGGACGCCGTCCGCGATGCCGAGCTGGGCTCCGAGCAGGCGCTGGACATGGTGCTGGCCGGGATCGCCCGGGAACCGGTGGAGCTGGTGGTCGGCGAGCTGCTGCAGTTCGCCACCGAGACCCTGGCCGGCTGCTTCGCCAGCCCCGCCGACCGGCCGGCCCGCCGGGCCCGGATCGCCGGCCTGGCACACGAGTTGCTGGCCGCCGCCCCGCCCGGCAGTGACGCCCAGCTGGAGGCGGCCCGGGCCGGCATCCGGGCCAGCGACGACGCCGGCTGGCTGGGCGCCTGGTGGGCCGGCGACCAGCTGCCGTCCGGGCTGGTGATCGACGCCGAGCTGCGCTGGGCACTGGTCACCCGGCTGGCTGCCCTCGGAGCGCTGTCGGCGGCCGACATCGACGCGGCGCTGCACCGCGACGAGAGCACCGCCGGGGTGGTGCACGCCGCCCGGGCCCGGGCGATGCGGCCGGACCCGCAGGCCAAAGCCGAGACCTGGGAGCTGCTCACCCAGCCCAGCGACCGGCCGGTCTATGAGCTCTACGCCAGCGCCGAGGGCTTCTTCGAGCCCGGCCAGCACGAGCTGACCGCGCCCTACCTGCCCCGGTTCTTCGCCGAGATGCCCGACACCGCCAGCCACCGGCGCGGCTGGGCGCTCGGCGCGGTGATCGGCAAGGCGTTCCCGGTGTCCGCCGCGTCCGGCGAGGTACTCCGGCTGGCCGAGCAGACCGTCGCCGACGGCGGCCGGCCGCTGGACCCGGCCGTCCGGCGGGCCCTGGTGGACCGCACCGACACGCTGCGCCGGGCGGTCCGCTCGCTGGAGCGGTCCGGCACGCGCTGATCCGGCGCTGTCTCTGATCCGCCGGTATCTGATCCGGCGCTGTCCGCCCTGTCCGAGTGCGTGCCGGCTCACCCCGGTCGAACCTGATCTGCACCGGTCCGGAGCCGCCCGCTAGGGTCTCGGCATGAGCGAGATGAACGTGCGCGGGCTCACCATCGCGGTGCACGCCGGTAACCGGGACGAGGCGCTGGCCTTCTACTGCGCGCTGATCGGGCGTGACCCCGACCTGGGACCGGATCCCGACTTCTACGAGTGGGAGATCTCGCCCGGGGCATGGCTGCAGCTGGCCACCAACCGGACCGATATCAAGCCGTCGTCGTTCCGGCTGCGGTTGCAGGTCGAGAACATCGAGGCCTCGGTCGGGGTGCTGCGCGCGAAGGGCTTCGAGCCAGGTGCGGTCAAGCGGCTGCCCGGCCTGGTCGCGTTCGCCAACCTGACCGACCCGTGGGGCAACCCGCTGGGCGTCTACCAGGATCTGGGCGTCGTCCCCGGCCCGTGACCCGGCCGGGGCGACGACCACTCCCCCGCGACCAACCCCCGGACGGCAGAACCCTCTACCGGCGAAGAGTCCGGACGGCGAAGGGTCAGCCGGTGCGCTGGCCGAACCGGTCCAGCCGGCGCACGATCCGGTTCATCAGGTCGATGCCCTCCTCCCGGCTGGTGGCCTTGCGATAGCCGAACCGCATGTCGAAGCTGACCCGGGTCACCTCGCTGGTGTTGTCCACCGAGCCGTGCCCGAGGTAGCCGCCGTCGAAGATCAGCGCCTGCCCGTAGCGCAGCGGCACGGGCGTGTAGTCGGCCAGCCCGTAGTCGCTTTCCAGGTGCAGCGCCGACCCGCCGGTCACGCTGGTGACCGGCAGCCAGAAGTTGATCTGGTCGATCCGTTCGGTGACCGGCGCGTCGGCGTGGAACGAGCTGACGCTGGGGGTGCCGGGAAAGTGCACCCGGACCTTCGGCCGGTTGGAGTAGGACAGCGACCGGCCGGCAACCGGTGCCAGCACCAGCCGCATGAACTCGTGGTAGAGCCGGAAGAATGGCGCGCTGTCGGGCAGTTGCTGCACCAGCTCGCGGGCGGCCAGGTTGTCGCGGGTCTTGAGCACGGCGCGCTGGCCGCGCGCGACGCGCGCGGCCAGCACCCCCTCGTGCAACCGATCTAGCGACCGGACCCGGAACACGTCGCGCTGCAGCACGGCCGCGAACGGGAACCGCTCGGTGTCGTAGCCCAGCACCACCCGGCTGGCGACCGGACGCGGTTCGCCCGGGCCGGCAGCGCCGCCGGCAAGGGCGGCACCGCCAGCCCCAGCCACGCCACCGTCGCTGGCGGTGTCGGCGTCCAGCACCGTGCTCACCCGCCGGCCGCCCGGACCGCGTAGCGCAGCATCCGCAGGTTGAGCACCGCGGTGTGCCAGGCGTTGTACACGAACAGCCCGCCGGACCGGCTGGCCTGGCAGGTCAGCTCCACCAGGTGCTCCCAGGCCCAGTCCGGCAGTCCCAACCGAGGATCGGCTGCCAGCAGCCGCTGGTCGTCCTCGCTCACCGGCTCGATGCCGGTCAGCGTGGCGCCCTTGCTGCCGGCCTCGGGACGAGCGGTGCCGAACAGCATGGACCGCCCGGTGATCGGGTCCAGCACCGCCCGGCACTGTCCCTCGACCAGCCCGGCCGGGCCGTGCCGCCAGCTCAGGCCGGTGCCGTCGAGCTGGGCCCCGGCCAGCGGCTGGCCGTCCAGGCGGACCTCGTCGCCGATCTCGAGCCGGACCAGCCGGGGCCCGGACGCGGCGGCTACCCGGACCAGGTACTCCCCGGCCGGCCGGGCCGCGACCGCCCGGCCGGGCGCGGTCTTGGCCAGCGGGTGCCCGGCGAAGGAGATCCGGTCGCCGCTGCCGGCACTCTGACCGGCCGGCCAGCTGACCCCGACCAGCCGGCGACCGCCCTGGGTGGTCAGGTCGGTCTGCAGGTGGCCGTTGCCGGACTCGCCCTGCCAGCGGATCGCGCCGGCGGAGTAGCTCGCGCCCGCCAGCAGCGTGCCGTTGAGGTAGATCCGGTCCTTGCCGGGCTGACCGGGCCGGCCGAGCACGAAGATGCTCCACCGCTTGTCCGGCTCCAGGTACAGCCCGCTCCACGGCGCCAGGGTGGTCCGCAGGGTGCGGTCCAGGTCCTCGGCCAGGGTGGCGGGGTCGATCGAGTAGCCACGCTCGGCCGCCCAGTCCCGGACGGCGTCGGCCCGGCCACCCTCGGGTGCCCGGCCGACCGCCACCGCCAGATCCCGGCTGGCGGAGTTGCTGCCCAGCAGGGTGCGCAGCATCCGGGCGGTGCCCGGTGCCGTCCGGCTGCGGCTGCCCTTGGCGGCCAGCTGCACCTGACCGGCGTCCCGGCTGGCCAGCAGGGCCCGCTCGCGCGGGGTCAGCTCGGCGCCCTGCCAGTCGGCCACCGCCGCCGCCGGCTCGCTCTGGTAGCGCGCCCGCAGCAGCGGGTCGTCCCGCAGCGCCAGCACGAACCGCGCCGCCGCGGTGTCGTCCTGCCAGTGGTAGCCCTGCGGCACCCGGAACCGCGCGAAGTCGGCGAACGCCTTGCGCTCGCGAGCGCCGTACCGGTCGATCACCCGCAGCGGACCGGCCGGCGGCTTGAGGGTCTGGCCGGGCTTGAGCAATCCCAGCTCCCGCAGCACGTCGTAGTCGGGCAGCGCGGTGCGCACCGGCGGCAGGTAGAACGTCGACAGGCCGGTGACGGTGGCCTGCACCGCCGGTTCGCGCAGCTCGGCAAGGGTGTGCCGGGCGATCAGCGGCTCGACACCCGGATAGCGCGAGCCGACGTAGTGGGTCACCACCTGGTCGGGTGAGTACACCGCTTCCAGGTGGTCGAGCAGCAGCGAGAACCCGCTGTTGAGGAAACCCTGCCGCCGGTAGCCCAGCTCGCCGATCAGCCCGACCTGCCAGAGCACCACGTGCAGCGCCGGATCCGGCTGGCGCCGCCGCACGATCATGTCGGTGGCCTCGTAGGTCATCAGGCCCGGCTGGCTCGGGTCGAAGCCCAGGTCGGCGCACATGGTGTCCAGCGCGCTGACGCCGGCCCGCATCACGGCCCGGTGCCCCTCCCGCCGGGCGATCGCGATCGCCCGGTGGGTGGACAGCACGAACACCCCGGGGTGGCCGTAGAAGATCGCCACCACCCGCATGCCCTGCCGGACGAAGTGCAGCATCGCCTCGGTCATCTGCATGTAGGTGACGTGCCGCAGCTTGGCGTCGTCGTAGAGCACGTACAGGTCATAGGCGTCCGGACGGCGCTCCTTGAGCCAGACCGCCGTCGCCGGGTCGGCGACGCAGTAGAACACCTTGTCCGCCGCGTCGATCACCAGCTCGTCGGCCCGGCTGAAGCCGACCGTCTCGATGCCCGAGCCGATCACGGTCAGCTCGCCGGCCGCTTCGGCCGGCACCTGCCCGCCCGGCTGGTCGGTGATCGCCTCGGCCTCGGCCGCGATCCCGGCCGCCAGCTCCAGCCAGCGCTCGGTGTGCTGCTGGCGGGTGGGAAAGTCCTGCCGCGACAGCGGATCGTCATGCCGGGCGTAGTACCGCCCGCGAGCCGGCTGCTGGCTCTGGTGCGCCAGCGGGTCGGGCGCGCCGGCGGCGCCGGGGAGGTCGAACTCCCCGGCGCCTTCGGCCTGATCGGTGTTCTCCAGTGGGTGCAGTGCCGTCATGACTTGAGGTACTGCATGGCGACGGCGCAGCCGACCTTCACCGGCAACTGCTGGCCGTTGTAGGTGTAGGCACCCAGCGCCTGGAAGGCCTGGTACATCTGGGCACCGGTGTAGGGAGCCATCACGGCTACCGCAGCCGCCTCGTCGGCCGAGGACCAGCGCCAGTTGGCCGCCGCGTTGTCGGCGGTGGTGTTGGACGTCATCGAGATGGTGCTGACCGTCATCTGCGCGGTGGTGTTGTCGATGCTGCCCTGCTGGATGTAGTCGGCGAAGGTGTTCCACCGGTCGCTGATCGGCTTGGAGTCGTCGAGCATGTAGTTGATCAGCAGGCCCATCCCGGTGGACTGCCGCGGCTGCAGGTTCGCGATCGCCTTGGCGTCGGCGTCCTTCCAGGCGTTCAGCAGCTGGCCGGCGGTCTCGAAGGCGAAGTTGATGACCGCCATCTCCAGCAGGGTGGGCAGCGCCTTGGTCAGGATCCAGTTGCCGATCGAGTTCACCAGGCCGCTGACCGCACCGGGCTCGACGTCGACGTCGGTGTCGATGTCGGTGTCCACGTCGATGTCGATGTCCACCTCCACATCCACGTCGATGTCGATGTCCACGTCGATGTCGATGTCGACGTCCACGTCGATCACCAGGATGTCGACGTCGACATCCACGTCCACGTCGATGTCGACGTCCACGTCGATGTCGATATCGATGTCGACGTCCACGTCGATGTCCACGTCCACGTCGATGTCGACGTTGATCGGGTCGACGTCCGGACCGATCGCTGAGTCCGGGGCCACCGCGTCACCGGTGTCGTTGGCCCAGGACCGGACGCTGTCCAGCATCTTCGAGGAGTTGTCGGCCAGCCACTGCAGCCCGCTGGGCACGGCGCCGAGGATGTTGATGGCCATGTCCATCGCCATCGCGAACTGCACCAGCACGAACGAGCCGTAGACCAGGTCGTAGGCGACGGCGTACCACGGCAGCTGCGGGTTCTGATACGGCTGGGCGATGGTCTGGGTGCCGCCCACGGTGCCGACCCAGCACATCGCGATGGTGTTCGGCTGGCCGTCCAGGGTCAGGTTGCGCACCACCCCGGTGAAGCTGACCTGCGGCGAGACGCCGGCGTCGGAGTTGAGCGCGGTGTTGGACAGGTTCAGCGCCGTGCCGGCGCCACCGGTCGGGGTGTAGGTGGCGGTGCCGCCCGAGATCTCCAGCATCGCGACCACCTCGGTGGGCAGGATGAACTGCGAGTTCGCGGTCGTCGGCTGGTAGCAGTAGTAGCTGCCCGGGAAGGCGTAGAGCGAGTTCGTCGCCCAGTACGAGACGATGGAAAAGGTGCCGAAGTCGCAGCCGGGGTAACCGTTCGAACCGAAGAAGGCGGCCACCTGGGTGTTCAGCTGGGACGGGTCGGAGTTGTTCAGGATCAGGTCGTTGAACTGCAGCGCCACCGGCGAGAACGGCTGGCTGGCGAAGGACTGGTAGAAGGTCCAGCAGCTGTCGGTGATCGCCTCGTCGGCCTGGGCCACCGTGACCGACTGGGTGGGCGGGTTCATCGCGTCCACCACCGCCAGCTTCAACGGGAACTGGTCGGACGAGCGGGCGATCACCACCCGGGCGATCGGCTCGCTGGTGGAGAAGCTGCCGCTGCCGGAGTCCACCGTGCCGAGGCTGGTGTAGATCGGCAGGTAGGCCGAGGAGTCCGTCGAGGGCGGGTTGCTGACCGGCTGGCAGGTGGTCAGGAAGACCTCGACCGGCTGGCCGTAGCTGTTGTCGACGGTGAACGGAAAGCTCTGGCCGCTCATTCGGCGAACTCCGGCTCGAAGTCCTCGGTGCCCTCTTCGACCTGGCTGGACTGTTCCTCGATCGCCTCGGCGGAGTCCTCGTACTCGTCGGCGGCGGCCTGGGATTCCTTGATGTTGTCCTGCACCTGCTCGCTGACCTCGCTGCCGAGCTGCTCGACCGAGAGGTTGACGTTGGTGTTGACCTCGGTGAGGCTGGCCGAGACGTCGGAGAAGTCGCTGTTGACCCGGGCGTCGGCCAGCTGCGACTCGGCGTCCATCAGGTCGCTGGCGGCGTCCTCCAGCGCCGGCGGGGTGCCGATCTCGGCGAGCTCCTCCAGCTGGCCGCGGTACTCGTCGATCGAGCCCTGGTAGGCGTCGCCCTGCACCTGGTCCAGGCCTGCACCTGGTCGGCGTTGACGTCGACCTGGGACTGCGGGATGTCGGCCTCGGCGGGCACATCGATGGCCGGCTGGCCGTCGGCACCGTCGCCCATCCGGTCGGCGACGTCCTGGGCCTGCTGTTGCGCTTCGTTGCCGATCTGCTCGGCACCGGCGTCGGCGTCGGCCACCTGCTCGTCACTCGGTGGGGCGCCGTCGTTGTCGTTGGCCTCGTCGTTGTCCAGGGCCTCCTTCTTGCCGGACAGCTTGTTCTTGAGGAAGTCGATGGCCATCGCCAGGCCCATGATCTTCATGAAGTCGTTGAACAGGTCGTCGAAGCTCTTGGGCAGCAGGCTCTTGAGCCAGCTGGTGGCCGCGTCGTCCGGTGCCTGGCTGACGCCGATCACCTTGGTGCCGTTGACGGTTCCGGTGATCACCGGCCACAGCACGTTGTCGGTGGACTTCTGGGTGAAGGTGCTCTTGAGGGCGTAGCTGCCCTGCAGGCAGATCGCCGGGGTGTCGACGTTGGGGTTGTCGACGAACTGGCCGGAGGAGAAGGACAGCTGGCTGGTGTTGCCGCCGCTGGACAGCGTGATGGTGTAGCCGGAGTTCGGGTCGGACGGGTCGGCCGGGTTCGCCGCGCTGGCCGGCAGGCTGATGGTGACGCTGCCCTGCGAGCTGCTGGAACCGCTGCTGGCGTCGGAGGAGGCGTAGAGGTAGTAGGTCCGGCCCGGGTTGCCCGAGGCGTCCAGGCCCCAGGTCCAGGCGAACTGCTTCATGTGGGTGCTGATCGCGAGGTAGCTGGCGAAGTCCAGGCCCTGGTAGCTCTTGGTGGAGTTGAAGTACGCGGCCACCGCGGCCGACATCGAGGTCGAGGTGCTCTGGCCCTGCGCGGAGTTCATCGCCGAGACGAAACCGGTGGCCAGCTGCGAGCCGGGGTAGGCCATGATGTTCTGCACGAACGCGAAGCCGAGGTTCATGTTGTTGGCCTCGGCGTCGGTGATGGTGACGTCGGGGTAGGTCGAGGTGGCGAAGTCGATCACCTCGCCGACGTTGGCGACCGGGAACAGGCCGGCGGGCTGCGACATCAGCAGCTGGTAGATGAGGCTCTGCTTGGTCTGGCCGTTCGAGACGTAGGTGTCGTTCAGGGTCACCGTCGCGGTCGCGCCCGGCGCGAGGACGGTGCCGCCGGTGGACAGCGGCAGGGCCTTGAGCTGCTGCTGGTAGCCGGTCGCGGTGGAGTAGGCCGGCACCGTGGTGGCCGACTGGTAGGCGTCGAGGACGACCACCGATTTGCTGGAGTTGTTGACCACCTTGCAGGACGTGTTGACGCTTGTCATGAAGTCTCACTTCGGGGGCTGGACGGGCTCGCCAGGCCGGGCACGGGGAAGCCGGAGCAGGGCGAGGGAACCGTGTGTGAACTGGGTTAAGATCCAAATCGGACAATAAACGCGAGACCTTAATGTCGCAACATGACACGCGTTGTCTGCACGATCTGGTTCTTCTAGACGAAGAGCCCATAAATCGACATGCCGGCTTCCCGGCACGTCAGAAGGTTGCTCGGCTCAGCCGGCGAGTTCAGCCGGCGGCGAGTTCAGCCGGCGCTGCCGGCCGGCGCTCGGTTCAGCCGGCGCTGCCGGCCACCGCGGCACGGCCGGCGACGAAGGCCCGCACACAGGTCTCGATGTCGGCGTCGGAGTGCACCGCCGACAGCTGCACCCGGATCCGGGCCTTGCCCTGCGGCACCACCGGGTAGCTGAAGGCGATCACGAACACGCCCTCGCCGAGCATCGCGTCGGCGATCGCGGCGGCCTTGGCGGCGTCGCCGATCATCACCGGCACGATCGGGTGCTCGCCCGGCAGCAGGTCGAAGCCCTCCTCGGTCATCCGGCGGCGGAACAGCTCGGCGTTGCGCCGCAGGGTGAGCCGCTGCTCGGCCGAGCCCTCCAGCAGGTCGAGTGCGGCCAGCGAGCCCGCCACCGTGGGCGGCGCCACGCTGTTGGAGAACAGGTAGGGCCGGGAGCGCTGCCGCAGCAGTTCCACGATCTCGGCGTGCGCGGCGACGTAGCCGCCGGAGGCACCGCCGAGCGCCTTGCCGAACGTCCCGGTCAGGATGTCCACCCGGTCGCTCACCCCGGCCAGTTCCGGCGTTCCGCGGCCGTGCTCGCCGATGAAGCCGACCGCGTGCGAGTCGTCCACCATCACCAGCGCGTCGTGCCGCTCGGCCAGGTCGCAGATGTCGGCCAGCGGCGCGAGGTAGCCGTCCATCGAGAACACCCCGTCGGTGACGATCACCCGGTGCCGGGCGTCGGCCGCCGCCGTCAGCTGCGCTTCGAGGTCGGCCATGTCGCGGTTGCGGTAGCGCAGCCGGCGGGCCTTGGACAGCCGGATGCCGTCGATGATCGAGGCGTGGTTCAGCTCGTCGGAGATGATCGCGTCCTCAGGCCCGAACAGCGTCTCGAACACACCGCCGTTGGCGTCGAAGCACGACCCGTACAGGATGGTGTCGTCGGTGCCGAGGAACTCCGACATCCGCCGCTCCAGCTCCTTGTGCAGGTCCTGGGTGCCGCAGATGAACCGGACGCTGGCCATCCCGAAGCCCCACCGGTCCAGCGCCTCGCGGGCCGCGGCCACGATCTTCGGATGGTCGGCCAGGCCCAGGTAGTTGTTGGCGCAGAAGTTGATGACGTCCCGGCCGCTGGAGTTGATGTGCGCCGACTGGGGCGTGCCGATCCGCCGCTCCTGCTTGTAGAGCCCGGCCTCGCGGATCTCGGCCAGCGTCTGGACCACGTCCTCGCGCATGCTTGCGTACATGAAGCTGCCACCCCACTCTCTGCGACGTCGAGCTCACCGCCGGCCGGCTAGACCGACCAGTCGAGAACCACCTTGCCAGTACTGCCCGAGCGTGCCGTGTCGAACGCCTTGGCCCAGTCCTGCGCGGCGAACCGGTCGGTGATGACCGCCGACACCGCCTGGCGCAGCTGCGTGCTGGAGGCCAGCATGGCGCTCATCGCGTACCAGGTCTCATACATCTCCCGGCCGTAGATGCCCTTGATGGTCAGCATGTGGCTGACCACCTTGGCCCAGTCCACCGTGATCGGCTGGCTCGGCAGGCCCAGCATCGCGATCCGGCCGCCGTGGTTCATGTTCTCGATCATCTCCGGCAGCGCCGTCGGATGCCCCGACATCTCCAGGCCGATGTCGAAGCCCTCCCGCATGCCCAGCTGCCGCTGCGCCTCGGCGATCCGGGTGGTCCGGACGTCGACGGCCAGGTCGACCCCCATCCGCTTGGCCAGCTCCAGCCGGGCCGGGCTGACGTCGGTGGCCACCAGGAACCGGGCACCGATGTGCCGGGCCACCGCCGCGGCCAGCAGCCCGATCGGGCCGGCGCCGGTGATCAGCACGTCCTCGCCGGTCAGCGGGAAGGCGAGCGCGGTGTGCACCGCGTTGCCGAACGGGTCGAAGATGGCACCCACGTCCGGCTCGATGTCGGCGCCGTGCACCCAGACGTTGCTCTCCGGGATCACCACGAAGTCGGCGAAGGCACCGTCGCGGTGCACCCCGACCGACAGCATCCGGATGCACATCTGGCGCCGGCCGGCGCGGCAGTTGCGGCAGGTGCCGCAGACGATGTGGCCCTCGCCGGAGACCCGGTCGCCGACCTTGACGTCGTGCACCCCGGAACCGAGCGCGACCACCTCGCCGTAGAACTCGTGGCCGGGGATCAGTGGGGTGCGGATCTCACTCGCCGCCCAGGCGTCCCAGGACTCGATGTGCAGGTCGGTGCCGCACAGCCCGGTGCGCAGCACCCGGATCTTCACCTCGCCGGGACCGGCCTCGGGTTCCGGACGCTCGGTGAACTCGAACCCGGGGCCCGCCGTGGCCTTGTACAGCGCCCTCATGACCGCTGGTTCCTTCTCACCGTGGGCTCGTCCTCTCGCGCCGTTGCGACCTGCGGAGATAGCTTGCCAGACGAGCTCCGGCCGGCGAAGGCCACTCAGTGCCGGCCGGCCTTGGCCGGTTCGGTCCGTGCCGCGACCCGGTCAGTCCGGTCAGCCCAGCAACGCGTCGACGAACTCGGCCGGCACGAACGGCGCCAGGTCGTCGGCGCCCTCCCCCAGCCCGATCAGCTTGACCGGCACGCCCAGTTCGCGCTGCACGCTGATCACGATGCCGCCCTTGGCGGTGCCGTCCAGCTTGGTCAGCACCACCCCGGTGACGTCGGCTACCTCGGTGAACACCCGGGCCTGGATGAGGCCGTTCTGCCCGGTGGTGGCGTCGAGCACCAGCAACGTCTCGTCGATCGGCCCGTGCTTCTCCACCACCCGCTTGAGCTTGCCCAGCTCGTCCATCAGGCCGACCTTGGTGTGCAGCCGGCCGGCGGTGTCGATCAGCACCGCGTCCACGCCTGCGTCCTTGCCGGCCCGGACCGCCTCGAAGGCGACGCTGGCCGGGTCGCTGCCCTCCGGCCCGCGGACCGTGCTGGCACCCACCCGGGACCCCCAGGTCTCGAGCTGGTCGGCGGCCGCCGCCCGGAAGGTGTCGGCGGCGCCGAGCAGCACGCTGCGCCCGTCGGCCACCAGCACCCGGGCCAGCTTGCCGCAGGTGGTGGTCTTGCCGGTGCCGTTCACCCCGACCACCAGCAGCACCGCCGGGCCGTCGGTGGTGCTGGTGGTGTGCAGCGTGCGGTCCAGGTCCGGCTGCAGCGCGGTGACCAGTTCCTCGGCCAGCATGGCGCGCAGCTGGCCCGGGTCGCGGGTACCCAGCACCTGGGTCCGGGTGCGCAGCCGCTCGACGATTTCGGTGGTCGGGCGGACCCCGACGTCGGCGCCGAGCAGGGCGTCCTCGATCTCCTCCCAGGCCGCGTCGTCGAGCCGGTCGCGGGCCAGCACGGCCAGCAGCCCGCGTCCGAAGACGTTCTGCGACCGGGCCAGCCGGGCGCGCAGCCGCTGCATCCGGGTGCCGGTCGGCTCGGGAACGTCGAGCGGCACGGCGGCCGGCAGCTCGGGCTCGACCACCGCCGGCGGTCCGGTGGCCGGCGGCAGGGTGTCCACCCGGCCGGGCGGCGCAGCGGTCGGCAGGTCGGTGGGCGGCGGCGGGACCTCGTCGCGGCGCCGGCCCAGCCGCCCGCGCGGCACCACCAGCGTGACGATCAGGCCGACGGCGACGACGACGATGGCAAGGACGATCAGCAGGAACTCGAGCACGGCTCCAGTCTTCCAGCCGGCCGGACCGCCCGCCGCCACGGGTCGCGGCGGTCCCGCCCGGCGCCCGGGCTTGAGTTCGCCGCGACCTCGCCGAATGGGCAAGGACGAAGAGGGTGGCGAGGAGTGGACATCGCAGCGAGCCCGGCGAAGCAGAAGCGGAGCGACTGGTGGCGATGACCGGGCCGATCGTCACGTTCCGGGTGCCGCCGATCGCGCTGATCGCGATGCCGGCCTGCCTCACCATCGCCGGCCTGGGACTGCTGGGCCTAGCCGCCGAGCATCATTCGGCACCGGTCGGGTCGGCCGGCTTCTACCTGCTCTTCCTGGCGGTCGCGATCCTGGCCCTCACCGCCCTGCTGCGGGTGCAGCTCAGCCCGGCCGGCGTCCGGATCCAGGCATTGGGACGCAACCGGCTGATCGGTTGGTCGCAGATCCGGGCGATCACCGCCGAGCCGCAACGGCGCGGCGGTCGCCGGGTGACGCTCTGGACGGCATCCGGCCCGGTCCGCTTGCCGCTGCCGTTGGGCAGGGGTGCGGAGAACAAAGCGGCGTTCCTGCGCGGCTACCACCAGATCGGGCAGTACTGGCTGGCCCACCGCTCCCCCGACGGGCAGCACCCGGTCCAGCGGTAGCAGCCGTCCAGCGGTAGCAGCTGTCCAGCCGAAGCAGCCCCGGCTCAGCTCGCGGCGGCCACCGGCCGGTCCTCGGCCGAGTCCCGCAACCGCTGGCTGATCACCTGGCTGATCCCGTCACCGCGCATCGCGACCCCGTAGAGGGCGTCGGCGACCTCCATGGTGCGCTTCTGGTGGGTGATCACGATCAGCTGGCTCGAGGCCCGCAGCTCGCCGATCAGGCCCACCAGCCGGCCCAGGTTGACGTCGTCCAGGGCGGCCTCGACCTCGTCCATCACGTAGAACGGGCTCGGCCGGGCGCGGAAGATCGCCACCAGCAGCGCGACCGCGGTCAGCGACCGCTCACCGCCGGACAGCAGCGACAGCCGCTTGACCTTCTTGCCCGGCGGCCGGGCCTCCACCTCGATGCCGGTGGTCAGCATGTCGTCCGGCTCGGTCAGCACCAGCCGGCCCTCGCCGCCCGGGAACAGGGTGGCGAACACGATCTCGAACTCCCGCGCCACGTCGGCGTAGGCGGCGCTGAACACCTCGAGGATCTTGTCGTCCACCTCGCGGACCACGGTCAGCAGGTCGCGGCGGGTGTTCTTGAGGTCCTCCAGCTGGGTGGACAGGAACTGGTGGCGCTCCTCCAGGGCGGCGAACTCCTCCAGCGCCAGCGGGTTCACCTTGCCCAGCAACGCCAACTCCCGCTCGGCGCGGGCAGCCCGCTTCTCGACCGTCCGGCGGTCGTACGGGCCGGCCTGCGGGCTGATGACGTCCTCGCCTCGCTCCTTGGCCAGGTTCCACTCGGCCAGTTCCTGGGCCGACGGCGGCACCGGCTGGTCGGTGCCGTAGTCGGCCAGCAGGACGGCGGGCTCCAACCCGAACTCCTCGGCGGCCCGGCTTTCCAGCTGCTCGATCCGCAGCCGTTGCTCGGCGCGCGCCACCTCGTCGCGATGCACCGCGTCGGTGAGCCGGGCAAGCTCGGCACCCAGCTCGCGCACCGTCGAGCGGGCGGCTTTGAGGGCGGTCTCCCGCTCGGCGCGGGCGGCGGTGACGGCCTCGCGGTGCCGGGCGGCACGCTCCACCGCGATGGCCAGCTCGGCCAGTGCCCGGCTGGCGGCCCGCTCGACCGCGGTCGCGATCCGGGCACCGCGAGCCCGGGCCAGCCGGGCGGCCTCCTCCCGGGCCCGAGCCTGCCGCTCGGCCTGTGCCGAGCGCAGCAGCTGCTCGGCCCGGCCACCCAATGCACGGACCCGCTCCTCCTGGGTCCGCACGCTCAGCCGGGCCTCCATCTCGGCCTGTCGGGCCGCGGCCACCCGCTCGGCCTGGGCGTCCCGGTCGGCGACGGGTGGCTCCTGTTCGGTCGGCTCGGCCTCGGCCACCCGCAGCCGCTCCTCCAGCTCCACCAGGCCGGCCAGGTCGGCGTCGCGGGCCTGCTCGGCGGCCTGGCGGGCCAGGTCCAGCCGCTCCGCCTCGCCGGTGGCCGAGCGCTCGGCCTGGGCCAGCTGGGCGAGCCGTTCGGCGACCGCGTTCAGCCGGGCGTCGGATTCGTTCAGCGCGGCCAGGGTGGCGTCCACCTCGGCCTGCCGGGCGGCCGTGCCGGCCCGCTGCTCGGCGAGTTCGGCCTCCAGCCGATCGAAGGTGGCGGCGGCCTCGCCGGCCCGCTGGTCGGCCTCGTCCACCGCGGCCTGCACCTCGAGCGCGCTCGGCGACGACGCCGACCCGCCGGCCGCCCAGCTGCGGCCCAGCACGTCACCGGCCCGGGTCACCGCCCGGACGTCGGCATGCTGGGCTACCAGCCGCTCCGCCTCGTCCAGGTCGGCCACCACGGCCACCCGGTCCAGCGCCGCCTCGAGCGCGGGCCGCAGCGACTCCGGGCAGCTGAGCACCTCGACCGCCCAGCGGGCCTGCGGCGGCAGGGCCGGCCAGCCGGACGACGCGGCCCGCTCGGACGTGCCGCCCACCAGCACCCCGGCCCGGCCGCCGTCGGTGCTCTTGAGCAACTCCAGCGCGGTGCGGGCCTCGGCCGGGGAGCTGACCGCCACCGCGTCGGCCAGCGCGCCCAGCGCCGCGGTCAGGGCGGCCTCGTAGCCGGGCTGCACGCTCACCAGCGCCGCCACCGAGCCGAGCAGCCCGGGCAGCCGGGAGCCGGCAGCCAGTAGCGCGCCGGCGCCGTCCTTGCGGGTCAGTCCCATGGCCAGCGCCTCCCGGCGGGCGGTCCAGGTGGACCGCTCCCGCTCGGCGGTGCGGTGTGCCTCGGCCAGCTCGCGGAGCCGCTCGGCCGCCTCGGCATGCCGGTTCAGCGCCGCCTCGTGCTGGCTGTCGAGGTCCAGCTCGCCCTCGTCCAGGGCACCGACCTCGCCGTGCGCGCCGGCCAGCTCGGTGCGGGCGGTCGCCGCCCGCTCCCGGGCCTGCTCGGCGGCGGCGGCGATCCGGGCGATCTCGTCCCCGCCGGCCGAGGCCCGGCTGCGCAGCGCGTTGACCTGGCCGGCCAGCTTCGCCAGTCCCTCGCGCCGGTCGGCCACCGCCCGGGCGGCGGCCAGCACGGCCCGCTCGGCGTCGGCCAGCTCGCGCTCCAGCCGCTGCCGTTCGGCCACCGCGTCCTGCAGCGCCTGCCGGCCCGCGGTCAGCTCGGCGGTCAGCGACTGCTCGGTGGCCCGGACCTCGGCCGCCTCCCGCTCCAGCTCGTCCGGATCCCGGGACGGCCGCTGCTGCTCGGTGACCTCGGACAGGTGCCGGACCCGCTGGGCGGCGAGCCGCTGGGTGCCGGTGAAGCGTTCGGACAGTGCCGACAGTGCGAAGAAGGTGTCGTGGGCGGCGGTCGCGGCGGGCGCGTCGCCGGCCAGGGCCGCCTCCAGCTCGGCCTCGGTCGCACTCGCCTCGGCCAGCGCCCGCTCCACCTCGGCCCGGCGCTGGCGCACCGCGGTCTCGTCGGCGATCTCGGCCTGCAGCGTCTCGCGCAGTCCGGCCAGGTCGTCGGCCAGCAGCCGCAGCCGGGAGTCGCGCAGCTCGGCCTGCACGCCGGCGGCCCGCCGGGCGATCTCGGCCTGCTTGCCCAGCGGCTTGAGCTGGCGGCGCAGCTCCCCGGTCAGGTCGGTCAGCCGGGTCAGGTTGGCCTGCATGGCGTCGAGCTTGCGGAGCGCCTTCTCCTTGCGCTTGCGGTGCTTGAGCACGCCGGCGGCCTCTTCGATGAAACCTCGGCGGTCCTCCGGGCGGGCGGACAGCACCGAGTCCAGCTGGCCCTGGCCGACGATGACGTGCATCTCGCGGCCGATGCCGGTGTCCGACAGCAGCTCCTGGATGTCGAGAAGGCGGGCGCCCTCGCCGTTGATCTCGTACTCGCTGGCGCCGTCGCGGAACATCCGGCGGGTGATCGAGACCTCGACGTAGTCGATCGGCAGCGCGCCGTCGGCGTTGTCGATGGTGAGGGTCACCTCGGCCCGGCCGAGCGGCGGCCGGCCGGCGGTGCCGGCGAAGATGACGTCCTCCATCTTGCCGCCGCGCAGCGCCTTGGCGCCCTGCTCGCCGAGCACCCAGGCGATGGCGTCGACGACGTTGGACTTGCCCGAGCCGTTGGGCCCGACCACGGCGGTGATGCCCGGCTCGAACCGCAGGGTGGTTGCCGAGGCGAAGGACTTGAAGCCCTTGAGGGTCAGCGACTTGAGATGCACTCAGGCTCCGGACGTGGCTCGGCGGCGCGGCAGGCAGCGCGTAATCCTGGCAGCGATGCCCGCAGCAGAGGTTAGCGCGCCGAGCGGCCGGACCGGCCTACGCCACCCGCTGGGTGACCGCCGGAGCGGCTCAGGCCAGCGCCGAGGCGTCGCTGGTGATGCGGTGCAGCTCGTCGAGCAGCTGCTCGGACTCCCGTGCCGCTTTCAGCTCGGCCAGCTCCGCTTCCAGCAACCGCACCCGGTTCTTGAGCCGGGCGACCTCGTCGGTGAGGTAGCGGTCTGAAGAATTTGGAAGGTAGCCCAGCAGCGCCCTGGCCATGTGCCGACCTTTCACGGACTGCCGGCGGCTCGTACTGCGGAGGGCGAGGGGCGCGAGTGCGCCGCAGGCGTCCGGCGAGCTGGCCGGTCGGGATGGGAGATGTTCATCCATGGTCGCACCGTCACGGCTGAGAAACAAATCACGCCCGCCCAGAGCCAGCGGCCGGGTTTTCGGGTATGGAACGGAGGAGTCTCAGCGCTCCACGAAGCCGGAGAAACCGCCCTCGGCCGCCTCGATGCCCGCCTGCACGTCCCGCACGGCGCCCGGCGTGCCGCCCCCGCGCAGCAGTCCCAGCAGCTGCTCGCAGCCGGCGCGGGTGCCCTCGGCGCGGACCCGCACCCGGCCGTCCGGCAGGTTGGCGGCCTCGCCGACCAGGCCCAGCTCCAGCGCCCGGCACCGGGTCCACCACCGGAATCCCACGCCCTGCACCGTGCCCGAGACCAGGGCCACCAGCCGCACCCGGTCCCCGGTCATCGGTGGCCGACGCCCGCCTCAGTAGCGGCGCGGCGCGGCGCCCGCTGGCAGTTCGGGCAGAAGTAGGACGACCGGTTCATCCACTTGGCGCGCCGGATCGGCCGGCCGCACCGCGGGCACGGCTCGCCCTCCCGCCCGTAGGCGTTCAGGGACCGCTCGAAGTAGCCGCTCTCGCCGTTGACGTTGACGTAGAGCGAGTCGAACGACGTGCCACCGGCCCGCAGCGCCTCGGCGAACACCGTCCGCAGCTCGGCCAGCAGGGTGGTCAGCGACTGCCGCGAGATCCCCGCGGTCGGCCGGTCGCCGTGCAGCTTGGCCCGCCACAGTCCTTCGTCGGCGTAGATGTTGCCGACCCCGGAGATCGAGGACTGGTCGAGCAGCACCCGCTTGATGGTGGTGTTGCGCCGGCGCACCGAGCTGATCCAGCCGGCGTCGTCGAAGTGGTCGTCCAGCGGGTCACGGGCGATGTGGGCGATCCCGGACGGCACCGGCGTCGGCCCGTCGGGCACCAGCTCGTCCAGGTGCATCCCGCCGAAGGTGCGCTGGTCGAGGAAGCGCAGCTCGCAGCCGCCGTCGGTGAAGGCGAGCCGGGCGCGCAGGTGCGGCCCCGGTGCGGTGCCCGGAGCCAGCATCACCAGCTGCCCGCTCATGCCGAGGTGGCCGATCAGGCAGGCCGGGCCGTCGTCCAGCGGCATCCACAGGTACTTGCCGCGCCGCTCGGCCGAGGTGATCCGGCGGCCGATCAGCCGGTCGGTGAGATCCTGCGGGCCGGCCAGGTGCCGGCGGATGGCGCGCGGGTGCAGCGAATCGACCGCGGCGATGGTGCGGCCCACCACCCAGCGCTGCAAGCCGGACCGGACGGTCTCGACCTCGGGTAGCTCGGGCACGTCAGCCGCGCGCCGGGACGTCGGGACGGGACTCGGCCGCGAGCGCGTCGGCCGACAGCGCCCGCCAGGCCGTCTCGGCCGCCGCCTGCTCGGCCTCCTTCTTGTTGCGCCCCTGCCGGACGCCGTAGGTGATGCCGTCGACCACCGCGGCGGCCGTGAAGGACTTGGCGTGGTCGGGCCCGTCGGAGGTGATCGTGTACTCGGGCACCCCCAGGCCGCGCTCGGCGGTCAGTTCCTGCAGCGAGGTCTTCCAGTCCAGCGCGGCACCGTAGCCGGGGGCCGCGGCCAGCACCGGGTCGAAGAGGTGGTGCACCACCCGGGCGGCGGCGTCCAGGCCGTGCTCGAGGTAGATCGCACCCAGGATCGCCTCCAGGGTGTCGGCCAGGATCGACGGCTTGTCCCGGCCGCCGGTGGCGTCCTCGCCCCGGCCGAGCAGGATGTAGCCTGCCGATGCCGTCCGGCCCGATCTGGCGGGCCACCTCGGCCAGCGCGCGCATGTTGACCACCGAGGCGCGCAGCTTGGCCAGCTGGCCCTCGGCGAGGTCGGGGTGCGCGCGGTAGAGCGATTCGGTCACCACCAGGCCCAGCACCGAGTCGCCGAGGAACTCCAGCCGCTCGTTGTGCGGCAGGTCGCCGTTCTCGTAGGCGAAGGACCGGTGGGTCAGCGCGCGACGGAACAGCGTGGGCTCGACCTGCACCCCGAGGTGTGCGGCGAGTTCCGCCGGGTCGGCGGACTGGACCGGCTTGGTCGCCACTTCTCAGCGGCTCCCACACCGGCGGGCTGGGCGGGTCATGGCGGCGCGGGCTCAGACCGCGAGAACCTGCCGACCGTCGTACTGGCCGCAATTGGCGCACGCGGTGTGCGGCAGCTTGGGCTGGCCGCAGGCACGGTTGGGGCAGGTGACCAGAGTGGGGGCGCTGGTCTTCCACTGCGAGCGTCGTGCCCGGGTGTTGGAACGCGACATCTTTCGCTTCGGAACGGCCACGGCGATCTACTCCTGATTCTGGAAGGAACTATCGGGTCGTACTGGACTGTCGGCTTCATCGGCCGCGGTCGAACCGCTCGGCCAGAGCGGCCCACCGCGGGTCGGGCTGGGCGTCGTGCGTGTGGCCGTCGGGCAGGTCGTCGATCAGTTCCCCGCACTCGGGGCACAGACCGCCGCAGTCCTCCCGGCACAGCGGCGTCAGTGGCAGGCTGAGCACCACCGCGTCGCGCACCACCGGCTCTAGGTCGAGGTGTTCTGCCTCGAGCCGCGGGACCTCGTCCGAATCGGTGGTCTCCTCGGTCGCGCTGTCCGGGTAGGCGAACAGCTCGACGAACTCGACCGCCAGGTCATCGGTGAACTCGGTCAGGCACCGACCGCACTCGCCGCTGACCGTCCCGGTGACCGATCCGGTCGCCAGCACGCCCTCGGTGACCGCTTCGAGCCGGACGTCCACCATCAGCGGCGTACCTTCCGGCACGCCGATCATGTCCAGGCCGAGCTGCGCCGGCGCCGGGACCTCGAACCGGTGCTGGCGTTGCGAACCTGCCCTGCGTCCGAGTTTCCTGGTATCCAGGACGAACGGGCTGCGCGGGTTCACTGGTGACCTCTACCGGTTTGACGTTCTCAGCGGTACTTCGGAAAAACTGCGGACTGCGTTGGTGCATGGTCGAGCCTGGCCGTAATGATGGCCGGCGTTCAGACTACCCGAGCCGCCGACGGCGCGGAAATCGCCGTGGGCTCAGCCGTCAGACGGACCACCCGACCCGCTGCCGCGGCAGGCCCGGGAGCCGGCTGATGATCAGGCCGTCGGGTCGGGCTGGCCGAGCGCGGCACGGCCGTTCTCGGCGGTGGCCGCCAGCCGGTGCAGGTTGTCCACCAGGTCCGACAGCGTGCGGTGGGCGTAGCTGTGCGCCTGCCCGGTCAGCGCGTCGGCCTGCTCGCGGGCCGCGGCCAGCATCGTGCCGGCCTGCTGCTCGGCCTCGTCGCGCAGCCGGGCCGCCTCGGCGACCGCCGCCTGGTGGACGGCTGTCCGCCGACACCAGCTGCTGCCTGCTCGCGCTGGCCCGCCTCGACCAGCTCGCGGGCCTGGGCGGCAGCGGCCGACAGGCCGGCCTCGGCCTGCTGCTCGGCGCCGTCGGCGAGCGCGCGGGCCTGCTCGCGGGCGCGGTGACGGTGGCCTGGGCCTCCTCGTGCGCCTGCCGCAGCTGCTCGGCGGCGATGCTGTCGGCCTCGCTCAGCATCCGGTCGCGCTGGGCCGACCACCCGGCGGGCCTCGGCCAGCTCCGGCGGCAGCACGTCGCGCAGCGCGTCCAGCAGGTCCAGGGTGCGCTCGCGCGGCACCACGCAGGAGGAGGACATCGGCAGCGTGCGCGCCGTCTCCACCAGCTCGATGAGCTCGGTCAGCACCTCGTCGGCCCGCGCCAGGGTGTGGTCGGTCATGACCGGCCGTCCGGGCGGATCTCGTCCAGCCGGCTGAGCAACCGCTTGTGCACCGAGTCCGGCAGCAGGCTGGAGACGTCGCCGCCGTAGGTCGCGATCTCCTTGACCAGGCTGGAGGCGAGGAAGCTGTACTCGGGGTTGGTCGGCATGAACAGGGTGTCCACCCCGGCCAGCCCGCGGTTCATCTGCGCCATCTGCAGCTCGTAGTCGAAGTCGCTGACCGCCCGCAGGCCCTTGACGATGACCGGGATCTCCATCCTGCGGCAGTAGTCGACCAGCAGCCCGTGGAAGGAGTCCACCCGGACGTTGCCGTAGCCGGCGGTCACCTCGGTGAGCATGGCCATCCGCTCCTCGACGGTGAACAGGCCGGACTTGCTGCGATTGATGAGCACCGCCACCACCACCTCGTCGTAGAGGTCGGCGACCCGGCCGATGATGTCGAGGTGGCCGTTGGTGACCGGGTCGAAGGAGCCCGGGCAGGCGACTCGGCGGATTTTCGGCTCAGCGCTCATCTCATGCCTTCGAAGGGACTCGCCAGCCGACTGGCCTGGCGGGGACGGCGGACGGGATGCTGGTGCTGGTGCTGGTGCTTTCTCTCTATGCCCGGCGACCGTACCAAAGGCAGCCCTCGCCGTAGCGGCGCTGCTTGATGGCCTTGATCTCACTCGGCCAGGACGGCGGCGGCTCGCGCCAGGACCGTTCCACCACCACCACGCCGCCCGGCACCAGCCAGTGGTCCTCGGCGGTACCGGCCAAGGTGGTCAGCAGCGCGGCGATGGTGGCGCCGGACACCGCGTAGGGCGGGTCCGCGAACACCAGGTCGAACGGCTCGGCCGCGCCGACCGCGCCGAGGAAGGTCGCCGCCGGGCAACGGTGCACGGTGGCGCCGGGCAGCCCGAGCGCGCTGACGTTGTCGGCCAGCACGGCGGCCGCCCGCCGGTCGGACTCGACGAACACCGCCTCCTTCGCGCCGCGCGAGAGCGCCTCCAGCCCGACCGCCCCGGACCCGGCGTACAGGTCGAGCACCCGGGCACCGGTCAGGTCCAGCTCGCCGCGCAGGGTGTTGAACAGCGCCTCGCGGGCCCGCTCGGAGGTGGGACGGGTGCCCCGCGGGGGCACGGCCAGCCGCCGGCCACGCGCCTGACCCCCCACGATCCGCGTCACGGTCACCAAGCGTAGTGCTGGGCAGCGCTGCCGGCGTGCTGGAATCGACATGCTGGAATGGGAGGGATTGATCAACTGACGACAGGGGAAAGAGGCACCATGGACGCTCCGCGGATGAGCCTGTCCGGCATCGTGCTGGACTCGCCCGACGCCCGTGAGCTGGCCGCCTTCTACCAGCGGCTGCTGGGCTGGCCGGTACAGCAGGACGAGCCGGGCTGGGTCAAGCTGGCCTCGCCGGAAGGTGGCCCGGGCCTGTCCTTCCAGACCGAGCCCGGCTACCGCCCGCCGCGCTGGCCGACCGAGTCCGGCTCGGGCGTGCAGCAGATGATGATCCATCTCGACATCAAGGTCGAGGACCTGGACGACGCGGGCCGGCATGCCCTGGCCGCCGGCGCGGTGCTGGCCGACTACCAGCCGCAGTCCGACGTCCGGGTCTACCTCGACCCGGTCGGGCACCCGTTCTGCCTGTTCCTGCACTGACCCGCCGGCACCGGCCGGTGGCACCGCCCGGCCGGTTGCCGGACGCCCGCTGGTGGCGCACCGGCCGGCCGTGCCCGATGCTGGAGCGGTGCCCCAGCGACCCGATCCGCCCCGCTTCGTCGTGCTCGACGAGGACGACGAGGACGACGCGAGCCCCGTGGGCCACCCCACCGACGGCGCCGTCCGACCGGTCCCTGCTCGCCGGCTGACCGGCTTGCTGATCGGCGTGGCCCGCCACCGGCGAGCTCGCTGGGCCGCCGGAGGGCTCGCCGGCCTGGCCGCCGCGGCCGTCATGGCCAGCGCGCTGACCAGCGAGCACGCGGCGCGCCAATCCGCCACCCCCATCCTCACCCCCGTCCGGATTCCGGTCCTGAGTGCTGCGGGCAAGCCCTGGCCCACCTCGCCGGCCGCCTGCGACTCGGTCCGCTACCTGCCGCTGGTCACCGCCGACCCGTTGCGGGAGCGGACCGGCAGCCGGGTCCAGCTCGGCGGCCAGTCGGTGCACACCGTCGACCTGGACGCCCGGTCGAGCGTCGCGACCCCCGGGCTGGAGCTGTCCTCGCGGCAGTTCGTCACCCAGCTGGTACCGGGCCGCGACGCCAGTTACGCCCTGGTCCAGACCTGCGAATCCACCGACACCAGCTCGGTGATGCGGGTCAGCCGGGACGCCACCACGATCGTGCTGAGCAGCGACCGGCACATCGACTCGCTGCTCGGCGACGGCCGCGGCGGGGTGTGGGCGGCCGAGGTCGCCGACATCCCCACCGACGGGCCGATCCTGTTGCGGCGGCTGGACGCCCCGGGCGCGGTCCGGTTGCCGGCCGGCCTCAGCCCGATCGCGATCTACGGCCACCAGCTGATCGGGCTCACCGCGGCGGCCGACCAGCGGCCCAGCGAGTCCTCGGGCGCCCTGGTCAGCTACGACCTGGCCGGTCGCCGGTCGGGCCGCACCATCGGTACCGCCAGCTCGCTGGCCGTCGACCGCGGCGTGCTGCTCTGGCTGGACCGGCCGTGCACCGCGAGCGCGGACTGCCAGCTGCACCGGCTCGACCTGGCCTCCGGCGCGGTCACGGTGCGCGGCTACCGGCTGCCCGTCCAGACCTCGATCGTCGGCGGCGTGCTCAGCCCGGACGGGCGCACGCTGGCCTTCCCGCTGGCCCGGCTCTACGAGGGGCCGCACATCGACGACGCGGGCTTCGGCCCGCCGCTCGACGTGGCGGTGCTACATCTGGACAGCGGGCAACTGGAGACCGTCGGCGGGCTGACCCTGCCGCCCACCGAGCTGCCCGGCCTGACCTTCACCGGCAACGGCAACTGGCTGGTCATCGTCGTCAACCAGGGCCGCGGCACCGAGCTGCTGCTCTGGCGGCCGGGACTGCCCCGGCTGCTGCGTCCGGGCCTGCGGATCGAGGACCAGATGCTGCAGTCGCCGCCGGTGCTCGCGCTGCCCCGCTGACCCGCGCGGTTCGGCAGCCGGTCAGGACTTGTGCAGGAACTCGCTGCGGTCGGAGTCGAAGGATTCCCAGAGGAACTCCTGCAGCCCGGGGTGGTCGGACAGCGTCGGGTCGGCCTCGATCAGCTGCTGCGCCTCGGCTCGGGCCGCGCTGATCAGCGCCGCGTCCGACAGCAACGACAGCAGCTTGAGCTGGGACTTGCGGCCGGACTGGGCGGCACCCAGCACGTCGCCCTCGCGGCGCTGGGTCAGGTCGAGCTCGGCGAGGGCGAAGCCGTCGAGGGTCTTGGCGACCTCCTCCAGCCGCTGCAGCGCGGGATGGCCGAACGGCAGCTGGCTGAGCATCAGGCACAGCCCCGGATGCGCGCCGCGCCCGACCCGGCCGCGCAGCTGGTGCAGCTGGGAGACCCCGAACCGGTCGGCGTCCAGGATCACCATCAGCGAGGCGTTGGGCACGTTGATGCCGACCTCGATCACGGTGGTGGCCACCAGCACGTCCAGGGTGCCGGCGGCGAAGGCGGCCATCACCGCGCTCTTGTCCTCCGGCGGCATCCGGCCGTGCAGCTGCGCCAGCCGCAGCCCGGCGAGCTGGCCGGCGCTCAGCTCGGCGTAACTGCCCAGCACGGACGCGGTCTGCGGCCTCGCCGTCGGCCGCGGCGCCGATGTCCTCGGCGTCGGACTCGTCGCCGATCCGGGGGCAGACCACGAACACCTGCCGGCCGGCGGCCACCTCCTCGTGGATCCGCTGCCAGACCCGGTCCAGCCAGTCCGGCCGCTCGGTGACCGGCACCACGGTGCTGCTCACGCTGCCCCGGCCGACCGGGCAGCTCGTGCAGCTCGGAGGTCTCCAGGTCGCCGAACACGGTCATCGCGACGGTGCGCGGGATCGGCGTCGCGGTCATCACCAGCAGGTGCGGCGGGGTCGGCGGCCTTGCCGCGCAGCGCGTCGCGCTGCTCGACCCCGAACCGGTGCTGCTCGTCGATCACCACCATGCCCAGCTCGGCGAACTGCACCTGGTCCTGGATCAGGGCGTGGGTGCCGACCACGATGCCGGCCGCCCCGGAGGCCAGCTCCAGCAGCGCCGCGCGCCGGGCCGGTGCCGACATCGAGCCGGTCAGCAGCACCACCTGGGTGCCCTGCTCGGCGCCGCCCAGCCGGCCGGCCTGGGCCAGTCGGCCCGAGCAGCTCGGCGATGCTGTGCTCGTGCTGGGCGGCCAGCACCTCGGTCGGCGCCAGCAGCGCCGCCTGGGCGCCGGCGTCGACCACCTGCAGCATCGCCCGCAGCGCGAGCACCGTCTTGCCCGAGCCCACCTCGCCCTGCAGCAGCCGGTGCATCGGGTGCTCGGCGGCGAGCTCTGCCTCCAGGACCGCCGCGATCTCGCGCTGCTCGCCGGTGAAGGTGAACGGCAGCCGGTCGTCGAAGGCGTCCACCAGGCCGCCGGCCACCCGCGGCCGGGCCAGCGCCGGGTTGGCCGCGTTGGCGTGCCGGCGCTGGGCCAGTACCAGCTGGACCCCCAGCGCCTCGTCGAAGGCCAGCCGGCGGCGGGCCTGGGAGTACTCGGCCCTGCTGTCCGGCCGGTGGATCCGGCGCAGCGCGGTGTCCAGCCCGATCACCCCCAGCCGGTCCCGGACCGCCTCCGGCAGCGGGTCCGGCACCGGGTCGAGGTGGTCCAGCACCAGCCGGACGCAGCGCGCGATGGTCCAGGACGGCAGCCCCGCCGCGGCCGGGTAGACCGGCAACAGGGCGCCGGCGAAGTCGGCCAGCTGCTCGGCCTGCTCCGGGTCGGCGCCGTCCTCCACCGACTCGCCCAGCAGGATGTAGTCCGGCGAGTTCAGCTGCAGCTTGGTGCGGAACCGGGTCACCTTGCCGGCGAACATGCCCTGCCGGCCCGGCCGCAGCTCGCGCTCGCGCCACGGCTGGTTGAAGAAGCTCAGGGTGGCCCGGTGCCGCCCGGAGCGGATCGAGACCTCCAGGATGTTGAGCTTGCGGCCCGGTATCCGGCGGGTACTGGTGGACTCCACCTCGGCCAGCACGGTGACCTCGTCACCCTCGACCAGCTGGGACAGGTCGGTCAGCTCGCCGCGCTCGTTGAACCGGCGCGGGTAGTGCCGCAACAGCTCGCCGACCGTGCTCAGGCCGAGCGCCTTGTCCACCACGCTGCTCGTCTTGCCCCCCAGCACCTCGCGCAGCAGCGTGCTACGGGTAGCCATGGGGTCACTGTGCCAGAAGCCGGCGACGCGGCCGGTCCACCCCGATCGGTTCCGTCGGCGCGGTCGGTCTCCGCCGGACCGGTCGGCTACTCGACCCCGATCAGCAGCGGGTACTTCGGCTGTCCGCCGACGAAGACGGTGACCTCCACCAGCGGGTGCCGGCTGCGCAGGTAGCTGTGCACCGCCTGCGCGGCGGCGCCGGCGCCGGCGTCCGAGCCCGACAGCAGCGTCACCAGCTCGCCGCCGGCGGCCACCAGCCGGCGGACCAGGCTGATGCCGACCTTCGCCACGTCGGCGCCGATCTCGACCACCTCGCCGTCGATCAGGCCCAGCACGTCGCCGGCCGAGCACCGCCCGGCATAGGTGATCGAGTCCCGGACGGCGATGGTGACCTCGGCGAACCTGGTGGCGGCGGCCGCCTCGGCCAGCGCGATCACGTTGTCCTCGAAGCGACGGCTGTCGTCGTGCACCGCCACCGCGGCCAGCCCCTGCACCGGCGACTTGGTCGGCACCACCGCGACGGTGACGCCGCGCTGGCGGGCCCGCACGGCCGCCGCCTCGGCCACCTCGCGCACCGCCGAGGAGTTCGGCAACAGGATCACCTGGCCGGCGGCGGCGCCGAGGATGCCGGCCAGCACGTCCGAGGTCAGCGGACCCCGGCCGGCCGGCCCGCCGTCGACCACGGACACGCCCTCGGACCGGAACAGGTCGGCCAGCCCGTCGCCGGGCGCCACCGCGACCAGCGCGGTGCCCGTCCGGTCGGGTTCGGCGGACGAGCCCGGTCCGCTGTCGGAGAGGTGGTCGGCGAACCGGACCACGGTGATCCGGTGCGGCCGGCCGGCCTCGATACCGGCCTCGATGGCCGCCCCCACGTCGTTGACGTGCACGTGCACGTTGAACAGGCCGTCACCGCTGCCCACCACCACCAGCGAGTCGCCGAGGTCGGCCAGGGTCTGCTTCAACTCCTCCAGCGCGCTCTGCTGGGCATGCAGCAGGTACTGCACCTCGTAGCCGAACTCCGGGCTGCCGGCCTCGCGCACCGCCTCCAGCGCCTGCCGGTTGCGAGCCGGCGGGCGGGACGGGGCGTGCCGGCTGCCCTGGCCGGTGACGACGGTGGCGAGTGCCTCCAGCAGGACCACCAGCCCGCAGCCGCCGGCATCCACGACGCCGGCCTCGGCCAGCACCGCCAGCTGGTCCGGGGTGCCGGCCAGCGCCGCCGCCGCTCCGGCCGCCGCGGCGGCGGCGACCGCGGACAGTTCCGGCGCCTCGCCCAGCTGGGCGGCGGCGTCCGCACTCCCCCGGGCCACCGACAGCATGGTGCCCTCGACCGGCTCGGCGACCGCGGCGTAGGCGGCCTCGCTGGCCAGCCGCAGCCCGGCGGCCAGCCGCGTCCCGTCGGCCTCCACGGCGCCCTCGCAGGCCTCGGCGAGTCCGGACAGGATCTGGGAGATGATCACCCCGGAGTTGCCGCGGGCGTTCATCAGCGCACCCTTGGCCATCGCCGCCAGCACCCCGCCGGCGGTCGGCGAGCGGTCGGTGGCCACCGCGTCCGCGGCGCCGCGCAGGGTCAGTGCCAGGTTGGTGCCGGTGTCGCCGTCCGGGATCGGGAAGACGTTGAGGTCGTCGATCTCGCCGCGGCGCGCCTCCAGCTCGTCGACCGCCGCGCTGCACCAGCGGCGGACCGCCGAGGCGTCGAGCTGCGTGAGCATCTGGCGCACCTTCCAGCCGGCACCCCGACGGTGCTTCGCTGGCCGACACCCTACTGTGCCGGAAGCGATACCGGCCGGCGTTCGGGCCGTGCCTCGACGCCGGCTCGCCGCGGTCCGCACGGTCTCAGATGTCCGTCGACGGCCCTGGGCCGAGCACCGATCCCGTCGTCGCGGCGACCGGTTTTGCAGAGCACCGACGAGCCTCGCTACACTTGGCCGGTTGTCCGAATGACGCATCGAACACCTACCCGAACTTGAGGAGGCCATTGTGGCCAGCCACTGCGATGTCTGCGGCAAGGGGCCCGGCTTCGGCATGTCCGTCTCGCACTCACACCGCCGCACCCACCGCCGGTGGAACCCGAACGTGCAGACCGTCCGCGCGCTGGTCGCCCCGGGCACCCGCCGCCGGGTCTCGGTGTGCACCTCGTGCCTGAAGGCCGGCAAGGTCACCCGCGCCTAGTACTTCCTACTTCCCAGGGCCGCTCAGCGGCTACCGGGCCGGTTCCTCACCGAGGAGCCGGCCCGTCTTGCTTTCCCACCCCGGTTCGGTCCGGGCCGGGTGGGCCTCAGCGGAAGTGCTGGTGCCCGGCGTGCGCCCAGCGCAGCCCGTCGACCCGCACCCCGGAACCCTCGTTGACCATGCCGATCACCTGCCAGCTGTCCGGCAGCCGGGTGTCGTTGGGGAAGGTCGCCACCAGCGAGTAGTCGTCGCCGCCGCCCAGCACCCACAGCATCGGGTCGGTGTTGAGCGCCGAGGAGACGTCGCGCAGCTTGGCCACCGGTTCCAGGGCGTCCCGTCGCAGGTCGATCCGCACCCCACTGGCCTCGGCGACGTGGCCGAGGTCGGCGACCAGGCCGTCGGAGATGTCGGTCATCGCGGTCGCCCCGAGTTCGGCGGCGCGCAGCCCCTCCCGGTACGGCGGTTCCGGGCGGCGGTGGGCGTTGACCACCTGCACCGGCGAGCGGAACCCGCGCGAGAGCACCGCGTAGCCGGCCGCCGCCCAGCCGAGCCGGCCGGTGACGGCCACCAGGTTGCCGGGCCGCGCACCGGACAGCCGGATCGGCGGGCGGCCCTCCAGGTCACCGATCGCGGTCACCGCCAGCACGATCTGCTCGGCCGCGCTGACGTCGCCACCGACCACGACGGCCCCGACCTCGGCACACTCCTCGGCGAAGCCGGCCACCAGCGAGTCCAGCCAGCTCAGCTCCAGGTCCGGCGGTGCCGCCAGGCCGACCAGCAAGGATCGGGGCTGGGCGCCCATCGCGACGATGTCGGCGAAGTTGCGGGCCACCGCCTTGTGCCCGATGTCGTTGGCGGTCGACCAGTCCCGGCGAAAGTGCCGGTTCTCGATCAGCAGGTCGGTGGAGACCACCACCCGGCCGTCCGGGCAGGCCAACACCGCGGCGTCGTCGCCAGGACCCACCACGGCCGATTCGGCCGGTGGCAGCGCTGCGGTGATCCGCCGGATCAGGCCGAACTCACCCAGCTCGGCGATCGTTCTCGGCTCGGAAATCGGTACCAGCCTCCCGTGCGTCCTCCCCAGCCCGCCCAGCCACCTGACCAACCGGCGGGACGCGTGCATCCCCATGATCCCCGACCGCCGGTACGCGGCGGCAGCCGGATCCGCGGGGTGTGACCGGCCGGCGTTGCGCTAGGTTCATGAGTGCTTGTGACGCCTTCGACGAAAGGATCTGCCGTGGCAGATACGGTGAGCGCCTACATCCTGATCCAGACCGAGGTGGGCAAGGCGGCCTCGGTGGCGCAGGAGATCGCCCACGTGCAGGGCGTCACGATGGCCGAGGACGTGACCGGGCCGTACGACGTGATCGTGCGTGCCGAGGCCCAGAACATGGACGAGCTGGGCCGGATGGTGGTGGCCAGGGTGCAGGGCGTCGCGGGCATCACCCGGACCCTGACCTGCCCGGTGGTCCACATCTAGCACCCGATCCAGCCACGGGACGAGCCATCGACCGCGCACGACGCCGAGCCGCGCTGATCGCCACCGCGATCGCGGCCCCGATCACGGTCCTGCTGGCGTTCCTGCTGTCCGCCGGCCACACCGACCGCCCGAAACCCGCACCGTCGAGTTCGGTGTTGCCGGCGGTCGCCGCGCCGGCTCCCCCGGCCCCGGACGCCGCCACCCAGGCCGCCTGCGTGAAGGTGTTCGCCAAGCTGCCGGTGCAGCTGGGTGGGCTGGCGCCGCGCCGGACCGACACCGACTCCTCGTTCGTCGCCGCCTGGGGGAACCCGGCGGTGGTGGTCCGCTGCGGGGTGGCCCGGTCAGGAGTGTTCGGCACCCCGGAGGCCGCCCAGCTGGTCGAGGTCGACTCGGTGCTCTGGCAGCCCGATCCGCAGCGGGACCGGACGGTCTACACCACGGTGGACCGCGGCGTCGCCATCGACGTCACGGTGCCGGCGGGCGCCGACCAGCCGTTGCCGCTGCTGGCACCGGCGGTGTCGGCCCTGCCCGCGGTGTGCACGGCGACCGACGCAGCCGGCAACACCGGCGCCGCGGCGTTGCCGATCTGCAAGGCCGGAAAGTAGCCCGGGGCCGCCGCGGGCACCCGGGGGGCGAACGTGCGGGGCCGCCGCGGCTACCCCTCAGCCGTCCCGGCGGGCCAGCGCGGTGGCGATCAGCCGGTCCAGCAACTCGGGGTAGCTCACCCCGCTGGCCTGGAACATCTTGGGGTACATCGAGATCTCGGTGAAGCCGGGCATGGTGTTCACCTCGTTGAGCACCAGCCGGCCCTCGTCGGTGAGGAAGAAGTCGACCCGGGCCAGGCCCGCGCAGTCCAGCGCCCGGAAGGCCCGGCAGGAGGCGTCCTGGATCGCCCGGACCGTCTCGGCGCCGACCTCGGCCGGCACGTCGAAGTCCGAGGCGTCCTCGAGGTACTTGGCCTCGAAGCTGTACCAGTCGTAGTCCGGGTGCAACCGGATCTCGGCCGGTAACGACGCCGAGACCGTGCCGTCGGCGTCCTGCAGCACGCCGCACTCGATCTCCCGGCCGGTCACCGCCGCCTCCAGCAACACCTTCGAGTCGTGCTCGAAGGCCAACTTCAGCGCGGCCGGCAGCTCGTCGGGCGAGCGCACCTTGGAGATTCCGATGCTGGAGCCAGCCCGGGCCGGCTTGACGAACAGCGGCAGGCCGAGGCCGGCCACCGCCTGCTCGTCGGCCGGCTCGCCCGGCCGCAGCACCAGGTACTGCCCGACGTCCAGCCCGGCGGCGGCCAGCATGGTCTTGGCGAACGCCTTGTCCATCGCGGCGGCGCTGGCCAGCACCCCCGAGCCGACGTAGTCGACGCCGGCCATCTCCAGCAGTCCCTGGATGGTGCCGTCCTCGCCGTAGGCGCCGTGCAACACCGGGAACACCAGGTCGACGCTGTCCAGCACGGTGATCGCCGAGGCGGCGTCGAACACCGCCACCTCGGTGCTGCCGGGCCGCAGCGCCAGTTCGGTGCCGGCCCGCAGCACCTCGGGCAGCGTCTGGCCGGTGAGCTGCTGCCGCCGCGGTTCCACCTCGGCACGCACCCAGCCGCCGTCCCGGGTGATACCCAGGGTGATGACCTCGTACTTGGCGGGGTCCAGCGCGGCCAGCACGCTGCCGGCGCTGAGCACCGAGATCGGGTGCTCGGCACTGCGACCGCCGAACACGACTGCGATCCGAATCCGTGCTGCCATGGTTTTCGAGGCTAGCCCAGAGCTACTCGCTCTTGGTGGAGCGGCTCATCAGCAGCCGGGCGGCGTCCACCGGGGCCAGGCTGCCGTAGCAGACCGAGTCCATCACCCGGGTGATCGGGACGTCGATGCCGTGCCGTTCGGCCAGTTCCAGCACCGACCGGCAGGATTTCACCCCCTCCGCGACCTGGCCGTGGGTGGCCTGCTGGGCCTGCTCCAGGCTCTCGCCCTTGCCCAGCCGCTCGCCGAAGCTGCGGTTGCGCGACAGCGGCGAGGCGCAGGTGGCCACCAGGTCACCGAGGCCGGCGAGCCCGGCGAAGGTGAGCGGGTCGGCACCGAGGGCCAACCCCAGCCGGGACGTCTCGGCCAGCCCGCGGGTGATCAGCGAGGCGATGGTGTTGTTCCCGAAGCCCATGCCGGCGGCCATCCCGCAGGCCAGCGCGATGACGTTCTTGACCGCGCCGCCGAGCTCGGTGCCGACCACGTCGATGTTGGTGTACGGGCGGAAGTACGGGGCGTTGCAGGCCTGCTGCACCTGGGCGCCGCGGTCGGTGTCGGTGCAGGCGACCACGGTGGCGGTCGGCTGTTCCATGGCGATCTCGCGGGCCAGGTTGGGTCCCGACACCACCGCCACCCGGTCGGCCTCGGCACCGGCCACCTCGCTGATCACCTCGCTCATCCGCTTGACGGTGCCCAGCTCGATGCCCTTCATCAGGCTGACCAGGGTCGCGCCGGCCGGGATCAGCTCCGCCCAGCCGGCCAGGTTCTCCCGCAGTGCCTGGGACGGCACCGCCAGCACCACCAGGTCGGCGCCGTCCATCGCCTCGGCGGCATCGTCGGTGGCCCGCAGCGCCGGCGGCAGCGCCAGCCCGTCGAGGTAGTCGGGGTTGAGGTGCTGCTTCGCGATCGAGGTGGCCAGCTCCGGGCGGCGGGCCCAGATCACCGTGTCGGTACCGGCGTCCACCAGCACCTTGGCGAAGGTGGTGCCCCAGGAGCCGGCGCCCAGCACCGCGGCGCGGGTCACGACCGCTCCTTGCGGGCAGCCGGACGCTGGTAGAACTCCGCCGGCGGCACCTCGCCGCGGATGCCGGCGACCAGGTCGCGGACGTCGAGCATGATGCGGTCGGTCATCTCGTGCAGCACCCGCGAGGTCGGCGCGCTGCCGGCAAAGCCGGACAGGTCAACCGGTGGGCCGGCCGCGATGGTGATCCGCTTGCGCGGCAACGGGCGGAACCGGCGGCCGTAGACGTCGAGGAAGCGCTGGGCGCCCCACTGCCCGACCGGGATCACCGGCACGCCGGGCGCCAGCAACGCCAGCCGGGCCACCCCGGTCTTGGCCTGCATCGGCCAGAAGCCGGGATCGCGAGTGACGGTGCCCTCCGGGTAGATCAGCACCATCTCACCGCGTCCCAGTGCCTCGACCGCACCCTGCAGTGCCTGGGCGGCGTCGGCGGTGTCGCGGTGCACCGGGATCTGGCCGGCGCCGCGCACGATCCGCCCGAGGCCGAACGGCAGCCGGAACAGGCTGGCCTTGGCCAGGTAGCGCGGCACCCGGCCGGCGTCCCAGACGAAGCGGGCGAAGATCAGCGGGTCGGCGTAGGAGATGTGGTTGACCGCCACGATGGCCGGCCCGCTCGCCGGCAGCCGGTCCAGGCCGATCCAGCGGCGCCGGAACAGCAGGCTGGTCAGCGGATAGACCAGGACGACGGCGAACCGCAGGTACGGTCCCACCCGCTCGGCATGCCGTACCAATCGAGTTCCCTTCCACCGGCTGCTGCTGCTCTTCGCCGCTTGCTCTCGTGCTGTGCGTCGCCGGCCCGGACGCGCGTCACCGGCGGGTGCGAGTCTGCCACCGCGATGCCCTGGTGGCAGCATCGTGGGAGTGCAGTGGCGAGTTCTGGTACCGATCAAGCATGGCGCACCCGCCAAGACCCGGCTGCGGGCTGCCGTGCACGCCGACGCCGGCCATGCCGACCTGGTCCGGGCCATCCAGCTCGACACCCTGGACGCGGTGCTGGCGCTGCACACCCATCCCCTGGTCGGCGGCTTGTTCGTGGTGTCCGGCCAGCCGGCCGGTCACGGCGCGGCACTGCCGGTCGGGATCGAGATCCTGCCCGACTCCGGCGGCGGCCTGAACGCGGCGCTGGCCGCGGCCGCCGCGGAGCTGGCCCGGCGATTCCCCGCCGACGGCGTGGTGGCGTTGGTCGGCGACCTGCCGGCGCTGCGGGCCGCCGACCTGCTGGCGGTGCTGTACCAGGCACCGGCGGACGGCCGCGGCTTCGTCCGGGACCTGGCAGGCAGCGGCACCACCCTGCTGGCCGCCGGGGCCGGCGTGCGGCTGGAGCCGATGTTCGGCCCGGACTCCGCGCACCGGCACCTGGCCTCCGGGGCGTGCGAGCTGACGGCCGCGGACAGCCTGCGCTGCGACGTGGACTCGGTGGCCGACCTGCGCCGGTGCCTGGACCTGGGTGCCGGGGTGCTGACCTCGCGGCTGGGGGCCGACCTGCTGGAGGCCGACCTGCTGGCTGCCGACGAGGTGGCAGCCGACCTGCTGGAGGCCGACGAGATGCCGGCCGACGGGGTGGCAGCCGGACTGGTGGATCCCCCCGCTCCGGCGGGCAGAATGGCCCCATGACCGACACCGTTGCCTCCGCGCCGTCCACGTCCGGCTCCGTCGAGCCGGACCCGGCGTCCCCGGTCGAGCTCGAGCTTGCCGAGGACCGGTTCTCCAACCGGGAGATGTCCTGGCTGAACTTCAACGCCCGGGTGCTCGCGCTGGCCGAGGACCGGCGCCAGCCGTTGCTGGAGCGGATGAAGTTCCTGGCCATCTTCGCCAGCAACCTCGACGAGTTCTACATGGTGCGGGTGGCCGGGCTGAAGCGGCGGCTGGAGATGGGGCTGGCGGTGCGCGGGCCGGACGGGCTCACCACCCGCGAGACCCTGTCCATGATCGGTGAACGCAGCCGCGAGCTGATGGCGCGGCATTCCCGCTGCTTCGACTCCGACGTCGAGCCGGCGCTGGCCGCCGAGGGCATCCGGATGCTGAACTGGGAGCACCTGGCCCCCGAGCAACAGCGTGAGCTGACCGAGTACTTCCACTCCCACGTGTTTCCGGTGCTCACCCCGCTGGCGGTGGACCCGGCGCACCCGTTCCCCTACATCTCCGGGCTCTCGCTCAACCTTGCGGTGCTGGTCCGCGAGCCGGATTCGGAGCTGGACAAGTTCGCCCGGGTGAAGGTGCCCAACAACGTCCCCCGGTTCGTCATGGTGGACAAGACCCCGGAGACGGCGGGTTTCCTGCCGCTGGAGGAGCTGATCGCCGCGCACCTGTCGGCGCTGTTCCCGGGGATGAACATCGTGCAGCACCACGTGTTCCGGGTCACCCGCAACACCGACTTCGAGGTGGAGGAGGACCGCGACGAGGACCTGCTGCAGGCCCTGGAGCGCGAGCTGGTGCGGCGCCGGTTCGGCCCGGCGGTACGGCTGGAGGTGGCCGAGAACATCGCCGAAGAGGTGCTGGACCTGCTGACCAGCGAGATCGACGTGCAGCCGGAGGAGGTGCTGCGGGTACCGGGCCTGCTCGACCTCAGCGCGCTCTGGCAGGTGTACGACCTGGATCGGCCGTCGCTGAAGGAGAAGCCGTTCGTGCCGGCCACCCATCCGCGCTTCGTCGACGGCGAGATCCCGAAGTCGGTGTTCGCCACCCTGCGCGACGGTGACGTGCTGGTGCACCACCCCTACGAGTCCTTCGCGACCAGCGTGCAGCGCTTCATCGAGCAGGCCGCCGCCGACCCGAACGTGCTGGCTATCAAGCAGACGCTCTACCGGACCTCGGGCGATTCCCCGATCGTGGACGCGCTGGTCGACGCCGCCGAGGCCGGCAAGCAGGTGATGGTGCTGGTCGAGATCAAGGCGCGCTTCGACGAGCAGGCCAACATCAAGTGGGCCAAGGCGCTGGAACGGGCCGGCTGCCACGTGGTGTACGGCCTGGTGGGCCTCAAGACGCACTGCAAGACCTCGCTGGTGGTGCGCCAGGAGGGCGGCTCGCTGCGCCGCTACGCCCATATCGGCACCGGCAACTACCACCCCAAGACCGCGCGGTTGTACGAGGATCTGGGCCTGTTCACCGCCGACGAGAACATCTGCGCTGACCTGACGGACCTGTTCAACGTGCTGACCGGCTACTCCCGCCAGACCGAGTACCGCACGCTGCTGGTGGCACCGCAGGGCCTGCGTCCGGGGTTGCTGGCCCGCATCGAGCGCGAGATGGCGCACGCCCGGGCCGGCCGCGGCGGCGCACATCCAGATCAAGTGCAACCACCTGGTGGACGAAGCCCTGATCGACGCGCTGTACCGGGCCTCGCAGGCCGGCGTCCGGATCGAGTTGATGGTGCGGACCTTCTGCACCATCAAGGCAGGCGTGCCCGGGCTGAGCGAGAACATCACGGTCCGTTCGGTGCTGGGCCGGTTCCTGGAGCATTCGCGGATCTTCTACTTCGCCAACGACGACCAGCCCGAGTACTGGATCGGCTCGGCAGACCTGATGCACCGCAACCTCGACCGGCGGGTCGAGGTCCTCACCCAGGTGACCGGTGCCAACACCGAGCAGCTGCGCACCACCCTGGACCTGGCCTTCGACCCGGAGACCACCGCCTGGGAACTGCAGCCGGACGACGAGTGGGTCCGCCGCGGCGGCAGCCATCCGGTGGACTACCAGCAGGTGCTGCTCGCCCGGCTCGCCTCCCGCGCCACGTGAGCGGCGCGGCACAGGGCCGCGCCACCCCGGCGGCCGGCGGGGTGCTGTGGCGCCAGGACGGCGACCAGCTGCTGGTGGCCGTCGTGCACCGGCCGAGCTACGACGACTGGTCGCTGCCCAAGGGCAAGCTGCAGCCCGGCGAGCACCCGCTGGCCGCGGCGGTCCGCGAGGTGGCCGAGGAGACCGGCGCCCGGGTCGAGGTCGGCCGACGGCTGCCGGCGGTGGAATACCCGGTACCCGGCGGGGCGATCAAGCGGGTGTCCTACTGGACCATGCGCTACCGCGACGGTGAGCACGCCGCCGGGGACGAGGTTGACCGGCTGCGCTGGGCCACGGTGGCCGAGGCGACCCAGCAGTTGAGCTATCCCGCAGACCGCGGGGTGTTGGCCGACTTCGCCCGGCTGCCCAACGACACCCGGACCCTGCTGCTGATGCGGCACGCCAAGGCGGGCAAGCGCTCGGAGTACTCCGGCGATGATCGGCTGCGGCCGCTGGACAAGATGGGCCGCAGGCAGGCTCGCGAGTCGGTCGCGGCGTTGCTGGCCTTCGATCCGCAACGGGTGCTGGCCGCCGACCGGGTGCGCTGCGAGCAGACCGTCGCGCCGCTGGCCGACCGGCTGGGCTTGAAGGTGCGGCGCGCGCCGGCACTGTCGGACGAGGCGTGGGCGGATCACCCGGACGCCGGCCTGGCAGCGGTGCGGGAGCTGCAGGCGCAGCCGGGCACCACTCTGATCTGCAGCCAGGGCGTGACGATCCCGGCCCTGCTGTGGCAACTCGGTGTGCCGGGACGGCCCTACCCGTGCCGCAAGGGTTCGGTGTGGGCGCTGTCGGTCTGCGAGCGCGGGGTGGTCGCAGCCGACTACTACCCGCGCCCGTACAGCTGAAACCCGCGCCCGCACAGCTGACCGGCGCCGAACCACCCGGTTCGCACAGGTAATCCTGGTCTGTTGCCGGACGGCGGAGGTCCGGCCCGGATCAGCCGGAGCGCTTGGCGGCGGTCCGCTTGCTCGGGGCAGCAGCCGAACCGGCCTTCGCAGCGGTTGCCTTGCTGGTCTTGGCCGGAGCGGCCTTGGCAGCGGTTGCCTTGGCAGCGGTTGCCTTGCTTGCCTTCGCAGGAGCGGCCTTGGCAGCGGTTGCCTTGCTGGCCTTCGCAGGAGCGGCCTTGGCAGCGGTTGCCTTGCTGGCCTTGGCAGGAGCGGCCTTGGCAGCGGTTGCCTTGCTGGCCTTGGCCGGCGCGGCCTTGCCACCCGCTGCCTTGGTCCCAGCCGACTTGGTCCCAGCCGACCTGGTCGCGGTCGAGGTGGTAGCGGTCGGCTCGGCAGCGGTTGCCTTGCTGGCCTTTGCCGGAGCGACCTTGGCAGGCGCGGCCTTGGCCGGAGCGGGCTTGGCGGGCGCGGCCTTGTTTGCGCTGGTCTTGGTCGGAGCAGCCTTGCTGACGGTGGCCGGAGCAGCCGAGGTGACAGTCGCCCTCGCTGCGGCGGCGGTGCCGGCGGCCACGTTGCTCGCGGTTGCCCTGCCTGCGCTGGCCGCCTTGCTCGCCATCGATGCGGTACGCCTGGCCGCGGCGACCGCACCGGAGGATGCCGTGGCGGCAACAGCCTTGGCCGGCGCGGCAACAGCCTTGGCCGGAGCGGCAGCCGTCGCCACCGCCGCCTTGGGCAACTTCTTCGCGCCGCTGGTCACGGCCTTGAACGCCGCACCCGCCCGGAACGCCGGAACTGAGGTCTTCTTGACCTTGACGCTCGCGCCGGTCGCGGGGTTGCGCGCCGTGTGGGCGCCCCGGTCACGCTTGGAGAACGAGCCGAATCCGGTCAGCGCCAGCTTCTCTCCCCTGACCACGACGGAGTAGATCTCGTCGAGCACGGCGTCCAGTGCGGCACCGGCCGACTTCTTGTCCGAGCCGAGACGAGCGGCCAGCGCATCGATGAACTGAGCCTTGTTCACGTGTCCTCCCGGGACGCCGGTCGGCCACCGTGGCCAACCTCTCCCCGCAGGAACGGTAAGGCGTGGCCGCCCGAGAAACAACGCAATCGGCTTGTGTCGCAAGCACTTTCCGGGTGCTGCGGCGGCGGGTAGCCGGACCCGGGGTGCCTCAGCGAGGGTGTGCCACCGGCAACCACGACGGGCGAGCCTGCTCGTAGCGGTCGATGGCGGCGGTGTCGCGCAGCGTCAGGGCGATGTCGTCCAGCCCCTCCAGCAACCGCCAACGGGTGTAGTCATCGAGTGCGAACCCGTGCTCCGCTGCCAGCCAGCGCACCTGCCGCTGCCGCAGGTCGACGGTCACCTCGATACCGGGGTCGCCGTCGATGTCATCCAGCAGTCGCTGCACGACCGGCTCCGGCAGCACCACGGTCAGCAAGCCCGCCTTGAGCGAATTGCCCCTGAAGATGTCGGCGAACCGCGAGGAGATGACCACCCGGAAGCCGTAGTCCCAGAGCGCCCAGACCGCGTGCTCGCGGGACGAGCCGGTTCCGAAGTCGGCGCCGGCCACCAGCACCGTCGCGCCGGCATGGCGTTGCTGGTTCAGCACGAAATCCGGTTCGTCGGCACGCCAGGCCTGGAACAGCGCGTCGGCGAAACCGGTTCGGCTGACCCGCTTGAGGTAGACCGCCGGAATGATCTGGTCGGTGTCGACATTGCTGCGCCGCAACGGCACGGCACGGCCGGTGTGCACGGTGAACGAGTCCATGTCCTGCCTGCCCTACAGATCGGCCGGGCTGGTCAGGCGCCCGGTGACGGCGGTGGCCGCGGCGACCGGCGGCGAGACCAGGTGGGTCCGGCCGCCCTTGCCCTGGCGTCCTTCGAAGTTGCGGTTCGAGGTAGAGGCGCTGCGCTCGCCGGGGGCGAGCTGGTCGGGGTTCATCCCCAGGCACATCGAGCAACCGGCCTGGCGCCACTCGGCTCCGGCCGCGGTGAACACCGCGTCCAGCCCCTCCTGCTCGGCCTGCTGTCGAACCCGCATCGACCCGGGCACCACCAGCATCCGGATCCCGTCGGCAATTGTGCGGCCACGCAGCACCTCGGCGGCGGCGCGCAGATCCTCGATCCGCCCGTTGGTGCACGAGCCGAGGAAGACGGTGTCGACGCGGATGTCGCGCAACGGCGTGCCGGCGGTCAGGCCCATGTAGGACAGTGCCTTCTCGGCCGAGGCCCGCTCGGATTCGGTGGCGAAGCCAGCGGGGTCGGGCACGCGGTCCGACAGCGGCGCACCGTGGCCGGGGTTGGTACCCCAGGTGACGAACGGGCTGATGTCCGCGGCGGACAGCCGCACCTCGGCATCGAAGCTGGCATCGGGGTCGGTGACCAGGGTGGACCAGTAGGCCACCGCGGCGTCCCAGTCGGCGCCGGTCGGTGCGTGCGGGCGGCCACGCAGGTAGTCGAAGGTGATCTGGTCCGGCGCGATCACACCGGCCCGGGCTCCCCACTCGATGCTCATGTTGCACACGGTCATCCGGCCTTCCATGCTCATCTGCCGGAACACCTCGCCGCGGTACTCCACCATGTAGCCCTGGCCACCACCGGTGCCGGTCCGGGCGATCACCGCGAGGATGACGTCCTTCGGGGTGACCCCCGGCGGCAGCTGCCCGTCGACGGTCACCGCCATGGTTTGAGGACGTTCCAGCGGCAGCGTCTGGGTGGCCAGCACATGCTCGACCTGGCTGGTGCCGATACCGAAGGCCAGCGCCCCGAAGGCGCCGTGCGTGGAGGTGTGCGAGTCACCGCACACCAGGGTCATGCCCGGCTGGGTGATGCCGAGCTGCGGGCCGATCACGTGCACGATGCCCTGTTCGGAATGCCCCATCGGATACAGGGTGATCCCGAACTCCTCGCAGTTGCGCCGCAGTGTCTCGACCTGGATCCGGCTAACCGGGTCGGCGATCGGCGCGAGCAGGTCGGTGGTCGGGACGTTGTGGTCCTCGGTGGCCAGGGTCAGCTCGGGACGCCGCACTCCTCGCCCGGCCAGTCGCAGGCCGTCGAAGGCCTGCGGGCTGGTGACCTCGTGGATGAGATGCATGTCGATATAGAGCAGATCGGGCTCGCCGGCCGCGCTGCGCACCAGGTGACTCGACCACAGTTTCTCTGCCAGCGTGCTGCCCATCGTCACTCCCACCCCGGTTTCCGGTCGCTGGTCTCGCCGGTACTTGCATCTCAATATATGAGATTCTAGTATCGCTATATGGGACAGCATAGCGGCATCGGCGTGCTTGACAAGACGGTGGCCGTGCTCACCGCGGCTGCCGCCGAGCCGGCCGGCCTCGCCGACCTGGTCGAGCGCACCGGAATTCCACGGGCGACCGCGCACCGGCTGGCGGTGGCGCTGGAGGTGCATCGGCTACTGGCCCGCGACTCCGACGGCCGGTTCGTGCCCGGGCCGCGGCTCGCCGAGCTGGCGGCGACCGCCTCCGATCCGTTGCTGGAACGCGCGGGCGAGGTGCTCGCCTGGCTGCGCGACACGGCGGGTGAGAGCGCCCAGCTCTACCGCCGGGACGGTCTGGACCGGGTCTGCGTGGCCACGGCCGAGCGGGCCAGCGGCCTGCGCACCACCGTGCCGTTGGGCGCCCGGCTCCCGATGACGGCGGGCTCGGGGGCCCAGGTGCTGTGCGCCTGGGAGCCCCCGGAGACGGTGGCCCTGCTGCTCGCGCAGGCCGAGTTCAGCGACCGGACGCTGGCCGAGGTGCGCCGGCGCGGCTGGGCCCAGTCGGTCGGCCAGCGCGAGGCAGGCGTGGCGTCGGTGTCGGCGCCGGTGTTCGGAGCCAGCCGGCTGGTGGTGGCGGCCATCTCGGTGTCCGGGCCGGTCGAACGGCTGGGCCGGTCACCGGGGCAGCGGCTGGCACCGGTACTTGCCGCTGCCTCGCAGCGACTGCAGGCCGGCGTCCACTGAACCGTGCCGGCCGTCCTGCGCGAAAGGGGCAGCCGCCACCGCGACTGCCCCTGCGCCTGCGTATCGTCCCGGGCGCTAACGCGCGGTCGGGACATCTCGGGTCAGCGGACGGCTGACCGCTTGCCGACCCGCTGCCAGATCAGCAGCGCGATGACGGCGCCGATGACCGAGCCGATGATGCCGGACGGCTGGAAGAAGCCCTCGTCACCATCCTTGTGGAAGATCAGGTAGCCGAGGAAGCCACCGATGAACGAACCGACGATGCCGAGCAGGATCGTGCCCAGGATGCTGATGTCCTGCCGGCCGGGCACCAGCAGCCGGGCGATCGCACCGGCGATCAGGCCGATGATGATGAGCGAGATGATCAAACCGAGCATGTGAGCCTCCTTGGAGGAATAGCGGGACGCAAGGGCGCTGCGACGAGTTGTCCCCGCCGGATCTTCTCCGACGGGGACAACCAGGACGATCAGGTCAGCGCTCAGTCCTTGAACGCGTCCTTGATCTTCTCGCCGGCCTGCTTGAGGTTGCCCTTGACCTGGTCGGCCTTACCTTCGGTCTCCAGCTGCTCGTCGCCGGAGGCCGCACCCGCGTGCTCCTTGGCGATGCCGCCGACCTCTTCGGCCTTGTTCTTGGCCTTGTCCAGTGCACTCATGGTTTCTCCTTAATCCAACGGGACGCCCCACGGGCGTCGCCGGTCTTGCAACGGCTGCAACCGCCCTCGATGCGAGGGCGTTGTCGGCCGGGCCTGTGGGTGACCGTCAGGACAGCGCGGTCAGGTGGGTGGTGGCTGCCGGCACCGGGCTGTCACCGATGACCAGTGAGACGAGCCTTTCGAGCCGTTCGTGCGCAAGCCGCTCGGTGAGCTCGGGCAGCGCGCCTACCGGCGATCCACGCAGGTGCAGGCGGGACTCCCGGACCACCTCGACGATCGCGGTCAGGGACAGCCGGTCCTCGAACTCGCGGAACAGTCGCTCGACGATGTCGGCGAAGGACCGGTCGTGGAAATGCGGTTCGTCGTCGGGTGTGATGTGGGCATCGGGCAGAGTGGTCATGCGGACCTCGGATCAACCGGAGGTGTAACGCAACCGCGGCACCAGCCCATGAACTCAGGAGTACCCCATGGGTACCGGTGGCTCAGCGTGCCCCGCCAGCAGCGTCGACCTGCATCGAACGGATCGTTCACGGCTGGCTGCATAGCCGATCTCCCCATGGTAACGGGTGCCAGCCCCGGATGGGGGGAGATGGCTACACGGTTGACCGATTTGTCGGCCTAACGAGGTTATTTAAGTCGCGCCCCGGGGCTCCAGGGCAGCCAGGATGGCCTCGGTGACCCGGTCCACCGGCTGGTCGGCGGCCACCTCGATCAGCAGCCGCTGCGCCCGGTAGTACTCGATCAGCGGACGGGTCTCGGCCTCGAAGACCCGCAACCGGTCGGCGATCACCTCTGCGTTGTCGTCGCTGCGTCCCGCCGAACCGGCGCGCTCGAGCAGCCGGCGGACCAGCTCGTCCTGCGCCACGGCGAGGAACAGCACCGACTCCGGCCCGGCGCCGGAGCGGGCCAGCACGGCATCGGCATGCACCGCTTGGGCGACCGAGCGGGGAAAGCCGTCCAGGACGTAGCCGCCGGCGCCGGCCGCGTCCAGTACCGCGGGCAGCATCAGGTCAGCGACCAGCTCGTCGGGCACCAGCCGGCCCGAGTCGAGGTAACCGGCAACCTGTCGCCCGAGGTCGGAACCGGCCCGGACCTCGGCGCGCAGCAGGTCACCGGTGGCGATGTGCGGCACGCCGAAGCGGTTGGCCAGCCGGTCGCCCTGGGTTCCCTTGCCCGAGCCGGGCCCGCCCAACAGGACCGTCCTCATCGCGACGGCCCCGTCCCGGCGGCGTGGGTGGCGTTCACCGGCTGAGCTGACGCTCGGCCTCGGCGAGCAACCGCACCACCGACAGACCCAGCCGGACGTCGCAGGGATGACTGGGCACCGGTTGCCCGGCCGCGACGGCGAGTTCCCGGGCGGCAGTGGCCAGCGCCTGAGCCGGGTCGCCGCGCTCCGGCAAGTCCAGCCGGCCGGCCGGGCCCCAGAGCGTCAGGCTCACCTGCGCGGCGGCCGGCGGGGTGTCGATGCTCACCGCGCAGCTGCTGCTGACCCCGCCGGCGTGCCGCAGGACCAGGTGCACCAGATCGCCCCTGCCACCCCGAGCAGTGATCTCCTCGACCTCGCCCAGTGCCCCGATCAGCATCGACAGGGCGTGCGGGCCCACGTCCCACAGGCCACCCTTGTCGTGCCGCCACGGGGTGTCGAACGGGCTGCCGGGGGCGAAGGCCGAGCCCAGCCAGAGGCCGGCCGCACCGCACCAGTCCGAGCGCTGCCCGGCCTGCTCCAGCCAGTGCCGCTGGTCGGCGTCGAAGCGTCCGGTGAAGAAGACCACCGAGGCGACGCCGGCCTCGCCGACCGCGTCCGCGAGCGCCTGCGCGGCCGGCAGGGCCGCGGCGATCGGCTTCTCCAGCAGCAGGTGCTTGCCGGCCCGGGCGGCGCGCAGCGCGAGGTCGGCCTGGACCTGGGGTGGCACCGAGAAGGCGAGCGCGTCGACCGCGTCGAACAGCTCGGCCACCTCGTCGTAGCCGGTGACGGCCAGCTCGTCGGCCAGCGCCCGGGTCTTGGCCCGGTCCCGCCCCCAGATCCCGGCAAGCTCCACCGAGGGCTCGCCGCGCAGGCCGGCCGCATGGGTGACCCGTGCCCAGTGGCCGTTGCCGACCAGTCCTACCCGCAGGCTCATCGCGCGCTCCCGTCTGACTGGAGCCCACTCTGCCATCCACGGGGCGGCGGGCGAACCATCAGCGCTCGCCGCCCGGCCCCGGTGCCAGACTGGGGCCGTGACCATCTCCGGGGAGCACCCGTTCCTGCCACCGGAATCCGACCGCAGCCCGATCCGGCGGTTACGGGGCCGGCTGGCCTCCCCGGTGACGCTGTGGACGGCGGGCTCGGCGGACGACCGGGCCGGCCTCACCGTCTCGTCGCTGCTGATCGCCGACGGACAGCCCGGCTACGTCGCCGGCGTGCTGGATCCGCTGTCGGACCTGTGGGACGCGCTGCGCGCCACCGGCACCGCGGTCGTCAGCGTGCTGAGCTGGCAGCACCGGCAGCTGGCCGACGCCTTCGGCTATGTCGCTCCGGCGCCCGGTGGCCCGTTCCGGCTGGCCGACTGGACCCAGACCGAATGGGGTCCGGCCCTGGGCGGGGCGACCGGCTGGGCGGGCTGCCGGCTCGGCGACCGCGCGCCGGTCGAGCTGGGCTGGGGGCTGCTGGTCCAGCTGGAGGTGGCACATGCCGAGTTCGGCGAGGACCAGCCACCGCTGATCCACCGGCGCGGCCGGTACCTGACGGTGCCGGGCGAGGCTGACGACTGACGGCGCCCGACGAGCGTGCCGACTGACGGCGCCCAGCAAGGCCAGCCGACTGACAGAGCCCGACTGAGGCCGGCCGACTGACTGAGCCCGGCGAGGCCGGCCGACTGACTGAGCCCGGCGAGGCCGGCCGGCTGAGGGTTGCCCGTCAGCCGGCCAGCTCGGCGAACCGGGGCCGTCAGCTATGTGGCTTGTAGGCCGCCAGCAGCGTGCGCCAGGTGCGTGCCTCGATGATCCCGTTGGCCGGCAGGTGGTGTGCGGCCTTGAACCGGTTGACCGCGGCCACCGTGGTCGCGTCGTAGCGTCCGTTGATCGGCTTTTTGAGGGCCCGCTGCACCGCCATGATCGGGCCGCCACGCATCCCCGGGAACATGGTCGCCCCGGAGTAGGTCACCAGCTCCTGCATCGCCGCGGACGAGCCGCCCGGAGCCGTGACCTCGCGGTAGCGCGGGCACGGGGTGGACCGGAAGCTGCCGTAGTCGCCGGACCAGTTCAGGTCGCTCGGCCGGCACGGCCCGTAGTCGGTGGCCGCGAAGACGTGCCGGCTCCAGAACGAGGTACGGCCGATGGCGCCGTTCCAGGACAGCGAGAAGTGCATGTGGTCGCGGTGGCAGGCGGTGTCGTAGGCCGGCTGCGGGGTGGAGAAGCAGCCGTTGTACTCCTCCCACTTGCCGCTCCAGGAGCCCCACATCTTGTTGTTCCAGATCATGTACATCAGGCCCATCCGCCGGGCCATCGCGAACTTGTTGCCGTACTTGTCGGTAGCCAGCAGGAACTTCACCACCATGTAGGCCTGCATGCCCTGCACCGGGTTGCGGACCGAATTCATCCAGTCAACGGCCCGGGAGTCGTAGTGCTCGCTGGTGTTGGACCCGCAGTCGCGCGGTCCGCCGAAGCTGGTGTTGGGGTAGGTCTTGACCAGCAGCCGGGCCAGCGCCAGGGTGCCTTCCCGGTAGCCCGGTTGGCAGGCCACCTGCGGTACGTAGGCGGCCAGCGGTTCGATCGGGCTCAGCAGGCCGGCGGGTGCCTTCAGGCTGGGCACCACGATCGCGGCCGAGCCGGACGGGGCCGCCGCCACCAACACACCCCCGCTCAGCGTGGTCGCCAGGAGCAGCAGAACTGCCTTCCGGACGGGCTTGTCGAACAGGCGGAACAGGGCGCTGCGGCGCATCGGCATCTCCAGAGACGGCTTTTCGGCACGGTTTCTCGGTCCAGGTTTCGGGGGTGCCTATCGGCGGGGTGGCCAGGCACTGAAGATGGACGCGGGATTTGACCGGAATCGACACGAGAGGGGGCGGCGTCGCGGTGCCCGGGAATGGCAAGAGCCCCCAGAAGAATCTGGAGGCTCTTGATCGGGTAGCCCCGAAGGGATTCGAACCCTCGCTACCGCCGTGAGAGGGCGGCGTCCTAGGCCGCTAGACGACGGGGCCCTAGGTGAAACACGCTAACCGCTGAACATTCTGCTGCACACACCGCTGGATGCGGCGACGCGCTGGGGTACCAGGACTCGAACCTAGACTAACTGAACCAGAATCAGTTGGGCTGCCAATTACCCCATACCCCAATACCTGCCCGTCCGTGCTGCTGAACGAGCCGACTTGGAGACTCTACCCGACGGCCGGTGCGCCGCCGAAATCGGGCACGGCTCGGCATGTCTCCCCTGCCGCCCGACCCTGCCGCCCGGACCCGGTCACCCGACCCGGTCACCCGGCTCACGGTCAGCCAGCTGAGGTTCAGCCGGCTGAGGGTTCAGCCGGCGAAGGCGCCGCGCATCCTGGCCAGCGTGGCCTCCCTGCCCAGCAGCTGCATCGACTCGAACAGCGGCGGCGACACCTGACGGCCGGTCACAGCCACCCGCAACGGCCCGAAGGCGTTGCGCGGCTTGAGTTCCAGCCGCTCCAGCAGTTCGACGCGCAAGGCTTGCTCGATCGCCTCGGTGCTCCACTCGGCCAGCCCCTCCAGCGCGGGGATCGAGGCAGCGAGCACCGCCTGCCCGTCAGCCCCGAGTTGCTTGGCCACCGCCGCCTCGTCGCGAACCAGGTCGGAATCGGAGACGAACAGGAAGCGCAGCATGTCCGCCCCCTCGCCGAGGGTCTGCACCCGCTCCTGCACCAGCGGCGCTGCACCGGCGATCAGGTCCAGCTCGCCCTGGCTCGGCTGCTCGCCGATCAGGCCGGCCCGGGCCAGGTAGCCCCGCAACCGCGACGCGAAGTCCTCCGGTGCGAGCAGTCGGACGTGGGTGGCGTTGATGGCCAGGCACTTCTTGGGGTCGAACCGGGCCGGGTTGGTGGAGATCCGGGCGCCGTCGAAGGCGGCAACCAACTCGTCCGGGGAGAAGATGTCGCGGTCCTCGGCGATCGACCAGCCGAGCAGCGCGAGGTAGTTGATCATGCCCTCGGGCAGGTAGCCCTCGTCGCGGTAGCGGTAGATAGAGGCCTGCGGATCGCGCTTGGACAGCTTCTTGTTGCCCTCGCCCATCACGTAGGGCAGGTGGCCGAACTCCGGCACCGCCTCGGCGACGCCGATGTCGATCAGTGCCTGGTACAGCGCGATCTGGCGCGGGGTGGACGGCAGCAGGTCCTCGCCGCGGATCACGTGGGTGATCCGCATCATGGCGTCGTCCACCGGGTTGACCAGCGTGTAGAGCGGCTCGCCGTTGGCGCGGACCACCACGAAGTCCGGCACGGTACTTGCCGAGAAGCGGATCTCGCCGCGGACCAGGTCGTGCCATGCGATGTCGTCTGCCGGCATCCGCAGCCGCAACACCGGCTCGCGGCCCTCGGCGCGATAGCCCGCGCGCTGGGAGTCGGTCAGGTCCCGGTCGAAGTTGTCATAGCCCAGCTTCGGGTCCCGACCGGCCGCCCGGTGCCGGGCCTCGGTCTCTTCAGGCGTGCTGAAGGACTCGTACAGGTGCCCGGCGGCCAGCAGCCGGCTGACCACGTCGCGGTAGACGTCCCGGCGCTCGCTCTGCCGGTACGGACCGTGCGGGCCGCCCACCTCGGGACCCTCGTCCCAGTCCATGCCGAACCAGCGCAAGGTGTCCAGCAGCATCTCGTAGGACTCCTGGCTGTCCCGCGCGGCGTCGGTGTCCTCGATCCGGAAGACGAAGCTGCCGCCGTGGTGGCGGGCGAATGCCCAGTTGAACAGGCAGGTGCGGATCAGGCCGACGTGCGGAACGCCGGTCGGCGACGGGCAGAACCGCACCCGGATGCCGGAACCGGTGGCGGCGCTCACTTGGCGCGGACCGGGTTGACGAGCTCGCCGAGGCCGTCGATGGCGATGGTCACCGTGTCGCCGTCGGCGATCCGGCCGACGCCGTCCGGGGTTCCGGTGAGGATGACGTCGCCGGGGACCAGGGTCATCACGTGCGAGACGAACGAGACGATGGTGGCCACGTCGAAGATCATGTCGCGGGTGTTGCCGTCCTGCTTCACCTCGCCGTTGACCAGCGCCCGGACCCGCACCCCGGTCGGGTCGAAGCTGGTGTCGATCCACGGACCGATCGGGCAGAACGAGTCGTAGCTCTTGGCGCGGGTGAACTGCACGTCGGTGCGCTGCTGGTCGCGGGCCGTGACGTCGTTGGCACAGGTGTAGCCGAAGACCGCGCCCAGCGCCTTTTCGCGGGGCAGGTCCTTGGCGAGCTTGCCGATCACCAGCGCCAGCTCGGCCTCGTGCTCGACCTGCTCGGAGTCGGCGGGCAGCCGGATCACGTCCTGGGTGCCGATCACCGCGGTGGACGGCTTGAGGAAGATCAGCGGGCGTTCCGGCACGTCGGTGCCCATCTCGGCGGCGTGGGCGGCGTAGTTGCGGCCGACCGCGACCACCTTGCTGGGCAGGATGGGCGCCAGCAGTCGCACGTCGCCGATCGCGAACCGCTCGCCGGTGAACTCGATGGCGCCCATCGGGTGGTCCTTGATGGCGGCCACGGTCAGCGATGCCAACGGCGGGTTGGGCCCGGCCACGGCCGGAGACTCCACTACTCCCCAGGCGATCCCGCCGGGATGAACAAATCTCGCGATGCGCACGGGCATCAGGCTACCGGCCCGGCCGATCGCCTCCGGCGGGACGGATACCGGGCCGGGCCGGGCGGCCGGCATGCCCGATACTGGCTGGGTGAGCGAACAGTTGGAGGCGATCCCGCCGGCGCGTCGACGGCGGATGGCGCTGGTGCTCGCTCCGCTCGGCGGGGTGCTGCTGGCCGCCGGGCTGGTGACTGTCTCCCGGCACGGCGTCGGCTGGACTGTGCTGGGCCTGCTGGTCGAGCTGCTGGCGCTGGTGCTGGTGGGCATCGCCTGGGGGCTGTGGCGCTCGGCCGCGCTCACCGAGGCCACGCAGGCCGAACAGCGGCTCGATGAGGTGCTGCTGGCAGCCACCGCCGGAGCCGGTTGTGCTCCCGGCGGCGTCTCGGCCGGGACGGGCAGTGCTGGCTCCACCTCGGCAGGGGCAGGTGGTGCCGCGGACGGCCCTGGCGGCGCGCGTTGTGGCGGCACCGGACTGGCCTGCCCCGCCGGCGCCGCGACCGGCGGCTGCGGCGCGAGCTGCCTGACCCGTTAGTGGGTCGAGCGACCCCGCAGCACGTTCCTGCGTGGCCTTGACCCCTATTGCCGGTCGACCCGGTGATGCCGTCTCGGTGTGCGGGTGCGATCGACCCAGTCCGGCGGGATCCAGGCCGGCAGGCCGTCGATCATCCGGCAGCTCCAGCCCGCGGCCGCGAAGTCGCGATGGTGGCGGGCGCACAGCAGGGTCAGGTTGTCCAGGTCGGTAGGCCCGCCGTCCGCCCAGGACACGATGTGGTGGCGTTGGCACCACTCGGGCGGCTTGTCGCACCCCGGGAAGGAGCAGCCGCCATCCCGCGCGATCAGGGCCAGCGTCTGGCCGCGGGACGCGATTCGCCTGGTACGGCCCTGGCTCAGCACCACCCCGCGGGCATCGCGCAGCAGCAGGGTGATCGCCGCCTCATCGGCCAGCTTCAGCGCCTGCCCGACGGTGAGCAGTTGGCCGAAGCTGGTCTCGGCCCACCCCTGCCGGTCCGCGAGCTGGTCGGCCGTCATGCTGATGATCACCTGGGCCGGCGCGCCTGAGTCGACCAATTCGGCGCGCCGGACGGCGATCCCTGCCAACTCCTGCAACGCATCATGCATGCGCTGACCGTGATTGCGGGAGTCCGGCAGTGGCTGGGAAGCGTCGGCACCCGGGCACTGCGCCGGGCGAGGCGCCGAGCGCGGGCTCAGCCAGGATTGCAGCAGCGCACCGCAGGCCGGGGTCAACCGGCCGACCGCCCGGTAACCGCCGTCGGCCTCCGATATCAGCGAGAACGACCGGCGGCGGGCATGTTCCTCGTCGGAGGCGAGCACGCCGTCCGGGTCGAGCTGGGCGAGAATGCGCCGGCCGGCAATGCCGACCTGCCGTGGTGGCAGGTGCGCAGCGGCGGCGACCAAGTGTCGCTCGGCAGCCGAGACATCCGCCGGATCCACCGAGCCGGGCAGCTCGTCCAGCGTCTGGGCGATCACCCTGGCCTGTTCCACCGACACCACGCCTGCCGCCTGGCCGGCGGCCACCTCGGGCAGCAGCGTCTGCAGCCGCTCACCGGTCAGCGACCAGCGCGGTCCACACACCTCCGACGCGCTCACCCGCTGCTTGGCCTCGTGCGGTGAGAGCCGCAACGCCGCCTGCAGCAGCGTCGATGTCGAGGCCACCACCAGCCTGCCAGCCAGCGCGCGCCTGTCGAGTTCGGCGACCAGGGCATGATCCACCACCGCGAGCCGGCGTCGGAGACTTTCGAACTCCTGCAGCTCAGCGAGCACGTCGGCGTCGGTCAGCGCGCCGAACAGGTCGGAGGACACCTCGGCGAGGTAGCGCGAGAACTCACCGACGACAGCGCGCAGCGCCGCCGATGCCTGCCCGTCAGCCAGTGAGTCCATGCATCGGACACTAGGGGTGGGGTCTGACAAAACCCTTTCCAGATAGCGAGATTCCTCACCATGAACAGTAGGCTGAGGGTCATCGAGCCGCACCGTGAAGCACGAGCCGTGGATGCGACGCCGACGAGTCGCGGCACGGGCCAGCGAGTCCCGTGAGCGGGCGAGCGCGGGATCAGCTCGCCAAGGGCTCGGATCGCGAATCGGCCGGCCGGGAGCGACGCGTCAGCAGGCCGTAGCGCACCGCGTCGGCCAGTGCCAGCCAGGACGCCTCGACGATGTTCGGGTGCACCCCCACGGTCGTCCACTCCCCGACCTTGTCGGAGGTTTCGATGAGCACCCGGCTGGTCGCGTCGGTGCCGTGCTTGCCTGGCACGATGCGCACCTTGTAGTCGGACAGTTCCAGATCTGCCAGCTGCGGGAAGATCGCTTCCAGCGCCGAGCGCAGCGCCAGGTCCAGGGCGTTGACCGGGCCGTTGCCCTCCGCGGTGGTGATGATCCGCCGGTCGCCGGCGCGTACCTTCACGGTCGCCTCGGTGATCACGCTGCCGTCCTCGCTCCGGTCGATGATCACCCGGTAGGACTCCAGCACGAACTTCACGGCCAGGGAGTGCAGCTCCTCGCGTACCAGCAATTCGAACGAGGCGTCCGCCGCCTCGTAGGACCAGCCGGCGGACTCCTGGGCCTTGATGCGATCCACCACCCGGCCCACCACGTCCGGGCGGGTCCGCAGATCCACTCCCAGCTCGGCCGACTTCAACTCCACCGAGGCGCGGCCGGCCATCTCGGTGATCAGGATGCGCTGGCTGTTTCCGACCAGTGCCGGGTCGAGGTGGTTGTACAGCTCGGGGCCGACCTTGATCGCCGAGGCGTGCAGTCCCGCCTTGTGCGCGAAGGCGGAACTGCCCACGTAGGGCGCGTGCGAGTCCGGCGCGAGATTGGCGATCTCGGCGATGGCATGCGCCACCCGGACGCTCTCGGCGATGGTGCCGGGCGGCAGCACGTCCCGGCCCATCTTGAACACCAGGCCGCCGAGCACCGAGAACAGGTTGGCGTTGCCGGCCCGCTCGCCGTATCCGTTGGCGGTGCACTGGACGTGGCTGGCTCCGGCGGCCACCGCGGCCAGCGTGTTGGCCACCGCGCACCCGGAGTCGTCCTGGGCGTGGATGCCCAGCCGGAGGTCGACGCGGGCCGCCACCGCCGAGACCACCTCGGCGATCCCCATCGGCAGCATGCCGCCGTTGGTGTCGCACAACACCCCGACGTCCGCGCCGGCCGACGCGGCGACCGCCAGCACCCGCAGCCCGTAGTCGCGGTCGTGGGAGTAGCCGTCGAAGAAGTGCTCGCAATCCAGGAACACCCGCCGGCCGGCCGCCACCAGGTAGCCCACCGTGTCGGAGACCATCGCCAGGTTCTCCTCCGGGCTGGTCCGCAGGGCACGCTCGACGTGCCAGACGTCGGACTTGGCGACCAGGGTGATCACCGGTGCCCGACTGGCCAGCAGCGCGGCCACCTGCGGGTCCTCGGCCACCGCGACGCCCGGCTTGCGGGTAGCGCCGAAGGCCACCAGGGTGGCGTGCCGCAACGGCAGTTCGCCGGCCGCCGCCCGGGCGAAGAACTCGGTGTCCTTCGGTACCGCGCCCGGCCAGCCACCCTCGATGAACCCGACTCCCAACGAGTCCAGCAGCCGTGCCACGGCCAGCTTGTCGGTGACCGAGTAGCTGATCCCTTCGCGCTGGGCGCCGTCTCGCAGGGTGGTGTCGAAGACGTGGAAATCGTCGCTGAGCATGTATTCCTCAATTCGTCTTCCCCGGTCGGGGGTGCCGGGGCGGGACGGGGTGGATCAGTGGGCGGCAGCCGTGGCGATTCGGTCGCCGATCTCGCCGGTGCTTCCCGGCCGGCCGGGATCGCGGGTGCCGAGGTCGGCAGCCACCGCCTGCTCGACCCGGGCCGCGGGCTGCTCGTGGCCGAGATGGCCGAGCAGCATCGCCACCGACAGGATCGCCGCGGTCGGGTCGGCCTTGCCCTGACCGGCGATATCCGGCGCCGAGCCGTGCACCGGCTCGAACATCGACGGGGTGGTCCGTCCCGGGTTGAGGTTGCCGCTGGCCGCGAGCCCGATGCCACCGGCGACGGCAGCCGCCAGGTCGGTGAGGATGTCGCCGAACAGGTTGTCGGTGACGATCACGTCGTACCGGCCGGGATCGGTGACCAGGTAGATCGTCGCCGCGTCCACGTGGTGGTAGGCGACCGTGACGTCGGGGTACTCCTCGGCCACCCGGTGGACGGTCCGGGTCCACAGGTCGCCGGCGTGCACCAGCACGTTGTTCTTGTGCACCAGGGTCAGGTGCTTGCGCGGTCGGCGGCTGGCGCCCTCGAACGCGGCCCGGACCACCCGGTCCACCCCGAAGGCGGTGTTGACGCTCACCTCGGTCGCGATCTCCTGCGCGGTGTGCTTGCGCAGCGCGCCGCCGTTGCCCGCGTAGGGGCCCTCGGTGCCCTCCCGGTACACCACGAAGTCGATCTCGGGCCGGCCTGCGAGCGGCGTGCTGACCCCCGGGTAGAGCTTGGCCGGACGGAGGTTGACGTAGTGGTCGAGCTCGAACCGCAACCGCAACAGCAGGCCGCGTTCGAGAACCCCGGACGGCACGGACGGATCGCCCACCGCACCGAGCAGGATGGCGTCGTGCTGGCGCAGCTCGGCCAGCACCGAGTCCGGCAACGCCTCGCCGGTACGGTGCCACTGCGCGGCGCCGAGGTCGTACCGGGTCGCGTGCACCCCGGGCAGCACCGCGTCGAGGACCCGCAGCGCCTGCTCGGTGACCTCGATCCCGATCCCGTCCCCCGGGATGACCGCCAGCTTCACCGACTCGATCCGCTCTTCGCGCGAGCGCTCATCGGACCGCTCGCTGCGCTCCTCGCTCCGCTGCGATGCTCGCTCGCAGGCGATCCGCTCTTCGCGCCAGCGCTCATCGGGCTGCGCTGCCTTCGTGGTAATCGGCGTCGGCGTCGGTGTTCACCCAGCTCATCAGGCCGCGCAGCTTGCGACCGGTCTCCTCGATCGGGTGCTGCTCGGCCTGCGCCCGCAACCGCTTGAACTCCGGCGCACCGCCATCCTGGTCGGCGATGAACCGGGCGGCGAACGAGCCGTCCTGGATCTCGCGCAGGATCGTGCGCATGTTGTCCTTCACGTGCGGGTCGATCACCCGCGGGCCGGAGACGTAGTCGCCGTACTCGGCAGTGTCGGAGACCGACCAGCGCTGCTTGGCGATCCCGCCCTCATACATCAGATCGACGATCAGCTTGAGTTCGTGCAGGCATTCGAAGTAGGCGATCTCCGGCTCGTAGCCGGCTTCGGTGAGCACCTCGAAGCCGTACTGAACCAGCTGGGACGCGCCACCGCAGAGCACCGCCTGCTCACCGAACAGATCGGTCTCGGTCTCCTCGGTGAAGGTGGTCCGGATCGCGCCGGCCCGGGTACCGCCGATCGCCTTGGCGTAGGACAGCGCGAGCTCGAGCGCCTTGCCGGCGGCGTCCTGCTGGACCGCTACCAGCACCGGAACACCCTTGCCGTCGGCGAACTGGCGACGCACCAGGTGCCCCGGACCCTTCGGCGCCACCATCGCGACATCCACGTTCGGCGGCGGGCTGATGTAGCCGAACCGGATGTTGAAGCCGTGGCCGAAGAACAGCGCGTCGCCGTCCTGCAGGTTCGGCTCGATCGACTCGGCATACAGCGCGCGCTGCAGGTGATCCGGCGCCAGCACCATGATCAGGTCGGCCTCGGCTGCGGCATCGGCCGGTGTCAGCACCCGCAGGCCGGCGTCTGCGGCCTTGCCCCGGCTGCGCGATTCGGCGGGCAGTCCCACCCGGACGTCGACGCCGGAGTCCCGCAGGTTCAGCGCGTGTGCGTGGCCCTGGCTGCCGAAGCCGAGAACAGCCACTGTGCGGCCCTGCACGATGGACAGGTCGGCGTCGTCGTCGTAGTACATCTCCACGGCCATCTGGAATGGTGTCCCTCTCCTGTGCCGGCCGTCCGGGTGACGGGCCGGTGTTGTCTGTGGATTCTCGTCCGCCGGGGTCCCGTCCGTCGAGGAGCCACGGCCGGGGACCGGCGGATCAACCGGCGCGTTCCACGGCGCGCAACGCCGCCTGCGTCATCGAGCGGGGGCCCCGGCCGAGGGCCACCATGCCGGACTGCACCATCTCGCGGATCAACGGTCCCATCATCTTCAGTACCGCTTCGAGCTTGGCGGGCGGGCCGACCACCTCGACGGTGAGGGCTTCGGGAGTGACGTCGACCACCTTGGCATTGAACAGTTCCACGATGTCGAGCACCACACGGCGGTTGCCGTCATCGGCGCGCACCTTCACCAGCAGCAGCTCGCGCTGCACGGCCTGGTCGGCCTCCAGCTCGACGATCTTGAGCACGTTGATCAGCTTGTTGAGCTGCTTGGTGACCTGTTCCAGCGCGTTGCCCTCGACCGAGACCAGGATGGTGATCCGGGAGATCTCCGGATGCTCGGTCGGCCCGACCGCCAGCGACTCGATGTTGAAGCCGCGCCGGCTGAACAGCCCGGCCACCCTGGCCAGCACGCCGGGCTTGTTCTCCACCAGCACCGACAAGGTATGCACGCTCATCGCTGCCCCTCCCCCCGGCTCTTCGCGCAAGCGCTCATCGCCGCCATTCGCTCCGCTCCTCGCTCGCTGCGCTCCCTGCGATGCTCACTCAGTGCTGCCATTCGCTCCGCTCCTTCGCTCGCTGCGCTCGCTGCGATGCTCACTCATCGGCTCACACTCCGAAGTCGAAGTCGGGACGGATGCCGCGCGCGGCGAGGATCTCGTCGTTGGAGGTACCGGACACCACCATCGGCCACACCATGGCGTCCTTGCCGACCGTGAAGTCCACCACCACCGGCTGATCGTCGATCGACATCGCCTTCTCGATGGTGGCGTCCACCTCGGCGGCCGACTCGCAACGCAGGCCCGCGCAGCCGAGCGCTTCGGCCAGCTTGACGAAGTCCGGGATCCGGACCGGCAACTGCCGGCCGCGCGGGACGGTATGGGTGCCCAGCTCGGTGTTGGAGTAGCGCTCGGAGTAGAAGAGCGTCTGCCACTGCCGCACCATGCCCAGGTTGCCGTTGTTGATCACGGCGACCTTGATCGGGATTCCCTCGATGGCGCAGGTGGCAAGCTCCTGATTGGTCATCTGGAAGCAGCCGTCGCCGTCGATGGCCCACACCAGGGTGTCGGGCGCTCCGACCTTGGCACCCATCGCCGCCGGCACCGCGTAGCCCATCGTGCCGGCGCCCCCGGAGTTGATCCAGGTGTGCGGCTTGTCGTAGGAGATGAACTGGGCGGCCCACATCTGGTGCTGCCCCACCCCGGCGGTGAACACCGTGTCAGGACCGGCAATCTTTCCCAGCCGCTCGATCACGTACTGCGGCGCCAGGCTGCCGTCCGCGGGATCCTCGTAGCCCAGCGGGTAGGTCTGGCGCCAGCGGTCGATCTCGTGCCACCAGCCGGCCAGATCGGCACGGTGTCCGGCGGCGTGCTCGGCCTGCAACGCGGTGGTCAGCTCGCCGATCACCTCGCGGGCATCGCCCACGATCGGCACGTCGGCCACCCGGTTCTTGCCGATCTCGGCAGGGTCGATGTCGGCGTGGATCACCGCCGCGTGCGGTGCGAACGAGTCCAGCCGGCCGGTCACCCGGTCGTCGAACCGGGTGCCCAGCGCGATCAGCAGATCGGCCTTCTGCAACGCGGTAACCGCGGCCACCGTGCCGTGCATGCCGGGCATCCCCAGGTGCTGACGGTGCGAATCCGGGAACGCGCCGCGCGCCATCAACGTGGTGACGACCGGTATGCCGCTCAGCTCCGCGAACTGGGCGAGTTCCGCGGTGGCCCGGGCCTTGAGCACTCCCCCGCCGACGTAGAGCACCGGACGCCGGGCGGTGGCGATCAGGGCGGCAGCCTCGCGAATCTGCTTGCCGTGCGGCCTGGTCACCGGCCGGTAGCCGGGCAGGTCGAGCACCGGAGGCCACCGGAAGGTGGTCTGCTGCTGCAGGATGTCCTTCGGGATGTCGACCAGCACCGGTCCCGGACGCCCCGTTGCGGCAAGGTGGAATGCCTCCGCGATGGTCTGCGGGATCTGCTCGGCGCGCTGTACCAGGAAGTTGTGCTTGGTGATGGGCAGCGTGATCCCCGAGATGTCCGCCTCCTGGAAGGCATCGGTACCGACCGCCGGCAGGGGCACCTGGCCGGTGATGGCGACGATCGGTACCGAGTCGAGAAAGGCATTCGCGATCGGGGTCACCAGGTTCGTCGCGCCGGGCCCGGAGGTGGCCATGCACACCCCGACCCTGCCGGTGACCTGGGCGTACCCCTCGGCCGCGTGCCCGGCGCCCTGCTCGTGCCGTACCAGGATGTGGCGCACCTTGCGGGAGTCGTAGAGCGGGTCGTAGGCCGGCAGGATCGCCCCGCCCGGAATGCCGAAGACCACGTCGGTACCGACCTCCTCCAGCGACCGGACCAGTGCCTGCGCGCCGGTGAGCTGGGCGTGCTGGTCGGGAGCGGGTGTTGCCATGGCTGGATCCTTCCGGCGGTGCTGCGTGTTCTGGCTGTGAAATTGCGGTTCTGCTTACGCTGTAGGGCGGTGTGCGGCTGGCTGCTAGGACGTCCTAGCGGTTCGATGGGCAACAAAAAACCCCTCGTGCGGTATGCACGAAGGGTCTGCGCGTCGCTGCGGCCGGTGGCCGCGGGACGCGCTAGGCGATAAGTACCAGGTGCTGCTGCATGGCGTTGACCATACACGCGGATCCGAAACCGTCCAAGGTTGCCGACCCCGCGCGCCGCCTTACCGCACGGTGGGAGAGATTTCCCTGTTCCTGACGGCATGTCCGCTTCCGGCGCCACCCATTGCTGTCCGAAGGCCGGCACGCCGTGCAATCCCACACCATATTTACGTCGATTCGTTGCTGACTTTTGCCAGAAACCCATGGCACCATTCCGGCATGCCAGCGGTGCGGCCCCCAACTTTCTGGTTGTCGATGGCAGCGGCGACGATCAGCACGGTTGCCGTGGCCACCATGGTGTTGTCGAGCAGCACCGCCCGCCGGCCGCTCACCTTCGCCGGCGCCATCCTGCTGCCCGACAACCACGCCAGCGCCAGCACATCGGCACCGGTCACGACCACGCCCGCCGCGTCGCCCAGCCGGACGCCGACCCGCTCCCCCGCCGCCGGCACCGCCGCTGCCACGCCGCCGGCCACCGAGGTGCGGCCCGCCGCGGCCGACCGGACCGCGCCGAGCTGGCCGGCCACGCACGCCGCATCGACACCCGGGCCGGCCGCGGCCGGCACCCCGGTTCTGCCTGCTCCCAGCCGAACCGTCGGCCGCCCCAGCAACGCGCCGGCCACACCGGAGTCGGCATCCAACGCCATCGCCCACGCGCTGCTCTCCGCGCTCAACAAGGCCCGCCGCGACGCAGGCCTGCCGGCGCTGACCTGGAGCCCGCGGCTGCAGCGCAGCGCCGCCGGACACGACGAGGCGATGGCGCAGGCCGGCCAGCTCAGCCCGCGGGTCGCCGGCGAACCGGCGCTGGGCGCCCGGCAGGCCAACCAGGGCGTGCTCGGCAACTACGCCGCGGAGGTCGTGGGCAGCACCGGCACGCTCAGCTCCGCCGGTGCCCAGGCCGTCCAGCAGGCGATGCTGGCCGAGCAGGCTCCCGACGACAGCCGCCGGCAGGCGCTGCTGTCCACAGCGGTCGACGCGGTGGGCATCGACGTGCTGATCGACCCGGCGCACGGGCGGCTATGGATCACCGAGGACTTCGCCCAGCTGTCCTGACCCGACGGCCTGACCTGCGCATGCCCTGACCGGGCGGCACGAGCCGGTCAGATCAGCAGATCGCGCCGTGCGCGGCGGAGCCGACCAGCTTGGCGTACTTGCGCAGCACCCCGGTGTCGAACCGCGGCGGCAACGGCTGCCAGGCCGCCCGCCGCCGCTCCAGCTCCGCCTCCTCGACGTGCAACTCGATGCTCCGGTTGGCGATGTCGACGACGATCCGGTCCCCGTCGGCGACCAGCGCGATCGGGCCGCCGACCGCCGCCTCCGGCGCGACGTGCCCGATGCACAGCCCGGTGGTGCCGCCGGAGAACCGGCCGTCGGTGAGCAGCAGCACGTCCTTGCCCAGTCCGGCGCCCTTGATCGCGCCGGTGATCGCCAGCATCTCGCGCATCCCGGGACCGCCCTTGGGACCCTCCCAGCGGATCACCACCACGTCACCCGGTTGCAGGGTGCCCGCGGCCACCGCCTCCATCGCGGGCTGCTCGCGGTCGAAGACCCTGGCGGTGCCGTCGAAGACGTCGGTGTCGAAGCCCGCGGTCTTGACCACCGCGCCCTCCGGGGCCAGCGAGCCGTGCAGGATGGTGATCCCGCCGGTGCGGTGGATGGGGCTGGCCAGCGGCCGGATCACCTCACCGTCCGGCACCGGCGGGGCCAGCAGGGCCAGGTTCTCCGCCAGCGTCCGGCCGGTCACGGTCAGCGTGTCGCCGTGCAGCAGGCCGGCGTCCAGCAGGGCCCGCATCACCACCGGGATGCCGCCGATCCGGTCCACGTCGGTCATCACGAACCGGCCGAACGGCTTGAGGTCGGCCAGGTGCGGCACCTTGTCGCCGATCCGGTTGAAGTCGGCCAGCGACAGCTCCACCTCGGCCTCGCGGGCGATGGCCAGCAGGTGCAGCACCGCGTTGGTGGAACCGCCGAGCGCCATCACCACCGTGATCGCGTTCTCGAACGCCGGCCTGGTCAGGATCTGCCGGGCCGTGATGCCGGCGTCCACCAGGTGCACCGCCGCCTCGCCGGAACGTCCGGCGTAGGCGTCGCGGCGCGCGTCCGGCGCGGGCGGCGCCGCCGACCCGGGCAGCGACATGCCGAGCGCCTCGGCCGCCGAGGCCATCGTGTTCGCGGTGTACATCCCGCCGCAAGCACCCTCGCCGGGGCAGATGGCGCGTTCGATCTCGTCCAGCTCGGCGCGGGTGATCTTGCCCGCCAGGCACGCGCCGACCCCCTCGAAGGCGTCGATGATCGTGACGTCGTTGCCGTGCAGCTTGCCGGGCAGGGTGGACCCCGCGTACAGGAACACCGACGCGACATCCAGCCGGGCCGCGGCCATCAGCATCCCCGGCAGCGACTTGTCGCAGCCGGCCAGCAGCACCGCGCCGTCCAGCCGCTCGGCCCGGAACACCGTCTCGACCGAGTCGGCGATCACCTCCCGCGAGACCAGCGAGTAGTGCATGCCCTCATGGCCCATCGAGATCCCGTCCGAGACCGAGATGGTGCCGAACTCCAGGGGAAAGCCGTCGGCGCCGCGGACACCTTCCTTGGCCCGCTTGGCCAGCCGGTTCAGCGACAGGTTGCAGGGGGTGATCTCGTTCCAGGACGAGGCCACCCCGATCTGCGGCTTGCCCCAGTCGTCGTCGCCCATGCCGACCGCGCGCAGCATGCCCCGGGAGGCGGCCCGCTCGATGCCGTCGGTGACCGCGCCGGAGTGCGGCTTGCGGTGGCGGTGCTCGTTCGACGGCCTGCTTCCCAACGGCTCGGTGCTCACGGCGTCGAGCCTACGACCTAGGCTGGGCGCCATGCCGACTCCGCGACGCACCGTGCTCAAGCACCCGGGGTTGTCGTACCTGATCGTGGCGTTCACCGCGCTGTGCTGTACCGCGGTGGTGCACGCGCCGGTGCTGGCGCTGGTCTACCTGCTGCCGCTGGCCGGCGCGCTCTACGTCGCCCGCACCGCCACCATCGTCGACGAGCGCGGGGTGCACGCCCGGGCGATGTTCGGCTCCCGCACCCTCGGCTGGGACGAGCTCGCGGGCCTGCGGCTGGACCGCTCCGGAGCGGTGTACGCGGTCGACCGCGCCGGCGGCCAGCTCAGGCTGCCGTGCGTGCGCAGTACCCGGCTGGATGACCTGATCGCCGCCGGTGCCGGCCGGATCCCCGACCCGACCGCCACTCGCTGACGGCACTTCCGGACTGCCTGCTGGCAGCGACGGCCGGCTGGCAGCGATTGCCGGCTGGCGGCGACGACCTCAGTACGCGCCGGTGACGACGTTGTCCAGCTTCTCGCCGCGCAGGTACCGGTCCAGCTGGCTGACCAGCAGGGCCGCGAACCGGTCACCGAAGCCCAGCACCGAGCCCGCGACGTGCGGGGTGAGCAGCAGGTTGGGCGCCAGCCACAGCGGGTGGTCCGACGGCAACGGTTCCGGGTCGACCACGTCCACCGCGGCCCGCAGCCGGCCCGAGGTCAGCTCGGCCAGCAGCGCGGCGGTCTGCACCACCGGCCCGCGGGCGGCGTTGACCAGCACGGCACCGTCGGGCATCGCGGCGAGGAACGTCGCGTCCACCATGCCGAGGGTCTGCGGCGTCATGGGCACGATCAGCACCACCGCGTCCGCATCGGGCAGCAGCCCGGGCAGTTCCTCGATCGAGGCCACCCCCTCACGCGCGGTGCGCGCGACCAGCACCGGGATGGCGTCGCAGGCGGTCAGCCGGCGCGCCAGCTGCTGGCCGACGTCGCCGGCCCCGACGACCAGCACCCGCTTGCCGGCCAGCTCGTCGGTGACCGAGTAGTCCCAGCGCCGCTGCTGGCGGGCCCGCTCGAACCGCGGGAACTCGCGGAACACCGACAGCAGCGCGGTCAGCGCCCACTCGGCGGTGGACGAGCCGTGCACGCCGCGCGCGTCGCACAGCTCGGCGCCGTCCGGCCTGACCTGCAGCAACACGTCCACCCCGGCGGTCTGGGCCTGGATCACCCGCAGGCCGGGCATCGCCTCGACGATCGCCCGGTACCCGGCCAGGTCGACGCCGAGGAACTGCGGCACCCAGAAGTCGACCCCGGCCAGTTGCTCGCCGGGCGGGGTGGACGGCTCGTGGATCACCGCGCCGGACAGCAGCTCCAGCAGTTCGGGCCGCGGATCGCCCTGCCGCCGGGCCATGGCCAGCCCGCGGTCGCGGACGGCCGTCGACGGCACGCACAGTTGGCTCACGCGGTCCAAACTAGCGTGACGGCGGGCCGGTTCGACCGCCGACGCCCGTCACACAGTTCGAGCAGGCAGACTGGAGCGGTGTTGCCCACCCTGCTGAGCCGGACCGCGGTCCCGATCGTGGCCGTCGCCGCCGTGCTGGCCGGTACCACCGGCTGCCGCAGCGGCGCGGCGGCCGACGGGCCGACCTGGGTGCCGCAGCCGAACTACCAGGGCAACAACGACCCGCGCCCGCAGCTGCCGGCCCCCGGACTGCCGGTGCCACCGTCGACGGACGACCCGTCGGACAGCCCGTCCGGCACCGCCCCCGGCCCGGGGCCGTCCGGGTCGGCAGCGCCCGGCACCCCGGCCACCGACCCCGCCGTGGTCGCCACCAAGCTGAACCAGCCGACCGGACTGGTGGTGCTGCCGGACGGCACCGCGCTGGTCGGCGAGCGGACCACCGGTCGCATCCTGCGGGTGCAGCCGATACCCGGGCGGCCGGCCACCCCGGTCCAGCGGTTGACCGTGGACGGCAGCGGCGACGGCGGCCTGCTGGACCTGGCGATCTCACCCACCTTCGAGCAGGACGGCCTGGTCTACGCCTACCTGAGCACCGCCACCGACAACCGGGTGGTGCACTTCGCGCTCGGCTCGCCGCCGTCGGCGATCGTCACCGGCATCCCGAAGGGCCGTACCGGCAACGCCGGCCGGCTGGCCTTCGACGCCACCGGCGCGCTGCTGATCGGCACCGGCGACGCCGGCACACCGGCCCTGGCGGCCTCGCTCGACAGCCTGGCCGGCAAGGTGCTGCGGGTCAGCGACATCGGCCGGCCGCTGCCGGACAACCCGGTGCCCTCGTCGCGGGTGCTCGCCTACGGCCTGCGCACCGTCGACGGACTGTGCGTGGACCCGCGCACCGGCCTGCGGATCGCGATCTCGGCCGGGTCGTCCGGGGTCGGCGGGGACCCCGACGAGGTGAACGTGATCCGGCCGGGCGACGACTACGGCTGGCCCGACAACGGACCGGACGCGATGGACCCGCTCCGGACGCTGCCCCCGGCCAGCACCGGCGGTGGCGGTTGTGCGCTGGCCGCCGGCCGGCTGTACGTGGCCACCTCCACCGGCCGGGCGCTGGCCGTCGGCGAGCTGACCCAGAGTGCCGGCGGCGGCGTGACCATCGGCGCGTTCAGCCCGTCGCTGCAGAACAAGTACGGCCGGCTGGCCACCGTGGTGGCCGCCTCCGACGGGGCGCTGTGGCTGACCACCCGCAACCGGGACGGCAAGGGCAAGCCGACCGCCGACGACGACCGGGTGCTCCGGATCTCGCCCTCGGACGCCACCGCGAGCCCGATCACCTGAGCGGCTGGGCTGTCCGGTCGGCCACCCCGTTCGCCGTCGCCCGTTTCGGCCGCGGCCCGCAGGGCTACCCGCCGGTCAGCGGCGGGACCGGCGCCGGTGACCCACGCCCGGGTGCCAGGACTCCACCACCAGCAGGTCCACCGGGCCGTCCGGCGTGGAGCTGGTGACGTAGGTCAGCACCACCTCGGTGACGTCCAGCCGGAACGCCGCGGCATCGGGCGGGTGGCCCTCCGGATGCCCGACCTCGACCAGCCGGCCGGCCAGCTTCGCCTCGCCCAGCCAGCTGCCGGGATCGCCCGGCGGCGGCTCCAGCGTCGGCGAGTGCAGGGCCACCCGGGCGTCGCGCCGGACGTCGGCCAGCTTCACCGAGTCCGCCATCATGCCCAGCGTCACCTCGTCGTCGGTGATCACCAGCTCCGAGCCGCTGATCCGGGGCGAGCCGTCCCGGCGCAGCGTCGCGAGGGTCTTGTTGGTGCCCGCGTCGAAGCGGGCCCGCACCCGGGCGGCGAAGTCCGGTGCGTCGGTAGCCAGTTCCTGCCAGGTCGCCATGCCCGTTGGTCTACCAGCCGGTGCCGACAACGGCAGCCGACGCCGCCACGGCAACCCCTAGTGGCGGCGGGAGTGCGGGCCGGACTACGGAGCCGGACGGTAGTCGGCGAGCAGGTAGCCGCTGGGCGAGGCCAGCGCCCGGACCAGCTCGAGCCGGATCGAGGACAACCCGTCGAGGAACCGCCGCCCGCTGCCGACGATCACCGGCGCGATGGCGAACCGGAGCTCGTCGACGACGCCCGCGGCCAGCAGCGCCTGGCCGACCGAGATGCTGGCATGCACGCCGATGTCACCGCCCGGTCGAGCCTTGAGCTCACGCACGAAGCCGGCCAGCTCACCCTCGATCACCGTCGAGTTCGCCCACTCCGCCTCCAGCGGCGTGGAGGTGGCGACGTACTTCGGCACCGCGTTGATGAACGTCGCGAACGGCTCGATATCGCTGCTCGGCCAGAACCCGGCCCACTCGTCGTAGCTGCGCCGGCCCAGGATCACCGCGTCCTGGGTCGCGATCAGCGCCTCGCCGTTCGTGTCCAGCACGTCGTCCCAGGCGGTGAAGAACCGGTCCGGCGCCTCGGCGACGCCGTCGAGGGACAGGAACTCGAACGCGACGACCTTGCGCATGGCTACTCCGAAACCCCGAGCCGCTCCAGCAGGATCGCCTTGACGGTGGCCGCGTCGGCCTGGCCGCGGGTCGCCTTCATCACCGAGCCGACCAGCACCCCGACCGCCGGCAGCTTGCCGCCGCGCACCTTCTCGGCGACGTCCGGGTTGGCCGCGATCGCGGCGTCGGCCGCCTCGGTCAGCGCGCTGGTGTCCGACACCACCGCCAGGCCCCGGTCGGCGATCACCTGCTCGACGTCGGCGCCGGTCTCCAGCACCGCGTCCACCACCTGCCGGCCCAGTGCCGTGGACAGCGTGCCGGCGGCGACCAGCTCGATCACCTTGGCCACCTGGGCCGGCGTGATCGGCAGCGTCGCCACCTCGATCTCGCGGGCATTGGCCAGCTGGGCGAGGTAGCCCAGCCACCAGTTGCGCGCCTCGGCGGCCGGTGCGCCGGCGGCCACGGTGTCGGCGAAGGCGTCCACCGCGCCGGCGTTGACCAGCGACTGCAGGTCCTCGGCCGTCAGGCCCAGCTCCGACTGCAACCGGCTACGGCGGGCGGCGGGCAGTTCCGGCAGGCCGGCGCGCAGCTGGTCGACCCAGCCGGTGTCCGGCGCGACCGGCACCAGGTCGGGCTCGGGGAAGTACCGGTAGTCGGTGGCCTCCTCCTTGCTGCGTCCGGACCGGGTCGAGCCGGTGGTCTCCTGGAAGTGCCGGGTCTCCTGCTTGACCTTCTGGCCGGCGTCCAGCAGGGCCGCCTGCCGGATCATCTCCGAGCGCATCGCCCGCTCGACGCTGCGCAGCGAGTTGACGTTCTTGGTCTCGGTGCGGGTGCCCCACTCGCTCGAGCCGTTCGGGGTGAGCGAGGTGTTGACGTCGCAGCGCAGGCTGCCCTGCTCCATCCGGACGTCGGAGACGCCGAGGGTGCGCAGGATGTCGCGCAGCTCCGCGACGTAGGCCCGGGCCACCTCCGGGGCCAGCGCGCCGGTGCCGGGCACCGGCTTGGTGACGATCTCGACCAGCGGGATGCCGGCCCGGTTGAAGTCGACCAGGGAGTACTCCGCGCCGTGGATGCGTCCGGTCGCGCCGCCGACGTGGGTGTTCTTGCCGGTGTCCTCCTCCAGGTGCACCCGCTCGATGCCGACCCGGACCGTCTCGCCGTGCACCTCGACGTCGAGGTAGCCGTCGGTGCACAGCGGCTCGTCGTACTGCGAGATCTGGTAGTTCTTCGGCATGTCCGGGTAGAAGTAGTTCTTGCGGGCGAACCGGCACCACTGCGCGATCGAGCAGTTCAGCGCCAGGCCGATCTTGATGGTGTACTCGATCGCCGCCGCGTTCACGACCGGCAGCGCACCCGGCAGGCCCAGGCACACCGGGCAGGTCTGGGTGTTCGGCTCGGCACCGAAGGTGGTGGAGCAGCCGCAGAACATCTTCGACGCGGTGCCCAGCTCGACGTGGGTCTCCAGGCCGAAGACCGGCTGGTAGCGGGTCAGCACGTCGTCGTAGGCAGTGCTGTCCGGGCCTGCGGCGGTCTGGGTGGGCTGCATGGTCATCGGGTGGCTCCGTCCGTGCCGGCGCCGACCGGACGCGGGGTCGCGAGCAGCCGGCCGTTGCGTGCGACGTAGGCGGCCTCGAAGGCGGCGGCCACCCGGTAGCAGCGGTCGTCGGCCATCGCCGGCGCCATGATCTGCAGGCCGACCGGCAGCGCCGGGCCGGTCTCGTCCGACAGCCCGCACGGCACCGAGATCGCCGGGGTGCCGGCCAGCGAGGCGGGCAGCGTGCACAGGTCGTTGACGTACATCGCCATCGGGTCGGCCACCCGCTCGCCCACCCCGAACGCCACGAACGGCGAGGTCGGGCGAGACCAGCACGTCGGCCTGCCCGAACGCCTGGCGGAAGTCGTTCGCGATCAGCGTGCGGACCTTCTGCGCCTGGCCGTAGTAGGCGTCGTAGTAGCCCGAGGACAGCGCGTAGGTGCCGATCATGATGCGGCGCTTCACCTCGGGCCCGAAGCCCTGCTCCCGGGTCAGCGACATGACCTCCTCCAGCGACCGGCTGCCGTCGTCGCCGGCCCGCAGGCCGTAGCGGACCGAGTCGAACCGGGCCAGGTTGGACGAGCACTCGCTCGGCGCGATCAGGTAGTAGGCGGCCAGCGCGTAGTCGAAGTGCGGGCAGGACACCTCGACGATCTCGGCGCCGAGTCGGCTTCGAGGATGCTCACCGCGCTCCGGAAGGAGTCGAGCACGCCCTGCTGGTAGCCGCCGCCCACCCCGGTCAGCTCGGTCACGATGCCGACCCGGACACCGGACAGGTCACCGCCGGCGCCCTGCCGGACCGCGGCCAGCACGTCCGGGCCGGCGGTGCGGGATGGAGGTGGAGTCCAGCGGGTCGTGGCCGGCCAGCACCTGGTGCAGCAGCGCGGTGTCGGTCACCGTCCGGCCGAACGGGCCGGCCTGGTCCAGGGAGGAGGAGAAGGCGATCAGGCCGTACCGGCTGACCGCGCCGTAGGTCGGCTTGTGCCCGACGATCCCGGTGACCGCGGCCGGCTGCCGGATCGAGCCGCCGGTGTCGGTGCCGATCGCCAGCGGCGCCTGGAAGGCCGCCACCGCGGCCGACGAGCCACCGGACGAGCCGCCCGGCACCCGGGACAGGTCCCAGGGGTTGCGGGTCACCTGGTAGGCGGAGTTCTCGGTGGACGAGCCCATCGCGAACTCGTCCATGTTGGTCTTGCCGAGCATCACGATGCCGGCCTCGCGGACCAGGCGCGTGATGGTGGCGTCGTAGGGCGGCACCCAGCCTTCGAGGATCTTCGACCCGGAGGTGGTCGGCAGGCCGCGGGTGACCACCACGTCCTTCATGGCCAGCGGCACGCCGGCCAGCGGGCCGAGCGGCTCGCCGGACCGGCGGCGCTCGTCCACGGCACCGGCCGCGGCCAGGGCACCCGCGGTGTCGACGTGCAGGAACGCCCGGATCTCGGCGTCGGAGGAGGCGATCCGGTCCAGGTGGGCCCGGGCCACCTCCACCGCGCTGACCTCCCCGGCGGCGATCCGGGCAGCGGTCTCGGCCGCGTCCAGCTCGATCAGCTCGGCCACTACTCCTCCTCCCCGAGGATCTGCGGTACCCGGAACCGGTCGTCCTCCACCGCGGGGGCGCCGGCCAGCACGTCCTCGCGCGGCAGCGAGGGGCGCACCTCGTCCGGGCGGGAGACGTTGTCCAGCGGCACCGCGTGGGTGGTCGGCTGGATGTCGGCGGCGGCGACCTCGCCGATCCGGGCCACCGAGCCGAGGATGACGTCGAGCTGGCCGGCGAAGAGGTCGAGTTCGTCCTCGGTCACCGCCAACCGGGCCAGCCGGGCCAGGTGCGCCACTTCGTCGCGGGTCAGGGTGGATCGATCGTCAGGCACAACTGGAGAGTTTAGGGCTCCGCCGCGCCGGCCTCGCCCTGGCCTCTGGTCACTCGGCCTTCCGCGCGCGGGTTGGCTGGTCGCGGGAGTTGCTCGGGCTCTTCGCGCGGGCCCAGATCCCGCTGCGGCCGGTACTGGCCCGGCGCGCGTAACGCCGGAGACATCAAGCCACGGCACACTGAGCGGGTGTCCTTCCTGATCCGCGTGGTCCTGCCCGATCGTCCGGGGGCGCTCGGCGCGGTCGCATCGGCACTGGGCCACGCCGGAGCCGACATCCTCAGCGTCGACATCGTGGAACGCTCGGCCGGCCAGGCGACCGATGACCTGGTGGTCGAGCTGGCTCCGGGCAAGCTGCCCGACTCACTGGTGAGCGCCGCCGCGAGCGTGCCGGGAGTGCGGGTCGAGTCGATCCGGTCCTACGCCGGGGTGATCGACCCGTTCCGGGAGCTGGAGCTGCTGGAGAAGCTGGCGGTCAGCGGTGCCGAGGCTCCGAGCGTGCTCGTCGACGGGGTCTGCCGGCTGTTCCGGGCCGGCTGGGCGCTGCTGCTGCAGGCCCCGGAGGTCGAGGGCAGCCCCGCCACGGTGCTCGCCCGCAGCTCCGCCGCGCCGGAGATCAGCACGCTGGCCACGCCCTGGTGGCCACCGCACCCGGCGCGATCCTTGGAGGCCGAACAGACCTGGGCGCCCGTGGAATGGGCCAACCTCGACACCGAACTCGCCGTGGTGCCGCTCGGCCACCGGGCCCTGCTGGTCGGCCGGCCGGCGCTGCGCTGGCTGGCCAGCGAGATCATCCGGCTCTCGCACCTGGCCTCGATCGCCGCCACGGTGCTGGACCCGCATCCGGGCTGACCCTCGCCAGCGGTTGCGTCACTGGGTTACCGGCTGCTCACTCGCTGCCGGCTGCCTGCGCGTCCTCGGCTGCCTGCTCGTCCTGGCGCCTGCCTGCTCGTCCCCGGCTGCCTGCTCGTCCCCGATCCGGGCCAGCGCCGTGGCGGCCTCCGGGCCCTGCTCCAGCAGCACGGTGAAGCCGTCCTCGTCCAGGATCGGCACCTTCAGCTCGACCGCCTTGGCGTACTTGCTGCCCGGGGTATCGCCGACCACCACGAACGCGGTCTTCTTCGACACCCCGCTGGCCGACTTGCCGCCCCGGCTGGTGATCGCCTCGGCCGCCTCGTCACGGCTGTAGCGCTCCAGCGAGCCGGTCACCACCACGGCGAGGCCGGCCAGCGGTTTCGGGCTGTCGTCGACGACCCGGTCCTCCTTCATCCGGACGCCGGCAGCGGCCCACTTGGCGACGATCTGCTGGTGCCAGTCGACCGCGAACCACTCCTGGATCGACTCGGCGATGGTCATGCCGACCCCGTCGGCGGCGGCCAACTGCTCGGGGGTGGCCTCGGCGATCGCGGGGATCGAGCTGAACTCCCGGGCCAGCACCTGGGCGGCGGTCGGCCCGACGTGCCGGATCGACAGCGCCACCAGCACCCGCCACAGCGGCCGGGTCTTGGCCGCCTCGAGATTGTCCAGCAGCTTCTTGGCGTTCGCGGCCAGCTCGCCGTTCTTGAGGAGGAAGAACTCCGACCGCTGCAGGCTGTCGGCGGTGAGTCCGAACAGGTCGCCCTCGTCGGCCACCAGGCCCGCCTTGAGCAGCGCGACGCAGGCCTCGTAGCCCAGCACCTCGATGTCGAAGGCGCCCCGGCCGGCGACGTGGAACAGCCGCTCCCGCAGCTGGGCCGGGCAGGACCGCTGGTTGGGGCAGCGGATGTCGGCGTCGCCCTCCTTCTGGGGCGCCAGAGGCGTGTCGCACTCGGGGCAGCGGGTCGGCATCTTGAACTTGCGCAGGCCCTTGGGCCGCAGCGCGACCACCGGGCCGAGGATCTCGGGGATGACGTCGCCGGCCTTGCGCAACACCACCGTGTCACCGGCCCGGACGTCCTTGCGGGCCACCTCGCTGGCGTTGTGCAGGGTGGCCATCTCGACGGTGGAGCCGGCCACGAAGACCGGTTCCATCACGCCGTACGGGGTGACCCGGCCGGTCCGGCCGACGTTGACCCTGATGGCCAGCAGCTTGGTGTTGACCTCTTCGGGCGGGTACTTGAAGGCGATCGCCCAGCGCGGGGCCCGACTGGTCGAGCCCAGCTGGCGCTGCATCGCCAGCGAGTCGACCTTGACCACCACGCCGTCGATCTCGTGCTCGACGTCGTGGCGGTGCTCGCCGTAGTGGTCGATGAACTCGCTCACCTCGGCCAGCGAGTCGACCACCTTGGCCCGGGGTGAGGTGGGCAGGCCCCACTGCCGCAGGTAGTCGTACCACTCGGACTGGCTGGTCACCTTGGGGCCGCCCTCGACCCGGCCCACCCCGTGCACCACCATCCGCAGCTTGCGGGCGGCGGTGACCCGCGGGTCCTTCTGGCGCAGCGAGCCGGACGCGGTGTTGCGCGGGTTGGCGTAGGGCGCCTTGCCCTCGGCGACCAGCCTGGCGTTCAGGTCCGCGAACTCGGTGAGCGGGAAGTACACCTCGCCGCGCACCTCGATCACGTCGGGGATCTCGTCGCCGGTCAGCCGGTCCGGGATCGCGGCGATGGTCCGGACGTTGCCGGTGACGTCCTCACCGGTGCGGCCGTCGCCCCGGGTGGCACCGCGCACCAGCCGGCCGCGCTCGTAGACCAGGTTCACCGCCAGCCCGTCGACCTTGAGCTCGCAGAGGAAGCGCGGCGCGGTGATCTCGCGCTCTACCCGGACCAGCCAGGCGTCGAGCTCCTCGGCGGTGAAGGCGTTGTCCAGCGAGAGCATCCGCTCCAGGTGGTCGACCGGCGCGAACTGCGAGGAGTAGTCACCGGCCACCCGCTGGGTCGGCGAATCGGGCGTGCGCAGACCGGGAAACTCGTCCTCCAGGCGCTGCAGCTCACGCATCCGATGGTCGTAGTCGGCATCCGACAGGGTCGGCGCGTTGGCGATGTAGTAGCGGTAGGAAGCGTCGTTCAGCTGCTCGGACAGTTCGGCATGCCGTTGCCTGGCCTCAGCCGGGGCCTCGTTCGCCGGTGCTGAGCCCGGCTCGCCCGCTGGCTCGATCTCTGGTGCTGTTTCGGCCTCGGCCACCGCGTCGGCCGGCTCGGCGGTGGCGCTGTCCGGGTGCTGGTCGGCTGTCGTCACGGGCTTCAAGCTACCGCCCGGCACCGACAGTTCTGCCGGCCCCGGCGACCGGGATCGCGGCCGGGATGGCAGGGTGGACGGCCACCGGCACCAGCGGACCAGGAGGCCGACGCCGATGACCGACAGCGCGCACCAGCAGCCGTACCTGCACGACCTGCTGGCCTGCGTGCGCGCGCCGGCCCTGGTGCTCACCGGCGCCGACGGCCAGCTGCGCGGTGGCAGCGTGCAGGGCGCCTACCTCGCCGACCGGCGCATCCTGGCCCGGTCGGTGCTCAGCATTGGCGGCGCCGAGCCGGCACCGATCCGCGGTGAGCTGGACGGTGCCGACGCCAGCCGGAGCGTCTCGGTGGTCCGCGGCCTGGGCGACCAGGGAGCCGACCCGACCGTGACCGTGGACCGGCGCTGGGTCGCGACCGGGACCGGCGCGGCCGAGTCGATCACCGTCCGCTCGGCGGCCCGGGAAGCGGTCCGGACCCGGCTGAGGTTGGAGCTGGGCTGCGACCTGGCCGGCATGGCCGACGTCAAGGCCGGCCTGGCCACCGCCGACCTGCGACCCGCCGCGCACCCCGCCAGCCTGCACTGGACCGGCCCGGACGGCGCCCGGGTCACCGCCACCGCGACGCCCCCGCCGGACGAGGTCACCGAGCAACCGGCCGGTCTCGGCTGGGACATCGAGCTCGGGACCGGGGACAGCGTCACCATCGAGCTGAGCTACACCGTGACCGGCGCGGCGCCCCCGGTGGTGGCCGCACCCACCGGTCCGTCCCGGCTGGCGGTGCCGGCGGTCAGCGCCGCGGACCCGCGGCTGGCCGGCTTCCTCGCCCGGTCGGTGGCCGATCTCGCGGCGCTGGAACTGGCCGACCCGCAGGCGCCGGAGGACCACTTCCTGGCGGCGGGGGCGCCCTGGTACCTGACCCTGTTCGGCCGGGACTGCCTGATCGCGGCCCGGATGCTGCTGCCGCTGGGCACCGGGCTGGCCGGCGGCACGCTGCGCACCCTGGCCCGCCGGCAGGGCAGCCGGGTGGACCCGGACTCGGCCGAGGAACCCGGCAAGATCCTGCACGAGATCCGGGCCGCCGAGACCGAGCACAACGAGGGCCACCAGCTGGGCCGGCCGTTGCGGCTGCCGGCCACCTACTACGGCACCGTCGACGCCACCCCGCTGTGGATCCTGCTGCTGCACGACAGCTGGCGGTGGGGCCTGCCCGAGCCGGAGGTCCTCGAGCTGCTGCCCAACCTGGAACGGGCGCTGGCCTGGCTCGCCGAGTTCGGCACCGACGAGGACGGTTTTCTCAGCTACGTCGATGAGTCCGGGCACGGCCTGTCCAACCAGGGCTGGAAGGACTCGGCCGACTCGGTCTCGTTCTCCGACGGCCGGCTCGCCGACCCGCCGGTGGCCCTGAGCGAGGTGCAGGCCTACGGCCATGCGGCGGCCGTTGCGGGCGCCGAACTGCTGGCGGCGTTCGGCCGTCCGGGGGCTGACCGCTGGCGCAGCTGGGCGGCCGAGCTCGCCGAGCGGTTCCGGCAGCGGTTCTGGCTGAGCGACGAGCAGGGCGGCTATCCGGCGCTGGCGCTGGACGGGCACGGCCGGCCGGTGGACTCTCTCGCCTCGAACATGGGCCACCTGCTGAGCACCGGGTTGCTGAGCGCCGAGGAGGAGAGCCGGGTCGCCGGCCGGCTGGGCTCGGCGGAGCTGTGCTCCGGCTTCGGGCTGCGCACCCTGGCCGGCTCGGCGGCCCGCTTCAACCCGCTGAGCTACCACAACGGCTCGGTGTGGGCCCACGACACCGCGATCGCCATCAGTGGACTGGCCGCCACCGGGCGGGCCGGTCCGGCGACCGCCCTGATCGACGGGCTGCTGGCCGCCGCGGCCGGCTTCGACTACCGGATGCCGGAGCTGCACGGCGGCCACCGGGTCGAGCCCGGCCGCGGCCCGCTGCCCTACCCCGCGTCCTGCCGGCCGCAGGCCTGGTCGGCCGCGGCGGCGATGGCGATCGTCTCGGCGCTGCTGGGGCCGCGGCCGGACGCACCGGCGGGCTCGCTGGCCTTCCGGCCGCTGCTCGGCCCGGACGGCCGGCCGGTGCTGGGCGAGCTGTCGGTGACCGGGCTGCGCTTCGCCGGCCGGCCGCTGTCGGTCCGAGTGGCCGCCGACGGCACCGTCACCAGCTCCGTCTGAGAACCAGCTCCGCCTGAGGAACTAGTCCAGGCCGTTGCGCAGCGCCGTGCCGACCTCGCGCAGCTGCGCCATCACCCGGCGGGCGTACGGCAGCGACGCGCCGGCCAGGCCGCACGCCGGGGTCGGCACCACCGCGCCGGCCAGCAGTTCCGGGCCGAAGCCGAGGGTGGACCACAGCCGGCCGATCCTCTCAGTCGCCTCGGTCGCCGAGATCGGGGCGTCGGTGCCGGGGAAGACCCCCAGCCACAGCGAGACACCGGCCTCGACCAGCTCGCCCAGCGCGTCGAGGGAGGTGTTGGCCAGCAGGCTCGCGTCGACCGACACCGCCGACGCGCCGGCACCGACCAGCAGGTCGTAGGGCACCCGGTCGGCACAGCAGTGCACCACCCGGTGGCCGGGCGCCGCCGTCTGCAGTACCTCGGCCAGCGCCGGCTCGGCCAGCGACCGGGGCAGCGACCGGACGGTCCCGTAGCCGGACGGGGTCGCCACCTCACCGGCCAGCACGGCCGGCAGGCTCGGCTCGTCCACCTGCAGCACGACGGCGGTGCCGGGCAGGTTGGCGGCGAGCTCGGCCAGCAGGCTGCGGGTGCCCTCGGCCAGCGACCCGGTCAGGTCGCGCAGCGCCCCGCGGTCGGTCAGCACCTTGTGCAGGTTGGGCAGTTCCAGGGCGGCGGCCAGGGTCAGCGGCCCACACACCGACACCTTGAGCAGCGGCACGCCCTGGGCCTGCTCGGTGACGGCGTCCAGGTCGCGCCGCAGGTGGTCGCGGGCCCGGGCCAGGTCCCGGCCCGGGCTGCTGGTCACCGTCCAGCCGTGCGGCTGCCACTCCACCGGCAGGTCCACCAGCAGCGCGCCGGTGCGGGCGATGACGTCGGCGCCGAAGCCGCGGCCGGGCAGTTCCGGCAGGTAGGGCAGCTCGCCGACCTCGCCGAGCACCAGCCGGACCGCCTCGTCCGGATCGGTGCCGGGCAGCGAACCGATCCCGGTCACCGCACCGGCCGGCCAGGGATGGCTCATCCGGCCATCGACCCGCTGGCTGCCTGCCCAGCACCAGCCGGCGCGGCCCGTTCGGCCGGCGCGGACCCCTCGGCCTGCGCGGCCCGTTCGGTGCCGAGGATGGTGGCCGAGCCGAGCACCTGATCGCCGTCGTACATCACCAGCGCCTGGCCGGCCGCCACCCCGCGCTGGGGTTCGCCCAGCACGGCGACGAGCCCGGTGCCCTCGGAGCTGACGCGGGCCGTCGACAGCATGCCGTGTGCCCGCAGCTGCACCTGGCAGTCCAGCGGGCCGGACGGCGGCGCGGCGATCCAGACCGGCGGGCCGCACCGGACCAGCCCGACCCGCAGGTCATCGGCGCCCCCCACCACCACGGTGTTGGTCTTCGGCGAGATCGACAGCACGTAGCGGGGCTCGCCGGTGGCGCTCGGCCGGGTCAGGTTCAGCCCACGGCGCTGGCCGACCGTGAAGCCGTGGGTGCCGGCATGGCTGCCGAGCACGGTGCCGTCGGTGTCGACGATGTCACCGGGCCGCTCCCCCAGCCGGCGGGCCAAGAAGGCCTGGGTGTCGCCGTCGGCGATGAAGCAGATGTCGTGCGAGTCCGGCTTGGTGGCCACCGCCAGCCCCAGCCGGGCCGCCTCGGCCCGCACCTGGTCCTTGGTGGAATCGCCGAGCGGGAACACCGCGTGCGCCAGCTGCTCGGGGGTCAACACCGCCAGCACGTAGGACTGGTCCTTGGCCGCGTCCACCGACCGGGACAGCCGGCCGCCGACCAGCCGGGCGTGGTGGCCGGTGACCACCGCGTCGAAGCCGAGCGCCAGCGCCCGGTCCAGCAACGCGGCGAACTTGATCTTCTCGTTGCACCGCAGGCACGGGTTGGGGGTCCGGCCGGCCTCGTACTCGGCGACGAAGTCGTCGATCACGTCGGCGGCGAAGCGCTCGGCGAAGTCCCAGACGTAGAACGGGATGCCCAGGATGTCGGCGGTGCGCCGGGCGTCGTGCGAGTCCTCCAGCGAGCAGCAGCCGCGCGAGCCGGTGCGCAGGGTGGCGGGCTGGCGGGACAGCGCCAGGTGCACGCCCGTCACGTCCCAACCGGCCGCGACCGCCCGGGCGGCGGCGACCGCCGAGTCCACCCCGCCGCTCATCGCGGCCAACACCCTCATGCGCCGCGCCCGACGGCTGGCGGCCACCCCGGCGGCGGCGCTGGCCCGGCGGGCCCGCTCCACCACCGGCCCGATCGCCTCGACGACGGCCCGCACATCGGCGGCGGTGGAGTTGTGGCCGAGCGAGAGCCGCAGCGCCCCGCGGGCCCGCTGCTCGTCGGCTCCCATCGCCAGCAGCACGTGCGAGGGCTGCGCCACCCCGGCCGAGCAGGCCGAGCCGGTCGAGCATTCGATGCCCCGGGCGTCCAGCAGCATCAGCAGCGAGTCGCCCTCGCAGCCGGGGAAGGACAGGTGGGCGTTGCCCGGCAGCCGGTGCACCGGGTGGCCGTTGAGCACCGCGTCGGGCACCGCCTGCCGGACGCCGTCGATCAGCTCGTCGCGCAGCCGGGCCAGCCGGGGCGCGAGTTCCGGCCGCCGGCCCACCGCGAGCTCGGCGGCCAGCGCGAAGCCGACCGCGCCGGGCGTGTCCAGAGTGCCCGAGCGCACGTCGCGCTCCTGGCCGCCGCCGTGCAGCACCGGGACGCAGTCCACGCCGCGGCCCAGCAGCAGCGCCCCGACCCCGACCGGGCCGCCGATCTTGTGCGCGGTGACGGTCATCGCGTCCACGCCGGACTCGGCGAACGACACCGCCAGGGTGCCGACCGCCTGCACCGCGTCGGTGTGGAACGGGACGTCGTAGCGGTGGGCGATCTCGGCCAGCTCGCCGGATCGGTTGGATGCTGCCCACCTCGTTGTTGGCCCACATCACGCTGACCAGGGCCACCGCGTCCGGGTCGTCGGCGAGTGCCGCGGCCAGCGTCTCGGGCCGCACCACCCCGTCGGCGTCCACCGGCAGCAGCACCAGGTCGGCGTCGGCGTGCTCGGCGAGGTAGTCGGCCGAGTCCAGCACCGCATGGTGCTCCACGGCGCTGACCAGCAGCCGGCGGCGGGCGGGGTCGGCGGCCCGGCGCGCGAGGTAGATCCCCTTGACGGCCAGGTTGTCGGCCTCGGTGCCGCCGGAGGTGAAGATCACCTCGGACGGCCGGGCGTCGAGTGCCGCGGCCAGCCGTTCCCGGGACTCCTCGATGATCCGGCGGGCCTGCCGGCCGGAGGTGTGCACCGACGACGGGTTGCCCGCGACCCCGGTGGCCGAGGCCCGCATCGACGCGGAGACGGCGTCGATCACCTCCGAGAGCATCGGAGTGGTGGCGGCGTGATCGAGGTAGGTCATCGGTGACGAGCTTACTGAGCCGGGCCGGTGCGCTCGACCGAGCGGGACAGCTGTCGGTCGGCGCCGGCGTCCGGTCCGCAACCGGTGATACCGGGGACGGCGGGACTTGCCGTCGCACCGGGTACCGGCCGGGCGACGGCCGCGCCGGTGAGCCGGGATGCCCGGCTGAGCACCGTTACCGCCAGGCCCGCCATCACCAGGAATACCACCGCGAAACCGGTGCCGTAGCTGATCCGGCCGTGCACCGCGAGCGCCACCAGCGCCCCGGCGAACGCGGCCGAGATGGCGCTCACCGAGGAGTCGGCCAGCTGCAGCGCGGCCGAGTCCGAGCCGCGCCGGGCGTCGGTGGTGCACTCCAGCATCACCACGCTGGCACTGGTGATCGCGAAGCCGGCGCCGAAGCCGGCCAGCGGCCAGGTCGCGAACGCCACCGCGCCCGGCACGGTGCGCAGCGCGACCAGCGCCATGCCCACCCCGCTGGCCGCCATCAGCACCAACCCGATAGCGACCAGCGCGGGCCGGTTGGGGTGCGGCAGCCGGCTCTGGATCGCCGAGGCCGCAGCCCAGCTCAGCGCCGCGAGCATCAGCGGCGTGCCGGCCAGGGTCGGCGAGTAGTGCAGCTGCACCGTCAGGGTCAGCGGGACGATGACCTCCATCCCGACGAACACCCCGGCCAGCACCCCGCGGAACGCGATGGCGGCCGGCACCCCGGAGGCGAACCGGGCGGTGCCGGCGGGCAAGAGCTGGCGCAGGCCGGCCAACATCGCGACCAGCCCGACCACCGCACCCGCCGCGCCCAGCGGGTTCAGCTGCTCGCCGAGGTTGGCCACCCCCGCCACGCCGGCCGCGGCCAGCACGGCGTAGCCGATCCGCCGGCGGTCGATCCGGGCCGGGCCGCTGCCCGGGTCGGGGATGCGCGCGCCGGTAGCGCCGGCACTGCCCGCGCCGCGCAACTGGCGCAGCGACGGCAGGATCAGCAGGCCGCCCAGGGCCACGAACGGGCTCAGCCCGCCGAACACCCAGCGCCAGGACAGCTGCTCGGTGATCCAGCCCGCCAGCATCGGACCGACCAGGCCGGGGATGACCCAGGCGCCGGCGAGCGCGGCGAAGATCCGCGGCCGCAACTCGTCGTCGTAGACCTCGCCGATCACCACGTACATGGCGGTGATCAGCAGGCCGACGGCCAGGCCCTGGACGAACCGGGCGGCCACCAGCACCAGCATGGTGTTCGCGGCGCTGCCGACCAGCAGGCCGGCGACGAACAGCAGCAGGCCGACCAGCAGCGGGCGGCGGGCACCGTGCAGGTCGGAGTACATCCCCGACACCACCATGCCGACCACGCTGGTCACCAGGAAGCCGGTGAAGGCCCAGCCGTAGGAGGCCAGTCCGTGCAGGTTGCGGGCCGCGGTCGGCAGCGCGGTCGCGACGGCCAGCGCCTCGAAGGCGATGATCGTCATCAGGATGATGATGCCGAGCGTGGTGACCCGGTGCGCCGGGGAGAAGATGGTGGCGTCCCGGCCGGCTGCTGCCCTGGGCCCGGAACGTAGCGTCACTGGGCCCAGTGTAGCCGGGGTTATCCCTTACGCTTACTGACTTCTTCGGCCAGCTGCGGGGCCACGTTGAACAGGTCGCCCACCACGCCGAAGTCGGCCAGCTCGAAGATCGGCGCCTCGGGATCCTTGTTCACCGCGACGATGGTCTTCGAGGTCTGCATGCCGGCCCGGTGCTGGATCGCCCCGGAGATGCCGAGTGCCACGTAGAGCTGCGGCGAGACCGTGACACCGGTCTGGCCCACCTGCATCTGGTGCGGCACCCAGCCGGCGTCGGTGGCCGCCCGGGACGCGCCGACCGCCGCGCCGAGGGAGTCGGCGACGTTCTCGACCACCGAGAAGTTGTCGGCCGACCCGACCCCGCGACCGCCGGAGACGATCACCGAGGCGTCCTGCAGCGAGGGCCGGGAGCCCTTGGCCTCGGTCACCCGGTCGACCACCTGGGCGGCCTTGGCCGCGTCGGAGAGCTGCACGTCGACACTCACCAGCTCGGCGGCACCGGAGGCGGCCTCGGCCGCGACCGAGTTCGGCCGCAGGCTGATCACCGGGATGCCCTTGGTGACGGCCGAGTTGACGGTGACCGAGCCACCGAAGATGGACTGGACGGCCGTGCCGTCGGCGTTCAGGCCGACCGCGTCGGCCAGGAACCCGGAGTCGAGCTTGAAGGCGGCCCGGGCGGCGATCTCCTTGTTCTCCGGGGTGGCGGCGACCAGGATCGCCGCGGGGCTGGCCTGGCCGGCCAGCTGCGCCAGGATCTCGGCCTTCGGCGCCACCAGGTAGTTCGCGACGTCCTCGCTCTCGGCGGCGTAGACCTTCACCGCGCCGTATTCGGCGAGCTGGTCGCGCAGTGCCTCGGCGGTGCCGGGGGCGCCGATCACGACGGCGGACGGCTCGCCGAGCGAGCGGGCCGCGGTGAGCAGCTCGGACGCCGACTTGGCCGGCTTGCCGTTCGCCGAGTCGATCAGGACGAGTACCTCAGCCATGGGTGGTTTCCTCTTCGTCTTCTCTGGTCGTCGGTTGTCGGGATCGGCCGGCTCAGATGAGCTTCTTGCTGGCCAGGAACTCGGCGATCGCGGCGCCGCCGTTGCCGTCGTCCTTCACCACCACGCCGGCGGCCCGCGGCGGCGCCGGCTCGAAGGAGCGCACCTCGCTGGTCGCGGCGGCCGAGCCCACCTCGTCGGCGGACAGTCCCAGGTCGGCCAGCGCCAGCGTGGTGACCGGCTTGGACTTGGCGGCCATGATGCCCTTGAAGGACGGGTAGCGCGGGTCGTTGATCTTCTCCACCACGCTGAGCACGGCCGGGGTGCTGGCCCGCACCACGTCGTAGCCGGTGTCGGTGACCCGCTCGATGGAGACCTCGGAACCGTCCACGCTGACCTTGCGGGCCCCGGTCAGCTGCGGCAGCCCGGTGGCCTCGGCCAGCAGCGCCGGCAGCACCGACAGCCGGGAGTCGGTGGCCTCGACCCCGCCGATCACCAGGTCGTAGGAGAGGGTGCCCAGCGCCTTGGCCAGCACCTTGGCGGTGGTGATCACGCAGGAGCCGGCCAGCGCCGGGTCCACCACGTGCACGCCCTTGTCGGCACCCATCGACAGCGCCTTGCGGATCGACTCGGTGGCCCGTTCCGGGCCCATCGTCAGGATCGTCACCTCGCCGCCGTGCGCCTCCTTGAGGCGCAGGCCCTCCTCGATGGCGTACTCGTCGATCTCGTTGATGACGGCGTCGGCACTCGCCCGGTCCAGGGTGTTGTCGGCCGGGTCCAGCTTGCGCTCGGCGTAGGTGTCGGGCACCTGCTTCATCAGGACAACGATGTTCATCTTCAAGGCGTCCTTACTGTTCGGTCAGCCGGTCGGTCGGAATCGGCGAGGGTGCATCGGTACTAGCTGCGCCGTCCTTATGTTACCGACGGGTAGCATATTAGGCACCACGGGCCGGGACGTGTTTCCGGTCACCCGCGACCCGCTCCGGGCGGCGGATGTCTCCGTGCACTGTTGTACACGCCGCCCCGGCGGCGGCTGGCACCGGTCCGCGCGCCCACCGGGCAATCGGCAGGTGGGCGGTGAGTCGCAGCGCCGCTACGGTTCTGCGACGAAGGTGGGCCCAGCCCCTCGGGCCGGGCACGCCGACCGGACGGTATGCACGTGTCTACTGCGAAGGACTGACGACGATCGAGGCCATGGGTTCGCTCGCCACCGCCCAGCCGGCCAGCGCCGGGATGGCGTTGACCGGCGAGCGGACGATGCCCGGGATCGCGAGCGAGAACTACTGGTTCCGCCGGCATGAGGCCGCCTACCGCCACCTGCTCGGCGAGGTGCGCGGCCCGTGGCTGCTCGAGGTCGGCGCCGGCGAGGGGTACGGGGCGGCGCTGCTGGCCGGGCGGGTGCCGGGCGTGCGCGGCGTGCTGGCGCTGGACTACGACGCCGCGGCCGTCAGCCACCTGTCCCGGCGGTACCCGCGGCTGGGCGCGGTGCGGGGCAACCTGGCCGCACTGCCGGTCGCGGACGCCGCGATCGACACGCTGGTCTCGCTGCAGGTGATCGAGCACGTCTGGGACCACCCGCAGTTCCTCGCCGAGTGCGTCCGGGTGCTGCGCCCGGGCGGCCTGCTGGTGCTCAGCACCCCGAACCGGCTGACCTTCTCCCCCGGCGCGTCCGGTGCCGACCGCCCGCTCAACCCCTTCCACACCCACGAGTTCACCGCCGCCGAGCTGGTCCGGCTGGTTTCCGGCGCGGGGTTGGCGGTGCAGTCGGTGCGCGGGCTGTTCGCCGGCCGGCGGCTGGCCGAGCTGGACCGCCGGCACGGCGGGCTGGTGGCCGCCCAGCTGGCCGGCCGCCGCAGCACTGGCCCGCGGAGCTGGCCGCCGACGTGGCAGCGGTCGGCTGGCGCGACTTCGAGATCAGCCCGGACCTGCGGGCCGAGCCGGACCGGCTGGACGCCAGCCTGGACCTGATCCTGCTGGCGAGGCGACCGTGAGCCAGGTCGGCAGGTTCAGCCTGGTGCTGCACACCCACCTGCCCTGGGTCGCCCACAACGGCACCTGGCCGGTCGGTGAGGAATGGCTACACCAGGCCTTCACCGGCTCCTGGCGGCGGGTGCTCCGGGTGCTCGAGGGGCTGGCCGAGCACGGCTTCACCGACGTCGTCACGCTCGGGGTGACCCCGGTGGTGGCGGCGATGCTGGACGACCCCTACTGCCTGGCCGAGATCCACTCCTGGGCCGGCCGCTGGCAGCTGCGCGCCGAGGAACTGGCCGCCCGGCCCGGCATGTCCGCACTCGCCGAGCACGAGCGCCGGGAGGCGGTGGCCTGCCTGGAGGACCTGCAACGGCGCTGGCTGACCGGTGGCCTGTCGGCGGTGCTGCGACCGCTGGCCTCCTCCGGTGTGCTGGAGCTGCTGTCGGGGCCGGCCACCCACCCGTTCCAGCCGCTGCTGACCGAGCGGTTCGCCGCCGCGCAGCTTTCCACCGGGCTGGCCGACGCCCGGCTGCGGTTCGGCAGCCGGCCGGGCGGCATCTGGGCGCCGGAGTGCGGTTACGCGCCGGGCATGGAGGACTTCTACGCCGCGCACGGGGTGACGCACTTCCTGGTGGACGGCCCGGCGGTGCGCGGCGACACCGGCCTGGCCCGCCCGGTCGGCGACTCCGACGTGCTCGCCTTCGCCCGCGACCTCGACCTGTCCTACCGGGTCTGGTCCTCGCGCACCGGCTACCCCGGCGACGGCAGCTACCGGGACTTCCACACCTTCGACCACGCCTCGGGATTCCGGCCGGCCCGGGTCACCGGTGCCGGCGTGCCGCCGGAGGCCAAGCGGCCCTGGGACCGGCGGCTGGCCGCGGCGGCGGTGTTGCGCGACGCCCGGGACTTCGTCGCCGCGGTAGTGCGCCGGCTGACCGAGCTGCGCGACCGGCACGGCCGGGAGGCCCTGGTGGTGGCGGCGTTCGACACCGAGCTGTTCGGGCACTGGTGGTACGAGGGGCCGCAGTTCCTCGACGCCGTGCTGCGGATGCTGCCGCAGGCCGGGGTGCGGCTGAGCACGCTGCGCGGGGCGGCCGAGGCCGGCCTGGTCGCCGACCGGATCGAGCTGCCCACCTCGTCCTGGGGGGCCGGCAAGGACTGGCGGGTGTGGGACAACGACGCGGTCGCCGAGCTGAACGACGAGATCGCCCACATGCAGAAACGGCTGTTCTCGTTGCTGGACAGCCGGGCCGCCGCTGATCCGGCGGCTGGCCGGGATGCGGCGGCCGACCAGCTGGTCCGGGAGGCGTTCCTGCTGTCGGCCAGCGACTGGGCGTTCATGGTGACCCGGGACTCGGCGGCCGACTACGCCCGGCAGCGCGCCCGGCAGCACGCCGACCGGTTCGCAGCACTCGCCGACGCGATCGAGTCCAGCGCCGGAGCCGCTGAACAGGCCGCAGCGCTGGCCGCCGAGCTGCGGGCGGTGGACGGACCGTTCGGCCGGCTGGACGCCCGCACCCTCTGAGCCGGGCACCCGCGCCTGCTGAGCCGGGCACCCGCGCCTGCTGAGCCGGACCGCCCGACCGGCACGCCCTACCGACACGCTCTACCGGACGAAGGTGAACAGCTGCCGGCCGGGCAGCAGCGGCACCGGCTCGCCGTCGAAGCGATGCGTCCCGACCGAGCCGAGCACGCCGGGCGGCGCGGTGAAGGCCAGCTCGGTGAACCCGGCGGTGGCCAGCCACTCGCGCAGCGCCGGGGTGAGGTCGGGCGCGCGCCGGGACCGGGTCCAGATCAGCGTCGCGCCCGGGCGGCACAGCGCCGGCAGGAACTCCACCAGCCGCCGGGCATCGGTGTCGGTGAGGTTGCCGAACACCCCGCACATCAACACCAGCTCGGCCGGCGCGGCATCGAGGTAGGAGTCGGACACCCCGGCGTCCCGGTCGAGCAGCCGTATCCCGGCCAGGCCCGCGTCCCGGCTGAACCGCTCGGCCCGGGCGAGGTTGCGTGGGTCGGTCTCCAGCAGGCTGACCGTGACCTCGCTCCCCGGGCCGGGCCGGTACGCCGGCTCGGCCAGCACGCCGAGGATGTCGCGCCCGTCGCCGGCGCAGGCGCTGAGCACCGTCAGCGGATCGTCCCGGCCGGTCGCCGCCCGCCGGTCGAGGTGGGCGCGGATCTCGGCCCGCACCGCGGCCAACCGGATCGACAGCGCGGAGTCCGGGTCGGAGTAGTCGGCGTGCCAGTCGTCCCAGTCGGTGCTGCCCGGTCCACCCGAGTAGGCCGCTGGGTCCGGGGCGGTCACTTCGGCCAGCTCCTGCGGCCGGCGGGCGTCGTCGCCGCATCGCTGTGCATGGCGCGATCCTAGGGTCGGTGCCGGGCGCTACTGTCGAACCCGCTCGATTGTCCGCCTTCCCCGTGCCGAGGAGCCGCCACCCCGATGCGCCGGCCAGCCAGCTCCACCCCGGCCGGGCTGCGGCGCGCGATCGGCGAGTCGGTCGAGGCCGCGCGGGCCGAGGATGCCGAACGGTTCGGCGAAGCGGCCGGCCGGCTGGCCGCCCAGGATCCGCACCGGCTGGTGCTGGTGCAGGCCGGCGTGATCCGTTCGCTGCTGGAGGAGCTGCATCCGGACGGGTTGTCCAGCGCCGATGCCCAGGACGTGCTGCGGCGCTGCCTGACCTGGGCCGCCGCCTGGTACCCGCAGGCCGATCCCGGGGTGCTGGTGCTGGTGCTGACCGGCGCGCTGGGCCTCACCGACAGCGCCGGACCCGCCGCGTCCGACAGCGACCCGGACGCTGATGTCGCCGGCTCCCTGCCAGCCGCCGCCGGGCCGGCAACCCTGAGCGAGGGCGCGGCACTGCTGATCGCCGACCTGCTCGGCACGGCCGGTGCGCCGCTGGCCGGATTCCTGGACGCGGCGCTGGCCGAGTTGGAACGCGCCGAGACCATCGAGATGCCCTGAGGCGCACACGTCCCGGGACGACCCGGCGCAGCGGTCAGGCGAGTTCGGCTCGTGGCCGCCGGGCGTAGCCGCCCGAGCAGCCGGCGATCACGCCCAGCAGGCCGACCCCGCCGGACAGCAGCACCAGGATCGCGCTGTGGTCGGGCGCGGCGTCGTCGGCGTCGTCGATGAACACGCCGGCGATGCCGGTGCAGCTCACCGCGATGCTGCCGGTGCTGGGTGCGACGAACGAGGCGAACTGGTGCAGGTTGCGGTCGTCGTCGGCGATCGAGGACAGCGCCAGCCCGGTCTGCTCGCCGGTGCCGGAGGTGGTGAAACAGGCCAGGTCGCTCAGCTGGCCGGCCTGCTTCAACTCGGCCACGGACCGGTCCGCCGACAGCTGGTAGCTGGTGCCGGCGGTGACCGCGTAGCTCGCCGGCGGGCTGGCGGACGGGTCGTAGGCGTGCCGCTGGCCGGCGGCCACCACCCGGGAGGCGGCGAACAGCACCAGCGCCAGCACGATCAGGACCGCGCCGGCCAGCAGCCGGTTGCCGGCCCGGTCGCCGGACGTCCCGTCCGGCCGGCGGTCGTCCGGATCGGCCTCCGGGCCGGGCTCTACCATCGGCCGGGGCTCGGCGTCCGGCTCGGTCTCGGCGTCCGGATCAGTCCCGGCGTCCGGATCAGTCCCGGCGTCCGGACCAGTCTCGGTTACCTGATCGGTCGCGGGTAGCGGCTCGCTCCGGTGCGACGGGTTCGGCTGCGTCATCGGGGTAGGGCACCATCTCTCGTGTGCGGGTGTTGATGGTGTCATGGGAGTTCCCGCCACTGGTGGTCGGCGGGCTCGGCCGGCATGTCGGCCAGTTGGCGCACCAGCTCGCGGCGGCCGGGCACGACGTCCGGGTGCTGACCCGCGGCAGCCGCCCGGAGCCCGAGCAGGTCCAGGTCGGGCTGGTGACCGTCTGGCGCGCGGCGGCGGACGAGCTCGCCATCGACTTCGGCAGCGAGAGCGTGCTGGCCTGGACCCAGGCCTTCGAGCACTCGCTGACCCGGGCCGGCCTGCGGCTGGTGGCCGGCTGGCAGCCCGACGTCATCCACGCCCACGACTGGCTGGTGGCCCAGACGGCGCGCACGCTGCGCCAGGTGACCGGCAGCCCGGTGGTGGTGACCGTGCACGCCACCGAGCACGGGCGGCAGCAGGGCTGGCTGGCCGAGCCGGTGGCTCGGGCGATCCACTCCGCCGAGCGCTGGCTGTGCCGCGACGCCGCGGCGGTGATCGCCTGCTCCCGCTTCATGGCCGGCGAGGTGGCCGGGCTGTTCCAGCTGGAACCGGACCGGATCCGGGTGATCGGCAACGGCGCCGACCACGAGCCGGCCGGCCCGCCGGCACGCGACAGCAGACCCGGCACGGCGATGCCCGGACGCCCGGTGCGCGACCGGCGGGCGGCTACCCCGGCCGGCCGTTGCTGGCCTTCGCCGGCCGGCTGGTGCACGAGAAGGGCCTGCAGGAGCTGATCAAGGCACTCCCGCTGCTGCGCGAAGAGCTGCCCGGGCTGCGGCTGGTGGTGGCCGGCACCGGCCAGCAGCTGGCCGACCAGCAGGACCGGGCCGCCCGGTACGGGGTGGCCGACCTGATCGACTGGGCCGGCTTTCTCGACGCCGGGCGGCTCGCCGAGTTGTACGCCGCCGCCGACCTGGTGGTGGTGCCCTCGCTGTACGAGCCGTTCGGCATGGTGGCGCTGGAGGCGCAGCTGGCAGGCGTCCCGGTGGCGGTCTCGGACACCGGCGGCCTGGCCGAGCTGGTGGAACCGGGCGTCACCGGGCTGCGGTTCGCCCCGGAGAGCCCGGCGGCCATCGCGGCGGCGGTGCGGGAGGTGGTGGCCGATCCGGTCGCAACCCGCCGGCGCGCGGTGGCCGCCCAGCACCGGGCCCGGCGGGACCACGGCTGGGCGACGGTGGCCGCCCGCACCGCGCAGGTCTACGCCGAGGTACTACCGGTCACGCCGGCGGCTCGGTGAGGCCGGGCAGGTCGGTCAGGTCGCCCGTCGACGAACACCGACCCGGTCACGCCGGCGGCTCGGTGAGGCCGAGCTTGGCGGCCATGTCGGCGATCGCCGCCCGGGTGTCGCCGGCCGCCGCGTGGTCGGAGCGCCGGTTGCGGATCACCCGGGCCGGCACCCCGACGGCGACCGAGTAGGGCGGCAGGTCGCGGGTGACCACCGCGTTGGCCGCCACCACGCAGCCGTCGCCGATCACCGTGCCCCGCACTACCGAAACCTTGTTGGCCAGCCACACGTCGGCACCGATCCGCACCGGCGACTTGGCGATCCCCTGGTCCTTGATCGGGCGGTCCAGGTCGGCGAAGACGTGGTCGAAATCGGTGACGTAGACCATGTCGGCGACGATGCTGGCCGCGCCGATGCTGATGTCGAGGTAGGCGTTGACCACGTTGTTGCGGCCGAACACCACCTTGTCGCCGATCCGCAGGCTGCCCTCGTGGCAGCGCAGCGAGGTGCCGTCGCCCAGGTGCACCCAGCGGCCCAGCACCAGCCGGCCGAAGCCGGGCCGGGCGAACAGCTCGACGTTGCGGCCCAGGAAGACGAACCCGGTGGTCACCACGTGCGGGTTGGCGAGCTTGAACCGCAGGAACCGCCAGTACCGCACCAGGTACCACGGGGTGTAGGCCCGGTTGCGCAGTACCCAGCGCAGGCTGGCCGGGCTGAGGTAGCGGGGCCGGTCAGCACCCCGGTCGCGGAACCGCCAGCTGCCGAGCACGGCTCAGCCGGCGTTCGGCGGGTCGAGCAGCTCCAGCACCTCGGCGGGCCTGGCACACAGCCGCGCGGCGCCGGCCGCGGTCAGCTCGGCGGCGCTGCCGTAACCCCACAGCGCGCCGGCACAGTCCAGGCCGTGCGCGGCGGCGCCCAGCACGTCGTGGCTGCGGTCACCGACCATCAGCACCCGCTCCGGGTCCGGCGAGCCGAGCCGGCGCAGCACCTCCCCCACCACCAGCGCCTTGGAGTCCCGGGCGCCGTCCAGGGTGTCGCCGCAGATGGTGCCGAAGAAGCCGGCGAAGCCGAGGTGCTCGACGATCCGGCTGGCGTGCGGCTCGGGCTTGCTGGTGGCCACCGCCAGCCGGTAGTCCCGGCCGGCCAGCTCCTGCAGCACCTCCAGCACGCCGGGGTAGCGCGAGGTGTCGAACATCGCGCCGTCCTCGACATAGTGCCGGCGGTAGGCGCGGACCACCTGCTCGACGCGGTGCTCGCCGACCAGCGGCGGCAGCGAGTGCCAGAACGGTGGGCCGAGCAGCGACCGGGCGGTGTCGGCGTCCACCCAGTCCACCCCGGCCTCGGCGAAGCTGGCTCGCAGCGCGCCGAGGATCCCGGGGGCGGAATCGCTCAACGTCCCGTCGAGGTCGAACAGGACGGTGTCGATCATGCCGGCTTGGTCCCGGTGATCTCGACGTTGTAGAAGAGCTGGGCCGGCACCACCCGCGCCAGCACCGCCGAGTCCAGCCGGTGCAGCCGCTGCCAGGTGCCGAACGCGAACCTGGCCCAGCCGAAGCCGAGCTTGTCGCGCGGCACGGCGGCCTCGAAGGTCCGCACCGGCCAGCCGAACCAGGCCGCGGTCAGCTCGTCGGTGCGGGTCCGCACCGCACTCGCGCCGGCCCGCTCGGCCAGCCGGCGCAGCTCGGCCGGGTCGAAGGTGTGCAGGTCGACGACCGCCTCCAGCGCCGCCGCCCGGGACGAGGCGTCCAGCTCCTGCTTCGGACGCGACCAGGCCGACAGCTGCTCGAGCCGGGTCAGCCGGGTGGTGGCCCACCAGGTCAGCCGGGACAGCCGGCGGGCGACGAAGTCGCCGTACCGGGTCGGCTCGCCGGCGAAGACGAACCGGCCGCCGGGCCTGAGCACCCGCAGCACCTCGGCCAACGCCCGCTCGACGTCGGGGATGTGGTGCAGCACGGCATGCCCGACCACCAGGTCGAAGCTGTCATCCGGGTACGGGATGGACTCGGCGTCGGCGACCCGGCCGTCCACCTCGAAGCCGAGGTTGGCGGCGTTGCGGGTGGCCACCTCGACCATGCCGGGGCTCAGGTCGGTCACCGCACCGGACTCGATCACGCCGGCCAGCTTGAGGTTGAGCAGGAAGAACCCGGTGCCGCAGCCCAGTTCCAGCGCCCGGCGGTACGGCCAGCCGTCGGTGCCGGCGACGTGGCTGAACCGGTCGCGGGCGTAGTCGATGCAGCGCTGGTCGAAGCTGATCGACCACTTCTCGTCGTAGCTGCCGGCCTCCCAGTCGTGGTAGAGGACGTTGGCCAGCTTCGGGTCACCCCAGGCGGCCTCGACCTGCTCGGCGGTCGCGGGCGCGGTGGTACGCGGTTCGGCGGTCATCAGCGGTCTCCGGGCCCTCAGTTGCCGACGAACTCGGCCTTGCCGGGTCCGGAGGAGATGAAGCTGCCCATGCCGCGCTGCTTGTCCTCGGTCGCGAAGACACCCGCGAACAGCTGCGATTCCAGCCGCAGCCCGCTGGCCAGGTCGGTCTGCAGGCCACCGTCGATGGCGGCCTTCGCGGCCCGCAGCGCCAGCGCCGGCCCGCGGGCGAACGTGGCGGCCATCGCCTGCGCCGTCGGGTAGACGTCGACAGCGGGCACCACCACGTCGACCAGGCCGAGCCGGAGCGCCTCCTCGGCGTCGACGAAGCGTCCGGTGTAGATCAGGTCCTTGGCCTTGGCCGGGCCGATCAGCCGGGCCAGCCGCTGGGTGCCACCCATCCCCGGTATGACGCCGAGCAGGATCTCCGGCTGGCCCCACTTGGCGTTGTCGGCGCTGACCCGGAAGTCGGCGGTCAGCGCAAGCTCGCAGCCGCCGCCGAGGGCGTAGCCGGTCACCGCCGCGATCACCGGCTTGGGCAGCTGGGCGATGGCGTCCAGCGAGGACGACACCGCGGCACCGCGGCGCTGCATGTCCTGGGCGGACATGGTGTGCATCTCCTTGACGTCGGCACCGGCCACGAACACCTTCTCGCCACCCCACAGGATGACCGCGCGGATGTCGTCGCGCCGCTCGCACTCGGCAGCCACCGCGCGCAACTCCTCCTGCACCGCGGAGTTCAGGGCGTTCACCGGCGGCCGGTCGATCCGGATGGTGGCGACCCCGTCGGCAACCTCGAGGCTCAAGAACTCAGTCATGGCCGCGAGCCTACCCAGGCCCGCCGACACATCGCGTGCGATGCGGTCTCAGCGGGCACGGGCGAAGAAGCGGCCGTCCTCGTGCTCGACGGACAGTTCCAGCCCGAAGGCCTTCGACAGGTGCTGCGAGGTCAGCACGTCGCCGATCAGGCCCTGGGCGACCACCCGGCCCTCGCCGAGCAGCAACGCGTGGCTGATCCCCAGCGGGATCTCCTCGACGTGGTGGGTGACCAGCACCATGGTCGGCGCCTCCGGGTCGGCGGCCAGCCTGGCCAGCCGGCGCAGCAGGTCCTCCCGGCCGCCGAGGTCCATGCCGGCGGCCGGTTCGTCCAGCAGCAGCAGCTCCGGGTCGGTCATCATCGCCCGGGCGATCTGCACCCGCTTGCGCTCGCCCTCGCTCAGCGTGCCGTAGGTCCGCTCGGCCAGTTCCGCGACGCCGAACCGGGCCAGCAGGGTGCGCGCCCGGCGCACGTCCAGACGCCCGTAAGCCTCCCGCCAGCGCCCGATCACCGCGTAGCCGGCCGAGACCACCACGTCGATCACCAGCTCGCCCGCCGGGATGCGCTGGGCCAGCGCCGCCGAGGACAGCCCGATCCGGGGCCGCAGCTCGAACACGTCCACGCCGCCCAGCAGCTCGCCGAACACCGACACCGCGCCGCTGGTCGGGTGCAGGGTGGTGGCGGCCAGCTGCAGCAGGGTGGTCTTGCCGGCGCCGTTGGGACCGAGCACCGCCCAGCGCTCGTCCTCCTCGACGGTCCAGTCCACCGAGTCGAGCAGCAGCTTCTCACCCCGCCGGACCGTCACCTGGCGCAGCTGCAGGACGGCATCGGGATCTGCGGGATCGAGCTCGATGTCGGGATCCACCACGCCCCTATCCAACCGCATGTTTGCAACCGGTGAGACAACGGCCCACGGGTGGCAGCGTAACCTCGCCTGCGCTATGGAACCCGCATCCGACCTCCGCTCCAGCCTGGCGCACCGGCTGGGCAGCCCGCCGGACGACCTGGTGGCGTGGCCGGGCGATCCGTTCCCGCTGGGCGCCAGCTGGGACGGTGAGGGCACCAACTTCAGCATCTGGTCACCGACCACCACCCGGGCCGAGGTGTGCCTGTTCGGCCCCGGCGGCGCCGAGACCCGGGTGCGGCTGGCGGAGAAGAGCTTCCACATCTGGCACGGCTACCTGCCCGGGGTCAATCCGGGGCAGCGCTACGGCTTCCGGCTGGACGGCCCGTACTCCCCCGCCGCCGGCCAGCTGCACAACCCGGCCAAGCTGCTGATCGACCCGTACGCGCGGGCCATCGAGGGCGATTTCGTCGACAACGTCGCCTGCTACCCGGACAACACCCTGGACTCGGCACCCTTCGTGCCGCGCTCGGTGGTGGTGCTGGACGCCTTCCCGTGGGGCAACGACCCCCGGCCGAACACGGCGTGGGAAGACACCATCATCTACGAGCTGCACGTGCGCGGCTTCACCGCCCGGCACCCCGGCATCCCCGCCGACCTGCGCGGCACCTACGCCGGCCTCGCCCACCCGGCGGCGATCTCCTACCTCAAGGAGCTGGGCATCACCGCGGTGGAGCTGCTGCCGATCCACCACTTCGTCAGCGAGCCGGCGCTGCAGCGGCGCGGGCTGAGGAACTACTGGGGCTACAACTCGATCGGCTTCTTCGCCCCGCACGCCGCCTACGCCACCCACACCGGCCGGCTCGGCGGCAACCAGGTGCGCGAGTTCAAGGCGATGGTGCGGGCGCTGCACGCCGCCGGCATCGAGGTGATCCTCGACGTCGTCTACAACCACACCGCCGAGCTCAACCCGGCCGGGCCGGTGCTGTCGTTCCGCGGCATCGACAACACCGGCTACTACCGGGTGGACCCGGCCAACCCGGCCCGCTACCTGGACTACACCGGCTGCGGCAACACCCTCGACGTCCGGACGCCGGCGGTGCTGCAGCTGGTGACGGACTCGCTGCGCTACTGGGTCACCGAGATGCACGTCGACGGCTTCCGGTTCGACCTGGCCTCGGCGCTGGCCCGGTCGCTGCACGACGTGGACAAGCTGTCCTCGTTCTTCGACACCATCCACCAGGACCCGATCATCAGCCAGGTCAAGCTGATCGCCGAACCGTGGGACATCGGCGACGGCGGCTACCAGGTGGGTGAGTTCCCGCCGCTGTGGACGGAGTGGAACGGCAAGTACCGCGACACGGTGCGGGACTTCTGGGCGCACGGCTCCGGCGGGGTGCGCGACCTGGCTTTCCGGCTGACCGGCTCGTCGGACCTGTACGCCGACGACGGCCGGCTGCCGTTCGCCTCGATCAACTTCGTCACCGCGCACGACGGTTTCCCGATGCGCGATCTGGCCTCCTACCAGCGCAAGCACAACGAGGCCAACGGCGAGTCCAACGCCGACGGCACCGAGGACAACCGCTCGGTCAACTTCGGGGTGGAGGGCGAGACGCCGGACCCGGAGGTCAATGCGCTGCGGTTGAAGCAGGTTCGCAACCTGCTCACGTCGCTGCTGCTGTCCACCGGGGCGCCGATGCTGGTGGCCGGCGACGAGCGTTACCGCACCCAGGGCGGCAACAACAACGCCTACGTGCAGGACAACGAGGTGTCCTGGCTGGACTGGACGGACTCGCCGGCCGGCGACGACCTGCTGGCCCTGACCCGGCGGCTGATCGAGCTGCGCCGGGCCTCACCGGTGCTGCGGCAGCGGGCGTTCTTCGAGGGCCGGCCCATCAACGACGACGGTTGCAAGGACCTGGCCTGGTTCCACCCGGCCGGGCGGGAACTGACCGAGCGCGACTGGTTCGACCCGGGCCTGCGCACCATCGGCATGTACCTGGACGGGCGCGGGTTGCGCCACCGCGGCCGGCGCGGTCAGGTCATCACCGACGAGTCCTACCTGTTGCTGCTGCACTCCGGCGAGCAACCGATGCCGTTCGCGTTACCCGGCAGTCCGTGGGCCGACCGCTACTCGGTGGTGATCGACACCACGGAGCCGGCCGGCCGGTCCGAGGCCGAGCCGCTGGCCGGCGGCACCGGCATCAGCCTGGCCGCCCGCTCGGTGCTGCTGCTGCGCGCCGACCGCGACTGAGGGGCCGCACCTCTTCCGCCCGCTGTCTGCGCCGACCCCGCTGCCGCCGTCCGGACGGGTGGGGCCAGAATCGTCTCACTCGACGGAGGAGAGGGGCACTACCGTGGCTATCCAGATCAATCCCTACCTGAACTTCCGGGACAACGCCCGGGAAGCGATGGAGTTCTACCGCTCGGTGTTCGGCGGCGAGCTGAACATCATGACGTTCGGCGACCTGGGCGGCACCGAGGATCTCGGCGAGCGCGACAAGACGGCGCACTCGCACCTGGTCACCGATCGCGGCCAGACGTTGATGGCATCCGACACGCCCAACGACCTGGAGTACTCGCCCGGCGCCAACGTCGCCCTCTCCCTCGGTGGTGAGGAGGAGGACGAGCTGCGCGGCTACTGGGACAAGCTGTCCGACGGCGGAAACGTCGTCCGCCCGCTGGAGAAGGCGCCGTGGGGCGACACCTTCGGCCAGTGCGTCGACAAGTACGGGATCATGTGGCTGGTCAACATCAGTTCGGGTCAGCAGCAGCCGTCCTGAGCCGGCCCCGCGGCTGTTTGGGGAGCGGGTGCCGAAACCCGGTTGTCGCCGGCCGGCCGGCTGCCTCATCATGTCGGCCATGACCTTCGACGCTGACCGGACGCTGACCACCACGGGTGCCTACCCGGCGGTCACCCGGCAGCAGCGCGTCCCCGGCGAAGGGTCGATCCTGACCCAGCCGTGACCGCCGCGCTGCTGGCCGGCCTGCTGGCGGGGTACTCGATCGCCATTCCGCTCGGCCCGGTCGGGGCGTACCTGATCACCCTGACCGCCCGCACCTCGATGCGGGTGGGCGCCGCGGCGGCACTGGGCGTCGCCGCGGTGGACGGTGCCTACGCGCTGGGCGCCACCCTGGGCGGCGCCGCCGTCGCCGAGGCGATCCGGCCGGCGCTCGGCGTGCTGCACTGGGTGTCGGTCGCCGTGCTCGCGGCCGTCGCGGCCCGGGCGGTGTGGGCCGGCCTGAGCGTGCCGGACGTGAGCGCGGCGCCCGACCCGGTTGCGGTGCCCGGCTCCGCCGCCGTGGCCGACCCGGTCGCCGGGCCCGGACCGGAGCCGTCCGGCGGCCCCGCCGCACCCGCCCCGCTGCGAGCCTTCGGCATGTTGGCCGGCCTGACCGCGGTCAACCCGACCACGCTGATCTACTTCGTGGCACTGGTGGTGGGGCTGCGGGCCGACGTTGCGCCCAGCGCGCCGGAGCAGGCGCTGTTCGTGGTCGCCGCCTTCGCCGCCTCGGCCAGCTGGCAACTGGGCCTGGCCTGCGGCGGCGCGCTGCTCGGCCGGGTGCTGGGCGGTGGCCGGGCCCGGCGGGCGACCGCGCTGGTCTCGGGTGCGTTGATCGGGGTACTCGCGGTGCGGCTGGCACTCAGCTGAGCATGCCGCTGCGCGGGCGCGGGAAACACGCCATGATCCATGGAGCGTGCAATCGCTCGGGAGAGGAAACACCCATGGACGTCAAGGAGATCAACCGCCGGGTGATCGAGCAGTTCCGGGCCGGCGGCCCGGTCGAGGGCATGCACCGCGAGCGATTGCTGCTGCTGTCCACCACCGGGGCCAGGACCGGCCAGCAGCGCACCACGCCGCTGATGTTCCACCCGGACGGCGACCGGCTGCTGGTGATCGCCTCGAACATCGGCGCGCCGAAGCACCCGGACTGGTACCTCAACCTGGCCGCGAACCCGCGGGTCGGTGTCGAGGTCGACGGCGAGTCCGGCGGCGAACGCTACGACGCGCTGGCGAGCACCGCCTCCGGCGACGAGCGGGACCGGCTGTGGAGCATGCTCAAGCAGCAGTACCCGTTCTTCGCCGAGCACGAGCAGCAGACCGACCGCGAGATCCCGGTGGTGATCCTGACCCGCGCCTGAGTCCAGCCTCAGCCGGTGCCGTAGCGGCTGGCCACCGCGGCCGGCTGTTCCACCACCCGGCCGGCGGCCAGGTCACGGGCCAACCGGATGTACTGGGCATGCGTCCAGGCCAGCGGGGTGGCCGAGAGCGTTGGCGTACCGGGGGTGAACCCGGGCTGACCGCCCGGCGCCTCGTTGTCCCAGACCTGCTCGGGCAGCAGGTAACCGGCGTTCGCGCTGCGGGCCATAGTGGCCAGCCGGGCCTGCGCCGCCGACGGTCGACCGGCGGCCAGCTCGTACTCGCCCCGCTCGCCGCCCAGCAGCGGCCAGCCACGGCCGCGGGTGACGAAGCTGTCGGCAGCCGAACCGAGGATCCACGGCCCGCCGGTCGCGGTTTCGCCGTAGCCGTCGAAGGAAGCCCGGTGCCAGAACCGTCCCCGCGCGGTGTCGTAGGACAGCTGCCGGTCCACCACCCGGACGCTGTTGACGACATCGGGGTCGTCGGCGGGCAGCACGCCGAGCCGGACCAGCTCCAGGAAGCCCGGGTCCACCACGCTGCGCTGGTCGGCGGCACTCGGGCCGCTGTCACCGATCGAGTAGGTGGTACCGAGATTCGGCTTGCCGTCCTTGGTCAATCGCAGGAAGTACGGCTTGGCCGAGTACGGCCCGGTGCTGGTGACCGTCCACCCCTTCAGGTGCGCCTGCCAGGCGTCGGCGGTGTGCAGGTAGCGGGTGGCCGAGGCCGCGTCGCCGTTGGCCCGCGCGATCGCCGCCGCGCACACCAGGCCGGCGATCTCGCTGGCGATGGTGGCCGGCGAGTAGCCGCTCTGGTTCTCCCAGCGGTCCTGCGGCGACCAGGGCGCGGCGTTGCCGTCCTGGCTGAAGCCGATCAAGAAGTCCGCCGCCCGCTGGACGTGCGTCCAGGTGGCGGCGTCGAAGCGGCGCAGCTGGTAGGCCAGCACGATCGGCAACGCCACCTCGTCCAGCTGCAGTCCGGTCCAGAACGGCAAGCCTGCGACGGTGGAGTTCTGCGGGAAGGAGCCGTCGGGTTTCTGCTGTGTCCGCAGCAGGAAGTCCAGCGCCCGGTTCGCCCCGGCCCGGTCGCCGTCGGCGATCAGCGCGGTGGCGATCTGGTACAGGTCGCGCGACCACACCAGGTGGTACGGCCCGGACGGGTTCTCAGCACCCCACGCCCACGGCATGCTCGGCGAGGCCACGTAGGCGCCGCGGTGCAGCTTGTCCTCGCTGGCGGCCAGCACCAGCTCCGAGACCCGGTACTCCCGCCGCTGCTGCTCGGTGCCGAGGCTGGAGGGCACCGGGCGGAGCGTGTCGAGGTAGGCGTGCCAGCCGGCGGCGTAAGCCCGAGCCGTCCGGTCGAAGCCGGCCGCCTGGCTGGCCCGGGCCGCCCGCAGGGCCGCGTCCGAGCCGGCCGCGAATCCCAGCACCAGGCTCAGCTGCTGGCGGTGCGGCAGCCCGGTGAGCGCCGTCTGGCCGGTCTGCACCAGGTTGCCGGGTCCGGCGGAGCTGTAGCGGCGGTCCATCCGGCCGTCGGCGGCCAGGTCCGGCCAGCTGTCGCTGGTGCCGCGGTAGCCGGTGGAGGTGCCGGTGAAGGCCGGCCGGCTCAGCAGCGCGCTGGCCGCGTGCGCGTCGGAGGCCACCAGCGCGGTGCCTGCGGTCCGGCCGGAGTCGTCGGACGGGGTGTTGGACAACGTCGGCTCGTACAGCACGTAGAGCCGGTAGGGCCGGTGGTCGAGTGAGGTGAACCGGACGTCGACCAGCACCGTCGAACGCTGCGGATCGGTGACGTAGCTGCTGACCAGCCGCCAGCCGCCGTGCCGGTCGGTGTCGGTCTGGCGGTAGCCGAGGCTGCGGCCGTCGGTCAGCACGGTGCTGGAGGTGGCCGCGTCGGCAACCCGGACCGCGGTGCCGCTCCGGTCCACCACCACGAAGCCGAGGCTGCGAGCCGCAGGCGTGCCGAGGTCGGGGTAGTACAGCTCGCCGGTGCCGCCGCCGGGCTGCAGGGTGTACCAGACGGTGCTGCGCAGGCTGTGCGCGGTGCCGAAGCCGGCCTTGTCCGACGGCAGGTACGGCGCTGCCGCTCCGGGCCGGCCGGGCGCCGGGCCGCGGCCGGGTGCCGACCCGGCGGCCCGGGCGGCGGTCGGGGTGAGCAGCGCCACCGCGGGCAGCACCGCGAGCGCTGCGAGCAGAACCCGGCGGGATGAGCCGTGGCGACCGTTCATCAGCTGTCCTCCGCACGATCGGGAAAGGGGATTTCGACGCTACGTCTGGTGGCGTTGGGATCGCATGAGCCGCGAGCCGGCGCGCTGGCCGATCGCGTCGGTGTGCGTCGAGGGGGTGGGACGTCCCACCTGGCCCCCAGTGGTGCTCAGATGGCGTCATTTCAGGAGCACCGCGTCAGTCAGACAAGCAATCCTCGGGACCGCTACGCTCCGCGCGACTGAGGGGAGTCACCGTGGCCAAGAAGGAACCGCACCACGACGGCAGGCTGGCCTGGGCCTACGTCCCGATCGAGCACCCTGATCTGACCGGTTGGCAGGTCAGCTTCGACGGGTCCCGCCCGGTCTCGGTGCAGGGCCGATGTCCCGCCTGCCACAGCGACAACGGCGACGACAACGCCTGGGGTCCGCCGCTGCCCGAGGCCGAGTTCAAGACGCGGGGTGTGACCCGGCCGAACCTGCGAACGGTCGACCCGGACGACCGGGGTTCGATCGGTGCTGCCTGCTTCTGCGGCCATGAACACGGCAAGGCCGGCGCGTCCGGCTGCGGTCGGATCTGGTCGGTGCCGGTCCCGTCAGCGGGCGACGATGGCTGACCCCCGTGACACTGCCGCCCAGGCGAAGGCCCAGGAGTACCGGGCCGGGGACCTGCCGCGGATCAAGGCGCGGGCCGACAAGTGGATCGCTGGTTTCGGTGCGCTCACCGGTGTCCTCACCACGGCCGCGTTGATCAAGGGGCCCGACACCCTGACGAAGGTTGACGACCAGAACTTCCTGACCGTCCTGAGTCCGCGAGACCTCGTCGTCATCGCCCTGGTGGCCGGCGGCATCGGACTGGCGCTGGGCATCTACAAGGGCTACCGGGCGGCGAACGGCAGCCCCTTCGACGACGACGAGGTCGCGAAGGCGGCCGACCCGTTGCAGGAGGAGATTGCCGGCTTCGCCGAGAAGTGGACACGCGCCATCGAGGCGGCGGCAAAGGCGTCCACCGATGCGCTGAGGTTTGCCGCCTTCTCGACGGTCATCGGCGTAGTGCTGCTGGCCGCCGGCCTCGTCTACGCCTCCTACCACCCTGCCCCGGACTCGGCCACCACGACCTGTATCCAGTCCGGCAACACGGTCGCCACGCTCAGCGGCTCCCTTCCCGAGGTGAAGGGCGGAAGCGTCACGGTGGTCGCCTGCCCGAAGTAACCGGACGGCGGCCAGGCGTTGGTGATGCCGGGCGATCGAGGGCCGACATCGCGCGGCGAGTGCGCCAGGCTTGCCGTGCTCGGCTGCCGCTCGCCGGTAGCGTGCTGCGGGTGAGCGCCGCAGCAGCAACCCCGCAGCCGGGCGCCGGGACCGACCGGGCGCCGGTCGTGATCTACACCGACGGTTCCTGCAAGGGCAATCCCGGCCCGGGCGGCTGGGGTGCGTGGCTGTCCAGCGGCGAGCTGTCCAAGGAGCTGTTCGGCGGCGAGCCGCAGACCACCAACCAGCGGATGGAGCTGACCGCGGCCATCCAGGCGCTCACCGCGCTGAAACGGCCGTGTGCCGTGGTGCTCTACACCGACAGCCTGTACGTGCTCAAGGGCATCACCACCTGGATTGCCGGCTGGAAGCGCAACGGCTGGCTGAACTCGGCCAAGCAGCCGGTCAAGAACGCCGAGCTGTGGCGCGCGCTGGACGAGGCGGTCGCCCCGCACGAGATCGACTGGCGGTGGGTCAAGGGCCATTCCGGCGACGTCGGCAACGAGCGGGCCGACGCGCTGGCCAACCAGGGCGCGGCGCTCGTCGCCACGGCGGCAGCCGGTAAGGCTGCGGTCAGCTAGCCTCGCGCGGCACCGTGAGCCGGGGCATGCCGCCCAGCCCCAGGTTGTAGCGGACGTCCTCGGAGTACTCGGCGAGCTTCTTCCACAGCGCGGCGTGCGACGGCCACGGGATCGGGTTGTCGCCGTCCAGCCAGCTGTCCCCGAAGGTGATCCAGACGACGGTCCAGTTGGCCGCCAGGTTCCACCGGCCGTTGCTCCAGTCGATCAGCGCGCGGCGGATCTGCATGGCCGCCTGCGGGGCGTCCGGGAAGGCCGAGCTGGCGTGCACCGCCCAGACCCGGAAGTCGTGCGACATCAGGTCCAGCTCGAAGTCGGCCAGCACCCTGGGGTTGACCAGCACCGTGGCCATGTTCTCGAAACCCGCACTCCGCACCGGACAATTATTGACCAGCTGCCCGCGGCCCACCACGCGAGCGATTGCCTCGGCACGCCAGCTGCGCGGTTGCCGCGGCAGTGATCCGCTCAGCCGGGCCCCGAGCCGATGACCAGGCCGTCGCGCCGGGCGCCGAGCGCGTCCAGGTAACCGGTGATCCGGGCCAGGGCGGCGCGGTAGCCGGCCCGGGTCGCGGCTGTGGTCCGTGGCTGCGCGATCGCGGCCGGCAGGTCGATGACCCGCAGCGCGGGCGCGAACCGCATCCAGGTCGGGATCGCCTCGGCCCGGCTGGTCACGAACCGGTGCGGCGCCACCTCGGTGAAGGTGAACCGCGCCAGCACCCCTTCCCGGCTGTCGTCGCCGGGCACCGCGTGCCGCGAGAGCTGGTCGCCCATGCAGTAGACGACCCACTTGCCGTGCAGCTTCTGCATCGGCTGCACCACGTGGGCATGGTCGCCCAGGATCAGGTCGATGTCGGGCGAGGCCAGCAACTCCTCCGCCTGCGCGGCCTGCTCGGCGCTCACCCGGTGGGAGTACTCGACGCCCCAGTGCATGCTCAGCACCACGATGTCCGCGCCAGCCTGCTTGGCCCGGTGCGCCGCGGCCAGGATGGCCGGCAGGTCGGTCCGGTTCGCCAGCCACGGCTGCCCGGCCGGCACCGCGCTGCCGTTGAAACCGAACGCGTACGCCAGCTGGGCGACCCGCACTCCCGAACCGGTGGTCAGGATCAGCGGCCGGCTCGCCTCGGCCGCCGACCGGGCGCTGCCGGTGTGCCGCAGGCCCGCGGCGTCCAGGGCGGCCAGGGTGCGCCGCACCCCGGCCGCGCCCTGGTCAAGGGTGTGGTTGGAGGCCGTGGTGCAGCTGTCGTAGCCGGCGGACACCAGCGCGGCCAGCACCTGGGGCGGCGCGTCGAAGTCCGGCCAGCCGCTGAACGGCCCCTGCGGCGCGGCCAGCGGCGTCTCCAGCTCGCAGCTGGCGAGGTCGGCCGCCCGGACGGCCGGAGCGACGCCGGCCAGCATCGGGCCGAAGTCGTAGCCGGACCTGCCGGCCGCCCGGGCGTCGGCGGCAGCCTGCTGCCACAGCTGCGGGTGGATCAGCACGTCACCGGAGCCCAGCACGGTCACGCTGCGCCGACCGGCGGGTGGCGCAGCCCCGGTACCACCCGGGGTTCCGGTGGCCGGCGTGGCGGCGATCGAGGTGCCGGCGGGCGGTGGGCTGGCTACCCGTGAACCGGCTGGCCCGCCGGCCGCGGGCGCCGGGCCGCTGCCAGCGGGGCGGCACCCGCTGAGTACCAGGGCGAGCGCCAGCCCCACGGACCACCACCGGGCCCGGCCGCTACCGCTCCCCGTGACCGGCACGGCTGCACGCTACCGGCGCGCCGGCCCCGGCGGGCACGATCGCGACGACCTCCGGCCGGTGCCCGCGGGCTCAGGGCTGGGAGGGACCGTTCTCGCCGGTGTCCTGGACCAGCTCGTCCAGCCGTTGCAGCGTCCCGGCCATCGCCTCGAGCCAGATCCGGCCGCCGGCCATCTGGACCTGGTCGGGTTCGGGCACCCCGGAACAGTCATAGCGGTGCGTGACGATGGTGGCGTCCGGGCCGTCCGGAGCCAGCTCGAAGCTCCACCGCTGCCCCCACCGGGCCTCGGACGTCGACTCGGCGGGATGCCCCTGCCCCGCGACCGGTTCCCAGCCGATCCGCCGGTCCGGCTGGTACTCCACGACGTGGTTGTTCATCTGGTAGTCACCGACCGGTTGGTGGTACATCCGCATGACGAACACGTCGCCGACGCCGGTGACCGGAGTGGCGGTGACCGCGCCGCGCAGCATGCCGGAACCGTCGAGTTCGGTATGCCGTCGCGGATCGGCCAGGATTGCGAAGATATCGACGGCCGGAGCCTCGATGCGGCGGCTCACGGCCACCTGGCTGTCGGATGCCATCAGTTCCCCCTGCTGGACCAGGCCATTCTGCCCACAGCCGCCGCCCGCGAATACAGGTGATGTTGCTCAGGAATGCTGGTGGCCAGCCGCGCGGCCGCGGTGTATGCCGCCCGCGCCTGCTCGAGCGCCCCGTCCAGTTCCAGCAGGTGGGCCCGGACGGCGGGCAGCCGGTGGTTGTGGCGCAGCCGGCGGTCGGCCAGCAGCGGTTCGAGCAGCTGCAGGCCCGCGGCGGGGCCGGCCACCATGGCAAGGGCCACCGCGTGGTTGAGGGTGACCATCGGCCCGGGCGCGATGCCGGCCAGCATCCGGTACAGCGCCTCGATCTGGGCCCAGTCGGTCTGCTCGGCGGCGGTCGCCTCGGCGTGCACCGCGGCGATCGCGGCCTGCAGCTGGTACGGCCCGACCGGCCCGGACGGCAGGGCGGCCTCGACCAGCGCGATGCCCTCGGCGAGCTGCTCGCGGTCCCACCGGCCACGGTCCTGCTCGGCCAGCGGGACCAGCGCCCCGTCGGCGCCGATCCGGGCGGCCCGGCGGGCGTCGGTGAGCAGCAGCAGCGCCAGCAAGCCGCTGATCTCCGGATCCCGGGGCAGTTGCCGGTGCAGTTGGCGGGTCAGCCGGATCGCCTCCTCGCTCAGCGACACGTCCAGTAGGCCGGTGCCGGCGGTGCTGGTGTGACCCTCGGTGAAGACCAGGTACAGCACCTGCGCGACGGCTGCCACCCGGCCGGGCAACTCGTGCGCCGGCGGCAGCGGAAAGCGGGCACCGACCTGGCGCAGCCGGGCCTTCGCCCGGCTGATCCGCTGCGCCATGGTCGCCTCGGGCACCAGGAAGGCCCGGGCGATCTGGCCGGTGGTCAGCCCGCCGACCGCCCGCAGGGTGAGCGCCACCTGCGCCGGCCGGGGCAGCGCCGGATGGCAGCACAGCACCAGCAACGGCAGCGAATCGTCCGTGCCGGACGGGTGCTGGTCGGCCGGCGAGCTGACCAGCTCGTCGGACGGCGTCTGGTGCGCCAGCAGCCGCTCCCGGCCGGACCGGGCCGAGTCGGCCCGCCACTGGTCGATCAGCCGGCGGGACGCGACGGTGAGCAGCCAGCTGGTGGGGTTGTCCGGCACGCCGTCGTCCGGCCACTGCCGCGACGCTGCCAGCAGAGCCTCCTGCAGGGCGTCCTCGGCGCTGTCGAAGTCGCCGTGGCGGCGCACCAGCGCGGCCAGCACCCGTGGCGCGGCATCCCGCCACAGCTGCTCCAGCTCAGCGGTGCCGGCCGGGGTCATCGCTCACCCGGCCGGCCGGTCACTGGTCCTCGGCGCCGGACCACATCGCCGGCCGGAGCTCGACGGTGCTGCCGGGCCCCGCGAACTGGGCCGCGATCTCCTCGGCCCGCTCGCGGGTGGCGGTGTCGATCAGGAAGAAACCGGCCAGCTGCTCCTTGGCCTCGGCGTACGGCCCGTCGGTGACGGTGCGGCCGTCCGGGCTCCAGGTGTGGATGGTCGACGACGCCGGGTCGGCCAGCGCCTCGGCGATGACGAACTCCCCGGACGCCGAGATCTCGGCCAGCAGCGCGTCGAACTCGCGGTCCATCTGCTCGTGGTGCTCGGCCGGCACGGCCCGACCCTCGGCGGTGAACTGCGAGGTCGGGTGCCCCCACGGGTCGGGGTTCGAGTGGATCAGGATCACGTACTTCATGCGTGGAGTCTCCTTCGGTTCGCACGGTCCGGTCGGGCCGTGACCTACCTAGGTCGGAGCTGATCGGCCGGTCTCGACAGTAGGGCAGCACGAGGTGGGCAGCGCGCCCGATGCGAGGATGGGCCGGTGGGCAACGCAGCGGTACCGGTGGCCGGCATCGTCGACTACGGCCGGGCGTCGCTGGCCGAGGTGTTGCCCGGCGCGCTGGCCGCGCTCGGGGTGCCCGGCGAGCCGAACGCGCTGGCCCTGCAGCCGGCCGAGTGCGTCGTGGTGCTGCTGGTGGACGGGCTGGGCTGGCAGCTGCTGGCCGAGCACGCCCGGCACGCTCCGTTCCTGTCGATCACTGGCCGGCCGGCCGCTGACGGCGGGGTTCCCCACCACCACGGCGACCAGCATCTCCTCACTCGGCACCGGCGCCCCACCCGGGCAGCACGGCATCACCGGCTACACCACCCGCGCCGACCGGCTGGGCGAGCCGGCCAACTGGCTGACCTGGCGCGGCGCCCGGACTGGTATCGACCTCGTCGGCGAGCAGCCGCCCGAGCTGGTGCAGCCGCTGGCGACCGCCTTCCAGCGGGCCGAGCGGGCCGGGGTGGCGGCCACCGTGGTGTCGGCGCCGGCGTTCCAGACCAGTGGGCTGACCCGGGCAGCACTGCGCGGCGCGCACTACCAGCGGGCCTTCACCGCGGCCGACACCGCCACCCTGGTCGCCGAGGCAGCGCGCGCCCGGCGCGGGCTGATCTACTGCTACATCGCCGACCTGGACCTGATCGGGCACGTGCACGGCTGTCAGTCCGAGGCCTGGCGGGTGCAGCTGGAACTGATCGACGCCGGCGCCCGGCTGCTCGCCGATCGGCTACCTGGCTATGCGCGACTACTGGTGACCGCCGACCACGGCATGCTGGACGTGCCGGAGTCGGCCAAGGTCGACTACGACGCCGAGCCGGTGCTGCGCGAGGGTGTGGAGCTGCTGGCCGGCGAGGCGCGAGTGCGCTACCTGCACGTGGCGCCGGGCGAGGTCGCGGCGGTGCGGGCCCGCTGGCAGGACCGGCTCGGCGACCGGGCAGCGGTGGTGGCTCGCGATGAGGCGATCGCCCGCGGCTGGTTCGGTCCCGTGGTCAGCGACGCGGCCCGCCACCGGATCGGCGACCTGATCGCGCTGTCGGTGTCGGACACCGCCGTGGTGCGCCGCAAGGCCGAGTCCCGCAACGCCTCGCTGGTCGGCCAGCACGGCGCCCTGACCGACGCCGAGCTGCTGGTTCCATTGCTCATCGGCTGAGGCAACCCGGCCGGCTCAGGTCAGCGGCTGGCCGGTCTCGTCGAGGTAGTCCCGCCAGCTGCGGGTCGGCTGCCAGCCGAGCAGGCGTTCCGCCTTCGCCGCCGAGGTGCCGCTGGCGTCCGGACGGGCGAACGCGCGGTACTCCACCCGGTCGCCGTACTGGGCGTGCAGCGCCAAGCGAGTGTCGGCCACCCCGGCCGAGTCCGGCGAGCAGATGTAGCACACCTCGTGCCCGGGTAGCTCCGATTCCACCGCCAGCCGCAGTGCAATCGCCAGGTCGTAGGCGTCGATGTAGGACCAGCCGTTCGACGTCGGCTCCGGCGTACCGGCAGCAGCCGCGGCGATCATCGGTCCCAGGTTGCGCGCGTAGGAGCCCGAATCCTGCACCCAGGTCGGGCGAATCGTGATGCAGCGCAGCTCCGAGCGGCGCACCGCCGCGTCGCACAGCTGCTCGCCGAAGTGCTTGGCCAGCGCGTACGGGTCCTGCGGCAACACCGGATGGTCCTCGTCGATCGGGAAGTACGCCGGGTCGAACGGCCGCTCGGCGAAGGCCATGCCGGGCACCGTCTCGGACGAGACGTTCACCAGCCGGCCGGTCCCCCACCGCACGCAGGCCTCGACCACATTGAACATGGCCAGCAGGTTGTTGCCGAACACCACATGCGGGATGTCCTGCGACGGCTCGGGAATCGCCGCGCAGTGCAGCACGGCATCTACCCCGCGGACCAGGCCGAACACCGCTCCGGCGTCGGTCAGGTCGGCCCGGACGTAGTGTGCCGCGCCCGGCTCGGCCCGCTCGTAGGTGGGCACGGCCAGGTCGGTGGCCAGCACCGTGTGCCCGGCGGCCTGCAGCTCGGCGACCGCGGCGCGGCCGACCTTGCCCCGGGCGCCGGTGACCAGCACCCGCATCGGATCAGGCCCCGGCAGTGGCGACCAGGCCGGTCTCGGCGAGGTTGGCCAGCAGCGGGTGCTTGGGCAGCACCCGCACGGTGTAGCCGAACGGGCCGGCCTTCTTCAGCGGGATGTCACCGGCGAAGATGCCGGTCGAGTCCCGCTCGTCGGCCAGCTGCAGCGGCAGCGTCTCGAACGAGGTAAGCCGGTTGTCGGCGTCCACCGGGCCGTACACCGCCTGCACCTCGACGTCGCCGGCGTGCAGCCCGGACAGCGCGACCTCGGCCCGCAGCTGCAGGTGGCCGCCCAGGCTGGGGTCGCCCTCGACCTGGGACTCCACGTGCCGCACCGCGACGTCCTTCCAGGTGCTGGCCACCCAGCTCTTCCAGGCGGCCAGGTCCTTGGCGGCGGCGAAGTCGTCGGCCACCAGCTTGGCCGCCGACTGCGCCGCCGGGGCGTACAGCCGCTGGATGTAGTCGCGCACCATCCGGCTGGCCTGCACCTTCGGGCCCAGCGACTTGAGGGTGTAGCGCACCATCGACACCCACTGGGCCGGGATCCCCCGGCCGTCACGGGCGTAGAACCGCTGCGCCACCTGGTGCTCGATCAGGTCGTACAGGCCCGCCGCCTCCACCGCGTCCCGGTGGTCGTCGGTGGTGCCGGCAAGCGAGTCGTTGGCCGACGGGATCTCCCAGCCGTTCTTGCCGTCCTCGCACCACTCGTCCCACCAGCCGTCCTTGATGGACAGGTTCAGCGCGCCGTTCAGCGCCGCTTTCATGCCGGAGGTGCCGCACGCCTCCAGCGGCCGCAGCGGGTTGTTCAGCCAGACGTCGCTGCCCCAGTACAGGTAGCGCGCCATGCCGATGTCGTAGTCGGGCAGGAAGGCGATCCGGCCGCGCACCTCGGGATCGTCGGTGAACCGGACCAGCTGGGCGATCAGTTCCTTGCCGCCGTCGTCGGCCGGGTGCGACTTGCCGGCCACCACGATCTGCACCGGACGCTCCGGGTCGGTCAGGATCTTCTTCAACCGGGCCGGATCGCGCAGCATCAGGGTGAGCCGCTTGTAGGAGGGCACCCGGCGGGCGAAGCCGATGGTCAGGACGTCCGGGTCGAAGGCGGTGGCGGTCCAGGCCAGCTCCACGCCGGAGAAGCCGCGCTCCAGGCCGGACCGCCGGATCCGGCGCCGGATCTCGACGACCAGCCGTTCCCGCAGCTCCCGCTTGAGTTCCCAGAGCTCGACGTCGGAGATCCGCTCGATGCCGTCCCAGCCCTCACCGGCGGCCAGGTCCGCCGCGCCGGCGTTGCGCTGGGCCAGGTCCATGAACTCCCGGGCCATCCAGGTGGGGGTGTGCACCCCGTTGGTGACCGAGGTGATCGGCACCTCGTCGGCGTCCAGGCCCGGCCACAGGTCGTTGAACATGGCCCGGCTGACCCGGCCGTGCAGCTGGGCGACGCCGTTGGCCCGCTGCCCCAGCCGCAGGCCCATGTGGGCCATGTTGAACTTGGTCGGGTCGTCCTCTGCGCCCAGCGCCAGGATCCGGTCCACCGGCACGCCGGGGACCTGCCCGAGGTAGAGCCGCACCAGGTCGCGCTCGAACCGGTCGATGCCCGCCGGGACCGGGGTGTGGGTGGTGAACACGGTGCCGGCCCGCACCGCGGTCAGCGCCTCGTCGACACTCAGCTTGGCCGGGCCGTCGGCCAGCTCGCTGATCCGCTCGATGCCGAGGAAGCCGGCATGCCCCTCGTTGGTGTGGAACACCTCCGGCTCGGGGTGGTCGGTGATCGCGCAGTAGGCCCGCAGCGCCCGCACGCCGCCGATGCCGAGCAGCAGCTCCTGCTGCAGCCGGTGCTCGGGACCGCCGCCGTAGAGCCGGTCGGTCACCCCGCGGGCGGCCTCGTCGTTCTCCTCGACGTCGGAGTCCAGCAGCAACAGCGGCACCCGGCCGACCCGGGCCAGCCAGATCTGGGCGTGCAGCGTCCGCCCTTCGGGCATCTCCAGCATCACCCGGGCCGGGTTGCCGTCCCGGTCGCGCAGCGGGGTCAGCGGCAGGCCCTGCGGGTCCAGCGACGGGTAGCGCTCCTGCTGCCAGCCCTCCCGCGACAGCGACTGGGCGAAGTAGCCGGCCCGGTACAGCAGGCCCACACCGATCAGCGGAGCGCCGAGGTCGGAGGCGGACTTGAGGTGGTCGCCGGCCAGGATGCCCAGACCGCCGGAGTACTGCGGAAGCACCTCGGTGATGCCGAACTCCGGGGAGAAGTAGGCGATCGAGGAAGGCAGCGAGCCGGGCTCGGCCTCCTGCTGGCGCTGGTACCAGCGGGGCTGCTCGACGTAGTCGCGCAGGTCGTCGGAGACGTCCTGCAGCCGGCGCAGGAACTTGCGGTCCTTGGCCAGGGTGGCCAGCCGGTCGGTGCTGACCCCGCCCAGCAACCGGGCCGGATCGCCGTTGCACTCGGCCCACAGCTCCGGGTCGACCGATTCCAGCAGGTCCAGGGATTCGGCGTGCCAGGACCAGCGCAGGTTGGCCACGATGTCACCCAGCGGGGCCAGCGGGGCCGGCAGCGCCGCGCGGACAGTCAGCCGTCGTAGTGCCTTCATTCCGCACACCTTAGCGCCCGTCGAGAACGCTTTCAGACCATGGCGGGTGGCAACTTTCGACAAGGCAACCTCGAACGATACGGTGAACCGGTGGCTGGACGCATAGGGCTGAACTCAGTACATCCGGTGCTCGCGCACGGCGAGCTGCCCTCGCGGGCGGTGGTCGGCGAGCCGGTCGGCGTCGAGGCGACGGTGTTCCGGGAGGGGCATGACGCGGTCGCGGCGTCGGTGCAGTGGCGCTCGCCGTCGGGCACCGAGGCGCCGTTCAACCGGATGCGCCCGCTAGGCGGCGGCACCGACCGCTGGCGCACCGAGGTGGTCGCGGACAGCACCGGTACCTGGAGCTACGTGGTCGAGGCCTGGGGTGACCCGCTGGCCACCTGGTACCACGCCGTCGAGGTCAAGGTGGACGCCGGCCAGAGCGCCGAGGAGCTGGCCAACGACCTGGAGACCGGCGCCCGGCTGTTCGACCGGGTCGCCGACGCGCTGGGCGCCGTGGGATCGCCGGGGGCGGCGGCCGAGTCCGGGCCGGACGGCACCCTCCGGGCGGGATCCGGCTCGGTTGCGTCCGGTCCGAGCGGGTCTGGACCGAGTGGGTCCGGCCCGAGTGGGTCCGGCCAGGGCAAGGCCGCTCGGGGCAAGGCCGGCCGGGTCGCCGCGGCTCGGAGCGCAACGGCCCGGGGCACGGTGAGCACCGCCGCCAACGCCGCGACGGCCGCCGAGGTTGCGGGGAGTTCGGACGCGGCCAGCCGCCCGGACGCGATCTCCGAACCGGCCAAGGCCACCGCGGTGCTGGGCAAGGGACTGTCCGCGGCCCGGACGGGCGCCTCCGACGTGGTGATCGGCGACGCCGACCCCGGCGCGGTGGAGCTGGCCCGGGCGGTGGCCGCGGACCTGCGCCGCACCGAGGTCGACGTGCCGCTGCGGATCACCCGGGCGATGAGCGCCGAGGCCCGGGCGCTGGCCGCGGCACACCCGGTGCGGGAGCTGATCACCCGCTCGCCGCGCTACAGCGTCTGGGTGGACCGGCAGCGGGCGCTCTACGGCGCCTGGTACGAGTTCTTCCCGCGCTCGATCGGTGCCGAGCTCGCCGACGACCCGGACGACCCGGCCCGGCCGGTGCGGCACGGCACCTTCGCCGACGCCACCAAGCACCTGGACTACGTCGCCGACCTGGGATTCGACGTGGTGTACCTGCCGCCGATCCACCCGATCGGCCGGGTCAACCGCAAGGGCCCGAACAACACCCTCGACGCCAAGCCGACCGATACCGGCTCGCCGTGGGCGATCGGCTCGGCCGAGGGCGGCCACGACGCGATCCATCCGGAGCTGGGCACCGAGGCCGACTTCGCCGCCTTCGTGGCCCGGGCCGAGGAGCTGGGCATGGAGGTGGCGCTGGACCTGGCACTGCAGTGCGCGCCGGACCACCCGTGGGTCAGCGAGCATCCGGAGTGGTTCACCACGCTGCCCGACGGCACCATCGCCTACGCGGAGAACCCGCCGAAGAAGTACCAGGACATCTACCCGCTGAACTTCGACAACGACCCGGCCGGGCTGTACGCCGAGTGCCTGCGGATCGTGCAGCTGTGGGTGTCGCGCGGGGTGAAGATCTTCCGGGTCGACAACCCGCACACCAAGCCGCTGAACTTCTGGCAGTGGCTGATCGCCACCGTCAAGGCCCAGCACCCGGACGTGCTGTTCCTGGCCGAGGCGTTCACCCGGCCGTCGATGATGCACGAGCTGGCCCGGATCGGCTTCACCCAGAGCTACACCTACTTCACCTGGCGCAACACCGCCTGGGAACTGGGCCAGTACGGCGAGGAACTGGTCGCCGCCGCCGACTACATGCGGCCGAACTTCTTCCCCAACACCCCCGACATCCTCAACGAGTACCTGGTGCACGGTGGCCGGGCCGGTTTCGCGATCCGGGCGGTGCTGGCGACGATGATGTCGCCGACCTACGGCATCTACTCCGGCTACGAGCTGTATGAGAACGTTCCGGTGCGGCCGGGCAGCGAGGAGTACCTGGACTCGGAGAAGTACCAGCTGCGACCGCGTGACCTGCACGGCGCGATCGAGCGCGGCGACTCGCTGGCGCCGTTCCTCAAGCGGCTCAACGAGATCCGCCGAGCCCACCCGGCACTGCACCAGCTGCGCAACCTGCGACTGCACAGCTGCGAGAACGACGCCATCCTGGTGTTCTCCAAGCGGGACGCCGCGACCGGCGACACCATCCTGGTGACCTGCTCGATGGACCCGCACGAGACCCGGGAGGGCTGGGTGCACCTGCGGCTCAACGAGCTGGGCGTCGGGTGGGACTCCGGCTTCGAGGTGTCGGACCTGCTCAGCGGAGCCAACTACGAGTGGGGCGAGCACAACTTCGTCCGGCTCACCCCGTACCAGCCGTCGCACATCTTCCACGTCCGCAGCCGCGGCTAGCCTCGCCGAGCTTTGCGGCTCGATCGGGTTCTCCCTGGCGTGGCCAGGGCGTTCGCCGGCTGCCGGGTGTGGCGCGCGCCCTGCGGCTAGCGCGGCACGGTGAGGATCTCGGCGCCGTCGTCGGTGATGGCGATGGTGTGCTCGCTGTGCGCGGTCCGGCAGCCGGTCGCGCTGCGCAGCGTCCAGCCGTCGTCATCGGTGACCAGCCGGGCGGTGTCGGCCATCACCCACGGCTCCAGTGCCAGCAACAGCCCGGATCTCAGCCGGTAACCGCGACCCGGGCGTCCGGTGTTGGGCACGTGCGGGTCCTGATGCATGGTCGACCCGACGCCGTGGCCGCCGAACTCGGTGTTGACCGAGTACCCGGCCGCCTCCAGCACCGAGCCGATGGCAGCGGAGATGTCGCCGATCCGCGCGCCGGGTCCGGCGGCGGCTATCCCGGCGCTCAGCGCGCGTTCGGTCGCCTCGATCAGGGCAACGCTGTCCGCAGGCTTCTGCTCGCCCACCAGGAAGCTGACGGCGGAGTCGGCGACGACACCGCCGAGGCTCACGGCCAGGTCGAGGGAGAGCAGGTCGCCGTCGGCCAGCGGGTAGTCGTGCGGCAGGCCGTGCAGCACGGCGTCGTTGACCGACGTGCAGATGTAATGCCCGAACGGCCCGCGCCCGAACGACGGCTCGTAGTCGACGTAGCAGGACTTCGCACCGGCCTCGACGATCAGGTCGTGGGCCCACCGGTCGATCTCCAGCAGGTTGGTGCCCACCCGGCAGCGGTCTTTGAGCATCTGCAGGATGCCTGCGACCAGGGCACCGGTCGCCCGGGCTCGGGGCAGCTCGGTCGTACTCAGGATCTCGATCATCGGTTCGATCTTTCCGTACCGGGTCGCCGATGACCATTCCGGCCGGCGAGAGGTACCCCTTGTCCCTGCTTGCGCGTGCTGTCACCATTCCGGGTACCAGCACCGATCGTTTCGGTACTGGCACGGATCGACGGCCAGGGGAGGCCTTGATGGACACCGGTGTCGTCGATCGGAACGCGGGTCCTACCGGCTCGACGCAGTGGTCCCGCGCCAGGACGATCGTCACGCTCGCCGTCGTCGCGGCCCTCGTGGTCTGCGGGCTCGCGTTGCGGAGCGTCATCGAGGCCCGTGCCAACCGCGCGCCGTATCCCGCCGCAGCGCTTGCCGCCAGCGTCCGGATGGAGTTGGTCGCCCCGGAGCAGGCGCAGGCGGCGGCCGACCGGCTCGCCGGTCCCGGCCGGCTGGTCGTGCCGTTCGTCGAATCGGTCGGTGGCCGCCCGGTCCGGCAGCAGGTGGTCGGCCAGTTGACCTTCCGCACGCCCGCCAACGCCCCGTCGGGCGGGCAGTACGCGCTGTTCGTCATCGACCGCCGGCAGGGCAGGTCAGTGACCGCGATGTACGGCACCGGTCCGCGCGGCACCAACGTGGGTCAGGGTTGGGACGGCCGGTTCAACAAGGTCGCGGCAAAGTACCCGTGGTTGCAGATGCTCGCCGATGTGCGCACCCCGGACGGGTCGGGCTTCACCAATTCCGGCATGTCGGTGGACTTCGCGCCCGACACTCCGGGGCCGATCACCTTTACCGCTACGTTGGATCCGGAGAGCCTGCCGATCACCGACCCGGCGCAACAGCTGACCGTCGCGCTGGTCTTCATCGGCGCGAACGATCACGTCTACTGGGCGGCCAGGCTCGCCGGCTGACGACGCTCTCGTCCTCCGCGGGCGGTCCGCTGGCCGTCGCGGCGGGCCGCCGGCTGTCACGGGCGGGCCGCCGGCCGTCGCGGGCGGGGCCGCCGGCCGTCACGGCAGGCCACCGGCTGTCACGGGCCAGCCCTCACGGTGACGGGTGAACCCTTTCTTAGCTGAGCCGGTTTGCTCTTTGTCTGCAACGGTTCTCGCGTCAAAACTGTCGTACCCCCGGTCTAGTTTCGAGGCATGACAACAGAGGTGGCCGGTGATGCTCCGGCGCTGGCCGGGGCCGCGCTGGCCGCCGTCTCGCAACTGGCCGGCACTGGGCTGTCCACGCTGAGCGACGCCCAGCTGCTCGAGCTGATCCGCACCATGGAGACGCTGCGCCGCACGGTCGAGGCGTTCGACAACGTCACCATTCCTGAGCTGGAGGCCCGCGGCATCCCGGCCCGGCACCTGGTGCGCAGCACCGGCCAGTTCCTTGCCGGGCTGCTCAACCTGGCACCGTCGGAGACCACGGGACGGGTCCGGCACGCGCGCGAGCTGGGCGTGCGGGTGCAGCTGTCCGGTGAATGCGTCGAGCCGCAGCTGCCGGTGCTCGCCACCGCCCGGGCCGGCGGTGCGGTGTCGGTCAGGCAGGCCGACGTGATCATCCGCTGTCTCGACACGCTGCGGGCCGGCTCGCTACCGCTCGAACAGCTCGCCAAGGCCGAGGGATTCCTGGTCGAGCAGGCCGAACTCTTCGACGCGGGCACGCTGTCCGGAATCGCCAGGCGGCTGGTGGACACGCTGCTTCCGGACGGCACGCTGGCCGACGAGCAGTCTCAGCAGCGGCGCCGGTCCCTGTCCTGCGTGCCGAACGGCGAGGGCATGCACCGGCTCACCGCCGACCTGGACTCCGAGACGGCCGCCCTGGCACTCACCGTCCTGCACTCGCTGGCGGCGCCCAAGCCGTCCGTCGAGGGTGATCGCGATGAGCGGACCGCCGGGCAACGGATGCACGACGCGTTCCGGTCGGTGCTGAAGATCGCGCTGCGGTCGGCCGAACTGCCGCGAACGGCCGGCGTGCCGGCAACCGTGCTGATCACCATGACCGCCGAGCAGTTCGAGTCCCGGACCGGCCTCGCCGCGACCAGTTTCGGCCAGCACCTGTCGGTGGATCGGGCGCTGCGGCTGGCCGACCAGGCCGGCATCGCCTGGATGGTGCACGACAGCACCGGCGGTGTCCTGAACTACGGCACCACCCGCCGCTGCGCCACCGAGAAGCAGAGCCTTGCCCTGATCGCCCGCGACCAGGGCTGTGCCTTCCCGGGCTGCACCGACCCGCCGGAGTGGACCGAGAAGCATCACGTGATCCCGTGGTCAGCGGGCGGACCGACCGACGTGGGGAATCTGGTGCTGCTGTGCGACTACCACCACGACCGGATCGACACCGGCGGCTGGCAGGTCAGCATGCGCGGCGGCCTGCCCTGGTTCGTGCCGCCGGCCTGGGTCGACCCTGACCAGCGGCCACGCCGGCACGCCCGCTACGCGGTGCCGGTCGGCTGATCGCATCACCGTGCCCGCAGGGTCCTCTCAGGTCACCGGCAGCCCGATGCCAGCTGTCACAGGCAACCTCGACCGCGAGGCAGAGGAGGCGCGACGACGATGGCACGAGACGGTGGTGCGGTGGCGGCGCGGCCGGTCAGCCGCAGCAAGCACCTGATCGGCACTGCGGCGGCGTTGCTCGCGCTGTGGTTCGGTCTCACCGCACCATCGGTATCGCCAGTGGCCGGCCCGGCCATGCCCGCAGCGCCGGCAGCGCCGGCAGCGATCGTCCAGGACCAGGGCGGCCTGACGGGCGACGGAACGGCGGTAGTCGACGACGCCGGGCGCGCCGGGCGCGGACGGCGATGACCGGAGCACACAGCACCACCGCTTCGGTTCCGGTCACCGGCTGGCGGCCTGACGCCGTGCTGAACGCCATCGCCTTCGGCGCGGTCCTCGTCGCCGGTTGGCCGGTGGTCAGCATGCTGCGCGCTCCGCAGCCGCCGCAGCTCACCGTGCTCGTCGCCCACGTCGCGGGCATGCTTGCCGGGTACGGAGTCGTCGTTCTGGTCGGGCTCATGTCGCGCATGCCCGCGCTCGAGCGCGGCATCGGCGCCGACCGGCTCTCCCGTTGGCACGGAGCCGGGGGCCGCGCCGTCGTCGCGCTGGTGCTGCTGCACGCCTACGCCGCCACCGTCGCCTGGGCGCAGAGCCGCCGGCAGAGCCTGCTGACCGCGACGTGGCACGTCCTCGGCCTGCCGGGCCTCATTGCCGCGACTCTCGGCACCGGGCTGTTCCTGGCCGTCGCGGTGCTGTCGATCCGAGCCGCCCGGACCCGGGTGTCCTACGAGACCTGGCACACCGTGCACCTGCTCGTCTACGTCGGCGTCGCCCTGTCGTTCGCGCACCAACTGGCCGGCCCCGACCTCGCCGGGCACCGGGCGCTGCAGGTGCTGTGGGCGCTGCTCTACACCGGGGTCTTCGCGCTGGTCGTCGAGCACCGGCTCGTGACACCGCTGCGCAACGCCGGCCGGCACCGGATGCGGGTGGCGGCGGTCCAGACCGAGGGTCCGGGCGTCGTGTCGATCCTGGTCGAGGGCCAGCATCTGGACGAACTGCAGGCCGAGTCCGGCCAGTTCTTCCGCTGGCGCTTCCTCACCCCGGATCTGTGGCGCACCGCCCACCCGTTCTCGCTGTCCGCCGCCCCGGGTCCCACCGGACTCCGGCTGACCGTGAAGGCACTCGGCGACGGCAGCAGGCGGTTGCAGGACCTGGAGCGGGGCACCTGGGTGATCGCGGAGGGGCCCTACGGCGCGATGACCGGCCGGCGACGGACCCGGCCGAACGTGCTGCTGCTGGCCGGCGGGGTGGGCATCACCCCGATGCGCGCGCTGTTCTAGACGGTGCCACTCGCACCGGGCCAGGACCTGCTGCTGCTCTACTTCGCCCGCACCGAGGCCGACGTGCTGTTCCGCAACGAACTGGAGTTTCTCGCCCGCCGCAGCGGCGGCCGGGTCCGGTTTCTCGTCGGGCGCGCCACGCCGCTGAGCACCGCGCTGCTGCAACGGCTCGTTCCGGACCTGCGCGAACGCGACGTCTACTTCTGCGGGCCTCCCGGCATGGCCGCTGTCGCACGGAAGGCGCTCACCGAGGCGCAACTGCCCCCGGAGCAGTTTCACGAAGAACGTTTCGCGCTGTAGCCGAACGCGACCGGGCGCCACGGCACTGCACGGCACTCCCAGTGGGCTGCCAGGCCGGCCGACATCACCACCACCACCGGAACCAAGACCACCGTCGAAGTCAGTAAGACCTTCACCGTCAGCGGCACCGGCACCGGCACCGAGTAACAGCCACGGCGATCAAGGGCGAGGCCCGCTCCGGGCGTCGCCCTCGTGCCCGTCGACGGGCACGGCGACTTCAGGCCACTCTCCACCAGCCCGACCGCCGAACCGTGCGCTGATCCAGATCGACATCAGCCGGCAGTTCGACCGGGCCATCGAGGACGCTGAGCCGTCACTCCCCCATCAGGTCGTCGATGGCGATGATCTTGTCCGGCCGCAACCGGACCAGCAGCTCGCCGGCGACAGCATTGCGGCGGCCGAACGCCTCGGCGTCAGCCTCCCCGACGTAGCGGCGCGCGATCGCGATGGACAGCGGCAGCATCTCCTCCAGATTCTCGGAGATCTCGACGCTGCCCTCGACGGTGACGAAGGCGTACGGCGGCTGCTCCAGGTCCACCGACAGCGCTGCCCGCGGGTCCCGGCGCAGAGTGCGGCCCTTCACGGTGTCGGCACCGGTCATGAAGACGATGTCCTCGCCGTCCAGGACGAACCAGATCGGTGCCACGTGCGGGCGCCCGTCGGCCCGGCTGGTGGCCAGCTTGCCGGTCCTGGTGCCCTCGGCCAGAAACGCGCGGGCCTGCTCATCGGTCATCGGGTGTGCCATGCAAGCACTATGCCGCACCCGCCCGGCTGCGCACCGCTACCGCCCCGCGGCTCTCGCCGCTACCGCCCCGCGGCTCTCGCCGCTACCGCCCTGCGGCTCTCGCCGCTACCGCCCTGCGGCTCTCGCCGCTACCGCCCGCGGGTTTTCGGCGCTGCCGGCCGCCGCTGGGGGCAGCACCCTGAACCGATGACCGCCGGGCGTCGTACGGTGAGGAGTGACCACCTTGCAGCGCTGGCTCGCCGTGCTCGCCGGCACCGCGCTGCTCGCGGCCCTGCCGGCCCTGGTGGCCGCGGTCCCCGCCCGGTCCAGCGACCTGTCCGCCGCCGAGTTGCTGCAACGGATCAACGCCTCGGCCAGCCGGCCGTTCAGCGGCTACGCCGAGGCGTCCGGTGGCCTGGCTTTGCCGGTGACCAGCAGGTTCACCTCGGTGGCCGACCTGTTCGGCGGTCGCACCCAGCTGCGGGCCTGGTACCGCGGCAGCGACGACTGGCGGGTGGACGCGGTCAGCTTCGCCGGCGAGTTCGACATCCATCACGACCAGTCCGGCGACTGGACCTGGAACTACGAGTCCAACACCGTCGAGCGAACCGGCGCGCCGGTGCCGCCGCAGGTGCGACTGCCCACCGCCGGGGACCTGATGCCGCCCGAGCTCGGCCGCCGGCTGCTCAGCCAGGCGCTGCCCGGCGAGGCGTCCCGGCTCGGCTCGGAGCGGATCGCCGGCCGCAGCGCGCCCGGCCTGCGGATCACCCCCGCGCAGCCGGCCAGCAGCATCGCGCACGTCGACGTCTGGGCCGACGCCGCCACCGGGTTGCCGCTGCGGGTCCGGGTGCAGGGCAAGCAGTCGGCGAGTGCGGTGCTGAGCAGTTCCTTCCTCGACTTCTCCCCCGCCGAGCCACCCGCGTCGGTCACCGCCTTCTCGCCGCCGCTCGGCGCCCGGGTGTCCAGCCAGCCGACCCGGGACCTGGTCACCGCCATCGACCAGCTCGGAGCGGTGGTGCCGCCGGCCCAGCTGGCTGGCCTGGACCGCAACCCGCAACTGCCGCCGTTCGGCAGCGTCGGGGTGTACGGCCGGGGGGTGACCGAGTTGGTCGCGGTGCCACTGCCCGGCCGGATCGCCTACTCGTTCCGCCAGGAACTGGCCACGGCCATCAAGGCCGACCCGAACCAGCCGCAGCTGAGCGTGTCCGTCGGCCCGCTCAACCTGCTGCTGAGCATCCCCGCCCAGCGCGACGCGTCCTGGCTGCTGGTCGGCACCGTCACCGACCAGACGCTGGCCGCGGCCGCCGCCGAGCTGCCGGCCCATCCCGAGCTCGACTGATGATCACCACGCACGCGCTGACCAAGCGGTTCGGCTCGCTGACCGCCGTCGACTCGGTCGACCTGGACGTCCGGCCAGGTGACATCTACGGCTTCCTGGGCGCCAACGGCTCGGGCAAGACCACCACCGTCCGGATGCTGCTCGGCCTGGTGATGGCGACCTCCGGCCGGATCGAGCTGCTCGGCCAGCCGATCCCGGCCGCGGCCGGCCGGGTGCTCGACCAGGTCGGCGCGATGGTGGAGGGACCGGCCGCCTACGGCCACCTGTCCGGACGGGCCAACCTCAGCCTGCTGGACGCCAGCGGCCCGCGCCGGGCCCGGGGCTCGTCACGCGACCGGGCCGAGCGGATCGCCCAGGTGCTCGACCAGGTAGGGCTGGCCGGAGCCGGGCGCCGGCCGGTCAAGGCGTACTCGCTCGGCATGCGGCAGCGACTGGGACTGGCCGCCGCGCTGCTGCGCCGACCCCGGCTGCTGGTGCTGGACGAGCCCACCAACGGCCTGGACCCGCAGGGCATCCGGGAGATCCGCGACCTGCTGCTGCACCTGCACGCCGGCGGCACCACCATCTTCCTGTCCAGCCACCTGCTGGCCGAAGTGGAGCAGCTGTGCACCCGGGTGGGCGTGCTGGACCGCGGCCGGCTGGTGGTGCAGTCCGAACTCGCCGACCTGCAGGCGCCGACCGGCCGCACCATGGTCCGCACCTCGAACGCGGCGGCGGCGCTGGCGCTGCTCGACGGCCGGGTCGAGCACCGCGACGGCGAGACGTTGCTGGTCCGCGGTGCGGACCCGGCGGCACTGAACGCACTGCTGGTCGGCGCCGGCATCCCGGTGCACGAGCTCGGGCCGGAACGGCGCACGCTGGAGCAGGCGGTGCTGGAGCTGACCGGGCCGGGCAGTGACCGGGTGGAGGGTCGATGATCAGGGTCGAACTGCTCAAGCTGTTCCGGCGACCGCGCACCTGGATGACGATCGGCCTGCTGGACGCGCTGCCGACCGTGGTGGCGATCCTGCTGGCCGTCACCGGGATCGGTCCGCGACCGGGGCAGGGCCCGGCGTTCCTGTCCGCGGTGCTGACCAACGGCTCGCTGTTCTCGGTGGCGGCGCTGGCCATCGTGCTGCCGCTGTTCCTGCCGGTGGCGGTGGCCGTGGTGGCCGGTGACACCGTCGCCGGCGAGGCGTCCGCAGGCACGTTGCGCTACCTGCTGATCCGGCCGGTCGGCCGGACCCGGCTGCTGGTGGCCAAGCTGGTGTCGGTGTTCGCCTTCGTGCTGACCTCGGTGATCGTGGTGTCGGGCACCGGCTTCCTGGTCGGCCGGGCGTTGCTGGGCAACCAGCCGCTGTCGGCGGTCGGCGTCACCAGCGTCTCGGGCACCACCCTGACCGCGGACCAGATCGCCGGCCGGACCGTGCTCGCCATCGGCTACGTCGCGTTCTCGATGCTCGGCGTGGCGGCGGTGGCGCTGTTCCTGTCCACGGTGACCGACTCGGCGCTGTCGGCCAGCATGGGCGCGCTGGCGATCCTGATCGGCTCCTCGCTGCTGCTCACCATCGACGCATCCCGCGCGCTGCAGCCCTACCTGCCGACCCGGTACTGGCTGTCGTTCATCGACCTGTTCCGGGACCCGATCCTGTGGCACAACGTGCTGCGCGGGGTGGCTCTGCAGGGCGTCTACGTGGTGGTGCTGCTGGGCGCCGCCTGGGCCAACTTCGCCACCAAGGACGTCACCAGCTGAGGCGATCCGAGCGCGGCGAGACCCGGCCGGCGGCGAGCCGGTCGGCGAGACCCGGTCGGCGGCGAGCCGGTCAGCGGCAGTTGATCGGCGGACGCGGGCCGGGCCGGAGCGTCAGGAGCTGAGCCGGGCACAGTCGCCGGCGGCAAACTGCACCGGGCCGGTGGGTTGCAGCTCGGCGAGCACCATCGCAGCCACCAGCGGGTCGCTCGGCAGCCCACTGTGGCCGACCGCGGACGCCGGGCAGACGCTCTGGATCCGGATGTTGATGGCGCCGGCCAGCACCGCCGACTCCGGCGGGATCACCACCTCGTCGTGGCTGGTCCACAGCGAGACGAACACCGGCCCGGCCGGCACCTCGCCGCCGGAGCCGGCCCGGCCGTTGAGCCGGGCCAGCAGGTCGCTGGCCGGGTCCAGCTGCTGGCAGGCCAGCGGGCACTGGCCGGCGACCAACGCTCCCAGGCTGGCCAGCTGGGTGCCGTGCTGCGGTGAGCCCAGGGTGACCACCCGGCGCACCTGCGCGCCGGTATCTCTGCTCAGCCACAGCCGGGCCACCACCCCACCGGCGGAGTAGCCCACCACGTCCACCGACGGCGCACCGGTGCGGGCGATCGCGGCCCGCGCCGCGGCAGCCAGCGCATCCGCCTGGGCGGTCAGGTCACCCTGGGCATTGTCCGGCAGGCTCACCACCTCGGCATCCTTGCCCTGCTCGCGCAGCCGGGTGGCCAGCACCGTCAGCCCGCCGGTCGAACCGCCGTAGCCGGGGACCAGCAGCACCGGGCCGGGCTGGTCGGCGGGCACCGCGCGCGGCGCGTCCCGGCTACCGCCGCGATGCGCCACGACCGCCACCAGCGCCCCGACCAGGGCCAGCACCAGCAGGGCGCAGCAGCCCAGCGCCAACCGGCGCCGCGCCGGGGCCAGGGAACCGAACACCGGTCCATTGTGCCCGGGCCGAGCTCAGGCCGGGCGGGTGAGCCAGGACGATCGGCGCTGATACAGCCTGTGCGAGTACTCACGAATCGAGCCATATCCCGATCAGCGGTGCTACCAGGTGGTTCCATGAAGGTATGCACGCCTGGTTGATCTGGCTGATCCTGGCCGCCGCGTTGGCCGGCGCGGAGACGCTGGGCCTGGATCTGGTGCTGCTGATGTGTGCCGGCGGCGCCGGAGCCGGCGGGATCGCCGCGGCGGCCGGACTGCCCCCGGCCCTGCAGGTCGTCGTCGCCATCATGGGTGCGCTGGCCCTGCTGCTGTTCGTGCGTCCGATCGCCAAACGGCACCTGACCGGCAGCGGCACCGCCCGCACCGGCGTCGAGGCGCTGATCGGCACCCAGGCCATCGTGACCAGCAAGGTCGACGCCGCCGACGGCCGGGTGCGGCTCGGCGGCAGCGAGTGGTCTGCCCGCGCCTACGACCGCAGCCAGGTGATCCCGGTGGGCAGCAGCGTGCAGGTGATCGAGATCGACGGCGCCACGGCGCTGGTCTGGGACAGTTCGCGATAGCACTGCCCGTCCGGATACGAGTGAACTACGAGGGGAGACCGGTATGGACGCCGTTCTGTTCGCCGTCCTGATCGTCGCGGTGCTGGTGGTGGTGACCCTGCTGCGCAGCGTGCGGATCGTCCCGCAGGCCCGGGCGGCCGTCGTCGAGCGGCTGGGCCGCTACACCCGCACCCAGGGACCCGGGGTGGCGGTGCTGCTGCCGTTCGTGGACCGGATGCGACCGATGATCGACATGCGCGAGCAGGTGGTCAGCTTCCCGCCGCAGCCGGTGATCACCTCCGACAACCTGACGGTCGGCATCGACTCGGTGATCTACTTCCAGGTCACCGACCCGCGGGCGGCCACCTACGAGATCCAGAACTACATCCAGGCCGTCGAGCAGCTGACCATCACCACGCTGCGCAACGTGGTCGGCTCGCTCAACCTGGAGCAGACCCTGACCAGCCGGGACGGCATCAACAGCCAGCTGCGCGGGGTGCTCGACGAGGCGACCGGGCCGTGGGGCATCCGGGTGGCCCGGGTCGAGATCAAGGCCATCGAGCCGCCGCCCTCGATCCGGGACGCGATGGAGAAGCAGATGCGCGCCGACCGGGACAAGCGCGCCATCATCCTGTCCGCCGAGGGCCAGCGGGAGTCGGCCATCAAGACCGCCGAGGGCCAGAAGGCCGCCCAGATCCTGGCCGCCGAGGGTGCCAAGACCGCCGCCATCCTGTCCGCCGAGGCGGAGCGGCAGTCGCGCATCCTGCGGGCCGAGGGCGAGCGGGCGGCCCGCTACCTCAGCGCCCAGGGCGAGGCCAAGGCGATCGAGACCACCTTCGGCGCCATTCACGCGGCCCGGCCAGACCCGGCGCTGCTCGCCTACCAGTACCTGCAGACGCTGCCCCGGATCGCCCAGGGCGACGCCAACAAGATGTGGATCGTGCCGAGCGAGTTCTCCAAGGCATTGGAAGGGTTGGCGGGCCTGGCCGGCGCGGCCGGCGGCTCGGGCGAGCCCGGCGGTTCCGGGGCCGGGTCATCCTGGCTGGCGGTCAGCTCCACCGGCGACGGCGCGCCTGCGGTGAGCCAGGGCAACGGCGCCTCCGGGGCTGAGCCGATCCCGACCGACGGCTGGTTCGACTCCAACCTCCCGCCGGCGGCCGCCCAGCCCGAGGCCGGCAACCTGCGCGCCTCCGACGACGACCCGGACACCCGGGCCGCGCACGAGGGCATCGCCGAGACACTGGCCGACACCCAGGACCACCAGGGCGGCCCGCTCGGCTGAGCCCGATGCCGGCTCGGCCGACTGCACGCCACGCGGCTCGGCCGATTGCCCGCCACGCGACTCGGCCGACCGCACGCCACTCGACTCGGCCGACTGCACGCCACTCGGGTTGATGGGGGCGGGTGCCCCCTGCGCCGGGTAGCTTCCTCACCCCGGGCGGTAGCGTGAAACCGGCTGGACAGGCACGCCGGTAACACAGCGCGAAGGAGCACGGCGTGAAGATCGGATACTTCCTGTCCTGCGAGGAGTACTCGCCCGGTGAGCTGGTGGAGCAGGCGGCCGCCGCCGAGCAGGCCGGCTTCGACGCCCTGTGGATCTCCGACCACTTCCATCCCTGGAACGACCAGCAGGGTGAGAGCCCGTTCGTCTGGTCGGTGATCGGCGCGATCTCCCAGGTCTGCCGGCTGCCGGTGACCACCGCGGTCACCTGCCCTACGGTCCGCATCCACCCCGCGCTGGTGGCCCAGGCGGCGGCCACCGCGAGCCTGCTGCTGGACGGCAGGTTCGTCCTCGGCGTCGGCAGCGGCGAGGCGCTGAACGAGCACATCACCGGTGCCACCTGGCCGAGCACCGACGTCCGGTTGGAGATGCTGGAAGAGGCCGTCGAGGTGATGCGGCTGCTGTGGACCTCCGAAGGCTTCGTCAGCCACCGCGGCACCCACTACACCGTCGACGACGCCAAGCTGTACAGCAGGCCGGCCACCCCACCGCCGGTCTATGTCTCGGGCTTCGGTCCCAAGGCGGTACGGCTGGCCGGCCGGATCGGCGACGGCTTCGTGTGCACCATGCCTGACCGCGACCTGCTGCAGCTGTTCGCCGATTCCGGTGGTGCCGGCAAACCCACCCAGGCCGGCTACAAGGTTTGCTGGGGCAACGACGACGACACCTGCATCGACACCGCGCACCGGCTGTGGGCCAACTCCGGCGTGCCGGGTGAGCTGTCCCAGGTGCTGCCCAGCCCGAAACACTTCGAGCAGGCCAGCCAGTTGGTCACCCGGCAGATGACCGCCGACTCGATCGCCTACGGCGCGGACCCGGACCGGCACCTGCAGGCGTTCCGGCCATTCGCCGAGGCCGGCTTCGACGAGATCTACGTCTCGCAGATGGGCGGTTCTGAGGCCGCGACGTCCTACGCCGGTTTCTTCGACTACTACGCCGACCTGCTACCCCGGCTGCGCGAGCTCGGCTGAGGTCGGCCGGCCCGGCTCACCACCCGGGTCAGGCGGTAGCCGCCGAGGTGGACGGGCTCAGCGCCGCCCGTCGCGGGCGGCGACGCTGTCCGGACGGCCGGAGAACACGTCCAGCCGGAAGTCCTCGTCCTCCAGCCGCAGCACCTGCCGTCCCGGCAGCCGGGCGGCCAGCTCGTCGTGCAGCGCGTCGGTGCCGACCAACCGCTCCGGAAAGTCCGGACGCCAGTGGCAGGCCAGCACGGTCCAGTCCCCGGTGAGGTTCGCCGCGGTCCGGGCCACCACCGCCTGCCAGTCCGGCCACGACAGGTAGTAGCCGAACTCGCTGAGCACCACCAGGTCGAAGCGCTCGTCAGGCCACTGCGCCGGCACCGCCAGTTGGGCGACCCGCGCTCCGGGCCGCCCGGCCAGCCGTCCGGCGGTGCGCCGCACCGCCGGCTCGGCGATGTCGGCGGCCAGCAACCGATCGCAGCGCTCGGCCAGCAACACGCTCAGCTCACCGTTCGCGCAGGCCGGCTCGAAGGCGTGCCGGTAGCGCGGCTCGGGCAGGCAGCCGAGGACGATCTGCCGCTTGCGGTGCTCGTAGAAGCCCTCGCTGATCCGCCACGGGTCCACCTCGCTGGCATACATCTGGGCAACGTAGGGCGGCAGCTCGGGCGCGTTGGCCGGGTCAGCCGGGTCGGCCGGATCAGCCGGGTCGGCGGCCCGGGGCGGGTCGGCCGGATCAGCCGGATCAGCCGGGTCGGCGGCCCGGGGCGGGTCGGCGGGGCTCACAGGGACCAGCCCAGGTCGGCCGGGCGGGCGGCCAGCGCCTCGCCGAGGGCCGCCAGGTCGCGCTCGGCGTGGCTCTGCCGCAGGAAGATCGGCAGGTCCGCGAAGTGCCGGGCCACGGCCGGGTCCCGGCACAGCGGGCCTGCCCCGAGCGCTCGGCCGGCGTGGTCGAGCACCAGCCGGGCAGTGCTGTCGGCCGCGCCGCGCAGCCGCAGTGCCGGCTCCAGTGCGGATTCGCACGGGTGGTCGTCCAGCCAGCCGGCGGTCTCGACCAGCAGTGCCCGCAACGCGCGCAGCGCCAGGTCGATCGCGCCCAGGTGGGCCAGCGCGTGCGGTTCGGGCCGCCGACCGGCACCGGCCAGCACCGCGCGGGCCAGCGGCACCGTGCCGCCGTACCAGCAGGCGGCGATGCCGCAGCCGCCGTGCCAGAAGCCGGGCCGGTCCAGGTAACCGGCCGGCGGTCCCACCGCGACGGCGGGCACCGCGTCGAAGTCCAGGTCCGGGGTATCCACCCGGCTCATGCCCGGTGCCTGCCACACCGTGTCGAGCACGGTGATCCCGGGCTGATCCAACCGGACCGCCGCCAGTTGCGGGCGGGACCGGGCATCCCACCCGGTCACCAGCGCGTGGCTGACCAGCCGGGCGCCGGAGCACCAGGCCTTGCGGCCGGTCAGCAGCACCCCGGCCCCGTCAGCGGCGATCGTCAACCGGGCCTGCGGCGGCTCGGCGGCCCACACCGCCCAGCGGCTGCCGGCGGGTGCCAGCCCCGCATCCGGCTCCCCCGCACCCGGCTCCCCCGCCGCGGTGCCCAGCTGCACCGGCCCGGCGCCCGATCCGGCCGGCCCAGCTCCCAGCTCGGCCAAGATGGCCAGCGCATCGGTATGGCTCTCGTACAGCTTCACCAGCGCCAGGTCCTCGGCGGCCACCTCGGCCAACCGGCGCCAGCGGTCCAGCGTCCGGCCGCCGGCGGGCAGCGGCAGCGATTCGGCCGCCAGCTCGGCGAACCGCCGGTCCAGCGATGCCGCTGCCGGGCCCGGCGGGCCGGCCACCGGCACCGCAGTAGCCGGCAGGCCGACCGGTGGCACCGCCGTAACCGGCGCGTCGGCCGGCGCGTCAGCCGACGACATCGCCGAGCTCGGCAAGTCCGGCAAGGTGGTCGGCGAAACCGCCGGTCGCCCGCCCGATGCGCCGGGCACTGGTGACCACCGGCAGGTCGGCCGCCCACACCATGGCGCTGCCGATCGCCTCCAACCGCTCGATCAGGTCCACGTCCTCGTCACACGTCAGCTCGGCGAAGCCACCGGCGGCCAGATACCGCTGGGCGGTGCAGCCGAGGTTGGCGCCGTGCCGGTGCCGGTGGCCGGCCTCGGGCCGGTAGGCGGCACCGAACCGGTCGCGCACCACGGCCGGCTGCTCGGACCACTCGGTCACCCGCACCGTGCCGACCACCACCTCGGCACCGCGCCGGACGTGCGCGAGCTGCGCCTGCAGCCAGTGCGCCGGCACCTCGGAGTCGGCATCGGTGTTGGCCAGCCAGGCCCCGTCGGTGCCGAGGTCGGCAAGCACTGCCCGGCAGCCGGCCGCCCGAGCGGCACCCACCCCCGGACGCGGCACCACCACCGAGCGCACCGGCAGGCCGGTCGCCCGGAAGCCGGCCACGATCGCGGCGCTGCGGTCGGTGCACCGGTCCAGGGCGACCACGACGGCCACGGGCACGTCCAACCGGCCGATGGCCTCGGCCACGCTGCGCAGGCAGGCAGGCAGCAGTTCCTGCTCGTCGTGCGCCGGGATAACCACGCCCACGGCATGTGGTAACGGATGATCGGTCGCTGCGACATCCGAGCTGTTCACTGGACTCCCTCGCGGGTAGGACGGAGTCGCACAGCTGTTTTCTGTCGAGCCCCCCATGCAAACGTATCGCAGCCCGGCGGCGCGGGTGCACCATCGCGGGCGAGGCTCGGGCTGGTCGGAACCGCCTCGGCACTCGGCTAAGCTCGATTTCCGGTGCTCCGTGCTCAGCACGAGCCCGGCTCGTCTGGCCAAGTGCGAGCACCCGGCGATCGCTGAAGGTTTCGGCGCTGCGCACTCCGAAGGGGAACACATGCAAATCTGGCCAGGCACCGCGTACCCACTGGGTGCCACCTACGACGGCTCGGGCACAAACTTCGCGCTGTTCAGCGACGTCGCCGAGAAGGTCGAGCTGTGCCTGTTCGACGCTGACGGCGCCGAGACCCGGGTCGAGCTGCCCGAGGTCGACGGCCTGGTCTGGCACGCGTTCCTGCCGGGCGTCGAACCGGGCCAGCTCTACGGCTACCGGGTGTACGGCCCGTACGACCCGGCCAACGGCCAGCGCTGTAACCCGAACAAGCTGCTGCTCGACCCGTACTCCAAGGCCATCTCCGGCCACTTCGACTGGGACCAGTCGCTGTTCAGCTACACCTTCGGCGACCCGGACACCCGCAACGACGACGACTCGGCCGCCCAGATGCCGAAGTCGGTGGTGATCAGCCCGTTCTTCGACTGGGGCGTCGACCGGCCGCCGCGGCGGCAGTACGCCGACACGGTGATCTACGAGGCGCACGTCAAGGGCCTGACCGAGCGGCATCCCGACCTGCCCGAGGAGCTGCGCGGTACCTACGCCGGCGTCGCGCACCCGATGATCATCGAGCACCTGCAGTCGCTCGGGGTGACCGCGCTGGAGCTGATGCCGGTACACCACTTCGCCAACGACTCGATCCTGATCGACAAGGGCCTGACCAACTACTGGGGCTACAACACGATCGGCTTCCTGGCCCCGGACGCCAAGTACAGCTCCTCGACCACCCCCGGCGGCCAGGTGCAGGAGTTCAAGGCGATGGTGCGCGCGCTGCACGCCGCCGACATCGAGGTGATCCTCGACGTGGTCTACAACCACACCGCCGAGGGCAACCACCTGGGCCCGACGCTGTCGTTCAAGGGCATCGACAACGCCGCCTACTACCGGCTGGAAGACAGCGACAAGCGCTACTACACCGACTACACCGGCACCGGCAACAGCCTCAACGTCCGGCATCCGCACTCGCTGCAGCTGATCATGGACTCGCTGCGCTACTGGGTGACCGAGATGCACGTCGACGGCTTCCGGTTCGACCTGGCCGCCACCCTGGCCCGGGAGTTCTACGACGTGGACCGGCTATCCAGCTTCTTCGAACTCGTGCAGCAGGACCCGACGGTCAGCCAGGTCAAGCTGATCGCCGAGCCCTGGGACATCGGCCCCGGCGGCTACCAGGTCGGCAACTTCCCGCCCCAGTGGACCGAGTGGAACGGTAAATACCGCGACACGGTAAGGGATTTCTGGCGCGGCGAGCCTGGCACCATCGGCGAGTTCGCGGCCCGGCTGACCGGTTCGGCAGACCTGTACGAGCACTCCGCGCGCCGGCCGGTGGCCAGCATCAACTTCGTCACCGCGCATGACGGTTTCACCCTGCGCGACCTGGTCTCCTACAACGACAAGCACAACGAGGCCAACGGCGAGGACAACAACGACGGCGAGAGCCACAACCGGTCCTGGAACTGCGGCGTGGAGGGCCCGACCGACGATCCCGAGGTCAACGAGCTGCGGGGCCGCCAGCAGCGCAACTTCCTGGCCACCCTGTTCCTGTCCCAGGGCGTGCCGATGATCTGCCACGGCGACGAGCTGAGCCGCACCCAGCAGGGCAACAACAACGGTTTCTGCCAGGACAACGAGCTGACCTGGATCGACTGGGAGCACGCCGACTCCGGCCTGCTGGCCTTCACCAGGGCGGTCTCCGAGCTGCGCCGCAAGCACCCGACCTTCCGCCGCCGCCGCTTCTTCGAGGGCCGGCCGGTCCGCGGCAAGGACGGCCAGTCGCTGCCCGACATCGCCTGGTTGCGTCCGGACGGCAGCGTGATGACCGAGGAGGACTGGGGATCCGGCTTCGGGCGCGCGGTGGCGGTGTTCCTCAACGGCGACGCCATCACCGGCTCCGACGACCGTGGCGAGCGGATCACCGACGACTCGTTCATCCTGTGCTTCTCGGCACATCACGAGCCGATCGAGTTCACCACCCCGTCCGAGCTGCACGAGTCCAGCTGGCAGGTGGTGCTCGACACCGCGCACACCGTGCTGGACGAGTCCGACATCAAGCCCCTGCCGGCCGGTGACGCGGTCACCGTCCAGCCGCGGACCCTGGTGGTCCTGCAGCGGGTCGACTGATGCCCGACCAGCTGCCATCGCAGGCAGATCGGCAGGTACCCGGCTCGACCTACCGGCTGCAGATCCGCCGGCAGTTCCCGCTGCCGGAGGCGGCGGAGCTGTCGGACTACCTGGTGGCGCTGGGCGTGCAGGCGTTCTACCTGTCCCCGCTGCTGCAGGCGACCGCCGGCTCCGACCACGGCTACGACATCACCAGTCACGACCGGGTCGATCCCGACCGGGGCGGCGAGGCGGGCCGGCGGGTGCTGGCCGATGCCGCCCGCGCGGCCGGCCTGCTGACCGTGATCGACATCGTGCCCAACCACATGGGCGTGGCCGACGCCGCCCAGAACCAGGCCTGGTGGCAGCTGCTGCGCCGCGGCGAGGGGTCGGAGTACGCCGGCTGGTTCGACGTCGACTGGCGGGCCGGCGGCGGCCGAATCAAGCTGCCGGTGCTCGGCGACGGTGCTTGCGACGACGACCTCAGCGTGCACCTCGAGAGCTCCGGCGGTGAGCTGCACTACTACGAGCACCGTTACCCGATTGCCGAGGGCACCGCCGAGCCGGGCGACTCCGCCGCCGAGGTGCACGCCCGCCAGCACTACCAGCTGATCAGCTACCGGCGCGCCGACACCGAGCAGAACTACCGGCGGTTCTTCGCCGTCACCGACCTGGCCGGCCTGCGGGTGGAGGACGGGAGAGTGTTCGAGGCCAGCCACGCCGAGCTGCTGCGCTGGGTGCGGGCCGGCGACGTGGCCGGCATCCGGATCGACCACCCGGACGGGCTGGCCGACCCCGCCGGCTACCTGGACCGGCTGGCCGCGGCGGCGCCGGACTGCTGGATCACCGTGGAGAAGATCACCGAACCGGGCGAGCTGCTGCCGCCGGGCTGGCCGGTGGCCGGCACCACCGGCTACGACGCGCTGGCCGAGGTGAACAACCTGCTCTACGACCCGGCCGCCGAGTCCGAGGTGAGCCGCCGCTACGCCGAGCTGACCGGCGACGAGCGCAGCTGGGCCGAGCACCTGGAGCAGGGCAAGCGGCTGGTGGCCGACACCATCCTGCATGCCGAACTGCTGCGGATCGGGCGCGCGGTGCGGGCTGCCGCCCCGGACCTTGCCGCCGGCGACGACGAGGTGATCGCGGCGCTGACCGAGCTCGCGGTGGCCTTCGCGGTGTACCGGTCCTACCAGCCGGTCGGCGCCGAGCAGCTGGACTCCGCCGCCGCGCTGGCCCGGTCCCGCCGCCCCGAACTGGCCGGCACGATCGAGAATCTGCTGCCGTTGCTGGCCAACGGTGACCGCGAGGTGACCGTCCGGTTCGAGCAGGCCACCGGCGCGATCATGGCCAAGGGCGTCGAGGACACCGCCTACTACCGCTACAACCGCGCGGTCGGGCTGAACGAGGTGGGTGGCGACCCGGGTTCCTACGGCAGCACGCCCGAGCATTTCCACACCGCCCAACTGCAGCGCCAGCGGCTGCTGCCGGACTCGATGACCACGCTGTCCACCCACGACACCAAGCGCAGCGAGGACGTCCGGGCCCGGCTGGCGGTGCTGCCCGAACTCGGCGAGCGCTGGTACGGCACCGCCGAGCGGCTGCTGGCCGCCGCGCCCATCCCGTCCAGGGCGTTCGGCTACCTGCTGTGGCAGACCTTCGCCGGCGCCGGCTGGATCCCGCGAGACCGGATGCACGCCTACGCCGAGAAGGCGATGCGCGAGGCGGCCGAGGGCACCGGCTGGCGGGACCCGGACGCCGGCTTCGAGGCCGCGGTGCACCAGGCGGTGGACCGGGCCTACGACGACGAGGCGCTGCACCGGCCGCTGGACGAGCTGATCGCCGAGATCACCCCGGACGGCTGGTCGAACAGCCTGTCCCAGAAGCTGATCCAGCTGGCCATGCCCGGCGTGCCGGACGTCTACCAGGGCACCGAGCTCTACGACTACTCCCTGGTCGACCCGGACAACCGGCGGCCGGTGGACTTCGAGCTGCGCCGGCGGCTGCTGGCCGACCTGGCTGAACCAGCCGACCTGGCTGAACCAGCCGACCCGGCTGACTCACCCGACACAGCCGGCCCGGCCGACAGCATGCCGCCGCTGGAGGCCACCGGGGTGGCCAAGTTGTGGCTGACCAGCCGGGTACTGCGCGAGCGCCGCGACCGTCCCGGCCGGTTCACCGGCTACACCGCGCTGGCCGTCACCGGCCCGGCCGCCGAGCACGCCGTCGCCTTCGACCGCGGTGGTGCGGTGGCGGTGGCCACCAGGTTGCCGGTCGGCTTGCGGCGTGGCGGCGGCTGGCGCGACACCGTGCTGCGGTTACCACCCGGCGACCACGTCGACCAGCTGACCGGCGAGCGGCACTCCGGCCAGGTCGAGCTGGCCGAGCTGTTGCGCCGCTACCCGGTGGCGTTGCTGACCCGCACCGACTGACCGGTGGCCGGTCACAGCACGGCCGGCCACCCGAGAACCACCTTTCGGCCTGAACAGCCAGGCCTTTCGCGCAGGATCGAAGGACGAACGCGAGGCGAGGACGACGATGCGACCCGCAGTGTGGGCACCGCAGGCCGGTCGGGTCCGGGCGGTCATCGGTACCGATCACGGCCGGACCGAGGACCTGCTGTCGGATCCGGCGCAACCCGGCTGGTGGCAACTGGCGGCCGACCTGCCGCCGGGCACCCGGTACGGCTACCTGCTCGACGACGACGACACCCCGCTGCCCGACCCGCGCTCGCAGCGGCTGCCGGACGGCGTGCACGGCCTGACCGAGGTCTACGACGAGAGCGCCCACCACTGGCAGGACGCCGGCTGGCCCGGCCGGCAGCTGGCCGGCGCGGTGATCTACGAGCTGCACGTCGGCACCTTCACCCCCGGCGCCACGCTGGACTCGGCGATCGAGCGCCTGGACCACCTGGTCGAACTCGGCATCAGCCATGTCGAGCTGTTACCGGTCAACGCCTTCAACGGCGTCTGGAACTGGGGCTACGACGGGGTCGCCTGGTACGCCGTGCACGAGCCGTACGGCGGCCCGGACGCCCTCAAGCGCTTCGTCGACGCCTGCCACGGCCGTGGCCTGGCGGTCATCCTGGACGTGGTCTACAACCACCTCGGCCCGAGCGGCAACTACCTGCCCCGGTTCGGGCCGTACCTCACGACCGGGCGCAACACCTGGGGCGACCTGGTGAACCTGGACGGCGAGGGCAGCGCCGAGGTCCGTCGCTACATCCTGGACAACGCGCTGCGCTGGCTGCGGGACTTCCACATCGACGGGCTGCGGCTGGACGCGGTGCATGCCCTGCGGGACAGCTCCCCCGTCCACCTGCTGCAGCAACTGGCCGTCGAGGTGAGCGAGCTGAGTGCCACGGTGGGCCGGCCGCTGCCGCTGATCGCCGAGTCCGACCTCAACGACCCGAAGCTGATCACCCCGCGCGGCAGCGCTGATTCGCAAGGCGAAGCTCCGTACCGCAACGACCCCGAGGGCGGCTACGGGCTGGACGCCCAGTGGGACGACGACGTGCACCACGCGCTGCACGCCCTGCTGACCGGCGAGCGGCACGGCTACTACGCCGACTTCGGTTCGCTGGAGTGCCTGGCCAAGGTGCTCACCCGGGCCTTCTTCCACGACGGCAGCTACTCCGCCTTCCGGGGTCGCGACCACGGCCGGCCGGTGGACCGCGAGCACACCCCGGGCTGGCGGTTCGTGGCGTTCCTGCAGGACCACGACCAGGTCGGCAACCGGGCGGCCGGCGACCGGCTGCCCGAGACCACCAGCGCGGGCCGGCTCAAGATCGGCGCGGTGCTGCTGTTCAGCTCGCCGTTCACCCCGATGTTGTTCATGGGCGAGGAGTGGGCGGCCAGCACCCGGTGGCCGTTCTTCACCTCGCATCCGCAGCCGGAACTGGCCGCGGCGGTCAGCGCGGGCCGGCTGGCCGAGTTCGCCGACCACGGCTGGGACGCCTCGGCGATGCCCGACCCGCAGGATCCGGCCACCTATCACAGCGCGGTGCTGGACTGGTCCGAGCCTGAGGCCGGCAGCCACGCCGAGATGCTCGAGCTGTACCGGCGGCTGATCCGGCTCCGCCGGGACGAGCCGAGCCTGGCCGACCCGGTGCTGGCCGCGGTCAGCGTGGACTACGACTCCGCAGCGGAACTGGCTGGTGGTGCACCGCGGCGAGCTGCGGGTGGCGGTCAACCTGGCCGGCGAGCGGCAGGACGTGCCGGTGCCCGGGGCTGGCGAGATCCTGTTCGCCACCGACGCCGCGAGCCTCGCCGGGGACGGTGCGGCGGTCCGGCTGGCGCGAGAGTCGGCAGCCGTCGTCCGGGTCCGGTGACGGCAGGGCGAGCCCGGCGGGGCCAGCACGGCCGGGCCGGCGGCGGGCACCGGGTGGGGACGCTGTGAGCGTTTACACCACATGGCAGACTCGGGCTGCGGGAGCCGCCCGGCAGCGACGGCCCACCGGCCCGACGGCAGCGTGGCCCGACAAGCGCGGCCGAGACAGCACGGCCAGACAGCACGGCCGAGACAGCACGGCCCGGACAGCAGCGCAGACCAGACAGTGTGAGGAGCGCCGGCAGTGGAAAACGACCTGAGCCATCCCGTATCCGACGTGCCTGATCCCGAATGGTTCAAGCGCGCGGTGTTCTACGAGGTCCTGGTGCGCGGCTTCGCCGACTCCAACGGTGACGGCACCGGCGACCTCAAGGGCCTGACCGGCAAGCTGGACTACCTGCAGTGGCTCGGCGTGGACTGCCTGTGGCTGCCGCCGTTCTACCCCTCGCCGCTGCGCGACGGCGGCTACGACGTCGCCGACTACACCGACGTGCTGCCCGAGTTCGGCACCATCGACGACTTCCAGGAGTTCCTCGACGCCGCCCACGACCGCGGCATCCGGGTGATCATCGACTTCGTCATGAACCACACCTCCGACCAGCACCCGTGGTTCCAGGCCAGCCGCAACGACCCGGACGGCCCGTACGGCGACTTCTACGTCTGGGCCGACGACGACACCCGCTACCCGGACGCCCGGATCATCTTCGTCGACACCGAGCCGTCCAACTGGACCTTCGACCCGGTCCGCAAGCAGTACTTCTGGCACCGGTTCTTCTCCCACCAGCCGGACCTGAACTTCGACAACCCGGCCGTGGCCGACGCCATCATGGACGCGCTGCGGTTCTGGCTGGACATGGGCATCGACGGCTTCCGGCTGGACGCGGTGCCCTACCTGTTCGTCCGGGACGGCACCAACGGCGAGAACCTGCCCGAGACCCACCAGGTGCTCAAGCGGGTCCGCAAGGAGGTCGACGCCAACTACCCGGACCGGGTGCTGCTGTGCGAGGCCAACCAGTGGCCCGACGACGTGGTGGAGTACTTCGGCGACTTCTCCGTCGGCGGCGACGAGTGCCACATGGCCTTCCACTTCCCGGTGATGCCCCGGATCTTCATGGCGGTCCGGCGCGAGAGCCGCTACCCGATCTCGGAGATCCTGGCCCAGACGCCGCCGATCCCGGACACCTGCCAGTGGGGCATCTTCCTGCGCAACCACGACGAGCTGACCCTGGAGATGGTCACCGACGAGGAACGCGACTACATGTGGAGCGAGTACGCGCAGGACCCGCGGATGAAGGCCAACATCGGCATCCGCCGCCGGCTGGCCCCGCTGCTGGACAACGACCTGAACCGGATCGAGCTGTTCACCGCGCTGCTGCTGTCGCTGCCGGGTTCCCCGGTGCTGTACTACGGCGACGAGATCGGCATGGGCGACAACATCTGGCTCGGCGACCGCGACGGGGTGCGCACCCCGATGCAGTGGACACCGGACCGCAACGCCGGCTTCTCCCAGTGCGACCCGGGCCGGCTGTACCTGCCGGTCAACCTGGACTCGATCTACGGCTACCAGGTCACCAACGTCGAGTCCCAGACCCGCAACACCTCCTCGCTGCTGCACTGGACCCGGCGGATGATCGGGCTGCGCAAGCAGAATCCCGCCTTCGGCCTCGGCACCTTCACCGACCTGGGCGGCTCCAACTCCTGCGTGCTGTCCTTCGTCCGGGAGTTCGGCGACGACGTGGTGCTGTGCGTGAACAACCTGTCCCGGTTCCCGCAGGCCGTCGAGCTGGACCTGCGGCCCTGGCAGGGCGCCGAGCCGATCGAGATGACCGGCGGCAGCCACTTCCCGGCGATCGGCGAGCTGCCCTACCTGCTGACGGTGGCCGGCCACGGCTTCTACTGGCTGCGCATCCCGGTGCACCAGATGGCCGGCGGCTCCGGGTTGCCCGCGGCCGGGGCGCTGTCGGCGGACTGGACCGAAGGCAGCGGCGCGGAGCCGGGAACCGGCATCGACCAGGAGGGGGGCCTGCGATGAGGGTGGAAGCTAGCGAGGTGAGCCGGGTGCTGCGCGACTGGCTGGGCCACCAGCGCTGGTACGCGGGCAAGTCACGCAGCGGCACGGTGCGGGCCAGGTTGCTGGCCACCCTGGCCGAGCAACCGCACCTGGTACAGATCTGGCTGGCCGATGTCAGCTATGCCGAGGGGATCGAGCACTACCAGGTGCCGCTGGTGTTGCGTACCGAGTCGGTCGAGCAGCTCAGCCACGCCCTGGTCGGCTCGGCCCCGGACGCCGACGGCGGTCCCCCGCTGGTGATCTATGACGCCCTGCACGACAAGGAGGTCACCGGCCTGTGGCTGCAGGCGATCGCCGAGCAGGGCACGGTGGACGGGGTGCGCTTCTGGCGGGTGGTGGACGCGGCGGAGATCCCGCTGCACGAGACCAGCCTGGCGCTGTCCGGCGAGCAGTCCAACACCTCGCTCGTGTACGGCGACGCCGCCATCCTCAAGGTGTTCCGGCGGCTGGAGGCCGGCCTCAACCCCGACATCGAAATACATGCCGCCCTCGGCGGGCTGGGCGGCCGGCACGTGGCCAAGCTGCTGGGCCATGTCAGCGCCGACGCCTCCGGCGTGGAACCGGACGCGGACTCCGACCCAGCGGTCTGGAGCCTGGCGATGCTGCAGGAGTTCATGACGACGGCCTCGGACGGCTGGCAGCTGGCCACCACCAGCGTGCGGGACCTGATGGCCGAGGCCGACCTGCACGCCGACGAGGCCGGCGGCGACTTCGCCGGCGAGGCGCACCGGCTCGGGGTCTCCACCGCCGAGGTGCATGCCGATCTCGCCGAGGCGTTCGGCACCAGCGTGCTGGAGCGGGCCGAGCTTGCCGAGCGGGCCGAAGCCATGAACGGCCGGCTCACCGCGGCGCTGGCCGAGGTGCCCGAACTGGCCGAGGTGGCCGACGGGCTGCGGCAGGCCTACGCCGAGTTCGCCGCGCTGCCCGGCCGGGTACTGGCCCAGCGGGTGCACGGCGACCTGCATCTGGGCCAGGTGCTGCGGACCGCCTACCGCTGGGTGATCCTGGACTTCGAGGGGGAACCGGCCAAGTCCATCGGCGAGCGGCAGGCGCACGACTCCCCGATCCGCGACGTCGCCGGGATGCTGCGCAGTTTCGACTATGCCGCCCGGCACCAGGTGATCGACATGGGGTCGACGCCGCAGTCGGAGTTCCGGGCCGTCGAGTGGGCCGAGCGCAACCGCAGCGCGTTCTGCGACGGCTACGCCGAGGCCGGTGGCCAGGACCCGGCGGAGGCCGCGGTACTGCTGCGCGCCTTCGAGGCCGACAAGGCGGTCTACGAGTCGGTGTACGAGGCACGCAACCGCCCGCACTGGCTGCCCATCCCGCTGGCCTCCTTGCACCGATTGGCAGGAAACGCATGAGCACGCAGGACTCGAACGGCACGCCGGAGGAGAAGGCCGGCGCAACGAACGACCCGGCCGGCGCGGCACCCGAGCCGAGCGGTACGGCGCATGAACCGGCCGGCGCGGCGCCCGAGCCGAGCGGCGCGGCGCCCGAGCCGGCCAGCGCGGCTAAGAAGGCGGCCAAGGCCGTGGTGAGCAAGGCCGCCGCGGTGGCGAAGTCGCCGGCCCGCAAGGCGGCCAAGACCTCGGCCAAGGCGCCGGCCAAGAAGGCGACCGGCCCGGCCAAGGCCCCGGCCAAGCAGGCAGCCGCGAGGCCCGCTGGTCAGCAGCCGACCACGCCCACAGCGCAGCCGGCGGCGCCCCAGGCAGCGCAGCCGCCGACGCCCGACGTGCTCGGGCAGCAACCGGCGACGGAGCAGGCCCGGCCGGCGCTCAGCCAGCACGACCTGGACCGGGTGGCCGCCGGCGTCCACTCCGGCCCGCACTCGGTGCTCGGCGCGCACCCGGTCGGTCCCGGCCGGATCGCTATCCGCACCCTGCGTCCGGAGGCCAGCGCGGTCAGCGCGGTCATCTCCGGGCAGCGCTACCCGCTGGAGCAGCTGCACCCCGGCGGAGTGTTCGGCGCGGAGATCGACGTCGACCCCACCGACTACCGGCTCGAGGTCAGCTACGGCGAGGACAAGTTCATCGTCGACGACCCGTACCGGTGGCTGCCGACCCTGGGCGAGCTGGACCTGCACCTGCTCGGCGAGGGCCGCCACGAGCAGCTGTGGGACGTCCTCGGCGCGCACGTGCGCAGCTACGACACCCCGTCCGGGCCGGTCACCGGCACCTCGTTCGCGGTCTGGGCGCCTAACGCCCGGGCCGTCCGGGTGGTCGGCGACTTCGACTACTGGTCCGGCCGGGCGTTCCCGATGCGTTCGATGGGCGACCCCGGCATCTGGGAGCTGTTCATCCCCGGCGTCGGCGACGGCTGCCGGTACAAGTTCCAGATCCTCGGCGCCGACGGCGAGTGGCGGGACAAGGCCGACCCGATGGCCTTCGCCACCGAGGTGCCACCGGCCACCGCGTCGGTGGTGTTCACCTCCTCCTACGCCTGGGACGACGCCGACTGGCTGGCCGCCCGGGCGAACACCGCCTGGCACGCCGCGCCGATGTCGATCTACGAGGTGCATCTGGGCTCCTGGCGGCTGGGGCTGGACTACCGGCAACTGGCCACCGAGCTGGTCGACTACGTCCGCCGGACCGGATTCACCCACGTGGAGTTCCTGCCGGTGGCCGAGCACCCGTACGGCGGCTCGTGGGGTTACCAGGTGTCCTCCTACTTCGCGCCGACCTCCCGGTTCGGCAGCCCGGACGACTTCCGCCACCTGGTGGACGCCCTGCACCAGGCCGGCATCGGCGTGATCGTGGACTGGGTGCCGGCGCACTTCCCGAAGGACGCCTTCGCGCTGGCCCGCTTCGACGGCACCCCGCTGTACGAGCACGCCGACCCGCGCCGCGGCGAGCAGCCGGACTGGGGCACCTACGTCTTCAACTTCGGACGCAGCCAGGTCCGCAACTTCTTGGTCGCCAACGCCCTGTACTGGCTGGAGGAGTTCCACATCGACGGCCTGCGGGTGGACGCGGTCGCCTCGATGCTCTACCTGGACTACTCCCGCAAGGCCGGCGAGTGGCTGCCCAACGTGCACGGCGGCCGGGAGAACCTGGAGGCGGTGGCCTTCCTGCAGGAGATGAACGCCACCGTCTACAAGCGGGTGCCCGGCGTGATCACCATCGCCGAGGAGTCCACCTCGTGGCCCGGGGTGACCCGGCCGACCCACCTGGGCGGGCTCGGCTTCGGCTTCAAGTGGAACATGGGCTGGATGCACGACACGCTGGGCTACGTCGCCCACCAGCCGGTGCACCGGCAGTACCACCACCACGAGATGACCTTCTCGATGGTCTACGCCTACTCCGAGAACTACGTGCTGCCGTTCAGCCATGACGAGGTGGTGCACGGCAAGGGGTCGCTGCTGAACAAGATCCCCGGTGACCGGTGGCAGCAGATGGCCACCCTGCGGGCGCTGTACGCCTTCATGTGGGCGCACCCGGGCAAGCAGCTGATCTTCCAGGGCTCGGAGTTCGCCCAGGGCGGCGAGTGGAGCGAGGGGCGCTCCCTGGACTGGTGGTTGCTCGACGGCGCCGACCACGCCGGGGTGCACCGGATGGTCAGCGACCTCAACCGGCAGTACCGCGAGGACCGGGCGCTGTGGTCCCAGGACATCCTGCCGGCCGGCTTCGGCTGGATCGACGCCAACGACGCCAGCGGCAATGTGTTCTCGTTCCTGCGCTGGGGCGACGACGGTTCGGTGCTGGCCTGCGTGGCCAACTTCTCCTCGGTACCACGCGAGCACTACCGGCTGGGCCTGCCCCGGCCGGGCCGGTGGGACGAGGTGATCAACACCGACGCCGAGATCTACGGCGGTTCCGGGGTGGGCAACCTCGGTGCGGTCACCGCCGAGGAGCGCAGCTGGCACGGCCAGCCCGCCTCGGCCATCGTCCGGGTGCCACCGTTGGGGGCGCTGTGGCTGCGCCATCGGCCAGAGCAGCCGGCCGGCAGCCAGGGTGCGAGCAGCTGACCGAACCGGTTAAAACCACGGACAGTAATGGAATTTCCTGATCTAATAACTAAGTGTTATCAGTTCAGGTGCTGAGTGCTACGTGTCACCTCCGGACGGCTCAACTGGGCCGGTTTCGGTCGATGAGAACTGAACACCTCGACCGGAAGGACTTACCTATGACTCGACTCCTGCGCCCGGCCACGGCCGGCATTGCCCTGCTGCTGACCTGTGGGATCCTCGGCACGGCCAGCCCGGCCTTCGCCGACAAGAGCGCGAAGGCCAGCACCAACGACAAGAGCGCCAGCATCACCGTCGTCGACGACAAGAGCGCCGGACTCAACGACAAGAGCGCCAGCACCAACGACAAGAGCGCCAGCATCACCGTCGTCGACGACAAGAGCGCCGGACTCAACGACAAGAGCGCCGGGATCGACGACAAGAGCGCCATGACCCCGGCGGACAAGAGCGCCTGACCGGCCTCGAACTCCGAAGCGGATCCGGTACACCGCACGCGGCGCCAGCCGCGGACCTCGACCGCCGCACCTCAGGCCGCCTCCGGGCACGCCTGAGGGTGCGGCGGTCGTTTGTCTGCCCGGGTGCTGCCCCGGGTGACCGGAATGGAATACCTTCGACTGCCCGGTGGTTCCAGGGACTAGTTGCACATGCAACGATGAAGGAGGCTAGAAGACAATGGCTGCCGTTACCGCTGACACCATGACCCTGCCCCGGGTGACCGGGGCCGCCCTGGGCGACGCCGAGCGCGACGTGCTGGCGGTGTCCACCGCCCCGGCAGGGCTGGAGGGCGAAGGCTTTCCGGTGCGCCGGACCATGGCGGGCATCGACTACCGCTACCTGGACCCGTTCATCATGATGGACCACATGGGCGAGGTGGACTACGCCGCCGGCGAGCCCAAGGGCACCCACTGGCACCCGCACCGCGGCTTCGAGACGGTCACCTACCTGATCGAGGGCCAGTTCATCCACCAGGACACCCACGGCGGTGGCGGTGTCATCACCGAGGGTTCCACCCAGTGGATGACGGCCGGTGCCGGGCTGCTGCACATCGAGACCCCGCCGGAGAAGCTGGTCGAGGAGGGCGGGCTGTTCCACGGCTTCCAGCTGTGGGTGAACCTGCCGGCCAAGGACAAGTTCCTGGCGCCCAACTACCAGGGCATCGAGGCCGGCAACATCACCCTGCTGGCCAGCGCCGACGGCGGCTCGCTGCTGCGGGTGATCGCCGGCGAGGTGGACGGGCACCGCGGTCCCGGCTCGACGCACACCCCGATCACCCTGTTGCACGCCTCGGTGGCGGCCGGCAGCCAGCTGTCGTTGCCGTGGCAGCCGAGCTACAACGCGCTCGGCTACGTGCTGGCCGGCTCCGGCACCGTCGGTGCGAAGGGCCAGCCGATCCACGCCGGGCAGCTGGCGGTGTTCGGCCCCGGTGACCGGATCACGGTCGCGGCGGACGCCCGCCAGGACAGCCGGACCAGCACGATGGAGGTCATCCTGCTGGGCGGCGAGCCGATCCGCGAGCCGATGGTGCACTACGGCCCGTTCGTGATGAACACCCGCGCCGAGCTGCAGCAGGCGCTGACCGACTACCAGTCCGGCCGGCTCGGCGTCATCCCGCCGAACGCGATCATGCCGCACGTGCCGCGCGGCCAGCGCAACCCGCTGGAGGGCTGAGGTCCCAGGCGCTGTGCCCGTGTGTGATACCCAGCGGTCGCTCCGGCAACCGCTGGGTATCACGCACAAGCTGGGGTATCACGCACAAGCAGGTATCGCACGCGACGGGTCTGTGCGACGGGCGACGCCGCCGCACCGGTCAGCCGGGAACCGTTACCGACCGGCACCCCAGGGTCGCGGTGCTGCCGATGCCCCAGCCGTTGAGCGCGTAGGCGCACACCTGGTGCACGCCGGGAGCGGCTCGCATCAGCACCGCGAAGCCGTGCGCGGAACCCCAGCGCGGGTAGCGGGTGGCCAGGTCCGTCCTGTGCTGGTTGGCCCGGATGCCGACCTGGCCGCCCGGCCGCTCGTACACCGCCACCGGCACCGCTCCGGTACTGGTGTCCGGGTCGAGCGCCCAGCCGCTGACCAGGATGCCCTGCTCGGCCACCACCACCGAGTCCAGTTGCCCGATCGGGGTGCCGCTGACGGTCACCGTCTTGCAGCCCAGCGACACCGCGGCGCCGGACCCGGCGGCGTTCAGCGCACGGGCGCACACCGTGTGCCGGCCCGGACCGGCGTTCAGCGTCAGCCGGAAGCCATGGTTGTTGCCGTAACCGGGATGGCTTCGGCCGACGTCCTCGCGCAGGCTGTCGGCCCGCACCGAGGCCACCCTGCCGTCCAGCTGGGTGGTCACCATGGTCGCCGCCGTGGTGTCCGGATCGATCGCCCAGCCCCGGATGAGAACCGCCGCCAACCCCGGTGTCACGGTGTCCAGGCTGCCCACCGGGTTGCCGATGCGGATCGGCACACCGCGCGAGGCGGCCAGCCGCTGCCGCTCGCTCGCGGTCGGCCAGCCGTTCGGACGGCAGCCCTGCAGCGAGATGGACTGCTGCTGCATCACCGGTGCCGCCTGGCCCGCACCGCCGCAGAACGCGTGGCCGAAGCCGAGCCAGTGGCCGGTCTCGTGGTTGACCACCAGGTTGCGGTAGCCGGCCAGCGAGGAGCCGGTGGCGTTCCAGGACGGCGAGGCGTTCAGCCACCGGGTCTCGTTGATGATCACGTTGCGGCCGACCCGGCAGGAATAGGTGCTGTCGCAGGGCGGGCCGAAGCCTGGCACCCGGCCGGCGGCAGCCAGCCAGAGCGTGAAGTTGCCGCCGGAGGCGACCCTGCGGAAGGCGATCGAGCCGCCGAGACTCCAGCCGCGCGGGTCGGCGTAGGTGGCCGCCGCCGAGGCCGCGAACGATTCCAGGCTGCTGCTGTTGGCCAGCCCGCGAACCTCGTAGGTGTAGACGATCTGCGGTGTGGCCGCGACCGCCGGCCGGCTGATGCCGAGCAGGCAGCCGGCCGCACACAGCAGCGCCAGCATCAAGCTCCGGACCCGGTTCATCGACGCTCCTGCCACCTCGTGGGATGGCCGCGATGCTGCCAGCCGGGCCGGTGCGGCAGCCGGCGAACCGGGCGGATGTTGCCGATCCGTTGCCAGCCAGCCGGGTCGGCTGTGCCCGTGTGTGATATCAGCGGTCGCCAGAGCGACGCCCTGGTACCACGCAGGAGACGAGGGGGCGGCGGTCGCCTCAGAACAGGGCGTTGGCCAGGTCCCGGCGGGCCGGCGGCACCCGGGGGTCGTCCGGGCCGAGCAGGTCGAAGTACTCCACCAGCCGGTCGCGGACCGGGGTTCGGTCGTCCCCGCGCAGCCGCCGGACCAGCCCGATCAGCCGGCCGAACGCCGCCTCGACGTGGTTGTCGGCCAGCTCGGCGTCCGCGGCGGCCAGCTGGGCGGACACGTCGTCGGGCGCCAGCACCGCGGCATGCAGCGCGTCCGGCGGCAGCACCGCCAGCCGGCGCAGCAGCTCCACCTGCCGCAGGGCCAGCTGCGCCATCGCGTTGGCCGGCTCGGCGTTCAGGATCGCCTGGTAGCGCTCGGCCGCGCCGTCGAAGTCACCGGCCTGCAACGCGTCCTCGGCGGCGGTGAACCGCTCGTCCTCCGGCGGCTCCGGAGCCGCCGCCGGGCCGTCGGCCGGTTCGGCACCGTTACCCGTGGGGCCGGACAGTCCCGCCTGGCTCGCCGCCTGCAGCAGCGCGGCCAGGAACTCGCGCAGCTGCGGCTCGGGCAGCGCACCCTGGAAGCCGGGCACCAGCTGGCCGCCGATCACGGCGAAGACGGTGGGGATGGACTGCACCTGCAGCATCTGGGCGATCCGCTGGTTGGCGTCGACGTCCACCTTGGCCAGCAGCCAGCTGCCGGCGGCCTCGTTGGCCAGCCGCTCCAGCAGCGGCGAGAGCTGCTTGCACGGCTCGCACCAGTCCGCCCACAGGTCGAGCAGCACCGGGACCTGGAAGGACCGGTCCAGCACCTCGGCCTGGAAGTTCGCCTCGGTGGCGTCGATGACGTACTGGCCACCGGTCGGCGGCGGCGCGGTGGCGGCGCGGGCCGCCGCCTCGGAACGGGCCTTCACGGCGGCAAGGTCGACCGCGCCGCTCATCGCCGCGAGCGCGGCGGGCGAGGGGGCGGGTGCGGAACGGGCGGGGCGGGAACCAGGGCGCATGGGAACCATTTTCCACCTTGACGGTCAGCGGCCGGGCAGCCCCCTGGGCTGCCCGGCACGCGGGAATGCGATGGCAGGGCGTGCTAGAACCGAGCGGGCTCCCGGTGCTCGCCCCACAGCGGCTTGAACGCGTTGCAGATCTCGCCCAGGGTGGCCTCGGCGCGCACCGCGTCCAGCATCGCCGGCACGGTGTTCTGACCGGCCACGGCAGCCGCGACCATCCGCTCCAGCGCTTCGGTGACGGCCTGCTCGTCGCGGGCGGCCCGGCGGCCGGCCACCAGCGCGCACTGCTCCAGCTCCACCTCGTGGGAGACCCGCAGGATCTCCAGCGGCTCGCCGTACTCGCCCTGGTGGACGTTGACGCCGACCACCCGCTTGTCGCCCTTCTCCAGCGCCACCTGGTAGCGGAACGCCGACTCGGCGATCTCGCCGGTGAACCAGCCGTCCTCGATGCCGCGTAGCAGGCCGGCGGTGATGGTGCCGTCGCCGCCCATCTCCCGGATCTGGTCGAAGATCTTCTCGGCCTCGGCCTCGATCTTGTCGGTCAGCGCCTCGACGTACCAGGAGCCGCCGAGCGGGTCGGCGACGTTGAGCACGCCGATCTCCTCGGCGATCACCTGCTGGGTACGCAGCGCGATCTGGGCGGACTTGTCGGTGGGCAGCGCCAGCACCTCGTCCAGGGCGTTGGTGTGCAGCGAGTTGGTGCCTCCGAGCACCGCCGACAGCGCCTCGATGGCGGTCCGGACGATGTTGTTCTCGGGCTGCTGGGCGGTCAGCGACACCCCGGCGGTCTGGGTGTGGAACCGCAGCCACTGCGCCTTGTCGGTCTTGGCGCCGTAGACGTCGCGCATCCAGCGCGCCCAGATCCGGCGGGCCGCCCGGAACTTGGCGATCTCCTCGAAGAAGTCCAGGTGGGCGTCGAAGAAGAACGACAGGCCCGGCGCGAACTGCTCGATGTCCAGGCCGCGGGACAGCCCGAGTTCGACGTAGCCGAAGCCGTCGGCCAGGGTGAAGGCCAGTTCCTGCGCTGCCGTGGCCCCGGCCTCGCGGATGTGGTAGCCCGACACCGACAGCGGCTTGTAGGCCGGAATGCCCTCGGCGACGTACTCCATCAGGTCACCGATGAGCTTGAGGTGCGGCTCGGGTGGGTAGATCCATTCCTTCTGGGCGATGTACTCCTTGAAGATGTCGGTCTGCAGGGTGCCGTTGAGCCGGGAGACATCCACGCCCTGGCGCTCGGCGGCCACCACGTACATGCAGAACACCGGTACCGCGGGACCGGAGATGGTCATCGAGGTGGTGACCGCGCCCAGGTCGATGCCGTCGAAGAGGGTTTCCATGTCGGCGGCCGAGTCGATCGCCACGCCGCAGTGCCCGACCTCGCCGAGCGAGCGCGGGTCGTCGGAGTCGCGGCCCATCAGGGTGGGCATGTCGAAGGCCACCGACAGCCCGCCTCCGCCGGAGGCCAGGATCATCTTGTAGCGCTCGTTGGTCTGCTGGGCGTTGCCGAATCCGGCGAACTGCCGGATGGTCCAGGGCTTGCCCCGGTAGCCGGTGGCGTGCAGGCCACGGGTGAACGGGTACTCCCCCGGCCAGCCGATCCGCTCCAGCCGCTCGTCGGAGCTGCCCTCGGGCGGGCCGTAGACCGGCTCCACCTCGACGCCGGACAGGGTGGTGAAGTCGCGCTCGGCGATCCGGGACTTCTCGTAACGCTGCTTCCAGCGGGCCCGGCCCGCTTCGATCTGCTCGGCATCCATGCCTCGATGCTACTAGGACGTCCGACTAAATGCTAGGACGTCCTAGTAATCCTGCTGACACTCGGCAACCGGCGAGTCCCTGCCGCCTCCGCGACATCTTCCTGCTGCCACTCGACCCTGTTCGCGGTCGCCGCCCGAGTTGCGGGGATTCGAATCGTATATACCGTAAGGCCATTCCACGTCGCGATCTCGCCTATGAGGAGGGTGGCCCGTGCCCCGAACCCCCAGACACCTCTCGCTGCTCGTCGCCGTCACGGCCTGCGCGGTGACCATGGTCCAGGCCGGCGGATCCGCCGGTGCCAACACCGGCTACCCGGTGTGCGTGAAGGCCGGCACCCCGGTCGAGACCGGCCCCGGTGGCACCACCACCTACACCATGAATGCCCAGCAGGCCTGGCACGTCTACACCCAGGAAGCCAACCAGTGGACGCAGGGCTACGTCAGCCGCACCGACCCGGTACAGCGCGGTTGGGTGTGGGGCGGCCACTTCGACACCAGCCGGACCCCGATCCACTCCCCCAGCGGCGGGGACTACTGCCCGTAAGTCGGATGCCCGATTCCCCCACAACCTGCGAGGACTTCGCCATGCCCCGTAGCACCAGCCGCCTGCTGGCGGCCACCGCCACCGCACTCGCCTGCGCCGGCCTGATCTCGCTCACGTCGGCGCCGGCCTGGGCGGTCACCGACCCCGACCGCGGCATCTGCCAGGACGGCACCAACTCCAACCCGCCCGGCATGTGGCTGCGCAACCCCGACAACATCGGGGAGGACCTGCTGTTCCTCACCAAGACCGGTTTCGCCGGATCGCAGGACCACTTCTACATCACCGGCGAGTTCACCAAGTCCAACGGTGCGCACTGGTGGGTGGGCTACGGCTACGACGTCGACAACGGCATCAAGCGCTACGGAGCGGCCTTCGACCAGTGGGTCGCCAAGTCCGGCGGCGGCTGCCCCTGACCGGTCGGGGCAGCCGGCATTGCTGAGTCGCCCGCTGCCGGTTGGCGGGCCTCGGTGGCCTGCGGTCCCGCCGGGGCTCAGCCGGCGGCGGTGAGCTCGGCGACCTGCTCGTCGGTCAGCCGCAGCCCGGCCGCGGCGACGTTCTCCTCCAGGTGGCTGACCTTCGACGTGCCCGGGATCGGCAGCGTGACCGGCGAGGTGGCCAGCAGCCAGGCCAGTGCCACCTGCGACGGGCTCGCACCGGTGGCCTGGACCACGTGGTCCACCGGGCCGCCCGGCCGGGCCAGGTCGCCAGCCGCGATCGGGTACCACGGGATGAAGCCGATGCCCTCGGCCTCGCAGTAGCGCAGCACGTCCTCGGACTGCCGGGTGGTCAGGTTGTAGAGGTTCTGCACGGTGGCGATCTCGGCGATCTCGCGGGCCGCCTTGATCTGCTCGACGCTGACCTCGGACAGCCCGATGGCACCGATCTTGCCCTCGTCCTGCAGTGCCTTGAGCTCACCGACCTGGTCGGCCAGCGGTACCTCGGCGTCGATCCGGTGCAGCTGGAACAGCTCGATCCGGTCGAGCTTGAGCCGGCGCAGCGAGAGCTCTGCCTGTTGGCGCAGGTAGGCCGGCCGGCCCACCGGCGTCCACTGCTCGGGTCCCTGCCGGGTGAGGCCGGCCTTGGTCGCGATCAGCAGGCCATCGGCGTAGGGGTGCAGCGCCTCGGCGATGATCTCCTCGCTGGTGCCCGGGCCGTAGGAGTCGGCCGTGTCGATGAAGTCGACCCCGAGCTCGACCGCCCGGCGCAGCACCGCGACGCATTCGGCCCGGTCGGTGGGCTCGCCCCAGATGCCGGGGCCGGTGATGCGCATGGCCCCGAATCCCAGCCGGTGCACGGTTCGGCCCGCGATCGAAAAGGTCCCGGACGCCTCGGCGGTGAGGGTGCTGTCTGCTGTCACGTTCGCTGTCTCCTGTCGTGAATCGTCTCTGTTGCTCGTCTGGTGCTCGTCAGGTGCTCTTTTCGCGACAACCCCGGGGCACCGCCGGTCATTCCGCACCGGGTGGGATGCCGGGCCGGTTCCGCCTCTTCCAGCCTGCCCGACGCGCCCGGCGCCGGCATGGCCGAGAATGACGGCATGAGCACTCCCGGGTACGCCGCCATCCGGCCGCCGGCACTGCGGCCGGGCGACACCGTCGCCGTCGTGTCGCTGTCCTCGGGCGGACCGGCGGCGTTTCCGCACCGCTACGCCGCCGGCAAGCGGCAGCTGGCCGAGACCTTCGGGTTGCGGGTGGTCGACGCGCCGCACGCCGGCCGGGACTCCGACTGGCTGCGCGACAACCCGGCCGCCCGCGCCGACGACCTGCACTGGGCGCTGGCGAATCCGGACGTGCACGGCATCGTGTCGAGCATCGGCGGCCACCACGCCCTGCGGATGGTGCCGTACCTGGACTACGACCTGATCGCCGCGCACCCCAAGGTGTTCACCGGCTACTCCGACACCACCATCAACCACCTCGCCTTCGGCAAGGCCGGGGTCGGCTCGTTCTACGGCATGGCGGTGCTCAGCACCGCGGCCGAGAACGGCGGGATCGCTGAGTTCTCAGCCGACTCGTTCCGCGCCACCGTGATGTCGGCCGAGCCGATCGGTGACCTCGCCCCGGCCCCGGTGTGGACCGAGGAGCAACTGGACTGGTTCGCACCGGAGCTGCAGGACCGGCGGCGGCGCTGGGTGCCGAACTACGGCTGGCTCTGGTTGCAGGGCAGCGAGCCGGCACAGGGCCCGCTGATCGGGCGGCTGCCTGGAGGTGCTGGTGATGGCGGTGGGCACCGAGGTCTGGCCGGACCCGGCCGACTTCGACGGTGCGGTGCTGCACCTGGAGCTGTCCAACGAGCGCCCGCCGCAGCTACAGGTACAGGCGTGGCTGCGCCAGTTCGTCGCACTCGGCATCGTGTCCCGGCTGTCTGCCCTGCTGTTCTCCCGGCCGGAGGCGATGTCGCTGCGCCGGACGCTGGCCCTCTACGAGGCGGTCCGCGAGGAACTGGTGGTGGCCGGCCGTCCGGACCTGCCGTTCGTGGCGAACCTGGACTACGGGCATTCCTCCCCGATGGGGGTGCTGCCGCTGGGCCGGCAGCTGGTCGTCGATCCGGTCCGGCGCCGGTTGAGCATCCCGGAGGCCGCCGTCAGCTGAGGTTCGGGCGGTGGCCTCAGACCTCGAAGTCGCCGGCCTCGATGCGCAGCCGGCGCAGCGAGGCGAACAGGCCGTCCAGGTCGTCGGCCGACAGCCCCTGCAGCCCGAACCGGTTCTTGTGCAGCTCCCGGGTGGCGGCGTCGGCGACCTGGCGTCCCTCGTCGGTCAGCACCGCCAGGGTGCCCCGGCCGTCGCGCGGGTTCGGCTCGCGCCGGACCATCCCGGAGGCCTCCAGCCGGTCGATCAGGTTGGTGACGCTGGTGGCGTGCACCTGCAACCGCTCGCCGATCTTGGACAGCGGCAGCGCGCCGGTCGAGGAGAAGGTCAGCAGCACCAGCGCCTCGTAGCGGGCGAAGGTCAACCCGAACGGGCGCAGGGCGGCGTCCAGGCCCGCGATCAGGATCTGCTGGGCCCGCATGATCGAGGTCACCGCACGCATCGCGGCGTACACCTGCTCGCCGGCCTCGGGGTAGTGCTTGGCCCAGGAATCGCTGGCACGCTCGACCGGGTCGAAGGGCAGCGGTCCGGACATGCGGGTAAGCCTAACGACTAGCCCACACCGGGCCCGCAGGGCAACCGGGAACGGGCCGCCGGGGACTATCGTGGGCGCCATGACGCTCGCACCCCAGCCCGACTTCGACGCCCTGGACCGGGTGGACCTGCTGGACCTCGACGACACCCTGGACGGCGAGGACCGGCTGCTGCGCGACACCGTCCGCCGGTTCGCCACCGAGCAACTGCGCCCGCACATCGCCGAATGGTTCGAGGCGGGCACCCTGCCGGCCCGCGACCTGGCGCTGGAGTTCGGCAAGCTGGGCGTGCTCGGCATGCACCTGTCCGGCTACGACTGCGCCGGCGCCACGGCCGGGCAGTACGCGCTGGCCTGCACCGAGATCGAGGCCGTCGACTCCGGGCTGCGGTCGCTGGTCAGCGTGCAGGGCTCGCTGGCGATGTATGCCATCCACGCCTACGGCAGCGAGGCACAGAAGCAGGAATGGCTGCCCCGGATGGCGCGCGGCGAGGCGATCGGCTGCTTCGGGCTGACCGAGGCGGACGCGGGCTCGGACCCGGCCTCGATGCGCACGTATGCGAGGCGGGCCGGCGCCGGGGATGACGCGGACTGGATCCTGCACGGGTCGAAGATGTGGATCACCAACGGCTCGATCTCCGACGTCGCGGTGGTGTGGGCGCGTACCGAGGAGGGCATCCGCGGCTTCCTGGTGGAGAAGGGCACCCCCGGCTTCACCAGCTCCGACGTGCACCACAAGATCTCGCTGCGCGCCTCGATCACCTCCGAACTCAGCCTGGACGAGGTGCGCCTGCCGGCCAGTGCCCAGCTGCCCGAAGCCCGCGGGCTGCGCGGCCCGCTGGGCTGCCTGACCGAAGCCCGGTTCGGCATCATCTCGGGCGTGGTGGGCGCCGCCCGGGATTCGCTGGCCAGCGCGCTGGACTACGCCAACAGCCGGGTCCAGTTCAGCCGGCCGATCTCGTCGTTCCAGCTGACCCAGCGCAAGCTCGCCGAACTCGCGGTGAGCGTGAACACCATGCAGCTGGTGGCCCGACGGCTGGCCGACCTCAAGGACGCCCACCGGATCCAGCCGCACCAGGTCAGCTTCGGCAAGTTCTCCAACGTCCGGGCCGCCCTGGAGGTCTGCCGGGAGGCCCGCAGCATCCTGGGTGGCTCCGGCATCACCACCGAGTACTCGCCGCTGCGGCACGCGGTGAACCTGGAGACCGTCTACACCTACGAGGGCACCCACGAGGTGCACACCCTGGTGTTGGGCGAGCGGCTGACCGGCTTCTCCTCCTACCGCTGACCGCCCGGCGCGCCTGTGGATGAACAGGCCGCCAAGTAGGGCTGTGGATAACTCGAACGGCCCAGGCCGTCGATTCCCTAACGTTCCGCGTCGTGTGTTGGAGCGGGAGCGGATACGTACACCTGGTGCCGGGCGGCGGCCTGATGGCGCACGAGGGGCTGGAGGGCGGCCACACCCTGGCCAAGCACGTAGGCAAGAGCGAGGAATTCTTGCGGCACCGGCTAGCCACCGAACCGGGCATCGGTACCGCATCGACCTTCTTCGATCGCCAGACAGCGGAATCCAGCATCAGCTGGATGCTCGAAGAGCATGGCGAAACGCTGAACCGCTGGCTGGCAGGCAGGGCCAAGACGCTGACTCTGGTGTCGATGATGCCTCGACCCGTTGGTGTTGCAATCACTCGGACCGCCGATGCGCTCGTCCAAGCCAGCGGCATCAAGATGATCGTCAAGCGCACGTCGTGGTTGCCCATGGGATTCCGTATTCACACGGCTATGGTGATCGCATGAAGCAGTTCCCAGCCCTTGTACCAACTTCTCGGGGGCTATCTACACGAGGACTGGATGCTCGACTACCCGGACCTGTGGCACGCGGTAGATGACTTCATCGACGGTGAGCCCGAATGGGCGCCCCGCCTCAATGGCGAGATCAGGCAGTTGGCTGCCGACCGCGACAACGAGGCGACGCTGGAGCACGCCTTGGTGAAGCTAGGCTTGGTCTACCACCCGCCCGGCGATGGCTGGGACGAGCCATCGCGCCTGGCTGCTAGCCGTCGCGGACTACGTCGAGAACAAGCTGCACACCTCCCCGGCGGCCTGAGCGATCGACAGGGAGCGGGCGACCCGGACCCGCTCGGGCGTGGCAACCCCGGCTCAGACCGAGGCGGCCACCCCGGCCCGGCCCAGGCGAGAGGCCTTGCGGGCGCCGCGAAGCACCCGCACCACCATGGCCGGCTTCATCAGCTCGGTCGGCTCGGTGATCAGGTGCTGCACCGAGGTGAACACCCGCCGGACCTGCGGATCGACCATCGAGGCCAGCTGCACCCGCTTGGCGTAGGCGTTCTTCAACCGGATGCCGCGCGGGCGCTCACCGCCGGTCTCGGGATAGCTGAAGTCCCCGCCGGTCGCGAACTGCCACGGGGTCGCCACGATCCTGCCGGCCTGCTGGTAGTACCGGCGGGACAGCTCGGCATCCACCGAACCGCCGGAGTGCATGGCACCGTCGAGCAGGGAGCCCAGCTCGACCGCCTCCAGGGCCGCGCAGGTCATCCCCTGGCCGTAGATCGGGTTGAAGCTGCAGATCGCGTCCCCCAGCGCCAGGTAGCCACCGGGTAGCTCGGTCAGCTCCTCGAAGTAGCGCCGCCGGCTGGTCGGGTAGTGCACCACCGACAGGTCGGTGAGCGGCTCGCAGCGTTCCAGCAGCCGGGCGATGCCGGGGTGCGGCAGTTCCTTGGCGTGCTGCTCGAAAGCCGCCTCATCGCGCGGGAAGTCCTCGTGCCAGCCACCCAGCGAGATCAGCCACCGGTCGTCCTCCACCGGCAGCGCCAGCCCCGCCCGCTTCTCCTCCGGCGGGCTGGGCAGTGAGAACACCGCCGAGCCCTGCAGCAGGTCACCCGGCGAGCGCCGGTAGAACCGGGTCGCGTACCCGACGCCGACCTTGACCTCACTGGTCCGCGGCGCCGGGAACCCGAGCGCCGCCAGCCAGTGGTTGGACCGGGCGCCGCGGCCGGTGCAGTCGACGATCAGGTCGGTCTCGATCAGCTCGCCGTCGTCCAGCCGCGCACCGGTCACCTGGCCACCGGCACCCTCGAGCCCGGCCACCGACACCGCGTCCCGGATGCTGACGTTGTCCAGCGCCGCCACCCGGCGCCGGATCGCCAGCTCCAGCAGCGGCCGGCTGAAGGTGACCAGCCGCAGCTCGGACGGCTCGGACGGCCAGATCGAGCCGAACCGGTAGAAGGACAGGCCGGTCCCCGGGTCGAAGCGCACCCCGCCGGCTGCGACCAGCTCGTCCATCAGGCCGTCGAACAGCTCACCGAGCGCCCGCTGGCCCGACACCAGCAGCACGTGGCCGTGACCGCCCTGGGTCACCCCGCGGCGCGGCACCGCGGCGTCCGGAAGCTCGTCGCGGTCGAGCACCACGACCTCGGCGAACCGGTCGGACAGGGCACGGGCCGCGCACAGCCCGGCGATGCCGGCGCCGATCACCAGCGCGCGCGAGGACACCGGCCGGTCTGCGGAGTTCACCACCACAGCGGGAGTTCCTCCAGCCGGCGGACCACCAGGCCCTGGGTGTAGCGCAGCTCCGACTCCGGGACCGCCAGCCGCAGGTTCGGCATCCGGGCCAGCAGCCCCTTCATCGCCTCCTGCAGCTCCACCCGGGCCAGTTGCGCGCCGAGGCAGTGGTGCACTCCGGCACCGAAGGCCAGGTGCGGGTTGGCCGGCCGGTCCAGGTCCAGCCCGTCCGGCTCGCTGAACCTCAGCTCGTCCCGGTTGGCCACCATGAAGGCCGGTAGCACCGTCGAGCCGGCCGGGATCAGGGTGCCGCCCAGCTCGACCGGCTCCAGGGTGACCCGGGGCAGCATCACGCCGGTCTCGCCGAGCTGGATGAACCGGCTCAGCTCCTCGACGGCGGCCGGGATCTTGCTCGGGTCGGCCTGCAGCGCGGCCAACTGCTCGGGAAAGCGCAGCAGGGTCAGCACGAACAGGTTGATCTGGGTGGTGGTGGTCTCGTGACCGCCGATCATCACCCCGATGCTGACCATCAGCAGTTCCTCGTCGGTCAGCCGGTCGGAGTCGACGTTGACCCTGATCAGCGCAGTCAGCAGGTCCTTGCCGGGATGGTCACGGCGGCTGTCGATCAGCTCCTTGAAGCCCTGCACGGCGGCGGCGGTGCCCTCAGGGTCGACCTGCCAGTCGCCCATCATGGTGTCCGACCACTCCTTGCACTTCCAGCGCTCCTCCTCGGGGATCCCGAACAGCTCGCTGATCACCGCCACCGGCAGCGGGGTGGAGAAGCCGGCAACCAGGTCACACGGGCCGTCCCCGGCCAGCATCGTGTCCAGGAACCCGTCCACCAGCTCGGCGATCCGCGGCCGAAGCTCCTCCACCCGGCGCGGGGTGAAGGCGTAGGACACCAGCTTGCGCAGCCGGGTGTGCCGGGGCGGGTCCATGCCGATCAGCGACTCGGTCTCCAGGTCCCCCAGTTCCTTGGCCGGTCCCCCCGGGTCCTTCACGGCAGCCCGGCTGAACCGCCGGTCCACCAGGATCTGCCGGACGTCGTCGTAGCGCGAGACCAGGTAGGCCTCGATGCCGTCGGCCATCCGGACCTTCACCACCGGCTGGTTGCGCTGGAAGTCCACCAGTACCGGCGGCGGCTCGTAGATCGAGGGCGGCGGGGGCAGCGGGTAGCTGATCATCGGTTGGCTCACAATTGGCTCACAGTGGTGCTCCTGACAGGGATCCGGTTCGGGTGGTGCTGCACGCCGTTTCATGACACAGCCGTTCCAGGACCGGCACGACCTGCGCGGGCGACGGCATGGCTGCCACCTGCCCGGCGAGCTCGGCCGCCCGGTGCGGTATCCGGGTGCTGGTGAGCAGCTCCGCCACCAGCCGCCGGACCTGGTCCGGGCCGGTCGAGTCTGCTGACCCGCGCGGGCCGGCGGGCACGCTCAGCCCGGCGCCGACGGCCACCAGCCGCTCGGCGTTGAAGTGCTGGTCACTGACCAGGGGTACCACGACCTGCGGCACTCCGGCGGCCAGCGCCGTCATCATGCTGCCCGCCCCGCCCTGGTGGATGAGGACCTGGCAACTCGGCAGCGCCAGCTGCAACGCCAGCGGCGTGCGCGGCAGCCGGACGTTGCCGGGCAGCTCGCCCAGGCCCGGGTGCTGGGCCGGGTGCAGCGCCAGCACCAGCTCGACGTCCAGGCTCGCCACCGCGGCGATCACCGCGGGCAGGTCGATCTTCGAGTCGATGCCCAGCGAGGCCATCATGGTGCCCCAGGTCAGGCACACCCGGGGCCGGTCCGGTGGCGGCAGGCGCAGCCAGTCCGGCAGCACCGTGGCCCCGTTGTACGGCACGAACCGGACCGGTTCCGACGGCGCCGCCAGGCCGACCTGCATGCCCGGCGGGCACGGGTCGAGCAACAGGTCACCGGCCGGGCGGACGTCGGCCAGGTCCACCCCGGCCTGCTCGGCCAGCGGGCCGAGCACCGCGAGCCGGTCCAGCTCGAGCTGGGTGGTCTCGTCCGGGCCCCAGAGCTGCCGGACGCTCGGCACCCCGAGTGCGGCGGCGGTGATCGCGCCGGCCAGGTTCTGCGGCTCGAACAGCACCAGGTCCGGGCCGAACTCCCGGCCGAGGGCGACCAGGTCGCCCAGCATGGCCGAGGCGAACCGGACCACGCCGCCGTCGGCGGTGACCGCCGGGGGCACCGACTCGGATGTGCCCCCCTCGCCCACCTGGGCACCTCGGTCCCGCTCAGTCGCGCGGTCCCGCTCGGTCGCGCGGTCCCGCTCGGCCCGGGTGGCGACCCGGCCGATCTTGCCGGAGAACACCTCGGCGAAGTCGAGGTCCTCGCCGACCGCGACCGCCGGCAGGCCGGCGCCGGTGATGACCTCGACCATTGCCGGCTGGCTGGCGACGAGCACCTCGTGGCCGGCCGAGCGCAGCGCCCAGGCCAGCGGGACCAGCGGGTAGAAGTGCGACCGCCAGCCCCAGCTCGTGACCAGCACTTTCATCCGGCGGACACCACGCCCAGCAGCAGCTGGTTGGCCTCGTCGGTGCCGACGGTGACCCGTACCCCCAGGCCCGGGTGGGCCCGCAGCAGGATGCCGGCCGCCCTGGCGCGGGCGACGAAGTCCTCGGCGTCGGCACCGAGCGGCAGCCAGACGAAGTTGCCCTGCGAATCGGGGACGTCCAGCCCGGCGGCCCGCAGGTCGTCGATGAACCGGGCCCGGATGCCGGCGAGCTCGGCGCACCGCTCCTGCATCTGCTTGTCGGCCTCCGGCTCCAGCGCGGCAACGGCGGCCAGCTGGGCCAGCCCGCCGGGGTAGAACACCATGTTGGTCATCCGGACCTTCGCGGCGATGGCCTCCGGCAGGATCGCGTAGCCGACCCGCAGCGTCGCCAGGCCGTAGGCCTTGGAGAAGGTGCGCAGCACGCACACGTTGTCCCGGCCGGCCCGCAGCCGCATGCCGTCGGCGGCGTCCGGGTCGGTGACGAACTCCCGGTAGGCCTCGTCCAGGATCACCGGCACGCTCGCGGGCACCCGGTCCAGGAAGGCGGTCAGCTCGTCGCGGCCGAGGATCGAACCGGTCGGGTTGTTGGGGTTGCAGATCAGCACGCACCGGGTGTTGTCGGTGACCGCCGCGGCCATCGCGTCCAGATCGAGGCCGTAGCCGGCCATCGGCACCGGAACCGGCCGGCAGTTGGTGTTCATCACCATCAGCGGGTACGCCTCGAACGACAGCGCCGGGTAGACCACCTCGGTGCGCTCCGGCCCGAGCGCGGCGATCAGGTTCTGGATCAGGCCCGCGGAGCCCGGGCCCGCCAGCACCTCGGCCGGCGACACCTCGTAGTGGCCGGCCAGCGCGCTGACCAGCTCGGCCGCCATGTGCGACGGGTAGCGGTGCAGCTGCGCCGCGCCCTGCTCGACGGCGGCCCGGACGCTGGGCAACGGCCCGAACCGCGACTCGTTCATGGACATGTCGTGCAGGTCCGTGACATAGGTGCTCGGACGGGTCATCGACCGGACTCCTCACTCGCGACAGGGCTGGCGGCCGGGCTGGCAGCGGGGACCGCGGGACTCCCGGCAGGGCTGAGACCGGCGCGCGCGGCCTTCTCCAGCTTCGCCGAGTACAGCCCCAGCGCCCGCAGCGCGAGGCCCCGGGTGATGGCGCCGTTGGGGTAGTACATGTGGTGGCGGATGTAGGCACAGATCCGGCTCGGCTGCCAGCCACCGGTGGGCAGCTGGGCGTCCACCAGCCAGGCCGCCGCACGGCTGATCGCGTCGGACGCCGGGTCTGGACCGGTCTTCGGGCCCGCCTCCAGCAGCGCGTGCAGCGCCCAGGCGGTCTCCTCCACCGAGCTCTCCGAGTCCGCCCCGTCGCCCCAGGAGCCGTCCGGACGCTGGGTGCCGATCAGCCACTGCCGGGCCTTCGTCGGCCACCGGTTCGCTGCCCCGGCCGGCCTGGCCCAGCGCCGCCAGCACCGCGGCGGTGCCGGTGGTGTAGTCGCGGTACCAGAGGTTGTCGAAGGTGCCGTCCGGACGCTGCTGGGTCGCCAGCCACCCGATCGCCTTGACCACCTCGGGGCTGGACGCCGGCAGGCCCGCCTCCAGCAGCGCGACGATCGCCTGGCTGGTGATGGACGGGCACGGGCCCGTCGTTGGCGAGCTTGGTGTTGCGCACCCACAGGCTCCACGAGCCGCGCTTGTCCTGCCGGCCGCGCAGCCAGTCGATCCCGGTGCGCAGCACCTGGTCGGACTCGGCGCCGGGCAGGCCGCCCAGCGCGGCGATGATCTCCGCGGACTCCAGCGTCACCGGCCAGCCGCGGGCGCCGGAGAAGCTCCAGCCGCCCGGCGGGCAGGCCAGCACCGTGAACTCCTCCTGCTGCTGGCAGCGGTGAAACAGCTCCCAGGCCTTGTCCAGCCGTGGGTCGTCGGCGTAGCCGGCCGCGATCAGCCCGGTCACCGCGTAGCCCGACCGGGTCAGGTCCAGGTTGCTGACCGCGTCCCAGGAGCCGTCGGGACGAACCGAGCGGCGCAGGTAGCCGGCGCTGGCGGCCACCATGTCCGGGGCGAGGCCGGCCCGGGCCAGGCTCAGGCAGACCAGCGCGGCCGGCCACGGGTCTTCGGAGAAGTCACCGGTCTGGCCCTCGTGGTCATAGATCGCCCGCAGCAGGCCGAGCGCCTTGCCCCGGGCCAACCGGGCGGTGCGACCGCGCAGCCCCTTGGCCGGGTCGGTGACCGACTGGGCCAGCGCCAGCGCGGTGAACGGCGCGGTGCGGAAGCCGATCCGCTCCCGGCGCACCTTGTCGAACAGCACGATCTCCAGCGGCAGCCGGCGCATGTCCGACGGCTGCAGGAAGCCGGCCAGCAGGTAGAAGGTCTTGCACAGCAGCAGCACCGCCGGGTCGGTCACCGCCGTGATGCCGCCGAACCGCTCCAGCCGGGCCCGGCCGGCCGCGATCGCCTCGGCCCCGCTCTCGGCGTCCACGATCTGCAGGGCCCCGGTGGCCACCGCGGTGGCGACCGGCTCGCTGTCCGAACCGAGCACACCGCCCCAGCCGCCGTCGGGCTGCTGCACCGAGCGCAGCCACCGGGCGCCGCCGGAGATCAGCTCGGCAGAGTCGGCCCGGTCGGCGTACCACAGCGCGGTGATCGCGCCGGCGGTGCCCAGCACCGAGGGCGGCGGGTCGTCGCCGAAGGCACCGTTGTCACGCTGGCGGCCGAACAACTCCTCGGCCGCCAACCGGACGGCGTGCTCGACCCGCTCGGCCAGCTCAGGCATAGCTACTTCCCTTCGGGATGCTCGACGGGGTGCTGTCGGCCGGTTCGGGGTGCTGCCGGTCGGCACCGAATTCGTACCAGGATCGCAGCATCCGTTGCGACCACCAGGTCAGGGCCAGTGCGGGCACCACCAGGACCACCGCCAGCAGCGCGCCCAACCCCAGGCCGATGACCGCCGCCGCCAGGCAGATCCGCTCCAGCACCAGCCTCTCGTGGGCACGCAACGCGTCCCGGGCAGCCAGTTCGCCGGCCCGCAGCAACGGCAGCACCGCGGACAGGCCGAGCACCGCCACCCCGGCCAGGGCCAGCAGGTACCAGCCGTGCCCGCCCGGATGGGCCAGGCCGCCCCAACCGGCTGCCAGCACGGTGGCCAGGTAGAGCCCGAGAGCGACCCGGGCACCGGTGGCGGTGCCGTGGGTGACGGGCAGGGTGCGGTATCCGCCGGCCCGGTCACCGTCGACGTCGCGCAGCGTGCCGACCAGGTTGGAGCAGGTGTCGTGCAGCCAGAACGCCGCCACGAACGGCACCAGCACCGACCAGCCGAACGGCGGCGCGCAGGCCGCCCCGTACAGCAGCGCCAAGGCCCCGAGCGCCCCGCGGACCAGGTTGCCGGCGATGCCCGCCGCCTTGAGCCGCACGCCGTAGGCCAGCACCGCCAGCACCGCCAGCACCGCGATCAGGCTGGTACGCCAGCCGGTGAGCACCGCCAGCACCGCCACCGTGAGCATGGCCAGCACCCCGCAGGCCAGCGCCGAGCGGGCCGGCAGCCGGCCGGACGGGATCGGCCGGTGCGGCTTGGCGATGGCGTCGAGGTCCCGGTCGAAGTAGTCCGAGAGGTAGTGCCCGCCGAGCCAGCCCAGGGTGGGCACCGCCCAGGCGGCGACCAGCCGGATGCCGTCGTGCCGGCCGGGGCTCAGGCCCGCACCGGCCAGCCCCACGAACCCGACGTACCACAGGGTGTAGAGCCGCCAGGTCTGCAGGTGCGCGATCGCCCGGGTGCGCAGCCGGCTCACCGTGGACGACCGGAAGGCTGAGGTACCGGGCCGAGGGGCGGCGGGGCGCTGCTCATGGCCGGGTGGTGACCGCCCACTGGACGATCCCGGTGAGCAGGTCCACGCTGTGCGACGGGCGCAACCCGGCCAGTTCCCGCAGGGCTCGGTGCCCGTAGGTGCTGGCGTAGTCGTGGCAGCCCTGCAGCGCGCCGGTGGCCATCAGCAGTGAGCGGAACTCGTCGAACTCCTCCGGCTCGGCCGACCGGCGGGCGAGCGCGGCGGCCAGCGCCAGCCGGGTGTCCTCGTCCGACGTCTGGTAGGCCATCAGCACCGGCAGGGTCGGCCGGCCGTTGGCCAGGTCGCTGCCGGTCGGCTTGTCGCTGTCGTCGGGGTCGGCGAACAGGATCAGGTCGTCGCGGATCTGGAAGGCCACCCCGAGATCGGAGCCGTAGCGGCCCAGCGCCGCGGCCTGCTCGCTGCTCGCCCCGGCCAGCAGCGCGCCGATCTGGCAGACCGCCCGGAACAGCGCACCGGTCTTGAGGCGCGCCATCTCCAGGTACATCCCGGGATCGGCGGTGATGTCGCCGACCAGCCGGGACTCCAGCATCTGGCCCCGGCACAGGTCCGAGCCGGCCTCGGCCAGCACCGCGACCGACTCCGCCACCGCCGGGTCGCGCAGGCCCGCCGCCCGGCACTCGGCCAGGCCGGTGAAGGCGGCGAAGATCAGGTGGTCACCGGCCACGATGGCATGCGCCAGGCCGTGCGCGACGTGCACGGTGGGACGCCCGCGGCGCAGCAGGTCGCCGTCGATGATGTCGTCGTGGGTCAGGGTGGCCACGTGCAGGTACTCCATGGCCAGGGCCGCCGGCAGCACCTGGCTGGGTTCGCCGCCGACCGCCTCGGCGGCCGTCAGGGTCATCACCGGCCGCAGGAACTTGCCGGCCGGCAGCAACGCATACCGCGCGATGCTGTTCAGCTCGTCGGAGTCCGACGGCCAGCGGGCGGCCAGCGCGTCGAACAGCAACGCCCCGGCGCTGCTGTGCGCCAGATCGTCGAGCAGCGCGGGCGGAACCGGTCCGGTGATCGTCATGGCCTGGTCCCTCCGGCGTCGTGGTTCGGCAGGTTCGGCGGTGCTGTCCGGGCCGGCAGCACCGCGTTCGGACTGGTCAGCAGGGTGCGCATGCGTACTCCAGCAGCACCAGCGCCTGCTCGCCCCGGTAGACGCCGACCGGCACCAGGCCGGCGTCGGCGGCGATCGCGTCGAAGTCCTCCAGCGTCCGCTCCCGGCCGCCGACGGTGACCAGCATCTCCAGGTCGAAGGAGGTGGCGTAGGGCACCTGCGGATCGGTGGGCAGCACCTCGATGACCAGCACCCGGCCGCGCTCGCCGGCCGCCTGGGCCATCCGGCTCAGCACCTGGACCGCCTCGCGGTCCGGCCAGTCGGTGACGGCCCGCGAGATGGTGTAGACGTCCTTGCCGGCTGGCAGCGGGTCGAAGAAGCTGCCGGTGACGATCTCGGTGCGGTCGCTGAGGCCGCGCTCGGCGAACAGCTGCCGGGCCACCGCCGGCGAGTTGGGCAGGTCCACCAGGGTGCCCCGCAGGTGCGGGTGCCGGCCGAGCAGCTCCGACAGCAGGATGCCGCTGCCGCCGCCGACGTCGCACACCTCGGTGACCGCGCTCCAGTCGTAGAGGGCGGCGACCTGCGGCGAGGTGCGGCTGCCCTGCACCACCATCAGCTCGTCGATGAACCGGCGGTGCGCCTCGGCGTCCAGGTCCTGCCAGAAGGTCCGGCCGTGCACGACCGGATAGGCCACCTCACCGGTGCGCACCGAGTGCAGCAGGCCGGTGTAGGCCAGGTCCATCCGGCCGCCCATGTTCTCCAGGTCCAACCAGCGACCCATTCCGGCCGCGCTCCGGTCGAGCAGCTCCCGGCTCAGGTCGGTCAGCTCGAAATGGCCCTTGCCGTCCTCGGCGAAGACCTCCTGGTGCACCAGGTAGCGCAGCAGCCGGACCAGTGCGTCGGGGTCGGCGCCCACCGCCGCAGCGATCGCGTCCGCATCGTGCACGCCGGCCGCGATCTGGTCGGCCACCTGCAGCGAGGCCGCCACCCGGATGGCGAACGGGGTGGCGAGGTTGACCATGCTGCGGAGCCGGGTGGCGGCATCCGGCGAGGTGGCTGCATCAGCGAGGGGCACCAGGGCGGGCTTTCTGTTCGGGGGCGACGACGTCCGGGGCGGTTGACCTGCTGGCACAGCCGCCCATCGACGCATCGTGCTGAATCGTGCGGGTAGCGCAGACACTAAATCAAGGGTCGAATCGTGCGCTAGCTAACCGGAATAATCATCGCTAGTTGTTCATCGCAGGCGCCGGATGACTGACCCGGGACGCCGCAGTGTCTGCGCGAGAGTATGCGCATACGGAGGTAGCAGAATGCGCAGGTCGCGGGCGGGTGAGCGACCCCGGACAGAGCGATTAGAGTGCGCAGGCGGTCCGGATACCGGACGGCAGGAATCGTCGGCGCGGCGACGGTCGTCCCCGGACGGAGAAGGTGGGTCATGACGGAGCTGATCGTGCTGGTCGACGAGGCGGGCACCGCGGTGGGCACCGCCGAGAAGGCGAGCGTGCACCATGCCGACACGCCGCTGCACCTGGCCTTTTCCTCCTACGTCTTCGACCGGCAGGGCCGTTTCCTGCTGACCCGGCGGGCGCTGTCCAAGCAGACCTGGCCGGGTGTCTGGACCAACAGCTGCTGCGGCCACCCGATGCCCGGCGAGTCCTACCGGCAGGCGTTGCACCGCCGGTTGGACTACGAACTGGGCCTGACCGCCGACGAGGTGGTCGACCTGCTGCCCGACTTCCGCTACCGCGCCGAGCTCGACGGCGTGGTGGAGAACGAGATCTGCCCGGTGTTCGGGGTGCGGGTCAGCGGTGAACCGGTGCCGCGCCCCACCGAGGTCGAGGAGAGCCGATGGCTGGACTGGGCCGACGTGCTGGCCGGCCGCACCCCGCCGCTGTCGCCGTGGTGCCTGTTGCAACTGGAGGCGTTGGCCGGCCATCCCGGCATCGAAGAGCTACGCCGGCCGGCCTGAGGCGCTCGGGTGCCAGGCCTGACCCCGGATCAAGCCGGGCTCGACCCGGATCAGGCCGGCTTGACCTGGATCAGGCCGGCTTGACCTGGATCAGGCCGGCAGCGAGCTGACCAGCTCGTCGGCGGCGGCGTACGGGTCCAGCCGGCCGGCCGCCACCCGGCCGGCGAGCTCGGCCAGGGCCGCCGCGCCGTGGATCTCGGAGAACCGCCGGCGCACGGTTTCCACCGCGATCGCCTCGATCTCCGCGCCGGCTCGGGCCTGCCGGCGGCGCTGCAACTCGCCGGAGTCGGCCATCCAGTTCCAGTGCTTGTCGATGGCGGCCACCAGGTCGTCCACGCCCTCGCCGCGGGCAGCTACGGTCTTGACGATCGGCGGGCGCCAGGCGCCGGCGCTGGAGTGCTTGCCGCCCAGTGACAGCATGTAACGCAGGTCGCGTGCGACCTGATCGGCCCCGTCCCGGTCGGCCTTGTTCACCACGAACACGTCGGCGATCTCGAGGATGCCGGCCTTGGCGGCCTGGATGCCGTCCCCCATGCCCGGCGCCAGCAGCACCACCGTGGTGTCGGCCAGCTGCACCACCTCGACCTCGGACTGGCCGACGCCTACGGTCTCGATCAGCACCACGTCGCAGCCCACCGCGTCCAGCACCCGCAGCGCCTGGGGCGCGGCGGCGGCCAGCCCGCCGAGGTGGCCGCGGGTAGCCATCGAGCGGATGAACACCCCGGGGTCGGTGGCGTGGTCCTGCATCCGCACCCGGTCGCCGAGCAGCGCGCCGCCGGAGAACGGCGAGGACGGGTCCACCGCCAGGATCGCGACCCGCTTGCCGGCCGCGCGCAGCGCTCCGACCAGCGCCGAGGTGGACGTCGACTTGCCCACCCCGGGCGAGCCGGTGATGCCCACCACCCGGGCATGGCCGGTGAACGGCATCAGCCGCTCGGCGACCTCGCGCAGTGCCGGCGAGCCGTCCTCGACGAGGGAGATCAGCCTGGCCACCGACCGCGGATCGGCGTTCCTGGCTCGCTCCACCAGCCCGGCGATGTCAGCCTTCGCGCCGCGCAGGGTGGCGCGTCCGGATGCCACCGATCAGGCCGCGGGGCCGGTGCTGCCCTCGTGCTGGCCGCCGGCGCGCGGCACCCGCAGGATCAGGGCGTCGCCCTGGCCACCGCCGCCGCACAGCGCCGCCACCCCGATGCCGCCACCCCGGCGCCGCAGCTCCAGCGCCAGGTGCAGGGCGATCCGGGCGCCCGACATCCCGATCGGGTGACCGATGGCGATCGCACCCCCGTTGACGTTGACGATGTCGGCCGGCACGCCCAGTTCCTTGACCGAGGCCAGGCCGACCGCGGCGAACGCCTCGTTGATCTCGATCAGGTCCAGGTCACCGACGCCGATGCCCTCCTTGGCCACCGCCGCCCGGATCGCGTTGGCCGGCTGGTGCTGCAGGGTCGAGTCGGGGCCGGCGGCCACGCCGTGCGCGCCGATCTCGGCCAGCCAGCTCAGGCCGAGTTCCTCGGCCTTGGCCCGGCTCATCACCACGACCGCCGCCGCGCCGTCGGAGATCGGCGAGGCCGAGCCCGCGGTGATGGTGCCGTCGGGTCGGAAGGCCGGCCGCAGCCGGGCCAGCGCCTCGACGCTGGTGTCGCCACGCACGCCCTCGTCGGAGCGGAACTCCAGCGGCTCGCCCTTGCGCTGCGGGATGGAGACCGGCACCACCTCGTCGTCGAAGATGCCGTTCTTCCAGCCCTCGGCGGCCAGCTGGTGACTGCGCGCGGCGAAGGCATCCTGCTCGGCCCGGCTGAACTCCTGGTCACCGGTGTTGGCCGCCTCGGTCAGCGCGCCCATCGCCTGGGTGGTGAGCACGTCCCACAGGCCGTCGTAGGCCATATGATCGGTCAGCTCGACGGAGCCGTACTTGAAGCCCTCGCGGGACTTGGGCAGCAGGTGCGGCGCCTGGCTCATCGACTCCTGGCCGCCGGCCACCACGATGTCGAACTCGCCGGCCCGGATCAGCTGGTCGGCCAGCGCGATGGCGTCCACGCCGGACAGGCACACCTTGTTGATGGTCAGCGCCGGGACGCTGAGCGGGATGCCGGCCTTGTGGGCGGCCTGCCGGGCCGGGATCTGGCCGGCACCGGCGGTGAGCACCTGGCCCATGATCACGTACTGCACCTGGTCCGGGGCAACGCCCGCCCGCTCCAGCGCGGCCTTGATGGCCAGGCCGCCGAGGTCGGTGCCGGAGAAGTCCTTGAGACTGCCGAGCAGTTTGCCGACCGGGGTGCGGGCACCGGCGACGATCACCGAGGTGGTTGCTGACATGTGGCCTCCTACTGCGTCGGCGAGCAGCGTGCCGACAGGGACAGCGGGCGGCACGGTTCTAGCTGCCAGGATATCGACCCGGGCCGCCGGGTAGCAGTCGCAGCCGGGCCGTCGCGCTATGAACCGCGCCACCCTTGCTACGAACCGCTGCTGTGAACCGCTGCTGTGGACCGCTGCTATGAACCGCTGCTGTGAACCGCTGTATGAACCGCGCCACCCCGGGACGGTGCCGGCTTCTCCGGGGGCCGGCCCGGGGCGCACCATGAGCCATGACCATCCTGCGGATCGACCATGTCGGAATCGCCGTCGCCGACCTCGACGCGGCGATCGCCTTCTACCGGGACACCTTCGGCATCGTGAGCGTGCACGAGGAGGTCAACGCCGAGCAGGGTGTCCGGGAGGCGATGCTGGCCGTCGGCGACGGCAGCAGCCGGATCCAGCTGTTGGCGCCGCTGAACGCCGAGTCCACCATCGCGAAGTTCCTGGACCGCAACGGCCCGGGGCTGCAGCAGCTGGCCTACACCGTCGACGACATCGATGCGACCTCGGCCGAGCTGCGCGGGCGCGGGCTGCGGCTGCTCTACGACGAGCCGCGCCGGGGCACCGCGGACTCCCGGATCAACTTCGTGCACCCCAAGGACGCCGGTGGCGTGCTGATCGAGCTGGTGGAGCCCGCCTCCTGAGCGGGCGGCGATCCGGGCGGCGATCCGGGCGGTGTGCGACCGGTCACCCCGTCCGGCGTGAAAGCGCTACCCGTCAGTAACCTTTCCCGAAACTCACAGCTGTACCACCCGGCGTCGAGGAGAGGGGCATCCGCCATGGACCAGATCCGTGCCGCAGTCAACGAGGGCAGCGCCGAGTCGTTGGCCCAGCTGGCCGAGCTGGCGGTGCCCGAGCGCTACCGGGGCATGGTGGTGCGCGCCGACGAGGCCGAGATGTTCGCGGGGCTGGCCACCCGCGACAAGGACCCGCGCAAGTCGCTGCACCTGCAGGAGGTGCCCACCCCGGAGGTGGGACCGGGCGAGGCGCTGATCGCGGTGATGGCCAGCGCCATCAACTACAACACCGTCTGGACGTCGATCTTCGAGCCGGTCTCGACGTTCGAGTTCCTCAAGCGCTACGGCCGCAGCTCGGAGCTGGCCCGCAAGCACGACCAGCCCTACCACGTGGTCGGCTCGGACCTGGCCGGTGTGGTGCTGCGGACCGGTCCCGGCGTCACCCGCTGGCAGGTCGGCGACCGGGTGGTGGCGCACTGCCTGTCGGTGGAGCTGGAGGAGCCGCAGGGCCACGACGACACCATGCTCGACCCGCAGCAGCGGATCTGGGGCTTCGAGACCAACTTCGGCGGGCTGGCCGAGCTCGCCCTGGTCAAGTCCAACCAGCTGATGCCCAAGCCCGAGCACCTGACCTGGGAGGAGGCCGCGTCCCCCGGCCTGGTCAACTCCACCGCCTACCGGCAGCTGGTCAGCCACAACGGCGCCAACCTCAAGCAGGGCGACATCGTGCTGATCTGGGGCGCCTCCGGCGGGCTGGGCGGCTACGCGACCCAGTACGCCCTCAACGGCGGCGCCATCCCGGTCTGCGTGGTCTCCTCGCCGGACAAGGCGGAACTGTGCCGCCGGATGGGCGCCGAGCTGATCATCGACCGGTCGGCCGAGGGCTACCGGTTCTGGAAGGACGAGCACACCCAGGACCCGTCGGAATGGAAGCGGCTCGGTGCCAAGATCCGGGAGCTGACCGGCGGTGACGACCCCGACATCGTCTTCGAGCACCCCGGCCGGGAGACCTTCGGCGCCTCGGTCTACGTGGTCCGCCGGGGCGGCACCGTGGTGACCTGCGCGTCCACGTCGGGCTTCCTGCACGAGTACGACAACCGCTACCTGTGGATGAACCTCAAGCGGATCGTCGGCACCCACTTCGCCAACTACCGCGAGTCCTGGGAGGCCAACCGGCTGATCGCCCGGGGCGCGATCCACCCGACCCTGTCGCGGGTCTACCCGCTGGCCGAGACCGGCCAGGCGGCCTACGACGTGCACCGCAACAGCCACCAGGGCAAGGTCGGGGTGCTGTGCCTGGCCGAGGCCGAGGGGCAGGGCGTCACCGCGCCCGAGCTGCGTGCCACCCACCTGGACGCGATCAACCGGTTCCGCAACGCCTGAGCGGAATGCCCGGCCGCCTGGTCGGCCGGCCTGGTCGGCGGCCGGAGGCGGATACGCCGCACCGCGGCTGGCCGCGGGGTCGGCATGCGACCATGGTGGGCATGGCAGCAGATGACAACCGCACCGAGCTCCTGCCGTTGATCGACGAGGACGAGCCGATCTTCGATGTCGGCATCCGCGGCTATGACAAGCGCCAGGTGGACGGTTACGTGGCCCGGACCGAGGCCCAGATCGCGGAGCTGAAGGCCGCCCGCGACGGTGCCCTGGCGACCAGCGCCGACCGGGCCGCCCAGCTGGCCAACCGCGAGGCCCACATCGAATCGCTCAAGCAGCAGGCCGCCAAGGTGGCCGAAGCGCCGAGCCCCGCGGTGCACGTATCGGAGCGGATGCGCGAGATGCTGCAACTGGCCGGCGACGAGGCCGAGGGGATCCGGCAGGCCGCCGAGGAAGAGGCGGCCGGCATCCGGCGCGTCGCCGAGGAGGAGGCCGATCGGGTGCTCTCGGCCGCCCGCTCGGACGCCGAGGGGGTGCGCGCCGAGGCCGCCGCCGCCCAGCAGCGGCTCACCGCCGCGGCCAGCCAGCGCTCGGCGGAGGCGGACCAGAAACTGGCCCAGGCCCGCACCGAGGCCACCCGGATCCTGGACCAGGCCATCGCCGAGCTGGACCGGGCCAAGGCCGCCGCGGCCGAGATCGCCGAGGCCGCCGCGGCCGAACGCGGCCGGCTCGACGAGGAGGCTGCCACCGCCCGGGCGGCGGCCGAACGAGCCTCCACCGCTCGGCTGCGCACCGCCGAGGAGGACTTCGAGATCACCCTGCGGGGCCGGCGCAGCGCCGCCGAGCGGCAGGCCCAGCTCGACCAGCAGGCCGCGCGGGAGAGCGCCGAGCGGCTGGTCGCCGAGGCCCGCGGCCGGGCCGAGGAACTCGAGGCCGAGCGGCAGCGGACCCACCAGCAGCTGGCCGCCCTGCACGACCGGCTCCGCGACGTGCTGTCCGACAGCGCATCCCCGTGACCGAATCGGCCCCGCCTGCCGCCCATCCAGCTGCCGCCGAGCCCGACCTCTCGCCGGACGCCGCCACCGCCGCAGCCGCCGCCGGGCTGGTGGTGGCCGGCCCGTCCCCCGCGCCCGCTGCCGAGCCGGCCCTCGCCATGGCCGGCCCGGGGTCGGCGTCGGTGCCTGTCCTCACCCCCCGGTCCCGGCGCGGGTTCGCCACCTACTCCCCGTTCCGGCTGGGCCTCACCGCCGCGATCGGCTTCGGGGTGGCCTACCTGCTGTTCCGGGCGCTGGAGCACGGCAAGGACACCCTGGTGCTGCTGGGGCTGTCGCTGTTCCTGGCCGCGGGACTGGACCCGGCGGTGCGCCGGATCGAGGCGGCCGGGATCAAGCGCGGCCCGGCAGTGGCCATCGTGTTCGTCGGGGCGCTGGTGCTGCTGACCGGGATGTGCCTGGCAGTCGTCCCACCGCTGGTCGACCAGACCACCACCTTCCTGCACAACCTGCCCGGCTACGTCACCGACCTGCAGCACAACCGGCGGGTGGCCGAGTTGGACCGCCGGTTCGGCCTGCTGAAGGCGGTGCAGCGCCGGTTGGAGGGCTCGGCCGTCATCCAGCAGGTCGCGGGCAACCTACTCACCGTCGGCAGCACGGTGGCCTCGACCATCTTCGAGGTCTTCACGGTAGCCATCCTCACGCTGTACTTCCTGGCCTACCTGCACGACATCACCGCCTTCGGCTACCGGCTGACGCCGGCCTCCCGACGGCCGCAGGTCCGCCGGATCGGGGACAAGATCGTGGCCCAGATCGGGGCCTACGTGGTGGGCACGCTGGCACTGGCGCTCATCCGCGGCGGTGTCACCGCGGTGTTCCTGTGGATCGTCGGGGTGCCCTACCCGTTCGCGCTGGCCTTCATCGCCGCGGTGCTGGACCTGGCCCCGGTAGTGGGCACCGCGCTCGGTGCGCTGGTGGTCTCCACCGTCGTGCTGCTGGAGTCGGTGCCGACCGGCATCGGGGTGATCGGCTTCTTCCTCGCCTACGAGGTAATAGCCCGGATGCTGCTGATGCCCCGGCTCCTGGACAAGTCGGTGCGGATCAGCCCGGCCGGCGCGCTGATCGGGGCGCTGGTCGGCTACACGGTGCTGGGCGTGATCGGTTTCCTGATCTCGATCCCGCTGGTCGCGGTGCTGACCCTGATCATGCGCGACGTGCTGCTGCCCCGGCAGGCCAGCCGCTGAGGGTGTCGCCGCCGAGTCGCTCAGCCGTAGCGCGGGGCGTTGCGGCTGCGCTCGGTGCCCGGCGACCGGCGGTCGCGGGCCTGCCAGCACGCGGTGTGCCAGTGCCGGCGGTCGGTGGCCTGCAGGTCGTCGGCGGGCCAGGCCACCACGTGCCCGACGCCGGCGGCCAGCAACTGGTCACAGCCCGGGCAGCGGTACGGGCCACCGCCACTGGAACCGGTCACCGGACGGACCCGGTAGTCCTGCCCGCGCCAGCTCTCGGCGCGCTCACCGGTCTCGGTGGACACCGGCCTGGCCGGCCTGGTCCACTTCGACTGCCGTTTGCTGGGCATGCTCAGCCGGCCAGGGCCTGGACCACCCGGGACGGGCTGGGCCGGCCGAGCTGGCGTGCCATCCAGGCGCTGGTCTCGACCAGCTTGGCCAGATCCACCCCGGTCTCGATGCCGAGCCCGGCCAGCTGCCACAGCAGGTCCTCGGTGGCCAGGTTGCCGGTCGCGCTCTCGGCGTACGGGCAGCCGCCCAGGCCGCCGGCCGAGGCGTCCACGGTCCTCACGCCGGCCTGCAGCGCCGCCAGGGTGTTGGCCAGCGCCTGGCCGTAGGTGTCGTGGAAGTGCACCGCCACGGTGTCCAGACCGAGGCCGGCTTCGGTCAGCTGCCGCAACAGCGCCCGGACCTGCCCCGGCGTGGCCACCCCGATGGTGTCCCCCAGGCTGATCTCGGTGCAGCCGAGTGCGACCAGGTCGGTGGCGGCGCGCACCACCTGCGGCAACGGCACCCGGCCCTCCCACGGGTCGCCGAAGCACATCGACAGGTACCCGCGCACCCGCAGGCCGCGCTCGCGGGCGCCGGCCACCACCGGTGCGAACATCTCCAGGGCCTCGGCCATGGTGCGGTTCAGGTTGCGGCGGGCGAAGGTCTCGGTGGCGCTGGCGAAGATCGCGATCTCGGTGACGCCGGCGTCCAGGGCCCGCTCCAGCCCGCGGGCGTTGGGCACCAGCACCGGGTAGCGCACCCCCGGCCGCCGGTCCAGCCGACCCACCAGCTGTTCGGCGTCGGCCAGCTGCGGAACCCAGGACGGGTGCACGAAGCTGGTCACCTCGATCAGCTGGTGGCCGGCGTCGGCCAGCCGCTCGATGAACTCGAGCTTGACCTCCAGCGGCACGATCGCCGATTCGTTCTGCAGCCCGTCGCGCGGGCCGACCTCGCAGATGGTCACCCGGGCGGGCAGCGCGTCCAGCTCCACCACGTCGGGCAGGCCGTCGGCAACCATGCCGTCATCCCTTCTGCCTCAGCCGGCAGCTACCGGCTCGATCTGTGCAACGCCACGAACGGGCCGAACCATCTCAGCTGTACTCGCGGAAACCCTTGCCGGTCTTGCGGCCCAGCCGGCCGGCGGTGACCAGGTGTTCCATGAGCGGGGCCGGCGCGAAGCCGGGCTCGCGGAACTCCGCGTAGAGCACCCGCTGGATGGCCAGCGCCACGTCCAGCCCCACCACGTCGAGCAGCTCGAACGGGCCCATCGGGTAGCCGCAGCCGACCTTCATGGCCGAGTCGATGTCCTCGGTGGTGGCGTAGTGCGCCTGCAGCATCTTGACCGCGTCGTTGAGGTAGGGGAACAGCAGGCCGTTGACGATGAAACCGGCGCGGTCGCCGCAGCGCACCGGGTGCTTGCCGAGCCGGGCACAGACCGCGAGCGCGGTGGATTCCACGTCCGGGGCGGTGGCCACCGTGCTGACCACCTCGACCAGCGACATCACCGGTGCCGGGTTGAAGAAGTGCAGCCCGATCACCTCGCTCTGCCGGGCGGTGGCCGCCGCGCACGCGATCACCGGCAGCGAGGAGGTGGTGGTGGCCAGCACCACGCCCGGCCGGCAGATCTCGTCCAGGTTGGCGAACAGCGCCTGCTTGACCGACAGGTCCTCGACCACCGCCTCGACGACCAGGTCCATCGGCGCCAGATCGTCCAGCCGGACCGAGCCGGTGACCCGGGCCAGGGCCCCGTCGCGTTCCTCGGCGGTCAGCTTGCCCCGCTGCACGCCCTTCTCCAGCGACCGCCGCAACGTGCTGTGCACGCCGTCGACCTTCTGCTGCGAGCGGGCGATGAAGGTGACGTCGAAGCCGGCGCGGGCGAACACCTCGACGATGCCGGTCGCCATCAGTGCCCGAGCCGACCACGCCGACCCGCTGCACCGGGCGGGCGCCGGGAGTGTCGGCCTGTTCGGCCGGGGTGTTGGCGTCGGCCACCACCTTCGGCGAGTCCGGCCCGTCGTAGGTGTAGAAGCCGCGGCCCACCTTGCGGCCGAGCAGGCCGGCGGTGATCAGGTGCTTGAAGATCGGCGTCGGGGCGTGCAGCCGCTCCCGCGACTGCTTGTACATGGTGTCGAGGATCTCGTAGGCGGTGTCCAGGCCGATCAGGTCCAGCAGCGCCAGCGGGCCCATCGGCAGGCCGCAGCCCAGCTTCATCGCGGCGTCGATGTCCTCGCGGCTGGCGTAGCGCTCGGAGTACATCGCGGCGGCGTGGTTGAGGTAGCCGAACAGCAGCGCGTTGGCGATGAAGCCGGCCCGGTCGCCGATGGTGACGTCGGTCTTGCCGAGCGAGGCCACGAACGCCTCGATGTCGGCGACCACGTCCGGCTCGGTGACCACGCTGCGCACCACCTCGACCAGCTTCATCACCGGCGCGGGGTTGAAGAAGTGCACGCCGACGACCTTGCCGGGCCGGCTGGTGGCCACCGCGATCTCGGTGACCGACAGCGAGGAGGTGTTGGTGGCCAGGATCGTCTCGGGGCCGCAGATCTCGTCCAGCGCGGTGAAGATGGCCCGCTTGAGGGCAAGCTGCTCGGGCACCGCCTCGATGACCAGGTCGACCTCGGCCATCGCCTTGAGCTCGGTGTCGAAGGTGATCCGGCCCAGCAGCTCGGCCTGCTCGGACTCGGCCAGCTTGCCGCGGGCCACCGCCCGTCCGGTGGAGTGCTCGATGTGCCCACGGCCGCGCGCCACCGCGGCCTGGTCGCGATCGACGGCCACCACCTGCAGGCCGCTGCGGGCGAACACCTCGGCGATGCCCGCACCCATGGTGCCCAGGCCCACCACGCCCACCCGGCTGAATGTCCGCGTCACTGCTGGCCCTCCTCGAAACTCGTCGGGCCCACCTGCGGTCTGTCATCAGGATCGACCGTCCAGACGGTCGATCCTTATGACAGTCGAACGGTGGCCCGCTGTCGGCTCACGGTAACCTCCCCGGCGGGCCGGTGGCACCGGGGAGGTGGGTGAAGTCTCACGCCGGCGGCAGCCTCAACGCCGGCCCCAGCGCAGCCGGGCCAGCCCGCGCAGCTGCCCGACGGAGTGCTCCGGCCGGGTGAAGGTGGCGATCCTGAGCGGGATGTCGAACAGCTGGTTGGTGACCGCCCGGGACCGGGCGAACTCGCGCAGGCCGTCCGGGCCGTGGATGCGGCCGAAGCCGGACTCGCCGCTGCCGCCCCACGGCAACCCGGGTATCGAGGCGTAGGTGAGCACCGAGTTGATGCTCACCATGCCGGCCTTGAGCCGGCCGGCCAGTTCCCGCCCGTGCCGGCGGCTGAACACCGAGGCGCCCAGGCCGTAGCCGGAGGAATTGGCCGCCTCGACCGCCTCGTCCAGGTCGGCCACCCTGCTGATCACCAGCACCGGCCCGAAGGTTTCCTCGGTGACCGCCGGCGAATCGGCCGGGACGTCGACCAGCACCACCGGCTCGACCCAGGGCGCCCGCACCGAGTCCGGGCCGCCGACCAGCGCCCGGGCGCCGTGCTCGACCGCCTGGCCGATGTGGGAGGAGATCACCTCCAGCTGGCCGGGCATGGTGATCGCGCCGTAGTGCGCGCCCTGCTCCGGGCCGGTACGCAGGCCGGCCGCCGCCACCCGAACCCGGTCCAGGAACTCCTGGTAGACCGGCGCCTCGACGTAGACCCGCTCCACCCCGGCACAGGTCTGGCCGGCGTTGAACATCGACCCCCAGACCGCCTGCTCGGCCGCCCGCGGCAGGTCGGCGTCGGCCGCCACGATCAGGGCGTCCTTCCCGCCGCACTCGATCACGCACGGGGTCAGGGTGCTCGCGCAACTGGCCATCACCTTCCGGCCGGTGGCCGCCGAGCCGGTGAAGGCCAGCTTGTCCACCCCCGCCGTACACAGCGCCGCGCCGGTCTCGCCGAAGCCGGTGACCAGCCCGAAAACCGGCTGCTCGGGCACCACCTCGGCGAACGACTCGACCAACCAGCGGCCGACCGCCGGGGTGTACTCGCTGGGCTTGAACACCACCGCGTTGCCGGCTGCCAGCGCGTAGGAGATCGAACCCATCGGGGTGTGCACCGGGTAGTTCCAGGGCCCGATCACGCCGACCACGCCGTAGGGCAGGTACTCGACGCTGGCCGCATGGTTGACCGCCAGCAATCCCGGGTTGACCCGGCGCCGGCGCAGCACCTTCGCCGCGTTGCGGGCCGCCCAGGCCAGGTGCGCGATCGCGATGGTCACCTCGACCACGGCGTCGTCGAACGGCTTGCCGTTCTCCCGCTCGATCAACCCGGCCAGCTCGTCGGTGCGGCGCACCAGCCGCACCCGCCAGGCGTCCAGGCGGGCCCGGCGCCCGGCGGCACCCAGGTCAGCCCACCAGGCCGCCGCGGTTCGGGCGCGTTCGACGGCGGCGGCCACGTCGGCGGCGGTGTGCACCTCGAAACTCGCCAGCGGCTCACCGGTCGCCGGGTTGAGGGAGTCGAACCGCTGCCGGCCAGCAATCCGGGTCGAGCCCTCGGACTGCGCCGCACCAGCGGCCGGACCTGCCTTGTCGGGCTGCGCTGAACTGCCGGACTGCTCCGAGACGGCGGTCATGTCGCGAGGTTACTGGCTGGTAGATCCGGCTGCTACCCAGCGCAGGCTGGGCGCTCAGAACAGCCGCTGGGACGGGTCGTCCACGCCGCGCAGCAGGTCGTAGTCCAGCACCAGGCACTCGATGCCCCGGTCGGTGGCCAACACCCGGGCCTGTGGCTTGATCTCCTGCGCGGCGAACACCCCGCGCACCGGGGCCAGCAGCGGGTCCCGGTTGAGCAGCTCCAGGTAGCGGGTCAGCTGCTCCACGCCGTCGATGTCACCGCGCCGCTTGATCTCCACGGCGACCGAGACGCCGGTGGCGTCCCGGGCCATGATGTCGACCGGGCCGATCGCGGTCGGGAACTCCCGCCGGACCAGCCGGTAGCCGGCGCCCAGCGTCTCGATCTGGTCGGCCAGCAGCACCTGCAGGTGCGCCTCGACGCCGTCCTTGACCAGCCCCGGGTCGATGCCGAGGGCGTGGCTGGAGTCGTGCAGCACCTCGGAGACGGTGATCAGCAGCTGGTCGCCGGCCTTGCTGGTCACCGTCCAGAGCGCCTCGCCGTCGGGCAGCGACGATTCCACCAGGGTGCACGGCGGCGACATCCAGTTCAGCGGCTTGTACGACCCGCCGTCGGAGTGCACCAGCACCGAACCGTCGGCCTTGACCATCAGCAACCGCGGCGCCATCGGCAGGTGGGCGGTCAGCCGTCCGACGTAGTCGACCATGCAACGAGCGATCACCAGGCGCACGAGGGGCAGCATAGGGCGAGCACGCTGGCGCAGGCCGCGCTAGGCCAAACCGTCCACGCTCAGACCAGCTCGCCGGTCGGCAGCCCCTGCGCCTGCCGGACGGCGTCCAGCACCTCACCGAGCACCGTGGTCAGCTCGAAGTCCTTGGCGGTGAACACCCGGGCCACCCCCAGCTCCAGCAGCCGGGTGGCGTCGGCGTCCGGGATGATGCCGCCCACCACCAGCGGGACGTCGTCCAGGCCTGCCGCCCGCATGCCGTCGAGCACCTCCGGCACCACCGACAGGTGCGAGCCGGACAGCACCGACAGGCCCACCACCGCGACGTCCTCCTCCACCGCCGAGGCCACGATCTGCGCCGGGGTCAGCCGGATGCCGGAGTACACCACCTCGAAGCCGGCGTCGCGGGCCCGCACCGCGATCTGCTCGGCGCCGTTGGAGTGCCCGTCCAGGCCCGGCTTGCCGACCAGGAACCGCAGCCGGCCGCCGAGCTCGGCACCGGTGTCGGCAACCCGGCGGCGCAGCTCGGCCAGCGCGGAACCGGCCGGCGCCGAGCCGCTGGCCCCGGTCGCCGACACCCCGGTCGGTGCCCGGTACTCGCCGAACACCTCGCGCAGCGCGCCGGCCCACTCGCCGGTGGTGACGCCGGCCCGGGCGCACCGCAGGGTGGCCGGCATCAGGTTGGTCTCGGTCGCCGCCACCGCGGTCAGCTCGGCCAGGCTGGCGGCCACCTCGGCGCCGTCCCGCTCGGCGCGCCAGGCCCGTACCGACGCCGCGGCGGCGGCCTCCACGCCGGGGTCCACGGTGAGGATCGAGCCGTCGATGTCGGCGGTGAGCGGGTTCGGCTCGGTCTCGGTGAACCGGTTCACGCCGACCACCACGTCCTCGCCGGCCTCGATCCGGCGCCGCCGCTCGGCCAGCGAGGCGACCAGCTCGGCCTTGAGGTAGCCGGACTCCACCGCGGCCACCGCACCGCCGGCCCGCAGCACCCGGGCGATCTCGGCCCGGGCGCCGTCGGCGATCTCGGCCACCTTGGCCTCGATCACGTGCGAGCCGGCGAAGATGTCGTCGTAGTCGAGCAGGTCGGTCTCGTGGGCCAGCACCTGCTGCATCCGCAGCGACCACTGCTGGTCCCACGGCCGGGGCAGGCCGAGCGCCTCGTTCCAGGCCGGCAGCTGCACGGCCCGCGCCCGGGCATCCTTCGACAGCGTCACCCCGAGCATCTCCAGCAGGATCCGGGGGACGTTGTTCTCCGGCTGGGCCTCGGTCAGGCCGAGCGAGTTGACCTGCACGCCGTAGCGGAACCGCCGCTGGCGGGGGTCGGTCACCCCGTAGCGCTCGGCGGTGATCTCGTCCCACAGCCGGCCGAAGGCGCGCATCTTGCACAGCTCCTCGACGAAGCGGACCCCGGCGTTGACGAAGAACGACATCCGCGCCACCACCTCGCCGAACCGCTCGGCCGGGAGCTGGCCGGAGTCGCGCACCGAGTCCAGCACCGCGATCGCGGTGCACAGCGCGAAGGCCACCTCCTGCACCGGCGTGGCGCCGGCCTCCTGCAGGTGGTAGCTGCAGATGTTGATCGGGTTCCAGCGCGGCACCTCGGCCACCGTGTAGGCGATCAGGTCGGTGATCAGCCGCAGCGACGGCGCGGGCGGGAAGATGAAGGTGCCGCGGGACAGGTACTCCTTGACGATGTCGTTCTGGGTGGTGCCGGCCAGCCGGGCCCGCACCTCCTCCGGCGTCCGCCCCGCCTCGGCCGCCTGCTCCTCGGCGACCACCAGGTAGAGCGCCAGCAGCCACATGGCCGGGGCGTTGATGGTCATCGAGGTGTTCATCTCGGCGAGCGGGATGCCGTCGAACAGCGCCCGCAGGTCCCCCAGGTGGGCGATCGGCACCCCGACCTTGCCGACCTCGCCGCGGGCCAGCTCGGCGTCCGGGTCGTAGCCGGTCTGGGTGGGCAGGTCGAAGGCGACCGAGAGCCCGGTCTGGCCCTTGGCCAGGTTGCGCCGGTACAGCGCGTTGGACTCCTGCGGGCTGGAATGCCCGGCGTAGGTGCGCATCACCCACGGCGTACTCCGCTCGGCCATCGCACGCTCCTGAGCTGGATACTCCCTCTGGTAGCCCGAGTCTGGCACGCCGGCTACTGGCGAGTAGGGCGATGTGGCCCAGTTCGCATCGGTGCCGCAGCGCCCACAGCCGGCTGTCGGCCAGCAGCCGGATCAGTAGCTGTAGAAACCCTGGCCGCTCTTGCGGCCCAGGTCACCGGCCACCACCATCCGCGACAGCAGCTCCGGCGGGGCGAACTTGCCGTCCTTGGTGTCGTTGTAGATGTTGGTCGTGGCGTTGCGCATGATGTCGATGCCGGTCAGGTCCAGGGTGGCCAGCGGGCCCATCGCGTGGCCGAAGCCGAGCTTGCAGGCGGTGTCGATGTCCTCGGCGGTGGCCACCCCGGTCTCCAGCAGCCGGACCGCCTCGTTGGCCAGCACCGCGATCAGCCGGGTGGTGACGAAGCCGGCGACGTCCCGGTTGACCACGATGCAGGTCTTGCCGATCTGCTCGGCGAACGTCCGGACCCGGGCCAGCGTGTCGTCGGAGGTCTTGTACCCGCGGACCAGCTCGCACAGCGCCATCATCGGCACCGGAGAGAAGAAGTGGGTGCCCACCACCGACTCCGGACGGTGGGTGACCGCCGCCAGCTGGCTGATCGGGATCGCGGAGGTGTTGGACGCCAGCACGGCGCCGTCCTTGCACAACCCGTCCAGGGTGGTGAAGATGCCGTGCTTGACGTCGAGGCTCTCGAAGACCGCCTCGACCACGATGTCGGCCTCGGCGACCGCGCCGAGGTCGGTGGACAGCGTGATCCGCTCCAGCGCCGCGGTCGCGTCGGCCTCGGCCAGCTTGCCCTTGGAGACGAACCTGGCCAGCGACTTCTCGATGCCGTCCTTGCCGCGGTGCAGGGCCACCTCGGTCACGTCGGTGAGGACCACCGGTAACCCGGCCACCGCGGTCACCTGAGCGATCCCCGCACCCATCAGGCCGGCCCCGACGACCGCTACCTGCTCTGTCATGACGCGTCACTCCTCGGTTGCATGCCCGCGGGCCCGGGCGGCGAAGGCTCGCGCGACGGCCGGCGGAGGGTTGCTCGCACGATAGCCGCCGGAGGACTCGCGCCGGTGGCCGGGCGGAGACTCGCGCCGGTGGCCGGGCGGCTGCCATGCTGGGTCGGCTGGGTGGGGTGATCCGCCGGGAGGGCAGGCTGGGCATGGGCTTCGACCTCGGCGTCCTGGTGTGGGCGGCCGGCATCGTGGCAGTGCTGATGGTCGTGATGCGCTGGGTGTTCTCGCCGTCCCGGCCGCGCACCGGCCGTCCGGACAGCGGCCCGCAGGCCGACCTGGGCCTGCTCACCCCGGTGCTGTCGGGCGCGCCGCGCAGCCAGGTGCTGGCCGCGAAGAACCTGCTGTCCACGCAGGGCGTGCGCTGCTCGGTGTCCCGGCTGGACCGCGACAGCTACGACCTGCTGGTCTTCGGCCGGGACGCCGACCGCGCCCACCAGCTGCTGGACGGCCGCGCTCCGGATGCCGGGCAGCGCTAGCGATGGCAGCGCTCACCGTGTCCCGGTTGGACTACGGCTACTTCGTCCGGCCGGCGGCCGAGACCGGCACCGGGTCGGTGCGGGTGGAGCCGTGCCTGGGCTATGTGGTGCGGCATCCGGACGGCCTGCTGCTCTTCGACACCGGGATGGGCGCCCACCCCGAGGTCGACGCCTGGTACCGGCCGCGCCGCACCGGCGTGCCCGAGGCCCTGGCCCGGCTCGGCATCGCGGTCGCCGACATCGACCTGGTGGCCAACTGCCACCTGCACTTCGACCACTGCGGCGGCAACCGGCTCTTCGACGGCAGGCCGATCTACGTGCAGTCGGCGGAGCTGGCCGCCGCCCGCACCCAACCGGACTACACGCTGGCCGAGCTGATCGACACTCCCGGGCGCGGACTATCGCGAGCTGACCGGCGACGGCGAGCTGCTGCCGGGGGTGTTCGTGTGGCCGACGCCCGGGCACACCGCCGGCCACCAGTCGCTGGTGGTCGGCAAGCCGGACGGCACCGTGGTGGTGGCCGGCCAGAGCCACGACAACGCGACCGGCTTCGCCGCCGACCTGCTCGCCCTGCGCGCCCACCGGGACGGGCACCCACCACCGCTGCCGGCCGTCGCGGACTGGGTGGAAAGGATCTCCCGGCTGGAGCCGGCCGAGGTGGTCTTCGCCCACGACCACTCCAGCTGGCGTCCGGGCTGAACCGGCGCTTCTACGAGATCCCCGAGGCCCTAGATTGGGGCCATGGCCGTACACCTGACCCGCATCTACACCAAGACCGGTGACACCGGTACCACCGCGCTCGGCGACCTCAGCCGGGTGCCCAAGACCGATCTGCGGGTGGCGGCCTACGCCGACTCGGACGAGACCAACGCCGCCCTCGGCGTCGCGCTGGCACTGGGCGAGCTGGCCGAGCCGCTCGCCGACGTGCTGCGCCAGGTGCAGAACGACCTGTTCGACGTCGGAGCGGACCTGTGCACCCCGATCGTCGCCGATCCGAAGTACCCGCCGCTGCGGATCACCGAGAGCTACCTGAGCCGGCTGGAGGGCTGGTGCGACCAGTTCAACGCCGAGCTGCCGGCGCTGGCCAGCTTCATCCTGCCCGGCGGCACCGGCGGGGCGGCGCTGCTGCACGTGGCCCGCACGGTCGCCCGGCGGGCCGAGCGCAGCACCTGGGCGCTGATCGAGGCCGACCCCGAGCACACCAACCCGCTGGCGGCCACCTACCTCAACCGGCTGTCGGACCTGCTGTTCATCCTGGCCCGGTGCGCCAACGCCGGCGCCGACGTGCTGTGGCAGCCGGGCGGTTCGAACGCGAACTGAGCAGCCGCTCGCAAGCGGAGCCGCCTCACCCGGGGCGGGTCAGAACCGGGGCGCCGAGGACTCCAGCCAGGACAGGAAGCCGGTCAGGCCGTTGTCCGGAAAGCCCAGACTGATCTCACCGCCGCGAAACCGGCACTCGGCGATCGTCAGGTTCGGCCGCAGCGCCATGTCCCGGTGCGGGTTCCACGGCCGGCTGGTGATCACCCGCAGGTCGTTGCGCGGCATCCGGACGGCCGGACGCAGGGACAGCGACAGCGTGCGGTACCAGAGCAGCTCGTCACCGACGTAGCGGCCCACCCCGTTGGACCAGCGCTGGTCGTCGCGCTTGAGCGCCATCGGCAGGCCACCGGCCGAGGCCACCACCCGGCGCTGGTGCATCAGCACCGTGAACCAGAGAGCCACCGCGCAGACAGCCAGCAGGCATACCACGATCAGGCCGGAGAGCTCGAGCTCGGCCAACAATCGGGGCCTCCTACACGCTGTCTACCCAGCTTGCCGGATCCTCACCGGAATCGCTAAATCTGCTCGCCCGCCGCACGCAACCTGGCCAGCGCCCGGTTGCGCGCCTCGACCGTCTCCTCGTCCGTGCCGGTGCCGGCCCGCTCCAGGGCGTGCCGGGCCCGGGCGACGTCGATCTCCTCGGCGTCCTCGGCCATCTCGGCGAGCACCGACACCCCGTCCGGGCGCACCGACAGGAACCCGCCGTGCACCGCCACCCGCTGCTCGACGCCGTCGGCGTGCAGGATGCGCACCAGCCAGCCCGGCGCCAGCGCGCCGAGCAGCGGAGCATGGCCGGGCAGCACGCCGATCTCGCCCTCGGTGGTGCGGGCGTAGACCGCCGTGGCCTCGCCCGACCAGATGGGACGCTCGACAGACACCAGTTCGACCTGCATGGTGCTGCTGCTAGCCATTCGCTCCGCTCCTCGCTCGCTGGCGCTCGCTGCGATGCTCACTCATCGAGCTAGCCATTTGCTCGCTCCGTGCTGAGCTTGCACCGGTGAATCGGCTGCTCACTCATCGAGCTCCGCTCCTCGCTCGCTGACTTGCTATCCCCCGGCCTCAGGCGTTGCGCAGCTCGTGTGCCTTCTTCTCCAGGTCCTCCACGCCACCGCACATGAAGAACGCCTGCTCCGGGTAGCTGTCGAAGTCACCCGCCGCCAGCCGCTTGAACGCGTCGATGGTCTCCTCGATCGGGACGAACGAGCCCTCGATGCCGGTGAACTGCTTGGCCACGAAGGTGTTCTGCGACAGGAACCGCTCGATCCGCCGGGCCCGGCCGACCAGCACCTTGTCCTCCTCGGACAGCTCGTCGATGCCGAGGATGGCGATGATCGACTGCAGCTCGTTGTAGCGCTGCAGGATGCGCTTGACCTCCGAGGCCACCGAGTAGTGCTCCTGGCCGATGTACTGGGCGTCCAGGATGCGCGAGGTGGAGTCCAGCGGGTCCACCGCCGGGTAGATGCCCTTCTCCGAGATGGGCCGGGAGAGCACCGTGGTGGCGTCCAGGTGCGCGAACGCGGTGTGCGGCGCCGGGTCGGTGATGTCGTCGGCGGGCACGTAGATCGCCTGCATCGAGGTGATGGAGTGACCCCGGGTCGAGGTGATCCGCTCCTGCAGCTGGCCCATCTCATCGGCCAGCGTCGGCTGGTACCCCACCGCGGACGGCATCCGGCCGAGCAGCGTGGACACCTCCGAGCCCGCCTGGGTGAACCGGAAGATGTTGTCGATGAACAGCAGCACGTCCTGGTTCTGCACGTCGCGGAAGTACTCGGCCATGGTCAGGGCCGACAGCGCGACCCGCAGCCGGGTGCCCGGCGGCTCGTCCATCTGCCCGAACACCAGGGCGGTCTTGTCCAGCACGCCGGAGTCGGTCATCTCGGCGATCAGGTCGTTGCCCTCACGGGTCCGCTCGCCCACCCCGGCGAACACCGACACGCCACCGAAGTTCTCGGCCACCCGGTAGATCATCTCCTGGATGAGCACCGTCTTGCCGACGCCGGCACCGCCGAACAGGCCGATCTTGCCGCCGGTGACGTACGGGGTGAGCAGGTCGATGACCTTGATGCCGGTCCACATCGGCTCGGTCTTGGGCTCGAGCTGGTCGAACGGCGGCGGGTCGCGGTGGATCGACCACCGCTCGGTGAACTCGACCTTCTTGCCGGCCTCGTCCAGCGGCTCGCCGAGCGCGTTGAACACGTGGCCCTTGGTGATGTCGCCGACCGGGACGCTGATGGCGGCGCCGGTGTCGGTCACCTCGGCGCCGCGCACCAGGCCGTCGGTGGGCTGCAGGGCGATGGCACGCACCATGTCGTCACCGATGTGCTGGGCGACCTCGAGGGTCAGGGTCTTGGACAGCTCACCCAGCTCGATGTCGACCCGCAGGGCGTTGTAGAGCGCGGGCAGGCTGTTGCGGCCGAACTCGATGTCGACGACGGGGCCGATCACCCGGACCACCCGGCCGTTGACCGGAGCCGGAGTGGTGTCGGTGCCGGCGGGGTTCTCCATCACAGTGCTCATCAGTAGTCACTTCCTGCTGCTGCCGCGAGGGCGTCGGCGCCACCGACGATCTCACTGATTTCCTGGGTGATTTCGGCCTGGCGGGCCTGGTTGGCCAACCGGGTGTAGGTCTTGATCAGGTCCGCGGCGTTGTCCGAGGCGGACTTCATCGCTCGCCGCCGGGCCGCCGACTCCGAGGCCGCCGACTCCAGCAGCGCCGAGAAGATCCGGGCCCGGACGTAGCGGGGCAACAGGGCGGTGAGTAGCTCCTCCGGCTCCGGCTCGAAGTCGTACGCCGGGGCCGGCGTGTCACCGCTGGTTGCCTCCTCGGCCGCCTTGTCCAGCTCGGCCTGCTCGTCCTCGGACAGCCGGACCGGGGCGACCAGTGCCGCGGTGGGCGTCTGGGTCACCATCGAGTCGAACCGGGTGTAGACGACGTACAGCTCGTCGATGCCGGCCTCACCGTCGACCGATCCCTCGCTGGTGGCCAGCAGCGCCGAGACCACCGTGTCGGTGGCGTCCCGGGCGTCGAGGAAGGTCGGCTGCTCGGAGAAGCCGGTCCAGCTGCCGGCGATGGCCAGCTGGCGGAACCGGTAGTACCCGACGCCCTTGCGGCCGATCACGTAGATCACCGGTTCCCGGCCGTCGGCCCGGACCGAGGCGGCCAGTTCGTTGGCCTTCTTGATCGCGTTGGCGCTGTAGCCGCCGGCCAGGCCGCGGTCGGAGGTGACCAGCAGGATGCCGGTACGCCGCGGGTTCTCGGCCCCGGTCAGCAGCGGGTGCTTGAGCGAGGCGTCCTTGCCCAGTGCCGCCAGCGCCCGGGTCAGCTGGTCGGCGTAGGGCCGGGCCGCGTTGACCCGGTTCTGCGCCTTGACGATCCGCGACGCGGCAATGAGCTCCATCGCCTTGGTGATCTTCTGGGTCGACTGGACCGACCTGATCTGGCGCCGGTAGACCCGCAGCTGGGCACCCATCGGTTACCGGTTCTCGCTGGAGCGTCTGGTCGGCAGCCGCGGTGGCACCGGCCGGGGCAGCGTCGTCGGCTTCGCCGGCCGGCGCGCTGGAGGCCTTCCGGTCGGCCGCCCGCTCGTCGGCCTGCTGCACGGCCTGCTCGCGGTCGGCGGCCTGGTCGCGCACGGTAGAGGCGTACTGGGCCTTGACCTCGACCACCGCCTTCTCCAGCTGGCTGATGGTGTCGTCCTCCAGCTTGCCGGTGTTGACGATGCTGTCGAAGATCTCCGGCTTGTTGTGCGCGATGTAGTCGTGCAAGGCCGCTTCGAACGGGCGCACGTCGGCGACCTCGAGGTCGTCGAGCTGGCCGGTGGTGCCGGCCCAGATCGAGACCACCTCACGCTCGGGCGGGAACGGCGAGGCGGCCGGCTGCTTGAGCAGCTCCACCAGCCGGGACCCGCGCCGCAGCTGCTGCTGGCTGGCCTTGTCCAGGTCGGAGCCGAAGGCGGCGAACGCCTCCAGCTCGCGGTACTGGGCCAGGTCCACCCGCAGCCGGCCGGCGACGGACTTCATCGCCTTGGTCTGCGCCGCGCCGCCGACCCGCGACACCGAGATGCCGACGTTGATGGCCGGCCGGACCCCGGCGTTGAACAGGTCGGTCTCCAGGAAGCACTGGCCGTCGGTGATCGAGATGACGTTGGTCGGGATGTAGGCCGAGACGTCGTTGCCCTTGGTCTCGATGATCGGCAGGCCGGTCATCGAACCGCCGCCGAGCTCGTCGGACAGCTTCGCGCAGCGCTCGAGCAGCCGCGAGTGTAGGTAGAACACGTCGCCCGGGTAGGCCTCGCGGCCCGGCGGGCGGCGCAGCAGCAGCGACACCGCGCGGTAGGCCTCGGCCTGCTTGGACAGGTCGTCGAAGACGATCAGGACGTGCTTGCCGTCGTACATCCAGTGCTGGCCGATGGCCGAGCCGGTGTAGGGGGCGAGGTACTTGAAGCCGGCCGAGTTCGAGGCCGGGGCGGCGACGATGGTGGTGTAGGGCAGCGCGCCCGCCTCCTCCAGCGTGGACCGGGCGGCGGCGATGGTCGAGCCCTTCTGGCCGATCGCCACGTAGATGCAGCGCACCTGCTTCTTCGGGTCGTCGCTCGCCCAGTTCTCGCGCTGGTTGATGATCGCGTCCAGGGCGACCGTGCTCTTGCCGGTCTGCCGGTCGCCGATGATCAGCTGGCGCTGGCCGCGGCCGATGGCGGTCATCGCGTCGATGGCCTTGATGCCGGTCAGCAGCGGCTCGCGCACCTCCTGGCGCATCACCACCGACGGCGCCTGCAGCTCCAGGGCGCGCCGCTCGCTGGACTCGATCTCGCCCAGGCCGTCGATCGGCTGGCCGAGCGGGTTGATCACCCGGCCCATGAAGCCGTCGCCGACCGGCACCGAGAGGATCTCGCCGGTGCGCTTGACCGGCTGGCCCTCGGCGATGTGGGCGTCGTCGCCCAGGATCACCACGCCGATGTCGCGGACGTCGAGGTTGAGGGCCAGGCCCAGCGTGCCGTCCTCGAACCGCAGCAGCTCGTTGGTCATCACGCTCGGCAGGCCCTCGACGTGGGCGATGCCGTCACCGGCATCGGCGACGATTCCGACCTCTTCGCGGGAGGCTTCCGGCGAGTACGAGGACACGTAGCCCTCGAGTGCGTTCCGGATCTCTTCGGCAGAGATCGTCAGCTCAGCCATCTTGGTTCCTCAATCTCGATCATCCGATGATGCATGGTTATCTGCGCTAGGTGTGCGGTGGCTCAGCCGGCGAGCGCGGTCCGGGCGGCGGCCAGCCGGCTGGCCACGCTGCCGTCGATGACCTCGTCGCCCACCCGGACCACCAGGCCGCCCCGGACGCTGTCGTCGACGGCGGTCCGGACGTTGATCTGTCGACCGTAGAGCCGGCTCAGCGCCGCTGCCAGCCGCTCGGTCTGCTCGTCGGTCAGCGCGGTGGCCGACAGCACCCGGGCCACCGACCGGTCGCGGCGGGCGGCGCTGGCCTGCAGCAGGTCGTCGATGGCCAGCAACAGGGTCGGCCGGCGACCGCTGGTCACCGCGTGCTCGAGCAGCTGCCGGGTGATCGGGTGCACCTTCTCCCCGACGAGTGAGTCCAGCAGGCCGACCCGGCGCTCGGCCGGCACGCCGGCCTCGTCCAGGGCGGCTGCCAGCTCGCCGGCGTTGGCCAGGATCCGCTCGAACCGGAACAGCTCGTCCTCGACGGTGCCCAGCTGCCCGTCCTGCTCGGCCGCGGCCAGCAGGGTGTCGTCGGCGATCACCTCGTGGGCGTCGGCCAGGTCCCAGGGTGAGGACCAGCGCAGCGACACCGCATCGGCGATCAGGCCCAGGGCCACGTCGCCGACCTTGCCCTCGAACAGCGACCGGGCCAGCTCGCCGCGGGCCGAGGCGTCGGTCGACGGGTCGCCCAGCGCCCGGCGCAACCGGGGCTGGCCGGCCAGCAGGCCGGCCGCCGCGTACAGCTCGCCGGCCAGTTCCTGGTACCGGTTACCGGCATGCCCGCCGACCAGCGGCAGCCAGCCGAACCGACCGTCGGACAGCTGCGGCAGCACCGCGTTCAGCCGTTCGCGCAGTTCGGCCAGCGCTGCCCGCGAGGCGGCGGAGGTCATCATCGCTGCTCGCCCGCCTGCTGCCGCTCGATGTCGGCTCGCTCGATGTCGGCCAAGAACGCGTCCACGGTGCCGCGGATCGCCGCGTCGTCGGACAGCCGCTGGCCCACGATCTTCTCCGACAGCTCGACGGCCAGGCTGCCGATCTCGCCGCGCAGCTCGCGCACCACCTGGCTGCGCTGGGCCGCCAACTGCTCCTCGCCGCGGGCCACGATCCGCGCCGACTCCTGCTGGGCCTGGGTGCGCAGCTCCTCGACGATGCGCTGCGCCTCGGCGCGGGCGTTCTCCCGGATCTGGGCGGCCTCGGTGCGCGCCTCGGCCAGCTGGGCGTTGTACTGCTCCAGCAGCCGGGCCGCCTCGGCCTGCGCCTGCTCGGCGCGTTCGATGCCACCCTCGATCGCGTCCCGGCGGGCCTCGAAGCCCCGCTCGAACGCGGGCACGACGAACTTGGCGATCAGGAGGAACAGGATGCCGAAGATGATCAGCACCAGGACGAACTCGGCCACGTTGAAGCCGAGCGGGTTCGGTTCTTCCTCAGCGAGCAGACGCAGGGTCATGACGCACTCCTAGCGGGTCGGTCGGCAGCTTTAGGAGTTGCTGGCCTTGATGACGAACGCCAGCGCGATGCCGATGATGGCCAGCGCCTCGGCGAGGGCGAAGCCCAGGATCGCGATCGGCTGCAGCCGGCTCTGCATCTCCGGCTGCCGCGCGGTGCCGTTGATGTAGGCCGCGAAGATCAGGCCGATGCCGATGCCGGGGCCGATAGCGGCCAGGCCGTAGCCAACCATGTTGAGCGAGCCACCCATGGGGTTTCCTTTCGTTTCTCGGCCGGCGTGGCCGATCGGAATTCGTGTGCGCAGGTGCGCGGTGGAGCAGGTTGAGCCGAACTCAGTGCTCGGAGGCCAGCGCCCCGGAGATGTACTGCGCGGTCAGCAGGGTGAAGACGTAGGCCTGCAGCAGGGCGACCACGATCTCGAGGAAGCCGATGGCCACCCCGAGGGCGAAGGCGAGCACGCCGGCGGGCTTGAGCACCACCGAGCCGGTGGCGTGGATGAGCAGGTAGGCCCCGCCGGTGGAGAACAGGATGAGCAGCAGGTGGCCGGCGAACATGTTCGCGAACAGACGCAGCGACAGCGTCACCGGCCGGATCAGGATGTTGGACAGGAACTCCAGCGGGATCAGCAGCGGCAGGATCCAGACCGGCACCCCGGAGGGCACCGTGGCGTGCTTGAGGTAGCCGCCGAAGCCCTTGTGCATGATCCCGACGCCGTTGTAGATCAGCCACACCAGCAGGGCCAGGCCGTAGGCGAAGCTGACCCGCGAGAACGGCGCGAAGGCTAGCACCGGGACGACGCCGAACAGGTTGTTCACCATGACGAAGAAGAAGATCGAGACCAGCAGCGGGACGTAGCGGCGGTATTCCTTGCCGCCGATGATGTCCTGGGCGATGCCGTTGCGGACGAAGTTGTAGGCCTGCTCACCGAGGTACTGGCTCTTGGTCGGCACCACGGCGCCGCGCCGGGAGGTCACCGCCAGGAACAGGTAGGCCACCACGGCGCCGAGCACCAGCAGCAGCGACGCCTTGGTCAGCAGGACCTGGTAGCCGTGCTCTCCCCAGGAGTTGCCTGTGAAATCCGGCAAAAAGAAGTCGATGGGTCCGGGCGCGTGAAATCCTTCGGCTGCCAGGACTAGGCCGGTGTGGCTCACGCAGTCTCTCCTCGGTCATCACTATCTGGCCGCATTGTTCGGGCTGCTTCGTCGTCGGACGTCATCCGGTCGTGGATGTCTTGGTGCTCGGTCGGGGTGCTACCTGCCGTGCGGTGTTCGGCCGCGGGCGCCTTGAGGCGCAGTTGGGCGAACACCAGATACATCCCGAAAGCGGCCCCGACCAGAATGCCGACGGGAATCCAGAACTCGGCATGCAACCAGATGCTCAGCAGCCAGCCCACGAAGCCGTAGAACAGGACTCCGGCTACAAGATAGCCGAAGGCCGCCCACGGATCTGCGCCCCCTTGTTGGGGGGCGTTCGGGCCTGGCGGACTGTTCATTTGTAAGGGAATGCTAACAGGCCCTCAGGGATGCTCCTGCACCACCCAGGACGCCAGCAGCTCACCGCCGAGCCAGATCGCCAGCCCGCTGAACAGTCCCACCGCGACCGCCAGGCCGTCCACCACCGCCGGGCTGGAGGCGGTCAGCACCAGCGCCAGCGCGACCACGGTGGTGAGGTAGCTCAGCAGCGCCACCGGCAACGCCAGGCTCGGCACGTACCGGCCGACCAGGCGGATGTTGAACGCCCCGAACTCGAAGCAGGCCGCCCCCAGCGCCACCCCGCCGACGAAGCTGAGCCCGGCCCGCAGCCCGGCCGCCGAGAGCAGTGCGAAGCCCGCCAGGCCGAGCACCGCGGCCAGGGCCAGCACCAGCCAGCGCACTGCCCGCGGGGCCGTCCGGGTGGTCGTCGACAGCGACCCACCCAGCGGTGGAGGGACCGGCGGCCGGATCGGTGTCAGCCTCACAGCCGGGCCGAGCGCAGTCGCGGGATGGCGGTCACCAGCAGGCCGGCGGTGAGCAGCGCGGCCACCACCGCCAGCACCAGCCACGGACCGCTGCTGAACGACATCGCCACCGCCCCGAAGGCCAGCACCGCCGACCAGAAGTACATCAGCAGCACCGCCCGCCGGTGGCTGTGGCCGAGATCCATCAGCCGGTGGTGCAGGTGCTCCTTGTCCGGCGCGAACGGCGACTGGCCGCGCGAGAGCCGCCGCACCACCGCGAGCAACAGGTCGAACAGCGGCAGCGCCAGCACCGCCAGCGGCAGGATCAGCGGCAGGTACAGCGGCAGCGCGCCCTTGATGCCCAGCGACTGCGGGTCGGCCTGGGACGAGGCGGTGGTCGCCCCGGCCGACAGCAGCAGGCCGACCAGCATCGAACCCGAGTCGCCCATGAAGATCCGGGCGGAGGCGAAGTTGTGCGGCAGGAACCCGACGCAGGCACCCACCAGCCCGGCGCAGATCAGCGTCGGGGCCAGCGCGATGTCGGTGTTGCCGATCTGGGCCAGGTGGTAGCTGTAGCCGAAGAAGGCCACCCCCTGGATGGCGGTGATGCCCGCCGCCAGGCCGTCCAGGCCGTCGATGAAGTTGATCGCGTTGACGGTCAGCACGGTGAGCAGGATGGTCAGCTCCACGCTGGCGTCGCGGTCCAGCGGGATGGTGCCGATGTCACCCCAGGGCACGTAGATGTAGAGCAGCTGGATGCCGCCGACGATCGACATCACCGCCGGCCGCTGAGACCTGGCCGGCGAACTTGGTCAGCGAGTCCAGCTCGTAGCGGTCGTCCAGCACCCCCACCACGCACAGGATCAGGCCACCGGCCAGCACCCCGGCGACCTCGCTGCCGTTGGCGAAGGTGGCGCGCAGGGTGGGCAGGGCGTGCGCGACCAGCATGGCCACCGCGAAGCCGGCCAGCAGCGCCACCCCGCCGAGCCGCGGGGTGTCCACGGCGTGCACGTCGCGATCCCGGGGCTTGGCCACCGCACCCCACCGGGTGGCGATCTGGCGCGCCAGCGGGGTGCACAGGAACGTCCCCAGGGCGGCGATCAGGCCGACCAGCGCGTACTCCAGGGACGGGTGCATGAACTACCGACCAGCCGTCCTCAGCTGTGCGGGTAGGCCGGGTGGGCGGCGACCAGCGCGCTGACCTCGGCCCGGACCTCGGCGTGCACCGACGCGTCGTCGCTGGTCACCGCCCGGCCGATCAGCTGCGCGATCTGGGCCATCTGCGGCTCGGTCATGCCCTGGGTGGTCACCGACGGCGTGCCGACCCGGACGCCGGAGGCGATCGACGGCGGCGCCGGGTCGTTGGGGATGGCGTTCTTGTTCAGCACGATGCCGGAGGCGTCGCTGCGCGCCTCGGCGTCCCGGCCGCTGACCCCGAGTCCCTGCAGGTCCAGCAGCGCCAGGTGGGTGTCGGTGCCGCCGGTGACCGGGCGCATGCCCACCTCGGCCAGGCCCGCGGTCAACGCCCGGGCGTTGCTGATCACCTGCCGGGCGTAGGCCTGGTACTCCGGCGTCGCGCACTCGGCGAGGTTGACCGCCTTGGCCGCGATCGCGTGCATCAGCGGGCCGCCCTGCATCATCGGGAACACCGCCTTGTCCAGCTTGGCGGCGTGCTCGGCCTTGCACACCAGGGCGCCGCCACGCGGGCCGCGCAGCACCTTGTGGGTGGTGAAGGTGACCACGTCGGCGTAGGGCACCGGCGACGGGATCGCCTTGCCGGCCACCAGGCCGATGAAGTGCGCGGCGTCCACCATCAGCACCGCGCCCACCTCGTCGGCGATCTCGCGGAAGGCGGCGAAGTCGATCAGGCGCGGGATGGCCGAGCCACCGCAGATGACCATCTTCGGCCGGTGCTCGCGGGCCAAGTCGCGGGCCTGGTCGTAGTCGATGTCCTCGGTGTCCGGGCGCACGCCGTAGTGCACCGCGTTGAACCACTTGCCGGAGAAGCTGACCTTGGTGCCGTGGGTCAGGTGGCCGCCGTGCGGCAGCGACATCGCCAGCACCGTGTCGCCGGGCTGCAGGAAGGCGCCGTACGCGGCCAGGTTGGCGTTGGCGCCGGAGTGCGGCTGCAGGTTGGCGTGCTCGGCGCCGAACAGCGCCTTGGCCCGGTCGATGCCGATCTGCTCGGCCCGGTCGACCACCTCGCAGCCGCCGTAGTACCGCTTGCCGGGGTAGCCCTCGGCGTACTTGTTGCTCAGCGTGCTGCCGAGCGCGGCCAGCACCGCCGGCGAGGTGAAGTTCTCGCTCGCGATCAGCTGCAGGCCGCCGCGCAACCGGTCCAGCTCGTCCAGCACCACGCCGGCGATCTCGGGGTCGACCTTCTGCAGCGCTTCGAAATCCGGTCCCCAGTACTGCTCAGGCATCTGCTCGACGCTCCCTCGGCTGAGATCGGGGCGGGTAGGAAGTCGGCGGCCACCCGCAACGCCGCGCAGGACGAAGCTGCTGCACAGAGGTTAGCCGACCCGGCCCGGGCGGTGGCATCACCGCCTGCGGACCCGCGCTAGCGAACCTCGATCTCGCCGACCACCTCGCGCAGCTGTTCCACGCTCACCGCACCGGCCCGCAGCAGCAGCGGCCGCGGACCGGTCAGGTCCACGATCGTCGACGGCTGGCCGGCCGGCGCCTCGCCGCCGTCGAGGTAGACCGACACCGACTCGCCGAGCTGCTCGTAGGCCTGCTGGGCGGTCACCGCCGGCGGCATCGAGGTGACGTTGGCACTCGAGACCGCCATCGGCCCGGTCTCGGCCAGCAACTCCAGTGCCACCGGGTGCAGCGGCATCCGGATGGCCACGGTGCCCCGGGCGTCGCCCAGGTCCCAGGCCAGCGACGGCGCGTGCTCGACCACCACGGTGAGCGCGCCGGGCCAGAACGCCTCGATCAGGTCGCGGGCCGCGCCGGAGACCGCGCTGACCAGGCCGTCGATGGTGTGCCAGGAACCGACCAGCACCGGCACCGGCATGTCCCGGCCGCGGCCCTTGGCAGCCAGCAGGCCGGTCACCGCGGCGGAGTTGAACGCGTCGGCGCCGATGCCGTACAGCGTGTCGGTCGGCAGCACCACGAGCGAGCCGGTGCTCACCGCGCGCGCCGCGGCGGTGATCGCCATCGACCGGGTGGCGGGATCGGTGCAGTCCAGCATGTCGCTCATGGCAGATCATCCTGCCGCACGGCGCCCGGGACGGTGCAGGCACCGCTGCTGATCCGATGGCTGCGGGTCAGCGGCGGACCGCCGTGCTGAACCGGGGCCGGCCGGTCAGGTCCGGGTGCCCAGCCACCGCGTCCCAGCAGCCGGCGTCCGCCAGCAGCCGGTGCACCGCCGGGGTCTGGTCCTCGGCGTGTTCGATCGCGAGCACCCCGCCGGGACGCAGCAGCCGGCCCGCGAGACCGATCAGGGCGGGCATCAGGGCCAACCCGTCCGGGCCGGCGAACAGCGCCTCGTCCGGGTCGTGCGCCACGTCGGAGGGCAGCCGGTCGCGGATCGACTCGGCGACGTAGGGCGGGTTGGCCAGCACCGCTGCCACCGTCCCGGCGAGGTCGGCAAGGTGTGCCAGGCCGGCCGTACCAGCGCCGGTCGGGCCGGCCAGCAGCGCCGGGTCGGCGATGTCGGCGGCCACCACCTCGATCGGCCGGTCACCGGCGGCCTGCCGGTCGGCGGCGTTGCGCCGCAGCCAGCGCAGCGCCGGCTGCGAGCGCTCCACCGCGATCACCCGGCCCACCTCGAACTCGTTCGCCACCGCGAGGGCGAGCGCGCCGGAACCGGCGCACAGGTCGAGGACCGTGGCGCCGGGCAGCAGCCAGCCGGCGGCCAGCTCCACCAGCAGCTCGGTCTCCGGTCGGGGGATGAACACCCCCGGGCCCACCGCGAGCTCCAGGTGCCGGAACGGCGCGCTGCCGGTGAGGTGCTGCAGCGGCACCCCGGTCGCCCGCCGGGCCACCAGCTCGCGGAACCGGCCGGCCTGCTCCGGGCTGAGCGCGGGGCCGGCCAGCAGCGCACCCCGGCGGCAGCCGAGCACGTGGGCCAGCAGCAGCTCGGCCTCCACCCTGGCCGGGACGACCCCGGCGGCCGACAGCTCGGCGGTGCCGGCGGCCAGCTCGGTGCGGACCTGCGGCTGCATCAGGCCCCGGACGCTATACCCGGCTCTGCCGACAGGGCCGCCTCGATGTCGGCCCGGGTCAGCGCGTCGATGACGTCGTCCAGGGCGCCGTCGAGCACCTGGTCGAGGTTGTAGGCCTTGAAGTTGACCCGGTGGTCGGCGATCCGGTTCTCGGCGAAGTTGTAGGTACGCACCCGCTCGGACCGGTCCACGGTGCGCACCTGGGAGCGGCGGGCGTCCGAGGCATCCTGGTCGGCCTGCTCCTGGGCGTGCGCCAGCAGCCGGGCCCGCAGCACCCGCAGCGCCGCCTCCCGGTTCTGCAGCTGGCTCTTCTCGTTCTGCATCGAGACCACGGTGCCGGTCGGGACGTGGGTGATCCGGACCGCCGAGTCGGTGGTGTTGACGCTCTGCCCGCCCGGCCCGGACGATCGGTAGACGTCGATGCGCAGGTCGTTCGGGTCGATCTCGACCTCGACGTCCTCGGCCTCGGGCAGCACCAGCACGCCGGCCGCCGAGGTGTGGATGCGGCCCTGGGACTCGGTCACCGGCACCCGTTGCACCCGGTGCACGCCGCCCTCGTACTTGAGCCGGCTCCACACCGGCTGCTCCACCGAGCGCGAGCGCACCGCCACGGTCACCGACTTGTGGCCGCCGAGGTCGGTCTCCTCGTCGTCGAGGACCTCGGTCTGCCAGCCCTGCCGCTCGGCGTAGCGCAGGTACATCCGCAGCAGGTCACCGGCGAACAGCGCCGACTCGTCGCCGCCCTCCCCCGCCTTGATCTCCAGGATGACGTCCTTGACGTCATTGGGATCCTTGGGGACCAGCAGCTCGCGGAGCCGGTCCTCCAGCTCCGGGATGCGGGCGTCCAGCTCGCCGGCCTCGGCCGCGAACGAGGCGTCCTCGCCGGCCAGTTCGTGGGCGGTGGCGGCGTCGGCCCGGACCCGGTCCAGCTCCCGGGACGCGGTGACCACCGGGGCGAGCTGGGCGAACCGGCGCCCGAGCCGGCGGGCGGTGGCCTGGTCGGCGTGCACCGCCGGGTCGGCCAGCGCCGCTTCGGTCTCGGCGTACTCGGCCAGCAGTTGGGCCAGCGTGGCCGATCCGTCGCTCTGCAGAGCCATGGCTGCGTCCTTGCGTCGAGGGTGATCCGGAGGTGGGTCGGGCGCCCGGCCCGCGCGATCGGTGCCTCGGCTCCGGACAGAGAAACGGCGCCCCAGGGTGCCGGTCAGGGCACGCCCGGGGCGCCGTCGAGGTAGCTAGGCGTTGGTGCGCTGGCGCTTTCCGTAGCGCTTCTCGAAGCGGTCCACCCGGCCGCCGACATCCATGATCTTCTGCTTGCCGGTGTAGAACGGGTGGCAGGCCGAGCAGACCTCGGCGTGCAGCGTGCCGGACTTGGCGGTGCTGCGGGTGGTGAACGTGTTACCGCACGAGCAGGTCACCTCGGTGACCACGTACGCGGGGTGGATGGCGTCCTTCACGGTGGTTCCCTTCTTGTGGCGCCGCGTTCGGCGCCGATCGTGGCCGCCGGGTCGCCCTGACAGATCGAGTCGAGCAGCGATCTGTTCGCCGCACCGCAGAGCGGTGAACTGCAGGCGAGGCAGGACGTGAACCGGAGCCGGGTCGTCAACCAGACAGTGTGCCAGTTGCGGGCACGCCGTCCAAACGCCGGGGTGGTGGCCGGAATTCCCGCCGGACAGGCCCTCAGAAATGGCCCGTCCCCGCTGCGTTCGGCAGCGGGGACGGGCCAGGAGTGCGGCGGCGGATCAGCCCTTGACGCCACCTGCGGTCAGGCCGCTGACGATCCGGCGCTGGAACAGCAACACCACGATCACCAGCGGGATGGTGACCACCACGCCGGCGGCCATCGTCTGGGTGTAGGGCACCACGTGCGGCCCGGCGGTGAACTTGGCCAGCGCCACCGTGGACGGCTCGACCTTGTAGTTGCCGTTGGACAGCGTGTAGGAGAGCAGGAACTCGTTCCAGGAGGCCAGGAACACCAGGATCGCCGTGGTGAACAGCGCGGGTGCGGCCAGCGGGAAGATCACCAGCCGGAACGCCTGCCCCGGAGTGGCACCGTCCACCCGGGCCGCCTGCTCCAACTCCCAGGGCATGTCGGAGAAGAAGCTGGTCAGGGTATAGACCGCCAGCGGCAGTGAGAACGAGATCTGCGGCAAGATCAGCGCCGGGTAGGTTCCGAGAATGCCCCAGTCGGTGAACAGCTGGAACAACGGCGTCAGGATCGCCACGCCGGGGAACATCGAGGCGCCCAGGATGGCGGCCAGGATGATGCCCTTGCCGCGGAAGGACAGCCGGGCCATCGCATAGCCGGCGAACACCCCGATGACCATGGCCAGCAGGGTCACCACCGCGCCGATGAACAGGCTGTTGACCAGCGACCTGCCGAACTTGTTGTCGGTGGTGTCGAAGGCGTACCGGAAATTGGACCAGGTGACGTGGGTGAACCACGGCGTGGTGTCGAAGGTGTAGGCGGTGTCCCGGAAGGCCAGCACCACCATCCAGTAGAACGGCAGCAGGCACCAGACGATGATCAGCACGATCACCGCTACGGTCCCGACGTTGCTGCCGGTCAACCGGGACTTGCGGCTGGTGGCGACGGCCCCGCCCGGGACGGTTGCAGTGGTGGAACCATGCGCGACGGCAGTCATGTCACTTACCGCCCTTTCCCGGGGTGCCGACGATATTGGCGTTGAACAGCCTCACCATGCCGAGCGCGATGGCGAAGATGAAGATGAAGGTGATGGTGGACAGCGCCGAGGCCGAGTACACGCCCTGATGCAACTGCTTGACCACCAGGATCGACAGCGTGGTGGTGCCGTTGGCGCCGCCGGTGAGGATGAACGGCAGGTCATACATCCGCAGCACGTCCAGGGTGCGGAAGATGACCGCGACCGCCAGGGCCGGCTTGACCAGTGGCAGCGTGATCCGCCAGAACCGCTGCCAGGCGCTCGCGCCGTCGACCTTGGCCGACTCGTAGATGTCGGCGCTGATGCCCTGCAGGCCGGCCAGGATCAGCAGCGCGATGAACGGTGTGGTCTTCCAGACGTCGGCGATCACGATTGCCGAGCGGGCCGGCCATTGTTCACTGGTCCAGGCGAAGTTGGTGCCGAGCAGCTTGTTCAGCACGCCCTGCGGGTCGAAGATCACCTGCCACAGCTTGGCGGTGACCGCGGTCGGGATCGCCCACGGGATCAGGATGGCGGCGCGCACCAGGGCGCCGGCCGCGGAAGGCCCGGTTCATCATCAGCGCGAAGACCATGCCGATGACGGTTTCCAGGATCACGGTGACCACGGTGAACCCGACGGTGACGCTCACCGAACTCCAGAACTGCGAGCCGATGTTGCCGGTCGGGCAGCTGATGGTCTTGCCGGTACCGGACGGACACTGCTGGAGCAGCCAGTGCTTGAAATTGGTCAGGCCGGTCCAGGCACCGGCCTGCTCGAACTGCCCGGTGGCCGGGTTGAGCTTCTGGTTGTCGGACAGGAAGGAGTTATAGATGGCCTTGACGATCGGGTAGCCGACGATCAGCCCGAGCAGCGCGATGGTGGGGGTGACCAGGTAGAAGGCCAGGCGTCCCTCGCCAGTCTTGATCTTGTTCCGCTTGGGACGGGTAGCGGGGGGCGGCGAGCCTTTTGCGGTGGATTCGGCTGCCGGTTCGGCGAGGGTCATGGAGCCTCCTCTGGCTATGACATCCGGTGGTACTGAGGAAAGACATCCCGGTGGTACTAGAGAACCAGCTTTCCCTGATGAAGGGAATGGCGCGGGGCCCGACCGGTGGGGCCAGAGAAGAACATCCCTGGCCCCACCGGTCGGCGAGTTGCCTCGATCAGCCGGCGGTAGCCGTCTGAATTGCGGCCTGAAGACTCTTCAGGGCGTCCTGGACAGAGGTGGTGCCCTGCAGTGCCGCGTAGGCGTTGGTCTCGATCGCCTCGGTCACGGCCGGGTAGAACGGGGTCACCGGACGCGGGATCGCGTTCTCGATGCCCTTCTTGAGCACCGGCAGGTACGGGAACTTCTGGGTCAGGGTGGCGTCGTCGTACAGCGAGGCCAGCACCGGCGCGTTCGAGCCCTGGGTCAGGTTGTAGCGCTGGACGCTGTCGGACTCGACGATACTTCAGGAAGTCGAGCGCGGTCGCCTTGTACTTGGAGTAGGTGCTGATCGCGACGCTGTGGCCACCGAGGCTGGAGGCACCCGGGCCGTTGAGACCCGGCAGCGGCGCGATGTCGAACTTGCCGGCCACCTTGCTGCCGGTACCGGCCAGGATCGCGTCGGCGTACGGCCAGTTACGCATGAACATCAGCTGACCGGCCTGGAAGGCGTTCAGCACCTGGGTCTCCTGGAAGCCCAACGCTTCCCTGGGGATGTAACCCTGCTTGAAGCCCTGGACCAGGAAGTCCAGGCCCTTGGCGGCCTCGGCGGTGTCGACCGCCGGGGTCTTGCCGTCGTCCTCGACGATCTTGCCGCCGGCGGTGTTGATCGCCTCGGAGGCGTTCACGGTCAGGCCCTCGTACTTGGCGTACTGGCCGGCGTAGCAGGCAGGCTGCGAACCGGTGATGGACTTACCGGTCTTGCCCTTGCAGTCGGCGATCATCTCGTCCCACGTGGTGGGCGCCTTGGAGACCAGGTCCTTGCGGTAGTACAGCAGGCCGGCGTCGGAGGCATACGGGGCGGCGTAGAGCTTGCCGTTGTAGGTGGCGGCCTTCACCGGCGGGGCGAGCAGCTTGTCGGTCGGCAGGGCGTACTTGCCCTCCAACGGGATGATCCAGCCCTTGGCGGCGAACTCCGCCGACCAGACCACGTCGACGGTCACCACGTCGTAGCCGGCGTCCTTGGCCTGGAAGTGCTGTTCGAGGTCGGACAGCTGCTGGTCGGCCTGGTCGGACTGCTGCTTGATGGTGACCTTCTCGTTGGCGTGGTTAGCATTCCACTCCTGGGCCAGGTGCGGCATCAGGCCGCTGTTGTCCTTACCCGTGACGAACGTGATCGGACCGCGGGCGTCCGCGCCCGCATTGGAACCGGAGCTGTTGTCTTTCTTGCTGCCACAGCCGGCGAGAACCACAGCCGCAGTGAGCAGGGAGACCGCACCGATGGCGACCTTGGGACTCATTAAAACTGTCCTTCCGACGATGATACTTAAGCGCTTACAGGCAGTTGCAGAATGACACCGAACACAGTTCTTGCCGAGATTCGACAGAGAGAAGATGCCTAACCGTTACCTCCTCGTCACCAGTGGCGTCACATTAGTATCGATCATGACCACTCCCCCCGATACGCCGGGCTTCGATCTGATTGCCGATACTGCGGAGCCTTGCCAGCGCCCTCGGTTTGGACGTCGGAACGGCCGGCTGCAACAACGACGGCGGCAGGTCCACGTAGCTGCCGTCGTGGCGCACCACCCGCACCGTATCGGACCCGCGCACGCCTGACACCACCTCGACCCGGGCCACCTCGGGCCACGGCAGCCAGGCCGGTTGCCACAGGTAGCGGACCTCGATGCCCTCGCCGTCCACGACCAGGTACATCCGCAGCGCGAACACCGCGAGGATCAGGGCGACGGCGCCAGCCATCAGGGCCAGGTAGCGGACGGTGTCGGACGGATGGCCATACAGCACCAGTGCGGCGGCGGCGCACACCACCAGCATCAACAGGGCCGGCTGGTAAGGCGGGACCCGCACCGACAGGGGCGCATCGGTCGCGAGCGCCGGCTGCTCCGACTCGGGTGCGGCCATCCCTGCAGTCTAGGACCGTGGCGGGTATCGGCGTCAGGGGGAGCAGATGCACAAGTTCTCCCGGTAGTCCGCCTCGCGGCGACCCCCCCCGCTACGGGGCGAGCTGGACCTGCGGGTCGCGGGCCAACCGCTCCAGCAGCGCCGCCGGGACCGGCACCGTGCGCGGCACCTGGGCGGTCACCGCGACGCTGCACCCAGGCTTGCCGGGCACCACGAAATCGGCCTGGGCCGGGCCGGTGTCGGGCAGCGGGGCGGCCCGCGGCGGTATCGGGGCGGCACCCGGCACGCACTGGGCGGCGGCCCAGACCACCAGCCCGGACGGGGCCTGCAACACGACGGTGGCCTGCACCGTCCGGCCGCTCCCGAGGTCGGTCACCGACTCCGAGCTCAGCACGGTCGCGTCGGGGAACAGCCGGCGGGCCCGCAGGCTCAGCGGCTGGCCGAGGTCCGAACGCACCTGGCAGCGCGCGCCGCTGGGACAGCCGGCGGGGTCCGGGCCGGCCGGCAGGTAGGGCCGCAGCTGCCGGGTCACCTCGATCACCCGGGACCGGTGCTGCCACCACAGGGCGGCGAGGGCCAGCGCCGCACAGGCCAGCAGCACCGCGACGGCGAGCAGCCAGGTCGGCACCGGCCGAGGTGGGATAGCGGGCCCGGCGCCGGCGGCCGATGGCTCGTCGGACAGCAGCATCTCATCGGCCCAGGACCGCTCGGCCTCCGGCCGGCGGGTGCCCGACGGCCGCGGGCGCCTCATCACCACGGCTCCGTCATGGCAACGGCAGCTGTACGGCGGGGTCGTGCGCGAGCCGCAGCGCGGCCTTGTCGAACAGGTCGGTGGCGCCCCGGCTGCGCAGCAGCAGCGCCACCCCGCAGCCCGGCAGGCCCGGCACCAGCACGCTGAGCTGCCGGAACGCGACCACGCTGTTGCCGGCCAGGTCGGTGAAGGCGGTGCTGGACCGATCCAGCCCATCGGCCGGGCGGGGCGCGCCCGGCACGCACTGCGAGACCAGGCTGACCGTCGAACCGTCCTCGGTCAGCCCGACCAGGGACTTGCGGTAGCTGGAACTGGTGCGCAGGTCCAGGGTGGCCTGCACGATGAGCACCTCACCGGACGGGAAGGCCCGGGTGAAGGCGTCGTCCAGGCCGATCGCGCGCTGGGCCACCCGGCAGCTGGCCTGCACCGGGCAACCGGTGGCGTCCACGGACACCGCGGCGGGCGGCGCCGGCAGCACGACGGTCCGGACCCGCCGCTCGGGATGGGTGCGCGCGGCATTGACGGTGATCACCGTTGCCAGCAGTGCCAGGATCGCCGCGGTGGCGGCCAGCCGGCGTTGGGCCGGGCCGGCCAAAGCCCAGCCCGGCCGGCCCGCAGCCGCGGCGGGCACCGCTCGCTCAGCGGTCGTCGGCGCCCGGTGTGGTCTTGGCGATCTGCATCAGGAACTCGATGTTCGTCCGGGTCTTGCGCAACCGGTCGAGCAGCAGGTCGATGCCCTGCTGCGGGTCCAGCGCGTGCAGCACCCGGCGCAGCTTGATCACCACGGCCAGCTCGTCCGGCGAGAGCAGGATCTCTTCCTTACGGGTCGAGGACTGGTCCACGTCCACGGCCGGGAAGACCCGCTTGTCGGCGATCTTGCGGTCCAGCCGCAGCTCGGCGTTGCCGGTGCCCTTGAACTCCTCGAAGATCACCGTGTCGCCGGCGGAGCCGGTCTCGACCAGCGCCGAGGCGATGATGGTCAGCGAGCCGCCGTCCTCGATGTTGCGGGCCGCGCCGAGGAACCGCTTCGGCGGGTACAGCGCGGTCGAGTCGACACCACCGGACAGGATGCGCCCGGACGCCGGTGCCGCGAGGTTGTAGGCACGGCCCAGCCGGGTGATCGAGTCGAGCAGCACGACCACGTCGTGGCCCATCTCGACCAGCCGCTTGGCCCGCTCGATCGACAGCTCCGCGACCATGGTGTGGTCCTGCGGGCGCCGGTCGAAGGTCGAGGCGATGACCTCGCCCTTCACCGAGCGCTGCATGTCGGTGACCTCTTCGGGACGCTCGTCGATCAGCACCACCATCAGGTGGCATTCGGGGTTGTTGGTCGCGATGGCGTTGGCGATCGCCTGCATGATCATGGTCTTGCCCGCCTTGGGCGGGGAGACGATCAGCGCGCGCTGGCCCTTGCCGATCGGCATCACCAGGTCGATCACCCGGGTGGTCAGGATGTGCGGCTCGGTCTCCAGCCGCAGCCGCTGCTGCGGGTAGAGCGGGGTGAGCTTGGTGAACTCGACCCGGCTGCGGGCCCGCTCGGGGTCCACGCCGTTGATGGTGTCGAGCCGGACCAGCGGGTTGAACTTCTCCTTGCGCTCACCCTCGCGGGCCTGGCGCACCGCGCCGGTGACCGCGTCGCCGCGCCGCAGGTTGTACCGGCGGACGTGGGAGTTGGCGACGTAGACGTCGTCGGAGCTGGCGAAGTAGCCGTTGACCCGGATGAACCAGGAGCCCTTGTCGTCGACGTTGTCCACGATGCCGGCCACCGGGACGAGCACGTCGTCCTCGGAGATGGTCGGCTCGACGTCGTTGCGGCCGGTGCTGCTGCCAACCTCCGAACGGTCCCGGGACCGGCCGCGGCGATCACGGTAGCGACGGGGACGCCGGCCCTGGCCGTACTCGTCGTCGTCGTCGGAACCGGCGCCGGAGTTGCGGTCGTTGCGGTTGCCGCTCTGGACGGCATTGCGGTTCTGGCCATCGCGGTTCTGGTTGTCGCGGTTCTGGGTGTCCCGGCTCTGGGTATCCCGGCTCTGGGTATCCCGGTTCTGGGTGTCCCGGCCGTTGGCCTGCTGGCTGTCGCGGCTCTGGCTGTCGCGGTTCTGGGTGTCCCGGCCGTTGGCCTGCTGGCTGTCGCGGTTCTGGGCGTCCCGGCCGTTGGCCTGCTGGGTGTCGCGGTTCTGGCTGTCGCGGCTCTGGGTGTCCCGGTTCTGGGTGTCCCGGCCGTTGGCCTGCTGGCCGTCCCGGCCGGTGGCGCCGTCCCGGTAGCGACCGCCGTCGCGGGTACGGGTCCGCTCGGGCTGCCGGTCGGTGCTGTCCGCTCCGGTGCCGGCGGTGGTCCGGGCGTTGCCGCCTGACACCCGGTTGCCGGTCGGCGAAGTGGCCGCACCGTTGGCGGCCGGCGGGGTGGCGGCGCCGTTGCTGACCGGGCTTTCGTCCTGCCGCGGCGCGACCGGCTCGATGGTGGTCACGGCGCGGCTGGCGGAGCGGCGGCTGCGGGCGGCCGGCGGGGCCTGGCTGGCGGCCGGCGCGGCTTCGGCGGCACTCGGGGCCGGCTGGCTCGCGCCGTTGGTGCCGCCCTGCGGGCGCTGGGCGTTCTGGATGGCCGCGATCAGGTCGCTCTTGCGCAGCTTGCCGGTGGCGATGCCCATCGAGGCCGCCAGGGCCTGCAGTTCGGGCAGCAGCAGCGAGGTCAGCGAGCCGGAACGGCGCTTGGCGCGTTCCTGGGCGGCATTGGCGCTGGGGTCCGCGGACTCGGCGCCGGGCAGGACGATGAGTTGGTCCTGGGTGTTTGTCACTGTGGTTTCGGATCCTTCCGAGTGGTCGTACGTCTCTTTTCGGTCAGACGCACACCGGTGTTAGGTCGGCGGGGACCGCCGGGCCTGATCGAGGTACCGATCAAGGGGAACCGCAGTCGAGGTCGGAGCGGACTTTTCCAGGGGGTACCCAGCTCGAATTCAGTGGGTTCTGACTGAGATTTCGACTTCTGGAACGTCCGCGCAGGCTCTTCGGGCTGCTTCGTCGCGAGGCGGGACAACCGTGGTCACGCGAGGAATGAGCTAAGAGTAGACGCAAGCTGCTTACCGCGCCAACACGGGGTGGGTGTGTCGTATTCCGATTTCGTCGCGACCGCTGCGACGCAGGTTCCTTCGCATCGCCGGTCGAGCGAACGCGCCCGCCGGCTCACTGTGCGACGGTGCTCGCTCCGGCCGAGACCGGCAGCGCCGCGCACTCCCAGCCCGGTGGCGCCAGGTCGGTGGCCGCCACCACCTGCTCGGCGGTGACCAGGGCCAGCACGGCGGATCCCGCGCCGGAGATTGCCGCGGCGATGCCCCGGGCGCGCAGGGCCGCCACCAGCCCGGCACTGGCCGGCATGGCGGCAGCCCGGTAACCCTGGTGCAGCCGGTCCTCGGTGGCCGGCAGCAGCAGCTCCGGACGTCCGGTCAGGGCCGGCACCAGCAACGCCGCCCGGCCGGCGTTGAACGCCGCGTCGGCGTGCGGCACCTGCTCCGGCAGCGCCGCCCGGGCCACCTCGGTGCGCGACTGCTCGGCCGGCACGAACAGCACCGGGCAACTGCCGCCGGCGGCCAACTGCTCCGGCGTCGCCGCCTGGACCGCCCGGGCCCGGCCGTCGGCCAGCCACGCGATGCTCAGGCCGCCGAGCAGGCAGGCGGCGACGTTGTCGGGATGCCCCTCGATCCCGGTGGCCAACACCAGCGCGTCGGCGTCGCCGAGGCGAGACCGGCCGTCGACCACCAGGCCGCGGGCGAGCTCGATGCCGCTGACGATGGCCGCGGCCGAGGACCCCAGCCCGCGACCGTGCGGGATCTGGTTGACGCAGTCCAGTTCCAGCCCCGGCGGCTGGCCGCCCAGGGCGTCGAAGGCGGCCCGCATCGCCCGCACCACCAGGTGCCGCTCGTCGGTGGCCAGCTCACCGGCCCCGGCGCCGCTGACCCGCACCTGCAGGCCGGCCGGGCCGACCCGGGCCCGCACCTGGTCGTAGCGGGCCAGCGCCAGCCCGACGCTGTCGAAGCCCGGCCCCAGGTTGGCGCTGGTGGCCGGCGCCCGGACGGTGACGGCGCCGGCGACGAAGGCCATCAGACCAGGCCCAGCTCGACCGCGGCGGCGTGCCCGTCCACCGGGATGGTCACCGGCGCCGGTGCCGCCGAGATCGCCCACTCCGGGTCCTTGAGGCCGTTGCCGGTCACCGTGCACACCACCATCGCGTTCGCCGGCAGCCGGCCGGTGCTCGCGCACCTGATCAGCCCGGCGACGCTGGCGGCCGAGGCCGGCTCGACGAACACCGCCTCGGTGCGGGCCAGCAGCCGGTAGGCCTCCAGGATCTCCTTGTCGGTCACCGCGTCGATCAGCCCGCCCGATTCATCCCGGGCGGCTTCGGCCTGCTGCCAGGACGCCGGGTTGCCGATCCGGATCGCGGTGGCGATGGTGATCGGCTTGGACACCGGCGCGGCCGAGCACGATCGGAGCCGAGCCGGCCGCCTGAAAGCCATACATTGCAGGGGTATTCTCGATCAGTCCGGCGGCGTGGTACTCCCGGTAGCCCTTCCAGTAGGCGGTGATGTTGCCGGCGTTGCCGACCGGGATGCAGTGCACGTCCGGGGCCCGGCCGAGCGAGTCGCAGATCTCGAACGCGGCGGTCTTCTGCCCCTCGATCCGGTCCGGGTTGACCGAGTTCACCAGCGCGACCGGGTAGTCGACCGCGAGCTTGCGGGCCAGCTCCAGGCAGTCGTCGAAGTTGCCGTCCACCTGCAGCAACCGGGCGCCGTGCACCAGTGCCTGGGCCAGCTTGCCGAGCGCGATCTTGCCCTGCGGGACCAGCACCGCGCAGACCAGCCCGGCCCGCACCGCGTAGGCGGCCGCGGAGGCCGAGGTGTTGCCGGTGGACGCGCAGATCACCGCCTTGGCACCGGCCTCGACGGCCTTGGAGATGGCCACCGTCATGCCGCGGTCCTTGAACGACCCGGTCGGGTTGGCACCCTCGACCTTGAGGTACACCTCGGCGCCGACCCGGGCGGACAGTTCCGGGGCCGGCAGCAGCGGGGTGCCGCCCTCGTACAGGGTCACCACCGGGGTGCGGTCCGAGACCGGCAGCCGGTCCCGGTAGGCCTCGATGACCCCGGGCCACGCGGTGGTGTGCTGCCGTCCGGTCATCCTCGCCCACTTCCTGCCGCTGTAACCGTGCCGGATCCGTCCGCTGCTCAGTCCGGCGAAAGCCCTTCGACGCGCATCACGCTGCGTACCCGGCCGATGAAATCGTAGGCCGCCAGCCGGTGCACGGTCGCCGCGAGCGCGGCGTCCGGCGCGAGGTGGGTGACCAGCACCAGCGTCGCGGCGTCCCCCCGGCCCTCCTGGCGCACCGTGGAGATGCTCACCCCGTGCTCGGCGAACGCCCCGGCCACCGCGGCCAGCACGCCCGGCCGGTCGGCGACGTCGAGGGCGACGTGGTAGCGGGTCAGCACCTCACCGATCGGCTGGATGGCGAGGTCGGCGTAGGCGCTCTCCCCCGCCCCGCGGCTGCCGGACAGCCGGTTGCGGGCAACCGCGACCAGGTCCCCGAGCACCGCGCTGGCGGTCGGCTCACCACCGGCACCCCGGCCGTAGAACATCAGCGAACCGGCGGCGTCGGCCTCGACGTAGACCGCGTTGTAGGCCTCGCCGACACCGGCCAGCGGGTGGGAGGTGGGAATCATCGCCGGGTGCACCCGCACCGCGACCGAGGGCCGGCCCTCCGTGCTCGATCCGGGGTGCCGGTCGTCCGGGCCGCGCCGCTCGCAGATCGCCAGCAGCTTGACGGTGCAGCCCATCGCCGCGGCGCTTGCCACGTCGGCGGCGCTGACCTCGCTGATCCCCTCCCGGTGCACGTCGGCGGCGGTGACCCGGGTGTGGAAGGCCAGGCCGGCCAGGATCGCGGCCTTGGCGGCGGCGTCGAAGCCGTCGATGTCGGCACTCGGATCGGCCTCGGCATAGCCGAGCGCGGTGGCCTCGGCCAGCGCCTCGGAGAAGCCGGCACCGCTGGCCGCCATCCGGGACAGCACGAAGTTGGTGGTGCCGTTGACGATGCCGATCACCCGGGTGATCCGGTCACCGGCCAGCGACTCGCGCAGCGGTCGCAGCAGCGGGATGGCGCCGGCCACCGCCGCCTCGTAGTACAGGTCCAGCCCGGCGGCACCGGCCGCGGCGTGCAGCCTGGCGCCGTCCTCGGCCAGCAGCGCCTTGTTGGCGCTGACCACGCTCTTGCCCGACGCCAGGGCGGCCAGCAGCAGGCTGCGGGCGGGTTCGATGCCGCCGATCACCTCGATCACGATGTCGACGTCGTCGCGGGTCACCAGGGCCTGGGCGTCGGTGGTCAACAGCGCCGGGTCGACGCCCGGATGCCGGTTCGGCCGGCGGACGGCGATGCCGGCCAGTTCCAGCGGCGCGCCGACCCGGGCCGCGAGCTCGGCGGACTGCTCGTCGAGCAGCCGGACCACCGCGCTGCCCACCACGCCGCAGCCGAGCAGGGCCAGCCGGAGCGGCCGGGGCCCGCTCATCCGGCCCGCCCGACTGGTCCGGTCACGGGCGCCGCCGGATGCTGCGGCATCGGCCCAGCCGACGTCGTTGGCCATCAGCTGCTCCAGGCTCTCCCGGCGCAGCATCAGCTCCGACTGCCCGACTGGCCCGTTCCTGGTCACCGCCACCACCGGCGGACGCGGAATCCGGTTGTAATTGCTGGCCATCGCGTAGCAGTAGGCGCCGGTGGCAGCGACCGCCAGCAGGTCGCCCGGACGCACGTCGGCGGGCAGCCAGCAGTCCCGCACCACGATGTCGCCGCTCTCGCAGTGCTTGCCGACCACCCGGGACAGCTGCGCCGGGGCGTCGGAGGCCCGGTTGGCCAGCACCACGGTGTAGTCGGCGTCGTAGAGCGCGGTACGGATGTTGTCGCTCATGCCGCCGTCCACCGAGACGTAGTGGCGCACCAGCCCGCCGTCCAGTTCCACCGGCTTGACGGTGCCGACCTCGTACAGGGTCAGCATGGCCGGGCCGATGACGGCGCGGCCGGGCTCCACCGACAGCCGCGGCACCGCCAGGCCCGCCAGGCCGCACTCGCGCTCGACGATCTCGCGCAGCCGGGCGGCCACGCGGGCCGCCGGCTGCGGGTCGTCGCCCTCGACGTAGGCGATCCCCTGGCCGCCGCCGAGGTCGATCTCGGGCAGTTCGATCCCGTGGGTGTCCCGGATCCGGGCCAGCAGGCCGACCACCCGGTGCGCGGCGACCTCGAAGCCGCCGGTGTCGAAGATCTGCGAGCCGATGTGCGAGTGCAGGCCGACCAGTTGCAGCTGGGGATGGCCGAGCACCCGGGCCACCGCCGCGGCGGCCTGCCCGCTGGCCAGCGAGAAGCCGAACTTCTGGTCCTCGTGGGCGGTGGCGATGAAGGCGTGGGTGTGCGCCTCGACGCCGACGGTCACCCGGATCAGCACCCGGGGCCGGACGCCGAGCCGGTCGGCGAGCTCGGCCAGCCGCTCGATCTCGAGGTGGCTGTCCAGCACGATCCGGCCGACCCCGGCCTCCACGGCCTGACTGAGTTCGGCGACCGACTTGTTGTTGCCGTGCAAGGCCAGCCGCTGCGGATCGACGCCGGCCCGCAGCGCGATCGCCAGCTCGCCGGCGGTGCACACGTCGATGCCCAGGCCCTCCTCGGCGAGCAACCGGGCCACGGCGGTGCACAGGAAGGCCTTGCTGGCATAGAACACGTCGCCACCGGCGAACGCGTCGACCTGGTCGCGGGCCCGCTGCCGCAGGTCGGCGGTGTCCAGCACGAACAGCGGGGTGCCGTACTCGGCGGCCAGCCGGCTCGCGGACAGGCCGGCCACGGTGAGTTCGCCGCCGGCCCGCTCGACGTTGGCCGACCAGATCCGGCGGTTGAGCGCCGTGAGGTCGGGCGGGGCCAGGACCGGCTCGACTCCGGGCAGCGGGTGGCCGTGGCTGGGCCCGGCGGGGTGGGCGGAGTGGCTCACCGGGTTACTTCCGCTCGGGTGCCGATACCCCGAGCAGCCCCAGCCCGTTGGCCAGCACGGTCCGGGTGGCGGCATCCAGCCAGAGCCTGGTGCGGTTGACGTCGGTGATCTCCTCGTCGCCCTTGGGCAGCACCCGGCAGGTGTCGTACCAGCGGTGGAACTCCCCCGCCAGCGCCTCCAGGTAGCGGGCCACCCGGTGCGGTTCGCGCAGCTCCGCGGCCTGGGCCACCACCCGGGGGAACTCGCCGAGCGCGGTGAGCAGCGCCGTCTCGGTCTCGGCGGTCAGCAGGGTGGGCTCGAAGACGTCGAGCCCGATGCCTACCGCGGCGGCGTTCTTCATCACGTTCACGGTGCGGGCGTGCGCGTACTGCACGTAGTGCACCGGGTTGTCGTTGGTGGCCCGGGTGAGCAGGTCCAGGTCGACGTCGATCGCCGAGTCGGCCGACGAGCGGGTCAGCTGGTAGCGGGCGGCGTCCACCCCGACCGCGCCGACCAGGTCCTCCAGGGTGATCACGTTGCCGGTCCGCTTGCCCATCCGGACCGGCTCGCCGTCCTTGACCAGGTTGACCAGTTGCCCGATCAGGATCTGCAGGTTCACCCCCGGAACGTCGCCGAAGCAGGCGCACATCGCCATCAGCCGGCCGACGTAGCCGTGGTGGTCGGCGCCCAGCATGATGATCACCCGGTTGAAGCCGCGCTCCCGCTTGTCGAGGTAGTAGGCCAGGTCGCCCGCGATGTAGGCGGGCTCGCCGTCCCGCTTGATGACCACCCGGTCCTTGTCGTCGCCGAAGTCGGTGGTGCGCAGCCACACCGCGCCGTCGGACTCGTAGATCCGGCCCTGCTCCCGCAGCCGGGCCACCGCCCGCTGCACCGCACCGGACTCGTGCAGGGAGTTCTCGTGGAAGTAGACGTCGAAGTCCACCCCGAACTCGTGCAGGCTCTGCTTGATCTCGTCGAACATCAGCTCGACGCCCTCGGCCCGCAGCAGCTCCTGGGCCTGCTCGCGCGGCAGGCCGGTCAGCTCGGGGTGCTGGGCGACGATCCGGCCGGCGATGTCACCGATGTAGCTGCCGGCGTAGCCGTCCTCGGGCACCGGCTCGCCGAGCGCGGCGGCCAGCAGCGAGCGGGCGTACCGGTCGATCTGGGCGCCGTGGTCGTTGAAGTAGTACTCCCGGCTCACCTCGGCCCCGCTGGCCTGCAGCACCCGGGCCAGCGAGTCGCCGACCGCGGCCCACCGGACGCCGCCGATGTGCACCGGGCCGGTCGGGTTGGCCGAGACGAACTCCAGGTTCACCGCCTGCCCGGCCAGCGCCTGCGACCGGCCGTACTGCGCACCCTGCTCGACGATGGTCTTGGCGAGGCTCCCGAGGGTGGCTGAGTCCAGGGTGATGTTGAGGAAGCCCGGACCGGCCACGTCCACCTGCGCGATGCCGTCGATCTCGAGCAGGGACTTGGCGATGGCCTCGGCGATCTCGCGGGGCGGCCGTCCGGCGGCCTTGGCCAGCCGCATCGCGACGTTGCTGGCGTAGTCGCCGTGCGCGCGGTTCTTGGGGCGGTCCACCACGATCTCAGCGGGCGGCTCGGCGCTGAAGGCACCGGACTCGACGGCACGCCCGATGGCGGTGCGGAGGGCTGCGCTGAGGTCGGCTGGCGTCACCGGGCCCATCCTAGTGCCGGGCGACTACCGGGTTATCCGGCCCGACCGGGCCCTCGGGACGCCTCAACCGGCGGGCGCGGCGACCCTGCCGGCCCGGCTACCGAAGCAATCCACAGCTCGCAGACCCTAGACTGGCCGCAAAGGGACACCCGGCGTGCGCTGCGCGCCAACGAGAACGAAAGCGACTCGATGACCAATCCGACGAAGCCGGCGTCCGGTGGCCCGAAGCGGGACCAGCCGGGCAAGACCACGGCGGGCAGCACTGCCGCCGGCAAGGTGCCGACCGGCAAGACGCCCGCCGGCAAGACCGTCGCAGGCAAGCCGGCACCCAACCGGGCCCAGTCCAAGAAGATCGTCAACCAGCGGCAGACGCCCTGGGGGTTGATCATCGCCACCGTGCTGATCGTGGCGCTGGCCATCGGGGTGATCGGCTACGCGGTGAGCCAGAACAAGAAGAAGAGCGACGCCTCCAACCCGGACAAGATCTCCGGCATCGTGCACAAGGAGTTCTCCAGCGGCGAGCACAAGACCGAGGTGATCTCCTACGCCGAGTCGCCGCCGATGGGTGGCCCGCACTCCCCCATCTGGGCCGACTGCGACGGCACCGTGTACCCCAAGCAGATCGCCAACGAGAACGCCGTGCACGACCTGGAGCACGGCGCCGTCTGGATCACCTACAAGCCCGGCCTGCCCGCCGACCAGCTCGACGTGCTGACCAAGCTGGTGGCCGGGGTGCCGTACACCCTGATGACCCCGTACGAGGGGTTGAAGTCCAACGTGTCGCTGCAGGCCTGGGGCTACCAGCTGTTCGTGGACTCGGCCTCCGACCCGCGGGTGGAGCGGTTCATCAAGGCGTTGCGGCAGAGCCCGACGAACACCCCGGAGCCGGGCGCCAGCTGCAGCAACCCGACCTTCAAGGCCAGCCCGAGCACCCCCGGCAAGCCGACGGTGTCCTGACGGCGCCTCGGCGCCGGTGAGGAGTTGACATGGTGGTGACGACCGAGCCGGCGAGCGTGCTGGCCACCGACGAGCCGCGGCGGCCGGCGGGCCGGTCGCTGCGCACGCTGCTGGTGGCGGTGCTGAGCCTGGCCGCCCTGGTGCTGGCCGGCGGGGTGGGCTACGTCGCCGGGCACCGTGCCGGCTCGGCCACGCCGGGCGCGTCGTCGGTGGACGCCGGCTTCGCCTGGGACATGTCGACCCACCACCGGCAGGCGGTGATCATGGCCAGCTACGTGCGCGACCACAGCACCGACGGGGTGGTCCGGACGCTGGCCTACGACATCGAGACCAGCCAGTTCAACCAGGTCGGGCAGATGCGCGGCTGGCTGGACGCCTGGGGGTTGCCGCCGGAGAACCCCGGCACCCAGATGAGCTGGATGCAAGGCGGCCATGACATGAGCATGATGGCCGCCGGCGGCCTGATGCCCGGGATGGCCACCCAGGCCGAGGTGGACAAGCTGCAGACCATGACCGGCAAGGCGATGGACGTCTACTTCCTGCAGCTGATGCTGCGCCACCACCAGGGCGGGCTGCCGATGGCCCAGTACGGCGCCGACCACGCCTCGAAGGACTACGTGCGCAACGCCGCCCAGAAGATGGTCACCGGCCAGAGCGCCGAGGTGGTGCTGATGGAGCAGCTGCTGCGCGAGCGGGGCGCCAGCCCGCTGCCGCCGCCGGCCTGACGGTTCCGCCCGCTGGAGTCCCACCGGTGAGGGCGGATCGGCGCGGCTGATAGCATTCTCGACGGTCAGCGGGTGGCGTTGGTTGCCGGTTGATCGGGCCGTACGGCCCCCGTAGCTCAGGGGATAGAGCGCTACCCTCCGGAGGTAGAAGCGCAGGTTCGAATCCTGCCGGGGGCACCACAATTGAGCCTCAATTTACGAGGCTTCGAACTCCAGTCGCTCAAGAAGCGAGATCGGCTCGCTGGCAGTCCGTAAAGTCTGCTGATTTCCACGCATGGGCCGCGGCGCAGCTGACTCACGGACCTAGCATTGCGGTTATGCGAAATGTCCCACAGCCGGTCGCACTTGTTTTCCGGGTTCCGCGATGAGTGGGCTGACGCAAACTTCCAAGCATCAATGGAACACCTTGCCGGCGACCTACGACGCGCACAATCTCATGATCGCCCAGTACCACGTCATGGCGGACTGGGAACGCCCCTACATGGAGCGCTTGGCCGACATTGCGACGTCCAGGGGCGGGACTGTGCTGGAGGTGGGCTACGGCATGGGAATCTCCGCCTCCGCCCTGCAGGCCCGCGACATCGACCTTCATGTCGTTATCGAGTGCCATCCGGAGGTCATAGCGCGATGCGTCGCCACCCACCGGACCGCCCTCGCGACCGGTTCTATGCACCTTCTGACCGGATACTGGCAGGACGTCGCGCCCCTGCTCGCCGCCGGCTCGATCGACGGAATACTTTTCGACACCTATCCGATCTCTTCGGAGGAGTTGGGCGGCACCCAGATGTTCTTCTTCGATGAGGCATACCGACTTCTCAAGCCGGGCGGGGTGCTGACGTACTTCTCCTCCGAGCCGGCCACGCTGGGTGCGCCGCATTTCGAGAAGCTTCAGCAGGCCGGATTCGAGCGAGAAAACATTTCCTTCGAGGTATGCACCGTGAATCCCCCGGATGGCTGTGCGTGCTGGACCTCATCTTCGATTGTCGCTCCTATCGTCACCAAATAAACCTGGCGCTGGATGCATGCGTCGGCCGCGCCGCGGAGGATGATGAGCCGATCAATCAAGGGGGTGGCACTGGTGCGGCTCGTGACGGGGGCGCGCGTCGCGGTCATCGGGGCCGGCCCCGGCGGTCTCGTGGCCGCGAAGCACGCGATCGAGGCCGGGTTCGAGGTGAGCGTGTTCGAGGCGAGCGATGACCTCGGCGGGCAGTGGAACACCACGGCCGCGCACAGCGGGATCTGGCCGGGCATGCGGACGAACACCAGCCGGGCGATGACCGCGTTCTCCGATCACCGGGTGCCCCTCGACGCACGAGTTGCACCCGTTCGCCGAGCAGATTCAGGACTACCTCCGCTCGTATTCCGACGCATTCGGAGTGACCGAGCGCATCCGGTTCGCGACGCCGGTCACCGACACTGCAACCGGCGTGGCGGGTGAACGGCGAGCCGTTCGACGCGGTCATTCTCGCCTCCGGACGGTTCCGCGCTCCGGTGCTACCGGCCGGCTTGGACGGTTTCACCGGTGAGCTGCTGCACGCCTTCGACTACCCCGGTGCCGACCACTTTCACGGTCGGCGGGTGCTGGTGTACGGCAACGGCGTGAGCGGGCACGAGATCGCCTCCGATCTCGCGACGGCGACCGGCGTCATCTCCGCGTATCGGAAACCGCGCTACGTCCTGCAGAAGAACGCCGCCGGGGTCTCCTCGGACTGGCAGTGGTACACCCACATCGGCGCGCTGCGGCGGGCGGTGCTGCCGCCGCCGAGCTATGGCGCCCTGCTGCGCGAGCGGGTGCTGCGGGTCGCCGGCAATCCCGCCGACTTCGGAGCGCCCGAACCCAGTGCCGACTTTCTCCTCGCCGGGCATTCGCTGTGCCAGGACTACCTCACGCAGGTACTGACCGGAGCGATCCGGTGCCGGCCAGCCATCCAGTCGGTGCTCGGGGATCGGGTGACCTTCGCCGACGGCAGCAGCGAACGCGTCGACGCGATCATCTGCGCAACCGGATACCGCCTCGACCTCCCCTACCTGTCCCGGGACCTGTGGGCGGTGCTGCGACCCGATCTGAGACTGCACCACCGAACCATGCATCCGGACCTTCCGGGCTTCGGCGTGATCGGCCAGTTCGCCTTGCAGGGGCCCTACTTCCCCTTGCTGGAACTGCAGGCCCGCTGGATCGTCAACTCGTGGTCCGGTGCCGGACCAGCGCCGGACGCGCACGCCGCACGCGCAGGTGTCGCCACCGCCCCGCCGCCGATCGACTCGCACAACGTCCTCGCCGTCGCCCTGGCCGACGCCGCCGGAGTGGCGCCTGACCTCCGCGCCCGCCCTGACCTGGCCGAGCCGTTGCTGTTCGGGCCGATGCTGCCGCCTCGCTATCGCCTCGACGGGCCGGGCGCCCACCGCGACGCCGCGGCGACCTTCTCCGAACAGCTGGCCGCCTCCCCACGCGCCGCGGTCGAGCCCGACGACCTCGCAGCCTTGCCCGAGGTCGGCTTGGCTGACCTGCTGCCCACGATCACCCGTCAATTGCGACCCAATCGCGAACGCCCTGCACCGAGCGGCGACCGACCGACACCGGCGAACCACCCCTGACCCCGTTCGACCAGGGGCGCAGTTAAGGGCTGTCAGACTCAGGGCGGGTGGCCGGGGTTGATGCCCGACCACCCGACCCCTTCGATCAGACCCTGGCCAGCTTCGGCTCGGCGGCGAGCCGGGCGGCTACCGCCGCGCTGCTGCCACTGCCGGAGTTGATGTAGGCCAACGCGTCCACCGTGGTGGTGTAGGCCCAGATCGCGAACGAGGCCACCAGTTCGGCCGCCGCCGCCTCCGGCAACACCGACCATTCCAGCAGCTTCGCGACGGCCAGCCCGATCAGCCACCACATCCCGATGTTCAACGCCAGCCGGAAGATCTTGAGCATCATGCCGGCGTCCCACACCGTGCCGACGAAGCTGAACAGCGACGCCACGCTCAGGGTGGAGTACGGGTTGGCCCGCACCTCCATCCAGATCGCGTCCAGCGCGGCCTTCGTCTCGGGGTTGGTGCAGAGCAGCTTGTAGATGCCCGGTGCGGCCTTGGACTCGCCGGCCAGCAGCGGGCCCAGGCCGATCGCGAGGAAGAAGCCGCCGGTCAGGTCCCAGGTCAGCTTCAGCAACTCCGGACTCGGCGAGCTCGAGTCGCCGGCCGCGTAGGCCATCAGGTGCGCCTGCGCGCCGTCCTCGGACGGCTGCAGCTCCAGGCGGTAGCTGGCGTCGTAGGTGGCGGTGTCGGAACCGCCTGCCAGCACCGTGCCGTCGGACTGCACGATGGTGTAGCTCTCGCTGGCACCGACCACGCCGAGCGTGATCGCGCCGGAGGTCGTCATCGAGAACACCAGCACCGCCGCGTCGCCACCGGCCACGCACACCAGGGTGCCGTCCTCGCCGACGCACACCGGCCGCTGCTGGCTGTCGGTCATGGTGAACTGACCGAGCTGGTCGGCCACCGCGTGCACGGTGAAGGCGGCCTGAGCGCTGCGCTCGGCGCCGTTTGCCAGCACCGCGCCGGTGGTCGGGTCGACCGCGAGCAGGAAGCCGTTCGCGGCGCCCAGCGCCACCCCGTCGCCGTCGGCGATCAGGTCGCCCAGGGTGAACATGCCCTGGGTGAAGGCAACCGGCGGCTGGCTGATCTGTACCTGGGCGTTCTCGGCCACCACCACGTTCGAGGAGGTGCTCGGTCCCCAGGTGTAGGCCATCGTGAATGACTTGACCACGCCGGGCCAGCTGTCGCCGAAGGTGGCGTTGTCGGCGGTGAAGTTCAGGCTCTGCCCGGTGATCAGCGCGACCACCTGCTCGGTCACGTCCGCCGTGCCGTAGGCGGCCTTGATCACGTTGAGGGTGCGCGGGTCCGGGCTGGCCTCGGCTGCCGGCAGCGGGGAGTAGTCGATGACCAGGGTGTTGCCCTCGGTGGTGATGGCCAGTTGCTGCTGCTCGTCGCCGTACTGGTAGATCACGTCGAGGGTCTTCTCGGTGCCGGGCCAGCCGTCGCCGAACACGTCGTTGCTGGCGACGACCGTCAGGCTCTGCTGCTCGATCAACGCCTGGGTCGCGGCGGTGACGTCGGCCAGGCCCCACGAGGCGCTGATGACCTGCAGCGGCGGCCGGTACTGGGTCGAGTAGGACTGGTTCTCCTGCACGATGTCGACGTAGGGCACCTGTCCGGTGCAGTCGGCAACCACCACCAGGGTCTTGACGACACCCTGCCAGGAGTCGCCGAAGGTTGCGTTGTCGGCAACCACCGTCACCGACTGGGTGGCGGGGTCGACCATGCCGGCCACGGTCGAGGTGACCACCGACGGGCCGTAGGTCGCGGCCAGAATGCTCAGGGTCGCGTCAGCGGAGGGCACCACCGGCGGCAGTTGCTGCGCCTGCTCGTACTCGGCCTCGCCGACGGTGAGGGTCTCACCCTCCTTGACGACGCCGACGCAGACCGCGCCTGCCTCGCCCCAGCGGTAGGCCACCGTCAGGGTCTTCTCGTTGTTGGGCCAGGTGTCGCCGAACACCTCGTTGCAGGCCACCACCGTCAGCGACTGTGGTGTGGTGCTGCGGTCGACCTGGTCGATGACGGTGTCGGTCACCGATCCGAGGCCATAGACGGCCCCGATGATCTGTAGCTCCAGGCTGTCGTCGTCGCCGCTCTGTTGGACGGACATCACTGCTCACTTTCTGCCGAAGGACGCAATGGTTACCAATTCGGCATAGAACAGTGGTTCTTTACTAAAGCTGTAGTTGACCCTGATAGTCAGTTTTTGCCCGATCACTCCACCGCGGCGGCCGGGATCCGGCTCGGGTAGTCCCACGAGGGGAGTGGGCTGGGGTCCCGGCTGTCGCCTGAGGATCCGTCGGTCAGGCCTAGCTCGGCCCGCTGGCGCCAGCGCGGGTCGTCCAGGTTCATCGCCCGGGCCGCCTTGTCGTGGGCGGCCAGCGCACCCCGGACATCGCCGCTGTCAGCCAGCGCATGCGCGAGTTCCACCCAGGCCCGAGCGGCATGGCGGGACGCGCCGATGTCGTCGAGCACTGATGCCGCCTCGGCGTAGAGCCCCCGTGCGCGGCCGTGCTCGCCCCGCTCCTGCACCGCGACCGCGAGCGCCATGGTGGCGCGGGCATGTTCGAGTTGGGCGGTGCCGCCCAGGTGGCGACGCGACTCCTCCGCCGCCCGGACCGCCTCGTCGACGTCGCCCAGGGCAAGATGCGCATGCGACAGCTCAGTGAGCGCGTACCCCACGTCGACCGGATCACCGGCCTGGGTGAACTTGTCCAGGGCCTGGGTCAGGTTGTCGAGGGCCTCCTGAGGGCGCGGCCGGTCGGAGCGCAGCAGGAAGTAGCCGCGAGTGGTCAGCAGCCGGCCCACCGATCGCTCGTCCGAGCCGCCCTGGAAGATGTGCAGCGCCTCGTCGGCCAGTTCGAGCGCCTCCTGGTAGCGGTGCTTCTCATAGGCCAGCGTGCTGGCATTCCACAGGATCGCGCCGCGGGCCGTGGGTGACTTCACTCGCGAGGCACGGTCCAGTCCCTCGTCGAGCAACCGCTCGGCCTGGCGCAGATCTCCGAGCTCGTACCAGACCGCGGCCACCGTCGCGATCAGCTGGATCGCCAACTCCGATTCCTGCGCCTTCACGGCATCGATCTCGTTCAGCGCCGCGGTGCCGACCTCGGCCGCATGCATGAGCTCGCCCAGTTCGTACAGGCAACGGCACCAGCCCAGGAAGACCTGGATCGAGGCGGCCTGGGCCGGGTCCTCGAGTGCTGCTCGCATGCACCGTTCGTAGACGTCGGCAGCCTCTTTGAGCCGGCCCAACCGCTGCAGGGACTGGGCAATCCCCACCGTGGCCCGGTGCTGGACCGTCGCGTCGCTCGGCTGGGAGGCCAGCACCTGCTCGTAGCGCTCCCGGGCCCCGGAGACATGGCCGGTGCGCAGTGCCAGATCCGCCTGGGTCAGCAGCAGAGCTACCGGAGCGGTGCTCTCGGCAGGTCCGACCAGGTCTGCGACATCGCAGGACAGCGCTTGGGCGAGCAGCTTGACCGTCGCGGGTGTGGGCTGCCGGCGACCGGATTCCAGCAACGAGACGTAACTGACGGACAGCGCCGCACCCGCGAGGTCGCGCTGGGTCAGCCCCCGAGCCGAACGCATCGCGCGAAGCCGGTCAGCAAAACTTTGTTGACTCACTTGACAACTCCGAGCCTAGCTAGTTAAGTCCGCAGAGCTTAGAACACCACGCCACAGTTGTCACCTTCTTCAGCCGAGTCCTTGACGCTCACTTCACCGCTTGCAGCATCGTGACGACCACCCGCATCCCTGCCCCATAGGAGAACCAGAATGAAGCTTCTGCGCGTCACAATGCTCGGCGTCCTCGCCCCCGCGGCACTCGCCGGCGGCATCCTCGCCGCGACCACCAATACCACCTCAGCTAGCCACCAGCAGGCAGGACAGGCCGTAACTCATTCACAAACCCTCGCATCCGGTATCCAGCTGCCGCCCCTGCCGCCCCTGCCGCTACCCATCCCGCTCCCCCTGCCGCCGCTGCCCATCCCGGAGGGGCCGCCCACCTGCTGCTGAGACCACCACGGGTCACAACTGCCTGGCACCAGTGGCGAGCCGACAACCGAACCGTCGACTAGAGGACTCCCGAGCGCTTCCGCCCCCGCGGATCGCTCGGGAGTCCTTTTTGGTCCTCTTTCAGCTGTTAGCCGATTGAATTAGTAAACAGTTTGTAAATGTGTTGACAGGTTGTTGACTCGATCGTTGCGCCAGGGTAGAACTCCTCCGTAGATCCCCCTGCCAGCTTCCCCGGAGTCCGCCATGACGCTGTCCGCAGACCCCTCATTCGCCCTCGGGTCCGCACTCGACCGGACCGTGACTGACACCTCGGGCAGGTCACGCGAACACGTCGCCGAGTTGCTTGGCCACCTCGTCGATCAGGCCCGTGAGTGGCAGGCCCAGTTGGCCTCCGAAGCCACCCCGGCCTGGCCACCAGCGACTGCACCCGACGGCGGGGCACGGCCGGCCGAGGAGGCCGCGCCGATCCAGCACACCACGTTCGCGGCTGCCCCGGACGAGCCCGCATCCGTCGACATCCGCTCCCTGAGTCAACTGGAGATCCGGTCCCACCTCAAGGCCATGGTCGAGTCCGCCTCCGAATCGCTGATCTGGGCCCGGCAGGGAACGGACCCGCGGCGCTGGGGAGGGATCCGGGCGGTGTCCCCGCAAACCTGCCGGAGCCTGGACGTTCGGGTACTGCTTCGGCTGACCCAGTCGCAGGTACCGGCGGCGGTGCAGGCCTGGCAGCGGGCCTGCTGGCAGGGCGCGGAGGTCCGGGTGCTGTCGCCGGACGAAGCCGCCGTCGAATTCCTGGCCATCGACGGCCGCACTGCCTGCCTGGCTCTGCCTGGTGAGGACGGGACCTCCGTGCTGCGTGAGATCACCGACCCGGCCATCGTCACGGCGCTCGCCGGCGCGTTCACCCTGGCCTGGTCCGGTGCCGCCAAACTCGACGAGGCCGAGGCGTTGTTCGAGTTGCTCGATTCCGAGGTGACCCGCGCCGTGCTCGAGATGCTGGTCGAAGGTGCCAAGGACGAGACGATCGCCCGGACTATCGGCATTTCCTTGCGGACCTGCCGGCGGCACGCCGCCACCATCATGTCGGCGCTGACGTCCATGAGTCGCTTCCAGGCCGGCTACCACCTCGGCCGGGCGAACGGGATTGCCACCCACCTGCGCGGGCTGCCGGCCCTGACCCCGCTCGCGGTGCCGGGATCGGCTGAGTAGGCGGGAACGCACGTCGCATGATCGAGCCCGGCCGTGGCACGTTCCGGCCGGGCTCGATCATGCGGTGACCCGAACCGAAGCAACCCCCGGTGGTCGGGCTACGCCTCGCTTACTGGCCGTCCGGCAGTCAGCCAGCCGCCGGCGGGGCGAGTAGCACGCCGGTGAACTGCTCGGGTCGGTACCGGGCAGCCGCGGCCTGCACGTCGGCCAGCGCAACGGTGCGCAGCCGGTGGAGGTACTCCGTCAGCCAACGATGATCGAGACCCGCGCCGTAGGCACCGGCGAGCGACTCTGCCAAGCCGGCCTGGGTGGACATCGAGATCGCCACGGTTCCGCACAGCTGGGCGCGGGCGCCGTCCACCTCCGCGCCGGTCGGTGGCTCAGCGCTGCTGATCCGGTCCAGCTCGAGCATGGCCTGCTCCAGCGCGGCGGACACGGTGCTGGGACCGGAGGCGAACTCCACCATGGTCAGCGCAGCCGTGCCGAACTGCACCAGCGAGGACCCGCCGGCGTAGATGTAGCCGTGCCGCTCACGCAGGTTGGCCACCAGCCGGGACAGGAAATAGCCGCCGAGCACGTGATTGGCCAGACTCTGGGCAGCATGGCCGGGGTCGTCGCGAGTGATCGCCGGTCCGGCCAGCCGCACCTCGGCCTGGCGCACTCCCGGCAGTTCGACGGTGTCCACGCCACCGGCCAACCGGGGCGCGGGCACCGTCAGGCAACGAGCCGGCGAGCCGGCCCACCAGGGGGTGAAAACCGCCTCCAGCAGCTCGCACACCTCCTCGGGCCAGACGTCTCCCACCACGGTCAGCACCGAGCCGAGCGGCACCAGCTGCTCGGCGTGCAGCTCGGACAGGTCCCGAGCCGTCACCCCGGCGAGCAGTTCGGCCTCGGCTACCTGCTCGATGATCGGGTGGCTGCCGAAGCAGCGCTGCAGCAGCGCGTCCTGCACCCGCCGGCGCGGCGCTGCCCGGGTCAGCCGGACCCGCTCCAGCAGTCGCCGCCGGTCCGCATCGACCCCCGGCTGCCGATAGTGCGAGCCAGCCAGGCAGCCGGCCAACGTCGACAGCGTCCGCTCCAGGCCGTCAGCCAGCGTCCGTCCGGTCACCAGTAGCCGCTGCGGGTCGACGGTGGCGCGCAACTGCGCGCCTGCGTCGGCAAAGGCCTCGCCAACATCCTCACCACCGCGAGCGCCGCTCGCACTGAGCAGGCAGGATGCCAGCAGCTCCGCGCGGGCAGCATGCCGCTTAGGCTCGCCATCGTCGGGCGCCGCGAAGGGAACGCGCAGCCGCACCTCGACGGTGGGCACGGTGGCCCGCCGGGCGATCACCACGCGCAGGCCGTTGGCCAGCACCCGGTCGGTCACCTCCGGTTCCACAACCGGACCCAGCGGGTCCGGGATGGGGGGCAACACGGCGACGGCGGTCATGAGGGGCTCCTTTCCGCGACGGCCTGCGGCACGGTGCCGGGCGTCGATCCGGCCGGCTGATGCGAGGCGTCCGGGACACTGGCCCGGGGCGCCGGATCGAGGCGGAGCACACCGGGTGGAACGCCCAGCAGGGCACCGGCCGCGGCAGCCACCTCGGCCACCGTCACCGCCGCCAACCGGCGTGGCGCGGCGGCCACCAGTTCCGCGTCGCCGTAGAGCACCTCAGCCGACGCGATGCGCCTGGCCCGGGCTCCGATGGGGTCGACCTCGGCATACCAGCTCGACTGCAGCCGGCGCACGGCGCGGCCCCGGGTGGTGTCGTCGATACCATCGGCGACCTGGCGCAGTCCCGCCTGCACCCCCTCGAGCACCGACTCGGCCGCAACCGTGGCCGGATGGACCGCGTTCACCGTGAAGATCTCGGCATCCCGGCTCTCCAGCACACCACCGGTCAGGGTGGCCGCAGCGCTCAGCTGGGTGACCTGGGCGCTCTGGACCAGCGACCGGTGCAGCACGGAGGTGGCGCCATCGGCCAGCACCGAGCCCAGCACGATCGCCGCGTAGTGTTCGCTCGAATCGGCCGGCGGTAGCCGCCAACCCAGCGACAGGGCCGGAGCCGGGGCCAGCGGGTCGGTCAACCGCAGCTCGCTCGGGGTGCGCACCGGTTCGGCCAGCTCCAGCCGGGCAGCCGCGGTGCGGGCCGGTACGGAGCCGAAGTGCGATTCCACCAGGTCAAGCACGCGCTCCGGCTCGACCGGACCGGCCACCACCAGCACCGCGTTGCCCGGGCAGTAGTGGTCGGCGAAGAATCGCTCACACTCCGGCAGGGTCACCGCTTGCAGGCTTTCGACATCGCCGTAGCCGTTGTGGGTGTTGGCGAAGGAGGAGAACAGGGTGCTGGGCAGGTCTACCCAGGGAAACCGGCCGTAGGGTCGGTTCTCGATCTTGCGCCGGATCTCCTCGCCCACCACCTTGACCTGGTTGTCCAGGTTGCGCTGCTCCAGCCGCAGGTCCCGCATCCGATCGGCCTCCAGGAAAAGGCCGAGTTCGAGCGCCTGCGGGGGCAGCACCTCGTAATAGCTGGTGAAGTCGCGGTGGGTGGTCGCGTTGCAGATTCCACCGTTACGGCGAACCTGAGCGATGTGGCCACCATCGGCCGCGCTCTGGCTGCCGGTGAACATCAGGTGCTCGAACAGGTGGGCCAGGCCGGAGGAGGACTCGGTGCGGTACCCGACGTCGTAGCAGACGGTGATGCCCACCGCGCTGACGTCCGGCACCGGTACCACCACCACCCGCAAGCCATTGGCCAGCCGGTGCCTCACCAATCGCAGGCCGTCGCTCACAGCCGGAGCTTCCAGCAGCGCTGCTGACATGTGCCTTTCCTCTCAGGACAGAGCCGGGTCAGGACTTGCTGGTGTGCAACGACCACACCCCGAAGCCGCAACCGAGCACCAGTAACGCCGCCGTCACACCGATGCCGGCGACGGCGGTTGCGCTGGTGTAGGACCCGGCGAACAGCTCGCGTGCCCCGCTGACCACATGCGAGAGCGGGTTGGCCTTCGACACATCACGCAGCCAGGTCGGCGCGAGCGTCATCGGCAACAGCACCCCGGACAGCAGCACAACCGGCAGCGTGAACAGGTTCACCAGTTGAGCGAAGGCCATTTCGGTCCGAAGGCGCAGGGCAATGCCATAGGAGAAGGCCGCCACCGCCACGCCGGTCGCAGCCAGCATCAGCAAGGTGGCCGCCATGGCGGCCGGCGACACCCGCAACCCGGCCACCAGAGCACCCGCGCACAACAACAGCGACTGGGCCAGCAGGACCACCACGTCGCGGGCGAGCCGGCCGAGGAGCAGTCCCAGTGCATCCGCGCCAGAGACGGCCATCCGGTCCAGCGCACCCGACCTGCGTTCGGCCAGAATGCTGATGCCGACGAACACCGAGGAGAACACGGCCTGCTGGACCAGCAGGCCGGGTACGAACACCGCCCAGGTGTCGCCGCCGGATAGTCCCGGCGCTCCGGCCAGCCGGTTGAGCAGCGGCCCGAACAGTGCCAGGTAGAGCATCGGCTGCAGCAGTCCCATGATCAGCAGGGACGGCTTGCGCAGCGTGAACCGCAACGACCTCACGAACATCACCCATGCTGTGTGCCTTCTCATGACGCCAGGACCTCCTCGTACTCAGTGGTGTCTTCGGTTGCCGGCACGGGCTCTGCCTGAGCGGCGGCTGTCGGTTCGGTGGTGACCGGGCGAGGCGCCGGCCCGGCCATTGCTGGCAGGCCGGGAACCCCGGCGGCCCGGCCGGCGACCTGCTCGCGCAGCGACCGGCCGGTCAGCTTGAGAAAGACGTCGTCCAGGCTGGGCTGCGAGGTGGTGACGGCCTCGACGCGCACCCCGGCCCGGTCCAGTTCCCGCAGCAGGTCGGGCAGCCGGCCCGCGGCGTGCGCGATGTGGAACTGCACGGACTCCCCGCGCGCGCTCAGGTCGAGCACGCCGGCCTGGCCCGACAGCACCACCTCGGCAATCGTCAGGTCCGGGGTCCGCAGGCTCACCGCGTCACCGCCGAGGTCGGCCTTGAGGGCCGCCGGCGTGTCGCACGCCACGATCCGGCCGCCGTCGATGACGAAGATCCGATCGCACAGCACGTCGGCCTCGTCCAGGTAGTGGGTGGTGAGGAAGATCGTGGTGCCGTGCTCTGCGCGCAGGGCGCGCACGTGGTCCCAGACATTGGCCCGGCTCTGCGGATCCAGCGCCGCGGTCGGCTCGTCCAGGAACAGCACCGCCGGTTGGTGCACCACGCCCACCGCGATCTCGAACCGGCGGCGCTGGCCACCGGACAGCTGGGTCAGCGGGGTGTCCATCAGCCCATCCAGCTGGTAGGCCTCGGCGAGTTCGGCGCTCCGGCGCACCGCGGCTGCCTTGCGCATGCCACACAGCCGTGCCTGCACCACCAGCTCGTCACCCACCCGATGCTCGCTCGGGAATCCTGACTGGCCCACATAGCCGATTCGGGCCCGAACCTGAGCGCGCTCCCGGACCACGTCGTAGCCGGCGACCGAGGCCGACCCGCCGGTGGGGGTGAGCAGGGTGGTGAGCATCCGCACGGTGGTCGTCTTACCCGCACCGTTGGGGCCGAGGAATCCGACGATCTCGCCCTTCTCAACGGAGAGGTCGACGCCGGCCACCGCCGGCACGGCGCCGTGCTTGGTCCGGTAACTGCACGCGAGTCCAGCTGCCTCGATCATGAATGTGCCTCCAGCAACGAGTGGATTGGGCGCGGGGGCGGGGTTGCCGAGAAGTCCTCTGCTCGACGGGCACCGCACCGCGCGGCCTCCACCATGGCTGAGGGAGCGGCCGGTCGCCAGCCCCGCACGCAGGGTTGGCCGCAAGCTGCCAGGCAGCATCGCGGACGCGAATCCCTAACAGCACACGGCAGATTCACCGAGTAAGACGTCTTGCAGCTTGCTGCCGCGGCTGACCCTTGCCTTGCCCGGCGGCCAGGTTCATGGTTGTGCCACCGCGGCACACCGGGTGCGGCGGACAACCGAAAGGAACCACCATGAGCCTTGACTTCGCCACCTTCGACATCGCCGAGCTCGATGTCCTGGACTCCACCGACGCCGTCGCGCTGCCGGAGATGGGCGCCTCGTTCGTCATCATCTTCGTCAACACCGAGGACGGCGACGAGGTCCTGGGCGACGACGCGCTGAACGGCAGCGGCTCGGCCTCCACCTCGTCCTCGTCCAGCTGACCCGAGGCGCGATCCCGGCGGGACAGCCCGATCGGGCACCCGCCACCCGAACGCAGAAGTACCCGCTCCCAACAATCAACCTGTCATGAAAGGAACCACCATGAGCCTTGACTTCGCCACCTTCGACATCGCCGAGCTCGATGTCCTGGACTCCACCGACGCCGTCGCGCTGCCGGAGATGGGCGCCTCGTTCGTCATCATCTTCGTCAACACCGAGGACGGCGACGAGGTCCTGGGCGACGACGCGCTGAACGGCAGCGGCTCGGCCTCCACCTCGTCCTCGTCCAGCTGACCCGAGGCGCGATCCCGGCGGGACAGCCCGATCGGGCACCCGCCACCTGAGCGCGGTGGCCTCAGCCACGCGTTCCCCCGTACGTCCGAACCGCTCCGGCAGTTCGATCTTGGCCGCTTTCGGCCATCGCTCCACCTTTGGTGAGTGCGGCGATGGTCGGGTAAATCTGGAGGTAGACATGAAGGCACTTGGTCCGGGCCTGGCCGTTCACATCACTGATTACTCGGCAGAGTCCGCGCAGCTGCTGCGGGACCTCACGACGGCACTGACCGACCTGAGGATCTCGCAGCAGCTCGCGGTGCTCTCCGTGCGCCGCGGCTGGCTGCACGGCTCGCACCTGCAGGTGCTGGCCCGGGGCTACGCCGGCGAGCACACCGAGCAGGTCGCCGGCGCCCTCATCGAATTCGGCGAGCAGGTCCGGCAGATCGCCACGACCGGCCCTCGTGCTGAGGTGCAGGCGCCCGATGAGGCGGCCTACCTCGCCAAGGCCGAACAGCTGGCCCGCTGGGAGAACCAGGAGCCGCCCTACCTTCCGCTGTACCCGCAGGGCACCGTGCGCATCGAGCGCGTCACCCTGCCCGGCGGATTCTCCGCCGAACTGGCGCAGGCCCGGGACCAGATCACCAGCCGCTACCTCGACCTGGTGCTGCGCACCGCCGCCCTCGACACCGCGGAGCGACCTGCTGCGCTGATGCAGATCATGGCCGCGCTCGCCCGCACCCACCCGCGCGGCATCGGATACGGCACGCTGCCCTACCGCTCCCACGTCGAAGGAGTCGCCTCGGCAACGGGTGGACATGCCGACGTGCGCAGCGCCTACGCTGCCCGGTTCGAAGCCGACTCCGACAGTTTCCGCGCCGCCCTGCTCGATCCGATCACCGACTCGCTGATCGCCGGCTGGCGCGAGGCATTCCTGTACGCCTGGGGCGTCGCCGAGGCCATCGTGGCCTCCGGCGGCGTGGACGACGAGGGCTTGGCCGATGCAGCCGGGCGCCGTCCCGTGACGCCGATGGGCCCGCTGGCCCGCAGCGAGTTCTTCGCGGAGATGATCGCCACCGGCCTGGTACAGGACCCGCCGTACCAGCATGTCGCCCACCGGATCATCCTGAACACCCTGTACAGCACGCTGACCTGCTTCGGCATCTCACCGCTGCAGCGCTACTACCTGTGCTACGGCCTGGCCGAGGCCACCGACCGGCACCTCGGCGAGCACCCGAACGCCCGCATTCGCCGGATCGCCGCGACCCGGGCCGGTAGTGCTACGCCGGTCACCACATCGCCCGGTCTGCTGCCGGCGACCGCCTGACATCGCCCAGGCGATCCGGAACTCCGAGCACCTGTAGGCCGATTCTCCCCTCGCCACCAACCGGCCGGCCACACCACGGCGACCGGGGCTGCGGCACCGGTGCACCGCGCCGGGCCGTCCACCCGCAGAAGAAAGTGACCCGATGACCCAAACCATGGATACCGCCGAGATCGTCGCCACCGCCTCTGCCGCCGGTACCGAACCAGCACCCGGTCTCCAGCCGGCCGAGCTCGGGAACGTGTTGATGACCCGTGTCAACTCACTCGTCGGCAGGCGGCTGGCCAGTCCGACGTTCCGGACCGCGATCCGCTCGCTGGTCGCCGCCGAAGCCGACTGCGCGAGCCTGAAGGAAAGCGCCTGCGACGAGCTGTACGCCCTGGGCGGAGAGCTGGGCAGCCGGGACCGGGGCGCGATCCTCAAGCTGCGCCGGTCGATCTTCAACAACCGCGCGGTGGATGCCTTGCCCGCAGGGACCGAATCGCTTCCCGCCGTCACCGCCTGGCACGCGGCCCACCAGCGCGCGGAGCTGGCCCGAGCGGCCTTGGAACACGGCCATGCCGCCTTCCTAGAGCAGGAACGCCGGGTGCTGGCCGAGATGCTGGGCAACGAGAGCTTCCGGCATGCCCTGGCCCTCAACTCCCCCACCGTGCTCGATGCGGTCAACCGGTACCGCCGCGCCGACGGCGAGCTGTCGGCCCGCGATCGCAAGTCCGAACGCGGCATCGTGCAGCACCTGACCCGGGCACTGGTCCGGGTGAGCCCCCTGTCGCGGTTCACCGCCGTCGGCTACGCGACCTGGTCCGAGCAGCCCGGCGTGCCTGACCTGGGCTCCCACGAGTTGAGCCGGCGGCAGGGCACCTCCCGGATCCGGACCGACCGAACCCTGCTGCTGAACGCGATCAGCGGGATCGTGACCCACCCGGCCGGCCCGGCCGGCGGCCAGGTACCCCAACAGGTACGCCGCAACCCCACGCTGCGGATCACCGAGCGCGGCGTGACGTTCCACCACTGGGCCGATGGCCGGCGGCGCACGCTGGAGGCCGGACTCACCCCTGAGCTGCGGCTGCTACTCGCGCTGACCGCGATGGGGCAGGTCCGTACCGACCTGCTTGCCGAGACCCTGCAGGCGGTCTCCGAGCTTGACGCCGAACAGGCTGGCACCCTGATCGCCAACGCCTACGCGGCTCAGTTCTTGCTGCCGGCCGCCGCCTACGACGAGCAGCTCGACGATCCGTTCCAGGCCGCCAGGCAGCAGCTGGCCGGCCATCCTGAGGCGCAGGCGCTGATCACCACGCTGGAAGCCGACCTGACGGTAGTGGGCACCGGCTCGGTGAGCGACCGGGTCGCCGCCCTGGCCCGCATCAAGAACGCCGAGTTGGCGCTCAACCGGATGACCAGCTGCCCGGCCCGCCTGCAGGTCAACGAGGACGCGATGCTCCCGCTCGCCCAGGTGTCCTCCCGGGGTTACCAGCAGGCCCTGGACGACCTGACCGCGGTCACCGCCTTCCACCGGCTCTACGACCGGCACCACGTGCTGCGCGCCCTGCTGCAGCGAGCCTTCCTCGACCGCTACGGCCGGGGCGCGAGCGTCAACCTGATGGCCTGCGCCGACGAGCTCACCGCGGCGGTGTACCAGCGAGAGGCACACCTCAAGCTCGCCAACGCGGCCGAACTGGGCCCCCGGGACGGTTGGCTGCACGACCTGCTGGCCCTGCGCGCCTCCCTGAACGCCACCCTGGCCGGGCAGATCTCGGATGCCGACCCCAGCAGCGACCTGCGCCTGGACCCGGCCTGGCTGGCCAGGGCGGGTGCTGGCCTGACCGAACCCTTCGCCGGGCCGAGTTCCTACGGCGTGCTGGTGCAACCGGTGGCCGGGCGGTTGGTGCTCAACGGCTGCTACAACGGACACGGCCTGATCGGCACCCGCTTCCTGCACGCCGACGCCGACGATCCGGCCGGCGCCGCCGCGGCGATGCGGCTGCGCGAGCGCATCGAGCGGCTCTATGGCGCACCGGGACTGCGCCTGGTCGAAGACCACGGCCTGCACGAGGCGAACATCAACCACCACCTGCCGGTGCTGGAGCAGCAGTGCAGTCCCGACGAGTGGCTCACCCTGCGCCTGCACCACGACATCGCCACCGATCGGCTGCAGGTCCTCGACGCCACCGGCACGGAGGTCCTGGTCTTCTCCCTCGGCATGCGGTGGCTGGAACTGCAGCCGAACGCGCTGCGAATCGCGGTCTGGTTGCACGACAGCGGCCGGGTCACCATCGATCCGGTCAGCCGGGTGCACACCAGGCTCGCGGACTGGGAACCGGGCACCGGGCCGACGCTCGCCTACCCGCGCATCGTGGCCGGCGATGTGGTGCTGCAGCGCCGGCGCTGGTACCCGGGCGCCGACTTCCCCGCTGCCGACGATGGCGAGGAAGCACGGCAACTGCTGGAGTTGACCCGATGGCGGGCAGTCCACGACGTCCCCGAGGAGGTGGTGGCCAAGACCCACTTCGGCTCGCCGACCGCCGAGACGAACCCTGCCGACATCGCCGCCATGCTCAAGGGCCGGCGGCGGGAGAAGCCGCAGTACCTCGACCTGGGCAGCGCGCTGATGGCACGGGTGCTGCCCAAGCTGATGGAGCGTCGCAGCGCAGGGTTCCTGGAGGAGGCGCTGCCCGGCGTGCGCACGGGATGGCAGGCCGTGGAGTGGGCCATCGACGTCGACTTCCCCGCTGCCCGGCCGTGACCGTCAAGCTGCGCCCGGGCACCCACTACGTCGCGGTGGAGCGCGGTGTGCTGATCGCCCAGCGGCAGACATCGTTCGTCCTGGGTGGCCCGGCAGCGGCGCTGTACCAGCTGCTCGACGACAGCCTCGGCATGCTGCTGGACGGCACGGACGCGGCAGCGCTCACCCAGGCAGCCGGCAATCCAGCGGCTGCCCCGGTGTTCGAGCACATCATTGCCACCCTGCTGGACAAGGACGTGCTGTTCGACGTGCGCGCCGGTTCGGCCGCACCGGACCCTGCCGACGCCCTCCGCTATGCCCGGACGCTGAGTTACTGTGAGGCTCAATGTAGCGATCCGTACGGTGCATTCGCCGCCGTCCGGGCAGCTCGGATCGCCGTGCTCGGCAGCGGGCCGGCCGTTGACGCGGTGGCCCGCGCGCTCGTCGAGATAGGCGTCGGGACCGTCGACCGGGACGGGTCGCGGCCGGCCGATGCCGGCCTGGCCGTGCTGGTCAGCGACTCCACGCTCCGCCCGGCGGTGACCGGCCCGCTGCCGGCGCACGTCCTGCCGGTACTGGCCGGACCCGAGGTCGCGGTGATCGGGCCGCTGGCCGCTGGGTCGGTCGCCGACCGGATGGCCTCGCTCGACTGGACCGCCGCGCTTGCCCGCCGGGCTGCCCGCTGGGCCCAGGCCGACCCTGCTGAGATGGCCGCGGCCCCCCTCAGCGCGGCCCTGGCCGGCTCACTGGCCGCCCGCACGGTGCTCGATCAGCTGCTCGGTCTGGCCACCGAACCGGAACCGGCAGCGACGGTGGTCCACGGCCGCCTGCTGAGGACCACCACGCTCGCCCGGCCGGCAACCCGGTCCGGCATCGAGGCGGCGCCGCGGGCACCGGGCACCTCCTCGGGCACCGCCGACCCGGCCGACCGCACCGGGCCGACGGCACCGGCCGGGGAGTTGCTGGCCCGCATCGCGTCGCTGACCAGCCCGCTGTGCGGCCCGATCCGGCGTGGCGCCGACGAGGACCTGGTGCAGTTGCCGCTGTGCCTGGCCTCGGCACAGGTCGTGGATGTGCCGGGGGCACCGGTCGCCGTGCTGGGCTGGGGCACCGATCGAGGATCTGCCGGCCTGGACGCGGTACTGCGCGCCTGCCGCGCCTGGACCAGCGCTCGCCACGCCCCTTCCGGCGCTGGCGGGGCCGCCTCTGCTACGGCCGTCGGGCTGAGCTCGGACTGGGCCGAACTCGACGGCCGGCTGCGGGTGCTCGGCGCCGAACTCCTGGCCGGATCGGCTGGCTCAGCGGTCAGCTGGTCACAGCTGGCGGCCAGCCGGCCCCGGGCGCTGTGGTCGCTGGTCGAAGAGCACTACGGCCAGCCGGTGCGCATGCGCGCGCGAACCCTCGGTGCCGGTCCGTGGACGCTGGTCAGCCTGGTCGACGATGGCGATCAGGTCGTAAACCACTGGGGTTACTCGGTTGAGTCGGCCGCCTTCGGCGCATTGGGCCAGTACGCGGCCCAGCTGCAGGGCAGCACGGTCCAGGCCCGCGCACTGGCTGCCGAGCCGATCGGCACCCAGGTGCTGTCGTGGGCATCGCCCCAGCAGCTGGCTGCCGGGCTGGCTGCCACCGCCGGCAGCGCACGCCGCGACTGGCAGGTCGAGTGGGCGGCGGCTGACGAGGTCAGCGGACCGTTGCCGCTGCACGCCGGGCTGGTGTGGGCGTGCTGACCGCGACGCGTGGCTTCGGAACTACCGTAGCCGGCAGGCAATCGTCCACCGACACAGCGCCGGCCGGCAGCGGTGTGCCGGCCGGCATCGGGCCCGGCTGCCCGGCCGACTGGCCGTGGGCGTCCTGGGCGGACCTGGTCGCCCCGGCCATGTTGCTGGCTGATGCCGGCTTCGATGCCGAGCGGGCTGGCGAGGCGATGCGCGCGGCAGCCAGCACCGAGCGGCAACTGCTGACCGTCGTGGTCGGCCAGTTCGAGACGAGGATCGGCCCGGTGTGGACCCCGCAAGCCGCTACCGGTTGCCCGGCGTGTGCCGAGACGTTCCGGCTCGCTCGCCGGCCGGTGCCGACCGGTGATCTGGCCGCAATCGCGCCGTGGCAGGCCGGTGTGGTCGAGGCTGTGCTGCGAGCCGGCCTGCGGCCAGGTGAGCTGGTGACGGTGACGGCAAGCGGTCAGGTGCGTCGCCACCAGGTCGGTCGCGATCCAGAATGTGCCTTGTGCTCAACGGTTGTCAACGCCGACGCGCCTGACACCGTGGCCGGCGGCGCGCGCCCGGTGGCGCTGCGCCCGCGGCCGGCCGACCCAGGCGACCCCACCCGGCAGTACCGGGCCCCGGACGCTCTGGTTGCGAGCGCCCGGCAGCTCACCGGCGGGCGCCGGTTCGGCTCGCTGGACCGCCATGTCCGGCTGTCCCGGGCGCCCTTCCCCATCTCGGAAATGGCCGTCGCACCTGGTGCGCCGGTCGGTTACGGCCGCGGGCGCACGGTCGGCGATGCCGACCGGATGGCCTTTCTGGAGGCCTATGAACGCCTTGGCGGCTACCCGCCGGAGGGCCGGCTGGTCCGTGGCCTGAGCTGGCGCCAGCTCGGGCCCGCGGCGATGCCGCTGGGCGCACTGGGCAGCTACACCCAGGCCCAGTGGGACTCCCCGCTGTGCCGGGTCCGCCCGCATGACGAGGACAGCCAGCTGGACTGGGCGTGGGCCACCTCGCTGACCGGCGGCCGGCCGCGGCTGGTCCCGGCCGAGATCGCGTTCCCGTGGTACCGGTACAGCACCTTGCCCGACCTGGCCACGCCTGGCCGGCCGCCTCGCAACCGGCATTTCCTGGAGTCCTCGTCCGGCACCGCCCTCGGTGCCAGCGCCGAGGAGGCAGTACTGCACGCCTTGTTCGAATGCGTCGAGCGCGACGCCTTCCAGCTGGCCTGGCACCGCCGGCGGCCGCTGGTGGGCATCGCCCCGGCAAGCATCACCGATCCGCAGAGCCGGCTGCTGATGCACTGCGTCGATCGGGACGGCTTCGATCTGCACCTGCTGGTCGCCACCGCTGATGTCCGGCTGCCGGTGGTGTGGGCACTGGCGGTGAACCGAGACGGTGTGGCACCGGCAAGTTTCAGCACTGCAGGTGCACATCCCGATCCGGTCCGGGCGGTACGCGCGGCCCTCTGGGAACTCGCCCAGCAGACTGGATGCGGTCTGAGCTGGGATCCTGTGGAGGTCCAGCCGCTGGTCGCCGATCCGGACCTGGTGGACCTGATCGACGACCACTGGCGCCGCTACACCGACCCGGCATTGCTGGACCGGGTGCTGTGCTGCGTGGGTCCGGACACCGTGCCGCTGGCCGAGGCATTCGGCGATGCTTTGACCGAGTTCCGGGCTGCGGCACAGGGTGATCTGCTGGCCGGCGTGCGCTTCGTGACCGAGCTGCTGGCCGATGCCGGCCTGCCGGAGGTACTGGTCGTCGACCAGACGAGCCCGCGCCATGCCGCGGCCGGGATGGCGGTGTTCCGGGCCCTGGTGCCGGGCCTCATCCCACTCACCTTCGGGCAGGCGAACCAGCGCTACGCGGGCCTGCCCAGGTTGCTGGCCGGCGTGGACGCGACCAGCCATTCCTTCGACCCCCACCCGTTTCCGTGACCGCCGTCCTGCCGGAGGCCGCCCCGGCTTCGATTGACCGCGCACACCGGGGCCAACCCGAGCCGTCATCGGGGCAGTACGACCTGGGATCGGACGACGTCGCGCGTTTCGTCTACCGGCAAGGGCTGGGCAAGAACCTGCTCTGCCCGCCACAGTCCGTCGACGACGGTGCGATCACCAGCAGCTGCGTGCCGCCGCTCCGGGCTCGGGGCGGTCGAGGAGTGCCGCTCCCCGCCGGGGCGGACCCGGCCCTGGCGGCTCCCTTCCCGGCCACGGCCGGCCGGGTGGACGAGCCGGATGTGCTCGGCCGCCTGCTCCTGGCCGCGGTGGGCCTGCAGCGGCGAGAGCCGTCGCACCCCTACGCCGACCACCGCGCGGTGGCTTCGGGACGCGCCAAGTACCCGGTGCACGTGTTCGTACTCGATGGCCGGGCAGTCCGCTACCTCGACGTCTACCGGCACGCGCTGGTCGACATCGCGACCGCCGTGCCTGACGAGCTACGCCCGGGGATGGGTGAGCTCACCGTGCTGCTGGCAGGGCGTTACCAGGACCTGCCGAGCACGTACGAGCTGGCGCGAGCCTCGATCGTGGAAGCCGAACTGGGGATCGCCGCGCGTGCGATCACGGTCGCGGCCGAACTACACGGTGTCCGCGCCGGCATTCACTGGAGCGGAGTGACGGTTCGGCAGGCGGCCGAGCTGGTGGCGGCCACCGGTCCCGGCACCTGGTCGGCACCCGTGGTCATGACGCTGAAAGGCGTGCCGGGAGCTGCCAGCGCCGCTCTGCCCGGTGGTGCCCGGGCCTGCATCCCTGCCGCGCTGGATCAGCATCTGGCGACGCCGGATCCCGTCGCGAGCACCCTGCGATCGATCAGCCACACCCGGCTGGCCGGTCACCAATCGGGCAGCGGGGCCCCGGTGAGCGGCATTCCGAACACCGCGTCCGGCGCCTGGACCGCAACTGTCCGGCGCAGCTGGGAGCAGGTGCTGGCGGAGCGTTCCGCAGGCCGGGTCGCCGGGCGCCGGCACGGTTATGCACTGCGCCCGGATCGGGTGTCCGAAGGCTGCCTGCGCGACCTGCTCGACTGGGCTGGGCCGGTACCGGCCGCGGATCCGCTGCGAACCACCGCGGAGCAGGTCACGGTGCGGGTGGCCCTGCAGGGCGTCACCGGTTACGACAACGGCCTCTACCGCCTCGACCGAGGTGCCCTTCAGGCGGAATTCACCGATCCCGCGACGATGCGCCTGCTCGCTGCCCGTGGTGGACAGACCAGCTCGCCCGGCAACGAGATCGGGCTGCGGCACGCCAGCCTTGCCTGGATCTTCACCGCTGATGTGGCCTCCGTGCTGGCCGAGCTCGGCCCGGCCGGCTGGTCGCTGGTCCAGCTGTACTGCGGCTGGGTCATGCACGGCATCGGGCTGGCCGCCGCCGCACACGGCCTGATCAGCCGTCCCAGCCGCTCCTACGACGAGCCGACCCTGCAGCAGACGCTGCGACTGCCCAGAAGGGATGTACCCATGTTCATGACGATCTGCGGCCGTTCCGCGTTCGACGAGCCGATACTGGATCTCCGCCCGTGACCGCCCTTGAGGCGGCCCCGCCGCTGACCCGGACCTGGCATAGCTGGCACCTGCACGCCGGCTCGTTCGAACCGCGCGAGCTCGAGACGATCGTCACCGGGGTGGTCGCGCCCACGATCAGCCGGCTGGTCCGGGCTGACGGCCCGAATGCGCCGGTGCGGCCGTGGTTCTTCATGCGCTACTGGCAGAACGGCCCGCACGTCCGGTTCCGGGTCGCCGACCTGACCGACCGTCAGGTCGAGTTCGTGACGGCGTCTCTGACCGAACGGATGAGTGCGCTGCCGACCGGCGGATCAGGTTTGGACCAGCAGCGATACCTGGAGGCGATCGGCGGGGTGGCGGCAGCCGGTGAGGGTAACGGCGCGTTGGAGGCCGGCACCCTGCAGGAGCCCGGCGTGCACCGAGCGCTCTACCACCCGGAGTTCGAACGCTACGGAGGCGAGCAGCTGCTACCCCTGAGCGAGGACCTGTTCCGGGTTTCCAGTGTGGTGACACTACGAGCATGCGGAATCCGCACGGACGCCAGCCGCAGCTTCAGTGATGGCCTGGAGTCCATGGCGGGCGCCATGTCGGCGTGGCCAGGAGATCCGGTGGAGCTGCTCACCGCTGTCCGGGACTCCTGGACAGCCTTTCTGCGGCAGGCCTTTCCCCAGGTGGCGGACACGGTGCAGCCGGTGGCGACGGCCAAGGCGGAGCTGTTGCGGGGGGCTGCCGGCGCGGTAGGTGACCTGATGGCAGGTGCCACCAACCGGTGGACGCCATGGAGTGCTCAACTGGCCGACGCGACCCGATTGTGGCTGGCCGAGTTGGGCGAGCACCGAGCGCGCGGGGTGTTCATCTCCCACCTGCACATGACCCAGAATCGACTGGGGGTCAGCGCGGGGCGGGAAGCGCACATCTCGGCGACGCTGCTCGAGCTGTTGGGGTGAGCGACCGGGTATTCAGAACGGCCAGGACGGGATCTCAGGCAGGCCGGGGTAGGTCGGGCGTCCGATCAGCCACGCCAGCACCTCGTGCTCCGGCAGGTCCGGCACCGCGACGTCGCCCGCCGCAGCGGCCAACGCCGGCAGCTCGGTGGCCAGGGTGGCCGTGACGAACGCCGCGGGCCAGTCGGCCGGCGTGTAGCCGAGGTCGAGATCGATGTGGTGGATCTCCACCTCGCGCCAGCGCAACCTGACCAGGTCGCGCGCGGTGACCGGTGTGCGCCACTGCACCGGCACGTCCAGCACGTCGTCGGTCAGCAGCCGCAGGGTGGCCAGCGCCCGGAAGCCGGCGAAGTCGTGGTCGGCCACCAGCAGGGCGGCCGGCCGGTCGGCACCCTCCTCGATCGCGGTGTTGCGCGCGTCCTGTCCGCCCGGGTACATCTCGGCCGGCACCCCGCTGAGCACCCCGAGGGCGAGCCGGCGGATCGCGTCGGCGTTGCGGCTCAGGTGGGTGGCGACGTGGCCGCGGCTCCAACCGGGCAGCCGCGACGGCTCCCGGGCCTTGTCGTCGGTGAGACCGGAAAAGCTTTCCCGCAGCCGGTCCTGCGACTGCCCCAACTGGTGCAGCAGTTCGGCGTGATCAGCCATCATGTCCGAGATCCTAGGGACCGGCCAACCTGGGTTGAGCACTGCTACTCAGTTTCGGTCGAGTAGTTGTCGCGATCCGCCGGCGCCGGCCGGCAGACAGGCTCACCGGCATGGCTCTCACCCTCTCCAGCCGCGCCGTCCCTATCCTGCGACCGCTCGGCACCGTCCGCGTCCTGTTCCAGCTTCTGCGAGGCCTCTCGGCCCTCGCCCTCGTCCGGGTCGGCCACGCCACCCTGGGCCGCCGGCCGGCCGGCCTGGCCGTCCTCGGCAGGTTCGGTGGCCGGCTGGTCGAGCTGGCGGGCCCGGCCGCCGCGGTCCGCACCGCGGCGCACGCCCGGCGCGCCGTCCCGGCCTACCGGTCCGCGACGCGGGCCGCGAACCCGTGGCACGCAGCCTTCCAGACCGGCCGGCTGACCGGCTACCTCGAGGCGCTCCCGGTGCTGGACAAGGCCGGTTACATCGACCACTACCCGCTGGCCCAGCGATGCCGCGGCGGCCGGCTGCCGGCTGGCGGGGTCGAGCTCGACGAGTCCTCCGGCTCGTCCGGGCGCCCCTACCAGTGGCTTCGCTCGCGGGCCGAGCTGGATCAGATCGAGCAGGGCCTCGCCGTCCAGGCCCGGCTGATGCTGCGTAGCCGCGGACACGAGCGGGTGGTGGTGCTCAACTGCTTCTCGATGGGAGCCTGGGCCACCGGCTCGTCGGTGACCGCCGCGCTGCGCGGCCTCGGCATGATCAAGTCCTGCGGGCCGGACGCCGACAAGGCGCTGGCCGCGATCGAGCTGATCGGCCCGGACGCCTGCTACGTCATCTGCGGCTACCCGCCCTTCCTCGCCACCCTCCTCGACGCCGCCGCCAGCCGCGGCATCGACCTGACCGGCTACGAGCTGTGGGGATTCGTCGGCGGCGAGGGCATGACCGAGGTGCTGCGCGGCCGGCTGCAACAGCGGGCCTTCCGCCAGGTCCGGTCGGCCTACGGCGCGTCCGACCTGGACATCGGGGTGGCCGGCGAGACCGATGCGGCGGTGGCGCTGCGCCAGGCGGCAGCGGCCGACCCGGACCTCGCCCAGGCGCTGTTCGGCCACACCGGGCGGCTGCCGATGGTCTTCCAGTACGACCCGTCGACCTACCACGTCGAGACGGTCGGCGGCGAGCTGGTCGTGACCGTCACCCGGCAGCTGCTCTCACCCCGGGTCCGCTACGCCGTGCACGACGCCGGCGGCTCGCTGTCCTACCGTGCCGCGCTGCGGATCGCCGCCGCCCACGGCGTGCGGCTGCCCACCGGCGGCCCGCGGTTGCCGTTCCTCTTCGTGGCCGGACGGGCGGACTCCACGGTGTCCTACCTGGGCGCCAACCTCTACCCCGAGGACGTGGACGCGGCCCTCGGGTTACTGGCCGACCAACACCCCGACCTTAAGCTGGGCGCGTTCTGCCTGGAGCTGGTCGATACCGCGGACGGCACCAGCACGCCACGCATCCACGTCGAGGCACAGGGTGCCGCGCTGGCCGACCCGGGCGTCGTGGCCGAGCAACTCCGGGCCGGCATCGCCGGCTGGCTGATCGCCCACAACCGGGACTGGGCGGCGGCCGCCACCGAGAACCCGCGCGCACTTGCCTTCGACGTCCGCCTCGCGGCACCCGGCAGCGGACCGTTCCAGGCCAACGCCCACCGGATCAAGCGCCGCTACGTCCTGCGCTGACCAGACCGAACCCGAATCCGCAACGACGAAAGGTAGATCCGATGACCCACGCCGCCACAGCGACGAACCTGTCCGGCCCGGAGCTGGTCGCCGCCCTGCCGGCCGAGCACCGGCGGGTGCTCACCGCGGCCCTGCGGGCACCGAGCGCCCACAACGCGCAACCGTGGCGCATCCAGGTGAGAGCCGGCCGTTACGAGCTGCACTACGACCACCACGACTACCTGCCCGCCGACCCCGAGGACCGCGACGCCTATCTGTGCATGGGCGCCTTCTGCGAGACCCTCGCCCTGGCCGCCGTCCGCGAGGGGCTGGTGGCCGACCTGCGCCCGGTGCTGCGGCGCACCGGTGCCGACCTGCACGTCGCCGACGTCGAGCTGCGCCCCGGCGTGACCGCCGACCCGCTGGCCGACGGCATTGCCGACCGGGCGACGAACCGGTCCCGGTATACCGACGAGCCGCTGCCCGCCGAGCTGGTCGATGCCCTGCGTGAGCTGGGCTGCGTGCTCGTCCCGACCCGCGAGGTCGCCAGGGTGGTCCGGCACGCCTCGGTGCTGTCCTGGCGCGATCGCCGCTTCGTCGGCGACCTCAGGGCATGGATCCGGGACGACGCCGACACGCCGGACGGGATGACCCGACGGCAACTCCGGCTGGCGGGCTACGAATGGCTGGCACTCAAAGCCGCCTTCGCGCTGGGCCGGCTGCCCGCACCGCTGGCCCGCGCCTACAGCGGGCGGGACATCCGCCTGCTCGGCGAGGCGCCCGCCGTCGCCGTGCTGTGCGCGGACTCCGACAGTCCCGCCGACCTGGTGGCGGCCGGCCGGCGGTTGCTGCGGGCCTGGACCACGATCTGTGCGCACGGCTTCGGCTACCACCCGATCTCGATCGCCATCGACCGTCGCGAGACCCGGCCGGACGTCACCGCCCTGGCCGGTGGCCACGGCACGCCGGTCGCGCTGTTCCGGATCGGCCGTCCCACCGAGCCCGCCAGCGCGAGTAACCGGCTCGAGCTCGCCGACGTACTGCGTGGCTGATCCCGTTTCACCAGTGAGGAAAGGCCTACTCGGCCATCCCCTGCTCGATGGCCCACCGGGTCAGCTGCACCTTGTTGTGCAGCTGCAGCTTGCGCAGCGTGTTCTGCACGTGGTTCTGCACCGTCCGGTGCGAGAGCACCAGCCGGTCGGCGACCTGCCGGGCGGTCAGCCCCTTCGCCACCAGCCGGAGCACCTCGGTCTCCCGCTCGGTCAACCGGGTGGGGTCGTCGGACGCGCCGGACGCCATCCGCCGGAACTCGCCCAGCACAAGGGCGGCCAGGCCGGGCGAGAACACGGCCTGGCCGGCCGCCGTCCGGCGCACCGCCTCGATCAGCTCCTCGGTGGCCGCGGACTTGACCAGGTAGCCGCGCGCTCCGGCCTTGGCGGCGGCGAGCACGTCGGCGTCCTCGCCGGAGGAGGACAGCATCAGCACCCGGACCGACGGATCGGCCCGCACCAGCGCGGCGGTCGCCTCGACACCGGTGATGCCGGGCAGTTGCAGGTCCATCAGCACCACGTCGGGCCGGGTCGCCGGAGCCAGCCGGACCGCGGCCTCGCCGTCGGCCACGCAGGCCACCACCTCGAAGCCCGCCTCGATCAGGTCCCGCTCCACCGCCCGGCGCCAGATCGGGTGGTCGTCGACGACCAGCACCCGGACTACCTCCTCGCTCACCGCACCGCTCCCCTCGACGTACCGGCCGGGACGACGATCTCGACCTCGGTGCCCTCGCCGGGCGCCGAGCTGATCCGGGCCCGGCCACCGAGTTCGGCGACCCGTCCCCGGATGGACTCGACCACCCCCACCCGGCCCTCGACGGCGGCTTCGTCCAGCCGGCCCGGTGGCAGGCCCGGCCCGTCGTCGCGCACCGTCACCGCGACCTGGTCGCCGAGATCCTCCAGGAACACCCAGGCAAACGCGGTGGGTCCGGCGTGCCGTTCGACGTTGCGAACCGCCTCCCGGGTCGCGGACAGCACCTCCTCGGCCACCGGTCCGGCCAGCAGCACCGGGGCGTCGGGCACCGCAACGCTCACCCGCGCCGAGCGCAGCGTGACCAGGTCGGCGGCGAGATTGCGCTGCCCGGCCGGGGTCGGCGCCAGCGCCTGGCTGGTGATCAGCGCTCGCAGCGCGGCCTCCTGGGCGGCGGCTTCGCTAGCCAGGTCGGCCCACTCGCCACCGGCCGCGGCGCCACGGCGATGCACCAGCCCGAGGACCTGCAACACCCCGTCGTGGATGGAGCGGGTCAGCCGGTCGCGCTCGGCCTGCCGGGCGCGATCGGCTGCCGCGTCCGCCCGCTCCTGCTCCGCCCGGACCGCCGCCCGCGCCAGGTAGCCGACGATGCCGCCGACCAGCACGACCAGCACGCCGTTGGCCAGGGTTCGCCCGTCGTAGCCTTGCCGCACGAACACGCTGGAGGCGAACTGCACGAGCCCGGCCAGCACGCCGGCGGCGCCGCCGAGCAACAGCCCGACCTCGATCGCCGCACCGGCGCCCCAGATCGAGGTCAGGGTGGGCATGCCGCCGTGGAACTGGCCCGGCTGCTGGGCCAGCCGGCTCAGCATCGTCAGCACCACGCAGGCGATCGCGTCGGCCAGCACGAAGCCGAGCCGGTGCGCCCGACCCGGCCAGGCCAGCAACACCACCAGACCGGTCACGGCCACCATCGCGGCGCCGACCCCGAGCGCCACCGCGGGTTCGGCGTACAGGTCACGCCAGCGCAGGATCAGGTACCCGCAGAACAGCAGGGCGGCGACCCGGAACACCGCGGCGGCCCGCCACAGCGACAGCAGCACGCCCGTCGCGACGCCGGGCCGAACCGGCGCGGTCACGCCGGACGCCCACCGCCTCAGCCGCTCATCCATGCCCTGTTCCCGCCTGCCCCGACATCGCGTGCCATCCCGCGTCAGAAGCTACTATCCGGCCATGGTGAGCTGGGCCGACTTCGCCGCGGGTGCGCCACGGATCTCGGCCGTCTTCGCCCGCCGGCACGCGGCGACCGGCAAGCTGTGCATGCTGGCCACCCTGCGCGCGGACGGCTCGCCGCGGATCAGCCCGATGGAACCGCGGATCTTCGAGAATCGCCTGTGGTTGATCGGCATGCCGGACACCACCAAGTTCCGCGACCTGGCACGCGACCCGCGGTTCTGCCTGCACACCGCCACCGTCGACACCGGAGTCGGCGACGGCGACGCCAAGCTGTGGGGGGTGGTCCGCCACGATCCCGACGGGGACCTGCACCAGCGCTTCGCCCAGGACCTGTTCGACGACATCGGCCTGGACCTGCGGGGTGCCGAGTTCGACCACTTCTACGAGGCCGACCTGACCAGCGCCTCGTCCGTCGAGATCCTCGACGGCCACCTGGACATCACCGTCTGGGCGCCGGACCGGCCGGAACGGGTGATCCGCAAACACTGAAACCCCGAGCGCTCCGGACCTCGACAGGCTGACGCCGGTGGGCGCCGGGGTGAGCATCCCCGGCGCCCGCCGGCTGCGTCAGGCCTTGGCCTGCGCCTGCGACCGGGCCGGGTTGCCCTGCTCGGCCGCCTTGGGATCCTTCTCCCCCTGCTTGGCGTGCACGCCCGCTTCGATCTGGTCCCCCAGATCCTTGTCGACGTTGCGCCAGTAGCCGAACGCCCGGTCCAGCACCGCCGGGCTGACCCCGTTGAGCAGGTGCCCGACGATGTTGTTCACCAGCCGCTCGCGGGCGTCGTCGTCGAGCACCTGACGGACCAGGGTGCCGGCCTGGCCCCAGTCGTCGTCATCCGGACGCAGGGTGTAGGCGGCGCGCACCATCTCGCCGTCGGCATACCAGAGCCCGCCGTCGTCGGTGAGTTCCGGCTGCGCCTTCGGGCCGCCGTAGGAGTTCGGTGCGTACACCGGATCGGTGGCGTTGTGCATCCGCATCGCGCCGTCCTTGGCGTAGTTGTGCACCGGCGACTTCGGCGCGTTCACCGGGATCTGGCGGTAGTTCACCCCCAGCCGGGCGCGGTGGGCGTCGGAGTAGCTGAAGCCACGGGCCAGCAGCATCTTGTCCGGCGAGAGTCCGGTGCCGGCCACCAGGTTGTTCGGTTCGAAGGCGGCCTGCTCGATCTCGGTGTGGTAATCGGTGACGTTGCGGTCGAGCGTCAGCCGGCCGACCTCGTGCAGCGGGTAGTCGCCGTGCGGCCAGACCTTGGTCAGGTCGAACGGGTTGTACCGGTAGGTCTTGGCATCGGAGAACGGCATGATCTGCATGTGCAGGGTCCAGCTGGGATTCTCGCCGGCCTCGATGTGCTCGAACAGGTCACGCTGGTGGTAGTCGGTGTCGATGGCGGCCATCTGGTCGCCCTCGTCCTGGGTGAAGAACTCCACGCCCTGGTCGGTCTTGAAGTGGTACTTCACCCAGAACCGCTCGCCCGCGGCGTTGATCCACAGGTAGGTGTGGCTGGAGTAACCGTTCATGTGCCGCCAGGTCCGCGGGATGCCGCGGTCACCCATCAGCCAGGTGACCTGGTGCGCGGACTCCGGCGACAGCGTCCAGAAGTCCCACTGCATGTCGTGGTCACGCAGGTTGTTGGCCACCCGGCGCTTCTGCGAGCGGATGAAGTGCTGGAACTTCATCGGATCCTTGATGAAGAACACCGGCGTGTTGTTGCCGACGATGTCGAGGTTGCCCTCGCTGGTGTAGAACTTCACCGCGAACCCGCGCGGGTCGCGCCAGGTGTCCGGGCTGCCGCGCTCGCCCGCTACGGTGGAGAACCGGGCCAGCACCTCGGTCTTGGTCCCCGGCTGGAAGACCGCGGCCCGGGTGTAGGCGCTGACGTCCTGGGTCACCTCGAACGAGCCGAACGCGCCACCGCCCTTGGCGTGCGGCTGGCGCTCCGGAATGCGCTCGCGGTTGAAGTTGGCCATCTGCTCGATCAGGTAGTGGTCCTGCAACAGCAACGGGCCGTCCGGGCCGACGGACAGCGAGTGCTCGTCGCTGGCCACGGGGACTCCGGCATCGGTGGTGGTCGGTGGGGTCGGGTGTTCGGTCACACCACGTTCCTTTCCTCATAAGAGGGGGCCGGGGTCGGCCTGCTGCCTCCCCGGAAGATCGGCTCGGGTTGCTCTGAGCCCTCGGCAAGGACGTGGCCGGTACTGCCGACCGTGGCCACCGGGCACTGCGGTCCGGTCGGTACCCGCGATGCGACTCCGGCGCCGACGCCCTCCGGTCCCACGCTCGCACCTATTCTTGAACGAGTCAACTGCCGTCGTCAGGCGGCGTTGCGTCAGGCGGCGTTGCGTCAGGCGGAAGGAAATCTCACGCCGCGGGTTGGGCCGTCTGGGACGCCCAGATCGGCCGGTAGCCGGCGTTGTACAGCACCAGGTTCCCGTCGCTCTGCAACACCAGCAGGTTGCCGGCGGTGCCCGAGCTGGCTGTCGTCCACAGCACCGCGCCGGACGAGGTGACCAGCGCGAGGTTTCCGGCGGTCTTGACCGCCAGCCGATCGTGGGCGGCGACGGCGGTGGCCGGCGATGCCCAGAGGGTCGTGCCGCCGGAGTTGGTGAGCACCGCCCGACCCGCCGTGGTGACGGCGAGCTTGTAGCTGGCCGAGACCGTGCCGTTGGTGATGGCCGAACCTGCGGCCAGGGCCTGGCCACTGTGCAGGATGAACGGCCCGGTTGCCGCCACCGGTGCCGTGGTGGCACGGTAGGCGATCTCACCGGTCAGGCTGGCCCCGGTGCTGAACCGGCAGGTCTGGGTGAAGGTCGCGTCGAAAGCGGTCGGCGCATGGTCGGCGTCGAAGCTGACCTGCGAAATGTTGACGGTTCCGGTCGACGCTGAGCAGCCGCGCCCTTCACCCGTCACCAGGAACCGGAACCCGTTCGAGCCGTCGTCGGTAGCCGCATGGGAACCGACGGTGAGCGCCCCGCCGGTGCGGTCCTCGATGATGACCTGCCAGGCATTGGGACCATTCTGGGTGGTGGCGCTGAAACTGCCCGGGCCCTGGGTGGCGACCTGCATCCGCGCCTGGGCGTCGGTGACGAGATAGGACTTGCCACCGCCGACGTAGTCGCCGGACTGGCTGTTGACGCGCAGCAGGGTGCGCCCCGCCGGGCCGGTGCCGGCCACGACGGTGGCGACGTTGCTGCCTCCGATCGGGACCGTCAGGGTTGCGCTTCGAGCACCGGCGGCCTGTGGCGCGAAGGCGAGCACCACCGAACAGGACGCGTGCGGGGCGAGCGTCTTGCCCGAACAGCCGTTGGACAGGATGGGAAAGTCGTTGCTGTTGGCACCGGACCAGGTCGCGGCACCGGCAGCCAGGGCGGTGGTCCCGGAGTTACGGAACCAGAGCGGCAGCACCGCCGGAGACCGAGTGCCGACCGGGACGTGCGGCCAGGAGAACGACCGGGCGCCCGTGGTCACGTTCGGTGCCGCTGGAGGTTCGCCGAGTTGCAACTCACCGAAGATCGTCGCGTTGTCGTTGCTGTCGTAGTCGCAGGTGGTCTGGAACCGCACGTCCAGCCGGGTGATCGCGGTGCCGCTGGAAGCGAGGTCGACGATGGTGAACCGCACGTTCGGGCAGCTGTTGCTGCTCTCGACGAGGGTGCCGTAGCCGCGCACGCCACCGTCTGGATCGTCGCCGTAGTAGGTGCCGGTGTGGAAGGTCGTACCGGACGGAGCACTCAGGTCCAGGGAGAAGGACCGGTTCGCGGTGCCGCCACCCATCGCGATGCTCAGCTCGTCGGTGCGCGCATACCCGCCGACCGAGCTGACGTTGGTCGGGTCGTACTCGATGGGGCCGGCCATCGGCGACGGTGCTGCCAGCGAGCTGGCGACACTCACCTGGACGGTGGAGAGCAACCCGGCCGCGGCCGCCGGACCGGCGAGCACCAGCCAACTGCCGGTGAACGCCATGAGCGCAGCACCAAGCGCCATCACTTTTCGCATCGAAACCCCCGGTAGAACCCGTTCCCCCAAGCCTTCAAGCCTGCAGGCACTGCTGATCATTGCTACCGCACACGTGATCTTTCAGGCAAGCGGCAGATTGCAGTTGCCCCCTGGTGCCCAAGGCCGCATGACCAAGGCCCCGGCGCCGGTCCGCCACCGCGGAGTTCCAGGGGCTACACCTCCGCGCTGAGGTAACCAGCGAAGGGGCCGCTGCCGGCTTCCCGGCAGCGGCCCCTGTCTGTTACTCGATCAGACGGGGATCAGCGGTCAGCGGGTGGGGATCCCCACGCTCGCGGTCCGCAGTTCCTGGTCGTTGGCCACGCTGGCGTTCGTCGCGCTCGCGGTGCACAACTGCGGAGCGTGCCCGGCCGTCGCCGTGCCGGGGCAGACGAACAGCTCCGGCGTCCGGGTGTCCATCCACAGCGGGAAGGCATCCGACGGTGCCGTCAGGCCGGTGTAGTCGCCGAAGAACACCCCGGCGAACTGGGTGGGCGGCGGCATCGAGGACGAGGTGGCCCGCTTGACCCCGAAGCTCGTGAGGTCCTTGCTACCCGACAGGCTGAAGTCGGAGAACCCGGTGGTCTCGTCGGTGCCGTACTGCCGGTCGTAGTAGGAGGTGGCGAGCTTGCCGGTCGGGGTGAAGTCGGTCCACTGCCACCACTGGTCGGTGGTCGCCTGGTCCCGATCGGTCGTCACCGTCTGCAACTGACGCGGGTCGGTGGTCGTCCCGGTGAACGTGGCGCCCTTGTTGGTGGACACGCTGATCAGGATGTCGTTGTTGCAGGCCCCGGGAGTCTTGACACCGGTGTAGAGGTCGAGTCCGTCCTCGGAGAACCCGGTCGGCACGCAGCCGTTCGACTCGTTGGAGTGCCGGTTGATGTAGGAGCCGAAGGTGACGACGACCTTGTTCGGGTTGGTCGGGTCCACCGCGCCGGACGGGTAGTTGGTCGCCCGGAAGAAGGAGTTGGCCGACGGGCCCTTCTCCGGCACGCAGGCCCGGCCCGGGTCCTGGCCGTTCTGGTACTCCGCGCAGTCGGGCAGGTCGTAGTAGTCGCTGACCTTGACCGGAGCGGAGAAGGTGTTGCCGCCGTCGGTCGAGCGCGACAGGAACATCTGGTTGCGGTTGTCGGCCGGCGGGTCGGCGTTCGGCGCCGCCCCGGCGTTCAGGTCCGCGCCGCCACCGTCGTCATCGCCGTCGCCCTCGCCCGGCAACCCGGCGCTGACCGCGTTGTTGAAGTTGGCGTAGGTGACGTAGAGGTTGCCGTCCGGGCCGGTGAAGGGCTGGGAGAACTGGTTCTCGTTGCAGGTGGAGGTCTCGCCGGTGGTGGCGGTGGTGCCGGCGCCGAAGGCGTTCACGCACAGCGGGTTGGTCCGGCTGACCAGCTTGGGCGTGGAGAAGTGCTCGCCGTAGTCGGCCGAGTAGGCCTCGTAGATGAAGGCCGAGCCATCAGAGGCGAACTCCGTCCAGGAGACGTAGACCCGGTCCTGGTAGGGGCTGCCGACGTGGTTGTCGACCGTCATCAGCTGCTTGTCGAGGAACGGCGCCACCCCAGCGGCCTGGACGTCGGCGCTGGCCCGGACGTAGCGGCCCGGGAAGTTCCAGGAGGCGCCGCCGTTGTTGGTGGAGCGGTACACCACCAGCGCACTGGAGATGTCGGGGTTGTTGGTGGTCGGCTCGCCGCGGTTGAACAGCTGGCAGCTCAGGTAGGCGTTGCCCTTGGTGTCGAAGGCCACCGAGGTGTCGCCGCCGCCGCCCCAGTACTGCCGGGCGGCCCCGAAGTCCACCACGCCGTCGACCTGGCCACGGGTGAAGCTGGTCGGCGGGGTGCTGTCCTGCCAGTTGTGGCCGCCGTCGCGGCTGTAGGAGGTGTAGCAGTTGCCGTCACCGGTGCGGTAGTCGTTGTCGGAGGCGACCATCACCCGGGGGTTGTTCGGGTCGTAGGCGATCGAGGTCTCGTTGTTGGCCTGCCCGCGACCGGCGAGGTCCGGGTCGGAGATGTTCAGGCAGTTGGTGTTCACCTTGACGTTGGAGGCGATGTTGGCCGTGCAGCCGTCGTCGTTGCGCGGGTAGTAGGACGGCTTGACCGAGGACCTACCGGTCAGCGCGCTGCCACCGTTGGCCAGGGCGAGCGCCGAGCCGCCGGACAGCAGCCGCTTCTGTAGCGGCGTCAGCTTGTTGTAGGTGAAAGCGGTGGCCCGGGCGGGATTGCTGCCGACCGACAGCGGAACCGCGACGAGCGCCGCGGCGGTTACCGCGGTGGCGGCTAGGGCGATGGAACGTCTCACGTGCACCTCCAGGCACCGGACGCCACGATGCGCCCGGCTAGCGGGGCCGGGCGCGAGCGCGCCCGGCCGGTTTCGGCGCAGGGCAGGCGTCGCTCACAGCACGGCGCTCGAGCTGAACGGGGTGCCTTACACGGCAAACCTGAGCACATACGCTGAACGGGGACCGAGGCGAACGTACTCTCGAAATCGGCTGCCGGTAAGGGGCCGTTCGGACAAATCTTTCCTACATCCTTCTGCCATCGAGATCAGTCCAGCAGGCCGACCTGCCGGACCACCTCCCGGGCGCAACCGTAGGCCAGTGTCACGCCGGCGCCGCCGTGCCCGTAGCAGTGCAGCACCGGCCCCTCGGGCCGTTGCTCGGTGTCCAGCCGGACCGCCGGGCGCACCGGTCGCAGCCCTACCCGGTGGTCGAGGATCCGCGCTCCGGCGGCCCGCGGCACCAGCGCCGCGCACCGGGCCAGGATCGCCTCGGCGACCGCCGGCCGGACCGCGCCGTCGGCGTCGCCCTCCTCCGCGGTGCCGCCCAGGATCACCGTGTCGGCCCGCGGCACCAGGTAGGTCAGCCGCACCGGGTCGGCCTGGTCGAGCAGCCACTCGGTCAGCCCGAACTGCTCGACCACCACGACCTGGCCACGCACCGGGCTGAGCGTCCGGTCGCCGGCCAGCTCGCGGGCACCGAGTCCGGTGCAGTTCACCGCCACGTCGACGCCGGCCAGGGCGGCCGGCAGGTCCGCCAGCCGGCCGGGGGTGAGGTTCACGCCGGCGGCGCGCAGCCGGTCGGTCAACCAGGCCAGGTGCACCGCCATGTCCAGCACCGGCACGGTGAGGCGGTACCCGTCGGCGTACCCGACCGGCAGTTCGGCACCGGGGACCCGGCTCAGGTCCGGCACCGTCGAGCGCCACCACGGGTCGGCGACCGGGTCGGCGAACAGCTCCCGGCCGGCCAGCAGCCGCACCCCGGTCGCTGGCTCGGCGGCCAGCTCCGTCAGCTCGGCGATGCTGGTGTGCAGCCAGCCGACCACCTGGGCGGACGGGCTGGCCCGGTAGGGGTACCAGAGCGCGGCGGCCACCGCGGAGGTGGTCGCCGCCGGCGGGTCGGCCGCCACCACCTCGACCCGGTGGCCGGCCTCGGCCAGCCGCAGCGCGCTGGTCAGCCCGACGATCCCCGCGCCCACGACTCGCACCCGCATCCGGCCATCTCACCACGCGTGGCCGCCGCCCGTGGTTAGATGCGCGCCATGAGTGAGGGACGCTGCGGCGCAAACATCAGCCAGGTTCGCGAGATCGTCGGCGACGAGGGGCAGTGGCTCGACAAGTTCGAGGACAGCTGCTGCCTGGACGCCGGCCACGAGGGCGGCCACGTGTTCAACAGCGCGGACGACGAGCACCTGCGCTACGACGAGGCCACCAAGCAGTTCGGCTCCTACCGGGACGCCCCGGCCGACGGCGAGCCGGCAGTCTTGAAGTTCGAGTCGGCCGACGCCGGAGAAGCCTCCTAGGCACTCGTTCGGCTCGTACGCGTCCAGCGCTGCACGGCAGCGCTGCACGGTCAGCGCTGGACGGACCAGCTCTGGATGGTGATCTGGCGCGCCGGTGGGCTGGGCACGGCGCTCGGGTCATAGATCAGCACCCGGGCCCGCAGCGACAGCACCCCGGTCGAGGTGCTGCAGGTTGCCGCCTGTAGGCAGAGGTAGACGTCCAGGTAGACCAGCGTGCCGCCCGGCCCGAAACCGGGTGAGTTGTCCGGCACCTCGATCACCGGGCCGGTATAGCCGAACGAGCCGGTCTCCTTGATGTACAGCGCCCGCGCGATCAGCCCGAAGCGCATCACCTGCGAGGCCGCGTTGCTCAGCGACAGGTCGATGACCGCCAAGGGGACGTAGGTGGTGCCCTGGATGTACACGGCATCGTGGTAGCTGGTCGGGGTGGACAGCATCGCGCACCCCGAGGGGTAGGTGCTTGCCAGGCAGTTGCCCGCTACCGCGGTGGTGGTCTGGCCCCGCAGGGCCGGCGGGATGTAGCTCAGATCGAGCTGGACGGCGTCGACCGTTTCCGTTCCGGTGTGTGCCAGCTTCGCCGAGTAGGTCATGCCGGCCCCGGTGAAGCCGAAGCTGTGCACCGCCGCGGCCAACGCGCTGGTACCGCCGCCGTACAGGTCCACCAGCGCGGTCTTGGTGGCTGCGCCCGAGGTCGCCGGCAGCGTCGAGCTGATCGGCGAGCCGCCCGCCGCCGGGGTCAACACCACGGTCCGGGCATCGCCGGTGACCCCGGCGGTGTTCTTGTACACCACCCGCAGCGTTGCCGACTTGAGCACCGAACCAGCCGGGATGGTTGCCGCCGGGGGGTAGCCGGCCAAGGTGAAGGCGCCGGTCTGGCTGGCAGTGGTGGACTTCGTCCAGGTAGCCCCGGCGCTGTCGACATCGGCCAGGTTCGAGGCGGTTACCGTCGCGTTCCAGACGGCGTCCTGGGCGGTCACCGAGGTCGGCTTGACGGTGGCGGTGGGCACCAGGCTCTCCACACCGCTCTTGAGTCCGTAGATCGCGATCGGCGGCCGGTCGGCGTGGTAGCTGGCACAGATCTCGACATCGCCGCCGTTGACCTGGAGCTGGCTGTCACCGCCGAAGACGAACTGCACCCCGACCGCGGACGTCGACTTGATCGGGTTCTGGCAGGCACCGGGCACGGTGGACGGAACGGTCGGCTTGCTGATCACCGCACCGGCACTGTTGACCGGGGTGCCCGCGATCAGCTGGCCGTCGCTGACCGTCCACACGTCGTTGCCACCGAGCAGCGGATTCGAGGAGTGGAAGTCGAAGTAGTAGATGCCCGGCGTGAACCACCAGACGCTGCCCTTGCACGGGTTGCTGCCGACGCCGTTCATCAGCGAACTCAGCGCCTGCGCGTCGTCGTAGTAACCGGGCTGGAAGGTGACCAACTTGCCCGGGCAGTTCGCGGCCGTCGCCGTGGGCACCGCCCGATAGGTCGGCACCACTCCGCCGGTCTCGGAGGAGTAGTTCGGGTCGGCCACCGTGCCCGCCGCGCAGTTCGCCGCCGGGGTGCTGACGATGGTGCCGGAGCAGCCGGTGTGCGCGTACACCCCCGCGTTGGACTCCATGGAGCCCTTGTTGGGGGTCACCACGATATCGGAGTTCGACACCACCGAGCCGTGCACCGTGAACGGCAGTGACTTGTTGTTCGCCTGGATGTTCAGCCCGTCCTCGGACGGGTTGGTGCTCAGCGTCAGGATCGCGTTGCCGGGCCGGTTCGCGGAGGTGATCGGTACCAGGCCGCCGGCGGCGCCGGTGTTCGGGTCCGGCGTGCACTTGACCGCCGCCGAGGCCGCCGCTCCGCCGGTGCTGCCGGGGTAGAAGTTGTTCAGCAGCAGGGTGTCGCTGCTCGCGGTCGCGCCGAAGCACTTGGGATAGGTCACGCTCGTGGTGTCGTTGTTGAACGGCGAGCGGCGCAGCGCGGTGATGGCCGCCTGGGCGGCACCGTCGCTGGCGTAGTTGGAGGCTGCCTGGGTGCGCACCGCGACGGTGACCCGGACGCTGGTGTCGGTGAAGGACAGCATCACCCCGACCACCACTGCCACCACGGTGATCAGGATCAGTGCCAGCACCAGGGTGGCGCCGGTGTCGTCGGCCGGGTCGAGCCGGCGCCGGACGGCCGAGATCATGACTGCCTCCGTTGGCCGGTCAGGGCGATCGGGTAGTTGGCCGAGCCCGCGCTCTGCGGGTCGTGCACCGCCAGGGTCAGGTTGACCACCAGCGGCGTCGCCGCGCCGCTGCCGGAGCACGGCGCCGGTGAACAGGATGCCGCCGCCGAGACCAGGTTGTGCACCACCACCGTGTCGCTGACCACCGTCGCCGAGCCGGCGCAGGACAGCCGGTGCAGCTGCTTCTGGCCGGTGGAGTCGGTCTGCACCACGTAGGCCACCCGCCGCAGCGTCACCGGCGCGGACGGCCCGCTGGGGTAGTCGTCCCAGCCGAACCGGATCACCGCGTTCGGCGTGGTCGCGGTGCCGCACGGGAACAGCCCGCTGGTTGCCGGCGCGTTCTCCTCCACCGACTGGGTCAGCGGGTAGGGCGCGGACGGGTCGGAGGAGTAGGTGGTGCTGCGCACCCCGATGCTGGTGACGTCGGCCGCCCAGTAGGCGGCGCTGATCTGCGCGTCGTGGTTCTCACTCAGCCGGGCGGTGGTCGCGTCGCTGTTGTGCAGGTAGCTGATCATCACGTTGCCGAGCGGCACCGCGATCACCCCGAGGATCACCACGGCCACCAGCAGCTCGATCAGCGTGAATCCGCGATCATCCTGCCGTGACAGGGGAAAACTCAACATGACGAACCCAGCCCACACGGTTTGCGCAGCACCACCACCAGCTCCTCGGTGGCCCGGGTGTCGGTGCTGGCCACCCGGATGGTCAGCTGCTGCAGGCCAAGGTCGGTCGGGCCGGTGCACGAGCCGGTGGTCCAGGCGGTGCCCGACCAGTACCGCACCGTGACGGCACTGGCGGTGTAGCCGGTCGGGGCACTGAAGCCGACCGTGCCCGGCGCGTAGGCCGACGGCGAGGCGCACGCGGTGTAGCCGGTGCCGGCGACGTACTTCTCGACGTTCTCGGCGTAATCGCGCACCGCGGCGCCGGCACTGGACTGCTTGCGGTGGATGTCGGAGGTCAGGATGCTGGTCAGCAGCCCGCCGACCACCGCCACCACCGCGATCGACATGATGGCGAGCCCGATGAGCAACTCCAGCAGTGTCTCGCCACGTTCGCGATCGGCCGCTGGCCCACTCCCGCGCTCAGGGGTCATGTTCAGACCTTGACCTGGTTGAAGATGCCGTACATCGCCGAGACCAGCGCGATGGCCACGAAGCCGACCAGGCCACCCATCACCAGGATGATCGCCGGCTCGAACAGGCTGGTCAGCTTCTTGATCTTGTAGTCGAGCTCGCCCTCGTAGTAGTGGGCGGTCGCCTCCAGTTGGGCGTCCAGGGTGCCGGTCTGCTCCCCCACCTTCATCATCAGCGAGGCGGTGGACGGGAACAGCCCGGTACGGGCCAGCGGCCCGGCCAGCCCGTCACCTTCCAGCATCGCCTCGCTGACCTGCGCCAGCGCCCGCTCGAAGACCAGGTTGTGCAGCGAGTCGGTGGCCACCCGCAACGCCTCGGGAAGGGTGACCCCGGCGCTCACCATGGACGACAGGATCCGGCTGAACCGCTCGACCAGCGCGTACTGGATGGTGCTGCCCAGTACCGGCACCGACAGTACGAACCTGTCCCGGGCGTAGCGACCGCCCTCGCTGCGCAATGCCAGCAGGATGACCAGCACCACCGCGACCGCGCCACCGAGGATGGCCCACCAGTAGCTGGTCAGGAAGTCGGTGACCGCCAGCAGCATCCGGGTCGGCAGCGGCAGCTTGGCGTGCAGGCTCTTGAAGAACACCTTGAAGCGGGGCAGCACGAAGCCGGCCAGCACCGCGATGGTGAAGACGGACATGCCGGCGATCGCCGCCGGGTAGATCATCGCCGACTTGACCTTGCGGCGGGCCTCGAGGTCGCGCTCGAGGTAGGTGGCCAGCTGGTCCAGCACGGTGTCCAGCTGCCCGGTCAGCTCCGCCGAGCGCAGGATGCCCCGGTAGAAGGCCGGGAAGATCTTGGGGTGCCGGTCCAGGCAGTTGGACAGCCGTTCGCCGTCGCGCAGCGACTGCTCGACCTCGGCCATCATCTTGCGCACCGAGCTGTTGCCGGACTCGGTGCCGATGGTGTGCACCGCGTCGATCAGCGGCAGGCCGGCCCGGATGAAGGCGCCCAGCTGGCGTGACAGGTGCATCAGCTCGTCGCGCTTGACCCGCGGCGCGGTGAGTTCGGTCTTGAGCAGGCTCGTCTTGGCCTCGACCCGGATGTCGCGGAAGTCCCGCTCGTACAGGTCGAGCTCGACCGCCTCCCGGCTCGCCGCCTTCTCGGTGCCGCGGGCCTGCTCGCCGGACGGCCGGACGGCCGTGTAGCTGAAGTTGGGCATGGGCTCAGACCCCCATCACGTACACGGACCGCATGATCTCGGCGAGGTTGGTGGTGCCCTGCTGCACCAGGGTGATCGCCTCTTCGAGCAGGGTGCTCATGCCCTCGGCGCGGGCGAGCTTGCGCAGCTCGTCGTGCGAGGCGCGGTCCAGGACCAGCTCCCGGATGCCGTCGGACATCGTCAACATCTCATAGACCCCGATCCGCTCCAGGTAGCCGGTCTGGGCACAGAAGTTGCAGCCGGCGCCGTGGGAGAACCCGCCGTCCGGGGCGTTGCCTCCGATGGCGCGCAGGAAGGCCAGCTCCTCGGCACTGGGCTGGTAGGGCTCGCGGCAGTACGGGCAGAGCCGGCGGACCAGCCGCTGGGACAGCACCGCGGTGACCGAGGAGGCGATCAGGAATGTCTCGATGCCCATGTCGATCAGCCGGTGCAGCGCCGAGACCGAGTCGGTGGCGTGCAGCGAGGACAGCACGAAGTGCCCGGTCAGCGCGGACTGCACGGCGATCCGGGCGGTTTCGACGTCACGCACCTCACCGACCAGGATCACGTCCGGGTCCTGGCGCAGGATCGAGCGCAGGCCGCCGGCGAAGGTGGTGCCGGCCTGCTCGTTGATCTGGATCTGGTTGATCGAGGGAAAGGTGTACTCCACCGGGTCCTCGATGGTCATGATGTTGCGCTCGGGGCTGTTGATCTCGGCCAGCGAGCCGTACAGGGTGGTGGTCTTGCCGCTGCCGGTCGGGCCGGCGCAGATCACCATGCCGTACGGCGCGCGCAGGGTCTTGGCGTAGCGCTCGGCCATCGCGGCCGGCATCCCCAGCTGTTCCAGCTTGAACAGCGGCCGGCTCTTGTCCAGCAGCCGCAGCACGACCTTCTCACCACCCACCACCGCGGTGGTGGCGACCCGGATGTCGACGGCCCGGCCCTCGATCTCGGTGCTGATCTGGCCGTCCTGGGCGCGCCGGCGCTCGACGATGTTCATGCCGCCGAGGATCTTCACCCGGCTGACGATGGCCGGCCCCATCGAGCCCGGCAGGTCGAGCACGTCGTGCAGGGCGCCGTCGATGCGAAAGCGCACCCGGACCCGGTCGTTCTGCGGCTCGATGTGGATGTCGGAGGCCCGGTCGCGAACCCCCTGGGCGATCATCATCTGCACCACCCGCACGACCGGCGCCTCGTCGCTGGCGGCGGGGGTGTCCATCCGGGCGGTGTCGCGGCGCAGGCCGTCGCGGGCCTCGAACAGCTTGACCTGCGAGCTGACCCCGGTGATCGCCCGGTAGGTGTTGTCGATGGCCCGCAGCAGGTCGGACTGGCCGGCCACCGTGATCCGCACCTCGCAGCCCAGCAGGCCGCGCAGGCTGGCGACGGTGGTCTCGGTCGGGTCGACCACCGCGACCAGCACGGCGCCGTCGGGCTCCGCCGACAGCGGCAGCGCCAGCAGCGCGCGGGCACTCTCGGCGGTGATCAGCCCGGCGACCTCGGAGTCCGGGGTCACGCTGCGCAGGTCGACCGCGGCCACCGCGCTCTGCTCGGCCAGCATCCGGGTCAGGTCGCGCTCGGTGATCACGCCGCGGTCGAGCAGCAGCCGGCCCAGCCGCTTGGTGGCGCCCTGCTGCACCTCCTCCAGCGCCGCCGCCACCTGCGCGTGGGTGGCCAGCCGGGCGTCGACGATCAGCTCACCCAGCCGGCGGCCGCCCTCGCGGACCTCGTAGTCGGCCGGGCGCCGAGCCGTCTCGGGCGCGGGCACCGGCGGTTGCTCGGCCTCCTCGGCCTGGTGCCGGCCGCGCCGCCTCATGCGCTCACCCCGACCGCCGGGCGCGGCACCACGATGTCCTTGGGGTGCAGGCTGCGCGCGACCGCGTCGTCGTAGCTGATCAGGTTGCGGTGCAGCAGCTGCGACAGCGACTGTTCGAAGGTGACCATGCCGTCCCGCTGGCCGGTGAGCACGGAGTTTCGCAGCTGGTGGGTCTTGCCCTCCTTGATCAGGGCCCGGACCGGCGAGGTGGCCACCATGACCTCGTAGGCGGCGATCATGCCGCCGCCGATCCGGGGCAGTAGTCGCTGGTAGACGATGCCGGTGAGCGCGGCCGCAAGCTGCACCCGGATCTGGGCCTGCTGCTCGCCGGGGAAGACGTCGACGATCCGGGACAGCGACTGCGCGGTGTCATTGGTGTGCAGGGTGGCGAAGACCAGATGGCCGGTTTCGGCGATGGTCAGCGCGAACTGGATCGACTCGAGGTCTCGCATCTCACCGACCAGCACCACGTCGGGGTCCTCGCGCAGCGCGGCGCGCAGCGCATCGGGGAACGAGCCGGTGTCCGAGCCGACCTCACGCTGGCTGACCGCCGAGCGCTTGTGCTCGTGCACGTACTCGATCGGGTCCTCGATGGTGAGGATGTGGCAGGCCCGGTGGGTGTTGATCTGGTCGATCATCGAGGCCAGCGTGGTGGACTTGCCCGACCCGGTCGGTCCGGTGACCAGCACCAGGCCCTGGTGCTGGCGGGTGAAGTGCTCCAACACCGGCGGCAGCCCGAGTTGCTGCATGGTCGGGATCTGGCGCGGAATCATCCGCAGCGCCAAGGTGATCTCGCCCCGCTGGCTGAAAGTGTTGCCACGAATCCGCGCCTGGTTGCGCCAGCTGAAGGAGAAGTCGTACTCGTGCAGGCCGGCGAACGCGCTGAACTGCGCGGGGCTGAGCACCTCACCCAGCAGCGCCTCGGTGTCGGCGCCGCTGAGCGGGGCCGCTCCGGCGACCGGTACCAGTTCGCCGTGCACCCGGTATTGCGGAGCCAGCCCGGCGGTCAGCAGCAGGTCGGTGCCGCCGGCTCGCCACAGCCCCTCGAGCAGCCCGTCGACGCGGCTGCCGATGGTGTGACCGTGCATGGGATGACGCCTTCCCCGAAAGCAGAAAACGGAACACGAGAGACTCGGCTCGGCAGGGGCCACCTGCTCAGGTGGCCCCGCCGGCCGAGGGCGGATCAGGTGACGGTGCAGGCGCCGGTCGCGGTGACCTTGCCACCGGCCTGGGTGTAGGTGATCGTGTATCCGTTGGTCGTAGCGGGCACCTCGCGGAGCAGGTTGGCGCTCACCAGCGCGGGCATGTCGGCGGCGTAGCTGCCGTTCTTGGCGAAGTACGCCTCGGAGGCGACCTCGACGTTCTTGGCATCGGACTTGCAGGCCGAGGCGTTGCCACGGTCGGTGATGCCGCCGATGGCGAAGACCACGATGCCGGCGAGCACGCCGAGGATGACGATCACGATCAGCAGCTCGATGAGCGTGAAGCCGCTCTCCTCGTCGCGTGCCTTACGCAGTTGTTCCAGCATTGCTTCCCCCTTGGTGTGGCGAGCAGCCAAGGCGGCTGTCGCGGTCTTGAGCTGCCCGGGTGTCTCCCGACGCGGGCAGCACCGGTGCATAGCGCTCGGCGAAACGCTGGATCGCCACGCTGACCGGATGTTCGGGCCGGGCTGCCAGCAACGGCACGCCCTGGTTGATCGACGCCGGGACGTCCCGGCTGGACGGCACGTGCGCGGCGATCGGCCCGCGCACGACGGCGGCCACCTCACCCGCGGTGATCGCGGCGGACGGGTCGGAGCGGTTGAACAGCACCGACCGGGCGGCGCGGGAATAGCCCAGCAGGTCGAGGATGTCCAACGTCTGCCGCAGGCTTTTCAGCGCCGGGCGCTCGGGCGTGGCCACCAGGATGTGCTGGTGCGCGGCGTCCAGCACTTGCAGCACGGTGGGCGAGAAGCGGGCCGGCAGGTCGACGACGACGGCGTCGTAGCGAGTGGCCAGGACCTGCAGCAGCTGGCCGATCCGGTTCGGCCGGATCCGCTCGGCGTCGCCCGGGGCCACCGGCGCCAGGACGCAGTCCAGCCCGGTCCGCTCGGAGTGGGTGACCAGCTCGCCGCTGGCCACCAGCTCACCGACCGTGCTCGGTCCGATCAACTGGGCGAGGGTGCGGGCGGTGGACAGGTCCAGTACCGAGGCGACATCGCCGCAGTCGAAGTCGAGGTCGAGCAGGCAGACCCGGCGGGCGCCCCCCTCGCGCAACGCGACGGCCAGGTTGGTCGCCAGGGTGGTCTTACCGTAGCCGGCCCTGGCGGCGAACACCGCCAGGATCTGGCCCCGCGGGTCCGGCTGGGCGGCGGTGGCACAGGCCTGCGCGATCCGGTCGTGGGCGCGGACGTCGACCACGGCATGCACGCCGGCCGCGGTGGCTCGGGCCGTGTCGACCTCCGACGGCTGCCGGCGGACCAGCACCACCCGGGCATCCGGGTGCTGGTCGGCCAGCCGGGCGGTGAAGCGCAGGGCATCCTCGATGCCGACCGAGGCACCGATCACCACCGGGCACCGGCCGGTGACCGTGGCCAGCAACCCGGACACCCGGTCCAGCGCCGGCACGGTGCGGGCGTGGGTGCCGATGGCGGCTGCCAGCACCTGGGCGGACCAGGCGTCCGGCTCGCAGATGATCGTCACACCGACCCCTTCCGGTTCGTCGTCGTCTGTGTGAAGAGAGCGTGACGTAGGCCTGGCTGCAGCCGTAACGGGTGATCGGACAGACCCCGTGTCAGCCGGTCGGGGGACACCTACGCGCGGGCAGTATTCGCTGCGCTGCAGGGGGTGATCGGGATCGGTCATACCCGACAGAACGCCGGGCGTCTTGAGCAGATCTTTAGCCCCGGCCAAGGCCCAAGTGTGCTTCTATTAGTGCGGGCGTTAAGTCCACGTAGGGCTTTAACGGGGGGAAGATGGACACCAGCACGGTAAAAAGCACCGGGGCCGGGCCAGACGCGGTGAATCGGCACGCGCCATGACCCGCTTGATCTTCGTCGACCGCCATCCGGTGACCCGGCTCGGGCTGGCCCTGATGGTCAACGGCCAGCCGGACCTGCTTGCGGTCGGCGAGGCCGGCACCGCCGCCGAGGCCATCGGCCTGACCGGCGCGCTGCGCCCGGACGTGGTGACCATCGGCCTGTCGCTGCCCGACCGTCCCGGCCTGGAGCTGGCCGCCGAACTGCGGGACCGCTTCGAGGGGCTGGGCATCGTGATCCTCACCGCCAGCGGCGAGGACGACGTGCTGTTCCGCGCCCTGGAGACCGGCGCCTCGGCGTTCGTGTCCAAGACCGCCTCGAGCCCGGAGATCCTCGGCGCCATCCGGCACGCCGCGGTGTCGGCATCCTCGTTCAGCTCCCGGGGGCTGGCCGCGGCCCTGCGCCGGCGCCAGGAGGCACCCGCGCTGCCGGTGCTCAGCGAGCGCGAGCGCCAGGTGCTCGGCCTGCTGCTGGCGGGGCTGTCGGTCCCCGACCTGGCGATCCGGCTGCACATCAGCGCCTCCACCGCCAAGACCTACGTCGCGCGTCTGTACGACAAGCTGGGCGCCAACAGCAAGTCCCAGGCGCTGCTGACCGCGGTCCGACTGGGCTTGGTGGACGGCGTGACCGAGCCGGTGCCGGCCGGCTGAGTCCGGCTCGGGCAGTCAGTACCCGCCGGCTGAGTCCGGCTCAGGCAGTCAGTACCCGCCGGCTGAATCCGGCTCAGGCGTCCGAGGCCCGGGCGATGGTGGCCCGGGCCCGGCGCACCGCCGGCGCCCGGCCGGCCGGGATGCAGCCGGCCAGGAACTCGTAGCTGTGCAGCAGCACGCCGGCCGACCGCGACCCGGCCGCGGCCTGGCCGCGCACCTCGGCCAGCCAGTCGGCGATATCGCCCCAGCCGGGTGCGGCCAGCGAACCGCCCACCTGTTGCACCGACAGCGCCGCGCACAGGTTCGCGAACGCCAGCCGGTTGCGCAGCGGCCAGCCGCGCAACGTGCCCAGCACGAACGCCGCCGCGAACACGTCCCCGGCCCCGGTGGCGTCCACCGCGTTGACCGGCAGTGAGGGCACCCACTCGTCCTCGCCGCTGATCGAGTCGATGGCGATCGAGCCCTGCCCGCCACAGGTCACCACCACCACCGGCACCGAGTCGGCCAGCTTGATCAGCGCCGCCCGGGGATCGTCGGTGCGGGTGTAGGCCATCGCCTCGGTGCTGTTGGGCAGGAAGGCGTGCAGCTCGGACAGCTGCTGCAGCACGTCGGGCGACCACAGCTGGCTGGGATCCCAGCCGACGTCGCCGAACAGCAGCATGCCGCGCCGGCGGGCGGTGCTCAGCCAGGTCTCCGGCTCGTTGCCGAGGTGCACCACGCCGGCCGCGGCCGACGGCGGGTCGGCCAGCAGGGTGCTGGCGGGGATGGGCGAGGGATGGCTGTGGGTGATCATCGCCCGGTCCCGTTGCACCGCCAGCGACACCGTGACCGGCGAGTGCCAGTCGGCCAGCCGTTGCGACCGGGACAGGTCGACGCCCTCCTGCTCGGCCAGCGTGCGCCACAGGAAGTCGCCGTAGACGTCGTCGCCGAACACCGACGCCAGCGCGGTGCGCAGACCCAGCCGGCTGGCCGCCACCGCCAGGTTGGCGACCCCACCCGGGCAGGAACCCATCCCCTCGGCCATCAGCTCGGTGCCCTGGGTGGGCAGTGCCGGCAGCCCGGTGAGCACCACGTCGAAGAACACGGTGCCCTGCATGATCACGTCGAAATCCGGCTCGGCCATCCCTGCAAGAGTGCCACCTTCACTAGGGTTCGGCGTATGCGTTTGGTGCTGGTGGGCGGTGGCGGCTTCCGGGTCCCGCTGGTGTACCGGGCACTGCTGGCCCGGCCGGCCCTGGGCGTCCGCGAGCTGGTGCTGCACGACATCGACGCCGTTCGGCTCGCCGCGATCAGCCAGGTGCTGCGCCCGGATCCGGCGGTCCGCGTCCGGCTGGAGACCTCGCTGGCCGACGCGGTCTCCGGTGCCGACTTCGTCTTCTCCGCGATCCGGGTCGGCGGCACCGCCGGCCGGGTCGCCGACGAGCGCCGGGCGCTGGCGGCCGGCGTGCTGGGCCAGGAGACGGTGGGTGCCGGCGGGCTGGCCTACGGGCTGCGCACCCTGCCGGCCGCGCTGGAACTGGCCCGCACGGTCGCCGAGCTGGCGCCGCGGGCCTGGCTGATCAACTTCACCAACCCGGCCGGCATGATCACCGAGGCGAGCCGGACGGTGCTGGGCGATCGGGTGATCGGGATCTGCGACTCCCCGGTCGGCCTGGTCCGGCGGGCCTGCCGGGCGCTGCGCCTGCCGCAGGCCGAGCTGCAGGCCGGCGCGCTGGTGGCCGACTATGCCGGCATCAACCACCTGGGCTGGCTGCGCGCGCTGCTGCTGGACGGCCGGGACCTGCTGCCCGGCCTGCTGGCCTCCGACACCGCGCTGGCCTCGTTCGAGGAGGGCCGGCTGTTCGGCGGGCCGCTGCTGCGGGCGCTGGGCACGGTGCCGAACGAGTACCTGTACTTCTACTACCAGCGTGCCGAGGTGCTGGCGGCGCTGGCCACCGGCCCGACCCGGGGCGAGGTGGTGCGGCACGAGCAGGAGGAGTTCTACGCGGCGGCGACCATCCGGCCGGCCGAGGCCGGCGGACTGTGGGAGGCGACCAGGCAGCGCCGGGAGGAGAGCTACCTGGCCGAGGCGCGCGACCAGCCCCGCGACGCCCATGACCTGGCCGGCGGCGGCTACCAGGAGGTGGCCCTGGACCTGATGCAGGCGCTGTCCGGCGGCCCCGCCAGCCGGTTGATCGTCAACGTCCCCAATGGCGCCACCCTGGCGGGGCTGCCACCGGACCTGGTGATCGAGGTGCCCTGCCGGGTGGACGGCAGCGGCGCCCAGCCGCTGCCGGTGGCGCCGCTGGAGCTGCACCAGCTGGGCCTGCTCGCCTCGGTCCGAGCGTGCGAGCGGGCCGCCATCGAGGCGATCACCACCGGCTCGGCCACCGCGGCGCTGCGTGCCTTCGCGCTGTCGCCGCTGGTGGACTCGGCCGCCACCGCGCAGCGGCTGCTGGACGAACTGCTGGCCGACGACCCGACGCTGGCCCGGCTGCTGACCTGAGGCGAGTTGGCCCGGCCGCTGACCTGATTCGGTCCGGCCTGGCCGCTGAATTGGTTACAGACGGTTGCGAGCCTGTTACCGGTTCTGGTTAAATCATCGTTAAGTAGCTGCCAATGGACTGGCGGCACGCTCGTCGAACGGAGTCGTCATGAGCGGCGGTAGCCTGCGGTCACGCGTGTCCAGCGGTGGGTGGCAAAGGTCTGGCACCAGCACCCACGGTAATCGGGCTGGCTATGTAGGACGGCATCGCGCGCCCATGCCGGGCCGTCCGGTCGCCCTGATCGCAGCGGTCGCCGTCCTGCTGGCCGCCGGCCTCGGCCTCACCGCCACCGAGCTGGCCGCCGCACCGGTCGGCGCCAGCACCGCTCCGGGCGCCGTCGCGAGCCTGGACCTGTGCGCCGCCCCGGCAGCCGGGCAGCTGCGCTGCTTCGGCGTGCGCCGCACCGACGTCAGCCAACCGGCGGCGCTGGCCAGCCAGCCGAACGTCGCGACTCCGGATGCCACGCCGGCCGGCTACGGTCCCGCCGACCTGGTCTCGGCCTACCGGCTGGACACCAGCCTGGGCAGCGGCCAGACCGTCGCGGTGGTGGACGCCTACGACAACCCGACCGCCGAGGCGGACCTGGCGGTGTACCGCGCCCAGTACGGGCTGCCGGCCTGCACCACCGCCAACGGCTGCTTCCGCAAGGTCAACCAGGCCGGCGCGAGCTCCCCGCTGCCGGCCGCGAACTCCGGCTGGGCCGCCGAGATCGCCCTGGACGTAGACATGGTCTCGGCGGTCTGCCCGCAGTGCAACATCCTGCTGGTCGAGGCCACCAGCGCCTACACCAGCGACCTCGGGATCGCCGTCGACACCGCGGTGGCGCTCGGCGCGAAGTTCGTCTCCAACAGCTACGGCGGCGGCGATTCGGCTGGCCAGGCCACGCACTTCGACCACCCCGGCGTGGTGATCACCGCCAGCACCGGCGACAACGGCTACGGGGTGAGCTTCCCGGCCAGCGCCCCGACCGTCACCGCGGTGGGCGGCACCCGGCTGGTCCGCTCGGCCACCACCCGCGGCTGGACCGAGACCGCCTGGACCGGCGCCGGCAGCGGCTGCTCCGGCGTGTTCGGCAAGCCCGCTGTGCAGAACCTGGTCAGCACCGGCTGCGCCAACCGCGCGGTCGCCGACGTCTCGGCGGTCGCGGACCCCGGCACCGGGGTGGCGGTCTACCACGGCGGCTGGGGGGTCTACGGCGGCACCAGCGCGTCCGCACCGATCGTCGCCGCCGTCTACGCGCTGGCCGGCACGCCCGGTGCCTCGGACTATCCCAACAGCTACCCCTACCAGCACAGCAGCAGCCTCAACGACGTGACCACGGGCAGCAACGGCAGCTGCGGCGCCACCGCGCTGTGTACCGCGCGGGTCGGCTGGGACGGCCCCACCGGGCTCGGCACCCCGGACGGCCCGGACGCCTTCTCCGCCAGCGGCGCGGTCGGCCCACCCACTCGGCTCGGCGGCACCGTCACGGTGGGCAGCCCGGTGGTGCCGGGCCTGAGCACCCCCGCCTCGGTGACGCCGGTGCTGCCACCGGGTGATGCCGTCACCTCGATCAGCTGGAAGTCGGCCCGCACCGACTGCACGTTCAGCGCGCCCACCGCGGCCGACACGTCCGTCAGCTGCCCCGCCACCGCGACCGGAAGCACCACCGTCACCGCGACCCTGACCGACACCCTCGCGGTGACCAAGGCAATCACCATGCCCCTGGTCTTCAGCACCACCGGCGCCAAGCGCAACCTCGCCGTTTCCTTCGGCATCGCCGGGCAGACCGGCAGCCCGCAGGCCGCCTGCACCTCGGCCAGCACGCCGCTGCGGGCCGTGGTCACCGACGCCCTGACCGGCTCGCCGGTGCGCGGGGTGAGCGTCGGCTTCAGCCGGCAGAGCGGGACGGCGCTGCCGGTCACGCTGGCCCGCGGCACTACCGACGCCACCGGGGCGGCGGCGAGCTCGCTGGTCACCGCGACCGCGGTCACGCTGACCGCCAGCAGCACCGCGGTGGGGATGTTCAACGCCTACCCGGCCAGCAGCATCGCGATCACCACCTCGGTATGCACGCCGAGCCTGACCGCGGCGCTCGACCGCAGCTCGGTGTACTACGGCGATCCGGTGCTGGTCAGCGGCACCGCCAGCCACGACTCCCCCGCGGGCGCCGTCGCGCTCGGCGGAGCGGCGCTACAGGTCAACGAGACCGTCGCGGGCCGGGTGCTGTCGCTCGGCCGGGTCACCTCGGCGGCCGACGGCAGCTACCGGCTGGCGGTCCGGCCGACGCTGGCCGGCACGGTGAGCGTGGCGCTGGCCGCGGCACCGTCCTGGACCGCCACCGGCGCCACCGCCGGCGCCGTCACGGTCAACCAGCCCGCCACCGTGCTGACCGCCGGCGCCAACGCCACCGACGTCGGCTACGGCGCCCCGGTGCTGGTGTCGGGCACCCTGCAGCGCGACGCGGCCGGTGCGCTCAGCCCGGTCACGGGTGGCATGGTCAGCGTCCGCAGCACCGCCGGCACCGTGAGCGTGCTGGGCAGCGCCTCGGTGGCGGCGAACGGGACCTGGAAGGTGACGGTCGCCCCGCGCACCTCCGGCGTGCTGTCGGCGGTCTTCGCCGGCACCGCCGGGCAGCCCGCCGCCAGCACGGCGATCGGCTCGCTGACCGTCGGCAGCTGGACGCCGGCCGTGACGCTGGCGTCCCAGCTGAGCCAGCAGCTCGCCGGGGCCGGCAACAAGCTGACCGGCACGGTGACCCGCAGCTACGGCGGTGCGACCGGCCCGGCGGCGGGTGTGCCGGTGCGGATCTACCTGCAGACCTCGTCGGGTGGCTCGGTGCTGCTGAGCAGCACCTCGACCACGGCTGCCGGGGCGTTCACGGTGACCGCGGCGCCGGTCGAGAACGGCACCCTGGTGGCGCGGGTGGCCTCGGTCGCCGGGTACGCCGACGCCGCGTCGGCCGGGGTGCCGGTCGCCGTCACCACCAAGGCCACCGTCACCGGGCCGGCCTACGTCGGTGCCGGCCTGCAGTTCGCGCTGACCGCGACGGTGTCCGCGCCGCGGGCGGCCGCGGTGACCCTGGAGGGTTACAGCGGCGGCAGCTGGATCCCGCTCGGAACGGTGACCAGCACCAGTACCGGCAGCGCCCGGTTCGTGCTGACCGCCGGCAGTGCCGGGGCCTACCTCTACCGGGCCCGGGTCGCCGGTGACAGCCGGGGCGCGGACGGGCTGAGCGCGAACCTGACCGTCACCGTGCGCTAACGCCGCTCGTCGCGCTAACGCCGCTCGCCGCCCTAGCGCCGCTCGCCGCCCTAGCGCCGCTCGTCGCGCTGGCGCCGCTCGTCGCGATAGCGCCGTAGGCAACCGTGCCCTGGCGCCGCACGTAACCCGTGCGCTGGTCAGACCACCTCGGGCACGGTGCTGGGAACCCGGACGACCACCTCCAGCCGCTCGATGGCCTGCCGGGCCAGCGCAACCGCCTCGTCGGCGGTCTCGGCAGAGGCCCGGGCCTGAGCCAGTCGCGAGTACGAGCTCTGCAGGCCGTGTAGTTCGGTCCCGGGTGGCAGCGGGTACTTGACGGTGACCCCGTCCGGGTGCGGTCCGTCCAGCCCGGTGATCTCCACCAGCACGCCGGACGCCTGGGTGCTGGCGAACCAGATCGCCTGGCACCGGGTGGGTCGGTCCTCGTCCTGCAGCGTCGCCCGGATGCCGGGCAGCACCTTCTCGCCGATCATCTGCCGCCACTGGTTCTTCACCAGGTCGACGCCGGTGGCATCGGTGACCAGGTCCCAGATGTGGTCGCCGCCGAAGCGCAGGTGGGTCTCGATGATCCTCGGTCCGGCCTCGGTGAGCACGATCTCGGTGTGGGTCGGGCCGAACTCGACCCCGAGCGCGTCGAGGGCCCGGCCCACGTGCTCGCCGATCGCCTCCTGCTCCGCCGGCTCCAGCGGAGCGGGCATCACGTGCCCGAGCTCCACCAGGCTGACGGGATCGGAGTACTTGCGGGTGATGGTCACCACCTGGTGCTCGCCCTGCTCGGAGAAGCACTCCACGCTGTACTGGACGCCCGCCAGGAACGCCTCGACCACCACCTGGACGGGTGGCTCGGTCACCGCTGCGGGGTCGCCCTCGGCAGGATCGACCGCGTCCCGGGCGCTGGCCAGCACCGGCGTGGTGATCAGGGTGGGAGCCGCTCCCTGGTCACGGGTGATCCCCCGGGCGCGAGCCATCGCGGCCTCGACCTCGTCGGGTCCGCTGACCACCGACACCCCGGCGCTGGCCATCCCGCTGGCCGGCTTCACCACGCACGGATAGCCATGCGTGGCAACGAATTCGGCGAGCCCGGCCGCATCGTGCACGACCGTCGACGCGGTGGACTCGACACCGGCCTCGGCCAGTCGCTGCCGCATGGCGTACTTGTCGTGCACCAGCCGGACCGTCTCCACCGAGTGGGTGGGAATGCCCAGCGCCTGCCCGGCGGCCGCGGCCGGTACCTGGCCCTGATCGGAGAAGCTGCCGATCCGGGTCACCGGCTGCAACTCGTGGACCAGCCGCGCGAAGGCGACCCACTCCTCCAGGGTGGCACCGGCCGGCAGCACGACGATCCGGGCCAGCTTCTCCGGCTCGTCGATCTTGGCCATCTGCTCCGGGTCACACAGCACGCTGGAGCTGACCGTCTGTCCGGTGGTGCGCGCCCAGGTCCGCAACCGGTCCGGAATGTAGTAGCCGTTGCCGAAGATCAAGACGTGCTCGGACATTGCCTGGGGCTCCTTCGGTACGGGTCGCGGCTCGGGCCGGGTTGATGGTCTCCGCAGGCTATCGGGACTCACCGACACTGATCGCAGGGTTGCGGAAAACAGTGATGCGACCGCAGCGGTGCGCTGCGACCCAGCCGCTCGGCGCACCTTCGGCCGGGTCTTCATCCACAGGCGATGTACTTATCCACAAAGGAAAATCAGTCCCGGAATTCTGTCACAGCCTTCCCCTAGGGTCCTTGGTATGTCCGACAGCGTTGCCGAGTTGGCCGCCCCCGCGGCAGGCCATGCCGAGCCTGCCGAGCGGCTGGCCCGGTTGCTCGCCCTGCCGGTGGCGGCACGCCCCGCCGACGAACTCGCACTGTTCGACCCGCATCAGCTGCCCGCCGGTGCTCGGATCGACCTGCTCAGGCTGCTGGAACAGCACAAGCACTACCTGGACTCGCTGCAGCAGCGGGTGCTCGCCGAGATCGCGGCCGCGGACACCAGCGAGCTCGGCCTGTCGCAGGAGGCGGTATCGCTGGCCTTGCGAGTGCCGCCGCGAACCGCTCAGGCCAAGCTGATGAACGCCGGCCTGCTGGTGCGCGAGCTGCCTGCCACCCTGGCGCTGCTGGGTGCCGGGCAGCTCTCCGCCCGGCACGCCGAGGTGATCTGCGAGCAGACCTGGTCGCTGCCGGCCTGCTTGGTAGCGCCGTTCGAGGCGCTGGCCGTGGCTCGGGCGGCCGAGCAGACCGTGAGCCAGCTGCGCCGGGCCGCGCGTCGGGCTGCTCTGCGAATCGATCCGGACGGCGCCGAGCGGCGCCACCGGTTGGCGGTCAGTGGTCGCACGGTGGGCTTCCAGCCGGCCGAGGACGGCATGGTCCTGCTGCCCGTCCTGCTCGAAGCACCCCAGGGCCAGCTCGTCTTCACCCGGCTGACCGCCGCCGCGACGCTGCTCCCAGCCAGCGACAGCCGGACGATGGACCAGAGGCGAGCCGACCTGCTGGTGGATGCGGTGCTGTCCGGCCTTCCGCACGATGCATTGCCCGAGCTCCAGGGTCGTCGGCCGAGCATTCAGATCGTGGTGGCCGCCGACACCCTCCTCGGGTTGGACGACGAGCCGGCCGACCTGGCCGGGTACGGCGCCATCACAGCCGAGACAGCCCGCCGCTACGCCGCCGACCAGTCCGGTACCTGGCGCCGGCTGCTCACCGACCCGGATACCGGCGCCCTGCTGGACATCGGCCGGGACACCTACCGCCCGGCCCAACGGTTGCGCGACTTCGTGCAGGCCCGCGACGGGACGTGCTGCTTTCCGACCTGCAACCAACCTGCCTACCGCTGCGAGTTCGAGCACATCGTCGCCTTCGCGCGCGGCGGCCGGACCTGCCGGTGCAACGGAGCGCTGGCCTGCCGACGGCACAACCTGTGCAAGGCCGGTACCGGGTGGCAGTACCGCCGGCTGCCCGACGGCTCCTTCCGGTGGACCGACGACACCGGCCATTCCTACCTCGGCCACCCGCCGGAGCGCTGGAACCGCGGGCGATCGACCACCGCTGCCGGGCCGTCGCCATGACAGGTCCCGGCGACGGCTCCCCGGCCGGAGCACCTGCCCACGGTCGGGCCAGGGATCAGAGGTAGTTACCGGCAGCACCGGCTAACCTGCTGGGATGCACCCTGACTCCCCTGCCGAGATCTCGGCCACCGAGGTCGCCGATCGCCTCGCTGGCGGCGCCGTGCTGCTGGACGTCCGCGAGCAGCACGAGTGGGACGCCGGCCATGCTCCGCAGGCCCGCCACCTGGCCATGTCCGAGCTGTCCCAGCGGCTCACCGAGGTCCCCAACGACGTCCCGGTGATCTGCGTCTGCCACGGCGGCGGCCGGTCCGGCCGAGTCGCGATGGCGCTGCAGCAGGCCGGCTACGACGCGATCAACCTGCGCGGCGGGATGGTCGCCTGGCACGCGGCCGGCCTTCAGGTCGTCGATCACCGTGGCGCGCCCGGCGAGGTGATCTGACCCGCCGAGCCGTCCCGGCTCGAACTCGGGCGACGAGCCGTCACCAGCTGCCGAGCACCCGGCTGACGGCGATCTCCAGCACCACCCGACGCGGATTGGGACGCGGCACCCGGTAGCGCTCGGCATAGCGGCGCTCGGCGTCGGCGACCGCCTCGGGATCGGAGCGCAGCACCGCCCGGCCCTCCAACGTCGACCACCAGCGCCCGTCCACCTGGCACACCGCCGCCGGGACACCCGCCGCACCGGCTGCTAGCACCTGGCGCGCCTTATACGACTCGCCCGAGGTGATCACCCGAGCCAGGCCCGCCTCGGCATCCAGGGTCACCCCGACCGGCACCACGTGCACGGTGCCGTCCGGGCGCACCGTGCTGAGGCTGGCCAGGTGACGCTCGCTCCAGAACCGCAGGAACTCAGCCCCCCGACCCGTCAGGTCGACCGCCATCGACTGCCTCCTTCCGAGGCCTGGCGCAGCAGCGGCGGCAGCAACGCGGCACCCTCCTGGTCACCGCCGGCCGCCAGCACGTCGCCGGGATTGGACATCGCGCAGGAGCGTAGCGACAGGCACCCGCAGCCGATGCAGGACTGCAGCCCGTCCCGCAGCGCCTGCAACGCCTCGATCTGCTCGTCGAGCCGCCGGCGCCAGTTGCGCGAGATCCGGCCCCAGTCGGCCCGGGTGGGCGTGCGCAGTTCGGGCAGCTCGGCGAGTTCCACCCGGATCTCCTCCAGGCTCAGGCCGACATTGCGGGCCGCGCGGATGAAGGCCAGCCGGCGCAGCACGCCGCGCTCGAAGCGGCGCTGGCCGCCGCCGGTCCGGCTGGCGGTGATCAGACCTTCACGCTCGTAGTACCGCAGCGCCGACGATGCGAAACCACTGCGCCGGGCCACCTCCGACACCGTCAGCAACTGCTTGGCATCCATTCCTCGATCGTACTTGACTTAAAGCGCACTTCAACTTCAAGGATAGGAGCAGAACCCTGGAACTGGAGGAAGAACGATGCCTACCGCAATCATCACCGGCGCCTCGTCCGGTCTCGGCCGAGCGCTGGCCACCGCCCTCGCCGAGCGAGGCTGGAACCTGGTACTGGACGCCCGGCGCCCCGACCGGCTGCTCCGGCTGGCCGGCGAGCTCGGCCGATCGACCCGGCTGCACGCCATCCCCGGCGACGTCGGCGACGCCGCCCACCGCGACCGGTTGGCCGCCGCGGTCGCCGAGCTCGGCCGGCTGGACCTGCTGGTGAACAACGCCAGCACCCTGGGCCCGAGCCCGCTGCCGCCGCTGGCCGAACTGCCCGCCGAGCAGTTGGCGGCGATCCTGCACACCAACGTGGTGGCGCCGCTGGCGCTGACCCAGCTGGTGCTGCCGGCGCTGACCGCGACCGCCGGCACCGTGGTCAACCTGTCCTCGGACGCCGCGGTGGCCCACTACCCCGGCTGGGGCGGCTACGGCAGTTCCAAGGCGGCACTGGATCACCTCGGCGGCACCCTGGCCGAGGAGAACCCGCAGCTGCGCTGGTACAGCTTCGACCCGGGCGACATGCGTACCGAGATGCACCAAGCAGCCTTTCCCGGGCAGGACATCAGCGACCGGCCGGAGCCGGAGTCGGTGCTGCCCGCCCTGCTGCGGCTGATCGACGAACGCCCGCCCAGCGGTCGCTACACCAGCACCGCACCGGAGCTCGTCGCGCCCGCCGTCGGACAGGAGGTGGCCTGATGACCCTGCACGCCCAGGCCAGCACCGCACCCAGCACCCGGTTCGACCTGCCGGCGGACCTGACCGCCACCGAACCGCCCGAACATCGCGGGCTCGGCCGGGACGGCGTCCGGCTGCTGGTCGCCGAGGAAGTACCGGGGCCCGGCGGCCGAGGCTCGGACCTCCGGCTGGTGCACAGCCGGTTCCGCGATCTGGGCCGGCACCTGCGGCCCGGCGATCTGGTGGTGGTCAACACCTCCCAGACCCTGGCCGGCGAGCTCGACGGGGTGCTGGCGGGCACCGGCCGTCCGGTGGTGCTGCACGTGGCCACCCCGGCCGGCCCGCTGCCCGACGGCAGCTGGGTGCTGGAACTGCGCACCGCTCCGGATGCCGCCCGGCCGCTGCTGGATGCCCGGCCCGGTGCGGTGGTGCGGCTGGCCGAGGACGTCGCGGTCCGGCTGCTGGCGCCCTACCCAGATCCGGCACAGCCCGGCTCGCTCGACAGATCGCAACCCGACCCGCTCGGCAGGTCGCAGTCCGACTCGCTCGGCAGCTCGCAACCCGGCTCGCTCGGCAGCTCGCAGCCCGACGCGCTCGCCAGCTCGCGGCGCGCGGGCCTCGGCATCCGGCTGTGGCGGGCCGAGGTGACCGGCGACGGCAGCCTGCCGGGCCTGCTGGCGCGACAGGGCCGGCCGATCAGTTACGGCTACCTGCACGGACGGTGGCCGCTGGCCGACTACCAGACGGTGTTCGGCCGGCATCCGGGCAGCGCGGAGATGCCCAGCGCCGGCCGGCCGTTCAGCACCGAACTGGTCACCGAGCTGGTCAGCCGGGGAATCGGATTCGCACCCATCACCCTGCACACCGGGGTGTCCTCGCAGGAGGCCGGCGAGGGACCGCAGGCCGAACGCTTCGAGGTGCCGGCCGGCACCGCCCGGCTGGTCAACGCCACCCGGCTGGACGGCGGCCGGGTGATCGCGGTGGGCACCACGGTCACCCGCGCCCTGGAGTCGGCCGCCGACGCCGACGGCTGGCTGAGCCCGGCCCGCGGCTGGACCGAGCTGGTCGTCGGCCCGGACCATCCGGCCCGGGCGGTGACCGGGCTGATCACCGGCCTGCACAACCCGGACGCCTCGCACCTGCTGCTGGTCGAGTCGGTGGCCGGCTCCGCGCTCGCCCAGCAGGCCTACGACGCCGCCGTCGCGGCCGGCTACCTGTGGCACGAGTTCGGCGATTCCTGCCTGCTGCTCGGCAACCGGAGCTGACCCTGCCATCAACCGGGATCGCCGCCGCCGGCCGACACCACCGCCGCCGACTGATACCCCTTCGCCAACTGATACCCCTTCGCCAACAGAACCCGCCGCCGGCCGGGACCGCCGCGCCACCGGCTCCCGGTGGCGCGGCGGTCGCGCACTACCGTCGACAGGCATGCACCCCGTTCCCGACCGGCTGGCCGCGATCGCCGCGCGGCTGCCCGGCGCCCTGATCGCGCTGGACTTCGACGGCACGCTGGCTCCGTTGGTCGGCGACCCCACCACCTCACGGCCGGTGCCGGGGGTCATCGACACGCTGGTGGCGCTGGCCCGCACCGGGGCGCAGGTGGCGATCGTCACCGGTCGCGATGCGCACACCGCGCTGGAACTCGGCGGCCTGCATTCGATCGAGCGCCTGGTGATCAGTGGCCTGCACGGCGCCGAGACCTGGCAGGACGGCAACCTGCACACCCAGGACGAACCACCCGGCCTGGCGGTGCTGCGGACCAGCCTGCCGCCGCTGCTGCGCGGCACCGACGACCAGGTCTGGCTGGAGGACAAGCGGTTGTCGCTGGTGGTGCACACCCGGCAGGCTGCCGACCCGGAGGCCGCACTCGCCGAGCTCGCCGACCGGCTGCCGGACCTGGTGGCCGAGCAGGGCCTGGAGCTGCACCCCGGCAAGCAGGTGCTCGAGATCCGGATTCCGGGACCATCCAAGGCGACCGCGCTGGCGGAGCTACTCACCGCCGGTACCTCAGCGGCGCTGTTCGCCGGCGACGACCTGGGAGACCTGCCGGCGTTCGGCGCGGTGACGGCGTGGGCGGCGGCCACCGGCCGGCCGGGCCTGACGGTGGCGGTCGGCGAACTGGCCGAACTGCGGCGGACCGCCGACACCGCGGTGGCCGATCCCGCCGAGCTCGCCGAGCTGCTCAGCCGGCTGCTGGCCGCCGGCTGAGCCGCCGGTCCGACCAGCCGGACTCAGGTGCTGGCCGCCGGCAAAGCCGCCGGTCCCGACCAGCCGGACTCAGGTGCTGGCCGCCGGCTGACCCGCTACCTCGGACTCGCCCGGCCGCCCCCTGCCGTGCCGGAACAGTCAGGAGTGGTCGAATAGGCCCATGACCGCACCGCCCGGACAACCACACCCCAGCCAATCCGGACCCGGACAGCCCACGCCCGGACAGCCCACGCCCGGACAGCCCACGCCCGGACAGCCCACGCCCGGACAGCCCACGCCCGGACAGCCAACGCCCGGACAGCCGACTCCCGGACGACCCGCCGATGCCGGACGCCGCCCTGGCGACGGGCGCATCGTGGTGGACAACCTGACCAAGGTGTTCGGAACCCAGCGCGCGGTGGACTCGCTGAGCTTCACCGTCGAACCCGGGTCGGTGACCGGCTTCCTGGGCCCCAACGGCGCGGGCAAGACCACCACCCTGCGGATGCTGCTCGGCCTGGTCCAGCCCACCTCGGGCACCGCAACCGTCAACGGGGTGACCTACCAGTCCCTGGCCAAGCCCCTGCAGACGGTCGGCGCCGCCCTGGAGGCCGCCAGCTTCCACCCGGCCCACACCGGCCTGCAGCACCTGCGGATCTACTGCGCCGCCGCCGGACTGCCGCCCCGTCGGGCGAACGAGGTCCTGGAACTGGTCGGCCTGACCCAGGCGGCCAAGAAGAAGACCAAGGGTTACTCGATGGGTATGCGCCAGCGGCTCGGGCTGGCCGGGACGCTGCTCGGCGATCCGCAGGTGCTGATCCTGGACGAGCCGGCCAACGGCCTGGACCCCGAGGGCATCCGCTGGCTGCGCGGGTTCTTCCGGCACCTGGCCGGCGAGGGCCGCACCGTCCTGGTGTCGAGCCACCAGCTGTCCGAGGTGCAGGAGGTCGCCGACCGGGCGGTGATCCTGAACCGGGGCAAGCTGGTCCGGGCCGGCACCCTTGCCGAGCTGTCGGCCGGCACCGCCACCACGGTGGTGCGCGGTCCGGCGCTGGGACCGCTGCAGCAGGCACTGGCCGCCGCCGGCTTCAGCGGCACCACCGAGACCGACGGCGCGTTGCGCATCCGCACCGACCAGATCGCCCACGTCGGGCATCTCGCCTTCACCAACGGGGTCGAGCTGCACGAGCTGCGGATGGAGGAGTTCGACCTGGAGCAGCTGTTCTTCAGCCTCACCGAGGGCGAGCACCAGGCTGCCGACCTCGGCCCGACCGGGCAGCCGCCTACCGGCGCCGCCGGCAACCAGCAGGGTGGTGCCCGATGATCAACCTGATCCGCTCCGAGGTCCTCAAGATCCGCAGCACCCAGGTGTGGTTCTGGATGCTGCTGCTGTCGGCCGCCTTCACCGCGCTGGGCACCATCGGCTCCGTGGTCACCGCGGTCAACGACTACGACAACCACGACCCGGTGGACTACTACAGCGTGTTCACCCAGTCCAACGGCGCCGCGGTAGCCCTGTTGGTGCTGGGCCTGCTGGGCCTGACCACCGAGTTCCGGCACAAGACGATCACCCCGACGCTGCTGGCCACCCCGAACCGGTGGCAACTGTTGGCCGGCAAGGCCGCCTCGTACGGCGTGTTCGCGATCGTCTACGCGGTGTTCTGCGTGGTGCTCAACTTCGCCATCGCGATCATCTGGCTGTCGGCCGAGGGGGTTCCGCTCGACTACGGCCACGGCGTGCCGGGCGGCGTCGGCAAGGCCTTCCTGACCCTGGTGCTGACCGGCATGTTCGGCCTTGGACTGGGCGCGCTGCTGCGCAACCAGGCGGCCGCCATGGTGTTCGGGATCGTGTACTTCTTCATCCTCGACAACGTGCTCAACTTCGTCCCGTGGATCCGCAAGGGCTACGCCTGGACGCCGGGCGGCGCGATCAAGGCGTTCAACTCCAACGGTGTCGTCGACGGCATGCCCGACGACGTGCACCTGCTGGCTCCGGTGGCCGGCGGCCTGCTGTTCCTGGCGTGGTCGCTGGCGCTGCTGCTGATCGGCGGCCGGATCAGCCTGACCCGCGACATCAGCTGACCGGGCCGCGGCTGATCGACACTCAACTCACCGGGTCGCGGCTGGCCGGCAGCGGCTGACCGCCAGCGGCCTGGCCGCCATCGGGCCTGGCCGGCAGCGGCCTGTGAGCAACCGCACCGGTACACCCGGCGCCGATCGGCCTCCGGCGCTGCGACCGGTCCCGCCGCCCGCGTACCCTGATACTTCGGGTGTGACCTGATCGGCGGGTGCTGGTTCCCCGCCCGAGGTCACCTCTCGACCAGGTGTACGCACACTCTGAGAAGGTGGCCGACGACGTGACCGCGCAGTCCTCGACTGGCAGTGAATCAACCCGCCCCGACTTCGGCGCGAACGAGTGGCTGGTCGAGGAGATGTACGAGCGCTACCTCGCCGACCCGTCGGCGGTGGACGCGGCCTGGCACGACTTCTTCGCCGACTACCGGCCGGCCGCCGGCCCGGCGAACTCGGTCCGGCAGGCACCGCCATCCGGTGCCGGGGACGACGAGGAGGACGAGGCCGGCCCCGCCGTCGACCTGCCGGCGGGCGGCAGCCAATCGGCGGACAGCGCCGGGCCGGCCGCGGCCGGCCAGAACGGTCACCAGCCGGCCGCCGACCCAGCCACCAGTGCCGCCTCGCCGGCCGACTCCCAGCGCACCGTGACCGAGCCGGCCAAGGCCGAAACCACCAAGGCCGAAACCGCCAAGGCCGCACCCAGCAAGGCCGAACCCGCCAAGGCCGAGCAGCCCGGCGGTGCGCCCGCGAAGGCCGAGAGCCAGGCCGCTCCCGCCAGCAGCCAGCCGGCCCCGGCCAGCCAGCCAGCCAGGCCTGCCGCCAACCAGCCGGCCCCGGCCGCCAAGCCGTCCTCGACCAGCCCGGCCGGGTCCGGCTCGTCCGGCCCGCAGGTCACCGTGCTGCGTGGCGCGCCCGCCAAGGTCGTCAGCAACATGCAGACCTCGCTGGAGATCCCGACCGCCACCAGCGTCCGTGCCGTGCCGGCCAAGCTGCTCGCCGACAACCGGATCATCATCAACAACCACCTGCGCCGGGCTCGCGGCGGCAAGGTGAGCTTCACCCACCTGATCGGCTACGCGGTGGTCCGGGCGCTGCGTGACTTCCCGGAGATGAACAACCACTTCGCCGTCAACGCCGACGGCAAGCCGACGGTGGTGCGGCCCGAGCACGTCAACCTGGGCCTGGCCATCGACCTGCCGGGCAAGGACGGCGGTCGCTCATTGGTGGTGGCCTCGATCAAGGGCTCCGAGCAGATGGACTTCGCGTCCTTCTGGGGCGCCTACGAGGACATCATCCGGCGGGCCCGGTCCGGCAAGCTGGCCGCCGACGACTTCGCCGGCACCACGGTCAGCCTGACCAACCCGGGCACCATCGGCACCAACCACTCGGTGCCCCGGCTGATGGCCGGCCAGGGCACCATCATCGGCGTCGGCGCGATGGAGTACCCGGCCGAGTTCAGCGGCATGAACCCCGACGCGCTCAACGACATGGGCATCTCGCGCACCATGACGCTGACCTCCACCTACGACCACCGGATCATCCAGGGCGCCCAGTCCGGGGAGTTCCTGCGCCGGGTGCACCAGTTGCTGCTCGGCGAGGACGAGTTCTACTACGACATCTTCGGCTCGCTGCGGATCCCGTACGAGCCGGCCATCTGGCTGACCGACCGGGAGTTCAGCCACGAGGGCCAGATCGACAAGGGCGCCCGGGTCATCGAGCTGATCAACGCCTACCGGACCTCGGGCCACCTGATGGCCGACACCGACCCGCTGGAGTTCAAGATCCGGACCCACCCGGACCTCGACATCACCAAGCACGGGCTCACCCTGTGGGACCTCGACCGGGAGTTCGCGGTCGGCGGCTTCGCCGGCCAGAAGCTGATGCGGCTGCGCGACATCCTGGGCGTGCTGCGCGACGCCTACTGCCGCCGGGTGGGTGTGGAGTACATGCACATCATCGACCCCGAGGAACGCGCCTGGATCCAGCAGAACATCGAGGTCAAGAACGACGCGCTGAGCCGCGAGGAGCAGAAGCACATCCTGTCCCGGCTCAACGTCGCCGAGGCGTTCGAGACCTTCCTGCAGACCAAGTACGTCGGCCAGAAGCGGTTCAGCCTGGAGGGCGGCGAGACCGTCATCGCGCTGCTGGACGCGGTGCTGGCCGCCGCCGCCGGTAACGCTCTCGACGAGGTCGTCATCGGCATGCCGCACCGCGGCCGGCTCAACGTGCTCGCCAACATCGTCGGCAAGCCGTACGCCAAGATCTTCAACGAGTTCGAGGGCAACATCGACCCGGGCACCGCGCAGGGCTCCGGCGACGTGAAGTACCACCTCGGCGCGCACGGCACCTACGTCGCCCCGGACGGCGCCAGGATCGCGGTGGAGCTGACCGCCAACCCCTCGCACCTGGAGGCGGTCAACCCGGTGCTCGAGGGAATCGTGCGTGCCAAGCAGGACATTCTCGACAAGGGCGAGGACGGCTTCACGGTGCTGCCGGTGCTGATGCACGGCGACGCCGCCTTCGCCGGCCAGGGCGTGGTCGCCGAGACGCTGAACCTGTCCCAGCTGCGCGGCTACCGCACCGGCGGCACCGTGCACGTGGTGGTGAACAACCAGGTCGGCTTCACCACCTCGCCCGCCCAGTCGCGTTCCAGCCTGTACTGCACGGACATCGCGCGGATGATCGCGGCGCCGATCTTCCACGTCAACGGCGACGACCCCGAGGCGTGCGTGCGGGTCGCCAAGCTCGCGGTCGCCTACCGGGTGCGGTTCAAGAAGGACGTCGTCATCGACATGGTGTGCTACCGCCGCCGTGGCCACAACGAGGCGGACAACCCCTCGTTCACCCAGCCGCTGATGTACGACATCATCGACGCCAAGCGCAGCGTCCGAAAGCTCTACACCGAGGCGCTGATCGGCCGCGGCGACATCACCCTGACCGATGCCGAGGAGGCGCTCAAGGACTTCCAGTCCCAGCTGGAGAAGGTGTTCCTGGAGACCCGCGACGCCACCGGCAGGCCGCGTCCGGAACCGGTGATGGAGGAGCCGCCCGCCCAGCAGCGCGCCGCCACCGCGGTGCCGGCCGAGCTGATCAAGACCATCGGCGACCTCTACGCCAACCACCCGGCGGGCTTTTCCATCCACCCCCGGCTCAAGCCGCAGATCGACCGGCGGGTGGCCCAGACCACCGGCGGCGACGTCGACTGGGCGACGGCCGAGCTGCTGGCGTTCGGGTCGCTGGTCGTCGACGGCCACCCGGTGCGGCTGGCCGGGCAGGACTCCCGGCGCGGCACGTTCACCCAGCGGCACGCGGTGCTGATCGACCGGGTGACCGGTGAGGAGTACACCCCGCTGCGCCACATCCCCGGCGCCACGGCACCGTTCCGGGCCTACGACTCGCTGCTGTCGGAGTACGCGGCGATGGGATTCGAGTACGGCTACTCGGTGGCCAAGCCCGACGCGCTGGTGGTGTGGGAGGCGCAGTTCGGCGACTTCGCCGACGGCGCGCAGACCATCATCGACGAGTTCATCGCCTCCGGCGAGGCCAAGTGGGGCCAGCGCTCGTCGGTGACCCTGCTGCTGCCGCACGGCTACGAGGGCCAGGGGCCTGACCACTCCACCGGCCGGCCCGAGCGGTTCCTGCAGCTGGCGGCCGAGAACAACATGACGGTGGCGATGTGCTCCTCGCCGGCCAACTACTTCCACCTGCTGCGCCGGCAGGCGCTGTCGGACATCCGACGGCCGCTGATCGCCTTCACGCCCAAGTCGCTGCTGCGGCTCAAGGCAGCGGTCAGCCAACTGGACGAGTTCACCGGCGGCGGCTTCCAGCCGGTGATCGGCGACCCCTCGGTGGCCGCCGAGCAGGTCGGCCGGGTGGTGCTGTGCAGCGGCAAGATCTACTACGACCTGGCCTCGGCCCGGGCCGAGGCCGGCCGGACCGACGTGGCGATCGTGCGGCTGGAGCAGCTCTACCCGCTGCCCGGCGACGAGATCGCCGCGGAGCTGGCCAAGTACCCGAACGCGCAGCTGATCTGGGCGCAGGAGGAGCCGGCCAACCAGGGCGGCTACCCGTTCATCGCGCTGAACCTGCCCGAGCGGCTGGCCGCGCACGGCGACACCCGGCCGCTCTACCGGGCGTCCCGGCGGGCGTCGGCCTCGCCGGCGGTCGGATCGGCCAGCGTGCACGAGAAGCAGCAGCGCGAGGTGGTGGCCACCGCCCTCGGCTAGCCCACCGGTCTCCCCGGTCGGGTCGCCCAGCGCCTCGGCTAGGTTGGCAGGCATGGCCACCACCGACGCCGACTCCTCCCCCGTCCGCTGGGGCGTCCTGGGTGCCGGCGGCATCGCCGGCAAGTTCTGCGCCGACCTGGTCCGCACCCCGGGCAACACGCTGGCCGCGGTGGCCGCCCGGGACGCCGGACGGGCCGCGGACTTCGCCGCCCGGTTCGGCGCACCGCGGTCCTACGGCAGCTACGCCGAGCTCGCCGACGACCCGGACTGCGACGTCATCTACATCGCCACCACCCACCCCGGGCACCGCGAGCAGGCCCTGCTGGCGATCGCCGCCGGCAAGGCGGTGCTGATCGAGAAGCCGGTCTGCCTGAACGCCGCCGATGCCCGCGAGGTGTTCGCCGCCGCCGCGGCGGCCGGGGTGTTCGCCATGGAAGCGATGTGGATGCGCACCAACCCGCTGATCCGCACCGCCCAGCAGCTGGTCGCGGGCGGGGCGATCGGCGAACTGGCCTCGGTGCGGGCCGAGCTGGGCCTGGGCCGGCCGTTCGACCCGACGCACCGGCTCTACGAGCTGGCCAACGGCGGCGGCGCCCTGCTGGACCTGGGCATCTACCCGGTGACCTTCGGCTGGGTCTTCGGCGGCCCGCCGCAGTCGGTGACGGTCAGCGGCACGCTGGCCGCCAGTGGCAGCGACGCGACGGTGGCGATGCAGTGGGGTTATCCGGACGGCCGGGACGCCCAGCTGTGGTGCTCGGTGCCGCTGGCTTCGCCGTTCCGCGGGCTGCTGGTGGGCACCGAGGGCTGGATCCGGACCGAGGGACGGTTCTACCGGCCCACGGCGCTGACCGTGTATGCGGACGGGAAGGAGTCCCGGATCGCCGATCCGCTGGCCGACGACGACATCGGCTACTCCCCCGAGATCGCCGAGGTGGCCCGCTGCCTGCGGGCCGGTTTGACCGAGAGTCCGTTGGTGCCGGCCGCCGACACCATCGCCATCCTGGAACTGCTGGACAGCGCGCGGGCCGAGCTCGGCGTGCACTATCCCGGCGAGTGAGACGACCCTCAGGAGAACAGCATGTACTTCACCGATCGGGGCATCGAGGAGCTCGAGGGGCGCCGGGGCGAGGAGGAGGTCAGCCTGGCCTGGCTCGCCGAGCGGCTGCGCAGCTTCGTCGACCTCAACCCCGAGTTCGAGGTGGCGGTCGACCGGCTGGCGACCTGGCTGGCCCGGGCCGACGACGAGGACGACTAGCCGCGCTGCCCGGCGCCGGCTGACCGAGGCGCGCTGCCCGGCGCCGGCTGACCGAGGCGCGCTGCCCGGCGCCGGCTGACCGAGGCGCGCTGAGGCCGGCCGCAGCGGTCAGGCTGCCGAGATCGGCTGCGCCGGCTCCGGTTGCGGGCTCGGGTGGCCGGCCGCGGTGAGGTTCGAGCTGTCCAGGCCGAGGCGGGCGAAGATCCGCAGGAACAGCTGGGCCAGCGGCCCGATGGTGAGCGCGAACAGCACCGTGCCGACCCCCACCGTGCCGCCGAGCAGCCAGCCGGCCACCAGCACCGTGAGTTCCACGATGGTCCTGCTGAGCCGGATGGACACGCCGGTCCGGCGGGCGATCCCGGTCATCAACCCGTCCCGGGGGCCGGGACCGAAGCCGGCCGTGATGTACATGCCGGTGGCCAGGCCACACAGCAGCACCGCCCCGGCCAGGGTCAGCACCCGCGCCGGCCAACCGTGCTGGGTCGGCAGCACCGCCAGCGTCGCGTTCATCGCCAGGCCGACCACCAGCACGTTGCTCACCGTGCCGAGCCCCGGGCGCTGCCGCAGTGGAATCCACAGCAGCAGGACCAGTGCCCCGACCACGATGCTGACGGTGCCGATCTGCCGGTCGGTGACCTTGGCCAGGCCCTGGTGCAGCACGTCCCACGGATCCAGGCCCAGGCCGGCCTGCACCTGCATCGCCGCCGACACCCCGTACAGCACCAGGCCGAGGTAGAGCTGTACCAGCCGGCGCGTCCAGTGCAGTGCCGTCGAGCGCCGGGACCGGGTGCCGAGCGGTGATCGCAGAAACATCAGGGAGCACTCGGCCGTTCGAAGGTGCGGATCACGTGACAGGGCTCCCAGCATGCAATAACCGACGACTCGTCCAGGGTGCGGCACCGGGCTCGGCCGGGTTGTTTGCTGCATGCCGCATCGCCTACAACCGCTCAGGGCGATCCGAACTTCCCCGCGGCCGTCCCCCACCACCGCCGCGGCAACTGCCCGATACCGGTCGGGGGGCTGCCCTGGCGCCAGATCCGCACCACCCGGGCCTGCACGTCGGCCACCCCGTACTGGCGCGAGTCGCTGCCCTGAGCGGGGTTGTCGCTGGCCAGCAGCCAGCCGCCGTCGGACTCGGCGAGCGCCCGCTTGACCACCACCAGGTCCGGACGGCTGCGGAACCGGGCCAGCACCAGCATCCCGGGCCGGATCCGGGCGCCGTGCCGCACCAGCACCCGGTCCCCCGGCAGCAGCGTGGGCGTCATCGAGTAGCCGTCGACGCGCACCCGCTGCCAGGGAAGCAGTGCCTGCATCCACCCGATGCTGCCGCACCCGGCCGAGCGCCGCGGGAGTAGGGTCGCAAAGGAGCGTTCCGTTACCCCGGAACGCGTTTGTTGTCGCGACTGGAGGTCTTAGTCATGCGCTTGATGCGCCGTTCGATCACCGCTTCCGCCCACTGCGACCTGCCGTGCGGCGTGTACGACCCGGCCCAGGCCCGCATCGAGGCGGAGTCGGTGAAGGCGATCCAGGAGAAGTACCAGGCCAACGACGACCCGGTGTTCCGGACCCGCGCCCTGATCATCAAGGAGCAGCGTGCCGACCTGGTCAAGCACCACCTCTGGGTGCTGTGGACCGACTACTTCAAGCCGCCGCACTTCGAGAAGTACCCGCACCTGCACGACCTGTTCAACAAGGCCACCAAGCAGGCCGGCGCGGCCGGCGGCAAGAGCTCGGTGGACCCGGCCGAGGGCCAGAAGCTGCTCGACCTGATCGCCGAGATCGACACCATCTTCTGGGAGACCAAGAAGGCAGCCTGAGAAGTAACGGCGGCACGCCGCCGGCCGTGGTACCGAGGCCGACCCGGATTCCGGGTCGGCCTCGGCCGTCTCCGACGGCACACTGCTGCATCGCCCGGCAGCCGTCCGGTCCACCCTGACGGGTCCTTCCTCGCCGACCAGGCCCATTCGGCGCCGCGACCAGGCACGGCCGGCGCCGCGACCAGGCACGGCCGGATTCAGTGGTATCCGATGACCTCTGCCTCGGCGAACCTCGCGACGACGTCTCCCCCGGTACCGGGGAAGACCAGCTCGCCGTCCTGCCAGCTGGGATCGAGCGCGTCATGCACCCGCTTCTCGCTGGTGGTGCCGTCGCGTTCCACCGTGACGGTCCACGTCCTGGCGGCCGGCCCGTGGCCGAATCCCGCCGGCGCCTCGTCGGGTGCCCGGTCGAAGTTGGGCGCTGGCATCGAGTCCGACGGCGGGAAGTCAGGCGCTGGCATGTCAGGTGTCGGCATCATGGGTCTGTCCCATTCGTGTGTCTCGCTCATGTCGATCTCTCCTGGGTGTCGGTGGTCGCGGAATCCCGGTCCGCTAGCCATCCGCGCCGCCCCCGTTCGCAGGTGGCGTCTTGGACTCGTCGCCGGGATCCTTGGTGTATTTCAGGTAGCTGATCAGGTCGCGGTTGAGCACCTTCTGCGCTTCGTTGAGATCGGCGATCACGGTGGCCGCGTTCGTGAAGTAGGCGAGCTTGGACCAGTAGGTGTTGACGATCGCCAGCAGCCAGGCACTGTGCGGCCCGGCCCGGCCCATCGCACTCGTCGGGCCGGCCAGGAACACCGCGACAAAAGTGGTCGCCGACAAGCCCCCGAAGATGGCGGTGACCACGACCTCGCTGGCATCGTGGGCGGTGAAGCCGCGGATCACGGCGGCGACGAAAGCCCCGATACCGACGGCGAACATCGCACCGAGCATCCAGAGGTAACCCGCGAACGCCCAGCCGATGCGCTTCTGGGTGGCCAGGGCTGCCCTGCTACCTCCGCGGAGCAGCTCCTCCGACATCTTTGCCGCGGCCAGGCCAGCCCGCTCGCGGGCGTCGATGGTGTCCTTCGACGGAGTGGACTTCGCCTGTTCGAAACAGGGTGATTGGGAGAGAAGAGAAGCTCCGGGACCGGCGCCGCCGGTGGTGGAGAATCGCACGCCGCCCGGAAGTGAGAACCGGCTGTTCCCGGTCAGCGGCCATTGCCCCGGGGAGGAGCCAGCACCGGACAGGGCCCGCAGTGACTGTGGCACTCCATCGCGGGAGATCACCTCCAGCGCGACCACGTTGTCAGGAATCTGCACATTGTCGGCTGCCATGATCACGACCCTTCCCCATGCGCCCTGTCGGGCGTCAGGTGTGAGGCCAGAATTGTCCCTCTCGTTCGCGCCGGGCGATAGAGGACGATTCAGCTAATTGCCGGTCCGGCCGGTTCCCTCCGATCCGTCCCCATGCCCAGTCGGCAGAGGCCACCGCGTCACCGTTCCAGCCGCACGGCAGCGAGGTCTTCGGCTGGTCGGCGGAAGCAGCTCGGCGGCGAGCCGGGCGGCTAGGGTGACCAACATGCCTGGTACAGCCGACGACCTCCGGAGCGCCCGAGGCGTCCGACGCTGGCCGGCGGCCGACACCGAGCCCGCCCTGGTGCTGGTCCGGCACGGCGAGACCGAGTGGAGCCGCGACGGGCGGCACACCGGCCGCACCGACATCCCGCTGACCGAGCGCGGTGAGCGGCAGGCCCGGACGGCCGGACCGCTGATCCGGGCGATGCTGGGCACGGCCGAGCCGGCCCTGGTGGTCAGCTCGCCGCGCCGGCGCGCCTTGCACACCGCCGAACTGGCGGGCTTCTCCGTCGACGACATCACCGCCGACGCCGCCGAGTGGGACTACGGCGACCTGGAGGGCCGCACCTCGGCCGAGATCCGGCGGGACTGGCCGGACTGGTCGGTATGGTCCGGACCCATCCCCGGCGGCGAGGACGCCACCGCGGTCACGGTCCGGTTCGACCGGCTGCTGTCCGGCATCGCCGACCGGCTCGCCGCGGCCGACCGGCCCGGCCCGGTGCTGCTGTTCTCGCACGGTCACGCGATCCGATGCCTGGCCGCCCGCTGGCTGGGCGAGCCGGTAACCGCCGGCCGCCGGTTCTGGCTGTCCACCGGTGCGGTCTGCAGCCTCGGCTACGAGCACGGCCAGCCCGCGGTGCTGCACTGGAACCTCGACAGCGAACTCGCCGGCGCCGTGCGATGACAGACGAACCGCCACCCCGCGAACACCGCCCCGGCGAGCAACAGCCACACGAGCAACAGCCGCACGAGCACCGGCCTGACGAGCGGCAGCCCGACAGCACCGGCACCGTCGAACTGAGCGTGCCGGCCGATCCGGCCTACCTCGGGCTACTGCGCACCGTGATCGCCTCGCTGGCAGCCGGTCGGGACTTCACCCTGGACCAGATCGACGACCTGCGGATCGCGGTGGACGAGGCCGGCGCGCTGCTGCTGCCGCACGCCGCACCGTCCTCGCACCTGACCGCGGTCTTCGGTGGGCCGCCGGACCTGCTGCGCGCCGAGGTGTCGGTGACCCTGCCGGCGGGCCACCGCGCCGAACCGGACCGGACGAGTTTCGCCTGGCTGGTATTGACCGCCCTGACCGACTCGACCGAGCTGGCCGGCTCCGGCCGGCGGCTATCGCTGATCCTGACCAAGGGCCGCGGCTCCCAGGACCGATGACAGCGCCACACCCATGACGCAGCGTTGCCGGCCGGACCGCGACCACACCCACCAGCTGTTCGCCGAACTGGTCACCCTGACCCCGGGCAGCCCGCGCCACCAACAGGTTCGCGACGCACTGGTCGAGAATTCCCTTCCGTTGGTGCGATATCTGGCTCACCGCTTCGCCGGCCGCGGCGAACCGATCGACGACCTGGTGCAGATCGGGATCGTCGGGCTGCTGCAGTCGATCGACCGGTTCGAGCCGGAACGCGGCCTGGAGTTCTCGACCTTCGCCACGCCGAACATCCTCGGCGAGATCAAGCGGCACTTCCGTGACCGCGGCTGGATGGTGCGGGTGCCGCGCCGGCTGCAGGAGCTGCAGGCCGAGGTCAACGCCGGCATCGGCGACCTCACCCAGCGGCTGGGCCGGGCACCCACCGTCGCCGAACTCGCCGGCCACCTGCGGATCAGCCCGGAGCTGGTGCTGGAGGCCACCGAGTCGGCCCGGGCGTACTCGGCGGTGCCGATCGACGTGCCGCACACCGCGACCGGCCGCACCATCGCCGACGGCCTGGTGGACCCGGACACCACGCTGGAGGGCGTCGAGCTGCGCCACGCGCTGCGCCCGGTGTTGGCCGAGCTCACCGAGCGCGAGCGGCAGGCGCTGCTGCTGCGGTTCGTGGAGAACAAGACCCAGACCGAGATCGCCGGCGTGCTCGGGATCTCGCAGGTGCACGTGTCGCGCTTGTTGACCAGGACGCTGGCCGAGTTGCGCAGGCAGTTGCCCGACCTCGAACACGGCTAGCACGGCTGACCTGCCGGAGCGCCGCCGGCTGCCGCGCCGGCCGTTGCTTACAGCACCCGGTCCAGTGCCTGCCGGGAGGCGGGCAGCAACAACAGCACCAGCACCGCGACGGCGGCAAGCAGGATCGGCGCCCCGACCAGCGGTCGGCCGGCCTGGATGCCGAGCGAGTAGCCGACCGGCACCGCCAGCAACTGCACCAGGATCACCGGCGACCGGGCCGCCGGCGAGAGCCGCAGCAGCCCCCGGGCGCAGCCGGCCAGCACCACGGCGCCGAGCAGCGCGAAGCCGACGATCGCCACCGCCGCCCACAGCCGGGTGGTGGTGTGCACGAACGCCAGCACCAGCAGCACCAGCGCCGTGACGGTCAGCGCCGCGGCTTCGGCCAGCACCAGGACAGCAGCCGCCCGGACGCTGGTGGGCACCTCCTCGGCGGGTGCGGCTGGAGTGTCGGGCACCCGCAGAGCGTATGCGAGCCAGCCGACGACCGGAGCGCCGGACGGTGCGGGCGGGCCGGAATCTAGCTGGCCGGACCGCCCGGTTGGGCAGCGCGCAACACCGCGCCGCTGCCGGTCCGGGCGGTACAGTCAGGCGGTGCGAGTCCTGGTGGTGTCCAACCCCCGAGCCACCGCCACCACGCTGCGCCAGCGCGACGTCCTGGTGCACGCCCTGGCCTCCGACGCCAAGCTCGAGGTCGAGGAGACGGCCAACCGTGGGCATGCCGCGGCGCTGGCCTGCCGGGCGATGCGCGACGGGTTCGACGGGGTGGTAGCCCTCGGCGGGGACGGCACCGTCAACGAGGTCGTCAACGGGCTGCTCACCGACGGGGTGCACCCGGGCGTCCCCCGGCTGGGCATCGTGCCGGCCGGCTCCACCAACGTGGTGGCACGCGCGTTGGGCCTGCCCAACGACCCGGTCGAGGCCACCTCGGTACTGATCGACGCGATGAGCGCCGACCGGCGCCGGCAGATCGGCCTGGGCCTGGCCGATGACCGCTGGTTCGTCTTCACCGCCGGCTTCGGCTACGACGCCGCGGTGGTCGCTGCCGTGGAGGCGCACCGCCGCCGGGGCCGCACCTCGACCCCGGCGCTGTACGTCCGGACCGCGGTGCGCACCTTCTTCCGGCAGGACCGGCGCCGACCAGCGATCACCCTGGACCTCCCGGACGGCAGTGCGGTGGCCGGGCTGCACATGGCGTTGGTCACCAATTGCGACCCGTGGACGTTCTTCGGCGAGCGACCGGTCTCGCCCACCCCGCAGGCCTCCTTCGACACCGGCCTGGACGTCTACGCCCGGACCCGGATGGGTGCGGCCGGAATCCTGCTGGCCGCCGGCCGGATGATCGCCGCGCCGCGCCGGGCCGCCGGCCGCGGTTTCGGCTCCCGCCGGGAACATGACTTGACCGAATTCAGCCTGCGCGCCGACCGGCCGTTGCCTTTCCAGGTCGACGGTGACGCGCTGGAGGAGCGGCAGCAGGTGAGCTTCCGCAGCGTGCCGAATGCTCTAGAGGTCTATGTCTGACGGGTGTCCGTCAGCTGTCTGAACAGGCCTTATAACACTGATTTCATAACCCTGTCTGCCAATTCGGGCAGGTGTGAGATGGCCGGCTGGGTGGGAATTGTCTACAACAATGCTCTTGACGGCACTGCCTAACCGGGAAATGATCATCGCAACATCTGGCTTTGTGGGCTGTGGTGCGCCTGTGCGAATCACAGGCAGTTTGCATAACTAGGTGTTTTGGACTTGCCCCGGTGCTCAAGGTGGGTGAGGCTTGTACTTGAGACCGGATGTCGCCGAACCAGGAACCGGCATCCGCCGAACACAGATCGTGCGCACTAGACACGCGACACAGTGATCCTGTGCCGTAGGTCCTTGAAGTACCGGGCAGCTCGTGAAAGAATTCACAAGTACCTACTGCCAAGTACAGATGTGCCTGTCAGCAGCTTCCCCCAGCACGTAGAGGAGAAACACCCCATGGACTGGCGTCACCGCGCGGTATGCCGCGACGAGGACCCGGAACTGTTCTTTCCGATCGGGAACACCGGTCCGGCTTTGATGCAGATCGAAGAGGCGAAGGCTGTGTGCCGTCGCTGCCCTGTCATGTCCGAGTGCCTGTCCTGGGCACTCGAGAGTGGCCAGGACGCCGGCGTGTGGGGCGGCCTGAGCGAGGACGAACGCCGGGCGCTCAAGCGTCGCAATGCCCGCGCCCGGGCCCGGATGGCCTGAGCCTGCCCTACCCTGCCGGGTTACCGTCCGCCCCGCGAGCCAGCTCGCGCCGGTTCACCGGTACCTGCAGGGTGACCGCGGTTCCCGGCTGACCCGACCCGCGGCCGGCGAGTTCCAGGCTCGCGCCCAGTTCCGCCTCCACCAGCGTCCGGACGATCTGCAGACCGAGCCGATCGCTCCGGTCGACGGAGAACGCCTCGGGCAACCCGGCTCCGTCGTCGAGAATCTGAACCGTCAGCGTCCCGCGCGAGCGCTGACCGACCACCCGCACCGAACCGCCCTTGCTGCCGGGAAACCCGTGCTCGACGGCGTTGCCGACCAACTCGGTGAGCACCATCACAAGCGGGGTGGCGAGTTCGGCGGACAGCTCACCGAAGCTGCCGACCCGCTCCACCAGCACCCGGCCGTCGGAACCGGCCACCTCTCCCAGCATCGCCAGCAAGCGGTCCACCACCGCGTCGAAGGCAACCTCCTCGTCGATCGCCGAGGACAGCGTCTCGTGTACCAGCGCGATGGAAGACACCCGGCGCATGGACTCCTCCAGGGCCGTGCGGGCCTCGGGGTTGGCGACCCGGCGCGCCTGCAGCCGCAACAGTGCGGCCACTGTCTGCAGATTGTTCTTCACCCGATGGTGGATCTCGCGAATGGTGGCGTCCTTGGACAGGATCTGCCGGTCCCGGCGGCGCAGCTCGGTGACGTCCTGCAGCAGCACGAGCGCGCCGAGTGATTCGCCCCGCGGGTGCAACGGGATCGCCCGGAACTGCACGATGGTGCCGGCGCCGTCGAGTTCGTGGCTGGACGGGTGGCGGCCGGCCAGCGCGTCGGTGGTCATCTGGGTGAGTTCGGCGGCCCGGAACGGGTCGGGGGCCAGCTCGGCGATCACGTCGCCGAAGGCGGCGTCCAGCAGGTTGCCGGGGTAGCCGAGGCGACGGAACGCCGACGAGCCGTTGGGACTGGCGTAGAGCACCGTGCCGTGCGGGTCCAGCCGCAGCATGCCGTCACCGACCCGGGGACCGGCGCCTTCCTCGCGCTCGCTCGGCGGCCCGGGGAAGGCACCGGTCGCCACCATCGAGGCCAGGTCGGCGGCACTCTGCAGGTAGGCCAGCTCCAGCTGGCTCGGGCTGCGCAGGCTGGTCAGGTTGCCGTCCCGGCCGAGCACCGCCACCGGCCGGCCGGAATGCAGGATCGGGATCGCCTCCCGCCGGATCGGGGTGTCGCCCTCCCAGTCCGGATCCGACTCACGAAAGATCCGGGCCTCGGTGAGCGCGATGCCCAGCGCCGCCGCCCGCTGCCCGGCCAACCGCTCCCCCACCCGGTCGTGCAGGTAGGCGGTGGCACCGGTGGTGGGCCGGCACTGCGCGGCGCACAGGTACTCCCCCTCGGTCGCGGTGGGGACCCACAGCAGCAGGTCGGCGAAGGAGAGGTCGGCGAGCAACTGCCACTCGGCCACCAGCTGCTGCAGGTGCGCGGTCTGGCGCTCGTCCAGCTGGGTGTGGGTGGCGAGCAGATCCGACAGGGCTGACATGGTCCGTCGAGCGTGCCACAGAACGCGGTCGTTCTGCGGCACGGGTCTTGTCGGCACCGGCTACCCGGTGTCATCGTCTGATGGTGGGGCCTCGGGCCCGACAGCGTGTTCAGACAGCACGACAACCGGCGATGCACTAGATTTTCGACGGTTCCGCGCTCCGTGCAAGGAGGTCGTTGTGTCCCAACCATCGAGGCACCGCCTGTCACCCGGTGTGGCCGTTGCTGCCGGGGTCCTGCTGGCGATACCGATCGTGGCCCTGCTCTGGGTGCCCAGCTACGCCCGTAAGGACCCTGAACTGTGGGGTTTCCCGTTCTTCTACTGGTACCAGATGCTGTGGGTCATCATCTGTGGCATCTGCACCGGTGGCGCCTACCTGCTCGTCCAGCGTGATCGCCGGGGCACCCGGTGAGCGCCGGCACGGTGCAGCTGGCCGCCGGGACCAAGGTGGACGGCGTCGGACTCGGCGTCCTGCTGTTCTTCTTCCTGCTCGTCACCATCGGTGGTTTCTGGGCCGCCAACTGGCGCAAGGCCGACTCCCTGCACAGCCTGGACGAATGGGGCCTGGGCGGGCGCAGCTTCGGCACGGTGATCACCTGGTTCCTGCTCGGTGGTGACCTCTACACCGCCTACACCTTCATCGCGGTACCCGCCGCGATGTTCGCCACCGGAGCGGTCACCGGTTTCTTCGCGGTCGCCTACACGATCCTGATCTACCCGATCGTGTTCGTGTTCATGCCGCGGATGTGGTCGGTCTCGCACAGCAAGGGCTATGTCACCGCGGCCGACTTCGTCCGCGGCCGGTTCGACTCCCGGTACCTGGCGCTGGCCGTCGCGGTCACCGGCATCGTCGCCACCATGCCCTACATCGCCCTGCAGCTGGTGGGCATCCAGGCCGTCATCGACACCATCGGCATCGGTGGCAGGGGCAATGCCTTCGTCCGCGACCTGCCGCTGCTGATCGCGTTCGCGGTGCTGGCCGCCTACACCTACGCCTCCGGCCTGCGGGCCCCGGCGGTGATCGCGTTCGTCAAGGACAGCCTGATCTACCTGGTGATCGCGGTGGCGGTCGTCTACGTCGGCGTGCACATCGGCTACCACCACCTGTTCGAGGCGGCCGAGACCAAGTTGACCACCAAGAACCCCAAGACCGGTGTTGCACCCGGGGTGTTCGTGCCCAAGAGCAACAACTACTGGGCCTACGCCACCCTGGCCCTCGGCTCGGCGCTGGCGCTGTTCATGTACCCGCACTCGATGACCGGCGTGCTGTCTGCCAGGTCGCGCACCACCATCCGGCGCAATACCGCGATCCTGCCGGCCTATTCGCTGCTGCTGGCGATGCTGGCCCTGCTCGGCTACGCCGCGATCGCCGAGAAGACCTCGGTGATCGGCACCGACGGCAAGCCCAACCCGCAACTGGCGGTGCCGCACTTCTTCCGCGACGAGTTCCCGAGCTGGTTCGCCGGCATCGCCTACTCGGCCATCGCGATCGGCGCCCTGGTGCCGGCCGCGATCATGTCGATCGCCGCCGCGAACATGTTCACCCGCAACGTCTACCGGGAGTTCCTGGCACCGCGCGCCACCCCGAAGCAGGAGGCGCAGGTCGCCAAGATCACCTCGCTGGTGGTGAAGTTCGGCGCGCTGGCCTTCGTGCTGGGGCTGGACAAGCAGAACGCCATCAACCTGCAACTGCTCGGCGGCGTGTGGATCCTGCAGACGCTTCTGGCGATCGTGGTGGGCCTCTACACCCGCTGGCTGCACCGCTGGGCGCTGCTGGCCGGGTGGGCGGTCGGGATGCTCTACGGCACGGTGGCCGCCTACCACCAGAAGTCGGCCGCCACCCAGCACTTCGGCGGCTCGCTGGCGACCTTCCCGTACACCCACACCAAGGTCTACATCGCCTTCTCGGCGCTGGTGCTCAACCTGCTGGTGACGGTGCTGCTCACCCTGGTGCTGCGGGCGGTCAAGGCGCCGCAGGGCACCGATGCGACCGTGCCGGAGGACTACTACACCGAGCGGGACGACACTGCCAGCACGCTGCCGGGTACCGACGGCGGCCTGCCGGTCTCCGGCACCGCACGCACCTAGCGCGGCTGGAAAAGCCGAAGCGTCCGGCTCCCGGGTTGGTTCCCGGGAGCCGGACGCTTCGTCGTCGCGGCAGGGGCGCCTACTCGGCGCGGTACTCCAGATGGCCGGCGTCGATGGTGGCCTGCTGGAGCCGAATCCGGATGCGGGCCTTGAGGGTGTCCGGGGCGATGTCGCCACCGCAGCTGCGAGCCACCAGCACCTTCACGTCCTGCTCCAGGCCGAACTGCCGCAGGCACGGCGCACAGCCGTCCAGGTGGCCGCGGATCCGCCGGCGCACCTCGCCGTCGGTCTCGTCGTCGAGGTAGAGGTAGACGTCGGCGAGGACCTCTTCGCAGTCCATGCCACCGGGACCGAAGCCGGTCATGAGCGCTCTCCTTCGGTCTGGGACGTCGAGCTGGCCGCCTTGACGAGCCCGCGCTCGCGCGCGTAGTCGCCGAGCAGCACCTGCAACTGCTTGCGGCCTCGGTGCAACCGGGACATCACGGTGCCGATCGGGGTGTCCATGATCTCCGCGATCTCCTTGTAGGCAAAGCCTTCGACGTCGGCGAGGTACACCGCGAGCCGGAAGTCCTCGGGCAGCGCCTGCAGGGCCTCCTTGACGTCGGAGTCCGGCAGGTGGTCCAGGGCCTCCATCTCGGCCGAGCGCAGCCCGCTGGAGGTGTGCGACTCGGCCGCGTGCAACTGCCAGTCCTCGATCGTGTCGGAGTTGGACTGCTGCGGCTGCCGCTGCTTCTTGCGGTAGGTGTTGATGAAGGAGTTGGTCAGGATCCGGTACAGCCAGGCCTTGAGGTTGGTGCCCTCGGAGAACTGGTGGAAGGCGGCGAACGCCTTGACGAAGGTCTCCTGCACCAGGTCCTCGGCGTCGGCCGGGTTGCGGGTCATCCGCATGGCGGCGGCGTACAGCTGGTCGAGGTAGGGCAGCGCGTCCCGCTCGAACCGAGCTCGACGCTCCTCGACAGTCTCCTCCGCCACCGCGATTCCCTTCGCCTGAGCTGCCGGACCTCCGAGCGTATCCGGTACCTGTGAGCTTACGGGGACGGTGCCACCGGCGGCGTACGGCCTCGAGGATCGGCGACCCGGTGCGGGCAGGCGATCCAGTACGAGCATGGCGTGCTCCTTGACGGCGTACGAGCCTCGGCAGGCGAGCCGAGTGTCGAGGTCTGCAACACGCCCGCCTGCCGAATCCATTCCCGGCGGCGGCCCCGGCTCAGACCGGCAGCCGGTCACCGCGCGGCAGGTCCGGCTCGTCCACCTTGTGGTCCTGGCCACCGCCCCCACCGGAGCACTGCGGGCACCACGGCTGCAGCTTGCGGTGGGTGGAGTGCGCCATGATCAGGTAGATCATGCTGGACTGCACCACCGCCCAGACGATCCGGCCGGGCGAGCTGGTGAGGAAGTTCGAGCCGATCAGCACCACCAGGTACGGCACCAGCAGCCGGGGGTTGCTGCCGGCGTGTGCCAGCCAGAACCGGCGGTTGAACCGGGCGGCGTGCTCGGCGGCGTTGAGCGGCATCGAGGCCGCGCACCGCTCGCACAGCTGCCGGTCGTGCTGGCGCATGAACAGCCAGGTGACCACCACGAACACCAGCAGCGCCAGCGAGGTCAGCATGGTCAGCGGGGTGGGCGTCAGCGGCCGGATCCCCAGCGCGATGGCGCCCAGGATGGCAACGCTGAGCAACTGGGGCGCTCGATGTCCCCAACTGCGCGCCAGGCTGGCTGGATAGGGCAGGCCGATGCTGTGCGTCACGTAATGTCCGTTCCCCCGATGGCCGGCGCACCGATCATCGCCAGCCTTGATCGAATGCCGAAAAGCCATTCTTTACAAGGAGATTATTCGTTAACAAATGCTTCCGAGCAACAGCCAACTCTCAGTGTACGAGCAGTTGCTCACCGCGCACGCTGACCACGTCCCCGGGCTGCAGCTGGCGGCCCCGCCGGGTCTCCACCACGCCGTTCACCGTGACGTCGCCGGCGTTGAGCAGCAGCTTGACGTCCGAGCCCAGCTCGACCGCGTCGGCCAGCTTGAGGAACTGCCCCAGCCGGATCGGCTCGCCGGACGCCCCGGACGTGTGCACCTCGCGCATGCCGCCATTGTGCCGGGTGGCGGTACCTGCTGGCAGGATCGGAGTCCATGAGCGGTGGAACCCCGGCGACCCTGGTGCTGGACCGGGCGGGGGTCGGCTACGCCCTGCACCCGTACGTTCATGACAGCCGGGCCGCCTCCTACGGCGAGGAGGCGGCGGCCCAGCTGGGCATCGACCCGCGCCGGATGTTCAAGACGCTGATCGCGGCGGTCGACGGCCGGCTGGTGTGCGCGGTGGTGCCGGTCGCCAGCCGGCTCAACCTCAAGGCGCTGGCCAGCGCGGCCGGTGGCCGGCGGGCCGAGCTGGCCGACCCGGCCAAGGCCCAGCGGGCCACCGGCTACGTGCGTCGGCGGCATCAGCCCGCTGGGCCACAGGAGCGCCATCCCGGTGCCTGGTGGACTCCTCGGCCACCGGCTTCGACACGGTGTTCGTCTCGGCCGGCAAGCGCGGGCTGCAGCTGGAACTGGCGCCGGCCGACCTGCTGCGGCTCAGCGGCGCCGGCACCGCACCGATCGCCACCGGCTGAGCCCGCTTGACCCGTCGGCCCGGGTCCGGCCGTCCGGATCAGCCGGATCAGCCGGATCAACCGGATCAGCCGGATCAACCGGATCAGCCGGATCAGCCGGATCGCCGTCGCGCGGAAAGTCCTCCTCGCGGTACTCGCCGGGCGCCCGCTGCTCGCCCCGGCTGAGCTCGGCGCCGCGCAGGTCCACCCGGCGGATCTTGCCGCTGATGGTCTTGGGCAGCTCGGCGAACTCCAGCCGGCGGATCCGCTGGTACGGCGCCAGCTGCCGGCGGCAGAACGCCAGGATCTGCCCGGCGAGCTCCGCCGACGGTTCGTGGCCGGCGGCCAGCACCACGTACGCCTTGGGCACCGCGAGCCGGATCGGATCCGGTGCGGGGACCACGGCGGCCTCGGCCACCGCCGGGTGCTCGATCAGCACGCTCTCCAGCTCGAACGGGCTGATCCGGTAGTCGCTGGACTTGAACACGTCGTCGGTGCGCCCGACGTAGGTGATGTAGCCGTCGGCGTCGATGCTCGCGACGTCGCCGGTGTGGTAGAGCCCGTGCGCCATCGCGACGTCGTTGCGCTCGGGGTCGTCCCGGTAGCCGACCATCAGCCCGACCGGGCGCTCGGACAGGTCCAGGCAGATCTCCCCCTCGGTCCCGCCGGCCGGGTCGGACTCCAGCGCCTGCCCGGTCACCGGATCGGCCAGCACCACCCGGTAGCCGGGCAGCGGCCGTCCCATCGAGCCGGGCAACACCCGCTCCCCGGGCGGGTTGCCGATCTGGGCGGTGGTCTCGGTCTGGCCGAAGCCGTCCCGGATGGTCAGCGACCAGGCCTGCTGGACCCGCTCGATCACCTCCGGGTTCAACGGCTCGCCGGCACCGACCACCTCGCGCAGCGACAGCTGCCAGCGGGTCAGGTCCTGCTGCACCAGCATCCGCCACACCGTCGGCGGCGCGCAGAACGTGGTCACCCCGGCCTCGGCCAGCACGTCGAGCATCCGGGCGGCGTCGAAGCGCAGGTAGTTGAACAGCACCACGGTGGCCCCGGCGTTCCACGGCGCGAAGAAGCACGACCAGGCGTGCTTGGCCCAGCCGGGCGAGGAGACGTTGAGGTGCACGTCGCCGGGCCGCAGCCCGATCCAGTACATCGTCGACAGGTGCCCCACCGGGTAGCTGAGGTGGGTGTGCTCGACCAGCTTGGGCCGGGCGGTGGTGCCGGAGGTGAAGTACAGCAGCAACGGGTCGGACCCGGCGGTCGGCGCGTCCGGCTGGTAGGGCCGGTCGAAGCCGGTCGCCTCGGCGTAGTCGAGCCAACCGGCCACCGGTCCGCCCACCGCCACCCGCAGGTAATCGCCACCGTCCTCGGCCGGGCCGAAGCCGCCGGTCAGGTCCGAGCGGCTGACCACCGCGCCGACGGCACCCCGCTCCAGCCGGTCGGCGAGGTCGGCCGGCGACAGCAGCGTGGTGGCCGGGATGATCACCGCGCCGAGCTTCATGCAGGCCAGCATCGACTCCCACAGCTCCACCTGGTTGCCCAGCACCAGCAGCACCCGCATGCCCCGGCCCACCCCGTGGCTGGCCAGCCAGCCGGCCAGCCGCGATGACGAGTCCGACAGCTGGGCGAAGGTGTAGCCGGCCTCGGCTGCCGTCGTCCTCGATCAGCCGCAGCGCGTCCTGCTCGCCGCGTTCGGTGGCCAGCACCCCGTCGAAGTAGTCCAGGGCCCAGTTGAACCGCTCCGGGCGGGGCCAGCGGAACTGCCGGCAGGCGCCGGCCAGGTCGCCCCGGCTGTTCAACAACAGGTCGCGGGCCGCGAGGAATTCGGCAATGCCGGTGCTGTCGTCCATTCGCCGACTCTGGCACGTTCCGCGCCGGCTGTCATCGGCGGCGCTGCGCACGCGCGGTACCGGGCGGGCACCGTGCCGTTCTGCCGGGTCGAACCCGGGCCAGGCAGAATCGGCGGCAGCGGACAGGTGTGGACAGGAGGGCGGCAACGCGGTGCGGATCTCGATCCTGGGCCCGGTCGCCGTGCTGCGCGACGGCCAGCCCGTCGAGGTCGGCGGCAGCCGGGTACGCACCCTGCTGGCCCGGTTGGCACTGGCCGCGCCCGCCCCGGTGCCCGCCGGCCTGCTGGTCGAGGCGATCTGGCACGCCGAACCTCCCACCGATCCGGTCAACGCGCTGCAGAGCCTGGTGTCCCGGCTGCGCCGGGCCCTGGGCTCGCCGGCGTCGGTGCTGCAGGAGGTGGGTGGATACCGGCTCGCGGTGGCTGCCGACCAACTCGATGCCCGCCGCTTCGCCGAACTCGCCCGTGCCGGGCGGGTCCACCTGCAGGCCGGCAACCCCGCCGAGGCCGAGGACTGCCTGAGCCAGGCGCTCGCCCTGTGGCGCGGACCTGCTGTGCCGGAACTCGACGAGGCCGACGGCGCGGCGCTCGTCGGGCAGCGCCTGGACGCGCTCGAGGACCGGCTGGGCGCCCGGCTGCTGCTCGGCCGGGTCGAGGACGTGCTGGCCGAAGGCGAGCCGCTGGCCGCCGCGCACCCGTTCCGGGAGCGGTTCACCGCCCTGGTGATGACCGCGCTGCAGCAGGCCGGACGGAACAACGAGGCGCTCGCCGCCTACGACCGGTTGCGGCGCTTCCTGCGCGACGAACTCGGCGCCGATCCGTCCCCGGCGCTGCGCCAGCAGCACCTGGACCTGCTGCGGGCAGCCGACCGGCCGGCGGCGTCCCAGCACCGGCGGACCAACCTGCGGGCCGCCCGCACCAGCTTCCTGGGCCGGGACGAGCAGGTCGGGCGGATCAACGCGCTGCTGATGAGCGGCCGGCTGGTCAGCGTGGTGGGCCCCGGCGGTGCCGGCAAGACCCGGCTGGCCGAAGTGGTCGCCGCCGGCTGGGTCGACCGGCTCGCCGACGGCGTCTGGCTGGTCGAGCTGGCACCGGTGACCGACCCGGCCGACCTGGCCCAGGCCGTCCTCGGCTCGCTGGGGTTGCGCGCCACCGTGATCCTGGAGCGGCGCGAGCAGCAGCCGCAGTCCAGTGAGGACCGGCTGCTGGGCGGACTGGCGAGCGCGGAATGCCTGCTGGTGCTGGACAACTGCGAGCACCTGATCGCGGCCGTGGCGCAGCTGACCGACCGGTTGCTGGCCGGCTGCCCGGGGCTGCGGGTCCTGGCGACCAGCCGCGAACCACTGGGTATCGACGGTGAGGCGCTGTGCCAGCTGGCGCCGCTGGAGCTGCCGGCGGCCGATGCCCGCCCTGCCGAGGCGGTGTCGTTGCCCTCGGTCCGGCTGTTCCTGGACCGGGCCACGGCCGTGTCGGAATTCGAGTTCGACGAGACCACCGGCGCCGCGGTGGTGGAGATCGTGCGCCGGCTGGACGGCCTGCCACTGGCGATCGAACTGGCCGCCGCCCGGTTGCGGGTGTTGCCGGTCGCCGAGATCGCGGCCCGGCTGTCCGACCGGTTCCGGCTGCTCACCGGCGGCAACCGGGCGGCACTGCCCCGGCATCGCACGCTGCGCGCCGTGGTGGAGTGGAGCTGGGACCTGCTCTCGCCTGCCGAGCAGCTGCTGGCCGAACGCCTGGCGGTGTTCCCGTCCGGTGCCACGGTGGCCAGCGCGGTCGAGATCTGTGCCGACGAGTCCCTGCCGGCCGGCCTGCCCGCCGACCCCGCCGACGTCGCCGACCTGCTCAGCCAGCTGGTCGACAAGTCGCTGCTGCAGGCCCAGCCCGGCCAGCAGGTGCGCTACCGGATGCTGGAGACGCTGCGCGAGTACGGCATCGAGCGGCTGGCCGAGCGTGCCGAGACCGACGCCGTGCGGCTGGTGCATGCCCGGTACTTCGCGCGCCTGGTGGCCGAGGCCGAACAGCGGCTGACCGGCGCCGACCAGCTGCCCTGGATGCACCGGCTGGAGGTGGAGCGGGACAACGTCCTGGCCGCCCTGCGCTACCTCGGCGACTCCGGCCACGCCGCGGCCGCCGTGGGCATGGCACGCACCCTGGGCTGGTACTGGATGCTGCTGGGCGGGCACAGCGACGCCGGCAGCTGGCTGCGGTTCGCCCTGGACGTCGACGATCCGGGCGCGACGGTCGCCGAGCGGGACCGGGCGGTGGTCGAGGCGATGCAGGCCCTGCAGGCGCTGGCCAGCGCGTTCGGCAGCGACACCGCCGACGACGTCGAGCACGGCATGGCCCGGCTGGCGGGCATCAACGCCGAGCTGGAGCGCCTCGGCGGCGACGGCGATCCGCTGATCCTGCTGTTGCGCCCGATGATGCTGTTCTTCAGCGGCGCCGCCGGGCAGGTGTTCGAGCTGCTCAACCGGGCCGTGCTCGCCACCGACCCCTGGGTGCGGGCCGCGGCGCACATCTTCCGGGCCCGGGTGAACGAGAACGAGGGCAATATCGAGGCGATGCGCGGCGACGTCGACATCGCCCTGGAGCTGTTCGGCCGGCTCGGCGAGCGGTGGGGCCTGGCCACGGCGCTGTCGGCCCGCGCCCAGCTGCACCAGCTGCAGGGCGACATCGAGGCCGCGATCGCCGACTACCAGCGCGCCGCCGGCTATGTGGCCGAGTTCGGCGCCACCTCCGACGAGGTGCTCTTCCACCTGCGGCTGAGCGAGCTCTACACCCGGCTCGGGGACTTCGAGGCGGCCGGCCGGCAGGCCGACCTGGTGGCCACCCTGGACTTCGAGTCCGGCAGCCGGGTCCGGCGGATGCTGGCCGAGAGCGTGCACGCGACGATCGCGATGCTGTCCGACGACCGGGCCGGGATGCGCCGGATCGCCGGCCGGCTGGCCGAGTACCTGGCGGCCAGCCGGCCGAGCCATCCGATGAACGGCCATCTCATGTCGTTGACCGGGGCGACCCTGGCGAACCTGCTGACCGAACTCGGCGACGACGACCCGGTCGCCGGCACGCTGGCCGAGGCGTACACGCTGGCGGTGGCCACCCGCGACCTGCCGGTGCTGGCCACCGTCGGGCTCGCGGTGGCGCACCGGGCGGCGTCCGCCGGCCAGCTGCGGGCCGCCGCGCAGGTGGTCGGGGCCTGTGCCGCGCTGCGCGGCGCAGAGGACCGGACCGAGCCGTTGCAGCTGCGGCTGCTGTCCCGGTTGCGCGAGCAGCTGGGCTCCGACGGGCTCGCCGCGGAACTCGCCGTCGGCCGGGCGATGGACCGCACCGCCGCCATCGCCCGGCTGGACCCGCGGGGCCTGGCCGATGGTCCGGCGGTGCCGTCGGAGGGCTGAGGAGTCAGGTGCGGATCCGGTAGCGGCGCACCGCGAGTGGGAAGAAGACCGCCAGGAAACCCGCCATCCACAGCAGGGTCCAGCCCACCGGGGCCGCCACCGGGCCGCCCAGCATCAGGCCGCGGACCGCGCTGGTCAGGTGGGTGGCGGGATTGACCCGGACGAAGGCCTGCAACCAGCCGGGCAACGTCGAGGTCTGGACGAAGACGTTGCTGCCGAAGGTGAGCGGGAACATGGTCAGGAACAGGATGCCCTGCACCGCACCCGACGTCCGGGCCACCAGGCCGACGAAGACCGATACCCAGCACAGGCAGAGCGCGAACCCGATCGCCAGCAGGCAGCCGGCCAGTGCGGACAGCGGTGAGACGTGGATGCGGAAGCCCAGCAGGTAGCCGGCCGTCAGCAGCACCACGGTCAGGATCACGTAGCGGATCACGTCGGCCAGCACCGCGGCGATCAGCGGGGCGGACCGAGCGATCGGCAGGCTGCGGAACCGGTCGAAGACGCCCTTGGTGATGTCGGTGTTGAGGTTCACCCCGATCGCCACCGAGCCGAACAGGATCGACTGCACCAGCAGGCCGGGCAGCACGAACTGCAGGTAGTCGTGGGTGGAACCGGTGATCGCGCCACCGAACAGGTAGACGAACAGCAGCAGGAAGATGATCGGCTGGACGGTCACGTCGATCAGCGCCTCGGGGGTCCGCCAGGTCTTGAGCAGCCCCCGGCGGGCCAGTGCGACGCTGTGCCGGACGGCCCGTCGGGCCCCGTGGCCGAACCCGGTGGGCCGGGTGCCGCCGGGTGCGGTTCCGGGCACCGGCAGCCCGCCGGACCGGCGGGGCGGGGACAGGGTGTCGGGGTGGGTCATGCTGCCTCCTCGGAGGAACCGCGCTGGCCGGTCAGGGTGAAGAAGACCTCGTCCAGGCTGGGCAGGTGCAGGGACAGTTCGGTGAGGGAGATGCCGGCGGCGGCGAACTCGGCGACCGCTCGGGTCAGCGCCTGGTCGCCGGTCACCGGCACGCTGATCACGCCTGGCCGCGGCGACTCCGGCCGGCTTTCGGCGATGGCAGCCAGGATCCGGCCGGCCTCATCCAGCCGGGCCGGGTCATCCGGCCGGACGGTGAGGGTCTGGCCGCCCACCACCTGCTTGAGCTGGTGCGGCGTGCCGGTGGCGATCACCCGGCCGGCATCGATCACGCTGATGTCGTCCGCCAGCGCATCGGCCTCCTCCAGGTACTGGGTGGTGAGCAGCACGGTGGAACCGTCGGCCACCAGGCTGCGCACCACGTCCCACATGTCCTCCCGTTTGGCCGGGTCCAGGCCGGTGGTGGGCTCGTCGAGGAAGATCACCGCGGGGCGTCCCACCAGGCTGGCCGCGAGGTCCAGCCGGCGCCGCATGCCTCCGGAGTAGGTCTTGACCTGCCGGTCGGCGGCACCGGTGAGCTCGAACCAGGCCAGCAACTCGGCGGCGCGGGACCGCGCGGCCGGCCGGCGCAGGTCCAGCAGCTCGCCGATCAGCATCAGGTTCTCGGTGCCGGTCAGGTCCTCGTCGACCGAGGCGTACTGGCCGGTCAGGCCGATCCGCTGCCGGACCTGCTGGGCGTCCCGGCGGACGTCGTAACCGCCGACGCTGGCGCTGCCGCCGTCGGCCTGGATCAAGGTGGCCAGGATGCGCACCGCGGTGGTCTTGCCCGCACCGTTGGGGCCCAGTACCCCCAGCACGGTGCCGGCGCGGGCGGCCAGGTCGAGTCCGGCCAGCGCCTGGGTCTGCCCGTAACGTTTGGTCAGCCCGGTGGCTGAGATCATGTGATCGGTCATGCCACCAGAGTGCCCGGGGGCGCTGGCAGCGCGCGCACAACCGGCTGTCAGCCGCTGCCGGTCGCTGTCAGGGCTGCCGGCGTCATTCGGGCAAGCCGCTGATCCACCCGGCGACCAGCTCACCGATGGCGGCGGTGCCGCGCTTGAGCCCGTGGTCGCCCGGCACCTGCTCGACCCGCCGGCCCGGTGCCGGCTCCGGCATGCCGAAGGCGTCGCTGATGCCCTGCACCACCAGCACCGGAACGCCCACCCCGGCGAGCTCGGGCAGCCGGGACTTGTCCGGCCGGCCCGGCGGGTGCAGCGGGAACGCCAGCGCCACCACCGCGACCGCCGCCGGTCGGGTCAGCCCGTCCGCCGCGGTGCGGCAGGCGACCCGGGCGCCGGAGGACCGGCCGGCGTAGACGAACTGCAGCCCGGCGGTCGCCTTGCGCCGGCCCAGCGAGGCGAGCACCGCCCGCCAGGCCTGGTCCAGGACGCCGGTGGCCGGCACCGCCTTCTTGCCCGCCACCCGGTAGGGCTGGATCACCCGGGCCACGCCGATCCCGGCGTCCAGGCACGCCGCGCGGACGGCCAGCAGGTCGGGTGCCTCGATCGAACCGTTCGCGCCGTGCCCGATCACCAGCAACCGCCGGGCGTCCGGGACCGGGTCCAGCTCCACCACCGCCGGACCGACCGGGGTCTGGATCGTCAGTCGCGGCATCGCCCCATCCTGCCGCATCGCCGCCCCACCCGGACGGTACGGGTGCGGCACAATCGAGGCATGTGCGGTCGCTACGTCAGCTCGGCCTCCACGGCCGACCTGCTCTCCGAGTTCGACATCGAGGTGGTGGTCGGCGAGCAGCCGGCACCGTCCTGGAACGTCGCCCCGACCGACCCGGTTCGGGCCGTGCTGCAGCGCCCGCCGAAAGAACCGCAGGAGCAGCCGGCCGAGGGCGATCCCGACCGGGCGGTGCGCCAGCTGCGCACGCTGCGCTGGGGGCTGGTGCCGAGCTGGTCCTCCGACGCCAAGGGCGGCGCCCGGATGATCAACGCCCGGATCGAGACGGTCACCGAGAAGCCGGCGTTCCGCAAGGCCGCCGCCCGCCGGCGCTGCCTGGTGCCGGCCGCCGGCTACTACGAGTGGCAGAGGACCGAGGACGGCAAGGTCCCGTACTTCCTGCACGACCCGGACGGCCGGATGCTGGCGATGGCCGGGCTGTACGAGCTGTGGCGCGACCCGACGCTGGCCGACGACGACCCGAACCGCTGGCTGTGGACCTGCACGGTGATCACCCAGCAGGCCCCGGACCTGCTGGGCGAGATCCACGACCGCAGCCCGGTGCTGGTGCCGCCGGACCTGCAGGCGGCCTGGCTGGACTGCTCCGGCGACGACCCGCAGATCGCCCGCCGGATCCTCGAGCAGGTGCCGCCGGCCCGGCTGGAGCCCTACGTGGTCTCGCCGGCGGTGGGCAACGTCCGCAACGACGGCCCGGAACTGATCGAGCCGGCCGCGCTGCCGGAGCAGGAGACGCTGCCGCTGTAGGTGCCGGTGTGGCGAGGCAGCACGCGAGACGAGGTGGCTGGATCGCCCCGGTGGGCATGATCGTTTGAGCGCGCGGCATGGAGCCGCACGAGGAGGACCGGGCCGAGAGATCGGCCACCAGCACGGCACGTCGAGCAAGGAGGAAACCATGGCAGAGCACCCGAACGGCATCGAGCCGGCGGACCTTTCCGACGACGACCTGCGCCGCGACGTCAGGCACCTGCACGAGACCCGGCACGAGACCATGCTGAACGGCAGCAAGGACGCCCTGGACCACCACACCCGGCGGATGCTGGAGTTGGAGGCCGAGTTCCTGCTGCGATTCCCGGCCGAAGGCGCGCCGGACCCGTTGCGTACCCGGGCCGGTAGCCGCCGAGAGGCCGGGCAGGACTGAGCCTGGTGGCCGGGGAACCCCGACCACCAGGGACTCGGTCAGCAGTCGATCAGTAGAAGTGGATGTACTCGTTGGCGTAGCTGCCGCAGCTGTACTGGATCAGCTTGCCGCCGTTGGCCTTTGACGCTCCCTGGATGTTCAGGCACTTGTCGGGGTGCGCCCACGAGAAGACCAGGTAGTAGTCGCCGCCGACCGAGGCAGCCTCCCAGTACTCGTTGCCGTACGCGCCGCACGGGTACTGGATGATCGCCGCGCTGTTGGCGCTGCTGGCTCCCTGGACATTCATGCACTTGCCGCTGGACCCGCTCCGGATCCGGAACACGGTGCCGTCGGAGTTGACCGGATCCAGGTACCAGTACTCGTTGGTCTGGTACACGCAGGTGTACTGGGTCAGCTGCACATTCGTGGTCACCGCGCCCGGGACGTCGATGCACTTGCCCGAATGCTGGAACTGCATGTTGTTGGGATAGCCCGATGTCGGCGGGATGGCAGGAACGGCACCGGGCCGCGACACCGCCGCTATCCCCACGCCGGCCGGCACGCTCGCGCCGGCGGGCAACGCGGTGAGCCCCAGGCACACCAGCACCGAGGCCGTCACCGCCCCCGCCACCTTGGACAACCGCGAGATTCTTCTGGATCGAGTGATGATCATGACGTCCTCCCCCGTTGCGGGATGAAAGTTTTTCATCCCGTGTTGTGTAGGAATCGGATGACCTGCCCGTGATACCCGATCCTGTCCGGCAGCTGGCTGGCGCAGCCCGGCGGTCTCCGGCGACCGGCGGCACCCATACTGGTGACATGGCAGTCGCTCGTGGTCCGCGCGATCCGTGGACCGCACCCACCGCCGAAGGTCCGGTGACGGCCACCGTCGAGCTGCCGGGCTCGAAGTCGCTGACCAACCGAGCCCTGGTGCTGGCGGCACTGTCCGAGGGTCCGACCCGGATCAGCGCCCCGTTGCGGGCCCGCGACACCCTGCTGATGGCCGCGGCGCTGCGCGGCCTGGGCGTCGGGGTGCGCGATGACGGCCCGGACTGGCTGGTCGAGCCGGGCGCGTTGCACGGCAGCCCGGTGGACTGTGGGCTGGCCGGCACCGTGATGCGGTTCGTGCCGCCGCTGGCCGCACTGGCCACCGGCGACAGCCGCTTCGACGGCGACCCGGCGGCCCGGTCCCGTCCGATGCGGGTGCTGCTCGACGGGCTGCGGCAGGCCGGCGCGAGGATCGAGACCTTCGGCCGGGCCACCCTGCCCTTCGTCGTGCGGGGAACCGGATCGCTGCCCGGCGGCCTGGTGCGGATCGACGCCGGCCCGTCCTCGCAGTTCGTCTCCGGGTTGCTGCTGGCCGGCGCCCGGTTCACCGACGGCCTGGAACTGGTGCACGACGGCGCCGGCCTGCCGTCCCTGCCGCACATCGACATGACGGTGATCGCACTCCGCACGGCCGGGGTGACGGTGGACGACAGCGTGCCGAACCGCTGGCAGGTGGCCCCCGGGCCGATCCGGCTGCCGGACCAGGTCATCGAGCCCGACCTGTCCAACGCCGCACCGTTCCTGGCCGCCGCGCTGGTCACCGGCGGGTCGGTGACCATTCCTGGCTGGCCCCCGGTCACCAGCCAGCCCGGGGCGCTGCTGGTCGACCTGCTGAGCTCGATGGGGGCCACCGTGATCGGCAACGAGGCCGGCCTGACGGTGACCGGGACCGGGCGGATCGAGCCGCTGGTCGCCGACCTGCACGAGGCCAGCGAGCTGACCCCGGTGCTGGCCGCGCTCGCCGCGCTCGCCGACGGCGAGTCGGTGATCACCGGGGTGGCACACATCCGCGGCCACGAGACCGACCGGCTGGCGGCGCTGGCCGCCGAGCTGGCCGGGCTGGGCGGCCAGGTGCGCGAGACCGACGACGGCCTGGTGATCCGGCCGGCCCGGCTGCACGGCGGGCTCTGGCACAGCTACGCCGACCACCGGATGGCCCAGGCCGGTGCGGTGCTGGGCCTGGCGGTACCGGGCGTCGAGGTCGACGACATCGGCTGTACCTCCAAGACCCTGGCCGACTTCGAGGGCATGTGGCGGCAGTTGCTCGATCCCTCCGGCGCCGTTGCGGCCGAGCGGTAATCCGGGTGGCGCGGCGCGATGCCAGGCGGCTGGACGAGGACGACGTCCGCAACCGGCCCACCCGGTACGGCAGCCGGGCCCGCACCAAGCAGCGGCCGGCGCACGCCGACGCCGAGACCGGCATGGTGGTCACCATCGACCGGGGCCGGTTCACCGTGCTGCTGGACAGCTCGGCGGGCTCGGCAGGTTCTGACGGGCCGGTACTGCTGACCGCGATGCGGGCCCGCGAGCTGGGCCGGACCGCGATCGTGGTGGGCGATCGGGTCGGCGTGGTCGGCAACCTGACCGGAGAACCGGACACCCTGTCCCGGATCGTCCGGCTGGAGGAGCGCGAGACGGTGCTGCGGCGCACCGCCGACGACAACGACCCGTACGAGCGGGTGATCGTGGCCAACGCCGACCAGTTGCTGATCGTGGCGGCGCTGGCCGACCCGCCGCCGGTGTACGGGCTGATCGACCGGTGCGTGGTGGCCGCCCTGACCGCCGGCCTGGAGCCGATCCTCCTTCTCACCAAGGCAGATCTGGCCTCGCCCGACGAGGTGCTGGCGCACTACGGCCCGCTGGACGTGCCGGCCATCGTCACCGAGCGCGGTGCCGAACTGGCCGACGTCCGGGCGGTACTGGACGGGCACGTGACGGTGTTCGTCGGGCACTCCGGGGTGGGCAAGTCCACCCTGGTCAACGCCCTGGTGCCGGGGGCCGATCGCAGCACCGGCGTGGTCAGCGGCGTCGGCAAGGGCCGGCACACCTCCACCTCGGTGTTCGCGCTGGCGCTGCCGGCACCGGCGCGCGGCTGGGTGATCGACACCCCGGGGGTGCGCTCGTTCGGGCTGGCGCACGTGTCGGCCGACGACGTGCTGTGGGCGTTCCCGGACCTGGAGGACGGCGCGGCGCAGTGCCCGGGCAGCTGCGAGCACCTGAGTGCCGACGACGGCTGCCGGCTGGACGCCTGGGTGGCCGGCGGGCAGTCCACGCCGGCCCGGCTGGACGCGTTCCGCCGGCTGCTGGTCAGCCGCAAGGACCTCGGCGGCGCCGTCGCGCTGCCCTGAGCGGCTGCTGGTCGGTACCGGTCAGCTTTCTCGGCAATCCGGACAAGATCCGAGACGTGCGGATAGCGGCGGTATCTATAGGGTGCGGTCATGCCTGCTGCCGGAAGCGCCGTGGTGATCGGAGCCAGCATCGGTGGGCTGCTGGCGGCCCGGGTGCTCAGCGACCGGTACGGGAGCGTGCTGCTGCTGGATCGGGACGTGCTGCCCGACCGGCCGGCGGCCCGTCGGGCGGTGCCGCAGGGGCGCCAGCTGCACGTGCTGCTCTCCCGCGGCAAGGAGGCGCTGGACGAGCTGTTCCCCGGGCTGTCCGCCGAGCTGAACGCCCGGGGCGCGCCGCTGGTCGACCTGCACGGTGACGTGCACTGGTACAACGACGGCTACCGGATGCGGCGCGCGGAGTCCCCGCTGATCGCGGTGGGCATGAGCCGGCCGCTGCTGGAGGACGCGCTGCGTGCCCGGGTGGCCGCCCTGCCCGGGGTGCGGATCGACAGCCCGGTCGAGGTGCTGGGCCTGACCACCACCGCCAGCGGCGGCCGGGTGAGCGGGGTGCGGTTGCTGCGGGCCGGCGGGGTCGAGCAGATCCTGGCCGCCGACCTGGTGGTGGACGCCGGCGGCCGTGGCTCACGAAGCCCGATCTGGCTGGAATCATTGGGCTATTCGCGCCCGGTCGAGGAGCAGGTGCGGGTCGGCGTCACCTACGTCACCCGCAGCTACCGGCGGGAACCGCACCACCTCGACGGGTTGTCCGGCGCGCTCACCAACGCGGTGCCCGGCCAACCCCGGGCCGGCATCGTCGCCGCCCAGGAGGGCGGCCGGTACGCCGTGGCGCTGTCGGGCATGCTCGGTGAGCAACCACCCACCGACGACGAGGGAATGGCCGCCTTCGCCGACTCGCTGGCCGCCCCGCAGGTTGCCGAGGTGGTGCGCACCGCCGTGCCGGAGGGTCCGCCGGCCACCATGCGGTTCCCGGTGAGCACCCGGCGCCGTTACGAGCGGCTGCGCCGATTCCCCTTGGGTTACCTGGTGTTCGGCGACGCGCTGTGCAGCTTCAACCCGATCTACGGCCAGGGGATGACGGTGGCCGCGCTGGAGGCGTTGCTGCTGCGCCGGCTGCTGGCCGTGCGCCCGTCCGGCACCGGCACCGAGCAACTGGCCCGGCGGTTCTTCGCCGGTGCCGCCAAGGTGATCGACGGGCCGTGGTCGATCGCGGTCGGCACCGACCTGCGCTTTCCTCAAGTCACCGGCCGGCGGACGCCGAAGGTGCGGTTCGTCAACGCCTACGTGCACCGGCTGCACCAGGCGGCGACGGCCGATCCGGTGCTCGGGGCGGCCTTCCTGCGGGTGCTCAACCTGGTGGACCCGCCGACCCGGCTGCTCAAGCCCGGGCATCGTGCTGCGGGTGCTGCGCGGCTCACTCGGCCGCCGGACAGCCGGCGTTGCCGCCCTGCTGCCGGCCGGCGGCAGATCCTCAACCGGCGCCCGCCGTCAGTGACGGTCAACCAGCCTCAACAGCACCGGTCTCGGCGGCCTCGGACTCGGTGATCCAGGCCTGCAACTCCTCCAGCGTGGTGCTGGGGTCGGCGACGAGCATCATCCGCTCGTCGGCGGCGGGGAACAGGGTGGAGATCGAAGGACATTGCTGGCAGGCCGCAACCCCCTTCTGGTGCCACCACTGGCACTGCGGCCGGAGGTGGCAACGCGGTACCGCGGGGCTGTCCACCGGCGTGGCCGCGGTGAGGATCCGCTCGACCAGATGGCAGTCGGTGCCCCGGCGGTTGGGACAGATCGACGTGCAGTGCGAGGCGAACCGCAGCACCCGGGCGGGCTCGACACCCTCGGGGATCTCGCCGAGGACCTCGGTGGCAGCGATCGGTTCGGCCAGGTAGGTCACCCTGCCGTCGGCACCGGACCGGACGCCGAGCACCACCGCCTCGGGTGCGGTCGGCTTTCCGCTCGGACACCAGGTCTGGGCCGGAGCGGCCCCCGGCGCCCCGGCCCGATCACCGGCGTCCATCGCGGCCCCGCCTACGCCGGTAGCAGGCACAACTTCTCAGAACGGAGCGCCGGCAGGTCCACCCGCCAGGTCCGCCGACTGCGCCTGCTCCATTGCGACCGCTTGCTGGATGCTCGCGTGCAACTGCTGCACGGAGGTGATCCGGGTCTGGGCCTCGGCCGGAGCGGAGGTGACCGCACCGATCAGGCCGGCGGCGATGAGCGCGGTGGCACCGGCGACAACAGGACGGGTGTTCTTCATAAGGTCTCCTCGGGGCAACGCCGAATGAGCGGAACATACAACCTTATTGGTCCGGTTACCAGGCCATTCGCCATCGAACAGGCTTAGCCGCACAGACCAGCCGACGGTGCCGGCGGCCCGACTCACGCCGGGCTGGACCGGCGCCCTAGCGGTCCAGGTAGTTGCCCAGCACCTCGACCGCCTGTTCGATCTCGGCGGACTCGCCGGCGAAGGACAGCCGGGCGAACCGATGGCCGGACACGGTGTCGAAGTCCCGGCCCGGCGCCAGCGCCACCCCGGTGTCGTCGAGCAGTCGCTGCACCCAGCGCCACGAGTCGTCGGTGTGATCGGAGACGTCGGCATAGATGTAGAACGCCCCGTCGGCCGGCGCCAGCCGGTCCAGCCCGATCACCGGCAGCGCGTCCAGCAGCAGCGCCCGGTTCGCGGCGTAGCGGGCCACGTTCGCTTCCAGTTCGTCGTGCGCGTCGAAGGCGGCCAGCGCCGCCAGTTGCGACAGTGTCGGCGGGCAGATGGTGAAGTTGGCGATCAGCCGGTCGACCGCGTCCAGCAGCTCGTCCGGCACCAGCAGCCAGCCGATCCGCCAGCCGGTCATCGAGAAGTACTTGGAGAACGAGTTCACCACGATCGCCGACCGGTCGAACTGCCAGGCGCAGGCACCCGGTCCGGCGTAGCTGATGCCGTGATAGATCTCATCCGACACCAGCCGGACGCCGTTGTCCCGGCACCAGCCGGCGATGCCGGCGAGCTGCTCGGCCGGCACCATCGCCCCGGTCGGGTTGGCGGGTGAGGCCAGCACCAGGCCGGCCGGTACCGGATCCAGCGCCCGCAGCATCTCGACCGTCGGGGTGAAGGCCTGCTCGGCGCCGCACTCGAACTCACGGACCGAGCAGCCCAGGCTGGCCAGGACGTTGCGGTAGGCCGGATAGCCCGGCCGGGGCATCGCCACCGTGTCACCGGCCTCGAAGGCGGCCAGGAACGCCGCCAGGAACCCGCCGGACGAACCGGTGGTGACCACCACGTTGGCCGCCGAGACCTCGACGCCGTACCAGGCCCGGACGTGCGCAGGCGATCGCCTCGCGCAGCTCGGGCAGGCCCAGCGCGCCGGTGTAACCGAGCCGGTGCCCGGCCACCGCCTGCCGGGCCGCCTCCCGGACCACCGCGGGAGCGGGCGTGCCCGGCTGGCCGGCCGCCAGGTTGTAGACCGGCAGGCCGGACTTCCGGCGCGCTTCGGCGGCCTGGAACACCCGCATCACGTAGAACGGCGCTACCGCCGAGCGCGCCGACGGGCCGGCGGCGCCGGCCAGCGCGGGAAGGATCGTCATACCCAGCCCCCGCAGCGCCAGTACACGCTGTCCTGGCGGGCCAGCAGCCCCTCGTCGACCAGGTAGCGGCGCAGCGCCGCCACGTCCGGATGCCACACGCCCACGATCTCGTTCACCTCGGTCTCGGGATAGTGCAACCCCGGCTCGAACGCGGTCGCCAGGTAGGCCAACAGCAGGCTGCGCTTGGCGCCGCCCCGGGGGATGACGGGCAACCGGCCGCGCACCAGGTAGGCACGCAGCACCTTGCGCAGCGCCGGATCGGCGATCTCGTCGAACGAGGCCGGATCGGCCAGCGCGCGGGCACGCTCGGCGGCGGCTTGGCCCTGGGTCACCCGGCGACGATAACGTGCAGGCCGTGACCAGCACGCCGGGATATCCCACCGACCAGCCCGAGCCGGACCGGAGCGCCGACCTCGACCTCGCGCTGCGGCTGGCCGACCGGGCCGACGAGATCACCACCGCACGGTTCCGCAGCGCCGACCTGGTGGTGACCAGCAAGCCGGACCTGAGCCCGGTGAGCGACGCCGACCAGGCCGTCGAGGCACTCGTCCGGCAGCAGCTGGCCACCGAGCGCCCGGACGACGCGTTCTGCGGCGAGGAGTCCGGCTCGGCCGGCAGCGGCCCGCGCACCTGGGTGCTCGACCCGATCGACGGCACCAAGAACTTCGTCCGGGGGGTGCCGGTCTGGGCCAGCCTGCTGGCCCTGCTGGTCGACGGCGAACCGGTGCTGGGGGTGGTCAGCGCGCCGGCGCTCGGGCAGCGCTGGTGGGCCGCCCGCGGGCACGGTGCGTACGGCGCCTCGCTGGGCCGGCCGGCCCGCCGGCTGCGGGTGTCGGCCGTCGACCGGCTGGCCGACGCGAGCCTGTCCTACGCCTCGCTGTCCGGCTGGGCCGACGCCGGCCGCCAGCAGGCCCTGCTGGACCTGATCGGGCAGGTCTGGCGGAGCCGGGCCTACGGCGACTTCTGGTCCTACATGCTGGTTGCCGAGGGCGCGGTGGACCTGGCCGCCGAGCCGGAGCTGTCGCTGTGGGACCTGGCGGCGCTGGCCCCGATCGTCACCGAGGCCGGCGGCCGGTTCACCGGCCTGAACGGGGTGGACGGCGTGCGGCAGGGCAACGCTGCGGCCTCCAACGGGTTGCTGCACCCGGCCCTGCTGGCCGCGCTGGGCGACTGACCGCCCGGCCCCGCGCCTGATCGTCCGGCCCCGCGCCTGATCGTCCGGTTCGCGCCTGACGCCCTGGATAGCTCAGCGCTGGGACAGGTCGGGCACCACCTGACCGCCGGGCAGGGTGGCCAGCAGGGCGCCGTCCACCAGCAGCTTGGACCGGCGCAGCCCGCTGCCGATCACCACCGGCCCGGCGGCGGCCACCTCGGCCGACACCAGCACCGGCCAGCCGGCCGGCAACCCGATCGGGGTGATGCCGCCGTACTCCATGCCGGTCAGCTCCACCGCTTCGGCCATCGGTGCGAACGAGGCCTTGCGGACGTCCAGCAGCCGCCGCACCGCGCCGTTGACGTCGGCCCGGTCGACGGCCAGCACCAGGCAGGCGGCGTAGCGGACCTCGCCGTTCCGCTTGCCGCTGACCACCACGCAGTTCGCCGACTCCTCCGGCCGCACCCCGTAGGCCTGGCAGAAGGCGGCGGTGTCGGCCAGCTCGGGGTCGATCGCGGCCACCGTCAGCTGCCCGGCGGCCGGCCAACCGGCCAGGAAGTCCCGGACCGGCGCCGCGAGCAGCTGCTCGGCCGTGGTAGTGGCCTGCCAGTGCAACTCTCCTGCCGATGCCTGCGGCGCGTCAGTCGTCATGGCCTCGATTGTTCTCGACCCCGGGCCCGCGCCGGCCACCGGCCTCCACGGTCAGGTCCCGTGGCCGTCAGGTGCTTGCGGCGGTCAGTCGCCGTAGCCTTCCGGTGGCGCGGCGAGCAGCGCGAAGCGGGCACCCTCGGGGTCGGCGACCGAGGCCCGCCGGCCGTACGGCGAGTCCGACGGCGGCAGGATCACGCTGCCGCCGAGCTTGACCACCCGGTCCACCGCCTCGTCGGTGTCGTCCACGGCGAGCGAGACCCACCACTGGTCGGCCAGGTCCTCACCGTCGCGGTAGCCGCCGACGCCGCCGATGTCACGACCGTCGCTGACGAAGCTGGAGTAGGGCGGCCCGCCGAACGACCAGTCGTGCATCTCCCAGTCGAAGACCGTGCGGTAGAAGGCGATACAGGCCTCGGGTGCGTGGCTCAGCTGCTCGGTCCAGATCAGCGAGCTCGGCTCGTTGACCACCCCGACGCCGAGGTGGCTGCCGGGCCGCCACAGGCCGAAGGCCGCGCCGGCCGGGTCCGTGCAGACCGACATCGCGCCGATGTCGAGCACGTCCATCGGGCCCATCAGCACCTGCCCGCCGTTGTCGGCGACCCGCTGCGACCGGCCCTCGAGGTCGGAGGTGCTGAAGTAGACCGTCCAGGCCGATGGCTCGTCCGGCCGCATCTTGGGGCTGATCCCCGCGGCCAGCCGGCCGTTCTTGCTGCAGTTGAGGTAGCCGCCGGTCTCCGGCGGCCCCACCTCCATGCTCCAGCCGAACAGGCCCTCGTAGAACAGCCGGGCGGTGCCGAGGTCGGAGACGGACACGTCCACCCAGCAGGGCGTGCCGTCCGGCCACGGACCATCGTGAACAGGCATGGCTTGCCCTTCTGACTCGGTGGCACGGCAGATGTGCACACCCTGCCACCGATGCAACGCCCGAACCAGCGACTTGCGCGGAAATCCGCACCATGTCCGGGTCGCCGCGTGCGCCCGTGCCGGCAGCTGGCTAGCCGGCCCGCACCTCGACGCCGCGCCAGAAGGCCACCCGGTCCTTGATCTGGGCCGCGGCGTCCTTGGGCTCGGGGTAGAACCAGGCGGCGTCGGCGTTGACCTCGCCGTCCACCTCGACCGAGTAGTAGGACGCGGTGCCCTTCCACGGACAGACGGTGCGGTGCTGCGAGGGCCGCAGCACGTCCGGCCGGACGGACTCCAGCGGGAAGTAGTGGTTGTTCTCCACGACCACGGTGTCGTCGCTGTCCGCGATGACCGCGCCGTTCCAGATTGCCTGCATGCTCATGCTTTCCACCATGCCACGGCCGCCGGCCGGTTCGCGACGAGAACTTCATCGGCTGCCAACCGCAGCGTGAGTAACGTCGCCGCGCATGAACCTGTCGCTGACCTCCCGTCCGCACCCGCGCCGTCGCGGGCACCGCCCTGAGCCTGCTGCTGGCGTTGCCGGCGGCACTGCCGGCAACGGCCTCGGCCGCCGCCCGGACCACGCACCCGGCCGCGCCGGCCAAGCAGCACCCCGGCGCCGACCTCTCGTGGCGGCTGCTCGACACCGGCTCGACCTCGCACTTCCGCGGCCTGTCGGCGGTGAGCGCCCGGGTCGCCTGGGTCGGCGGCTACGACGGCACCGTGCTGCGCACCGCCGACGGCGGCCGGCACTGGCTCGACGTCTCGCCCGCGGGTGCCCAGACGTTGCAGTTCCGCGACGTCCAGGCCTTCGACAGCCGGCACGCGGTCGCGATGGCAGCCGGTACCGGCACCGACTCGGCGCTCTACGTCACCGGCGACGGCGGCCGGCACTGGCAGGTGGCCTACCGCAACACCGACCCGGCGGCGTTCTTCGACTGCATGTCGTTCTCCGACCGCAGCCACGGCCTGGTGCTCAGCGACCCGGTGGACGGCAAGTTCCGGATCCTGGCCACCCGCGACGGCGGTCGCAGCTGGCGGGTGGTCGACACCACGATGCCGGCCGCGCTGCCCGGCGAGGCGGCCTTCGCGGCCGGCGGTGAGTGCATCACCACGCTGGGACGCGAGGCCTGGTTCGGCACCGGCGGCCAGGACCAGGCCCGGGTGTTCCACTCCCGCGACGGTGGCCTGAGCTGGACGGTCACCACCACCGGGATGGGCGGCGGCCCGAGCGCGGGGGTGTTCGCGCTGGCCTTCCGCGACCGGTGGCACGGCATCGCCACCGGCGGCGACTTCACCACCCCCACCAGCGCGATCGACGCGCTGGCCCGCACCCGCACCGGGGGCGCGCGCTGGCGGCTGGTGTCCGACGCACCGACGGGCTACCGCTCCGGAGTGGCGTGGCTGCCGCACGGCGACACCGCGCTGGCGGTCGGCATCTCGGGCAGCGACGTCAGCACCGACGGCGGGCTGCACTGGCGACAGTTCGACGGCGGCAGCTTCGACACGGTCAGCTGCACCCGCGACGGTGCCTGCTGGGCCTCCGGGGAGCTCGGCCGGGTGGCGGTGCTGTCCCACCGCCGCTGAGCCCCACCGCCCTCGCAGAGCGGCATCCGAGGGGGCGGGTTGCCGGCCGGTCGAACGGGGAATTAGGTTCGAGGAAGATCCGCAAGTCCGGCACCGCCGACCACCAGGAGCGAGGTCCCGCGTGAGCGAGGAGAGCACCGCCCAGAACACCACCTTCGCCAGCAACGGCGGCCAGGCGCACGGCTACCTCGCGCTGCCGCCCAGCGGCAGCGGCCCGGGCGTGATCGTGATCCAGGAGTGGTGGGGGCTGACCGACCACATCGTCGGCATCACCGACCGGCTGGCGGCGGAGGGGTTCGTGGCGCTGGCGCCGGACCTGTTCGGCGGCAGGACCACCCACGACGCCGACGAGGCCGGCGAGCTGCTGGCCCAGCTGCCGGTCGACCAGGCCGCCCAGGACCTGTCCGGCGCGGTGGACTTCCTGCTCGCGCACGAGGCGGTCACCTCGACGAAGGTGGGCGCGGTGGGCTTCTGCATGGGCGGCGGCTTCGTGCTGCTGCTGGCCGCCCAGCAGGGCGACAGGATCGGCGCCGCGGTGCCGTTCTACGGGGTCGGCCCGGCGATCCCGTCGCAGTACGCCGGCCTCACCGCGGCGGTGCAGGGCCACTACGGCGAGGACGACCAGATGTACCCGGTTGCGACGGCTCGGGCGCTGGAGGAGCAGATCCGGGCGGAGTCCGGCGCCGACGTGGAGTTCTTCTACTACCCCGCCGGGCACGCCTTCCACAACGACGAGAACCTGCTCGGCACCTACGACGCCGACAACGCCGCGCTGGCCTGGCAGCGCACCGTGCGGTTCCTCAAGCAACGGCTGGGCTGATGCGGCGACCAGCCCGGCTCTCCTGATTCCGCCGAGCGGGCCCGGCTGGCCGAGCGGCGTGCCGAGCTGCGGGATCGCCACCTGCTGCCGCCCGACCGGCGGCCGGCCAGCAACGGCCGGGGCATCCACCACGCCGCGCTGATCTGCAGCGATCCCGAGACGACGATCCGCTTCTACCAGGATCTGCTGGGCTTTCCGCTCATCGAGCTGGTGGAGAACCGGGACTACCCCGGCTCGTCGCACTTCTTCTTCGACCTCGGCAACTCCACCCTGCTGGGCTTCTTCGACTTCCCCGGCCTGGGGCTGGAGCCGGGGGTCGAGGCGCTCGGCACCGTCCAGCACATCGCGATCTCGGTGCCGCCGGCCCGGCACGCCGAGCTGCGCGCCCGGCTGGACGCGGCGGGGATCTCCTACGGCGGCCCGGACCAGGGCATCGAGGAGTCGTTGTACTTCCGGGATCCGGACGGCATCGGAATCGAGCTGCTCTCCGACGACCTGATGTATTTCGGGGGCCAGTGGCTGGACGGCCGGTGAGCCCGATGCGGCTGGGCTTCGGCCTGCCGGTGTCGGGCAGCTGGGCGACGCCGGCCAACCTGGTGCGGATCGCCCGGTTGGCCGAGGAACTCGGGTATTCACTCGCTGTGGACCTTCCAGCGGCTGCTGCACCCGGCCGAGGGCGACTGGGGCCCGATGTATCGCGCCGTGCAGGACCCGATCGTCACCCTGGCGCACGTGGCCGCGGTCACCGAGCGGGCCCGGCTCGGCATCGCCGTGCTGAACGCGCCGTTCTACTCCCCCGTGCTGCTGGCCAAGCAACTCACGACGCTGGACGAGCTGTCCGGCGGCCGGCTGGACGTGGGCCTGGGGCTGGGCTGGGCCGAGGAGGAGTTCGCCGCGGTCGGCGTGGACCCGGCGCGCCGGGGTGCCCGGACCGAGGAGTTCGTCGCCTGCCTGAAAGCCATCTGGACCGAGCCGGTGGTCGAGTTCGCCGGCGAGTTCTACCGGATGCCGGCGGTGCGGGTCGATCCGAAGCCGGTGCAGCAGCCCCACCCGCCGCTGCTGCTGGGCGGTGGCGCCGAGCGCGCGCTGCACCGGGTCGGCCGGATCGCCGACGGCTGGATCTCGGCCAGCCGGCACGACCTGCGCACCATCGGGGCGGACCTGGCGGTGATCCGTGGCGCGGCCCGGGATGCCGGCCGGGATCCGGACCGGCTGCGCTTCGTGGTGCGCGGCGTGCTGTCGCTGACCGACTCACCTGCCAGCGCCGATCGCCGGCCGTTGCACGGCGACGCCGGCCAGATCCGCTCCGACCTCGAGCAGCTGGGCGAGGCTGGCGTCACCGAGCTGTTCATCGACCCGAACTTCGACCCCGAGGTGGGCTCGCCGGACGCCGACCCGGACGCCTCGATGCGCCGCGCCGAGCACCTGTTGCAGACCTTCGCGCCGCGCTCCTGAGGCGCTCGGTCGGCGGTCGTTCCGGCCTTCGGTGCCGCTTTACCGGGACGGTCCGTCCAATGTCTGCCGGGAACCCGCGCGAAGAAATTGCGTTGTCGGAGCAGTGCTCTAGCTTGAAGACTGCCCAGTGAACCCGACTGTGAGGACTGACGAGATGACCCGGCTGAACCGTCTGACCACGCGTGGGCCCGATAACAGGGCCGGCTGATGGCTGACGTCATCACCGCCAGCGGACTGGTCAAGACCTACGGCAAGCTGCGTGCCCTCGACGGCCTGGACCTGGCCGTCCCGGAAGGGACCATCCTCGGACTGCTCGGGCCGAACGGCGCCGGCAAGACCACCGCCGTGCGCATCCTGACCACCCTGCTGGAGCCGGACGCCGGCGAGGCCCGGGTGGCCGGCATCGACATCCGCAAGAACCCGGGCCAGGTGCGTGCCAAGCTCGGCCTGTCCGGCCAGTACGCCGCGGTGGACGAGTACCTGACCGGCTTCGAGAACCTGGACATGGTCGGCCGGCTCTACGGCCTGGGCCGCGGGCCGTCCCGGCAGCGGGCCCGCGAGCTGCTGAGCCAGTTCAGCCTGGAGGAGTCCGGCGACCGGCCGGTGAAGACCTACTCCGGCGGTATGCGCCGCCGCCTCGACCTGGCCGGCGCCCTGGTGGCCCGGCCGCCGGTGCTCTTCCTGGACGAGCCGACCACCGGGCTCGACCCGCGCAGCCGGACCGACATGTGGGAGGTGATCAACGACCTGGTCAAGGGCGGGGCCACCCTGCTGCTGACCACCCAGTACCTGGAGGAGGCCGACCGGCTGGCCGACAAGATCCTGGTGATCGACCACGGCCGAGCCATCGCCGAGGGCACCGCGGACAGCCTCAAGGCCCAGGTGGGTGGTGAGCGGGTCGAGATCGTGCTGGTGCGGTCGGAGGATCTGCCGGCCGCCCGGTCGATCCTGGCCGACCTGAGCGGAGCCGCCGTCGAGGTGCAGGAGCACAGCCGCCGGCTGGTCGCCCCGGTGACCGGCGGCGCCAACCTGCTGATGGAGGCGCTGCGCCGGCTCGACGCCGCCGGCATCACGGTGCTGGACGTGGCACTGCGCCGGCCCACCCTCGACGACGTCTTCCTCACCCTGACCGGGCATTCCTCCGAGGACGACGCCACGCCGGACGGGCCGGCAGGTCCCGACACCGCGGCCAAGGAAGGAGCGGGCGCCCGATGAACGTGCTCAAGCCGGTGGCCGACGGCGCCATCGTCGCCAAGCGCAACCTGATCAAGATCAAGCGGGTGCCGGACCTGCTGGTCTTCTCCACCATCTCGCCGATCATGTTCATCCTGCTGTTCGCCTACGTCTTCGGCAGCGCGATCGACGCGCCGGGCACCAGTTACCGCGAGTTCCTGATCCCCGGCATCTTCGCCCAGACGGTCATCTTCGGAGCCACCCTGACCGGCGCCGGCATGGCCGACGACATGAAGAAGGGCATCATCGACCGGTTCCGCTCGCTGCCGATGTCGCGCTCGGCGGTGCTGATCGGGCGCACCGGCAGCGACGTGGCCAACAACGTCCTGATCATCGCGGTGATGTCGTTGACCGGCCTGCTGGTCGGCTGGCGGATTCGCAGCTCGGTGGGTGAGGCGATCGCCGGCTTCCTGCTGCTACTGGTCTTCGCCTACGCGATCTCCTGGATCATGGCCTGGGTCGGGCTCATCGTGCCGAGCGTCGAGGTGGTCAACAACGCCTCGTTCGTGGTGATCTTCCCGCTCACCTTCATCGCCAACACCTTCGTGCCGACCAACAACTTCCCGGCGCCGCTGAAGTTCCTGGCCAACTGGAACCCGGTCTCGTCGGTGACCCAGGCCGCCCGGCAGCTGTTCGGCAACATCCCCGACGACGTGGCGACGCCCGACTACTGGTCGCTGCAACACCCGGTGCTCTACACCCTCGGCTGGGTGGTGCTGCTGCTGCTGATCTTCATCCCGCTGTCGGTGCGCCAGTACAAGAAGGCTGCCAGCCGGTGACCCCTGCCGGGACCCGCGCGTGGGCACACGACTCCCGGCGCAGGGGTCAGCTGCCGCCGCCTGCTGCCGATAGGACTCCTATCGCCGCCAGTGCGGTTCCGGCCCGATGCAGATGGGAATGACGATGCCCTGCGCGCAGGTAGTTGCCCTTAGCCGCCCGTCCCGCCGGCTGGTGCCGGCCCTGCTCGCGGCGCTCGCCACGGCGTCGACCCTGCTGGTCCATCCGGTTCCGGCATCCGCGGCCACCTCCGCCGAGACCGCCGCGGCGACCAGTGTGTTCAAGATGCTCAACGCCGAGCGGGCCGCCAACCACCTGCCGGCCCTCGGCGCGAGCACCGCGCTGACCAGCAGCGCCCGGCGGCACAACCTGACCATGGCGGCGGCCAACCAGCTGTCCCACCAGCTGCCCGGCGAGCCGGTGTTCAGCACCCGGATCAGCCAGGCCGGCGTGGCCTGGCACTCGGCCGCCGAGAACATCGGCTGGAACAGCGACCGCAGCACCGCCGGGGCGAACGCCCTGCAGGCCGCCATGTACGGCGAGAAGCCGCCGAACGACGGCCACCGGCGCAACATCCTGTCCACCTCGGTGCGCTTCGTCGGCATCGACGTGCTGATCGACGCCCGCACCGGCAAGCTCTGGCTCACCGAGGACTTCGCCGACGTGCAGGGCCCGGTCGGCTCGCTGGCCGGGCACAACCCCAGCGGCTACTTCGACAGCGCGGTGGCGCTGCCCGGCCACCGGGCCAGGCTGCAGGGCTGGTCGGTCGACCCGGACAACCGGCTGCTGTCGCTGGCCATCGCCGTCTACTCCGACGGCCACCCGCTCGGCTGGTTCAAGTCGCCCTCGTTGCGGCCCGACGTCGCGCGGGCCAAGTCGGCCGGCCGGTACTCCGGCTTCGACATCACGGTGACGCTGCCGGCCGGCATGCACTCGGTGTGCACCTACGCCATCAACGTCGGCCTGGGCACCGGCAACCCGAAGCTCGGCTGCCGAACGGTACGTACCTGAGGTAGCCCGGGCCGCTCACCGGCGGCAGGGCTAACCCTCGGCGGGGTCCTCGGTGTGCTCGCGCGGCACGTCGGCACCCTGCTCGGACGCCTCGCCGCCCTCGGCCTCGGTCTCGGCGTGCTGCCGGACGGCATCGGCGTCGGCGGGGTCCTGCTCGTTCGGTGTCGGTTCGCTCATCCCTGAAGTTCTACTCCCGGCAGCCCGCCCGTGCTCGGCCGGCATAGGCCCGGCGCCTGGGTGAGCGATGCCGGGGCGCCGGAGGGACCATGGCGGTATGGACGATGCCAGTGGCGCCAGCCGGACCGCGGTGCTGGTGTGCCAGGGCCGGGCCGCCGCACACGGCCGGCTGGCACCCGACCGGTTCAGTGACCCGATCGCTGCCGTGCTGCTGCGCCCGGCCGAGCGCGAGCTGGTCGAGCAGGTACGGGCGAACCGCGTCCCTGCCGGCTGGCGGGACCGGATGGCGTACGAGCTGGTGCACGGTTGCGCCGAGATGATGGTGCCGCGCACCCTCGCCATCGACGCCGCCATCCGGAACCGGCCGCTAGGCCAGCTGGTGATCCTGGGCGCCGGCCTGGACTCCCGGGCCTGGCGGCTGCCGGAACTCGCCGGCACCGCGGTGATCGAGGTCGACCACCCGGCCAGCCAGGCCGACAAGCTGGACCGGATCGGTGACCTGGCCCCGCTGGCCGGCTCGCTGCGGCTGGCCCCGGTGCGCTTGGACCGCGACGAGCTCGGCACCGCACTCGCCGGCGCCGGCCACGACCCCGCGCAACCCACCACCTGGGTCTGGGAGGGCGTGGTGCCCTACCTGACCCGCGCCCAGGTCCGGACCACGGTCGCCGCGATCCGGACGCTCTCGGCACCCGGCAGCCGGCTGATCGTCAACTACCAGCAACCGGCGGCGTCCAGCATTCTCGGGCGGGTGGTGGTCTGGGCGATGCTTCGGCGGCGGGCCGGCGCGCATCCGACGTCCGGCGGCACGCACCCGATGGCCGGCGAGCCGTGGCGCTCGCTCTGGACCCCGGCCGCGCTGCGCCGGCTGCTGGCCCGGCACGGCTTCACCGTCGACACCGACGAGGACCTGCTGACGGTGGCGGGACGGCTGGCGTTCCCCATCGGGCGGCGGCGTTCGGCGGGCACCGGCCGGGTGCTGGTCGCCGACCTGAGCGGCGCAGCCTGAGATTGCCCCGGATGGTCAAGGAACTGTCATAAGGATCGACCGTCCGGACCGCCGATCGTTATGACAGATCGCCCCGCCAGCACCCGCCGGCGGCCAATCTCAGCCGGGCCCAAGCCCGAAGTAGGGCAGGCAGGGCTCCACGCCCTCGATCACGACACCGGCCCGCCGTCGCCGGCCAGCCAGTCCGCGCGGGTCAGCCGCAGGTACCGCATGCTGTCCACCCCGTCCTCGCGGCGGCGGCCGGGTCCAGCTCCACGTCGTCGGGCAACAGCTCGGCCAGCGCCAGCAGGTCGGCCTCGGTCGTCGGCCGCAGTTCCCGTTCGGCCACCGCCAGCCGCAGGTCGAAGACCGGCCAGCACGGGTGGCCCACCCTCTACTCCGCCGTCGACGACGAGAGCATGGCACGGGCCGCGGCCAGCACGGTCGCCTCGTCCAGCAGCACCGCCCGGGCCGCGTCGCCCAGCGGGATGAAGCTGTCGGCGCTGGTCACCCGCCGGATCGGCCCACGGAACCCGCCGTCCACCAGCGCGGCGAGGATGCCCTCCGACACCCCGCCGGAGCGCCGGGTCTCGTCCACCACCAGCACCTGGCCGCTGCTGGCCGCCTCGCGCAGCATGTCCGCCACCGGCAGCGGCGACAGCCAGCGCAGGTCCAGCACCGCGGTCGACACTCCCTCCCCGGCCAGGGTGCGGGCCGCCCGCAGGCTCATCGGCAGCCCGTTGCCGAAGGTCAGGATCGACAGGTCCGCGGCGTCCGGTGCGTGCGACGGGCCGCCGTCGGATGCCCGGACCAGCCAGCGGCGGGCCCGGCCGATCGGCACGTGCTCGTCCGCCCAGCGGTCCGGGCCGGCGTAGGAGGCAAGCCAGCCGCCGTCCCCGGCCGAGTCCAGATCCCGTTGGTGGTACAGGGCGATCGGCTCGAGAAAAACGCAGACAGAGCCGTCGATCTCCGCTGCCGCCAGCAGGGTTCGCAGCATCGCCGGAGCGTCGGACGGGTGCGCCGGCACCGCCAGCACCAGCCCGGGATGTCGCGCAGCACCGCCACCGAGTTGTCGTTGTGGAAGTGGCCGCCGAAGCCCTTCTGGTAACCGAGGCCGGCGACCCGCACCACCATCGGGTTGCGGTACTGGCCCTGGGAGAAGAACTGCAGGGTGGCCGCCTCGCCGCGCAGCTGGTCCTCGGCGTTGTGCAGGTAGGCCAGGTACTGGATCTCCGGGATCGGCAGGAAGTTCGCCAGCCCGGCGCCCAACCCGACGCCGAGGATCGCCTGCTCGTCGAGGATGGTGTCGAACACCCGGGCCCCGCCGAAGCTCTTGCGCAGCCCGCGGGTCAGCCCGTACACGCCGCCCTTGACCGAGACGTCCTCGCCGAACAGCAGCGTCTCGGGCCGGCGGGCCATCTCGTCGTGCAGCGCCCGGTTGATGGCCTGGGCGAGCGTCAGCGGCCCCTCGTCCTCGGGCAGCCGGCCGCCGAACACCCGACTCCGGTCCCCCGCAGATAACACCGCGGGTGCCGCCACGGACGCTGCCACCCGCTCGACGCCGCGCGGGGCCAGCGGCGCCATCACCTGGGATGCGGTGGACAGCTGCGGCTCGGCCATCACCCGGGTGGCCGCCTCGCGCACCCGCTCGCCGATCAGCTGGTAGCGCTCGGCCAGCTCCGGCCCGTCGGCGAATCCGGCCGCGGCCAGCAGCCCGGCGGTGGCCAGCAGCGGATCGCGCGGGTAGTCGGCGACGATCGCGGCCGGCGTCCGGTAGGCCACCTCGGCGTCGGAGCCGGCGTGCCCGAGGAACCGGACGGTCCGCAGGTGCAGGAAGGCCGGCTTGCGCGCCGTCCGGACGTAGTCGACCGCCTGCCGGGCAGCGTCGTAGACGTCGGCCAGGTCGCAGCCGTCCACCGCCAGGTAGCGCAGCCCCGGACGGGCGGCGAACCGCTCGGTGATCCAGCCGGTCGGGGTGCGGGTGCTGATGCCCAGGCCGTTGTCCTCGCACACCATCAGCAGCGGCATCGGCAGGCCCTGATAGACCGTGTTCGACGCGGTGTTCACCCCGCCCACCAGCGTCGAGTGGTTGACCGACGCGTCGCCGAAGCTGGTCACCACGACCGCGTCCGCCGGGTACGGGGTGCGCACCCCGGTCCGCTTGGCCCGGCCCAGCGCGAAAGCCAGCCCGACCGCGCGGGGCAGGTGCGAGGCGATCGTCGAGGTCTGCGGGATGACGGCCAGCCGGGCGTTGCCGAACACCTTGTGCCGGCCGCCGGCGATCGGCTCGTGCACCGAGGCGGCCATCCCGCGCAGGATGTCGGTGACCGGGTCGGCGTCGGGCAGCTGCCGGGCCCGGGCGCAGTAGAAGCCCCCGGAGCGGTAGTGCAGCAGCGCCGGGTCGTCCGGCCGCAACGCCGCCGCGACCGCCGCGTTGCCCTCGTGGCCGGAGGAGGAGATGGTGTAGAAGCCGCGCCCCTGGGTCTGCAGCCAGATCGCGGCCAGGTCCACCTGGCGGGACTCGCACTGGGCCCAGAACAGCTCGGCGGCCGCCTGGACGGTCAGCGCGCTGCCGGGCCGGACGGGCGCGTCGAGGCCGCGGCTCGCGCCGCGCCGCAGCGTCGCCAGCTCGGTGAGCAGATGCTGCTCCAGGGGATGGCGTTCGGCAGGCACCAGCACATCTAACCGTGCCGGCTCAGCCGGCGGTGTCCGGTCCCGGTTCTTCGGACGAGCCCTGCTGGACCTCGGCATCCGGGCCGCACGCATCGCCATGGTGCGGCGGGTCGCCGGCGGCCCGGCCGGAGATGGTGCGGCGCTCGGTCACGATCGCGGTCACCAGCGCGGCCGGGGTGACGTCGAAGGCCGGGTTCAGGCCGGCGCTGCCCGGGGCGGCCACCCGCCGGCCGGCCAGGTCCAGCACCTCGGCATCGTCGCGCAGCTCGATCGAGATGGCCGTGCCGGTCTCGGTCGCCGGGTCGATGGTCGACTCCGGCGCGGCCACCACGAACGGGATGCCGGCGTAGTGGGCCGCCACCGCGTGCGCCACGGTGCCGACCTTGTTCGCCACGTCGCCGTTGGCAGCGATCCGGTCCGCGCCGACCACCACCGCCTGCACCTGGCCGCCCAGCACCAGCCCGGCCGCCGCCGAGTCGACGATCACCCGGTGCGGGATGCCGCGCCGGCCGAGTTCCCAGGCGGTCAGCCGGCTGCCCTGCAGTAGCGGCCGGGTCTCGCAGACGTAGACCATCTCCAGCGGCTCGCTCAGGTGCAGCCGTTCGATGACGCCCAGCGCGGTGCCGACCTCGACGCAGGCCAGCGCGCCGGCGTTGCAGTGGGTCAGCACCCGGTGGACGCCGGCCAGCAGCTGCGCGCCGCGCTCGGACAGGGCCCGGTTGGCGTCGATGTCGGCGTCCCGGATGGCCAGCGCGGCAGCCACCAGCTCGTCCCGGCCGGCACCAGCGGCCCGGGCGTTGCGCAGCTGCTCGACGCCCCAGGACAGGTTCACCGCCGTCGGGCGGGCGTCGATGAGCTTGGCCGCGGCCACCGCCAGGTCGGTGTCGAGGTCGCCGTCCCGCTCGGCGGATCGGCAGGCGGCCAGCGCCATGCCCAGCGCACCGGCCACGCCCAGCGCCGGCGCCCCGCGCACCGCCAGCGACCGGATGTGGGTCACCAGCTCGTCGACGGTGCCGATATCGATGCTCACCAGCTCGTGGGGCAACCGGGTCTGGTCGATGATCCGCACCGCGCCGCCGTGGGATTCGAAGTCCCAGTCGATGGTTCGCATGGCCGGTAGCGTAGCCAGCTGTGCTCCTCGCCGACCAACGAAGCGCGGTGGTAGCGGCCTGCCGGGACCTGCTGGCTACCGGGCTGGTGCGCGGTACCTCCGGCAACGTCTCGGTGCGTGCCCCGGCCACCGGCACCATCGCGATCACCCCGACCGGAGTGGCCTATCCCGGCATGCGGGCCGAGGACGTCGCGGTGCTCGCGCCGGACGGCAGCCAGCTCGACGGCGCGCTGCGGCCCACCTCGGAACTGGCCCTGCACCTGGCCGTCTATGCCGAGCGCCCGGACGTCGGGGCGGTGGTGCACACCCACTCGATGTTCGCCACCACCTTCGCGGTGCTGGGCGAGGAGATCCCGCCGGTGCACTACCTGATCGCGCGGGCCGGTGGCAGCGTCCCGGTGGCGCCCTACGCCCGGTACGGCACCGCCGAACTGGCCTCCGCCGCCGTCCGGGCGCTGGGCAACGGGTTCGCGGTGCTGCTGGCCAACCACGGCGTGGTGGCGGTGGGCACCGATCTGGACGCGGCGATGGCGGTGGCCGAGGCGGTCGAGACCACCGCCGAGCTGGCCTGGCGGGCTCGGCAGGCGGGCGTGGCCCAGCTGCTCGACGCCGACCAGCTGGCCGCGGTCCGCCAGGCGTTCGCCGGCTACGGCCAGCCGGTCGCCCGGAACTGAAACGCCCGGAACTGAACGCCCGGAACTGACGCCTCAGCGGGCGAACAGCGGCGGCAGCACCAGCAGCATGCCCGTCGACCAGGTGACGTGGGTCAGCATCGGCGCCAGGATCCCGCCGGAGGCCCGGCGCTGCAGGCCCAGCACCAGGCCCAGGGTGGCGGCGGCGAAGACCAGCATCGGGTTGCCGCTGGCCACCGTGACCAGCGCGTAGATGCCGGTCGAGGCCAGCACCGGGCTGGCATTGCCGAGCGCGGCGAACAGCGCGCCGCGGAAGAACACTTCCTCGGCGATGCCGTTGAGCACGGTGACCATCGCGACCAGCGGCAGCGAACCGTATCGGGCGTGCGCCAGGATGTTCTCGGTCAGATTGCGCAACGGCTCGATCTCGCGCACCGCCAGCGCGCCCAGCACGAACACCGCCACGGCCGCCAGCCCGAGCAGCACCGGGGTCAGCACCGGACGGCGCAGCTCGCCGCGAAAGCCGATCCGGCCCAGATGCAGCGGTCCGGATCCCAGGCCGCCGAGCAGCCAGACCGCGGCCAGGCCGATGGTCAGCGGGTAGAAAGCCGAATCGCCCGGCCGGACCGACAGCGACAGGCCCAGCAATACCGCGCCGGCCACCAGCACCAGGGCCACCACCAGCCGGCGCCGCCGGAACGCGCTGTCCGGCTCGCGATGGTCCCGGGGGACCTTGTCCACCAGGGCCGGGCGGAGCAGGCCGGCCAGCCGGCCCGATAGCCGCGTCGAGCTGGCCGGCACCGGTCCGGTCCCGGTCATCCGGTCCCGGCTTCGGCGGCCTGCCGGGCCGCCATCGCCTGCCGCACCGCCTCGTCGTAGCCGAGGGTCGGACCGGGCACCAGCCGTTGGATGGAGGTGTCGCGCACCACCACCTCGGTGGCCATCGAGTCCACCAGATTGCGTGCCGCCGTCAGGTTGACGTCGGTCACCAGCGCCAGCCACGCCGAGGACAGCCGCGGGCTGAGCAGCGGCACCGGCAGTACCGGCAGGCTTCGGTGGTGCAGGATCTTCGCGGCCCGCTGCAGCATGTCGACGTAGCGCAGCACCTCCGGGCCGCCGATCTCGTACACCTGTCCGATGGCCTGTGGCTCCTCCAGCACCGCGACCAGGTAGCGCACCACGTCGGCCAGCGCGATCGGCTGGCTCCGGGTCTTCACCCAGCGCGGGGTGATCATTGCCGGCAGGTGGCCGACCAGCTGGCGGGTGATCTCCCAGGAGATGCCGCCGTGCCCGATCACCACCGCCGCGCGCAGTACCGTGACCGGCACCCCGGCCTCGCCCAGCAACCGCTCCACCGCCCGCCGGGAGCGCAAATGGGCCGACAACCGCTGGTCGTCCGAGCCCAGGCCGCCGAGATAGATGATCCGGCCGACCCCGGCCGCGGCGGCTGCCTCGCCGAACGCCCGGGCGGCCGCCGCGTCCACCTGCTCGAACCGAGCGGAGTCCAGCGAATGCACAAGATAGTAAGCCGCCCGGACTCCGGCCAGCGGGCGCGCCAGGCTGGCCGGCACGGACACGTCGCCGGCCACCGGCTCACCGGCGCCGGTGTACCGGTCCGGTTGCCGGGTCATCGCGCGAACCCGATAGCCCGCCTGCTCCAGCGCCCGACTCAGGTGCGAGCCGACGAAGCCGGACGCGCCGGTTACCAGCACGTCGGTCCCGGTCATCGCACCGCTCTCCCGCCGGCTCCGTGGTTGCGAGTGATGAATAAAGTTGCAGAAGTTAGCGTACTCCAGGGCGAAGCAGCTGGACGGCCGCCTCCAGGTCGTCGGCGTGACTGGCACCGGGCAGCGCGCCGCCCTGCCACGCGGCACCGCCGAGGACCAGCCGGCGGGCCGGCCGGCTGTGGGTCAGCGAGCCGATCTCGGCCAGCTCGGCCTGGCTGAGCGGCGGCACGTCCTGTCCGCAGTGCCGCCACAGGAAGACCGCGCCCGCCCCGGTGCGCCGGGCGGCCGCCACCAGCGCGTCGGTCGGCACCCGGCCACCCAGCACCCGCACCGGCGTCCGCTGCTCGGCGAGCGCGGCGGCCAGCGCATGCAGGGGCAGCGTGTGCTGCTCGTCCGGGGCACCGGCCAGCAGCACCGGACGGCCGGGCATCGCCCGGGGCAGGAAGGCCCGGTAGCCACGTAGCGCGTCCATGATCGCCTCGGTGAACACGTGCTCGACGTCGACGCCGGTCCGGACCCAGCGCATGCCGATCGAGGCGAGCAGCGGACGCAGCACCTCGTTCCAGGTACGCACCGCCCCCCGGTGGATCAGCAGGTCGCCGAGCTGGCTGGTGGCGGCATCGGCATCGAGCCTGCTGGCCGCCCTGGCCAGTCCGCGCACCTCGGGTGAGGCGCCGGGCACCGCCAGCACCCGGCCGCCCGGGCCGCCGCCGTGCTTGACCCGCGCCGGGCTGGATGCACGTGCCGGGCTGGCAGCCCGCCCCGGGCCGGCTGCCCGCACCGGGCCGGCGCCGACCAGCGCACCGGCGTAGTCGGGCTGCTGGCTCAGCACGGTACGGGCGGCCGTGGCCGGGGTGTCCCCGCGGCTGACCAGTTCCTGCATGCGCTGCAGCCGGTCCAGGTCGGCCTCGGTGTAGCGGCGGTGGCCGCCACTGCTGCGCCCGCCCGGGCCGAGCCCGTAGCGTCGCTCCCAGCTGCGCACGGTGGCCGGCGCCACCCCCAACCGGCCCGCCGCGGCGCCTACCGACAGCAGCGTGGGGCCGTCCGGTCCGGCAGGGAGGGCTTCGTCCGACACCCTCAAAGGATGCCTGACGATACGCGGTTGACCAAGTTATACAGAGCGGTTACTCAGCCGTGAGCGCGGGCGTGCGAAGCAGCGCGGGCAGGGACAGCGCCGCCAGCAGCGCCGCCAGTACCCCGGCCAGCGAGCCGGCCAGGGCAGCGAGCCCGGCCAGCGGCCACATGCCGGCGGGTACCGAGCCCACCACCGCCGCCGTCACGGCCAGCCCCGCTCCGGCGCCGGCCAGCGAGCCGGTCACCCCGATCAGCAACCCCTCGGCGGCGATCAAGCGGGTCAGCTGGCCGGCCGTCCAGCCGACCGCCCGCAGCACCGCCAGGTCGTCCCGGCGCTCGCGCATGTTGAGGTAGCTGACATCGGCCACCGCGACGGCGGCCAGCAGCAGCGTGACGACCACCGCGAGGTAGTCCACGGTGCGGGCCCGCAGCGAGATCGCATCGCCCAGCACGCTGCCGACCACGCTGCCCCGGAAGGCCACCGCGATGGCCAGCAGCGCCGTCAGGCCGGCCGAGCCGACGCCGACCGCGAGCATGCCCAGGCCGGTGCGGCCCGGCTCGTCGCGCAGGTTCCGGTAGGCCAGCTGCACCAGCCCGCGCACCGGCGACGTCCCACCGCGCCGGCCGGCCGCGCGACCGGCGGCCGGGTCCGACAGCGGTGCCGGTACCGATGCCCGCCACGCCGGCCAGGCGGCGGCCAGCAGGGTGACCGCCAGGGCGGCCGGCACCGCCACCAGCGCCCGGCCGGTGGTCACCGGCGCGCCCAGCGACCGCGCGGCGACCAGTGCCACCAGCGCCCCCAGCAGCCCGGAGGCGGTGCCGATCACCGCCATCTCGGCCAGCAGCAGCCGCATCAGCTGGCCCCGGGTCCAACCCAGGCAGCTCAGGGTGGACAGCTCCAGCCTGGGCGAGCGGGCGGCGGCGCCCGCCGCGTTCGCGGTGAACACCGCGCACACCACCAGGACCAGTACGAACAGCAGCAGGCTCTTGCGGTCGATCGCGCGCAGCACCGTCACCACCACGCCCTTGCGCTGCCACTGCTCCGACAGCAGCAGGGACGGCCGGCCGGCCGAGCCCGCCGGCAGGGCGATGCGCCGCTCGGTGGGCGCGCTGCCCACCGTGACGTCGACGGCCAGGCCGGTGCCGCGCGCGATCGCCTCGGCGACCAGCCGCACCCGCTCCCGGCTCACCGGGTCGGTGCCGCGCACCCCGGCCACCCGGACCTTCACAGCGCTGATCGGGGCGGCGTCGCTGACGTCGTCGAAGACAGCCGAATTCGTGAAGACCGAGGCCGCGTCCAGCGAGGTGATCATGGTCGGCGGCGGCAGCAGGTAGCCGGCGATGTTGCTGTCGGGCAGCAGCGGCCGGCCGCCCAGCTGCGCGCTGCTGCCCGCATCGGCCGGGGCCAGCGGCTCGGTGCGGTAGTCGCCCAGCGCCGGGTCCAGGGCAGCGGTGCCCTGTCCCGAGGGCAGCGCAGCCAGCCGGGACTCGTCGAAGGTGCCGACGGTGACCAACTGCGGAATGGCGTTGCGGGTCTCCTGGTCCCCCAGCACCGGGTGCCGGCGCAGCGTGCGGAACGCGGTGTCGGCACCGTCCGGCGGGACCGTGACGGTGCCGGTGTACCTGATGGGAGTGCGCCAGACGCCGGCCGGATTGCTGACCGGTTGCGGCTGCAGCGTGCCGTCCGGCCGGGTGCGGTAATTCACCGGCCCGCTGGTCCAGTAACTGTCCACCAGCTTGGGCTTGCGCTGGATCAGCCCTTCGTCGAGCAGCCGCTGGTAGGCCTGCTCGGCGGTGATGGTCGTTCGTGCCAGCTCTTGGCCGCCGGCGCGGTCCAGCAGCGGATCCAGCAGGTGCAGCGGGAGGCCGCTGCGGACCTGTGCGGTCACCGTGGCATCCAGCTGCCGGATGCTGATGTCGTCGACGTCCTCGACGCCGGCGTGCTCGGTCATCAGCACCGGTACGCCGGGGCCGTGCTCGGCGGCCAGCACACCGCGCTCGGGGAGGTAGCTGCCCCGCGTCACCGCCCGGTCCAGGCCCGCCAGCGCCGCCTCCTGCTCAGGGTCGATCGCCGCGAGCAGGAAGGGGAACGTCCAGCGCACCGTGACCCCGGCGTGGCCGGCCGGCAGCCCGTCGAACCCGCCGCCGCTGTCCCCGTTGGCCAGCGACCAGCAGGTACCCAGCCGCTGGCCGCGCACCGAGAACGGCGAGGCACCGGAGGCCGGACGCGAGGGGCAGACCGGCAACCGACCCCGCGAACCGACGAAGTCGTAGCCGAATCCCGGCTCGCCCAGCTGGCCGACCCGGCGGGCCGCAGCCGGGCTGATGAAGGTGTAGTCGATCGCCGGCTGGTCGAAGGTGCTCAGGCCGCGGGCGGTGCGCCGGGTGATCGAGGTGGTGAGCAGCTGCTCCCGACCCCGGGGCAGCTTGTCGGTGACGTCGATCGGTATCTCCACCGTCTGCAGCAGAAACCCCACCATCGCGATCGGTGCCGCGACCTGCACCCCCGCCAGCTCTTGGATCCGGTGCCACTGCGCCACGGTGATGCCGCCGAACTGGCCGGACAGGAAGTTGGCGCGAACCAGTCCCTGTTGCTCCTCCAGGGCGGTACGCGACCCGGCCGGCCGGACCAGGATGTCGTACGGGGGACGCGACTGGGCGGCGACCCGGCCGCGCAGCTGCAGGCGCTGCTCGGCGACCTGGCCGGTGAGCACCACGAAGGCGGTGGTGGCCGCGGCGATGCCCAGCACCAGCGCGAGCGCCCGTAACCGGTTGCCCCGCAGCCGGGCCAGCACCAGGTGGATCATGTCGGCGGTTGTCCGGCAAAACTCATGCGCACAGTCTGACCGGCCTGCTCGCGGCAGCGATCACTGCGGTAGGGGTAACGGCAGGCTCAGAACCGACGGGCTGCTGGCAACCACCGTCGAGGTTGCCGACACCAGCACGCAGCACGGAAAGCCGGTGACGCGGTAGGCGGCGGCGATCGGGCCGCCGTCCGGTTCGAACACCACGGAAGCGATCGGTGCCAGCGCCTGCTCGAGGTCGGCGCCGCGCCGCGGGTCGCCGACGATCACCACGATCAACTGCAGAGAACCGGGCCACAGGCCGACGTAACCGGCCAGCGACGGCAGCTCGGCACGGCACCCCGAGCAGCTGCTGGACAGGAAGGCGACCAGGTGTGGGCGGCCGGCAAGGTCGGTGGGATCGAGGAGTTGCCCGGTGCTGGCCCGGCCGGCGATCGGCGGCGCGGGGCTGCCGGGGTCCGGCCCGCCGGGTGACCGGCCCGCCCCGGGTGTCGACGCCTGCTCCGGCTCTGGCTCTGGCTCGGGCTCGGGCAGAACCCGCAGTATCAGCAACGAGATTCCCAGCGCCAGGCTGGCCACCAGCGCCGCATAGGCCGTCAGCACCGCGGTGATCGTCATCGCCGGCCACCCATCGGCAGGGCGGAGTGGGATGCCGTCGACCGGTACCCGCAGTGTTCGAGTAGCGATCGCAGCGCCGGTGCCTGCCAGCCGAGCACCCCGCCGAGTCCGACGGTCAGGACCGCTGCCAACGTGACCGGCGCCGGCGCGCCGGCCTGCCCGAGCCGCAGGCCGAGCGCCAGCAGTAGCGCGGCAGCGGTCAGCGCGGCGTTGCGCAGCACGGTCGGCCAGCCGACCGGTGCGTCCCCGTTACCGAAGCAGGGACAGCTGAATCCGCGCCGGCGCGCCGCCAGCACGCCCGCCCCCACCGCCAGCAGCGCGAACTCCGCCGCCGCCAGCGCCGCGGCCGGTCGCACCGTCGCCGGTAAGGCCAGCAACAGCGCGGTGAGTCCTTCGCCGGCAACCCAGCAGGCAGCCACCACACCGGCATGCGGCACGCCCAATCCCAGGCGCAGCACCGTGCCGAACTGCTCGAACCCGGATCGCTGCCTCACCTTGCCGAATGCCGCGGCGGCCAGTACCAGCGCCAACAGACAGCGGACAGACATCAGCGCAAACCCCAACATTGTGCCCCCCGTGGTGTTTCTTGTGCCCTGCGCCGGCAGCCGCTGACGCTCCCCCGGATGCGGCTGCTCCAGCGTCAGCGGCTGCCGGCGGTCTCTGACGGACGCCCGGCAGTGGTGTCCTCAGCAGCTGCCGTCCGGTATCCAGTCCCCACAGGACACGGTGCAGGCCGGGGTGTACTGGCACAGCCTGGTGTAGTAGTTACCCTGGTCACACCGGTGCTGGAAGAACGGATCGGGCGGGCAGGTGTCCGTGACCCGGCGCCTAGCGGGCCCTCGCCGGCCTTGCAGGATTCGCACGAAACGTGTAGCCGAAGTAGCCATGGACGAATCACCTTGCCCTATAGGCGTTTTAGATTGCATGCACGTTAGGCACTCAACTACATCCGGTCAAGTTGCCTTGCAACTATGCACATAATCGCAAGCTGCTCGGTGGCCAGCTACGGCTGGCCGGATGTCAGCCGGGCCCGCTGATCCGGCGCAGTGTGCTGTCCGGGTCGGACCCGGTCAGCGCCCGCTCGCTCACCAGTCGCCCGTCGCGCAACTCGACCAGCCGCTGGCACTGGCTTGCCACCGTGGAATCGTGGGTGGCCAGCAGCATGGTCATGCCGTGCTCGGCCTGCAGTTCGGTCAGCAGGTCCAGGATGTCTTCGCCGGTACGGGAATCGAGGTTGCCGGTCGGCTCGTCGGCCAGCAGCAGCCTGGGCCGGTTGACCAGCGCGCGGGCGATCGCCACCCGCTGCTGCTGGCCACCGGACAACTCGCGGGCCGGCACCTCCGCCTGGCCGGCGAGCCCGACCGCGGCCAGCAACTGCCGACCGCGCTCGCGCTTGTCGAAGTCCACACGCAGTGGCAACACCGGACTAATCACGTTGTCGAGTGCGGAAAGGGTGCTCAGCAGGTGATAGCGCTGAAAGACAAAACCGACACTGCCGCGAAAGGCCGCCGAATGTCTGCCGGACAGCCGGCCAATGTCTACACCGTCGACGAGGACGCGGCCGGAATCCGGTGTGTCCAGGCCTCCGACGAGTTGCAGCAGGCTCGACTTTCCGGCCCCGGACGGCCCGGTGACTGCAACGATTTGGCCGGGCGGGACGGTGAGCGAGACGTCGGCGAGTGCGGCCACCACCGCCCGGCCCTGACGCCGGGTCTTGGTGACCGACACCAGCTCGACCTGCGCGCCGGCAGGTCTTTGCGGCGGTGTTGCCGGTGCTGGCGGCATCGCTGCATCATCCTCCCGCCACGGCCGGAGCCGGTGTTGGCCGGTAGCCCGTCCGGGGCAAAGCCTTGCCCTTATAGTGGTCGCCGTGGCTATCCAACACGCGGTGTTGTCCTTTCTCGCAGATGGACCGAGCTACGGCTACGAAATTAAGACGAATTTCGAGAAAGCGGTCGGACCGCAATGGGGTGGCCTCAATATCGGGCACGTCTACCAAATCCTCGACCGGCTCAGCCGGGACGGCCTGGTGACCTCGCGAACCGTGTCCCAAGATGTCCGTCCGGACCGGACTGTCTACAAGATCACGGCTGCCGGACGGCGTGAACTCGACAACTGGCTGGCCGAGCCGACCACCCGCACCGCCGGGTATCGCGACGATTTCATCCTCAAGGTGCTGGCTGCCGGCCGGCGCAGCGAGGAGCAGGTGCACGAGGTCTGCCGCACCCAGCGCGACGCCCGGATGGCGGAGCTGCAGACGTTGCGGGCGCTGCGCCGCCAGCACAAGGAGGAACCGCTGGCGGCGCTGACCATCGAGGCAGCGATCCTCGGCGTGCAGGCCGACCTCAAGCTGGTCGAGATCGCCGACGCCAACGCCTCCCGCCCGCTGCTGGCGGTGTCGCCGACCGAGCGTCAGGCCAAGCCGGCCGAAGGCCGCCGCGCCGCCGGGCAGTGACCGGATCGCTGCTGGCAGCCACCGCGTCGGCGGACTCGGCAACGCTGATCAGTGCCGTCTGGGCGGGCGTGGTGTCGCTGCTGGTGGCGATCGGCACCCAGGTGGCCCTGAGCGTGCGGGACAGCCACGCCCGCCGCTACTCCCGGCGCCGGTCCGCGCTGACCGACGCCCAGGACGCGGCGCTCGCGGTTCGCGGCCGGCTGGGTGAGTACGGGACGCTCAGCCGGGCCAGCGCCGGTCGCACCACGCCGGAGCTGGCCGCCGCCGAGCGGCGCTACCTCGACGCGCGGGCCCTGCTGGAGGTGACCCTGAGCAGGGTGGACGACCCGGCGGTGGTGGCGGCGGCCCTGAGCTGGCGGGAGGCCGCGGAGGTGAGCTTCATCAGCTCCGCGGAGGTCTCGGCCACCACCGAGCAGAACCGGTGGCAGGGGTTGAACGCCGCGATCGGCAGCGCGTTGCAGAGCAGGGACGGGGTGGCGCGCTAGCTCCACCGACCTCAGCTGGCGGCGGCGGTCCGGGGCAGCTCTTCGGCCAGGTCGAACCGGTCGGTGACGTGCAGCTCGCGGGCGGCCGAGGTGGCGTACTCGGCGAAGTCGGACGGTGCCCCCACCAGCAGCACCGAGCTGGCGTGCCCGTCGGCCAGCAGGCGTTCGATCAGCTGGTAGGCGAACGATGTCGTACCGGACAGCAGCTTGGTGGCGTCGACCACCACGTCCTGGCCCGTCACCGGGCCGAGCGTCCTCACCATGTCATCGGCAAAATCGCGACCCGCTACCAGTCGCGGCAACGGCAATGTACGTACGCCCACGACTACCCCCTCAGCTGCCGGCATTCAGCGCGATGTGCCCTTCTTCTATCGGCACCAGCCCCCGCCAGCGCTAGCATGTTGCCGGCTCGAACGTCAACGATAGCCGAATTGTTTCATCCGGCGTCCCAGTCGTACAGCCTCTGCCCGCTGTGTCGGGCCTCGCTGACCGGAACCCAGCCCTCGAACATCGTCCCGGTGAACGGCTGGTCGAGCTCGGTGTGCCGCCGGCCGCGGGCGTTCGCGGTGGCCAGCGCCGACCCGCTGGCCAGCAGCACGCCACCGCCCAGCCGGCTCACCACCGCCACCGCCGTCGGCAGCCCGGTGCCGCGCCCCGGCCCACAGGTCCGGCTGGTGCCCGACAGCGCCATCGTGATCGCCATCCGGTCGTCCTCGGCACCCTGGCCGGCCAGCGTGCCAAGCAGGCCGGCGCCCGCGTCGGCCACCGCGAACCGCAGCACCCGCTGGGACGGCAGCGTCTGGGCGGCCATGAAACCCACCGTTCCGGAGTGCTCCCAGACGTTGGCCCCGATCTCGGCCAGCGCGGTGTGCAGCGCGTGCGCGATATCGGCGTCGTGGCCGACCACCCGGTCATAGACCAGCCCGCTCAGCTGCCGGACGTCCCCGCCGGTGGCCAGCTCGGTGACCTCCAGCAGGCTGTCGTGCCGGTCGAGCTCCCGGTCGTGGGCCGGCAGGTCGTGGCTGCCGCCGAACCGCTCGACGATCGCGCCGAGGTGCATCCGGGAGGCGTAGCCGGCCTGGGTGGCGCGCAGCCCGCGCAGCCGCAACCGGGACCCGCGGTCGGCCGCGAGCTGGGCGAGAGCCGCCACCCCGACCAGGTGCAGCGGATCCAGCCAGGACACGTCGCTGAGGTCGAGCAGGTAGTCGCCGTCGGCAGTCCGGACCGCCAGCGACTGCAGGCGGGCCGCTGGCGTCGGCCTGGGCACTGGCTGGCTCTCCTCACGTGCGATCCCCGGTGGGCAGGGTGACGATACGGCTACCGTCTGTCATTAATAGTGCGGCACCGGCGGGCCGCCTGGTGCAACGCGGCAGATCCGGAACAGGCCTCGGCCGTCGGCTCGAATCGACGACCAAGTCGGTCCGGACCGGGTTCGGGTATTCGACCGGTCAGCTCACCGGCTGCGACGCCGGCGGCGGCGTTCCCGGCGGTCGAACCGGCCCAGCCCCGTCTCCAGCGAGTGCAGCCCCCGCGCTGTTCGGGAGCCGGCGTCGCGCCGGTCGGCCGAGGCCGCCACCCGCCGGAGCACCGCGCGCAGCAGGGGTACGGCGAGGGCGATCAGCAGCCAGGTACGCAGCCGGGACGACAGCAGAACCCACACCAGGACCTCCGGGAAGACAAACCTGAACGCCGGTCGGCGTCCGCTTCAACGTAACCCGTCGCGGAGCCGCCACCGCATCGGTCCACGGGTAACGTAGACACTGTCCTAGACAGTTCGTCTAGATACGTCTAAGCGGTGCGGGAGGCGGGATGCCACACGCTGCCCGCCCGGTGGCCACCCGACTGCCCGCGGCGCTGCCGCACCTCACCCCGATGCTGGCCTGTCCCGGTGAGCTGCCCGGCGCCGCCGAGGACGCCCAGTGGGGCTACGAGACGAAGTGGGACGGCGCCCGGTTGCTGGCCTTCGTCGAGGGCGGCCGGGTGCGGTTGCGCTCCCGCAACGACCTCGAGGTCACGGTCAGCTATCCCGAACTCGCCGGACTCGGCGAGGCGCTCGGCGGCCGGCGGGCGGTACTGGACGGCGAGGTGGTCGCCTTCGGCGACAACGGGCTGCCGAGCTTCGCCCGGCTGCAGCGCCGCATGCACGTCGGGCAGGCCGGCGCGGCGCTCCGGCTCAGCGGCACCGACCCGGTCCGGTTCCTGGTTTTCGACGTCCTGCACCTGGACGGCCGCGACACCATGGGGCTCCCCTACCTCGAGCGCCGCGGGTTGCTGGCCGAGCTGGACCTGGACGGTCCCGGCTGGCAGTGCCCGCCCTTCTTCGCCGGCAACGGGGCCGTGCTGCTGCGCGCCAGCAAGGACCTGGGGCTGGAGGGCGTGGTGGCCAAGCGGCTGTCCAGCAGCTACCGGCCCGGTCGGCGCTCGCCGGACTGGCGCAAGATCAAGAACGTCCGGATGCAGGAGGTCGTCATCCTCGGCTGGCAGCCGGGCAACGGCCGGCGGGCCGGCACCATCGGCTCGCTGCTGGTCGGGGTGCCCGGCGGACCGGGCGGCTCCGACGCACTGCGCTACGCCGGCAAGGTGGGCACCGGCTTCACCGAGGCGGCGCTGGCCACCCTGCTCGGCCGGCTCGGCCCGCTCACCAGGCGGACCCCGCCGCTGGCCGAGCCGCCACCGCCGGCCGAGGTCCCCGCAGCCCGCTGGGTCGAGCCGGTGCTGGTCGGCGAGGTCGGCTTCGGCGAATGGACGCCGGACGGCCGGTTGCGGCACCCGGTCTGGCGTGGCCTGCGGCCGGACAAGTCAGTGGCCGACGTCCGGATGGACGGCTGAGCCCACCCGCGTGGGTGTGTTGAGCACGCCGGCCGCCGTATAACGTATGCGCCGAACACGCGGCGGTTAAACAAACAGCTGTCCGCAGGTACGCCGCACGGGATGTCATGACCACGCCTTCGGACTCGTTCGACTTCCTCACCCGCTTGGCCGACAAGCATTCCCGGCTCACCGCGCTGGCCGCCGCCCCGGACCGTCCGGATCCGGCGCAGCTGCGCGCCGAGCTGGCCGCGCTGCGCACCGAGCTCGACGCCGCCGACGCGGAGCTGAGGGCCCAACAGGCCGTTGCGGACGCCGCGGTATCCACGGGCGCCACGCCGAACAACACGCCGCCGAGCTGTTCCTCGGCGACGACGAGACGATGGCGATGTTCCGGGCCTTCGACTGGTCGAGCACCCCGCTCGGCCCGGTCGCCCAGTGGCCGGAGTCGCTGCGGGCGGCGGTGCGTACGGTGCTCGCCTCCAAGGCGCCGATGCTGATCTGGTGGGGACCGCAGCTGGCCCAGATCTACAACGACGCCTACCGGCCGCTGCTCGGCCACAAGCACCCCGCCTCGATCGGCCAGCCCGCCGCCGAGTGCTGGCCCGAGGTCTGGGACGTGCTCGGCCCGCGGGCCGAGAGCGTGCTGGCCGGCGAGGGAACCGTCCACATCGAGAACGAGCTGCTGTTCCTGGAACGCGTCGGATACCTGGAAGAGACCTACTGGACCTACTCCTACTCACCGATCACCGGCGAGGTCGGCCAGGTGCTGGGAGTCTTCGTCGCCACCACCGAGGTCACCGACGGCGACGTGTTCGACCGGCGGATGCACACGGTCCGCGAGCTCGGTGCCCTGTCGGTGACCGAGACCGGCAGCCTGGACAACGTCTACGAGCAGGGCATGCAGGTGCTGGCCCGCAACCGGATCAGCATCCCGTTCGCGGCCGTCTATGCCCAGGTCGAGGAGGGCCAGGCCCGGCTCGAGGGTTACTACGGCCTGTCCGGCGCCGGGGCGGAGCTGCCCGCCAACCTGCCGGTGACCAGGTCCTCGGTGATCGGCGCGGTGCTGCGCACCGGGCTGCCCGCCTACACCACGCCGGCCGAACTGGCCCCGGGCGCGGTGCTGCTGCCGTCACCGCTGGGGCCGGCCACGCCGCACTCCATCCGGTTGCAGCCGGTCTGGCTGAGCGGGCGTCCCGAGCCCTACGCGGTGCTGGCGGTCGGCTGCAACCCCTACCGGGACTTCGACGAGCCCTACCTGCGGTTCCTGGACCTGGTCGCCCGCCAGCTGGGCATCGTGCTCACCGATGCCGCCGCCTACGACACCGAACGCCAGCGCGCCGAGGCCTTTGCCCAGCTCGACGTGGCCAAGACCCGGTTCTTCGAGAACATCAGCCACGAGTTCCGCACCCCGCTGACCCTGATGATGGCGCCGCTGGACGGCCTGCTCGCCGACCCTGCGGCCAACCTGCCGGAGGGCCGTCGCGCCGACATCGACGCCGCGCGCCGCGCCGTGCTGCGGTTGAGCAGGTTGGTGGACACGCTGCTCGAGTTCGCCCAGGCCGAGGCCGACGAACTGCATGCCCGACTCGAACCGACCGACCTGGCGCTGCTGTGCGCCGACGTGGCCGGCATGTTCCGCTCCGTCGTCGAGGAGGCGGCCGGCCTGGCGCTGGTGGTGGACACCGACGGAGTGAGCGAGCCGATCGCGGTCGATCCCGAGATGGTCACCAAGATGCTGTCGAACCTCCTGGCCAACGCCATCAAGTTCACCCGGCACGGCAGCATCGAGGTGCGGCTGGCCGAGGGCGAGCAGGAGGTCCGGCTGACCGTGTCCGACACCGGAGCGGGCCTGCCGGCCGAGGAGCTGCCCCGGATCTTCGAGCGCTTCTACCAGGCGCCGGTCAGCGGAGCCCGCAGCGGTGAAGGTGCCGGCATCGGCCTGTCCCTGGTGAGCGACCTGGCCCGGGCACACGGTGGCGAGGTGAGCGCACGCAGCGAGGTCGGCAAGGGCAGCGAGTTCACCGTCCGGCTGCCGCGCACCCCGATCGCCACGGCGCAGCCTGCGGTGACGGTTGCCGACCCCCGGGCGGCGTCGGCCTTCATCGTCGAGGCACGCGGCTGGGCGGCCAACGAGCACCCTGAGGCCGCTCCCGATCCGGTCACCGAGCCGGACGCCGCCACGCCGGCCGGCCGGATCCTGCTGGTCGAGGACAACGCCGACCTGCGTGGCTACCTCAGCCGGCTGCTGGCGGCCGAGGGTTGGCAGGTCGAGGCGGCCGGCTCGGTGGACGAGGCACTGACTGCCACGGCGGTGCCGGATCTGGTGCTGTCGGACGTGGTGCTGCCCGGACGGAGCGGGATCGAGCTGGTGAAGCTGATGCGCGCCGACCCGATGCTGGCCCGGATCCCGGCGATCCTGCTGACCGCCCGGGCCGGTGCGGCGTCGGCCGTCGAGGGCCTGCGGGCCGGTGCCGATGACTACGTGGTCAAGCCGTTCGTCCCCGAGGAGTTGCTGGCCCGGGTGCGCACCCACTACGAGCTGGCCAAGCTGCGCGAGTACGCCCTGAACCAGGCCGAGAACAAGGCCGCCAACCTGGACCGGGCGCTGGCCAGCAACCGGCAGATCGGTGCCGCGATGGGCATCCTGATGGCCCGGCTGCAGTTGACCGACGCACAGGCCTTCGACCTGCTGCGCAAGACCAGCCAGAACCGGCACCGCAAGCTGCGCGACATCGCCGACGAGGTGCTGATGACCGGCGAGCTGCCGGCCTGAGTCAACGCCGTAACTTGTGCAACGGTCAGTGGTGGAAACCCCGCCAGCCGTGCCGTAGCGTCTAGGCCAGAATTGGGTCGGCCCAGCAGGTGGTTTCGCCAGTTCAGCTCGACTCCACCGGAGCGACCCATGACTGCCACCCTTCCGGCCGCCACCACTCGTACCGCCACCCGCACGCCGGCCCGCCGGCCCGCCAGGGCGACCTCCAGCGGCCGCGTTGCCGGCGCCGGCTCCGTCGAGCACGCGATCCGCGCCAGGTTGGCGGACCTGCAGGCGCAGTGTGCCGAGCTGCAATCGCAGTACAGCCCGCCCGATTCCGGTGGCGACGCCGCCGACCGGTGTGCCAACGTCGAACTGGCGATCACCATCGAGGACCTGCAGGTCCGCATCACCGAGCTGGAACTGATGCTCCAGGCACCGAAGCCGGCGCAGTCGCGCGGTCGCCGGCGCACCAGCCCGCCGGCCGGCGGTATCGAGGTGGGCAGCCGGGTCGCGCTGAGCTTCGACGGCGGGCGCAGCTGCGAGACCTTCGTGCTGCTGCCGCACGAGCTCGCCTTGGGCGACGACGAGGTGGTCACCCCCAACAGCCCGCTCGGACAGGCACTGCAGGGCGCCGTCCCCGGTGACCGGGTCAGCTACCAGGCGGCCAACCGGACCACCATCACGGTGGACATCGTCTCCGTCGACGGCCAGTAGCTCCCGGCCGGTCAGGTCCGGCAGGTCGGCTCAGTCGGCCTCCGGTCCGGTTGGTTCGGCTCAGTCGGCCTCCGGTCCGGTTGGTTCGGCTCAGCCGGCCTCGGATCACCCCGAGGGTCAGGCCGGTGCCCGCAGCGCGAGCGCGCCGAGCCCGGACCGACGCGGCTGGCCGACCGCGATGCCGGCCAGGTGGAAGGCCAGGTCGGCCTCCGGACGAGCCCGGCTGTAGAGGTAGCCCTGCGCGGTGTGGCAGCCGTACTGGGTCAGCAGCCTGGCCTGGGCGGCGGTCTCGACGCCTTCGGCCACCACGGCCAGGCCCAGCGTCTTGCCGATCTCGAGGATGGCCGCCACCACCGCGGTGCAGCCGGAGTCGGTGCCGAGCCCGGCGATGAACCGGACGTCGATCTTGAGCATGTCCACCGGCAGCTCGGTGATCCTGGTCAGGCTGCTATAGCCGGTGCCCAGGTCGTCGATGGCGATCCGGATGCCGAGCTCGCGCAGGCTGCTCAGGTCCTCGCGCATCGAGTCCGCGATCAGCGGCATGTGGGTCTCGGTGAGCTCGAGCACCAGCCGGGTGGGCGGCACGTCGAACTCGGCGAGCGCGGCCAGCACGTCGTCGATCAGGTGGCCGGTCTCCAGCTGGCGTCCGGAGATGTTGACGTGCACGTCGGGTGCCTGGTCGCCCAGCTGGTCGGCCCAGCTGGCAGCCATCCGGCACGACTCGCGCAGCACCCGCCGCCCGATCGGGATCATCAGGGCACTGGACTCGGCGACGTCGAGGAACTCGCCCGGCCCGAGCACGCCGCGGCGCGGGTGGTTCCAACGCAGCAGCGTCTCCACTGCCACGATCCGGCCGGACCGCAGGTCCAGCACCGGCTGGCCGTACATCACCAGCTCGTCCTCGCTGAGCGCGGTCTCCAGCTGCGGGCGCAGCCGGCTGCTGCGCGCTGCCCGGGCCTGCTGCTGGGCGTCGGTGACCGTCACCCGGTCCCGGCCGGCCCGCTTGGCGGTGTACATCGCGGCATCCGCGGCGGCCAGCAACTGCTCACCGCTGCTGTGCCCCTCCGCGGTGGCCAGGCCGATGCTGGCGCTGATGGTGAAGGTGCCCGAGGGCAGCAGGAACGGCTCGCGCAGCGCCTTGAGCACCCGGTCGGCGACCGTGCTGAGGTCGGAGTCCTCGGTGAGGTCGGTGCAGATGATGGCGAACTCGTCGCCACCGAGCCGGCCGACGGTGTCCCCCGGGCGCACCGAAGCACCCAGCCGGCTGGCGACCTGGACGAGCAACTCGTCACCCGCGGCGTGCCCGGCGCCGTCGTTGACCTGCTTGAAGCCGTCGAGGTCGAGATAGGCCACCCCGACCCCGCCGCCGGAGCGGGTACTGGCCGCCAGGCCGTGCTCCAACCGGTCCAGCAGCAGCGTCCGGTTGGCCAGGCCGGTCAGGCCGTCGTGCAGTGCCTGATGGGTCAGCGCCGCCTCGGCCCGCTTGCGCGCGGTGATGTCCTCGATCAGCGAGATGGCGTACGGCGCGCTGCCGTCGGCCGGCGTCACCGTCGAGGTGGACAGCAGGCCCCACAGGTTGCTGCCGTCGGCATGCCGGTACAGGGTCTCGCGGCGGACCTGGGTCACCTCGCCGCTGACCATCTTGCGCAGCGCGGCCCGGGTCGCCTCCCGGTCCTCGGGGATCGACAGGCTCACCACGCTCAACGCGAGCAGCTCGACCTCGGTGTAGCCGGTCAGGTTGCACATCGCCTGGTTGGCCCGGATCAGCCTGCCGGCCGTGGGCGGGTCGAGCGAGACCATGACCATGCCGACCGAGGCCGCGTCGAAGGCCAGCCGGAAGCGCTGCTCGCTCTCGCGCAGCGCCAGCTCGGCCTGGCGCTGGCTGGTCACGTCGTTGGCCACCACGATGTAGCCCGACAGCGAGCCGTCCGGCGCGGTCATCGCAGTAACGGTCAGCTCCACCTGCAGCCGGCGGCCCGAGCGGGTCAGGTAGGTCCAGTACTGGGGCTCCGGGCGTGCGGCGTCGGCATCGCGGATCAGCAGCCGGAAATCGGCGGCCAGGCCCAGCTCGCCGGCCATTTCGGCCAGCTCCGCCGGGTCGTGCAACTGCACCGGGCTGCTGCCCAGCATCTCCGCCTCGGTGTAGCCGAGCATCTTCTCGGCGCCGGTGTTGAACACCGTGATCTGGCCCAACGGGTCGGTGCCGATGATGGAGATGCTGCTGGCGGCGGCCAGCACCCCGCGGTAGAGGTCGCGCGCGGTGGCCAGCTCCCGGGCCGCGGAGCGGGCCGCCGTGACGTCGTGGGTGGTGCCGCTCATCCGGACCGGGGTGCCGTGCTCGTCAACGTGCACCCGGCCCCGGCCGTGCACCACCCGGCTCGGCCGGTCGGCCGGCAGCAGGGTGAACTCCAGCTCGAAGGGCCGCAGGTCGACGAGCGCGGTGCGGACCGCGGCCGTCAGCCGGCCCCGGTCCGACGGCTGCACCAGGGTCAGCCAGTTCTGCATGCTGGGCTCGAAGTCGGCCTGCCGGACCCCGAAGATCCGGTACATCTCCTCCGACCAGGTCATCTGCGCGCTGACCAGGTCCCAGCTCCACGAGCCCAGGATGGCCAACCGCTGCGCCTCGGCCAGGGCGTCCTCGCGCTCGGCGGCGGCTGCCAGCGCAGTCTCGCGGGCCTGGGCGGACAGCACCAGGATCAGGGTGGCCAGGCAGATCACCGCGAGCAGCGACTGCAACGCCCACTGCCGGTGCTGCGGGTCGCTGATCGTGCCGAGTTCGCCGTGCCCGTGCAGGGTCCCGACGGTGGCCAGCACCGCCGCCATCAGGGCGGAGATCATGGTGCGCAGCGCACCGAGCCGGGCAGCCCCCCACAGCAACGGCGGCAGCACCAGGAAGGCCTCGCCGACAGTGTTCACCGACAGGAAGATCCACCAGGACGCCGCGGTCACCAGGGCGAACTGCATGATCCACTCGGCGTTGCGCCGGCCGTGACCGAACTCGTCCCAGACAGCGCGGCTGGCGGGCACCAGCAGCAGCGGGGTCAGCATCACCAGCCCGAGGCCGTGGCTGAGCACGTAGCCGCTGGTACCGGCCAGCCACGGCCTGCCGGCCGACAGGAAGCCCATCGCGACCGCGCAGGCCGCCGCGCTGACCCCGAGCAGCGCGCCGATGATCAACCGGATGCCGTCACCGACGCCGGCCAGCGGCCGGGACCGGTGCATCGCTCCGATGCCGAGGAACCAGGCGGCGATCACGCATTCGGCCATGTTGGCGAGCGCGTAGCAGAGGTTCAGCCCGAGCGGTGCGCCGACCAGGGCCCGGCTGAGCGCACCGCTGATCGCGATGGCGACGACCAGGTGCGGCCACCACCGGCGGGGTGAGCGGACCAGCACGGCCAGCGACAGACCCGCCGCCGGCCACCACGCGCCGCCGGGCACCACCGGGTCGCGCAGCAGCCGGGTGGCGAACTGGCTCAGCACCAGGATGGCCAGCGCCATCGCCAAGCCGGCCAGCCACGGCATCCACGACGCCCGGATGGCCGGCCGGCGCGGTGCTGCTGAATGCACGGCCGTCCCTCTCGTTGCTCGATTCATCGCGTGTTCCATCGGCCGGCGCCCTAGGCACTTGACCCTTAAGGCCTAGACACCCCATATGGGCAGCACACAACAGCCCGGGATGTCGCCCTCGCCCGGGCCCGGGCGCGTACCGGTGGCCGGGTGGCCGGTGCCGGCATGCCTCAGGGTGGAAGGACGGCTCGAGCACAGCCGATCGCGCGGCTCCGGCCACCACCCTCAGCCAGGTGGCGCAGCGCCGCCAGCCACCCTCGCGGCTTCTCGCAGCCGGTCGACCAGGCTGACCGCCGGCTCCCGCACCTGACTGCCGGGTGGCAGGTCCGCAGCGCCGAGACGCGGGCCGGGCGGGACGTACTCCTTCACCGCCTCGACCAGCTGGCCGATCGTGACCAGTTCCTGCTGGCTGAACAGGACCCGCAGCTGCGGGAACAGCACGTCCTCCTCCTCGGCGACGTGCTCCCGGACCTCGGCCATCAGCGTCTGCAGCTCCGCCTCGAAACCGGGGTCGAACATGCGGAGATACTCCAACCGTCCCAGGCTATTCTCGATCGCGATGTGCTCGCGCCCGGCCTGTTCGGCTTCGCCGGCCTTCTCCCGCAGCCTGGGGTGGAGGACGACCTCCTCGGCCACGGCATGTCGCGCCAGGTCGAGGATCAGGCGCTCGGCGACCTCCTTGCGCCGCGACCGGAACTGCTCGTCGGCCGCCTCGCGCAGCCGGTCGAGCTCGGCGAACATCTGCTCGATCGCTCGATGGTCGCAGGTGAGGATCTCGATCACATCGCGGAAATAGTCCACGGCAGGCTCCCTTTTCAGGCCCGATCGACACCGACAGCCACGGGAACCTACCACCGGGCCGCGCCGTGGCGGCGCAGCCGCTCAGCGGGCGAGCTGGCCGACGACCCGCTCGAAGACCCCGGGCGCCCGGGCGGCGGCCGGGACGATCCGGCGCCGCAGCACCGGTTGGCCCGCGGTCCAGAGCAGGGCACCGGTCAGCATCCGGTACCGGCGGGAATCGCGGGTCCAGAGCCGCTCGTAGTCCTGCGGACGCCCAGCCGCCAGGCACCCCACCAGCGACCGGGCCGCGGCGAGGCCCACCGTGATGCCCTCCCCGGTCAGGGCGTCGACGTAGCCGGCCGCATCGCCCACCAGCAGCACCCGGCCGGCGATCCGGGCCCGGGTCCGCTGCCGCAGCGGGCCGGCGCCCAGCACCTTCGAACCCGGCGCCGCGGCCAGCCGGTGGGCCAGCGCCGGGAACCGGGCCAGTTGCTCGTCGAAGCCGGCCCGCTGCGAACTCAGGATGGCGATCCCGACCTGATCGTCGGCGACCGGCGTCAGATATGCCTCGGCCGACTCCGACCAGTGCACCTCGACCAGGTCGGACCAGGGCGCCAGCCGGTAGTGCCGCCGCAGGCCCCAGCGGGCCGGCGGGCGGGCCGGCAGCTCCAGCCCGGCCAGCCGGCGGACCGTCGAGTGCAGGCCGTCGGCGCCGACCAGGTAGCGCGCGGTCAACCCGCCGGCCCGCACGCTGCCGCCGTCCTGGCCGATCTCGGTCACCGCCGTCCGGTGCACCGCGATGCCGTGTTCGGCGATCGCCGCGCGCAGGCAGGACTGCAGGGTGGTCCGGCGCACCCCGCGGCCGGCGGCGCCGGGGAACAGCGCCTGCGCCGAGCGGGTGCCGTCGAGGTAGCGCACCCCGTGCAGCGGCCGGCCGGGCGGGTCCACCCCCAGCTCGGCGAGGGCCTGCACCGCCGCCGGCATCAGGCCCTCGCCGCAGGCCTTGTCGATCGGCGCCGGCCGCGGCTCCAGCACCGCCACCGAGAGCCCGGCCCGGCGCGCGTACAGCGCGGTGGCCAGGCCCACCGGACCGCCGCCGGCAACGACGACGTCGATCACGCTGCCGGCCGCACGGCCGGTCACGCGGTCGGGGTCACGGAGCCGAGCAGGGCCAGCGCCCCGGACTCGGTGCGCAGCCGCACCCGCAGCAGCAGCGCGTTCAGCACCGTGAAGACCAGCGCGGTCAGCCAGGCGGTGTGCACCAGCGGCAGGGCGACGCCCTCGGCCACCACCGCGACGTAGTTGGGATGGGCGAGGAACCGGTAGGGCCCGGTGCTGACCCGGTCGGCGCCGGGCACCACCACCACCCGGGTGTTCCACTGCGGGCCCAGGGTGGCGATGCACCACCAGCGCAGCGCCTGGGCGGCCAGCACCACGGCCAGCATCGGCCAGCCCAGCCCGGGCAGGAACGGCCGGTCGGCGAGCCACACCTCGGCCAGGCAGCCGGCCAGCAGCCCGGTGTGCAGCACGACCATCGCCGGGTAGTGCCCGGCGCCGGTCTCGACGCCGCCTCGCTGCCGGCTCCAGCGCAGGTTGCGCTGCGAGACCACCAGCTCGGCCAGCCGTTCGAGCGCCACCAGGCCGATCAGCACGGTGTAGGCACCCGCCGAGCTCACCACCGCAGCAGCACCAGCTCGGAGCAGAACCCCGGACCCATCGCCATCAGCACCCCGGGACTGCCCGGCTCGAAGCTGCGCGTGGCGAGCGTGTCGGCCAGCACGTGCAACACCGAGGCCGAGGACAGGTTGCCGATCGCGGCCAGCGAGCGCCAGGTCAGGTCCAGCTCACCGCGGTCCAGGCCCAGGGCGCGCTGGATCGCCTCGATCACCTTCGGGCCGCCCGGATGGCTGACCCAGCCGGCCACCTCGCTGCTGTCCAGCTGGTGGGCGTCCAGCAGCATTGCCACGTCGCTCGGCCAGGTACTTCTCCACCAGTACCGGCACGTCGGCGTCCAGCACGATCTTCAGGCCGGCGGCGCCGACGTCCCAGCCCATGGTCCGCTCGGTGTGCGGGTACAGGTGCGAGCGGGAGTCCAGCACCTCGGGCATCGCCTGGAGGCCCAGCTGCTCGGCCCGCCGCGAGCCCACCAGCACCACCGCGGCGGCACCGTCGCCGAACAGCCCGGTCGCCACCATGTTCGCCGCCGACCGGTCCCCCGGCTGCAGCGTCAGGGTGCACAGCTCCACCGAGAGCAACACGGCCACCTCGTCCGGATGCGACTTCAGGTAGTCGTGCACCCGGGCGATGCCGGCGGCACCGGCCACGCACCCCAGGCCGAACATCGGCATCCGCTTGACGTCCGGGCGCAGGCCCACCAGCGGCGCGATCAGCGCGTCCAGCGACGGGGCGGCCACCCCGGTGACGGTGGTGAACAGGATCAGGTCGACGTCGCCGGCTACCAGCCCCGCAGCCGCCAGCGCCTCGGTGACCGCGCGGGCCCCCAGCGCGGTGCCCTGGGAGATGAAGACGTCGTTGGATCGCCGAAGTCCGTCAGCTCCTGGTAGCGCTCCAGCGGCACCACGGTGTGCCGGGTCTGCACCTGGGCAGTTCTGGTGGAACCGGCGCAGCAGTTCGCGATCCCGGTCGGCCGGCAGGCACCAGTCGGCGAACGCCTCGGTGATGTCCTGCTGGCTGTATCGGTGTTCGGGCAGCACCCCGCGGACGCCGGCAATGGTGGTCACCGACCCAGCTTATGTGCGTTCCGGCGGGGTCCCGCCCCTATGCTCGGGCGGTGCTGGCCCGACTGTCCGTCCTGGTGCGTGCCAGTCACCCGGTTCCGTGCGTGGCGGTCACCGGCCTGGCCACCGCGCTGGTCGCGGTCGCCGGCAAGCCGGCGGCCCAGTGCCTGCTCGCGGCGGCGGCGGTGCTGGCCGGGCAGCTGAGCATCGGGTGGTCCAACGACCTGCTCGACGCCGCGCGGGACCGGGCGGCCGGCCGGACGGACAAGCCGCTGGCGGCACAGCCGGAGCTGCGCAGCCTGCTGCGCCGGGCGCTGGCCGGCGCCGTGCTGCTGGCCGTGCTGCTGTCGCTGGGGCTGGGCTGGCGGGCGGCGCTGCTGCACGCGGTGACGGTGGCCGGCGGCTGGGCCTACAACCTGGGGCTGAAGGCGACGCCCGCGTCCGCGCTGGCCTACCTGGTGGCCTTCGGGGCGCTGCCGGCGATGGCGACCGCGGTGACCCCGGACCCGCGGCTGGCACCGGCCTGGGCGGTGCTGGCGGCGGGCCTGGTCGGGGTGGCCGCGCACTTCGGCAACGTGCTGCCGGACCTGCCCGACGACCTGGCCGCCGGCGTGCTGGGCCTGCCGCAGCGGCTGGGCACCCGGCGCTCGGTGCTGGCCGCGGTCGGCTCGCTGCTGCTGGCCGCCGGCGTCGTCGACGTCCAGGTCGGGAGCCGGCATCCGGTGCTGACCGCGCTCGGCACGGTGGCGGTGCTGGGGTTGGCGGTGGCCGCCGTGTTCAGCGCCCGGCGCCGGCCGCGCGGCCAGGGCGCGTTCCTGGCCACCATGGCCGCGGCCGTCGTGGACGTGGTGATCCTGGCCGTCAACCACGGCCTGGGTTAGCCGCCGGGCCGGGTGGCGGCAGGGCGGTGCCGCCGATCAGCGGGGCGATCCGCGGCGCCGGCGGCGGGGCGTCCTCCAGTGGTCCGCAGTGCCGCCAGCGCCGTCCGGCACTGGCGGCCGGCACCGGCCAGGCGGACCGGTCGGCGGGCAGGTCGAAGCGCTGCACCTGCTGGTACTCCCGGCGGGCGGCCGGGTCGCCGGACGGCTCCAGCAACCGGGCCGGCAGCCAGGCAGAGGTGTAGAGGTAGCCGTTGGTGCCGTCGCCGAAGCTGCCGTAGGTGCGCCAGGAGACCAGCCCCCACCAGCTTCCGGCGCTGCGCCCCCAGGCGTGCAGGTCGGCCAGCTGCCGTACCAGGTGCACCAGGACGCGGGGCGGCATGACGCCAATTATCGAACACAAGTTCGAATACGACTACTCCCGACGCGCCCGGCGAAGCAGCGCACCCCGCGACCGCAGCGACTTCCGCCCTGGCGCCGTGCCATCCTGGCTGCCAAGCTCGGCGCATGGCGGAACCGGAGTTCGATCGGATCCCGGCGCCGCTGCGCCCGCCGACGGTATTCGACCAGCAGTGGTGCAACGTCAGCTTCCTGCACTGGCCGGTGCAGCCGTCCGCGATCGCCAGCCTGTTTCCACCCGGCTGCCGGCCGGACACCGTGGCAGGCCTCAGCTATGTAGGCCTGGTGCCCTTCCAGTTGCGCGACATCGCTGTCGGCCGCAGTCGCGCCATCCCCTACTTCGGCACGTTCGCCGAGACCAACGTCCGGCTGTACTCGGTGGACGACGCCGGGCGGCACGGCGTGGTGTTCTGCTCGCTGGACACCGCGCGGCTGGCCGTGGTGCCGATCGCCCGGCTGCTGTTCGGCGTTCCCTACACGTGGGCACGGATGCGGGTCAGCCAGCCGGCTCCCGACAGTTGGCGGTACGAGTCCCGGCGGCGCTGGCCGCAGCGTGGGCCGGCCTGTGCGATGACCGTCCGGGTCGGCCGGCCGGCCCGGCCCACCCCACTGGAGGAATGGCTCACCGCCCGCTGGGGATTGCATGCCCGGATCGGCGGCCGCACCCGGTGGGTCCCGAACGCCCACGTACCGTGGCCGCTGTACGAGGCCGAGGTGCAGGAGCTGAAAGAGGATCTGGTCGCAGCGGCCGGGCTCGTCCCGTCCGGCGATCGGCTGCGCGCCCTGTGGTCACCAGGGGTCCGGACCCGCTTCGGGCTGCCGGTGACGGTGCGCTGACACCCCGGTTCAGGCCAGTCACAACGTAACCGGCTCAACGCGCTGCGGAAGGTCTCCTGGAATACACCGTCTCGGCGGCGTTCTCGCGCAACTTGCGGTGCTCGCGCTGAGAGGTGACCCGCAACAGGTCGAAGCGTCGTGGTCGGTCTGTCCCGTACCGGCCCATCAGGATGCCGATTGCCATGCCGATGTCGCGATTGCCCTGCAGCCCGGTCTCAAGGTTTTCGGCCCGTTCATGCCCGCTCGCCTTGGCCGCGTGCATGGCAGGAGCGGCGTTCAGCCCGATCGCGAAGCCCGCCGCCGCAGCAGTGCCGCCGCCGTTGCCAGCAGGCCGCCGGCACCGGCAGCCAGCGCACCGTGATGCTGGGAGGCCCACAGCTGCGGGTCGCGCCGGTGTGCGGTGTCGTCGAAGTCGCCGTGCGCTCCGAAGTCGTGGCCGTCCGAGCCGTCGGCCGGTTCCCACAGGTTGGCCGGGGCATCCGGGTCCTGCGGTTGGTCGGTCTGCTGGGCCTTGAAGCCGGTCCGGGCCAGGTAGCGGTCCAGCAGTCCCGGTGCCAGCGCGTTCGCGGCCAGCGTGCCCATCGTGGACGAGCCCACCCAGTACTCGCGCCGGCCGGGGTGGTCGGCGGCGTAGAGCACCGCGCGGGCGGCCAGTTCCGGCTGGTAGATCGGGGCCACCGGCTGGGCGTGGCGCGGCAGCCGCGACAGCACCCAGTCGAACTGCGGGGTGTTGACGGCCGGCATCTGCACCATCGTCACCCGGATGTTGCTCTTGTCGTGCAGCAGCTCACAGCGCAGCGCCTCGTGGAAGCCCTGGATCGCGTGCTTGGCTCCGCAGTAGGCCGACTGGAGCGGAATCCCCCGGTAGGCCAAGGCAGAACCCACCTGGACGATGGTGCCGCGATCGCGCGGTCGCATGTGCTTGAGTGCCGCCATGGTGGCGTAGACGTAGCCGAGGTAGCTGACCTCGGTCACCCGGCGGAACTCTGCCGGGCTGATCTCGGAGAACGGCGAGAAGACCGAGGTGAAGGCGGAGTTGACCCAGACGTCGATCGGACCGGCCTCGGCCTCGACCCGGGACGCGGCGGCGAAGACCTGGTCGGAGTCGGCGACATCGGCGGGCACCACCAGCGCACGGGCACCGGCTCGCTCCACCTGCGCCGCGGCACCGGCCAGGCCCTTCTCGCCACGTGCGATCAGTGCCACCGTGCCGCCGCGGGCGGCGAACGCGGTCGCGGTGGCGCGACCGATTCCACCGCTGGCACCGGTGACGACGACGGTCCGGGATCTGCTCGACTGGTTCATCCTTTGGAGTGTGCCCCATCCGGATGTGGGCACCCCGGCCACCTCCGAACCGGTTCGCCCGGCGCCCGAGCGCCCGGCGGTAGGCTGGATGCCATGGACCGCGAGCCCCCGTTGCTGGACCATGCGGTCTTCTCCTGCACGGACCTCCAGGCCGACCTCTCCTCGGGCGAGGTGACGCTGGGCTACCGGTTGTCCGGCGGCGCGACGGGCGATCTCGACTTCACCGAACGGCTGCGGTTCCCGGTGCCCGCACACCAGCCCGGCGAGCAACGGCGCGCGGCGTTCGCAGCGGTGCTCCGGTTGCTGCACGTGGTCGCCGGAGTCAGCTACTTCAAGGCCGCCGCGCCACCGGTGCTCGACCTCGGCGGCACCCGGTTCACCGCGGCCGAACTGGCTTACCTGGAGGCGGTCTACCGGCACGGCCTGCGCGAGTTCGCCTACACCAACGACCTGCCCGCGGTGCTGGACACCCGGTTCGTCGCCGGCTCCGGGCAACCGCCCGTCGAACCGGACGCGCCGGCCGGTGCCGGTGCCTGGTACTCGATCACCGATCGGCCGCTGGTGCCGTGCGGCGGCGGCAAGGACTCCATCGTCAGCACCGAGGCGATGATCGCCGACGGCCGGAACCCGATCGCCTTTGCCGTCAACCCCAATCACATCATCGAAGGCGTGGTGGCGGCGTCCGGGCTGGAGTTGCTCACGGTGCGCCGCACGCTGGACCGGCGGCTGTTCGAGCTGAACCGGCAGGGTGCCTACAACGGTCACGTGCCGGTGACGGCGGTCAACTCGCTGCTCGCGGTGGCCACCAGCATCCTGCACGGCCTGGGTCCGGTGGTGATGTCGAACGAGTCCTCGGCCTCGGCGCCCAACCTGGACTGGAACGGCGAGCCGGTGAACCACCAGTGGTCCAAGAGCGCGGCTGCCGAGCAGGCCCTGCAGGCGGCGCTGGCCAGCCGGCTCGACGTGCACGGGCTGTACTTCTCCCTGCTGCGACACCTGAACGAGCTGCAGATCGCCCGGCTGTTCACCGGCACCACCGCCTACGACGGGGTGCTGACCAGCTGCAACAACGCCTACACCATCGACCGGCCGGCCACCCTGCGCTGGTGCGGCGACTGCCCCAAGTGCCGGTTCGTGTTCCTGGCGCTGGCCCCGTTCGCCGGCGTCGAGCGGCTGGTCGGCATCTTCGGTGCCGACCTGTTGCGCGAGGAGCGCCAGCTACCGGGCTACCGGGTGCTGCTCGGCATCGGCGGGTACAAGCCGTTCGAGTGCGTCGGCGAGATCTCCGAATCCCAGGCCGCGGTGGCCCGGCTGGCCGAGCTGCCGGCCTGGCAGGACGCCGTGGTGGTCCGGCGGCTGCTGCCCGACATCGACCGCGCGAGCACGCCCGCCTGGTCACAGGTGCTGGACCGGCAGGCCAGCGGGTACGCCCCGGACGGTTTCGTCGCCGCGCTGGACCGGCTGGCCGGCGCCGCGGTCAGCTCCGTAGCGCCGGTTTCCAGCGGCCCCGCCGGAGCGCTGTCGGCGATGGCCTCGGCGAACACCCGCGAGCGGTGCTCGAAGTTGTCGAACCGGCCGTAGCTCGGCGCCGCCGGGGACAGCAGCACCACCCCGCCCGGCGGGGTGTGCCGGCGGGCCAGCCGCACCGCGGCCGTCAGGTCCTCGGCGCTGAGCCGGACCACGGTGGGCAGGTCCGCGACTGCCTGCAGGATCCGCTCGCCGCTGTCCGGGATGCCGATCAGGGTGGCGCGGATGCCGGTCGAGGCCAGGTAGTCGCGCAACGGCCGGTAGTCCAGGCCGCGGTCCTGGCCGCCGACGATCACGGTGAGCGGCCGGTCGGCGTACGCCTCGATCGCGTGCACGGCCGACTCCGGGATGGTGGAGATCGAGTCGTCGACGAAGGTGATCCCGGACGGATCGGAGATCGGGGTGAGCCGGTGCGCGAGCGGCCGGATGCCGGCGAGCCCCGCTGCCAGGTCGTCCCGGCGGTCCAGGCAGTCCACCCCCACCGCCTGCAACGCCCCCAGCGCGACGCACAGGTTGCTTTCGTTGTGCCGGCCGACCAGGCCGAACGCCGAGCGTGCGAACAGCGGCTGGCCGCCGAGGAAGACCCACGGCTGGCCGCCGGGCCCCGCGGCCAGGTGGAAGCTGTCCGGGCCGCCGACCGGCACCCGGGGCAGGTCCTGGCCGAAGGCAGCCAGCTCGGCGGTCAGCCGCGGGTCGCCGGCGTTGAACACCACCCGCTGCGGGCCGTGCGCGACCAGGTTCAGCTTGTCCCGGTAGTACTCCCGCTCGCCGCCGCTCCAGTCCAGGTGCTCGGGGTACAGCGAGGTGAGCACGGCGGTGCGGGGTGAGTCGTCCAGGTCGGCGCACTGGTACATCGACAGTTCCAGGACGTACAGCTCGGCCTTCGGGCAGCGCCAGCGCGGCGGTGCCGATGTTGCCGCCGAGCACGTTGGGCCGGCCCACCGCGGCCAGCAGCTCCGAGATCAGCGTCGAGGTGGTGCTCTTGCCCTTGCTGCCGGTGACCCCGATGGTGCGCGCGGCGTGCTCGGGCATCCACAGCGCGGTCCCGCCGGTGACCCGGATGCCGGCCGACCGTGCCTCGACCAGCCAGGGATGGGTCTGGGCGACGCCGGGCGAGCGCACCAGCACCTCGGCGGCCAGGACCGCGGCCCGGGCGTCGGAACCGGTGACCAGTGCCACCGAGCCCGCCAGCTCCGCCCAGCTGCCGGCGGGAGCGCTCGGCCCGTCCTGCACGACGACGAGGTCCGCCGGTGCCAGCGGGGCGATCGCCCTGATCGCGGCGACCGCCTCGCGACCGGTCCCCCACACCACCACCCGGCGGCCAGCCAGTTCGGTCAGCTTCACCTGGCTCCCGCTCTCTCGCCGATGCTCCTAGCCCGCCGTACAGTACCCAGCCGACCCGCGGTACCGGTCAGCCGTGGCGAGCGGCGGGCCCTGCGATCGCTGCGACCGGGCGACCGGCGGTCGGGTCGAAGCGCCGCAGCCGAAGGCTGTTGCTGACCACGAACGCCGAGCTGGCGGCCATCGCGGCCCCGGCCAGCAGCGGGTTGAGCAGCCCGAAGGCGGCCAGTGGCAGTGCGGCGACGTTGTAGGCGAAGGCCCAGAACAGGTTGGCCCGAATGGTCGCCAGGGTGGCGCGGGACAGCCGGATGGCGTCCGCCGCACCGCGCAGGTCACCCCGCACCAGGGTCAGGTCCGAGGCCTGGATGGCCGCGTCGGTCCCGGTGCCCAGGGCGATGCCCAGGTCCGCCGCGGCGAGCGCCGCGGCGTCGTTGATGCCGTCGCCCACCATCGCCACGGTCCGGCCCTGCCGCTGCAACTGCCGCACCGCGGCGACCTTGCCGGCCGGCAGCACCTCGGCGATCACCTCGGCCACGCCGAGGAGGGCGGCCACCGCCTCGGCGGCCCGGCGGTGGTCGCCGGTCAGCAACACCGGGGTGAGCCCCAGCGCCCGCAGCTCGCCGACCGCGGCCGCGGCCGAGTCCTTCACCGTGTCGGCGACCGCCAGCACGCCCCGCATCCGGCCGTCCCAGCCCACCCACACCACGGTGTGGCCGAGGCTCTGCGCCCGCTCGGCGGCGGCCACCAGGTCAGCGGGGGCGGCAAGGCCCCAGCGCTCGGCCAGCCACTGCCGGCGGCCGGCCAGCACGACGCGGCCGGCTACCGAGCCGGACACCCCCAGCCCGCTCTCGGCACGGAATCCGGTGACGGCAGCCAGCGGCGCCCGGCCGGCCGCGTGTTCGGCGATCGCCCGGGCGATCGGGTGCTCGGACGCGGCCTCCAGCGCGCCGGCCAGCCGCACCAGCTGGTCGATACCGACGCCGGCCGCCGGATGCACCCCGGCCACGCTCATCCGGCCGGTGGTGACGGTGCCGGTCTTGTCCAGCACGACGGTGTCGATCCGGCGGGCCGACTCCAGCGCGGCCGGCCCGCTGACCAGGATGCCGTGCTGGGCGCCGCGCCCAGTCCCCACCAGCAGCGCCGTGGGCGTGGCCAGGCCGAGCGCGCACGGGCAGGCGATGATCAGCACGGCGACGGCCGAGGTGAACGCGGCGGCGGTGCCGGCACCGCTGAGCAGCCAGGCCAGCAGCGTCAGGGCCGACAGTCCCAGCACGATCGGCACGAACACCGCCGAGATCCGGTCCGCCAGTCGCTGCACCCGGGCCTTGCCGCTCTGTGCCTCGGTGACCAGCCGGGCGATCTGGGCCAGCTGGGTGTCGGCGCCGACCCGGCCGGCCCGGACCACCAGCCGGCCGCCGGCATTGACCGTCGCGCCGGCCACCGCGTCGCCGGGCCCGACCTCCACCGGCACCGATTCCCCTGTCAGCATCGAGGCGTCCACCGCCGAGCTGCCATCGATCACGATCCCGTCGGTGGCGATCTTCTCGCCCGGCCGCACCACGAACAGGTCCCCGACGGCCAGCTCCTCGACCGGTACCCGGCGTTCGGTACCGGTGCCGGGCGACAGCACCGCCACCTCCCGGGCGCCGAGTTCGGCCAGCGCTCGCAACGCCGCACCGGAGCGGCGCTTGGCACGGGACTCGAAGTACCGGCCGGCGAGCAGGAAGACGGTGACCACCGAGGCGACCTCGAAGTAGATCGCGTCGTCGCCGGAACCCGCGGCGAGCAGGCTGAACTCCATTCGCATGCCCGGCTCGCCGGCGGCGCCGAACACGATCGACCACAGCGACCAGAAGTAGGCGGCGGCCACCCCGAGCGAGATCAGGGTGTCCATGGTGGCGGCCCGGTGCCGGGCGTTGACCAGCGCGGCCCGGTGGAACGGCCAGGCCCCCCACACCGCAACCGGGGTGGCCAGCACCAGCGAGATCCACTGCCAGTAGCGGAACTCCCATGGTCCGATCATGGCCAGCGCCAGCACCGGAACGGCCAGGGCTGCCGAGACCAGCAACCGCACCCGGAGGGCCGCATGGTCCGGGTCGGCGTCCGGCCCGCCGGCCGGCGGCGTCGCGGTGTACCCGCTCGCCTCCACCACCGCGATCAGCTCGGCCTCGGTGAGGCCGTCCGGCACTCGCACGCTGGCGGTCTCGGTCGCGTAGTTCACGCTGGCGGTGACGCCGGCCAGCTTGTTCAGCTTCTTCTCCACCCGGGCCGCACACGAGGCACAGGTCATCCCGCCGATCCGCAGCTCGACGCTGCGTTCGGTGCCGGACGGTGCCGGGATGGTCACGCCACCTGCTCCAGGACTGGTCACGGATGCCGGGTCGGTGCCGGTCAGGCGGCGGGGTCGGCCGGGACGAGGCGGTAGTCGCCGGCCTCGTCCAGGGCGGCGCTCACCTGGTCCGGCCGGAGCGGCTGGGCGCTGGTCACGGTGACCAGCGAGACGCCGGCCGGGTCCAGATCCACCGCGACGTCGGTTACCCCGTCCAGGGTGCTGAGTTCGGCACTGACCGCCGTGCTGCAGTGGCCACAGGTCATACCGGTCACCCGGTAGCTGGAGCTGGTCATCGTGGTCTTCCTCGTCCTCGTGGGGGATCTGCGGCAGGCAGCCGGGTTTCAGGAACGCACCAGCCGGGCGATGGCGGCCGAGGCCTCCTTCACCTTGTCCTCGGCGTCCTGGCCACCGGCCTGGATCGCACCGGCGACGCAGTGGCCCAGGTGCTCCTCGAGCAGCGAGAGCGCCACCGCCTCCAGTGCCTTGGTCGCCGCCGAGACCTGGGTGAGCACGTCGATGCAGTACGTGTCGGCCTCGACCATGCGCTGCAGGCCGCGAACCTGGCCCTCGATGCGACGCAATCGCTTGAGGTGGGCGTCCTTGGTGCTCGAATAGCCAGGCGCCACCTGGTCGTTCGGCTCTGCCGCGTCGCTCACCCGCGCCGTCCTTCCGCCGGAGTACCGGACTGCCCGGCCGTCCCAGTGTACCCCCTACCGGTATTGGGTACTAATCGGCGGCAGCGGCAGCGGTGGCTGCACCGGCTGGCCGAATCCTGTTCCAAGAAAAGCAATTGCCGAGAAGACGGCACGAAATGCGCTCTCCACAATAGTCACTAGATCGCAACGGTATCTAGTAGCTGGATACCTCGCCGGTAACGAGGCCGGAGCTTCCATATTCAGGTTCGACCGTTCGCAGGAAGAGCCTCGCCCGAGTCTAGGAGGACTGCAATGGGCCACACGAATTCTCTGATCGCGATGGAGAACATGAGCGGCATGAGCCACTCGGTGTCCGGGTGGGACACCCTCGGCGCGATCCTGCTCACCGCCTGGGCGGTGGCGATGTGGGGCGCGGTGGGCGCCCTGTTCCTCGCCAACCGCGGCCGCGCCAAGCCGTGGGTGTTCAACGGTGCGGCGGCGGTGATCGGCATCGGCATCGTCGGCCAGATCGGCCACCTGCAGGAGCACATCGCGCAGGCCGGGTACTGGGTCCAGCACCCGAACGCCAAGGCCTGGATGACCCCGTGGGGCACCGGTCTGGCCAAGGGGTACGGCCAGGTCGATGACTCCAAGCCCACGCTGGGCATGGAGATCCTGCACCTGGTCGGCAACTTCATCTTCCTGGCCGGCATCACCGGGGTCCTGCTGATCACCGCTCGGGCCCGCAAGGTCACTGCCCGCAAGTGGGGCAAGATGGGCGTCTGGATGCAGGGCATCCACGGCCTGGAGCACGTCTCCCTGACCCTGTCGGTGGCACTCGGCGCCAAGAAGGCGATCGGCCTGTCCACCTGGTTCGGCACCCTGGACGCCGGGGCCGGCGCCACCACCTACCGGATCTGGTGGCACGCCATCGCCAACCTGATCGGCTCCTACATCTTCGCGATGGCCGTCTACCACCTGTGGCGGGAGCGGGCCGCGGTCCGTGCCTCGTTCGAGGTGCCGGCCAAGGTCCAGCCGGAGCCCGCGCCCGCCAAGGAACCGGCTCTGGTGCACATGAACCGGCCGGTGCCGGGGTCGGCAGGGGCGATGTAACCGCAAGGCAGAAACGGTCCGGCGCGACCACCCTGAACGGGGGTGGTCGCGCCGGATCTTTGCTGTGCGGGCCGTGCTGGCGTTCAGCCGCGGCGGGTCAACCGGGCCAGCAGCCGGCGCAGGCCGGCGAACCGGGACGGTCGCATCGCCTTGAGTTCGGCCATGTTCTCGGCCGAATACAGCCGGCGGTGGTCGTGCGCCGCGTGCGAGGCGTTCGCCATGCCGGTCGCACTCCCGGTACCGGTCGGTGGAGCTGGGTAGAACCCACCACCTAGATCGCTCATGATCGTGTCCTTCCCCGCGCGAGTCGCAGACCGATCCGATGCGACCCGCGATCAGGAATCAAGCCTAGATCGGCTCGCGACACTTCGGGGCTTAGTCGGACGTTATGGACACGATTGTGACCTGAGACAGCAGGGTCAGGACGGCACGGGCACCGGCTGGCACAGCTCCGCGGCGACCAGCCAGTCCGCCTCCAGGGCGGCATCGCGCTGCTCGGTCAGGCCACCCAGCAAGGTGCCGTCGATGCCGCCGAGCTCGGCGATCCGGTTGCGCAGGATGCGGGCGGTAACCAGCGCGGCCTTGGTGCCCCGGGCGGTCACCGGGTCCAGGTGGTAGCCGGCGTCGCCGACCAGGCACCAGCCCGGCCCGCTCATCGGGCGGCGCTGCATCCGCAACTTGCCGGCGCCGCCCAGCTTGCTGATCCGCCGGCCGGCCGGCAGCGCCGGGCCGAGGTGTGGGTCCTCGGCCAGCAACCGGGCGGACAGCTGCGCCGGGTGGCCACCCGACTCGTCGATCAGGCGCTGGTGCATGTCGGTGGACACGCACCACTGCCCCGGCCCGCACGGCGTCGAGATGGCCAGGCTGCCCGGCTGGGAGTTGAAGTAGCCACGGTCCGGGCGCAGCGGCAGGCCCTCCCAGTAGGCCAGCAGCGCGACCCAGGGCGACGGGATCACCTGGTACGGCTCGGCACCGAGCCGGTCGGCGTTGCGGGACAGCCGGCCGTCGGCCAGCACCAGCAGGTCGCAGCTGACCTGGTGGTCGGCCCCGTCCTGCCGGACCGTCACGCCGGTCACCCGGCCGCCCTGGCTGGCGATGTCGCCGACCCGGGCCGGCCGCAGCACCGTGACGTTCTCGCGACTGCCGGCCGCGGCCAGCAGCGCCGGGTCGAGCACCTCGCGGGGCAGCGTCATCCGGTAGGAGTACTCGTCCTGCTGGGGGTAGTCGTGCTCGACCACATCGTCGTCGACCCGCAGGGTGTGCCCGTAGGTGCGGGGCGCGCCGAGGGCCAGCACCTCGTCCAGCAGGCCGAGGTCGGCCCACAGCAGGTTGCCCTCCCGGTCCCAGGTGGACTGCTGCGGCCAGAACGAGCTGCCCTGCGAGGCGTCGACGACCAGCACCCGCTCGGCGTACGGGGCCAGCGCCCAGGCGGTGACTGCGCCGGAGATCCGGCCGCCGGCCACCACCACGTCCCAGTGACCAGCGATCATGGGGGGCCGGTCGGAGGTCATGATCGGCCCAGCCTACCCGGCACAGCCCCGTGGGGCGGGCGGCTCAGGCCGGCGCCGCGGCCGGCTGGCCGATCTCGATCGGCACCGGACCGACCGAGGCGTGCTCCTCGGCACCGTCGCCCTCCGGTTGCTCGTGCCAGTTCATCGAGATGTAGACCTTGGCGATGTCCTCGCGGGCGAACCGGATGCCGGCCGAGTCACGGATCAGCTCGCCGTACTGGCACAGCTGGTCGAGGGAGGCGGTCACCTCCGGCAGTTCCAGCGCCTCGTCCAGGGTGATCCCGGTGCGCTGCCGGAACACCTCGGCGTCCACCCCCTCCGGGGTGGTCAGCGCGAAATTGATCAGGCTGCCGGCCTGGGCGCCGGAGGCCAGCGGCAGGTCGTAGTCGAACTCGGTGGGTGCGGCGATGTAGTCGCGCAGCTTGCCGGCCCGGAAGCCCTTCATCCGGCCGTCGATCACCGAGAACGCCCCGGAGCCGAAGCCGATCCAGTCCAGCTTCATCTGGTAGTAGGCCAGATCCGCCTGGCAGATCGGGGTGCCGAAGTAGGCGAAGGTGTACTCGGGGGAGCCGGCGTCGGTGAGGATGTCGCTGGCCAACTGGTAGGCCTTGAGCTGGTTGGCCAGGTCGGTCTTGGCGTTGGCGCGGTCCAGCCGGCGGCGCAGCACGGTGCCCTCGCTGGCCCGGTAGGCATAGACCGAGTAGTGGTTGACCGGCATCTCGGCGGCGTGCCGCATCATCCGCTCGACCTCGTCCAGGCTCTGGTCCGGGAAGCCCACGATCAGGTCGATGTTGATGTTGTCGAAGCCGGCCTGCCGGGCCAGTTCGATGCTGGCCTCGGCCATGTCCGCCGAGTGGGCGCGCCCGATCATGCGCAGCCGGTCGTCCTCGAAGGACTGCACACCGATGCTGATCCGGTTGAAGCCGATCTCGCGCAGCAGCCGCAGCTTGTCCAGGGTGAGCGACTCGGGGCTGCTCTCGATGGTGGACTCGACGATGCCCGACATCGGGAAGGCATCGGACAGCGCGCCGTAGAGGGTCTCGATCTCGGACGGGCTGAGGATGCTCGCGGTGCCGCCGCCCCAGTACATCAGCTCGGGCCGGTACCGCTCCACCAGTGCGGGAGCCTGCTCGGCGATCTGCACCTTGAGCGCGTCCAGGTGGTTGCGCCGGCCCTCCGATTCCGGGCCCAGCCGCAGGTCCCCGATCGGGACCTTGACCACCCAGTCGCAGAAGTGGCACTTGGAGTTGCAGAACGGGGTGTTGACATAGAGCAGCAAGGGACGCTTCGCGCTACCTGCCTCGGACATGCCAGTTTCTCCTTCTGACCCTGATGACTGCGAGCTGACCCTGATGACTGCGGGTTCTACATTGTCCCGTGCGTGTCGGCAGCTTAGCCGCCCAGCGGCTCGGGAGCGACGGCGTTGCGGTAGGCCCACAGCCGCAGTGCCAGCTGCAGGTCGTCGCGATCCGCGCCGGTCCTCAGATTGACTCCGGTGACGGCCTCGATCCGCTCGATCCGGTAGTAGAGCGTGGTCCGGTGGATGTGCAACCGCTGCGCGGTGCGCATCACGTCGCCGCCCGCGTCGAGCAACGCCCGGGCGGTCAGCAGCAGGTCGCCGCGGTCCAGGGCGACCAGCGCCGTGGCACCGGGATGGAGGTCGGCGACGGCGAGGTCGTCCGGGGCGTTGACGATCAGGTGCCAGCCGCCCAGGGCGTCCCAGCTCGGCCGGGCCAGCGTGCCGCCGGCCCGCAGCACCCGCAGCACCGCGCGCGCCCGGCCGACCGCCACGTGCAGCTGGGCCAGTGGCACCGGCGGCCCGCTGGTCGCCGGAGCGTCGGAGCCCGCCGGCGATCCGGCCAGGTGCACCTGGAGCTGGCCGGGCAGCTCCCACCCGCCGCCGCGCGGCGCGGCGGTGACCAGCACCCGGGTTTCCGGGTGGAGTTCTTCCAGCCGGATCAGCTCCCGGGCCGCGGGCAGATCCTCGCCGGCGGCGAGCAGGGCGAGCAGCGCCGCCCGCCGGTGGGCGCGCCCGGCACCGGCAGCCCGCTGCTGGGCGAGGTGGGCCGCCGCGACGTCGGCACACTCGACGAGCGGATCCAGCTCGGTGACGCTGTGGTCCGGGTCCAGTACCCACAGGTAGCCGAGCAGGTCCCGGACGCCGCGCAGCGGCAGGCACCAGCGGGCCAGCATCTCCGCCTCCGGCACCGCGGGCACCCGGATCGGCCCGGTCGCCCTGGCCAGCCCCAGCCGGGCCACCATCGCGATCGCGGCCGGATGGACCTCGCGTTCGAGGATGGTGCGGGTCCGGGTGCCGTCGACCGTGCCCTGCCGGCTCCACCACAGCGGTCGGTGCCGCGGATCCTCCACCAGCACGGCCCGGCCGAGCGTCTCGCCGAGCCGGTCGACGGCGGCCTGCACGTCGTCCGAGGTCGTCATCGCACCCCTCCGGACCGCCGATTCGACAAATGTAGGAAACCCTACCTCGATCTTCCGGCGCAGTGCCGAGGCGACCGAATGCCTTGATTTGTAGGCTTGACCACTAGCTAGGGGCGTTTCGTCCGCTGTCGGTAACCAACTGCTGACAGCGGGTGGATGGGGGAGCCTGACCGCTATAACCGAGGCCGGAGTTGACCGCCCGCGCCCGTGACGCTGAGGGGCCTGTGTCCATACGGACACGGGCCCCTCAGCATTGCCTGGTCACGGCTCTGCCTGGTCACGGCTCTGCCTGGTCACGGCTCTGCCTGGTCACGCTCTCCTTCACGGCGTCGGACGGCATGAGCTCGTGCCCGGGTCAGGACGCCGTGAAGCGCACCCGGCGGGCGGTCCGACGACCCTGGGCGTCGCGCACGATCTCGTGCGTCGCGCCGGGCGGCAACGGCTGCCCCTGCTCCACCGCTTCGCCCCGGCTGAGCAGGTCGTCGACGAAGCGCTCCTCAGCCTGCCGTGCCGCGCCGGTCTCCGCCTCTGCGGTATCCGGCTCGGTCCCGGGCGCGGTCTCGGCGCAGCTGTCGGCCCCGCAACCATCAGCATCCATCGGCGGCACTCCTTGCGTGGCTCAGTCGAACAGTAACCGGCCCAGCACCAGCCGGTCGTCGACCCGCGCGATGCGGTGGGTGGCCGTTCGACCCTCCGGGTCGGCGAGGTTGCGGCGGCGCTGTTCCGGCAACGCCACCCGGCCCAGCCGGAACAGGTCCTCCACGAAGGACGACGCCGCCCGCTCGGCGTCGCCGGGCACCAGCGAGCCGGTCGCCGGGGATGCGCCGGCCACCCGGAACCGGGGTGTCTGGGTGGGCGCCTGAACCCAGAGCTCCTCGGTGAGGCCGTAGGCCCGGCCCGGGACCCTGATCGTGTCCAGCGGCTGTTCCGCCGGCTGCTTTCCGCGGACCCGAGCACTGCTGCCCCCACCGCCACCTGCCTCGGTGGGAAGGTCGGTGGCGCCGGCCGGCGACAGGATGCCGTGTCGCGTGAAGGCCGACGTCAACGCCGAGCGATACCGGCCGTCGAACTCCTCGGCGTCGGCGGCGATCACGTGCGCCGCGACCTGCGCGTAGTAGGCCGGCACGACCGGCGCCGCCGCGACTCCGGCGTGCAGCAGCCGGCCGGCGTCCAGGGCGGCCTGGCCGAGCCCGCTGTCGGTGTGGTCCGGTTGCGCCCGGAAGACGCCGGCCAGCACTCGCAGGAACGCACCGGTGAACACCCGCGAGAACGAGTGCGGCTCGCTGGACAGCTCGGCCGCCGGGGCGCTCGGCGCCAGCGTCACCGGGTCGCGGTAGAAGAACCGGTTCGCCGCGTTGCGCAGGCAGTCAGGATCGGCGGCCCACGGCGAGGCCTGGCGGATCGCCCAGCCGAGCTGCTCGGCGAGCCGGGACAGCCTGGACGAGCGGGTGAGCCGGCCGCCCGTCTCGGCGAGCACCGCGACCCGCAGCTGGTCCACCTGCAGCGCGCTCAGCAGCGCGCTCATGTCACCGAACGACTCGTGGAAGGCGGCCACCTCGGCGCTGGCGGCGTCCCACAGCTCGGGCCGGACCGCGTCCAGCACGGCGTGTCCTGTCTCGTGGCAGATCACGTCCGGGCTCTCGCCCGAGTAGACCGTGACCGCGGCCACCGCGTGGTGGAAGAACTTCAGGCCGGCCCGGTCGTAGTAGGCGTTGAGGTCGTCGCCAGCGTCGAGCTCGGCGGTCAGCCGGTCACCCACCGTGGCGTGCCAGCCGGTGCCGGCCGGCAGCACCGAACCCCAGTAGTCCGCGGCCCGGCGCAGCGCGTCGGCGGCAGCCCAGTACCGGAACTCGGGTGTGTCCGGCTGGTAGGCGCCCTGTGCCGGGGCGGTCCCGTCGATCGCCACCGGCAACGGCGGCGCGGCCAGGTCGGGCAGCGGGCGCAGGATCGGGGTGCGATCGGTCGGCGGCGCGCCCGGGTCGTCCTCCCAGGCCCGGACGCCGGCGTCACCGGTGGGCTGCTGCGGGTTGGTCATGATTCCTCCCCTGCTGTCAAGGGGCCGCACCGCCGCACGGGCGAGCGGAATCGGCTGCCGGGCGAGCGGATCGACCTCCGAGTCTGGCACTGCCCGCCCGACCGGGTAAGGCGGCAGCAGCCGGTCAGCATGCTGCGAGAAAGGCGGATCAGGCGCCGAGAGCCGGGCCGGCTACCGCTGGGGGCGTTCGAGGTAGGTGTCCGGTGCGGGTGCGAAGCCCAGCTTGGCGTACAGCGCGTGGGCGTCCGCGGTGTGCAGCATCCACCGCCAGCCGGGCTCGCTGTCCACCGCCTCACGGACGATCGCGAGCCCCAGCCCGCTGCCCCGGTGCTCGGCCAGGACGTAGACGTCGGCCAGGTATCCCAGCGCGACCCCGTCGGAGACCACCCGGGCGAAGCCGACCTGGGCGCCGTCCGGTGCGTAGAGCCCGACGCAGCGCCAGGCCGTCTCGATCTGCCGGTGGATGTCGGTGGCCGTGCGCCAGCGGTGCCAGTACGCCTCGGTGGTCAGGAACCCCACCACCGCGTCCCGGTCGAGCCGCGCGGGATCGTCGTCCAGCTGGTGGCCGCTCGGCAACTGCCGCAGCATCGGTGCTTTTCCTCGTTCCTGACGGGAGGTTCTGGACAGCCTCAGCCGAGCTGCTCGGCCAGCGCGACGATGATGCCCGCCGGGCCGCGGAGGTAGCAGAGCCGGTAGCTGTCCTGGTACTGCACCAGCTCGCCGACCAGTTCAGCACCGTGTGGCCGCAGCCGGGCAAGAACCTCGTCGAGGTTGTCGACGGCGAACATGACGGTGCGCAGCCCGAGGGCGTTCGGCGCGTCCGGCCCGGCGGTGACGGCCGCCGGGGCGCGATACCTCGTCAACTCCAGCCGGCCGTGCCCGTCCGGGGTGCGGACCATGGCGATGTCGGCCCGGATCCCGTCGAGACCGCAGAGGCGGTCCACCTCGGGTCCTTCCACCGTCGCTTCGCCCTCCACCTCCATGCCCAGTTCACGGAAGAACGCGACAGCGGCATCGAGGTCGTCCACGACCACGCTGACGTGGTGCATCTGCTGGATGGCCATGCCGCCGAGCATAGGGGCCGGCCGGGTTACCAGCCGGGCCGCTCGCCGCCGGCCCGTCCGCTCAGACCAGCTCGCCGCGCTTCCTGCTCAGGTAGGCCCGCTCGGCGGAGTTCTGGGTGGCCTCGACCGCGGCGTCGTAGGCCTGCCGGGCCTCGGCGGTCCGGCCGAGCCGACGCAGGAACTCGGCGCGGGCGGCGTGCCAGGCGTGGTAGTCCGGCAGCGGGGCCCGGTCGACGATGGTGAGCGCGACCTGCGGGCCGTCCAGTTCGGCGACCGCGACCGCCCGGTTGAGCGCGACGATCGGCGACGGATCGAGCCGGCTCAGCTGGTCGTACAGGGCCACCACCTGCGACCAGTCGGTGTCCGAGGCGGCGCCGGCATCGGTGTGCACGGCGTTGATCGCGGCGAGGATCTGGTACCGGCCGGGCCGGTTGACGGCCAGGCACTCGCGGACCAGGTCGTGCCCCTCGGCGATCAGCTCGTGATCCCAACCGGCCCGGTCCTGCTCGCCGAGCGGCACCAGTTGCCCGTCGCGGACCCGGGCCGCGCGGCGGGCCTCGGTCAGCAGCAGCAGGGCGAGCAGTCCGGCCACCTCCGGCTCCTCGGGGAGCAGTTGTCGCAGCACCCGGGCCAGCCGGATCGCCTCGCCGGTGAGCTCGGTGCGCATCGGGTCGCCGGCACCGGTGGCGAGATAGCCCTCGTTGAAGACCAGGAACAGGACGGTCAGCACGCCACCGAGCCGCTCGGGCAGGTCGGTGGCCGCCGGCACCCGGTAGGGCACCTTCGCCGCGGAGATCTTCTTCTTCGCCCGGGTGATCCGTTGCGCCATGGTGGTCTCGGGCACCAGGAACGCCTGGGCGATCTCGGCCACGGTGAGCCCGCCGAGCAGGCGGAGCGTCAGGGCGATCCGAGCCTCCGGCTGCAGCGCCGGGTGGCAGCAGGTGAACAGCAGCCGCAGCCGGTCGTCGGCCACCGGTCCGACCGGCTCGTGGGGCGTGTCGTCGTAGGTCATGAGGGCCGCCTGGTGCTTGGCGTCGCGCTGCTTCTCGCGGCGGAGCCGGTCGATCGCGCGGTTGCTCGCGGTGGTGGTGAGCCAGCCGCCGGGGTTGGGAGGCACGCCGGCGTCCGGCCATTTCTCCAGTGCGGCCAGCAGCGCCTCGCCCGCCGCCTCCTCGGCGATGTCGATATCGCCGAAGCGGCGGACGAGCGAGGCGATCAGCCGGCCGTACTCCTCGCGGAAGACCCGCTCGACAGCCGCTCTACTCTGCATGGCCGGTCGTGATTCGGTCTGGCTCGGGCTGAGTCAGGCCAGGCCGTCGAACGGACGGACCTCGACCTTGCCCCCGCAGGCCTTGGACCCCTCGGCAGCCAGCTTGAGCGCCACGTCGAGGTCGGGGGCGTCGATGACCCAGAAACCGCCGAGGGCCTCCTTGGTCTCGAGGTAGGGACCGTCGGTCATCACCGGCGCCTCGCCCTGGCCGTCCACCACGGTCGCGGTCGAGGCCGGCTGCAGCCCACCGGCGAAGACCCAGTAGCCCGCTTCGCGGAGCCGGTCGTTGAAGGCACCGGTGGCGGCGAAGGCCGCCTCCATCTCCTCCTTGGAGCCGTAGTTGCCGTACTCGTTGCGCTCGGCCTCGCCGTGCACGCTCAACATGTAGTGCGTCATCTGAGCTCTCCTCGGTTCCGGACGGTCCCGATGACCGCCTTCCATCCCACCACGAACGGCAACCTGCCAATACGACACCCTGCCCGAGGTGATTTACGATCTGTTCCTGGCGACCGGGACCAGCGCGACACTCCGGGCGATAGCACCTGTCACCCAGCGTTACCGGGGCGCCGACACAAGTTACTTTCTTTTTTGCACCACCTCTCGATTCGGTACCTGACCATTTCGTAGGATCACCGAGGGAGCGGGTCGCAACGGGCGGCTCGCCGATGAACGGAGCCCGAATGTCCACGAGTACGACCCCCGGCGCGCTCACTCCGGCAACCGAGCAGCAGTCGATCTGGAAGCACGGCGTGATCGCGGCCGTCGTGGCCGCCGTCGCCACGACCATCCTCGCTGCGATCGCCTCGGCCGCCGGCGTCGAATTCAAGAACAGCCACGGCAAGGACAGCATCCCGATCCCCACGTTCACGGTCTTCACGCTGGTCTTCTCGCTCATCGGCGTCGCCATCGCGTTCGTGATCGCACGCAAGGCGAGCCGGCCCCGCAGCACCTTCCTGCGGACCGTCATCGTGCTGCTGGTGCTGTCCTGGATTCCGGACCTGACCTTCGGCTTCGATGCCGGCTCGGCCATCACCCTGATGCTGCTGCACCTGGTCGCCGCGGCGATCGTGGTCCCGACCCTGCTGCGGTGCCTGCCGGCCGAGCGGGTCAGCGCCGCCGCCTAGCTGGGCGCGCACCGAGCACCAGCACGACGGGTGCCGCGCTCGCCCCGTGGCGGGCGCGGCACCGGCAGTTCGATGACCGCGTTCGTGCACCTGTTCGCCGAGTGTCAGGCGTGGGGCGCGTCGGCCGGTGCGGCGAACTCCAGCACGTCACAGCCGCCGACCACCCAGCCGTTGTCGACCACCTTCGCGCCCAGGCCGGGCTGCTGTTGGCCGCGTTCCCGAATGTCCAGGGCCTCTGACCAGCCCGGATCGCCCCGGCCGACCGGCCGGGCCACACTGGCCTCGTCGATCAGGCACGGGACGAATCCGAAGCGCTCGACCCCGGCCGCCGACAGCTCCGCCACGGCGACGCCGGTACGCCGGCCGAGGTAGGCCAGCTCGCCGGGATAGCCGGGGGCGTCGAAGGCGATGTGGCCCAGTCCGAAGAACACCGGGGTCCCCGCGATCACCTCGACGCCGCGCGGCATGTGCTGGTGATGACCGAGCACCAGGCCCGCCCCGGCCTCGGCCAGCAGCTCGGCGCAGAGCCGCTCGTGGTCGGTCAGCAGGTACGGCTGGGTGTGATCGCCCCAGTGCACGCTGACCGCCACCACGTCGGCCAGCTCCCGAGCCTGGCCGACGGCCTCGGCGACCACCTCCCAGTCGGCCTCGTTGAGTATCGACAGCACCCGTGCCGCCAGGCCCGGGGCGCACACCCCCGGGTACGGCGGCAGGTAGCAGTCGTCGGCCCGCAGCGGCGCCACCCCGGGAGTCTGGGAGCGCGCTTCGGCACCGTGCTGGAGCACGGCGGTGACCGCCAGGACGGCAATCCGCAGCCCACCGCATTCGACCAGCACCGGTCGCAGCGCCTCGGCAAGCGTCATGCCCGCTCCGGTCGACCGGATCCCATGCGAGGTGAGCGCTCGGATCGTGTCTGCGAGGCCGGGGCTGCCGGCGTCCATCATGTGGTTGTGCGCCAGCGACACCACGTCCAGGCCAATGAGCCCGCGTGCGTTGCGGGTGCCGGTCAACGCCGGCGCCCAGCCGCCGGGCGTGAGCGGGTGAGTGTCGGTGAAGATGCCCTCGCAGTTGGCGAAGGTGACCTCGGCTGCCTCGAGCAGCGAACGGATGCCGGACAGCGCCGTGTCGGGGTCCTCCCGGTTCACCAGCACATCGCCGACCGCCATCAAGGTCACCCTGCTCATACCGTGGCCTTTCTGCCCGAAAAATAACGTATAGCACGAACCGCGTCGGCAGGCTACGGCCGCCGATGACCATCCCGACCCGCCGTTGCAGTCACGGCGCCCGACGATCCGCACGGCACCGCTCCGGGAGCCGTCGCGGCCCGCGGGCCAGCTCCCTCGTTGGAATCTGTCCGTTTTATTGTTTAATACCGATTCTAGGTTTATGTGGGATAAATCGGTAGTGTCTGCGCCATTCCATCAGGGTCGGGCGCAGAGGAGGTGATTCCTATGCGTATGCGCAAGCGCACCGCCAGCATCGCGGGCCTCGGCGAGCCCAGCTAGTTCGATCGGCGCCTACTCCGTGGATCATGCGGACCCACGGAGTAGGCAGCCCGTTTTCCTTATCCACCTCAGCAGAGACGCGATTGGGGCTTGGCCATCATGGCGCCGAAACCACTGTTCAAGATCACCAACCCGGCCTACGATGTCAACGACTCGGTCTGGGTGCCCCAGTGCGGGTCGGTGCTGGAGATCGACGACCCGGACCGTGCGGTGCGTGGGCTGATCACCCTGCTGGACGGCAGCCGCACCGTCGAGGAGGTCGAGCGCGCATTCCGCGAGCGGCATCCCGGCTCGGACTTCGACGTGCGGGCGGCCGTCACCCAGTTCGACGAGGCCGGCCTGATCGAGGACGCCGACGCGCCCACCACGCTCACCCGGTACGAGCTGGAGCGGTTCAAGCGCAACCTCGGCTTCTTCGAGACCTACGCCGGCCTGGGCGTCAACAAGTACGCGATGCAGGAGCGCGTCTCCGACTGCAAGGTCGCCCTGCTCGGCCTCGGCGGGGTCGGCTCCTACGTGTCGTTGTCGCTACTGGGCGCCGGGGTGCGCGACCTGCGGGTGGTCGACTTCGACAAGGTCGAGCTGTCGAACCTGAACCGGCAGATCCTGTACTCCGAGGCAGACATCGGACAGCGCAAGCTCGAGGCAGCGGTGAACCGGCTGCAGGGCTACTTCCCCGACGCGGCGATCACCGGGGTGGAGCAGCAGCTGTCCTCGGTGGCCGACATCACCGAGATCGTCACCGGCCGGGACTTCGTGTTCTGCGCGGTCGACCGACCCAAGATGCACGTGATTCATTGGGTGAACGAGGCCTGCGTCCAGGCGGGCGTGCCGTTCATCGGCGGCGGCGTCGAGCTGCAGCGGTCGGTGATCTACCTGGTGATCCCCGGTGTCACGGGGTGCACGCACTGCTGGCAGCTAGCCCGGGCCGATGACCCGGACACCCGAATCCTGCGGGCCCAGATGGAGACCCGGCACGCCGCCAACCCCGGCATCGGGCCCGACATGGCCGCGTTCGGGCCGCTGGTGTCCGTGCTGAACTCGCTGATGGTCACCGAGTTCGTCCGCTTCGTCACGGGTATCGCGCCGCCGCTCGCCGCCGGCCGGCTCATCGAGACCCGCTTCGACACGCTGGCGACCACCGAGGCCGAGCAGTGGGACCGGCTGCCCGACTGTCCCGTGTGCGGCGGGATCGCACCCACCGGTAGCTAGCGCGGCACGGAGGAGTCCGCACGCCGGAAGGTGGGTTGCCGCCGGTAACGGCGCAGGCTGGAAGTCATGTCCACAACAGCAGCACGGGTAGCCGAGCCGCCGCGGTCGCGCAGGTGGATCGCCCAGCGCCTGTCGCAGCTCGACGCGGAGCGGGACTACGCCGAGATCGTGCGGCTCAGCACGGTATACGCCGCCAGCGACTTCCAGATGCACTGGTTCTACGCGGTGAACTCCCCGGCGGCAGGCATCGCGCCCGGCGTCACCGATGCCGTGTACCGGGGCGGCAGCGGGACCTACACCGCGAAGCCGAACCAGCGGGTGGCGGACTCGGCCGACCACCTGCTGACCTGGTTCGAGCACGGTCCCGAGTCGCCGGTCACCCAGGCGTCGGTGGAGATGGTGAACGAGTACCACGCGCACTTCGCCCGCGACTACCCGCAGGGCTTCGACAAGATCGAGGACTACCTCTACATCCTCTGCCTGAACGCCACCGCGGTGAACTCGTCGCTGGTCTCGCTCGGGCTGCCCGGCTTCGACGAGAAGCAGAAGCACGCCGTGCACCTGTTCTGGTCCAGGCTGGCCGACCAGTTCCGGCACGTGGTCGCCGGCGGCCGGGTGAGCGAGCACGCGCCGTTCCCGGACAGCTACGACGGCATGGTGACGGTCGTGGACGAGTACTTCGCCCGCGACTGGCCGGTGCACGAGCCGGGCCACCGGCTCGCCACCAGCGCGATCGAGCACTTCGCCACGACCTGGTTCCCCCGACCGCTGCGGTTCGCCGGCCGCGCGTTGGTGACCTCGTTCATGGCGCCAGCGGTGCTACGTGCCCACTGCGATCACGCCGCCGGCGCCCCCGGTCCGCTGGCTGGCCCGCCGGGTGATGAAGGCGATGATCCTGCTCGGCATGCACGTGTTGCCGGACTCTACGGTGGCCGTCACCGACGCCCGCCGGAACCCCGGCAGCAGGACGCACCGCCCCAGCCACATCGACGACGCCGTGCACCGCGCCGCCGCCCGCAGTCCCGGCGGGCTCACCGGCTGCCCGCACCTCGACCTGGTGGCGCCGGCCGACCAGTAGTCACCCGTCGGGTCTCGGGGAAGTCTGACGCGGCGAGGTACGACTTACGCGGTCGTGTACTGTCCAGGCGCTGCAGTAGGTGATCGGGCCGAGCGCCCCGTCACGCAGGCAGACCCGCAGGGCAACCCGGTGGCCGTCGGTGATGTTGAACCTGATGTTGGCCCGGGCACAGGTGTTGTCGTAGCCGGTGTCGTCCACCAGCCCGTACTGGACGCCCGCGGTGACGTCCTTGAGTTGCGCGATGGCGCGCCTGCTGTCCGCCTGGTCGTCGCACACACCCCAGGCCTCCCCGTACGGGTGGAACCAGGCGAAGGCCGCCGGGTGCCCGGGGTCCGTCGTGTACACCATGATGTCGCCGGTCGCGGCGCTCGCCGGTGCCGCCGCCAGGACGAGGCAGGCCGCGGTGGCCAGAGCAGCCGTGACGCCGGTTGCGATCTTCACGATGGTGTCCTCCCCCGTTGCCGACCTGGTGCCGGCCCACGTGCAGCCACGCTATCCCGGCACGGGGTTCACCGTGGCCGATAGGGACATCCCGATCCTGGCCGGCGCGCACGCTCAGCCAGCTCAGGACCCTCCCGCCGGACCAGCCTTGCGTTTCACACGGAGCTCCCATGGTATTAACACGACATGGCCGACGATCCGATCGAAATTACGAGCGTCACCCCATACGGCGCATCAGAACGGCCACCAGCGCGGTTGTTGTCGAGCCACCGGGCCAGGGCAGTCGGATTCGGCTGGCCGGTTGTGGCAGTGCTGGCTGTTCTCGCAGGCTTCGCTCGGGTGTACAGCCTGACGGTCAGCATCACCGACACCACCACCGACAACGATGTCGACACCGGGATAGCCAGCGTCATCAGCTACGCCGTGGATGGCTGGGGCCGACCCCGCATCACACACTCTGCGGACGGGGGTTTCGGATCGAACGGAGTGGCCGGCCCACGCTACGGCGTCTTGTTCGGCATCGCTGCCGGTCTGGTGCTGGTCGGCTGGCTGCTGACCCTGCGTGCCCCACGGCAGGACCGGCAGCCCGCCGGGCGGACGCTGAGCGGCTTGGGTTGTGTCTTTCTGCTGGGAGTCGTTGCCTGCGAAATAGTCGCCACCCTGCCGTATCGCAGAAGCTTCCCCGAGATTCACCAGACCTTCCACTTCGGACCGTCCCCGTGGCTCGCCGGCGGCGCGTGCGTCCTCGGTGCGGTGACCTGGGCCGCGCAATTCCGGGCGCAGCGCACGGTCGTAGCCGCCGATGGGGACGTGGCCGTGCCGCCACCGGCGGAGCCCTCGCCTGAGCCGGGGCAACCGCACGACCAGAATGGCTAGCGAGAAAGCGTGAAAGCCGACCTCACCTGTAGCGCACCGGCCGACCTCGGCGCGGCCGAGGCCCGCGCCCTGGTGGTGTCGGCCCAGTTCGGCAGCGAGCTAGCTCACGACAGTGCGACCGTCCTGCGGCGGCTCGGCCTGCTGCAACTCGACGCGCTGCGGCGGGTGGACCGGGCGCATCGGTTGACCTGTCTGGCCCGAATGCCGGCGGCCGCCTCGGTAGCGGCGGTCGACGGCTTGCTGTGGTCTGCCGGGCCGGCCCGGGCCTTCGAGACCTGGGTGCACGCCGCCTGCCTGGTGCCGGTCGAGGACTGGCCCCTGCTGCGCCTGGCCCGCGCCAGGACCGCCAACCGAGAAGACCGACCACCTGACACGGTCTGCGCCGAGGTGCTTGCCATCGTCGGCAACAGTGAGCATGGCGTCACCATCCGCGAACTCGAAGCGGCGGCCGGGCCTCGCACCGACGGCTGGCAGTGGTCGGAGCGCAAGCGAGCGGCCGAACACCTGCTGTGGCGCGGCGAGTTGATCTGCAGCGAGCGCCGCAACGACCGGCGGATCTATGACCTGCCGGAACGACGACTCGGCCCGGAGGTGCTGCGGACCGAACTGTCCCGCGAGGCCATCCTCGAAACCATCGCCCGTCGGGTCCTGGGCGCCACCGGTATCGCCACCACCCAAGACCTCGCCGGCTACTACAACCTGACGGTCGCGGACGCCGCCGAAGCTATGGAGCACTGTGGCGCCACCCAGCTCACGGTCGAAGGTTGGCTGACGCCGGCGTGGACCCTGCACACGGACCTACCGCCGGAACGCCACCGATTACTGGCCGAACCTCGCCTGATCGGCCCGTTCGACAACCTCATCTTCGATCGTGCCCGCACGCGCCGCGTGCACGACTTCGACTACAGCTTCGAGGCCTACAAACCAGCCGCCAAGCGCGTCTACGGCCACTACGTCATGGGACTGCTCGGCACCGACGGCCGGATGCTCGGCCGCGTCGACCTCCGCAGGCTGGCAGGCTCGCTGGAAGTGATCCGCTCCTTTCCCGAGCCCGGCGTCGACGACGCAAGCCTGGCCGACGGCCTCGCTACCGCAGTCGGCGTGCTGACCGCTCAGCTGCACGGCTGAGGCTGGGCTCGATCGCTGGTTCTGAACGGGAGTGTCTCGTGGGACCCGGTGGAGAGCTGGATACCCAGCGGAGATGCAGCCTGCGACAGTTTGAACCTTTTCCGCGCTGCGCGCGTACTGGGCTATGTGTAACCCATCGGCACGATCCAGCCCTGGAGGGGCCATGCGACGCCTTGCCGTTCCTGCCACGTTGTTCATGATCGCCGGGTTGTTGTGGCTGCCAGCCACAGCCTCGGCAACAGGCATCATCTCCTCGTTGTCGCTGTCCCCGGACACGGTCCAGAACGGTGCGTCCTCCCAAGGGACGGTGACCCTGATCCCGGATACCAGCCCGACGACCGTCCTGTTGTTCAGCAGCGATCCGTCGGCCGCGACCGTGCCGGCCTCGGTGGTCGCGGCGGCCGGCCAGGACACGGTCAGTTTCACGATCGCGAGCAACGCCGCCGCCGCGCCGACCATCGTCCAGATCACCGCCGCCATCCAGAACGTCCCGCGCACGGCAAACCTCTCGGTCAACCCCGCGACGCCGCCCGGTCCGTCGCTGTCAACGGTGTCGGTGATCCCGTCCAGCCTCACCGGCGGTAGCCCCGCAACCGGGACGGTCAAGTTCAGCGGCGCAACCGATGGAGCGATCGTCCAACTGTCCAGCAGCAACCCGGCCGTCCTGCAGGTGCCCTCGGATGCAACCGTCAACGGCGGGGCCGCCAGCGGCGCCTTCGCCGTCACCACCTCCCCAGTCGGCGCCACCACCACGGCCACCATCACCGCCACCTGGTTCGGCATCACCCGAACGACCAAGGTCACCATCACCCATGGCGCGCCGGCGCCTGCTGACCGAGTGGTGATTACGAAGGCCAGGTGGAAGGCCGGGCTGCTCACCATCGAGGCGACCAGTACCAACCCGAATGCGATCCTGTCCGTCTTTTCGCAATCCGGTGGCTTCATGTTCACGTTGACCAACCAGGGCGGTGGCCGGTACTTCGACCAGCGTGGCTTTGTCTTCAACCCCCAGGTCATCACGGTCCGCAGCAACCTCGGCGGCTCGGCCACCGCGAGGTTGACCAGCTAGGGCGCGCCTGACGAATAGCGGAACCAAGCCGCCTTCGAGCGCCTCTGGCTAGCCGATGACGATGTGCTCGGTGCTGACGCGCCGAACTGTTCGCCCGCCTCCGTGCCAACGATCACGTCGCTATCACGGGAAAGGAAAGGGCTGGTCCGCCGAAGCCAGACAAAGGAAGAACCTGTGTCCCATAGGACACAGGTTCTCCGTTGTAGCCCTGGAGCGGGCGTGGTCGAACCTTGCCGCCCGATCCGCCGTCCCGGCGCCACTTCCGACCAAGATCCTGGGCCAGCCATGCCGCGAGGGCGAACTCGGGTGACGCCGCAGCTCCGCGCTGAGGTTGTCCGTCGGTATGAGGCTGGTGAGCCAAGCCGGGTCGTAGCCGAAGAACTGGGGATCGGAAAGGCGACGGTGCTGAAGGTGCTCAAGAGCGAGGACGTACCCGTACGTCCGGTTGGGACTTCGGCCCGTCTGAGACCCTTCATCCGTCCATTTAGCCTCGCCGCTGTCGAGGGCGACAGGCGGCAATCAGTTGCCAAAACGGACAGACCTACCGATGACCGCCAGTGCTTCAGTTAACGCGCGTGAAGCTCTCGATCTGCTGTAGGCATTACTTCGCTCATTAGCTCTGACGAACGTCTGGAAGCGGTCAGGTTTAGATCGGTACAGGTCTAGGCGTCTAATTGACCGGCGAAGCTCCGCGGACGGTGCGCATTAGAAGTCGAGCGATACCGAAAGGAAGATACGGGAGCCACAATCCGAGGAATAACAGGAAGCCCGCCACTACTGTAAGCGTAACGACCGAGCGGTGTGACAAAGAACGATGTTGTAGTAGGTGGTAACCGTCATAGGTACCGTAGACCACAGCGGAGATACCCACGACGACAATTGATAAATAAAGCGCCAGGCCCATGGCAATCCTTTCAGCTGCCCACTATTATCGCGCATTCACCAAACGAAGTCCACCTTCACTGCTCCACTCGGATCTTTGTACAAGCCTGGCAGGTAGGCCTTTGGCCCTCTCAGAGAAGGCGGAAGCACACTATGGAGCGGGTTGATATAACATATGACGCCTTCGTCATATATCGACTCGTGACCAAACAACCAACCCTTCAATACGTCGATTCCGGTATCCCCGCCTAAGCCAGCGGCCTCCAACGGCACGAGCGGGAGCGCCACCGTACCCGCTATCGCGGTACCGATGGGTCCAAAGTGCGAGCCGGCGTCTTGGAGGAGTTCACCCGCATTGTAAGTGAAGTAATAAACTGAATATGGGATGACGGCGGCGACATCTATTCCCAGACGCAGACCTGTAGCGGCCACATTTCCTACCTTGCGCAGGAGCCCTTGCCCTGGGAAAAGGCCTAATGGGTCAGCCGTATTAAGCGGATCCTCGGCAGCAAACTGATACCTTTGTTGGGTCCACTCGGAGGCAATGTCGGTTGATATGAATTCCAAAGTTAGGGGATCATAATACCGTGCACGTAAGTATTGGTAGCCGCTCTCCGCATCCGTGTACTGGCTGTCGTACTGCAAGTTGGCAGACGCGCCGGTATGCGCCGTGGTCCGACCGTAAGCGTCGTAGCTGTAGGTGCCGGTTAGTGCTCCGGCTGAACTGGTCAGCAGGCGGGTGCTGCCCTGTTGGTCATGGAACAGGTAGGTCGCGGTGGAACCCGTGATGCGCTCCAGCGGCGTGCCGTCCGGTCCGTACACATAGGTGCTACTGCCGTCTTGCAGGACGAGCGGCAGAGAGCCGCTGGTATCCCAGGTGAAGCTGGTGGTGATGCCGGAGACAGTCTTGCTGGCGCGCAGCCCGTCGCCGTCATAGGTATAGACCGCGGTCGAGCCGTAGCCGATGAGGTGGTCGCCTTGGTCGTAGTGAAGCCTGGTGGCTGCAGCGCCGCTCGGCGTAATGCTGACCCGGTCGCCCTCTGGGTTATAGCTGTAGGTGGTGGGACCGACTGCCGGAGCCGGCTTTGCCGGGGATACCTCGGCAGCAGCCAGTTCCCATCGGTCCGCGGTGGGTAGGGCGTCGGCAACAGTGACGGCTCGACCTTTGACGTCGAGGGTGACTCGTTGAATCCAGTAGCTGTTATGAGAGCGCGTGTTCTGCCAGAGGTGGATTAGGGCTTGACCGATGGCGGGGGTGGCTTTAGCGGCGTGGGACCAGTCATGCCCGGCTGCGAGGATAAGGGAGCCGGTCGTTGTCGGGGTGAGCGCGACGGCGGGCTTGGCAGAGAAGGTTCTCGCCGACCGGGTAACGGTCACGGTAGGAGCCGCACCGGTGAAGGTTTCCACGGTGATGGAGCCATCGTAGCCAGGCCAAGCCAAGGCGGCGGTGATGGGACCGGTGATCTTGTTGGTCGCATAAGCCTGCCAGACCTCGGCCGTACCATAGCCGGTGGCGGTGGCGCGGCTGGCGAGTCTGAAGGTTAGGCCGGCACCGGTGACCTTGGTAATGCTCTGCGCTTTGGTGCTTGGACCATTGGCAGAGACAAGGACGACTACTAATTCTCCCGGTGCCCGTGTCGCGAGGGAGCGGGAGGTGATGGCCCGGCCTGCAACTGCCTGGTCCGTTACGACGACCTGGTCAGTGGCAAAGCGCGGGGCTGGGGGCGGGGGTGGTGGGGTGCTTCTAGTGAGTTCGCCGGCCGCGTCGAAGGTTCGGGTTGTGCCGTCGGCGAGCTTGATGAGGTTGTCAGCGTGGTCATAGTTATAGGTGCCCCCGTTGACTGAGGCCAACTGGTCAAGGCTGGAGTACCCATAGGTCTGCGGTGCTCCGGGTACGCCGGTGCTTGCGGCGGCAGTGACTTGGCCGAGCAGGTCGCGGCTGTAGCTGAAGCTAGCGAGGGTGCTTGTCGCGGTCTTGTCGCTGATGGCGGCCAGCTGGTCGGCCGCGTCGTAGGTCGAGCTAGGGCGTGTCTCCCAAGCCTGACCGGTGGTGTCGGCGAAGCTGCTGTGTGTGTCGAGAACTCGCGTGTTGTCGGATGCGCAGTGGGCTCGGATCGAGCCGTTGATGCCGGCGCCGTCGGTGTTTGGCGGTCGACCGTTCCGGGATCACCGTCGGGTGGTGGAGGCGATCGTGTTCCGGTATCGGACCGGGATGCCGTGGCGTGATCTGCCGGAGTCGTTCGGGCCGTGGCAGACGGTGTGGAAGCGGCATCGGCGGTTCAGCCTGGACGGGACGTGGGACCGGATCCATGCCGTGTTGCTGGCCCAGGCCGACGCCGACGGGCTGCTGGACTGGACAGTGTCGGTGGACTCCACGATCAACCGGGCCCACCAGCACGCGACCGCGTTCGCCCGGGTCGAGGGCCCGCTCGGGCGCCGGCCTGCTGGTGCCACAGGGGGGCCTGGTCGAATTACAAGAATCTGCTGATCGAGCCGGCTGATCACGCGATCGGCCGCTCCCGCGGTGGCCTGTCGACCAAGATCCACCAGCTCGTCGACGGCGCCGGGCTGCCGCTGGTCGTGCTCGCTCACCCCGGGCCAGGCCGGCGACTCGCCGATGTTCGAGCCGCTGATGGCCGCACCTGCGGGTCGCCCGCTCGGACCGGCCGCCCGCGGACCCGGCCCGACGCGGTGCTCGGCGACAAGGCCTACTCCTCCCGCGCGATCCGCACCCACCTGCGCAGCCGCGGGATCACCGCGGTGATCGCCGAACCCGACGACCAGAAACGGCACCGACAGCGACGCGGCCGGGCCGGCGGCCGACCACCGGCCTTCGACGCCCAGCGCTACAAAAACCGCAACGTCATCGAACGCGGCTTCAACACCACCAAGCAATGGCGCGGCCTCGCCACCCGCTACGACAGCCTCGCCATCTCTACCGAGGAGCCGCCGTCCTCAGAGCCATCACACTCTGGCTCAAGAAGTTAGGAGACGCGCCCTAGCCGTGACACCGTTGGGATCGGCCTGGCTCGTCAGGTTGCCGTTGGCGTCATAGCCAAAGCTGAAGGTCTTGCCCAGCCCATCCGTCAGGGAGGTTTCCCGTCCAGCGCCGTCGTAAGACTTGGTCACGACCTGGCCGTCGGGGTAGGTCAGGCTCGTGACATTGCCGGAGTTGTCCCGGCCGTAGAGAACGGTGGCGCCGGCGCCGTTGGTCTGGCCGCTCAGCTGATCCAAGGCGTCGTAGGCGTAACTCGTGGTGCCCGTACCGTCGTCCATAGTCGCGCGCTGACCATCGGCGGTGTAGCTGTAGGTGACGGCAGGCGTGACGCCATCGGAGTAGCTAATGCCAGTAAGCTGGTTCGCCCGATCGTATTTGTAGCTGATCGTCCGTCCAGAGGCATCGGTCGCCGTAAACCTGTTGCCAGCCAGGTCGTAGCTTGTCCAGGCAGTACGCCCGAGCGGATCGGTTGTGGAGACTTGCCGGTTGAAGGCGTCGAAGGTATAGACCGTCGTGCGTCCAGCACCGTCAGTTTGACTGGTCTGATTGCCATTCTGGTCGTAGCCGTATCTAAGACTCGTGCCATCGGCGCGGGTGAGGGCGGTCAGTTCGTTGTCGGCGTCGAAGGCGTAGCTGGTCGCATGGCCGGCGGCATCGGTGATCTTGATGCGGTTGCCATCGGCGTCGTAGGCGGAATGGGTGGTGTGGCCGGCGGCGTCGGTCGTCGTGAGGACGCGGCCGATCGGGTCATAAGTGGTAGTGGCGGTGCCGGCGACGGGAGGGGCGCCCGGAGCGGGACAGGCCAGCCCGGCAGCGGTGGCCTTGGCCGAAGCCTGGCAGTAACGCTCACCATCGGCGTCATAGGCACTGACGGTGGTTTCACTGACGCCGACCGATGGAGAAACGGTGGTGCTGGCCGTGTCGCCATTCGCGTCGTAGGTCAGCGTGGTGATGCGACCATCCCGGTCGGTGACACGGGTGGCGTCAGCCGGGTGGGTGGGATCGTCGTAGCTGTACGAACTGCCGTGGCCGGCGGCGTCAGTGACCGCGGTGAGGTTGCCGGCACTGTCGTAGTTGTAGGTTGTGGTCGCGCCGGACGGCAGCTGCTTCGACATCAAGTCATCCAGGCTGTCGTACTGGTAGAGAGTGGTGCGCCCCAGCTGATCGGTCGTACTCGTCAGGTTGCCATCGGCGTCATAGGTGTTGTTAATGGTATTGCCGCTTGGGTCGATGGTTGACGCCACGCCGAGCGTTGCCGGATCGTAGGTGTAGAAGGTAGTTGCAGCAAGAGGGCCGGTGGCATGCGTGACGTCTAGCAGTTCCAAGTTGGCATAGTGGTAGGTGGTGACGTTGCCGTTCGGGTCGGTCATCGTCGTCGTACCACCGCCCGGCGAGACCGCGTCACCGACGTAGCTCCAAGTGGTGGTCCGTCCCAGAGGATCAGCCTGAGAGCTCACGCGGCCCGAGCCGTCATACACATTGGTCGTGGTACCGCCGCGCGGATCGGCCATGGTCAGGAGGCGGTGGCTCGCGTCATAGCTGAACTGCCAGGTCTCACCGGCCGCATCGGTCGTACTGGCGAGGTTGCCGCTGGCGTCGTAGCTGTAGGTCATGCTTCGACCTGCCGGGTCTGTGACCTTGGTCGGATGCGAACCGCTATAGGTGAACGACAGCTGCCGCCCGCCGGGGTCGGTCACCTTGGTCAACTGGTTGCCGTTATAGGTCAGGGTGGTGGTGTAGTTGTTACGGTCGGTCTCGCTGAGCAGCTGCCCAGCGCTGGAAAAGACGAACCGTACTTGACCAGGCTTGCGGGTGAAGCCGTACGTCCCGTCCGAGTTTAAAACCAGGGAGGCCAGCACACGGGGTGCGGCGGTGAAGCCACCGCTACCGTTCGGCTGGAACGTGACTTGCGAACCGTCCTCCTGGGCGATCGTGACGGCGCCAGTGGGATCGGTGGCCAGCGACATCGCATAGCTATCGGTCCAGCCGAAACCTAGGGGCCCGTCAGTCGCTGCCGCCGACGCGTCATAAGTGCGTTGCCAGGTCAGCGGCACGCCGCGGCCGGGCACCGTGAAGTCGGTGAACTGGTGCCAGAAGTCGCCCGTCGCACAGTTCACCGGCTTGGCCGCACTGCACGTCGTCGGATGTTGGCTGGGATTGGGCGTGTGGCCTTGTTCGACCGCCGAGGGGCCGCCGGCTACGACCGCTGTGGCAGTGAGCCGCTCCTCGAGTGAAAAGTAAGCGGTCGCACCCGGGGCTAAGCCGCCGTCGAAGTTAACAACGCCACCACTCGCGTCCTGGTTGATATTGCTGAAGCTCGTGCCCGGGCCTTCGTAACCGGTGGGGCCGAAAGGACACCCAGTAAGGCTATAGGTGCACAAGCCGTCGAGGTCGAAACCAAAGAGATCGGTATTGGACGACAATGCCAGGCTACTGATCGTGGTACTGGAGTTGTTCACCACCCCGATGAGCGTGTCGTCGGCGCTATCGTATGGGCCTTGGCTCGGGTCATCCCAGAGGCGGTTGCCGTCATCAGTCACCTGAACCAGTACGTCACAGCTAGTCGCCGCACCAACTGTCGGACACTCCGTGAAGGGTGCCGTAGGTGTTGCCGTGGTCGCCGGATGTGCAGCTAGAAGCGAGTGAGCTGTAGGCACCCGGCGCACTGAGAGACTGAGCTTGGTCGCCGGCCGGCTCTTCTCTGAATGCCCGGCAGGCCGATTCGGGTGGAATGGCCGCGCGGCCACCCGCCCCGGCGCCGAGCGGTGATGTAGCGCGCTCTGGCTCGCCCCTACCGGCTCCGTCACGGCAATGATGCCGCCCGCGATCACCGCCAAGGCGACCAGCGCCACCTCAAGCCCACGCCCGAATCGCCTAAGTGCCATCGTTCCCCCGTTTGCTTACAATCTGGCAGCGGGACGGAACGCTAGCAGCGATCAAACGCCTTGAACAGCGTTACTCGATTTGATCAAGGGGTGAGGAGGTAACCACGAACGCTATGGAACCACCGACATGACGGTCCGGCGGCACTTGCCGCTCATGGCACACAAATCCGGCCTTATCGCGGCTTTGCCTAAAGCCATGCGGCTATGAGGCCGTGAATGTCGAATAGCGCCCACCGATGTACGAGGCGGGGTTGTCTCTCGCCACAATCGGATGTCACGACGAGTTGCTGGACAGTCCCCAGTAAGCTGCCGAGCCGGCTCACCAAGCCAAGAGGGCGCCGTTACCTAACAAGCCCTCAGGCAGTCGCGAGCCTCAGATTGATCGGTCGATCACAGCGTCCTTCGGTAAACCCAGGTAGCCTCGCGCCTCATTGATCAGCGTTACTCGAGCGGAGCGGCACGCCGCCTCCGCCGAGGTGAGGGTTGCACCCTCAGGGATACCGATTGGTGAAAATGGATATCGTTTCGCCTGGAGCAGTTCCTCGGCAAACGTTAGGTCGAGAAGAATGTCGAGATCGCGGTGCAGCCCCTCTGCGGCAATCACTAGTGCTGGAGGGCCTAACAGGCGCAGATAGAGCAGGAGATCTATGTACTCGTTGTGGACCTCCACCGCTCTGGCAAAGGCCTTTTCTCGAAGGTCACTGTCACGGTTATCGGCTGCCGCTTGACCATCCGTGCATGCGCGATTGATTTTGAAGCTGGTGTTGATGTGATCGGTGAGCGGCTGCTTCAGCGCATCGAGAACCCACACCCTTTGCGCGCTACGTCGCTGTTCGTCAAGATCACGCTCTTCCCATACCCGACGCTGATCCTCATCCCGTTGCTGCCATCGTCTCGTCAGAACCAAACTGGTACCGCTCAGCAACGCTGCAACGCATGCTGCCACCCCAGCAAGATACGTACCAACGGTCATGCCCGTGGGTATACCTCCTCCTCCGCTGGACCAGCTTAAGGCTGAGCAGAAACGTATCGCCCAACAGCTGGCCACCGCTCACGAAGCGCTCGACGGCTCTCGCCTGCGACGCGAACAGCTCGAAGCGCTCGACCGCGCCTTGCTGCTCCTTGAACGCGGCAACGGCCAGTACGCCGGCGCACCAGGCATCGTGCGCCGGGAGCTGAACCAAGCCGTCTTCGAGCGCTTCTGGCTGATGGATGACGAAGTCACCCGAATCTCAGTTCACGGCTCTCTTTGACCGCCTGCGCTCCACACCAGAACCCGCTGGAGAGGGGGCAAGTGACGCAGCCCCTGAAACCGAAGAACCTGTGTCCCGTAGGACACAGGTTCTTCGTTGTAGCGGGGACAGGATTTGAACCTGCGACCTCTGGGTTATGAGCCCAGCGAGCTACCGAGCTGCTCCACCCCGCGTCGGTAAACATCACCCTACCCGGCGCCCGGGCCGCCACCAAATCGGGGCCACTCCGTGCGCCCGGCCGCTACCTCGCCACCGCGTCCAGGTGTTGCAACAGCTCGTGCGCGGCGAGCTCAACCTCCTTGTGCCGCCACTCCGCGGCCCGGTACACGCAGGCGATCAGGCCGGTCCGGTGCACCCGGCGCAGGTCGCCGTAGACGAAGGCGTACCGCGCCTTGGTCTCGTCGTTGGCGCCCTCGGTCAGCCCGAGGTGCCAGGCTGCGTAGTCGTCCCAGCTGTGCCGCTCCAGGTAGGCGTTCTGGGCGGCGGCGTCCGGCTGCACCTGTCCCCAGTCGCTGTCCAGGACGTACTGCCGCCGGTCGATCAGCTGCCGGGCGTGCTCCACGGCAGCCTGGTTGAGCGCGTAGGTGGCCATGGCCTACCTTGGCACATCCGGCTGCCGCCGAAGCCGAAGTCCCACAAGCGGTCACCGACGTTATCCTGACAGTCCCGTTTCCGAGTCGAGGTCCGCGCATGACAGGTGCCCATCACCCGTGGCCCGGGCTGCCCCACTACGACGCGTGGAGCGCGACCTGCGACACCCTGCACGCCCACACCCAGACGCTGGGCAAACTTGCCGTGGCCCTGGCCCCGCCCGAGCCTCAACTGATGCACGCCGCGTTACGGCTCACAGCGCGCGGCTGGGAAACCCGACCGCTGCCCGCGCCGGACGGCTCGGGCGCGATCGTCGTCCTGCTGGACCTGCGCAAGCACCTGGCTGCGGTCGAACACAGCGACGGACGAGCAAGCTCCGTCCCGCTCACCCCGCACCGATCCGTCGGGGAGGTGACCGTCGACCTTCTCGGGGCCGTCGCGGCGATGGTCGGGCCGGTGCCGGTCAACACCCGCCCGCAGGAGGTTCCCTGGACCGTCGCGCTCGATGAGGACAGCGAGCACGCGACGTTCGATCAGGACGCCGTCGCGGGGTACTTCACCGCGGCCACCCGGGCCAGCCTCGCGCTCGACGAGCTGCGCGCGCCCTACCGAGGACGCGTAAGCCCCGTCAATGCGTGGTGGGGCAGCTTCGACCTGTCGATCAGCATCTACTCCGGCCGGCCCGCCGAGCCGCCGTCGGACGATTTCATCTTCCGCAACGCCATGAACGCCCAGCACATCGAGATCGGATGGTGGCCGGGTGACCCCCGCTTCGGCCGCCCGGCGTTCTTCGCCTATGCCAGCCCCGCACCCCCCTCGCTGAGCGCCGCGGCGGTCGCACCCTCCGGAGTGCGATGGGATGCCGGCCTCGGCGAGTTCCTGTTCGAGTGGGCCGATGTTCTCGCAGCCAAGGATCCCCGGGCTGCCGTTCTGGAGTTCGGCCGGTCGTTCCTGGGGCATGCTTGCACGGCGTGCGACTGGGACCCCACACTGGCCGCGAGCGCCCGGGCCGCCCTGCCCCCGATCGCCTGACCGAGAGGACGCACTGATGTCCCAGGAGTGCAGCCACCTCGACACGGTGGCCGACGTGAATCCGTCCAGCAACGGCTGCGAGGACTGCCTTCGGATGGGCGGCCGCTGGGTGCACCTGCGGCTGTGCATGCAGTGCGGACACGTCGGTTGCTGTGACAATTCGCCGAACCGGCACGCGACGAAGCACAACGCCGACACCGGCCACCCACTGATCCGGTCGTTCGAGCCCGGCGAGAACTGGTGGTGGTGCTACCCGGACGGCCTCTTCATGGAGATCGACGGGGCCGGGCCCAGCCCGTCACACACCTGACCTCTCACGTTGCAGCCGCCCAGCAGCGGCGCGGGGCGTGGTGCCGGTTCGGCCCGGCGGCGGTGAACCGGGCTAGGACGGCGAGGACGACGGGGACGGGCTGACCGACGGTTTCGGTGAGGACGAGCCGGCCGTGGGCGAGGCGGCCCGCAGGTAGGCATCGGTCAGCCGCTGCACCTTCGCCTGCGCCGTCCCGATCGCGGCGAAGTCGCCGCTGCGGTAGGCCGCCTGCAGCTCCGTCAGCGCGGTGGACAGCTGCTGCAGCAACTGGGCCTGGGTGCCGGTCACCGGTGGGACGCTGGGCGTGACGCTCGGCGAGGACGAGGCCGGCGGCGACGTGGACGGGCTCGGGCTGCTGGTCTGCCCGCCGGAACTGCCGTCGATCAGCGAGATGCCGACCGGGCCACGGCTCAGGTTGGCCAACGCGTCCTTGAGGTTGGCGGCGTAGCCGATCTTGTCGCCGTAGGCCACCAGCACCCGTTGCAGGATCGGGTAACCGGTCGAGCCGGAGGCCTGCACGTACAGCGGCTCGACGTAGAGGAAGGAGTTCCCGATCGGCAGCGTCAGCAGGTTGCCGTGGATCACCTGCGACCCGCCGGAGTCCAGCAGCGAGATGTCCTTGGAAATGGTGGCGTTGGAGCTGAACGTGTTGGCCAGCTGCTCCGGGCCCTGGATGACGGTGCTGCTGGGCACCCTGAGCACCGTCATCTTGCCGTAGTCCGGACCCGGGTCGCTGTTGACGGTGATGAAAGCCGCCAGGTTGGTGCTGTTGTTCACCTTCATCGGGGTGGTCAGCTGGAACTGCGGCTGGCCGCCGTGGCTGCCCGGGGCACTGGCCAGCACGTAGTACGGCGGCTGGGCGACCGCCGAGTCCAGGTACGGGTCGTTGGGGACCGTCCACTTGTCGGCGACGTTGTAGAAGTCCCGCGGGTTGTCCACGTGGTACTGCTCGAGCGCCTTGCGCTGCACCTCGAACAGGTCCTGCGGGTAGCGGACGTGGGCCAGCACGCTGGCCGGCATCGCCGACTTGGGCTGGATGATGTTCGGGAACACCTTCATCCAGCTGCGCAACACCGGGTCGTCGTCCCACTCGTAGAGCGTCACCTTGCCGGTGTAGGCGTCCACGGTGGCCTTGACCGAGTTGCGGATGTAGTTGATCTGGCTGTCGGCCTGCTGCACCGTCCGGTTGGTGGCGGTGAGCGAGTCGGTGGTCAGGTCGGACAGGCTTTGGCGCTCGGAGTACGGGTAGTTCGCGATGGTGGTGTAGGCGTCGACGATCCACTGCACCCGGCCGTCGATCACCGCCGGGTACGGGTCGCCGTCGACGGTCAGGAACGGCGCGATCTTCTCCACCCGCTGGCGCGGGTTCCGATCGAAGATGATCTTGGCACCCTTGGCGCTGGCCGCGTCGTTGAGCAGGAAGTTCGTCTCGCGGTACTTGATGCCGAACGCCAGCCGGTTGAACACATTCGACAGTGACACCCCGCCGCTGCCGGCGTAGGTGGTCTTGACGTCCGCACCGTCGTACTCGCGCGGCGAGCCCGCGGCTCCGACGATGGAGTAGCTGGGCAGCAGCTCGCCGAAGTACACCTGCGGCGTGGTCAGGTTCAGCGGTCCCTGCGGCGGGATGTCGCCCTCGGTGAACTCCTTGGTGTTGGTCACGTCGCTGCTGGCCGCGGCCGCCGCGAAGCCGTAGCCGTGGGTGTAGAAGGTGTGCGCGTTGATCCAGTTGGTCTGGTTGCCGGTCAGCTTGCTGTTGTCGAGTTCCCGCACCCCGACCACGTAGTCCAGGGTCTCGCCGTCGACCTGGTAGCGGTCGATGTCGAGCTTGGTGGAGAAGCCGTACTGGTTACGCAACTGCTGGAACTTCGAGAAGGTCGGCGACACCACGTTCGGGTCCAGGATCCGCAAATTGGACACCGTCGGGTCGGTCGCGGTCAACGCCGCGTTGTCGGGCCGATTCGTCACCGAGTAGGGCTGGTAGGTGACACTGCCGCCGTCGGTGCTGGTGACGATGTCGTAGGCCTGCCTGGTGGCCTGGATGTTGCGCGCGATGTAGGGCACTTCCTTCTCACTGGCGTTCGGCTTGACCGTCACCTGCTGCACGATCGCCGGGTAGATGCCGTTGATGCCGATCGAGAGGACCAGCAGCACCACGAAGGAGATGACCGGGATCTGGGCGCTCTTGAGCCAGAGACTGGCCAGCACCGCCAGGGCGATCAGCGCCGCCACCCAGAACAGGATGGTCTTGGCCGGCAGCGAGGCGTTGACGTCGGTGTAGGACGCGCCGGTCACCTTGCCGCGGCCGGAGAAGACCAGCCCGTAGCGGTCCAGCCAGTAGGCGCAGGCCTTGAGCACGATGAAGAAGAACACCAGCATGGTGACGTGCCGGCGGGCCGAGATGGTCAGCTTCGGTCCCGGGGTGGCGATCCGGAAGGCCCCGAACAGGTAGTGCACGGCCAGGCTCAGCAGCAGCGAGAAGATCACCGCGTTGAACCCCAGCCCCAGGATCAGCCGGTAGAACGGGTAGTCCCAGGCGAAGAAGGAGATGTCGCGGTGGAACTGCGGGTCCTTGATACCGAAGGACACCCCGTTGCGCCACAGCTGCCAGGTCTTCCAGTGCCCCTGGGCGGACGTGCCGGCTATCAGGAAAACCAGCACCAGCAGCGCGCCGAAGATCAGCCGCTTCCTCGGCTCCAGGGCCACCCGGTAGCGCTCCAGGTTCTCCTGCTCCTGCGACATCGGCCGGAACGGCGGGCGCATCCGGTAGGCGAGGAAGACGTTGGCACCGATGATCGCGGCCAGCACCAGGCCCACCAGCAGGAACAGCACCACCCGGGTCCACAGGATGGTGCTGTACACGCTGCGGTAGCCGACCTCGCCGAACCACAACCAGTCGGCGTACACCCGCACCAGCGAGCCCAGGACGGACAGCAGCACGAACAACGAGACGAGTACCCCGATGATGATCTTGCCGCGCCGCGACACCCGGATGCTCGGCATATCAGGCCGCATGGCCACGAGGCTCTCCTCACCGTGCGTGCCCGGGCCCCGGGTGGGGTCGGGACGCTGCTTGCGTGTTCTGTTCCAGCAACGTACCGGGCAGGGTAGGCGTTCCGGCCCGGTGGCAGGATCGAACCATGCCAGACGACTCCCCCGCCGCCGACCCCGCCACCCGGCGCGCGGACATCCTGCTCGAGACCGTAGCGGCCGAGATCGAGGCCTACGTCGGTCAGGCCGGCTGGGACCTGGCGCCGGCGCTGTTCGCGCTGGTGCCGACCCGGGTGCTGGCCGCCGACCCCGCCGCGGCGTCCCTGCTCGGCCCGGACGCGGGATCGGACCAGATCTCAGCCGACGCACTGACCCCGGTTGCCCAGGAGGAACTGCCCGACGGCCCGCTGGACGAGGTGTTGGCCCAGATCGGGTGGCCGGCCGAAGTGCTCGGTTGTGCCCTCAGCCAGGAGATCGTGCTGCTGCCGCCCTCGGCCGAGCCGGACCTGACCGACCTGGCGTCCGAGGCCGCGGCCGGCTGCGGCCCTCGCCCATCCGGACCGCCGGGAGGCCCGGCTGGTGGTCGCCGTGCTGCGCGACGGCCGGTCGGCGAGCATCCTGCGGCTGCGCGGCACGGCCGGGACCGCCGATGACGACCTGCTGACCGGTCCGGACCTGGCCCCGAACCTGGTCGCGGCGCTGAGCGCCACCTTCACCGACTGACCCCCTACGGCCGACCGTCGCGTCCGTCGGCCGGTCGTGGCTCCTGGTTTCGCCCGCCCGGGTCAGCAGTGCGGCACGGCGGTGCCGGCGGCCCGCGCGTCCAGGTCGGTGATCGCCTCGTGCAGGGTGGCGACCTTGATGACCTCCAGGCCGGACGGGATGTTGCCCCGGACGTCGGTGCAGTTGCTATCCGGTGCCAGGAACAGGGTGGCGCCGGCCCGCCGGGCCGCGATCATCTTGAGCGCGATGCCACCGATCGGGCCGACCTTGCCGGACGGGTCGATCGTTCCGGTGCCGGCGATGAACCTGCCGCGGGTCAGGTCATGGGTGCTGATCTTGTCGATGATGCCGAGCGAGAACATCAGGCCGGCCGACGGCCCGCCGATGCCGGTCAGGCTGAGCGTGACCTGGAACGGCGGCAGGCAGCCCTGCACGACCGTGATGCCGATCCGGGGGGTGCTGCTGCCGGCCGCCGGTGCCTGGAGCACCAGGGTGACCGCGACCTGCTTGCCACCCCGGCGGACGACGGCCGGCAGCCGGTCACCGGCGCGGTACGCGGTGAGTACCTTGCGCAACGCCGGGTCGTCGGTGACCGGGGTCCGGTCCACCGAGACGAACTGGTCGCCGGCCTTGAGCGCCGCGACATTCGGGGAGTCGTCGGGCACCGAGTTCACCCCGAGGCCCTTCGGGTAGCCCAACTCGCAGGCGGCGGCCTCGACGGCGTTCTGCTGCGACAGCACGAAGTCGTCGGAGTTCTGCTGGTCCTGCTCCTGCTGGGTGGTACCCGGCGGATACAGGCTGTCGTGCGGCACCACCACCTCGTCGTGCCGCAGCCAGCCACGGATCGCGCCCAGGATGGTGGTGTTCTCGGTGCTGGCCGACACCGTCATCAGGTTCAGGTGGCCTGAGGTGGGCGTCACCGGGTGGCCGCTGACGGCGATGATGTCCTTGCCGTCGTCGGTGCCGAGGGTGTTGAACGTCGGCCCGGGGCTCTCGACCAGGTACGGCACCTGCATGCCGAAGCTGAGGATGCCCAGCACCAGGCACAGCACCGCACCGACGACGAGGGTGCGCAGCTGACGAGACATCGCGATCACAGTAGCGGCCGATGCCCGCTGCGGTGGCGAGCAGTGCCGAAGCCGGGTCGCGGGTGCGGTGTACGGCCGTTCGACCCGGTCAGTCGGTGGCGAGCTGGTCGGTGACCAGCACCGGGCTGGCTGGCCGGTACGTGCCGGCCAGGGACGGCTGCTGTGCCAGTGCCCGCAGCAGCGCCTGATGCTCCGAGACCGGGTCCGGCCGGCGGAACCGGCGACCGGTTTCACCGGCCGCGCGCCACCAGATCGCCACCGCGCCCAGCGCCGTGCTGACCACCGGAGCCAGCAACCACCACAGCCATGCCATGGCTGCACGGTAGGCGCCGGAGCCGGCCTGCGTGCGGACGCGCGCCGCGCCCGTGGTCCCGAAGCCCCCGGTTGACCTGGTTACCGGGCGCTGTTCGCTGACGGCGCACGCCCGCCCGGGCACGGCAACCACGCGCGGGCCGTTGGGGGATAACGTGACGGGTATGAGCAACTTCGGTTTCGGTTTCGGGCAGTTCGACCAGAACGAGCCGGGGCGGGACCCGGACGACATCGCCGGCAAGATCCCGCTGTTCGCGGAGTTGCAGCGGCTGCTGGCCGGCTCCGGCGGCCCGGTGAACTGGGATCTGGCGCGGCAACTGGCGATCTCCAGCCTGGCCGGTCAGCACCGGCGGACCTCGTCGGGCGACCAGGCCGCCGTCGCCGATGCGGTGCGGTTGGCCGATGTCTGGCTCGACGGCGCTACCGACCTGCCGTCGGGCATCACTACCGCCGAGGCCTGGAGCCAGATCGACTGGGTGGAGAAGACCATCGGCACCTGGGCCGCCCTGTGCGACCCGGTCGCCAGCCGGGTGGTGTCGGCGATGTCGAGCGCGATCCCGCCGGAGGTGGCCGCCCAGGCCGGTCCGATGGCCCCGATGATGAGCCAACTCGGCGGCATGATGTTCGGCGCGCAGCTGGGGCAAGGCATCGCGGCACTGGCCAGCGAGGTGGTCTCCGGAACCGAGATCGGCCTGCCGCTGGGCCCGCCCGGCACCGCGGCCCTGGTGCTGGCCAACCTCGACGCGCTGGCGGCAGACCTGGAGCGGCCGGTGGCCGACGTCCGGTTGTTCATGGCGGTGCGGGAGGCGGCACACCACCGGCTGTTCAACCACGTGCCGTGGCTCCGGCAGCAACTGCTGGACGCGGTGGACGCCTACGGCCGCGGCATCAGCATCGACCCGGCCGCGATCTCCGCCGCGCTCAACGACATCGACCCGAGCAACCCGGAGTCGCTGCAGAACGCGCTGGCCGGTGGCCTGTTCGAGCCGCAGAACACCGATGCGCAGAACGCCGCGCTGCGCCGGCTGGAGACCCTGCTCGCCCTGATCGAGGGCTGGGTGGACGCGGTGGTCGGCCAGGCGGTCGGTGACCGGATGCCGGGCGGCCCGGCGCTGACCGAGGCGATCCGGCGTCGGCGTGCCTCGGGCGGCCCGGCCGAGCAGACCTTCGCCACCCTGGTCGGGCTGGAACTGCGCCCAAGGCGGTTGCGCGAGGCTGCCGCGCTGTGGGCGGCGATGTACCAGATGCACGGCACCTCGACCCGGGACGGCCTGTGGAGCCATCCGGACCTGCTGCCCAGCGCCGACGACCTCGACGACCCGACGAACTTCGCGGCCGGCCACGGCGCCGGTCAGGACCTGCGGATGCCCGAACTGGACGATCCCGACCTGGCCAGCTTTCGCCCGGACGCCGGCGGGGCCGAGGTGCCGGACCTGCCGACCGAGACCGACGCACCGACGGCCGAAACCGGCGCACCGACGGCCGAGGCCGCGACGCCGCCCGCTACCGGCGTGAAAGACCGGCCGGGTGCCGGCTCCCAGGACGCCTCCGACGTGCCTACCGAGCCGGGCAGCGCGTCCACCGACTCCGGCTCGACCGAAACCCCGGACGAGTCGGACGAGTCGCAGTCCAGCAATCCCGGTAGCTGAGCCGCCACCGCGACCCCTTCCAGGTAGCCGCGCGCCCGTTCGGTGCGCGGATAGCGCTCGACCCATGCCCAGAAGGTCTGGTTGTGGCCAGGTTCCAGCAGGTGACTGAGTTCGTGCATCAGCACGTAGTCGATCACCCAGGACGGCATCGACTGCAGTCGGTTCGACAGCCGGATGGTGCGGTCACCGATGGTGCACGACCCCCAGCGGTGCTGCATGTTCCTGACCCAGCGCACGCTGACCGGCTGGGCTCGCCCGTCAAGGTAGGCGGCGGACAGCTGCCGCGCGCGGTGCATCAGCTGAGGATCGCCGGACCGGGCGCCGCCGCTCGCCGTCCTGGCCTCCCGGCGGGTGACCCGCTCGACCATCTCGGTGATCAGCTTCTGTTCCTCGGCCTTGCTGGTCCGGGCCGGCATCAGGATGACGATCCTGTCGCCCTCGCGGTAGGCGGACACGGTGCGGCGGCGACGGGTGCTTCGCCTGACCTCGATCGGCATCTCAGGCGGGGATGGCTCGACCATGCCCGTCACCCTAGGCCGCGGCACCGACAATCTGGAGTCACGACGAGCACCTTGTGCACGATGCCGGCTCATCGCTGTCATCACGTGACCGAAACCCTCTTGACATCGGGGCGACGACCGCTTTATCCACACCTTGTCAACGACGCTCATGGCGCGTCGTCCAGATGTTATCCACACCTCGGTCCACAAGTGTGGACATAGAGTTGAGGGTTATCGCCTGCCCTGTGGATAGCGATCGGCTCGTGTCGGTCCGGTGTGCCACCGTCCTTGCCATGAGCTCCCAGCACCCCGATCCCACCAGCACGCCGTCCTCGGGCACATCGTCCGGCCCGGTGGTATCCAACCGGCGACTGAACCGGGCGGTGGTGGTGCTGTGGCGGTCTCGGCGGGAGGTGCAGCTCGAACTCGGCACCCGCCGGATCGTGCTGACCGATGTCGAACCCGAGCAGCTCTCGGCATTGCTGTGGCGGCCCGCCGGAAGCCTGGCATCCCGGCCGTCCGGCACCCTCCCGTCCGGCCTCGGCGAGCTCGTCGCGGCGCTGGACGGCGCCGGCTTCCTGACCCGGGCCGGCACCGCACCGCCCGGCGCGCGGGGCTCGTTGCCGGCCCGGCTCTCGGCGGACCTGACCGCGTTGGCGGCCCGGTTCGGAGACGGCGCGGAGGCCGTGTTGCGTGCCCGTCGCGGGGCCACCGTGGCGGTCCACGGTGCCTCCCGGCTGGCAACCACCGTGGCCGCGACCCTGGCCGCCGCCGGGGTGGGCTGGGTTCGGTTGGTGGCCGGCGGCGAGGTGTCTGCCGGCGATGCCTGCCCCGGCGGTGTGCTGCCGGCCGATGAGGGCCTCAGGTTCGCGGTGGCCGGTGAGCAGGCACTGCGCCGGTTCGGCCCGGACATCGAAACCGGCCCCGTCCCACCCGGGCGCCGCACCGACCTGGTGGTGCTCACCGACCCGGCTCCCCCGGACCCCGGGCTGCGCTCGGCGCTGCACGCCGACGAGGTCGCGCACCTGCCGGCCAGCGTGGACGGGCTGCACGCCGTGATCGGCCCGCTGGTACTGCCGGGCCGGACCAGCTGCCTGAACTGCGCCGACCTGCACCGCACCGACCGCGATCCGGCCTGGCCGGTGCTGGCGATGCAACTGGCCGCCCGGCCGCGGCGGCGGACCGGCTCGGACGTGGCACTGTGCCTGGCCACGGCCGGTGTAGCGGTCGGGCAGGCCCTGGCCCACCTGGACCGGCAACGACCGGCGACCCTGGCAGCGAGCCTGGAATGGCACTGGCCGGACTGGCGGCTGCGACGGCGTAGTTGGCCGGCGCACCACGGCTGCGACTGCGGTGCCGCAACGGCGGCGGCACCCCATCCGGGCGAAGACGGCAGAATGGAGCCGTGACCGATATCCCGCAGCGCGGTGTGGCCCGAACAGCCCGATTAGCCAGCCTGCCCCTGGGCGTGGCCGGACGGGCGACGGTGGGCTTCGGCCGGCGCCTGACCGGCCAGTCCCCCGAGGGCATCCAGGCCGAGCTGGCCCAGCGCACCGCCGAGCAGCTGTTCTCGGTGCTGGGGCAACTCAAGGGCGGCGCGATGAAGTTCGGCCAGGCCCTGTCGGTCTTCGAGGCGGCGTTGCCCGAAGCGTCCGCGGCGCCCTACCGCGAGGCGTTGACCCGGCTGCAGGAAGCCGCCCCGCCGATGGCGCCGGCGACCATGCACCGGGTGCTCGACGAGCAGTTCGGCACGTCCTGGCGCTCCCGGTTCCAGTCCTTCGACGACCTGCCCGCGGCGGCCGCCTCGATCGGCCAGGTGCACCGCGCGGTGTGGTCCGACGGCCGCGAGGTCGCGGTCAAGATCCAGTACCCCGGCGCCGGGCCCGCACTGATGGCGGACTTCAACCAACTGTCCCGGTTCGCCAAGGTCTTCGGCATGCTCTCCCCCGGCCTGGACGTCAAGCCCCTGCTCGCCGAGCTCAAGGCACGGGTCAGCGAGGAGCTGGACTACACCCTGGAGGCCTCGGCCCAGCGCCAGTTCGTCGCAGCCTATGAGGGGGATCCGGAGATCGTCGCGCCACGGGTCGTGGCCAGCGCGCCGAAGGTGGTGGTCAGCGAGTGGCTCGAGGGCACCCCGCTGTCGAAGATCATCGCGACCGGCAGCCAGGAGCAACGCGACCGGGCCGGCCGGCTGCTGGCGCTGCTGCACTTCTCCGCGCCCCAGCGCAGCCAGCTGCTGCACGCCGATCCGCACCCCGGCAACTTCCGGCTCCTCGACGACGGCCGGCTCGGCGTGCTGGACTTCGGCGCCATGGCCAGGCTGCCGAACGGCACGCCCGAACCGCTCGGCCGGATCACCCGGCTGGTGCTCGACGGCGACACCGAGGCGGTGATGGCGGCCCTGGTTGCCGAGCGGTTCATCCGGCCCGGTGTCAGCATCGACGCTGCCCGGGTGATGGACTACCTGCGCCCGATCCTGGAACCGCTGGCCCAGCCGGAGTTCACCTTCACCCGGGACTGGATGCGCGAGCAGGCTCAGCGGATCGGCGATCCACGCAACGAGGCCGCACGGGTCGGGCGGATGCTGAACCTGCCGCCGGAGTACCTGCTGCTGCACCGGGTGACCCTGGGGTCGATCGGGGTGCTGTGCCAGCTCGGGGCCAAGGCACCGTACCGACAGCTCGCCGAGGCCTGGCAGCCCGGATTCGCCACCTAGCCGGGATTACCACCACTGCGAGTCGAGCTTGGCCTCGATGGCCCGGACGTGCTCGCGGGCGCACGCCGGGCAGGTCCAGCGGCGCCGGCCGCCCTCGGTGTCGAGCACCCAGGCAAGCGGCGGGTCGCCCTCGATGGCCGGGTCCGGGACACGTCCACAGAGCTGGCAGGTCGGCGCAGGGTCCGTCACGGTCTCATTCCAGCGGGTCACCGGCCCGATCGCCAGCACCACACGCCGACGGCCGCCGGAGTTCGCCCTCCCCGGTAGCGGGGATGAAGGCGATACTCCGGCGGCCGTCGAGCAGGTGGGATCCAAGACCTCTAGCCGACCAGTTGGTAGTCGGCGCTGAGCTCCTCGGTCAGCCGGCGTTGCGAACGGGTCGCGCGGCGGGCGGAGTAGCCCGCCAGCCGCCGCCAGCGCCGGGCCGTGACCAGCTGCTGGGACAGCCGGTACTGCGCGGCCAGCACGACCTGCTCCTGCGTTCGCTCGCGCGCGAACGCTTCGTACATGGTGAACATCGTTGCGACTCCTCGAACATGTCTGTGGATCCAACAGTGGATTCGGTTCGGCGGTGGTGGCCCGACGCACTCGGCTACCCGGGCGGGTGAGCCGGAGCCGTTCAGGCCGCCACCTCGTTCTTGCGCGGACGTCCGCGCGGACGCTTGCGGGCGATCACGATCCCCTGATCGAAGATCTCGCCGCCCCACACGCCCCAGGGCTCGCGCCGGTCGAGCGCGCCGGCCAGGCACCCGGCGCGGACCGGGCACTGGGCGCAGAGCGCCTTGGCGCGCTCCAGCTCGGTCGGTGACTCGGCGAACCAGAGGTCGGCATCGAGCGACCTGCAGGGCAGGTCGTCGATGTCGGCACCGAAGGCCGGATCGACCGTGGCAGCCAACGGCTCACAGATCGAGATGGCAACCGGCTGATCGGTTACAACCCACGGCTGCGTTTGCGACTCGGACCGAGTGGCACTGGCGAACACGTCGGGTCACCTCCTACTTCGTTGTAGACAGTGGCTTGCTCGTTCAGTTGTGGAGGGGCGAGCGGCTGGCTGCCCGGTGGTGCCGCCGGTGCGGGACGGCAGGTGCGGGAAATAACAAAGGCCGCGGTTCCCGGTCAGGGAATCCGCGGCCTCGAAAGGTTCGCTTTGCTGGTATCAAAGCGGAATCTTTCGAGGTGGATGTACCTGACCGAAGGACGGGGTCATCGTGGCGCCGGTGATGACGGCATCGCGCATGGCCGACACAGCCGACAGTCCTGCCGGGACAGCACCGAAGGCAGCCGGGACTCGCTCGGCTGCGTGGAACTGCAGATTCTTGATCATCACGGCACCTCCTCTGCGTCTGGCACGACCGGCGGGCAGCGACAGCTGCGCCGGGTTGTGTAGGGAGGTTAACCGAGCGGTTCGGATCAGCACAATCTATTTTCCGATCAACACGCCGGGGACTTTCGACCGACGCCGGAGCCGGCTGGAAAGCTCAGTCCACCTCGACCGGATCCGGGTCCGCTCCGCCCAGCACCGCAAGCACCGCAGCGGCGTAACGCTGCAGCTTGGTGGGCCCGACCCCGGGCACCTGTGCGAGGTCTGCCTCGGTCGCCGGCGCCCGATCGGCGATGGCCACCAGGGTGGCGTCGGAGAACACCACGTAGGCCGGGACCGCCTGTGCCTCGGCCTGCTTCTTGCGCCAGGCCCGCAGCCGTCCGAAGGTCGCCGCGTCCTCGGCCGGCACCGCCGTCCGGGCCCGCTTGCCGGACCCACCGGACCCGCCGGACCGGCCCGCGGTCGCCGGCCGCAACCCGTCGAGGAACCGGCTCGGCCGGCGCCGCTTGGCCTGACCGGGATTGCGGGCCAGCGCCCAGGACAGCCGCAGCTGCTGCCGGGCCCGGGTGATGCCCACGTAGAACAGTCGCCGTTCCTCGGCGAGTTGCTCAGGGGTGCTGGCGTGCTGGATGGGCAGGGTCTGGTCGGTCAGGCCGACCAGGAACACCGCGTCCCACTCCAGGCCCTTGGCCGAGTGCAGCGACGCCAGCGTGACCCCCTGCACCGTCGGGGCGTGCTGGGAGGCGGCCCGCTGCTCGAGGTCGGCGTTGAACTCGTCCAACCGGGCGGAGGGGAACTCGGTGCCGAACTGCTCGGCCAGGTTCACCAGCGCGGCCAGGGACTCCCAGCGTTCCCGGGCCGCCCCGCCGGGCGGCGGGTGCTCGGCGTTCCAGCTGAGCGAGCTGAGCACCTCGGCCACCGACTCGGGCAGCGACACGCTGCCGTCGTCGGCCCGGGCCGCCCCGCGCAGCAACACCAGCGCCTGGCGCACCTCGGCCCGGTCGAAGAACTTCTCCCCGCCGCGCAGCACGTACGGGATGCCCGCCGCGGCGAGCGCCTGCTCGTACACCTCGGACTGGGCGTTGATCCGGAACAGCACCGCGATCTCCGACGCCGGCGTGCCACCGGCGATCAGCCGCTTGGCCGCCTCGGCCACCGACTCGGCCTCGGCGACCTCGTCGTCGTGCTCGGCGAAGGTGGGCGCCGGGCCGTCCGGGCGCTGGCCGATCAGTCGCAGCCGGATCGCCGGGGCTTTCGGCTGCGCCGGCGCGGCACTGATCAGCCGGTTCGCGAGCTCGACGACCTGCGGGGTGGAGCGGTAGTCGCGTTCCAGCCGCACCACGGTGGCCGCCGGGTAGCGCTCGGCGAAGTCGAGCAGGTAGGACGGCCGGGCACCGGCGAAGGAGTAGATGGTCTGGTTCGGGTCGCCCACCACGCACACGTCGTCACGCCCGCCCAGCCAGGCGTCGAGCAGCCGCTGCTGGATCGGCGAGACGTCCTGGTACTCGTCGATGACGAAGTAGCGGTAGCGGGTGCGCACCGACCGTGCCACCTCGGCGATCTCCTCCAGCGCGCCGGCCATGATGAGCAGCAGGTCGGCGAAGTCGATCTCGTTGTTGCGGCGCTTGGCCTCCTCGTAGCCGGCATAGACCTCGGCCACCTTCTCCGCCGAGACCGAGATGCCCCGGCTGGCTTTCGCCGCGGCGGCCGGGTAGTCCGACGGCGAGATCAGCGAGGATTTGGCCCAGTCGATCTCGCTGGCCAGGTCGCGCAGTTCGGCCTTGTCGGTGCGCAGCCGCAACCGGTTGGCCGCCTGGGACACCCAGCGGATCGGGTTGCCGGCCACGTCGGGCATCGGGCCGCCCAGCACCTGCGGGGCGAAGAAGCTGAGCTGGCGCAGTGCCGCCGAGTGGAAGGTGCGGGCCTGCACCCCGACCGCGCCCAGGCTGCGCAGCCGGGTACGCAACTCGCCCGCCGCCCGGGCGGTGAAGGTGACCGCCAGCACCGCGTCCGCGGGCACCGCGCCGGCCGCCACCGCGTAGGCGATCCGGTGGGTGATCGCGCGGGTCTTGCCGGTGCCGGCGCCGGCCAGGATGCAGACCGGGCCGCGGACGGCTTCGGCGGCGGCCCGCTGCTCGGGATCGAGGCCGGCCAGCACCCGCTCGGCCGCCGAGGCCGCCGGCTGGCCGGAGCCCGGCGCGGGAGAGTAGACGGGTGAGCTGGTGGCGGCCACACCTGCATCCTGCCAACTGCTACCGACAGTTCGCCGGACGGGGCACCGGCCCAGTACCGCGGCGTGGGAACATCGGCAGCCGGCCGGGCGCTTGTAACTGTGCACCGGCTCCCCCGCGGAAAGGTCTCGAGATGACTGCCCCTGTCACCATGTACACCACCACCTGGTGTGGCTACTGCGTCCGGCTCAAGCACGGCCTGGACCGGGCCGGCATCGGATTCGTCGAGGTGAACATCGAGCAGGACGAGGCCGGCCGCCGAGCGGGTCATGCAGGTCAACGGCGGCAACCAGACCGTCCCGACCCTGGAGTTCTCCGACGGCAGCGCGCTGACCAACCCCTCCGTCGCGCAGGTGCAGGAGAAGCTCGCCACCCTGGTGTGAGGCGCTACACCGCGGTCTCCCCGCCACTGCTGGCCCGGCGGCTGATCGAGCTGCTGGACGAGCGCCATCCCGGCGCCCGCCCGCTGCGGGTCGCGCTGGACGCACCGGGCTGGGTGGACACCGCCCCGCTGGTCGGGGCGCTGCGCACCGGGCTGCCCGCCGCCGGGCACCCGACCGGCGTGGTGTGGGCCGGGGACTTCTACCGGGACGCCTCGCTGCGCTACGAGTACGGCAGGACCGACGTCGAGTCCTTCTACGCCGGCTGGCTCGACACCGGCGCCCTGCAGCGCGAGGTGTTGCGCCCGCTGGCCGCGGCCGGCCACGCCCGCTACCTGCCGGCGCTGCGCGACCCGGCCACCAACCGCTCCGCCCGCGCCGAGCCGGTGCAGCTGCCGCCGTCCGGCGTGCTGCTGGTGTGCGGTGAGCTGCTGCTGGGCGCCGGCCTGGACTTCGACACCGCGATCCATCTGGCGCTCAGCCGGGCGGCCCGCAAGCGGCAGGTGCCCGACGAGCTGCGCTGGACGCTGCCGGCCTTCGACCGCTACGACCTCGACGCCGATCCGGTGGGCCTGGCCGACGTGGTGATCCGCTACGACGACCCCGGCCATCCCGCGCTCTCGGTGCGCTGACCGCTCACAACCAGCGAGTCGCCGCCCGACCGGCGGTGTCAGTCGGTGGCGAGCAGCCAGGCGTTGATCAGCTGGCGGGCGATCGACATGGCCCCGGGCAGCCCGCGCAACGGCGGCAGCGCGTCACCGGTGCCGGCACTGGCTGAGACTGCCCCGGCCTCGCTCCCCCAGTCGGCGGTGCGGCGCACCTGCTCGCGGGTGAACCAGCCGGCCTCGACGATCTCGTCGGCGTCGATCACCAAACGCGGATCCCCGGCCAGCCGGGCGGTGTAGCCCAGCATCAGCGAGGACGGGAACGGATGCGGCTGGCTGGCCACGTAGGTCACGTCGCACACCTCGATGCCGACCTCCTCGCGGACCTCGCGGGCGACCGCCGCCTCGGCCGACTCGCCCGCCTCGACGAAACCGGCCAGCACCGACATCCGGCCCGGCTGCCACTGCGGGCCACGAGCCAGCACGCACCGGCCGGCACCGTCGTGCACCAGCATGATCACCGCCGGGTCGGTGCGCGGGAAGTGCTCCGAGCCGTCGGCCGGGCAGGTCCTGGTCCAGCCGGCCTTGCTCACCTCGGTCACCGCACCGCAGCGCGGGCAGTGCCGGTGAGTCCGGTGCCAGGCCTGCAACGCCACCGCGGTGGTCAGCAGCCCCACGTCGAGGTCGGTCAGCTCGGTGGCCAGTTCCCGCAGGCCCCGCCAGTCCGACCCGGTGGCCGTGCCCTCGCCGGCGACCTCCGCGATGGCCAGCAGCGCCAGGTACCGGACACCGCCGGCGCCGCCGAGCCACACCCGCACGCCCTCGGCGCCCGCCGCGGCCGGCGCCACGAACCGCAGCCGCGGCCCGTCCGGATCGACCGGTGCGGTGCCGGCCGGGGAGACCAGCAGCACGCGGCTGGCCGGATCGTCCCAGGCCGCGTCGATGTAGGCCTGGTCGGTGCGGCGCTCGGCCATCCGGTCGTGTGCCGAGCGCGCCAGGATCGGCACATCCGGCACCGCCCACGGATCGCGTGCCGGCCGGTCAGCGGGCAACGGCTACTCGACCTCCACGATGCCGGCCAGCGGCGTGGTGATCGCGGCGGCGTCACCGACCGCGACCCCGACCAGCCGGCGGGGCGCCAGCAGGTCCGCGGCCACCTCGGCCACCTCGGCCGCCGTGACCCGGGCCAGCCGGGCCGGGTGGCTGGCCAGCCATTCCAGCTCCACGCCGGCGCCGAGCAGGCTGGCCGCGGTGCTGGCCAGCCCTGACTGGGTGGCCGTCGAGATCGCCAGCGAACCGATCGCGTACTGCCGGACCGTCTCCAGCTCGGCCTCGGTGACCGGCCCGGAGGCCATCCGGCCCAGTTCGTACAAGGTCTCCAGCAATGCCGGCGCGCTGACCTCGGTGGCGACATCGGCGCTGATCGTGAACGAGCTGCGCAACGCCGCGTGCTCCAGGGCGCTGCGCGGGGAGTAGGAGAAACCGCGTCGCTCCCGGATGTTCTCCACCCAGCGGGAGGAGATGAACCCGCCGAAGATCAGGTTCGCCAGCTGCAGCGCCGGGTACCGCTCGTCCTGGCGGGGCAGCCCGCGACCACCGAACCGGAAGGCGGTCTGGACCGAGCCCGGCCGGTCCACGATCAGCAGCGGTCCTCCGGCCAGCGGCGGCGGTGCCGTCACCCTGCCCGCCCGCGCGGCGCCGGTCCAGCCGGCCAGCGCGGACTCGGCGGCGGCCAGCGCCCGGGCCGGGGAGACGTCGCCGACGATCACCAGCAGGGCGCCGTCCGGACGCACCATCCCGGCGTGCAGGGTGCGCAGCTGCGCGGCGGTGGTAGCCGCCACCTCCTGCGCGTCCGGCAGCGTCCGGCCGTACGGGTGGCCGGGTGCGATCCTCGCCGCCAGCGCCTCGTTGGCCATCACCCCGGCCTGCGAGCGGGACATGGCGATCCGCTCCAGCAGCCGGTCGCGCTCGCCGACGACCTCGGCGCTGGGGTAGCTGGCCGAGGTGAGGATCTCGGCGTAGAGGCCGAGCAGCGCCGGCAGGCCGGCGGCGATCGATGAAGCCGACAGCAGCAGCCGGTCGGCGTCGGCACCCACCGACAGCTCCGCGCCGAGGTCGCCCAGCGCGATGGCCAACCCCATCCGGTCGTGCTCGGCGGTGCCGGTACGGGCGGTGCCGGCCAGCAGCGCCGAGCGGGCCTGGTGGCGGGCCTTGGAGGAGAAGAACGGGATGCGCAGCCGCACCTCGACCATCGGCACGCTCGGACGGCGGATCACCACCACCCGCAGGCCGGAGTCCAGCACCCGCTCGGAGTAGTTCAGCTTCTTCGGCCTGACCGGCTCGGCAAGTCCGGGGACGGGCAGCAACGCAGTCACTTGGCAGCTCCCGGTACCAGTTCGACCACGGCCCGGCTGGTCGGGGCCAGCGCGCGGGCGGCGGCGCGGATGTCGTCGTCGGTGATCGCCGCGAGCATCGTCGGCAACCGCAGGATCAGCTCGGCGTCGTCGAAGATCAGCTGGAACTTGCCGAACTCCAGGCAGCGGTTGAGCACGCTGTCCAGCTCCTGGGAGATGGTGGCGGCCAGCTGCACCCCGGCCCGGCGCAGTTCGCCGGGCTCGGTGCCGTCGCTGGCCAGCCGGTCCAGCTCGGCGTCCACCGCGGCGATCACCTTGTCGGTGGCATCCCGGTCGCCGTAGTGCGCCGTGACGGTCAGCCGGGTCGGGTCGCGTTCCTCCAGCGGGTCGCCGAAGGTTCCCAGGTAGGCGCTGACGTCGGTGACCAGTCGCTTGTCCTGGACCAGTGAGCGGTGCAGCCGGGACGCGTCGCCGCTGGACAGGATCTCGGCCAGCAGCACGTTGGTCAGGTAGGCGGGGAAGTCCGCACCCGGGTCGATCACCCGGTAGCCGAGGGCGATCGCCGGCATCGGGGCCAGCTCGTCGACCACCACGGAGCGCCGCTCGGCGGTCAGCGGCGGCTCGGCGAAGTCCGGCCGCTTCGGCCGCGGACGGTGCTCGATCGGGCCGAAGTGGCCCTCGATCATCTCCAGCGCCCGGTCCGGGTCGAAGTCCCCGGTCACGCTGAGCACCGCGTTGGCCGGGGCGTAGTAGCTGTCGAAGAACGAGCTGGCGTCGGCGACCGTGGCGTTGGACAGGTCCTCGAAGCCGCCGTAGCCGTTGTGCGCGTTGGGGAAGGTGTCATACATCAGCTCGGGCAGCTGCAGCCAGGGGAAACCCCCGTACGGCCGGTTGAGCACGTTGACCCGGATCTCCTCCTTGACCACGTCGATCTGGTTGGTCAGGTTCTCCCGGGTGATCCGCGGCGAGCGCATCCGGTCGGCCTCCAGGAACAGGCCGCGTTCCAGCGCGTGCGAGGGCAGCATCTCGTAGTAGTTGGTGTAGTCCAGGTGGGTGCTGCCGTTGAAGGTGCCGCCGGAGGACTGCACGTAGTGGAAGTGCTCCAGCTTCTCCAGGTTGGCCGACCCCTGGAACATCAGGTGCTCGAACAGGTGGGCGAAACCGGTGCGGCCCTGCGGTTCGGACCGGAATCCCACGTCGTAGTTGACCGCGATCGCCACCACCGGCGCCCGGCGGTCCGGGGCCAGCACGACCCGCAGGCCGTTGGTCAGGGTGTGGTGCGACAACTCGAAGGACAGGGACGCCAAGGTGGGGATGCGCGACACGGTGGGCACCCTGTCACCCTAACTACCCCGTCAGGTCAGAGAACCGTCACGGTGGCGATGGTGGCCTCGGCCCTGGGCCACAGGTCTTTGCGGTTGTCCGGGATCGAGAGCATGAAGATGCTGACACCGGCCGTGGTGGGCACCCCCACGGTCCACAACCGCTCGACCCGGGCGGTCAGGTTCCGGCGGGCCCGGTAGGCGGGGTTGATGGTGATCTCGGTGAGCAGCTCGAAGCCCGGCACACCGCCGAAGGCCCGGGTGTGCTCGGCCAGCACCGTGGCCGACGGGTTGTCGCCGTAGCCGCGTTGCAGGGCCAGTTCGGTACGCCGGCGCACCTCGGCCTGCACCTGGGCCGGCGACGGCACGGACGGGCCGAGCGGCTTGGGGTTGGTGCGGAAGGCTATTCGCTCCTCGGCCCGGACGACCACGGTGTCGTCGGGCGGCGGGCTGGCCAGGCTGCGCGGGTTGCCCGAGCCCTCGCTGATCACCCAGCCCGGCTCCACCTCCTGGCTGAGCGAGATGCGCAGGCCGAGGTTGACGTCCGGGCCGTCCTGGCGCAGCGCGTCGTCGATGCAGGCGTAGCTCAGCCGGGACTCCTCGTCGCGGATCTGCGGGCAGCTCACCGCCGGTACCGGGTCCTCCTGTGGTGCCGGGACGGTAGGGCCCGGAGCGGTCCGGGACGGGGCAGGGCGGAGCGGGCCGGTCAGGTCGGCGTTCTGCCGGGCGGTCCGGTTACGGTGGCCGTTGACCAGCGCGACCACCACGACCAGCACCAGCACCGCCGCGGTGCCCAGCAGCATCAGCGACCGGCGGTTGCCGGTGGGCGGCACCGGTGGCGGTGGTGGCGGAAACTCGATCATCTCGCTGACGAACCTAACCCCTGGCGGGCCGGATTGCCCGCTTCCGGCGCCCGGTGTCGATGGGCGACCGCTACTTCGGCAAGCCTGCCCGGCCCAGCTCGGCGAACTCCCGCCACAGGTGGGCGGCCGCCTCGGCGCCCTTGTAGAGCATCGACAGCGTCACCTTCTCGTTCGGGGCGTGGATCTGGTCGTCCGGCAGGCCCACCCCGAGGAACACCATGGGCGCTCGGAGTGCCTTCTGCAGTCCGGCCTCCGGCCCGGAGCCACCCTCCCGGGTGGGCAGGATCAACTCGGCGTCGAAGGCGGTGCAGATCGCCCGGGACAGCGCCTGGTAGGCCGGGGTGTCGATCGGCACCAGGCAGGCTTCCACCCCCTCGCCCTCCCACTCCACGGTGGCCTGGATGCCGGGCGGGGTGTGCTCGGCGACGAAGGCCTCCACCCCGGCCCGGATGGCGGCGGGCTTCTGGTCGGCCACCAGCCGGAAGGAGAGCTTGACGAAGGCGTCGCTGGGCACGATGGTCTTCGACCCGGTGCCCTGGTAGCCGCCGCCGAGGCCGTTGACCTCGGCGGTCGGCCGGGCGCCCAGCCGTTCCAGGGTGGTGTAGCCGGCCTCTCCGACCAGCGCCCGGGACTTCGCGTTGGCCAGGAAGGCCGCCTCGTCGAACGGCACCCGGGCCAGCAGGTCCCGCTCGGTGTCGGTCAGCTCCACCACGTCGTCGTAGAAGCCGGGCACCTGGACCCGGCCGTCGGCGTCGTGCAGCGCCGCGACCAGGTGGGCGATGGCATCGGCGGGGTTGGGCACCGCTCCCCCGAACACCCCGGAGTGCAGGTCCAGGTCCGGCCCGTGGAAGTTCACCATGCACGGGACCATGCCGCGCATGCCGGTCACCGCGCTCGGGGTGTCCTCGGCGAGCATGCCGGTGTCGGTGATGACCATGACGTCGCAGTCCAGCCGGTCCCGGCGCTCGGCCAGCAACGCCTCGAAGTTCGGCGAGCCGGACTCCTCCTCGCCCTCGATCAGGAACTTCAGGGTGACCGCGGGGTTCGCCGCACCGGTGCTGGCCAGGTGGGCCCGCAGCCCCAGCAGGTGGAACAGCAACTGGCCCTTGTCATCGGAGGCACCCCGGGCGCGCAGCACCGGCCCGTCGACGGTGGGCTCGAACGGCTTGGTGTGCCACAGCTCCAGCGGGTCGACCGGTTGCACGTCGTGGTGGCCGTAGACCAGCACGGTCGGCGCGTCCGGGTCGTCGCTGGGCCACTCGGCGTACACCGCCGGCAGGCCGGGCGTCGGCCAGATCTCCACCACCGGGAAGCCGGTGCGCCGGCAGGCCTCGGCGAACCATTCGGCGCTGCGGGACACCTCGCCGTGGTACTCGGGCTGGGCGCTGATGCCGGGGATGCGCAGCCAGGCGTCGAGGTCGGCCAGCAGCTCGGCGGAATGGTCTGCCACGAAGGTACGGACGTCGTTGGTCACGCCGGTGAGGTTATCCAACACCGAGGGTCGATGGCAGCCCACCTACCGGGGCGGGCGGGCCGACTGCAGGCACCAGTGCAGGCGTTAGTGCAAGCCGATCCTGGTCAGGACGTCCGTTCCGGGTCAGGACTGCCGGGCGTCGACCAGCTCGCGCAGCTGCTCGGCGTCGAGCAGGTCCGCCGGTGCCACCGTCACCCCGGCGCCCACGTAGTAGAACGCCGCGCCGACCGTGTGCAGCTCGCTGTCTGCGATGCCGCGGATCGCTGCCCAGGCCAGCCGGTAGATCGCCAGTTGCACCGCCTTGGCCCGGGCGTCGGCGCCGGTCGGCGGCCGGCCGGTCTTCCAGTCCACCACGGTGTAGCCGCCGCCGGGGTCGGCGAACACCGCATCCATCCGGCCGCGCACCACCCGGGCGCCGAAGGACATCTCGAAGCCGACCTCGACCGCGACCGGGGTGCGCTCGGCCCAGCTGCTGCGCTCGAAGGCGGCCTTGAGGGCGAGGAGCTCCTCGGCGTCGGCCAGCTCGTCCACCGCGCCCGGCAGGTCGGCGATGTCGAGCAGCGACTCGGCCGACCAGCGCTGTTCGAGCCAGGCGTGGAAGGCGGTGCCACGCCTGGCCTGCTTGGCGGGCCTGGCCGGCAACGGCCGGCGCAGCCGGCGGGCGAGTTCGGTGGGATCGGCCGACAGCGTCACCAGGTCCGAAGCGGACAGCTGCCGCGGCATCGCCACCTCGATCACCCCGCGGTCGGCGGCTGCGGCCCGCTCGGCCAGCAGCAGGTCGACGTCGCGCTCCCACAGCTTGGCCAGCGGGCTGCGCTGGGAGGCCGCCAGCTGGCTCGGCTCACCCGGATCGGCGAGCGCCGCCAGCACCCGCTCGGCACCGCGTTCGATGAGCGACCGTCGCCCGCCCAGCGGATCGGCCGGCCAGCTCTGGCCCTGGGCCTGCCCGGACGCCGGGTTCTCATCCCCCTCGGCCACCTCCCACCAGCCGTCGGTCTCGACGTCGGCGGACTCGCGCAGTTCCTCCAGGAACACCGACGCCGGCCGGGGCGTGCTGCCGGCACCCCAGGCCGCGCCGCTGGCGTAGAGCGCCTTGCGGGCCCGGGTGACGGCGACGTAGGCCAGCCGGCGTTCCTCGGTCAGGTGCCGCTGCTTCATCCGGGCCCGGTGCTCGGCGATCCGCTCCTCGGCCTCGCCGTAGTGCCGGCAGCCGGCCAGCTCCAGCACCGGCAGGTCTTGCGAGTCACCGCGCAACGGCGAGGGCAACTGCGCCGGCGCGGTGGCCCAGTCGTGGTTCTTGGCGGCATCGGGAAAACCGTCGGCGACCAGCCCGGCCACCGCCACCACGTCCCATTCCAGGCCCTTGGCGCCATGCACGGTCAGCACCTGCACCCGGTCGGGCAACACCTCCAGGGTGGCCGGCTTCAGGCCGTACTCCTCCTGCTCGGCGGCCCGCAGGTAGCCCAGGAAGGCCGACACCCCGGCACCGGCCCGGTCGTTGGCGAACCGGGCCGCCTCGTCGATGAACCGGTCCAGGTTGGCCCGGCCGGCCTGCTCGGCACCCGGCCGGGCGGCGACCTCGACGTCCAGGCCGAGGGCGTGCTCGATCTCGGCCACCAGGTCGGGCAGCGGCAGGTCGAGGCGGCGGCGCAGGCGGCGCAGCATCGCCGCACAGTCGGACAGTCGGCGATAGCCCGGCCGGGAGTAGTCCTCGGCCTCGCCCAGGTCGTCCAGCGCCTCGATCAGGGACGGCTCGATCCGCTCGTCGTCCTCGGCCCGGTCGGCGCCGTCCGGCTGGGTGCCGGCCTGCTCCCGCTCGGCCCGGACGGCGTCATCGGCCGGCTCGCGCAGCGACAGGCCGGTCTGGTACGCCAGCTCCTTGGCCCGCCGGTGCAGCGCCACCAGGTCGGCCGGACCGATCCGCCAGCGCGCCCCGGTCAGCAGCCGGGCCAGCGAGCCGCCGGCGTTGTGGTCGGCCAGCACCTGCAGCACCGCCCGGACGTCGGCGATCTCGGGCAGCGTGAGCAGGCCGCCGATGTCGACCACCTCGACCGGCAGGCCGGCATCGCGCAGCTCCTGGGCGATCAGCGCGATGCCCGAGCGCTTGCGCACCAGCACCGCCAGCGTCCGCCGGCCGGCCGTCCAGTCCGGCCGGGTGTCCCACTCGGCCCGCAACTGCCCGGCCAGCCAGGCCGCCTCGTCGGCGACGGACTCGGCGTAGCGGGCCACCACCCGGCCGTCCGGGGCGTCCGGGCGCGCGGTCAGCGGCAACCCGGACGGGCCCCGCAACTCGTCGGCGACCTGGTTGGCGACCGAGAGGATCCGGCTGTCGTTGCGCCAGCTGGTCATCAACGGGTAGACGGTGGCCGGTTGCCCCGAGGTAGTGCGGAACCGCTCGGCGAACCGGGTGATGCTGGCCGCGCTGGCACCGCGCCAGCTGTAGATCGACTGCAGCGGGTCGCCCACCGCCGTGACCGCCCGGCCGTCGCCGAACAGGGCCGCCAGCAGCTCGATCTGGGCATGCCCCGAGTCCTGGTACTCGTCCAGCAGCACCACGTCGTAGCGGGACCGCTCCACCGCCGCGACCGGCTCGCGCGCCGCCAGCCGGCTCGCCAGCACCATCTGGTCGGCGAAGTCCAGCAGGCCCTCGGCCCGCTTGCGCTCGTCGAACAGCTCCACCAGGGGCAGCAGGTCGAGCCGCTTGGTCATGCTCTCCAGCAGCTTCTCGACGTTCTCCGGCCGGTTGCGGGTGCGGGCGCCCGGCTTGGCCGGCAGGGTGGCGAGCTGATCGCCCAGCCGGGCGGCCAGCGCGCGGACCTGCGCCGGTTCGGCCAGGTGGTCGGCCAGCTGGCCGGCGAGGTCGAGCACCCGTTCGGTGACGGTGGCGACCACGCCCGGTTCGATGGAGAAGCTGCCGTCGTAGCGCCGGACCACCGTGTCGGCGACCTGCCAGCGGGCAGCCTCGGTGAGCAGCCGGGAGCCGGGTTCGCAGCCCAGCACGATGCCGTGCTCGGCGACCAGTTGGCCGGAGTACGCGGCATAGGTCAGCACCGTCGGCTCGCCGACCCCGGAGAGCTCGGCGTTGCGCCCGAGCGCCCGGTACAGCGCCTTCAACCGCGCCCGGATCCGGTGCTGCAGCTCACCGGCTGCCTTGCGGGTGAAGGTCAGCCCCAGGATCCGGTCCGGTGCGACCAGCTCGTTCGCGACCAGCCAGACCACCCGGGCGGCCATCGTCTCGGTCTTGCCGGAGCCAGCCCCGGCGATCACCACGGCCGGCTCCAGCGGGGCCGCGATCACCGCGGCCTGCTCCTCGGTGGGTGGCGGGGTGCCCAGCAGCCGCGCGATGTCGGCGGGTGAGTAGCCGGTCTGGGTGCTGCGGACCCGCGCGGTGCGGACCGGCCGGGCCTGGGTGGGCCGGGCCGTCCGGGTGCGCACGGGCAGGGTGTGGATCGTCACTGGGTCACCTGCCGTCCGTCGTCCTGGGCCGGGCAGCAGCTGCGCACCAGGCACCGGCTGCAGCTCTTGCCCGGCTGTGCGCTCACGCTGTTGCCGCGCAGCACCGCGGCGATCCGCTGCACCTCGGCGGCCACCCAGCCGGGCTCGTCGAACTCGGCCAGCGGCGGCTGGGCCTGCTCCCCCGGCCGGGCAGCGCCGACCTGGACCAGCCGGGCCCCGCCCGGTTCGGCGGGCTCGCCACCGGTGAAGCCGCCCTCGGCGACCGCCAGCTGGTAGAGCGCCAGCTGCGGGTGCTCGGCCACCTCCTGCCGGGTGGGCTTGCTCTTGCTGGTCTTGAGGTCGATCACCACCAGCCGGCCGTCGGCGTCGGACTCCAGCCGGTCGACCTTGCCGGCCAGCACCGCGTCGCCGACCGGCACCCGGAACGGCTGCTCGCGGGCCACCAGGCTCAGCTTGGCGCGGCTGCCGGCCAGCCACGACGCCAGCGCGAGCAGCATCCGCTGCGCCCGGGCCCGCTCGGTGACCGCGTGCCACGGGGCGGCGAACTCCAGCCGGGACCAGCCCTGCTCCAGCAGCGCGGTCAGCTCTTCCACGCTCGCGCCCGGCTCGGCCTGCTCGGCCACCCAGTGCACCAGGGTGCCCAGCGAGGCGGCCACCTCGTCGGTGGTGTCGGTGGCGCCCAGGTCCATCAGCAGCGCCCGCAGCTGGCAGTCGGTGTAGGCGGCGAACTTCGACGGCCGGATCGGCACCGGGCCGAGCGAGCGGGGACGGATCGGGGCGTCGGTGGACAGCGGCGCCCGGCCCCACCAGCCGGCCGGATGCGCACCCGGCACCCCGGCCGCGGCCAGCTTGGCCAACTGCTCGGCAGCCGCGGCCAGCTCGTCCTCGGCGGCGTCCGGGTCGAGCAGCACGGCGCGCAGCTCCGCGACCAGGCCGGCCAGCTGGAACCGGCGTCCCGCGGTGGACACCGGCCGGGCCTGCACGGTCTCGGGCAGCGGGTCCAGCTCCTCCAGGAACCTCGACGGCTGCGCCTCGTCGCTGTCGATCGCGGTCACCAGCAGCGCGCGGCTGGCCCGGGTGACCGCGACGTAGAACAGCCGGCGCTCCTCGGTCAGCCGCTCGGGCAGCAGGCCGCTGGACACCGGCGCCCGGGAGGCGAGCAGGTCGACCAGCAGGTCCGAGCCCAGCAGCGAGCCGCGCTGGCGCAGGTTGGGCCAGACACCGTCCTGGACGCCGGCCACGCACACCACCTGCCACTCCCGGCCCTTGGCGGCGTGCGCGGTGAGGATCGAGACCTCGTCGATCGCGCCCGGACGCTCCGGGGTGGTGTCGGTGATCTGCAGCTGGCTGACCCAGTCGTACAGCTGGGCGACGCCGCTGCCGGGGCTGCGGTCGGACAGCTTCGCGGCCTCGGTGAACAGCGCCATGACCGCGTCCAGCGCCCGGTCGGCGCGGGCGCCGTCCGAGCCGCCGGCCAGGCTGCGCGCGTTCAGCCGGGCGGCCAGGCCGCCGGCCTGCCACAGCGCCCACAGCACGTCCTCGGCGGAGCAACCCGGCACCGCGCCGGCGTCGGCGCCGGCCTCGATGACCGCGCGCAACCGCTCGACCGGAGCGCGGACCGCCTCGGGCACCAGCGCCAGCACACCGGGTTCGGTGACCAGGTCGGCCAGGGTCAGCGGACCCGCCGGGGCGCGCCGCAGGTGCCGGCGCATCCGCAGCAGCTGCAGCGGGTCGGCCCTGCCTACCGGCCCGAGCAGCAGCGCCTCGGCGGCCTCCGGCTGCACGGCGGCGGGTTCGGCCACGCAGCGCAGCAGCTCCAGCAGCTGCGCCACCACCGGCTCGTCGATCAGCGGGCCGCGGACCGGCTGGCCGACCGGCACGCCGGCCGCGACCAGCCCGCGCCGCAGGCTGTCGGCGGCCGGCCCCAGCGCCCGGACCAGCACCGCCATCTCAGACCACGGCACGCCGTCGGCGATGTGCGCGCGGCGCAGCACCGAGGCGACGTGGGCCGCCTCCTGGCTGGCCGAGGAGAACACCGCGACCGCCACCGCACCCGGGCTCAGGTCGCCGGCCGCCACCAGCTTGCGGTGCTGGGCCGGCCCGGACAGCCGGGCCGCGATCTGCCGGCTCGCCTCGAGCAGCACCGGACCGCTGCGCCGGCACTGGGTCAGCGTCACGGTCTCGACCGGCGTGCTCAGCGGCAGCTGGCCGACCGGCTCGGAGTTGGGCCGCGGGGTGCCCGGCAACCAGCCGAAGTGCAGGTCGATGTCGGCCATCGCGGTCTGCTCGGCGCCCCGGAAGGAGTAGATCGCCTGGTCCGGGTCACCGATCAGCACCAGCTCGTCGGCGCCGGCCGCGATCAGCTTCAGCAGCTCGATCTGGGCCGGGTCGGTGTCCTGGTACTCGTCGACGAAGATCCGCCGGCGCCGGCCGCGCTCGGCGGCCAGCAGCTCGGGGTTGGCCCGCAGCTCGGCGTTGGCGCGCTGGATCAGCTCGGCGGCGTCGAAGGCCCCGGGCGCCTTGAGCGCGGTGACCTCCAGGTACTCGCGCAGCACGTCGGCGGCGACCACCCAGTCCGGCCGGTGGTGCTTGGCACCCAGCGCGGCCAGCAGCTGCGGGCTGACGTCGCGCTCGACGGCGCGCATCAACAGCTCGCGCAGCTCCTCGGCGAAGGCCTGGGTGCGCAGCGCGGCCGACAGCTCAGGAGGCCAGTCGTCGACCCGGTCGGCCAGCCGGCCGGCCAGCAGCTCGCGCAGCGTGACGTCCTGCTCGGAGCCGGACAGCAGTCGCGGCGGCGGGTCGCCGGCCAGCACCGCGGCCCGGCGCACGATGCCGAAGGCGTAGGAGTGGAAGGTGCGCGCCACCGGCTCGGACAGGGTGCGCTGCAGCCGGGCGGTGACCCGGTTGCGCAGCTGGCCCGCCGCGGCCCGGGAGAAGGTCAGCAGCAGGATGGTCTCGATCGGCACCCGGCGCCGGGTGACCCGCTCGGCGACCGCCTCGACCAGCGTGGTGGTCTTGCCGGTGCCGGGACCGGCCAGCACCCGCAGCACCCCCAGGTCGTGCTCGATCACCCGCCGCTGGTCGGCGTCGGGCACGGGTGCCACCAGCTCCGGCAGGTGACCACGCACCAGCCGGAACTCGGGTTCGGAGGCGACACTGACCGGCACGTCGCAATGTCACCACGCCGTGGCGACAGTTTCGGGGAGGCAACCGGCCGTGTCGCGGACTTGTCCGGGCCCGTTCGCCGGAAGCGATAAACCTGTCAGTACAAGGGTTTATGCTGTCGCGCCCGCATCGCGGGCAGCCGTGCAGGAAGGCGTGGACGACGGGTCAGCGACCGTCCCAGCGGGCGGCTGCCAGGTCCACCCGCCCGCCCCGGATCGGCACCCCTTCGGCGGCCAGCCGGGCCAGCTGTTCGTCTCGCAGGTGCTCGGCACAGGTGCCGTTCGAACGCAGCACCCGGTGCCAGTTCACGGTGCCGCCGTCGGCGGCCAGCACCCGCCCGACGTTGCGGGCCGCCCGGCTGCCGACGTACTCGGCGACGTCGGCGTAGGACATCACCTTGCCGGGCGGGATCTTCTCGACGCAGTCGAGGATCTGCTGGGCCAGCGAGAGGTCCTCGGTCACGGCGCGACAACCGGCATCGGCTAGCTCCCCTGCATCCCGCACCGGACGGCGCGGGCTCGCGGACTAGAACGGGTGGAGCCTACCGACCCGCGCGGATCAGTAGGACGGCAGCGACGGGTCCACCTGGTTCACCCAGGCGGTGACACCACCCTGGACGTGCACCGCGTCGGAGAAGCCGGCGGACTTGACCGCGGCCAGCGTCTCGGCGGAGCGGACCCCGGTCTTGCAGTACATCACGATCTGGCGGTCCTGCGGCAGCTCCGACAGCGCGTCACCGCGCAGGATCTGGTCCTTGGGCACCAGCTTGGCGCCCGGGATGGACACGATCTCCCACTCGGCGGGCTCCCGCACGTCGATCAGCTCGATCGGCTTGCCGGAGTCGAGCAGCTGCTTGAGCTCGGCGGCGGTGATGGTGGAGCCGGCCGCGGCCTGCTGGGCCTCCTCCGACACCACGCCGCAGAACGCCTCGTAGTCGACCAGTTCGGTGATCGGCGCGGCGTTCGGGTCCTTGCGGATCCGGACCGTGTTGTAGGTCATCTCCAGGGCGTCGTAGATCATCAGCCGGCCGACCAGCGGCTCGCCGATGCCGGTGATCAGCTTGACCGCCTCGGTGGCCATGATCGAGCCGATCGAGGCGCACAGCACGCCCAGCACGCCGCCCTCGGCGCACGAGGGCACCATGCCCGGCGGCGGCGGGTCCGGGTAGAGGTCGCGGTAGTTGGGCCCGTAGCGGTTCCAGAACACCGAGGCCTGGCCGTCGAAGCGATAGATCGAGCCCCAGACGTAGGGCTTGTCGAGCAGCACGCAGGCGTCGTTGACCAGGTACCGGGTGGCGAAGTTGTCGGTGCCGTCCACGATCAGGTCGTACTGGCCGAAGATCTCCAGGACGTTGTCGTTGTCCAGCCGGGTGTCGTGCACCACCACCTCGATCAGCGGGTTGATCTCGCGCACGCTGTCGCGGGCCGATTCGGCCTTCGGGCGCCCGATGTCGGACTGGCCGTGGATGATCTGGCGCTGCAGGTTGGACTCGTCCACCACGTCGAACTCGACGATGCCCAGCGTCCCCACCCCGGCGGCGGCCAGGTACATCAGGGCCGGCGAGCCGAGGCCACCGGCGCCGACGCACAGCACCTTGGCATTCTTGAGGCGTTTCTGCCCGGCCATCGCCACGTCCGGGATGATCAGGTGCCGGCTGTAGCGGCGCACCTCGTCGATGGTCAGCGATTCGGCCGGCTCCACGAGCGGTGGCAGGGACACGAGATCTCGTCCTTCCGACAACATCGGTACTGGTTGCGGTCACTGCGCACAACGTCGCGACCGCGCCGCCAGATTCCCACACCGCCACCCGCGGGCCGCCGGTGGTCCCGGCAACCCTGGCCGGCGCCCGAGCCGGGCCCGGCGTCACTGGTTGCGCTGGAAGAACTCCGTATCGGCTGCCTCGCCGACCTGCTCGGCACCGGGCGCGCCGGGGGCGCCGGGCGGGAACGGCCAGGGATTGGCCCGACAGCTGCTGCCGCCGTCGACCTTGAGGCCGATGGTCTGCTGCATCATCACCGGCGCGATGCCGTTGGCCAGGCAACCGTGCGCGTGGTTGTGGCCGAGCGCGTGGCCGACCTCGTGGTTGACGGCGTAACGGCGGTAGTTGGCCAGGTCCCCGGGGTAGGCCTGGGCACCGCGGGTCCAGCGCGAGACGTTGAGCATCACCCGGCCCACGCTGCCGGCGTTGCAGGAGGTCTCGACCTTGAGGGTGTAGCCGCAGATGGTGCGCACCGTGGTCGGCGCGGCCAGGCTGATCCGGAAGTCCACCGGACCGGAGTCCACCCGTTGCAGCGCGACGCTGCCGGAGCCGATCCAGGACCGCTGGTCTGAGAGTGCGGCCATCACCGTGGTGGCGAAACCCTGGGGGTCGACCCCGGTGATGCCGTTCTCGATGTCGATGGTGAACCGGTACAGCTGGCCCTTGCCGAGCACCCCGGACGAGCCGGCGATGGTGGTGAAGACCCCGGTGCCGTTGAAGGTGTAGGCCGGCCCCGGCGGCAGCTGCCAGCTGCGCAGCTTGACCGCAGGGCTGCTGGCCGGCGTGTTGGCCTTGCGCGAGCTGCTGGACGCCGACCGGGACGGGCTGGACGCCGCAGTGCTGGACGGAGCGGTCCGGCTGTCGGAGGGCACCGGGGTGCTGCCGGCGGCGCGCGGCTGCGGATCGCCACGGTGTGCCCGCATGTTGAACACCGCCAGCACCGTGACCACGCTCAGCACCGGCAGGGCGTAGGCGCGCCAGCCGTACCGGCCGGCGAAGGCCCGCCAGCGGGATCGGCCGGTGCGGCGCCCGGGCGGACCGGCAGGCCCCCGGCCACCGGGCCCTCGGCCACCGGGCCGCTGGCCACCGGTCCCCCGGCCGCTGGTTTCCCAGCTGTCGGTTCCCCGGAAGTCGGCCAGCCGGCCGTCCGCCATTCGGCCGTCCGCCATCCGGCCGTCCGCCATCCGGCCGCGAGGCGGCTGGCCGTCGACCGGCCGGCGGGCGCCGGGCACCCGGTCATCGGCCGGGTAACGCGGCCGCTGCGGGGCGCTCGGTCGGCTCACCGGGTCACAATCCCACACCGGCCTGCCGGAACCCGTCATTTGCGCGGGCCAGCAGCCCCAGCACGGCGCGGGCGGTACTCAGCGGATCCTCCAGCTGCGCGGTGTGCCCGACGTCGGGCAGCACCAGCAGGCTGGCGTCGGGCAGGGTCCGGGCCACCCGGGGCGCGTTGGCGACGTCCACCAGCCGGTCGAGCTGGCCCCAGACCACCAACGCCGGCGCCTCGATCCGGCTCAGCGCGTACCAGGGTGACCGGGTGCCAGCGGTGAGGTAGGTGCGCACCAGCCCGCGGAACGACCGCAGCATCGCCTCGCCGGCCCAGCTGTAGCCGCGCCGGGTCTCCACCTCCTCGACCGCCTCGGCCAGCCGGTTCGGCGGCACCAGCTCCGGATGGGCGAAGCAGAGCTCGATCACCGCCCTCGCCCGGCGCTCGGCGGGCACCCGGTCCAGCCGCTGCAGCGCCCGGAGGCCGAGCCCGGGCACCAGCAGCAGCGGCAGCAGGGCGTCCGAGCCCTTCTTCGGACGCAGGTCCGGCACCGCGGGCGAGATCAGAGTGAGGGTGCGTACCAGGTCGGGCCGGCTGGCGGCCAGCTGGATCGAGATGGCGCCGCCCATCGAGTTCCCGACCAGGTGCACCGGGCCGCGTCCGGACTGCTCCAGGTAGTCGATCACCAGCCGGGTGTGCGCGGCGATCGAGTAGTCCCCGGCCGGTGGCGGGCCGGACCGGCCGAAGCCCGGCAGGTCCAGGGCGTGGCCGTCCAGCCAGGGCGAGAGCAGGTCGGCCAGGTCGGTGAAGTTGGTCGAGGCGCCGCCCAGGCCGTGCACGTACAGCGCGGGTTCGGCGTCCGGGTTGTCCGACGGCGTCCGCCGCACGCTGATCCGCTGCTCGCCGATTCGCAGCTCGGTGGCCGGCCACGGCGACCGCGACGGGTCCGGGGCGGCCAGCCGGTGGTCGGCCGGCGCGGCCAGCAGCGCCGTCCGTAGCGGGTGGCCGGGCCGGGTGCGCAGGCCGCGGCCGGCCTGCACCAGCTGGCGGCCCCGGCCCCGCACCAGTTGGCGGCCACGGCTCAGCGCCTGGCTGTCGGCCAGCGTCCGGCCACCCGGCAAGGTCCTCATGGCTTCGAATTTACCCGGCCGCCGCTCTGGCGTCCGGCCGCGCCGACTACCCTACCCACCGGTAGCATCGAGGTGCTCGTGCTGCCGGCCTGGAGGTTCGTCGTGACCGAAACCATGGACGCCTCGCGCGGAGCCCGGCTGCCCCGGTCGGCCCGGCGCAAGCAATTGCTGGCCGCCGCCCAGGAAGTATTCGTCAGCCACGGCTATCACGCCGCGGCGATGGACGACATCGCGATCCGGGCCGGGGTGTCCAAGCCGGTGCTGTACCAGCACTTCCCCGGCAAGCTGGAGCTGTACCTGGCCCTGCTGGACACCCACGCCGAGGACGTGCTGGAACGGGTCCGGCAGGCGCTGGCCGAGACCGAGGACAACCGGGTCCGGGTGCACAACGTGCTGACCGCCTACTTCGACTTCGTCGACGGTGCCGACCGGGGCGACGAGGGCGCCTTCCGGCTGATCTTCTCCTCCGACCTCGGCAACGAGCCGGCGGTGCGCGAACGGGTGGACCGGGTCGCCCGGATCACCATGCAGGCGGTCGCCGACACGGTGGCCGCCGACACCGGGCTCGGCCGGCCGCAGGCCGAGCTGCTGTCGGTGGCGCTGACCGGGGCGGCCCAGATCACCGCGACCTGGTGGCTGGAGAACGACCGGCCGATCCCGAAGGCCGAGGCGGTCCGATTGCTGGAGACGCTGCAGTGGCGCGGCATCTCCTTCTTCCCGCTGCAGGGCGCGGCGCCGGCCGCCGGCACCGGCTGAGCACGAGTTCGCTCACAGCGCAGCGACCGGTCGGCCGTCCGGCAGCCCGGTTCGACTAGCGTTGCGGTCGATAGAGCTGGCGAACCCGGACGGTGCTGCGATCAGCGCCGGCACTGACTTGGAGGACCGCGTGGAGGTCAAGATCGGCGTGCTGCACACCCCCCGCGAGATCACGCTGGAGAGCAACCAGACACCGGCCGAGGTCGAGAAGCTGGTCTCCACCGCGCTGCAGAGCGTGGACGGCCAGCTGGCCCTGACCGACGAGCGCGGCCGCCGGATCATCGTGCCCGCCAACCTGGTCGCCTATGTCGAGATCGCCCAGTCCGACAGCCGACGGGTCGGCTTCGTCGCCGGCTGACCGGCCGGAGCGGCACTACGGGCCGGGTCCCGACCGCCTGGCTGGACGAACGGCCAACTGGCCAGGACGAACGGCTGGTCGGACAGGCCGACAGCCCGCCAGGACGAACGCCTAGTTGGACAGGCCGAACAGCCGGCCAGGACGAACGGCTAGTTGGACAGGCCGATTGCCGTCATTCGCTGGGTGTGCTTGCCCATGATCCGGTCGGTCAGCATCCCGATGCCGTTGAGGTCGCCGACGCCGCCCATGATCAGCACGGTCAGCGCGTCCCGGTCGGCGGCCACCTGCTGGGCCTGGGTGATCGCCTCCCCCACCAGCCGGCGCCCCCACAGCGACAGCCGGGACGCCGCGGTCGGGTCGTGGCCGATCAGCGCGCGCACCTCCCGGATCGCGAACTCGGCGTTGCCGGAGTCGGCCAGCGCCTCGGTGACCAGTTGCCGGGTGGACTCGTCGACGTACTGGGCGATCTCTAAGTAGAAGTCGGCGGCCAGGCCGTCCCCGACGTAGGCCTTGACCAGCGCCTCGCCCCAGTTGCGTGGCTCGGTGCGGCGGTGGAAGGTCTCCACCGCCTCGACGAACGGCGCCATCGCCTGCTGCGGGTCCGCGCCGAGCTCGGCGAGCCGGCCGGCCAGCTTGCGGTAGTGCCCCATCTCCCGCGCCGCCATGTCCGACAGCGCGGCGCGCAACGCCGTGGACGGCGCCATCCGGGCGTCGGCGGCCATCCGGTCGAAGGCGCTCAGCTCGCCGTAGGCGAGCACGCCCAGCAGGTCGATGATCGCGGCCCGGTCGGGCTCGTTCGCGGGCTGCATGGTTGGTGCGATCTCCTTGCCGAGCGGTCCAGGGCGGCGGGTTGCCGGGCCCACGGTATCCCGGGATGCGCGGAGTACCCGGTTGCGGCGGCTAGACTGCCCGGTGAGGAACGAACGCCGGCCCAGCTCGGACGCCGCTTCGTGCCCTCACCGTCCTAGCGGGTGTCTGCCGCGCTGGCGGCCAGCAACGACGGCCGCGCCGCAGGTGCCCACGATCCGTCACGCACCTGCACGCAGAAGTGGATACCGACTCATGGCAGACGCTGCCCTCGAAGACCATGCGCCCGTCGGCGCCGACGAGACCGTCGAGGTGGCCCCGTTGGCCGGCATCGCTCCGGTCAAGCCCGACAGCCCGCTGTTCTCCAGCTTCGCCGTCAAGCCCGAGATCATCGAGGCGCTCAAGGCGGTCGGGATCGAGCACACCTTCGCGATCCAGGAGCTGACGCTACCGATCGCACTGGCCGGCTCGGACCTGATCGGCCAGGCCCGCACCGGCACCGGCAAGACGCTGGGCTTCGGCGTGCCGATGCTCAACCGGCTGGAACTGCCCAGCGCCAAGGGTGCCAAGCCGCAGGCACTGGTCATCGCCCCCACCCGGGAGCTGGCCGTGCAGGTGGCCGGTGACCTCACCACCGCCGGCAAGCGGCTCGGCGCCAAGGTCGTCACCATCTACGGCGGTCGCGCCTACGAACCGCAGGTCGAGGCGCTGCGGGCCGGCTGCGACGTGGTGGTCGGCACGCCCGGACGGCTGCTTGACCTGTCCCAGCAGGGCCACCTGAACCTCGGCTTCGTGCGCTGCCTGGTGCTGGACGAGGCCGACGAGATGCTCGACCTCGGCTTCCTGCCCGACATCGAGAAGCTGATGTCGCAGCTGCCCGCCGGGCGCCAGACCATGCTGTTCTCGGCCACCATGCCCGGCCCGATCGTGGCGCTGGCCCGCCAGTTCCTCAACCAGCCGATCCAGATCCGGGCCGAGTCCGACACCCACATCCCGGCCACCGAGCACGTCGACCAGTTCGCCTACCGGGCGCACGCGATGGACAAGACCGAGGTGCTGGCCCGCGTGCTGCAGGCCGAGGGCCGCGGCCTGACGCTGATCTTCACCCGCACCAAGCGGACCGCCCAGAAGGTCGCCGACGAGCTGGTCGAGCGGGGCTTCGCGGCCGGCGCCGTGCACGGCGACCTCGGCCAGGGCGCCCGCGAGCAGGCGCTGCGGGCGTTCCGCTCGGGCAAGGTGGACGTGCTGGTGGCCACCGATGTCGCCGCCCGCGGGCTGGACATCGATGACGTCACCCACGTCATCAACTACCAGTGCCCCGAGGACGCGATGACCTACGTGCACCGGATCGGGCGCACGGCGCGGGCCGGCAAGTCCGGCACCTCGGTCACGCTGGTGGACTGGGACGACCTGCCCAAGTGGAAGCTGATCTGCGACAACCTGGACCTGCCGCTGCACGAGCCGGTCGAGACCTACTCCACCTCCGACCACCTCTACCTGGAACTCGACATCCCGCGTACCGCCAAGGGCGTGTTGCCCCGAGCCGCCCGGACCCGCGCGGGCCTGGACGCCGAGGCCGTCGAGGACCTGGGCGGGCCGGATCGCAAGCGGTCCGGACGCGGCGGTTCCCGCCGTTCGGACGGCTCCGGGCGCTCCGACGGTGCCGGCCGTTCTTCCGGTTCCGGGCGCTCCGAGGGTTCCGGGCGGAGCCGGTCACGTGGTGACGCCGCGGCGGGTGCCGAGCCGGCCGAGCGCAAGCCGGCGGGTACCCGTAACCGGCGTCGCCGTCGCACCCGGGGTGGCGCTCCGGTGGCCGGCGGCGGCTCGGTGACCGAGCCGGCCAGCGGCGACTGATCGGCCCGCCGCGTGCCCGAACCAGCGCCTGAGTCCGGCGGCCCTCCGGCCGGTGCCGGTCGGACCCGGACCGCGCCGCCACCGGCCCCGGCCGCGCTGGCCGACTACCGGGCTCGCACCACCCGGTCGATGCGGATCTATGCCGCGGTGCTGGCCGTGCTGGTGCTGGCCATCGCGCTGGCGGTGCGGGTCGCGTACGCCCGCGGCGAGCTGACCCACGTCAAGAGCCACAGCGCCGCGGCGCCGGCGGCCGTCCCGACCGGTACCACCGCCGCCTCGCTGGCCCCGGCGTGGCGCAGCGGCGACCGGCCGGCCGGCGGAACGCCCGTCCAGGACGGCGTGGTGGTCGGCTTCGACGCGCACAGCGTGCACGGCCTGGACGCCCGCACCGGCACGCTGCGCTGGTACTACACCCGTTCCGACCAGACGATCTGCTCGGTGCTGCAGCAGGACGCCACCACGATCGCCATCTACAACCGGCACGGCAACTGCGACGAGGTAACCGGCCTGGTGACCGCGACCGGGGCGCTGAAGTGGTCGCGGACCATGACCGACAACGGCATCACCGAGGCCGCCAGCGCGCCGAACGTGGTGTTGACGGTGGCCGGCTACTCGGTGCACGTCATCGACAACGCCGGCGGCCTGGACCGCTGGGACTGGGTGGCACCGGACCACTGCTCGGTCGACCGGGCGCTGGCCGGCTCGCAGGGCGTGCTGATCAGCACCACCTGCGGCGACGAGCACCGGCTGGTGCTGCGCGGGCTGACCTCGGACGAGCTGAAGTGGTCGGTGACGGTGCCGCACGCGATGGTGCCGGTCGCGGCGGGGGCGTTCCTGGGCGCGGTGGACCCTGCCACCGGGGTGCTGCACAGCTACAGCGCCACCAAGGGCGCCGACACCCCGTCGGGCAAGCTGGGCGAGCCGGCCGAGCTGCGCGATCCGCTGGCCGGGCTGCCCCGGGCCGCGACCTCGGCCGAGGGCTTCACCGCCGGCGGCGAGCCGCTGGAGGTGCTGTGGCTGGGCCGGCTCTACAGCTTCGCCAAGTCCGGCACGATCAGCTGGTCGGCGACCGCGGCCGGACCCGGCACGGTGCAGGTCACCGACGTGCTGGCCACCGGCGGCTCGACGGTCCAGCGCCTCGACGGCCGGACCGGGCGGCCGGTCGCCACGACGTCGCTGTCGGCGGACCTGCCGGGCGGCTACCGGGCATTCGCAGTCGGCACCGGGCTGCTGCTGGCCGGTGCCGACCTCCGGATGTACCGGTGAGGACCCGGTTCAGCCTGCCCGGCGGCGGCATCGCCGCGCTGGACACCGGCGCCGCAGCGCCCGGCGGTGAGCAGCGTCCTGTGGTGCTGCTGGTGCCCGGCTACACCGGGAGCAAGGAAGACTTCCAGCCGCTGCTGCGACCGCTCGCCGCCGCCGGCTACCGGGCGGTCGCGATCGACCAGCGGGGCCAGTACGAGTCGGACTGGGCCGGCGACCCGGCTGGGTACGCCCTGGACGTGCTGGCCGACGAGGTATGCCAGCTGGCCGCCGAGCTTGCCGTCGGCGCGAGCCGGCTGCACCTGGTCGGCCACTCCCTCGGCGGCCTGGTCGGCCGGGCGGCGGTGCTGGCCAAGGCCGAGCTGTTCGACAGCTTCACCCTGATGGGCTCGGGGCCGGCCGCGGTGGCCGGCCAGCGCCGGATGCTGCTCGATGCCGGCGAGCTGGTGCTGGCCCGGCGTGGCATGGCCGGCCTGTGGGCCTACCTGGAGGCCGGCGCCCAGGCCGATCCGAAGTACGCCACCTCGACGCCGGCGCTGCGGGCCTTCCTGCGGGCCCGGTTCCTGGCCACCGACCCGCTCGAGTTGCAGGTGATGGGCGACCTGCTGCGCACCGAGCCCGACCGCACCGCCGAGCTCGCGGCGGCCGGGGTGCCGACGCTGGTGCTGCACGGCGAGTCGGACGACGCCTGGCTGCCGGAGGTACAGGCCGACATGGCACGGCGGCTGGGTGCCGGGTACGTGGTGATCCCGGCCGCTGCCCACTCCCCGGCGGTGGAGAACCCGCCGGCGACCGTGGCTGCCCTGCAGGACTTCTGGCGGTGACTGGACTGATCGGACGCCCGGCCGGCCGTCAGCCCGGACAAGCCGTCAGCCCGGGCCCGGATCGTCAGCTCGGGGCCCGGATCGTCAGCCCGGACAGGTCGTCAGCCCGGGCCCGGATTCGTCAGGTCGGGGATCGTCAGCCCTGGCCGGCCTCCAGCGTCCCCAGGCCGTCCCAGCTGGGCCGGGCCCGCGAACTCGCCTGGCCTTCGGGGCACAGCCGCCGGAAGTCACACCAACTGCAGGACGGGCCCGGGACCGGCCCGAACACCTCGACGGGGTCGGCGCCACCGGCCACCGTGTCGGTCGCGGCCTGGATGTCGGTCGCGGTCTCACCGGCCCGGTCGAGGTGCTGGTTCAGCGACTCCTCGGTGTGCTCGAACGCCGCCACCTCGCCGGTCGGCAGGTGGTGCAGTTCCACCCGCCGGCAGCGCTGGTGCAGGGTGCGCTCGGCGGCCACCGCGTACAGCGCCAGCGCCTGCGAGCCACGGGCGTCGTCGGTGTCCAGCCGGCTCCGGCCGGTCTTGTAGTCGACGATCACCAGTTCGCCGTCGCGCTCGTCGATCCGGTCGACCCGGCCCGAGATAGCCAGCCGGTCGGTACGGGTGGCCACCGTCCGTTCCACCCCGCGGGGCTCGCGCCGGACGTCGCCACGCTCGGCCTCGTCGGTGAGGTAGCCGGCGACCCACTGGGCGGACTGGTCCCGCCAGGCCTCGGACTGCTCCCGGTCGGCGAAGCCGTCGTGCTGCCAGTTCCGGACGACCAGCCCGGCCCCGGCCTGCGGGGTGCGCCGATCCGGCTCGAGCTGCCACCAGCGCGCCAGCGCCAGGTGGACGGCAGCACCCAGGGTGTTGTGCGCCCAGGGCGGCCCCTTCGCCGGTGCCGGCCGGTCCAGGTAGGTCATCCGGTAGCGGCGCGGGCAGTCGAAGCTGGCCAGCTTGGACGGGGTGGCCGCGAACAGCGGACGGGGCAGCGGCAGGCCGGCCAGTTCGAGTTGCTCAGGGACCGTGGTCACCAGCTGCCGCCACCCGAGCCGCCGCCACCGCCACCGCCGCCCCAGTCGCCGCCACCGCCACCGCCTCCCCAGTCGCCACCGCCACCGCCGCCCCAGTCGCCGCCGCTCCAGCCGCCGTCGTGGCTGGCGGAGTCCCGGCCGGCGTCGAAGCCGCTGTCGTACCCGGCGCCGTAGCCACCCCCACCGCCGCCCCAGCCCCCGAAGCCCCAGCCCCAGCCGGGGCTGAGGGCCTCGGCGATGAGCAGGCTCTGCCAGAACGGCATGGAGTACCAGCCACCGGGATAGCCGCCACCGCCGGCGAAGTAGTACGGGGCCCCGGGGGTGTAGCTGGGATAGCCCTGCACGGTCTGGCCACCGACGGTGAGCTGCTGCGCGCCGGACAGTTGCGGAGCGTTGGTCTGCACCAGGGGTGGCAACTCCGGGCCGGGATCCAGCCCGAGCGCCTGCCGGGCGGTGCGGGTGGCCTGCAGCCCCTCCAGGATGCTGCGCCGGGCGGCGCCGAGCTGCGCGAGCGTGCTGGCCGACGCCAGCTGGGAGCCGCCGGAGTTGTAGCGCTCCGAGGCGTCGGACAGTGCCTGCCGGGCGGTGTCGTTGCTGCCCGGTTGCAGGCTGGTCACGTCGCCGGCCAGCCGGTCGTAGTAGGGCTGGATCTCGGCCCGGGCGTCGGACAGGGCGCGCCGGTCCTTGCGCCGGCGCCGCCAGACCAGTGCCCCGACACCGCCTGCGCCGAGGACCCCGAGCACGCCGAGGGTGGCCCAGCCACTGCCGCCGGTCGACGTGCCGTCCTGGCTGCTGTCACTCGATCCGGAGCCTGTCGAGCAGCCCTTGGGAGCGGAGTTGACGAGCTTGGCGAAGTCTTTGATGGTGGCGGTCAGGTCGCTGTCGGACCGGAGCTGGTCCCGGTTGTCGGCCACCGCCCGGCTGGCCAGCTGCCCCGCCCGGCCGGTACACAGCGCGCTGGAGGCCGCGTTGAACGTCCTGCCGACGAACACGCCCATGGTCAACCGGGTGCCCGGGTCCACCGCCTCACCGATCTTGACCGCCAGCAAGCCCGCGTCGCCGGCATCGGCCGGCAGCACCGCGATCTTGATCGTCGAGCTCAACGCCGAGCTGGCGGCGTCCTGATCCAGCTTGGCGCCGGCAGCGGAGTCGACGTAGAGATTGCTCGACTGCAGCCGGTCGATCGCCTCGTCGACGTCGGCGGCGGCCGGAACGGCGGTCAGCAGCAGCGCGCCGGCCAGGGCCAGCGCCAGCAGCACCACAGCCCGAAGCCGCGTCCCGGAGCCCGCCCGTCTGGTCACCGGTTCATGCTAGTGGCCACGCCTGCTGGGCCGTTTCGTTCATCCACAGGACGCGCCGGGGCCCTCCACAGGCACACCTGGGGGCGCACCGCAGTGCTACTACGGTCGAACCTCAGCGGTGGTGGCCCGGGCCCTTTCCGGTCTGGGCCGTCGGCGCGGAGCGCGGGTGGGAGGGCGCGGCACCGAGCGCCGAACCGCTCGGATGCGGGTTTCCCGGCTGATGAGAACGGGCCGGCTGGTGAGAGCGGGCCGGCTGATGTCCCGGCACGGCGGGAGGTGTCTTCCGGGGCGGCGCGATGCCCGGCCGGGCCTTCGGCACCGGCGGCACCGTCACCGGCTCCCCCTTCGGTGCTGCCGGGGCTTCCGGTGCGGGGGCGCTGCCGGAGCCGGCGGAGTCCGGGATCGCCGCCTCGTGCGAGCCGACTGCCCGCGGCTGGGGTGCGGTGCGGCTCGGCGGCGACGAGGGTGGGCGCACCACCGAGGGGGTGTGCCGGGCGGGCGGGCTGGTGGGGTTGACGCCATCGGGGCCGTCGAAGAGATCGGACACGGTATCCCGTATCGGCGCCGGCAGTTGTCCGGCGGCGGCAGCCGCCGCGGTGGCACCCAGCAGCATGAGCAGGGCCGCCCCGGCCACGGTCAGCTGTGCCGCCGACCAACGGCGAACCCGGACCAGCCTCGTCCGGCGCCGGTTACCGGCGGGGGTGCGTGCCTCGCCGCCGACTCGGCCGTCGGCCTCGGCCGCCCCGATCAGCGGATCGGGCTCGGCCTGGTCAGCCATCGTGACAGAGCCGGCCGCCGTGGGCCGACGCAACCGGTAGGCGGCCCGGAACGCCGCGATCGCCCGGGACCGTCCGGTGAGCTCGGCCGTCGACGGCGGGGCGGACGCTGCCGCCAGCAACTGCTGCAACGCATCGGAGGCGAGCGCGATCCGGGCGAGTTCCTGCTCGTCCGGATGGTGTCGCGACTCGGGGCCGTCGGATGTTGTCATGACACCTGGTCAGCGTCGATGCCGAGGCATCTGTCACACCTCGGCCCCAACCGGTCATTCGACCGGCCCCGATCTCAGTCGACGGGCACCTGTTCCAGCATCTCGGCCAGGCTCTTGAGCCCCCGGTAGGCGGAGGTACGTACCGCGCCGGCACTCTTGCCCAGCACCGCGCCGGCGCTCTTGGCGTCCAGCCCGATCACGGTGCGCAGCAGCACCGCCTCCGCCTGCTCCTGCGGCAACCGCGCGATCAGGCGCAGCGCGGCGCTGGTGGACAGCGACTCCTCGGCCTGGACGGCCGTGTCGTCGTGGCCGGCCACGGCCAGCAGGGTTTCCCAGGCGGCCGGGTCGGCAGGCCGGCGGCTCCGGCTGCGCAGGTAGTCCAGCGCCCGGTGCCGGCCGATGGTGGCGACCCAGCCCCGGAAACCGTCGCCATCGCCGGTGAAGGTGTGCAGGTCCCGGCAGACCTGCAGCCAGGTGTCGGAGGCGATGTCCTCGGCATCACGACCGACCAGCACGCTGAGGTAGCGCAGCAGGCCGGGATGCAACTGGTGGTAGAGGTCGATGAAGGCCTCTTCTTCGCCGGCCTGGGCCGCCAGCACGGTCGCGCTCAACCGGTCGTCCGCGATGCGCAGTGCGGTGAGCAGCGGGCGTTGATCACCGAGATCATCGCCGTCCGACCGCAACCGGGTCAGCATGCGGGGTCCACCCCTGAGCACCCACCCTTGCCGGTCGAATCGATCTTTCTCAACTGGCTGGACCGTACCGGATCGCCGGGCCGGCGGGCAGGTATTAGAAGTCAACACCCCGTGTCGGGCTGTCAGCTACTGGCTGTGCGACACCCCTGCAGGGCGGGAAACGGCCGGGGCCCGTCCGCGATGCGGACGGGCCCCGGTATTGCGGCGTAGCGCTAGTAGTACCAGCGACGGCCACCGACGGCGCGGCCCATGCCGCCCATGATGGCCAGGACGGCGCCGATCACCAGCAGGATGATGCCCAACCAGGTCAGGATGCCGATCCCGGCGATGAGCCCGATGACGAGCAGGATGATTCCGAGGATGATCACTGGTTCCTCCAGAGGGTTACGTGACGTGCGGACGGTTCGTACGGATGTGAGCTAGAACCGGGGATCGACCGGGTCGTTCGGTTCGATGACGGTCGTTCCGGTAGGCCGGTGGATGATGTCGGTGCGGCGTCGCGTGCTCATCATCGCCACGGTGATGAGCAGGCCGACCGCGCCCACGATCATCAGGATCACCCCGATGGTGTTGACATCGAGTCCGTTGACATCCTTCGTGACGGCGAACGTCAGGATCGCGCCGACGGCGATCAGAAAGAGACTGGCCCCTATCCTCATGACACTCCTTGTCGGATAGCACCGTGGTGCCGCGCCGCGCGGGATGCGAAGCGCCGCTGTCCGGCTGAGGCTCCATACCCTGCAGGACGACGGTTGACCGATGTTCCCGGGTGGCTGTTCACCCTACGTATCAATCAGCGTACGGTCCCCGAGTTTTGTCACACCGCGTGCTCACCCGTTGGCCGCCGACCGGATCGGGTCGACCCCGCTGGCCAGGCCGAGCAGCCGTTCCAGCGAGTCGGGGCGGGTTGACTCCGCTCCCAGCCCGACCTTCTTGCGGGTGCCGTGGTAATCGGAGGATCCGGTGCGGAGCAGGCCCAGTTCGTCGGCGAGTTCGGCCAGCCGGGCGCGGTCGTCCGGGGCATGGTCGGGGTGGTCGACCTCGATACCGAGCAAGCCGGGTTCCACCAGGCTGCGCAGCGCCGTCTCGTCCAGGATCGGTCCACGCCGGCGCGCCCACGGATGCGCGATCACCGGCACGCCACCTGCCTGGCGGATCAGCTCGACGGCGCGCTCGACCCGCATCTCCAGCTTGGGTACGTAATACGGCGAGGAATCCGACAGCAGGTGGGCGAAGGCGTCGGTGACGCTGTCCACCACGCCGGCCTGAACCAGGGCCTGTCCGATGTGCGGGCGCCCCACGGCGGCACCCTCGCCTGCGATGTCTGTCACCTGCCGCCAGCTGATCGGGTATCCGGCCGCGACCAGCCGGTCGACGATCGCCTCACCCCGGCCCAGCCGGCTCTCCCGCAGCCGGGCGCGTTCGGCCTTCAGCGCCGCGGCGTCCGGGTCGAACAGGTAGCCGAGCAGGTGCAGGCTGATCAGGGAGTCCCCGTCGTCGTAGATGCAGGAGAACTCGGTTCCCAGAATCAGCGTGAACGGTACGTCCAACCGGGTGACCGCCGCGCTGGCTTCCTGCCAGCCGCCGGTGGTGTCGTGATCGGTGATCGCCAGGGTGTGCAGGCCCGCGGCCACCGCCTGGCCGACCAGCTCGGTCGGGGCGTCGCTGCCGTCGCTGGCGGTGCTGTGGGCATGCAGATCGATCATCGGATCACCCTACGTGGCCGGCCGTCGCGGGGTGGCCGGCCGTCGTGGGGTGGCCGGCCGTCGCGGGTACGGGTCGATCAGCGCACCGGCGGCAGTGGCGTCGTCGGGTAGTCGCTCGGTGTGCCCGCCCAGCGCCGGTTGAGCACCGACTCCGGTCCGAACAGCAGCGTCGAGACCTCCTTGTAGAGCTGGTCGGGTCGCGGCAGGTACTCGATCCGGCTCAGCGCCTGGTGCTGTCCGGCAGACTCCATGACGAAGGCGCCGTAGCCCAGGAACCTGCCCAGCACCGAGCGCTCGTACGTCAGGTCGGTGACCTTGGTCAGCGGCATGATGGCAACCCGCCGGGTGATCACTCCGCTGACCAGCAGGACCCGCTTGTCGGTGATGACGAATTCCTCGGTGGACCAGAACCACCAGACGAGGCCGAACCAACACATCGATGCCAACAGTGCAAGCACGCCGACGACGGCGAAGAACTGTTCGTCGCCGAGATAGAGCACCATCAACAGCCCGAGCAGGAAGACACCCGCGGCGCCGGTTGCGACCTTCACCAGGCTGACCCAGTGCCTGCGGGTCACCACAACAGCAGTCTCCGAGGCGATCAGGTACTTGCCGTGGTCCTTCATGCCACGACGGTCGGGCCGACGGCTAGTTCTCAAAGCTTCGGATGAACTCGCTGATGCTGTTGAAGCCGTGCCCGAGCAGATGCTGGATGTTCTTCACCACCGCCGCGGCATCGGTGGGTGAGTTGACGACGAAGAAGATCAGGAACGCGACCAGGAGCACTAAGCCGATCTTCTTGGCGACCACGCTCTACTCCTCGATACCCGTTCGCCGCGGCTGCTCTCAGCCACAGGTCACGATCTGTCTACCGGACGCCGCCCGTTTACCGTGGGAGGCGCTCCCGGGGCTGGCTGGTCCCGGTCAGGTGCCGGCAAGACATTGCCAGGAGCCGGTAAGGCGGCTACTGCCCGGGCCGCAGCCGCAGCGACATGTCGCCCGGCTCCAGCAGCGGCAGGCGTTGCTGGCTTCGAAGGTCCGTCACGGCGAGGTCCTCCAGCACCGCATACCCGGCGTCGGCGGGAAAGCTGATCAGCCACAACCACACCCCGGCGGCCTCCCCCAGGTAGGCGCTGCGGTCGGCGAGGGCGTCCGGAACCGGCCAGAGCGGCGTCGGATGCCCCAGGGCGTGCACCTTGGCCGTCGGCAGCTCCCGCGACCCCGGCGGGGGCGCCGTCATCGACGTGCCGGTATAGCTCGCTCCCAGCCCGATGCCCGGCTCCTCAGCGACGATCAGCCATTCACCCACGCCGCCCAGCGGGGCCGGACCCCGCAGCGACACCACGGTCGCCCGGAAGCCATCCGGCAGCTCGCCGACCGTGGCCATGCCGGCCAGCGTCCAGCCCACCGGCATCGGGTCGGGCAGCCACAGCGGCACCTCGGCGTGCTCGCAGACGTGCCGGATGGCAGGGTCGTCCAGGCGGGCCAGGATGGTGAGCGGCGGCGTGCGTCCATGCAGCGGGCACCGCCAGCTGTGTTCGCCTTCATTGGGTGCCGCCAGGTCGGTGCCGCATCTGGGACACCACGAAAAACCCATCCGCCCAAGGTGCACCGCAGCGCTGCGCACGTCAACACGGGCACACTGGGCGGCGTGCTCATCCCAGCCGCCGGCGGCATCGTCTTCGACGAGCGGCGCAGGCTGTTGCTGATCCTGCGATCCCGGCCGCCGTCCGCCCTCACCTGGTCGCTGCCCGGCGGCAGGTGCGAGCCGGGCGAGTCACCGGCGGCGGCCTGCGTGCGGGAGGTCGACGAGGAGACCGGGCTGAGGGTCGAGGTGATCCGCTGGGCCGGCCGGGTCCAGCGCCCGGCGCCCGGTGGCGGGCAGTTCGTGATCGACGACTATCTCTGTGCGGTTGTCGGGGGTTCGCTGCGGGCCGGGGACGACGCGGCCCAGGCCGGTTGGTTCGACCTGGCGGCGATGAACGCTCTGCGGTTGGCAGCAGGGTTGTCGCAAGCGCTGGCCGGCTGGGATCTCCTACCGGCCTAGGGCGGCAGGAGTCGGGTGGGGTTCAGGCCGTCGGCACCGGCCGGCCCGGTTGCTCGCCACCCCGGGCATCGAGGTAGTTCTGCTTGGGAACCATGACCTTGCGCCGGAAAACACAGACCACCGTGCCGTCCTGCTTGTAACCCTTGGTCTCGACGTACACCACCCCGCGGTCGTCCTTTGACGTCGATTCCCACTTGTCGAGCACCACCGTCTCGCCGTAGATCGTGTCGCCGTGGAAGGTCGGTGCCACGTGTCGCAACGACTCGATCTCGAGATTCGCGATGGCCTTGCCCGAGATGTCAGGCACCGACTGTCCGAGCAGGATCGAGTAGACCAGGTTGCCGACCACCACGTTCTTCCCGAACTGGGTGGTGTTCTCGGCGTAGTTGGCGTCCAGGTGCAGCGGGTGGTGGTTCATGGTGATCAGGCAGAAGAGGTGGTCATCGGCCTCCGTGATGGTCTTGCCGGGCCAGTGCCGGTAGGTGGCACCCACCTCGAACTCCTCGTAGCTCCGACCGAACTGCACCGTTGCCTCCTCGCCGCCGATGGGGTGCGCGTGTGTGGTTATGGTGCCGGATTCGGCAGGATGCGGCGCCGTCGGGCGGCGTGCCGTTGGTCACCGCCGTCGTTACCGACCGGCCCGGTTGCAAGCGACATCATCCCGCACGTGAGGCCTCAGCCCAGTCCGACCGGGTCGCGCATCAGGTCGGTCAGGTCCGTGCCGGCGGCCTGCCAGCGCTGGAGCAGTTGCTCACTGCCGCGCACCCTGGCCCAGGCGAGTTCCGTCTGACTGGCCGGAAGTAGCCGTAACACCTGCACGTCCGGCCCGCCTGCCACCGCGATGGGTTGCAGCTCCGAGGCGACCAGCATTCCGCCGGTACATCGGGATCCGGGGCAGAGCGGTTCACCGAGATCGACCCGGTTGCCCGACTGGTACACCGCACCCTCGACTGCCGGGGCCGCCGCCAGCACCGCCAGCGCGTGCCAGAGCCGGTCCGGCCGCCCCGCCGCTGACAGCAGCAGTTCCGCTCGCGGGCCGTCGGAGGCGACCACCGCCTGCGCCGGATCTGCCATCGGATGCCGGGCCATGCCGAGCGTGAGGTAGTGATCGGCGGCACCGTCCGGGTACCGCAGCACCTCGATGGGGTCGACTCCCAGGAAAGAGACCGAGGCACGGGCCGGCACGACTTCGAAGTGTTGCCGATAGGCCGCTTCGACAAGGGCAAGGATGTCGACGGGCGGATCGGTCACCCCTGGACGCTACCCCGAGCATCGCAACCGGCCCTAGCCGCGGAAGGACGCGGCGATCTGCTGCTCCACCGCCGCATAGCTCTGGCCAGCATGGTGGAGCAGTCCGCCGATCCCCTCCAGGGCAGCGGTCATACCTTCGGCGTTCTTGTTGAACTGCTCGTACAACGCGGCGAACTGGGTGGCGGCCGCGCCGGACCAGTCGGCACCGAACAGCGGCGTCAGCTGACCCTTGAGGCTGGCATGCTGCCCGCGGATCTCGACTGCGGTTCGCCCGCAACTGCTTCCGAGCGCGGTCAGTTGCTCCGGTGAAACCTTCAGTCCCGTCATGAATCTGGTTCCCTTCGTCGATGGTCGTGGCCCTGACACGTTGGGCGTCACCGTAAGCAGGCCTGACCATCGCGCGCACCCGCTCAACGACGATCTGTGGACAAAGCCGTGTTATCCACAGCGGGAACGAGAAGTCAGCAGCGAGGCAAGAACTCGACGACACTCTCGGCCATGCAGGTGAAGCTGACCCTCCGGTCATCCGATGACGAGCGTGACGTGGCGGTCACTGCCGAAGCTGGAACCACGATGGAGCGATTGGCTCCCCTGCTCCATGCCGTGCTGGGCGGGCCGGCAACCGGTCCGCTGTTCAGCCAGGGTCGGCTGCTGCACGCACGGGCAGCGCTGGGTGAGCCCGGACTGCGCTCGGGGTCCGTACTCACCGTGGGTGCCGGCACCAGGCAGGCCCCGTCGGCCGGCACCGCACTCGAGCTCCGGGTGGTCAGCGGGCCCGACAGCGGCAAGGTGATCGGGCTGCTGCGCGGGCACTACCTGATCGGCCGCGGCACCCAAGCCCAGCTCGATCTCGCCGACCCGGACGTCTCGCGCCGGCACGCCGAGCTCCGGGTCGGGCTCGACGGTGTCACCGTGCGCGATCTGGAATCGACCAACGGCACCTGGCTCAACGGCTCTCGGATCGCGGTGGTGCCGTGCCCGATCGATGAGAATTCCGTTGTTCGGATGGGACATTCGCTGCTGCGGCTGGTGTCGGCGTCCGAGCCGCCGGCCGGGGTGAGCACCGATGCAACGGGCCGGCTGCGGGTGCACCGCCCGCCATGCATCGGCGAGCCCGGTGATGACGCGCCGGTCGAGTTCCCCGCCGAACCGGTCGCCGGCGGTCGGACCCGAGTGCCGTGGCTGGCGGGACTGGCGCCCGCCGCGCTCGGTGTCGGCTGCGCACTCCTCCTGCACAACAGCCAGTTGCTGGCCTTCGCCCTGCTGAGCCCGGTGACGGTCCTGGCCGCCGCGGTAGTCGATCGCCGCGAGCGGCACCGCAACCGACGGCGGGCACAGGCGGAGTTCGCTTGCGCCGAGGCCCGCGCCCGGGATCGGTTCCATACCCGGCTGGCAGCCGAGGAGCGCAGCCTGCACCGAGATTTCCCTGATGCGGCAACGGTGTTGCATACGGTTACCGTTCCGGACTGTCGATTGTGGGAGCGCCGGCCGGACGAGCGCCGGTTCCTCGCTGTCCGGCTCGGGCTGGGCGAGCGGAGGGCCGATACCGGGGCCAGCCGGGCAGGGCACCGGCTGCCGGCCGAGGTGATCGCGGACGCGCCGGCCACCGCCTCCCTGACCGAGGGAGCGCTCGGCCTCGCCGGCCCGCTGCCGTGGGTCCGCGGCACGGCGCGCTGGGTGGTGGGACAGCTGCTGGCGTTGCATTCCCCCCGGGACCTGTCGCTGGTGGCCTTCCTGGATGAGGAGGTCGAGGACTGGCGGTGGTTGAGGTGGCCGGAGGTCTCGGTCAGGGCCATCGCCACCGAGCCACCCGCGCACCGGTCGCTGGCGAGGAACCTTCGGCAGCTCATCCGGCAACGACAGGCCCGCGGTAGCGGAAGCTGGCCGGGGCCCTGGGTCGTGGTGCTGCTGGATCGAGCCGGGCGGTTCGTCGCGCTGGACGACCTGCGGGCAGTCCTGGAGGACGGCCCGGCTGTGGGCGTGACCGCCGTCTGTCTCGATGCCGAGCTGCGGCTGCTGCCACCGTCGTGCCGCTCGACTGCGATGCTCGGCTCGGAGGACGGCCCCGGCACCGAGCTTCGACGTGCCCGGCAACCGGCTGTCCAGCTGAGCACCGAGTGCGTATCGACCGAGTGGTCCGACGCCGTCGCACGCTCCCTCGCTCCACTGCACGACGCCGATATCGCTGACGACGTGGGCCTTCCCGACGAGGTGTGGCTGTCCGACCTGCTGGACGACACCACGGTCAGCGCGTCATCGCTGGCACGCCGCTGGGCACTTGCGGGACCGGCGGCGACACCGATCGGACTGGCGGCGTCGGGACAACTGGTCTTCGACCTGGTGGCCGACGGGCCGCACCTGCTCGTCGCCGGCGCTACCGGGGCCGGCAAGTCCGAGCTGCTGCGCAGCCTCGTCACCGGCCTGGCGCTTGGACACCCACCGGATGCCGTGGCCTTCGTCCTGATCGATTACAAGGGCGGTGCGGCGTTCGGCGACTGTGCGGGGTTCCCGCACGTGGTCGGCCTGGTCACCGACCTCGACGGACACCTGACCAGCCGCGCGCTGGCCTCGCTGGACGCCGAGATCCGGCGCCGCGAGCTCGTGCTGGCCGAGGCGGGCGTGGCGGAGTTCGAGGACTACCGGCGGCTGCCGGCAGCCGGGCAGACCAGACTGCCCAGGCTGGTGCTGGCGGTGGACGAGTTCGCCCACCTCGCAGCCGAACTGCCCGCCTTCCTGTCCGGCCTGATCGCCGTTGCCCAGCGCGGCCGGTCCCTCGGGCTGCACCTGGTGCTGGCCACCCAACGGCCGGCGGGTGTGGTTTCCGCGCAGATCAAGGCGAACGTCTCCGCCCGCATCGCGCTGCGGGTCACCGACGCGACGGACTCTGTGGACGTGATCGGTAGCGGCGCTGCCAGCGAGATCTCCAAGAACCGTCCCGGCCGGGGCTTCGCCCTGTTGGCAGCCGGCCTGACCGAGTTCCAGACCGCCCGGATCGGGCGACGGCCGGCCCCGGTGGAACCGATCACGGTGACCCCGCTGGACCCCTGGCACCGGGTGCCGCCGTCGCCGGTCCGCACCGCGGCCGACGGCGGTGCCGGGCAGGACCGGCAAGTTCAGGCCGCGATGCGGCAGGCCGTCGAGCAGCTGGGCCGGACGCTTCCCACCAGCCCGTGGTTAGCACCGCTGCCGGAACGGCTGACCACGGCCGATCTCGGCCACGATCGAGCGCGGGTCTTCGAGATCCGGTTCGGCTTGACCGACGACCCGGGTGTGCAGCAGCAGTACCCAGCTGTCCACGACCTGCTGCTGGGCGGCTCGCTCGGCTTCGTCGGTGGACCGCGCTCCGGTCGCACCACCGCCCTGCACACCTTCCTGGGGCAGGCCTGCCGGCAGCTGACCGCCGACCGGTTGCACCTGTACGTGCTGGACTGTGCGGGCCAGAACCTGGGTCACTTCGAGCAGTTGCCGCACTGTGGGGCGGTGGTGGGGCCGCGCGAGCCGGGTTCGGTGGCGAGGCTGCTCGGCAGGCTGACCGAGGAACTCGCTACCCGGCAACGGATGCTGGCCGGCCTGGGAGTCGGGTCACTGGCCGAGGCGCATCAGACCGGAACGCCGTTGCCGGCGATCGTGGTGGCCCTGGACGGCTGGGAGGGCCTGTCCGCGCTCAGCGACGACCACGACGCCGGCCGCTCGGCGGAGGCACTGCTGCGCCTGGCACGCGACGGTTGCGCAGCCGGTATCACCGTGCTACTGACCGGTGACCGGGCGATGCTCGGCCTGCGGGTGGCGCCGGCGTTGGGCCGCAAGCTGTTGCTGGCCCTGAACGACCGCAACGATTACCTGACTGCCGGGGTGGGACCTGGCCAGCTGCCTGCCCGGTTCGAGCCGGGCCGCGCGGTGGTAGCCGGGGACGGCCGGGAGATCCAGCTCGCACTGCTCGTCGACGACACCGGGCCGGGAGCCCAGCAGGCGGCGGTCGTGGCACTCGGCGGCGGCGACCGGCCTGACACCGGCCCGGCAATCCGGATCCGGAGCCTGCCGGCATCGGTGCGCCGTGACGAGGTGGCGGCCGGTGCGATGGGCCGGCATCCTCCTGCCGACGATCCGGTGGACCGAGCCAGGTACTGCCTGCTGGGGCTCGGCGGCGACGACGCCCGACCGGTCTGGGCAGCACTGTTCGCCGACCATGCCCGGTTCCTGATCGCCGGACCGCCGTCCAGCGGGCGCAGCACCGCCGCCGTCGCGATCGCCGAACAGGCCTGGCAGGCCGGCCTGGGGCTGCTGATCGCGGCTCCGGCCCGGTCCCCGCTGGCCGCCTGGGCCGTCCGGCGTGGGCTGGACGTGCTGGAGCCGGACGGCCCGCCGCTCCCGGGCCCGGCCGGTAACGGCACGCCGGGACGGCTGGTCGTCATCGACGACGCGGAACAGTTCAGCGACTCCGACCTCGGGGACTACCTCACCGAGCTGGCCACCCACCATCCCGGCGCGATGATCGCGGCGGGCCGCACCGAGGACCTGCTGACGAGCTTTCGCGGGCCGGCGGTGGCGATGCGGCGCCGCCGCACCGGCTTGCTGCTGCAACCGGGCCCCGGCGACGGCGAGCTGCTCGGGGTGCGCACCGGCGGCCAGCGGATGGCACCGGTGCCCGGCCGCGGCCTGCTGGTGACCGACGCGACCCGGCGGAGCGCACCCGACGGGCTCGCCCTGCAGGTGGCGCTGTGACCGGCCTGCCTGGACATCACAGCTAGCCCAGCTGGGACAGCAGGTCCGCGATCTCCTGGGTGGCGTACCAGGACAGCTCGAAGCCCTCGGCATCGTCGACCGCTTCCTCGGCGTCGGGATCGCCGAGGTCGGCCGCGTCGACCAGTTCGGCGGCCCGCGCCACCGTGGCCTCGGCATCGGCATCGTCGGCGTGCACCGAGGCGCACCAGGCCAGCGGGATGCCCACACCGATTCGAACCACGCCGTAGTCGAGGTCGTCGCGTACCGATACCGACTCCTCGGCGACGTCGGCCGAGATCACCACTCGGCGCCGGGCCGCGGTCGGGTCCACCGCGATCAAGCGCAGCGCGGCCCTGGCCGCCTCGGCAGCCGCGGCGTACTCCAGCGCCTCGATGTCGTCGTCGACGTAGTACTCCCGCAACCCCGGCGTCACCGCGAAACCGGTCAGCGGTACCGGTCCCAGCATGCCGGTGTCGGCCAGCTGGGCCAGCAGGCTCGACGTGGCCGGCAGGTAGACCCTCACCCGGTGCCCGAGGTCGGCAGGCTGAGGCCGGGCTGCCGCTTCTGGTGACGAAGGGAGGTGGCCGTGGTGCGCATGGCGGTGTGCAGCACGGCAGTGCGGCGGCGCGGGTTCATCAGATTGGCGCCCATCATCGTGAGGTCCTCCGGGCCCGGCGTGAGAAACGTGACCCGGGTGCCGTCCTCGCGCAGTCCGGCGATGTCGTCGCAGATGCCGCGGGTGATCAGGCGCCGCACCCGTCGCTCCAGCCTCGCCACCGGCGAGCGGGGGCTGTCGGTCTCGACGGCTGCCATCGGTGCCAGCACGAACACCTCGTCCAGCTGCTGACCGGCGAGCAGGTCGACCGAGGCGTTGGACACCGCGCCGCCGTCGATGTAGGCGCGCGAGCCGATCCGCACCGGTGCGTACCACGCCGGGATCGCGCACGAGGCGCTGACCGCGTCCGCGAGCTCCGCGGCCGGCTCACCCTCGCGGCCGAACACCGTGCGACGGCCGGTGGTGTAGTCGGTGGCCACGATCCAGGTCTGCTGCGGCCAGCTGCCGGGCCCGACAGTGCCGCCGACCACGGTGTCGAGCATCCGGTGGATCGGCTGCAGGCTGCCCCGCCCCCGGGGCAGCAGGCCGGACAGTGCCAGCACCGGCGAGACGCTGTGCGGGCGGCGGATACCGTCCCACGCCAGCCGTGGCGACCCCGGCCGCCAGGCTGGTCGCGGTGGCCTGCTGCCACCGCTGTCGGACTCGTAGTCCCAGGCGATCGGCGGGTCCTCGGGCATCGGCATGCCCATCTGGTGCCGGCGGATGCCGTCGACGCCCACGCCGCAGCCGAGCAGGCCGGACACCACCGCCCCCGCCGAGGTACCGACCAGCAGGTCAGCCGGGCCGGGCTCGACTCCGAGCTCGTGCTGCAGCGCGGTCAGCGCGCCGACGATCCAGGCGAAACCGAGAACGCCGCCGCCACCGAACACGAAGGCCCGGCGGGCCGGTTCGGATGTGCCGACCACGGCTGCGCTCCTTCCGGCCTGCGGCTTGACCGGTTCAAGCCTGCCGTACAGACGGTAGGCCATACCAGATCCCCTGGTGCGCAACCTGTGCCGACAACCCCGGGGCGGCTAACCGGAACGGCGCCGGCGCGGCGGGGCGGCGGCCTCCACCAGTTCGGCCAGCGACTCCTCGATCAGCAGTGCCAGCACGTCGACGTCGTGCATCGCGTCCCGGTCGGCGTTGAGGCCGAAGAACACCTCACCGTTGTACGAGGTCAGGCCGATCGAGACCGCCTGGCCGGCGGCCAACGGGATCACCGGGAACATCTCCAGCATCCGCGCCCCCGAGGCGTACAGCGGGAACTGCGGCCCCGGGACGTTGGTGATCACCACGTTGAACAGCCGCCGGGTGAAGCTGTTGGCCGCCCGGGCGCCCAGCGCGTGCAGGGTGGGCGGCGCGAACCCGGACAGGGCCACCAGGGCCTCGGCCCCGACCGACTGGCCGGACTCCTTGTGCGCCTTCATCGCGTAGCTGACCTGGCTCAACCGGACCATCGGGTTGGGCTCACCGACCGGAAGGTCCACCAGGTAGGACGAGACCCGGTTGCCCAGTCGGGCATCGTCGCTGCCGCGGATGCTGACCGGGACCATCGCCCGGACCGTCGTAGACGGCGTCACCGGCTCACCGCGGGACAGCAGCCAGCCCCGGATGGCTCCGGCCGTGGTGGCCAGCACCACGTCGTTGACCGTGCCGCCACGGTGCTTGCGCACCTTCCGGTAGTCCTCCAGGTCGGTCCTGGCCACTGCGAACCTGCGTTGCGCACCGATCGCGGTGTTGAGCGGGGACTCCGGAGCCGGCCGCGCGACGACCCGGGCCGCCGACAGCACTCCGGTGACCGCACCGGACACCTGGGAGACCACGCTGCGGGCATCGGCCAGGCCGATCCGCACCGTGTCGGCCACCGCGGACGGGCGCCGGATCAGCTCGGTCACGGCGCCGAGCACCAGGCCCGCCGCGCCGGGTTCGGGCTGCGGCATCCACAGATCCTCGGGAATCTCGCGCGGCACCGGCGTGGTATCCAGGATCACCTGGCCGATGTCCACCGCGCTGATCCCGTCGACCATCGCGTGATGGGTCTTCTGGATCACGGCGAACCGGCCCTCGGCCAGGCCCTCCACCAGGTACATCTCCCACAACGGGCGGTTGCGGTCCAGCGGCCGCGACTGCACCCGAGCCACCAGCTCGCGCAACTGCTCGTCCGAGCCCGGCCGGGGCAACGCCGAGCGGCGGACGTGGTAGCCGAGGTCGAAGTCGCTGTCGTCCACCCAGACCGGATTGGCCAGATGCCCCGGGACCGATCTGATCTTCTGCCGATAGCGCGGCACCAACGCGATCCGGCGCTCGATCAGGTCGACGAAGCGGTCGTAGTCGAAGCCCTCCGCCGGTGGGTCGAACACCGCCAACCCACCCACGTGCATGGGCGTGGTGCGGCCTTCCAGGTACAGGAAGGACACATCGAGCGGACTCAACCTGTCTGCCATCGCACGAACCCCTTCGCCTGCCACACCGGCCTACCGGCACACCGGCCTGGTCCTCGAGCCGTTCTGAGCGCCGTCGCCGGGAACCGGCAGGTACACGCTACTTGCGCCGCCGGCCACGGCGCGGCGGCGGCGCCACCCCGCACAGGGAACCGGCCAGGTCGCAGACCGCGGCACGCAGCGGACTGGCCGGTGCCGCCTCGGCCAGCGTCCGGCCGACCGACATCGCCTGGTCCAGCCCGGCCAGGTCGTAGGGCAGCAGGGCGGCGTAGGACTGGCCGACGAACCGGCGCAGCGCCGCGTCGAGCTCGGCCTCCGGCTTGCCCGCCACCGCCCCGCGGCGTACCCGGTTCAACACGATCCGGACCGGCGTGTCGATGCCGGCGGCGCGCAGCTCCCCCAGCCCGCGGACCAGTCGCTGCAGGCCGATCGGGTCCGCCGAACCCACCGCCAGGACCAGGTCGGCCTCCTCGAGCACCGACAGGGTCGCCCCGTTGCGCCGCGGCGCCAGCGTGTCGAAGCTGAGCTCCTCGTCGGTCTCCAGCGCGAATCCCACGTCCACCACGGTGTAGTCGGCCAGTGCCCGGGCGACCGCGAGCACGCCGCAGACCGCGGGGCCGCGCAGCTCCGGCCAGCGGTCGGCTCGCGATATTCCGGTGAGTACCCGCAGCTCGGGGCCGACCTGCCAGCACAACCCCGCCAGTCCCTCGGCATCGAGCCGGCGCGACTGGGCCTGCCGGCAGGCCGCGACCAATCCCGCGGACTCGTCCAGCAGGCCGAACAGCACCGGCAGCACCCCGCCGTAGACGTCGGCATCGATCAGCAACGACGGCTGACCGAGCCGGGCCAGCTCGTCGGCCAGGGTGACCGCGACGGTGGTACGGCCGGGCGCGCCGGTCGGGCCCCAGACCGCGATCACCGTGCCACTGCGAGGTGACCGCACCCCGGGAGCGGGCGTCACCTCGCCCGCATCGGACGGGCCGTCCGGCGGCCCGAGGGCCGGACCCTCGGTCAGCGATCCGGTGGCGAACGCCGGATCTGCGAAGGCGTTGTCCGGCCTGCGCTCCGCCGGCGCCGCCCGGTCGGCAACCGCCGCCCCGAGCACCGCGGCGAACACGTCGACCGGCGCGTCCGCGGGCACGAAGAACCGGATGCCGGCATCGGACAACCGTTCGGTGTCGGCGTCGGCGCCCGGCGCGGTCACACCCACCACGGCCACCGCGGATGCTCCCAGCCGGTCCACGGCATCGGCATCCAGTCGCCGCAACTGGGCGTCGACCAACGCGGCCACCGCCTGGCCGGACCCGGCGACGGCGAGCAACTCGACCACGTCGACGCACCGCCGTACCACCCGAATGGGCTGCTCGGCATAGCCGCGGCCCAGTTCGGCCAGCAACGCGGCCTCCCACGGGGCACCGTCGGCGGCGCTGGCCACCAGGATCGTCACCGGGCGCTCCCGGCACAGCCGGCCAAAGTGTCCGACGGCGGTTCGGGTTGCTCGGCGGGCGACAGCACGCCGGCCCGGAGCACCGCACCGTCGAGGTCCAGCGCCGAGACCACCCGCCTGGCATCGGCGGCCGGCACCCGCACCACCAGCAGGGAGCCCGCCGACGAGCCGAAGGCCGTGCTGCTGGCCCGGCCCGCACTCTGCACCGGCACTCCGCTGAGCAGCACCACCCCGCGGCAGGTCTTGGTGCTCAACCACACCGTGATCCGCTCGCCCCGGCTGACCTCGGGCGCGTTCTCCGGCTGCATCGGGATGGTCACCGTGACACCGGCCTCCGGATCGGTCACCTCGGCCGCCGCGAGCAGTTCACCGGCCCGCAGCGCGTGCCGCACCGTCCTGCCGGCCACGGCCACATCGGCCGCGAGATACCGCGGGGCGGCCGAGCCCAACCGCACCCGCACCGGACGGAGATCCGCCCCGGTGAGCACCGTTCCGGCCGCGACGTCCCGAGCCAGCGACCAGACCGGCCGGCGGTGATCGGCGGAGGCCACCAGCACCGAGCCCAGCAGCACCGACACCAACACCAGGACGACGCCGCCGATCAGGCGCGGGTCCAGCCAGCGCGGCCGGGCGAGCCGGCGCGGCGCCGGGGAGGGCAGGTCAGCGCGGAGCAGCGACGTAACGGTCATAGCGTCACATCTTGCAGGACGCCCACCCCTCGCAGCGCGCCGGCCAGGAGGAAGCTGTGGATAACAGGTATCAGGCAGGGACGAACTGACACACTGACAACAGGCCGAGGAGGTTGCCTTCGATATCGTCGGCCGGACAGCCGCACGGCCGGAGGTGAGCCCACGCATGACCCAACCCCGATTCCTGACGCTCAGCGATGTCGCCGAGGTGCTCAACATCTCGGCATCGCAGACCTATGCGCTGGTTCGCTCGGGTGAGCTCGCCGCCATCAAGATCGGCGGCCGTGGCCAGTGGCGCGTCGAACGGGAGCAGCTGGAGTCCTACATTGCCCGGATGTACGACCAGACGAAGCAGTTCGTCGCCGAGCACCCCTTCATCGACTCGGCAGCAGACTGACCGACGACTCCGGGCGGCCGGGACGCCCTACCCGTCTCGCCGCAGCACCGCCAGCGCACCGACGGGCAGCACCAGCACCTCGCGAACCTCGTCCCGCCGCCGCGGCTCACCCGCGGCGTGCACGGCCAGTTCCACGTAGTCGGCGGCCACCCGGTCCAGGGTGCCGTCCAGCACGCTGGAATCGGTGAGGTCCACTCGCAGCACCGACCGGTCCCGCGCCACCGCGCGCAGCACCGACGCCAGGCCCAGGCCCACCTGGACCGCCGAGCCGTCCGCACCCGACAGCCGCCCCAGGCCGGCCACCGACGTCACCGCCGAGGCGGCCACCAGGGCCTGCCGGCCGGTCTCCTCGTCCAGCAGCAACCATCCCGGCCCGGACCCGGTCAGCCGACCCGCCAGCATCGCCCCGCCCAGGCAGCGCACCCGCAGCCGACTGCCCACCGCCGCGGCCAGCCGGTTCGCGAGCGTCAGCCGAGAGGCCTCCAGCCGGGTCAGCTCCGCCACCTCGCCGTCGCGCTCGGCCACCCGCAACGCCTCGGCCTGCGCTTGGAGATCGGCGAACAGTTCGTCCCAGCGCACGCCGCCCCTCTCTGTCAGTAACCGGCCGCGAATTGTGCCGCATCGCCCGTCGGCGCGCTCACCTGGTGCCCCCCGCGGAGCCTGCTCAGTGGTGGTAGGCGTGCATCACCGCATGCCCCCTGCCGCGGCCGATCAGGGCCCGGTTCACCGGGACCGTCACCACGAAGGCAACCGCCAGCGAGAGGGCAAGGCTGCCCCAGAACAGCAGATCGGCCAAGCCGGCCGTCATGGCCCCCGGCAGCGCCAGGATCACCGCGTTGTCCATGATCTCCATCGTCAGGATGGACACGGTGTCCGCGGCCAGCGCGACGCCGACGGCCTGCCGCACGGGCAGCCCGGCCCGCAGCACGGCACTGGCTGTGAGCCCGTAACCGAAGGCGAAGGCGAGCACGATCGCCAGCGCTATCGACGGCCCGTTGCCCCAGCCCCACCAGGTGGCCAGTGCCATGCCCAGCACCTCGCCGAGGGCGCAGCCGGTGAGGCAGTGCAGCGTCGCCGACACCGCAGAGGCGGTCAGTTCCCGCCCGCCGGCGCGTGCGGGCCGGCCGCCGGCCTGTTCGGCCACACCCGTCGTCGGCCGGTGCTCATGTCGCGAGTGGCTTGTCATGGCCGTCTCCTGACCTTGGTCGATAATACCCCCTAGGGGTATTACCAACGGTACACCGCTCGCCCAGCCGCAACCTACGACTTGGCACCACATCCGCCACCTGACGGCATTTTGGCGTCCCAGTCGTTTCTCGGCGGGCTTATCCACACCCCAGTTGCCTCAGTCTCGTACACGCTGTTAGATGCAAACGAATGCAAATGGAAGGTAACGCGGTGATGTGTCACCTGACAAACCCAAAACTGTCAGAGGGTCGCGGGACAATTTGAGGCATGAAGCAGGAGTTCTCGATCCCGTCGCTGGCGCTGCGTATCCCGACTGAGGCGGACGCCTACAAGCTCATGGAGCAGCTTGTGTGGTCGGGTGGTCAGCCGCCCGCGTGCCCGCATTGCGACGCGGCCGGGAAGTTCTACTACCTGGCACCGAAGGACGGCACCGAGGGCCGACGCACCCGCACCGGGGCGGTGTCGCAACGTCGGGTGTGGAAGTGCGGCACCTGCCGGAAACAGTTCTCGGTACTCACCGGCTCGATCTTCCACGGCTCCAAGGTGCCGCTCCGGACCTGGCTGCTGGTGATGTTTGAGGTGGCGTCATCGAAGAACGGTGTCAGCGCCCGAGAGATTGAGCGCAAGTACAACCTGACGCCTAAGACGGCGTGGTTCGTGCTGCACCGGGTACGCGAGGCGATGAAGCGGGACGGCATCGGCGGGCTGATGTCGGGGACGCTGGTAGCTGACGAAACGTGGATCGGCGGCGACCCCGGCAACCAGCACGCAAGCAAGAAACTGGCGCTCGGTTCGGCCCGCTGGGCAACCCGCAAGATCACCGTACTGTCGGTGATCGACAAGGCCACCGGCGAAGCGCGGTCAGCCGTGGTCCCGAACGTCAAGGCGTCCACGCTCCGCAAGACGATGGAACGCGATCTTGAAATCAACCTCGCCGCGTCCACCCTGCACACCGACTCCGCGACCCACTACCTCACCATCGCCGCCACCACCAAGGGGCATGAGTTCGTCAACCACAACGCAGGCGAGTACGTCCGCAACGGTGTCAGCACCAACATGGCCGAGGGGTTCTTCTCGCAGTTGAAGCGCTCCATCGACGGCACCCACCACCACGTCAGCAAGGAACACCTGCCCCGTTACCTGGCACAGTTCGACTGGCTCTACACCCACTGCAAGGCCACCGACAGCGAGCGGCTGCGGGTGCTGCTGGGCAACGTCGGCGGGCGGCGGCTGACCTACCGCCCGCTGGTTGGCGACGGGCGCTAGTCGTCCTCTTCTTCGTCCAAGCCGTGCACCGCGGAGTTGATGATTACCCGCCGGTCCTCGGGCGTGCCGACTTGCTCCCACAGGGTGAGCGCGCTGGATAGGCTCTCGGCCCATGCGGTGACCACCTTGTTGGTGGCCTTAATGTCTGCCGGGCTCGGCTCGGCCAAGATCAGGTTCCGGATTTGGTCGCGGGTCAGCTTCCCGTAGCTGGTGCCACCCGATTCGGTCCATAGTTGCAGCCTGCTCGCCTCGCTTCGCAGGGCTGCCAGTAGCCACCCGACCGGGTACTTCTTTACCGCTTCCGGCCGCAGGCGGACCACAGCAACCCCGTCGGGGGTCGCAACGATATCGTCCCCGTCATGTAGTAACAGGCCGATGTTGCGGCGCTCGGGCCGAACGAGACCGATGACGATATCCCACCGTTGCAGCGCGAAGGCGTCTTTGCTTTTGCGGGCGGCGACATGCCAGGTGCGTTCCGGCGCTTGCGGCACCACGATGCCTTCAACGGCCCGAATGTCCTGGCCTTCTATAAGGCGACAGAGACCCTTGTATCGGCCGTCCGTCGTGATGTCTACGGTGTGTTCTAGCACCTCCGCAATTTCGTTGAGGTATAGGGATTTGGCGGATAGGAGCTTGCGTCGGTTGGCAAGTGCGCGGGGTACCAGGCGGCGCGGTTTCATGTCCAGCGCCTCATGTTCGCGTATGTCGTTCAGGGTCGCCCCCGTCCACGACGCCGGCACCCGGTTGCGCGCGGTCTTGCGGACCGCTTTGAAACCGTCGCGCACTCGTGTGAAGTCCGACGCTAGAATTATATTGTTGTCCGCATCCCGCAGTTCTAAGCCGGACTCGGGGTCACGTTCGGGGATGACCGTGAATCCTTTGCCGAGTTTGTAACCGACACGGCGCACGATATCGGCGTGAATAGCGTAGTTCGGAATCGTGTCAATAGGTTTGGGTGCGATCTTCTTAGCGACCACAATATTGGAGCGGAGGTCGGCGTCTGATTTCAGGAAAATTCTGCGCGGCAATTCCACTAGGGACAGCAGCTGGAAATGCTCCAGTATCCACTGGCGAACGAAACCGTAGGTCGCGGTGCATAGGTAGCCCTCGGGCAGGATGATGCCCATTCGGCCACCGAGAACGAGGGCCTTCCAGCATCGCTCAATGAACAGGATTCCGAGCTGCTGGTAGGGCAGCAGCTTGTCTGTCTTCACCCACCTTCCGTTCGGGTCCTGCTCCCACACATGGCCCAGGTCGTAGTTGCGCAGAACGTCGGCGCGCTGCTCCACCGTGCGTGAGCCGAACGGCGGGTTGCACAACGCCACGTTGAGATCGTCGGCCCATGTGGAGTGGTTCTCTATGGAGTCTTTGAGTTCGAGCTGGCTTTGCCCGTCGTGATTCAAGATCATGTTGATAATCGCCAGATCGTACGCGGCCGGGTCGCGGTCACAGCCCCTGATGCGCTGGTGGGCCTGCTGGTCGCCGTCGGCGCGCATCCGCGCGAGTGACGCGGTGAGAAAGTCCGCGGTGCCCATCGCCGGGTCGATAACAGTGTCATCCGGCCCAATGTCGACCATGTCCACCATCGTTTCGATCAGCGATGACGGCGTGAAGTATTGGTCCAGATCCTTCTTGAACACCGCCGGCACGAACGACATGAACACCTGCTGCATCGCATCGTTGCTGGCGCTGCTGAGATTAACGTGCTGCACGCTGCGGATAACGTCGCGCAGGGTGGGTTCCGCTAACTCGCTGGTGGCGAAGGGTGTGAATAGCGACGCCGCATTGCCGTACCGCTTCGCGGACTTCACATAGACCGCTTTCACCCGGTCCCAAAACCCGGGATCTGTACCCTCATACACTTGCAAGTCCAGGTCGCCTAGGCCACCCGCCCGGAGCTTGGCGGCGGCGGCGCGCTCATCGACATACCTGGCTAGGAGCAATTTGACGGTTTCGCGGTACCGTTGTTGCTGGTCGTTCACCCCATGCGAACGCATCACATTGGCGATGTTAAGGAGCGTGCCCGCGAAATCCTCGGGCTCTAAGAGCCGGTCCACCGTCAACGGCCGGGACTTATACCGCTGCCCCCACAGGGGAAGGTTAGCGAGGGTGTCCCGGTGGACCACTACATGAGTCGAACCACTCGCACGCTTGACCAGTTGCTTTACCAGCAGAATTTCATTGATGCCGTCCCAGTAGGCACCGAGCACGTCCATTGACGGCAGCACTAATATGGCTGGCTCTAGTTGGAGGCTGAGAGCTTTCCGCTGGCTAGTCGAGTCACGCTTAATCTCAGCCACCAATGCGGCGTGTTCGAGCCGGTCCGCCGGGGGCATCTTTGACAGCGCCAACACCGGCCGGTCGTAAACCACCACGTCGGCCCGGACTTGATTGCGCCCGCTCTCGCCAAGGCCACGGATCACAACCGTTTCCACGGCCATATGGGTTTTCGGGTAGCCGTGATCTATCAGGAATTCCAAGAAATCAATTCGCCGCGCTTCTTCGGTGGGCGTCAGGCCATCCTTAGCAAGCGCTTCGGCCTTCAACGGTCCCCGAATGGGGCAATGTAAAAGAACCGAACCAGCCACAGGCGCAAGGGTTGACGTCACCGGGGTATTATGCCAAACCACCTGCGCGCGCTCGGTAACCGGATGGAGCGTGTCTACTCCGCCCGCCGGGGCACCCGTTGACCGGAAGTGTCGGAGGCATCCTCTACCTTCTCGCATGATGACTGAGCCGGGAAGGAGGCCAGCAGCGCCCGTCAGGTGGGGCGAGCTAGAGCGGTACCCATAGGCGGCCCCGGCCGGTGCGCTAACACCGACCAGGGCCTTGATCGCACACCTACTGAACCTAGGAGTACGACCCATGCAACACAGTAATGGCACCAACCCGCCCGAACCCGATCACGCTCCGGAGTGGGAACCGACCCCCGAGCAGCCGTGGCGACCCGTCCCCGATGACGACGACGGGGCACCGTTCCAGTACGACTACGGCGCGCCGTGGTGCGTGGACCGCGCCAGCCACCCTCAGTTCAACGACGGCTACCCCTCCCTCAACCACCACCGCACCGAGTGCCGCAGTCTATGACGGGTTCTTCGGCGCACTGAACGACGAAGGCAGGCCGGGCTACTTCTCGGCGTACTTGGTGCGCCCGTTCCGGTTCGGACAGGAACGGGGCGACACCCCCGACCAGACCCGGATGGCTTTCGAGTGGGACCCGGCCGTAGACGACGCCGGGCCGCTGTTCCGGTGCACCGTCCCGGTGTCGATCATCCGCAACTTCGCCGCCTACCTGACGCACACCGCCGATGTTGAGGACGGGTGGCGTCCGGCCCGGCACGTCAGCCACACCCTCACCGATGGGTAAGCCCGAGCCCGGTCAGGTGCACCAGCTCAACCGGTGCGCCCTGTCGGACCGGGAGGCGCAGATCGTGCGCCTCCTGCTCACCGGGTACGGGGTGCCGACTATTGCCCGGCTGCTGTTCATCAGCCAGAGCACCGTCCGCAACCACCTATCCGCCGTGTTCCGCAAGCTGCGGGTGAACTCGCAGGAAGAACTCACCCTGATGTTCTTCGCGCTCTGGCGCGACGGGCGCACCCCGCCCAGCCCGCGCCCGCTTTGCCTGGCCTGCCGGACGCCGTTCTGGCAAGAGCCAGAGGCCACCGGCTGACGGGCTGACACTCAGCGAGACACGGAAGCGGCAGGTAGGCCAGCGCCTACTTGCCGCTTCCGTCTGTCGGCTCCGGGTCAGCCTTCGGTCCCTGCTTCCCGCGTGGCGACCGGTACACCGCCCGCACCACTTCTTCAAAGCTCGCGGGCCACGCGGACACCCGGTCATCCCGCCCTAGCGGCTTGTCGTCGTCGGGCGCCTTATCGGCAGGCTTGGGGTCACGGTTCATGCTCAGCCGCCCTCCGGGTGCGTAACGCTGCGCACTGAGTGCGAGATTGCGCGAGATTGCGCACCGCCAGTATGCAACCGCTGGTAGCCAAACCTGCAACTGACAGGCAACGGATCGTTGCCTGCCAGGAGACACCGCTCAGTAATCACCGGTCACCTTCCGTCACATCTGGCCGTTGGGTTTGTCAGGTGACACATCACCGGTAACGCAGCATGCAACGACAGTTGAGTGGTCTCACTCTGGCCGGCCTGACGCTGGGAAGCGGCACCGTCCTCACCGCCGGTGCCCCGCACGTCGGCGAGCTGGCGCAGGATCTGTCCGCGCCGCATCGGTGGATCTCGCTGGTCGGTCCGGACGCCGCGATGGCGACGCTTGCCGGAGCATTGCTCTGGCTGGTGGCGGCGTGGGTCGCCGTCAGCCTGGCGCTGGCCGCCGGCTCGCTGCTTCCCGGCCGGCTGGGCACCGCCGTGCGAGCCATAGCCCGCCGATGCACGCCGGCCGCGCTGCGGCGGGTGGTGGTCACCGCGGCAGGCGCCTCGATCCTCCTCGCGCCCGCCACGGCTTTCGCCTCGCCGGCCGCTTCGCCGGCACCGGGCGGCGCGGTGTCGGCGACCATGCCCGCCATCGGCTGGCCCACCGACCCGAGCCCGAGCACCGCCGCACATTCCGCCTCGCCGGCCCCCTTCGCACCCAGCGCCTCGCCCAGCACCGGAAGGATCGGCGCGCCACGGCCGACCAGCCGGCTGATTGTCCGGCCTGGCGACTCGCTGTGGTCGATCGCCGCACGGCGGCTGGGCGCGCGGCCGTCCGCGGCCCGGATCGAGCAGGAGTGGCCCCGCTGGTACGCCGCCAACCGGTCGGCGATCGGCGCCGATCCGGGCCTGATCCTGCCGGGCAGCCGCCTGGTGGTTCCACAGCCCGGACCTACCGGGTCCGGCAGCCAGGAGGCCGGCGCGTGACGACGTCCGCAGCCCCCAGCCATGCCTATCCCGGGGTCGGCGCACCTCCCGGTCCGGCGGCCTGTCGGCAGTACCTGGTGCGACCGGCCCCGCGCCGGGAACCACCCTTCGACGACGAGGTACCCGAGCGGCACCTGAGCCTGGTCGGCCCGCTGGACCAGCCGCTGCCGCTCGAAGGTCCCGGCCCGCATGCACCGGCCGTGATCCTGGAAACCTCGCCGGAGCGACCCACCGGATGCCACGAACTGCCGGAGCCGGCGCTGGTGGCCAGGCGACTGGTGCTCGCGGTGATGGAGATCGCCACCGGGCGCCGCGCGGCAGCCCAGCTGCGCCGGCACACCAGCCCGGCGGTCCAGGCCGGCCTGGTCCGCGACGCGGGACGGATCACCCGGCTGGGCAGCGCCCAACGACCCGCGGCACTGCACTCCCTACACGTCAGCGAACCTGCGGACGGGGTGGCCGAGGTGGTCGCCGTGCTGAGGTTGGAGAACCGCTTCCGGGCGCTGGCGCTGCGGCTGGAAGGACTGGACGGCCGATGGCGGTGCGTCCGCCTGCAGATCGGCTGAGCCGGGCGGCGAAGCAGTGCTCACCAACGGGGGTGCTGGCTTCGCCGCCCGGTGCCCGATCGACAGCGGCACCGGTGCGGCTACTCCCTCAGCGCTTGCGCTTGTTGCCCCGGCTGCCCCGGTTGGGGTTGGTCCGGCGCTGCTTGGCCGCCGCGGCCCGGTTGCCCGCCTCGGGCGCGGCGCCGCCCTCGACGTGCACCTCCGGAGCGTCGGAACCCAGTGCCGGAGCGCTGTAGGTCAGCGGCGCGTTCTCGGCACGGGACCGGCCGAGGCCCTTGGCCGAGATCTGCGGCTGGTCGCCACCGTGCGGCTGGTCGGCCCGGCTGGCTGGCCAGCGCGGTCAGCACGCCCTCGGCGTCGAGCTCACCACCGGCGCCGTCGGAACCGGCACCCGGAGCACCGGCCAGGGCGGCACCGCCCGGCTCGTCCTCCACGGCGGGCTCGGCCTCGATCTGCACCTCGAGGTTGAACAGGAACCCGACGGACTCCTCCTGGATGGCGTCCATCATGGCCTTGAACATGTCGAAGCCCTCGCGCTGGTACTCCACCAGGGGGTCGCGCTGGGCCATCGCCCGCAGGCCGATGCCCTCCTGCAGGTAGTCCATCTCGTACAGGTGCTCGCGCCACTTGCGGTCCAGCACCGACAGCAGCACCCGGCGTTCCAGCTCGCGGGTGACCTCGGGACCGAGCTCGGCCTCGCGCTGGTCGTAGGCGGCCTGGGCGTCGGCCACGATCTCCTCGACCAGGAACTCCCGGGTCAGGTCGTTGCGCTCGCCGCCGGCGGTCTTGATCGCCTCGTCCGGGGTCAGCGAGATCGGGTACAGCGTCTTCAACGCCACCCACAGCTGCTCGAGGTCCCACTCCTCCGGGTACCCCGAGGACGTCGCGCCCTCGACGTAGGAGGTCACCACGGCGGTGATCATCGGCCGGATCTGGTCGGACAGGTCCGCCCCGGACAGCACCTGGCGGCGCTCGTCGTAGATCACGGTGCGCTGCTTGTTGAGCACCTCGTCGTACTTGAGGACGTTCTTGCGGATCTCGAAGTTCTGCTGCTCGACCTGGGTCTGGGCGGACTGAATCGCCTTGGACACCTGCTTGTTCTCGATCGGGGTGTCCTCGGGCAGCCGCAGGAAGTTCATGATGCTGGCGATCCGGTCGCCGTTGAAGCGCACCATCAGGTCGTCGCCCAGCGACAGGTAGAACCGGGACAGGCCCGGGTCACCCTGCCGGCCGGACCGGCCGCGCAGCTGGTTGTCGATGCGCCGGGACTCGTGCCGCTCGGTGCCCAGCACGTACAGCCCGCCGAGCTCGACGACCTCGTCGTGCTCGCGGGCGTTGCGCTCCTTGGCCTTGGCCAGCGCAGTCGGGCCAGGCCCCCTCGTAGTCCTCCGGGGTATCGGCCGGGCTCAGACCCGAGCTCGCGCAGCTCGCTGTCCGCGGCGAACTCGGGGTTGCCGCCGAGCATGATGTCGGTACCGCGGCCGGCCATGTTGGTGGCCACCGTGACCGCGCCCTTGCGGCCGGCCATCGCCACGATGGCGGCCTCCCGCTCGTGCTGCTTGGCGTTGAGCACCTCGTGCGGGATGCCCCGGCGCAGCAGCAGGTTCGACAGGATCTCGGACTTGGCGACGCTGGCGGTACCGACCAGCACCGGCTGGCCCTTGTCGTGCCGCTCGGCGATGTCGTCGACCACCGCGGCGAACTTGGCGTCCTCGGTCTTGTAGATCAGGTCGGTCTCGTCGGCGCGGATCATCGGCCGGTTGGTCGGGATCGGGACCACGCCCAGCTTGTAGATCTGGTGCAGCTCGGCCGCCTCGGTCTGGGCGGTACCGGTCATCCCGGAGAGCTTGGAGTACAGCCGGAAGTAGTTCTGCAGCGTGATGGTGGCCAGCGTCTGGTTCTCCTGCTGGATCTGCACGCCCTCCTTGGCCTCGATGGCCTGGTGCATGCCCTCGTTGTAGCGCCGGCCGGCCAGCACCCGGCCGGTGAACTCGTCCACGATCAGCACCTCGCCGTTGCGGACGATGTAGTCGCGGTCGCGCTTGTAGAGCTCCTTGGCCTTGAGGGCGTTGTTCAGGTACCCCACCAGCGGGGTGTTGGCGGCCTCGTAGAGGTTGTCGATGCCGAGCTGGTCCTCGACGAACTCCACGCCGTCCTCGGTGACCGCGATGGTCCGCTTGCCCTCCTCGACCTCGTAGTGCTCGTCCTTGCGCATCCGCGGGGCCAGCCGGGCGAACTCCGGGTACCAGCGCTGGTTCTCATCCGCCGGCCCGGAGATGATCAGCGGGGTACGGGCCTCGTCGATCAGGATCGAGTCGACCTCGTCGACGACCGCGTAGTTGTGCCCGCGCTGTACCAGGTCGTCCAGCGTCCAGGCCATGTTGTCGCGCAGGTAGTCGAAGCCGAACTCGTTGTTGGTGCCGTAGGTGATGTCGCAGCCGTAGCTGGCCCGGCGCGCGTCCGGCGTCATGTTCGACAGGATCTTGCCCACCGACAGGCCCAGGTGGCGGTGCACCCGGCCCATCCAGTCGGCGTCCCGGGAGGCCAGGTAGTCGTTGGTGGTCACCACGTGCACGCCGTCGCCGGACAGCGCGTTGAGGTAGGCCGGCAGCGTCGAGACCAGCGTCTTGCCCTCACCGGTCTTCATCTCGGCGATGTTGCCCAGGTGCAGCGCGGCGCCACCCATCAGCTGCACCTTGTAGTGGAACTGCCCGAGCGTGCGGCGGGCGGCCTCCCGGACCACCGCGAACGCCTCGGGCAACAGCTCGTCGAGGGACTCGCCGTCGCCGTAGCGCGCCTTGAACTGGTCGGTCAGCGCGCGCAGCTCGGCGTCGGTCAGGTCGACGTAGTCCTCTTCGAGGCCGTCGATGTGATCGGCGATGGCGGTCAGTCGCCGGACGATCTTGCCCTCGCCGGCCCGCAGCAGCTTGTTTAATACCACCCGGCCATGCTACTTGGCCGCCGCGCGCGCAGGCTCACGATGTCCGATCTGGCAGGCTGGGCGTCGTGGGACAGTGGCGTGAGACCGAACTCGAAGGACTGGTGCTGCACTCCGGCCGGCTGACGCTGCGGCCGTGGCAGCCCGACGACGCCGCGCCGGTGCGGGCGATCCTGGCCGACGAACGCATCCACCGGCACCTGCCGCTGCCGTGGCCCTACACCGCCGCCGACGCCCGGGACTTCGTCACCGGACCCGGCCAGCAGGGCAGGCTCGACGGCAGCCGGCTGGACTGCGCGATCGCCGAGAACAGCACCGGACGGCTCGTCGGCAGCGCCAGCCTGCGCCTGCCGGCGAGCCCGCACGACGTGGCCGAGATCGGCTACTGGCTGGCCACCGCCGACTGGGGCAACGGTTACGCCACCGAGGCCGTCCGCACCCTGGCGCGCTTCGGCCTGGGCAACGGGCTGACCCGGATCGAGATCCGGTGCGAGGTGCCCAACGCCGCCTCGGCCGCGGTGGCGCTGCGGGCCGGCTTCCGCTTCGAGGCGGTCCGCCGGGCCGTGCTGCCCGGCCGGGGCGAGCGGCTGCTGGACGCCGCGGTGTTCGCCCGCAGCGCCGGCGACCCGGACGCCCCGGTCCCACCGGCCTGGCCGCCGCTGACCGAGCTCAGCGACGGGGTGGTGACCGTGCGCCCGACCGTGCCTGAGGACTGGCCGGTGCTGCTGGCCGAGGCCAACAACGACGCCGCGCAGCAGTGGGGGTTCGGCGGCGAGCCGATGACCGAGGCCGAAGCCCGGCAGCGTGCGAACTGGGGCGGCCTGGGCCGGCTGGTCACCCCGCACAACTCGCTGCTGATCTGCGACGCGGCCACCGGGGCCGGCGCCGGCTTCATCGGGCTGCGCCGGTCCGGCCCACCGGGGGTGCTGGCTTTCGGCTACGGGGTGCTGCCGGAGTTCCGCGGTCGCCGCTTCACCACCCGGGCGCTGCGGCTGCTGGCGGACTGGGCTTTCACCGAGACGCCGACCGCCCGGCTCGAGCTGGGCTGCAAGGTCGACAACGTCGCCTCGTCCCGGGCCGCGCTGGCCGCCGGCTTCGTCGCCGAGGGACGCCGGCCCGGCCGGTTGCCCAACCCGGACGGCAGCTACTCCGACGAGCTGATCTTCGGCCTGACCCGACCGGCCGACGCGCCGCCCGCCGGCTGACCGCCCGGCCGGCCGCACCGGCCGCACCGGCCGCCCAGGGTCAGTGCAGGTACAGCCGGTGCTTGGCGATGTACTGCACCACGCCGTCGGGCACCAGGTACCAGACCGGCCGGCCGGCGTGCACCCGCTGCCGCACCGCCGAGGACGAGATCGCCATCGCCGGGACGTCCAGCAGGGTGACGATCTCGGGCGGCAGGTGGTCGCCGGACAGGTGGTAGCCGGGCCGGGTCACGCCGACCAGGTGGCAGCTGCGGAACAGCTCGTCGGCGTCCTTCCAGGACAGGATCGCCTGCAGCGCGTCGGCCCCGGTGATGAAGAACAGCTCCGCCCCGGGCCGGATGGCCGCGATATCGCGCACCGTGTCGACGGTGTAGGTGAGGCCGGGCCGGTCGATGTCCACCCGGCTCACCCAGAACCGCGGATTGGACGCGGTCGCCACCACCGTCATCAGGTACCGGTGCTCGGCCGGGCTGACCTCCCGCTCGGCCTTCTGCCACGGCTGGCCGGTCGGGACGAACACCACCTCGTCGAGCTCGAACAGGTCCGCGACCTCGCTGGCGGCCACCAGGTGGCCGTGGTGGATCGGGTCGAACGTGCCACCCATGATGCCGACCCGGCGGGCCCGGCCCTCGGGCACCTGGACCGCCGGCCCGGTGCCGGCGTCGGACTGTGCGGTCATGCGCCGCATCCTAGGGGGCGGTGCACCACCGCTCAGCGTTGCGCGGCGGTGGTCGCGGTGATCGGGGCCGGCAATGCCGACTGCCCGGTCAGCCAGCGGTCGACGGCCGCGGCGGCCGAGCGGCCCTCGGCGATCGCCCACACGATCAGGCTCTGGCCGCGTCCCATGTCCCCGGCCACGAACACCCCGTCGACGCTGGTGGCGAACCCGTCGTCGCGCGCCACGGTGCCCCGGTCGGTCAGCTCGACGCCGAGCCCGGCCAGCAGCGCACCGCGCTCCGGCCCGACGAAGCCCATCGCCAGCAGCACCAGCTCGCAGTCGAGTTCGAAGTCGCTGCCCGGAACCGGTGAGAACCGGCCGTCCAGCAGCTCGACCTGGTGCGCCCGCAGGGCCCGCACGCTGCCGTGGGAGTCGCCGAGGAAGCACTCGGTGTTCACCGCGAACACCCGCTCGCCGCCTTCCTCGTGCGCCGAACCGGTCCGCAGCAGCACCGGCCAGGTCGGCCACGGGTTGGCCTCGGAGCGGGCCTGCGGCGGCCGGGCCAGGATCTCGAACTGGTGCACCGACGCCGCACCCTGCCGGTGCGCGGTGCCCAGGCAGTCCGCGCCGGTGTCCCCGCCGCCGATGATGACCACCCGCTTGCCGGCTGCCGAGATCGGCGACTCGTCCAGGTCGCCCTGCTGCACCCGGTTGGCCGGTGGCAGGTACTCCATCGCCTGGTAGATGCCGGCCAGCTCCCGGCCGGGGATGGCCAGGTCCCGCCAGGCGGTGGCGCCGCCGGCCAGCAGCACCGCGTCGTAGCCGGCCCGCAGCTCGTCGGCGGTGACGTCCACGCCGGCCTCGACGCCGGTCCGGAACACGGTGCCCTCGGCGCGCAGCTGCTCGATCCGCCGGTCGATCACCCGCTTCTCCATCTTGAACTCGGGGATGCCGTAGCGCAGCAGGCCACCGATCCGGTCGGCGCGCTCGAGCACCTCGACCTGGTGGCCGGCCCGGGTCAGTTGCTGGGCCGCGGCCAGCCCGGCCGGGCCCGAGCCGATCACCGCCACCCGCTTGCCGGACGGGGAGTCGGCGGGCAGCGGAGGCACCCAGCCGCGGTCCCAGGCCCGCTCGGCGATCTCCTTCTCGACCTGCTCGATGGTGACCGGCTGCTGGCTGATGCCCAGCACGCAGGACGCCTCGCAGGGCGCCGGGCACAGCCGGCCGGTGAACTCGGGGAAGTTGTTGGTGGCATGCAGCCGGTCGGCGGCGGCCTGCCAGCGGTCGCGGTAGACCAGGTCGTTCCACTCCGGGATCAGGTTGCCCAGCGGGCAGCCGGAGTGGCAGAACGGGATGCCGCAGTCCATGCACCGGCCGGCCTGGGTGCGGGTAACCGCGTCGTCGGCCGGCTCGTACACCTCGCGCCAGTCGGTGATGCGGACCGCGACCGGCCGCCGGCGGGGAAGCTCGCGGTCGTGCTTGAGGAATCCGGTGGTGTCGCCCATCGCTGCCTCTCAGAGGTTGGCATGGATGGGACTGCACCGGCCCGATGACAGGATAACCGACCGGGTCACGGCCCGGCCCGGGCAGCGGGATGGCCCCGGACGACGGCGGAGCCGGGGATCGGCCGCGCGCTGGCGGCCGGTCCAGCGCGGCGGGACGGCTCAGCCGCGAACCTGCCCGTCGCCGTAGGCCACCCACTTGGTGGTGGTCAGCTCGGCCAGCCCCATCGGGCCGCGGGCGTGCAGCTTCTGGGTGGAGATGCCGATCTCGGCCCCGAAGCCGAACTCGGCGCCGTCGGTGAACCGGGTGGAGGCGTTGACCAGCACCGCGGCCGAGTCCACCCGGGCCACGAACCGCCGCGCGGTGTCGAGGTCGCCGGTGACGATCGCCTCGGAGTGGCCCGACGACCAGCGCCGGATGTGGCCGATCGCCTCGTCGACGTCGGACACCACCCGGGCGGCCAGGTCGAGGTCGAGGTACTCGGTCTGCCAGTCGGTGTCGGTGGCGGCCAGCACCGCGGGGTCGGCGGCCTCGAACGTGGCATCGCCGTGCACCCGCACCCCCCGCTCGTGCAGCGCCGCGACGATCCGGGGGACGAACTCGCCCGCCACCGCGCGGTGCACCAGCAGCGTCTCCGCGGCGTTGCACACGCTGGGCCGGGAGATCTTGGCGTTCAGCACGATCCGTTCGGCCATCTCCAGGTCAGCCGCGGCATCGACGTAGATGTGCACGTTGCCGGTGCCGGTCTCGATCACCGGCACCTCGGCGTTGTCCACCACGTAGCGGATCAGGCCGGCCCCGCCGCGCGGGATGGCCACGTCCACCAGGCCGCGGGCTCGCAGCAGGTGGCCGACGCTGGAGCGGTCGGTGCCCGGCACCAGCTGCACGGCGTCGGCCGGCAGTCCCGCCTTCGCCGCCGCCTCGCTCAGCACCGCCACCAGCGCCCGGTTGGACCGGATCGCACTCGCCGAGCCGCGCAGCAGGGCGGCGTTGCCGGACTTAAGGGTCAGGCCGGTGGCGTCCACGGTGACGTTGGGGCGGGCCTCGTAGACCATCGCCACCACCCCGAACGGCACTCGGAGCTGGCGCAGCTCCAGGCCGTTGGGGCGGGTGAAGCCGCGCACCACCTCGCCCACCGGGTCGCCCAGCGCGGCGATCTGGCGCAGGCCGTCGGCCATTGCGGCCAACCTGTCGGGGCTGAGCGCCAGCCGGTCCACCAGCTGCTCGGCGGTGCCGTCCGCGCGGGCCGCCGCCACGTCGTCGGCATTGGCGTCCAGCAGCTCCTCGCGCGCGCCGTCCAGCGCGTCGGCCATCGCGAGCAACGCCCGGTCCTTGTCGGCACGGGTCAGCAGGGCCAGCTCGAAGCTCGCCTCGCGGGCCCGCTGCGCTACCGCCCGGACCGCCGCTTCATCCGGGTCGGCTGCGCTGGGTCCGGTCATAGCCCAAGGATAGATCGCCGGACCTGAGCAGGGACCGGCCCGATGCCACCTCGCTACCGCGCTACATCATCAGGATCTACATCGTGACAATCTACTAACGGAGCCTTTTCATCCCGAATGGTACATATAGTGATATCCGATTTAGGCCTTTCCAGAAAGGGAAATGACATGGCTACTACGAGATCTTTCGGCGCTCGTCGGCGAATGGCAGCAGCTGCGGCAGCGGTACCCCTGCTGATCGGCGGCCTGGCCGTTGCCGCCGCCGGCCCGGCGGACGCGGAGACCTGCACGCATCCCGCCTGGTCCGACAAGGATTCCAGTGGCTCCGGCCGCGTGAAAGCCAACTCCACCCCGATGCGCACCGGCCCGGAGGCGGTCTGCGGAGTCGTGGCCTACGTCAACACCAGCGCCCTGCTCTACTACCACTGCTACGTCACCAATGCCGCCGGCAATACCTGGACCAACGTCCGCATCGACGGCACCAACCTCACCGGCTGGATCTACGACAGCAACCTCAACGACAACGGCTCGCTCTACCACTGCTGATCGTGGTGGCGCCTGGTGGTCACTGAGGCGAGTCCGGTCGAAGACCTGATCGCAGCGGGACCGCCAGGTGCGGCGGCAGAGTTCGGTCTTACAGGATGATCAGGTCGTCGCGGTGCACGACCTCGCGGCGCAGCTCCGCGGGCAGGTCCCGGCTGGACCTGCCGAGCAGCCCGGGCAGGTCGTCGCTGTCGAAGGCCACCAGCCCGCGGGCCAGCACCGCGCCGTCCGGACCGGCCAGCTCCACCGGGTCGCCGGCCGCGAACTCACCGGTGATGCCGGTGATGCCCGCCGCCAGCAGCGACGCCCGGCGGTGCACGACGGCGGCCACCGCGCCGGCGTCCAGCAGCAGCCGGCCGCGCGGGGTGGTGGCGTGGCGCAGCCACAGCAGGCGGGTGGCGGTGCGCTGCCCCGGCGGCGTGAAGTAGGTGCCGCCCTCGCCGGCCAGCGCGCCGGCGACCGCACCGGCGTGCGCCAGCAGCACCGGGATGCCCGCCCCGCCCGCGATCAGCGCCGCGTCGATCTTGGTGGACATGCCGCCGGTGCCCACCCCCGAGCCGGTGCCGGCGGTCCGCACCGCGGCGAGCTGGGCGGGGTCGTTGATGTCGGGGACCAGCGTCGCTCCCGGCCGGCGCGGGTCGGCGGTGTAAAGGCCCTCGATGTCGGACAGCAGCACCAGGGCGTCGGCGCGGACCAGGTGGGCGACCAGCGCGGCCAGCCGGTCGTTGTCACCGAAGCGGATCTCGTGGGTGGCCACCGTGTCGTTCTCGTTCACGATCGGGATCACCCCGAGTGCCAGCAACCGTTCCAGGGTGCGCACGGCGTTTCGGTACGAGCCGCGCCGGTGCAGGTCCTCGGCGGTCAGCAGCACCTGCCCGACGGTCAGGCCGTACCGGGCGAAGGAGGCGGCGTAGCGCTCGGCGAGCAACAACTGCCCGACGCTGGCAGCCGCCTGCTGGGTGGCCAGGTCGCGCGGGCGGGCCCGCAGCCCCAGCGGCGCCAGGCCGGCCGCGATCGCTCCGGAGGACACCAGCACCACCTGCCGGCCGGCGCCGCGCCGGGCGGCCAGCGCGTCGACCAGTGCGTCCAGCCGGCCGGCCTGCAACCGGCCGCGGGTGGTGAGCGAGGACGAGCCGACCTTGACCACGGTGCGGGCCGCGCCGGCGATCAGCTCCCGGCCGGCCGGCTGGCCGCTCATCAGGATTGCTCGGAGGCCGCGCGTTCGAGCTCGAGCTCTTCGTCGCTGACGGGCACCCGGCGGGCCTTCTTCGACGCCAGCCGGGCGTCGGCGTTCGGTCGGGTGGTGGTGTCGAGCCGCTCGTCGGTGCCCCGGCGGGTCGGTTGGTAGTCCCCGTCGGCCATCCCCCCGGTCGGCTGGAAGTCGAAGACGTAGTCGCCGATGGTCACGCTGGCGCCGGGCTGCGCGCCGAGCCGGGCCAGCTGCTCCTCCACGCCGAGCCGGGCCAGCCGGTCGGCCAGGTAGCCGACCGCCTCGTCGTTGTCGAACTGGGTCTGGCGGACCCAGCGTTCCGGCTTGGCGCCGCGCACCACGAACGCGTCGGGCTCGTCCGGATCCTCCTCGACGGTGAAGCCGGACTCGTCCACGGCCTTGGGCGTCAGCACGATCGGTGCCGCCGGCAGCGCCTCCTGCCCGGCCCGGTACTGCTCGACCAGGCCGGCGAGGGCGAAGGTCAGCTCGCGCAGGCCGGTGTGGGCGACCGCCGAGACCGCGAACACCCGGTAGCCGCGCCCGGTCAGCTCCTCGGTGACGAACTCGGCCAGCTCGCGGGCCTCCGGGACGTCGACCTTGTTCAGCGCCACCAGCCGCGGCCGATCGAGCAGGTCGCCCAGGTCGGACCGGTACTGGGCCAGCTCCGCCTCGATGGCCTCCAGGTCACTGACCGGGTCCCGGCCGGGTTCCAGGGTCGCGCAGTCCAGCACGTGCAGCAGCACCGCGCAGCGCTCGATATGCCGCAGGAAGTCCAGCCCCAGGCCCTTGCCCTGGGCGGCGCCGGGGATCAGCCCGGGGACGTCGGCGACGGTGAAGGTGGTCTCCCCCGCGCTGACCACGCCCAGGTTCGGCACCAGGGTGGTGAACGGGTAGTCGGCGATCTTGGGACGGGCCGCGGACACGGCGGCGATCAGCGAGGACTTGCCTGCCGACGGGAAGCCGACCAGGCCGACCTCGGCCACCGACTTCAGTTCGAGCACCACGTCCAGGGCCACGCCGGGCTCACCGAGCAGGGCGAAGCCGGGTGCCTTGCGGCGTGGCGAGGCCAGCGCGGCGTTGCCCAGGCCCGCCCGGCCGCCCTGGGCCACCACGTACCGGCGGCCGGCGCCGGTCAGGTCGGCCAGCACCGTGCCGTCGGCGGCGTGCACCACGGTGCCGTTGGGCACCGCCAGCTCCAGGTCCGCGCCGTCGGCGCCGCTGCGGTGCTTGCCGCGCGCCCGGCCGGCCGTTGCCGGCCTTCTGGTGCGGGTGGTGGTGGAAGTCGAGCAGGGTGTGCACCTGCGGGTCCACCACCAGCACCACGTCGCCACCGCGGCCGCCGTTGCCGCCGTCCGGGCCACCGAGCGGCTTGAACTTCTCCCGGTGCACCGAGGCGCAGCCGTGCCCGCCGTTGCCGGCGGTGACGTGCAACACCACCCGGTCGACGAAACTCACCACGCGGGTGCTCCTTACGTATCAGGTCTTTCAATGCCAAGAGCGGGCCCGGGAATCCCGGTGCCCGCTCTGGGTACTACAGGTCTCTGACGAGGGATCAGGCCTCGACCGGCACGATGCTCACGGTCTTGCGACCGCGGCGGCTGCCGAACAGGACGTTGCCCGCGGCCAGCGCGAACAGCGTGTCGTCGTCGCCACGCCCGACCAGGTCACCGGGGTGGAACTTGGTGCCACGCTGCCGGACGATGATCTCGCCGGACTTGACCAGCTGGCCGCCGAAGCGCTTGACGCCCAGTCGCTGGGCGTGCGAGTCCCGGCCGTTGCGGGAGCTGGATGCACCCTTCTTGTGTGCCATGGCTCTACTTCTTTCCGCTCTCGATGCCGGTGACCCTGACCTGCGACAGCTTCTGTCGGTGGCCGATGCGCTTGTGGTAGCCGGTCTTGTTCTTGAACTTGTGGATCCGGATCTTCGGGCCCTTGACCTGGCCGAGCACCTCGCCGGTGACCGAGACCGCGGCCAGCGCGGTGGCGTCGGTGGTGACGTCCTCGCCGTCGACCAGCAGGATCGCCGGGAGCGCGACGCTGGCGCCGGGCTCGACGTCCAGCTTCTCGACCGTCACGACGTCACCCACGGCGACCCGGTACTGCTTGCCGCCGGTCTTGACGATGGCGTACATCGCGAACTCACTCCTGTCGAACAGCATCGAAGATCTTCGGGTACTTCTCGGGTGTACTACCGCCTTGCTGGTGCGCGCGGACGAACCCGCGGCAGAAGGCCGTTTTCGTGTCGACCGGCCCGAACACCAGAACAGCCCACCTGGACTGCGATGGGCCGTAGTACAGATTACGCCTACGGCCGGCCTGCAAGCAAAAGCGGGTGCCCCGGCCCGCTACCCCTCGCCGATCGGAGCCGGCGGCCCGGCCGGCCGGCTCGCCGCCCGGCGGCGCCGGGGCCGTGCCGGCGCAACGGCCGGTTCGGACGCCGGCTGGGACGAGGTCGCGGACACCCGGGAGGAGGGCTCGACCGCACCAGCCGGCTCGGCAGTGGCCGCAGACGAGGCACTGGTCACAGGCGAGGCAGTGGTTACAGGCGAGGCAGCTCGCTCGGCAGCACTCGACTGAGCCGCGCCTTCCGGCTCGGCGGCACCGGCCGCCGTGGCCTTCGATCCGGCCCGGCGGCGCTGGCCGGTCCGTGACCTGGTGCCCCGTCCGGTGCCGCTCGGCTCGGCAGGGCTCTCCTGCGCGGTAACAGCCGACCCCGCGGTGCTCGGTGCCGCACCGTCCGGCTGGCCCGGCTCGGCAGCACTCGGCCCGGCAGCACTCGGCACCGGCCGGCACTCGGCTCCGCGGCCGGCCTGGCGCTGCCAGGCTCCGTGCCGTTGTGGTCCTGCCCGGTGGACGGGCCACCCGCCCGGGAGCCGGCCACGTCGTGGTGGCTGGTCGCCGCGGCGATGGCAGCTACCGCGCTGGCCGCCGCCCGGCGCTTCTCCGCCTCCGCGGCGAGCTCCGCCGGATCCGGTTGCGCGGCAGCCTGCGGCTCGGCCTTGGCCTTGCGGCTGCGCCGGCTGCGGGTCGGCCGCTCCTCCTCCGAGGCCCCGGTCGATCCACCCCCGCCACCGTTGGACTTCTTGTCCACGCCGTCCAGGTGCACGATCAGCCCCCGGCCGTTGCACACCGAGCAGGGCTCGGAGAAGGCCTCCAGCAGGCCCTCGCCGACCCGCTTGCGGGTCATCTGCACCAGCCCCAGCGAGGTCACCTCGGCGACCTGGTGCTTGGTGCGGTCCCGGCCCAGGCACTCGGTCAGCCGGCGCAGCACCAGCTCCCGGTTGCTCTCCAGCACCATGTCGATGAAGTCGATCACCACGATGCCGCCGATGTCGCGCAACCGCAGCTGCCGGACGATCTCCTCGGCCGCCTCCAGGTTGTTGCGGGTGACGGTCTGCTCCAGGTTGCCGCCGGAGCCGGTGTACTTGCCGGTGTTGACGTCCACCACGGTCATCGCCTCGGTGCGGTCGATCACCAGCGAGCCGCCTGAGGGCAGCCACACCTTGCGGTCCATCGCCTTGGCCAGCTGCTCGTCCACCCGCAGGTCCCGGAACAGGTCGGACTCGGCGGTGTGCCGCGAGATCCGGTCGGCCAGGTCGGGGGCGATGTCGCCGACGTAGTCGGACAGCGTGCGGTGGATCTCCGCCCCGGCCACCACCAGCTTGGCGAAGTCGTCGTTGAAGATGTCGCGCACCACCCGGATCGCCAGGTCCGGCTCACCGTGCAGCAGCAGCGGGCCGTCGGAGGACTTCTTGGCCCGGTCCGCCTTGGCGCTGATCGACTCCCACTCCGACTTCAGCCGCTCGACGTCGTTGATCAGGTCCTGCTCGGAGGCACCCTCGGCGGCGGTCCGCACGATCACGCCGGCCTCGTCGGGCACCACCTTCTTCAGGATCGCCTTCAGCCGGCTGCGCTCGACATCCGGCAGCTTGCGGCTGATGCCGGTCATGCCGCCGCCGGGCACGTAGACCACGAACCGGCCGGGCAGCGAGATCTGGCTGGTCAGCCGGGCGCCCTTGTGCCCGATCGGGTCCTTGGTGACCTGCACCATGACCAGGTCCCCGCCGCTGAGGGCGTTCTCGATCGAGCGGGACTTGCCGGCCAGGCCCGCCGAGTCCCAGTTGACCTCGCCGGCGTAGAGCACGCCGTTGCGACCGCGGCCGATGTCGACGAAGGCGGCCTCCATGGACGGCAGCACGTTCTGCACCCGGCCGAGGTAGACGTTGCCGACCGCGCTGCTGGCGCTGGCCCGGGTCACGTAGTGCTCGACCAGGATGTCGTCCTCGAGGACCGCGATCTGGGTACGGTCACCGGTCTGGCGGACCGCCATCACCCGGTCGACGGCTTCCCGGCGGGCCAGGAACTCGGCCTCGGTGAGGATCGGGGCCCGGCGCCGGCCGGTGTCGCGGTTGTCCCGGCGGCGCTGGCGCTTGGCCTCCAGCCGGGTCGAGCCCTTGACGCCCCGCACGCCGTCGTCGTCGGCGGCACTGCCCCGCCCGGACGACCGGGACTCCCGGACGTGCACCACGGTGTTGGGCGGGTCGTCCTCGGACGGCCCGGCGTCGGTGCCGTCCGCGCTGCTGGACCGGCGGCGCCGGCGGCGGCGGCGGGCACTGGCCGACAGGGCCGCCTCGGCCACCTCGTCGGCGTGGTCTTCTTCGTCCTCGTCGTCGTCGGAGTCCTCGGCACCCGCGCCGGCGTCGGCGGCTTCGGCCGTGCTGGACCGGTTGCCGCGGCCACGCCGGCCCCGCCGGCGGCGGCGCCGGGGGCCGTCGCCGGCGTCGGGCTCCTCACCGGTGTCCGCCTCGTCGGCCGACTCGTCGGCGTCCGGGCTTTCGGCGTCGTCGTCGGAGGTGTCGAGGTCGTCGATGTCTTCCGGTTCGAGGTCGGTGTCGAGGTCGTCCGGCTCGAGGTCGGTGAAGTCGGGCACCTCCTCGGCCGGGCGCGGCTCCGGCTGGACGGCCGGAGATCCGGCGGCCTTCTTGGCGCCGCGTCGCCGGCGCGGTGCGGGCTCGGCGGCCGGCGGCTGGAACAGCACTACCGGAGCGCTCAGCACCGGCGCGGCCGACGGTCCGGCGGCAGTCGCCGGCTCGCTCGTCGGCCCAGTGCTCTGGTCGGCCGGCGGCTGATCGGCGGCCTGCTCGGCAGCGGCCTTCGCCGCCTTGCTGACCCGCTTGCGGGGCGCCTTCTTGGCCGGTGCCGGGTCGGCGCTCTGCGCCTGATCGGTGCTCGGCGACGGGTCGGCCGGCCCGGCGGCTTCGGCGGCCGGGGACGGCAGGGGCTCGACAGCCGGGGACGGCGCAGCGTCGGCGGGCTGGGGCGACGCGGCGTCGGGTTCGGCGCCTGCGGCGGCCTTCTTGGCCGGCACCTTCTTGGCGGGTGCCTTGCGGGCTCGGGTGGCCTTCTTCGCCGGAGCCGCTGCCGCGGTCGGGTCGCCGGCCGGCTGGTCGGGCGCCGCCGCGGCGGCGGGCGTGGTCAGGGGCGCTGCCACGATGTCCGGCAGGGCAGGCGTCAGGACCGGCTGAGCCGCGGTCTCCGGCGCGCCATCCGGATTCGCAGCGGCGGGATCCACGGCCGGGGCCGCCTTCTTGGCAGCGGCCTTGCGGGGGGCCCGCTTGGCCGGGGCCTTGCGGGCGGCCTTCTTGGCCGGCGTGCCGGCGGTGTCGTCCGGACCGCTCGCGGCGGCAGACGGTCCGGAGGTGTCGGCCCCGGTCGGCGTGGCGGCGGTGCCGCGGGTCTGGTCGGCGGTGCTGCCGCCGGTCGGCTCGGTGTCGAGCATGGCTCGGTACTCCTGTCTCACCACCGGGGCCGAGCGGGCCGGCTGATGCCGGACCCGGCCGCGCAGTGGCGGTTTGGCGTTCCACCCGCAAGCGGAACGCAAAGTCTTGTCTCACCCGTCCACGGGAGCGGACAGGCGGCTCGTGCCACCCCTGCCCGGCAGCGCGGGCAGAACGTGCGATCCGCCAGCTGGTGCCGGCGGCCGTTCAGTACTCGGGAGCTGCTGGTCAGTCCGGCAGCTCGATGGTGCTCAACGGATCTGTCACCCGTCCCGCGTCATCGACCGGTCCCTGCGCCAGTCGGGTAGCCCGAGGGGGCTGCGACGGGGCGAAACCGGCGACGGTGCGCAGGGCGGTCAGCACATCGTCGGGCCGAACCGCCGGGGTGACCTGGCGGACGACCACGTCCAGTATCGCACGGGTGTCATTCCGTACCGCGATCGGCTCGGCCGACACCCCTGCCGGGACGTCGGCCGGCTGCTCGTCGGTCGACACCCCTGTCCTCCCTTCGGCCGACGAACCGGACACCTGAGCGGACACGATCGGTGCCCGGGCGTCGAGGGTGCGCCGGCCGTCCTTGGTCAGCCGCTCCACCGGCACCGACTCGGCCGCCAGCAGGCCCGCGACCGCCGCGGCGAGCTGCGCCGGGTCGGCGGCCAGTTCCAGCCGCCACAGCGAGGCCTGCATCTGCTCGGCGAGCGTTCCGGGACGGCAACCGGCCGCGTCGACGGCCCGGACGATGTCGAGACCGTCCGGCAGCACCGAGTCCAGGGCGGCCCGGACCGCTTCGGGATCGCAGTGCCGGGCCAGGCCGATCTCCAGGTACTCCGCCTCCGAGCCGACCCCGGTCGGCGCGGCGCCCAGGTAGCTGATCTTCGGGTGCGGGTGGAAGCCCGCCGAGTAGGCCATCGGCACCTCGGCCCGGCGCAGCGAGCGCTCGAAGGCCCGGGCGAAGTCGCGGTGCGAGCAGAACCTCAGCCGCCCCCGCTTGGCGTACTGCAGCCGGATCCGCTGCACCGGCGCCTGGTAGGCCGGACCCTCCGGTTGCCTGCGGGCCACGCCGGGCTCAGCCCTGCTCGGCGGGCGTAGCGGGCCCGGCGGGCGTGGCGACGAGCAGCGACGGCTTGCCGGCCAGCGGCAGCAACGGCCTGCCGGTCGGCCCGACCTGGATGTCGGTGCCCATGGTGGGGCACACCCCGCAGTCGAAGCACGGCGTCCACCGGCAGTCGTCCTGCTCGTAGCCGGTCAGCGCGTCCTGCCAGTCGTCCCACAGCCACTGCTTGTCCAGGCCCGAGTCCAGGTGGTCCCAGGGCAGCACCTCGTCGGCGTCGCGCTCCCGGGTGGTGAAGAAGTCGATCGACACCCCGAGCGGGGCGAGCGCCCGCTCGGCGGCGGCGATCCAGCGGTCGTAGGAGAAGTGCTCGCTCCAGCCGTCGAAGCGGGCGCCGTCGGCCCAGGCCTGCTCGATCACCGCACCGACCCGGCGGTCGCCACGGGAGAGCAGTCCCTCGATCAGCGACGGCTTGCCGTCGTGGTAGCGCATGCCGATGTTGCGGCCCAGCGACCGGTCGGAGTTGATCGCGGCGCGCAGCGTGCGCAGCCGGGAGTCCACCACGTCCGGCGCGGCCTGGGCGGCCCACTGGAACGGGGTGTGCGGCTTGGGCACGAAGCCGCCGATCGAGACGGTGCACCGGATGTCGCGCGAGCCGGTGGCCTGCCGGCCGGCCCGGATGACGTCGTGGGCCATGGTGGCGATCTCGAGCACGTCGTCGTCGGTCTCGGTGGGCAACCCGCACATGAAGTAGAGCTTCACCTGCCGCCAGCCCTGGGAGTACGCGGCGCTGACGGTGGAGATCAGGTCGTCGTGGCTGACCATCTTGTTGATCACCCGGCGCAACCGCTCCGAGCCGCCCTCCGGGGCGAAGGTCAGCCCGGAACGCCGGCCGTTGCGGGAGAACTCGTTGGCCAGGTCGATGTTGAAGGCGTCCACCCGGGTCGAGGGCAGCGACAGCGACACCCGGGAGTCGGCGTACCGGTCGGCCAGCTGCTTGGCCAGCGGCCCGATCTCGGAATGGTCGGCGCTGGACAGCGACAGCAGGCCGACCTCCTCGAAGCCGGTGGCGGCCAGCCCCGCCTCGACCATCCGGCCGATCCCCTCGACCGAGCGCTCGCGCACCGGACGGGTGATCATGCCGGCCTGGCAGAACCGGCAGCCCCGGGTGCAGCCGCGGAAGATCTCCACCGACATCCGCTCGTGCACCGACTCGGCCAGCGGCACCAGCGGCGTGCGCGGGTAGGGCCAGTCGTCGAGGTCCATCACGGTGTGCTTGCGCACCCGCTCGGGCACCCGGTCCCGGTTGGGCGTCACCGAGGCCAGCTGCCCGGCACCCGGACCGCCGTCGCCGGACGGGAGGTAGGCCACGTCGTAGAAGCGCGGGATGTAGACCGCACCGGTCTCGGCCAGCCGGGTCAGCAGCTCGTCCCGGCCGCCCGGCGACCCCTCGGCCTTGAAGGCGGCGATCAGGTCGGTGACCAGGCCGACGGCCTGCTCGCCGTCGCCCAGCACCGCCGCGTCGATGAAGTCCGCGATCGGCTCGGGGTTGAACGCGGCATGCCCGCCGGCCAGCACGATCGGGTGGCTGTCATCGCGGTCGGCGGCGTGCAGCGGGATGCCGGCCAGGTCGAGCGCGGTCAGCAGGTTGGTGTAGCCGAGCTCGGTGGACAGCGACACGCCCAGCACGTCGAAGGCGCCGACCGGCCGGTGGCCGTCCACCGTGAACTGCGGCAGGCCGTGCTCGCGCAGCAGCTTCTCCAGGTCCGGCCAGACCGCGTAGCTGCGTTCGGCGAGGGCGTCCGGGCGTTCGTTGAGCACCTCGTAGAGGATCTGCACGCCCTGGTTGGGTAGCCCCACCTCGTAGGCGTCCGGGTACATCAGCACCCACCGGACGGCCGCCGAGTCCCAGTCCTTGGTGCGCGCGTTCAGCTCGCCGCCGACGTACTGGATCGGCTTGCCGACCTGGGTCAGCAGTGGCTCGAGCAGGGGGAAGAGGCTCTCGGGACTGGAACTCACGGAATTCCATGCTACGGGCCTGCTGGACGGCCGGAACCCGACATACTGGTGGACATGCCACCGGTTCCCGCGATCCGACCGCGACGGCGGCTGCCCGCGGGGCTGCTGTCGCTGGTCGTGGTGGTGGCGATCGTGCCCGCCGGATCGGTGGCCGCCACGGCACCGGCGCGGCCCACGGCCGGCAGCGCCCGGGTCGCGGCACGGCCCGCGGCAACGCGCGTTGCGGCGGCGGGCACCAGCCGCCCGGCGGATCGCCCGGTGCTGGTCCGGCCCGGCCAGTCACCGCCGGCCCGCGCGCCGCAGGCCGGATCGAGCGGGCCGCGCATCGCCGGCTGCCCGCTGTTCCCGCCGGACAACCCGTGGCGGCGGGTGATCTCGGCCGCCCCGCTCAACCCGCGCTCGGCGGCCTGGGTGGCCAGCATCGGCAGCGGCCGGTTCCTGCATCCCGACTTCGGCTCGGACCCGTCCTACGGCATCCCGTACAGCGTGGTGCCGGCCAGCCAGGCCAAGGTGCCGATCCGGTTCACCGCCTACGGCGACGAGAGCGACCCGGGGCCCTACCCGATCCCGCCCGGCGCCCGGATCGAGGCCGGCGGGGACGCGCACGTGCTGGTCGCCTCCGGCGACTGCCACCTGTACGAGCTGTACGGGGCGGCCCGCAGCGGCACCGGCTGGACCGCGGCGTCCGGCGCGGTGTTCGACCTGCGCTCCAACGCGCTGCGGCCGGCCGGCTGGACCTCGGCGGACGCCGCCGGCCTGCCGATCCTGCCCGGCCTGGTGCGCCGGGACGAGGTGCAGGCCGGCCACATCGACCACGCGCTGCGGTTCACCGTCGCCACCACCCAGCGCGGCTACATCTCCCCCGCCACCCACCAGGCCGGCTCCACCACCGACCCGAACGTGCCGCCGATGGGTGCCCGGTTCCGGTTGAAGGCGTCCTTCGACCTGAGCCACTACACCGGTGCGTCCCGGGTGATCCTGCAGGCCCTGAAGACCTACGGCATGTTCGTGGCCGACAACGGCTCGAACTGGTTCCTGTCCGGGGCCACCGACACGGGCTGGAACGACACCGACCTCGAGCAGCTCAAGAAGGTGCCGGGATCGGCCTTCGAGGCGGTCGACACCGGCCCGGTGCACTCTCTAGGTCCGAGACCACGTGTCCCCGCCAAGCGACTCGGCGTAGGAGTCTTGCCGCACGGATTTACTGTTCGACCAACGCAAGGCGACGGTCCGATCCGCTTGATCGGGCCGTCGCCTTGGAATATTGGTAGCTTCGTTAAGGCTTCTTGTGAAGTTTGTTAATTCTGCTCTGCGCGTTGTTGATCGTTTTCTGCGCGAAAGCCTTGTCCCTTGGATCTGTGTAATTCGCTTTTTTCTTCTCGTGCTGAGCGATCGCGCGTAGTTGCCCTGCGATCTTCTTTCGATCTCGCTGCGGCATGTCCCTGACCCCTTAATATGCAATGTGGGAGGGGCGAGCTGTTAGCACTGCACCCTCCGATGTTCGTCTCAGGCAGGGCCGCCGGTAAGACGCGTCCGGTTGCTGTTTCCTAGCCGCGCTGGGTCGAGGTAGATCCCGTTGGCCGGCCCGTCGCCGTCAAGCGTCCGTAAGTACCAACCACATATCTTCCGAACATCCGGCGTGTAGTTGACGGGGGTGTGCACCACGTTCTCAGCAACCTTTTTCGGGGGTGCCTGCGAGCATCAGTATCTCGCGGGCGCGCTTGGCATGCGGGTCGTCATACTGGAACAAGAAGTCTTGATTCGGCTCGACGACCTCGGGCAGATTGCACACGACCGAGATTCCTTGGAACGCTCGGCGGACTTGCTCAATCCCGCGGCTCCGAAGAGCGTGCGCCTGGGTAAGCAAATCCTCGGCCTGGGCGTGAAGCCGTTCGCCTAGATCCAGATGCGCTGCAATTGCACTGCGCACGCTGTGCTCGCGGATAGTGGTCTTGTTGTCAATCGTGATGGCGTGTTCGGTGTCCTCACGCAAGAACGAACGACTGCTTTCCCAGTAGGTAATCAGACCAAGCAAGCCGACCGCTACGCCAGCGAACAGCACAGCGACGAGCACCGGAAAGGCAGGCAGATAGCCCGGCAGCCGGGTCGCCATCTGGTAAATGCGCATATACGCAATGGCAGCGTAGACAGCGCCCAGCGGACCTACGGCGGAAAGCCACAGGAGCATACGCTGGCGCGCAGCCGCCGCGTCGGGGTGTTGGCTCGGGCGGCAAGCTGCGCCCCCGTCGGGTTGGGGTCCGCAGCGCCATCGATTAGCGTTACCGCATCGAGATGAGAGACTCCGACTGTGGTGATCTCCCGCATCGCTCGCAGCGACTCGCCGCACTCTCGTATCGCGCTGCCCGTGTGCTTGGTGAAGTAGTGCGTCGCCAAGAACAGGGCAAGCCCAAAAGCCAGCAGCATAACCCAGGATGTGACGTTGTAGATCGAGAAGTCGACGAGGCGGTTGGTTATCAGCCACGATTCCATGCCGCTGATAACGACTGCGAGCAGAATCAGCACCGCAGGGGGCACTGCGCCCTGAACCACCGCTCGCAGGCCGATGGAGAGGTACCACTGGATCGCTTTCTGATGTTGCATACGCAGGTCACGGACCTGCGCCCGGGTGTAGCCGGTGTATAAGCCGCGGTCGTCAGTGACGGTCTCCTTCGGGATGTCGAGCAGGACACCGGCGCCCTTGTCGGCCTCTTTGTAGGCAGCAACGGCATCAGTAGCCACCTTGGCAGCGTCGCCCTCGATATCCCTCGCACCGTTCGCGATCGGATCCAGAATGCGGTGAGCCATCTCCGCGCCGACTGCGCCAGCGAGAAAGCGACCAACTGCAGCTTGGTCTGAAGGATCGATCTGACCGGCAGTGATGGCGTTCTGCAGCGTCTCGTAGCACACTGCAGCCGCGCGGACGGCGTTCCTGTCCTCAAGTCCGAAACGGGCAATCACAGGGGCGCTGCAGTGGTTCGGTGGTAAGCCGACGCTAATCAAAATCTGAGCCCCGTCTGCCGAAATTCCACTCGCAACTGGTGGTGAGTTAACGGTCATAGCAGTAGTGTTCCTTTCAGCGGTGGTTGATATGCGGGGTAATAATCACAACTCTGTTCTTCGCCGAAGTTGGATCCGGCGGGTAGGGCGGGTCGTTATATCCAACGCCGCGCACTTCGGTGACACGCACGTGCAGCCGGCGTAATTCAGCTGCGATGACAGCGGCCCGCCGATCGGATAACGAAACTGCGCTATCGTAGGGCCCAAACCGTGCGCAATGTCCGATTACGGTAACGCTAAAATCAGCACCGAACGCTTTCTGGTCTGTTACGAAGTTGCGCAGCTCCAAATCCAGTTCGTCACGCGTCTCAAGCAGTGTTGCGAGATCTGGCGCGAATAGTGCAGCTGTATCGATCGCCACCGGCCGTGGAGGCGCAGGCGTCACAGTAGGGTGGCGGCCCAGGAATGACCGGGGTGTTTAAAACGATATTCTCGATTAGCGGGGCTTCGGGAGCCGCAGGCCAGCCTTGGCCGCTAGTGGCGCTCTCGACAACATCGACCACGACCGCGTGCGTTCGAGCCAGTAAGGCCTCGGTGTAATGCAACCTCCAAGCCGCCGTCTGGGCCGACAAGGCTGGCTGACTGCCCGCACCGGGCACGAAGGATCAAGGCACCCGAACGCCGGTCAGGTCCGCGATCGCTGCAGCCGGAAGTGAGTTCGCGGCCAGCGAGGGATCAGCTGCCATCAGACGCCGGTCATCGGCAGGAGGCACCGTAGAAGACCGAAAGTCTCGACCCACGCCTCGGTCATCGTCGCGTGGCCGTGCGCTACTGCAGCAACGGTGGCGAGTTGGTCGTTGAAGCTACGGCCAACGGCTACGGGCGGGTGGGCCACGAGCGCGAACCACGCGACCGCGAGCCGGCAGTCAATGATTCCGCGGCGAGTCGGTGCGTCGGACTCAAGTTCACCACCGGGATCGGAGCCGCCATCGGTGTCACGCGTAGAGGCATGGGTTCGTTCGGCGTAGTGCCAACTGCGCCCGCCGAACCGATCATGATTACGTAGCCGCCACCGCTGGCGCCGACTGTGCGCGCTTCCACGAACTCTCCAGGCGGAGCTACAGGCATTACTTCTTGCCGCGTCTGCGAGACCGCCAGCACCAGCGTCCGATTGATCACGGGCGGCTGCTTTACCCAGATCGCCAGCAAAACCAGGACGGCCGCGCCTACAAGGACGCCGGCGGCGATTTTCATCCCTAGCCCGGTCTCGTGGGTGCTCTTCCCCTCCGGAGCAGCCAGCCATGAGGCGGCGCCTGACGTACTCTTCTCAGCCACGATTGACCTCCAACTAGCCAGATGGTAGGCGCACCTAAGGCAACCCCCCGCTAGTTACCTTCACATGCGAAGCTATTTAATCAGCCCTTACCATGACTGGCGACCAGGTCGTTCAGGTTGTTACCAGTTTGTTTCCTTCAAGCAGGAAGAGCTCCCGCCCGGAATGCCCCAACCATTTACCCGTAGTCTCTGTACAGGTTTTTGTGTAAATCGCGCCGTGCGCGTGGTAAAACCCGACGGGCAGCCTACGAAGGGGGGACTATGGCGGCCGTTGACCCGTTTGCGCTGTTCGATGAGCCGGCTGGCAGTAGTTTTTTCGCCGTTTTGCTCACTCGCTCCGGTGACGTCCGAGGCGGTGCCGTCCTAAGCGGCTTGCCGTGCCCTGGGCTTTCGCGTGGACGCTTCATGCACTTTCGGATAGATACGGCTGAAATGCTCTTCGACGACGCTTCGGATGGTGACCACCTCACCCACGACTGCGTCCGAGCGGGCCGCGAATGCGCTGGTCCATCCAGAGTGGCTGGCAAAGACGACCACGTCCGACGATAGAAGATTTCGTCGCGCGCGGGGAATAGTAGCTACACGCCCTGGGATCCAGACGCGCCCGCGCAACTATCCGCGATCGCCGAAGGGAGTCCGACGGTGACCACAGCCATCATCCACGCGGGAAGGGCCCTAGGCGTCCTGGTCGCTAAGCAGATAGCGCACTTAAATCTGCGCCGCGTTCGGGTGTTGGGGCCAGCCGAGGTCGTTGATGAACAGTATCTATCTGCAAGTCTTTACCTCACTGGCGCCCGGCAGGCAGCAGCCAGCCTAGGGTTAGGTGGGTATGTGAGCCTCGAGCCACTGCTTCGGAGTGCCGAGGAGATTGATTGGCTGGGAGAGTGGCTAGCAGGAACTGACTAGCTTGCCGACTCCTAAGCCTGCTGCGTGACTTGTGACTTATTGCTAGTCGGCACCGGTTTCAAGGTCGTATAACCCTGGCCGTGGGTCCAGATCGTAGGCGTATTGGGCGAGCGCAGCACTGGCAAGCGCAATGTCGTCCGATGCTGCTGGCATTAGGTGGTCGGAGGGATCTCGACCGACAGTGATCCGTTGCCCTGCACTGCACCCATCCCATAGGCAAAGTGACGCTCTAATGTCTCCCGCAGGGCCTGCAGGTACAGTGCCCGCGCCGCGGTGCTGGTCAAGTAGCCAGTCGCCGCTGAGAATTATCGCTTCTAAGGGAGCAAAGTGGAGTGCACCGGCGATGGCAATACCCAAGGCACGTCCCGCGCGACCGACGGCAGCGCGAGCCGCTGAGGCATCGTCGAAGTGCTTCTTATCGTATGAGCGTCCTTCTCTCCAGTCGTCAAGCAAGGCGTCAATCGTGGCAGCGTCGAAGTTCTGCCCCAGTGCTCTACGGACTGCATTCGGCGTTCCGTACGCTTCCAAGCAACCAAAGTGACCGCAACTGCAGTGCAAGGCCGGACCTACGTCGCCATGCTTGATTAGAGTCATGTCGTTGTCGAGAACAGCCCGCGTGTCGACTGGGTAGTGCCCGATTTCCCCTACCGGGCCACGTAGCGGCTTTCCGTCGTGCACAAACCCGCCACCGATTCCATCGTTTTTCACAGTGATGTACAGGTAGTCTCTGTAGCCGCGGGCCGCAACCCATGCGTCGAAAAGAGCGAGTGCATTCGCATCGTTCTCGATCGTGGTCGGGAGTCCGGTGCGGCGCTTCATCTCCTTTTCCCAATCTCGCAGTGCCACAGAAATGCCTCGGCGATCGCCGAGATTTGCCGAGAATCCGAGCCGGCCATCGGTCACCTCGCCACCCACCATCACGGACAAGCCGAGCCACCGAAGCTCGTGGCCCTCATGCTTACGTAGCGTTTTGTTGACAAGCCCAGTGATACTCGACAGAAGCACCTTGTCATCAGCCATGGGCTTGAATTCGACCCGTTGCAAGGGCGGCAGAACGCTTCCATCCAGACGCACCGGAGCTGCGGTTAACCGGACTGCCCGACGCTCACGGTCGCCTATGTCGTAGTCATCCTCGACCGTAACTGCAAGGACCGCGATCTTGTCGCTAATAAGCAGCGGCTGGGGCCGTCGACCAGCCCCAGCCGGCTCATCGAGCCGTTCATGTTCCTCAGCCCGCACAATGTAGCCAGAGTCGAGGAGCGGCTTGGTCACCTTGCTTATGTGGCCACTGGACATCGCCAGCCGTCGTTGAAGCGCGGCTTGGGTTACCGGCTCGCTAACGGGTGCCGAACCAGAAATTTTACGATAGTCGGAATAGTTCACCATATAGCCATGGCGGATTACCTGGGTCAATACCCATAAGCCGCGCTCATGAGTGACTTGATCAACACCAGAGTGAACTGTTGGCGCAGCGGTGCTACTGGGCACGCGGCACGACCTCCAAGTGAAGCAGCCGCGGACCCAGCCCTACAAGGGCGCGATCTTCACGGCGAGGGTATGTGAAGTTGGTGGAGCAGAGTTTCCTCGGTAGAGGTAACTAAGTCTAGTCCAACACGCCTACAACTTTTCTGCGCGCGTGCCCGATATCTACCAGTCCCTGAGCTAGCACTTCGCTCGCCCTTAGGGTCAGCCTAACACCTATCTCATATCGGGCGCTAGAGTTTGATTACATTCCGTAGGAAAGAAATTACACAGCGTCGTCAGATGGGCCGCCTACTCCGCCGCTGCTAGCCCGGACGTCGGCCTACCGCGGGGGCTTTACAAGTCAACCGATCGCGGAGCCGTGATCGTCTAGCCAATTCTCTGGAGGCGTACTTCGGGTCTGACTCAGCGGCGGCGGGCCCGGTAGGCGGCCACGTTCGCCCGGTTGCCGCAGGTGGCCCCGCAGAACCGGCGGGACCGGTTCTTCGACAGGTCGACGTAGACGTCCTGGCAGTCCTCGCCCTCGCAGATCCGCAGCCGGCCGAGCTCGTCGATGCGGATCACGTCCGCCACCGCCATGGCGGCCTCGACGGCCATCCGGTCGGCCAGCGGCGCGTCCGGCGCGGTGGCGTGCACGTGGTAGTCCCACTCGTCGTGCTTGACCAGTTGCGGCAGCGCGCGCCGGTCGGCCAGCACCTGGTTGACGACGTCGACCACGGCGTCCTTGTCGGCCGACCAGAACCGGGCCAGGGTCGCTCGCAGCTCGCGCACCGCGGCGAGTTCGGTGCGGTTGCCCTCCCGCGGGCCGGTCCACTGCCAGGTGTCGACGAGTTCGTCCAGCTCGCCGAGGGTGGTGAGCTCGTCCTCGTCGTCGCGGCCGGTGTTCACCAGGGCCGCGGCAGCCGCCAGCGCCCGTTCGGTGTCATGAGCGAAAACCATCTTGACTCCTTACCAGCTTCCGGCTAGCGTCGAGCGTAATGAGCATAGCTCCGATTGCTCATGACATACAGCTCTCCACGAAACGGACTTCCATCATGCAGGTCGCAACCCGGCAGGGCCTGGGCACCGCACTGCTGTCTGCCGCCGCCTTCGGCACCTCCGGCGCCTTCGCCACCGCCCTGATCGACTCCGGCTGGTCACCGGCCGCGGCGGTCACCGCCCGGCTGCTGGTCGCCGCCGCGGTGCTGAGCCTTCCGGCCCTGCACGCGCTGCGCGGCCGGTACGGCGCCCTGGTCCGGGAACGGCGCAGCGTCGCCACCTACGGCCTGCTGGCGATCGGGGCCGCCCAGCTGTGCTACTTCAACGCGGTGGCCCGGCTGTCGGTGGGCGTCGCCCTGCTGCTGGAGTACCTCGGCATCCTGCTGGTGGTCGGCTGGCTCTGGGTGCGGCACGGGCACCGGCCGCGGCGGCTGACGGTGGCCGGAGCCGTCACCGCGCTGTTCGGGCTGGCGCTGGTGCTGGACGTGACCGGCAACGCCCACCTCGACCCGGTCGGCCTGCTCTGGGGGCTCGGCGCCGCGGTCGGGCTCGCGGTCTACTTCGTGGTCTCGGCGCAGGCCGACAACACGCTGCCGCCGATCGTGATGGCCTGGGGCGGCATGGTGGTGGCCAGCCTGCTGCTGGTGGTCGTCGGACTCCTCGGGGTGGTGCCGATCTCGGCCGGCACCGCCGACGTGCAGTTCCTGCACTACCGGACCAGCTGGCTGGTGCCGGTGCTCGGCATCTCGCTGGTCGCGGGCGTGTTCGCCTACTCCGCCGGCATCACCGCCGCCCGCGCGCTCGGCGCCAAGCTCGCCGCGTTCCTGGGCCTGGCCGAGGTGCTGTTCGCGGTGCTGTTCGCCTGGTTGCTGCTCGGCCAACTGCCCCGCCCGGTGCAGATCGTCGGCGGCGCGTTCCTGGTCGCCGGGGTGGCCCTGGTGCAGTGGGACGAGCTGCGCACCGCCGAGGCAAGCCGGGCTGAGGCAAGCAGGGCTGAGGCAGGCCGGGCTGCGGCAAGCAGGGCTGAGGCCAGCAAGGCTGAGGCCGGCGCTGAGCCGAACCCGGCCGAGGCCGGCTCGGAGGCGGGTCTGGTCCCGCAGCTGGTCACCGCCCAGCCGCACCGCTAACCGGGCAGGCGCATTCAGCCGCACCTGTAGCCGGCGCTGGGCTCAGCCGGCCTTTGCCAGGCCCAGCGGCGCGAACGTCCGGCCCGGGAACAGGGTGCCCAGCTGCCCCACCCCGAGCCGCTTCTGGGCCAGCTCGCCCAGCACGTCGTAGGCGTTGTTGAGCCCCGGCACGTCGCCGGAGTCCAGCGTCGCGGCCGAGAGCTGATCCCACTTGCCGTACACCGAGGCGCCGGCCAGGCCGCCGCCGAGCAGCCACATCAGGCTGCCGTGGCCGTGGTCGGTGCCGCCGCTGGCGTTCATCTGCACCCGCCGGCCGAACTCGGTCATCACCGCCACCGTCACCCGGCTGCGGCGGGCCGGGCCGAGGTCGGTGAGGAAGGCGGCCAGCGCCTTGGCCGCCGAGGTGAGGTTGCGGTCGAGCTGGTTGGCCTCGTCGGTGTGGGTGTCCCAGCCGCCGACGTCGACGGTGGCCACCTGCATGCCCACCTCGGCGCGCAGCAGGGTGGCGAGGTCGGCCAGCGCCGTGGAGAAGTTGCCGCCCGGGTACACCGCCCCGTTCTGCGCGCCGGCCTTGGTCCGGGCGGTGGCGGCGGTGCCCAGCGCGGCCAGGGTGGTCGGCACGTCCTCGCCGAGCGGGCCGGCCAGCCCCCGGTACAGGGTGCGCAGCGCGGCCTCGCTCTGCGGGGCGACGCCGTCCCAGCCGGGGAAGCTGAAGTTCTTCAGCGAGCTCATCACCAGCTTGCTCTGGTTGCCGGTGAGCGCCGCCGGCAGCGCCGAGCCCTGGGTGACGGCGCGGAAGGTGGTGCCCGGGCCGAGCTGCTGCAGCGCCCGGTCCAGCCAGCCGGTGGTGGCGGTGTCCGAGCCGCGCTCCAGGCACTGCTGGGCCTGGAAGTGGCTGCGGGTGACCCCCTCCACCGACACCGCCGGGACGAAGGCCAGCTCGCCGGTGTTCCAGAACGGCAGCAGCGGGTTGAGCGCGGAGTTCAGCGCCCAGCCGCTACCCCCCGGCAGCGGCAGCAGGTTGGCGCTGGCCGGCACCAGGTTCGCCCGCACCGTGGTCAGGTAGTCCAGCCCCAGCGCCGACGAGGCCGGCACCAGGATGCGCAGGCCGTCGGCGGCACCGCGCATGAAGATGCAGATCAGCGTGTTGCCGTTGCTCAGGCCCGGCGCGGCGTAGGCGGCCCGGGTGGTGACCAGCTGGCTGCCCAGTGCTGCCACCCCGACCATGCCGGCGCCGGCCAGGAAGCTGCGCCGGGTCCAGCCGCCCTGCCAGCTGGCGTCCTGGGCGGCGATGTCGGCGCTGACCCGCTCGGCCTGGCGGGCCAGCCGCTCGGCGGTGGAGAGCTGGGTGTCGGTCATGACGTCCTCTCGGGAAGGTCTCGGGTGCTTCGCGCTCAGCGCAGCGCGTGCTGCGGGGCGTCGAGGATGAGCGGGATCAGGTGCGACAGGTACCAGCGCAGCCGCGAGTCGGCGATCGGGGTGCTGGCCGGCTCCTCCAGGAACGCCTGCAGCGCGGCCTGGTGGGCGGCCGGGAAGCGGCTGCCGGTCAGCCGGCCGCACAGCGCGACGATCGCCTCGCCGCTGGTGCGCGGCTTGACCGCGCCGTACAGCGACAGCGGGTCCAGCTCGGCGAACCCGTCGTACCAGTTCTGCGCCAGGCCGCGGTGGTAGCCCCACAGGTTGAGCAGCGAGCCGGACGAGCGCCAGGCGCTGGCCACCGCCGGGTAACCGTTGGGTGCCGACCAGTCCAGCGGCACCTGGCCGACGGCCGAGCTCATCCAGTGCAGGCTCTGCAGCGACTTGCTCAGGTCCCCCGGCCCGACGCCGAGCGCCCGGACGGTGGCGATCAGGTTCTCGGCCGGCCGGCGCACCTTCGCGCCGCGGCTGGCCCAGAACTCCGTCGAGCGCAGGATGGCCGCCAGCATCGGCACGATCTGGCTGCCGGTGCGCAGGTAGATCCGGGCGAGCTCGGCGACCAGGGTCGGCGAGGGGTTGTCCGAGACGAAGTGCACGCACATCTTGTAGGCCAGCCGCTGGGCGGTGGCCGGGTGGTAGGCCAGGTAGCGCAGGTACGCCTCACCGGCCGCCTCACCGCCCTCGGCGGTGTCGTTGGGGTGGCTGAAACCCATCACCTTGATCGGCCCGACCCAGTGCCGTTCCGGCTTGTAGGTGTAGTTGAAGTCGGCGTCCAGCGACCGGCCGGTGAGGATCCGGGCCGAGTTCTGCACGTCGGCCTCGGTGTAGCCGGCGCCGAGGCCGACCGTGTGCAGTTCCAGCAGCTCGCGGCCGTAGTTCTCGTTGATCGCCTTCTTCGACGACGAGGCCAGGCTCAGGTACTGCAGCATCGCCGGGTTGCGGGCCGAGGCGAGCAGCATGCCGGCGTAGGAGCCGAGGGCGTACTTGCGGATCACGTCCCGGTCCATGGTGTGCCGGGTGGTCCAGACGCCGTCGGAGTGGTTGGCCACGTTGAGGTGGTTGGCGAAGAAGTCCACCACCGTCTCGTACACCTGGCCGTGGCTCCAGGCCTGCAGGCCGAGGGTGACCCGGGTCAGCTGGTCCATCGCCTCCCAGCCGTACTCGTTGCCGTTGGCCTTGAGCCAGGCCCGTACCGCCGCCGGGTTCTGCCTGAGCAACGGCCCCTGCGCGGCGACCCCGGCGTGGCCGGCGTAACCGGCGCCGGCACCCCGGCCGAAGGCGACCTGGTTGGCCCACCAGCCGTCCAGGCCGTAGTGCGCCAGGTCCGCCCGGGTCCGGGACTCGATGCCGAAGCCGAAGCGCGACATCAGCAGCGACGCGGGATCCCACACCATCGGCGCGCGGGTGGTGTGCGGGGTGTTGCGCAGCGCCGCCGCGATGCTGGGCCAGAATGTGGTCGCCACCGAGCTTCTCACTCTCCGTAACTAACGAACTCACGGAGAGTGAATCATGTGAAACCCAAGTTAGGTGCCGAATTCGCAAACTCTCAGAATTGCCCGCTGGTGGCGGTTCGGCGGTGAATGGCCTGCAGCAGGCCGAGCGCCAGTCCCTGGGCGAACATCGACGACCCGCCGTAGGACACGAACGGCAGCGGCAGCCCGGTCACCGGGGTCAGGCCCAGGTTCATCCCGATGTTCTGGAAGGTCTGGAACCCGATCCAGCAGACGATGCCGGCCGCCACCAACCGGGAGGTGCCCGAGGCCGCGGCGGCGATCCGCAGTCCCCGCCACAGCAGCAGCGCGAACAGCCCGATGACCAGCGCCGACCCGGCGAAGCCCAGCTCCTCGCCGGCCACCGAGTAGACGAAGTCGGTCTGCTGCTCGGGCACGAAGGCACCGCGGGTCTGCGCGCCGTGGAACAGTCCCTGGCCGAACAGGCCGCCGTGCGCGATCGCGATGCGCGCCTGGGTGATGTTGTAGGCCACCCCCTGCGGGTCCCGGCCCGGGTCGGTGAAGGCGGCGAACCGGGCCAGCTGGTAGTCGGCCAGCACGCCCACCCGGATGGCCAGCGCCGCCGCCAGCACGCCCAGCACCAGCAGGCCGACCAGCCAGCGGGCCCGCACCCCGGCCGCGATCAGCACCCCGAAGGCCGCCGCGGTGAGCACCAGCGCCGAGCCGAGGTCCGGCTGCAGCATGATCAGGCCCAGCGGCAGCGCCAGCAGGCCCAGGCCGACCGCCAGCTCCCGGACGCCCGGTGGCGTGCCGGCCGGCCGGCGCACGCCGTGCTGGCCGAACAGCACCGCCAGCGCCGCGATCACGCCGAGCTTGGCGAACTCGGCCGGCTGGATCTCGAACCCGCCGCCGATCACGATCCAGGCATGCGCGCCGTTGATGGTGGAGCCGATGACGAACACCGCGAGCAGGCCGACGATGCTGGCCAGGTACAGCAGCGGGCCGATCAGCCGCAGCAGCCGGGAGTCCACCCGGGCCGCGCAGAACAGCAGCACCGCCCCGAGCGCGGTGTTGAGCAGGTGCTTGGCGAGGTAGGTCTGCGGGTTGGCGCCGGCCAGCTGCAGCCGGGTCCGGGTGGCCGACCAGACCAGCAGCGCGCCGAGCAGGCAGAGCAGCAGCGCGGCGGCCAGCAGCACCCAGTCGTAGGAGCGCAGCCGGCGCGGGTCGGCCAGCGCCCGCAGCGGCAGCCGGGCCGGCAGCACCAGCCCGGTCACCGGCCCACCGTCCGGCGGGCCGAGGCCGAACTACCGGTGGGGCTGCCCGCCGTGCTGCTCACCGGCGGCGCGTCCGGGCTGGTCGAGCCGGTCCGGCGAGCCACCCGGACGTGCGGCCGAACCGGACAGCCGAGTGGCTGAGCCGGACGGGCCGGCCGACGGGTGGGCGGCCGAGCCGGACGGACCGGCCGACGGGTGGGCGGTCGGGCTGCCGGCCGGCGTGACCGACGGGCTGACCGCGGGCAGGCCGGGGCTGGCGTGCGCCACCGCGCCCGCGGTCTGGCTGGCTGCCACCTTCGGCAGCTTGCTGGCCGGCACGCCGCCGGGCAGCACCGGGCTGCCGTACGCGCCGAGCAGGCCCTCGTAGACCTGGCGGACCATCGGTGCCGCGGCCGAGGCGCCGGTGCCGGCCTGCTCGACCATGCCGACCACCACGTACCGGGCCTTGCTCACCGGCTGGCCGGGCTGCACCGGACCCCAGGAGGCCAGCCACGAGGTGTCGGACTTGCCGTACACCTCGGCGGTGCCGGTCTTGCCGCCGATCAGGGTCTTGATCGGCGAGCCGTCGAAGGCCAGCGCGCCGGAGACCGAATGGCTGTCCTCGAAGTGCAGGGCGTCGCCGAAGAAGTCCAGGGTCTGCTTGTCGACCGGCACCTTGCGGACCACCTTCGGGGTGACGGTGCGCACGGCCTTGCCGGTGGCGTCGAGCACCCCCCAGCCCAGCGAGGGCGCGAACAGCGTGCCGCCGTTGACCATCGCCGAGTACGCCGCCGCCAGTTGCAGCGGCGAGACGGTGACCTCGCCCTGCCCGATCGCGGTGTCGGCGTTGTTGCCGGCGAAGAACCGCCAGCCGTCGGTGCAGTTCTCCGAGGCCAGCCGGGTCAGGTAGGCCCGGTCGGTGCGGTTGGCCACGTCCGGGTAGCCCTTGGCGGCCGCCGCGCAGTAGTCGGCCTTGTTCGCCTTCCAGCTGGCCAGCCGGCCGGCCCGGCTGCCGATCGAGCCGCTGGCCTGCTCGTCGGCGGGCAGGTCGACACCCGGCGCGTGCGCCACCCCGAAGGCCCGGGCCATCGCCTGCAACTGCTCCAGCGGCTTCTTGCCCTCGTCCACCCGGGACTGGTCGGCACGCCACTCGGCCACCGCCGGGGCGTAGAAGAAGGTGTCGCAGGAGACCTGGAGCGCGAACCTCAGGTCGATGGCGCCGAAGGACTCCGACTCGTAGTTGGTCTTGGTCCGGCCGTCGACGTTCAGCGAGCCGGGGCACGGGTAGTGGCCGTCGGTGGTGATCGCCCCGGTGCCGAGGTCGTCGGCGGTGCTGATCAGCTTGAAGGTGGAGCCCGGCGCGTACGCCCCGGCGATCGCCCGGCCGACCAGCGGGTCGCCGGCCCCGGCCGCGGTCAGCTTGGCGTAGTCGGCGACCGAGATGCCGCCGACGAAGACGCTCGGGTCATAGGTCGGGTAGCTGGCCGCCGCGATCACCCGGCCGGTGTGCGGGTCCATCACCACCAGCGCGCCGGACGGCGCCGCCCGGCCCTTGGCCCGGGACGCCGCGATCTGGCCGGCCAGCGCCCGCTCGGCCAGCGCCTGGACGTCGGCGTCCAGGCTGGTCACCAGGGTGCTGCCCGGTTGCGGGGCGATGGTGGCGTCCTGGCCGACCGCCTCGCCACGCGCGTCGAGCTGCACCCGCTGCTCGCCGTCGACGCCGCGCAGCACCGCGTCGTAGGACTCCTCCAGCCCGCTGCGCCCGATGCTGTCGGCGTCGGCCAGGGCCTTGTTCGCCTTCTGGTCGGTCGCGCTGACCGCGCCGGTGTAGCCGAGCAGGTGGGCGGCCAGGCTCCCGCCCGGGTAGTCCAGCACGGTCTGGGTGCTGATGCTGACGCCGGGGAACAGCTCGGCGTGCTCGGAGACCGCCAGCATCACCCCGGCGTCGATGCCGGTGGCCACCGGGACCGGCTGGTAGGGCTGGCCGGTCCAGCACGGCGCCGGCACCGTCACCCCGCACGGGGTGATCTCGCGGCGCAGGTCGGCGGCGGTGGTGCCGAGCACCGGGGCCAGCCGGGCCAGCACCCCGGCGCCGTGGTCGTCCTGCTGGTCCAGCGCCGAGCGGTCCACGGTCAGCACGTGGGTGCTGCGGTTGCCCACCAGCACCCGGCCGCGGGCGTCCAGGATCTCGCCCCGCGGCGCCGGCACCACGATGCTGCCGAGATGGGTCAGGCCGGCCGACTGCTGCGGCTTGTGCTCGTCGAGCAGTTGGACGAACGACAGCCGGGCCAGCAGGGTGAGCAGCAGCGAGGCGATCAGCAGCCGCAGCACCGACAGCCGGGTGCGGTGCGCGCCGCGGCGCGGGTCAGCCGAGCGCATCGGCACTGCCGATCAGGCGGTCAGTACTGCCGATCAGCGCGGTGCCGACAGCCGGGCGCGGCGGCGGCCGGATCCCCTGGGCGCGCAGCAGCGAGCGGACCACCGGTGCCACCGCCAGGCCCAGCAGGGCGTCGGTCAACCCGACCGGGATCAGGTAGGTCAGGGCCAGCACCGCGGTCGCCGCGTGCGAGCCGAGGATGGCCAGCAGCAGCCCCAGCACCCCCGAGCTGGCCGCGCCCAGCAGGGCGGCCAGGGCCGCCACCCCGCGGGTGCCGTAGCCGCGCTGCAGGACCAGGCCGCCGAGCATGCCGGCCACCAGCCCGGCGGCCAGCCAGCACAGTGCCTGGGCGCCGGCCGGGTGGTCCGAGCCCAGGTCGGCCAGCAGCCCGGTGGCGAACCCGAGCGCCATGCCGATGCCGGGGCCGGCGTAGATGCCGACCACGATCACCAGCAGCGCCGGCAGCGACACCGGCACCGGGAAGGTCAGCGGCCCGAGCAGGCTGGCCTGCACCAGCAGCGCGGTGAGCATTCCGGCCACCGCCGCGGCGACCCGGCTGAGGGTCACCGGTCGCTGCCCGGGGCCGGTTCCAGCGCCTGGCGCGCGGTACCCCGCGGTTCGGTGAGGATGATGCCGACCAGGTCGAGGCCGGCCTGCCGGCTGACCGGACGCAGCCGCACCGACACCGCACCGTCGGCGCCGCGATGCACCGAGGTCACCGTCCCCACCGCCACGCCGGCGGCATAGGTGGTCTTGCCTGCCGGCCCGGTCACCAACCGGTCACCGACCCGGACGTCGGCCGCGTCGTCCAGCGCGTTGGCGGTCAGCGGCGCGCTGCCCGCCCCGGCGGCCAGCAGCAGGGACCCGGACCGGGCATCGCGCACCCCGACGGCGGACGTCGGGTCGGCGGCCAGCAACACGACCGAGGTGGTGGTGTGCACCGCCACCACCCGTCCGACCAGGCCCAGCCCGTCGGTGACGGTCTGCCCGGCGAGCACGTGCTCCCGGCTGCCGACGTCGAGCGTGACGCTCCACTGGAAGCCGGCCCCGGGCCCGGTGGCGATCACCCGGGCCGGCATCAGTCGCCAGTCGGCGGTGTCGGCCTGCAGTTGCAGGGCGCGCAGTTGCCGGGCGGTGGCCGCGTCGGCGGTCGCGGCGGCCAGCTGGCGCTGCAGGTCGGCATTGCGCTGGGTGAGCTGGGCGATCTCGCGCCGGTTGCCGGCGACGTCCGGCACGCCCTGCACGAACCGCCGGACCGGGCCGAGCACCGAGTCGGTGCCCCGGTACAGCGATCCGAGCGCGCCGGTGGTGCCGCCGCGGGCACCGGCCAGCGAACCGGCGGTGAAGTCCAGGCTGAGGAAGAGCAGGGCCACCACCGCGAGCACCGCGGCAGCCAGCTGCTGGCGTCGGGTGAGCCTGCGCATGATGTGGTGTGCCCCTACCTCTAGCCGCTCAGCCCGTCGGCCGCTCGGTGCGCATCGTGACGCTCATGTCAGTGCCCGCCACTCAACGGCGGTGGCCGTCGACGACGACCCGGTGCAGCGAGTCGAACTGCTCGACCACGGTGGCGGTGCCCAGCACCACCGAGTCCAGCGGCCGGTCGGCCACCAGCACCGGGATGCCGATGTCGTGCTGCAACCGGGCGTCCAGGCCGCGCAGCAGCGCACCGCCGCCGGTCAGCACGATGCCCCGGGTCACCAGGTCGCCGGCCAGTTCCGGCGGGCAGCGGTCCAGGGTGGCCCGGACGGCGGCCACGATCCGGTTGATCGGCGCGCCCATGGCGTGCCGCAGTTCCTCCGCCGACACCGCGACGTTGCGGGGCAGGCCGGTCGCGACGTCGCGACCGCGGATCTCGGCGCGTACCGGGCCGGCGATCGGGAACGCCGAGCCGATCGAGATCTTGAGCTCCTCGGCGGTCCGCTCGCCGATCAGCATGGAGAACTCGGCCCGGACGTGGTCGACGATGGCCCGGTCCAGGGCGTCGCCGGCCACCCGCAGGCTGGTGCTGGACACGATGCCGGCCAGCGCGATCACGGCGACCTCGGTGGTGCCGCCGCCGATGTCGACGACCATCGACCCGGACGCCTGGCTGACCGGCAGCCCGGCGCCGATCGCGGCGGCCATCGGCTCGGAGATGATGTGCACCCGGCGGGCGCCGGCGGCGTAGGCCGACTCGCTGACCGCCCGCTGCTCCACCGAGGTGATGCCGCTGGGCACGCAGACCACCACCCGCGGTCCGGCGAAGGCCCGGCGGCCGATCACCTTGCGCACGAAGTAGCGCAGCATCTCCGCGGTGATGTCGTAGTCGGCGATCACGCCGTCCTGCAGCGGCCGGACGGCCCGGATGTGGCCGGGGGTCCGGCCGATCATCCGCTTGGCCTCGGTGCCGACCGCGACCACCGCCTTGGTGGTGGTGTCCACCGCCACCACCGACGGCTCGTTGAGCATGATGCCGCGACCCCGTGCATAGACAAGGGTGTTTGCCGTTCCGAGGTCGACCGCGAGATCACCGCCGAGCAGGTCGCCGCCCAGCAGCGACATCGGGGTGAATGCCATCACAAGCCTCGTTTGCGGTGCGCCGCCGGCTGATACCGGTGTTACTGATGTGAACCAACGTCCCGATCGTAGGGGTGCTCACGCCGTCCACCGGCGCGACTCGCCCGAGTGGATCACTGAAAGTAGCCAATACCCAGGTTGGCCGGCCGAATCGGCCGCGGCGGTGACGTCCAGGCGGAGAACAGCCCGAGAAACTAAGCGGTTTCGCCGGCTGTCAGGTCACCGAACCAGAGCGCGACCTCGCGCTCGGCCGAGGCCGGGGAGTCCGAGCCGTGCACCAGGTTCTGCTGCACCGGCAATCCCCAGTCCCGGCCGAGGTCTCCGCGAATGGTGCCCGGCAGCGCCGCCGTCGGGTCGGTGGCACCGGCCAGCGCCCGGAACCCCTCGATCACCCGGTGCCCCTCGGCCACCACGGCCACCAGCGGCCCGGAGGACATGAAGTCCACCAGCGGCTGGTAGAACGGCTTGCCGACGTGCTCGGCGTAGTGCGCGGCCAGCAGGTCGGCGTCGGCGAGGCGTTGCCGCAGCGCCACGATCCGGTAGCCCTTGGCCTCGACCCGGGCCAGGATCGCCCCGGTCAGGCCACGGGCGACGCCGTCCGGCTTGATCAGGATGAGGGTCCGCTGGAGCGCTGCGTCGGTCACGCCGCCACCCTATCGGGGGCACCGGCCGGTCGTTCGGCCAGACTCAGGAGATCAGCATCCGCCAGCCGGACGGGGTGGCCAGCAGCTGGCGCCGGGTACGCAGCACGTACCACCACAGGAGGCCGAAGATCGCGATCACCACGACCAGCACCGGGATCAGCACCACGGTGGCCGCGACCAGCAGCTGCAACGCCGACCCGAGCCCGATCCCCCACGGCCGGCGCAGCACGAATGCCGCGGCGACCAGCAGCACCGCCAGGCCGATCAGCAGCACGGTGGTGGTGGCCGACAGGCCGTGTTCGGTCTGGGCGATCGCCCGCGGCACCAGCAACACCACGAACGCCTCCAGGCAGAGCAGGCCGGCCAGCGCTCCCCGGGTGGCCCGGTCGGCGCGCTGCCGCCGGTCGGCCTGGTCACTGGCGGCGCCGGTCTGGTCGCTGCCGCCGCCGGTCTGGTCGCTGCCGGCGCCGGCCAGCCGGTCGCCGGCCTCGGCGGCACTGCCGGGATCGAGGTGTTCGTGACCGGCATCGGGCCGGTCGGCCGGTCGGCTCACCCGGCACCGTGATCGGGCGAGCCGGTCGAGCCGAGCAGCAGCGTGCGGGCCTCCCCCGCGGTCACCACCGACCCGGTGACCAGCACCCCGGCGCCGACCAGCAGCCCGTCGGCGCCCTCCTCGGCCAGCCGCACAGCGGTCTCCAGCGCGTCGTCCAGCCGCGGCTCGACCGTCACCCGGTCGGCCCCGAAGACCTCCACCGCGACCGCGGCCAGCTCGTCGGCGGGGATCGCCCGGGACGAGGAGTTCTGCGAGATCACCACCTCGGCCAGCACCGGCTCCAGGATCTCCAGGACGGACCGGACGTCCTTGCCGGCCAGCATCGCCAGCACCCCGACCAGCTGGCGGAAGTCGAAGCCCTCGTTCAGCGCCCGGACGGTGGCGCGCATGCCGGCCGGGTTGTGGCTGGCGTCGACCAGCACGGTCGGCGCCGAGCGCACCGCCTCCAGCCGGCCCGGCGAGCGGACCGCGGCGAAGGCGGCCCGGACGATGTCGGCGTCGAGCGGGCTGGAACTGGCACCGGCGCCGAAGAACGCCTCCACCGCGGCCAGCGCGCAGGCGGCGTTCTGGGCCTGGTACTCGCCGTGCAGCGGCAGGAACACCTCGTCGTAGACGCCGGCAAGTCCCTGGATCCTCAGCAGCTGGCCGCCGACGGCGAGGCTGCGCTCCAGCACCCCGAACTCCAGCCCCTCGCGGGCCACCACCGCCTCGACCTCGACGGCCCGGCGCAGCAGCTCGGCCGCCGCGTCCACGGGTTGGGCGGCCAGGATCGCCGTCGCGCCCGAGGTGATGATGCCGGCCTTCTCGGCCGCGATCTCGGCGGTGGTCTCGCCCAGCAACTCGGTGTGGTCCAGGTCGATCGGGGTGATCACCGCGACCTGTGCGTCCAGCACGTTGGTGGCATCCCACGCACCGCCCAGGCCCACCTCGACCACCGCGACGTCCACCGGCGCGTCGGCGAAGATCGCGAAGGCCAGCCCGGTGATCGCCTCGAAGTAGGTCATCGGCATGTCGGAGTCGGCGTCCACCAGTTCCAGGTACGGCTCGATCTCGGCGTAGCCGTCGGCGAACACCCCGTCGGCGACCGGGTGGCCGTCCAGCACGATCCGCTCGGTGATCTGCGACAGGTGCGGGCTGGTGTAGCGGCCGGTGCGCAGGCCGAAGCCGCGCAGCAGCTCGTCCACCATCCGGGCCGTGGAGGTCTTGCCGTTGGTGCCGGTCAGGTGGATCGCCCGGTAGCTGCGCTGCGGCTGGCCGAGCACGTCCATCAGCTTGTCGATCCGGTGCCGGGACGGACCGATCTTGGACTCCCCCCAGCGGGCCAGCAGCCGGGCCTCGGCCTGCTGGCGGCGCAGCCGGTCCTGCTGGGCCGCGGTGCCGGAGGTGGCGCCGGCCTTCCCCGGCCCGGTCATGACCCGGCCAACCGGACCAGAGCTTCGTCGACGCGCCGCAGGTCGGCCGCGGCCGCGGCGTTGCGGGCCCGCACCGAGGCGACCACCTCGGGCTTGGCGTTGGCGAGAAACGCGTCGTTGGCCAGCTTCTTGCCGGTCTGCTCCAGCTCCTTGGCCGCGGCGGCCCGGTCGCGGTCCAGCCGGGCCCGCTCGGCGGCTACGTCGACGGCGGTGGACAGGTCCAGCTCGAGCGTGGCCCCGGCGGTCAGTTCCAGCGTCGCGGTCGGGCTGAACTGCCCGTCCGGTTCGGTCAACCGCAGCAGCCGGCGGATCTGCGGCTCGTGCTCGCCGGGTCCGGTGAGCCGCGCCGGAATCCGCTGGCTGGGCTTGATGCCCTGCCCGGACAGGAACTGCCGGATCAGCACCACCCGGGCCTGCAGCTGGGCGATGTCGTCCTCGGCGGCCTTGTCCAGCCGGGACTCCTCGGCCTGCGGCCAGGGCGCGATCACCACCGACTCGGCCCCGGTCAGCGCGGTCCACAGCGACTCGGTGACGAACGGCACCAGCGGGTGCAGCAGCCGCAGCAGGGTGTCGAGCACCTCGCCGAGCACCCGGCGGGTGACCGGTGCCGTGCCCTGGTCCGCCAGCGACCCCTTGGCCAGCTCCAGGTACCAGTCGCACACCTCGTCCCAGGCGAAGTGGTAGAGCAGGTCGGCGATCTTGGCGAACTCGTAGTCGGCGTAGTAGCCGTCCACCTCGGCGATCACCCGGTTCAGCCGGGAGATGACCCAGGCGTCGGCACCGGTCAGCCGGGCCGGCAGCTCGCCTTCGACGGTGGCGCCGTTGAGCAGCGCGAACCGGGTGGCGTTCCACAGCTTGGTGCAGAAGTTGCGCGCCCCGGCGATGTTGTCCTCGGCGATCGGCACGTCCGTTCCCGGATTCGCCCCGCGGGCAAAGGTGAAACGCAGCGCGTCGGTGCCGTAGGCGTCCATCCAGGCCAGCGGGTCCACCGAATTGCCTTTGGACTTCGACATCTTCTTGCCGAACTGGTCGCGCACCATGCCGTGCAGGGCGATGGTGTGGAAGGGCACCGAGCCGTCGGGCTCGGCTTCGGTGGCCTGATCGGCCATCGCGTACAGGCCGAACATCATCATCCGGACCACCCAGAAGAACAGGATGTCGTAGCCGGTCACCAGCACCGTGGTCGGGTAGAACTTCGCCAGGTCCGCGGTGCGTTCCGGCCAGCCCAGCGTGGAGAACGGCCACAGCCCCGCGGAGAACCAGGTGTCCAGCACGTCCGGGTCCTGCTGCCAGCCGGCCGGCGGTTGCTCGTCCGGGCCGAGGCAGGCCATCTCACCGTCGGGTGAGTACCAGACCGGGATCCGGTGCCCCCACCACAGCTGCCGGCTGATGCACCAGTCGTGCAGGTTGTCCGTCCAGCCGAAGTAGCGCCCGGTCAGCTCCGGCGGGCTGACCCGCACCCGGCCGTCGCGCACCGCGTCGCCGGCGGCCTGCGCCAGCGGCGCCACCTTGACGAACCACTGCAGCGACAGCCGCGGCTCGATCGGCTCGCCGGAGCGCTCGGAGTGGCCCACCGAGTGCAGGTACGGCCGCTTCTCGGCGACGATCCGGCCCTGCTCGCGCAGCCGCTCGCGCACCGCGACCCGGGCTTCGAAGCGATCCAGGCCGTCGAACTCGGTGCCGGTGCCGGTGACCCGGCCCTCCTCGTCGAGCACCGAGACCATCGCCAGGTCGTGCCGGCGGCCGATCTCGAAGTCGTTCGGATCGTGCGCCGGGGTCACCTTCACCGCACCGGTGCCGAAGGCCGGATCGACGTGGGAGTCGGCGATGATCGGGATCAGCCGGCCGGTCAGCGGCAACTCGACCTCGGCGCCGATCAGGTCCCGGTAGCGCTCGTCGTCGGGGTGCACGGCCACCGCGGTGTCGCCCAGCATGGTCTCGACCCGGGTGGTGGCCACCACGATCGACGGGCCGGAGCCGTCGGTCGCGCCGTAGACCATCGACACCAGCTCGCCCTCGACGTCGCGGTGGTCGACCTCGGCGTCCGACAGCACCGAGCGCAGCACCGGCGACCAGTTCACCAGCCGCTCCGCGCGGTAGATCAGGCCGTCGTCGTAGAGCCGCTTGAACATGGTCTGGACCGCCCGGCACAGGCCGTCGTCCATGGTGAAGCGCTCGCGGGACCAGTCCACGCTGTCGCCGAGCCGGCGCATCTGGCCGAGGATGGCGCCGCCGTGCTGCTCCTTCCACGCCCAGACCCGCTCGACGAAGGCGTCCCGGCCGAGTTCCCGGCGGCTGGTGCCCTCGGCGGCCAGGGCGCGCTCGACCAGGGCGTGCACGGCGATGCTGGCGTGGTCCATGCCGGGCAGCCAGAGCGTCTCGAAGCCCTGCATCCGGGCCCGGCGGACCAGTGCGTCCATCAGGGTGTGCTCGAAGGCGTGCCCGACGTGCAGGCTGCCGGTGACGTTCGGCGGCGGGATCACGATGGTGAAGGGCGGCTTGTCCGAGCCCGCGTCGGCGGTGAAGTAGCCGCGCTCCACCCAACGCTCGTACAGCGGCCCCTCGACCGCGGCCGGCAGGTACTGGCTCGGCAGCTCGGTGCCGGCAGCCGGCCGAGTCGGTGGGGTCTGCTCCGGAGAAGGCGGCGCGGTATCGGTCACCCTTGAAATCCTACGGACGCCGGAAAAGCAGGTTTGCCGGACCGGGCCGGCGCGTCCGGCGCCTCAGTCGCCGGCAACGGCCGGCAATACCGGTGACGGCAGGTCGGGCTCGGCGGAACCGCCGTCGCCCGGCGCCGGCACCACGCTGAAAGCCACCCGAACCCGCCGGGAGCCGGCCGGCGCCTGCTCCGCCGGTATCCGCGGCACCCGGCCCACCAGCTCGGAGATGCTCTCGCCGAGCTGCTTGGCCTCGTCGTGGGTGAGCCAGAACATGCCGCTGCTGATGACGGTGGAGTCGTACCAGGATGCCGCCTCGTCCCGGTTGGAGATCCAGCCCAGGATGTCGGCGCGTTGCCGGTCGAGCTCCCGGGCCACCATCATCGCCTCCCCCGCGGCGGATGCCCGCGGTTCGGCGGAGTCCACGACCAGCCCCTTGCCGGCTGCCTCCCAGGGCCGTTCCCGGCCGTCGGTGGTGGCCTCGGAGCGCCGGACGATCCCCCACTTCTCCAACGCCCGCAGGTGATAGCTCATCGCGCTGGCGGACAGGCCGGCGATCTCGCCGCACTCGGTGGCGGTCAGCCGGCGGCCGGCGAACAGCTCGTCGATGACCGCCAGCCGGGCCGGATGCGCCAGCGCCTTGATGGCCCGGGGGTCCCGGAGCACCACCATGTCGGCGAGCCGGTCGGCCGGAGCCTGCGGCGGGGCGGGCTGCGAGGCTGGCATCCCCCCAGGATAGGGCCGCGATGCCGGTATTACGGCGTCGGCGGTCCTTGACAGGCCAAGTATGAAGCATTAACTTCGCAATATGTCTTTCGTATCTTCCGGTTCGCTGTGGCGGGTCCGGGACCTGCGCATCGTGGTGCTGGCCCGGGCCGTGTCGCTGCTGGGCGACGAGCTGGCCCTGGTGGCCCTGCTGCTGCGGACCCAGGGGCAGGGCTCCGGCGCCTGGCCGGTGGTGGCGCTGCTGCTGGCCGGCGGCCTGCCGCTGGTGCTGTTCGCCCCGCTGGTCGGCCGGCTGGTGGACCGGGTCGACAGCCGGACGCTGCTGCTGGCCTCGGGCAGCGGGCAGCTGGCCTGCTGCCTGTGGCTGGCCTGGTTGCCCAGCCAGCCGGTGCTGCTGGCGCTGGTCGCCGCGCTCGGCACCGGGCAGGCGATCAACTCCGCCAGCTGGCAGGCGCTGATCCCCGGCATCGTCGGCGTAGACCGGCTGCCGGCCGCGCTCGGCATCTCACAGGCGGCCAGCACGGTGGCCGGCATCGCCGCCCCGGCCTTGGCCGGCCTGCTGACCGGCCTGTACGGGCCGCGGATTCCGTTGCTGCTCGACGCCGCCAGCTTCACCGCGGTGGCGCTGGCCGCACTGGCCATCCGGACCCGCCGGGGCGGCGCCGCGCTGAGCAACTCCGATCCGCGCGGTGGCTGGGCCGTGGTGCGCGCCGACGCGATGCTGCTGCCGCTGGTGACGATGCTGAGCGTGTTCATCCTGCTGGGCGGCATGGTCAACGTCGTCGAGGTGTTCCTGGTGCGCGAGACCCTGCACGCCAGCGCGACCTGGTACGGCGTGCTCGGCAGCGGCTGGGGAGTGGGCCTGCTGGTCGGCGCGCTGCTGGGTGGCCGGTTCGGTTCTCCTGGCGAGGCCGGTGGCTCCGCCCAGTTACGGCTGCTGCGGCTGGCGCTGGTCAGCGCGGGCGGCTTGGCACTCGGGCTGGCCGGAATGGGCGCGGCACCGGCGGTGGCCTGGGTGCTGCCGGTGGTACTGCTCGGCGGCGCCTGCAACGGCGTGCTCAACCTGGCCCTCGGCTCGCTGGTCGGCATCCGCAGCGCCGAGGCGGTCCGGGGCCGGATAGCCGCGGTGGTCGGTGGCCTGACCTCGGCCGGGCAGGTCGGCGCACTGCTGCTCGGCGGGCTGCTGGCCGGCATCCTCGGACCACGCCAGATCTTCCTGCTGGCAGGGCTGGCCGGCCTGCTGGTGCCGGTGTGCCTGGCCCGCCGGTTGTTGACCTCGGCCGACCAGCCGTTCGCACCGGGCGTCCCGGTCGCGGCCCAGGCTCCGCCAGCAACCGCAACCGTGCCGACCGACACCGAGGCTGCCGTGCCGACCCGTGCCGAGGCTGCCACGGCGATCGAGGTCGAGCCCGCTGTCGCCATCGCCGCCGTACCTGCCGAGCAGGTGGTGGCGGGCGGCCGGCGCTGAACCCGCCGGCCGCTGGGCGCCTCAAGCACGCAACCACGGGCGACCGCCGGACAGGGACGGCCCCGGACGCGCCCGATGAGCGCGCCCGGGGCCGTCCCGGTCAGTTCTCGGCTACTCGCGCAGGTAGGCGATCGAGAAGCTGCCCCCGCTCACCGCGGAGGTGTGGTCCTCGTAGCCGAAGTTGTTGCTGGCATCCATCAGGGTCGGGCCCCAGTTGCTCAGGTTGGAGCCGTTGATCTGGGAGCTGGAGAAGCTCACCGTGCCGAACCGGGGGTAGGCGGCGGTCGGCGACTCGATGATCACCTCGGCGCTGGCGTTGCGGGCCGAGCTCAGCGACTTGGTGGTGGTCTTGGTCCAGCCCCGGGTGCTGTCGGTCAGCGTCAGCGTGTAGGTGGTGCCGCTGCGGGTCACGGTGCCGGTGAACCGGTCACCGGCCGAGACCGGGTTGGTGGACAGGCTGTAGTACACCGGTCCGGCCGGGTACATCTCGTACCAGGCCTGGTAGACCGCGTGGCCGGACGAGCAGTCGGTGGCCACCCCGGTCTGCTCGACGGTGGAGCTGCCGTAGCCGTCGATGCCCACCCAGGGCGCCATCAGGTCGTTGGTGCTGTTGCAGGTCACCGACGGCTCGGTCCAGGTGGAGGTCACCGAGCTGAAGCCGCTGCCGGTGGCGGCCGCGCCGGACCAGTTGTAGCCGTTGATGTTGAAGCCCTTCTTGCCGGCCACCACCTTGGCCTTGGCGGGCCCGGTCAGATGGCCGAACTGCGCGGCGGCCAGGCCCGGGGTGGCCGCACCGTTGGTGGGGGCGTGCGGGGTGGCGGTTGCGCTGGCAGCCGGCAGCAGGGCCAGCGAGGCGCAGGCGAGGCCGATCGCGGGGGCGATCACGGCCAGTCGGGGGATTCGCATGGGGGATGCGTCCTTTCGGAATGGGATTCGTGCACCACGGCAGACATCTCCGCGATGCTTGCCACTGGGCAGTGGCAGAAATCCGGAACGCTCGAAGCATAAGAGCGGGCGAAGTGCTCGCTCCATTCTCAAACTGATGATTCCGCTATGAATCAGCTCAAACCGCACACAAACCTCCAACGAAGGTGGCGGGCAGGTGTGCCGGCGCTCGTGGTCAGTACCCGGCGAAGGCCAGCCCGACCAGCTCGCCGAACAGCTCCTCCGGATCGCAGGGGTAGCCGTGCGAGGAGAACCAGGTGCAGACGTTGCGGCAGTCACGCTGCAGGTAGTCCATCCCGTTCGGGTTGGACACCACGTCGACCACCTGCGGCAGGTCGATGAGCACCACCCGGCCGGCGTCGATGAGGATGTTGTAGGCCGACAGGTCACCGTGCGCCTGCCCGTTGGCCGCCAGCGCCCGCATGGCGTCGGCGATCTGGCCGAAGTAGCTGCCCAGGTCCTCGGCCGACGCCCGGACCTGGGCCAGCCGGGGAGCGGCCTGCCGCTCGTGCCCGATGAACTCCATCAGGATCTCGGTGCCGTCGACCTGCACCGGGTAGGGCACCGGAACCCCGAGCGACCACAGCTGGCACAGGGCACTGAACTCGGCAAGCGCCCACTGCCCGGCCAGCACCTGCATGCCGTACCGGGTGCGTCCCTGCATGGCTCGCTGGTCACGGCTGCGCCGGACCGTGCGGCCCTCGAGGTAGCCGGCGTCACGGTGGAAGTTGCGGTGCTCGCGATCGCGGTAGCGCTTGGCGGCCAGCAACGAAGCCTGGTCGGGATTGCCGGGGACGGCACGCTCGACCAGGTAGACGTCGGCCTCCTTGCCGGTCTTGAGCACTCCGAGCTCGGTGTCGATGGCGGCCTGGGAGGTGACCACCCAGGACGGCCGGGGGTGCGGGCCCCGGGCCCCCTTGACCACCGAGGACCAGGTGGACCAGCGCTGGCCCTCCCCCGGATCGGACAGGAACTGGTACTCGAACGCCTCCACCGACGCAGGCGACGACGCCGGCGCGAGGTCCGGTGCGGGAGACGACGGATCGGATCCAGCCGGATCGGGTATCGCTAGCTGGGGTACCGAAAGATGGGAAAGAGCGGTAGTGCCGGAAAGCGGGTCGTGCGACAAGGAAGGCTCCTCGGATGGCGAGGCAGCCGGTAGCAGCGACTCAGCAGGTCAACGACTCAGCGGGATGCCTCGGAGACGATCGGGGACGTGATGAGTCCCAGGACAGTGATGGACATGTCGACGCCTCCTTCATCCGAGGTCGGGCGGAGCTGACGTCCGCCGGAGCAGCACTGACTATGACGCACCCGGCCGGAGCCGGGCAACCGAATTATCGCCGACGCACCGGGCGCGGCTGAGCCACCGTCTTACCGGTGGTTCGTCAGGCGGACTTCTCCTGCGGCGGCGCGGGCAGCTCGGCGCGCGGCACCAGGGTCGGGTAGACGTGCTCGAGCACCGTCTCGGCGGTGATCACGACCTTGGCGACGTCCTCGCGGGACGGCACCTCGTACATCACCGACAGCAGCACTTCTTCCATGATCGCGCGCAGGCCACGGGCCCCGGTCCCCCGCTTGACGGCCTGGTCGGCGATCGCCTCCAGCGCGTCCTCGCTGAACTCCAGCTCGACGCCGTCCAGCTCGAACAGCCGGGCGTACTGCTTGACCAGCGCGTTCTTGGGCTCGGTGAGGATCTCGATCAGGGCGGCCCGGTCCAGCGGCCGGACCGTGGTGATCACCGGCAGCCGGCCGATGAACTCCGGGATCAGCCCGAACTTCATCAGATCCTCGGGCATCACCTCGGCGAAGCCGTCCCGGGTGTCGATGTCGAACTTGGTCTTGAGCTCGGCACCGAAGCCCAGGCCCTTCTTGCCCACCCGGCCCTCGATGATCTTGTCCAGGCCGGCGAAGGCGCCGCCGACGATGAACAGCACGTTGGTGGTGTCGATCTGGATGAACTCCTGGTGCGGGTGCTTGCGACCGCCCTGCGGCGGCACCGCGGCCGAGGTGCCTTCGAGAATCTTGAGCAGGGCCTGCTGCACGCCCTCGCCGGAGACGTCCCGGGTGATGGAGGGGTTCTCCGACTTGCGGGCGATCTTGTCGACCTCGTCGATGTAGATGATGCCGGTCTCGGCCCGCTTGACGTCGTAGTCGGCGGCCTGGATGAGCTTGAGGAGGATGTTCTCCACATCCTCACCGACGTAGCCGGCCTCGGTCAGGGCGGTGGCGTCGGCGATCGCGAACGGGACGTTGAGCATCCGGGCCAGCGTCTGGGCCAGCAGGGTCTTGCCGGAACCGGTCGGGCCGAGCAGCAGGATGTTGGACTTGGCCAGCTCGACGCTGGAGTCCGCCCGCTTGCCGGCACCGTCCCCGCCCGCCTGCACCCGCTTGTAGTGGTTGTAGACGGCCACCGCCAGGGTCCGCTTGGCCTGGTCCTGACCCACCACGTAGGAGTTGAGGAAGTCGCAGATCTCGCTCGGCTTGGGCAGTTCGTCGAAGCTGAACTCGGTGTTGTCCGACAGTTCCTCTTCGATGATCTCGTTGCACAGGTCGATGCACTCGTCGCAGATGTAGACGCCGGGGCCGGCGATCAGCTTCTTGACCTGCTTCTGGCTCTTTCCGCAGAAAGAGCACTTGAGCAGATCGCCACCGTCACCTACACGCGCCACCCGATGTACTCCTTACCTGCCGTTGCACTGCCCGAGTACTGCCTGAGTGCTACCTGATGGACTGCTATCTGGATATGTCAACAGCTGGTCCGCACGGAGCAGCGCCGTTTTCAAACGCTACCTCGTGCCGGCCGAGAAGTCGCTCCTTTAGCTGCGTGTCCCCGCTGAGCCACCACGCCCCCGCCAGCCGGCCGGGCGGCTACGCCGACCCGGCCCGCCAGGGGGTCACGGTAACGCCGATGGCACGCCTTTACCACATCGGCAGCGGGCGGCCCGGCAACAGCTCAGTCGTTCGGGTTGAGCTTGCGGGTGGTGATCACCGCGTCGACGATGCCGTAGTCCTTGGCCTGCGGTGCGGTCAGGATCCGGTCCCGCTCGATGTCGAGCTTGACCTGCTCGACGGTCTGGCCGGTGTGGTTGGCCAGGATCTCCTCCAGCAGGCCCCGCATCCGCAGGATCTCGTTCGCCTGGATCTCGAGGTCGGTGACCTGGCCCTGGCCCTCGCCGGACGGCTGGTGGATCAGGATCCGGGAGTGCTCCAGGGCGAACCGCTTGCCCTTGGTGCCTGCGGCCAGCAGCACCGCGGCGGCCGAGGCGGCCTGACCCATGCAGTAGGTCTGGATCTCGGGACGGACGTAGCTCATCGTGTCGTAGATGGCGGTCAGCGCGGTGAACGAGCCGCCCGGCGAGTTGATGTAGATCAGGATGTCGCGGTCCGGGTCGGTGGACTCCAGGCAGATCAGCTGGGCGATGACATCGTTGGCCACCACGTCGTCGATCGGCGCGCCGAGGAAGATGATGCGCTCCTCGAAGAGCTTGTTGTACGGGTTGGACTCCTTCATGCCGTAGTTGGTGCGCTCGACGAAGGACGGCAGCACGTACCGGCTGGAGGGCATCCGGGCGGATCCGGCCCGGTTGCTCTGGGCGTTCCAGCCGGCGCTGCCCGGGGTGTAGAGCTCGCTCATGGTCTCGGTCTCCTTCTAGGCCGGCGCGGGGGCGGAACCGTTGCTCATCTGATCGACCCGGCTGACCACGTGGTCGACGAAGCCGTACTCCAGCGCCTGCTGGGCGGTGAACCAGCGGTCGCGCTCGGAGTCGGCCTGGATCTGCTCGACCGTCTGGCCGGTGTGCTCGGCGATCAGCCGGGCCATCTCGGCCTTGGTGAGCTTGAACTGCTCGGCCTGGATCGCGATGTCCGAGGCGGTACCGCCGATGCCGGCCGACGGCTGGTGCATCATGATCCGCGCGTGCGGCAGGGCGTAGCGCTTGCCGCGCTGGCCGGCCGACAGCAGGAACTGGCCCATCGAGGCGGCCATTCCCAGGGCGTAGGTCGCCACGTCGCACTCGACGAACTGCATGGTGTCGAAGATCGCCATGCCGGCGGTCACCGAGCCGCCCGGGGAGTTGATGTAGAGGTTGATGTCGCGGGTGGAGTCCTCGGCCGACAGCAGCAGCAACTGGGCGCACAGCCGGTTGGCGATGTCGTCGTCGACCACCTGGCCGAGGAAGATGATGCGGTCGCGCAGCAACCGGTCGTAGATCGAGTCGTTGAGGTTCATGCCCGCGCCGGGGCTGCGCGCCTCGAGGATCCGGATCGGTTCCGAACGAGCGCCGGCGCCGGCACGGTCGAACCCGGCATGCTGGCCGCGCTGGGCGTCAAAGGGGCTCACTGGCGTTCCTTCCGTCAAGAGTGGATCTGACTCGACCCTAATGGCCCGCTCTGACAGTCTGGGCTGTCAAACGGTGCCGTTCGCTCAGGGCGTCAAACCCGGCTCTGCTCGCCGGAGTCCCCGTCCGCATCCGTTTCCTCGGCGTCGCCGTCGTCCTCGGCGGAGTCATCGGCGGCCGGCACGGCCTCGAAACCGGTGTCCCCGTCAGCCAGCTCGTCCGCGCCGTCCAGCTCGTCCGCGCCGTCCAGTTCGCCCTGGCCGGTGGCCAGCGCCGTCAGGTCCACCGGGTTGCCCGAGGCGTCGGTGACGCTGGCCGACTCGAGCACGGTGGACAGCGCCTTGTTGCGCCGGACGTCGGCCACCAGGGCGGCGATGTTGCCGGCCTGCACGATCTGGTCGGCGAACTCCTGGGGCGCCATGTCGTAGCGCTGCGCCTGCCGCACGATGTACTCGGTCAGCTCGGCGTCGGAGACCGAGACCGCCTCGGCGTCGGCGATGGAGTCCAGGATGAACTGGGTCTTGACCGCCTTCTCGGCGAGTTCGCGCAGCTCCGCGGTGAACTCGTCGCGGGTCTTGCCCTGGGCCTGCAGGTACTGCTCGAACGCCGCGTCGTCGTGGCCGAGCTGGTGCACCACGTCGTGCTCGCGCCACTCGATCTCGGCCTGCACCGCCGATTCCGGCAGCGGCACCTCGGTCTGGGCGACCAGCAGGTCCAGCACCTTGTCGCGCGCCTCGGCGCCCTGGCCGAGCACCTTCACCCGGTCCAGCCGGGTGCGCAGGTCGGCCCGCAGTTCCTCGACGGTGTCGAACTCCGAGGCCAGCTGGGCGAAGTCGTCGTCGGCCTCGGGCAGCTCGCGCTCCTTGACCGAGTTGACCGCGACCGTGATCTCGGCGGCCGAACCCGCGTGCTCGCCGTAGGCCAGGGTGGAGGAGAAGGTGGCGGACTCACCGGCCGACAAGCCCTGGATGGCCTCGTCCAGGCCCTCGACCAGGGTGCCGGAGCCGACCTCGTAGGACAGCCCCTGCGCCGAGCCGCCCTCCACCTCGACGCCGTCCACGCTGGCGGTCAGGTCGAGGGAGACGAAGTCACCGGTGCGCACCTCGCGCTCGACGCCGGTGAGGGTGCCGAACCGGGCCCGCAGCTGCTCGAACTGCTCGGCAACCTCCTCGTCGGAGACCGCCGCGTCCTCGACGGTGACGGCCAACCGGTCGTAGCCGGAGACGGAGATCTCGGGACGGACGTCCACCTCGGCGGTGAAGGCCAGCCGCTGGTTGTCCTCCAGCGTGGTGACCTCGATGTCGGGCTGGCCGAGCGCCTTGACGCCGGTCTCGCGCACCGCGTCGGAGTAGGCCTTCGGCAGGGCCTTGTTGATCGCCTCCTCCAGCACGGCGGCCCGGCCGATCCGCTGGTCGATGATCCGGGCCGGCACCTTGCCGGGGCGGAAGCCGGGCACCCGAACCTGGGATCCGATGGCCTTGTAGGCCTCGTCCAGGCTGGACTTCAGCTCGTCAAACGGCACCTCGACCGCGAGCTTCACACGGGTCGGGCTGAGGTTTTCGACGCTGCTCTTCACGGTGTGCTCTTTCGCTCCTCGGTGGCTGGCTCAGCAATATCGGGCGGTATGCCCCGGTCGTACTCGGCGTGACGGTGGAACGCGTGCGTGGTCGATCCCGTCGGGGTGACAGGATTTGAACCTGCGGCCCCTCGCTCCCAAAGCGAGTGCGCTACCAAGCTGCGCTACACCCCGGCACCTGCTCCAGGCCGTGCTCCGATCGCGGTCGCGGCATGGCAGACGTACCGAACGGCCAGTGTACGGGTGTCGGCTCGGCCTCCTCGGACGCGCTAGGCTGTCGGGGCACTCGTGGAGTTCCGGACGGGCGGCCGGATGGCCGGCCGGAGTCCGGTGGCGATCCGCGGGGCACTGCGGGCGTAGCTCAATGGCAGAGTCTCAGTCTTCCAAACTGATTGTGCGGGTTCGATTCCCGTCGCCCGCTCAGATCTCCGGCTCAGCCCTGCGGTTACCGGCTCAGCCCTGCGGTTACCGGCTCAGCCCTGCGGTTGCGCCGCCACCCGGGCAGGCAGGGCCGGCAGCTCCAGGGTGCCGGTCTCGCTGACCCCCTGCGCCACGTCCACCAGCTTGCGGTGCGTGTGCTGGCTGGCCATCCGGAGCAGGTCGAAGGCTTCCTGCTGGGTGATCTTGTAGCGCGTCATCAGCACCCCGATGGCCACCCCGATCCCCCGGTTGCTCTGCAGCGCGCGCTGCAGGTGCTGCACCTGCTCGTTCAGCCGAGTGCTCACCACCGACATCGAGGCATGGGTGGCGAGCAGGACGGCCACCGTCACGTCCGAGGCGTCGAAGGCGTCGGGCTGTGTCGAGAACAGGTTGAGCGCCGCGACCAGGTCGTCGTCCTCCAGGAACAGCCGCACCGAGAGCATGCTGCAGATGCCGTACTCGGCGTTGGCCCGGCGGCCGAACTCCGGCCAGCGCTCGTCGGTCGCCAGCGAACCGGTGCGGTAGATCTCGTCCCTGACGGCGGCATCCACGCACGGCCCGCTGAGCAGGTCGTACTGGATCTGGTCGACCTTCGGGGGAAGCTCGCTGGTGGCTCCGACGGTCTCGAAGACGCCGGTGCGGCCCGCGGCTGATCGACGCGTGCTCGGCCCCGGGAACCATGGCCACGGCTCGCTCGGTGACCAACCCCAGGGTGTCGTCCAGGCCGCGGTCGGACAGCAGCTCCCGGCCCAGGTGGGTGAACAGCCCCGCCAGCTCGCTGAGGTGGTCAGGTGTCCACCCGGATGCCTCGAGCGCCATGGCCAAGCTCGCTTTCTGTGCCGCGGTCCGGCGCTGGTTTCGCATCGGAGTGCCGAGCAAGTGTGCACCCTGCTCGCGCCCTGGCAAAGCGGTGCGGCCGGAGCACCGGCGCGGGGCTGGGCGGCCCGTCCTGCCCGGCGGCCGACTACCGGTTCGCTGCCGGGCTCAGCTGTCCGGCTCGGCGATCGGGCGGACGGCGCCGCTGACCCAGACCGAGGCCTGGTCCGCGGGCAGCTCGACGATCAGCTCGCTCGGCCGGCCGATCTGCTCCCCCTGCAGGACGCGCAACCGCGTCGGCGGCCGCACCACCTCGAGCGCCGCCAGGTAGCCACCGAGGGCGGCGGCGGCCGCCCCGGTCGCCGGGTCCTCGACCACCCCGCCGACCGGGAACGGGTTGCGGGCCAGGTACTCCTGCGGGCTGAGCTGGAACAGCACGCTCACCGTGGTCCAGCCCTGCTCGGCGCACAGTCCCTGCAGCTCGGCGAAGTCGTAGCTCATCGCCTCCAGGTCGGCCCGGCGGGCCAGGTTCAGCACCAGGTGCCAGGCGCCGGCATAGCAGAGCATCGGCGGCAGGCCCGGCTCCAGCACGTCGGACGACCAGCCGAAGCAGTCCAGTGCCCGCTGCAACAACTCCGCCGACACCTGTTGCTGGCGCGGCGGCACGCTGGCCAGCCGGGCCCACCACTGGCCGGACGGGTCCTGGCCGGTCCGCAGCGTCACCGGGCCGGCGGCGGTGTCGAGCACCAGGTCGCCCGGTCCCAGGACGCTGCCGAGGGCCGCTCCGAGCGCGATGGTGGCGTGGCCACAGAACGGCACCTCGGCCAGCGGTGAGAAGTAGCGGACCCGGTAGTGGCGGCGGTCGGGCTCCGGCGGGCCGTCGGTCACGAAGACCGTCTCGGAGTAGCCCACCTCACCGGCCAGGGCCTGCAGCTGCCGCTCGTCCAGCGCCCGGGCGTCGAGCACCACCCCGGCCGGGTTGCCACCCGCACCGTCCAGGGCGAACGCGCTCAGGCGCAGCACCGCCGGCCGAAGATCCGCCATCGCGCACCACTCCCCCTTCACCCGGTACCGCCGATCAGCCCTGGTCGGGGTACGCCGCTGCCGGCCGGCTCCTGCACCCTAGCGGCGAACCCGGTCCACCCGGCGTCGTGCCCGGGCCGGGACCTCCGGGCCGGGGCAGGACGACGACAGGCTCGACACCAAACGGGATTGACGCGGTGTCGGCACCCCCTGCGACAATCGCCCGGCCGGCGTGGGACTGCCCGATGACGCCGGGTCTGTGCGGTCATGCCGCTGCCGGCGCGCCCGGCTGTGCAACCGTCGGCCGTGCCGGGCTGAGGCGTCGGTGTCTCGGGAAGTGAGTGGGATGTGTTCGAATACGGTATGAGCTCGCGCCGCGGCGAACCCGGCCTGGCCGCCCGTCCGCAGCCGGGCGCGGCAGCCCAGGCGCTCGCGCCGGTCCGGCGGCCCCGGATCATCGGCGAGTTGCTGGTGGTCCTGCTGCTGCTGCGTGCCTACGACATGGTGCGCAGCCACGCCGAGATTCGCGAGGTGGCGGCACTGCGACACGGCCGGCAGCTGCTCGACGTCGAGCGCTGGCTGCACATCAACGTCGAGCTGTCGGCCAACCTGTGGACCACCCAGCAGACGATGCTCTCGCTGCTGGCCAGCTACTGGTACCAGTTCGCGCACCTGACGGTGACCATCGGCATGCTGGTCTGGTGCTGGTGGCGGCGGGCGGCCAGCTACCGGTGGGCCCGCAACGCACTGGTGCTGACCAACGTCTTCGGCCTGACCATCTTCCTGCTCTACCCGGCCGCGCCGCCGCGCTTCCTGCCCGGCTTCGGCTTCGTCGACGCGGTCGCCGACGCCGGCTTCGGCGCCAGCCACGGCGGGCCGGTGACCGCCGACCAGTTCGGGGCGTTCCCGTCACTGCACCTGGCCTGGGCGGTCTGGACGGCGGTGGTCGGCTATCGGCTGGTCCGTTCGCCGGTGCTGCGCCGGCTGTGGCTGTGCTACCCGGTGATCACCGCACTGGCGGTGGTGGTGACCGGCAACCACTACCTGCTCGACATCCTGGCCGGCGGGTTGATCGCCCTGGTCACGCTGGCCATCGCCCACTACCTGCCGCGCCGCGACTCGTTCCGGCCGGACACCGGCGCCTCCACCGATGCCGGCCCGGGTAACCCAGGTAACCGGAGCCGTCCCAAGAGCGCGTTCGGCTCCCGGGACGGCGAGTTGGTCAGCTCACAACCCGACCGGTAACCGCTGGTTCACGCTGCCCGCTCGGCGGGGCGGCAGGACCGGTCCGCCGGCTGGCGCTGGATCACCACCAGCGTCCGGTCATCGGTGAGCATGCTGGGCACCTGCTCGATCAGCAGGGCGGCCAGCCCCTCGCCCGCCGGCCGTTCGGCACTCAGCGCCTCGATGCTGCCCATCAGTCGCCGGGTGCCGGCCTCGAGCCCGGCGACCCGGTCCTCGACCACCCCGTCGGTGTAGAGGAACAGCGCGTCGCCCGGCTGCAACACGTCGTGGTCGAGCACCCCGGTGACCGTCGGCAGCGCACCGAGCACCGTGCCGGCGGCAGCCGAGGTCCGCCACGGCGACGCAGCCCCGGGCCGGTAGTGCAGCGCCGGTGGGTGGCCGGCTACCCGAACCCGGTACTCGCCGGTGTCCAGGTCCAGCTGGAGGTAGACCGCCGAAGCCAGCCCGACCGACCCCTGCTGGCGGGTCAGGTAGTCGTTGACGGCGGTCAGGAACTGCTCGGCGGGCACCGAGCCGAGCAGGCCGCCGACCGCGCCCGACAGCAGCAGCGCCCGCGGTCCGGCCGTGATGCCGCAGCCGGCGACGTCGATCACGACCAGGTGCAACACCTGGCTGGCGCCGTCGCGGACCAGCCGGTTGGCGACGAAGTCGCCGGACAGCACCGCTCCGTGCGCCGGCCGGTGCTGGATGTCGACGGCCCAGCCGGCCGGCACCGACGGCACCCGGGCCTGCACCAGCGCCCGCTCGCCGATCTGGCCGAGCACCGTCTCCGCGCTGACCCGGCGCAGCCCCAGCCGATCCCGGTGCCGGGCGCGCAGCGCGCCCACCAGCCCGACCAGCACGGTCACCGCGACCAGCACCAGGGCGGGGGTGGACAGGTGGCTCGGGTGCCCGCCGCGCACCTGCACCAGCGCCACCAGTCCCAGGCACAGCGCCGCGGTGGCCAGCAGCACCAGCATCCACCGCAAGCTCAGCAGCAGCGAGGACAGCACCGCCACCACGACGCCGACCGCCATCACATCGAGTTCGGCATCGCCGGCAAGCAGCGACCAGCCGGTGCCGAGCGCCAGCGCCGTCGCGGTGAGGGCGGCGACCGCCGGTTCGGGGAGCCCGCGGACCCACCCGCCGCACCGGCGGAACAGGTCCGGGCAGCCGCGCAGGACGGGCTGGGTGCGCCGGCTGCTGGGGATCGCCACGGTCATGGTGGGCTCACCGTAACCGAGCCGCGAGGGCACCGGTAGCGAAGCGGTACCGATCCGTTACGGACCGTGCCCGGTTTCGCCGCGTGTGACCGTTCGGGCAGGATGAGTAAGTGACTTCTCCGTCGGAGCGACCGCACCGTCGCCGGCGCCGGGCCCGCCGACCGGCCGCCGAGGGCGCCGCCACGACCGGTTCGGCCGGACCTGCCCAGGCCCCGCCAGCCACACCTGAGGCCCCACCGGTCGAGCAGCCGCGGCCGTCCGAGCCCGGCCCCGGCCGGCGGGGCTCGGCCGGCGGCAAGCGCGGCCAGGACGACCACCGCGGCCGGGACGCTCGACACGATCACCAGGGCCGCGACGATCGACACGGGCACCACGGTGGTCCCGGACGCGAGTCCGACCGTGGCTGGCGCGAACTGGCCGGCAGCTCACCGTCCCAGGTGGGCCTCGACGGCGCGCTGCGGGCTCGGGACGTGGCCCGGCCGACGCCGGCCGACCTCGCCGCCGCGGAGCAGTCGGTGGTGATCGTGCGCCGCGGCTGGCAACCGCCGGAAGGCTGAGGCCCGCGGCCGGCTCAGGATGGCAGCAGCTCCGTCACGCCTCGGCCGGCTCAGGACGTCAGCAGCTCCGTCACGCCTCGGCCGGCAGCAGTCGCGTCACGCCTCGGCCGGCAGCGTCCCGGTCTGCTCGAAGGCGGTGAGCATGCCGATCCGCCGGACGTGCCGGGGATCGCCGGAGAACTCGGTGTTCACGAAGGCGTCCACGATCGACAGCGCCGCCTCCTGGCTCTGCATCCGGGCACCGAGGCCGAGGACGTTCGCGTCGTTGTGCTGGCGGGCCAGGATCGCGGTCGGCAGGTCATAGCCCAGCGCGGCCCGGATGCCGGCGACCTTGTTCGCGGCGATCTGCTCGCCGTTGCCCGAGCCGCCCAGCACGACGCCGAGGCTGCCCGGGTCGGCGGCCACCCGCTGCGCGGTGCCGATGCAGTACGGCGGGTAGTCGTCCTCGGGCTCGTAGCTGTGCGGCCCGCAGTCGACGACGTCGTGGCCGGCATCGGCCAGATGCGCGGCCAGTACCGCCTTGAGCTCGTAACCCGCGTGGTCGCTGCCGAGGTAGATCCGCATGGCCGACATCGTGCCAGCCGACCCGGTCACCGGCTTGGCGGGGTGCTGGACCGGGCCCGTACGAAGTGCCGGTCAGGTCGGATCAGCCGGCGTCCGGCGCGAAGCCGAAGCCGCCGTCCGCGGTGGCACCGAGCCGGTGCTCGGCCACCGCGGCGGCCGTCGGGATCGCGCCGTAGACATGCGGAAAGTCCTCGTTCGAGCCGTAGAGGTCCTCATCGACCACCGGGTAGGGCAGCCGCGCCGGGTCGACCTCGACCACCAGCAGGTCGGTCCGGCCGCGGAACCGGGCGTTGGCGGTCCGGGCCACCTGGTCGCGGTAGGAGAAGTGCACGAAGCCCTCCTGCTCCAGCGACGGCGGGCGGTAGCTGCCCTGCGCGCAGGCCGCCCGCCAGTCCGGCTCGGCCACGATGTGGAAGATCGCCGTCATGAGCAGACGGCGGGGTCCGGAAAAGCGGGCGTCACCGGCGTGCTCAGTCGAACCGCGGGGACTCGGTGCGGGTCCGCTTCAGCTCGAAGAAGTACGGGTAGCCGGCCAGCAGCCGGGTGCCGTCCCAGATCCGCAGCGCGTCCTCGCCGCGCGGGATCCGGGTCAGCACCGGGCCGAAGAAGGCCACCCCGTCGACGTGGATCACCGGGGTGCCGACCTCGAAGCCGACCGCGTCCATGCCGGCGTGGTGGGACTTGACCAGGGCGTCGTCGTAGTCCTTGGAGTCCGCGGCGTCGGCCAGCGACTCGGGCAGGCCCACCTCGGTCAGGGCCTCGACGATGGCCGCCCGGTCCAGCTCGCGGCCCTCGTTGTGGTGCTTGGTGCCCAGGGCGGTGTAGAGGTCGCGCAGCACGCCGGTTCCGCTGTGCTGCTCGGCGGCGATCGCCACCCGCACCGGGCCCCAGCCGCGCTCCAGCATCTCCTTGTACCGCTGCGGAAGCTCGTCCCGACCCTCGTTGAGCACCGACAGCGACATCACGTGGAAGTTCAGGTCGAGGTCGCGCTGCTTCTCGACCTCCAGGATCCAGCGGGAGGTCACCCATGCGAACGGGCACGCGGGGTCGAACCAGAAATCCACCGTCGCCCGGCTCTCGGATACGTCCGTCGCCATTGCCACAGCCCCTAATCTGCTAGCGAATGTATGAAAGAATGCCTTCATTCAGCGGCTCACCGCCTACGACGACAACCACCTTCTGAGGAGTGGCATTCCGTGTCCAGTGTGCGCCCCGTGACGTCCGGCCCGTCCGCCGGTGGTTCCGACTCCTACCGCATCGATGCCAACACCGTCCGGATGCCCAACCTCACCCGGGAGGACGCCCGGCACCGCTCCGGGATGCTGCGGGTCGACAGCTACGACGTGACGCTCGACCTGACCGACGCCTCGGGCGCCCCCACCGAGCGGACCTTCCGGTCCCGCACCACCCTCACCTTCAGCGCCGACCAGCCCGGCGGATCCACCTTCCTGGACGTGATCGCCGAGCACTTCCACGAGGTCAGCCTGAACGGCCAGCCGGTCGACGTCAGCGGCTACCAGCCGGTGGACGGCATCGTGCTGCCGGAGCTGGCCGAGCACAACGTCGTGGTGGTCGACGCCGACCTGCTCTACACCACCAACGGCCAGGGCCTGCACCGGTTCGTCGACCCGCTCGACGGCGAGGTCTACCTCTACAGCCAGTTCGAGACCACCGACTCCAAGCGGATGTACGCCTGCTTCGACCAGCCCGACCTCAAGGCCACCTTCACGCTGCACGTCACGGCACCGGCGCACTGGCAGGTGGTGTCCAACGGCGCCGTCGTCGACGGTCGAGGACGGCGAGCAGACCAAGACCGTGCACTTCGCGACGACGCCGCGGCTGAGCACCTACATCACCGCGCTGGTCGCCGGCCCCTACCACCACATCGGCGACCACCACGACGGCATCGACCTCGGGCTGTACTGCCGCGCGTCACTGGCCGAGCACCTCGACAGCGACGAGCTGTTCACCGTCACCAAGCAGGGTTTCGACTGGTACCACCAGAACTTCGGGCACCGCTACCCGTTCGGCAAGTACGACCAGTGCTTCGTGCCCGAGTTCAACGCCGGCGCGATGGAGAACGCCGGCTGCGTGACCAACACCGAGGACTACATCTTCACCAGCCGGGTGACCGACGTGCGCCGCGAGCGCCGGGCCACCACCGTGCTGCACGAGATGGCCCACATGTGGTTCGGCAACCTGGTCACCATGCGGTGGTTCGAGGACCTCTGGCTGAACGAGTCGTTCGCCGAGTGGGCCGGCAACACCGCCCAGGCGCACGCCACCGCGTGGCCCGGCATCTGGACCACCTTCGCCAATACCGAGAAGGCCTGGGCGTACCGGCAGGACCAGTACCCCTCGACCCACCCGGTCGCCTGCGAGATCCCCGACGCCGAGGCGGTCGAGGTCAACTTCGACGGCATCACCTACGCCAAGGGCGCCAGCGTGCTCAAGCAGCTGGTCGCCTACGTCGGGCTGCCGCAGTTCCTGGCCGGGCTTCGGCAGTACTTCGCCGACCACGCCTACGGCAACACCACCCTGGCCGACCTGCTGGACGCGCTGAACGCCACCTCCGGCCGGGAGCTGTCCGGCTGGGCGAAGCTCTGGGTGGAGACCAGCGGCATGAGCACCCTGTCGGCGGACTACGAGGTCGACGCCGACGGCCGGTTCAGCTCCTTCGCGGTGCTGCAGGACGCGCCGCGCGACACCTCCGCCGACAACACCCTGCGCCCGCACCGGCTGGCCATCGGGCTGTACCGCTACACCAGCGGCGACGGCGACGGGCCCGCGCGGCTGGTGCGCACCGACCGGGTGGAGGTGGACGTCGACGGCGAGCGGACCGAGATCGCCGAGCTGGTCGGCCGGTCGCGTCCGGACCTGGTGCTGCTCAACGACGACGACCTGACCTACTGCAAGCTGCGGCTGGACGCGCACAGCCTGCACACCCTGCAGACCGGCGGGCTGGCCGCGCTGGAGGATTCGCTGGCCCGCACGCTGTGCTGGTCGGCGGCCTGGGAGATGGTGCGCGACGGTGTGCTGGCCACCCGGCACTACGCTCGACCTGGTCAGCTCCGCGGCCGGCACCGAGCCGGTGATCAGCGTGGTCCAGACGGTCGCCAGGAACCTGCTGCAGGCGCTGGAGATGTACGCCGACCCGGACTGGGCGGTGGCTGCCCGGGCCCGCTTCGGCGAGCTGGCGCTGGCGTTCGCCCGCGCCGCGGCCCCCGGCTCGGACCACCAGCTGGCCTGGGTGCACGCGCTGCTGAACTCCGGCGAGCAGCTCGACGTGGTGGCCGCGCTGCTGTCCGGCGACGAGCGGTTGGACGGGCTGGTGGTCGACACCGACCTGCGCTGGTTGATGCTGCGCGCCCTGGTCGGCGCCGGCCGGGCCGGCGAGGACGAGATCGCCGCGGCAGCCGCCGAGGACCCGTCCGCGTCCGGTGCCCGGCACGCCGCGACCGCGCGCGCCCGGATCCCCACCGCCGAGGCGAAGGCGGCGGCCTGGCAGCTGATGATCCACGACTCGGAGCTGTCCACCGCGGTACGGCGGGCGGTGATGGCCGGCTTCCGCGACCCGTGGCGACCGGACCTGCTGGCGCCGTACGTGGACGGCTACTTCGCCGAGGCGGCGGGCCTGTGGGACCGGCTGACCACCGAGACCGCCCGGTACATGATCGTCGGGCTGGTGCCGACCTGGTCGGGCGCGATCGACGAGCGGACCGTGCGGCTGGCCGAGGAGTTCCTGGCCGACGCCAGCCACCCGGCGGCACTGCGCCGGCTGATCGACGAGGGCCGGGCCGACATGGTCCGGGCTTTGCGGGCCCGGGCCACCGACACCGGCAGCGGCGCCGACGACAGCTGAGCGGCGGCCACCGGCATACCGCGCAGAGGCTAGCGCCTACTGATATCGACCTATCGGTGATGTGGGGCCGACGGATTCGCTACCGCACCGGCCGCCACGGTGGCGAACGCCGGAACGGTCACGGTCAACGATGCGAGGAACTCGAGCATCGTCTGCGGCGGCTCGCGCAGCGCGCCGACGCCGCGGGCGAGGACGGAAACCACGTCGTCCTGGCGCTCGGTCAGCAGGCGCACCAGGAACCGGTCGGGATGAACGACCTCGACGCCGAGGCCCTCTGCCGAATCCGGCGGGAAGTCCTTCACGTTGAACGTCACGAGCGTGTCTGCCCCGCCTCGCACTGCCGCGGCCAGCACATGCCGGTCCTTGGCGTCGCACGTCATGTCGGGGATGAGGTGCTCGAAGTCGTCGACCAGCGCCGCGGCGCCGAAACCTCGTCGCATGGCGCCTACCCGACGTGCCGCCTGCTCCCTGCTGACCCCGACCTTCGGGAGGTTCAGTTCGACCTCGTCCAGGATGGCACCTGACCACAGCACCTCGAACAGGCCAGCCTCGGCGAGCCACAGCAGGACCGTCGTCAACCTGATCGGGATCAGCGTGCATGCGTCCAGCAGCGCATGGGAAACGCTATCGGGGACCGGAGCATTCACCGAGTGTCGATCACTTCATCCGGTGGTGTGCGGCCTATGTCGTCAGCGAGTTCGGCGACAGCTGATCGACGGCGCTGGCTGCTGTCGGTCTGATAGCGGGCAAGCTCGGATACGGAGATCCGCCGGTGAACCGCGCCACCCTCGGCTGCGAGCTCGCCTCGTTCGACAAGACGGACGACCGTCATCCGGCTGACACCGAGCAGCGCCGCGGCCTGTTGGGTCGAGACCATCGTGTCAGCTGCGAAGATCACCGCGCCGGCGCTGGTCTCCAGCACGTCGACAAGGCGCCCGAAGGCAGCGCGCGCCGCCGCCGGCACCTGTGGCGAGTCCCGTAGTACCTCGTCGAGAACCGCGCGGAGATGGTGCGCCGCCTCGTGTGCAATCGCTCCAGCCATGGCCACAGGGTACAGCAAACGCTCAAAACGAACAGGCGGATAAAGCGTCTGCGCTCCGTGGTAACCCGACACCGGCGAAGCACATCACGCCGGACGGCATTTGGCGACGCTCCTGCTCAGGTCTGTGGATACCCGATCGAGCGACCGAAATTCTTGTCGATTCCGGGGCGGTGTGTGAGCTACGAACCCCAGGTCGGACGGAGCGGGAAGGTCGCCTCACCCGACTCGGCGACCTTCACCGCCAGCACCTGGTGCAGCTGGATGCCGTTGGTCTCGAAGCCCAGCCGGGAACCGGCCATGTAGAGCCCCCAGACCCGGGCGGTGGGCTCGCCGACGTCGGCCACGCAGGCGTCCCAGTTGCGCACCAGGTTCGCACACCACTGCTGCAGGGTCAGCGCGTAGTGCTCGCGCAGGTTCTCCTCGTGGCGCACCTCCAGGCCGGCGTCCTGCGCCTCGCTGATGATCCGGCCGGAGCCGGCCAGCTCACCGTCGGGAAAGACGTAGCGGTCGATGAAGTGGCCCGGCATCGGGCTCTGCTTGTTGTCCGGCGCGGGTGATGCAGTGGTTGAGCAGCCGGCCGCCGTCGCGCAGCTTGCCCTTGAGGAAGGCGAAGTAGCCGGGGTAGTTGCGCACCCCGACGTGCTCCATCAGCCCGATCGAGCTGACCGCGTCGTAGTCCGGTGCCCGGAGCGTCCCGGTAGTCGCGAGTGCAGGATGCGCACCTGGCCGGACAGCCCCTCGCGCTCCATCCGCGCCGCGCCCCACTCGGCCTGCGCGGCCGACAGCGTCACGCCGACCACCTGCACCCCGTAGTGGCTTGGCCGCGTGCCGGGCCATGCCGCCCCAGCCACAGCCGACGTCGAGCAGCCGCATGCCCGGCTCCAGGCCCAGCTTGCGGGCCACCAGGTCGAACTTCTCCTCCTGGGCCTCCTCCAGGCTGGCGTCCGGCTTGGGGAACACCGCGCAGGTGTAGGCCATCGAGGGCCCGAGCACCTTCTCGTAGAAGCTCGTTCGACACGTCGTAGTGCTTGCCGATCGCCTGGGCGTCCCGGTCGCGGGAGTGCCGCAGCCCCTCCACCATCCGGCGCCAGCGGGGCAGCGCCTCCTGCGACGGCGGCTCCGGCGGCAGCAGGTTGCGCCAGCCCATCTCGCGCAGCAGCACGGTCACCTCGGTGGGCGTCGGCCGGCGGAACCGCCAGCTGCCCAGGGCCTTCAACGCCTCGTACGGGTCGCCGGGATGCGCGCCGTGCAACACCAGGTCGCCCTGCACGTAGGCCCGGGCCAACCCCAGGTCACCCGGCGCGGTGGCCAGGTAGCGCAGCCCGCGCTCGTTGACCAGCTCCAGCGTGAACGCCGCGTCCGGCGGGCCGAACGCGCTGCCGTCATAGGCCTGCAGGCGCATCGGCGCGCCGCCCTCGACGGTCAGCATCGACACCAGATCGGCGATCTTCATCTGCGTCCCACCGCTTTCTCGTACAGCCCGGTCAGCCGGTGGCCGGGATCGTATCTGTCCTTCAGCTCGGCATAGGTCTGCCCGCCGTACATCGCGGCGAACGTCGAGCGGTCGTAGTAGGCATCGGAGTACAGCGACTTGTGCCCGTCGTGGTCGGCGACCGCCGCCTCCACCAGCCGGTTGACGTCGCCGTCGGCGCGGCCGGCCAGGATCGGCACGGTGCCCCAGAAACCGACGTTGACGTAGAGCTGGCCGGGCGTCATCGGGTACAGCGGCCACGGCTGGGCCGAATCATGCGCAGCCGAGCCGTCATGCGCAGCTGAGCCAGCCTCGCCCGGGCCCGGCTCGCGGGCCGGCTCGTGCAGCGTCAGCGGGCACAACCACACCGGCGACATCCCGACGTGCTCGGCGAACCAGCGCAGGAAGTCGGCGGTGCGCTGCACCGGGATCTCGACGTCCTGCACCACCCGCTCGTCGCGGGCCGGCGGCGCAGCCGGTCGAGCTTGGCGGCAATGGCGAACCGGTGGTCGAGCGAGATCAGCCGGTGGTAGAAGTCGCTGCGCCGGTAGCGGGCCGGCCACAGCCGGCGGATCACCGGGTTCTGCACCCCGAACGCGCCCGAGCACCAGAACCAGTCGGTGTCCCAGCGCCACAGGTAGTCCGAGACGGTGCAGGCAGTCCCGCTCGCGGTGCCGGGATCGAGCGGTAGTAGATCTGCTGGCCGGTGTAGTCGCTGGCAGCGGCCACCGAGGCCTCGGCGGGGCTGTCCACCCAGCGGCCGAGGCACAGGTAGGCCTCGTCCAGGCTGAACACCACCCCGTCGAGGAAGTCGACCGGCTCGCCGTCCCAGCTGCGTTCGGCGCTGATCGTGCTCGATCGCTGCCGCCAGCGCGTCCAGGTCGTCGAACCGGACGTTGCGCAGCCCGACGTAGGGCCGGACCGGGTCCAGCTCGATCGAGCAGCCGGACGGCGTAGCCGAGGCTGCCGTAGGAGTTCGGGAAGCCGAAGAACAGGTCGGGATGCCGATCGCGGCTGACCGTGCGCAGCTGCCCGTCGCCGGTCAGCACGTCCAGCTCCAGCACCGACTCGTGCGGCAGGCCGTTGCGGAAGGACGAGGACTCGATGCCCAGGCCGGTCACCGCGCCGCCCAGCGTGATGGTCTTGAGCTGCGGCACCACCCTCGGCATCAGCCCGTGCGGCAGGCAGGCGGCCACCAGCCGCTCGTAGGTGCACATGCCCTGCACGTCGGCGGTGCGCGCGATCGGATCGATGCCGATCACCGCGTCCAGACCGCTGACGTCCAGGCCGGCCTGGGGCTGGTCGGTGCGCGGCCGGAACAGGTTCGAGGTGCGCTTGGCCAGCCGCACCTGGGCACCGGCCGGGATAGCGGCGTAGGAGGCGGTGAGTGCGGCGACGGCCTTGGCGTGGGCCCGGGCCTGGTCGGAAAGCGTGGCGGTCATCGGCCTCCAGCCTATCCAATAGATGGTTCAACCAGCTAAGCAACCCGCTGGCGGTGCCTGGCCGGCGGGCGGGCGCTTCGCGCTCGGCTCAGGCGGTGCCGGCGGCGTCGGCGAGCTGGCGCAGGCCGGTCACGATGCCACCGGTCAGGTCGCCGTTGGCGAACGAGCCGCGCATCGCCAGCGCCGCCAGCGCCGCCACCCGGTTCGGGATCCGGCGGGCCGAGTCGCCGCCGGTGACGATCTCCAGCCGGCGCTGGCCCGGTGAGACGGCCACCAGGACCGGCGCGGAGTGCCGGCCGGCCAGCTTGGCGAACATCGCCTCCGCGGTGGCCCGGCTGGCCTGTCCCAGGTCGCCGACGTAGACGCTGAACAGCAGGCCGGTCTCGCGCGAGGCCAGCGTCAACGCCTCGTCGATCCGGGCCAGCTGGGCCGGCTTGAACGGACGGTCCGCGCCGAGCTGGGAGGCTCGCCTGGTGGTCAGGTCGTGGGTACGTGCGGCGGAGTCGTCGGAGTCGGCAGGCATGGCCAGCTCGTGCGGGTCACCACTCACCGCTGGCACCCCCGCTCGCCGCGACCGGTTCGGCTACCTGGCCGGCCAGGGCCCGGCCGTCCAGGGTGCTCGCCGGCAGGCTGGACGCCGGACCCGCGTGCTCGGGGTGCGGCAGGTACCAGGCCGGCTCGAACTGCCACGCGTTGCCGGGACGGTAGCGGGGCGTGCGGACGGCTGCCCGGCCGTACACCAGCGCGGCGACCACCAGGATCGCCGCGGCCGGGATGCCGACGAAGATCAGTGCCGTCTCGACGATGCTCATAGCGCCTTCCTCCGCTAAACCAGTCGGCACACGGTATCGAAGCACTCAGGCGCTGCCAGAGCGCCGGGTGCCGGTCCGCCCACGGTGCGGCGGCCTCCAGTTGCGCCGACAGCGCCAGCAGCGCGGCCTCCCCCGCCGGCCGGCCGACCAGCATCACGCCGACCGGCAACCCGTCGGCGCTCCAGTGCAGCGGCAGGCTGGCCGCCGGCTGGCCGCTGGCGTTGTACACGGCGGTGTACGGGGTGAACCGCTTCTGGCGCTCGAAGTCCTCGGCCGGGTCCACCGGATCGTCGGCCGTGCCGCAGAACCAGCCCGACCGGTCGCGGGGTCAGCGCCAGCGTCGGGGTGAGCACCGCGTCGTAGCCGGCGGTCGCGATGACGGCCTGCCGGCTGATGACGTTGAGCATCCCGACCGCGGCGGCGTACTCCGGCCCGGACACCCGGGCGCCGCGCTCGCGCAGGTAGCGGGTCAGCGGCCGCAGCCGATCCGGTGCCCCGGCGGGCACCGGGGCGCTGGCCGCCGACACCGCCCAGACCGTCTCGAAGGCCGGGATCACCGCCGCCGGCAGCGGCATCGCGATGTCGACCACCTCGTGGCCGAGGCTCTCCAGCAGCACGCTGGCGAACTCCCAGGCGGTCCGGCACTCCTGGTCGACCTCGGCTCCGGGAACCGGCGGCTGCAGGTAGCGACCGATCCGCAGCCGGGACGGCGTCCGGTCACACCACTGCCAGAAGCTCTCGCCGGCCGGCAGCGGCGGCGCCCAGTACGGGTCGCCCGGCTGCGGTCCGGCGGTGGCGTCCAGGAACGCGGCGGCGTCCCGCACGGTCCTGGCCAGCGGGCCGAGCACCGACAGCCCGGACGAGTCGGCGTCCAGCGGCCCGCGCGAGATCCGGCCCCGGGACGGCTTGATGCCGTACAGGCCGGTCACGCTGGCCGGGATCCGGATCGAGCCGCCGCCGTCGGAGCCCTGGGCGATCGGGACGAAGCCGGCCGCGACCGCCGCCGCCGCTCCCCCGGACGAGCCGCCGGCCAGCCGGCCGGTGTCCCACGGGGTGCGGGCCGGCGGGCCGATGTCGGTCTCGGTGTAGCAGGGCAGCCCGAACTCCGGGGTGGCGGTCTTGCCGAGCGAGATGGTGCCGGCCCGGCGCAGCAGACGTCACCACGTTGTCGTCGAGCTCGGGCACCCAGTCGCGGTAGGCCGCCGAGCCGAACCGGGTGGGCACCCCCGCGGTCAGGTTGAGGTCCTTGATCGCGGTGGGCACGCCATGCAGCGGCGGCAGGTCGGCGCCGGAGAGCACCTCGGCGTCGGCCTGCCGGGCCTGCTCGCGGGCGGCGGCGTCGGTGACGGTGACGAAGGCACCGATCTCTGAATCCAGCCGGGCGATCCGGTCCAGGTAGTGCGCCACCAGTTCGGACGGGCTGACCTCACGCCGGCGGATCGCGGCGGCCGCCTCCAGGGCGGTCAGGTCGTGCAGTTGGGCCATTCCTGCCACGCTAGCGGCTCGGCCCGACCCGTCCCCCGGCCGGCCTGCCGACCTGTCGCTGAGCCCGACTGATTCAGCTGGCGACCCGGTCGTCGTCACTCCAGGCGTCGCGATCGCCCCAGGCGAGCAGGTACGGCTCCCAGGTCGGCTCCCGGACGTAGCCGATGGCGAGGCCGACGTAGCCCGCCGGCTCCTTCGGGGTGAACGGCAGGCTCCAGCCCAGCTCGGCCAGCAGCCGGTCGGCCTTGCGGTGGTTGCAGGTCGCGCAGGCGGCGACCACGTTCACCCACTCGTGCTTGCCGCCCCGGCTGCGCGGCACCACGTGGTCGATGGTGTCGGCCCGGCGCTGGCAGTAGGCGCAGCGCAGCGCGTCCCGGTGCATGACCGCCCGGCGGGTCAGCGGCACCCGGCTGCGGTAGGGCACCCGGACGAACCGGCTGAGCCGGACCACCGTGGGTGCTTCGAGTGCCAGCCGTGCCGAGTGCAGCACCGCGCCGGCCGACTCCACCACCACCGCCTTCTCGGCCAGCACCAGCACGATCGCCCGGCGTAGCGGCACCACGCACAGCGGCTCATAGGTTGCGTTGAGGACCAGGGCTCCGCTCATCCGCGGACCTGCACCGACGATCTTCGGCCGCGAGGCAGCGACGTGTCGCACCCGGTCCGGCGCGACACGCAGAGCACACGCGATCGGGTCACCGGCGCTCCTCCGAGTGTCGCAGTCCAGTGAACCCGACCGGAGCGCTTCGCGCACCCAAAAAAGATCGACACGCACGTGACGCCCGGGCGCGACCTGGGCGCGGCCTGCCGTCCGGGCCGCCCTCCAGGTGGCAGTCTTAGCCGCCGTGGAGCTCTTGCCGACCGCACCGGTGGCGGCCTCGCGGCCCAGCTACTGGCACGAACACGCCGGCCTGCTGATCACCAAACCTCTGCAGCTGCTGGGCATCGTGCTGGTGGCGCTGGTGGTGCGGGCGCTGGCCCACCGCTGGATCAACCGGCTGTTCACCACCGCGGGGTCCGGCCGGGTGCCGGCCCTGCTCAGCCCGCTGACCGGCCGGCCGGGCGCCCAGCAGTTCTTGGAGTCGGCCGGGCTGGCCAGCGAGCGGCGCACCCAGCGGGCCGACACCATCGCCTCGGTGCTGCGCAGCGCGGTCAGCCTGGTGATCTTCGTCACCGCGTTCCTGATGGTGCTGCAGACGTTCCGGGTCAACCTCGCGCCGTTCGTGGCCGGCACCACGCTGGTCGGCGTCGCGGTGGGCTTCGGCTCCCAGAGCATCGTCAAGGACTTCCTGGCCGGCATGTTCCTGCTGCTGGAGGACCAGTACGGCGTCGGCGACGTGATCGACGTCAAGGAGGCCACCGGCACCGTGGAGGCGGTCGGGCTGCGCACCACCCGGCTGCGCGACATCAAGGGCGTGGCCTGGTACGTGCGCAACGGCGAGATCGTCCGGGTCGGCAACCTGTCGCAGCAGTACGCCCAGGTGGTGCTCGACGTCCCGGTCGGCATCGGGCAGGACCTGGCGGACGCGCTCGCCGCCCTGCGACAGGTGACCGCCGACCTGCACGCCGACCAGCAGTGGCAGCCCAGCCTGCTCTCCGCTCCGGAGGTGCTCGGCATCGAACGGCTCGGCCGCGAGGAGACCGTGCTGCGGCTGGTGGCCCGGGTCAAGCCGCTGGAGCAGTGGCGGGTGGCCCGCGAGCTGCGCGCCCGGGTCCGGACCGCCCTGGACGAAGTAGCCGATGCCGCCAGTACCGGTGCCGCCGGTGCGGTGCCGCCGGCCGGCGACTGACCGGCCGCGGGGCCGCCGTCGGGTGGCTCAGGGTCGGCCGGCACGCGGTGAGGGACAATGGCCGGGTGAGAGTGCCACGGTGGTGAATCCGGACTTCTATACCCGGGCCGGTGGCGAGCAGACCTTCCGGCTGCTGGTGGAACGGTTCTACGCCGGGGTGGCGATGGACCCGCTGCTGCGCCCGCTGTACCCGGAGCAGGACCTGGAACCGGCCGCGGACCGGCTGGCGCTGTTCCTGATCCAGTACTGGGGCGGCCCGACCACCTACTCCGAGGCCCGTGGCCACCCCAGGCTGCGGATGCGGCACGCCCCGTTCGTGATCGGTGCCGCCGAGCGCGACGCGTGGCTGCGGCACATGCGCGACGCGCTGGACTCCCTGGACCTGCCCGAGGACATCGCGGCCGAGCTGTGGCGGTACCTGGCGATGGCCGCGGAGTCGATGCGCAACGCGCCGCACTGACCTGGTGGCTTGACTCGGTTCGGAGGACCGCGACACAATTTGCTGGAAAGGCTTACAGGATGCGGCTCGTCAGCGACCCTGCTCTCCGCTCCGTCGTCCGCGCCACAGCCGCCCACCGCGGCTGTCCGGCGGTGACCGTGTGACTACCCCTTCGGAGGACCGCGTGCCAGACACTCCTGCCCACATCGCTCCCGGACCCGACGCGCCGTTGCGCCCGCACGCCCCGTCCGTACAGGACCAGCAGGACGGCGCCGCGCCGGCCGGTGACGTGGTTCAGCCCGCCGACCAGCAGTACGCCGCCCCGGCCGGCGCGCCCTACCTCAGCGGGGCCGACTGGTGGCGCAGCGCGGTGGTGTACCAGATCTATCCGAAGAGCTACGCCGACGGCAACGGCGACGGCATCGGCGACCTGATCGGGATCCGCGAGCGGCTGGACCACCTGAGCGAGCTCGGCGTGGACGGGATCTGGCTCAGCCCGTTCTACCGCTCACCGATGGCCGACGGCGGCTACGACGTGTCCGACCCCACCGACGTGGACCCGATGTTCGGCACCCTGGCCGACTTCGACGCGCTGACCGAGGCCGCGCACGCCCGCAACATCAAGGTCACCGTCGACATCGTCCCCAACCACTTCTCCGACCAGCACCCGTGGTTCGTCCAGGCGCTGGCCGCCGGCCCCGGCTCGCCGGAGCGGGCCCGGTTCATCTTCCGCGACGGCAAGGGCCCGGACGGCGCCGAGCCGCCCAACAACTGGCCGGCCATGTTCGGCGGTTCGGCCTGGCAGCGGGTGCCGGACGGCCAGTGGTACCTGCACATCTTCGCGCCCGAGCAGCCGGACGTGAACTGGGACAACCCGGAGGTGCGTGCCGAGTTCGAGCGGATCCTGCGGTTCTGGCTGGACCGCGGCGTGGACGGCTTCCGGGTGGACGTCGCGCACTCGATGGCCAAGCCCGCCGGGCTGCCGGACATGGACCTGAGCCACTACACCGGGCCGCACACCCAGCTCGATCCGGACCTGCGCTTCGACCAGGACGGCGTGCACGACTGCCTGCGGATGTTCCGCCGGGTGCTGGACTCCTACCCGCACCGGATGGCGGTGGGTGAGGCGTGGGTGCCCGACGACGAGCGGCTGGCCCGCTACGTGCGGCCGGACGAGCTGCACCTGACCTTCAACTTCCGGCTGATCGAGGCGCCCTGGTCGGCCGAGGACTTCGCCGACGCGATCGACGGCTCGCTCAAGGCGATGGCCGGTGTCGGCGCGCCGTGCACCTGGGTGCTGTCCAACCACGACGTGGTGCGCCACACCACCCGTTACGGCGGCGGTGCGCTCGGCCAGGCCCGGGGCCGGGCGGCCACCATGATCTCGCTGTCGCTGCCGGGTGCCGCCTACGTCTACAACGGCGACGAGCTGGGCCTGGAGAACGTCGAGCTGCCCGACGAGGTGCTGCAGGACCCGACCTGGGAGCGCAGCGGCCACACCGAGCGCGGCCGGGACGGCGAGCGGGTGCCGCTGCCCTGGGCGGGCAGCGAGCCGCCGTTCGGCTTCGGCAGCTCACCGCAGACCTGGTTGCCGATGCCGGCCGAGTGGCAGGCCTTCACCGTCGAGGCCGAGCTCGCCGACCCGGACTCGACGCTGCGGCTGTACCAGCGGGCGCTGCGGCTGCGGCGCGAGCTCACCGAGCTGCACGGCTCGTCCTTCGACTGGGTGCAGGCGCCGGCCGGCTGCCTGGCCTACCGGCGCGGGCCGAACCTGGTGGTGTACCTGAACGCCGGTGACGCACCGGTCGAGCTGGCAGACGGTGAGGTCCTGCTGGCGTCCGGGCCGATCCCGGACGGCACGCTGCCGCCGAACACCGCGGTGTGGCTGCGTAGCTGACCGGCGCGGCATGACCACCCTGGCCGACCGGTTCCGCCGGCACGCCGGCATGATGCCGGACGGGCTGTACCGCTCGCTGCTGCAGGCGATGGCCGATGACTGGGAGGCCGGCGGCGTGGTCGCCGAGATCTGCCGGGACTGGGCGGACGCTGCCGGCAGCGCCGTGGTGCAGCTGCGGCTGCTGGCCGGCATCCAGCGGCTGGTGCTGTCACGGGCCGAACCGCAGCTGGCGATGTACTACCCCAACCTGGGCGGCACCGCCTCGCCGGAGGCTGCCTGGCAGGACGTCGAACCGGCGCTGCGCCGGCATGTCGCCGAGCTGCGGGCGGCGCTCGAGGTGGCGCCGCAGACCAACGAGCCCGGCCGGTCGGTGCCGCTGCTGGTGGGCCTGTTCGACGTGGTCCGCCGGTCCGGGCTGTCCTCGGTGCGGCTGCTGGAACTCGGCGCGTCCGCCGGGCTGAACCTGCTGGTGGACCGGTTCTTCATCGCCGGCGACGGCTGGTCCGCCGGGCCTTCGTCCTCGCCGCTGCACCTGACGGATGCGGTGCTCGGAGCCGGTGACGCCGGTGCCGTTCACGGTGACCGAGCGGCGGGGTTGTGACCTGGCGCCGGTGGACGCCTCGACGGAGCAGGGCCGGCTGTGGCTGACCTCGTTCGTCTGGCCGCACGACCCGCACCGCTACGAGCGGCTGCGGGCGGCGCTGCGGATCGCGGCGTCGCACCCGGCGCCGGTGGACCGGGCCAGCGCGTCGGCCTGGCTGGAGTCGATGCTGGCCGGTGACGGCCCGGACGGCGTGCTGACCGTGGTCTGGCACTCGATCACCCGGCAGTACTGGCCGGCGGCCGAGATCGAGGCGACGGCGCGGGTGCTGGCGACGGCCCGGGACCGGATGCCGCTCGCCCATATCGCGATGGAGAGCCCGGTGCTGATCAACGACGAGGCGGAGGGTAAGCCGGATTACCGGCCGGCCGAGCTGACCGTGCAGCTGTCGGTGCCCGGTGGCGATGCCGATCCGGGGCCGGTGCTGCTCGGCACGGCGGCCGACCACGGGGTGCCGGTGCGGCTGGCGTCCTAGCTCGGGCCGCTTGGGCTGCCCGGGTGGGTCAGCCGGCCGGAACCTCGGTCAGCTCGGGCTGTTCGGCACCGTGCGGGATGTCGATGCTGGCCTCGCCGGTGCGCAGCATCCGCAGCACCACCCGCGCGACGTAGTCCGCGCTCTGCACCACGAAGCCGGGGTAGGGCTCGGTGCCGAGCTGGAAGATGCCGCCGCCGAACTCGGTCGCGGTCAGCGAGGGCAGCAGGGTGGACACGTCGATGCCGTCGGCGGCCAGCTCTACCCGGGCCACCGCGCTGAAGGTGGCCAGGCCGGCCTTGCTGGCGGCGTAGCCGGCCACCATGGGCGCCGGGGTGTGGATCGAACCTGACGAGACGTTGACGATCCGGCCGCCGCCCTGGCCGCGCATGGCGGGCAGTACCGCCTGGGTCATCGCCAGCGCGCTGACCAGGTTGAGTTCCAGCAGCTGGCTGAACTCCGCCGGGTCGATGTCGACCAGCAGCTTGAGCTGGCCGGCGCCGGCGTTGTTGACCAGCCCGTCGATCCGCCCGTGCCGGTCGAGGGTGGCCTGCACCAGCGCCTGCCGGGCGGCCGGGTCGGTGACGTCGGTGGGCACCGCCAGCGCACCGCCGAGTTCGGTGCTCAGCTGCGCCAGCCGGTCGGCCCGGCGGGCTGCCAGCACCGGGTAGGCGCCGGCGGCATGCAGTGCCCGGGCGGTCGCCTCGCCGATACCGGACGAGGCTCCGGTGACGATCACGGTCTTGTCGGTGAGGTCGAGGACGGCCATGGGCTCATTGTGCAGGTTCGCCCGGGGCGCCGGACGGGCCATCCACCCGCGACACCTTCCGCCGGTTCGACGAGGCGCCGCGCCGGCTACAGCGACAGCAGGCCGAGCGGGTTGCCGTCGCTGGTGTAGGTGGAGCCGTAGCCGGCGGCGACCCGGACCCAGCCCGGCGCGATGTCGATGGCCGCCTCGCCGCCCCGCGGCAGGAAACCCATCCGGGTGAGCGCGGTCAGCGCCCCCAGCCGGACCTGTACCTCCGGTGATCCGCCGTCGGCGACCGCGGTGAGCACCACCGAGGCCAGCAACGACTCCTGGCCCTGCCGGCTGGTCGCGCCGCCGGCCAGCAAGGCCCCGGAGCGGACCCGGTCGCGCACCACCGAGTCGGGCACCACGTCCACCCGCCGCCAGCCGTGCCGGGGCGGCAACGCGCTGAGCCAGTGCGCGTCCCGGCCGGCCGGCACCGGACCGGTCCGGTCCATCCAGTGCAGGAAGTCGGCGGCGGCCACGGTGACGTCGAACGCCCCGGCCGGTTCGGCGGCCACCGTGCGGCCGGCCAGCACGTCGTAGGGCAGCCGGACGAAGCCGGCCACCGCCTGCTCGGCAGCCCGGAACCGGATCAGCGAATCCGCGTCGACGGACACCGCGCGTTCGGCCAGCGGGACGAAGTCGGCCAGCTGGCTCTGCGGGACGAGCGTGTCGAGCACCGGTCAGTCCTGCGTGGTCGGGTCGGCGGGCTCGTCGGTGTAGCCGGCCAGGATGGCCCGCTCCTCCTGGGTCAGCCGCCGGGGCCGGTTGGTGTTGAAATCGAAGGTGACCAGGGTGGTGGCCGCCGTCGCCGCCAGCGTCGACCCGTCGTAGACGTCGTAACGGACCTCGAAGGACGCGCCGCGGATGCGTTCCACCCACAGTTCCAGCCGGAGCGGTTCGGGGTGGTAGACCACCGGCTTGAGATAGGTGATCTCGTGGTGGGTGACCAGGGTGCCGCCGGCGAAGGACGAGTCGTAGCGGTCGAAGAACATCGACACCCTGGCCTGCTCGAGGTAGGCCAGGTAGGCGGTGTTGTTGACATGGCCGTAGGCGTCCATGTCCGACCACCGCATCGCGCACCTGGCTACGAAGCGAGCCACCGTGAAGCCCCGCGTCCTAGGGTCGGTCTGCCGTGGCCGGCTCAGTCACGAGTCAGCTTGCGGTAGGTGACGGCGTGCGGTCGGGCGGCGTCGGCGCCGAGCCGCTCGACCTTGTTCTTCTCGTAGGACTCGAAGTTGCCCTCGTACCAGTACCACTGGGCCGGGTTGGAGTCGTTGCCCTCCCACGCCAGGATGTGGGTGGCGATCCGGTCCAGGAACCACCGGTCGTGGCTGATCACCACGGCGCAGCCGGGGAACTCCAGCAGCGCGTTCTCCAGCGAGCTCAGGGTCTCCACGTCGAGGTCGTTGGTGGGCTCGTCCAGCAGCAGCAGGTTGCCGCCCTCCTTCAGGGTCAGCGCCAGGTTCAGCCGGTTCCGCTCGCCACCGGACAGCACGCCGGCCGGCTTCTGCTGGTCCGGGCCCTTGAACCCGAACGCCGAGACGTAGGCCCGGCTGGGCATCTCCACCTGGCCGACCCGGATGTAGTCGAGGCCGTCGGAGACCACCTGCCAGACGTTCTTGCTCGGGTCGATGCCACCGCGATTCTGGTCGACGTAGCTGACCTTGACCGTCTCGCCGACCCGCACCTCGCCGGAGTCCGGCCGCTCCATGCCCACGATGGTCTTGAACAGGGTGGTCTTGCCGACCCCGTTCGGGCCGATGACGCCGACGATGCCACCGCGCGGCAGCGAGAACGACAGGTCCTTGACCAGCACCCGGCCGTCGAAGCCCTTGTCCAGATGGCTGGCCTCGACCACCACGTTGCCCAGCCGCGGGCCCGGCGGGATCTGGATCTCCTCGAAGTCGAGCTTGCGGGTCTTCTCCGCCTCGGCAGCCATCTCCTCATACCGCTGCAGGCGGGCCTTGGACTTGGCCTGCCGGCCCTTGGCGTTCTGGCGCACCCACTCCAGCTCCTCGGTGAGGCGCTTGTGCAGCTTGGCGTCCTTGCGGCCCTCGACCTTGAGCCGGTCGGCCTTCTTCTCCAGGTAGGTGGAGTAGTTGCCCTCGTACGGGTGTGCCCGGCCCCGGTCGAGTTCGAGGATCCACTCGGCGACGTTGTCCAGGAAGTACCGGTCGTGGGTGACGGCCAGGATGGTGCCGGGGTACTTGGACAGGTGCTGTTCCAGCCACTGCACGCTCTCGGCGTCGAGGTGGTTGGTGGGCTCGTCGAGCAGGAGCAGGTCCGGCTGCTCCAGCAGCAGCTTGCACAGCGCGACCCGGCGGCGCTCACCGCCGGACAGGTGGGTGACCGGCTCGTCGCCGGGCGGGCAGCGCAGCGCGTCCATGGCCTGCTCGATCCGGGAGTCCAGCTCCCAGCCCTCGCCGTGCTCGATCTTCTCCATCAGCTCGCCCTGCTCGGCCAGCAGCGCGTCGAAGTCGGCGTCGGGCTCCCCCATGGCGGCCGACACCTCGTCGAAGCGCGCCAACCAGCCCCGCATCTGGGCGACCGCGTCCTCGACGTTCTCGCGGACCGTCTTGGACTCGTCCAGCGGCGGTTCCTGCTGGAGCAGGCCCACCGTGCTGGCCGGCGCCAGGAAGGCATCGCCGTTGGACGGCTGGTCCAACCCGGCCATGATCTTGAGCACGCTCGACTTACCGGCACCGTTCGGGCCGACCACGCCGATCTTGGCGCCGGGCAGGAAGGCGAGGGTGACGTCATCGAGGATGACCTTGTCACCGTGCGCCTTGCGCACCTTGTGCATGGAGTAGATGTACTGCGCCACTGGTATCCCTCGGTTCTCGGTTTAGCGTCCGCTCCAGTGTCCCAGATGCCAGCGGGCGGACGGACGGGCTGTGCCGCTCGGCTGTGCCGTTGCTGACGCCGGCCCGGCGCCGTCGCCCGCCAGTACCTCCCCCGACCGAAACCTCGTTGCCGGCGGCGCGCGAGCTTGACACGCTGGCCGGCATGACACACACCGGGGCGCCGCCGGCCCACGGCGTCCGGCTGCCCTGGCGCCAGGTACCCGAGCCGGTGCGGCGGGCGATCGGCCGGGCCGCGGGCAGCCCGATCGCCCAGGTGGACGAGCGATCCGGCGGCTTCTCCCCCGGCGCCGGCCGCCCGGTTGCGGCTGCGGGACGGCCGTAGCCGGTTCGTCAAGGTGACCAGCACCGAGCTGAACCCGGACAGCTACCGGATCTACGCGATGGAGGCCTCGATCGCGGCCGCGCTGCCCGATCGGGTGCCGGCTCCGCGGCTGCTGGACACCGTCGAGCTGGACGGGTGGATCGCCCTGCTGTTCGAGTACCTGCCCGGACGACCACCGCGACAACCGTGGCACGACGACGAGCTGCGGTCGGTACTGCGGCTGCTCGCCGAACTGCCCGGCCTGCTGACGCCGAGCCCGCTGCCGGCCCCGAGTGCTGCCGAGCAGTTCGGCGGCGTCTTTCGCGGCTGGCGACGGTTGGCGGCCGACCGACAGGCAGGACTGCTCGAAACGCTGCCGTTCGGTGCCTGGGTGGATCGTCGGCTGGCCGGGCTCGCCGACCTCGAGTCCGGTTGGGAGCAGGCGGTGGCCGGTGATTCGCTGGTGCACGCCGACCTGCGCGCGGACAACCTGCTGCTCGACGGCGACCGGGTATGGGTGGTCGACTGGCCATGGGCATGCCGGGCTCAGCCGTGGCTGGATCTGCTCGGCATGCTGCCCAGCATCGTGATGCAGGGCGGTCCACCGGCAGCCACCATCGCCGCCGGGCATCCGGTGTTCGCCGACGCCGATCCGGCGGGGGTCACCGCGGTGCTGGCCGCGCTGATCGGCTTCTTCCTGCGGCAGTCGATGCTGCCGGCACCACCGGGCCTGCCCACCCTGCGGGCCTTCCAGCGAGCCCAGGGCATGGCGGGCCTGCCCTGGCTGGTGGAGCGCACCGGCTGGACCTGAGCGACCGGGAGAACCGGCGACCGGGAGCCCGAGCCTCGATCCCTGCGACCCGTTACCGATCGACCCACCACCCGACGGGTGCCCGGCCTCAGCCGGTACTGGCGAGTTCGGCCGGGCGATCCTGCCCGTCGAACTCGTCCTCGACGTCAGGGTCGACCACCTCGTAGCCCAGGTCCTCGGACCGGATCGGCATGCCGTCGGCGTCGAGTTCCACCGAACCGGAGAAGCTGTGGCGGCGCCTGGTGAACTGAGCGGTGCCGCGGGTCAGGTCGTGGCCGATGGAATCCGGCTCGATCTCGTAGGCGATGTGGTTCGCCTCGTCCTTGACGTACTGCCGGGAGTAGATCCGGCCGCACACCATTACCGGGTCACCCTTGCGCAGCGACGCGGCCACGTTCTCCGCGGCCTCCCGCCAGAAGGTGACGGTGACGAACAGCTTGTGGCCGTCCACCCAGGCGCCGGTGTCACGGTCCTTGCGGCGCTGGGTGCTGGCGACCCGGAACGACACCCGGGACAGGCCCGAGGTGGTGGGCCGGTTGACGACCTCGTCGACGACGTTGCCGACGACGGTGATGGTGGCTGCGTTCACTTCTAAGCTCCCTGTCGATAGTTCCGGGCTAGCCCCGGATCGGGGTTCACTCAACCGCCGCAGGGAGCGCACCGGCGGCCTCCGGAGCAGGATGTGGACGGCCGACCTGCCTGTGGACAATCGGTATCCCGATGTCGGACCCCGCTGTCAGGGTGGCCGCATGCAGATCGCGACAGCCCCACTCAGACCGGTGAATCGACGGCGGAGAACGCCCGGCGATAGGCCGTCGGCGCCACCCCGGTGTGCCGCTGGAAGTGGTGGCGCAGCAGCGCCGCGGTGCCGAACCCGGACCGCCGGGCGATCAGCTCGATCGGCTCCCGGCCGGTTTCGAGCTGCCGGCGGGCGTAGAGCACCCGTTGCCGCAGCAGCCAGGCATGCGGGGTGGTGCCGGTGGCCTCGGCGAACCGCCGGGCGAAGGTGCGCGGGCTCATGTTCACCCGGGCCGCCATCGAGTTGACGGTGTGCTCGGCGGGCAGTTCGGCCAACAGCGCGTCCATCAGCGCCGACAGGCCGTCCGAGCCGCTCGGCGGCACCGGCGCCTCGATGTACTGCGCCTGGCCACCGGAGCGGTGCGCCGGCAGCACCATCCGCCGGGCCACCGCGTTGGCGACCCGGGCGCCGTGCTCGGTGCGCATCACGTGCAGGCACAGATCCAGGCCGGCGGCGGTGCCTGCTGAGGTGAGGATCCGGTCCTCGCAGACGTAGAGCACGTTCGGGTCCACCCGCGCGGCCGGAAACCGGGCGGCCAGCGCCTCGGCGTGCCGCCAGTGGGTGGTGCACCGGCGGCCGTCCAGCAGGCCGGCCTCGCCGAGGGCGTAGGCACCGGTGCACAGCCCCATCACCGTGGCGCCCCGCGCGTAGGCCGCGGCCAGGGTGGCCGGCACCGCGGGCGGCACTCCGGCGTCCGCCCCGGCCGACACGATCACCAGGTCGGCGTCCGGAGCGGCGTCGAAGCGGTGCGGAGTGGTCAGGGTGAAGCCGTTGGTGGTCGGCACCGGCTCGGCGGTCTCCGACGCCACCACGAAGTCATAGACGGGCAACCCCGCGTCGGAGCGGTCGATCCCGAACGCCTCGCAGGCGATGCCGAACTCGAACGGCCGGATACCCGGGTAGGTCAGCACGACGATCTTGCGCAAAGCCATGCGTCGATTCTGCGACTGTCGATGGCAGGATTCCAGCGCTCGGCATTATTTCTGCCAAAGATGGCAGGATCGCTAGCATAACCGCAGGCCCTCGTAGCTCAGCGGATAGAGCTCCCGCCTTCTAAGCGGTAGGTCGCAGGTTCGAACCCTGCCGAGGGCACCGCACGGGCGACCGGCTACCTCTCAGCTCAACCGGTCGATGATCGCGTCCAGTTCGCGGGCCAGCTCGAGATCCAGCGCGGTGAGCCCACCCGCGGAATGGGTGGACAGGGTCAGCTCCACCGTCCGCCAGGACAGCCGCAGGTCCGGATGGTGATCCAGCCGTTCGGCGACCGGGGCCAGCTCGTCGATGAACCGCACCGCGGTCAGGAACGAGTCGAACTCGACGGTCCGGGTCAGCACCGGCCCGGCCACCGACCAGCCGTCGGCCAGTCCACGCAGGCCGTCGGCCACCTCCTCGGGGCCCAGCAACGTCCGGCTCATCCGCTACACCTCCGATCGCTCGTGCCAAGACGGCAGGTCCGTCGTCGCATTCTGCTCTACGCTTCGGCCTCGTGACGGAAAGAGAAGTGAAGGACGACCGGCTGGTCTGGATCGACTGCGAGATGACCGGGCTCGAACTCGGCCGGGACGCCCTGGTCGAGATCGCCGTCCTGGTGACCGACTCCGAGCTGAACGTGCTGGACGAGGGCCTGGACATCGTCATCCACTGCGCCGACGAGGTGCTGGACACGATGGTGCCGTTCGTGCAGCAGATGCACGAGACCTCCGGGCTGACCACCCTGGTGCGGGAGTCGACGGTGACCCTGGCCGAGGCCGAGCAGCAGGTGCTGGACTACATCAAGCGGTTCGTCCCCGAGCCCCGGACCGCCCCGCTGTGCGGCAACTCCATCGCCACCGACCGGGGCTTCATCATCCGCGACATGCCGGCGCTGGACGCCTACCTGCACTACCGGATGATCGACGTCTCCTCGATCAAGGAGCTGACCCGGCGCTGGTACCGCCGGGTGTACTTCGGCCAGCCCGCCAAGGGCCTGGCACACCGGGCACTGGCCGACATCCACGAGAGCGTGCGGGAGCTGCGCTACTACCGCGCCACGATCTTCGTCCCACCACCCGGCCCCAACAGTGACGAGGCCGCCGCCGCAGCCGCGGCCGTGCTGGGCACCGACGCGCCCTCGACCGGCGACCAGCAGTCCGGCAGCGACCCGATCACCGAGGCCACCGCGGCTGCGGTGCTGGGCGCCGCGGCCGGTGCCGGCTCGGCATCCGGCCCGAGCCTGGCGGCCGGCGCGACCAGCGCGCTGGGTGCGGAGCGCACCGATCCGGTCCGTGACCCCGTCGTGGGAGACCCCGAGCAGCCGCTAGACTGATCGCGCTATGCCGGTCGCCAGCCGCGACCGGCCACGCGATGGTGGGCGTAGCTCAGCTGGTAGAGCGCTGCGTTGTGGTCGCAGATGTCGCGGGTTCGAGTCCCGTCGCTCACCCCATCCGCAGGCCCCGAGGAATCGGGGCCTGTGTCGTCTCGGCGCCAGTCACCGTACGAGCGGCCCGATCGCAGACTCACTGACCTCGCCGCCACCAAACGTCGGTATGACGGCAGGCCAGGCAATACGGTAGGTGCGCACAGTCCCCCGAGCCCTGGTAGGCGGCATGACGAAGCCGGCCGCGCGGGAGGTCGTGGTCAGGACCCGGTCCACACCCGTGGCGGCCGGGTCCGACACCGAACCCCCGAGCGGAACAGTCGCGCTGCCGCTCGCCCTCCCACTGCCGCTCGCCGCGCCGCGGCCGCTACCGGGACTGGCCCGGCCGGCGCCCGGCGGCGGTTCCGGCGAGCCACCGCCGGCTGCCAGCGCGGTGACCCGGCTGCGACGGCAGGCCGACCGGCAACATGCCACCCGGCGGCAGGACCTGTTCCGCCCGGTTGTCGAGCGGTCGCGCACCCCGTACGAGCCGCACCGAGTACCCGGCGTCCCGGACAACCCGCCGGCACTGCCGACCCGCGCGGTGCGCGCCCTCCCCGGCCGGCCGGTGATCCGCCGCCAGGTCGTGACCCAGCTCAGCCTGGGCGGCGAGCGCCGGGACGAGATCACCGGCGTGGCGGTGGTGGGCCGGCCACCCAACACCTTCGGTGGCTCGATGGGCGATCACACCACCGCGTTCACCGTGCACGTCAACGCCGTGCAGCATCTGCTCAAGGACGCCCCGCTGGCCGAGGCCGCCGCCCGGCTGGGGGTGCTGGTCTCCGAACTGCGCTCGCTGCCCGGCTACGCACTGGTGACCGAGCTGCTGCCGGAACGCCAGCTGAAGCTGTGGCAGGCGGCGCTGGCCACCATCACCGACATCCGGCAGCGCATCGCAGCCGGCTCGCAGGACCTGGTGAGCCTGGTCCAGCAGTACGTCGGCGCCTACCTGGAACTGCGGGAGCTGGTGCCGCTCAGCACGATCAATACCGGCGAGGTGTCCAAGGCGACGTCCGGCAAGGGCAAGGGCGAGGCGGTGGACGCGCTGCGCAAGCAGGCGGCCGGCACCGCCCAGAAACCTGAGGCGCTGGCGAACGAGGTGCTGGGACTCTTCGACGCCCGGGCCGCCGCGCTGGCCTGTGCCGAGACGCGCCCGGACCAGTTGGCCAGGCTCGCGCCGGGCCTGCCGGCCAAGCTGAGCCCGCGCGAGCGCGGGCACCTGATCGTCCTGCAGCACCTGCGCTCCATTCAGACCGGCTACCCGGGAGCGCTGGCCGCGCTCGCGGGCGAGGAGCCCAAACCGGTGTCCGGCGCCTCGGGTGACTCGCCGGCCAAGCTCGCCGCCGACCGGCGCGCCGCGGCCCAGGAGGCCGACAACAAGGTGCTCGGCCGGCTGATCGACGAGATCCTCAGCAACCACGTGATGCCCCGGATGGTCACGGCGCTGCTCGGCGAACTGCCACTGCTGCAGGCATCCGCGGGCCGCGATGCCGAGGCGGCCAAGCCCCCCAAGCCGACCGGTGACCGGGCGCTGGACGCCGCCACGAACACCAAGGCGGCCGTGGAAGCGCGGGCGAAGGTTGAGCAGAGACGGGCACAGACCCAGGCCCGCATCGACGAGATCACGGCGATCCTGGGATCGGAGTCGGCCTTCTCCGCCAAGCCTTCGACCGGACCGTCCGGCAGCGGGCTGGCCAAGGCCGAGCCCAAGGACGACCCGAAGTCCGGGGATGACATGGCCGACGAGGTGCCGGTCTCCGACGGCTCTGATGACGCCGAGAACGACGAGGAGGCCGGCGGAGATCTTCGGTTGCCGACGAACGTCCGGACCAAACGCAAGCGCAACAAGGCGGTCGACCCGATGGAGGCCGGCCGGCAGCGCACGGAGCGGCAGGTCAAGGAGCGGCGCCTGCAGCAGCTCGCCAAGATGGACAAGCGGGCCCGGGTCGGCTCGCCACCGGCCAGCATGCGCGGTGCGCCGGGCGAGGTCGGCTCCGAAAGTGCCAGCCCGCTGTTGGGCGGCGGCAAGCCGCTCGCCGAGCCCGAGGCCCCCGCCGCGAAGGCCGGTAAGGCCAGGCAGACGGTGCAGGTCGTCCTGGGCGAGGACGGCAACGTCGCCGAGGTCCGTGCCGCGGGACGGCCGGCGTCACCGTTCCCGGCGACCATGGGGGCGCACACCACGGCCTGGACGGTGCACCTGGACCGGGTCCGGGCGGTGCTGATCGGCAAGAGCGTGGCGCAGGCGATCGCGACGGTCAACGGTCCGCTGGCCGCCGAACGGGCCGCCCACGCCGCGGCCCTGGGCGAGCAGTTCGCCTTCCGGCACTCGGTGCGCGCGGTGGCGCCGGTCGCCGCCGGCCCGGACACCCTGGTCCGGTTGCAGGACACCATCGTCTTCCACCTGGAGCAGGTCAACCTGACGGCAGGGGCGACGCTGCCCTCGGCCGACACCGGTGGCAAGAACGAGGGCAAGCACCGCCGGGTGCTCAAGGACCCGGCCAGCCCGAAGGCCGCCGTCCGCACCGCCATCCTCGGCCTGCTCGATGTCGGCGGCCTGCTCGACGACACCGCGAGCGTGGAGTTGACGGTCGGTGAGGAGGCCCTGCAGGTGTTGGTCAGGCAACACCTGATCGCGATCCAGGGCGCCTACCCGGGCGCGCCTGCCAAGGCCGGCCTCAGTAACAGGTCGATGAAGTCGATCCTCAAGGAGCTGCGCAACCGGGACGCCGCGGAGAGGGCAGCCAAGTCCGCCGCCAGCAAGGCTGTCGGGAGCAAGGCGGTGGCCGAGGACACTGACAGCGAGGACGACGCCGAGGACGGCAGTGGTTCGGAGGCAGCCGAGGTCTCCGGGTCCGGGTCGTCCAAGAAACCGGCCCTGACCCTGAACGACGAGCTGTTCGGCGCGCACAAGCCGCCGGCCGACCCCGGGGCGATCTCCGGGCGGCCGGAGTCGGGGCTGGCCCCGCTGCTCGGCTCGGCCGCCACGCTGGTCGGCGACGGCGAGGCGGACCGGGCCGCCGCGGCACTGTGGCTGGACCCGGCGGGCAACCTGATCGGCGAGCAGCTGGCCCGGTTCACCGCCGCCTACACCGCCGACATCGCCGACCGCGGCACCTACCTGGCCGAGGGCGAGGGCACCGTGGCCGCCCGCCACTTCGGGGTGAGCGTGCGGGTGTACCGGGACCAGGGCCCGGCCGGCTTCGAGGTGCAGCCCAACCTCGGCGGCGGTGACTGCCTGCTCTACGCGCTGCAGCACGCCTTGCAGGCCTCCCGGGGACAGCTGCCCACCGACCTGTCCGGCGGACAGATCACCACGGCCCGGCAGGCGATCGTGATCGGGCTGCCTGCCGAGGCGGCCCAGAACGCGGTGCGGGTCATCGTCACCGACGCGGTCGCGCAACGGCACACCGCGGGGCTGGGCGCGCGGATGCGCGGCCTGCTCGCCAACCTGGGGTTCCGGCACGCCGCCGCTTGGGTACGCACCGCCCAGAAGCGGCAGGACGACGAGGCCCGGCTCAAGGCGAAGGACGAGCCGGCGAAGCCGAAGCCGGCACCGAAGAAGGAGTCGGCGCAGCCCGCGGTGCAGGGACCGGTGGAGATCCGGCACCAGGCCGTCTACGGCGACGGGCCGCCGCTGGCCGACCAGGCCCTGCTGCACACCGGCGGCAACCACTACGTGGCGCTGATCCGGCGCGCACCGGCGCCGGCACGCGAGGGCGGCCCGGCATCCGGGTCGGACGCGACGCCGGCCAGGTCGTCCTCCGGCGGATCGGGCGGCTTGGGTATGGTGCCTATCCCGAGCCCACAGCCCCGGTCGAGCCTGGCGCACGCACTGCTGGCGCAGGGCCGGCCGTCGGCGCAGGGCCGGCCGCCTTCCACCGGGACGCCGGAGAGGAGCTAGCCAGCGATGGCACAGCAGCACCGCCCGGTCGCGGTGATCGTGGACTCCTGGACCTGCAGCAACTTCCTGCTGGACGCCCTGGCCGCGCTGGATGTCGACGTGGTGCAGGTCAAACCTGACCCCGACCAGGCCGCATTCGGGCCGCCGATGGCCTACCTCGACACGGTGACCGGTGCCGATCCCGCACAGCTGGCCGAGGCGCTGGCCGGCTACTCGCCGATCGCGGTGCTGGCCGGTCAGGAGCCGGACGTGCCGCTGGCCGACGCGCTGACAGAGCGGCTGGGGCTGCCCGGCAACGGCACCGCGCTGTCGTCGGCCCGCCGGGACAAGTACGACATGGCAGCCGCGCTCGCGCACGCCGGCGTCCGGTGCGCCGAGCAGTTCAAGAGCGACCGGGCCGCCGACGTGGTGGCCTGGGCCGAGGCGAGCGGCCGGTGGCCGGTGGTGGTCAAGCCGCTGGCCTCGGCGGCCACCGACAACGTCGCGATCTGCGCCGATTCCGGCCAGGTGCGCGAGGCCGCCGAGGCGATCCTGGGCAGCGAGATGCTCTGGGGCGAGCCGAACTCCGAGGTGCTGATCCAGTCCTACCTGGACGGTGTGGAGTACGTCGTCGACAGCGTGTCCTGGGACGGGCTGCGCTACACCTGCGGGGTCTGGGAGTACCGCAAGCGGCAGGTCGGGGTGCACAACATCTACGACCGCGACGTGCTGCTGCCCGCCGACGACCCGCGGGTGGCCGAGCTGGTCGGCTACGTCGACAGCGCTTTGCGGGCGCTCGACATCCGCTACGGGCCGACCCATGCCGAGGTGATCATCACCGCGGACGGCCCGGCACTGGTGGAGGTCGGCGCCCGGCTGGCCGGCAACCTCAGCCCGACCTTTCACGACCTGTGCCTGGGCACCAACCAGGCCGCGCTGACCGCGCTGGCCTACACCCGGCCGGCGGAGTTCACCGACCGGTACGCCGGTCGCTGCTACACCGCGCGGCACCAGGCCTGGGTGTGCAACACCCCCACCGAGCTGGCCGGGACGGTGCGCGGCGTGCACGCCGAGGCGGTCGCCGAGATCGAGGCGCTGCCCACCGTCCGGGAGCTGATCGTCAAGCTGCGACCGGGCTGGCGGATGCGGCCCACCGTCGACCTGCTGTCCAGCACGCTGAAGGTGTTCCTGGCGGCCGGCTCCAGCGAGGAGCTGCGGCGCGACTACGACCGGATCACCGAACTGAAGGACCGGGTCTACCAGCTCGACTGAGTCAGGCCCGGCGGATTTCAAGCGACCCGGACGGCTCTGCTAAGGTTCTCAACCGTGCCCACCGCCACCGGGCACGCAAGTTGCACGCACCGCTAGCTCAACTGGCAGAGCAGCTGACTCTTAATCAGCGGGTTCGGGGTTCGAGTCCCTGGCGGTGCACCAATGATTTCGGGGCCTCCAAGCTTCGCGCTGGTGCCCTTCGGCGCCTCACTGGTCACCGATTGGTCACATGCGCTGTTCGGTATCGATTTCAGAGCCCTGGGTACGAGTGCGGCGGCGCGCTCGGCAGCGTCCCGGCCGACGCCTTGCAGTAGGTGGCTGTAGGTGTCTGAGGTCAGGCTGATGGTCGAGTGCCCGAGTCGCTTGGACACGACGGCGATGGGGACTCCGGCGGCCAGCATCAGGGATGCCTGTCCGTGCCGCAGGTCGTGCAGGCGGATCGGGCGCAGCCCGGCGGCGCTGACCAGTTGGGCGAAGCGTTTCGTCACTCGCTCCGGTGCGATTGGCGTTCCGTCCTCGCGGGCGAACACTAGGCCGTGGTCGGAGTAGGCAGCGCCCCAGGTCGCGCGCTCGGCGTCCTGCTGTAGCCGGTGGGCCATCAGCACGCCGACCACCCCGCCGTCCAGCTCGACCGTGCGGTCCTCGCCGCTGGCTGTCTTGGGCCAGCCGAAGGCAGCGCCGAGGTGCTGGCCGCCGCAGTACGGGCACGGTGGCTGTGCGCCGCTGAGCTGGACGATCTGCTGGCGCACGACCAGAACGCCGCGCGCGAGATCGACGTCGGCCCAGCGCAGTCCTACCGCCTCGCCGCGACGTAGCCCGGTCGCTGCGATCAGTTCGAACAGCGGCGCGAACCGGTCGGCCGCGATTGCGTCCAGGAACGCGCCGAGTTCGGCCGGTTCCCACGGCTGCACGCGCGGCCGGGGAGCGGATGGCAGCTCAACATCGACCGCGGGGTTGACGTGATGAGCCGCCGCCGCTTGGCCGTCCCGAGCGCGCTGCGCACGGTGGCGTGCAGCCGGCGGATGCTGGCCGGTCCCATGTTCCGGCCGTTGCCCGGCTTGGCGGCTTCCCGTAGTAGCTGCTCGATGTGCGTCGGTCGGAGGTCGCGCAACCGCTCACGGCCGAGCAGCGGAACGATCAGGCCGTCGATGTGGTCGCGGTACCCGCGCAGGGTGGTCGGGCGCAGGCCGTTGCGCTCCTTCTCGGTGAGCCATTCCGCCAGGAAGTGCGCGAGCGTCTGGCGCTCGTCGTGTGCCAGCGTGCCCTTGCCGACCGAATCGACCAGCTCGGCCAGTGCGTGCTCAGCCTCGGCCTTCGTGGCGAAGCCTGAGCGCTTCATCTGCCGACGCTTGCCCGTCTTGGGGTCGCGGCCGGCGTCGGCCACGTAGGACCACGAGCCGTGGCGCAGCTTGCAGGCCAGACGTTCACCCTTGGCGCTGTAGGCCGGTGGGCAACTGCACCGCTTCGTGACGCTGCCCTTCATCGGGCACCGCCCGCGGTGGTGGCGGTGGTGCCCTCGGACTCTCGGATCAGTTTCAGCCACCGGTGCGCCGTTGCCCGCCCGATGCTCATGCGCTCGGCTGCTGCGGCCACCGGTCGATGCCCCTGATGGACCAGCGCCCACTGGTACGCCTCGGCAAATCGGCGTAGCTCTCCGGGGTGGGGCCGGCGCCGCCCTTCGCGACTTGGCGCGCGCTTTCACCGGCCGTTTCGAGTTGCTCATCACGATCTGTCGGAGATTGGCGTCGGGCAACCTGGCAAGCGTCAGGTCGTAGTTCTCCCGAAGTCCGGTTCGCCGGTCAAGGCCACCGCCCAAGTCCTCCTCCGTTATTGGCTGCGTCACCAGCTGGTCGATCAGCCGCGAGAGCGGGATCGCACGAAGGGCAGACGTGGTTAACGGGCGGGTCGCCTCGACTCGAAGCTCTGTGCAAATCCAGCCGCTCTGCTGGTCATGCGCGAGGCGAAACCACACGAGGCCGGGCAGGTCGCCGCCCTCGGCAAGGTGCCACACCTCCTCTGGATAGATCCGCTCACCCTCGCGAACAGGCCCCTGCATCCAGCGGGTGACATTCGGGGTACCGAATCTGCCCACGGCGCAATGAAACCACGGTGCAACCAGTAATGCAACAGTCATGGCAAGCTACTCAATACGTGTAGGTCAGCCTCTCTCATTCAAGCCAAACAACGTGAGCGCTAGGAACGCTGCCGAAAATGCTGCCGCTGGTGCAGCCTGGGAAACGAGAGAGGTATACAGAGTGTCACAACTAATCGACGAAGTCCGTAGAGCGCGCTCCCTCCCGCGGCGGCTATGGCTCGGGCGATCCGAGAGTCGGCGGGCGTTTCACAGGCACGGTTGGCCGCGAGCTTGGCGTGCACCGAATGACGGTCGCCCGCTGGGAATCTGGCGCGAGGTCACCGCGCAGCGATCAGCGCACGGCCTACGCGGCGCTACTGGCTGAACTGCAGAAGGTCGCCGAGTGAACAGCGAGCATGCCCAGCCTGCGACTGCCGGTCCAAGCATGACCAGGGCCGAGCTCTGCGAACTCGCGAGGCGTTCGACAACGACGGACCTGCCAACCGCTGGCCGGGCACTCGGGATCGGCGGGAACCTGGCCTATGGTTGCACGCTCGCGGCGAGTTCCCGGCTGAAGTCTGCGTGCTAGACTCGGACGCAACTCCGGGTACTGGTCGCCGATTCGCCGGCATACCTTGGCATCCTGCCCGGCGGGAGCCAGTGACCGAGGAACGACCTCGGCAAGTTAGCCTGGCCCCTGACCTCTGCCGCCCGACGTGGCCGACCTGCTCGCGCGCATCCGCCGCCGGCCGCACAGCGACTTCCAACGACGCCACCACCGGCGGTGGATGGCCAAGGAGTGCCAGGCGGCGTGCAGGGTCGCGGACGGGCCGACCGAGCTACGGGCGCCGGCGCGCCTGGATGATCCGGAGCAACGACTGGCGCAGTCGAAGCACGCGAGGCGCACAACTTCGACGGCCGGGAGATCGCCTCGCTGGTCCCGGCACGGTCACCGACGAAGAGCGCGCGGTCCTCCGGTGACCGGTCAAGGCTCGGCCGATGACCATGGGGTTCTCTTGGGCCGCGATCCATGCAGCAGCGGTCCCTGACCGCGCCGCCCAGGCGGGCCGCACGTCCTGGCGTCCGGTCGACCTCGCGCCTGTGCTTTCTGCGGACTACACTCCGCCGGTTCCCACCATTGGCCGCTGGTCGGACGGCCGATGCCTGCTCTATCCCGGCAAGGCCCACTCCTGTGAACGGCGAGACGAGGCCGGCAAGCTTCGTGAGCCAGCACGTCGCGGTCCGAGAGATCGAGCGCGGGCACGGCGTGGTGTACCTCGACTTCGAGGACGAGGTCGGCAGCGTCACCGCGCGCCTGGTCGAGCTGGGCCGCCCTCCCGCGCCGATCCTGGCGGCACTTCGCCTACATCAGCCCCACTGAACCCCTGACGACGGAGCGCGCCGGCGCCGACCTCCAGGCCGCCGAGGTGATCTCCGGTCGTCGCTGGTGACCCTCGACGGCGTCACGGAGGCCCCGTCGCTGCACGGTTCCGCCACGGTGGACAACGACGAGGCAGCCAAGTTCGGCTGGCTGCTGACTCGGCCGCTACGGCCAGACTGCGCCGCGGTTCTCTCGCTCCGACCATGTCACCAGGACCGGGAGAGCTGGGGCCGTACGCCATCGGCGGCGTGGCACGCTCGAACGGCCTCGAGCGGCGCCGCCTTCATGTTGGAGAGCGTGGCACGGCTTCGGCGTCGGCATGGCTGGTTTTAGCGGCCTCAGATCGCCAAGGACCGATCCGGCCAGCTACGTCGGCATGCTCGACCCGACGAGCAACAACTGGGCACTGCTACGCCTACTTCACTCCCGCAACCCCGAGCCCGTCACCCGCTGAGGCTGCTGGCGCTGGTCGAGTGGGACCGAAGCCATACGGAGCCAGACTATCCTCGATGGAGAAATCTCGACGCGATGCTCAGTGCTGGGCATCCCGAGCTTACTACGAACGACATCATGAGCCGCGTCACCGGCAAGTCCGCCGACCTCCGGGCCGCCCTCTGCTGCACTGAATCTCAGAGTGCCATGTGTCCGCCGTGGACGCTTAGCAACTCCTGATGTGACACCCTTATTCAGGCCCTTCTTTGGGCAGCCCACGGCCCCACGCACTGCGTCCGACGGAGTCCCGACGGCGTCCCGGACGCGTGCGGTGCACTGCCTTCTGCGTCCCCAGACGTAGGTCCACGGTCGTGGTCCAGCTCCTGACCTGCGTGATGTTTGACCGTGTCCTGGCCGATGGTGTCTTCAGCTCGAACGTCTGGCGGAACTGGCACGCTGGCTGTCTGGATCGCCGCCGCATCCAGCTCCGCTCTCCGGCGACGCGATGGAGTCCGCCTTAGTGCCACCTGTCGAGCGAGGGGTTCCGGTGCCACCCGTCGAGCAAGCCCGCCGGGCATTACATGACAAGTGCCGCAGGCAGCGCATGCGTCCGAAATCGGCACGGTGAGCCTGCTCGTCCGCTACCGCCGTCGAGCGCGTCGTCGAGGACCGCATGTCGAGCAGCTGCCGAGCCCACGCGAGGCCGAACCGGGCCGCCGGCCGTGTGACCACCGCGTGACCAGTGCTCACGCAGCCCAGCAGTTCCGGCATCGTAGAGTCGGCACCGGATATCAAATCAAAGGTATGCGGGAGTTCGAGACCTCCGCGTGCATACGTTTATGGAAGAGGCCAAGTCGTGATGATCTCTTCCACAAGTCCTGGGTTTCGATAAGTACGCCGACGGCCCTGGCGCAGTGCTGAACCGCTTGATTTCGTCGAAGGAGAGACGGTCACCCCGACGGCTGCGTAGCCACTTCTCCAAGACTTGGTGGCCGCCGATGGTGTAGGTCCACGCTTCCTGGGATATGCCTTTGAAGAACTGTCCCGTGCCGTCGGACGCGCCGTTCACGTTGATGTAGACCCTGCCTTCCGTGACGGGGGCGCTATTGTCCGGCGGGGTGTCGCCAGGCCCGGTGTAGCGGGGATAGCCAGGTGCGATTTCGCTGGTTCCACTGACGGGAAAGCCGGGGAGGTCCGACTTGACGTCTGCGTCGACCAAGGTGGTGACGGCGGTAAGTTTCGCGCCAAGGGCGCACAGGTCCCGAAACAAGTCAGGTCGCTAGTCACTGGGATACGGGCGTAGTCACGTCGGAGGAAGTCTTCGTATCGCACCCGGTAGTTTCGGCTATTTACGATGGCGTATACATAGTTAAGTACATCACGCGGGCCGACGGTCGCGGCCAGGTCGCCGTTTTCCTCGTCGACGAGGGTGAACCAAGTCGTTCATTCAGCAGCTCCGCGAAGTTGGCTGCGATGTTTGCCTTGCGGGCGCCCCCCGTGACTGCTGTCTTGGTCATCAGCGCACCGTCATCCTCTCCGTCGCCGTCCTCGGCGTAGAGCGACAGCGGGAACAGCACCGACCCGGTCGTTGCTTCGCCGGTCTTGACCTCCGTCATGTGGGTGCTGACGAGGAACTGGTCCTGCACGGGTGACTTATTGCTGCGAGCAGAACGAGACCGATGTTGGGGCCGTCCAGCATGTGGTGCATGACCTCATACTTGTAACCGTCGATGGCGTCCTGGTGGTAGAAGATGGCGCGGTCATCGAGTGGCCGGAATTGGATGGTCCGGTAGGCGGTGTTGTGGTTCTGGTCTTTCATCAGGGCGGCGCGTTTGTCTGCCATAGCCCAGTCACGGTTGTCACCGGGTGGGTAGTAGATGCCCTTGGCGTTCGTTCGCCCTTTGGTGCCGAAGAACTGGGCCCGTACCGCGTCATCGTTCTTGTTCGCATCGAGGAAAGCGGTGATGTGGTTCCGCAGCCGGGTAACGTTGGTGTCCACGACGAGGTCATCGCGGTGGGTGACAATACCGGTGGAGTAGGTCGGGAAAATGTCGATGAGGCTGATGCCCTGTTCCCATTCCTCGGCCAGATCGGCGTCTTCGGGGTGGAACCCGAAGAACGGTGCGGCAGGAATTAGGGAAGTCCAATCGGTGGTGTCGACCGTGTTGTTGTTGAGCCACTTGTACTTTGCGTCACGGGTTCCCCACTGCTCGCTGTGGTGAACAGTTCCCAGGTCGGTGCTACCGGTTCGCTTGACGAAGATGGCAATGGCGACGCCTTGCTGGATTTGGTCGAAACGTTCTCGTCAACACCTCCGTTGGGGTTCTGCTCACGACGTCAGTGCTTCCGTGCAAGTCGATGATGTAGATGTCATCGAAGGACCGCAGCAGCTTCTCGCGCATGCCCGGAACGTAGGTGCGTCAAGGTAAGTGTGGTTAGTGACGAACGCGAGAACACCCTGCCCTGTTTGATCGATTCGCCACTGTCCGAAGCGGATGAATTTCACGTAGTCGTCTTGAAGCCACTTCGGATTCTGCTCGCCGAGCGGTTTTCCGTCCACGTCGTAGTAGGACTGCAACAAATCGCCGATGAACGTCCGGACTTTCTTGCGCTTCTTGCCTTGGCCGAGAATCCATCTCTCGCTGGAATTCATGGATTGCCCTTGATAGGGCGGGTTGCCGAGCACTACCATTATGGGCAGGTCGGTCTTGACGTGGCTGGCGGCGTTGGCTTCGTCCGAGATAAATTGGCCCATCAGAATATCTGTCTTGGCTTCACCTGGGTCAAGGGCGTTAGTCAAGTAGACACCGACGCGGTCATCGTTGGCGAAGTCGTAGGCCCACGCAGCGCGTTCGTTCTCTGGCAGGTCTTGGCCGGCGAGCTGTAACCCGAGTTTGAGATGCGCCACGGCATACGGGGCCATCATGATCTTCGAATCCGAACAATCGGGGCAGGAGATGTTCGCGCACGTAGGACGGCCATGCTCCACCGATGCCAGAGGCTTTGATGCGCTGCCCGCACTAGATCGATGACTTCATAGAGGAACGTGCCGGTGCCGGTGGCCGGGTCGAGCACGAGCACTCGGTGGCCATCGGAGCCGTCGAGGGTGCTGGAGTCGGCCAGACCCTCCTCAATGGCGAAGTCGCGCGTGAGCAGCCCGTCAACCGAGCGGGTGATGTAGGAGACGACCGGCATCGGCGTGTAATAGACGCCTCGCACCTCTCGAAGCCGGGGGTCATACTCACCCAGGAACGTCTCGTAAAAGTGCACGATGGGGTCGCGGCGAGCTTCAGTACCGAAATCGCGAAGGACGCGGGTTATGTCGGCATCGTCGAGCAGTTGCACCAGGTCTTCGACGAATCCGGCGAACGGTTCGTCGTTAAGATCAGGCCCGGTGACCAGCGCGAATAGGCTGCGCAGGAACGGGTTGGTGCGGGGAATCTTGTTGGCCGCTTGCGCTCGCGTGAATGGTCCGGACGTTTCGTCGTGACGCACACGCGCGGCGAAGAGACCGTAGGCGATGGTCTGGCAGAACATGTCCGCGAACGCGTCATCGGTAAGGTCAGCGACGAGAACTTCTCGAAACGCTTTCTGCAAGTTAAGAGTGCTGGCTGACACGGTGTGGTTAGTGATGCCTGCGAGGGCGACTTCACGCATGAGATGAGTCAGCCGTGCCATGCGCATTGCTAGCTGGCGCGCTGAGCGCAGTTTGATTCGGTTATTCGCGAGGAAGTCCTTGATGAGGGCTTCAACTGCCTGTCCACCGTCGGCTGCGGAGGTGATGGAGTGGCCCTTTACCGTTCCGAGCGACGCGGTCGTGCGAAGGTCGCCTCTGCGATACCACCTGAACGTCACGTAGTCGGTCAGGACCAGGTTGTCGAACGCCGCCCTGTAACGACGGAGCTGTTTGCCCTCGCGCGTCTTGGGGTTGACCCGCTCCGAATCTGAGTGAATGGCATCGAGGGAAGAGCCGATGTCTTTCGCCTCGACCTTGCCGATCGACAGCACGCCGTGCGCACGCTGCCAACCAACGTTGTAATCCGGGGCACCTGCGGCAACCCTTTTGGGCTCGTTCGTAGCCACCAGCTCATCACCGAACGATTGGATATAGGCAGACAACGCAGCCCGGTGCGTGTGTTCGGTCGCGTCGCCGTTTGCGAACGCCTGACGCAGGGCGTCTAGGTATGCTTCGGCGTTCGCCACTTCACGGCCCCTAACTGGCTTCCCACAGCTCCCGATCTTCGGACAATCAGGAGAGACGGTACAAGGCTGGTCTGACAGAAACCCGCAACTACGCCGTCTGCGAAGATCATGCATCCAGGGAGAACGGCAGGTAGGGCGTTGCTCTACCTGCCGTTCTCCCTGGATTGACGGCTGGGTTACTCGACCAGCGTCAGCCGGACGTGATGCGGTGGCCTCCACCCGTCCGCCACGTTCGCAGTCTGGCTCAGGTGGGCGGACAGGTTGCGGATGATCGTCGCTGGGACGGTGCAGCGGAACAGCTCCCCGCCGTCGTCCTCGGCTGGGTCGAACTCGATAGCGAGCCGGGTTTCATCCACCGGTGTGCCCGATCTGGCCGAACCGGAACGGGCGCACCAGGTAGGCCGACAGGAACCCCGGCCGCCCGTCGTCGGCCACGGCACCGAACCAGCCGTCATAAGACCCCGGCACTCGGTGCGGTGGTGGTTGAGCGAGGGGTAGCCGTCGTCCTGGAATTGCGGGTGGCCGGCCCGGTCGGCGCACCACGGCGCGCCGTAGTCGAACTGGTAGAGGCGTGCCGTCGTCGTGCTCAGGGATGGGCCGCCACGGTTGGTCAGCCGTGGGCACCCACCCCGGGGTATCCGCGGGGCCGGCGGGTACGGGACGGTGGTTGTCGTTATCGTCGTTCACTGGGTCGTACTCCTATCGAAGGTAGGTGGTGCGATCAAGGCCCTGGTCGGTGCTCGCTACACCGGCCGGGGCCGCCTATGGGCACTGCTCTAGCCCGTCTACGACGGGCCTCAGTCACTTCTCAACCGTCTCGGCGCGAACCCCGGAGGGCAGGGAGGGGCGCGACTCCGGCAGCCGTACCGAGTGGCTGCACTGGTCACCGATTGGTCACGTAAGAGCCGCTGGTGATCGTTACGTAGCGCCGCAGGACAGGACGTAGGCACCAGATATCCCCGTGAAACGGGAGCTGCGGCACTCATCCGGAACTGCCGGGGGTGGGGTCGCCCGGACTCTTAATCAGCGGGTTCGGGGTTCGAGTCCCTGGCGGTGCACCAACGTTGAAATTCCGACAGCACGCCAGCCGCCTCCTCGTCCGTAAGGTGTGCGTTCAGCTGACGTTACGAGCGTATTCCCGCCTTTCGGACGCGTATGCATTTGAGCACGCATGCGTAGGTCCGTGGGTTACCTGGAGCTGGCGGATCACCCACTCGCGCCTCGTAACCTTCCGGCAGAACGGAGCGCACCGGCCCGCATCTCAATCCGGGAGCCCGCTGGCCGCGCGCTACGTCGCGGGAACCGCGTCCGACTATCTGCCAGCACCCCCAGTTCATATGATGGGTGCTGTTGACGAACCCTATAGCGCTAGCAGTGCGCTGGCAGTTTCGCCTCCGGCTTCGCTACGGGGACGATGAAACTCGCTGCGTGGAGTCCAGCCAGATTCAAACCTCAACCAAATGGCTCCATTAATTCGCACATAGCAGTGTGCAGAGTTCTCTTCGCCTGCAGTAAGAGCTTCGGCTTCAAACCCCTGCCGCGGAGGCGCGCCAGCTTCGCCAGACGTGACGACATCGTGATTTGCAACGTAATTCACTAGGTCCGGCGAGGTATTTACCTCATAGATCCATAAACCAAGAATGGTCGCCAAAGAGAAAGAGTCGATATCCATAAACTCGGTACGCGTCGCTTAGCCGAACCCAACGCCTCTGTAATTGCTGCGGCGACTATGAAGATCGCTATGCTCAACACGACGATCATGCCGACTGGGAGTGCCTGGCTCCTGACGACCACGCCTACAGCAGTGGATACCGCCCCAACGACTAAGGCGATCAGCCATGAATAACGTATCCACACTCGTTCCCACCAAAGCGTCAACCGACGCAGAGGCGGCGGCGAACCCGAAGGCATATGCGGAGCCTAGCGAGCCTGAAGGCATGATGTCGGGGGCGGCAGTCATTCACGCGAGAGCCTTCCCGAAATCGCCGGCGCACCGCCTGTGTTCACACAGCGACCAGGGCAAGGTAAGCCATGCCCATGATGCCGCGGTAACCACCGAAGTACGCGGCGCGCTGGCGTGCGGCGAGGGCAAGGACCTCGCCCGCATCAGGGTGGTCACGGCCGTGTTCGACCAGCCACGAGGCATAACACGCGCTGTAGCCGGACTCGAACTCGTCCCATTCGTCGAGGTTCGCCTCGTGCACCGCTACCGGCATGAATCCGTGCGCGACGGCAAGGTCGATAAGGTCCGGCAGCGCGACGAACTCATCGAGCCGGCCGGCCAACGGCGCAGCCGCCTCCATGGTCGGTGGACGCGACCAGATGCCCTCGCCGTACCACGCACCCGGTTACCCGGGCTGACCATGCCGCGCAGCGCGGTCAATGCCCGTGCGTAGTCCACCGGCTGTGTGGTCTCACTCGGCGGTGCCCACACCTGGGTGGCTCCGATGCAGATCACCCCATCGGCATTCGGTGGCGCCGTGAGGCGAGCATCACCGACCTCCAGGCGGACCCGCTCGCCCAGGCCGCGCTGCTCAGCCAACCATCTGCCGTGCTCGATCGACGCCGCGTCGATGTCGAGTCCGATGCCGCGGGTGCCGGGCGCTGCCGCGACCGTCCGCAGGAGCAGTTCGGCCCACCCGCAGCCGATGTCTACGACGGTTCCGCTCAGGTCTCGGGCCAGGAAACGGACCAGGTCTTCCGCACGCTGCTCGGAAAGCGGCGACATGAAGGTCAGGTCTGCGTGCGGTGGGGCCAACGAGATAGTCATCCTCTTAACAGTCGTGGCGAGGCACAGGCAGAGCAACCGAATATCCGTAGGCCGCATGGTGCCGCGGTCCACGGCTTGAAACCCTCCCGCAGCGACGCGAACGTTCGCTGGTAGGCGCGGCATGTGGGTCAACCGGCAGCACGCGGCTCAGCTGTCCCACGAGCCCTCGGGCGGGATTAGTGTCATGCCATGCTGACGGCGATCGCGGACGGCGTGTTCGTCCGCCAGAGCGAGTTCTGCCGAAGCAATGCAGTGGCGGTAGTTGGCGACGACGGTGTGCTCCTCATCGACCCAGGGGTGCACGCCCACGAACTCGAAGCGCTGGCCCGCGAGCTGGCCGAACTCGGGCTCGGAGTCGCGGCAGGGTTCTCGACACACCCGCACTGGGATCACTTGCTCTGGCACGAACTGCTGGGCTCGGCGCCTCGCTACGGGACGTCGCGGTGCGTGGCCACTGCTCGGCTCCGGCGATCCGACGCGCAGGCAAAGGCCGCTGGCCTGGCCGCGGACGCACGGCTGGACCTGCTCGGCGACATCATCGACGTTCCCGTGCGAAACGGCTGCATCGCGTGGAACGGGCCCGCCGTGCGGATTCTCGAGCATGACGGTCATGCTCCGGGCCACGCCGCGTTGCTGATCAACGGGGTGCTGGTCGCCGGCGACATGGTCTCTGACGTCGAGATCCCGTTGCTCGACCTCAACGGCACGGCGGACCCGATCGGGGACTACCTCGCCGCCCTGGACATGTTCCACGACATCGCCCGTGACGTCCGCGTGGTGGTCCCGGGTCATGGCGCTGTCGGCACAGCTGATCAACTGCTGAGCCGCATCGAGTCAGGACCGTGCGTACCTGAGCGCGCTGAGCCTGGGGCAAGAACCCGATGACGCACGTATTGCACCATCGGCGGCCTACGGCTCGGACTGGCTGCCTGGCGAACACCGGAGGCAACTGCTGTACGCCGAGCAGCGAGCCGGACTGCGGACCTCGGACCAGCCCCCAACCCGCTAAGCACGCGTTACGACCTGCAAGGGGCTACCCCGGCGCCGCAGACGGTGAGGCGCGGTCACAGTTCGGAGGAGACGTTTCCCTGACGCTGCACCGCAAGGTCAGCACGAAACGCCCGGCCCTCGGGCACAAGCCGGCTCCCAGCCACGCCGTGGCTGCCGTCGCAGCGCGCAATGTGTCAAGCATGAGCCGCAGGCGCACCGACCGGCGACGTCCAGCGTCGATCAACAGGTCAAGGGTCATCAACTTCACTTTCGATGCCCCGGATCTGCCTGGTTGCGTACCGGGTGGGCGACGACAACCCCGCCACTCCGGACACGTCTTCGACGTGTGCGCCAGCGGAGGAGAGCGCCCCCATGCATCTGCCACTCGTTCAAAACCGGTCCCGCCTCGCCGCCGCAGTGGTCACCACCCTCGGCGCCGCGGCGCTCGTCCTCGCGCCGGCCGTCGGTGTCACCCACGCGGCGGACGCACGCGCGGACGGCATGACCTACCAGGTCACCAACTACGACGACGACGGCACGACGGGCGTCTACGGACGGAACTCGGCCGACATCAACAACGTCAACCGCGACGCGGCACACTTCCTCGGTTACGGCACCAGCGTCAACCTGCTGTGCGGCCTGTTCGGAACTTCGGTCGGCCCGTACGACAACACGGCGTGGGACGAGGTGCAGGTTGCCGACGGCCCGAACGCCGGCCTGACCACCTACCTCCCCGAGCACTGGCTGAACACCCCGGTCGGCCCCAACCAGCACGTCTCCGGAGAGCCGGCCTGCGGTGGCGGTGGTGGTGGACCGTCCGCGACGGCACAGGCGGCCATCAACTGGGCCAACGGGCACCTCGGCCAGTCCTACGACTCGGGTTACTGCCTGGCCTTCGTTGCAGAGGCCTACTCGGCGGCCGGCGTCAACATCGGCGGCGCCGACGCGGCTGCCGACTACTGGAGCAGCAACCCCAACGGCTACGCCGAGCACTCCGACGCCTCACCCGAAGTGGGATCGCTGGTGTTCTGGGGCGCCACCTCGGCGAACTACGCGGGGCACGTCGGCATCTACCTCGGTAACGACACCGTCATCAGCACCAGCTCGTGGCCCGAGTCCGCCAGTGACACCACGGTGCACACCTGGTCGTTCTCCGCCGGAACGCGGCGGGCTTCCCCTACCTCGGGTGGATGCACATCGCCTGATCCCCGACACGCTACGAGCGCCCGGCCGACCCGATCGGTCGGGCGCTTGCCATGTCGCGCCCGGCATGCGCCGGCGGAAACACATCGGACACAATGGGCAGGACAACCAGGCCAGTTCTGCTGGAGACCGCCTTGACCGAGCTTCCCATCGACCCTGAGACGCCAGCCGAATTCAAGCATGCACTGCGCGACGCGACGCGAGTTGGTGGCTTCGAAACACTCGCAGATCTGACGTCGAAAACCGGCCTGTCGCGCGGGACCCTGTCCCCTGCTTTCAGTGAGAACCAGCCCATGCCGTCGGAGGCCACCATTGCGGCCGTCGTCCAAGGGGCCATGCACGGAGATGTAGAGGAATGGCTCGCCCGAAGCCGCAGGGTGGCGGCGGGCACCCCCCACTGAGGGTGACGAACCCCTCGTCCCGACAGTCCCAGCAGCAATGGTCGCCGGCGAACCGTCGAAGATGCCGATCGGGGGAACCGGCCGCGGGGCCAGCGATCGGCTCTGAGCCGAGCAGGTATGGATATGAAGTCTCCCCCGGAACCAAACCTTCCACGATTCTCGAACCCCGACGGACAGGGTGCCAGGAGTCGTTTCGTCCAAGGGCGGCATCGGCGTGGCCATAGCCATGGTGGTGGCAGCGGGGGCCGTTATGGTCTGGCTGTCCCAACGAGACAACACCTCGCCTGGGCGCACGATCGTGGTACAGAACGAGGTGGCGATCGGCGCCTCCGATCTCATCGAGGACAACAGCCCGTCGTACCTGGCGGCTCGGCCGATCGCCAAGTGCCCCCGAGAACGAGACCGAACTGCAAGTTAAAAATCGGCACCGATCTTCATACCGGCGACACGGTTCGGGCGGTGTGCCAGCTTCAAGGGGCGCTTCTGACCAATGCTGACGTCGAGTCGGCAGGAATCAAGACCCAATCCGAACGTGGCAGCGTCCTCGCTGTGGTACGGCGTCACCTGGAGCGATGGTCGCCGGGGCTATATCAGTGAGATCTACATCGCCCCTAGCTATCGGGGCGGACTTGGCCTTCCAGGCTGTTAGCGGGCATGACCGACGGACCTAGCGGCGAAAGGTCCCCCGGCCCACCCTCCAGACGAAGCCAACGCTCTCCTCTCCTCGGACCAGCCCCCCCAACCTGCTAGGCACCAGCGCCTCTGCACCCCGCTACCGGGTCAACAGGACGGCGACCTCGGGAAACTCCTCGGCTGCGCCGTAGCCGTTCTCGACCAACCAGCGCACCGCGACGAGACACCGCCAGGACTGCCAGGCGCGGATCGACTCCCGGTCGACGTCGCTGCCATAGCCGGCCAGCAGGTCATCGAGGCGGTCCTGATGCCCGAGGGTGAGGGTGGCGAGGTCGAACAGCGGGTCGCCCGCGGCTGCCTCGGACCAGTCCAGGATGCCGGTGACCTTCGCACCGTCGGTGAAGACGTGCGAAATGTGCAGGTCGCCGTGGATGAACACCGGCGTCCAGGGGCGCAGCGCGGTTTCGGCGAGGCGGCGGTTGCGGTTGATCACGTCGACCGGCAGCACCTCGTTGGCCACGAGCCAATCGCACTCCTGATCGAGTCGCACCGCCAACTCCTCGACACCCTTACCGGGCCAGGGCGGCAGTGGCGCCTCGTGCAGGGTGCGTATGACGGCACCCACCGCGGCCCAGGCCTCGGGTGGGGCGGTCGACGGTTCCTCCAGGCGACCCAGAGCGCTGCCCGGCAGGGCTGCGACCGCGAGCACGGGCGGCTTGCGCCAGACGATCTCCGGCGTCGGCACCGGGGCCAGCGCCATCGCCTCGACCTCTCTGTCGGTACGGGCCTGGTCGGCATCGATCTTCAAGAACACGTTTCCGACCCGGAGTGTCACCCGGTCGTTGTTGGCGAGGACAACCTCTACCTGCTTCTCGCCCGTCGCCTGCTCCACATCGCCATCCTGGCAGCAGGTAGCGCTGGAACGCTGGAGGACCCTGCTCGCGCGGGCCGACCCACGAGTCCTCGTCGTCGTTCAGGCTGGACCGCGCCGGCTGCGTGCAAGGTGCGGACGCCGCCAACGATCACATGTGAGAATCGTTGACAATCCATTTGCCCGCTCTTAGGGTTCCTCACGACCTATTCCCATCCGAATGCCCTTGATCCGTGGCGCATAACGGCGCGGTAGAGGTTCCGATGCGGACGGGTCCACTGCCACGGGCTGCCGGGCCCAGGGCAGCGTCGAGCGCGCCGAAGCGCAGCAGAGGTGCACTCGGTGGTCCCCCGGCTCACCCCCACCGGACGGAAGCCAGCGCTCTCACCCAGCTACCAGACTCCCCGGGGACCGGGCTGCCGCTGATCAGCTTTCGCCTGTCACGAAAGGTCTGCTCATGGCCCTACCCCCTCGTCGCCGCGGCGCGACCGTGGTCGCTCTGGCCGGCATGTCGGCCCTGGCGATCACCGGTATCGCTGCCACCGGCGCCGCCACCGCGGCACCCAGCCCGAAGGCGTCCCCCAGCGCGCTGGCCGCGCACTCGGCCGCCAGCCTGATCGCGTCGAAGGCGACCGCCCTGCACATCAGCAAGGACGACGCCTTCATCGCCCACCAGGTGATCTCCACGCCCGACGGCCTGCAGTACGCGTCCTACGACCGCACCTACAAGGGCCTGCCGGTGATCGGCGGCGACTTCGTGGTGGTCACCGACGCGGCCGGCAAGGTGCTGTCCACCGCGACGGCCCAGGACCGGACGATCAACCTGGCTACGACCGCCAGGCACACCCCCGCGCAGGCCGCGGCAACCGCTCGGACCCATGCCATGGGCAAGACCCTGGACAAGGTCGCCGGCACCCGGCAGGTCGTGCTCGCCTACGGCACGCCGCGACTGGCCTACGAGACGGTCGTCTCCAGCCACACCGGCGCCACGCCCAGCACGATGCACGTGTTCACCGACGCCAACACCGGCGCGCTGGCCTACAGCTTCGACGAGGTCCAGGCGGGCAGCGGCACCGGCAAGTGGAACGGCCCGAGCCCGCTGACGATCGACACCAGCCACCCGACCAGCACCACCTGGACGATGACCGACCCGACCCGGTCGAACGTCTCCTGCCGCAACTACACCGGCAGCGCGGTCTTCTCCGGCAGCGATGACGTGTGGGGCAACGGCGTCGGCAGCAACCGGGAGACCGGCTGCGTGGACGCCCTGTTCGACCTCAAGACCGAGTGGACCATGCTCAGCACCTGGCTGGGGCGTAACGGCATCAACGGCTCCGGCGGCGGCTTCCCGATCTACATGGGCCTCAACGACCTCAACGCCTACTGGAACGGCTCCTCGGTCACCATCGGGCACAACCAGGCCGGTGACTGGATCGCCTCCCTGGACGTGGTGGGCCACGAGTTCGGGCACGCGGTCGACAACTTCACCCCCGGCGGCATCGGCTCCTCCGCGGTCGCCGAGTTCACCGGTGACGTCTTCGGCGCGCTGACCGAGCGGTTCGCCAACGAATCGGCCACCTACGACGAGCCGGACTACACCGTCGGCGAGGAGGTCAACCTGGTCGGTTCCGGCCCGATCCGCAACATGTACAACCCGTCGCTGCTCGGTGACCCGAACTGCTGGTCCAAGTCGGTCGACCGCATGGAGACGCACTCGGCGGCCGGCCCCGGCAACCACTGGTTCTACCTGGCCTCCGCGGGCAGCAACCCGGCCGGCGGGCCGGCCAGCCCGACCTGCAACGGTTCCACCGTCACCGGCATCGGCATCCAGACCGTCGGCAAGATCTTCTACAACGCGATGCTGGCCAAGACCTCCCGGATGAGCTACGCCAAGTACCGGGTCGCCACCCTGAACGCCGCCAAGAACCTCACCCCGGGCAACTGCACCAACTTCAACACCATCAAGGCTGCCTGGAACGCCGTCAGCGTCCCGGCGCAGAGCGGGGAGCCGACCTGCTGACCCTTCGGCGCATGACCTGAGTCGCGACCGGGCGGCAAGCCAGTGACGGCTTGCCGCCCGGTTCGCGGTTACGGCCTGTCGGGGAGCGGCGGAGCGGGCATCCAACAGACCCACCCGCCGGAGCGTTGCGATGCCTGATCGAAGCACTGGCCGTCCGACGGTTGATCGATCAGATAGTCGCTGTACCGGTCGGCCCGCGGACCTGCCGCCGCGGCAGTCAGCGAATACGACAGGATCAGGATCAGCAGGATTCGTACTGCCAGCCGCAACCCGGCGGTCACTCGCGCCCTCATGGTGCTCCCCCTGCCAACCCGGGCCGCTGAATTCGGTGTCCCACTGCGGTAGTAACCCTAACGCTGGGATTGACCGGAAAGGGGCGAATAGCTAGCTTGTCGCACCCTCATCGGCCGGCTTCACCGGCGCATGAATGCCGAGAGCCGCCGGTTCGCGGCGCCGAACCGACTCGGTGGCGATACCTGGCGAGGGCGTCCGGCCTAGTCTGTCGCTCATGGCCTTGACTCCAGAGGAGTTCTACGCGCACGCGATCGCCGCCACCGACGCCGAGCACCGGCTGCCGCTGGCCCGCATGACGGGCTGGGACATCAGCCCGTTCGAGCAGGAGGGCTTGCGGGTCACGCCACTGCGTCCACCGGTGCTGCCGGAGAAAGCCCGGCACGGTGAGGACCCGGCCGAGTGCACCTCGTGCCACCGCCGCGACGAGGGACTCTGGCTCGACGAGCACTGGCGGTTGACCCGGATCGCCGGAGCCGGAGTGCCGCTGATCCTGATGCTGCACCCGCGCGAACACCATGACCTGGCCGACCTGCCCGACGAGCTGGCCGGCGAACTGGGCATCCTGGTCACCCACATCGCCCGGCACGTGCAGGCGTTGCCGAACATCTCGCGGGCGCACGTCTACCGGATCGGCGACGGCGGCGCGCACCTGCACGTCTGGTTCTTCGCCAGGCCGGAGGGGCAGGCGCAGCTGTACGGGTCGTGGCTGCCGGTCTGGGACGACCTGCTCCCCGAGTACCCGGCCGAGCCGGCCGACGTGGACGCGGCCATCGTCGCGAGGGCGTTGCTGGCTTCCTACGGCGGCCGCCTCGGCTGAGGATCTCCGGCCATAATGGCGATCATGCGCCCCTTCCACTTTCTCGCCGATGCCCGTGAGATCGTCACCGGTCCGGAGCTGGCCGCCCGCGCCCAGCGCGCCGAGCAGTCGGGCTACCACGCCCTGGTGATCCCGGACCACCTGATCAAGCAGCTGTCGCCCACCGTCGCGATGACAGCCCTCGCGGCGGCCACCACGACGCTGCGGGTGTCGGCGTTCGTCACCAACAACGACCTGCGCCACCCGGCCGTGCTGGCCCAGGACCTGGCCAGCATCGACGTGCTGTCCGGCGGCCGGGTGGACGTCGCGATCGGCGCCGGCTGGAACCAGCCCGAGTACGACGCGATCGGCCTGCCGTTCGACCCGACCCCGGTCCGGCAGGCCCGCCTCGCCGAGGCGATCGCCGTGCTCAAGGGGGCGTTCACCGGTGAGGAGTTCAGCTTTGCCGGCGAGCACTACACGATCACCGACTACACCGGCTTCCCGGTGCCGGTCCAGCGCCCGCACCCGCCCTTCTTCATCGGCGGCGGCGGCCGGCGCACCCTGACCCTGGCCGGCCAGGAGGCCGACATCGTCGGGCTGGCACCCCGCATCCGCAAGGGCGCACAGGTCGACACCCCCTCGCTGACCCTGGCCGCCACCCGGGAGAAGATCGACTGGGTACGGGCGGCCGCCGGCGACCGTTTCGAATCCCTGGAGTTCAACATCTATCCCTCGGTGTGGCCGCCGACCGTGACCGACGACCTGCACGCCGAGGCGCGCAAGGTCGTCGACCACCTGCGAGACAAGACGGGAGTCGAACTCACCGAGGACGAGGTGATCGACTCGCCGCACCTGTTCCTCGGCTCCGTGGACCGGTTGGTGGAGAAGTTCCTGCAGCTACGCGAGGAACTCGGCATCTCCTCCATCCTGCTCGGCGACATCGGTGAGCTGGAGCCGGTGCTGGAGCGGCTGTCCGGCAGCTGACGGATCAGCGACAGCTCACACCGACACGGCAGCCGAGCAGACCTGACCACCCAAGGTCGCGCGCGACCGGATGACGTCGGCGCCCGCCCGGTCGGTGGTGAGTACCCGCACCGAGAACGACCCGCTGGGCGCGGCGGTCCGGCGCTGGCCCGAGAAGATCGAGACGGTGTTGTCGGTGAGCGACACCGTCCACAGCTGGCCGACCCGGTTGGAATCGAGCTCGTACTCGACCTCGACGCGGCCGTCGTCGTGCTTGGCCTTGAGCTTGAAGGTCACGCCCGCGCCACAGGTGCCGCGTGCCTCCACCCCACCGCCACCACGGGCCTGTGCCGGCGCGCTGGCCAACCCGAGCGGAATCATCAGGGCGGTGGTGAATGCCGCAACGGCGGCCCCGCGCCTCATCGTGTTTCGCATCATGCTGTCTCCTCTTGCCTTCGTGGTGGAACTGACGAGGCGAAGCATCGAGCAACGGCAGTGCTAGCGGCCATGGCCTCTTGGTCCTAGTACCCGACCCCGAACCCGCGCTGGGTTCGAGGTATCACCTCGCTCGCCGCCCACTCCTGCGCTAGCGACCCCCGGCGGCAGAGGAGTACCCGTGAAGTTCCCGGCGAACCACGTGCTCGGCGCGCAGCGCAACGGCGTGAACCACGTCTCGATGAACCTGGGATCGTTCGACCGGGCAACCGGCCCGGTCCGGGTCACCGACTACCCGCTCTACCCCGATGCGTTGCTGAACTGGTACCAGGGCAAGGGCATGGCCTCGATCCGGCTGATGTTCACCTGGGAGGCCGTCCAGTCCAGTCTCGGCGGCCCGGTGCCGGCGCCCGGTGCGAACTACGCCAGCTACTGGGCGGACCTCACCGACGTGCTGGCCCGGCTGCTCGCCCGGGGCATGACGGTCAGCCTCGCTCCCTGGCAATTCAACCCCGCCTCCGGGGACACCGACGTCGTCTACGCCGGGGCGGCGTTCACCGCGGCGGATTTCGCCGACTTCTGGGGCAAGTTCGCCGCCGCCGTCAACCTGGCCACCGGTAACGACCAGCGAGTGGCCTTCGACCTGATGAACGAGCCGCACACGCACACCGAGTCCGGCAACCGGCCCGGCGATCTCGGGATCAGCCAGGCAAACTGGTTCAGCAGCGCCCAGGCCGCGATCACCGCGATCCGGGCGGCCGGTGCGACCAATACCGTCTTCGTGCCGGGCATGGCCTACACCGCCGCGAGCAGCTTCGTCAGCAACGGCAGCGCTGCCAGCTGGCTGGCCCTCACTGATCCGCTGGCCAACCTCGCGGTCACCGTGCACTGCTACTCGGGCCTGAACTCGGGCAGCCCGACGGTGCTCAGCACCGCGTGCGCGGGCCTGGTCAGCTGGGCGCGCGGCAACGGTGTCAAGGTGCAGGTCGGCGAGATCGCGATCGACGCGGGCCCGAACGGCCGACCGGCCTTTGGCAGCACGCTAGCCGCTGCCCAGGCCCAGTGGAGCGACTGGCAGCAGTTCTGCCTGGCCAACGACGACGTGATCGTCGGCTGGAACTGGTGGGCGAACTCAGCCAAGGACTGGTGGAACCAGGGGGACTCTCAGGACCCGCAAGGCTTCCACTGGGGTCTCACCGTCGACAACGGCACCACCCAGACGGTCTATGCCACCCTGATCGAGGCGAGCTTGCGTACCCCTCGCCTGACGGTGCGCGACAACCTGGCCGATCCGGGAACCGGGCCCAACGCGACCACCACGACCGGTTGGGAGAGCCCGGACATCTGGGTCCGGCAGTCCCCGGACGGTGGGTTGGTCGGCGAGCCGATCCTGGGCGGCCAGCCGAGCACGGTCTATGTCCGGGTCGGCAACCGTGGCGCCGGCGCATACCCGAGCACGGGGACGGACGTGGTGCAGTTGTTCTGGGCCAAGGCTGGCGCCGGGCTGTCCTGGCCGAAACCGTGGGACGGATCGGTACCGGCCCAAGGTGGCGCGGTCGCCTCGCCACAACCCGTCGGGCCGATCGCATCCGGGCTCGACACCATCCTGTCGTTCAACTGGCCCTCGACGCCGAACCCCGTCGACTACCCCGCGCAGGACGGGCATTTCTGCCTGCTGGCCGTGGTCGGCAAGAGCACTGCTTCGCCGTTCGACGGGTTCTCCGGCCCGGACCTCAACGCCAACGTGCTCGCCCTCAGCCACGTGGCCTGGCGCAACATCCATATCGTGCCGGTCGCGGCCAAGCACCTCGGCGAGTTGCTGGTGGCCAATGAAACCGGCTCGGACCTGACCATCGAGATCGCCTTCGAGCCGCTCGACCCCTGGCTTCACCCGGTCGACCCGCCCGAGCAGGGCTGGCTCACCCTGACGCCTCGTGGCGCCGCCACGATCGAGCGAATCCACTCCCTCGCCATGGTGTCGGACACCCTGGAGGTGCTGGAGCACGGCACGTACCGGATCCGAGAGCAGGGGGCGAGCCTGGCCGGTCTGCGGCTCGATCCGGGCGAGCAGGTACCGCTAGGGCTGACCGTCATGCCGTCGATCGACTTCGAGGCCGGCTACGCCGCGGTGCGGGCCGTCCAGTACGCGATTCTCGACGGCCGGCGGACCCCGATCGGCGGGCAGACCTTCGTCTTCGGCGAACTCTCCGACCGGCCGGCCGACGTGACAGCGGTCGGGGAAGGCAGCGAACGGAAGCGACCGACCAGCCGATAGTCAGACGGCGAACACCTGCTCGTCGTCGGCAAAGGCCTTGAATTCCAGGGCATTGCCGGCCGGGTCCAGCAGGAACATCGTCCATTGCTCGCCCGGCTGGCCGGCGAAGCGCAGGTAGGGCTCGATCACGAAGGCGGTACCGGCCGCCCGTAGCCGGTCGGCAAGCCGGTGGAACTGCTCGACCTGCAGCAGCAGCCCGAAGTGCGGCACCGGCACGTCGTGGCCGTCCACCGGGTTGGCGGCCCGCTCGGCGCGTCCCGCGACCAGATGCGTGACCAGTTGGTGGCCGTGCAGGTTCCAGTCCACCCAGTGCTCCGCGCTGCGCCCCTGGCCCAACCCGAGCACCTCGCCGTAGAACTGCCGCGCCGCGGCCAGGTCGTCGACCGGTATCGCGAGGTGGAAACGCGGGATCGAGGGAAGCGTCACGGTGAAAAGCCTACTGTGACGATCAGGCGAACATGCCCTCGCCGAGGTAGCCGCCGAACTCCTGCACTCCGGGAGGCACCACGAAGTAGCCACCACCGAAGGGCTGGATGTAGTCGATCATCGGCTCGCCGGCCAGCCGCTGCTGATTGGCCTCGAACTGGTCCTGGATGTTCTGCTGGAAGCAGCAGAAGATCAGCCCGGTCTCGGAGTTGCCGCTGCGCGACATTCCGGAGTTCTCGTAGTTGTAGCCGCGCCGCAGGATCCGGCTGCGATCGGTCTCCGGGGTGCGCGGATTGGCCAGCCGGATATGGGCATCGAGCGGGATCACCGCACCGTCCGGGTCGGCCTGGTAGTCCGGCAGGTCGGTCTCGCTGGTGCCGTCCAGCGGGGCGCCGGTGTCGCGGTCCCGGCCGATCATCGCGTTCTGCTCCGGAATGCCGACCCGGTCCCAGAACTCGACCAGCATCCGGATCAGCCGGACCACCATGAAGGTGCCGCCGACCGCCCAGTCCGGCTGGCCGGAGTCCTTGCCGATCCAGACCAGGCCCTCGTCCTCGCCCGGGTTGACGATGCCGTCCTTGTAGCCGAACAGGTTGCGCGGCGCACCGGTCGGCCGCGGCCCGGAGTGGAAGCCCAGGATCTTCCACTCCAGCTGCATCATGCCGCGGGTCGCTCGGGTCAGGTCGCGCAGCGCGTGGTGCACCGAGTCGCTGGCGTTCGAGCAGATCTGCAGCACCAGATCGCCACCGGTCCAGTCCGGGTCCGGGGTGTCGTCCGGGAACACCGGCATGGTGCTCAGCCCGCGCGGGCGCACGCCGGTCAGTCCGTAGCGATCGGTGAAGATGCCCGCACCCAGGCCGACGGTGACGGTCAGCGCGTCCGGCGGCACCTGCGCCCCCAGCACTCCGCTGTCCAGGCCGCCGATCTCGCTCTCCCGGGGCGGCGTCGGGACGACCAGCGAGCCTTCGCTGAGCGACTGGATGTGGGTGGTGAGGGTCTGCAGCAGCGCCTGCAGGCCGGCCCGGTCGGAGACCAGCAGCCGGAAGGCGGCGAAGCCGGACGCCTGCTGCACGAAGTCCGGACGGTAGATGCCGGCCTGGTTGGCACCGAGGAACGGCACCGAGATGGTCGCCGGGTCCGGGGTGCCACCGCCGCCCTTGCCCTCCGCCAGGGCGGGACGGCCACCCCCAGGGTGCCGGCCGTGGCCAGCGCCCCGGCCGCGCCACGCAGGAAGTTACGACGGTTGACGCTCATGAGGCCTCTTCGGGGGACGGATCGGGAGCACGGGTCTTCTCAGCGGTCACTGCACTTTGCCGAGTGCGGAGGGAATCCGGTACAGCGCCTCCAGCGCCGCCCCGATGGCACCGTTGACCGGCTGCCGCTGGTGCTTGGTCAGGCTCGGGTACTCAGGCCACCGGCCGCCGACCTTCGTGGCGTTCAGCGCCGCGTCGAGGGAGTCCAGCGCGGCCTTGGACTGGTCGTACGGACTGTGCCCCAGCACCGGAGTGGGGATCAGCGGCTTGAGCTCCTCCAGCACCACCCGGGTGCCGAGCACGTCGGCCGAGGTCAGCGCGTAGGCCATGCCCGAGCCGTAGTCGTCCTGCCCGGACAGGTGGTCGCGCAGCGCGTCCTCGAGGATCTCGTGACAGCGGATCGGCATGTCGGTAGGCACGATCGCGAGTTTGGACAGCCCGGCGCGCAGGGCGTCGACGTCGGCGGCCAGCTGGTCGACGTGCCGCCGCAGGCGGGACAGCTTCTCCTTGGAGTAGAGGCCGTACTCGATGCGGTGCAGGCCGGTGAAGGCGGGATCGGCCACTCCCAGCGGCAGGCCGCTGGCCAGCCCGCCGATCGCCGAGCCGAGGTCGCCGAAGCTGCCGTAGGCCGCACCCACCTGCTGCCAGGTGAGCTGCGCGGCCAGCCAGCGGCGCTGCGCCGCGGTCCGGTCGTTGCCGGGCAGGCCGGCCCGCAGGTTTGCCACCTGGGAAGCAAGGTGATTCAGCTTCTGGCCGACATAGGCGCGGTACTGCTCGACCACCGCACCGAGCGGGGTACCGGCGCGGCCGGCGGTGGTCTGGACGGTGGTGGGGCCGAGGCGCAGCATGCTCGCCTTTCATGTGAATCAGATGAAATACCCTCGGAGGGTATGAAGCTCGCAAAACTCAGTAAGAATGCCATGACTGCGCCGACCGGTAAAGGACAGGTTTTCTGAGGGCCTGCCCGGTCGAACGGGAGGCGACTCGCTACGGTCAGTGCCGTGACTCCAGACCAGGACCGCCACGGCCCGACGTCCGCCGACCAGGCGGCGATCGCGGCCATCGTGGAAACCTTCTTCGCCGCGTTCACCTCCGGCCCGGACTCCGCCACCCGGCTGGACGCGCTACGGCAGGCGTTCCTGCCCCAGGCCGTCATCGTGCGGACCTGCGGCGGCGAGCCCGCGGTCTACGACGTCGACGGCTTCATCGCCCCCCGGCAGGCGCTGCTGTCCGGCGGCACCCTGGTCGACTTCCACGAGTGGGAACTGGCCGGCCGCACCGAGGTGTTCGGCGACATCGCGCAGCACTTCTGCAGCTACGCCAAGGAGGGCGTGCAGGACGGCACGCCCTTCACCGGGCGCGGGATGAAGACCCTGCAGTTCGTCCGGATGCCGGACGGCTGGCGGATCAGCGCCGCCGCCTGGGACGACGAGCGGGACGGGTTGAGCCTCGACGGGGCCTGACGGGTCGCCCGGCCTCGCGAGTCACCCGCCTGACGAATTACCCGGCGCTGACGGGATGATCCGGCCTGGTTGGCCGGGGCTACTGGCCGAGCCGGCCGTCGATCCGCTCCCGCAGCAGGTCGGCATGGCCGTTGTGGCGGGCGTACTCCTCGACCATGTGCACCAGCAGCTCGCGCAGCGAGATCGGCGAGCCGGCGCCGTCCTTGCCGACGAAGTCCAGCTCGGTATCGCGGGTGAACTGCTCGGCGAAGGCGACCTCGTCCCGCCACGCCGCCCAGGCCTCGTCCACCACCGCCGGGTCGGCCACCGCGCCGTCGAAGTCACCGTCCGGGTCGTCCTCGGACTGGTAGCGGCGGGGCAGGTCGTCGTTGCCGGCGAACCGGCGCCGGAACCAGCCGCGTTCCACCTCGGCCATGTGCCGCAGCAGGCCCAGCAGCGACATCGTCGACGGCTCCACCGAGCGCCGGGCCAGCTGCTCGGCGTCCAGTCCCTCGCACTTGAGCTGCAGGGTCAGCCGCTGGAAGCGCAGGAACTCCGTCAGGGTGGCCCGCTCGTCGCCCAGCGTGGGGCCGCCGGCGCGCGGGTCATCGGCAGGGTCGATGAACAGGTCGGCACGGTGCTGGAAGGACGTCATGCCGCCCATGCTCGCGGGACGGCACGACCCCCGCAACCGCATTACCGGTGTCGAACGCCACCCCGTGCCGAGATCACCGGCGCGGGGTGGCGTGCGGCGTCAGCGTCCGGTGGCCACCGCGGCGTGGCTGTTCTGGTACTGCTGCGCCACCCGGACCAGCTGCACCAGCCCGCCGGCGTACTCCATGGCCTCCGCGTGCGCCTCGGCGTACGGCGGCTGGAAGCCGGGTCCCTCCCATTGCTGGGTCGCCTGGTTCGAACATCAGTTGCCGACCTCGAAGTCCCAGGCGAAGATGCCCTGCTCGTAGTACAGCTCGTCGGCCGAGTTGCCGGCCGCCGAGTACAGCACGTCGGCCACCGGACCGGTGAAGCGCCGGCCAGGTCACCGTGCCGCGGTGCGCGGCGATCGCGGACACGATCTGCTTGGCGGCGTCGAGGAACTGCGCCGACTCCTCGATCGAGGGACGCGGCAGGGTGATCCGGCCGTCGAACTTGTACGCGCCGGGAGGCCACATGAAGAACCCGCCGTAGGAGTGCACGTTCATCGCGTACTTGATGTTCGGGTGTGCGCTTGGCCAGCGCGATGACGTTGCGGCTCTCGGGCTCGGACAGCTCGCCGGTACCGGCCGACACCTCGTTGAGGCAGTCCAGGCTGGCACCGAAGTAGCCGTCGAACAGCGACCCGACCGCGTAGTTGCGGTTGACGTCGACGCCCCACTCGTCGCGGTGCGCCGGGTCCCGCTGGGTGCCGGTGCAGTAGTTGTCCATGTTCTTGCGCTGGAAGTTGAAGTCGTTGAACGAGTAGTGCGCGCCGTCCGGGTTGACCACCGGGATCACGAACACGTCGACGTCCTGCAGCAACGCGTGGGTCTGCGGGTCGGTGGCGTAGTTGGCCAGCAACCGCTCGGCGAACTCGAGCGTGACCAGCGGCGTCGCCCATTCCCGGGCGTGCTCCTGGGAGTAGGCCAGCACGCCGATCCGGGAGCCGTCGCGGTGCACGCCGATCCGCAGCGCCTGCACCGTCCACGGTGCCCGGGCCACCTGCGGGCCGGCCTTGAGCCCGTCGCTCAACGCCGTGGGTCCCGCCACCGGCATCTTCTTGCCTGCCGAGCCGGTCTCGACGGTGGCCCGGAACAGCGTGCCGAAGTGGTCGCGCGAGGTAGCCGGCGACCTGCGCCGGTGGTGCTGGTGACGGCACCGTGCTTGTCGGTCGCCAGGCTGACGGTGAGCACGCCGGTTGGCGTAGTGGGCGGTGAGCTGGTCGGTTGCGCCCGGCCGGCTTGACGCTCCGGACCTGCACGCCGTTCCAGCCCTGGTCACCGAACTTGCGCGACTCGACGACGACCGCGGCGGTGGCCGGGTCGCCGAGGTAGCCCGATGCCGTGCGGCGGTAGCCCTGGGTCTTGTTCGGCAGGTTGATCACGTCGACCAGCGCCGGGTACTGCCTGGCCAGCCGCGCGATGCGGGCCCGGACGTCCTCGGGGTTCATGTACTGGGTGATGAAGTCCTGCTGGTAGCCGGCCGGCGTCGGGCGGCGGCTGCGCGCCCGGCCAGGGCCTGCGGCGTCGCCCGGGCGGTGCCGCCGAGGCTCGACGTCGCGGTGAAGGACACCGGCGTGCCCGGCAGCGGCTGGCGGCAGGCAGTTGTAGTGGTACTGGTACTCGTCGGCATCCTCGAACCGCTCCAGCGGGAAGGAACCGGTTCGGCCGTCGGCGGTCCGCCAGGTGACGGTGATCTCGACGTCGGGATCCTGCGGTCGCGGTGGTGGCCACCTCGACGCCGGCGAAGGTCTGCCCCTTGCTCGTCCACCAGTAGTTCTGCAGGAAGTGCAGGGTGTCGGTGGCGGCCACGGTCGCGACGCCGGCGGCCGACAGGCTGCGCCGGGTCGAGGTCAGGCCGGCCGCGGTGCGGGCAGCTGCGGCCTGCACGCTGTCGGAGTACCGCTTGCTGCCCTCGCCCTCGCGCTCGATGACCCGGATCAGGCGCACGCCGCGGGCCTGCAGGGTGGCCAGCCGGGCGCCGGTGAGCACCATGTCCACCTGGTAGGCCCCGCTGGGCAGCGACCGCACCGGCAGGTCGGTGCCCGCGCCGATCAGCGCCTCGGCCGCTGCCCGGTCGGCCACCTGCAGGGTCACCAGCGCGGTCTCGGCCGCCGCCAACTGGGCGGCCGGTTTCGCGGCCGGCGCACTGGGGGCGGTGGGGATCGAGGATGCCGTGCCGGTCGCTGTTGCCAGCGCCATGCCGCCTACCGCGACAGCGACGACGAGAACTCGGGAACGGCGCATGGCGGCCTCCGGAGGGGGACGGGGCGACTGAACTTACGCGCAGGGTGCGATAGCTGGCAATAACCGGAATGCCGCGACTCGCGACGCTTGCCCTCGCCCGGTAGCTCAGGGCAGGTCAGGGCGGCAGCTCAACCCGGCAGTGCGATGTCCACGCCGAGGCAGCGGGCCAGGTCGGCCAGCTCGCGCCGCACCGCCGTGGCCATCGCGGCCGAGAACGGCACGTCCTGGTGGATCGCATCGACCTGCAGCACGCCGGCGTCGCGGTGGGTGGTGGCGTCCACCTTCCCCACCAGCCGGTCGCCGTACAGGATCGGCAGCGCGTAGTACCCCCACCGCCGCGTCGCGGCCGGCTTGTACATCTCCAGCTGGTAGTCGAACTCGAACAGGTCCACCATCCGCTTGCGGTCATAGACCAGCCGATCGAGTGGAGACAGCACCGCGGCCCGGCCGCGGAACGGTCGCGACAGCTGCTCCAGCAGGACCGGATCCACCCGCCACCGCCCGCGCAGTCCCTCGACGACGGCCGGCTCACCGATCTCGCCGACGTCCAGCGGCTCGACCATGGCCTGCTGGGTCAGCGGCCGGGCGATGCCCAGCGAGCTCAGCCGGCGCCGGGCGCGAATCCGCAGCGCCTCGGCCAGTGGCACCACGTCGTTGTCGGGGTAGACCCGGTTGGCCAGATCCCACAGCCGGTCCCGCCCGCGCCGGCCGGCCACCGCGACCTCGCCGCGCTGCTCCAGCAGTTCCAGCATCATGCTGGCGTTGCGGTGGTTGTTCCAGCCGCTGGAGCGCCACGGCACCAGGCAGCTGTCCGGCAGCTCGCGCGAGGTCAGCGGCCCGTCGTGCTCGAGCCGGTCCAGGATGTCGGTGCGGTAGTCGTCGTTGACCCTGACCCAGTCCTCGTTGGCCTGCCGCCAACCCGACGCCTCGCCCGGCCACTGCGCCATCTCGGCCCGGTAGAGCGCGATGTCCTCGCCCGGCCGGATCATGCCGCGCAGCTCGATCAGGCTCCCGTCGCGCAGCGCTTCGGCCAGCTGCGCGGGCCGGTAGGAGCGTCCGAGCCGGCTCCAGGCCACCAGATCGGCACTCGGCGCCACCGCGTCGGTCGCATCGCTCTGCAGCAGGGTCAGCCGGCGCAGCGTGTCGAGCAGGTCGGTGGGCCGGTCGGCGTCCAGCAGCTGCGCCCGTACCGCGATCCGTCGCGCGTCGGTGCGCGACAGGGTGTGCACGGTCGCCATGGGGGCACGCTAGCGAGTGGCGTTTCCACCGGGGCGGCGAGCCCGGTGTTGCGGCCGGCCTAGCCGGACTGCTCGGCCGGGACGAGTGGGGTGAGCACGTCGAACTCGTTGCCGTCCGGATCGGCCATCACCACCCACCGAACCGACCCCTGCCCGATGTCGACCCGGCGGGCGCCCAACCCCTCCAGCCGGGCCACTTCGGCGGCCTGGTCGACCGGACGCAGGTCCAGGTGCAGCCGGTTCTTGCCGGCCTTCGCGTCCGGGACCCGCAGGAACAGCAGGTCGGGCGCGACGCCGTCCTCGGGGCTGCCGGCCGGCGGTTCGAGCACCACCTCGTCGGTGTCGGCGTAGGTGCGCCGCCAGCCCAGTGCCGCCTCCCAGAAGCCGGCCAGCCGGGCCGGGTCGGCGGTGTCGATGCACACGCACTGGATACGCAGGTGATTGGCAGGGTCCATGCGGCGATCCTGGATGTGCCGTCCCGCCCAGTCCAGCGGATTTCGGCGCCCGGATCGTGGCAATCCTTACCTTCTTGCGCGCTGCAGACACTTGGCAGCACAATGCTGGTTTCCTCGGAATTGCTGCCGGGTCCGCTTTGTCCACCGGCAGCTGGGTTCGGCGCGCCTGGTTGCCGCGTCGCCGGTCAAGGATGTGGTGCGTGGCCGCTGCCGAAGAGACGTTGGATCCCGAATCCTGGGAGGAGCTTCGAGCGCTCGGGCACCGGATGGTCGACGACATGTTCTCCTACTACGAGACCCTGCGCGACCGGCCGGTGTGGCAGCCGATGCCGGCGGCCGTCCGGGAGCGGTTCACCCAGCCGCTGCCCGTTCAGGGGCAGGGTGCGCCCGAGGTCTACCAGGACTTCCTCGACTCGGTGCTGCCCTACGTCACCGGCAACACCCATCCGCGCTTCTGGGGCTGGGTGTGCGGCAACGGCAGCGGCATGGCGATGCTGGCCGAACTCCTTGCCGGAGCGATCAACTCCAGCGTGGACGGCTTCGACGACGCCGGCACGCACGTCGAGTCGCAGGTGATCGACTGGTGCAAGACCATGCTCGGCTGGCGGCCGGAGGCCAGCGGGCTGCTGCTCAGCGGGTGCTCGATGGCCAACTTCGTCGGCCTGGCAGTGGCCCGCAACACCCTCGCCGGCTATCCCGTCAAGACCGACGGGCTGCTGGCCGGACCGCAACTCACCGTCTACGGGTCGGCAGAGACGCACTCCTCGGTGCGCAAGGCGGTGCAGTTGCTGGGCCTGGGCAGCCAGGCGCTGCGCACCGTCGCCGTCGGCGCGGACTACCGGGTCGACGTCGAGGCGATGCGCGCGTGCATCGAGGCCGACCGGGCCGCCGGGATGAGGCCGCTGTGCATCGTCGGCAATGCCGGGACGGTGAACACCGGGGCGATCGACGACCTCGACGCCCTCGCCGACCTGGCCGCGGAGCAGGGCCTGTGGTACCACGTCGACGGCGCGTTCGGTGCCTGCGTGGCGCTCTCGCCGGCGTTGCGGCCGAAGCTGGCCGGCTTCGAGCGCGCCGACTCGATCGCCTTCGACCTGCACAAGTGGATGTACTTCCCGTACGAGGCGGGCTGCGTGCTGGTCCGCTCCGACGCCGAGCACCGGGCAGCGTTTCGCTACGACGCGCACTACATGACGCCGTCCACCCGCGGGCTGGCCGCGGCCACCAGCCAGCAGTTCACCGAGTACGGCCCGCAGCTGTCCCGCGGGTTCCGGGCGCTCAAGGTGTGGATGGGCATCAAGGAGCAGGGCATCGACAAGTTCCGCCGGCTGATCGAGCAGAACGTCGAGCAGGCGGCCTACCTGGCCGAGCTGGTCGAGGCCAGCCCCGAGCTGCAGCTGCTCGCCGACGTCGGCCTGAACGTGGTGTGCTTCCGCTACCGCGGCGAGCAGAACTCGATCGGCGAGGACCGGCTGAACGCGCTCAACTCCGAACTGCTGAGCCTGCTGCAGGAAAGCGGAACGGCGGTGCCCTCGCACACCGTGCTCGAGGGCCGCTACGCCATCCGGGTGGCCATCACCAACCACCGCAGCCGCCGGGCGGATTTCGACACCCTGGTCACCGAGGTGCTGACCCGTGGCCGCATCCTGGCCAAGGCGGCAGCGGCGTGAACCCCGACACCTGCCAGCTGGAACGGTTCTTCGCCCGCTACGAGTTCGGCGTCGAGCACGTGCTGGGTGGCTCCGACATCGAGGGCTATGCGCTGCCCGAGCTGTTGCAGCTGGCCGACCCCGATTCCCTGAAACTGTGGGAGGAACTGCGGCTGGGCTACACCGACACCGCCGGGCACCCGGCCCTGCGCGAGGCGATCGGCGAGCTCTACGCCACCGGGGCCGGCGTGCACGTCCTGGTATGCGCCGGCGCGGCCGAGGCGCTGTACCTGCTCAGCAGCGCGCTGCTGGGACCGCGGACCCACGCGGTGGTCGTCCGGCCGGCCTTCGAGTCGCTCTACAAGGTGGCCGCCGCCACCGGAGCGCAGGTGTCGTCGGTGTTCCTGGACTCCTCCGACGGCTGGAGCCTGGACCTGTCGGCGCTGGAGGCCGCGATCCGCGACGACACCCGCGCGATCTTCCTCAACTACCCGCACAACCCGACCGGCGTGCAGCTGGGCCAGCGGCAGTTCGCCGCCGTGCTGGAGCTGGCCGAGCGGCGCGGCGTGACGGTGGTCTCGGACGAGGTGTACCGCGGCCTGGAGTTCGACCCGGCGACCCGGTTACCGGCCGCCGCCGACGTCAGCCACCGAGCGGTGAGCGTCGGCGTGATGTCCAAGGCCTACGGGCTGGCGGGCCTGCGGGTCGGCTGGGTGGCCTCGCAGGACGTCGAGCTGGTCCGGCGGCTGCGCGACCTCAAGGACTACATCAGCGTGTGCAGTGCGGCTCCGTCGGAGATCCTGTCGCTTATCGCGCTGCGTGCCGCCGAGACGGTGGTGGGGCGCTGCAAGCAGATCGTGCTGGACAACCTCGGCCATGCCGAGGCTTTCATGCGGCGCTGGCACGGCACCGTCGACTGGGTGCCGCCGCAGGGCGGCACCGTCGCCTTCCCACGGCTGAACCTGCCGGTGCCGGTGTCGACGTTCGTGGAGGAGCTGGTGCAGCAGGAGAGCGTGCTGCTGCTGCCCGGTTCGGTCTTCGACGACACCGAGAACCGGTTCCGGATCGGCCTCGGCCGGCTCGGCGCCCCGGAGGCCCTCGCCCGGCTGGACGCCTTCCTGACCCGCACTCTGGGATGATCGCGCCGGCAGCGCAACGAACTCCTCGCCGTGCCGGAAGGTGTGCCCCGTGGTCGGTCTGGTACTCGCGCTGACCGCCGCGCTGTCCTGGGGGGTGTCTGACTTCCTCGGCGGGCTGGCCACCCGGGACCTCCCGGTGATCCGGGTGCTGGCCGTCTCCCAGCCGGTGGGGCTGGTCGGCTGCAGCATCGCGTTGCTGGCCAGCGGCCAGTCGCTGCCGTCCGGGTGGCACCTGCTGCAGGCGCTCGCGGCGGGACTGGCCGCGGTGGTGGCACTGGGCCTGCTCTACCTCGCCCTGGCCCGCGGCAAGGCGGTGATCGTGGCGCCGGTGGCGGCGGTCGGCGCCGCCGTCCCGGTGGCGGTGGGCATCGCGCTGGGCGATCCGGTGACGGTGGTGACCGGCACCGCCACCGCGCTGGCCCTGGTGGGCATCGTGGCGGCGAGCTGGGAGACCGACGAGCCGGACGGGGACCAGGGTGCCTCCGCGCTGGCCACCGTCGGGCTGTCGCTGGGTGCGGCGCTGGCGACCGGGCTGTACCTGACGTTGATCAACTTCGCCAGCGAGTCAGGCCAGTACTTCGGGGTGGTGGAGGCGCTGCGGCTGTCGGCGTCGGTCTGCGCGGTCGCCGCTTTCCTGTGCTGGCGGGCAACGGCGAACCGGCGGGCCGGCGCCCGACCTCCTGCCGGATACCCGGCCGGCGCGCAACCGGCCGCCCACCGGCGCGGCCTGCTGCTGGCGATGGCCGGCGTCGGCATGACCGACGCGGCGGCCGAGGTGTGTTACGCCTGGGCATCCACCCGCGCGGCGCTGAGCGTGGTGGCGGTGCTGGCCGGGCTGTACCCGGTGGTGACGGTGGCACTGTCGTTGCTGGTGCTGCGGCAGCGGATCCGGCTCGTGCAGGGCATCGGCGCCGCCGCGGCGCTCACCGGCGTGCTGCTGTTCACCGCATCGTCCTGAGGTGAAGGGCGAAACCAAACCTCTCGGTCCTGAAGGTCCTCTACGCGGTGATCGGCCAATAACCGCATCCGAGGCCTGTCCCCGACGACCCGCTGGACGCTTTGCGGTGCTTGTATACCGATAGAACGGGTGTTAGCTTTCATCGCCCCATCGGCGTGATATCCCCTTCTGTGGTTTGCCGGGGCTTTCGTCCCTTCCCGTATCGAGGAGCACTCGCGTGAGAAACAGGTCTGAACGAGGCGTCCCCCGGCGCCGGCTGCGCAGAACCGGCACGGCACTGGCCGCGGCCGTCGGCATCAGCGGTGCCATCCTGGCCGTGCCGACGGCGGCCTACGCCAACGTCCCGCTCGGCGGCTGGTGTTACAACAACTGGTACAACGTGACGAGCGTCGGCAGCATCGCCCAGACACCGCTGATCCCGACCCGGAGCTTCCAGAACAGCAGCAGCGGCACCACGGTCAACTGGACCGAGAGCTACACCAACTCCACGACCTACACCTCCACCTACTCGACCACCACCACCTTCACCGGCGGCGTCGACCTCGGGATCATCAAGGTCGGCGTGAGTTACGCGACCACGACGTCGACCAGCACCAGCATCACGGTGACCACCACCTCGTCCTTCACCGCGCCGGTGCCGCCGCTGACCACCGCCTACGCCGACTACGGCACGTTCAAGCTGCCCACCTCCGGCACGTACAACCAGGAGCGCTACGCCTGCGACGAAAGCCTGCAGAGTCGCTACCCCACCACGACCACGAGTGGGTCACTGACCGCGTACAGCCTGACCAGCGTCGGCTGGCACTACTGGGACACTGCCGGCGGCAACAACAACCCGTGACGAACCGGCTTGGAAGTTCTTGTGTGCCGAAAGACCTGGTGTTACCTTTCATCACCCCGTCGGCGTGATACTCCCCTATGTACGTAGTCGGGGCTTTCGTCCCTTCCCCGTATCGAGGAGTACTCGCGTGAGAAACAGGTCTGAACGAGGCGTCCCCCGGCGCCGGCTGCGCAGGACCATGACGGCACTGGCCGCGGCGATCGGCATCAGCGGCGTCATGCTGGCCGTGCCGACGGCGGCGAACGCCATTCCGCCCGGCGGCTGGTGCTACGACCAGTGGTACGACGTGTCGAGCGTCGGCAGCGTCGCCCAGACGCCGCTCATCCCGACCCGGAGCTTCCAGAACAGCAGTAGCAGCACCACGGTCAACTGGACCGAGAGCTACACCAACTCCACCACCTACACCTCCACCTTCTCGACCACCACCACGTTCTCGGGCGGCATCGACCTCGGCATCATCAAGATCGGGGTGGACTCGGCGCAGACCAGGACCACCAGCACCAGCATCACCGTGAGCACCACCTCGTCCTTCACCGCACCGGTGCCGCCGCTGACCACCGCCTACGCCGACTACGGCACCTACAAGCTGCAGACCTCCGGGACCTACAACGAGGAGAAGTACGGTTGCGACAACCACGACTTCCCCTCGTTCAAGAGCGGATCGCTGACCGCCTACAGCCTGACCAGCGTCGGCTGGCACTACTGGGACACCGCCGGCGGCAACAACAACCTGTGAACCGCTGATCGACTCCCGTCCCGTCCCGCGGTGTCCGTCGCGGGACGGGACGGGGCAGCCGGCTGCCCGGCGGTTACCCTTCGGGCAAGCCATCCGGTACCCGTTCGGCGCGCCAGGACGTGCGGAACGGGCACCGGATGCGCGCAGCAGCGGTAGCCGGCAGGGCAGGGGGCGTGCGATGCCATCGTCGATCGGTGCGGTGCTGGTGACCGGTTGCTCGTCGGGCATCGGCCACGCCACCGCCGAGCTGTTGGCCCGCCGCGGGCACCTGGTGTACGCCACCGCGCGCCGCGAGCAGGCACTGGCCGACCTGCGGGCGGCCGGCTGCCGCACGCTGGCGCTGGACGTCACCGACGAGCAGTCCCGGCAGGCCGCGGTCGAGGCCATCGTCGCCGAGCACGGCGCGGTCGGCGCGCTGGTCAACAACGCCGGCTACTCCCAGTCCGGCGCACTGGAGACCCTGGACCTCGACGAGGTCCGCCGGCAGTTCGAGACCAACGTCTTCGGCCTGCTGCGGATGTGCCAGCTGGTGCTGCCCGGGATGCGCCGGCGCGGCACCGGCCGGATCGTCAACGTCTCCTCGATGGGCGCCAACTTCACCTTTCCCGGCGGCGGTTCCTACCACGCCACCAAGTACGCCGTCGAGGCGCTGTCGGACGCGCTGCGCTTCGAGGTGGCCGGCTTCGGCGTCGGGGTCACGGTGATCCAACCCGGGCTGATCAGGACCTCCTTCAGCGAGCGGGCGGTCGCGGAGGTCCCGTCCCCGGACCAGCGGTCCGGGCCGTACGACGAGTTCAACCGCAGCGTCGCCGAATCCACCCGGACGGTGTACGAGCGCGGCCCGCTGGCCCGGCTGGGCGGCGAGCCGCGGACCGTCGCCAAGGCGATCGCCCGGGCCCTCACCGCCCGGCGGGCGCCGATCCGGGTGCGGGTCACCCCGTCGGCGCACTACCTGGTGCTGCAGCACCGGCTGCTGCCGGCCCGGGCCTGGGACCGGGTGATGCGCTCGCAGTTCCCGACCCCGACCGGCCCGACCGGCCCGGCCAGCCCGCCGTCCGACCCGGGCTAGCTGAAAGCGCTTCGCTCCAGGTCTGGACGTACGCGCCGGGCGCGATAAACTCGGCGTGCACGATTTGATCGGATTGCCCTTCTCCCTCCCTCCCTCCCGCCCCGCCCTGGCCGGCCGCCGCACCATCAGGAGTCACCCATGCCCGTCCCTCGCCGTCGTCGCCGTGTCCGGACCACCGTCGGTACCGGCCTAGCCGCCAGCCTGCTGGTCGCGACCGCCCTGGTCGCCGCGGTGTTCACCAGCGCCGCGCCGGCCGCCGCCGCCAGCACCCCGCCGCGCGGCGACGTGATCGCCAACCTCTTCGAGTGGAACTGGAGCTCGGTCGCCAGCGAGTGCACCAACGTGCTGGGCCCGAACGGCTACGGCGCCGTCCAGGTCGCGCCGCCCCAGGAGTCGGTCACCCTGGCGAGCTCGGGACATCCGTGGTGGGAGGTCTACCAGCCGGTCAGCTACCAGGTGTCGAGCCGGATGGGCAACCGCACCGCGTTCGCGGCGATGGTCACGGCCTGCCACAACGCCGGCGTGAAGGTCTACGCCGACGCGGTGCTCAACCACATGACCGGCGGCACCGGCAGCTCCGGCTACGCCGGCACCACCTTCACCGGCAAGTACACCTACCCCGGCACCTACTCCCAGCCTGACTTCCACCACTACCCGGGTGACTGCCCCAACTCCGACGGCCAGATCCACGACTACAACAACGCCACCGACGTGCAGAAGTGCGAGCTGGTGCAGCTGTCGGACCTGCGCACCGAGAGCTCCTACGTCCGCGGCAAGCTGGCCGGCTACCTCAACGACCTGATCGGCCTGGGCGTGGACGGCTTCCGGCTCGACGCCGCCAAGCACATCGACGCCGCCGACATCGCGGCGATCAAGGCCCAGCTGACCGGGCCGGCGTTCCTCTACCAGGAGGTGATGCCCGGTGGCGCGGTCAACCCGCCCGCCTACGAGACCAACGGCAGCGTGCTGGAGTTCACCTACGGCAAGAAGCTCAAGGAGCAGTTCGGAGCCAGCATCGCCAACCTGCAGACCTTCGGCCAGAGCTGGGGCCTGGAGCCGAGCAACAAGTCGGTGACGTTCGTCGACAACCACGACACCGACCGGGACGGCTCCACCCTGAACTACAAGAACGGCTCGACCTACCAGCTGGCCAACATCTTCTCCCTCGCCTGGGGCTACGGCACGCCGCAGGTCTATGCCAGCTTCACCTTTACCAACAACGACCAGTCGCCGCCGGCGGACGCCAACGGCTTCGTCACCGCCACCGACTGCGGCAGCACCGGCACCTGGCTGTGTGAGGACCGGCAGCAGGCCGTCCTCGGCATGGTCGGCTGGCACAACGCGGTCGCCGGCAACGCGGTCGCCAACTGGTGGAGCGACGGCAACAACGTCATCTCCTTCAGCCGCGGCTCTGCCGGTTTCATCGCCATGAACAACACCTACGCCGCGGTGACCCGCACCTTCGCCACCGGCATGGCGGCCGGCACCTACTGCGACGTGATCCACGGCAGCGCGTCCGGCACCACCTGCACCGGGCCGCTGGTCACGGTGGACGCCGCGCACAACGCCAGCATCACGGTGCCGGCGCAGAGCGCGGTGGCCTTCTCCAGCTACTCCACCGCCAGCACCAGCAACGCGGTCGCGGTGACCTTCAACGAGAACGCCAGCACGTCCTTCGGCCAGAACGTCTTCGTGGTGGGCGACAACCCGCTGCTGGGTGTGTGGAACACCAACCTGGCCACCGCATTGTCCTCGGGCGGTTACCCGGTCTGGTCCAGCACGGTGTGGCTGCCCAAGAACACCGCCATCCAGTACAAGTACATCAAGAAGAACCCGGATGGCACCGTCACCTGGGAAGGCTCCAGCAACCGCACCGCGAATACCGGCACGGGCAGCACGCTGACGCTCAACGACACCTGGCGCTAGGCCCGGGGCTCGGCGGGTGCGCTATCCGCCCCGGGGCGGGTATCCCGCCCCGGGGGCGCTACCCGGCGTTCGCCGGGGCCCGGGGCGGCCGGGCGCGCTTGGCCGGCCGGCTGCGCCGGGCCGGCCCGCCGGTCGTCGCGGCCGGCGCCGCCCGGGGCGGTGCACTGGCTCCGGACAGTCCCAGCAGGGCGTTGCACCGCCCGACCGCGGCCAGGTCACCGGTCATCACCAGCCGGCCGCTGACCGCCGCCTCGAACGGGGTGGTCAACGCCGCCCCGATCTCGATGAAGGTGCGCGCGTCGGTGACCACCTCCAGCACCGGGTGCTCGGCGGCGCCGGGCACGGTGCTGACCGTGCCGCCGGCGACCACGACGGAAAACACCTCGTCGTCGACGCGGAATTCATAACTCTCGTCCCGGTCGGGGACCGCGCTGGCGTCGATCATCGCCCCGATCGCCAGGAAGCACCATTCGGCGCGAGCCTCGCCCTCGACCTGGTCCGGGGTCAGCAGGCGCATCCCCCACCGGGCCAGCTGCAGCACCGGCTCGCGCAGAGCACGGCCGGTCTCGGACAGGGCGTAGACCCGGCCGCGACCGTCACCGCTGACCGTGCCGCGCTCGATCACTCCGCATTCAGTCAGCGACCGCAGCCGCTCGGACAGCAGGTTCGGCCCGATGCCGGGCAGGTTGTCGGCGAGCTCGTTGAACCGCCGGGGCGCGATCACCAGCTCGCGCACGATGAGCAACGTCCATCTGTCACCGAGCACATCGAGCGCGGTCGCCAGACCGCAGAACTGACCGTACGAGCGGCGGTCGGCCATCGGAGCCCCCTGCGCGGGCCGGCCGACCCGATGCCCGGCTGGCCCGGTTGGCTGACTCGCTTCCTTTGTCGCTAGTCACCGTACGCCACCGGTGGCTGCGACAACGCCGGAACGCCCAGCATCGGGCACGACGGGAGAGGTCAGGTAGAGCGAGCCTCCAGGCTCACAGGCTCCAGGCGTGCGGCCCCGGGGGCGGGGTGTCTGGTACCGGTGGCGCTCCCCCGCCGGCCCGGGACAGCAACATCCCCAACCTGCCGAACGCTCCGGCCCAGAACTGGGTCAGCAGGGTCCGGTCGTACGGGGCCGTCGGCGTCGAGCCGAACATCTCCCAACCGGTGTGGAAGACCTGCAGCAGGCTGCCACCCAGCGCCGTGGGCTCGATCCACAGGTGACCGGTCAGCGCGCCGGGCCAACCGCCCCGGCCGAGTTCGAAACTCAGCCGCGGCAGGTAGGACGGGAACTGCTGGCCGGCCTCGACGTGCTCGAGCACCCGCAACCGGGCGGTGCCGCTGGCGTCGCCGAGCACGAAGGCCAACTCGTCGTCGACCGCGAGCGAGCCCGCGCTGCGGCCCATCCAGAACTGCAGGGCGGGCACGCTGGTCAAGGCGGCCCAGGCCTCGAACGCGCTCACCGGCAGTTCGGTCTGCACGTACGGGCCCATCCGCCGCCAGGTCCAGCGGACGTCCCGACCGGTGGCGATGTGGTCGGCGAGCTGGTCCAGGATGCCGGGCCAACCCATGCCGTTCCAGCTGCGCCAGTCGGCCGGGCCGTTGGTGGACAGCTCCGTCACGGTCACCGCGGTGGCATCGCCCAGCGAGGCCAGCGACCACTCCACCTGGGTGGCCGGGCCCACCCCGACCCAGCGCCACCGGTAACCGAGCTTGGCGCCGAACTCCTCCGGTCCGGGCGGGCTGACCACGTCGTTGTGGCACCAGAAGAACTCGCCGTCCCGGAAGTCGAGCATGGTGGTCCGGCCGGGCTGCGCCCAGCCGGAGTCGGTGGCGGCCAGCCACAGGCCGACGTGCGCCGGGTCGGTCAGAGCGGACCAGACCTCGTCCAGGTCCGCGGGAATCACCACGGTGGTCTCCAGCCGCTCCCACCGGTCCTGCGCGACCGGACGGGCCGAACCGTGCATCGGCGGGAACGGGGCGAGATTGTCCGGCGCTCGTGCTGCGCGGCGGGCCGAGGACACGGTGTCGGTCATGGGAGTTCCTTTCCAGCAAGCGGTAATCGGGGAATCGGGAACGGCTGGCAATGACGCCGACGATGGGACGAGGCAAGTCCCGCGAGGCCTTGGCGGCCTCGCGGGACTGCGCATGGCGGGTGGTTCAGCGAACCTTCTCCGGGCTGAGGTAGCCACCCATGTTGAACCGCAGGCTGGTCAGGTAACCCACCGGCTCGCCCCACGGGTCCTCGACGTCGTAGAGCGGCAGCATCCGGTAGATCTGGCCCTTGCCGGGCGCGCCCGCCGGCGGGATCGAGCGCACGTCGTCGATGGTCAGGATCACCGGCTCGCGGTTGAACAGGGTCTTGCCCAGCTTGGGCATCTCGAACAGGCACCCGACCGCCATCCGGCAGGCCTTGGCCGCCGGGCCCTCACCGGCGTACGGGTCGAACGGGGTGCGGATCTGCCCGGCCGACAGGCACTCCGGGTTGAGGGTGGAGATGACGGTGCCGAGGCCGTCGGACTCGCCGACCATCTTCATCTCGATCAGGTTGGTGTAGACCTCGGCACCGGCCCACTCGTCGTCGGTCGGCTCGGAGCGCACCACGCGGACGTAGCCGTCGAATTCGACGTTGAACTCGCCGACGCCGGGGATGGCGAAGGTGTCCCACGAGTGCAGGCCCAGGTTGTCGATACCGGGCACCGGCGGCGTCCACTGCACGACCGGCGTTCCCTCGTAGAGATTGGGCACGCCATCGGACTCGACCGGCCGGCCGTAGATGGTCGTCTTGTTCGGGCTGACTGTAGTCATTGCTTGCTTCCTCCTGCTGTTCTTGGGTTTCTCGGCCGAGTCAGTGCGGGATACCCGGACCGCGGGGTGGTTGTCAGATAGCGATGCCGCGGTGGTCGCAGCAGGTACGGCCGGGCTCGTCGGCGATTCCGTCCTGGTTGGTGTCGAGCTCGCCGTCGACGGTCGAGTAGACGTCGCGCGAGTTCAGGTCGATCCGACCGTCACCGTCCCAGTCGTTGAGCTTGCCCTTGAACGTGCCGATGATGAACACGTTGGTCAGGTCGCGGACCTCCGGGTCGTGCAGGGTGGACAGCACGCCGTTGCCCGGGGTGAGCACCTGGTCCAGGCTCTTGCCGATGACCGTCTCGACCGGGGTGTAGCCCCAGCCCTGGAACCGGCCGCGCACGTAGCGGATGGCGTCCTCGCCGCGAACCTTGAGGTTCTCGTCCAGGTGCCAGTTGCCGTAGCGGGTGAAGCCGATCCGGGTGTCGTGGGTGCCCTGGCTCGGGTCGTCGGCGTGACCGGACCGGAAGAAGGTGCGCGGCACCTGCGACTCGAAGTAGAAGTTGCCCCGGTCGCGGCGGGTGCGGTCGGTGAAGCCGCGGAACAGGTAGTTGTCGATGTGCTTGGAGCCGTCGGCGTGCAGGCCGTCGATGGTCTTGGCCATCAGCAGCTGCTTCTCCCGGGTCGCCACGTTCGGGCAGGCGTGCGCCTGGCCGTAGATCCGGGCCAGGCCCAGCGGGCCGAGCGAGAGCTTGCCCCAGTGCCGGTTGGTGTTGTCGAAGCGGACGTAGAGGTCGCAGTGGATCAGCAGGTGCAGCGTCTCGTCGAACGTCTTGCCCTCGGTGAACACCCCGGAGCGCCCGTCGAAGCGCGGGTCGCCGGTGGTCAGCTCGCTGCCGAACAGGCCCGCCCACTCCGCGATCTCGGGGTCGGAGTCGGACTCGAACAGTCGGAGTGCGGCTATCGCGTGCGGGCCGCCCAGCTTCTCCATCGCCCACAGCGCGTCCCAGCGAACCTCGCGGTTGCGCTCGGTGCGGATCACCTCGACCAGCAGGTCGAAGGCATCCGGCAGGTCGCGGTCGGCGTACTCGAACATGGCCTGCTCGCGCATCACCGGGTCGGGGTGGGAGAAGGCGTCGGCACGCAGTTCCTCGTCCGTACGCGAGTCGATCCGCACCGAGGCCTTGTCCAGTGCGTAGCCGAAGTCGCTGGCCCAGGCGGCCGGGTCGCCGGCCACGAACCGGGGGTCGACGCTGAGCGTGGTGCGGTAGGCGAAGTTCAAGGCCTCGCGCTGCTCGGCCAGCAGGTCGGTCAGCGGCGGAGCCGCGACGGGCAGCTTCGCATCGGGCTGGAGATCGCTGAGGGAATCCGGCGACTTGTTGCAAAGATCGATGGCCATGCCAGTGCCTCCTAAGCACGCGAGTTTGTGGTTCGGGCACGAACGCTAGGACCCACTCGCTTCAGAATGTTCTCGCGTCTTGCTTCCACCCGACGAACCCGTCGAGTACGACCGTTACCGGGTTTTGCCTGCTGTGCTTCCGGAATCTTGCGATCTTTGCGGGCCTGGCTATCGCCTGACCGCCACCCGCTCCTACAGTCTCGGTACGGCTACTTATAGCGATTTCCGGCTGCCCGGCTACCCGGCTCGGGCGACCTGAGGCCTGGACGGACCACCGATGCCCACTCAGCTCGAAGCCAGCACGGACCTCACGTTCGCCGCGCGAACGCGGCGTCCGGTGCCGCTGCCCGGTTCCGGACCGGGACCACGACCCGGACCATCCCGGCTGCACGAGCAGCGGGCCGGCGTGCTGGTCGAGCTCGGCGAGTGCTGGCAATCCGGCGATGCCAGCGTGCTGTTGGCGGGGATCCGGCGGGCAGTCGCCCTGGAACTGCCGCTTACCCTGTGCCACCGCGGCGCCGGCGGCATGAGCCTGCTGCGGGCAGCGGCGGCCGAGCATCCCGGGCTGCGGGTGCGGGAACGGCTGCGCGGCTCGGACGGGCAGCTCTACAAGCAACCGGCGCCGCACTGGCGGCGGCTGCCGCTGGCGGCCGAGCACGACGAGCACGGTGGCGGGGTGGCCATCACCGGCGGCCTGGGCGGCATCGGGCTGCGGCTGGCGGCCCACTTCGGCCAGCTCGGTCATCCGGTCTGGCTGATCGATCGCCGGCCGGTGTCCAGCCTGCCGGTGGCCGCGCAGCACGAGCTGGGCCGGCTGGCCCACCGGACCCGGCTGGTGATCGGCCAGGCCGACGTGCGGACCGGCTGCGGTACGCCGCCGTTCCCGGTACGGCATCTGATCCATTCCGCCGGCGAGCTGGAGCTCAGCCCGGTCGCCGACCTGGTGGCCGACGAGCTGGAACGCGCGGCGCAGGCCAAGGCCACCGCCCTGCGCCGGTGCACCGAAGACCTGCTGGGCAGCGGCCTGCGCTCGGTGTTGGCCTTCGGCTCGGTGGAGTCGCGCTGCCCGCACCGGGGATTCGGCACGTATGCGATAGCCAATGAGTTGCTGCGGCTGGAGGCTGACCGGCTATGCGCACGTTTTCCCCGGCTGCGGCTGGTCACCGCGGAGTGGTCGCTGTGGTCGCAGGTGGGCATGGCGGCCGACGCCGCTCGGTTCGCGGGGCTCGCCGGCTTCGCGGTGGTGCCCGCGGACTGGGGAGTTCAGGCCTGTGCCAGCCTGCTGGCCCGGGCGGGCGAGCTGCCGAGCGAGCTCGCGCTGGGCGGCCCGCAGTCCGATGCCGACCAGCCGGTTCGGGTGGTAGCAGGCATCGGGGGCAGCTCGCACAGCCTGCAGCCGCGCTCGGTGAGCCGGCTGGTGTCGCTGTGCCGGCACGGTCAGTCCGGCAAGCGACCGCATGACCCGGCGGCAATCGCGCTGGCCGGCCGAGCCGGAGCCGGCGCTAAGCCGGTGCTGCGCGCCGTGGTGCGCGGCAGCCGGCTGGGCACCTGGGCCAGCACCCCGCACAGCTGGGAGCCGGCCCGGTGAACACCAGCTGCGCCGAGGCCGAGGTCGTCATCAACGCCGGCATCGACCAGATCTGGGACGCGATCACCTCGAGCGAGCAGGCCTATCGCTGGTGGGGCCTGTCGGACGGCGACCTCGACCAGGTCGCCCGCGAGGTCACCGTGCAGACCGGCTCGTCGTCGTTCTACCGGCTCTGGATCGACCGGATCGCAGCACCTCGGCTGCTGGAGTTCACCTCCTCCTACCTCGGCGTCACCCCGACCACGACGGTGTGCTGGGAGCTGGAACCGGACGCCGGACCGGGAGTGCGGGTCCGGGTTGCCGAGCGATTGAAAGACGAACAGCCGGCGGCGGTGCGCCTGGCCCACGAGCTGTGGCACCTGCGGTTGACGATGCTGCGCCACGTGCTGGAAGGCACCCCGCCGCCCGGCCTGCCGCCGGACATCCTGCTCTCCGCCGAGCTGTCCGGTCCGGGCTGGCGACCGTTGCACCCGTCGAACCTGATGGGCTGGCTGCCGATCTCGGGCCCGGAACTGCCGCCGCGCTGGTTCTACGTCATCGACTCCGAGGGTGCCCGGCCGTTCCCGGTCGTCGGCTGGCGCAGCCACTACGACGACCGGTTGGGTATCGACCTGCAGGTACAACCGGACGGGCCCAGCACCCGGGCCGAGGCGTCGATCACCGAATCCAACGGCACGGTGCTGCTCACCGTCCGGCACACCGGTTGGGCCGAGCTGCCGATGGACACCGAGATCCGGCTGGAACTGCGCAGCCGGTTCTACGCCACCTGGCGGTTGGCGATCAGCCAGGGTGCCCAGCGGGCGGTGCAGCAGTGACGAGCACCCTGCACCGCGAGGTCGCCACGGCCTGCCACAACGGTTCCTCCGACGTGCACGCCGACCACGAGGCCGCGGTGCGCCGGGCGATCGCCGGCATGCAGGAGATGCTGTTCGAGCCGTTGCGGCTGGAGCACGTGGCCGCCGCCGCGATCTACAGCCCGTTCCACTTCCACCGGACGTTCCGCCAGATCACCTCGACCACGCCGGCCCGGTTCCTGGCCAGCCTGCGGATGCAGCGGGCCAAGCAACTGCTGGCCGACACCGACCTGACGGTCACCGTGATCAGCGGGCTGGTCGGCTACGAGAGCCTCGGCACCTTCACCACCCAGTTCGGCCGGTTGGTGGGCACCTCGCCGGGCCGGTTCCGGCACCTGGTGGACCGGTGCGGCACCGACCTGCGGCTGTCCGACCTCGACCTCGGCCAGTTCCTGCCCGGCCGGCTGCCGGTGCTGTGCAGTGCGCCGGACGGCGCCCGGCTGGAATGCCGGACCACCATCATCGGCCTGTTCGACGGTGAGTTGCCCAGCGGTTCGCCGACCAGCTTCACCATGCTGCGGGACGGCTACGCGGCCGGCATCGTGGCGCCCGGCAGCCGGTCGGTGCTGGCGCTGTCGGTACCCGACGACATCCTGCTCAGCGAGCTGGCGGTGGGCGAGATGACCGGAGCACTGGTCGGGCGGGCCGCCGTGCCCGACAGCGCCCAGGCGCAGGTCGGGCGGCCCGGCAACGGCGCGGCGAACCCGAGCCAGGTGCTCGACCTCAAGCTGACGCTGCCCCGGCCAGTGGATCCGCCGGTGGTGTCGGCGGCACCGGTGCAGTACCTGGTGGGCCGGCGGTGAGCGCCGAACGGCGCGAGGTGGTCTGCGCGTCCGGGCCACGCTGGGCCGGCCGGCTGCTGGTCCGGACGGTGGTGCGGGTCCTGCTGACCTTCGCCTACGGCTGGCCGGTCGCTACGGCCGGCACCCACGAGCGCTGCGAGCAGGCGCTGGACGCCCTGGTCCCCCGGCCGGTGTGGTGGCGGACCCGGGCACGCGCGCTGGTGGCCGAACTGCTGCGCACTCCACCGGCTGAGCACGACCCGGCCTGAGAAGCTGGACCGGCTACCAGCCGGCAGCTGCGAATGCCGCACCGGCAACGAAGGAAACTCGACCGCGGTAAGGGACGCTCAGACGGGCGTGGCCAGCACGTCGGCGGCGCTGAAGGTGAACATCGCCCGCAGCTGGCGGGCCTGCGAGCGGGCCGGGGTCGCCTTCATCATCAGGTCCCGGCTGGCGCACACCAGCGGGCTGCGCCACTGGCCGGCCACCGCGGCGAGGTGCGAGCGCTTGACCAGTGCGGCCGAGCGCGGCGCACGGGCCGCCTCGTAGCGGCGCAGCGCGGCCGGATCCAGCGTGTCCGACAGTGCATTCGCCAAGGCCAGCGCGTCCTCGAAGGCGTGGCAGGTGCCCTGCCCCATGGTGGGTGCCGCCAGGTGGGCGGCGTCGCCGACCAGGGTGATCGCGGCCCGGCCCCACACCGCGCTGGGCGGTTTGCGGTCGGACACGTCGTGGCTGAGCCAGGCCTGTTCCGGCGTGGTCGCCACCAGCTGCTCGATCGGCTGGTGCCAGCCGGCGAACAGCGTCCGCACCGTATCGGCCGCCGACGACCCGGCTCGGCTCACCGGGTAGGCCGCGAACCAGTAGGTGCCCTGGTGCAGGGCGAAGATCCCGAACTGCACTCCCCGGCCCATCGTGACGTGCGCCGGGTAGTCCGGCAGCGTGGTGGCCGACAGCCCGCGGATCACCCGCATGCCCAGCCGCCGGCTGCCGTCGTCGCCGGTCAGCAGCTGCCGGACGGTCGAATGCGCACCGTCGGCCCCGACCAGGATGCGAGCGGACCGCATCCCGGAGTCGGTACCGACCCGGACCAGCTCACCGTCGGGTTCGACCGAGCGCAGCACGGCACGCTCCACCGTCACCGAGGACGGCAGGGCGGCGCGCAACTCCGCCATCAGGGCGGCCCGGGTGATGGCGTAACCGTTGCCACCGCAGGCCGCGGCCATGGTGCCCGGATCGAGGTACTGCAGCACCGCGCCGTCCGGCCGGCTGACCCGCATGCCCGCACAGCGCCGGGCAGCGGCCTCGACGCCGGGAATCCCCAGCTGTCGCAGGGCGGTGATCGCGTTGGGCCACAGGGTCAGGCCGCTGCCCGCCGACGCCGCCGGGTCGCCGTCCAGCACGGTCACCGACCGGCCAGCCCGGGCCAGTGCCCGGGCGGTGGCCAGCCCAGCGGGTCCGGCGCCGGCGATCAGGACGTCGGTGGTCACGGTTCAGGCCGTCGCGGCCAGGAACCGCTCGGGCAGCAGTCCGATCTGGGCCAGCAGTTGCAGGCCGTCGGCGACGCCCCAGTGCTCGACCACCCGGCCGTCGACGAAGCGCAGCTGGCCCATCAGCCGGCAGGACACCGTCCGGCCGGTCGGCTCGGCATCGAGGAAGGAGCCGAGATGGGTGGCATGCATCTGGATCCGGGTGGCCACCATGTCACCTTCGGCGATCACCGACTGCAGCTCCATCTTCAGGTCCGGGAAGGCGGCCAGGAAGCGCTGCATCTCCGCCGCGGTATCCGCGGCACTGGTCGGCTCGGACTCCCGGCCGTGGTGCACCATCTGGGCTTCCCACATGCTTGCCAGGGTCATCACGTCCCCGGCGTTCCAGGCTTCGATCAGCCGGTGCACCGCCTGTCGGTTGCGCTCCTCCTCGGCGGTGGAAAGGCCGGTCTCGGGGCAGTTCGCGGCGGCAGTCATGCTGTGCAGCAAAGCCGATTCTGCGTTCATGCGGTTCTCGCACCTTGCGCTCGCCATGGCACCGGCCGCGGCTGCCCGCTGGCAGCCGGTGACCCGGTCAGCCAGGTAGCCGGCCGGGCGGCGGTAGAAGTTGGGCCGGCGCTGGTAGGCCGGCGGGTCGTACTCGCGGTGGAAGGTCGGGGTGGTGCTGGCCGACATCGGGGGGTTGATCCAGGACCATTCGGTCGGCAGGTCCCGACCGGCCTGGCGCTCGCGTTCCAGGAAGGCGAGGAACTGCCGGCTGACGGTGTGGTGGTCCACCACCATGACACCCGCTTCGTGAAAGCTGTGACTGACCGCTTCGGTCAGGGCGACCAGGGCGTGGTCGCGCCACAACGTCCATTCGTGCCGGGTGTCCAGGCCCAGCGCCGCGGCTACCGCGGGCAGGGCGTCGTAGCGATAGGTGTCGGACAGGTCGCGGGCGCCGACCTCCGAGCTGACATACCAGCCGCTGAACGGAGCTGCCGGGTAGTCGATGCCGCCGACCGAGAACACCATGTCCGACACTGCCGGATTGGCATACCACTGCAGCTCGAGCGCATCCAGGGCCGGCAGCCGGGGATGCCTGATCGGAATGCGCAGCACCAGCTCGGGTGGCACCGGGTGCCAGCTGAGGAGGTCGTCGACCTCGATCAACAGTGGCAGCACGTCGAACCTGCCACCGTCGCCACGCCAGCCCAGCCGGGTGGCGAGCTCGGTCAGGTCGAGGTTGGCCGGATCGCCGACCATCCTGCCGTCCGTTCCGGCCCGTCCGGCGAAGCCGATCAGCTGCCGGTTCAGGATCCGGATCCGCGGGCCGGCCGGGGTATCCGGCGCGAACACGGAGATGGCCGGCCGGATCTGCCCGCCGTTGGTGGACCAGGCCAGGTGCTCGCGGCAGGCGTTGGCCACCTGGGCGGCGCTGTAGGCGGCCCGGCGGTCGAACAGCGTGAGGGTGCGCCAGTGCGACCTGCCGACGCAGCGGGCGTGGTTGCGCCAGGCGAGCCTGGCTCCGATCTCCAGCTCGGCCGTGGTCTGCCAGTACCTGCCGCTCGACTGCAGCTGACGTCGCACCTGGCGAAGCCGGCTGGCCGGGATATCGCCGAGTTCGGGAAGGGCGAAGAATTCCCTTACGTCAGCGGGTAGATCCGCAAGCCAGGAGATGGCCGCCATCGTTGACTCCCCATTAAGCTCAGAACTACTATATGAGAGTTAAGTATTCTGGGAGGAGCCTGCGATGTCCACTGCACAGGTCGGGCAGATGAGAAACACCGCCGAGGAGATCGGCCCGGTGCAGGACGAGCAGGATCCCCTGACCATCGACCGGATTCGCGGCTTCGGCCTGCGGCCGGGCAGTCGCTGCCTCGACCTCGGCGCCGGCCAGGGTTCGATCGCGGTCGCGCTGGCCGGGCTGGTCGGCCCGGCGGCGGTCACCGCCGTCGACCGCCGGCCCGGCGGCGCCTTGCTCGGCCTGCAGGCCGATGGCGCAACGGTGCTGGCCGCCGACGTGTCGGACTTCGACCCCGGCGCGGATCGGTTCGAGCTGATCCACGCCCGGGCGCTGCTCACCCACCTGCCGGACCGGGACCGGATGCTGGCCCGGATGGCGTCCTGGCTGGCACCGGGCGGTTGGCTGCTGGTGACCGACCCGGCCGACTTTCCGCTGTCATCCTCGCCCTATCCGATCATGCGACGGGCCGGCGAGGTGCTCAGCACGCTGGCGGCCCGGATGGGCACCGACCCGGGTTGGGCCCGCCGCTACCCCGCGCAGCTGGAGGCGCTGGGTCTGGTCGACGTCGACGCCGACTGCCGGTTGCGGATGATGCGCGGCGGCACCCGCGAGGCCCTGATGCTCTCCCGGCTCTACGACCGGGCCCGGGAGCCGATGCTGCACGCCGGCCTGACCGAGTCGGACCTGGCCGAGATCCAGGCCCTGTTACATTCGCCTGACTACCTGGACCTGCCGCCCGCGGTGATCCGGGCCTGGGGTCGGCGGCCGGCCGCCTCCTGACCCGGGTGGTCAGGTTCGGTCGCACGGCAAAGGGGAAACGATGTCGGACAAGACGCTGGCCGCTCGGTTGCAGGTCAAACCCGGCCGGCGGCTGCGCCTCATCGACCCACCCGAGGGGTACCCGGACGCGATCGGGGCGCTGCCGACCGGTGCCCGCTTCGTCGACGCCGGCGAACCGGCGGACGTGGTGCAGGCGTTCTTCTCCTCCCAGGACCGGCTGGCCGCCGGGTTGCCGGCCACCCTCGCCGCCGTCGGCCCCGAGACGGTGCTGTGGATCTGCTACCCCAAGACCGAGGCCAGGGTGTCGGACCTGTCCCGGCAGGCGGTGCACAACGCGATCCGGCTCAACGGCTGGAAGCCGGTGGCCCAGGTGAACGTCGACGAGACCTGGTCGGCGATCCGGGCCCGGCCCGGCAGCTGATCCGCGGCCCGGGCGCGCGCGACTGGCCAAGCATCGCAGACAACGGTCGGGTCCGGACGCCCCTCGGCATCCGGACCCGACCGTTTCTCAGTGCGCGTCAGCCCTTCGGCCGTACTCGCAGGCTGGCGACCCCCCACAGGAACGGGTGCTCGGTGAAGCTCGGCTCGTAGCCGTCGGCGAGCCGGAGATCGGGCAACCGCTGCGCGAGCTGGCCCACCGCGGCACACAGCATGATCTTCGACAGCCGAGCACCGATGCACTGGTGCACGCCCCAGCCGAAGCCCAGGTGCCGGGTAACGCTGCGCCGGGTGGGATCGAACTCCGCGGGATTGTCGGTGAAGGCATGGTCCCGGTTGGCCGCGCAGAACGACACCAGCACCTCGGCGCCGGCCGGCAGCGTGACCTCGCCGAGCACCACCTCGCGGGTGGTGATCCGCGGCAGCCCGAGCACCGGGTTGACCAGTCGCAAGCCCTCCTCCACCACCGGCTCCAGCAGGCTGGAGTCGGCCACCACCGCCTGCCACCACTCACGCTGGCGCAGCAGCACCAGCAGCAGGTGGCTCAGCGCATCGGTGGTGGTGGCGTGCCCGGCGGCCAGCAGGCCCATGGTCTGCCAGACCAGCTCGGCGTTGGTCAACGGCTGGTAGTCACCCCGACGGGCGTGCACGCACCGGCTGAGCAGGTCGTCGGCCGGTGTTGCGCGGCGCTCGTCGATCAGGCTGCTGAGGTACTGCTGGTAGGCCACCACCGCGCGGACCGCGTCCAACTGGTCATCGATGGCGTGCGCCGAGGTGAACAGCCGGGCCCAGGCGTCGTCCCACCGCTCGACCTGGGCGTGCATGTCGCGCGGCACCCCGATGAAGTCGAGGATGATGGTCAGCGGCATCGGGTTGGTGAACCGCGGGTACAGGTCCACCTCTGCCTCGTCCTGCAACCGGTCGAGGTAGCCGGCGATGGTCGGGACCACGGCGGCCTCGAACTCCTCCAGCACCTCGGTGGTGAAGCCCTGCCCGATGAGCGAGCGCAGCCGGGCATGGTCGGGCGGGTCGGTGTTGAACAGCTGCATCGCGACCGGGAAACCCTCGGTGTTCAGGATCTCCAGCACCTCGGGCAGGACGGTGTTGGGCGGGTCCACCTTGTTCCCCGAGGAGAAGGTCGCGGTGTCGGTACACACCTGCATCACCTCGTCGTAGCCGGTGACCAGCCACATGCCGAAGACCGGGTTGAAGCAGACCGGCGCCTCCACCCGAGCCCGGTCGAAGAACTGGTGCGGATTGGCCCGGAACTGCGGGTCGAACGGGTTGTAGAGCATGCCCAGGGCCGCGGTGGGATGCGGCGGCTCCGCGCTGTCGCCGGCACCCGGCCACTGCAGGTCGGTCTCGGTCGAGGTCATCGGTTCCCTCCTGTCTGCTTGCTGGCGACCACCAGGTCGCGGTTGACCACGCTCGGCGCGACCTCGACGTCGGCGAAGCCGGCGGCCAGCAGCGCGGCGCGGATGTCGGCCAGCGAGTGGCAGCGCCCGGCGGTGAACTTCATCAACAGCCCGGAATACTCCGCCACCGGACGGTCCCGTCCCGGCCCGTGCCCGAGGAAGGCGTCGTGCAGCACCAGCTGGCCGCCGGGCCGCAACGCCCGCCAGGCGGCGGAGAACAGGGTGGCCACCTCGGGCAGCTCCCAGTCGTGCACCACGTTGGACATCAGCACGGTGTCGAAGTCGCGCAACGTGCCGTCGGCGCCGAAGTCGATCGAGAACATGTCGCCGGTCACGACCGAAACCCGGTCGGACAGGCCACGCTCCTCGATCGCCTCACGAGCCAGGATGTCCACCGGTGGTTGCTCGAGCAGCACCGGCCGCAGCCCGGGATAGGCGTTGACCAGCGCGCAGGAGTACAGCCCGCTGCCACCGGCCACGTCCAGCAGCCGCGGCCCGCGCGGGCGCAGCCGCTCGGCGACGGCGTGCGCCAGGTAGGTGTTGCGCGAGTCGGTGCTGCGCAGGAAGAAACGGGCGAAGTCCAGGCCACCCATGCCGGCCGCCCAGTCCAGCTCGCCGTCCGGTTCGGTATCGGCCGGGGTGGCCGTCATCACCTCGGCCATCGCCTCGCAGTCCGGCCGGCGCACCAGGGCCTCATAGACCGGCACGATGGTCCACGGTGCGTCCGGCAGCAGGAACTCGGTCGCCAGCGTGCTGAGCTGCCAGGCAGGTTCCCTCGCCTGGCCGGCAGTCGACACCGGTTCGACCACCCCCAGCACCTCGAACAGCGACGAGACCACCCGGGTGGCCCGTTCGGTCATGCCGCTGCGCCGCGCCCAGGCCGGCACGTCCAGCGGGCCGTCCCGCAACGCCTCGACGGCACCGAAGCGCACCAGGGCCGCCGTGAACACGTCGATGGCGAACATGCTCTCGGCCAGGCCCAGCACCACGGCGGGGTCGGTACTCGGCCCCGCCCCGAGTTTCGGGGGCGGCATCAACAGCTCAGTCATGCCACATCTCTCCCCAGCTCGCCGGTGACATGCCCAGGGCGTCGGGGATCTTGCCGATGTCGTACACCCCCCAGTGCTCGGCGAGCTTGTCGCCGCGGACCCGGAAGGCGTCGAAGCCGCCGACCACGATGCTGCGATCGGAGGCCGGCATGCCCATGAACTCACCGGTGTGCCGCATGCGGATGTGGATGACCTGGATCAGCAGGTCGTCGCGCTCGAACTCCAGCAGCACGTCCACGCCGTCGGTGTGGAAACCCTCGGCCGCCTGGCCGAACCGGAGCCGGACGCCGTCCCGGCCGGGCGGGTCGGTGGGCGGCGCGAAGTGGTCGACGAAGTCCTCGACCAGGTACTCGTCGATCGCGCTCAGGTCGCGGTTGATGAAGGCGCGGGCGCGGAAGGACTGCACCAGGTCACGCTTGCTGACGACGGGCTGTTCGACTAGATCGGTCATAGCTACCTCCGGGCGCCAATTAGCTACTGTTATTTACAGCGATTCAGACGCTAAAGTGGCCCCGGCGAGGCTCGTTCTTCGAGCTTGCGGGACTGCGGTAGCAGCGGGGCGATGTCAGCTGAGGGAGCAGTCGATGGCACCTGATGTCCAGCACTGGCTGGAGGTTCGCGGCGCGCGAGTCCACAACCTGCGCAACGTCGACCTGCGGATGCCGCACGGCCTGCTGGTCGCCTTCACCGGGCGATCGGGCTCGGGCAAGTCCAGCCTGGCGGTGGACACCATCATGGCCGAGGCACATCGAAGGTCGGTGCAGTCGATGACCGCCTACGCCCGCCAGTTCGCGGCCCAGTTCGACAAGCCGCCGGTCGATGCGATCTCGGGCCTGTGCTCGACGATCTTTCTCGACCAGGACCGGGTCAACCGCAATCCACGTTCCACCCTGGGCACCAGTACCGACATCTTCGACCTGCTGCGGGTGCTGTTCGCCCGGTTCGGTCAGCCCAGCTGCGGGGTGTGCGGCCGGCCGATGACCGAACCGGACGCCGGCGGCCTGCGGTGCGCCCGGCACCCGGACCAGCTCTCGCAGCGGCTGGAGCCGAAGGACTTCTCGTTCAACCTGCCGTTCGGCGCCTGCGAGGTGTGCGACGGCCTGGGCAGCGCACTGCAGCCGGAGGAGAGCCTGGCGGTGCCGGAGCCGTCCCGCTCGGTACGCGACGGCGCCATTCGCGCCTTCTCCGCCGACCGGTTCGCCGAGGTGCACCAGGCGGTCGCGGTGGCGTTGTGCGAGCAGCACGGCATCGACCCGGACGCGCCGTGGTCGGCCCTCGGCCGGGCCGCGCACGACCTGCTGCTGCGGGCCGAGGCCGAACCGGTCGAGATGCGACCGGCGGGTGGCACGCCCTGGCAGACCAGTTATCAGGGCGCGCTGCCGTGGCTGCGGCAGCTGTACCGGAGCGCGGACTCCGACGCCGCCCGCAGCCGGATCGGTGCGTTCCTGCTCACCTCGACGTGCCCGGAGTGCGGTGGCAGCCGGTTGGCCGCCGCCGCCCGCAATTACCGGCTGGCCGGCCTCGACCTCGCCGGGTTGTGCGCCAGCTCGCTGGAGGACTGCCGAGCGTCGGTCGCGAACCTCGCCGGCACCCTTTCCGGTGCCGAGCAGGTAGTGGCCGAGATCGTCGACCGGCTCGACCTGCTGATCGAACTGGGGTTGGGCTACCTGTCGCTGGACCGGTCAGCCCCCTCGCTGTCCGGCGGCGAGGGACAGCGGGCCCGGCTGGCCACCCAGCTCGGCACCGGGTTGTTCGGACTGATGTACGTGCTGGACGAACCGAGCGCCGGGCTGCACCCACAGGACACCGAGCGGTTGGTCCGGGCGCTGCGTCGCCTGCAGCAGCAGGGCAACAGCGTGCTGGTGGTCGAGCACGACCGGCAGGTGATCCTGGCCAGCGACTGGCTGGTGGACGTCGGGCCGGGAGCGGGCCGGGACGGTGGCCGGGTGCTCTACAGCGGCCCGACCGCCGAGGTCGGCACCAGCCCGGACTCGGTGACCGGCCCCTACCTGACCGGCGCGGCGGCGGCGGGCGAACCCCGACCGGTCAGCGACCGGCCGGACGGCGGGTCGATCCGGATCACCGGGGCCCGGTCGCACAACCTCGCCGGCATCGACGTGGACATCCCGTTGAGCCACCGGGTGGCGATCACCGGGGTGTCCGGGGCCGGCAAGTCCAGCCTGGTGCACGACGTGCTGCTGCCGGCGCTGCGTTCGGCCGGCGTGCCGGTCTCGCCGCCGGCCGGGGTGGTCACCGGCGGCAGCTGGCAGTCGGTCGAGCTGGGCGGCCGGCTGGGCCGGGTGGTCACCGTCGACCAGGCGCCGATCGGCCGGACCCCGCGTTCGAACCCGGCCACCTACAGCGGGGTGTTCGACGCCATCCGCAAGGCGTTCGCCGCGCTGCCGGCCGCCAAGGCCGCCAAGCTGAGCGCCAAGCACTTCTCGTTCAACCTGCCCGACGGAAGGTGCCCGACCTGCGCCGGCGACGGCGAGATCCGGATGTCCATGCAGTTCCTGGCCGATGCGGTGGTGCGCTGCGAGGACTGCCAGGGCCGGCGCTACCAGCAGCGCGTCCTCGACGTCCGGCGAGACGGACTGTCGATCGCCGACGTGCTGGACCTGTCGGTGGACGAGGCCGGCCAGGCGTTCGGCACCGTGCCGGCGATCGTCCGGGTGCTGGGCACGCTGTCCGAGATCGGGCTCGGTTACCTGAGGCTGGGCCAGCCGGCACCGAGCCTGTCCGGTGGCGAGGCGCAGCGGCTCAAGCTGGCCAGCGAGCTGCACCAGGCAGCCGGGCCGGCGACCCTGTACGTGCTGGACGAACCGACCACCGGCCTGCACATGGCCGACGTGGCCCGGCTGGCCGGCACCCTGGACCGGCTGGTGGCCGACGGGCACAGCGTGCTGGTGATCGAGCACGACCCGGACCTGATCGCCAGCTCCGACTGGGTGATCGACCTGGGGCCGGGCGGCGGCCGGCACGGCGGCACGGTGGTGGCCGCCGGGCCACCCGCCGAGATCAGGGCCTGCCCCGCCTCGGCCACCGGCCGGTTTCTCTGAGTCAGAGCCGAGTCAGAGCCGGGCCACCGCGTCGGGCATCTGCAGGTCCGGCCAGAAGCCGCGCAGCGTGCCCTCGGCGATCATCAACGACATCAGCGGAAACGCGAAGTCCGACGGCGGGTGCACGCCGTGCCGGTTCTGCGCCTCGAACACGCCCTGGCCGAACTCAGCCATCTCGAACCGGTGGCCGGGTTCGGTGCTGGTCGCCACCAGTTCGGCGATCTCGCCGATGAACACGCTCCGGTCGCCGGTGCTCTTGGAGTTCAGTGCCGAGTCGTACATGATCTCGCCGCACCGCACGCCGTTGCCGGACTGCAGGTTGGCGAAGAACTCGGCCAGGTGGTCGCGGATCGCGTCGGGCATGTCGACGCAGTACCCGGCGTCCAGGATCACCACCGTGCCGTCGGCGCGGATGTAGAGGTTGCCGGGGTGCAGGTCGCAATGCACGAAGCCGTCGGCGAACACCATCTGCCCGACCGCGGCCAGCGCCGTGGCCGCCGCGGCGGTGCGCTGCGCGGGCTCGAGCGCGGCCGGCCCGCTGTCGGACAGGCCGGGGATCAGGTCGGTGACCAGCACCTCGCCGTCGGACAGCTCACCCCGCACCGTCGGCACCACGACGCCCGGCAGCGCCGCCAGGTTCTTGGCCAGCTGCTCGGTGTGCAGCGCCTCGCGCACGAAGTCGAGCTGGCCGTAGATGGCCCGGTTCATGTAGTCGATCAGGTCGGCTAATGGCGCGCCGCCGGCCTGCGGCATCTTCTCAGCCAGCCGGGTGAACGCGGTCATCAGGGCAAGGTCGGTGGCCATCCGCCGGGCGATGCGTGGGCGCTGCAGCTTGACCGCAAGCGTGGTGCCGGCAGCCGGATCGCCGGACTCGGCGGGCAGAATCGCCTCGTAGACGCAGGCGATGCTGCCACTGCCCAGGCACCGGCCGGGCAACTCCAAGGCGGCCAGCTTCGGCTGGCGGCGGAGGGCCGCCTGCCACTGGCGATCGAACTCGCGCGCCGTCATCGGGGTGACGTTGTCCAGCAGCGCGGCCAGTTCGGCGATCACGTGGGGCGGCAGCAGGTCTGCCCGGCTGGCGATCATCTGGCCGAACTTGACGTAGGTGGCACCGAGCCGCTCGATCCGCCGGACCGCCCGCCGGGCCAATCTGCGCTGGGCCTCCACCTTGCCGCGACCGATCCGGTCGGCGAGGTAGAGCGGGCCGAGCACCACGGCGTCGTCGGCGAACCGGACGGCCAGGGTGACCGCTCGGCCGGCCAGTCGCCAACGGCTGACCCGCGGCGGCGGCGGCACGAAGATAGCTACCGGCTTGATCTCGAACATCGGCTCCCCTACCGCTTCGCACTGAAGGAATATGCGGCCACCAGCGGGATCGCCTGCGGCAGCGGCGGATCCAGCACCAGGCCGGCCCGGTCGACCGCCGGCAGCAATACCTCGGGCGGCAGCCCCAGGGTGCCGAGCGCCGCATGGCCACGCGCCTGCACGCTCGGCACGCAGTACAGCGTGCTGGTCGCCAGCAGCATCGCGGCCAGCGGGCCGCGCAGCGGCGGTGACTCCACCACCAGCAGATGACCCTGTGGGGCAAGGTGATCGGCGACGGTGCGCAGGACGGCATCGAGGTCGCCCACGTCGTGCAGCACGCTCAGTGCCAGCACCAGGTCGTACGGCCCGGCAAGCCCGGTGGCGGCATCTTCGGCATGCAACCAGAGCCGATCGGTCAGGCCGGCGTCGGTCAGCCGCTGGTTGCCCTCGGCGACCTGCCGGCCGTCCAGCTCGAAACCGTCCGCGGTCATCGCGGGATAGCGTTCGCCCAATGCCTGCAGGGCATGCCCGGCTCCGCAGCCGATCTCGGCGACCCGGCCGCCGGCCTGCAACCGCTCGGCCAGGCCGTCGATGGCCGGCACCCAGAGCTGTGGCAACACCCCGGCGGTCCAGCCGTCGCTCATCCGCTGCATCGCCGAGGCCAGCTCCGGCGGGTAGGCCTCGGCCGGCACCGCACCGCTGCCGAAAGCCTCGGCGACCGCCGGCACGCAGCTGGCCAGTGCCGAGAACAGCCCGATACCGGCGGACAGATCGCCCGGGGAACCGGGCGGCCCGGCGAGCATGGCCGCCGCGTCCGGGGTCCACTGGGACCTGCTGCCGGCGCTGACCACCAGGCCCGCCGCGTCCAGGCAGCGCAGCCATTCCGCGACCAGCCGCTCGTCACCACCGGTACGTGCGGCAAGCTCGGCCGCGTCGGCCGGCCCGGCGGCCAGCGCACGGATCAGGCCGGTGCGGTTGCCCAGGTCGAGCATGGTCGCCGTCATCGCGGACGCCAGGATCGACAGCACCGGTGGCACGGCCGGCATGGCGCCGGGCGGCCCGCCGTTAGCCGGCTGACCGGCATCGGGCCGGACCGGTTGCACCGGTTGGTCAAAGGTCGTCGTCATCGCATCCTCCGCCGCTGGCCGGTGCTGCTGGCGACGCTGTCGTCGAGGCACCGGGACGCTCGAACGACTGTCTCACCGACCCGCGTGCCGCTACCTTCTCCGTTCTTGCGAAGTTCGGTCCGGACCTGCTTTTGCCGTTCCCGCCTGCCTATCGTTGCCAGGTGTGTCAGCCGAACCGGGCAGCCGGGTGGTCGTCGAGCAGCCGCTCGACGCGTCGTGTGCCGCGGCCTGGGCCGCACTGACCGACCCGGCCCTGCTGTCTCGATGGCTCACCACCTGCACCCGGCTCTCGGCCCGGTGCTACGCGCTGCGGTTCACCGATCCCGACGGCGACCACACCAAGACGGCGCGGCTGATCAGCCTGCGGCACCGGCCTGATCGGGCCGGTTACTCGGTGTTGCTGGCCGATCCGGGATATCCGGACAGCGTGGTCACTGTCGCGCTGTCTGCCACCGGCCCGGACAGCTGCCGGCTGGTGCTGTGCCATGACGACCCACCCGAGCAGCTGGTCGAGGGGTACCGGACCGGCTGGCGGGACTACCTGGGCGAGCTGGCCGGGTTGGTCGCGCCCGACAGATCGCCCGACGAGCGGCAGGAGGAGCAGTGAGAAGCAGGCCCGACGAGCTCACCCCCGTCTCCGTGGTACGGACCGGCATCAGGTGCGGGCAGATCCTCGCCATCGGCACCGCGTGCGGGTTGCGGCTGCTGCCGGTCGCCGCCGGCGGGTTGCTGCCCGGCCGGCGGGGCAGCGTCGCGGCCGAGTCCGGCCGCATCCTGTCGAGGTACCTGTGGCGGCTCGGGCCGGCCTTCGTCAAGGCCGGCCAGTTGCTGTCCACCCGCCAGGACGTGCTGCCGCCGCAGCTGTGCCGCGAGTTGCAGGCGGCGCTGGCGTTCGGCCGGGAGGCCGTCCGCGACCCGGCCACCGGCGAGCTGCGGATCGCCGACGTGGGCTCGGTGGCCACCGTGCGGCGGGCTCGGGTCCGGGGCACCGAGGTGGCCGTCAAGTCCATCCGGCCCGGCACCGTCGAGCGGCTGGAACTCGACCTCGGCGTGCTGCGGCTGCTCACCGCGGGGCTGATGCGGCTGATGCCGCGATCGCGCCTGCCGCTGCCCCAGATCGTGCACGAGATCACCGAGTCGGTCCGCCGCCAGACCGACCTGGCGGGCGAGGCGGACACCCTGCGCAGGCTCGCGACGCTGGAGCGCACCCTGCCGGTGCTGCTTCCCACGGTGCTTCCAGACCGCAGCAACGACCGGCAGCTGACCATGACGTGGCTGCCCGGCCAGGCCGGCGGGCGCGACTTCTCCAGTGACAAGCGGGTGGCCAAGCGGCTGGTGCTGGCGGTGTACGAGATGCTCTTCATCACCGGCGTGGTGCACTGCGACCTGCATCCGGGCAACTGGTGGGAACTGCCCGACGGCCGGCTGGCGATCGTCGATGCCGGCTTCGCCTACCAACTCGACGACGAGATGCGCTCGCACTTCGCCGAGTTCTTCCTGGGAATGGCCAGCAACAACGCCGAACTGTGCGCCACCCACGCGCTGGCGGCCTGCGCGGTTCCGGTGTCGGCGGCCGACGAGGCGGGTTTTCGGGCCGACATGGAACACCTGATCAGCACCACCACCGGCAAGACGGCCGGGGATTTCTCGCTGGCCGCGTTCGCGGCCAGGTTCTTCGCCATCCAGCGCCGCCACCATGCCTACTCGCGAGCCACCTTCATCTTTCCGTTCATGGCCCTGCTGGCCATCGAGGGACAGGTCAAGCAGCTCGACCCGGGCATCAACTTCCAGGCACTCGCCGGACCCGTCGTGTTGCGCGCGATCGTCAACCGGGCCCGCACCGGCTCGTCGGACTCGGTGGCCTAAAGCCCGCCGTCAGGGGGTGACCGCAAGGTCGAAGAACTTGCCCGGCGGGGTGCGGTTCAAGATTCGAGCTGTCATCTAGACAAGCTCCCGGAGGCAGACATGCTCGAGAAAGACAAGTCAAAGGCACCGATCGGATCGCTGCTCGTGGTGGAATCCCTCGATCGTGCTACGGACTACTACTACGGCGCGTTCGGCGCGATCGAGACCGAGCGTTACGCCGCTCCCGACGGCAAGGTCTGGTACGCCGTCATCCACATCCACGGAACCCCGGTACAGCTGATGGAGCCCGTCCCCGAGATGGGCATGGTGGCCGCCGGCCCGAACGACGACGGCGACTCGCTGGTGCACACCGTCTCGGCCGGCGACACCAACGCGACCTTCCGGCGCGCGGTCGAGGCCGGCGCGCGGACCGTCCGGGAGCCGCACACCGCGGCCTGGGACGAGCAGCACGCCGAGTTCCGCGACCCGTTCGGACACCGCTGGGCGCTCGGCAGCCGGCTGCTCAAGCACGACGCGGCCAAGCTGCCGGTGGCACCGTCGCTGGTGGTCGAGAACCTGGACGAGACGGCCGAGTGGTACCGGGCGGTGCTCGGGGCCAGCGCGCAGGTCCGGTTCGCCGGCCCGAAGCCGGAGCGCCCGTTCGGCGTGGTGCGGATCCAGGATGCCCCGCTGCAGTTCATGGCGGCGTCCAAGGAACACGGACTGGTCGCGCACGGCAAGAACGGCCGTCCCGGCGGCGACATCTCCTCGCTGGCGCTGACGGTCAACGACGTCGACAAGGTCTTCCAGACCGCGATAGACCGGGGCGCCACCGCGATCATCGAGCCGCAGGTCGCCTACTGGGGTGACCGGTACGCCGAGTTCCGCGACCTGAACGGGGTGCGGGTGGCAGCCGGCTGCGGCGATAACAGCCTCCAGTCCCAGGTGGTGGACCCGGCCGACGCGCAGGCCGCGTTCCGCAACTTCCTGCGGGACAACCAGTACCCGTCCAGCCCCGCCGCCGCGGTGGGCGTGAAGAACATCAACGCCTGAGCCACCGGCCGGCAGCTGTCCCCGGCCACCCACAGCTACCCACCCGCTGACCCGTCCGTCCCGAGCATCCGGAGCACAACGATGAACCTGAACATGTCCGGCCGGTCGGTGCTGGTCACCGGGGCGAGTTCCTCGATCGGTTCCGAACTGGCCCGGCAACTGGCCGGCGCCGGGGCGCAGGTCACGGTGACCTATCGCGCCAAGGAGCAGGCGGCTCGCGAGCTGGTCAGCGACATCGGGGCCGCGGGTGGCACGGCGCAGGCGGTGCCCTACGACCTCGCCGACCCACATTCGGCCGGCGAGGTCGTGGCATCGGCCGTCGAGGCCTTCGGCGGCCTGGACGCGGTGGTGGCCAACGCGGTGTCCTGGCCGGAGACCGGGCCCGGCCCGATGGCCGAGCCCTTCGACCAGGTGGCCGACTGGCAGGACCACTTCGTCACCAACTCGGTCGGGACGATGACCCTGGCCCACGCCAGCGCGCCGTGGCTGCGCAAGTCCGACGCCGGCCGGCTGGTGTTCGTCGGTACCTCGGTGCTGCGGCACGGGGTGCTGGGTTCGGCGATCTACTGCGCTGCCAAGGCCAGCCTGAACGGCCTGATGGCCGGGCTGATGTGGGATCTCGGCTCGGACGGAGTGCTGATGAACGTGGTGATGCCCGGTTGGGTGCTCGACCCGAAGTTCGCCGAGATGGACCTCGGCGAGGAGTTCAACGCGCTGATCGCCGAGCATGCCAGCAAGACGCCGGTCGGCCGGCTGACCACCCCGAGCGACGTTGCCGGGCTGATCTGCTACCTGGTCTCGCCCTTCAACGGCTCGGTCAACGGCGAGGTCATCGCGGTTACCGGAGGCTACTGAGCACCCGCGCAGCACGGACCGGCATGCTGGCGGCCGGCCGCACTCGACTCGGGTCGAGTCCGCGGCGCCGGGCGCCAATCCTCGCCACTACCGGCGCGACCCGCTGCCCCGGTGCAGCCGGCGCCAGCATGCCCCGCCACCACCCTCCGACTACCGAGCACCGCACGATCGCCCGGCCGCCTCGTTCCCCGACGAGGCGGCCGGCTTCGTCGTGCCGCCACCGAGCGGGCCGCTTTGCCCAGCGGTGCCGCCCCGTTCTAGGGTCGAAGCCGGCGGGTACGACAACGGCAACCCTTGTGCGCCGCAGCCGGCGCGGGATCAGGAGCGGTACGTGAAGCTCGGCTTGCACATCGCGGATTTCACCTTTCCGAGCGGACCGGCAGGGCTGGCCGACGACCTGACCCGGGTGGCGGTGGCGGCCGAGCAGGCCGGCTTCGCCCGGGTCAGCGTGATGGACCACGTCTGGCAGATCGGCATCCTCGGCCCACCGGAACACGAGATGCTGGAGGCCTACACCACGCTGGGCTACCTCGCCGCGCGCACCTCGCGGGTCGAGCTGTTGGCCTGGGTGACGGCGGTCAGCTACCGGGAGCCCGGCATGCTGGCCAAGCTGGTCTCCACCCTGGACGTGCTGTCCTCCGGGCGTGCCTGGCTCGGCATCGGCGCCGCCTGGAACGGCGAGGAGGCGAGCGGGCTGGGCCTGCCGTTCCCGGACACCGCCGAACGGTTCGAGCGGCTGGAGGAGACGCTGCAGATCTGCCTGCAGATGTGGAGTGACGACGACGGCCCGTACCAGGGCCGGCATTACACCCTGGGCCGCACCCTGAACGTGCCGCAGCCGATCCGCCGGCCGCCGATCCTGATCGGCGGAGGTGGGGAGAAGAAGACCCTGCGGCTGGTGGCCCGCTACGCCCAGGCCTGCAACCTGTTCGCCGGGCCCGAGCTGGAACGCAAGCTCGACATCCTGCGCGAGCACTGCCAGGCCGAGGGGCGGGACTACGACGAGATCGAGAAGACCGTGATGGCCCCGCTCGACGCCGGTGAACGTGGCGAGAAGATCCCCGCCCTGCTGGAGCAGCTGCGCGGGCTGGCCGCACTCGGCGTGCAGCACGTGCACGGCTGGGTGCCGGAGGTCTGGCAGACCGAGCGGCTGGACCTGCTGGGCAAGGAGGTCGTGCCGGCGGCCGCCGAGATGTGAGCGCACGGGCACCCGGACCGGGCACAATGGTGCGGTGCCCGCACCCCGCCCGAGATCCCGCCTGAACCAGGTAGCCCGCGCCGCCGCCGCCGTCGTCGTGGCGGTCGGGTCACTGCTGGCCGGCTGCACCTCGGCCGGCACCGGTTCGCCGGCCACCCAGGAGTCACCGGCCGGCTCCGCCGCGCCGGCCGGCGCGGCCAGCCCGACCGGATCGTCACACGGTGACCACGCCGCCGCCGGCGCGGTCACCGTCGCCGCCCTGCAGCCGGGCGAGCGCTGGATCACCCTGCCGATGCCGGGCGGTGCCTACCGGCCGCAGGCCGAGGCCGGTGGCACCGACGACTACCGCTGCATCCTGCTCGACCCGAAGCTCAGCCGGGACTCCTACCTGTCCGGGGTGGTGCTGGAGCCGGGCAATCCCAACCTGGTGCACCACGCGATCCTGTACCGGGTCGATCCGGAACAGGTCGGCGCCGCCAAGGCCAAGGACGCCGGCGACCCGCGACTGGGCTGGTCCTGCTTCGGCGGGCCGGGCCTGCCCGGCAACGACACCGACCTGGGCGGGCTCAACTCCGCGCCGTGGGTGGCCGCCTGGGCGACATCCGGCGGCGAGCAGCGGTTCGCGGCCGGCACCGGCCAGCAGGTCCGGGCCGGCACCCGGCTGATCCTGCAGATGCACTACAACCTGCTCAACGGCGGCGGCGCCGACGACACCACGGTGAAACTGCGGGTCGCCGCTCCCGGTGCCCGGCTGCAGCCGCTGCAGACCCTGCTGCTGCCGGCCCCGGTCGAACTGCCCTGCCCGGCCGGCGAGACCGGCCCGCTGTGCGCCCGCGACGCCTCGGTGGCCGACGTGATGCGCCGCTTCGGCACCAACTCCGGGCGGGTGGTGGCCGGCCTGCAACTGCTCTGCGACGGCTCGTTCAGCAATCCCCGCAGCGGGCCGACCCAGACCTGCGGCCGGCCGGTGAGCGAAACGATGCAACTGCGCGCGGTGGCCGGCCACATGCACCTGCTCGGCCGCTCGATCCGGATCGACCTGACCCGGCAGGACGGCACCAGCCAGCGGTTGCTCGACATCTCCGCGTGGGACTTCGACGACCAGCGCGCCACGGTGCTGCCGAACACCGTCACCGTGCACGCCGGCGACCGGCTCCAGGTGACCTGCACCCACGATGCCGGCCTGCGCCGCAAGCTGCCGGCGCTGGCCAAGCTGCCGCCGCGCTACGTGGTCTGGGGCGAGGGTTCCTCCGACGAGATGTGCCTGGGCATCGTCAGCTACACCCGGCCCTGACCGGGCACGCCGCCGCGGCAGGACCGTAGACTCCAACCCTGCCCAGCAGTGGAGGATTGCCATGCCTGCCAAGGACGATCTGCCCTCGACGTTGAAGCGCTCGCCGAAGAAGGCCCGCGACACCTGGTCTGAGACCCACGACGCGGCGGTGGACAGCTACGGCGAGGGTGAGCGCGCGCACCGCACCGCCTTCGCCTCGCTCAAGCACTCCTTCGAGAAGGTCGGCGACCACTGGGAGCCCAAGGAGGACGGCCGGAAGGGCCCGTCGGACGCCCAGGCCGCCAAGACCGGAGCGGCCGCCCGGCGCGGCGGTCCGACCGCCGAGGGGGTCGACACCCAGGCCAGCAAGGCCCACCTGATGGAGCTGGCCAAGCGGCTCGACATTCGGGGACGGTCCCGGATGACCAAGGCCGAGCTCGTCGAGGCGCTGAAGAAGGCCAACCGGAAGGCCACCGCCGAAGCCCGGTCCTGACCGTCGCGGTAACGGTGTCGCGGTAACGGTCAGGCGCCGTCCGGGCGGGCTTCGGCGAGGTTGTCACGGGCCCACAGGGCCGCCGAGGTCCGGTCCGAGACCCCGATCCGGCGGAAGACGTTGCCCAGGTGCACCTTGACGGTGCGCTCGGCGATGCCCAGCGCCCGGCCGATCTGCTTGTTGGCCAGTCCCTGGCTGGCCAGCACCAGCACCTCCCGTTCCCGGCTGCTCAGCTGGTCGGCCACCGAGGTCGGTTGCCGGTTGGGCAGCAGGGCGATCGCCACCCGCGGGTCCAGCGGTGCGCCGCCGGCGCTGGCCGAGCGCACCGCCGCCAGCAGGTCGGCCGGTTCGCTGTCCTTGAGCAGGTAGCCGACCGCCCCGCTGGCCAGCATGTCGCTCACCTTGCCCTGGTCGGCGAAGGAGGTCAGCGCGATCACCCGGGTGGCCGGGGCGTGGTCGAGGATCAACCGGGTGGCCTCGATGCCGTCCAGCACCGGCATCGACAGGTCCATCAGGATCACGTCGGGCTCGGTGGTCCGGCTCAGCTCCACCGCCTGCCGGCCGTCGGCGGCCTCACCGACCACCTCGATGTCGGCCGCGGTGCCGAGCAGGCCGGCCAGGCCCGCCCGCACCAGGCGGTGGTCGTCGGCCAGCAGCACCCGGATCATGCCGGCACCTCCAGCCGGAACCGGGTGCCGTCCGCGCCGCTGGCCAGCGACAGCCGGGCGCCCACCCCGGTCGCCACGTCGGCGATCAGCCGCAGGCCGAAGTGGCCCTCGGCGGCTGCCTGATCGGCACGCTCCGGGGGCAGCCCGTGGCCGTCGTCGGCCACCTCCAGCCGGACGCCGTCGGCCTGCCGGCTGAGTTCGATCGCGATGCTGCCGGCACCGGAGTGCCGCACCGCGTTGCGCAGGCACTCCTGGGCGACCCGGAACACCGCCTGCTGCTGATCGGCATCCAGCGCCCCGGCGGCAGCCGGGTCGACCTGCAGCGAGATCCGGGCGGTCGAGCCGGACTGGGTGCGCACCAGGTCCGCCAGCGCGGCCGCCAGCCCGCCGGCGGTCAGGCTCGGCGGGTAGATGTCGACGAGCAACGAGCGCATGCCGGCCACCCCGTCGCGCACCGTCGCGGCGGCCTCGGACAGCCGCGCGGCCCGGGCCTGCTCGCCCTGGGCGGCGGCCCGCTCGACCTCGCCACCGACCAGGAAGGCGGCACCCGCCAGCTGCTGCACCACGCCGTCGTGCAGGGTGGCCGCGATCCGCCGGCGCTCCTCGGTCGAGGCGTCCAGCGCCCGGCGCATCAGCACCTCCCGGTGCGCCTGGGCGAGGCGGGCCCGCCGGTAGAACAGCCAGAGCAGCGGCGCCAGCAGCACCAGCACCGCCACCAGGCTGCTCAGCATCACCCCGGAGAAGCCGCGCCACAGCTCGTCGCTGCGCTGGGACACCAGGTCGTAGCGGAAGTAGGTCTCGAACAGCAGGGGCTTACCGCTCGGCGTCCACACCGGCCGGTACACCTCCAGCAGCTTGCCGGGTGCTGATTCCAGGGTGTTCTCGGGCCGGTGCAGGTCGGTGATGCCGGCCTCGGTGCGAGGCGCGGTCAGGGCGTCGCGGGCCTCGTCGTCGAGCTCGAACCGCTGCCCGATCAGCCGCCGCTCGTCGGAGTAGAGCACCACGCCCTGCGGGCTCCACAGCTTCACCCGCACCACTTCGGTGTTGAGAATCCCCTTGCGGATCAGGCCATCCAGCCCGGCCGTGGCGACCGCCGGGTCGGTGGCCATGGCGTCGGTGAGGGCGGGCTGGACCACGCTCTCGGACAGGATGTCGGTCACCTCGGCCACCTGGTGGACGGCCTCCTGCTTGGCGATCCGCTGGAACACCAGGATGCCGCTGATCGCCACCACCGCGAAGGCGAGGGCCACCGACACCGACACCTGGACCAGCAGCCGCCGCACCGAGGCCGGCCGGGGCGAGCCGGACCGCGGCGCGACCAGGGTCTGCCAGTGCGGTTCGGCCGGCTGGTCGGACCGCGGCAGAGCGGCAGCGGGCGCCGTGCCGGTCACAGGGACCGTCACGGCGCCGCCGTCGGAAGGAGTCGTCACCGACCTGCCTCAGCCGTCATGGCTGCCATTCTTACCGCTGGAGCCGTTGCCGGAGTCGTCCGAACCGCTGCCGGAGCCGCCGCCGTGGTCGTCCGAGCCGCCGCCGGACCCGCCGGAGCCGCTGCCGGAGCTGCCGCCGTGGTCGTCACCCGGTTCCGGGGTGCGGCTGCCGGTCCGGTCACCACCGTTGTCGTCGCCCGGTTCCGGGGTGCGGCTGCCGGTCCGGTCACCACCGTTGTCGTCGCCCGGTTCCGGGGTGCGGCTGCCGGTCCGGTCACCGCCACGGTCATCACCCGGCTCCGGGGTGCGGCTGCCGGTCCGGTCACCGCCACGGTCATCACCCGGCTCGGCGGTCCTGGACCGGCTCGGGGTGGCACTCGGGCTCGCGGAGGGCCGCGCGGAGCTGCTGGCGTTCGAGGACCGCACGACCACCGCGGAGTCGTCGCCCAGCTCCACGCTCTGGGCGCCGCTGGGCGCCCGGACCGGGAGCTGGTGGCTGAACGAGGGGTTGTGCGCCAGGCCGGCGACGGCCGGGGCGGCCGCCAGGCCGGTGGCGGTCAGCGCGGCCGCGGTGAACAGGAACAAGCGGTTCATGGCTGGGTCTCCAGACAGATCGGTGTGCAGGTAGGGCTTACAGGTTCATTTCTCCTCCTCGGCCTGGTACACCCGCCATCGGACGATGGGACTAGTACCTCCGAGAGCTCCTCCGGTACTGCCGCGCCACTGACCCCAGCCGTATCTCTCGCCTCATCAGCCCCAGAGCACACATCCCTCCCAATCCTTGAATCTTATGAACTTCCATTGAAATCGGAAACAAATATCGCTACGGTCCGCTACGGGCAGTAATCCGCGGGGGCCCATCATCCGTCGAACCGGTCGGAGTTGGCGCATGCCCGCACTGCCGTGATCCCCCGTTCTGCCGTCCTACCCCCCATCCACCCTGCTTCACCGACCCTAAGGAACCCCATCCATGGTTCTGCCTCCGCGACTTCGTCGCAGCACCACGCTCGGTGCGATCACCGGGCTGACGGCGCTGGCCGTCACCGGTATCGCGCTCACCACCGGTCCGGCCTCGGCCGCCCCCAGCCCCAAGGCCTCCCCGAACGCGCTGGCCGCCCAGTCGGCCGCCAGCCTGGTGGCCGCCCGCCCGGCCGCCATCCACGCCAGCAAGGACGACGCCTACGTCGCCCACCCGGTGGTCTCGACCCGTGAGGGCCTGCAGTACGTGGCCTACGACCGGACCTACAAGGGCCTGCCGGTCTTCGGCGGCGACTTCGTGGTCACCACCGACGCCACCGGCAAGGTGCTGTCCACCAGCGCCGCGCAGGACAAGGTCGTCAGCGTCGGGATCACCGCGTCCAAGACCATCACGCAGGCCGCGGCCACGGCCCGAGCCCAGGCCAAGGGCACCGTCGACTCGGTGTCCGCGCCGCGCAAGGTCGTGTACGCCCTGGGCACCCCGCGGCTGGCGTACGAGACCGTGGTCGCCAGCCACACCGGGGCAACCCCGAGCAAGCTGCACGTGTTCACCGACGCCAACACCGGCGCGGTCGCCTACAGCTACGACGAGGTCCGCGAGGGCACCGGCACCGGCAAGTGGAACGGCCCGAACCCGCTGGCCATCGACACCAGCGGCTCCGGCACGAGCTTCACCATGACCGACCCGATCCGGTCGGGCATCTCCTGCCGCGACTTCACCAGCCACGCGGTGCTGTCGGGCACCGACGACGTGTGGGGCAACGGCGTCGGCAGCAACAAGGAAACCGGCTGCGTGGACGCCCTGTTCGACGTCCAGCACGAGTGGAGCATGCTCTCGGCGTGGCTGGGCCGTAACGGCATCAACGGCTCCGGCGGCGGCTACCCGATCTACATGGGCCTCAACGACGTCAACGCCTACTGGGACGGCACCAGCGTCTCGGTCGGCCACAACAACGCCGGCGACTGGATCTCCGAGCTCGACGTGCTCGGCCACGAGTTCGGCCACGCGGTGGACAACTTCACCCCGGGCGGCATCGGCTCCTCGGCCGTCGCCGAGTTCACCGGTGACGTCTTCGGCGCCCTGACCGAGGCCTACGCCAACGAGGCCGCCGCCTACGACCCGCCGGACTACACCGTCGGCGAAGAGGTCAACCTGGTCGGCACCGGCCCGATCCGCTACATGTACAACCCGTCGCTGGCCGGTGACCCGAACTGCTACTCCAGCAGCATCCCGTCGACCGAGACCCACTCCGCGGCCGGCCCCGGCAACCACTGGTTCTACCTGCTCGCCGAGGGCACCAACCCGACCGACGGCCAGCCCACCAGCACCACCTGCAACGGCTCCACCGGGCTCGTCGGCATCGGCATCCAGACCGCCGGCAAGATCTTCTACAACGCCATGCTGGCCAAGACCACGGGCATGACGTACTTCAAGTACCGCACCCAGACCCTGACCGCGGCCAAGAACCTCACCCCGGGCAACTGCACCAACTTCAACAAGGTGAAGGCCGCCTGGGACGCGGTCAGCGTTCCCGCCCAGACCGGCGACCCGACCTGCACCACCACCGGTGGTGTGACGGTGACCAACCCGGGTAGCCAGACCGGCACGGTCGGTACTCCGAAGTCGCTGACGATGACCGCCTCTGGTGGCACCGCCCCCTACACCTGGTCAGCGACCGGGCTGCCGCCGGGCCTGGCGATCAACGCCTCGACCGGTGTCATCTCCGGCACCCCGACCACCGCGGGTACCTACTCCTCGACGGTCACCGCGACCGCCGCGGCCGGCGGGTCGGGCACCGCCACCTTCTCCTGGACGATCTCCGGCACCGGCGGCGGCTGCACCTCACCGGGACAGAAGCTGCTCAACCCGGGCTTCGAGTCGGGCAACGTGAACTGGACCGCCTCGACCGGGGTGATCGACAACTCCACCGGTGAAGCGGCCCGCACCGGGTCCTGGAAGGCCTGGATGGACGGTTACGGCACCACCCACACCGACACCCTGTCCCAGTCGGTGTCCATCCCGTCCGGCTGCGTGGCCACGTTCAGCTTCTACCTGCACATCGACACCGCTGAAACGACCACCACCACCGCCTATGACACCCTCACCGTCAAGGCAGGCTCCACCACCCTGGCAACGTATTCCAACCTCAACAAGAACACCGGCTACGCACTCAAGACCTTCACCGCACCAGCCGGCACCACCAGCATCAGCTTCACCGCCAGTGAAGACTCCTCGCTGCAGACCTCGTTCGTGATCGACGACACCTCGTTCACCGCCAGCTGATCGATCGCTAGCTAGGCAGTAACACCCGTCGTACAGGTGGGGGCCAGGCACCTCGGTGCCTGGCCCCCACTGCGTTCTGATCGCGCCCGCCCGGAGCGGGCCCGGCAACCGATCCTGTACAAAGCCCGTGTCTGACCTTTACGAAGACAGCCGGTACGTGCAGAATCAGCGCTGGCCTCGACGGGGGCTCAGACGGCCCGTGCACTCCACCCCCCGTGGGTGCGCGGGCCGTCGTTATACCTCCCGCGGTTCACGCCGCCTTGGCGCCGCTCACCCCCAGGCCCGGTCACACCGGACCACCGCTCGTGGTCAGGCCGGGCTGCCGCTCGGTCCGGTCGCCGGGTTGCCACCGGCTCCGGTCCCGGAATCGCCGGACGCGGGCATCCCGTCCGGCTCGTCGCCGGCGGCCTCGCCGTCGAACGGCCCGATCGCCGCGGCCAGCAATCCGGAGTTCGGCATCGACACCAGCCCCTCCTCGGTGTCGATGGTGGTGTACATCAGGCCAGCCGTGACGATGACGCCGTCGAACGGGCCACCCATCGAGCCGCTGCGGATCTTCACCCGCTGGCCGGGCACGTACGGCCGGGCGAACAGCAGCACCAGCCCGGCGAAGACATTGCCCAGGGTCTGCTGGGCGGCGATGCCCACGATCACCCCGGTGACCGCACCGCCGACCAGCAGGTTGCCGAGGTCGACCCGCAGCAGTGCCAGCACCGCCAGCGCCACGAAGCCGTACCCGAGCACCATGCAGACCAGCCGCACGGCCGACGCCGCCGCCACCCCGCCGTGCAGCTCGCTGACCCGGCCCAGCTCGCCGGCCACCGACCGGGTGGCGATCACCCCGGCCACCACGAACAGCACGCTCAGCCCGAGCACCAGGATGCTGACCTGGCCCTTGGTCAGGCTCAGCGACCAGCCGAACATCGCGAACGTGGTGTCGTGGGTGCGGGGAATGCCGCCGAGACGGTCGCCGAAGCCGAAGCTGGCCAGCGCGATCAGCACGGCCGGCACCGCTCGCTTGAGGTTGGGCCTGGTCCGGGCGTCGAGCGCCCGCAACGCCTCGATCGGGGCGGGCAGCTGCCGGCCGGCGCGGAGCCGGGACAGCCGGGACGGGCGGGGCTGCTGCTCAGTCATGCGCCCATCCTCGACCACCCGGGTCCCGGGTCGGCCACGTGGTGGGGTGCAGCGCCTGCTCAGCCGAGCTCGGCGGTCTGCCGGTCCCGCAGCTCGACCGCCGCGGCCAGTTCCCGGCGCAGCGCCTGGCGGGCGTAGCCGGCCGTCACCTTGCGCAGCAGCGCCAGCATCAGCGCCGCGACCGGCACCGCGATCAGGAACCGGGTCAGCGCCGTGGTGATGTCGAGCGATCCGGCCGCGAACGCCGCCCACAACGCCGGCAGGCTCAGCAGCACGGCAAGTCCCAGAACGGATGGACGCAACATGTTCCTCACCCTTTCCCAACTGGTGCTGCGGTCGCGATCATGCGCTCGCCCGGTGCCGGGCATCGCCGCGCAGCAGCGGGAACAGCAGGCCGGTCCAGGCGAACGCACTGGCCGCCCGGCCGTCCAGCAGGCCCAGCGGCAGGTCCAGGTCCCACACCGACGCGGGGCTGGCGCTCAGCTGTGCCGAGTGCACCACCAGCGCGTCCACCGGACCCAGCCGATCCAGCTGGGCACGGCTGTCCTCGGTCTTCCAGCGCGCGTCCACCACGGCCCAGACCGCGGTCGGGCACAGCGCCGCCAGCATCTCGGCCGCCCACGGATCGTCCGGCCCGGCGACGGTCGGGTCGGTGGCGATCACCACGATCGAGGGCAGGTCGGCCCGCCGCAGTTCGGTGCGCAGCCGCAGGGCCTCGGCCTGGCCGCTGATCACCGGGTAGTCGGTCCCGGTCAGGCCGGCCACCCCGATGCCGTCGGCCGGGATCCGCAGCATCGCCGCGCAGGTGCGGGCGGCCTGCAGCGCCGGGCCCGACTCCCCCACCACCGCCAGCACCTCACCGGCCCCCCGGGGCGGCACGGCGGGCGCCGGCAGGTCCTCCAGGATGCTTTCCAGCGCCTCGTACAGGGTGTGGGTGTCGGCCCGCGGGTTCACCGACACCGGCACGCCCACCTGGCGCAGCTGCATCAGCATCTCCAGCCGAGCCCGGGCGTCGGGCTTGCCGATGGTGGTCACGTTGCTCGCGTGTGCCGGCTTCGGCGCCGGACGGGCCAGCCGCTCGACGGCCGGCTCGCGACCGGACGCGACGTTGCCGACCGGATCGGCCGCGACCGGTCCGCCGGGTTCCGGGTCGGCCTCGGTCAGGGTGCGCAGCAGCGCCGCGAAGTCCGGCTGGCCGGCGGCCGGCCCGACAGTCGACTGCCCGAAAATCGGCTGCCCGAAAATCGGCTGCCCGAAAATCGACTGCCCGAAAATCGGCTGCCCGGCAGGGGCCTGCCAGGGTGCCGGCTGCTCGGGCGCCTGGTGCTCGGCGGGCTCCGGCGCGCGGTGCTGGCCGGCACCGCCGGCGCTCTCGGCGGCCTCGGCGCTGGCGAGCAGCTCGTCCAGTTCCACCAGCGCGGTGCCGGTGGTGGGTTGGCTGGCGGCGTAGCCGCCGTACAGCTCGGCGGCCGGGCTGCTGCCGGCGCCGACGGCCGGCTCGACCGCCCAGGCCTCGATCGTGCCGCGACCGGTGGTCGCCTCGACGTCCTCGGCACCGGTGCCCTCGGCACCGGTGTCCTCGGCAACGCCGTCGTCAGCGACCCGGTAGGCGATCCGGTGCACCTCGCGGGCGAAGAAGCCGCCCACCCCGCCGCGCCGGATCCGGTCCTGGTACAGGATCTGCGCGCCCGGCTGGGCGTTCACCTGCGCCAGCAACCGCTCGAGGTCAGGACCCTCACACACCAACGGGCCGGGCATTGGCGATCACCCCCACGGTGTCGACGACGGCGGCGTTGCTGGCCACCTCGGAGTAGGACAGCACCGGCAGGTCGGGAGCGGTCGAGGCGATCAGCCGGCGCAGTGGCAGCCGGATCTGCGGGGCGCACACCAGCACCGGCCGGATGCCCTGCTCGAGCAGCTGCTGGTACTGGCGCGCGGTGTCGGTCACCAGCGCCTCCACCAGCTCCGGGCCGGGCAGCAACTGCACGCCGGACTCCGCCGGCCGCACCGACTCCAGCAGGCTCTGCTGCATCCGGGGGTCGAGCATGATCACCGACAGGGTGCCGGCCGAGGTGTGCGAGGCGGTGATGGCCGGCGCCAGTGCCAGCCGGGCCGCCTCGACCAGCCGGTCGGGCTCGGTGCCGGACTTGGCCGCCAGCGACAGGGCTTCGAAGATCCGGACCAGGTCGCGGATGGACACGCCCTCCTCCAGCAGGGCATGCAGCACCCGCTGGATCTCGCCGAGGCTCAGCATCGCCGGGGTGAGGTCCTCCACCACCACCGGGTGGGTGCGCCGCACCGCCTTGGTGAGCGCCGCGACCTCCTCCCGGCCCAGCAACCGGTTGGCGTGGCTGCGCACCACCTCGGACAGGTGGGTGATGATCACCGACGAGCGGTCCACCACGGTCGCGCCGAGCAGTTCGGCCTGGCCGCGCAGCTCGGTGCCGATCCACTTGCCGGCCAGGCCGAACACCGGCTCCGAGCCGGCGGTGCCGGGCAGGTTCTCCAGGCCGTCGCCGATGGCGAGCACCGTGCCGGCCGGCGCCTGGCCACGGGCCACCTCGACGCCGTTGAGCTTGATCGCGTACGTCGAGGCCGGCAGGTCGAAGTTGTCCCGGGTGCGCACCGGCGGCATCACCACGCCCAGTTCCATCGCGAGCTTGCGACGCAACGCCCGCACCCGGTCGAGCAGGTCGGCCCCGATCCCGTCGACCAGGGTGATCATGTCCGAGGACAGCGCCAGCTCCAGCGGATCGACGGCGAGGTCGTCCATGATCGCCTCCGGGCTGTCCGGCGCCGGCCCGGCGACCACGACGGCAGGCCCGGCCTGGGCCGCGGCCTCGGCAGCGGTGGTGGCACCGATCCGGCGCGCGGTGAACAGCAACAGGCCACCCACCAGCAGGAACGGCAGCTTCGGCAGCCCGGGCACCAGGCACAGCGCCAGGGCGGCGCCGCCGGCGATCTGCAGGGCACGTCGCTGGCTGCTCAGCTGCCCGGCCACCACGGTGCCGAGGTCAGACGGACCCGCTGGCCCGGGTGACGATCAGGCCGGTGGCCACCGACAGCAGCAGCGCCGGGATCTGCGAGACCAGCCCGTCGCCGACGGACAGCAGGCTGTACTTGGCGACCGCCTCGGTCACCGACAGGTGATGGGTCAGGATGCCGATGGCGATGCCACCGACCAGGTTGATCACCGTGATGATGATCGCGGCGATGGCGTCACCCTTGACGAACTTCGAGGCGCCGTCCATCGAGCCGTAGAAGTCGGCCTCCGAGGCCACCTCGATCCGGCGCCGGCGGGCCTCGGCCTCGTCGATCATGCCGGAGTTCAGGTCGGCGTCGATGGCCATCTGCTTGCCGGGCATCGCGTCCAGGGTGAACCGGGCACCGACCTCGGCCACCCGGCCGGCACCGTTGGTGATGACCACGAACTGGATCACCAGCAGGATCGCGAAGATCACCAGCCCGATCACCAGCGAGCCGCCGATGACGAAGTGCCCGAAGGCGTTGATCACCTTGCCGGCATAGCCCTTGCCGAGCACCTGGCGGGTGGCGGAGATGTTGAGTGCCAGCCGGAACAGGGTCGCGACCAGCAGCAGCGACGGGAAGCTGGAGAAGTCCAGCGGCCGCTCGACGTACATGCTGACCAGCACGATCAGCAGCGCGCCGGTGATGTTGACGGCGATCAGGAAGTCCAGCACTCCGGACGGGACCGGCACCACCATCATCAGGATGATGGCCACCACACCGATCGGCACGGCCAGTTGGGACAACCGTCTGGGATTCACATACACCTTCGGGGGCTCATCGCGGCGACAAGGTCAGGTACTGCCCTGCTGGTGCAGACAAGTCCGTGTCTGCTTTGTCGCCGTCCTGGCGTATGAACTATTCGGCACCGCAATCGAGTACCTGAGCCGGCCGAGTGGCTAATCCCGCCTGCCGGAACGCCGATGGAAGAGGTTGTAAGGACAAGGGTGGGCGAGGGAGATACCGATGTCAGAGTCCAACCGGCAGCGGCTGGAGGACGGTCTCAGGGAAGCGTGCTGCGACCGTTGCAACCAGACGTTCACACCGGCGGACGCCGCCGACATGGTGCACTTTCAGCGCCGGGACGGCGAACTGTGCGGGGGCACCGGTGTCTTCTTTCGCAAGTTCGTCATTCGCGACGACCCCAACCGCTGGTAGCCCACGCGGCTGACCGCGCCCCTCGAAGACCGTTCCGTTGTCGGGACGGTCTTGCGTGCACCCCATGCACAATCGTGCCCATCCTCAAGGTGGCGCTGTGGGTCGCGCTAGCGCGCCGATTGCATCCGGTGCAGGCCGGCCGCGGACCCGCGCCGCTTGAGCCGCATCACGAACGCGAGCACGGTGGCCACCGCCTGGTACAGGTCCGGTGGGATCTCCTGGCCGATCTCGCAGGTCTGGTAGAGCGTGCGGGCCAGCGGCACGTCGGCCACCATCGGCACCCGGCTGCGCTCGGCCAGCTCACGGATCCGGGCGGCGACATGGTCGCCACCCTTGGCCACCACCCGCGGCGCGCCCTTGGCCGGGTCGTAGCGCAGTGCCACCGCGACGTGCGTCGGGTTGACCAGCACCACGTCGGCGCTCGGCACGTCGGCCATCATCCGGTTGCGGCTGATCGCCAGCGCCCGGGATCGCAGGATGCTGCGCAGCAACGGGTCACCGTCGGTGCTCTTCTGCTCCTCCTTGACCTCCTGCTTGGTCATCTTCAACTGCTTGTTGGTGCGCCGCCGGACCACCGCGGCGTCGACGAAGGCCAGCAGCAGGCCGGCGCCGGCGCCCAGCCGGATCAGCCGCAGGGCGGCGTCGGTGGTGGTGTCGAGCACCGACGACAGCGGCAGCGAACCGGCCGCCATCAGCGTCGGCACCAGTTGGCGCACCGAGTAGTAGGTGACCGCCGACAGCACCGCCAGCTTGCCGAGTGACTTGAGCAGCTGCCAGACACCCTGCGGGCCGAACATCCGCTTCAACCCGCTGAGCGGGTTCAGCCTGGTCAGCTTGGGCATCAGCAGCTTCGGGGCCACCCAGATGCCGCCCTGCACAGCGGCCGAGGCCACCGAGGTGACCATCACCAGGATGGCCAGCGGCGCGGTGGCCAGCACCGCCGAGGTGACCGCGCTGCGGGTGATCGCCAGCGCCCGGCCGGTGTCCGGGGTGGTGATCACCGAGCCGACCTGGACGAAGGTGGTCCGGGCATCGTCCATCAGCGAACGGGCCACCGCGGGCAGCACGAAGCTGGCAGCCAGCACGCTCAACCAGGAGCCGACCTCGGGAGTGTGGGCGATCTGGCCGTCCCGGCGGGCCTTCTTCAGCTTGCGCGGAGTGGCCTTCTCGGTCTTCTCCCCCGCCGGCTTGCCCGACATCAGCCGACCGTCCCGATCCGCATCATCAGCTCGGCCGTCGTGCTGCCGAGCTGGGTGACGATCCGGGGCATGGTGGCGAAGCTCAGCCCGACCAGGCCGAGGGTGAGCATGATCTTGAGCGGGAAGCTGACCTGGAAGACGTTGAGCTGCGGGGAGATCCGGCTGAGCAGGCCGAGCGCGACGTCGGCCAGGAACAGCACCGCGATCAGCGGCGCGGCGATCTGCAGGGCGGCGACGAACATGGCGGTGACGCCGTGCACCAGCTCGCTGTCCAGGTGCGCCAGCGACATGGTGCCGTCCAGCGGCAGCGAGTCGAACGTCCGCAGAAAGCCCTGCAGGATCACCAGATGCGCGTTGGTGGCGAAGATCAGGGTGGTCGCCAGCAGGCCGTAGAACTTGCCGAACACCGAGGTGGTCGAGGCGGACAGCGGATCGTAGGCGAAGGCGAGGGAGAAGCCGCCGCTCAGGTCGATCAGCGCGCCGGCCGCCTCCACCGCGGTGAACAGCAACCGGGTGAGGAAGCCCAGCGACGCGCCGATCACCAGCTGCTCGACCGCACTGCTGACCAGCGGGCCGATCTCGGCGGCCGGTGCGTGCGCCCGGGCGGTGTTGGAGCACCGCGAGCGCCAGGCCCACCGCCAGCATCACCCGCACCGTCCTGGGCACCCCGCCGGTCGCGAACGGCGGCGCGATCGCCAGCCACGCGGTGATCCGGATCGAGGCGAGCAGCAGCGTCACCACGCTCGCGGTGCCCAGCTCGATGCTCATCGCGCGATCAGCTGATCAGGCTCGGGATCTGGCTGAACAGCTGCTCGGTGAAGGTCACCATCGCGTGCATCATCCAGCGTCCCGACAGCAGCAGCGCGATGCCGACCGCGATCGCCTTGGGCACGAAGGACAGCGTGAACTCCTGGATCTGGGTCGCCGACTGGAACAGCGAGATCGCCGAACCCGACCAGCAACGCGGTGAGCAGCGTCGGTGCGGCGAGCTCGAAGGCGATCAGCATCGCCTGCAGCCCGAGGTGCACGATCGCGGTGTCGGTCACTCGAGCCTCCTTTCGGCAAGGTTCGTCCTCTGGTGTGCGGCTGGCTGGGGTGAAACGGCCGGCGGCGCTAGGTGTTGTAGCTGGTGACGAGGGAGTTGATGATCAGGCCCCAGCCGTCCACCAGCACGAACAGCAGCAGCTTGAAGGGAAGCGAGACCGAGACCGGCGGCAGCATCATCATGCCCAGCGACATCAGCGAGGACGAGACCACCATGTCGATGATCAGGAACGGGATGTAGACCACGAAGCCGATGATCATCGCCGAGCGCAGCTCGGAGAGCACGAACGCCGGGATGAGCGTGGTGAGCTCCAGCTTGTCCGGCGTCGGCGGGTTGGGCAGGTGCCCGGCCCGCAGCATCAGCGCGATCTCCTCCGAGCGGGTGTGCGCCAGCATGAACTCCCGGATCGGCGCGATGCCGTCCCGGAACGCCACGGCCTGGCTCTTGGTGTTGTGCAGGTAGGGCTGCACCCCCTGCTCGTTCACCTTCTTCACGACCGGGCTCATGATGAACAGGCTGAGGAACAGCGACAGGCCGGCCAGCACCTGGTTGGGCGGAACCCCGTTCAGTCCCAGGGCGTTGCGGGTCAGGCCGAGCACCACGAAGATCTTGGTGAAGCTGGTCATCAGCAGCAGGATCGACGGCGCGACCGACAGCAGGGTGAGCAGCAGCAGGATGCTGACCGACGTGCTGGGCTTGGGATTGATGTCGAGATTGACGGTGCCGGTCGGGCCGGTCGGCTTGCTGGGCCCGACCGGCGCCAGCTTCGGCACCACCAGTGACAGCGCGTCGGTGCTGGCGGGCAGCGCCGTCACCTGGTGCTGAGCGGCGCTGACCGGCAGCACCGTGGCCTCGGCCGAGCCGGCACCGACCAGCAGGCCGGCACCGAGCAGGCCGGCGGCCATCGCCAGCGCCACGAGCAGTTTCCTCATCGGCGCACCGTCAGCTCGCGGGCGGCGTTGACCAGCTGGCGCCAGGTCCTGGGCGAGAGCACCGATCCGTCCAGGGCGCTCGCCCGGCCGCCGGCCGGCTGCAGCTGCAGTTCCGGCAGGCCGTCGGGGTCCGCGGCGCGAGGACCCGCGGTGCGGGCCCGGCTCCGGCTCCGGCTCGGTGTGGCCTCGGTCGCCAGGGCGTCCTCGACCGCCGACAGCTCGGTCTCGGTGATCAGCTGCACGCCCTGCTCGGTCACCCCGAGCACCAGGGCCCGGTCCATCACCCGCACCACGGTGACCGAGGAGGTGCGGCTCAGCTGCTGCCGGGCCAGCACCGCCATCACCCGGTCGGCCTTGCCACCGAGGGGTTTGCGGGCCCAGCGGGCCAAGAGCCACATCACGCCCAGTACGAAGACCAGGGCAAGCAGCATCCGGCCGATGACGGCGACGGTGTTCACGACCGCGCGGGCACCGGGTCGTCGGCGACGATCTCCACGATCCGCAGGGCGAAGTTCTCGTCGATCACCACGACCTCGCCGCGCGCGATCAGGTGACCGTTGACCAGCAGGTCGGCCGGCGCGCCGGCGGCCCGGTCCAGCTCCACCACCGCACCCTCGTTGAGGGACAGCAGCTCGCTGATGGTCATCCGGGTGCTGCCGATCTGCGCGGTGACCTCCATGCTGACGTCGCGCAGCAGGTCCAGGCCGGTGCGCAGCGACGGCCGGGCCGCCGGCGCGCCGTTGGTGGCGGCGGCCCGCAGCTCCTCCGCGCTGGGGTAGTGCGGCGCCTGCGGGCCGGTCGCGGCGGGCTCGGTGGTGACCACGATGCCCACCAGGGCGCGCGGCATCCCCTGGTACAGCAGCGGAACGGCCTGCGCGCCGGGCTTGCCGAGCAGCGCCGCCAGCGCGGTCGCCGGCTCCAGTGCCTGGCCGGGGCCGATCTGCACGGTGCCGACCACCCCGGCCGCGGCGGTCAGTGCGGGGGTGAGTGCGGCCGAGACGTCCAGCGCGCCCAGCGGGGAGTTCTGCAGGGCGTCGGCCAGCGCGCGCTCCACCGCGATCAGCACCTCGCCGGTGCAGCCGCCGGTGAACCGGGCGGTCACCGCCACGCCGTCGAACTGCAGCCGGCTCGGGTCGTTACTGGCCGTGCCGGGCTCCAGCGGGTCCGAGATCGGCAGGCTGGCGAGGGCGGCCAGGGCCGCCTCGCGGGCGAGCTCGCTGGTCGACATGGTCTGGGTCACGGGTTGTTCCTCCTGTTGTTACCGACGACCAGGCCGGCGAGCCGGCTGCCCTGCCGTCCGGCCAGGGCGTGCGCGAAGGTGACGCCACCGGACGTCACCGCCAGCGGGTTGGTGACCCGGTGCGGCAGGGGTATCACGTCGCCGGGTTCGAGCCGGATGATCTCGTTCGGGGTCAACTGCACGGGGGCGAAGCTCAGCGACACCTCGACCGGCACGTTGCCGAGCGCCGAGCGCACCTGCTGGGCCGTCTGCTGTTCGGCGAGCTGCTCGGCCGGGGTCTGCGCGCGGCCCTCCTTGCCGACCTGCAGCCGGGGCAGCAGCGCGGCGAACGGAACGCACAGCGTCGAGACGCACACCTGGTTGCCGACCCGCATCTGGAACGAGCCGACGATGACGCCGTCCGAGGCGCCCGCGGCCTGCACGAACTGCGGGTTGAACTCCAGGGTGCGCAGCGCCGGGTCCAGCCCGATGGTGGGCTCGACGGCGTAGCGCAGCACCGAGAGCATCTGCTCGATCAGGTTGCGCAGCAGGCCGCTCTCGAGGTCGGTGAGCTGGCGGGTCGGCTGGTCACCGCCCGGGCCACCGAGCAGGTAGTCCACGCAGGCCAGCGCGGTGGGCACCGAGAACTCCAGCAGCGCGGTGCCCGGCAGCGGGCCCATGTCCAGCATCGCCAGCACGGTGGTGGGCGCCAGGGTGGAGATGTACTCCTCGTAGCTCTGGTGCTCGATGGCGACCAGGTTGACCTGGCAGAGCTGGCGCAGCCCGCTGGTGAGCAGCGTGGTCACCCGCCGGGCATAGGTCTCGTAGCACATCTGCAGCGCACGGACGTGGTCGCGGGAGAGCTTGGTGGGCCGCCGGAAGTCGTACGGCAGCGGCCCGGCGGCGTCGCCGCCCTCTGCCGGTCGCCGGACCAACCTGCGAACCGGCGCAAGATGCGCGGAAGGTGACGTTGCCACATGAACAACGTTCGACCGGGACGGAGCAGACCTGAGAACTCCGGGCCAGCTGGGACCGCCCGCGCCGGTGGCGGGCGGTTGGGGTGGGTCGTGGGATGCGGAGGGCTACTGCGTGAAGAACTCCGTGTAGATCACGTCCATGATCTGCTTGGGGTAGACCTTCTGCAGCTTGGCCAGCAGCTCCTGCTTCGCCTTGGACCGGGCCGCCTCGCCGGTCAGCTCGGCCACCGGGCGGTCGCTGAACACCTCGATCACGGCCTGGGACGCCTCGCTGGTGTCCAGCTCCTCCGACGTCCCCTCCACGGTCTGCAGGGCGAGCTTGATCCGCAGGTAGTGCCCGGCGGCCAGGTTCAGGGTCATGTCCGGCATCGCCAGCACGTGCCCGGGCACCGGCTTGGCGTCCTGGGCGGCGGCCGAGGGCTTGAGCACGGTGAACTTCGCCACCGCGCCCAGCATCAGCACCACCACGACCAGCACGATGATCTTCATCTTCTTGGACTTCTTCTTGCCGGGCTGCTTGGCACCGGCCTTGCCGGCCTCGGCCGGGCTGCCCTTGGAGCCGGCCTTGCCACGCTTGCTGGCAACCTCGTTGGCGATCCGGTCGGGTCGCTCGGTCGTCATCGTCATGTCGAACTCCTGGTCTCAGTGCGGAACGGCTGCTGGGGCGCGGTCGGCTCAGCCATGGCCACCGCTCCTGCCCAGTGCCGGCAGCTGGCTGCGGGCGGCGGCCGGCAGCTTGGACAGCACCACGATGTCCACCCGCCGGTTGCGGGTGATCGAGCGCGGGTCGCTGGCCGGCAGCAACGGCCGCTGGTCGGAGAAGCCGGCCGCGCTCAGCCGGTTCGCCGCGATCGGGCCGTGGGTCACCAGGTAGCGCACCACCGACGACGCCCGGGCCGAGGACAGCTCCCACCCACTCGGGTACGGCGCGGTGCTGACGTTCTGCTGGTTGGTGTGGCCATCCACCTGGATCTGGTTGGTGATCGGTCGCAGCGGTGGCAGCACCGCGTTGAGGATCACCGCGCCCTCCGGTTCCAGCACCGCGCTGTTGCCGGAGAACACCAGCTCGTTGGTGACCACGGTGACCACCAGGCCGCGCTCGTCGATGTTGAACTCGGCGTTGCCGTCCAGGCCGTGCTTGTGCAGGGAGGCCTTGATGGCCGCCTCGATCTCCTTGAACTCGTCCACCTCGCGCTGGGCGTCCTGCCGGTCCTTCTCGGCGGCGTCCTTGGCGTTCGGCTGCGGGATCGAGAACACCGGCAGGTTCGGGTTGGCCTGCTGGCCGTCGGAGTCGCCGTTGCCGTCGACGATCCCGCTGCCACCGGACAGCACCGAGGGCTGGCCGTTCTTGAAGGCCGAGGCGAGGCTCGACTTCAGCTCGGAGAACTTGGAGGTGTTCACCTGCGAGATGGCGTACAGCACGATGAACAGCACCAGCAGCAGGGTGAGCATGTCGGCGTAGGTGACCATCCAGCGCTCGTGGTTCTCGTGCTCCTCAGCGTGGCCGCCACCCCGGCCGCCGCGATGCCGCCGGCCGGCCGCCGCACGTCCGGCACTCATCAGGCCACGTCCCGCTCGGTGGGCCTGCTGGCGGCCGGCAGCAGGCTCTGCAGCTTCTGCTCGACCAGTCGCGGGTTGGCGCCGGCCTGGATGGCCAGGATGCCCTCGATGATGACTTCCATCTGCTCGCACTCGGCCTCGCTGACCCGCTTGAGCCGGTTGGCCAGCGGCAGCCAGAACACGTTGGCGCTCATCACGCCCCACAGCGTCGCCACGAACGCGCTGGCGATCTCGGCACCCAGCTTGGACGGCGCGGACAGGTGCCCCAGCACCTTGACCAGGCCGAGCACCGTCCCGATGATGCCGATGGTCGGGGCGTAGCCGCCCATGTCGGCGAACAGCTTCGCCGCCGCCTTGTCGATGGCGCGCTTGGTGTCGACCTCGGTGGACAGGATGATGGCGACCTCTTCGGCGTCGGTGCCGTCGATGGCCAGCTGCAGGCCGCGGCGCAGGAACTCGTCCTCCACCTCGGCGGCCTCGGACTCCAGGGCCAGCAGGCCTTCCCGGCGGGCCCGGCCGGCCAGCCGGACCAGGGTCTGCACCGCGTCGTCGGGCTTCGGGGTCTTGGCGGTGAAGGCCCGGATCAGCTGCTTGGGCAGCGAGCTGACATCGCGCATCACGGCACCGGCGATGGCGGCGCCGATCGTGCCGCCGAAGACCAGGATCATCGGCGGGATCAGGAAGATGGCACCGATGTTGCCGCCTTCCATGGTCACCGAGCCGACGATGGCCACGACCGCCAGCACGACGCCGATGATCAGGGACGGATCCATCAGGAATCATTCCTTCGGATCGGCACCACGGGCGGCTGGGCGGACGAGCCCGCGGTGGACAGCACCCGCATCCGGGGGTGGCCGACCGACTGGCCGGAGTCGGTGTGCGGAGCGCCGGCGGTCATGGCCTCGGCGCTGGCGATGATGCCGGCCCGGTAGTCACGGATCAGTTCGACGAGCTCGTCGAGGGATTCGCAGATGACGTACTTGTTGCCGCCGATCAGGGTAACCACGGTGTCCGGGGTCGCCTCGGCACGCTCGATCAGGTCTGGGTTGAGGGTGAATACGGGTCCACCCAACCGGCGCAGCAGTATCAACGGATCCATCCAGGTGTGTGCAGGACCCATCCGTGGGTCCTCCTCGGGATTACATATCGGCATCGGCGGCGGTTTTCTGAGCCACCGGGCCGGCCGGCGGGCGCCGGACGACCCCTGTTCACAGGGCACTCGGGCCCGCCGCGGACAGCGGGCCCGAGTGTTCTGCGAGGGACTAGTTCTTCAGGCTGATCAGGCTCTGCAGCACCTCGTCGGAGGTGGTGATCACCCGCGAGTTGGCCTGGAAACCGCGCTCGGAGATGATCAGGTTGGTCAGCTCCGCGGCCAGGTCGACGTTGGACATCTCGACGTAGCCCGGGGTCAGGCTGCCCCGGCCGGCGGTGTTGGCGGCACCGATCTGGGCGGGGCCGGAGTTGGTGCTGACCTGGTACTGCGAGTCGCCCACCTTGGTCAGGCCCAGCGGGTTGGTGAAGGTGGCCAGCGCGATGGTGCCCAGCGCCGTGGTGGCGCCGGCGGCGTCCACCCCGTTGACCACGCCGGAGGGGTTGATGCTCCAGGACTTGTAGGTGCCGCTGCTCAGCGCGGACAGGTCCAGGTCGCCGCCGGCCGCGCTCTGCACGATGGCGCCGTCCGGTGCCACCAGGTGGCCGGCCGAGTCCAGGCTGAAGGAGCCCGCCCGGCTGAAGGTCTGCTGGCCGTTGTTGTTCAGCACGAAGAAGCCGTCGCCGTTGATCAGCAGGTCGCTGGTGCGGCCGGTGTACTGGTTGGAACCCTGCGAGAAGTTGATCGCGGTGCCGGCCAGCTGCACGCCCAGGCCCACCTGGGTGGGGTTGGTGCCACCGTTGGTCGCGGTCGGCGCGCCGGCCCCGGCGATGGTCTGGCTGAGGGTGTCCTCGAACACCGTCGAGGAGGCCTTGAAGCCGGCGGTGTTGACGTTGGCGATGTTGTTGGAGGTGACGTCGAGCATCTGCTGGTGGGCACGCAGGCCCGAGATGCCGGTGAACAGCGAGCGAAGCATGGGACTTTCTCCTTGAGAGAAGGGATATTCGAGGTTTGGGTTTCGAGGATTGGTTGCTGGGCCTGGGCGGCTCAGCCGGTGCCGGGTGCCAGCACCTGCTGGACCTGGCTCAGGTCGACGTCGACCGTCCCGATCCGCAGGGTCGGCTTGGCCGTGGAGATGGTCGCGGAGGAGACGTAGCCGGTGACCTGGCTGCCGTCGGCCGCGGTGTAGCTGACCGTGTGCCCGACCAGGCTGCTCGCGGTCTGGGCCCGCTGGGCGGTGAGCATGTCCAGGCTGACCTGGGCGGTCTGCTCGGAGGACTGCACCTGGGTCAGGGTGGCGGTCTCGTTCATGAACGCCGAGGTGTCGACCGGCTTGCTCGGGTCCTGGTAGCGCAGCTGGGCGACCAGCAGTTGCAGGAACGCCTTGGAGCTCAGCTTGGTGTTGTCCGTGGTGTCGATGGCCGGGTTCGGCAGCGCGGGCTGGCCGCTGGCGACCGCGGAGACGGGAAGCGTCATCTGCACTCCTGTTCTGAGGTGTTCACAGCCACCGGTCCAGGCCGGAGCTGGTGGCGGCGCCGGGCCGTCCGCTGACACGCGGCCGGACCGGCACCGAGATCGGGTCGGGCAGCGCGGCGCCGGCCCGGTCGGGCGTGGCGTGCCGTTGCTCGGCGAACGCGCCGGAGCCGGCCGAGCCGCCCGAGGTCAGGTCCAGCGACAGCGACGCGCTGCCCAGGCCCGCCGACTGCAGTTCCGCGCGCAGCTGTGGCAATGCCTCCCGCAACGTGTCGTGCGCGATGTCATTGGAGCTGGCCAGGGAGATCGTCATGGCGTCGCCGGAGATCCGGACGTGCAGGTTGACCGGCCCGAGCTCGGCGGGATGCAGCGCGATCATCAGCTGGTGGCTGCCGTCGCCGCGGGCCCGCAGCGCCAGCACCGGACCGGCCACCTGGCTCGCCAGCGGCTCGGCCACCGGGTGCCGCGGCGCCGGCTGGGCGTCGGCGGCGGCCGGCGGTCCGGTTGGCGCGCTCGGTGCCGGCTGCTGGAGGGCGGCGATGCCGGCCGGTGCCGGGTCGGGTGCGTGACCGGCGGCGGCCGGTGCCGCGGTGGTCGGGGCGGCCTGGACGGCGGCGGCCGGCGCCGGGTCCTGGGTGTCCGGGCGCGGGTGACCGGCGCGCGGGCCGGCCGGTGTCCCGCCACGGTGGGTGGCGCCCGGCGTGCTCACCACGGCCCCGTTGCCGGGGGTTGCCGGGTTCACCGGGTCCGGCGTGGTCGAGCCCGCTGCCCGGGCGGCTCCGGACGTGCTGGCGATGAGCGCGGCGGTATCCGGCAGCGTCACCACCGCCGGGGTGGCGCCGGTTCCGGGCGAAGCCGCCGGGCCGGGGGACGCCGCCGGGTCGGAGGATGCCGCCGAGCTGGGGTGCGCCGAGCTGGCCGGGGTGCCCGCCGGTGCGGGGGGCATTCCGGCCGCCGCGTCCGGGCCGGTGCCCGACGACGGGGTGGCAGCACCCGACGGGGTGGCCGACGGAGTGCCCGCGACACCGCTCGGCACCGGCGTGCCGGCACCCGACGGGGCGGCCGACGGAATGCCGACGGCACCGGTCGGCACCGGCAGGCCGGGCAGCGAGATCGGGGTGCCGGGCGCGGGCGAACCGGGTACCTGGAGGGCGTCCGACTGGATGGCGTCCGGCGGGATGGCGTCCGACGTCGCCGTAGCGAGCGGCCCTGATCCGGCGACAACCGTCGGCTCGGTGGCCGGTCCGGTCGCACCGGCCGCCGGCCGGGGTGCCTTGGCAGCCGCTGCGGCCGGTGCCTCGAGGGCCTGGGCCGGCCGCCGGGCAGCCGCCTGCTGCGCGGCGAGCGCGGCCTGCGGGGCCGGGCCCGTCGCCGCGGCGACCGCCGTCGGCTCGCTCGGCTCGTCGGCCGCGGGCAGTCCGGTGCCGGCGGGCACGGTGGTCGGCACCGGCGCACCGGAGACCGCCAGCACGAGCGCCGCCAGGTCCGCCGCGGCGGTGCCGAGGTTCGGGTCGGTGGCATCGTCGGCCGGGTCGGCGGGTCGGGAATCGGCGGGCCCGCGAGCGGGCACCGGCGACCGGCCGGCCGGTGCGTCCTGGCCGAGGCCGGCCAGCACGCCCGCGAAGGCGTCGCCGGCCGCGTTCCGGTCGCTGGCAGTGCCGTCCGGGCCGGCCTGCTCGAGCACGGCTGCCGCAGCCACGCCGCTGCCCGCGACGGTGATCGTGAGCGCCATCAGCCGGCCCTCCCGGCCATCAGTGCGGTGATCTTGGCGACGTAGTTCTGCGTTTCCGCATAAGGTGGAATGCCGCCGTACCGCTGCACGGCAGCCGGGCCGGCGTTGTACGCGGCCAGCGCCAGCGGCACCGATCCGTAGTTGTGCAGGTAGCTCGACAGCAGCTTGGCGGCACCCTGCACCGCCTGGGCCGGGACGAACGGGTCGACCCCGAGGCCCTGCGCGGTCGCCGGCATCAGTTGCATCAGGCCCTGGGCACCGGCCGGGCTCACCGCGGCCGGGTTGCCACCGGACTCGGTGTGCGCGACCGCCGCCAGCAGGCCCTGCGGAAGCTGGTACTGGGCCTCGTTCTGCGCGAACAGCGCGGCGTACTGGCCGACGCCGGTCACCGGCGGTGGGCCGGCCGGCGCACCGAGCCCGGCGAGGCCGGTCAACCCGGCAAGGCCGGTCAGCCCGCCGAGGCCACCGAGCCCGCTCAGCCCCGCGACTGCCCCGATGCCGGGCAGCCCGGCGAGGCCACCCAGTCCGGCTGGGCCACCAAAGCCGTTCAGGTTTGCCGAGCCGGCCGGTCCGGACGCCAGCACCCGGCGGATGCTGGTCGGGGTCTCGTAGACGCTCTGCACCTTGACCCGGTCCCCCGGCTCCGGCGCGGCGATCATCCGGTCGTTGCCGAGGTAGAGCGCCACGTGGTGGGCGGGTTCGCCGAAGGCCAGGATGTCGCCCGGCTGTGCCTGCGCCAGCGAAGCGACCGGGGTGCCGACGTGGGCCTGGTCGGCGGCGACCCGGGGCAGTGCGATGCCGAGGTCGGCGTAGGAACGCTGCACCAGGCCCGAGCAGTCCAGGCCGGCCGGGGTGTTCCCGCCGAAGACGTAGGGCACCCCGAGGTACTTCGCCGCCGAGCCGATCACGTCGGTGCCGTCCGGCTGGCCCTGCTGCACCTCGGCCAGGGTGGCCGCGAAGTCCGGCGCGCCGACCTGGCCGGCCGGCGCGGTTGCGACCGCCGCGGTCGACCCCACGCTGGTGGTCGTCCGGGCCGGTACCGGTGCCGCGGCGCGGGCCAGCTGGGTGCACGGATTGCTCGCCTGGATCTGGGCGATCCGGGCCAGCACCGACGCCACGCCCGACATCTCGACGGTCATGAGGTGGCCTCGCGAGCTGCGCCCCGGTCCGGTCCGCGCTCCTTCGTCGCTGCGACCCGCCCTCGTTGCCGGGCACCGTGCCGGGCGATCGACACCTCGTCCAGCTCGCGCTGTGCCAGTACCGAGGCGGCGCTGGCCTGCTCGTCGAGCAGCCGTTCGTGCAGCTTCTCCACGGTGCGCCGGGCCCGGGCGGCGGCGGTCAGCTCGACCATCGTGCCGGCCACCCTGCCCTCGGCGAACAGCAGCCGGTTGTGGGCGGCCGACAGGCTGGCCACCGCGGCCTGCTGCGCGCTCAGCGTGGCGTGGAAGGCACGCACCGTCTGGCTGTGCGGCACCGCCAGCGCCTCGACCCGGGCCAGCTGCTCGGCGTGCTGGTCGCAGGCTCGGTCGGCGTCGCGGCGGGCGGTCGCAAGATCCTGGGCGAGCACGTCCTCCTGCGCCTGCCGGGCCCGCAGCACGGTGGGAATCCAGTTGTGGCTCATCGGCTTTCTCCGACCGGCACAGCGGAAAGGGCCGGGACTGTCGCCGCATCGGTGGCCAGCAGCTCGGCCAGCGCGCTCCAGGCCGACTCCGCGCTGCTGCGCTCGGCCATGTCCTGCTGCAGGAAGCCCTCCAGCCGCGGCCACAGCGCCAGCGCCCGGTCCGCGCGCGGGTTGGTGCCGGCGACGTAGGCGCCGATCTCGACCAGCTCCCGGACGTCGCGGCGGGCGGCCAGCAACTGCCGGGCGGCACGGGCCAGCTGCTGCTGCTCGCCGGAGGTGACCGAGGTCGCCACCCGGGACACCGACTCGAGCACGTCGATGGAGGGGAAGTGCCCGGCGGTGGCCAGCCGGCGGTCCAGCACGATGTGGCCGTCCAGGATGGACCGGGCGGTGTCGGCGACCGGCTCGTTGTGGTCCTCGCCCTCGACCAGCACCGTGTAGAGGCCGGTGATCGAGCCGTGCTCCGACCCGCCGGCCCGCTCCAGCAGCCGCGGCATCAGCGCGAACACCGACGGCGGGTAGCCCCGCGAGGCAGGCGGCTCCCCCGCGGACAGCCCGATCTCGCGCTGTGCGGTGGCCAGGCGGGTGATGCTGTCCATCAGCAGCAGCACGTCCTGGCCCTGGTCGCGGAACCACTCCGCGATCCGGGTCGCGGTGTAGGCGGCCCGCAGCCGCACCATCGGCGGCTGGTCGGAGGTGGCGATCACCACCACCGCGTCGCGCAGGCCGTCCGGGCCGAGGTCGTTCTCCAGGAACTCGCGGACCTCCCGGCCGCGCTCGCCGATCAGGGCGACCACGGTGATCTGGGCGGTGGTGCCGCGGGTGATCATCGACAGCAGGCTGGACTTGCCGACGCCGGAGCCGGCGAAGATGCCGACCCGCTGGCCCCGGCCGACGCTGATCAGCGAGTCGATGGCCCGCACGCCCAGTGCCAGCTGCTCCTCCACCCGGCGCCGGCTCAGCGCCGCGGGCGGCGCCAGCTCCACCGAGACCCGGTCCAGTCCGGCCGGCAGCGGCAGGCCGTCCAGCGGCTGACCCAGCCCGTCCAGCACCCGGCCGCGCAGGCCCGCCCCGACGCCGACCCGCAGCGGGCCACCGGTCGCGGCGACCCGGTCGCCGTTGCCGATGCCGTCCAGCGAGCCCAGCGGCAGGCAGGTGCAGTTCTGGCCGTCCACGGCGACCACCTCGGCCAGCACGGACTGCGGACCGGTGCCGATGGTGAGCAGGTCGCCGATCCGGCCGGTCAGGCCCGAGACGGTGACCGACAGGCCCACCACCCGTGAGACGTAGCCGTAGACCCGGGGGGCGGCGAGCTCGGTGAGCTCGGCCAGCCGGTGCCGGGCCCGCTCGGTGAGGACGGTGGTCATCGGCTCAGGTACTCCCGCAGCCGGTCCACGCCGGCCGACAGCCGGGCGTCGATGGCGGTGCTGCCGCAGCGCGCCCGGGCGTCGCCGGGCTGCAGCTCCGGGTCCTGCTCGTAGCTCAGGCCACGCCCGGTGGCACCCTCGACGGTCGCGATGAGGCCCGGTCCGTCCGGTCCGGTCAGGGTCTGGTGGTCGGCCGGGCTCAGCCAGACGGTGACCGGCTGGTCGGCCGGGGCCAGCGCCAGCACCCGGGCCAGCGCCGCCGGTGCCGCCACCGCCGGATCGCGCAGCTCGCGACCCAGCAGCACTTCGGCCAGTCCGACGGCGACGGTGAGGATCTCGTCGGCGATCTGGTCGGTGACGGTCACGGTGCGCTGCCGCAGGTCCGCCGCGGCGGCCTGCAGCGCCTGCAGCGCGGAGCCGGCCTGCTGGGAGTACCGGGCGTGCAGCTCGGCCAGCTCGGCGGCGGCCACGGTGCTCTCGGCGTCCCGGGTCTCGGCCGCGCTGCGCACCCCCTGCGCCCAGCCCTGGGCGTAGCCGACCGCCCGGGCCTCGGCGCGCGCCTGCTCCACCAGCTGGTCCGGCACGCCGGCGTCGCTGCTGAAGTCGAAGGCCCAGCTGCCGGTGCTGGCGGTGCCGGTGAGGGAACTAGGCAACGAACTCGTCCTCTTCGCCGCGCCGGACGATGATCTGGCCGGACTCCTCCAGCTCGCGGATCACCCGGACCACCTCGGTCTGGGCCTCCTCCACGCTCTGCACCCGGACCGGGCCGAGCAGCTCGATCTCCTCGGCCAGGCTCGCCGCGGCCCGCTCGGACATGTTGGCCATGATCTTGGCGTGCACCACCGCGGCGACCCCCTTGAGCGCGATGGCGAGGTTGCCGGTCTCGACCTGGCGCAGCACCAGCTGCACGGCACGGTCTTCGAGATTGACCAGGTCCTCGAACATGAACATCCGGCTGCGGACCTCTTCGGCCAGCTCCGGGTCGCGGTTCTCCAGGCCCTCCATGATGAGCCGCTCGGTGCCCCGGTCGGCGCGGTTGATGATGTCGACCAGCGGCTGCACACCGCCCACCGCGGCGAGCTCGGAGGGCACCAGCAGGTTGGCCATCCGGCGCTGCAGGTTGGCCTCGATCTGGTGGATGATGTCTGGCGTGGTCTGATCCATGGTGGCGATCCGGTGTGCCACGTCGGCCTGCAGCTCGGTGCCCAGGCCGGCCAGCACCTTCGAGGCCAGCGGCGCGGAAACATGCGCCAGCACCAGGGCAATCGTCTGCGGGTGCTCGTCGGAGATGAAGTTCAGCAGCTGCCGGGCGTCGGCGTTCTGCAGGAACTTGAACGGGACGTCGAACATGCTGCCCGACAGCCGGTCCAGGATCGCGTCGGCACGCTGGTCGCCGACCGCGGCCCGCAGCAGCGCCCGGCTCTGCTCGACGCCGCCGCGCACCAGCGCGTCGCCGGAGGCCTGCAGGATGCCGAACTCGCGCAGCACCGCCGCCGACATCTCGGCCGGCACGTCGCCGGCCCGGGCGATCTCGGCGACGACCTCTTCCAGCTCGGTCTCGGAGAACTGCTTGAGCACCTTGGCCGAGGCCTCCCGGTCCAGCTGCAGCAGCAGGATCGCCGCCTTGCGCCGGCCGGTCAGGCTGCGGGTGAGGTCGAGGCCGGGTTCCGCGGCGGCCGCGGCGGCCAGCGGGGTGCCGATCGAGGAAACAGTGGCCAGCGTCTCTACCATCGTCAGCTCTCCTTGGTGTTCAGCCAGGTACGCAGCAGCCGGGCCACTTCGTGCGGCTCGCTATCGGCCATCTCGGCCAGGTCCCGTTGCCGGGCCAGGTTGGCCGCGGCCTCGCGGCTGTGCGGTGGGACGATGTCGCGCGGGGCCGGCGGCAGCGAGCCCGGCGCGTCGTTGAGGGTGGCGAGGAAGGTGTCCAGCTCGTCGACCGGGCCCTCGCGGCGCCGGCGCCGGCTGGCGACCATCGTCGCGACGATCAGGGCCAGCACCAGCAGCACCACCAGCACGGTCTTGGCGAGCGAGATCATCTCCGCGCTGCGCCGGGCCGCGGCGGCTGCCGAGGCGGCCTGGTCGGCGGCCTTCTTGGCCTGGTCGGCGGCCGAGTGGTCGAAGGCGGCGGTGGCCACGGCCAGCGAGTCGCCGCGCTTGGGGTCCAGGCCCACCGCGGAGCCGACCAGCTGGCGCACCTGCGCCTCGTCCACCGGCGGGGCGTTCTTGTCCAGCAGCACCGCGACGCTGAGGGTGCGGACCTTGCCGGGGGCGGCGCTGCGGGTCTCGGTGTTCTCGTTGACCGCGTTGTCCCGGGTGGTGCTGGTCTTCTTGTACGGGCCGGTGCCGGTGGTGCCGGCCGCCGCGCTCGGGCTGGGCGAGGCGGCGCCGAGCACGCCACCGGAGGAGTTCTGGCCGGAGCCGTAGGTCTCGGTGGTGTTCGCCTCGGACAGCGGCGGTACGCCGGTGGCGTAGCTGTAGGAGTGCGAGACCGTGTTGTTCTTGTCGAAGTCCAGGTCGGCGTTCACCGTCACCACCGAGTGCCCGGCACCCACCATCCGGTCCAGCATCTGCTGCACCTCGGCGCTGACCCGCTTGTTGTACTGGGCGATCGCCTCGGTGCGGGTGTCGGCGGCGGCCGAGGAGTTGGCGTCACCGGCGACCGAGAGCACCTTGCCGCTGGCGTCGGAGACGCTGACCTGGTCCGCGCCCATGCCGGGGACGCTGGAGGACACCAGGTTCACCACCGACTGCACCTGACCGGAGGTCAGCGTGGTGCCGGGGTCGGTGGTCAGCAACACCGAGCCGGTGGCCTTCTGGGTGCCGTCGGTGAACACGTTCTGCTGCGGGATCGCCAGGTGCACCGCGGCGTCGCGGACCCCGCTGATCGACTTGATGGTCTTGGAGAGCTCGCCCTCCAGCGCCCGCTGGTAGTCCACGTGCTGCTTGAACTCCGAGGTGGTGATGCCCTCCTGGTCCAGCAGGCTGTAGCCGGTGCTTCCCGACGACGGCAGGCCGGCGGCGCTCATGGTCAGCCGCAGGTTGTAGACGTCCTTGCGCGGAACCAGGATCGAGGTGCCGTTGGCCGCCAGCTGGTACGGCGTCTTGTTGGCATTCAGCTTGTCGATGATGCCGCTGGCGTCGGCCGGTGCCAGGTTGGTGAACAGCGGCGCGTAGCTGGGCTTGGAGGCCCAGGAGGAGAAGGTGAAACCGCCGACCACCAGGGCCAGCCCGATGGCGACCGTGACCGCCTTCTGGCCGGGCGTGAAGGCCAGGAAGCCACGCCAGAAGCGTTGCAGCGTCGAGAGAAACTTGTCCTGCATCTGTTAGGCCTGCATTCCCATGATCTGGTTGAACGCGTCAACGCCCTTGGTCCGGATGGTGGTCGCCAGCTGGGTGACCAGCTCCGCCTGGGCGGCGGCGATGGTGTAGTCGTGGATGTCGGTGAGGTCGCCGGTAGCGGCCTGCACGGCCAGCGTGTCGGCCTTGCTCTGCGCTGAGTTCACCGCGTTGATGCCCTTCTCCAGCATCGAGGCGAAGCCGGCGGAGGTGCCGGCGCCGGTCGGCGCGGCGACGTCGGCGCCACCGCCGAGTGCGGTGGCGAAGTTCGGAAGCGCGGCGCCGATGGCACCGATCGCGGGCAGGCTCATGTCAGTGGTTCTTTCCGATGTTGATGGCGTCCAGGTAGGTCTCACGGGCCCGGTCCACGACGGCGGCGTTGGCCTGGAAAGCGCGCTGGGCCATGATCAGGTTGCCCATCTGCTCGGCCATGTCGATGTCGGGCAGCCGGACGTAGCCACGGGCGTCGGCGAGCGGGTTGGACGGCTGGTAGGTCAACCGGCCCGCCGCACTGGACAGCGGCAGCGCCGAGATGCGCACCCCGCCGCCGGCCTGGTCGGCTGTCCCACCCGTACCGGCGGCCCCGATATTCTCGGCCTGCACGTACTGCGCCTGGAAGGCCGCACCCGAGGTGGGCTTGACGGTGTTGATGTTGGCCATGTTGTTGGCGATCACGTCGATCCAGGTCCGGAAGGTGCTCAGCCCGGTGCCCGAGGTGTTGATCGCGGAGAAGATCGACATGCGGCTCAGCCCCGCAGCACGGTGTCGATGAGCGCGAACTTGGTCGACATCGCGCCGCTGAGCAACTGGTACTGCAGCGCGGTCTTGGAGTCGGTGAGGGTCTCGGTGTCGAGACTGACGTTGTTGCCGTTCACGCCGCCCGGTGCGGTGCTGGTGCTGAAGGTGGTGGTGGCCTGGGCCGGGTCGCCGGCCGCCACCGCGCGGCGCAGGTCGTCCTCGAAGGACACCTGCCCGGCGTGGAAGTTCGGGGTCTCCAGGTTGGCGATGTTGTTCGCGCTCACCCGTTGCCGGGCGGCCAGCGCGGACAGGGCGGTACTCAGGGTCACGGACGCGACATCGTCGAGCACGGCACGAAACCTCCGCTGTTCTGGGGGTTCGCCAATCCTTGGCGCGCTGTGGGAGCAGTCCGTGCTCGTAGCTCCCCTATCGACCTTGATCACACAGAGTTAAGACTTAGTAAAAGAAATGTGTTGGATCCAGAGGGAACCGGACAGAACCAGGCGGATGCGCGAAAGCGCCGGTTCCGGCAGTTACGCCCGAAGGTCGACCAGCTGGGGCGCCGGGTCGGGCTGGCGCGCCGAGCGGGAGCGGGTGGACAGGCGGTTGCGGTCCAGTTCCAGCTCCAGGCCGATCTGGATCTGCAGCCGCAGCTGCAGGTCGAGCAACGCCTGCGCCCGGGAGACGAGCTCGGCCGGGATCGGGGGCAGCGCCGGCGGGTGCCAGGGGGTGACCGGTGCCAGCAGCTCGCCGCTGCGCAGCCCCTCGGCCAGCGCCGTGGTCTCCTGCTCCAGCTCGGCCAGCACCTGCTCCCAGGTCGGCTCGGCGGCAGCCGGGCGGCCGTGAGTGGTAGCCGGCTGGCTAGCCAACGCGCACCGCTTCCCGGCCCGGACTCGAGGCCGCCGGCGGTGCACCGCCCTGCAGCTGTGCCTCGGCCTGCTGCCAGCTCTCGCGCAGCGTGGAGACGATCCGGGTGACCGCGGCCAGCCGACCCGGCCGCGGCTCGACCACCTCGCCGATCAGCTCGCGCAGCAGGTAGGAATACAGGCCGGCGAGGTCCGCGGCACCCGACCACGCGGAGACGTCGAGACTGCCGAGCAACTCGGCGAGGATCTGCTGGGCGTGCTGCAGGTGGTCCCGCGCGCTGAGATCGCCGCAGTCCTGCGCAGCCTGGGCGCGCTGGATGTCGAGCCACAGCCGGTCGTAGAGCAGCACGATCCGCCGGGCCGGTGTCGCGGTGGCGACGGCGTCAGCGAGGTAGCGGGCGCGGGCGGGATCGGCTGGCATCGACGCTCATCTCCTTCTGCGGGCTGGTGGACGGCGGGCTGGTTGGCTCAGTTGTCGGACGAGGAGTTGGACTTGCTGATCGCGGACAGCGCCGAGGTCAGGTAGCTCGAGGTGGACTGCAGCTTCTGCAACGCCACCTCCATCGCGGCGTACTTGGTCTGCATCGCGGTCCGCTGGGTGTCCAGCCGGGTGTCCCAGTCGGCGATCTGCTTGTTCAGCGCGCCGATCTGCGAGGTGCCGGAGTTGATCAGCGGGCTGACGATCTGGGTGGAGCTGCGCATCGCCAGGCCGGACAGCGCACCGGCCAGCGAGGTCGCCACGGTGGCCTGGGCCTTGACGGGGTCGCTCGCGTAGGCGCTGGCGAAGGCGGTGGCGTCGAAGGCGAGGGTTCCGGTCGAGGTGAGCTGCACGCCGACCGAGGCGAAGCTGGCCCCGTTGCTGCCGCGGCTGATCGCCGACAGCATGCTGTCGGTGATCGAGTTGACCTGGTAGTTGCTCTCCAACACCGCGCCCTTGCCGGTGTCCTTGCTCAGCTCGGCGAGCGCGGCGTTGGCGGCGTCGACCAGGGCCTTGACCTTGTCGCTGATGGCGCTGGCGTCGCTGGAGACCGACACGGTCACCCCGCTGGCCACCGCGCCGACGCTGAAGGTGACGCCGGGGATCACGTTGTTGAAGGTGTTGCTGCTGCTGGAGACGGTGTACCCGCCGGCGTTCGGGTCACCGACGGCGATCTGGGCGTCCCGGGCGGCCACCAGGGTCTGCGGGGCGGTGTCCAGGCCGTTGATCGTGAAGGCCCCGGCCGCCCCCGTCGCGACGGAGGTGAACTGGAGCATCGGCCCGGAGTCGGTGTTGACCACCGCGGCCCGGACGCCCAGGGCGGCGTTGTTCACCGCGGTCGCCACCCCGGCGGCGGTGCCGTTGGCGATCGCGAGGTGATGGGTGACGCCGGCGGAGTCGACGATGTCGATGCCGTTGGGCGGCGAGGCGACCACCGGTCCGGAAGCGCCCAGCGTGCTGATCTGGGCGGTGGCCAGCCGGATCACGTCGAAGGTGGTGGCCGAGCCGGACGCGGCGGTCGAGGTGGTCGAGGCCACCACCGCCGGGTTGGACGAGACCGCCTTGGTGGCAGACCAGGTGCCGGCCTGCGTCATCGCGTCGGCCGCGGTCTGCAGCGCGGTCAGCTTGGTGTTGATCGCCTGGTAGGCGCTCAGCACGTTCTGCTGCACGGACAGCTGGTTCTTCAACTGGGTCTGCGGCTGGGCGGCCACCGTCATCAACTGCGAGATGAGGGAGGCCGTGTCGATGCCGGAGGACAACCCGTTGATCGCGAACGCGCTCACCTGTACTCCTTACCGTCTCGATCCGCACCGCTAAGCGGTCCGGCCGGGGCTCTGTTCGAACCCCGGCCGGATCACCAAGCGGCTTGTTGCCGTACCGATGTGTTGCGTGGCGCTGCCGGCCGAGGAACTACTGCAGCAGCTTCAGGATCGCCTGCGGAGCCGAGTTGGCCTGGGCCAGCACCGAGGTGGCGGCCGAGGTCAGGATCTGGGCCTGGCTCATGGCGGTGACCTCCGTCGCCAGGTCGGCGTCGGTGATGTTCGAACGCGACGCGGTCACGTTCTGGATCGTGGTCTGCAGGTTGCTGACGGTGTAGTTCAGCTGGTTCTGGGTGGCACCGATCTGCGAGCGGGCGGCCGAGACCGCGGCGATCGCCGCGTCCACGGTGCCGATCGCGGTCTGCGCACCCGCGGTGGTGCCGACGTTGACGCCCGAGACGCCCAGGGTGGTGGAGTCCGCTGCCGTCAGCGCGAGGGAGATCTGCTCGCTGGCGGTGTTGTTGGCACCGACCTGGAAGACGCCGACCGCGGCGGTGTAGGTGCCGTCGAGCAGCTTGGTGCCGCCGAAGGCGGTGGTGGCCGCGATGTTGTCCAGCTGGGTGTTGAGGTTGGTGATCTCGGACTGGGCCGCAGCCTGCGCGGCAGCGTCCTGCGAACCACCGTTGGAGGCCTGGACGGCGAGGTCACGCTGACGCTGCAGGATCTTCTGCACGGTCGCCAGGGCGCCGTCAGCGATCTGGGCGACGTTGGTGCCGTCCTGGGCGTTGCGCACGGCCTGGGTGAGGCCGTTGATCTGCGAGGTCAGGCCCTGGCTGATCGACAGGCCGGCCGCGTCGTCGGCCGCCTTGTTGATCCGCAGACCGCTCGACAGCTTCTCGAACGCGGCCTGCAGCGAGGCCTGGTTGGCGGACAGGTTGCCGTAGGCGTTGAGGGCCCCGACGTTGGTGTTGATGCGAAGACTCATTGTGTTTCCTCCTGAAACAGAGTCCGGTGTGACCCGGCTTTGCGGGCCAGCCGATCCATCCGTGGATCAGCTCGGATATCTATTCGGCAGCCGGGGCGGCGAGTTGAGCGATTCGGTCGGAAAAATCGCCCGTTTCCGTCTTAGGCGATGGAGGTACGGCCGAGGGAGGCGGAGCTGTAGGAAGTGACCGTCTCGCCCAGCGGGTTGGAGATGCTCAGCCGCGAGGACAGCGTGCCACGGGCGGCCACCGCCGCCGCGTAGCTGGCGATCCGGGCGCCGGCCCGGCCGGTCGGCTCGACAACCTCGCCCGCCTCGGGCTCGGCGCTGGCCATGCCGTGCCGCAGCAGCTTGAGCGCCTCGGCGCGCAGCTGGGAGATCCGGGACTCGGTGACGCCCAGCTCGGCGGCGATGTCGGCCATCTGGCGCTGCTCGAAGAAGTAGGCCTGCACCACGTGCCGCAGCCGGTCGGGCAGCTCGGCGATCGCGTCATAGAGATAGCCCAGCTGCTCGCGGTCGAGCACCAGCTGCTCCGGACCGCGCTGCGCGTCGGCCACCATCGCCGCACCCGTCTCGGGGGCGAAGCCCTGCAGGCTCAGCACGCTGGCCCGGTGCACGTCGGCGTCGATGTTGCCGAGCTCGGAGACGCTGACACCGAGGGTGTCGGCCACCTCCTGCGGGCGGGGCGAGCGGCTCAGGGTCACCGCGAGCTGGTTGCGGACCGCTTCCACCTCGCGGGCCCGGCCACGCACCGACCGGCTGGCCCAGTCCATCGAGCGGAGCTCGTCGACCAGGGCGCCGCGGATGCGGATGGCGGCGAAGCGGGCGAACGGAACGCCGCGGGCCTCGTCGTAGCTCTGCGCGCTGAGTACCAGTGCGGTCATGCCGGCGGAGATGAGGTCGTCGCGGCCGATGTGGGCCGGCAACCGCGTCATGGTCTCCCGCACGATGTGGCCGACCAGGGCCAGGTTGTCCCGGACCAGTCCTTCCACCTCGGGGGTGCACACCGGGGCGGCCGAATCAACGAGCGCGGCGGAGGCCGGCGCGGAGGCCTTGTGACTCATCGTCATCGTTACTCTTCTCCTGGCAGGGGTGCTGCTCGGTCATTTGCTGCACTTTGCTGGCCACACGAGTGGGTCTCGATTACTGCCGGTTAAGACGGCCCCCGCTGACTTAACCGGGGCTTAATGTATTGCCTGCGTTAAGTCCTGCATACTCAGAGTGACTGTGATCTGTATCACAACGGCGTGTCGCTGCGAACGGCCGTGAGGGCCCTTGTACCTACCCGGGAGTGTTCAAGTACGTCGGCCCGATGCCGATCAGTTGCTTTGAACCCGAGGGGAGTGTGAGGTAGTCATGTTGACGACTACGGGAAGTAAAACCATGGGGTTCTCCGAGGTATCGACGCTGCTGTGGCGCGAGCGCGAGGCGCTGCAGTTGCTGCTGTTCAAGCTCGTCGAGGAGCAGCTGATCGTCAGTGCCGGGCACGCCCGCTGGCTGGCGCACGCCAATGACGAGGTAGAAGCAGCCCTCGAGCAACTGCGCGGCACCGAGGTGCTGCGCGCCGCCGAGGTGGACGCGATCGCCGACGATCTCGGCCTGCCCGCTCCCCCGGCGCTGGCCGAACTGGCGGCCCTCGCCCCCGAGCCGTGGTCCACCCTGTTCACCGAGCACCGGCAGGTGCTGCTGCGGCTGGTCGAGGAGGTGGAGCGCACGGCCGGCGACAACCGCGCCCTGCTGGCCGCCGGCGCCCGCGCGGTGCGCCAGACCCTGCTCTCGGTCACCCAGCCGGTACAGACCTACGACGCCTACGGCTCGCCGGCCACCCTGTCCGACGGCCCGATGCTGATGGACGAGCAGGCATGAGCACGCAGCACCTGGAGTGGGCATGACGAGCTCGTTCTCCGGCCTCACCAATGCCCTGGCAGCGCTCAACACCCAGCGCTACGGCATGGACGTCACCGGCCAGAACATCGCCAACGCCAACACCCCCGGCTACACCCGGCAGCGTGCCGAGCTGGCCGCGGTCGGCCCGGTGGCCGGCGTTGCGGCGCTGTATGCCACCCAGCACACCAGCGGTTCGGTCACCGTCAATGGCACCACCCGGCTCAACGATCCGATGATCGACGGCCGCGCGCGCACCGAGCACGGCGACAACGGTTTCCGGCAGACCACCGCCAACGTGCTGTCCTCGGTCGAGACGCTCTTCGACGAGCCGAGTGACAGCGGTCTGGCCGAGCAGCTCAACGACTTCTGGAACTCCTGGGCGGCGGTGGCCAACAACCCCGCCGACCTGGCGGCCCGCAACGTGGTGCTGCAGAAGGCCGCGGGACTGGCCAGCAGCATCAACCAGAGCAGCGCCAACCTGGACCGGCTGACCCAGTCGGTGTCCACCCAGGCCGGCGCGGCCACCGTGGAGATCAACACCGCCGCGACGGCGCTCGCCCAGCTCAACGGCGACATCGCGGTGGCCACCGCCAGCGGCAGCAACGCCAACTCCCTGGCCGACCAGCGCGACGCCCTGCTGCTCAAGCTGGCCGACCTGACCGGCGCCCAGGCCACCATCCAGGCCAACGGCAGCGCCGACGTGACGGTCGGCGGCCTCAGCCTGGTGTCGTCCACCACGGCCAACACGCTCTCGATCAGCGGCAGCAACCAGATCCTCGTCGGCGGCACCCCGGCGGGGCCGGCCGGCGGCACCCTGCAGGGCCTGGTCGACGGCCTGACCACCGCGCTGCCCGCCTACACCGCCCAGCTCGACGCGGTCGCCGCCGCCCTGGTCAGCACCGTCAACGCCAGCCAGGCCGGCGGCTACGACCTGGCCGGCAACCCCGGCGGCCCGCTGTTCGCCGGCAGCAGCGCCGCGACCCTGTCGGTGGTGGTGACCAACCCGGCGAGCCTGGCCGCCTCCGGCACCCCCGGCGGCAACCTGGACGGCTCGGTGGCGCTGGGCATGTCCCACCTGGGCAACTCGACCTCCGGTGCCGACGCCGCCTACCGCGCCATGGTCGGCACCCTGGCCACCGACGTCCAGCGGGCTACCCAGCAGGCCTCGGTCCAGCAGGCCGTCACCAACAACATCGACGAGCTCGCGCAGTCCTCGGCCGGCGTCAGCTTCGACGAGGAGACCACCAACCTGTTGACCTACCAGCGGGCGTACCAGGCGTCCTCCCGGGTGATGTCCACGGTGGACGAGGTACTCGACCTGCTGATCAACCACACCGGACGGGCGGGCCTGTAAATGATGCGAGTCACCGCGGGCTCCGCCTCGCGCGGCGCCCTGGCCGGACTGCAGGCCGACTCCGCCCGGCTGAGCATGCTGCAGCGGCAGATCACCTCCGGCCGGCAGATCACCAAGCCGTCGGACTCCCCCACCGGCACGGTGACCGCCCTGCAGCTGCGGTCCCAGCTCAAGCAGGTCACCCAGTACCAGACCAACGCCAACGACGCCCTGGGCTGGCTGACCACGGTCGACAGCTCGCTGCACAGCGTGACCAGCCAGCTGCAACAGGTCCGGTCGCTGGTGCTGCAGGGCATGAACACCGGCACCGGCAACGCCACCTCCAACGAGGCGCTGGCCCAGCAGGTCGACCAGGCCCGGGCCTCGCTGCTGGCACTGGCCAACTCCAGCTACCTGGGCCGGCCGGTGTTCGGCGGCACCACCGCCGGCGGCGTCGCCTTCGATGCCACCGGCAGCTACGCCGGTGACACCGGCACGGTGACCCGGACCGTCGGGCCGAACAACGACATCGACCTCAACACCCCTGGAACCGCGGCCTTCGGCCCCAACGGCAGCAACCTGTTCGACCTGCTCACCGACATCTCGGCGAAGCTGCGCACCAACCCGTCCGGGCTCGGCAGCGACCTCACCCAACTGGATGCCCGGCAGGTGGCGATCACCAACGAGCAGTCCCTGGCCGGCGCCAAGTACCAGAGGATCCAGAGCGTGCAGAACACCGCGAACACCAACCTGGTCCAGTTGAAGTCGCAGCTGTCGGACCTGCAGGAGATCGATCTGGCCGACATGGCCATTCAGGTGACGTCGGCCAATGCCGCCTACCAGGCTGCGTTGGCCACCACGGCGAAGGTCAGCCAGATCTCGCTACTGGACTTCTTGAGGTGAGCGTGAAGCACAGCACCCTGCCGACGATCGGCTCGGCCGCGGGCACCGTCAGCGCCCTGCCGCGCCCGGCCGTCCTGCCCGACCGGATAACCTTCGCCACCCCCATCCCGGGTTTCTCCGACGAGCGGGACTTCACCGTCACCGCGCTGGACGCCCACGGCGTGCTCTACGCGCTGCGCTCGACCAAGACCCCCGGCCTGCGGTTCGTGGTGGCAGCGCCGGGCCGGTTCTTCCCCGACTACGCACCGCTACTGGACGCCTCGGATGTCAGCGCCCTCGGGGTGAGCGACGGTGACGAGGTACTGGTGCTGGTGATCGTCACGGTGACCGACGGCATCGGCGACGCGACTGCCAACCTGCTCGCCCCGATCGTGATCGCCGCCGACCGCGGCAGCGCGGTGCAACTGGTGCTCGCCGACGCCGATCTGCCCCTGCGCGCGCCGTTGTTGCAGCAAGCAGGCTAGCGTTGTCAGTGGCCGGACCGGCCCACTGCCCGCTGGAGCGTCGCCTTGCTGATTCTGACCCGCCGTGTCGGCGAGAGCATCGTCGTCGGCGATGACATCGTCCTGACCGTCTTCGAGGTGCGCGGCGACGCGGTCCGGATCGGGATCGAGGCGCCCCGGTCGGTCAAGGTCAACCGCAAAGAGATCTATGAGGAGATCCAGCGATCCAATGCCCAGGCGGTCTCTAGTTCCGACGACGCCATCGAGGCGCTGCGCGGCGCGCTGGGCCATGCCGCCGACGGTCCGGACCAGGCCGGTGGCGCCGATCCGGCGTCCGGCACCCGATCGTGACCGACTGAGCCGGATCAGCGCGTTTCGCTGCGACGGCGGCCCGAACATCCTTAGGATTGCTCCGTGAACGCGGCACCGGCCGGCAGGCCATGAGCGGCGTACCCGCGGACGGGACGGCAATAGTGCTGCGCGACCAGCGCGGCGGGGCCTACCGCAGTGAGGTGAGCAGCGCCCAGGACGGCGTGCTGTTCCTCGCCCCGCCCGCCGACCTGACTGCCGCTACGTTCTCGCCCGGTACCCGGCTGCTGGTGGCATGGCCGGACGAGACCTCGTTGCGGGTGCTGCCGGTGCTGTTGCTGAACGTGACCGCCGATGGCCGGCTTGCCGTGCAGATCCAGGGTGCCGCCTGGCGCGAGGAGCGCCGGCGCTACGCCCGGGCCAACCTCGACGCCACCCTCTGCATCGGCTACGACCGGGCGGACGGCCAGCCGGTCGAGGCCGGCGGAGAGCTGATCGACCTCAGCGAAGCCGCGCTGCGAGGCTTGGTGGCCGCCGACCACCAGGAGCTGCGCCGGCGCCAGACCCCGGTGCGGGTCCGGATCGAGCTGGCCGAGGACAGCTTCGACATCACCGGCTACGTGCTGCAGGGCAAACCCACGGCGCGGCAGGACCTTGGCCTGGAGGTGGTGGTGCTCTTCCACCGCCCGGTGCCACGGCTGCAGGAGCTGCGCCGGCACCTCGGCGGCCTGGTCACCGGCGGCGGCTGACCGCAGCCATACCGGCAGCTGCCCTCAGGCCTACCAAGGCGGCAGCCGACCCGAGCCCTACCGGTCGCGGCGGCTGCGACGCAGGTTGCGGATCACCAGCAGGCCGACCAGGGCGGCGGCGCCACCGAGCACCGCCTTGCCCTGCGGGGTCGAGGCCTTCTGCCGCAGGGTGGTCTTGGCGTCGTCGACGAGCCGCCGGGGTGCCAGCCGCTCGGCGAGCTGGTCGACGCTGGTCGCGAGCTGGTCGCGGGCCCGCTCTATCTCTGTCCGGATCTCGCTCGCGTCGCGCTGGGTCGCCACCGTGGCTCCTTCGGGTACAAGCGGACCGTCCGGCACCAGAAGGGCGCCGGGAGGCCCGGTAGGCACTGAAAGGGCTAAGCCTATCCACCCGGCCGGCCCGGCCGGCGGCCCGATACGGTATCGGGCATGACCGAACGTCTCGCCGCCGGTGACCCGGCGCCAGATTTCACCCTGCCGGACGCCGACGGCCAGCCGGTGTCGCTGGCCGACTTCCGGGGCCGGCGCGTCATCGTCTACTTCTACCCGGCGGCCTCCACTCCGGGCTGCACCAAGCAGGCCTGCGACTTCCGCGACAACCTGGACAGCTTCTCCGACGAGGGCTTCGCGGTGCTCGGCATCTCGCCGGACAAGCCGGCGAAGCTGGTGAAGTTCCGCGACAACCAGCACCTGAGCTTCCCGCTGCTGTCCGATGAGGACCGGCAGGTGCTCGAGGCCTACGGCGCGTACGGCGAGAAGAAGCTCTACGGCAAGACCGTGCAGGGCGTGATCCGCTCGACCTTCGTGATCGCCGCCGACGGCACGGTGGAGCTGGCGCAGTACGGGGTCAAGGCGACCGGGCACGTCGGCCAAGCTGCGCCGCGACCTGGGCCTGGCAGCCGGTTAGTAGGCTTACGACTGCACGGGGCCGTAGCCCAATGGCAGAGGCACACGGTTTAGGTCCGTGACAGTGGGGGTTCAACTCCCCCCGGCCCTACGACGTTGAGGGGCCTGCCGCTAAGTAGGGCAGGCTCCCTCTTCGTTCGCGCTCTTGGGGGAGCACAGCGAGAGATACGCACGGTTGTAGTCCGAGTGTCTATGCCGATGAGCCCTACGCTTACTCCACAACGTATAAGCATGTGGCGTGGCTCCATCCTCGGCCATCGCCTCGCATCCATACTCGGGGTACACAGACAGGCGTGAGATGTTCTCGGAGGGAAGCTTTGACTGAGCCACCGCCCAACACGCGCCTTCTATGGTTTCAAGTCAAGGGACTATTCGGTAGACGAGATTTTGCGTTCGAGCTCGACCATCATGAACCTACGATTCTCACTGGCGCCAATGGTGCGGGCAAATCTACAGTGCTTCGGGCTATTGATGCATTTTGCACAGGCGAGTGGCAAATACTCGATAAACTTCCATTCAATGAGATACGCATGGGGTTTTCCGATGGCTCAGACATTCGCGCTGAACGAGAACCTACCGGACTTACGATTAAGTCAAAGAGCAAGCATTGGACGCTTCCAACCTCACGCATCCTGCGCGAACAGCATCATGCGCGCTCGGCATTGATTGAGCGCGAACTGCTCTTTCGCCGGCATCGAGATCTTTTATTTTCAGAAGAACTTGAGTTGCGCCGCCTGGCCGAGTGGGACCCTCAACTGGAAAAGTACCTCCGATCATCTGATCAACCAGATTGGGTCACGGCGCTTAGCAAGAAGTTGCCGGTACTGTATGTGACTGACCGACGTCTTGTACTTGAGCCACCGCCAGAAGGGCAGGCTCGAAGAAGGCCGGAGTCGGTCACGACGGGTGCCGCTGTTGATCAAGCCGTAGAGCATATAAAGAGCTTAATGTCGTCAGCGCTTTCAGAATTCGCAGCGGAGTCGCAACGGCTCGATAGGGATTTTCCTCAACGAGTGGTGGCGGCGATGAAGGAGGGGGTACAGATATCTGACACCCAGCTGCAACATATGCTCGACAGTAATGATCAAACCGCTAATCTACTGCAGCAAGTAGGTCTACTTCCTAAGAACGTAGAGACGCGTAGCTTGATGGATTTTAGTGCTGCCGAGGTTAAGCCTGTTATCGCAACGCATGCAGCAGATACTCGACGGAAATTAGCGGTCCTCAACCCGCTGCGGCAGCGGCTGACGCTCTTTAAGGACTTTTTATCCCAGCACTATCAAACTAAAACCCTAGTACTGGATTCAGCCGTAGGATTTACAATCGCAACTGACCGTGACTCTATAAGCCCTTCCGAACTATCATCCGGCGAACAACAAATATTGGTCCTTGCTTATCAGATCCTTTTCCGAGCCGAGCCCGGCACGCTGCTACTAATTGACGAGCCAGAACTTTCGCTGCATGTCATGTGGCAAGATTCATTTATAGAAGACATCACCCGAATGGGTACGGAAAGGAGTCTTCGATTCCTACTGGCAACGCATTCACCGACGCTTATTGGGGGCCGCACAGACCTACGTCGCTCTATGGATGTGAAACCGACCACGTAGATGCCCGAATATCCACATGCCCAAGCACTGCTGGATGACGCAAGACTTCGGCTAGATTCATTAGGCCCAAGTCGCGGCATACTGGTGGTCGAGGGTCCTGATGATAAACGCGTCTTCTCTGCTCATGTCTTATCATCAACACAGATCGTCGTAAGTGGCGGTCGTACCCTACTTTTGGCCGCACACCAGGTAGCATCTCAGAACGATCTGACTAAAATCGTGTTCTTGACCGATTGCGATTTTGAAGTGAGTCTCGGAACTCTCCGACCGACGCCTTCTCTCGTAATTACAACTCATGCTGACGTGGAAGCTGACCTACTTGAACTCGGCGCATTTAGGAGCTTGGCGGTGGAGTTGGTTCCTGCCGCCCTTAGATCTGACGAAGATGCAGACGCAGTAGCTGAGACGCTACGCCATCGCGCGATGGAATTCGCTACTACTCTCGGTCAACTGAGGCAAATAGCTAAATTGAGGTCAACCAAGATCGAGTTGGGCGACCTAAAGTACAAGCGAGTGCGAGATGCCGCGAGAAATGTTAATAAAAGGCTGTTAATCACCAAGGTTGGTCAGCAATTTTCATACTGTGGCCTCCCAATCTTGCGATTTATTGCGGAGGTCGAAAGTATGCCGGCGAGCTACAGTCAGTGTAGCGGGCACGATCTCGTGAACGCGCTTCATTTCATTCTGAGAGAGGATTACGGTATCTCTATAGAGCGGCGGGATTTAGCAAGGAGCCTTCGGATGGTGAGTCTCAATGCTCTTGATGATTGGGATGTGGTTCACCGACTGCGTAAATGGGAAGATGCAAAAGGTGTAAACCTCTTTAAGGACTAGCCATGCATAAGTGGTTATCCGAGGCTCCTAGCCCGAGGACCCGTTCAGCTGATAGTCGAATAACGGGCCGTAGTTAACCCTGGAACAGGGGCAATCTCGGGTAAGCGCGAGCTTGGACTGGCTGCTTGCGCTATGTTCTGTGTCCATATGAGACATCGTAGGCAAGCCTTGGATCAGGTATCTATTGACCTCGCTCCAGTCAGGGCGTCAAAGGTGTGGCAGAATTCAATACCGAGACCTGATCGAACGCACGGTTATCTGGCGTAGGCGAAGCACTTCTCAGAAGTATCGACTGACTGATGCTAAGTCGTTCGCGACTAGCTAGCCGGGTCGGCCGCCCTTCTACATAGCGACGAACAATCTCGACGCTCACTGTTTAGTGCCCCAATACTTCGGGTAGGTGGTTCGCCTAGCTGCTCATATCGCTTCAAATTATATGCTTCAGGGCTCGGTCCCCCAAGGGGACCGAGCCTGAATCGCAGGTCGGGTGTGGTCTGCGCACCCGCAGTCGGCGCGCGCGAAGTCAGCGCACCCGCGCGAGTCGCCCGGCCAGGGTCGGGACCACGATCGCCGCGGCGACGAGGTGCAACCCGATCAGGGTGGCAGCCGAGCCGGCGTCGAAGCCGAACGTCAGGTCCGGGATCACCGACAGCGCGGTCAGCACCACGGCGGTCCGCACGAAGGTGGTCCGCGGCCGGCGTGCCCTGCGCGCCATGACCGCGGCGATGCCGACGCCGATGAGGGAGAACAGCAGGGTCAGCTGCGCGAACCCGGCGATCGGGATGCTCGCGCCGGTCTTGTCGGCGAACGAGACACCGGCTGCCGAGGCGAGGGCTGCCAGCGTGGTGGTGGCGACCGCGGCCGCGACGGACGCGGCGACGCCCCGCTTCCAGACCGGCTGCCGCACGGCCACGGGGGTGAGCGCGGTGGGGATCGTCGTCATGGTCATGTCGGGCTCCGTTTCCTCCGCGAGCCGCCCGCTGCGACCCGCTCACACCCCCTCCACGAACGGGCGGAGGCGGATACGACAGGTGGTGGAGGAATTTCTGCAGAGTCGCGTCTCGGGCGGCAATCCGGGACGGCGACGGCTGCGAACTACCGTCATGGTGTCCACCGGCGTCCCACGGAAGCGATGGCTGGCGCGCGGAGCCTTAACATGACCAGTATGTGGTTCGAGCGCTCCGATTCCCACCCGTCCGAGCCCGAGGCCGCCCGTACCCCGGAGGACCTGATCGCGGCGGCGGCCCGGGGCGACGAGCCGGCCTTCGCCGAGCTGTACGACCTGACCTCGGCGCGGGTGTACGGCATGGTGTTGCGGGTGGTCCGGGATCCGGCCCAGGCCGCCGAGGTGACCCAGGACATCTACCTCGAGGTCTGGCGGCAGTCGGCCCGGTTCGACGCCGGCAAGGGCGGCGTGCTGCCCTGGCTGCTGATGATCGCGCACCGCCGCGCGGTCGACCGGGTGCGCTCGGCGCAGTCGAGCGTGGTGCGCGACGACAAGTACGCCCTGCTCAATGCCGAGCGGCCGTATGACTCGGTCAGCGAGCAGGTGCAGACCAGCCTGGAGGCCCAGCGGGTGCGCCGGGTGCTCGCCGATCTGACCCCCGCACAGCGGGAGGCGGTGACGCTTGCCTACTTCGGCGGCTACACCCATACCGAGGTGGCCAAGCTGTTGAAAGTGCCGCTGGGAACGGTGAAAACCCGGATCCGGGACGGCTTGATCAGGATGCGAGACGCATTGGGGGTGACGGCATGACCGACGAGTTGAACGTGCTGGCCGGTGCCTACGCACTCGACGCGCTCGACGACGAGGAGCGGGCCGTGTTCGAGGAGCACCTGGCGGACTGTCCGGAGTGCACCGAGGAGGTGCGCGGGCTGCGCAACGCCGCCGTAGAGCTCAGCCACCTGGGCCAGGACGGCCCACCGCCGGAGCTACGGGCCGCCGTCCTGGGTGCCGTCGCGAAGACCCGGCCGCTGCCACCCCTGGTGACCGGCGCCCGGGTGCTGCCGATCCGCCGGGCCCGCGCCACCGCGGTCTGGCAGGGACTGGCCGCGGCCTGCGCCCTGATCGCCATCGTCGTCTCGGCGTGGGGTTTCTCCCAGCATCAGACGGCACAGCGGGCGACGCGGGCGCAGTCCTCGGCGGTGCAGTCGCTGCTGGCCGCCCCGGACGTCCGGGCCACCACCACCGCCCTGAGGCAGGGCCAGGGCACCCTGCTCTCCTCGCGCAGCGAGCACCGACTGGTGCTGATCGGCCACGGCCTGCCGGTGCTGCCGGCCGACCAGACCTACCAGCTGTGGATGATGAGCGAGACCGGCGCACCCGTCTCGGGCGGGGTGTTCCGGCCCGACGAGCACGGCAACGTCGAACTGCCGGCGTCGGGAGACCTGGACTCGGTGGACCGGATGGGCGTGTCGGTGGAACCGGCCGGCGGCTCGGCCCAGCCCAACCTGGCCACCGTGCAGGTGGTCAAGCTGTAAGGCGTGCGGTCCGGCTGTCGGTCCGGTTGTCACCGACGGGGCGGTACGGCTGTGGCCGGCAGGCCCACCGGATACCGTGACCGCATGCCGGAGCAGCCGCGGGTCGACCTGAACGCCGACCTCGGCGAGGGCTTCGGCGCCTGGGGTGACCCGGCCGCCGACGAGGCGCTGCTCGACATCGTCACCAGCGCCAACGTGGCCTGCGGCTTCCATGCCGGCGACCCGGTGATCATGCGCCGGGTCTGCGCCCAGGCGGTCGAGCGCGGCGTGGCCATCGGCGCTCAGGTCGGCTACCGGGACCTGGTCGGCTTCGGCCGGCGCCGGATCGAGGTGGCACCGGACGACCTGGCCGCCGACGTGCTCTACCAGCTCGGCCGCCCTGGACGGCTTCGCCCGGGTGGCCGGTGACCGGGTGCGCTACCTCAAGCCGCACGGCGCCCTGTACTCGGTCGTCGCCACCGATCCCGGCCAGGCCGGCGCGGTGGTGGCGGCCCTGCTCGCCTGGGACCGGCCGCTGCCGGTGCTGACGCTGCCCGGCTCGGTGCTGGCTCATCGCCGCCGGGGCGGCGGGCCTGCCGGTGGTGGCCGAGGCCTTCTGCGACCGCGGCTACCGCCCGGACGGCTCGCTGGTGCCGCGGGGCGACCCCGGTGCGCTGCTGCACGAGCCGGCCGCGATCGCCGACCGGGCGCTGGCCATGGTCGGCGACCAGACGGTGACCGCGGTGGACGGCAGCCCGGTCGCGGTCCGGCCAGGCTCGCTGTGCGTGCACGGCGACACCCCCGGCGCCGCCGCGATCGCTCGGGCGGTGCGCGACCGGCTGACCGGAGCCGGCATCGAGCTGGCACCCTTCGCGCCATGACCGGTCGGCGGCTGCTGCCCTACGGCGAGCGCGCCGTGCTGGTCGAGCTCGACGACGCTGCCGACGTCCTGCCGGTGCGCAATGCCCTGGTGGCACGAGGGCATCCGGCGGTGCTCGCGGTGGTGCCGGCCGCCCGCACGGTGCTGGTGCTCATCGACCCGGCCACGCTGCCGGTGACCGAGCTACCGGCCTGGATCGAGCAGTGCCTGAGCACGGCTTCGGCTGACGAGACCGCCGCCCGACCGGCCGGCGCCCGTCGAGCTGGCGGTGCGCTACGACGGCGCGGACCTCGACTCGGTGGCCGAGCGCTGTGGCCTGCCGGTTGCCGAGGTGATCCGACGGCACAGCGCGGCCGACTACGTCGTGCAGTTCTGCGGGTTCGCGCCCGGCTTCGGCTACCTCAGCGGCCTGGACCCCGCACTGCGGCTGCCCCGGTTGGACAGCCCCCGGCCGGCGGTGCCGGCCGGCTCGGTGGCGATCGCCGGCGAGTTCACCGGGGTGTACCCGCGCAGCTCCCCCGGCGGCTGGCTGCTGCTGGGCCATACCGACGCGGTGCTGTTCGACCTCGACCGGGACCCGCCGGCGCTGCTCCAGCCGGGCACCCCGGTCCGGCTGCGCCCGATCTGATCCGGTACCCGGCCTGAGCCAGCCACCGCCCGCAGGCCGCGCTGTGTGATACCCACCGGTTGTCCCGGCGACCGGTGGGTATCACGCAGCGGGGAACGGGCGGCCTGAGCCCCGGCAGAATGGCCGCCATGATCGAGGTGCTGGCGTCCGGCCCGCTGGCCACCGTGCAGGACCTCGGCCGGCCGGGCCTGGCCGAGCTCGGCGTCAGCCGCAGCGGGGCGGCCGACCGGGCGGCGCTGCGGCTGGCCAACCGGCTGGTCGGCAACGACGAGTCGGCCGCCGGGATCGAGATCACCCTGGGCGGACTGGTCATCCGGCTCACCGCAGCCGCCACCGTCGCCTGCACCGGAGCCCGGTGCCCGCTGTCCGGCCACCCCGGTGGCTGGAACGCTGCCCTGAGCTGCGCAGCCGGCACCGTGCTGGCGCTCGGGCCGCCGCCGGCCGGGCTGCGCAGCTACCTGGCGGTCCGCGGCGGCTTGGCGGTGCCGGCCGTGCTGGGCTCCCGAGCGACCGACACGCTGTCCGGCCTCGGACCCACCGTGCTGGGCCCGGGACGACCGGCTGCCGCTCGGGCACGGCCATCACCGGACCGCCCGGCGCTGGCGGCGATGCCGGCGACCAGGCTGCCGGGTGACATCGGGTCGCGCTGCGGCTGGCGCCGGGACCGCGGGCCGGCTGGTTCGACCCCGGACCGCTGTACGAGGCGGCCTGGCGGGTCCTCACCGACAGCAACCGGATCGGCACCCGGCTGGCCGGCCCGGCGCTGCGGCCCCGGCCGGGCTTGGCACAGCGCATCGCCGAGTTGCCGTCCGAGCCGACCCTGCCGGGTGCGGTGCAGGTGCCGCCGGACGGTCAGCCGATCGTGCTCGGCCCGGACGCGCCGGTCACCGGTGGCTACCCGGTGGTGGGGGTGCTGGCCGACGCCGACCTCGACGTGCTGGCCCAGCTGCGTCCGGGTACCTTGCTGCGCCTGGTCAGCGCCCCGATCGGCCCTCGGTCCGCAGCGGCCGGCCGACCGAGGTGAGGCACTTGCCGTCGGACAGCCGCCACTTCCAGCCGTGCATCTGGCAGGTCAGCACCCCGTCGGCCACCTGGCCGAACCGGGTCAGGTCGGCCTTGAGGTGCGGGCAGCGGCGCTGGAACGTCCAGCCGTCCATGGTGATGGACTCGGTGTCGTTGGCGGCCTCGGCGAAGTAGCCCTCGGCGTAGTTCAGCCGCTCCTCGGACAGGCACTTGAAGAAGGTGTAGACGTACTCGTTGTACGGCCCGATCCGGGTGGCGGTGAACCGGCAGGACAGGAACAGCGAGTTCACCCAGTCGATCTCGTGCTCGTAGACCAGTTGCTCCAGGTAGATCCGCCTGGTCTGGAACCGGTAGCGGACCTTCTCCTCGGCGTAGGGACGCACCTCGCGGGCGACGAAGTCGATCACGAAGTCGACGTCGCCGCGCTCGTCGTCGGTGGCGGTGAAGCGGACCCCGCCGTTGATGCCGGCCGCCATCTGGTCGGCCTCCTCCAGCAGCGGGGTGAACCAGGCGGTGAGCTCGGCCAGCAGGTCGATCTCGGGATGCGCCCAGCTCTGCTTCTGCAGCTCGACGGCGGGCTGGCGCCGGTCGGCCATCTCGCGCAGGTAGCCGGCCTTGTCGGCGAACAGCTTGTCCACCTCGGCGTCGGAGATCGGGTGCCGCACCGGGCAGCCCGGCTGGTCCAGGTGGGCCACGGTGCCCGGCAGCAGCAGCCGGCCGTTGTCGCGGCCCCGGTCGGCCAGCCAGTCCAGGTAGACCTGCTGGTCGGGGAAGATGTTGGACTCGTCGCCGAAGATGTCGTTGAAGCCCCACAACTCCTCGTCCAGGAAGCACGGCGGCCCCGCGGTCGGGAAGACGAAGCCGGCCCGCAGGTCGTCGATGTAGCGCAGGCTGCGGTCGAACTGGCGCTCGCGCTTGGTCGCCCCGAGGGCCTGCTTGGCCCGCTTGGGCAGGTCGTAGACCATCGGGAACCAGATCGCGCCGGAGAACTGCAGCAGGTGCGCGTCGACGTGGCCGAGCCGGGTGAACGCGGTCAGGTCCGCCGGCCGGGCATCGTTCTGGTTGAGCAGGGTGTGCCGGCCGTCGGACAGCCACAGCGAGGAGTCCCCGATCGGGCCGTCGGTCGGCGAGATGAGCGAGTTGACCATCACCTGCAACCCGTCGAGGTCGATCACCTCGTCGTTGCGGGTCCGCACGAAGGAGTTGAACCCCAGCGCGCGGAGCTGGTCCTCCAGCTCGCTGGTCGGGTAGTTCGGCAGCAGGACGGTGGCCCTCTTGCTGACGTAGCGGCGCAGGTGCTCGGGGTCGAAGTGGTCGCGGTGCAGGTGGGAGACGAACAGGTAGTCGACGTCGCCGTAGCGGTCCCAGTCGAGTTGGGAGTTGTCCGGAAAGGGGAACCAGGAGCCGAAGTAGGCCGGGTTCACCCAGGGGTCGGTGAGCACGCTGCCGAACTCGGTCTCGATCAGCACGCTGGCATGCCCCAGGCCGGTCACTCGCATCGAAAGCCGCTCTCCTCCGCCGTGCGGGTCCGTCGTCGCCCTCTCACGGTAGCCGCTGTTGCCCGGGCCGCGTCCGGCCGCCGAACGGTGCCGCTCACTCGCCGTCCGGGCCTTCCAGTGCCCGCAGGATGAACGGCAGCAGCTCGCGCAGCGCCCGGCCCCGGTGGCTGATGGCGTCCTTGTCGGCGGCCGCCAGCTCGGCGCTGGTCAGCTCGTAGCCGTCCGGAACGAAGATCGGGTCGTAGCCGAAACCGTTGACGCCGCGCGGCTCGCGCACGAGCCGGCCAGGCATCCGGCCCTCGCGGACCACCTGGCTGCCGTCCGGGGTGACCAGCGCCGCCGCGCACACGAACGCCGCGCCCAGCCGGCTGTCGGGGGTGTCGCCGAGTTGCTCCAGTAGCAGGGCGAGATTGCTCGCGTCGTCGCGCTGGTGGCCCGCCCACCGTGCCGACAGCACCCCGGGCATGCCGTTGAGCGCGTCCACCGCCAGCCCGGAGTCGTCGGCAACCGTGACCAGCCCGGTGTGCTTGACCGCCTCCAGGGCCTTGATCAGGGCGTTCTCGGCGAAGGTGGCGCCCGATTCGGGCACCTCGTCGAAAGCCGGCACGTCGGCCAGCCCCAACACCTCGACCGGCATCTCGGGCGCCAGGATGCGGTGCAGCTCCTCCAGCTTCTTGCGGTTGCGGGTCGCCAGCAGCAGCCGGGCTGTCACCGTGCTACCTGCTCATCGCACGAGCGCTCGTCGCCGGGACTCGCGCGTTCCTCGCTGCGGTGCTCGCTCATCGTCCTACCTGCTCTTCGCGCGAGCGCTCATCGCTGTGACTCGCTCCGCTCCTCGCTCGTTCCTCGCTGCGGTGCTCGCTCATCGTCCTACCTGCTCTTCGCGCGAGCGCTCATCGCTGTGACTCGCTCCGCTCCTTGCTCGTTCCTCGCTGCGGTGCTCGCTCATCGGCCCAGCGCGTCCTGCTGGTGCCGGGCGAGCTGGGCGCAGCCGGCGACGGCCAGGTCCAGCAGCGCGTCCAACTCGCCGGCGGGAGAACGGCACGCCCTCGGCGGTGCCCTGCACCTCGACGAAGTCGCCGCCGCCGGTGACCACCACGTTCATGTCGGTCTCGGCCCGGACGTCCTCGGAATACATCAGGTCCAGCCGGGGCTCGCCGTCGATCACGCCGACCGAGACCGCCGAGACGGTGTTGATCAGCGGCTCGGCGCGGGCCAGCGACCCGCGCTTGCCCAGCCAGGCGATCGCGTCGGCCAGCGCCACGTAGGCGCCGGTGATGGCCGCCGTCCGGGTGCCGCCGTCGGCCTGCAGCACGTCGCAGTCGATCGCGATGGAGTTCTCGCCGAGCGCCGCCAGGTCGACCGCGGCGCGCAGCGAGCGGCCGATCAGCCGGGAGATCTCGTGCGTTCGGCCGCCGATCTTGCCGCGCACCGACTCGCGGTCGTTGCGGGTCAGGGTGGCCCGCGGCAGCATCGAGTACTCCGCCGTCACCCAGCCCAGCCCGCTGCCCCGGCGCCAGCGCGGGACCCCTTCGGTGACCGAGGCAGCGCACAGCACCTTGGTCGAACCGAACTCGACCAGGGCCGAACCCTCGGCGTAGGCCTGCCAGTTGCGGGTGATGGTGATCGGACGGAGCTGGTCGGCGGCGCGGCCGTCGGGGCGGGAGCTCATGCAGCCAAGCCTATCGAGGCAGTCCGACACGGCCGTCGGCGCCGGTCTGCCGGGCCAGGCCGGCCAGGTCGCTCACCTCGCCGTTCGACCCTTTCCGGACGGTCACGGGTGAGCGTCCGCGCAGGGCCTGCCGAAGGACTTGCGCGCCGTGGCACCGCTGCTGTCGCGCACCGTGAGGGTGAGGGTGTAGCTGACGCCGGTCACGCAGTGGGTCACCGCCGTCGAGCTGTCGAAACCGTGGTACACCGCCGACGGTGTCGGGCTCCAGGCGAAGGTGGTCCCGCCGCTGCCGCCGCTGACCCGACCGGCACACTCGACGCTCGCGTGCTGCGCCGCGCAGCTGGCATAGCTGATGGACAGGGGTGCGGTGGTACTCGCCGGGAGGGGATCGGTGCCGATCCCCAGCCGCAGGGCAGCCAGCGGGACGACCAGGAGTGCGCGGACGGGATAAGAGCGGAACACGGTGACCTCCCGGGGGTGAGGTTGATCAATCCGGTATACCGCACAATGCCCGGGTAGCGCACTTTCGGTGGTTAAGGCCCTCCTTGACTCTCCGCAGGCCACTTCGACGATGCCAGGCATCATGGCTGGTATGCGCACCGAGACCTTCCAGTTCCGCACCGGCGACCGGCCCGTGGTGCGCGACATCACCGATACCTGCACGCAGTTCCTGCAGTCGGGCGACACCGGGCTGCTGAACGTGTTCGTGCCGCACGCCACCGCCGGGGTGGCGATCCTGGAGACCGGTGCCGGCAGCGACGAGGACCTGCTGGCGGCGTTGCGCGACCTGCTGCCGGCCGACGACCGGTGGCGGCACCGGCACGGCTCGGCCGGGCACGGCCGCGACCACGTGCTGCCGGCCCTGATCGCCCCGTCCGCCACGGTGCCGGTGCTGGACGGCGAGCTGCAGCTGGGCACCTGGCAGTCGGTCTGCCTGGTCGACACCAACGTCGACAACGCCGTCCGCACCGTCCGGCTCAGCCTTCTGACCGGCTGAGCAACCCGTCCGGCTCAGCTTCCTGACCGTTGAGCAGCCCGTCAGTGATCGGGCCCCGGCGGATCAGCCGGCGGCGGGCGACGTCCGGCCGGGTCCGGCAGGTCTGCGGCGGCGGTGCAGCAGGGCACCGATCGCGGCTCCGACGGCGAACGCGGCCAGGTCACCGGCCCAGAACTCGTGCCGGTGCGCTCGGGGCAGCAGGGCGTTGAACATGCCCGAGAACACCGTCACCACCACCACCGCGATCGCGATCTGCACCACCCGGCGGCCGACCAGGGCGCGGGTCAGCAGGTAGCCGAGCCAGCCCAGCAGCACCGGGCTGACGCCCACCAGCACGTCGTTCGCCGGGCCGGCCAGCCAGTCGACCAGCCCGCCGGCCAGTGCGATCGCAACGGTCACCGGCGCCAGGTGGCGGTAGCCCGAGGTCAGCATCAGCCAGCCCAGCACCGCCAGCGGGATGGACAGCGCCGCCAGTTGGGCGGCGTCGGCGTGCACCAGCCAGCCGACCACGATGCCGGCCAAACCGTCCCACCGGCGCGGCCTGACGCCGAGATTGAGCAGCGGGTGGTCGGCCAGCGTGTCGATGCCCAACACCAGCCACAGCAGCGCCAGCACGCCGGCCATCACCACCACCGCACCACCCGGCCGGGACGGGGAGATGCCGCGGAACAGCTTGGTGTCGATCAGCTCCTGGCGGCGCTGCTGCTTGCGGGTCAGCCGGGCCGGCGGGGTGGGCCGCGGCGACGGCTGTCGTGACGGGGTGCTCACCCCACCACGCTACCGCCGTACCCGGGCCGGCACGGCAACTCCGGACGGGCTCAGGCCCAGAGCTGGCGGGCTCAGGCCCAGAGCTGGCCCTCCAGGTGCTCGGCGGCCTGCTGCAGCGAACCGGCGTAGGCGCCGGTGGACAGGTACTTCCAACCGCCGTCGCAGACGACGAACACCACGTCGGCCCGCTGGCCGGCCTTCAACGCCCGGTCGGCGGTGCCGAGGGCGGCGTGCAGGATGGCGCCGGTGGAGATGCCGGCGAAGATGCCCTCCTGCTCGATCAGGTCCCGGGTCCGGCGCAGCGCGTCGTAGGAGGTCACCGAGAACCGCGAGCTGAGCACCGTGTCGTCGTAGAGCTCGGGGACGAAGCCCTCGTCGATGTTGCGCAGCCCGTAGACCAGCTCGCCGTAGCGGGGCTCGGCGGCGATCACCTGGATGCCGGGCACCCGCTCGCGCAGGAACCGGCCGGCGCCCATCAGGGTGCCGGTGGTGCCGAGGCCCGCGACGAAGTGGGTGACGCTCGGCAGGTCGGTGAGGATCTCCGGGCCGGTGCCGTCGTAGTGCGCCTGGGCGTTGGCCGGGTTGCCGTACTGGTAGAGCATCACCCAGTCCGGGTTCTCGGCCGCCAGTTGCTTGGCCACCGCCACCGCCTGGTTGGAACCGCCGGCGGCCGGCGAGGAGACGATCCGGGCGCCGAACATCTCCAGCAGTTGCCGCCGCTCGGCCGAGGTGTTCTCCGGCATCACGCAGACCAGGCCGTAGCCGGAGAGCTTGGCGATCATCGCCAGCGAGATGCCGGTGTTGCCCGACGTCGGCTCCAGGATCGTGCAGCCGGGCGTCAGCCGGCCCTCCGCCTCGGCCGCGGCCACCATCGCCAGCGCCGCCCGGTCCTTGATCGAGCCGGTCGGGTTGCGGTCCTCCAGCTTGGCCCACAGCCGGACGGCGGGCTGGTCGCCGTCGGGGTCCCAGCGCGGCGACAGCCGGGGCAGGCCGACCAGCGGCGTGCTGCCGACCGCGTCGAGCAGGCTGTCGTAGCGGGTCACCGCGCCGCGTCGGCCCCGCCCGCGACGGCCGGCAGGATGGTCACCGCGTCGCCGTCGGACAGCTCGGTCTGCAGGGAGCCGGTGAACCGGACGTCCTCGTCGTTGACGTAGACGTTGACGAAGCGATGCAGCGAGCCGTCTTCGGTGACCAGCCGGCCCTTGAGCCCGGTGTGCCGCGACTCGAGGTCGTCGAGCAGGGCGGCCAGGGTCGCGCCGTCCCCCGGGACGGACTTCGCCCCGTCGGTGTAGCTGCGCAGGATGGTCGGGATCTTGACCTCGACGGCCATTCGGTCACTCCTTCGGACATGTCGATGCGGTGTTACAAACCCAACCACGCGGCCCCCGGTGGTATGCCGAGCGCCCCCGCCGGTCAGCCCGCCGCGGGACCGGGATCGGCCGGCACCCGCTCGACCGGCTCCTCGGTCACCACCCCGTCGACGATCCGGTACGAGCGGAACTCGGTCGAGTCGGCCTCGGCCGTGGAGACCAGCACGTAGTGCGCGCCAGGTTCCTGGGCCAGGCTGATGTCGGTGCGCGACGGGTAGGCCTCGGTGGCGGTGTGCGAGTGGTAGATCACCACCGGCTCCTCGTCGGCGTCGTCCATCGCCTTGTGGAGCCGGAACTGTTCCATCGAATCGAACTGGTAGAAGGTCGGCGAGCCTGCGGCGTTCGTCATCTCGACCAGCCGCTCCGGGCGATCCGAGCCGGCCGGCCCCGCCACCACGCCGCACGCCTCGTTGGGATGGTCGCGGCGGGCGTGGGCGATGATGGCGTCGTAGATCTCCGCCGGCAGCCTCAGCACGATTGCCACCATAACCGGCCGGTGCCGGCGGCCGGTTATGGTGGTCGGGCGGCAGCGGTCAGGGCAGCCGGGTCAGGACATGACCTGCATCAGCAGCAGGTCCTGCACCGCGGTGAGCCAGGCATAGACCTGCACGGCCGGCTGGTCCGGGTCCAGCTCGTCCTCCTCGGTGACGCCGATCCGGGTGCCCAGCGCCAGCCGCAGGTCGTTGAGCACCCGCAACCACCGGTCGGTGGCCTCACCGTCGAGCTGCATCCGGCCCGCGTCGGCCGGCAGCTCCGCCCGGCAGCTCGCCAGCCGGCCGGCCCGCTCGGCGCCCAGGTCCGCCTGGACCAGCTCCCGGTACTCCCGGGCGGCCTCCGGATCGTCGGTGTAGCCGTCCGGGTAGAGCCGCCGGATCACCGGGTCGTCCGGGTCCGGCTCGGTCAGGGCCGCGGCCAGCTCGTCGAGCAGGGTGGCGAGCAGGGCGGCCTCGGTGGCGCTGAGGTCCACCCGCAGCAGGCCGGCCTTGCGGCGGGCCTTCATCCCAGGCCCCGCTGCCGGGACGTGAACAGCCGGGACGTGAACAGCCGGGACGTGAACAGCCGGGTCGTGCACAGCCGCATCGTGAACGGCCGGGTCATCGGCGACCACGTCATGGACGGCCGGGTCATGAATCGTGCTGCACGGTGGCCCACAACCCGTAGCCGTGCAACGCGGCGGTGTCGCCCTCCATCCGCTCCCGCGGTCCCGAGGACACCACCGCCCGGCCCTTGTGGTGGACGTCGAGCATCAGCGCGGTGGCCTTGTCCTTGGGGTAACCGAAGACCGTCATGAACACGTGCGTGACGTAGGACATCAGGTTCACCGGGTCGTTCCAGACCACGGTCACCCAGGGCCGGTCGGCCTCGGCGGTCTCGTCCGCCTGCGGGTCGGCGACTGCCTGCCGCTGCGGGGTGAGGGTCGGCGCGGACATGCGTCCATGGTGGCACGCCCGCTCTGACACGATCTCGGGTATGGCCGCCTCCTCGACCGCCCTGCTCACCGACCACTACGAGCTCACCATGCTCGCCGCGGCGCTGGCCGACGGCAGTGCCGAGCGGCGCTGCACGTTCGAGGTGTTCACCCGCCGGCTGCCCGACGGGCGCCGGTACGGGGTGGCCGCGGGCCTGGGCCGGCTGCTGCCGGCGATCGAGGCCTTCCGGTTCCCGGCCGACCAGCTGGACCGGCTGGCAAGCGCCGGTGTGATCGATGCCCGCACCGCGGACTACCTGGCCGCCTACCGGTTCACCGGCGACATCTCGGCCTACGCCGAGGGCGAGCCGTACTTCCCGTACTCGCCGATCCTGAGCGTGACCGGCAGCTTCGCCGAGGCCGTGGTGCTGGAGACCCTGGTGCTGTCGGTGCTCAACCACGACTGCGCCATCGCCGCCGGCGCCGCCCGGATGGTGATGGCCGCCGGTGACCGGCCGCTGATCGAGATGGGCTCGCGACGCACCCACGAGCAGGCCGCGCCGGCAGCCGCCCGGGCGGCCTACCTGGTCGGCTTCGCCGCCACCTCCAACCTGGCCGCCGGAGCCTGCTACGGCATTCCCACCACCGGCACCGCCGCGCACGCCTTCACCCTGCTGCACGACAGCGAGCGGGCCGCCTTCGCCGCCCAGCTCGACTCGCTCGGGCTCGACACCACCCTGCTGGTCGACACCTACGACACCGGCCGCGGCATCGACACCGCGATCGAGGTCGCCGGACCCGGGCTGGGCGCGATCCGGATCGACTCCGGGGACCTGGCCGTGATGGCCCACCAGTCCCGTGCCCAGCTGGACGCCCTGGGCGCCACCGGCACCCGGATCGTGGTTTCGGGCGACCTCGACGAGTACGCCATCGCGGCGCTCGCCGCGGCACCGGTGGACTCCTACGGCGCCGGGACGGCGGTGGTCACCGGCTCCGGCGCCCCCACCGCGGGCCTGGTCTACAAGCTGGTGGAGGTGGAGGGCCGGCCGGTGGCCAAGCGCAGCGAGAACAAGGCCAGCCACGGCGGCGCCAAGCTCGGCTACCGCCGGCACCGCGCGTCCGGAACGGCCACCGAGGAGCTGGTGGTCCAGCGCGGCGCGGGCTTCTCCCCCACCGGCGACGACCGCTTGCTCAGCGAACCGGTGCTGCGGGACGGCGAGCGGGTCGCCGAGGTCAGCCTGGAGCAGTCCCGCGCCGCCCACCGGGCGGCCATGACGGCGCTGCCCTGGGAAGCGCTCAAGCTCTCGGCCGGCGAACCGGGACTGCCGGTCAGCGTCGGCTGACAGCTCGCGTCAGGCTCCGGGGTCGGTGTCGCGGTGGCCGACCCGCTGGCCTTCGCCGCCCACAGTGGCCTGGCCGACCGACTCCAGCACCCGGTGCCGCTTGTCGCCGTGCGCCTCGCGCTCCAGCCGTGGGATCAGGTGCGGGTAGTGCGCCTCGAACGCCGGGCGCTCGGAGCGGATCCGCGGCATCGAGGTGAAGTTGTGCCGCGGCGGCGGGCAGGAGGTCGCCCATTCCAGGGAGTTGCCGTGGCCCCACGGGTCGTCGGCCAGGGCGAGTTCGCCGAACCGGTAGGACTTGTAGACGTTGTAGAGGAACGGCAGCATCGACGCGCCCAGCAGGAACGCGCCGATGCTGGAGATGGTGTTCAGCGTGGTGAAGCCGTCGCCGGGCAGGTAGTCGGCGTAGCGGCGGGCATGCCCTTGTTGCCCAGCCAGTGCTGCACCAGGAACGTGGTGTGGAAGCCGATGAACGTCAGCCAGAAGTGCAGCTTGCCCAGCCGCTCGTCCATGTAGCGGCCGGTGAACTTCGGGAACCAGAAGTACACCCCGGCGTAGGCGGCGAACACGATGGTGCCGAACAGCACGTAGTGGAAGTGCGCCACCACGAAGTAGGTGTCCGAGACGTGGAAGTCGGCCGGCGGGCTGGCCAGCACCACCCCGGTCAGGCCACCGAACAGGAAGGTCACCAGGAAGCCGACCGAGAACAGCATCGGGGACTCGAAGCTGATCGAGCCGCGCCACATGGTGCCGATCCAGTTGAAGAACTTCAGCCCGGTGGGCACCGCGATCAGGAAGGACAGGAAGGAGAAGAACGGCAGCAGCACCACGCCGGTGGCGAACATGTGGTGCGCCCACACCGTCAGCGACAGTGCGCCGATGGACAGCGTCGCCAGCACCAGGCCCTTGTAGCCGAACAGCGGCTTGCGGCTGAACACCGGGAAGATCTCGGACACGATGCCGAAGAACGGCAGCGCCAGGATGTAGACCTCGGGGTGGCCGAAGAACCAGAACAGGTGCTGCCAGAGGATCGCGCCGCCGTTCTGGGAGGCGTAGACCTGGGCGCCGAGGTGCCGGTCCACCCACAGCACCAGCAGCGCCGCGGTCAGGATCGGGAAGGCCAGCAGCACCAGCAGCGAGGTGACCAGGATGTTCCAGGTGAAGATCGGCATCCGGAACATCGTCATGCCGGGCGCGCGCAGGCACGAGCACCGTCGTGACCATGTTGACGCCGCCCAGGATGGTCCCGAGGCCGGACACCGCCAGGCCCAGGATCCACAGGTCGGTGCCGAGGCCCGGCGAGTTGACCATGTCGTTCAGCGGCAGGTAGAACGTCCAGCCGCCGTCGGCCGCGCCCTGCGGGGTGACGAAGCCGAGCACCGCGATGGTCGCGCCGAACAGGTACAGCCAGTAGGAGAAGGCGTTCAGCCGCGGGAACGCCACGTCCGGCGAGCCGATCTGCAGGGGCAGCACCAGGTTGGCGAACGCGAACACGCTGGGGGTGGCGAAGAACAGCAGCATGATCGTGCCGTGCATGGTGAACAGCTGGTTGTACTGCTCGGGGGTCAGGAACTGCATGCCCGGCCGGGCGAGCTCGGCGCGCATGATCAGCGCCATCACGCCACCGAGCAGGAAGAAGGCGAACGAGGTGACCATGTACATCCGGCCGATCAGCTTGTGATCGGTGGTGCGCAGCACCTGCAGGAACATCGAGCCGCTGACCTGGGGATCGGCCGGGTAGGGCCGGCTCACGATCGGCGCGGGCTCGATGTCGCCTGGGCCGCTGCCCGGACTGCTGCCTGCGGTGAGGGTCAACTCCGGCCTCCGGCTTGTCTGTAGAACTCAGATCGCGCGCTGTAGCACTCGGGTCGCACCGGCCGTCGCCATCCGTCCGGCACCACCTCTGCAGGATAGCCACCACGCCGCCGGGCCGTCGCACCCGGCGGGGGGAGTCGGGTGCGCGGCGCCCGCGGGCGCCTGCCAGTGCCGACGACACCGGAGCAGCGATGCCGGCCTGCGGTGCGGCCGGCCCGAGCCCTACGGTGGAGGTTGCACCGCCCGGCCGGACCGCCGCCGGCCGGTACCAGCCCTACCAGCCCCTCGCGGAGGTGCCGCCATGACCGCCATCGAAGGACCCAGCGCGCTCGTCGACCTGCTGGCCGGCCGGCATTCCGGGGTGCTGGCGACCCTCAAGTCCGACGGCCGGCCGCAGCTGTCCAACATCAGCTACGCCTTCAGCGCCGACCCCGCCGCGCCGGAGCCCGGGGTGGTGCGGATCTCGATCACCGCCACCCGGGCCAAGTACCGCAACCTGCGGCGCGACCCGCGGGCCAGCCTGCACGTCAGCGCACCGGACTTCTGGTCCTACGCGGTGGCCGAGGCAACCGCCCGGCTCAGCCCGGTGGCCGCCGACCCGCACGACGAGACCGTGGACGACCTGGTCTCGCTCTACCGGGACGTGCAGGGCGAGCACCCGGACTGGGACGAGTACCGGCAGGCGATGGTCACCGACCAGCGGGTGCTGTTGCGCCTGGTGGTCAACCGGGTCTACGGAATGGCCGGCTGACCGACAGCAGGCCGCGCGCACTCCCCCACCACGACGGGGGTGAGACAGGAAGGCTCGTCATGTCGTTGAAGATCGGGTACAAGGCCTCGGCCGAGCAGTTCGCGCCGCGCCAGTTGCTGGACTACGCCGTCGAGGCCGAGCAGGTGGGCCTGGACAGCGTGCTGATCTCCGACCACTTCCAGCCCTGGCAGCACGACGGCGGCCATGCCCCGTTCGCGCTGTCCTGGCTGGCGGCCGTCGGCGAGCGCACCAGCCGGGTGCAGCTGGGCACCAGCGTGCTCACCCCCACCTTCCGGTACAACCCGGCGATCATCGCGCAGGCCTTCGGCACCCTGGCCTGCCTGTACCCGGACCGGATGCTGCTGGGCATCGGCACCGGCGAGGCGCTCAACGAGGTGGCGGTGGCCCGGCTGGAGTGGCCCGACTTCAAGGAGCGGTTCGCCCGGTTGCGCGAGGCGGTCGAGCTGATCCGGCTGCTCTGGTCGCAGGAGCGGGTCACCTTCGACGGCCAGTACTACCAGTGCAGCGACGCCACCGTCTATGACCGGCCGGAGCGTCCGGTGCCGGTCTACGTCGCCGCCGGCGGGCCCGTGGTGGCCCGCTACGCCGGCCGGGCCGGGGACGGCTTCATCTGCACCTCCGGCAAGGGCGCCGAGCTGTACACGGACAAGCTGATGCCGGCCGTCGAGGAGGGCCTGTCGGCGGCCGGACGGGAGCCCGGCGAGCTGGACCGGATGATCGAGATCAAGCTGTCCTACGACCCCGATCCCGAGCAGGCGCTGGAGAACACCCGGTTCTGGGCACCGCTGGCGCTGACCGCCGAGCAGAAGAGCGGCCTGCACGATCCGATCGAGATGCAGGCGGCCGGCGCCGCGCTGCCGATCGAGCAGGTGGCCAGCCGCTGGATCGTGGCCAGCGACCCGGACAGCGCGGTCGAGGCGATCAAGCCCTACCTGGACTACGGCTTCACCCACCTGGTCTTCCACGCCCCGGGCCACGACCAGTCCCGGTTCCTGACCGCCTTCGGTGAGCAGGTCGTGCCGCTGCTGCGCGCGCTGGGCTGAGCCCGTCGGCTGCTGCCGGACTGCTGTTGGTCTGCTGTTGGCTCTGTGCGCTGGGTCGACGATTCGGTGCGCCGTGGCCCTTGTCTCGGCTTGCCAGTGGTCGAATGGTCACTTAGTGTGAACGGCGATTTTGCCGCTTAACATTTGCCTAACGCTAGGAACTCCATGAGACGACTTATAGCCGGTGCCAGTGCCGCCGTCCTGGGTGGCGCGCTGCTGTCCGCGATCGCCCCCGCCGGGCCCGCCGCAGCCGCGACCCTGTCGGTGCCCAGCAAGTACCGCACCATCAGCGCGGCCATCGCCGCCGCGCACAACGGCGACACCATCTCGGTCTCGCCCGGCACCTACCGCGAGAACATCACCATCATGGGCAAGCGGATCACCATCCGCTCGGTGTCGGGCCCGGCGTCCACCGTGATCGCCGGCAAACCCGGCCGCACGCCGGTGATGATCCAGAACATCCCGGCCGGCACCATGACCCTGCAGGGCTTCCGGATCGTGTCCGGCTCCGCACCCAGCGGCCAGGGCGGTGGCATCACCATCGCCAACTACGCCAGCCCCACCATCCGGGGCAACGAGATCGTGTCCAACCGGTCCAACGACGGTGCCGGCATCCTGGTCTACAACCACTCCAACCCGACCATCACCGGCAACAACATCCACAACAACACCGCCGCCCGGTTCGGCGGCGGGGTGTTCGCCGTGATGTTCTCCAGCCCCAAGATCACCGGCAACACGATCAGCGCCAACCGCGGCTACGGCGGCGGCGGGGTGTACCTGGAGAACGACGTGTCGCGACCGAGCTACCGTTCGGCACCCAGCGTGATCAGCAACACCATCACCAACAACGTCGCCAGCCAGGCCGGCGGCGGGGTGATGCTGCGGACCGGCGTGAACGCCGTGATCGCGCACAACACCATCAACGGCAACTCCGCGCCCTACGGCGGCGGCATCCACATCGAGACCACCGGCAGCACGCCCAGCATCAGCTCCAACAGCATCAGCGGCAACTCCGCGCTGACCTCGGCGTCCCAGCCGGGCAGCGGCAGCGGCGGCGGCATCGCGGTGTTCGGCCACTCCCACCCCGCCATCGCGCACAACAGCATCATCGGCAACCGGACCACCCGCTTCGGTGGCGGCATCGTGCTGGCCGAAGGCTCGGTCTCCAAGCTCGACGGCAACAACATCGCCAAGAACACCGTGCTCGACACCAGTTCCGGGCCGGCCGGTGGCGGCATCTACCTGGCCAACTCCGACGCCACCATCCAGAACAACGCGCTGCGGCAGAACTCCGCCCCGCTCGGCGGCGGCGTGGCCTTCGTCGGCACCGGCTCGCTGGTGCTGCTGAACAACACCGTCGTCGCCAACTCCGCCCGGACCAGCAGCGCGGCCTACGGCGGCGGGCTGTACGTGGGCAACCACAGCTCGGGCAAGGCCTCGATCGTGAACAACATCTTCACGGCCAACAACAACTTCCAGATCTTCGAGTCGGGCAAGTTCGCCACCTACTCGAACAACCTGATCACCAACAGCGGCAACGGGATCTTCTACAGCTACGGCGCCCACATCATCCACGACATCCGCAGCTTCAACGGCAACCCCAGCATCCGGTACGCGGGTGCCAACACCGGCTCCAGCCCGGCCTTCGTCGACGCCGCGGCGTTCAACTACCGGTTGACCCGGGGTTCGGCAGCTATCGACGCCGGCCGGTCGGCCGGGGCTCCGACGACCGACATCATGAGCGCCCACCGGCCGCAGGGGGTGCGCGTCGACATCGGCGCGTTCGAGTTCACTCCCTGATCGCAAGCCTGATCAGACTCAGCGAGGACTCCCGGCCAGACAGGCCGGGAGTCCTCGCTGTTTCGTCGCAGTGGCACCCAGCAGCAGCGTTGCGCCGAGCGGGATAGCCCAAGCCGTCAGGCAGGTCGGTGTAGTGGGGTGACCGACGAGCCGTCGGCCGGGGTGGCGTCCGCGGCGGGGTGCTCCACCACGGCGATCACCCGGCCGCTCATGAACCGGGCGGTGCGCACCGCGGTGCCGCCGCGGGTCACCTCGGTAACCTCGACCAGGCCGCGGCCATGGCTGACCTCGACCCGGCGACCTGCCCGGGTGGCGGTGATGTGATAGGTCCGGCTGCCCTCGCCGGTGTCCAGAACGATTTCGACGCTGTCGCCTCGCATACTCTTTCAACCTCCTAGAACCCCCATTATTCCTGGCCTGCAGGGTGTTCGGAAGCGGTTCGACGCACCACTTCGCACCCCGTTTTCGAGCCCGCGACGGCGGGTCGACCGAACCCCGGCCGGCGCGTCCTGGAGGCGTTGCCCACGAGTACCGCCGTGTTAGAATCGGGGTGCGCCAGTCGGCGCGGTCCAGGTCGAGAGGCGCTGCGACGGATGCGAATCCGCCACGCTCGACCCGTGATCACCACAAGGGCGCCTCCCGACGAGGAGGTGCCCTTACTTGTTACGTACTCCTCGCTTCCTACCCACCCGTCCGGGCCACCACGCCGGCCCGGGGGTTCACCGGTCCCCCACCGATCTCCGAGAGGAACCATGAGCACTCGACTGCAGCACGTCAATGGAATGGACTTCGCGATCGCCGACATCTCGCTCGCGGACTACGGCCGCCACCAGATGCAGCTGGCCGAGCACGAGATGCCGGGCCTGATGGCCATCCGTCGCGAGTACGCCGATGCCCAGCCGCTGCGCGGCGCCCGGGTCGCGGGCTCCCTGCACATGACCATCCAGACCGCGGTCCTCATCGAGACCCTGGTCGCGCTCGGCGCCGAGGTGCGCTGGGTGTCCTGCAACATCTTCTCCACCCAGGACGAGGCCGCGGCCGCCGTCGTGGTCGGCCCGAACGGCACCCCGGAGCAGCCCTCCGGCACCCCGGTCTTCGCCTGGAAGGGCGAGACGCTGGCCGAGTACTGGTGGTGCACCGACCAGCTGTTCGACTTCGGCAACGGCCTCGGCCCGAACATGATGGTCGACGACGGCGGCGACGCCACCCTGCTGGTGCACAAGGGCGTCGAGTACGAGGCCGCCGGCGCGGTGCCGCAGCCGGCCGAGGACGACCACGAGGAACTGCAGCAGATCCTCAAGACCCTGACCGACAGCATGGCCCGCGACAAGCAGCGCTTCACCCGGGTGGCGGCCGAGATCCAGGGCGTCACCGAGGAGACCACCAACGGCGTCAAGCGGCTCTACAAGCTCGCCCAGGACGGTCAGCTGCTGTTCCCGGCGATCAACGTCAACGACTCGGTCACCAAGTCCAAGTTCGACAACAAGTACGGCATCCGGCACTCCCTCGTCGACGGCATCAACCGGGCCACCGACGTGATGCTGGCCGGCAAGCTCGCCGTGGTCTGCGGCTACGGCGACGTCGGCAAGGGTGCGGTGGAGTCGCTGCGCGGCCAGGGTGCGCGCGTGGTGGTCACCGAGATCGACCCGATCTGCGCGCTGCAGGCGGCCATGGACGGCCTGCAGGTCGTCCGGGTCGAGGACGTGGTGTCGCAGGCCGACATCTTCATCACCACCACCGGCGGGCGCGACATCATCATGGTCGAGCACATGGCCCGGATGAAGCACAACGCGATCGTCGGCAACGTCGGCCACTTCGACACCGAGATCGACATGGCGGGCCTGTCCAAGGTGGCGGGCATCGTCAAGAAGGAGGTCAAGCCGCAGGTCCACGAGTGGACCTTCCCGGACGGCCACGCGATCCTGGTGCTGTCCGAGGGCCGGCTGCTCAACCTGGGCAACGCCACCGGTCACCCGAGCTTCGTGATGTCGAACTCGTTCACCAACCAGACCATGGCCCAGATCGAGCTCTACACCAAGCAGGGCGAGTACGACAAGCAGGTCTACGTGCTGCCCAAGCACCTGGACGAGAAGGTCGCCCGGCTGCACCTGGAGGCGGTCGGCGCGCACCTGACCGAGCTCACCAAGGTGCAGGCCGAGTACCTCGGCGTCGACGTCGAGGGACCGTTCAAGTCCGACCACTACCGCTACTGATCGACCGCTAGTCCTGTAACGACGGCGCCGGCCCGGTACTCACGAGTACCGGGCCGGCGCTGTTCGTTGTGTCGGCACGCGCAATCGCCGAACGCGCGGGCCTCAGGACGGCGCGCTCGCGGCGAGCCGGGCCTGCAGCCGCCGGCTGGCCTCGGCCAGCGTGGCCGGCTGCTTGCACAGCGCGAAGCGCACCAGGCCGGCCACCTCGGGCACCGGCTGGGAGTAGAACACCGACAGCGGCAGCCCCGCCACCCCCTGGTCGAGCACCATCCGCTCGCACCACTCGGTGGCGTCGGAGCCGACGTCGGCCAGCACGTAGAAGCCGGCCTCCGGGATGCTCGCCCGCAGGCCCAGGCCGGTCAGCGTGTCGACGAAGCCGGCCACCTGCCGCGACATGGCGGCCACCGTGCCGGCCATCAGGTTGTCGAAGTGCGGGCCGTCCAGCACCCGCCCCACCGCGATCTGCAACGGCGCGGCCGGGCAGAAGGTGACGAACTGGTGGGCGGCCCGGATCCGGCGGGTCAGGCCCGGCCCGGCCAGCGCCCAGCCGATCCGCCAGCCGGTGACGGCCAGCGTCTTCGACGCCGAGGAGATCTTGACCCGCAGCTCCGGATCGGCCACCAGGTCCAGCACGCTGCGGTGCGGCCGGCCGTCGAGGCCGAGGTGCTCGTAGGTCTCGTCCGAGACCACCACCACGCCGCGCCGCTCGGCCAGTTCGACGACCGCCTGCCATTCCTGCTCGTCCAGGGACCGGCCGAACGGGTTCCACGGGCTGTTGACCACGATCACCCGGGTGGCCGGCGTGGTCACCGCCGCCAGCGCCGCGGCGTCCAGCCGGTCGCCGGGGCCGGTCAGCCGGATCGGCCGGACCACGCCGCCGAAGCCGGTGATCACCGGCGCGTACTGCTCGTAGGCCGGTTCCACCACGATCGCCTCGTCGCCGGGTGAGATCAGCGCCGCCATGGTGCTGTAGTACGCCTCGGTCGCGCCGGCGCACACGGTGACCTCGGTGTCCGGGTCCAGCGGGCCGTACCGGCGGGCCAGTGCCGCCCGCAGCACCGGGTGCCCGGCGCTCGGCGCGTACTGGTGCTCGCCACCCGAGCCCACCTCGGCCAGCGCGGCCAGCACCTCGGCCGGCGGCCCGTGGTCGAACACCCCCTGGGCGAGGTTGACCGCGCCGTGCCGGAGGGCGGCGGCCGGAATCCGGACGAACACCGACTCCACCGGGGCGGCAGGGGCCTGGGCGATGTGCACCATCGACGCTCCTCGAGGGACCGGTGGCTGCCGAAGGTTACGGCTGCTGGGGGAAACCCGGTCCCGTGCTCTGCCCCCGATCGAACCAGAACCCACCGCCGGCCACCCAGTCGCTGCGTGTCCAGTTCGGGCGTGGCGCCCGGAGCCCCCGCGAGTCGGCTCCGGAGGCCTAGCTGGGACTGGCCGCCGCGGCGAACTCGGCGGCGTCCTCCTCGACCTGGCGGCGCGGGTAGAGCCAGGCCAGCAGCGGGCCCGCCATCATGGTGGTGATGACGGCCATCACCACCATCAGCGAGTACAGCTGGCCGTCCAGGAAGCCCAGCTCCAGGCCGACGCTGAGGATCACCAGCTCGGTGAGCCCACGGGTGTTCATCAGGGTGGCCAGCACCGCGGAGTCCCGGTTCGACGCGCCCTGCACCCGGGCGCCCAGGTAGGCACCCACCGTCTTGCCCAGGATCGCCACCAGCATGATCAGCACCAGCTCGCCCCAGGCGGCGGCACCCAGGTCGGACAGGTCGACCTTGAAGCCGGCGACGATGAAGAAGATCGGCAGCAGCACCATGGTGGTCACCGGTTCGATCCGGCCGACGATCTGCCGGCGGGCACCGTTCAGGCCGTCCCGCGGCATGATCGCACCGAACAGGAACGCGCCGAAGATGAGGTGCACACCCATCCACTCGGCGGCCCAGGACGACAGGAACAGGCCCACCACCACCGGCACCAGCAGCTCGGCCGGCGGTGTGCCCCGGCTGCCGCACAGGGCCACCAGCCAGGCGAGCAGCGGGCGGACGACGGTGAACATCGCCACCACGAACACCGGCAGCAGCAGGGTGCGCCACTGCCCGGAACCGCCGCCGCTGACGGTGACCGCGACGGCCAGCAACGACCAGGCCAGCACGTCGCTGATGGCGGCACTGGCCAGCGCCACCGCGCCGATCCGGGTGTGCGTCATGCTCCGGTCGGACAGGATCCGGGCCAGCACCGGGAAGGCGGTCACCGACATCGAGGCCGCGAAGAACAGCACGAAGCCGAGCCGGTTGCCGTGGTTGTGGTCGGTGTAGAGGTAGAGGCCGAGGCCCGAACCGAGCAGGAACGGCAGGGCGGTGGAGCCGACCGCGACGCTGATCGGCGCCAGCTTGCGCTCGACCACGGTGGCGTGCTCGAGCTCGCAGCCGACGATGAACATGAACAGCGCCAGCCCCACGTTGGCCAGCGCCGCCAGCAGCGGCCGGATCTCGGTGGGGAACAGCGTCGAGGCGATGTGGCCGCCGAACAGCGTCGGGCCCATCGCGATCCCGGCGATGATCTCGCCGATCACCGGTGGCTGGCCGAGCCGGGCGGCAACCAGGCCGAGGATGCGGGCCAGTACCAGGATCGCCGCCAAGCCGAGGAAGAGTGCTTGGATCTGATGGCTGGGCACAGGCCAACTCCTTCAATGCCTTGGGTTTGCAGACAGTAACCCACGGGTAATGGCAGCCGAAACCCTCGATTGCGACGGTGAGAACCGTGCATTCAGCAATGAATGCGAGGGTGGGAACCGTCTTCGGCCAGCATCTTCCAGTCCCGTGACGGGAACTGCTCGAGCGTTCAGAGCCCAGTGTTCATGGGGAATCGGCGCTGAGTGCGGGCGCCTGGCGAGCACCGACACACCCGGTGCCGGCCGTGTCTTCGATGACTACACGCCGCTCGATTCAACGGAAATTCCGGAATTCGCTATTGCCGGCAACCGCCGCGCTGCAGCGGGTTGTGCAGTGCTTGATGTAGCGATTCCTGCAATATCTATTTCTCTCGGGGTGAACCGGCGTAGACGACGAGCGCCTCCCGGCGCACCGAGAAGGTGTTCGCGTTGGGCGCGTCGGTCACCTCGCCGTCGCGGGCCAGGTAGCCGGGCGGCCCCTCGATGTCGACCCGCAGGCTCGGCGTCTGGGTCTCCAGATAGCGCGAGGTGCGGTACATGTCACCGGTCAGCGCCCCGAGCAGCAGCCGCCACCATGATCCGGGCCGGGCCGAGTCGACCAGCCGCACGTCCAGCTGGCCGGAGTCCAGCCGGGCCCGCCAGCGAGGTACGTAGCCGCGCGGTGAGTACCGGCCGTTGCCGATGAAGATCATCACCAGCCGGCGGCGGGCACCGTCGACGTCGGCAGCCAGCGGCGGGCACTTCCGCAGCACCTGCAGGATCGCCCAGGTGGCGGCCAGCGGCTTGCCGAACCGGCCCTCCCAGCGCTCCCGGATCTTGACGAACTCGGGGTAGCTGCCCAGGCTCGCGGTGTTGAGGAACAGCTGCCCGTTGACCTCGCCGACGTCGATGGCGACCGCACGGCCGGCCGTCAGGGCGTCCACCGCGTCGGTGACCTCGTCGAGTTCGAGATCCCGGGCGAAGTGGTTGAAGGTGCCGGCCGGCACCACCAGCAGGGGCCGGTCGGCGTCGATAGCGGCGGTCGCGGCGGCGTTGATGGTGCCGTCCCCGCCGATCACGCCGAGCACCTCGGCACGCGCCGCGGCCGCCTTCATCGCCTCGACGATGTCGTCGTCCGGCCCGAGCTCGACCAGCTCGGCGGCCGGCAGCACCTCGCGGAACGCCTCGGCCACCCCGTCGTTGCCGCCGCCGCCGGAATTCAGGCTGACCACGGCGACCACTCCCCTGCCGTCCGGCCGGGACGGTTGCGGGCGCTGCGGGCCGATCCGCAACCGCACCGGCTCGTGGTGGTGCGCCGGGACGGCGGCGACCCCGACGCCGGCGACGGCGGCGCCCAGCGCGGCGCCGGCCAGCACGTCGGAAGTGAAGTGCACGCCGGTGAAGATCCGCGAGAAGCACACCGCGCCGGCCAGCGCTGCGACCGGCACCGCGAGTTCGGGGAACTCCGCGCCGACCGCGACCGCGAAGGCAGCCGCCGAGGCCGAGTGCCCGGACGGGAAGGAACTCGAAGTGGGGACGTGGTGGGCGATCCGGGCCGTGGGCACGTCGCGCAGCAGCGGTCGCCGCCGGGGTACCGCCCGCTTGCCCACCTGGTTGGCAAGCAGGCTGGCCACCGCGATGGAGCCCAGCCCGCGGATCGCCGCCCGGCGGGCCCGGGTGTTGCCGGTGGCTGCCATGGCTGCCGAGACCGCCATCCACAGCTTGGACTTGTCGGCGGCCCGGGTCAGCAGCGGCAGGCCGCGCTCGAGAACTGCGGGCAGCTGGGTGGCGCCGATCCGGGCGCTGGTCTGGACGTCCCAGCGGCTGACGGTGGCGAGCGGTCGGCGATCCATCCCGCCAGCCTAGAGGGGACCGTCGGCACGGCAGTTGGCCCTGGGCGAGCGCATCGGACAGACTCGATGCCATGGCCAATGACAAGGGTGAAGCAGATACCAGCGCGGATGACAACGTGGCGGGCAGCCGGGCTACCGGCGGGGTGAGCAACCCCGAGGCGCCCGACCAGGCCAGCACCACCGGCACCACGCCCAACGAGGAGTTCGTGGGACGGATAGCCGGCAACGACGAGGGTGACGTCGGCGAGAGCGGCGCGGAGGCGCGGGCCGCGGCCGCCAAGGAGCAGGCCGAGGGCGGCGAGGGGTCCGGCTGAGGCGTCCGGCGCGGTCGGGCTGGCCGGTCGGCCGGCGGGCAACGCGGCAGCCCTTCGATTACTGACTGCGCCTGTGACTGCTGATTGAGCAATTCTTGCCAGTACGGCCGATTGAATTGTGCGATTTCAGAAGCTCGGATTTGATGTCAGCTGGCGATCTGCACCGTTGACAGAGGGCTCTCGCTATGCCTGCATGCCGCTCGATCCCGCGCATTCTGACAGGCAGTCATCAAGGGGATAAGAAACTGCGGCCGGACGCTATACGGCTGATGCCGCTTCAGCGTACGCTGGCCCGCATTGGACCGGTTCAGGGCGTCGCCTGCGGCAGCCCGGCGAAATCAATTACAGGAAGTGGTCATGGTAGACAACACCGTCGAAGATGTTCGCCTGGCTTTCCCCGCCGATGGCACAGCACCCGACCCCCAGGCCCAGCTCACCTGCATGCGCGACCTGCACCAGCACTACATGCAATTCTTCGTCTCCCCGGTACAGAGCCTCACCGCGCAGGACTGGGTCGCTACCGATCGCCTCACCACGATCGAGCGGGAGTGGAACCGCCACGAGGAAGCCCGCGTCAACGACAGCAACCCGCAACTGCCGGCCACCGCGGAGGAGTTCAAGGACTGGTTCGAGGCGGTCGCCGAGGTGCACGAGTACCACGACATCTGCGACTACCTCAGGTCCGAGGCGAGCCTGCTCGACATCGCGCTGATGGTGCACGCCGAGGGCAAGGTCGAGAGTTACTTCGACGACCTGATGGCGCTCGCCCAGATCGGCTCGCCGATGGTGACGAAGATGACCATCGCCAGCAACTACTGGGACGAGATGGGCAACGGCAAGCACGACGCCGCGCACACCGTGATGCTGGACCACACCGCGGCGTGGATGAAGGAGCACGCCCTCGGCCGCGAGTTCGACTTCGGCCTCCTCGAGATTCCGGAGGCATACGCCAACGCGTGCGTGCTGCTGATGTACAGCCTGCGCCGGAACTACCTGCTGCGCGGCCTCGGCGCCCTGGGCCTGCTGGAGCGCACGGCGCCGGCCCGGTTCGAGGCAACCGTCGAGGGCCTCAAGCGGCTGGGCGTGCCCGCCGACGTCTACCGCTACGAGGCGACCCACGTCGTCGTCGACCACGACCACAGCCGGGAATGGGTGGACGGGGTGTTCACGCCGACCATCAAGGAGAATCCCGACACCATCGCAGAACTGGCGATGGGCGTACTCGTCCGCGGGAATGTCGCGAAGGATTTCTTCTACCGCATTCGCACGGACCTGTTCGGGCGCGGCTGACCCGGTTCAGGTTTCCGAAGCCATTTCGTGGGCGGCGAGGCAGCGTTTTCGGTGGCGTCGTAGCTCGTTTGTGAATAGCTGACTCCCGTCGCGGCCGGCCCGGTTGCGGTGAGAGTCGAGAAAGGACATTTCTGTGACCGATCCGCAGCCACCGGCATCGCCGATGACCGAAGACGACCTGACGCGCATTCTGTTCGGCCATTCGGCATTCCAGTACCTGCGGGCGGGGACGGAACTGGGGCTGTTCGAGCTGCTGGAGAACCGGCCGGGCCTGGACCGCAAGGAGCTGTCGTCCGCGCTGGACCTGCAGGACCGGCCGCTGGACATCCTGCTGCTGGGGCTGACCGCACTGGGCCTGGTGAGCCAGGCCGAAGACCGGTACTCCAACAACGAGACGGTCAGCAGGCTGTTCCGTGAGGGCAGGTGGGAGGTGCTCACCGCGGTCATCGGGTTCGAGGCGTACGTCAACTACCCGGGACTGGGCGACTTCACCGAGTCGCTGCGGGCCAACACCAACGTGGGGCTGCGCCGGGTGCCCGGTCCTGGGCCGACCCTGTACCACCGGCTGACCGCCGACCCGGACCTGAGCAAGGTCTTCTACCGATACATGGGCACCTGGTCGCGGATGGCCGCGGGGTACCTGACCAGCAGCGTCGACTTCGGCAGCCTGCACCGGGTGCTGGACGTCGGCGGCGGTGACGCCAGCATCGCGGTGGCGGTCGCCCAGGCCTTCGAGCACCTGCACATCACGGTGCTCGAGCTGCCGGGCGTGGTGCCGCTGGCGCAGCGACGGGTGGACGAGGCCGGCCTGGCCGACCGGATCCAGGTGGTGGCGACCGACATGTTCGCCGAGCCGTTCCCGCAGGGGCACGACGGGGCGATGTTCATCCACCAGATGCAGATCTGGCCGCTGGACAAGGACACCGAGCTGCTGCGCCGCGCGTACGAGGCACTGCCGTCCGGCGGCACCGCGGTGATCATGAACTCGATGTCGAACGACACCGGCGACGGGCCGCTGATGGCGGCGCTCGACGCGGCCTACTTCGCCGCGATCCCGGGCGGCGGCGGGATGCTCTACGCCTGGCACAAGTACGAGGAGTGCCTGCGCGCCGCCGGCTTCGGCGCGATCGAGCGGATCAAGCCGGCCGGGGCGTGGACGCCGCACGGGGTGATCGTCGCCCGGAAGTAGTCCTCCTAGTCGGCCGCTACCACCGTGATGGCGTCGGCCGCCGCGTCGAGGGCGGCCCGGCATTCCTGCTCGTTCTTGCCGATCGCGACGGCCTGGGCCAGCCGGCCCTCCCAGCCGGTGCGCCGCTGCGGGAGCTTGAGGTGCTGGCCGGGTGCTGCCAACAGGTCGGCCTGGACGATGGTCGCGGGCAGCTTCGCCTCGTCGAGCCGGAGGTCTGCCACGGTCAGGTCGTGCTCGGGGTAGTAGAAGCGCACCGCGGCGGTTCTGTTCTTTGTCCGGGTGAGGTCGGGGGTTCGGCCACAGGCGATGGCGGCGGCGGCCAGGCTCAGGTCGATACCGGTGGCCAGCTGGCCGAGGTAGGGAATCAGGTCGCCGCCCAGCCGGGCGTTGATCTCGATCACCTTGAAGCCGGCCTCGGTTCGGCGCAGCTCGACGTGGGTCATGCCGGTGGTGAAGCCGACTGCTCGGTGGGCTTCGGTGAGCACGTGGTGGAGGTGCTCGTCGTGCAGCAGCGGGTCGGCGCCGGTGACGACATGGCCGACCTCCTCGAAGCTGGGTGGGTAGCCGAGCTGTTTGTGCGCGATGGTCACCGGCACCACCTGGCCGTCGAAGCAGGCGGTGTCGACGCTGATCTCCGGGCCGTCCAGGTACTGCTCGATCAGCACCGGATCGTCGTACTGCTCCGGGGTCTCGGGCAGGGTGACCGACAGGGCGCGGTGGTAGGCGGCTTCGAGTTCTTCTGCTGAGTCGGCGCGGGTTACGCCGAAGCTGGCGGCCAGGTGGCGGGGTTTGAGCACCACCGGGTAGCCGATGTCGTTGGCGGCGGCGGTGGCCTGCTCAGGTGTTCTCACGGCGACGGCCCGTGGCTTGTGGCACGTTCGCGGCGGCCAGGGCCTGCCGGGTGAGGTACTTGTCCCGGCAGCGCTCGACAGCTCGTGGTGGGCTGGTCGGCAGGTTCAGCGCCTCCGCGACGGCGGCCGTGGCGACGATGCGGGACTCGTCATAGCTGACGATGCCGGCGATTCCTTGTGCGTGTTTGGTTCTCAGCTGGGCGTTGAGGCGGTTGGCTGCCGCGGTCATCGCGGCGGCGTCCAGGGTGTCCAGGCTGGTGTGGCCGGCGAGGTAGGGCAGCTCCCAGGTGGGCTCGTCCGGGCGGCCCGGGCCGCCGAGGAACAGCCAGAGCCGGTAGCGCGAGGCGATCGAGGCCAGGAAGTACTCCCGGGACGTCCGGCCGAAGCTGGACACCAGGATGAGGAGCGGCCGCTCATCTGCTTGCGGTGCGGGAATGTTAGGCATCAAGCAGCCGATCTTGCCGGTTTCGTAACCCTGCAGACAAGCCCACACGTTCCGAATCCTCACGTTGTGATGGTGTTTGTGGGCAGTAAGATCATTCTCTGTGATCCTGGGAGCGGACGAGGCGACGATCCGCGCTGCTGCGCTCGTCTGACTCCGAGAGGCGAGGCTAGGCGGCTCCGTGCCGATTACGCGCTGCACTGTCCGTCATGACCGCACACGAAAGGCGTATGACCGCAACCTTCCTGGAATCCGGCCTGATTAGGTAATCGAGATCCATCAACGTTTGCTTCATGAAATCGACGGCCGATCACAAAGTTCGTCATGCGGACTATCACGAGTCCCGTACGCGTCGACGCACGGTCAGCCTGCCGTTGAGGAAGTCCTGGGTGCCGGCCCGGACGTGCGAGCAGCGGGCCGAGGACCACATCAAGGACTTCAGCCGACTGAACTTGGTGCCGACCGCTGCGGCGGCCGGCACCAAGTGTGGCTGCGGGGCGATAGGTCAGGGCGTCTGCCCGAGCGCCGCGACGATTCCGGTCTTTCGCACGAGCTCGGCCGGGCCGCTCTGACGGCCACCGGGGGCCACCACGACGAACCCGACGAAGGCGTGCGAGGTCGCGTCGAACACCAACCCGTAGGAACCATTGGTCATGCTCGTACAGGTCACGCCTATCAGTTTCTCTGCTGCGACGGGCTGGACTGGGAGGGTGTGCAAGCCGGGGCAACTCGCTGTGTAGCGCAGCAACGCAGCAGCGGCCTTCGGGGAGGTGAGATCCTGGTGGAGGACCCCGACGATGATCTTGCCCTGAGCGTTGTCGGCCTTCGCGCCGGGCGCGAGCTGTTCGAGGTAGGCGTCCCAGGCTTTCGGCGTCGTCGGCGCATCGGCGAGGTAGTGCGGAACGTCGTTGAGCGTGCACGGGCCGGATTCCCCGCCCGACACGATCTGGCCATCCCGGCAGCCTGGCACCCAGATGGTGCCTGCGTCGGCGGTCCGGCCCTGGCCGGGCCGGGTACCGCTCACCGATGTCCAGGTCGTCGCCTGGGTCGTGCGGACGTAGAAGTAGTCCTGCGGGGCAGGCGCCGTCCAGGCCGGCGCGGCGTCCAGCTTCGCGGCAGCGTCGTTGAGGACCGTGACGGCGGGCTGCGTTCCCGCGGTGGTAGACGGATGAGGCGCCAGCGCCGCGGGCGAGGTGCTCTGCGCCGCCGTCTGCTGGCCGGCCGGCTGGGCGTCACCTCGCTGAGCCGGGCTGCGGTGCCCGGTGGCCACGACCACGGTGGTGACGATGGCGACCGCGACCACCGCGGCGACAGCCAGTGGCGCAAGCCAGCGCTGCGCCGCAGAACTGTCATGCCGTTCCTGCCGGTTCCGGGCTGCGTGGCTGAGGATGCTGGCGGTAGAGGGGGCGCCCTGCTGGTCGGCGCGCCGTTGCAATTCGCGCAGCGCGTCGCGGAGATCGTTCTCATTACGGCTCATGACGTTCCGTCCTCGAAGTTGCGGTTGGTAGTGATACGCAAGGTGGCCAGCCCGCGCGAGATGGAGCTTCGTACCGTGCCGATCCGGCATCCCAGCGCGGTAGCGATGTCGGCATCGCTGAGGTCCTCGTAGAAGCGCAACACGATTGCTGCGCGTTGCCGGGCGGGCAGCCGCGACAACTCGTCCAGTAGGCCCGCACGTTCGGCCTGAACGTCGCCCGGATCGGGGCTGGACGTGCCGAGCCGCCTCGCCGCCAGGTCGGCAAGCCGGCCGACCTCGGGATGCGGCACTGTCCGGGCCCGCCGCCGCTGCCAGCTCACGAACTCGTTGACCAGCATCCGGCGCACGTAGGCGTGCGGATCGTTGGCCGCTGTGACGAAACGCCAGCGCTCGAATGCGCGCCCCAGAACGTCGGTAACGAGATCACCGGCCAGGACCGGGTCACCGCACAGCACAACCGCGAACCGGAACAACCGCTGCCGCGACTCGTTCACGTACTGCTCGAACTGCACGCTTGCGGACCTCTCGATGGACCTGGCATCTGAACCTGTGACCGACATGTCGTGCCTCTCGTTTCGACGCCCTTAGACGCACGAACCGCGACATCCATTGCAGTCGGCTGAATCGGATTGTGCTGGCGTCGACCCGCGACTACCAGGTTGGGGCGATCACATCGAGCGACGCACGCGTTGCGGCATTCGGGTGACGGGGCTCGCCGGCACCGAGCTGCGCGACCTTGGTCATCGCCGGCCACTCCGCACGCGCTTCGTCAGAAGCAAAACAGGGCCAGCACGCCCGGCACCTCGGAGCGGGGCGGCTGACCCAATTTCGGTGGCCAGCTACCCGATGCTCCAGATTTCCTCCAGGACGCAGAAATCATCAAGATGGGTGGCCATCACAACCATCGCCACACGAAGGTCGGGCGTTGCCACTAGATGTAGTGATCGAACTGAGGGGACTCGAACTCTGACCCCCACACCGCCAGGCCGAACATCGACCCCTCTACAGGCCCCGTGTTTGCTGGGTATGTGCATCTACCGGGATATACCTGGTGCAGTTGCCCGCCGTTCCGAACAGTTCAAACCCGTTGCCCGCAGATCGATCCTCCAGAAATCCTCCACCCGAACCGGTGCGGGATCACTCGCGCGAACCTCAGCCCCTTCGGGTTGCCCGAATCCGACCGTGGGTTCCATTGCTGTTGGGCAACTGGATGGCGTTGCGGGAGGTGGGGTTGTCGCCGGCTGGCTCGAACATATGCGGGTCATTTCACGTCAGTCGCCAGTGCGACATACCGGTCCCGGCCGCGGGCCGCGCCGGACCCACAGCGCGACGAAACCATTGACCGGCGAGGGCACCCGGAGACGCTGCTGGCCTCGGTCGCCCAGCCTCTGGTCAGCGCCTGGGCGCCGTGGCCCGCACGCGACCTCGCGGTGCTGGCAATCTGTTGTTGACCAGGCTGCGCCCGGCCGAACTATTGTCCCTGACCCTCGCCTCGCTCACTGGCCGGCCCCGTTGGGCGGCGCATCCGAGTCGTTGGCAAGGGCTGTAAGGCCGCTCGGTGCCGATCGAGGACTCTCGACGCGGTCATCACTTGCTACCTGGCCAGCCGCCGGGCTCGGTTCCCCAGCGTCGGCTCGCGACCAAGTGCGCGCTGTTCGTCGACGCCCGCCTACCAGTGGTACGCCGCGGCGAAATCACCTCGTGGAGATGCGCTGCGCCCCGCTGGCGTCGGCGACGCCGCCGCAGCGCTTGTTGAGGCGCAGAGGGCTGGCAAAACGCCAGATTGCCTTAATAGTTGATTTGATCTATATCGCCAAATTCTTATTTTTTTATCGTCGATGACCGTGGTTTACTGAATATCAAGTCCGTCCACCTGCGAAAGGAAGGCTCATGCCAACTAGAGGCCTGCTTGTCTCCGCCGCGATCGGGGCAGCCATGGTCGTTGCTACGGCACCTCCCGCTTTAGCTGCGACTGGATACGCCCGTTGCCCAGACTTGAGGATGTGCGTGTTCACCGGTCCTAACGGATCCGGTGCTATCGCATACTTCGCAACCGGGGATGCCAACCTCGGTGACAGCGTGGGGCCAACGGGAATGAACAACAACATCGAAAGTATCTGGAACCGAAGCGGACACAGTTGGGCACTCTTCGATGGCACTGGGTACCACGGCACCAGATGGGTGTCGAATCCCTATGTCGGCCACGCGAACCTGAGTGCTTCTGAGGCCAATAAGATTTCCTCACTTCACGATATCTAGGACCGGCGCCACATCTGCACTGCGTGAGGACTATGGCGGCCCGTGTACCGGCGCGGTTGCGGACATCATCGCTGAGTCCTAGTTGTAGTGACCTGACACGTTGTTGTCAGGCGGTGAGCCGGCTGATGGGTGGGTGTCCGCCGAGGGCGGAGTGGCCTCATTGAGTGTGTAGTGGGTGAGGAATCTGTCTAGGCCGCGGTGGCGGGATCGGTTGCTGGTCCAGGCGCGGGCGTAGGCCCATTCGGTGAGCAGGGTTCGGTTGAAGCGTTCTGCTTTGCCGTTGGTCCAGGGGCAGCCGGGTTTGGTGAAGCGGCGTTTGAGTTGCCAGGCGGTGCAGACCCAGGCCCAGTCGGTGCCGCGGCGATAGACCAGGGCGTTATCGGTCAGGACACGGCGGGCGGTGATGGCGTGGGTGGTGAACCAGGTCAGGGCGCGGTGCAGGAACCCGGCGCAGGTGGCGTCTTTCTCATCCGGGTGGATCTCGGAGTAGGCCAGTCGGGTGTGGTCATCGATGGCGGTGTGGATGTAGTCGTAGCCGAGCGGGATCTTCTTGTGTCGGTGGGCCACGCTGATCGCGGCGTCTCGGCCATGCAGCCGCCAGCCGCCGCCGGCCGGGATACGGCCTAGTTTCTTGACATCGACGTGGATCATCGCGCCCGGGGTGGAATGTTGGTAGCGGTTCTCGCTGCGGCCGGGACGAGCGGATGCGTTCGCCGGTGATCGGATCGATCACGGCCAGGTGCGCCACGCCGTGGCGGGCCAGGATCCGACCGACCGTCGAGGGGTTGAGGCCGAGTTCAGCCGCCAACACCACCGCACCGCGCCGGCGACGTCGGCGGGTAGCCAGCACTCGGTCCTCGACTCGCTTCGCCGTCCTGGCCGGCATCCGAACCGGTCGCGAGGACCGATCAAGCAGGCCGGCCTCGCCCGCCTCCCGATAGCGGCGCAGCCACTTGTGCACCGTCGCCCGCGACACCCCGAGCTGCTCGGCGACATGCGCCGCCGGCCAGCCCGCAGCGACACGCGCCACCATCAACTTCCGAGCGAACAGGTTAGTGCGAGCGTTAGCGTGAGCCATAGAGGACCTCCTGCGGGTGAATGCCAGACACATCCACTCCGCCAGGAGGTCCTCCCACAATCAAGCAGCCACGCCGTCAACAACCTCCCAGGTCACTACATCTAGGACCGGGTCACCGCACAGCACAACCGCGAACCGGAACAACCGCTGCCGCGACTCGTTCACGTACTGCTCGAACTGCACGCTTGCGGACCTCTCGATGGACCTGGCATCTGAACCTGTGACCGACATGTCGTGCCTCTCGTTTCGACGCCCTTAGACGCACGAACCGCGACATCCATTGCAGTCGGCTGAATCGGATTGTGCTGGCGTCGACCCGCGACTACCAGGTTGGGGCGATCACATCGAGCGACGCACGCGTTGCGGCATTCGGGTGACGGGGCTCGCCGGCACCGACCTGCGCGACCTTGGTCTGCGCCGGCGCTTCGTCAGAAGCAAACGGGGGTCAGCACGCCCGGCACCTTCCCGTAGCCCTTGAGGAGTTCAGCGGGTGATGGTCAGCGCGAGGGCGGGCGTGAGGAGGTGGCGGCCATCGGCGAGGTTCATGGGGACGGTCAGGTGCCAGGATCCGGCCGGGACGGCGTAGCCGAGTTCGGGTGAGTAGCTGGCGGTGCCGACGAGCAGTGGTATGCGGACGGTCTCTGAAGGTGCGGCGGTGAAGGTCACCAACGGTTGAATCCGTACTCCTCCGGTATCGGGGCCGCCAACTACCGCGCCGGCGTCGTTGATGATGGTCGCGGTGAGTTGGCCGTTGGTGTGGACGCTGATGTCGTGGTCGCTGAGGTTGGTGAGCAGTAGGCCATGTGTCGTTGTCTGGCCGCTGCGCAGCGCTAACGGCGCCTCCAGGGCGATGCCCATCTCGGCCGGGTCCACCGGGTCCCGGTCGATGGTTCGAGCTGATCTTCGCGACGAGCTTGGCGGGTGTGCCGTGGGTGGGTAGGGCAGGGCGCCGACTCGCAGCGACACGAAGTCGCCGTAGGTGTTGTGCAGGTCGGCTGCTGTGGACTCGGCGGCGGCAGTCAGGCCGATCTTCACCGGCGGGCGGCGATAACCCGGGTCGGGAGTCGGAGACGCCAGCAGTAGCCCAGGCTCCGCGCTCCAGAGCCGCTGCAGGTCATGTCTGAGCCGCTCCCACGCAACAAGGTCTGCTGGTTTGGCGCGTTCGACACGCACCCAGCTGGCGATGCCGAGCCGTCGGGCGAGGTCGGTGATGGCTGTGATGTCCTGATCAATCAGGTCGATGATCGTGACACGCAGGCCGCGGTCAGGATCGAATCGCGCCTCGGCGAAACGGTGGCCGACGAGCACCTTGGCCTCCGTGAAGAATTCCTCGGCGTGCCGCTCGACATCATCCGGTGCCGTCGGGTCTTGGCCGTCGCCGGGGTGCAGCTGCACTGTTCCTCCCGCGATTCCTGCTGCTGTTGCGCAGCGACGAAGACCGATTTCCGCGTCATCATCGTCAGGCGATGGATAGGGCCGTCCTGGAGTAATTGTTGCGCTGTGTTCGGCACGCGGCGCCTAGCCGCGTGGTGACCCAGTCGCGGGTGGTGAGGGTGGCCCAGCAGGTGGCGGTGATGGCTGAGGCCGAGGAGATCGGCGAGCACCACCTGATCTGCCAACTCCCTTCAACGATTCCCAGTCGTAGACCAGATGCAAGAGGTGTGATTCCCGGATTGCAGTCTTGATTGTCGGGTGACACGACGATGGCCAGAGCGTGAAGCGCTGGGCTCGCCGGCTGGGAGCTAGGGACTAGGTGCGGGCCGCCTGTGGCGCGGCAGCCCGCTATGGCATCCGGTGGAAAGCGCTCCCGCTGAGCCAACTCGATCTTGCGGACAGCCCCACCCCCATGCAGACTTAACGGGTAGCTCACGTCGGGACGTTCAGTGGAGGCCACCGTGTCGATCGACGTCCCCGACCCCGCAGCAAGCGCCACGCTGAAGGTCATGGCGCTGCGTCGCCCTGGCACCTGCGCCTGCGGGGCGGCTCTTGCGGTCGGTGAGCAGGCGGCCTGGGATCGGGCGACGCGAGCCGTCTGGTGCCTGCCCTGTGCGCAACCCACGCTGGCGGGTGCCGCCGCCACTGCGCCACCGACAGAGCCGGCGCCGATCGAGTTGGGAGTCGCCGGCGGATCTGCGCAGCAGGAGTTCGCTCGTCGGCACAGCAAGCGCGAGAACCGCATCCGCGAAGCGCATCCACGGCTCGGGGGCTTGATCGTCGCCCTGACCGACGACCCTCAGTCCACCCGAGCATGGCAGGCCGGCGCGACCGGAGAACGCAAGCTCGGCGAGAAGCTGGCGAGCCTTGGCGACTGCGTCATCGCGCTGCACGACCGGCAAGTCCCGAAGAGCCGAGCCAACCTCGATCACATCGTGATCGGGCCGGCCGGTGTGTATGTCATCGACGCCAAGCGCTACCGGAACGCGAAGGTCGCTGTCCGGCGGTCCGGCGGGTTCCTGAACCCTGCCCGAACTCAACTGATGGTGTCGGGACGGGACAAGACGAAGCTGGTCGACGCGATGGGCTGGCAGGTCGACGCGGTACGCGCGGCATTGAGCGACAGCGCGGTGTTCGCGGACGTCCCGATCACCGCGGTGCTGTGCTTCATCAACGCCGAGTTCCCGCTCTTCGGGACCATCGAGATCAACGAGGTACGCGTACGGGGGCTCGGCGGGACGGCCAAGCTCGTCTCGGCCGCGGGCGCTCTCGACGCCCCGGCGAGGGCTCGGCTCGCCCGGCACCTCGCCGCGCGGCTGCCTGCGAAGCCTTCAAGCGATTCTGCTCTGCTCTAGTTAGTTTGCGGAAATACGAAGCGAGATTCGTATTTCCGGCCCGATGGTGAACTCGTCGCCCGGGCCGTGACTGACAACCTCTACAAGTTCGTCGTGCCCGCCGTCGCCGGCCCGGCCAGACTGATCCCGTTGGCCAGCTTGGCAAAACAAGCAGAACGGTTCTCCGCGATCGCGCTGCGCACTGCGCACTGCGGCAAATCGAGGACGGCTCAAAGCCAGAAGTCCCGAACGGCGCCTAGTTGAGTTCAAGAACTGGGTCGAGGAGTACCGCGACCTGAAGTCAGCGCGACAAGCCGTAGAGCGATACCGCGAAGCGGTCAGGACGGCTCCAGGCACGTCGGCACGTGGGACTGGGCCGTACCCAGGCTCGAAGTAGGTCATCCGTGGCCTGTCCGACAGCGTGGCCGCCGCTCGAGAAGAGCCTCTAGCCCTTGAATGGGTGGAGCTGAGGGTGTCTGAGTTCAGGACATAGGTGACAGTTGGCTAGTGACACGTGAGTCGCGACATGGGCGACAGTCCGCCTCATGTCTCGAGCCCGCGTCGCTGTCCTCAAAGTCGTCACCGGCGAGCTGTCGGTCACCGCATCGGCTGCGCAGTACGGCTACTCCCGCCGCCACTTGCACCGGCTGCTGGCCCGCTATGCCGAAGGCGGCCTGGATGCCGTCGATCCGCGGTCACGCCGGCCCGTGTCGAACTCGGCGGCGACCCCGGACACAATCCGTGAACGGATCGTCGAACTGCGACTGCAGCTGACCAAAGCCGGCCTAGACGCCGGGCCGGTCACCATCGCCTGGCACCTGGAGCAAGAGGGTCACCGACCGCCATCGACGTCCACGATCCGACGCATCCTGCATGCCGCCGGACTCGTCGTTCCCGAACCACGCAAACGACCCCGCTCCTCCTACCACCGCTTCGCCGCCGCCCAGCCCAACGAGTGCTGGCAGTCGGACTTCACCCACTGGCAGCTGGCCGATGGCACCGATGTCGAGATCCTCAACTTCCTCGATGACCATTCCCGCTACCTGCTCGGCTGCACCGTCCACGCCCCGGTCACCGGCGATGCGGTCACCAGCACCTTCCTCGACGTGGCCGACGAACACGGCCTGCCAGCCTCGACATTGACCGACAACGGTCGCGTCTACACCGCCCGCTTCGGCGGCGGCAAGAACGCCTTCGAATACCTACTCGCCATACTCGGGATCACCCAGAAGAACGGCCACCCCGGCCACCCTCAAACCCAAGGCAAGATCGAGCGCTTCCACCAAACCCTCAAACGCTGGCTCGCCCAGCAACCGCCTGCAGCGACCCTGCACGACCTGCAACACCAGCTCGACCACTTCCGAAAGGTCTACAACCACCACCGCCCACACCGCGAACTCGGCCGGCGCACCCCCGCCAGCGCCTACACCGCCCTACCCAAAGCCACCCCACCCGGCCCGGGCAAACCCAGCCACTACCGACTGCGCTACGACCGCCTCGACACCCTGGGCAAGATGAGCTTGCGCCGCGCCGGCCGCATGCACCACCTCGGCATCGGCACCGCCCACGCCGGCAAACGCGTCCTAGCCATCGCCGATGACACCACCGTCACCGTCACCGAGCTCCAGACCGGCGAACTCCTGTCCACCAACACCATCAACCCTGACAAGACCTACTGGCGCAACACACAAAAAGCCCCAGGCCGATGGCCCGGGACTCCCTGACGAGACACATGCCGCGACTCACACGAGACACATGTCGCGACTCACGACAATGGTGGAGCTGCTAGGACGGTACTCGAACTACCTACAACCCCCGTTATTGTGGCAATTTGCCGGATCACCGTGGGTCAGAACAGCCTCAAAACGCTCTAAATCACCCACGCCTCGTGTCCACGCCGTCCACCGTCGTCTCTCCCCCGACACCATCCAGCAGCTCATCACCGACTATGAGGCCGGTACTCCGTCCACTCAGCTCATGCTCACCTACAACTTGGGCAAGGGCACCGTCCTCCGCTTGCTCCGTGAGCACGACGTCCAGCTTCGCCGCCAACGGATGACCCCGGCTGAGGTCGAGCAAGCCGCCCAGCTTTACGGTCAGGGCCTGTCGATCGCGGCGGTTGGTGCCAAGCTCGGCTACGGGGAGGGCACCATCTGGCGGGCCTTGAAGCACGCCGGCGTGCCACGGCGCGACCCTCACGGCCGCGACCGTTAGGAGCTTCGCGAATCCCATCACGACAGTGGGAGACTGTGAAGATGTTGCTAGCAATGTCGTCGCGTCGATGCCGTTATGAGTGACACCTCGAGTGAGCAAGTCTGACTATCGAATTTTTCATAGGAGTGCAAGTTGATTCAGATGGTCTACTTTCAAGCGATCGCCACAATCTTGCCGACTATGACGATTGCGCTTGTCGTGGGCTTTCAATTCTTCAACAAATTAGCAACCACACCATTGCGAGGCGAGGTCCTTGCAGTCTTCACGCTAATATGCATTGCTGCTATCGCTGTCGGCGAGGCCGCAGCTCGATTGCTTTAGCAACGGGTATACCCACGCGGCATGAGTTCGAATGGAGCATGATCTCTCTCGGCATCGTTACCTACCTGATCGGTGCATACCCACTCGCCACCCTCACTCGCGAAACACCAAAAACTTCTCAACCCGCTTCTCAATCCGGCCGCTCGCTGATCGCGCAGATTGTTGTTCTTCTTCTGTGGGCGGTCGGATGCATAACCGTTGTAGGGCTGGTGATCAATTCAGTTCTAACTTCATAGGCTCAGTCTCAACACGCTTCCCGGCTTCCTCGGTGAGCCCGTCACCGACGGCTCGAGATGCCCCCCGGCCCTACCGTGACGCACCCGACGGCACCCGGCGGCTCATTAACCAGAGCTTTCTTCGAGGGCTTCTAACTCAACGACGACGGCTACCGCATGGCTCGAAGTTGCTGACCGAGGCCGGATACCCACCGCAGTTATGCGGGCCTACCTGGCCGCTCAGTAGCGCTGGATAAGGGACCAGCACGCCGATATCGTGATTCATAGCTGGATCAGTTCAGGTCAGGGGCCGAGGTTCTAGGTTCGACTCCTGGAGTTATTCACTACCTGGGACTTTTCACTGTTCTCGTGTTCGTTCGGTTCGCAAGTCTGGTGCTTTGTCTCACTCGGCAAGGCTTCCCAGCATCCTGTTAATGACCCAAGGTTTGATTAAGTTGTATACGATGAAGCTGATTCGCTCTCAGTCCTACGAGCCACAGGCTCTAGAGCAGTGGATACGTCCACTGTCGAGCATTGTCATTAGTCGGGTTCCGCCGCCATGTGACTCGCAACTCGTCTCGGCTGGCACCTCGCACGACTCGAAGTCTGATCGCGCTACCTGGTCCGATTTCAACACCAGCAGGGGGGTCGATGATTCTTGCCTGCGCCCTAACCGTCTCAATCCAGACCGCATACGCTGTTTCATCACCAGCATTGGTCAATAGCAGCTCATCTGCGACGTCGCGCGTTTCCAGTTTCCACGGTGGCCGGTATTTGGCAGCTTCCGCTTCGGCCAACATTACCTGTCGCTCAGCAGCTATTGCCGAACGCTTGGCTGCCTCAGCTGACGCGACAGCAGCCTCATTGGCAAGACGTACTTTACGTTGCGAATCTAGGTAGGTGGCAACCGATACAAGTACGGCCAACACGGCAACGACGAGTGATCCTAAGGCCATGAGGACAATTATGCTGCATAGCCCACAAGCACGAGCGTGCTGGGTAGATCATTTAGGCATTGACCCGGTTTTGGAAACTCTTGCCAACGACGTTTCAGCGCTTGCTAGGTGGATGATTCGGGCTTGGGCTTTCGATCCCGCACGCGCGATGCGAGCAGACCAGCGAAAGCAGCAGCGCGCTCGACGTCGAACCGGCCACCTCGAATCTGAGCAAGAGCAGCCGCCCCACTACGTCAGGGGCCAATTCAGATTTGAGGGCTGTAAATACCGCCTCGTCGACAGAAAGGTCACTGGCATCAAAAGCCGCGACTAGATCGTCCGAGGAACGCCGGGGATAATTGCTATCTTTCAGGGCAGGGTCGAAGAGGCCGGGCTGCTCGTTAGGTGCCGGCTTGGCAGACTGACGACTGCGCCTCGACTGCGTTTTTTGGTCGCCTTGGCCGCCACGAGGCTGTAGCCGGGCGCCGGCCAATGAGGACGCAGGTAGCGGTTTGGGCTCTTGCCGACGCCGAATGAACATTTGTTGACCCGTCGCCGCTAGAACCCACTGATAGACGCTCGGCGTTTTTCCAGCAGCAACCAGCTCCGGACCCGGCTCAGATAGGCGCCCAAGGCCACTTAATCCGAGTCCACCGTCGATGCGGCCGACAAGGTCGACAGGAGTTCTCGGCGGAGCGTACTTCAGCGGATCCGGGTAACGAAACGACTCCTGCTGTTTGCCGACACTGATGGCCCATAGTCGTCTTGCCTGCTTATCAATGACGTCAGCGTCCTGGAGTTGTCCCGGAACTCCGCGGGCGACCACAGCTCCCATCAACGCGCCTGCCATCGTTGCGATGGTATCGGTGTCTGAACCGATCACATTCACGGCAGTAACGAGCGCCTGCTCGGCATCAGCACCCCACAGGTGCGCTAAGAGCATCGCTGCTACAGCAGTGATCGTCGCCGATCCACGGACGGCTGGGTCCAAGCCACCAACGTCGGCGAGCAACTGCGCATACAGATCCTCGCGGGAGAGATGTGTCGAACCAACGCTGCCTGCCCAGCTAACGACAAGATCACGGATCTCAGTCACCGTCGAGTGAGCGGCTAATCGGAACGAACCTCGGGCCGCACGTTCCCATGCCGGCAGCCAGAAATTCGATAAGTCGGCGTCGTCTTCGATGATGTCATGGACATCAGTCAACGAGCGCGCCAAGTCGGCCCATGCGCTTGGATCGGGAGCGGTCTTATTTACGAGCGTGTAAGCCAGTGCACGAGCGTGCAAAACCGCGCCGTAAATGCCTCGAGGATGACCGTGGCTCACGACCGCGTTTCGGATCACATCGCGGGTGTAAGCGGCACTGTCAGATAGGTCACGGCACCCCCATACATGGGGTTGGACGCGCATAGCAGCACCATTGCCGCCGACGTCAATGTAGGAGACCTGCCCAGAGGAAAACATGTTCGTTGTCCACTTCGTCTCCACACGGCTCATTCCTGCCGCCGCCGCCTTGCTGCCCCGCCCGCCACCTAACGCGTACGCGAGCCAGGACGGCAGCTCAACCTTTGCGAAGGCGGCAACATCGAACTCGCCGTCACCGCGGATGGCGCGAGCGGTGGCCAGGCGCAACTGCGTGTCATCAGAGTAGGCACCCGGAGGCAGCTCAGCTGTGACGCCAAACTGTCCTCCGATGCGCCGCTTCCATCCGACGGTCGTAGTGACCCGATCCTTGCCAGAGCGGCGGCGGACGCCATCGGCATCAGTAAGTTCGGTGATAAATCCGAGTGCGTCGCCGTAGCCAGCCCACGCCGCGGAGCCACGTACACTGTCCTCAGCAATGACCATCGCGTTCACCTCCTCAGCGGCTGAACTTCTCTGGGGCAGTTACTACGTCAAACCCATGCTGCCCTATGGATGCGATGGACTCCGCACGGGCAGCATCCCGATCGTTGGCAACATACAGCCGTTGGATGTGCTCGAGAGGTACATACCCCGGATACAACACTTCAGCTTGCATATTGGTAGGTTTAGCAGGATCCATCCCGCTAGTACGCCTTTCGTATTTGCCGTAGCCCCAAGCGACAACGGGAGCAAACAGCGCATTCCAGCCAGCTAGGCCGGCTAGTGGCACAATGCCGTCATAACCCATGTTCCCAGTCGCAAAGAGAACCCCGTCATGGGTAGCAACTTCTGGGTCAATGCTCAGGATGATCCAAAAAAGGTCTTCAGCAATGTGCCAGCGTCCACTGACAGAGAAAAAGCGAGTGTTGATAGTCGTTACCGACAGATTGACATAATCCCAGAACTCCCGTGCCTCGCGCCGATAGGAGGAGTTCGGAGTATAGATGAACTCAAGGTACTCGTCGGACTCCAGTCGTGTGCGGGCTTTTACACCCTCCGAATTGACGATTCCAGCCAAGCCGGGATTTGTAGTGAAGTGAAGCAACTCTGTGATCCCTTTTTCCGCAATCGAAGCCGCAATAGCCTCACCATCCCTCACGGCTTGACTACTTGGTATGTACCGGGGTCCATGCAGGCGATAACGTCGCTCGCCTCCGATGGCTTATAGGTAACAGCAAGACTTTTACGGGCTCGGCCAGCCGCCATTGCTAGTAACCGTAGGTGCGCGTCACGAGTCCGAATCGCCTTCGGCACCATGTGGCATTGTTTCCTGATTCAGGCCCACTACGACTACATGGTCGAATTCCAAGCCTTTCACCGAGTGCATGGTTGACAAGCCGATGTTAACAGGCCCGGTCGGCCATTCTGAGCTACCGGAAAGTTCAACCCAGGCTAGACCGGCCTGCCTCAGCCGCTTGCGCGTTTCGTCAAACCATCCCCCGCCCAGGGCATGGACAATGACAGTGTCATCCTGAGACGGCAAGGATCTCAAATGGGCAATCATCCAATCCATCTGCTGGGTAAATGTGCCCTCCACTAGCGTCGGCTTAGGCCCGTGTGCTGTGCAGCTATTGAAATTGGGTAGAGATGAGTCGTCGGTTACTTCGACACCCGACAGGAGCGGAGCAGCAAAGGCCGCGATCTCGACGGTATTTCGGAAATTTACCGAAAGGTGCTTGCTGTTTGACGAGGTGATAGTCAGACCGACTTCTGCCCATGTAAACCGCTGAGGGTAGATGCGTTGTGCCCCATCGAGAACGAAGGTGATCGTATGCTCCGCGGCGAGTTGCCCCAGCAGCGCACGTACCTGGTTGGCCGAAAAGTCCTGAGATTCGTCGACTACAACGACGTGATAGCCGGGAAGTGAAATACCCTGCATAAGGAGAGGGAGATCTGACCAGTCCGTAAAATTGTTCTGGTTCTTCCACGCCAGGTAGGGGTAGACAACTTCGTCGAGGAGCCGCTGACGCATTGGTGCCGGCATCTGTGGGCTACGGCCCCGTCCCTTGCGGTCGCATGATACGTACGACGAAAGGTCGCTGGCAACAAACCGTCCAAGAACGTATGAAGTTTCGTCGGCCAGAAACTCGCCATCGAGCGGCATAGCTGCACCGAATTGCGCGATCCGCCACGCCCGCACCTTACTATCAAGCATAGGTCGCCATCCTAGGCAACCCATCGCCCATCTATCGAAAGTAGCGACCTCCATCTCAACGTCATGACCCGTGATCTCATCCTCGGCGAGCGCTGCCACATAACCAGCCAGCGTCTTGTTATAAGTAACGACCAGGACACGAATCGGTCCAGCGATGTAACCATCTTGATGACGGCGCTGCCAGAACCTTACTGTGGTCTTGAGTCGGTATAATGCGGTCGTCGTCTTACCGCTACCCGCAGCACCACGAATGACAAACGGGCCTTCCTTGGTATCCAAGATAACAGTAAGCTGTTCCGCGGTTGGCTTAACGCCCTTAAGAACCTTCACAACGCTTGCACGCCTGCTGGCTCAGAGGTAACAAGCAAGGAACACGAATGATCGCGCAATCCAAGCGGATGATGGCCTGTCGCACAGCGCAGATTTGTGCTGCCCCTCATAGTTGTTACTCGCCACCCATCAGCCGGTGCCATAACGCAGTTCCTATGCATCCTTATCGCTCACAGCAGCTGGCGCAAGCGGTCTTGTGAAACATTTGACATAGCCGCACAGGAGCAGCGCAGTCGACGTAGGCGGCCGTGAGGAACCATTGCACGATCGTTAGGTTCTCGCCGGTCCGCGAGCCTGCGCTTCCACCCCTCTCTGCGCCGTCGTGTTACAACAGACAGCAACACCTGTCCACCGAGGAGTACGACCATGGCCACCGAGACAACCACCCGACTAGTAGATGATCTTGAAGGCAGCGACGCTGAGCGCGCCGTGACCTTTACCTGGGACGGCCGAACCTACGAGGTCGATTTGAGCAAGAAGAACATCGCCGCCTTCGAGAAGACCATGAAGCCCTACTTAGCGGTTGCTCGTAGCACCCGTGCGGCATCAACTCGTCCAGCGGGCCGTAGCCGGCAAGCAGGTACCCGGGCTCGCCGTCGGGACGATCTGCAAGTCATCCGGGACTGGGCACGAGCCAATGGGCACAGCGTCTCTGATCGGGGGCGTGTCTCGGCCTCCATTATCGAGGCCTACGAAGCAACGCGGTAGCTGCTCCTACCTATCACCATTTGGTGCGCCATGATCCGAGCATGACCGAGAGAGCCCTCCGCGGACACTGGTGGCGTCCCGAAAATGACCAAGCTCAGCAACCCGGCACCCTGCGTATCAGCGACAGCGGCGAGCTGACGCTCAATCTCATTGGTGGTTTCGACCTCGAGATCCGTCGTCCGCTGGCAGACGGTAGCTACGCGGTCATGACCGGCGAGCATCCGCTGCCCATCTTATTGGGGTCAACCGAGCGAGGGCCGGTGACGCTCTTCGACTGCTCCACCGTAAATTCGCATAAGGGATGGGCGGCAAACACTCCCGATTTCCACGTGCTCCATGCCGAACGGGCGCTCATCGGTACCCACATAACAGCTGAGGCTGATGCCGTCTTTCGCCACGCCCGAGTCCGCTTCGAGAACATGCTCTACTTCTTCGACCAGCCAGTTCCGACCATGATGAGCCCCGGACGGCGATGCGCTCGACGCACCGGCGCGACTGACGGTAACGGTCGACGGTACGGACTTCGAGGCTAGCCAGCGGACCAGCCCCTTCCGCTCAGATGAGCGGGACAGTCTGTCGATCGGGGTCAACACCTACGCTGTCTTGACCATCACGCCACCAGCTCCGGTGTCATGCACGGGATTTGACCAGTCAGTCAGTGCCGTTATGGATCTGCTGACGCTGGCGAGTGATCAGGCCAGCGGCGTCATCAACTGCACCCTCATCCACCAAGACACCCGGCTGCTACGACGTGGCACGCTCAATCACGAGGAGATCAGAGGCGATACCGAGGTCGAGATGGTCATGCGACGCACCCATACGGCCAGTCCGAGCGCTCCGCCTCAGAAGTCGCGCGCATGGCTGTTCACCTGCGGAACCATGCCGTACACCGCCCTAATCCCGGCATGGTTAGGTCTGCATCAGCGGGCAGTAGCCGCCTGCAGCGTCTTGTCGGCAATGAAATACGCCGACCCTGGCTTCGTCGAAACCCAAGCCCTGCTGACAGCCGTCACCTCCGAGGCCCTGCACAAATCCCTCTACGGCGACGATGTCACCACAACGCACCCAGAGGCAGCAGCGACCGTGTTGGCTGCCGCCACGACACCAAGCCAGCAGCGAAAGACCACTGAACGCCCGCAGCACCCCAGCTTCCGCAGCCGAATGCTCAACCTCGCTGCGCGGCTGCCAGCGGGCGTCGTTGGGTCGTTCATATCGAGCATCAACGCCTGGGCACTCGAGCTGGAACGGGTTCGCAACGGCATCGCTCACGAAGCCAAACACGACGGCGACATATTCGATCTCTACAGCCTGACCCGCAAGACGACGTATCTGCTGTACCTGACCCTTATGAACGAGATGGGCTTCGATGAGCCAGCGCTGCGCACCGCGATCGAGTACAAGAACCTGTAGCTACCGCTGATTCCAGCGTGTTGGTTACACTCACCGTTCCGAGTGCTCCCGCCACACGTCAGTGATAGCGGCTGCCCCGCGCGGCCGGCGCCGAATGCCCAGCTCGTCCAGGGCCCGTCGTACGGCAGTCTGAGTTCGACCCGTCAGCTCAGCCAACTCACGGAGTGACCGCCCAGCGGGGTATTCCCTGGCCACGAATGCCAGCAGCTCAGCCCGCTGCTCGGCAGTCGGCTTGATGACGTTCGTGCCGACAAACCGGGGCAGGACGTCATGGAATTTCCGACCTGGGTACACCAATGCTCATGCTCCCAACTCATTGCAGCACGTCCCAGAGAACAGCTATCCCTGCTTTCGACGCAGCGCCCTATGGGCTAACGGCAACAGCAGCAAAATAACGCCGATCACTATCAGCACTACGCACACAGTCCCAAGGATGGTGAACCATGTCGGGTTCGACTCGTCAACGTCAGCAGGCGACGATGGCTCGCTGCCGATGAACGGAAAGGACACGATGAAGCCGGCGCAACCCAGCACGATCGCTGCTATACCTGCGCGCCGCACCGTTCGGTACCAATGAGCCGTCACGGTCGAACCTTCCACTTACTAACTTGAGAACGCGTCATGCCTCCACCTTTGAGCCATTTATCAAGACTTCTATGGTTGGTGACAACCCGGCCTGGTGATGTAGCACCCATCACGTAGTCCGGCTTGCCGCTCGAAGCTGTTCCGTTCGTGGCCGCCACTGCGCCATTCCTCAAGGCCGTAGGCCAACGGGAAAGCCGGCCCACCGCCGAACCAGGCCCATTGATTGGCGTGCTTTGCTTCATGACGAATCGAGGCGAAGTCAGTACGGCCACCGGTCATGTAGACGCTTCCTACCGTTATGCCGGCTCGACGGCCATAGCCACCCCGCATACCCGAGCAGACAGTGATACCGCGAGTCGCGTTCCACTTGCAGTGCCCCCCGTGTCCCCGGGCCCACAGGTAAGCCAAGCCGGATGTCGGGGCGTTTATCTGGTTGCGAACGCCCTGCCGGACGACTCGTGCCGCACGGTGGCACCAGTCGCACCAGCGTCCGTCGAGATCGAACTGGTCGATCGGGTCAGACGGGTAGACATAGGGATTGTCGTTGCCGCCAGGGACGGGGTCGACGGACAGGAAGCGGCCGGTGGCGGGGTTGTAGAGCCGGGCGCCCATGAGGGTGAGTCCAGCGAGGTCGTTGCTGGAGCGTTGCTTGCTTCCTAGCCAGCCGTAGTTGTCGGGCGCGCTCGTGGGGGTGCGGGGCGTGCCGTACTCGGTGGCTTCGCTGTAGCCGACCGGTGCGGCTGCGGCGGGGTCGTCGGCACTGGTAGCGACAATGTCGCCGTGCAGGTTAGCCAGCTGGAGGGTGACGGCGCCGGCTTGGTCGACGGTAGCGGCCAGGCCGCCGGCGATGCCGTCCAGGTTGCGGGTCCAGCTGGTGTCGGTGCTGGTCCAGGCCGGTGCGTCACCGTTGTCGGAGTAGTGGTTGGTGCTGGTCGGCCCGGTGGTGTCGGTGGTATCGATGATGCGGTTCTGGGTCGGGTCGAGCGTGAAGCCCACGGTACGTCCGCCTTGAGTTTGGCTGGCGGCGAAGTCGTTGGCGTAGTAGCCGAGACTCAGCGCGCCGGTAGTGCTGGCGTGGCTGCCGCTGCCTACGGCGTCGGCGGCGGCCACCGTCAGGGTGCGGCCGAGCGTGTCGTAGCTGTAGCCGGAGTTGGTCAGCCGGTCGGCTTGGTCGTAGCTCCCGGTCCAGTTGGTCGGCGTGGTGCTGGTGGAGCAGGCACCGCCGCTACCGGCGGGATAGGTCGCCAGGCTTTGCCGATTCGAGTCGGCTGTCGAGGACATAGAGCCCGGCTAGTGCACGTCCCCGTCACGGTGTCCTCCGTGCTGGTCAGCCGCCCGGCCGAGTCGTAGCCGAAGGTTTGCGTCGAGCCGGGTGAGCTCTGGGCGGCAGTATTTCCTTGAGCGTTGCTGGACTGGGTGAAGCTCAGCCAGGTGGCCCCGGACTTGCTGTAGGTCAGGGTGCTCGGGTCGCCGGTGTTGTCGAACCGGGTGGTAGCGACCAGGCCGTTCGGATAGGTCTGGGACGCCACTCCCTCATCGGCGGTGTAGCTGGCGGTGAAGATGCCCGGTGCCGAACCGGTTCCTACGTCCTCACTAGTGAGCAGTCCGCGGTGCTCGGTCGCCGAATCGTAGGTGTACGTAGTGGTTCCCTTGCCGTCATTGACGGTGACCGGTCGACCGGGCAGGTCGTAGGCGGTGGTGGCGGTGTTGCCGGTGGCATCGGTGTAGCTGACGACCCGGCCAAGACTGTCGTAGCCCGTCGTGAGCGTCTGGCCACCAGCACTGAGCGTGGTGGGTAGTCCAGTGGTTGCCTGGTAGGCGGTGGAAACCGCGGGCAGGGTGGCCCCACCGGCAGCAGCCGGGCTGACGCTGACCCCGCTACTGATCAGCCGACCAGCGCCGTCGTAGCTCGTGCTGGTCGTACGAACTGTCGAGCCGGCGGTCTCGGTGACAGTCGTCGGCTGGTCGTAGCGGTTGTAGCTGGTGGTGGTGACCGGCAGCGGGTTGCCGGTGGATGGTTGCGCGGTCGGGCCCGTCGAGCAGGCCAGGCCAGCGAGCGCGGCAGAAACGCATGACCCGGTGCCAGTGGCGGTGTAGTAGCTGGTGCTGGTGGAGCGGGCATCGCTGCCGCTGGAGCCAGGTAGCCAGGACTGCACAGTCTGCCCGGCGTCGTTGTAGCGAGTATTGGTCACCAGATCCGTTCCAGCGGCACCGCCCCCGACGATGGTGCTCGAAGTGCCCTGGCGCAAATCCCACCCAGTCTTGCTGCCACCGACAGCAGTCGCCGAGTAGCCGGTCGTCGTCGTGACGCCATCCCGGTCGATCCCAGCCGCCAGATCCCAAGCGCTCGTGGTGACGGTGGTCGGCAGGCCAAACGAGATCGGGTTGCCGGCGCTGTCGGTCGGAGCGCCCTGGTCGTAGACGGTGTGGGTGTGGGATCGACCGTCGATGGTCGAGCCGTTTGCGAGCACCACCGGGTGGGCCGGGCCGTAGCTGTCGATTACCTGGTCGGGGTGCAGCGGGTCGTACAACTGGGTGCTGGCCAGCAGCGCTGCCCGCGCACCCGAACTCGTCAAGGCTGCTACAGCCGGGTCGGTGTCAGCCGTCGGGTTCAGGGCTTGGATTCGGTTGCCAGCAGTCAGGCTCGAAGTCGGGTTGCCGTTGGCGTCGTAGTTGGTCGCGCCGTACTGCCAGGCACCGGCGCCGTAGCTGGCGGTGTTGGTCTCGCGGCCGTTGACGTCGAGGTAGTGCAGGCTGGCGTAGGGCCAGTCGGCTGAGGTCATTGCGCCAGCGGGGACGTGGTTGGGGCCGAACACCGCGGTGGCCACCGCCGGCAGGTTGGTCTGTCCCCAAGCCGCAACCGCGCTGGCGCCGAGCTCGATCGGCGCCCCGGAGCCGGTGAACGGCACACCGTAGGCAATCGTGCTGGTGGCGGTCTGGGTCAGCGCCGCGTCATAGCGCGATACAGAAGCCAGCCGACCGGCCGAGTCATAGGTCATCGCCCAAGGAGCCAGCCCGGGTGGCGTCAGCGCAATCAGCCGGCCGTTTGCGTCGTAACCGTAGGTGGTTTTCAGATTCGGGCTGATCCGAGGGTCATAGGAATCGGCCAGCCGGCCGGCGCTGTCGTAGTCATAGGCAGCCACCTGCACGGCGATCATCGCTGCAGTCACCGGGTCGTAGCTGTGGAAGGTCACCGACTTCAACCGGCTGACGCTGGGGCCGCCGGTCACCGTCACCGAGCCGTAGGTCAGGGTCAGGCTGCGGCAACCGGGAGTGGTATCCGGGCTAGCACAACTCACACCGGCCGGAGCGGCGCCGAGAATGCGCGTGACCCGGCCTGCCGAGTCCCGGGTGTAGCTGGTGGTGCTGTTCGAGCCGGCCTCGGCCACGTGGTCGACGGCCCAGGTGTTGCTGGTGGTGTTGCGCAGCCACACGGTGGTTGTGCCATCGCTGTCGAGCAGATCCACCTCGTTGGCGCTCACCTTCGTGACCGTGAGGCCGTCGGCGGCGGCATCGTCGACACCGGTGTAGCTGACCGGGTAAGTGCCGGTCGGGCTGGTCGCCTGGTACAGGCTGACACCGCCGTCGCTGTCGGTGAAGCTGAGATAGCCATCGGCCGGGTAGTCGAGCAGGGTGAGGTCGGCCGCGCCGGCATCCGGGCCGGGCAGTGACGCCGACCAGCCAGGCCCGAAGATGCCGCTAGCGTCACTGCGTTCGGCATTGACCGGGGCAAGGGTGGTCAGATTGCGCCCGATCGACAGCGATCCCTGGTAAGTCGGCACCGACACATCGCCGGCGCTGACCTGGAAGTCACCGGTCAGCAGCGACAAACTGCCCGGACCGACCGGCTCGGTGGCATAGGAGTCGCCGAAGGCGTGGGTGGCCAGCTGCACCGTCGAGGCCATCGAGCACACCGGGCTCGGATCGGTCGCCGACGAGCCGTAACAGGCCTGAACCTGGATCAGTTGGTCACCGTGGTTCAGGGTCGCGCCGGCGTCCCAGGTGTACGGCGCGAAAGTCGCTGGGCTGCCGGACTTGGTCACCGGCCAGCCGCTGGGATGTGTAGTCGTGCCAGGCACGGTCACGTCAGCCACCGGCACGTTCAGCCAGCTGCCGGTGACGCCGACCCGGTACTGGTAGCTCACCCAGCTGCCGCCACCGGACGGATCAGCTTGCAGCGTCAGGTTCTCCTGCGTGCGTGACTGTCCAGCCGGGATGGCTGCACCGACCGCGGAGTACCAGCCCTCGACATCGAGGATCACGTGCACCGGGTCAGTGGAGTTGTTGACCAGCAGCACCGTGCCATCACCAGCGGTCGGTACCACCACCAGGTCGCTGCGGACGTTCGTCCCAGCCGAGAAGTACACCGATGACACCGCCGCGGTGCGTTGGTCTCCCGGTGCTAGCGCCAGGTAGCCGGAATTCGAGCCCGCGTGCACGATCTGTGCGCTGACCGCTAGCGCGCTGATCCCGCTGCCCGGGAGTGGTATCCCCGCCTTGCCCCCCACCTGCACCCGCCGCGAGCTGTTAGCCGCCAGCTGAGTGTTCGGCGCGATCCGTGAGTCATAAGCACGAGCCGACGCCGGGGTGAACGCCCCCTTCGTGCCAGGGGTGGCGGTGTAGTAGCCCACCACGTCGACCACCAGGTCGATGGCCGTGCCAGCCGGCCCGATCCAGAGGCTGAACTGCCCACCAGTGCCCAGATCGACCGCCGCACCGAGAATGGTGGCAGTGTTGGCCAGATAGTTCAGCGACACGTTGCCCGGCCGCGTGGTACCCGTCGGATACGGACTAGAAGTAGCCGGCGGTGCTGCTGGTCGAGATCGCCGTCAACATCACGAACACCGCCGAGGCATCGGTCGGGACGTTCGCCAGCCCACCGATGGTGATCGCGGTCGTCGAGTTGGTGGCCAGCTTGGCCTGCGGCAACCCGGCGCCGATGCGGGTGTCGACCAGCCGAGCCGGGTTGACCGGGACGTAGCCACCGGGCGCCGGGGAGCCGTTACCGGCGGTGTAGAAGCCCTGCACGTGCACCAGCAGCGTCACCGATGTCTGGGCCAGCACCCCGATCTTGCCGTCCGCAGCCACCGCCACAATCGAGCTCGCCGAAATCGAGCCACCGCTCGCCGTGTAGGTCAGAGCAGCGATATGCACATCCGTCGTGCCGTTCGGGGCCAAGCTTCACCAACCCGGTCGCAGTCGGCGTCAACACCGTCACCGACACCTGAACGGAAGACACCCCAGTCGCCGGCACCCCGACTTGACCAGCGACCTGCACCGGATACCAGGTGTTGGCCGCCACCGGCCCGCTCACGCCACCGATACCGGCCCGGGTATCGAGCACGGTGCCCTGCGTTGGTACGAACAACCCAGCCGTTCCAGTCGACGCGTCCGCCCGAGCCGGACTGCTGTGCGGAGACGCCGCCAGTTGGGCCGCGGACACCAGCCCCGCGACCAGGGTCAGCGTGACGAGGCAGCGCAGCACCGCTGGTCGTGCACCGAACCGACGCCTCAACCGATCCCCCCGAAGTCAGACCAAGCCCACCGCGCAGACGTTCCAGGCACGCAACAGTCAGCACAATGTTGACAGGAATTTAGCAGCTTGTAGTCAGATTGCAGACACTTCACCCGATCCGGGACACGCAGGTGGTAGACAGTTCGTCCGAATTTGCCAGTCACTGGACCCGGCCATGACTACTAACTCCCGCCGCAACCGCATACAGCAGGGGCACCAACTGACGGCACTCCTCCAGCGATCTATAGCCGCAGCTGACTACCACCTTTGGGTGCGAGAAGGAGCGCCAGCAGGCAACGTGTAGCCAGCAGCCGTTCAGATGGGGCGAGGCCAGCGATGGCAGTGGCGGCGGCAAGCAGCGAGGTCAGGCACGCCGATGAACCAGGGAGCGTTAGCTAGCGATAGGTTGGCTCACGTGGCAAGGATGACGCCTGCAGAGGCGACTGCAGTCAATGTGCTTGCGTCCTACATGGCAGGAGTAGGGCAGGTGCTGCCGGTTGAGGTCGTGCGCGCCCTGGAGACGTTGGCCAGCCGGGCGCACAACCGGTTGCAGACCGGCTGGGATGAAACCGCCGTACAACGCCAGTGGCCGCACGCCTACCAATCAGGCGTCGCTGACCCGGCCTAGCCGTCCAGCAACCACCCGCAAGCTGGGTTCCGTCTCAAGTTCTGTCCACGCTGCCCGGCTCTGCGACCTACAGACGACTACGGAGCGCAGTAGACCGTGGGGGCAAGACGCTAGACGAATCCGCGCGCCTTATAGGCAGGCATCCGCCATAGGCATAGCACCGCCCCGATGCGAACGGCAGATTTCTCCATAGCCGAAATGCACGATCTACAGGACGAATTACATATGACGCTGTGCCCATGAAACCCGCAGATCGCTGGGATATCTAAGCCAGCGATCTGCGGGTTTGCTTCCCTGGCTGGAGATCAAGAGCGTAGCGCAAGTGATCATGAAATAACCCGATTCAACGAATGGTGTCGTTGTTGTTTCTGATCACTCTGTTCCACCCGGGACACCGTGGCTAGCGGAGCGGGACTCCCTGAGCGATCGCCCGCACCACCTCGCTGAACTCCGGCTCCTCAGGCGTGAAGCCGTGCTCGGCGAACCGCTGCCGCAGCTCGGCGCCCACCTCTGCCTCTGACCGACCACCGTGCGTCACATGCACGTCATATACCAACGCCATGACCTGCTTAATGGCTCGCCGATCAACCTTCGGATCTTCGCGCAAGATCCTAAGAATCTGGGCTTGTTCGAATCTGTACGGCATAGCCAGAAACTACAAGGCGCATCGAAGCCCCCCCCCCCCCCCCCGCAGATTGAGACCGTACTGTTTCAGGGGTCTCGAACCGCCTTCAAGGACTTGCGGGCGACAGTCATTTGATGAGGGCTTGATCAAATGGCACGCACACATAGATCCCTAGGCTGTTACCGGCCGTAACCACTCTGCTGAACACATGGACAGGGCACCTTGCTTCCTCCCCGGCAAACCGGTGCCCGGCCCGCCAGGTCGCTGTCGTGTTGGCGACCTGGCGGGCCACCAACATCCCGCGTGGCCCCAATACCGGGATGGGTGCGGCCCTGTGTGACACCAGGCCGCCGGCCTGAGATCCAGGCAACCGACTGATATCCTCCGCCCGACGTCATACGACGTCAGACAGACGTTCGGGGGAACATAGGGCGCACCGATGCCCCCCCCCCCCCCCCCCCCCCCCCCCGCAGATATTGATCTTGGAGGGTTCGGGGTGTCACGACCCAGCACGCATCGGTTCGGAAACCACACCCGCCGTAGAAGGTGCGCCCTCGCCGGCGTCGCCCTCAGCGCGACGGGCTTGCTCACTGCCTGCGGGCTCGGCAGCTCCAACGAGTCAGCTGCGGGGGTCAGCCTCACCACGGTCAACACCTGCGCTCAGTTCAATGCGTTGTCTCCGGATGATCAGGTCAGCACAGCGCGCCGGCTCTACAACGAGACACACATTGGTGCGGAAGACCGACCCAGCGATGGCCGCAGCATCGAAGAACTTGCGGCCGACACCCACACCCTTTGCAGCCAGCAGCCGAAAACCCGACTCGGCAAGCTCAACGACTTCACTGACACCGAGATTGCTCTGCCTACCGAGGAGACACCCGCGGCCGATCCCATCACCACTTCCACCCCCGCCACCAGCTCCGAGGCGGTAGCCGCTCCCTTCACTGCCGCTGCCACTGGCCATATCACCGACACCAGCGGCAACAAGGCCAGCTTCACCGTCTCCTATGGTCAGCCCGCCATCTTGAGCACCATCAGTGATGCGGCGCAGCCGTTTGCAATGACGCCATCGCCGCGGCTGGTTCTACCGCCGATCGAGCTGTCGCTATCCCGGTCAGTCTCGAAATGACCATCACGTCCTCGCTCGCCGCTACCGTCGTCACCCATCTCGGCGGCGAAGAGGAAGCAATCCGGAACGCCTCGACAGAACCGTCGGCGTCCACCATCTTCTGGGCCAAGAACTACTCAGCCGCCCCCGAATGCGGAGACTCGAACGACGTCACCGCGGCCAACGTCAAATGGACCAACCTCACCCCTCACAACCGATCCAGCTGGAACGGCTGGCTGATCATCGTCAACGCCGTCACACCCAACGACCCCAGCGGTCTAACCGGCACCGCCAGTCGTATCATGCTCTCGCCAGTGTTCGAACTCGGCGATCAGACGCTCAATGGCGACTACGACTCAGCCGCCAGCCCGAACGTCGTCACTTGTGATACCGGAGACTGGATCGCTGTCAACCCAAAAGCCATCGCTCCGCTAGGTTGCAGGAAGATCTAAATAGGCACTGCCGGATAGGTCGAGCCTTTGCCAAGCGAAGCTTGGGTCGCATGAGAGGCCTGAGAGCCGTGTAGGGAACTTATCCAGTGATCCTCTCTAGACCACTCTGGGGGTGGATCGCCGCGAACTCGAAATAAGCGCCCTCAGAACCCGCAACTTACCGGCGCTCACCGATAGCGTCTACGACCAGACGCCTTCGGACGGCGGTCTGGCATCACCCAGGCGCCCTGTGGAACAACAGACGTGGCCACTGGCCCCCGTCTACCGCGGCGCCTTTGTGCAGGTATATCGCTCATTCTCGTCGCCTTGGGTAAGCGCAACAATCGTTCCTGTCAGATTTACGTCGAAGCGTTCAACGAAGTTGCCCTTACAAATCACACCATGTACCCGTCTCATCCGCTAACGTACGCACTGTACGGGGTTGATCGCTCTAGATTTGCCGACTACGCCGCGTTACCGGGGGGACTACGCCAGGTGAAGTTGAGATTGCCTCGTCTTCGCGAGTTCAGCGTTGCTCTAGCGATCTTGGGGCTCGCAGTATTAGCACACTGGTCGTGGCGAGTCGCCGACGGCAAAGTGTCGTACTACGAGTTGGGCATCGTTCTGCTACTGGCGCTTCTTCAGGGCGTCGTTCGGTACATCTTGCCTGGTGCCCGTATCACCTCGAGCGTTTCCGTCGTCAGTGCCGAAAAGTCTCGTACGGCTGCACTAAAGCAGCTCTGGCAGGAGGCGCTCCTGCCAGATAACGACCATTACTCGCCCGAAATGATGTCAGATTATGCAGATATTCTTCTGAACCCTTCGTTGTTCAGAAGTCGAACTACGGAAACTCTCATCGTAGGCCGTGAGACAACAGAGCGCAGACTGTTGATCCACTTTAGATTCGATGCCGCAGCAGCCATCGCATCTCCAAAAGGGCTGATCGTACCCCTGTTAGTGCCACCAAAGCGTCGACTGTACGACCAGGCCAGGATCGAAGACGAACATGGCGAGCTACTCTCACCACTCAATAGCTACGAATCTACGAAAGTTAACGTTCGTCTCCTCCAATACCTGTATCGCTCGACCCGGGGCCTAAAGAAAGATGTCGACCAATGGAATCAGGACGAATTCTGGGATTTCATCGATCTTATGGATGCGGCCTGCCGCAACGCTGACATGATCGAGACAGAGTCTCGTGTCAAGGCCACACTAGAGCGCATAAAGAATGCTGCTGTAGATCCAATCTCATATAAAAAGCTAGAAATGATTGCACTCTTACTACGAGAACGCTACATCGTCGCCATTGTCGTCAATGGCCGCAGCGAGGCTACGCTTTCATTTTCAAGCCAGCTGGCCACGAAGGGTCTCACACGCAGGATACCGAACGAGCATTCACTTGCACCGACTCGGTGGACACATACCCTGTTTCACATTCCTAGCGGTTACCTGCGATTTCCCATGGCTCAAGCACGGCGCTGTCAGAGCTATCATCTTTACGTCGCCCTGCCTAGTCGATCCTTCGTGGGCCACGTTGCAGCGAAATCGGGCACACAAGAACTCAAAACAGACTCGGAGACAGGGGTTGTTTCTGCCGACCCCTTGCTCCGACTGTCGAAACGGCAGCGGGGACTCTTACACGTATACGGGAGAGGTCTTCAAGATATACCAGGTGGCGCAGAGGTAGAAGGGCGGTTCTTTGAAAGGCCGTACGGCTCCGAGCTGTACGGCGTGGTTGCGGCACTCGCCTTCCTAATCCTGTGCATCGTTCTTCGCGAGGCATTTCTAGGAGAGCGCGACGTCGACCCAGGAGCAGTAGCACTAGCCGTTCCAGTAGGTTTGGCGACATTTGGCACCTTGTTCTCTTCTTGCGTGCGAAACTCTGTAACCGTATCGTCGGCTGGGATCACTTGCGGCGTGCTCACATCTCTATTGGCCGTTCTGGTATTTGCAATTTATCTTTTGCAAGAATCGGCCGGGAGTCTCGGCGAGGGCAACAAGCATGGCCTGCTGTTTTGGCATTCGGCGGTAGCATTCGCAGCAGTAAACGCCGCGGCAATCATGGGGATCTTCACTCTGAGATTTCTGCGCTATATTGCAGACGATTCGTAGTTGGCGTATAGTATTTGCTCAGTGTTCTACGAAGATGCACGGCGACAAGTACACATCCCTGAGGGCTGCGAAGGCAGTCGTCTAAGGTTTCTATGGGGGGCACTGTTGGCTAACGAAGGTATCCCTGATCCGTCGTATCGTGCAGCCTCGGAGACCATTTTTGACGGTGATGACTCGAACGAAGCCATGATGCCTGCGGAGGAGGTCAACAGTTCCCGGGCAGCCCAGCTCGCGTCATTTCAAGAGTTCGACGCAGCGCTACGAGCTCTAGCAAAGGGCGCAGCAGAGAGACGTCAACGCGTCGAAGGCTTCTTCGATAGTTGGGAGAAGAGCCGCGAGACTCAAGGTAGTGATACGGCGGCCGATCCCAACGCCGCCTGATGTGTTGACGGAGACGGCCCACACCGTTGGCCGAATCAGCTGTCGGCACAGGCCAGGCCGCCTCAGCCTGCATACCCTCATCCTGGCCCGGAGCTACACGGGCAAAGGCATATGACGTCGCGGCTGTGCCGAAGGTGGCGAATACCGTACGACGACGTGGCGCATCCCTGAGTTGGATTAGGGCTACTTGACCCCTACTGCTTGCTGCTCGTGTCCTTCTGTGGAGGTAGGCTGGAGTACGGCTAGCCTCTTGCTATGTCAGATTCTGGCTCTCCCACCGATTCTGAGCCGTGGGTAGCTGCGCTTGAACTGAGTACCCTCGCACTCGGCCGCGGAGCCGGCGTCATGCTTGATATACAGACACGAGCTGCCTTCATCCGTGTTCTTCAAGCAGGCTGGGCCCGTGCTGTCGAAGACGGCCGTGAGGATGATTATGGCGCCGCTGCTCAACAGATGATCACCACCCTGGTCAACTCCATTCGTGATCAGAGCCAAGGACGGCGCCCTGAGTACCGCTCTGGCCGGCCGCAAGCAAGCATCAGGCAGCTACCTCCAGACGAGTTCAGAGCTGCCTTCGCTTCGCTGTGCCCTGGATTCTGGCCCTTCTGCTGATGCCCGAACCGGACCGGACCGCCTTCCAATTCGCGCAGGGCGTAGTCCAGCAGGTTCTCACCCTGGCAACCGGGATCACGACGCTGACGCTCACGTTCTTCGACAAGTTTGCAGCGCCAGCCAGCGCGAGCGCGAAGGTTGTGTTGATTAGCTCTTGGAGCGTTTTAGCCCTGTCGATTCTCTTCGGCATCGGTGCACTGATGACCATGACCGGCAACCTCGAGAAGGACCCTGACCCCAAGATCTACAGCGAGAACACCAAGCTCATGGCCGGTGTGCAAATCATCCTGTTCGCTATCGGTGTCGTACTCACTGTGATTGCTGGCGGGTTGGCGATCTAGACGGTGACTCATGCTCATAAACAGTATTAGGATTGACCGCATTTAGAAAGCAAGAGCGAAATGGCACAAATCAGCTACTTTCATCTTTACATTCATCGCTAAAAGTGCGATAATATACTCGCTATAAACAATTCAGGCGCCGAAAATTCGGCGCTCTCGCGGTTACCTGCGTCTCAGGTAACAGTCGGAGAGCTATTCGCAGAAATCTCTCGTGTCGTCCAAGATCACAACTACGGCACGGGCGAGGCCTTAGCGCGAGCGGCAATCGCCTGGTGCGCCGAGCAAACCGAGGAATCTACACGGTCCAAGCTCTCAGCGTTGGGCGACGTTGCGCTTCGGGCTGAGCAAGCACGCCAAGCTGATATAGAGCTAGGCGCAGCAGTGGCGGCAGCTCGCGAAGCAGGCGTCCCATGGGCATCGATCGGAGAGGCCACGGGAATGGACACAGCGGCTGCTTGGCGACGCTGGGACCCACAAGCTCGGGCTAAGCACCGCTCGTATCAGCGGGATCGCATGCGCAAGCTCCGATCATCAGCTGATACGGACCAGACTGACGCATAAATCTACGCACCTACACGAACAACCTTGCCAAGGCGCATTTCCACTAGTAATTGAGTAGAGTCAATTAAAGCAACGGCATCAGCCGCGAGGGTCGCTTCGTCCAGAACTCGGGCACCTCGTGAAATTGCATCGAACATTCGTAAAGCGAGCAACAAAGGTACTTCGAAGGTTGCCCACTGCGTTTTGGGACCGAGAGCTTCGATATGTGCTGTGAACGTTGTTAGGATAGTGTCGCTCTCGTCAATGTCTTCCACTTCACCTTTCGGCACCTTCGGTGATTTCGGGGTGTCGATTCGACTGTGGTTTGCAGCTTGAAAGAGCCGCCACCTTCCTTTGTCAGCGGCTTTGTCGAGCGCGGCGTAGTAGAAAGTGAGTTTTTGTTCTGGCTGGAGATCAGCGACTTTGTTGAGCCGTTCAACCTCCTCTCCCAGTGGGTCAAGTACCAGCTCCTTAAACGCCTCGACCAGCAACTGATCGCGAGTACCAAACGTCTTGTAGAGCGTGGCTGCACCGACGTCGGCCGCCAGAGCGATGTCCTCCATGCGTGGCAACGGCGTCTGGTCCTTGGCCTTTCGCAGCAGCTTGTCCACCGCCTTGATCGCCTTGTCACGGGTCCGCTTCTTCCGAGTCAGCGCAGCGCGCTCATGAGGTGTCGTCATAGGCCGAACGATAGCATGCTCTCTTAGTTAGTTGACTAGATAACGGGAGTCTGATCATACTTCGAGTCATCACCTCACCCACACCCTTCGGAGACGCCATGATGGAAAGCTCCTCAACGGACTTGGCGCAGTCCCGCCAAGCTTCGCTCTCTAGACCCCGACCACTTGTAGGACGAACCACCAAGCGAATCTACGACGAGGTCCGGGAGGCTGCGCTTAAGGTCGACGGCAGCATGGCCCTAGGCGCCCACGCCATGCACAGCGTCTTGCGGCTGGACGCTCATCGCCAAAGCCTGAGCCAGGGTGACCCTGTTACCAGCGCGCTGTTGTCCGAGATCGAGGCGGCAGCGATCCAACAGGTGAAGGCGATCCAGGCCAATCTCTTCAACGTTTGGAACGTCTAATGACCCCCTCTATCGAACTGATCGTCGGCCTGGCGTTGCTGTACTTCGTCTCCCTCATGTTCGCGCTGACCATCGGCATTCAGCTCGGTCAGAGCGGCGTGGTGAGGGTTGAACGGGATACCCGTAAGGTCGACGAGCGACGGCTCAAGCGGCACCTGAAGCACGTCGGCAAACTCATCGGTGCCGCCGAAGCCGACATCACTGAGATCATCGACTCCGCGGTTGAGCGTATGCGCGCAGTCGCCGATGCCGACCGCAATCGAATCTGATGACCTTCCGACCCTCGCCTTCGTTTAGCCCACTGGTTGGGGCGTGCAGCACCTTGTTGGTGAGTGCCTCGATGTTCTACCTGGCGGTGCAGATCGTTGAGGCGGTCTGGGTCTGGTTGGCCGTTCTCACGCCGCTCGGGCTGGCCATCTGGGCCGGTTGGGCGGTGCATCGGCGGCGGAGCAGCGGCTGGTAAGGCGGGCTGCTGTGGCTCCGAAATAGTGAAGCAGACAAAGATTTTCTTTTCATTAACTCCTCTCGGTCCCTACTAGCTCCAAACCGGACCATCGCTGTTGTGGAATTAGATCGACATATTGACGATCGAATTGCAAGTGTCGTTAACTACCTCGGCTCCGCTGCCCGATCCAAGGCGGCGAGCGAAATCACTAACGAAATGCAAGGAGGGCAGCGCTATGTCTCGAACCTATAAGGACTCACCCAATTCCCGTAACCACCGACTTCGCAGCGGTGCGCGGCAGCGCAATATCTCCGTCCGGGCGGTCCGGCGTGATCCGCCGGATCTGCGCAAGCTCAGCCGGGCGCTGATCAACCTGGCCGTGACCGAAGCCACCGCCAACCGCCACGCTGACGATCCCGATGTAGCCGCCACGCCCCAGACCACAGCGGGCAAGGATGCGGATGACTGATCGCCTCATCTGGCGGCAACTGCACTGGCCCCGTCCGCTCGAGGTGGCGGGGCCGGTGCAGGCGGTGCGAGCTTGGGCGGCAGATCAGCGCTCACCACTCGTCGTACTGGAAGCCCGGGCCAGCCGCGGCTGCATCCGCTACTTGCTCGGCTATCCCCCAGCACTCGGTTCCTCCGTCGCCCAGCAGCTAGTTGCAGCTGTACCGCAGCTGCGCCTGACCGCCCCGGACGCAGAACGTGAAGCCGTCCAAGCCACTGGGCGGTTGCAGCTGTCCACCCGGCATCGGGCGGTCCAGACCGACCAGCCCGACATCGTTGCCCGGCAGGTACTCGGGGCGCTCAGCAGCCTGCAGGCCGGCGAACTGCTAGTACTGCAACTGGTACTCGGCCCGCGCCGTGTTCCGCTGGCCGTACCGAACCAGTCACCGTCCAGCATCGTGCGGCCCTGGTACCAGGTGGCGTGGGTCGGCAACGGCGACCAGGTCGACGGCGAGAAACGGGCCGCCCTGAGAGATAAGGTCGGCCAGCACGGCTTCGCCGTCACCATTCGCATGGGCGCAGTCGCAGTGGATGGACTGCGTCGGCAGCAGTTGCTGCGCCGCTTGCAGGCCGCCCTCAAGGTCAGCGAAGCACCGGGGCTGCGCGCCAAGCTGGTGCCCGAGTTCACCGACAACCTGAACGTCCCGCGGGCTCCCTGGCGCTGGCCGCTGCGGCTCAACGCCAGCGAAGTCGTCACCCTGTCCGGCTGGCCGATCAGCGACGACGACCTGCCCGGGTTGCCACCGATCCACCCCCGCCAGGTCGTACCGACGGCGCTGGCAAAGCCAGGTGAGCGGATCATCGGCAGCGCCAACGCTCCGGGGGTGACTGGTCAGCTGGGTCTCAGCATGACCGACTCGCTACGTGGCGTCTGGGTGCTCGGGCCCAACGGCACCGGCAAGTCGACGCTGCTACTCAACCTCATCCACCAGGATCTGCAAGCCGGCCGCGCCGTAGTGGTCATCGAGCCCAAAGACCTGATCCGCGACCTGCTGTCCCGCATCCCCGAGCACCGTCAGGGCGACGTGGTACTGCTCGATCCCACCGACAACACGCCAGTGGGTCTCAACCCCCTCATCCCCCATGGCCGCCGGCCAGATGTGGTTGCCGACGGGTTGTTCAGCCTGTTCCACAACCTGTACGGCGACGGGCTGGGGCCGCGCAGTAGTGACATCCTGCAGAACGCTCTCAGCGTGCTGGCTGCCCACGACAACGCCTCGCTGGTCATGCTGCCGCTTCTCCTGACCAACCCCGGCTTCCGCCGCTCACTGGTGCAGGCGGCGATCAGGCGTGACCCGATCGTGGCTGCACCGTTCTGGCACTGGTACGACAGCTTGTCCGAGGACGCCCGGCTGCAAGCCATAGCGCCGCTGCAGAACAAGCTCCGCCCGCTGCTGAAACCGGCGCTCAGAGCGGTCATCGGGCAGCGCGAACCCCGCCTGGATCTGCGGACGGTACTGGCCGAGCACAAGGTGCTGCTGGTGCCGCTGCAACCCGGCGTCATCGGGCCGGACACCGCCCAGTTGCTGGCCGGGTTGGTGTTGCACGAACTGTGGCTGGCCATCCGGGGCCGCGCCGCGCTGCCCGCCGAGGATCGGCCGCCGGTCAGCATCTTCCTCGATGAGGTCCAGGACTACCTGCGGCTGCCGACCGATCTGGCCGACGCCCTGGCCACCTCCCGCTCACTCGGTGCCGGCTGGCACCTGGCCCACCAGTACCGCGACCAACTGCCACCCGGCATGCGGGCCGCCTTCGAGGCCAACGCCCGTTCCCGCATCTGCTTTCAGCTTCCCGCCGCCGACGCCCGAGCCATGGCCGCCGGGCAGTCGATCCTGGAGCCGGAGGACTTCGGCCAGCTGCCGGCCTACCACGTCTACGCCCAGCTGATGCGCGGCAACAACCTCCAGCCCTGGGCCTCCGCCGTCACGCTGCCGGCGCCGAAGTCCTGCAGCAACCCCCGCACCATTCAGGCCCGTAGCCGCGCCCAGTACGGCCAACCGCTCGACCAGGTGGAAGCCGACTTCGCCGGCCTGGCCGACCCTGCGACCGGCTCACCCAGCGACCAACCCACCAGCGGCCGACGCCGCCGGAGTGACTCATGACCGGCGCGTTGGGTCCGCCGGAGGCTCGCTGCGCCCCCAATCAGCTGTCCGATCGCTGTACCGATCGCTCCAGCCGATTCCCCAAGCTGCCCCCTGAAATCCGCTCCTTCCGTCCTATCAGTGCGCCCGAAAGCTTTACGCCTGAACCTAGGCGTAACGCTTCCCGCGTCAGCCGACAGCAGCTGGAACGCCTGGACAACCGGCTGAGCGAGCGGGATCGGGAGGTACTAACAAGCCTGGCCCAGCACCGCTTCCTGACCACCGACCAGCTGAGCCGCTTCCACTTCATCGCCGGCGGCCAAGTGGCATCCACCGCCACCCGCCGTTGCCGCCGTGTGCTGACCCGGTTGAGTCAGCTGCAGGTCATCGAATCGCTCGGTCGGCGCGTCGGTGGTTTCCAAGCCGGTTCGACCGCCCACGTCTGGTGTCTCGGGGTGATAGGCGACCGGCTACTCCGGCTGGGCAGCAACCGACCCCGCGCTCGCCGCAAAGCCCCATCGCTACGCCACCTGGAACACTGCCTGGCCATCGGCGACACCCACCTCAGCCTGCAGAACGTCCCGGATCACAACCTGACCGAACTGCACACCGAACCCGCTTGCTGGCGCAGCTACCGCCGCCCCGACCACACCACCGGCAGCACCTTGAAGCCGGATCTGTACGCCGTCACGGCTAGCGGCGACTACGAAGACCACTGGTTCATCGAGGTCGACCGCGCCACCGAGAGCCTGCCGGTGCTGCTCGGCAAGTGCGCCCAGTACCGGGACTACCACCGGGCTGGTGTGGAGCAAGCAGCGGCTCGGCATCTTCCCGCGCGTCATCTGGGTGGTACCGAGCGAACAGCGGGCGGATCAACTGAGCGCCGCCATCCAGCGGGCCGACCTTCCAGCCGAACTGTTCCGCGCCAGCACCCTGCCGCAGCTGCCCAGCATCATCCGGGGAGGGGCAGCGTGAGCCGGCTCCGTAACCAGCTGCTGGTAGGCGACGCGCTGCAGCAGCTCATCCAGCTGCCTGACAGCAGCATCGACATGGCGCTGACCAGCCCGCCGTACTTCCGCTTGCGTGACTACGACACCGCTGGCCAACTGGGCCTCGAAAGCCACGTCGGTGACTGGATGCAGAACCTGCTTCGTGTCAGTCAGCAGCTTCGCCGGCTGTTACTACCGACCGGCACGCTGTGGCTCAACCTCGGCGACAGCTACTCCTTCCACCCCAGCCAAGGTGCGCCGCGCAAGAGCCTGCTGCTGGCACCCGAGCGGCTCGCTACAGCGCTGGTGGCGGACGGCTGGCTGCTGCGCAACAAGATCATCTGGCACAAGCCCAACCGGATGCCAACTTCCGTCCGTGACCGGCTGGCCTGTAGCTGGGAAGTGCTCTACGTCCTCGCCCGGCAGCCCAGCTACTCCTTCGACCTGGACAGCCTGCGGATCCCCCACACCAGCCGCCACCGCCCCAGCCCCACCGCCGCCGAGCGGACGGACAACAGGGAAGCCTGGCGAGGCCCCAACGCCGACAGTGCATCCGGCCTGACCCGGCTCAAAGCACGCGGCATCGCCGGCCACCCGCTCGGCAAGAACCCCGGCGACGTCTGGACGATCGCCAGCAGCAACTACCGCGGTGCCCACCACGCCACCTTCCCGGTGGAGCTAGCCAGCCGGGCGATCCAGGCCGGCAGCCCGGAAGCTCGCTGCCGGAGCTGCCACTCCCCCTGGCGCCGCCAGCTGGTCCGCTCGCTGGGTGGCACAGCAGTTCGTGGTGCGCTGGGCCCGAGCTGCGACTGTGACAGCCAGCCGGAACCAGCCATCGTGCTCGACCCGTTCATCGGCGCCGGCACCACAGCCGTCGCCGCCGAAGCGCTCGGCCGAGACTGGCTTGGTATCGAACTCAATCCCGCCTTCGCGGGCCTGGCTATGAGGCGTATCCAAGACGCCCGCGCCGGACCACGGCAGCAGACCGCCTGACAGCGTCACTGCCTCGTCGCTGTCCTGCGACTGAGCTCTAACCCGAGTGGCTTCGCACCCAACGAGCGAAACCCGGCTCAGTCGCACCGCATCGAGGAGGAGCAAGACATGTCCCTACCGGACACCGGCACTACCCGTGGTGGCGTCAAGACGATCGCCATCCGCTTCAAGCCCGACCTGCACGCCCAACTGGCCATGATCGCCGACCTGCGTGACAGCAGCCTGCAAGACGAAGTCATCAGCGCCGTGGCAGCCCACATCGCGGCCGCCAAGACCGATCCCCAGCTGCTGGAGAAGGTCGAGCGAGCCCAAGCCGCCATCGAACAGGAAGCGAAGGCCCGCCAGGCCACCATCGCCACCCTGTTCGAACCGGCGGCAGCACCAGCCCCAGCCGAAGAAGCCGGCAAACCACCGGTCAAGACGGCTGGCAGACGGGCTAGCGCCCAGCAGTAGCTGCCTCTGCACCACTCATGCACCACCACCAGCTGGCGGCGGCCGGACGGTTCGGAGAACACCACGTTCACCAACCGTCCGCCGCTGCCCTAACACCACCAACGAGAACTCGAAAGGAGGTCACCCCCATGCACCACGAACAACCACCAACCGGCCCCTGGCAACCTGACGAGCAGGTCGGCGACGTATACCAAGTCGAGATCGGAGCCGACGGCCAGATCGAGCAGGCCGAACGACTGAGCGAAGTCCCGCGAATCTGGGTGGCCTCGCTCGCCGACTACAACAACGGCATCTTGCACGGCGCCTGGCTTGATGCTGCCCGTGAAACCGAAGCGATCGAAGCTGACATCCAGACCATGCTGGCCTGCTCCCCTTGGGCGGCCCGTACCGGTGAAACGGCCGAAGAGTGGGGCATCTTCGACGTCGAAAACTTTGGCAGATGCCGGATCGACCAGCACGAAGACCTCGACTGGGTCAGCGGCGTCGCACTAGGCGTCGCTGGCTACGGCCTCGCCTTCGCCGCTTGGGCCAGCATCGTTGAAGAACCGGTACAGCTGATCAACTTCGATGAGGCCTACCTCGGCCATTACGACGACCTGCACGCCTACGTCGAGCAGCTGATCAATGACCTTGGCTACGACGAACTGCTCGACCGAGTCGTACCAAGCACCCTGCGCCCCTACGTCAAGATCGACATCGCAGCGACCGCCGATGACCTGGAGTTCGGCGGCGAGCTACACGTAGTGCAAGCCGCGGGTGGCGGCGTCTGGATATTCCGTGGCTGACTCTTGGCTGCTAAATAATGCAGCCTCACTGATCCGTTTGGCCGGCATTTCTGCCGTACCAATTCTACGTAATCCGCCCGGCCGTGAAATTGGTCGAAAACTTAGGCTCGCCTTTTTGGGAATCGCCCCATACCTTTTCTCCTCCGCATCCCCACCGAATTCCCGGAGGACACCGATATGGGCAACGGACGCAGTACCAACGGTTCACCAGCCGAAGACACCGATCCCATCGCACCCGTCATGGCGGTCATCCGCGAACTGGCCTACGCCAGCTGGGCGCGCCACCAAACTGAGCATGACCGAGACACTAGCCGGGCGCTGTTCGAGCGGGTTTACCTCGGTCACTACAGCACGATCGACAGCTACGTCATCCAGCTCATCGACGACTACGGGCTTGATGCCAAGCTCGACGCAGCTATCGCTGAACCGTTCCGCCGTCACGTTGACATTGACGTCACAACCTTCGGTCAGGCCTTGGTTAGCAACGGCACGCTCTACGTGCTGTCAGCCCTACCGGTGGGGGTATGGGTATTCAACGGTGAAATTGGATAGGCAAGCCTATCCTCGGCTTTTGTCTTGCAAATTCTGGTCGCCGGGCCACGCGAAATTGCATATAATAATAGAGAAATGTCAGCGCGCCGTAAAACTGAGCCCAATGCAGCAGCAGCCATACTACCGGCTTATTCGCAGCAAACGGCGCCGGCACCAGCTACGCGAGGAGGCCTCCCCATGACCGTTCACCCTCGAGTAGCTGGCGACCAGTTGTTGAAGCGGGCGGTGCTGTATCTGCGGGTATCAACACCACGCCAGATGGACACAGCAGTAGACATCGACGCCGACGGCAACTCGATCTCCACCCAGCGGGAGTTCAGCCTCCGCCGGGCAGCCAGCGTGCAGGCCGTCGTGGACCGAGAGTTCATCGAGCCTGGCAACTCGGCGCAGACCATCGAGAAGCGACCGGTGTTCCGTGAGCTGCTGCGCTACCTGACTGAGCATCCTGAGATCGACTACGTGATCATCTACATGCGCTCGCGGGCCTTCCGCAACTTCGGTGACGCGGTGCTGACCAAGCGGCAGCTAGAGAAGCTCGGCGTCAAGCTGATCTCCGCCAAAGAGGACTTCGGCGAGGGCTATCTGGCAGACGCCATGGAGGCGGTCACCGACATCTTCAACGAGATGGAAGTCCGCCGTAACGGCGAAGACATCAAGGCCAAGCTGCGCAATAAGGCACTCAACGGCGGCACGATCACCCGCGCCAAGCTCGGCTACCTCAACATCCGCGCCGAACAGGACGGGCGCCTGTTCAACAGCATCGGCCTCGACCCGAAGCGTGCGCCGCTGGTGCTCAAAGCCTTCGAGCTGTACGCCACCGGCGAGTACACCATCGACCTGCTCACTACCGCCATGGCTGACCTTGGCCTGACCACTCGACCCTCAGCTCGCTGGCCCCGGGAACAACCGGTCTCCGACAGCAAACTGCACAGCATGCTGTCCGACCCGTACTACGCCGGCTGGGTTACCGTCGATGGCGATCTCGTTGCCGGTCTGCATAAGGCGATCGTCAGCCAAGCTCTGTTCGACCGGGTACAGGAAGTGCGCCACCTTCGCTCCAGCCGCGGGCAGCGTGACCGGGTGCTCAGGCACTACCTCAAGGGCGCGCTCTACTGCGATCGTTGCCATACCGCTGGGCGCACCAGCCGGCTGCTCTACACCGAAGCTACCGGCAATGGTGGCCGCTACGGCTACTTCTTCTGCCGGTCCCGTCAAGAAGGGCTCTGCGATCTGCCACATCTGCCGGTTGACCAGGTAGAGGAAGCCATCGCCACTCACTACAACCTGCTGCGAGTGCCCGAAGATTTCGCCGACGCAGTTAGAGCCGAGCTACAGACCACCATGGATGACCAGCAGCGACTCACCCGCGAACTGCACACCACCCTCACTGCGCAGCTAGCCAAGTTGGAAGCTCGCGAGGAACGGCTCATCGACCTCGCCGCCGATGGCGCGCTCAGCCGTGTCAAGATCCAGGAGCGCTCCAACGCCATCCGGCTCGAACGCGCTCGCATCCAGTCTCAGCTCATCGACACCAGCCAACAACTGGACCTCGGCGCGCAACGGCTCCGCGAGTCCTTAGACCTAGTAGCTGACCCCGCCCGGCTGTACCGTCGCGCCCCAGACGACATCCGCTGCCAGCTCAACCAAACCTTGTACCAACGCTTCTACCTCGACGACGACAACCAGGTCAGCGTCACTGGGGACGTACTAAACCCACCGTTCGATGAGATCCAAGACGCCTCGCAGTCCTGGGTCTACCAGCGTCAGAAGGATCTCGCTCTCGGCCACCGAACATTAGGCAGCCGGCTGCCAGCACCGTCTCCTACGTGGACGAACGAAAATGGGTCCGGCCACAAGACCGGACCCATTCAAGATCACCAAACACCCGTACTCGCTGACATTTTTCGGGTCAATGGTTCGAGTAAGCGTGTCATGGTGGAGCTGAGGGGATTCGAACCCCTGACCCCCACACTGCCAGTGTGGTGCGCTACCAGCTGCGCCACAGCCCCTCACCAAGCAACCCGTCCTGGTACGGCGAGCCGGGAAGTGAGTTTACACAGCAACACAGACCCCCGCGTCGCACCCCACCACCGGACCGTCCCAAGATCATCCCCAAGCCGCCCAATGCACCCGTTCGAGGGCCGGCTCGCCACGCCGAGAACCCCCGGATTTCCTGACTCGGAACCCTCTCAGCCATACTTGGGGCGAGCCGCACCGGCCCAGTGCCGATGAACCTGAACCACCACCGCGCGGCGAGGACACTCAAAGGAGACATTCGTGAACCGCAAGGAACTGGTGACCGCGGTCGCCGAGAACGCCGATCTCGAGCAGAAGACCGTCGACGCGGTGCTGCGCAGCCTGCAGACCACCCTGGAAGCGGCCGTCGCCAAGGGCGACAAGGTGAGCGTGCCCGGCTTCTTCGCCCTCTCCGTGGGCAAGCGGGCCGCCCGCGAGGGACGCAACCCGGCCACCGGCGAGACCATCCACATCGCCGCCGCCAACACGGTCAAGTTCGCCGCCGGCAGCGCCCTCAAGGACGCCGCCAACAAGTAAGCCCGCAGCACGCGAAGAGGGCCGGTACCGCCAGGTACCGGCCCTCTTCGCTGTCCAACGGCGCCGAGACCAAGCCCCCAGGACTGCCGGCTACTTCTTCGTCGTGCTGGCCGACGGGGACGCCTTCGGGCTGGACGACGGCTTCGGGCTGGTCGAGGCCGGCTTGGACGCCGAGGCCGAGGTGGACGCCCGAGATGTCGGCGTCGCCGAGGGGGTCGGGGACGGCGCCGCGGTGGACTTGGCCGTGGCCAGCGCCGCGGAGATCGCCGCGTCGACCTGGGCCACCGTCAGCGTGTCGCCCTCCGAGCCGACCCGCTTGCCGGCCACGAAGATCGTCGGCGTCCCGTTCACGCCCCGCTTGGACGCCGCCTCCGTCACCCCGGCCACCAGGTCCTTGTGCTGGTTCGAGGTCACGCAGGTGGAGAACCCGGCGCTGGTGATGCCCGCGTCCTTGCCCCACGAGATCAGCTGCGAGTCCGGCTTGCCCTTGCTGCCCTCGGCCGGCTGGTTGTTCGTGTCACCGGTCTTTCCGAACAGGATGTCGTGGAACTTCGCGAACGCGTCCGGGCTCTCGTCGGCCGCGCAGTAGCCGGCGTTGGCCGCCCGCGAGGAGTACTTGTTGCCTCCTGACAGCGAGTCCAGGAACGACATCACGTGGTAGTCGACCTTGATGCTGGTCGCCTTGACCTTGGCGGCCAGGTCGGTGGTCAGCCCGCTCTGCTCCAACTCGTTGCAGATCGGGCACTGGAAGTCCTCGTAGACGTCCACCAGCACCGGCGCCTGCTGGTTGCCCACCCGCACCCCGGTGCCGGCCGTGGCGTTGGTGGTGTCGGCGTCGGAGCCGATCTTGGCCCGCCCGGCCTGGACGCCCAGCCCGATGAAGGTGACCAGCAGCAGCACCACCACCGTCCCGGCGGCCACGTAGCGCTGCTTGTACCGCAGCTCGGTCTCGGCCGCCGCCACCGCGGCCCGGTAGCGCCGGACGTTCTTCTCGCTCTTGCGCTGCTTCGGGGTGAGCTCGGGCACCAGCTCCGAGGCGATGATCGCCCGGTCCACCGAGAACCTGGTCAGCGGCCACAGCACCAGGAACGCCGACAGCACCAGCAGCCCGAGGTCGCGCAGGATGTCGAGGGTGTAGGAGGTCGAGGTGGACGGGCCGCCCCCGCCGCCGAAGCAGCCGCACTGCAGCTCCAGGCCACGGGCCGCTGCCTGGACGATGCCCACCAGGAACACCACCAGCAACGCCGCGCTGACCGCGGCGGCGTACCGGGTGATCAGGCCGAGCAGCAGCAGCACCGCCAGCACCAGCTCCAGGGTCGGCAGCCCGTAACCGATCGCCTTGGACAGCCATTCCGGGGTGGCGTCGTAGGCCCGCACCACCTGCACGAACCGGCGCGGGTTGCCGATCTTGGCCAGCGCCGCCCACGCCCAGACCGCCGCGAGCACCACCCGGACGACCAGGCCCGCCAGGCCGGCCCAGCTGGGGGGCTCCCGACGGGCGGTTAGCTGGCTGCTCAGCGCTGGGAACCTCACGTCGTCGAACCCCTTACTTGGTATCGGCCACCAGTGGCAGGTCGTGGGCCACCTGCGCGGCTTGGTCGGTGCTCTGCAGGAACGCCACCCGTGCATAGTCATCGGAACCATAGAGCAGCACTTCGGACGAATGGGTTCGGCCCTCGTCCTCGGCGAGTGTCACGTGCGCGGCCACCTGCGCGGCGTCCACCTCCGACTGGCTGCCGCGCAGCCCGATGAACCGGTTCGGCAGCCCCGGATCGAACTTCGCCAGGTAGCTCTTGAGCACCGGCGCGGTGTCGTGCTGGACGTCGGTGCTCACGAACACCACCCGGGTCGCCTGCCGCACCGGCTCGGGCACCTGCTGCAGCGCGATGGCGATGTCGGCCAGCGTGGTCGGGCAGACGTCCGGGCAGGTGGTGTAGCCGAAGAACAGCAGGGTCGGCTTGCCGGCGGTGTCGGCGCCGAACCGGAACGCCTTGCCGGCGGTGTCGGTCAGGGTGAACTGCGGTCGCGGCTGCGGCGGGTCCAGGCCGAGCCCGGAGTAGCTGCTGCCGGCGGCGTGGTCGTTCAGCTCGCTGGCCGCCGGCGAGGAGGCCGGTGAACCGCCGGAGTTCCCGGACGAGCAGCCGGTCAGCAGCGCGGCGAGCAACACCGCCGCGAGCCCGGCACCGCGCCACCGGCTCACTGCGGTGCCTCCGGGGTCGGCGCCGGCGCGGTGATCGCGATCACCGGCACCGTCAGCAGCACCTGCCCGGCCTTGGCGAACGTCAGCCGCAGGTTCACGCTCTGGCCGGCCTTGAGCGGGCCGTACAGCTTCTCGATCATCACGTGCCCGTTGCCCGGCATCACCCGGATGTTGCCGTGCGCCGGGACGGTCAGGCTGGAGATCTGCTGCATCCCGCCGCGCGACTCGGTCTGCAGGGTGGTCTGGGCGCCCGCACCGGAGTCGACGCCGGTCAGCTGGTCCGGCGTTGCCGAGGTGTTGTAGATCGTGAAGTAGGCCGCCGCGTTCAGCTCGTTCGCCGGCTCCCGGATGAACCCGCCGCTCACCACGATCGGCTGCGCCGGCGTGCCGGTGCTGTGGGTGGCAGCCGACGAGTCGGGCATGGTGCCCCGGACCAGGCCCGCCGCGCCGGCCAGCGCCAGCAGCACCGCGACGACCATCGACACCGGGATGCGCTTCACGACGCCCATGATCCCTCACCGGAGTTCGGGGCCTGCTGTGAACCGTTCGGGATCGCCACTCAGAACACCTTGATCCGGGCCACCGCGACCGTCGAGTCGAACTCCGAGGTCTGCACGGTCAGGCTGATCTCCCAGGTCCCGGCCACCGGCAGCGACACCACCGCCGAGCTGTAGTTGTTCGGACCGGACGCCTTCAGCGGCACCGGGATCGGCCCCAGCTTCTGCGCCGGCAGGCTGGCGGTGGCGGTCACCGAGGTCGCCGCCGGTCCGCCGGCCAGCCGCACGTCGAACCGGACGTTGCCATGCACCCCCGGGGTGACCTCGACGCTGGCCCGGGTGGCGGCGTTCACCCGCACGGTGACCTCCCGGGGCTTGCTGCGCTCGGCCGCCAGCGCCACCTTGCCGGGCGGCTGCGAGACCAGCACCGCGGTCGCCGCCAGCACCAGGGCACCGACCACCACCTCGACCAGCAGCGTCCGGCGCAGCCGCGTCGGCAGTCCCGGCTCGGGCCGCACCGCAGGCCGCGTCGGCAGCGCGGTGACCGTGCCCCGCACCGCGCCGACCGGCTCGAGCGACTGCCGCCCCGGCCGGCCCGGGGCCCGCGCTGGGCGACAGCTCGCCGCCGGCCGGCTCGTCGGCCGGACTGTCCGGCTGTGCGGGTCGGCCGGTGCCGGTCGCCGACCGCAGCACCACCCCGCGGGCCAGGTAGCCCAGCCCGAGGATGGCGCAGAACAGCGCCACCTTGATCAACACCAGCTGGCCGTACCGGGTGGTGGTCAGCGCGTCGAGGGCCCCGACCTCGCGCCAGGCCTGCAGGGTGCCGGTCACCGCCAGGGTGGCGATGCAGGCCATCGCGACCCGGGAGAAGACCGGAAGGCCGGCCGCCAGCTGTTGCTGGTCGGCCTCGCGGCCCGCCATCTCGTCCAGCCGGCCAGCCGGCTCGTCCAGGTCGGCCGAGAGCTCGCCGGTGCGCACGTCGCGGCGGTGGCTGACCGCGGCGACCAGCAGCACCGACACGCCACCCAGCCAGACGATCATGGCGAGCAGGTGCAACGCGTCGATCAGCACCCACAGCCAGTGCGGGTTGGTGGAGCGGGTGTGCCCGGACGCCGCGAAGGTGACCACGATGCCGGCGCCGATGATCGCCGCCGCCTCCGGCGCCCAGCTGGGCCGGCGGCTCGGGTCGTCCACCGGCCGGTCATCGGCAAACCCGTCGTCGGCAAACCGGTCGTCGGCCAGCCGGTCGTCCAGCCAGCCGGTCGTCGGCCGGGGCGCTCAGCAGCGCGGTGAGGGCCATCCCCAGCACGCCCAGCAGCAGCACCCGCAGCGACAGCAACGGGCCGGAGCTGCCGTGCAGGGTGGCGTCCAGCAGCCCGCTGCGGGTAACAGTGCCCAGGCTGGTGCCGGCTGCGTACGGACCCTCCAGCAGGTACTCGCAGATCGCGCCCAGCCCGGCAATCCCCCAGCCGCCCCAGACCAGCCGGCGCACGGCCCGCAGCCGGCGGCCGGCCGGCCAGAGCGTGAAGATCAGCCAGCTGCCGCCGACCAGCGCCACCCCGGCGAAGCCGAGCCAGTGGCTGGTCGCCAGCCCCACCGAGACGGCCCGGTCGACCGGCGCCGACCCGGAGCCGCCGCCACCGATGTCCAGCGGGCCGTCGCCCACCACGAACCGGACGGTGCCGGCCACCGGGTGCGAGTCGGCCGAGATCACCCGGTAGCTGGCCAGGTAACTACCCTCGACCAGCCCGGGCCGCAGCGGTACCGACACCGAACTGCCCACCCCGCCGGGATGGTTGGCCGCGCCGTTGTCGACCCGCTTGCCGGTCGAGTCGACCACCCGCAGGTAGCCCAGATCCAGGCCGACCTGCTCGTTGAACCGCAGGGTGACCGACGTCGGCGCCTGGGTCAGTCGGGCGCCGTCGGCCGGGTCCGACCCGACCAGCACGGTGTGCGCCGAGGCGGGGGCGGCCAGCAGCAGGCCCAGCACCGCCGTGGCCAGCACCGCCAGCAGCCCGGTCAGCCAGCGCCTCATGCCAGCACGCCTCATGCCAGCACGCCTCATGCCAGCACGGCTCATGCCTGCAGACTTCATGCCGCACCCCGGCTGCGCCGCGGCGCCGACCCGACCGGGCTCTGACCACCGGCCGTCAGCGCCGGCCGTCCAGGGCCGGGCACCCGCTCGGCGCGCGCCAGCGCCGCCACCAGCAGCAGGCCCAGCGCCACCCCGGCATGGCTGGCCAGCCGGGCCGCGGTGACCGCCCCGTCCAGCAGGTCCGGCACGCTCAGCACGGACAGCACCGCCACGAAGGCAAGCAGGATCGGCACCGTCCCGGCCGCCCGTCCCGGCCGCAGCGCCACCGCCATCAGGGCGGCCCCGACCGCCACGTTCCAGGCCGCGCTCTCGTGCGCCTGATGGGCACCCATGTGCATCGCCGCCATTCCGACGCTCTGGCCGCCCAGCCCCGGCAGCGCCAGCACCCACTGCAGGCCGGCCAGCGCGACCAACCCCGCCTGCAGCGCCCGCCGGCGGCGCAGCAATCGGGCCGCCGGCAACCCGGCCTCGCGCAGGATCGCCGCGCTCAGGTCCGGCGGGGTCACCCCGGACACCCGCAGCAACCGCCCGGCCCGGGTGGCCTGGTCGAGCCACACCGAGCAATCCGGGCAGCCCGCGAGGTGCTCGTCCAGCACTACGCTGGGCATGCCGGAACTCTCGCCGTCCAACCGGGCGGAGGCGGCCTCTCGAAAGGCCTCACAGCTCATACCCACCACAGTCGGGGAAAGTACCCGGTAAGTTCCCTGCCTGTGGCTCGGGTCACGTGCCGGATCTCCCCCGGCCGGGTCCCATCCGGCGTGCCCCGGCTCGCCGAATCTCCGATGCCCGCCCGACCTGCCCGATCCGCCGAAGGGACTCAGCCCACGTGCCGCCGCCAGACCAGGACATCGACGCCGTGACGCTGTCGGCCCTGCAGGCCCGGGCCGGCGACCCGGACGCCGCCGCCGCGTTCGTCCGGGCCTGCCAGGGCGACGTCTGGCGGCTGTGTGCGCACCTGGGCAGCCCGCGGGACGCCGACGACCTCACCCAGGAGACCTTCGCCCGCGCGTTCGGATCGCTGCACCGCTTCGCCGGCCGGTCCGCGGCCCGCACCTGGCTGCTCTCGATCGCCCGGCGGGTGTGCGCCGACGCCATCCGCAACCGCCGGCCGAGCATTCCGGTCGCCGACCTGGAGCCACCCGGGCGCGGCACCGACCCCGCGGACACGGTGAGCATGCGGCTGCTGCTGGACAGCATCGACCCGCTCTTCCGGGAGGCGTTCGTGCTGACCCAGGTGGTGGGACTGGCCTACGCCGAGGCGGCCGACGTGATCGGTTGCCCGGTGGGCACCATCCGGTCCCGGGTGGCGCGGGCCCGCGACGCGCTGGTGGCCGGCCTGGAAGCCGGCGGCCGGACCGCCCGCGGCACCGGCTGAAACCTGGCGGCTCAGGCTCAGGCTCAGGCTCAGGCTCAGGCCGGCCGGGTGCGCGCCTGCACCTCGGAACGGGCGCGGCGCTCGGCGACGAACGAGGCGAACGGCACGGTGCCGGCCAGCATCACCAGGCCGAGCTTGAGCCACGGCCAGCGCAGCCGGATGCCCAGGTCGAGCGCGGTCACCAGATAGACCATGAACAGGAAGCCGTGTGCGGTGCCGATCACCGCGACCGGGCCGGGGTGGTGGGCCAGGTATTTCAGCGGGATGGCCACGAAGCACAGCAGCACCAGCAGCACCCCGGTGGTGAAGGCCAGGACCCGGTAGCGCAGGAACGACGCCGAGAGTCCGCGCTGGCCCCGACTGCCGCGCTGGCCGGTGGACGGGGCGGTCGCGGTCACTCGGGGGCCTCTCGGTCGGCGGCGTTCAGCTGGGCCAGGTAGGCGTTCAACCTGCGCCGCTCCGGATCGGTCTCGACGGCAGGGCTGGACGGCGCCAGGGTATAGCCCCGGTACCGGCTGTCCGCTGTGGCGGGTCCGGCCGGGTCGCTCGGCTCACCCTCGGCGTCGGACCGGCCCGAGCGCAGGTAGTCGGTGACCACCCGTCCCCACATCAGCACGGTGAACCCCACGAAGGCCCACCACTGCAGGGCGTAGGCGTAGTTGCGCAGGTCGCCGTGGTGACGGATCGCGACCCGCCACTGCCACTGCCCGAGCCAGACCATCGCGATGCAGGCCGCCACCGCGAACACGTGCAGCAGCAGCCACTTCGGGTGCAGCAGCCTCAGCTTGCTCGGCCGTCCGGACACGCCCCCACGGTACGTCCTCGGCCGGCCGGCGAGCCAGCGGTCCGGGCCGGTTCGGATCAGCGGTCCGGGCCGGTTCGGATCAGCGGTCCCGGCTGGTTCGGATCAGCGGTCCGGGCCGGCTCGGATCAGCCGGTAGGCGGCTTCCAGGCGAACAGCTCCAGGGCGATGTTGTCCGGATCGCGGAACTCCAGGATGTGCGCCATCCCGATGTCCTTGACCCCGCCGTGCGGCACGCCCAGGCCGTCCAGCGTCCGGGCCAGCTCCGCCAGCTCCTCGGCGCTGTCGACGGCGAAGCTGAGATGGTCCAGGCCCACCCGGTCCTCGTCGAACCGGTCGCCGGCCGGAGCCACCGGACGGAGCCCGAACAGCGCGCTGCCGAGCCGGTAGATCACCCCACCGAACAGGAAGTCCAGCTGCTCGCGGGTCGCCTGGTCGGCGCCGTCCGGCAGTTCCAGGGCGACCGGCAGCCCGAAGACCTGGTCGTAGAAGGCCCGGGACCGCGCAAGGTCGGTGACGGTCAGTCGCACGTGGGAGTAGCTGATCGGGATCGGCATCCGCCGATTCTGTCACCGCCCAGCCAGCCAACCCGTTGTTACCCGCCCCCAGCCACCCGGACCCGCCGCGTCACTTGGCGGCGATCAGCTCCAACGCGATGTTGTCCGGGTCGCGGAACTCCAGGATGTGGTGCCGGCCGATGTCCTTGATGCCGGCGTGCGCGACACCACGCCGGTCCAGGGCGGCGGCGGTCTCCTCCAACTCCGCCAGCGAGCCCACCTCGAAGCTGAGGTGGTCCAGGCCGACCCGGTTCTCGTCGAACCGGTCGCCGTCCGGGGCGCCCGGGCGGATGCCGAACAGGCCGTCGTCGCCGACCGCGTAGATCACCCCGCCCATCAGGAAGCTGAGCTGGCGGCGGGTCGCCTCGTCGGCGTCCGGCGGCAGCTCGTAGGCCACCGGCAGGCCGAACACCTCGTCGTAGAAGGCCCGGGACCGGGCGAAGTCACGAACCGTCAGGCGGACATGGGCGTACCCGGAGGCGGCGATCGGCATGCCTGCCACGGTGTCACGCCGGGCACCGGCCACCCGCCGCGATCGTGCCCAGTCCCGCGGCACCGTGCCCAGTCCCGCGGCACCGTGGCCAGTCCCGCGGCGCCGGCCACCGCCGCGGAGTGGCAGGCTGGCCGGATGCAGCCGGTGGTGGTGGTCGGAGCGGGCATCTCCGGCATCGCGTGCGCCCGCACCCTGACCGCCGCCGGCCTGCCGGTGCGGGTGCTCGACCGGGCCGGCCGGGCCGGCGGCCGGATGGCCACCATCGCCGAACCCTCCGGCCGGGCGGTCGACGTCGGCGCCTCGTACTTCACGGTGTCCGATCCACGGTTCGACGCGGTGGTGCGGGACTGGCAGCGGCGCGGCCTGGCCCGGCCGTGGACCGACACCTTCGACGTCCGCGGCCGGTCGGCCGAGCGCAGCACCGGTCCGCTGCGCTGGGCCGCCGATGCCGGGCTGCGTGGCCTGGTGGCCGACCTCGCCGACACCGCCGACCTCGCCGTCGAGCGGGTGGACGTGGACCTGGTGGCTCCCGGCCCGGCCGGCCTGGTCGTGGCCGGCGAGCCCGCCGCGGCGGTGGTGCTGGCGATGCCCGACCCGCAGGCCCGGGCCGTCCTGCACCCGGCGCTGGCCCGGGAGCGGGCCGAGCTGTACGCCCGGTTCGAGCCGGTGCTGGTGCTGTCGGCCGGCTGGCCGAGCCGGGACTGGCCCGCCTTCGACGGGATGTTCGTCAACGGCGACGAGCGGCTGTCCTGGATCGCCGACGACGGCAGCCGGCGCGGCGACGGCGCGCCGGTGCTGGTGGCGCACTCCACCACGTCCTGGGCCGCCGAGCGGCCGGAGCACGCCGAGGCGGAGCTGCTGCGGGCGCTCCGCGCGGTGCTGGGCATCACCGAGCGAGCCGACCTGGACCGACCTGCGGCGCTGGGACTGTGCCAGGCCCGCCACCGGCCGGGCGGCCGGCTTCCAGCTGTGGCCGAGCCGGATCGGAGCCTGCGGGGACGGCTGGGCGCAGCGTCCCCGGGTGGAGGCGGCCTACCTGTCCGGGGTGCGGCTCGGCACCGCGCTGGCCGCCCAGCTGACCGCCGACAGCGGCTGAGACCTGCCGCCGGCGGCCCGGCGTGACGGGGCAACCGCGGAGTTGGCAGAATGGCCTGCATGGCCTTGATCCGCGCGATCGCCCGTCCCCTGCTCGCCGCCAGCTTCATCTCCGGCGGTGTGAGCGTCCTGCGTAACCCGGCCCCACGGGTCGTCGCCGCCGACAAGGTGGTGGCCCCGCTCGCTGCTCGGGTGCCCCAGCTGTCCAACACCGAGCAGGTGGTCAAGGCCGACGCCGCCGCCAAGGTGGTCGCCGGCTCGCTGCTGGCGCTGGGCAAGCTGCCCCGGCTGTCGGCCGCCGTGCTCGCGGTCAGCCTGGTGCCGACCACGCTGGCCGGCCACCGGTTCTGGGAGGAGCGGGACCCGGTCAAGCGCAACCAGCAGAAGCTGCACTTCACCAAGAACGCCGGCCTGCTGGGCGGCCTGATCCTGGCCGCGGTCGACACCGAGGGCCGGCCGTCGCTGGGCTGGTGGGCCCGCCGCACCCCGCAGCTGGTCCGGCACACCGCCGGCGACCTGCGACGCGACACCGAGCACGCGCTGCACTCGGCCGCCGACAGCGTCCGCGACACCGCCGGCACCGTCCGGGACAAGCTGCCGGTCTGACGTCTCCAGCTCAGGACGTGCGGCGGCGCAGGGTGGCCGCACCCAGCGCCAGCGCGGCGGCGATGCACCCCGTCACCACCAGCAGGTCCCGGACCAGGACTGCGTCCACGCTGCCCTGCCGGACCCGGGACAACCCCTCGACGGCGTAGGACATCGGCAGCACGTTGCTCAGCCAGCGCAGCACGTCGACCATCTGCGCGCGCGGGGTGAGCAGGCCGCAGAGCAGGAACTGCGGCAGCACCACGGCCGGCAGAAACTGCACCGCCTGGAACTCGGTGGCGGCGAACGCGCTGACCAGCAGCCCCAGTGACATGCCGAGCAGCGCGCTGGCCAGTGCCAGCAGCAGCACCCAGACCACCCCGGCCGGGGCGTCCAGCCCGAGCCAGCCGAACGCGATCGCGCAGACCACCCCGATCTGGACGCAGGTGGCCACCGCGAACGCCAGCGCGTAGCCGACCAGCCGGTCCAGCTTGGCCAGCCGGGTGGTGAACAGCCGCTCCAGGGTGCCGGTGGTGCGCTCGCGCAGCATCGCCACCGAGGTGACCAGGAACATCGTCACGAACGGGAAGATCCCCAGCAGCGACAGCCCGATGGTGTCGAAGGTGCGCGGCGCACCGTCGTAGACGTAGCGCAGCAGGATCATCAGCGCGCTCGGCGCCACCACCAGCAGCGCGATGGTGCGCGGGTCGTTGCGCAGCTGTTGCAGCACCCGGCGGGCGGTGGCCAGCGCGATCGCGAGGTTCATCGAGCCTCGGTAGCCAGCCGCAGGAACGCCTCGTCCAGGTCGGGCGACCCGGTGCGGTGCAGGATCGCCACCGGGGTGTCGTCGGCGCACAGCCGCCCCTCGCGCAACAGCAGCAACCGGTCGCAGCGGGCCGCCTCGTCCATCACGTGGCTGCTGACGATCAGGCTGGTGCCGCCGGCGGCCAGCTGGTGGAACAGCTGCCACAGCTCGCGCCGCAGCACCGGGTCCAGCCCGACCGTCGGCTCGTCCAGCACCAGCAGCGGCGGCTCGCCGACCAGCGCGCAGGCCAGCGACACCCGGGCCCGCTGGCCGCCGGACAGCTGGTCCACCCGGTCGCCGGCCCGGTCGGCCATGCCCACCGCGGCCAGCACGTCGGCGATCCGGTCGGTGCCGGAGGTGAGGGCGGCAAAGTAGCGCAGGTTGTCGCGCACCGACAGGTCGGCATAGACCGACGGCGCCTGGGTGACGTGGCCGATCCGGGCCCGCAGTGCCGGGTCGCCGGCCGGCCGCCCCAGCACCGTCACCGTGCCGGACCGGATCCGCTGCACGCCCACGATCGCGCGCAGCAGGGTGGTCTTGCCACCGCCACTCGGCCCGAGCAGCCCGACGACCTGGCCGGCCGGGATGGTGCAGCTGACGTCGAAGAGCACCTGCCGCCGGCCGCGGAACACCGCCAGGTCACTGATGGCGACGGCGGCGGTCATTCCGGTAGCTCGGATCAGTGCTCGCGGACCCAGCGCCGCCGGCCGGTGTCGGCGTCCCGGCCGGGCAGCGCCCATTCCAGCAGCCAGCTGAACACCGCGATCAGCAGCCCGCCGAGCACCGCCGAACCGAAGCCGTCGACGTCCAGGTGGCTCGACAGCGCGGCAGTGATGCCGAGCAGCGCGGCGTTGACCACCAGCAGGAACAGGCCCAGGGTCAGCACGATCAGCGGCAGGCTGAGCAGCTTGAAGATCGGGCCGAGGATCGCGTTCACCAGCGAGAACAGGAACGAGATCCACAGCAGCGCGCCCCAGCCGCCGTGCACGTCGATGCCCGGCACGATCTCGGCCACCACCCCGATGACCACCGCGAGCAGCAGCAGCCGAACCACCCAACGGATCAGCATGACGTCCCCTCCGACGCGCTTTCGGCCAACCACCCGCCTGCCTCGACGGGTAGCCCCAAACTAGTCGTTCCGGCCGGCCCGGACCGCGCGTCCTCCCTAACTCCCTCGCCGGGACGGTCCAGAATCCTCCGCGTGCCTCCCGACGGCCAGCCCTCCAGCGCATCGGCTCCGAGCAGCCCGGACGACGACGCCCGGCCGGCCTGGCAACGGCGGACCGAGGGAGAGCAGCGCTGGTGGGTGGCGGTCGCCCTGCTCGTCGCGGTGATCCTGCAGGTGCTCCTTCCGGACACCTTCGTGCTGCATCCGCGCTACGTCCTGCCGGCGGTGGAGTTGCTGGCACTGATCGCGCTGGTGATCAGCCATCCGGAGCGGATGTCGCGCCGGACCCGGGGGGTTCGGATCGCCAGCCAGTCGCTGCTCGGCCTGGTCGCGGTCAACACCGCGATCTCGGTCGGCCTGCTGGTGCACCGGATCACCGACGCCGGCCAGATCCGGGCGATCGAACTGCTGGTCGGCGGTGCCGAGATCTGGCTGACCAACGCCATCGTGTTCGGCCTGTGGTACTGGGAGTACGACCGGGGCGGGCCGGCCGCCCGGGCACTGGGCCAGGCCGACACCCCCGATTTGCTTTTCCCGCAGATGACCGACCCGACGCTGGCACGCGACTGGGAGCCGAACGTCGTCGACTACCTCTTCGTCGCCTACACGAACTCGACCGCGTTCTCCCCCACCGACACCTTGCCGCTGTCGCGCTGGGCCAAGGTGCTGTTCATGCTGCAGTCGGCGATCTCGCTGGTGACGGTGGCGCTGATCGCCGCCCGCGCGGTGAACATCCTGCCCGGTTCGTGAACATCGCCAGCCCGGCTAAAGATGCGTGTAATGGCCATGAAGAGCGCTAAAGCGCTGGATCCCAATAGGCTCGCCGTATGGGGCCCGTTCTAGGAGCACTACTGCTCGCCGCCGGAAAGGCGATAGCAGCCTCTGTTGCCACTCAGGCGGCTGGACCGGCGGGTAAGAGCCTGAAGAAAAAGGTGCTCGGCGACCCAGAGGTCAAAGCCATCACCGAGGCGCTGGAACGAGCATGGGACCGGACGAGTAAGTCTCATCAGCGGGTACTGGCTGAGCATGACGTCACTCCTGCTTTTCTGCAGTTCGAGGCGGCCGAAGAATTGGCGAAGGTGCTGCTTCCCGGAATGACGGCGTCGCCCGCACGCCTGGCCGAGGCATGCGTGGACTCACTAAGCCCCGGCTTGGACTACGACAGCCGTTGGGATCGGGTGGCAGCGCTCCGGCCGGTATTCCGGACGCTGATCGAGGCGTACGAAGAGGAGGTCGGCCGTGAACGGACATTGGATGAACTCAGCGGTCGTAACCAGGCGACCCGCACTGCTGATTCGACAGCCGACCTGGCGCGGCACCTTGGTGCGGCCACCGCGACCATCACGGATGAGGCCGACTACCTGCACTGGGTGATCGACAACTACCGCTACTTGCAAACCACCGGCATGGTCAGCAACACCACGGTGCAGATTCCGTTGACCGATGTGTTCGTGAACCTGACCGGGGCCCCCGAGGAGCGTCCTGGTGACCCAACTGAGCGGTGGCTCGTAAAGGAACGCGAACAGCTGAACCTTCGTCTGCAGTCCGGAGGTCTGAGCCATCACGAGCACGAGGCCGCTCTCGATCGTCTGTTACTCGAAGCCGGCCGGATCACAGCCCAATCGACCGGTCCGCCAGCGCCCGTGGACATCATGGCCGAAGTCAGGCGTACTCAGCATCTTCTCGTGTTGGGGGATCCAGGTGGTGGCAAGACCACGCTGCTTCGATATCTCGCGCTGCGCCATGCCCAGGCTTTGGTTACAACTGAGCCCGACTCCCACCGGGAACTTGGAACTCTCCGTTTCCCAGTCATGGTCCGGATCGGCGACCTCGCACGATCCCCTACTAAGCAGGCAGGATTGGGGGATTTCCTGGCCCCCTACTTGAAGGCTAGGGAATGCCCTGTTCCGGGGCTGGCCGACATGCTGGAGCGCAAACTGGGGGGCGGGCAATGCCTGCTGCTACTCGACGGCCTCGATGAGGTCTCCTCGCCCGCCGACCGTCGGACGATGGTCGACGCCGTAACCCGGTTCACCACCGCTCACACCCGCGCGGGTAACCGCTTCGTCATAACTAGCCGGATCGCTGGCTACGCCGCAGCCCCGTTGCCTGCGACGTTCAACGCCATTCGGATGCGGGAGATGGACGATCCCACCATCGCACGGTTCCTGGATGCTTACTGTCCGGCAATCGAGCGCGCTGAGGCGCCTGAGAAATCAGCAACTGCCGTCGCACGAGACGCCGGTCAAGCCGCAACAGCCCTTCAGGAGGCGTTCGAGCGGGCACCCGGGGTTCGCCGTCTGGCCACTAACCCTCTCCTGCTCACCGCGTTATTACTAGTCCACCGAGCCCGCGGCCGCTTGCCCCACCGACGAGTGGATGCGTATGTGGAGGTGACCCAAGCGCTGGGACGAACGTGGCGCAGCGTGCAGGGCGTCCCCGAAGCCGACCTTCCCGATGACCGGATGCTCACTACCTGGCTGACCCGGATCGGGGCGTGGATGCACCGCAACCGCCCCGAAGGATCTGCGTCTATCCGCGAGATTCTTGGAGTCCTTGGGCCCGCCTGGGCTACTTTGCACGGCAAGCCGTGGCAGCCCGAAATACTGGACAGCGCGGACCCACTCGAGTCAGACGCGGGCCGTGGCGTGCGAGAATTTCTCGAGAAGACGGAGATCCATACCGGACTCCTAGTCGAGCGGGCCCCCGGTCGGTACGGCTTTCCGCACCTGACATTTGAGGAGTACTACGCCGGCCGTGCGCTCGCTTTCGAAGGCCTGAGCGCACAACGTCCCACCGCCATCCGACGCCATCTCCATGACCCTCGCTACGACGAGCCTATCCTGCTGGCACTGGGGTTGGTCGGACGCGAGCAACCAGAGGAGGTTGAACGGCTGACTGCCGAAGCGATATATGGCTCGGTGCCCAAACCCAGTCCGTACGAGGATCTACTGGGTCGCGACTTCCTGTTCGTGCTGCGGGTCCTCGCCGACGAGATTCCACTTGCGACAGCGACGGTAGACCGTCTGCTATCTGCCGCCGTGGCGGAGTGGTTCGACGAAACCAGCCGAGCCAGGTTTGATCCTTACCGGGAAGCGTTGGCCCAGCATCTATCCGCATTGGCTGGGACCAGAGCAGGTACTCGCCTCGCCTCGGCAGTGGAAGCAAGCACCATAGAGGCGCTCTCGGCGCAACAACAGTTCTGCCAGCTCGCCGGCATCCTTACGACGCTGGGCCCCCTCTCGAGCGCCCTAGAAGCCGTACTCGTCGCCATTCTCATTCACGGCGGCGCTGCCATGCAGGTTAACGCGGCGGCGGTGCTGGCCAAGGCCGGACCGCTACCAGCCGAGGCGATCCAGTTACTCACCGCAGACGTACTCACCATCAACACAAGACACTGGCCAGCTATGGGTGCGGCGGCGGCACTGGCCCAAGCCGGACCGCTACCCGCTGAGGTGGCCCAGGCGCTCAGCACAGTGGTGCTGACCACCGACACCCAGCTCTGGGTGCGACTCGAGGCTGCTGAAGTGCTTGCCCAGACTGGGCAATTGCAAGCCGAGGCGATCCACGTCTTCAGCGAGATGGTGCTCTCCACTGACCCCTCGGTCGGGCGAAGGTCAGCAGCCGTGCTGTCCCAGGCCGGATCATTAGCGGACCCGGCTGTCCGAGCTCTCACCACGGCGCTCACCACCACCACTTCGCACCCCACCGTGCGAATAAGGGCGGCCGAGGTTCTGGGCAACGCCGGACCTCTATCAGTCGAGGCAGCCCAGGCACTGACCGCAGCACTACTCACCACCAACACCCACCCCTCCGTGAGGACAAGCGCGGCGGCGGTGCTGGCCCAGGCCGGGCCGCTGCCAGCCGAGGCGATCCAGGAACTCACAGCCGCAGTGCTCAGCACCAACACCCACCCCTGGGTGCGGACGAAAGCGGCCGAGGTGCTCTCGCGAGCCGGGCAGCTACCGGCCGAGGCTGTCCAGCCGCTACTGACACTCGCGCTCACCACCGATGCGTATCCCTCCATGCGGATACGTGCGGCGGGGGTGCTGGCCCAAGCCGGGCCGCTGCCAGCCGAGGCAGTCCAGGCACTCAGCGCGATGCTCACTTCCGGGACAGAACTCTCAGTGCGGATAAGTGCAGCCGAGATACTTTCTCAGGCCGGGCAGCTACCCGCCGAGGCGGCCCAAACACTCCTCGCCATCGTGCTCGCTACCGACACACATCCCTCCGCACGGATTGGGGCGGCAGCGGTGCTGGCTCAGGCCGGACATCTGCAGGGGGAGGCAGCGCAGACGCTTCTGGCTATCGTGCTCGCCACCGGTTCATACCCCGAAATGCGGATAAGCGCCGCCGCTGTGCTGGCTCAGGCCGGTCCGCTGCCAACCGAGGCAGTCCAAGCCCTCGCCGCAATACTCACCTACGCAAGCCGCTCGCTGCGGGTGAAAGCGGCGGATGTGCTAACCCAGGCCGGACCGCTGCCAGCTGAAGCAGCCCGGACCTTTGCCACGTTACTCAACCGCGTCGGCGATAGGGGCTACCTCCAGTCCCAGTTTCACCGGCTGCTCGGCTCGTCGGTGAGTTCCATCCCCTAACGCCGACCGACGCTCGCCGAACCAACTGCCGGCTATCCCTGACGGTCTCAACCGGACAAATGATTGGTTGATAACTGGTTGGAACCCGCGAGCAAAAGTGGAGGCTCAGCCGGTGTAGTGGTGGCCGATCGCGATCAGGGCCTTGTCCACCGCCGCCAGCCCCTCACGGGCCTCGGACTCCGAAATCGTGCACGGCGGCACGACGTGCAGCCGGTGGTAGTTGGTGAACGGCAGCACGCCGTTGGCCTTCAACGCCGCCACCAGCTCGGCCATCGCCGGCGAGCTGCCGCCGTACGGGGCCAGCGGCTCCTTGGTGGCCCGGTCGGTCACCAGGTCCAGCGCCCAGAACACCCCGAGCCCACGCACCTCGCCGATCACCGGGTGCCGCTCGGCCAGCTCACGCAGGCCCGGGCCGAGCACCTCGGCGCCGATCCGGGCGGCGTTCTCGACGATGCCCTCCTCGGTCATCGCGGCCATGCTGGCCACCGCCGCCGCACACGCCAGCGGGTGCCCGGAGTAGGTCAGCCCGCCGGGAAAGACCCGCTCGTCGAAGGTCCGGGCGATCTCGGCGGAGATGATCACCCCGCCCAGCGGGATGTAGCCGGAGTTCACGCCCTTGGCGAAGGTGATCAGGTCGGGCACCACGTCGTAGTTGTCGACCGCGAACCAGCGTCCGGTCCGGCCGAAGCCGCACATCACCTCGTCGGCGATGTAGACGATGCCGTGCCGGTCGCACAGCTCCCGCACCCCGGCCAGGTAGCCGGGCGGCGGCGGCATGATGCCGGCGGTGCCGGGAATCGTCTCCAGGATGATCGCGGCGATGGTGGCCGGCCCCTCGAAGCCGATCACCTGCTCCAGGTGGGCCAGCGCCCGCTGGCATTCCTCCTCCTCGGTGCTGGAGTAGAACGGCGAGCGGTACAGGAACGGCCCGAAGAAGTGCACCGCGCCGGCCGCGCCCAGGTCGTTAGGCCAGCGTCGCGGGTCGCCGGTCAGGTTCACCGCCGTCTGGGTGCCGCCGTGGTAGCTGCGGTAGGTGGACAGCACCTTGGTGCGGCCGGTGTGCAGCCGGGCCATCCGGACGGCGTACTCGACCGCCTCGGCGCCGGCGTTGGTGAAGAACACCTTGGCCATGTTCGCCGGTGCCCGCTCCACGATCATCTTCGCCGCCTCGCCGCGGGCGGCGTTGGCGTGCTGCGGGGCGACCGTGCACAGCAGGTCGGCCTGCTCCTTGATCGCGGCGACCACCCTGGGGTGCTGGTGGCCGATGTTGGTGTTGGCCAGTTGCGAGCTCAGGTCCAGCAGCCGGTTGCCGTCGCCGTCGGTGACGTAGCTGCCGGACGCGGAGGTGATCACCAGCGGTTTCAGGGCCGCCTGCGCCGACCAGGAGTGGAAGACGTACTGCCGGTCGAGCTGGTAGGTCGTCTCGGCTGTCTGGTCGGCTGTCATCGTGTCCACGTCCTTCTCTGGCGCTGCCGCCTCGTCGGATGGCCGGGCATGAGTCGCCCGGCGGCGAGCTCCCCGTCATGATCGTAGGTAGTGCGCCCGCCGGGCGTAAGGGAGGTCGGATGTACTACCAGCTCTACGTGGACTCCGCGCACCGGGTGGCGGACCTGGTCGCGCCGCTGGACGCGGCCGCGTTGCAGACCCGGACACCGGCCTGCCCGGACTGGACGGTGCACGACGTGCTGGCCCACCTGGCCGGCGGCGCCGCCTCGTTCGGCACTCCCAGCTACGCCGGGATCGGCTCGGACGGCTGGGCCAACGAGCACGTCGAGAGCCGGCAGGGCGTGCCGGTGGCCGACCTGATCGCCGAGCGGGAGGCGTGTGCCGTCAAGCTCTCCGAGCTCGCCCCGGACGACTTCCGCGGCTGGCTGCCGGTGGTGCACGACGCGCTGATCCACGAGGCCGACATCCGGGGCACCATCGGCGCGCCGCAGCTGCCCGCCGACGCGCTGGCCGGTGCCTTCCCGCTGCTGGCCGCGGTGCTGCCGATGCGGCTGCGCGCGCTCGGCCCGATGACCCTGGAACTGGACGGCCAGCCGCGCAGCTGGGGCGACGGCCCGCCGGGGCTGGTGGTCTCGGCGACGATGTTCGAGTTCTGGCGCGGCATGTTCGGCCGGCGCAGCAAGCAACAGCTGCGCAGCTGGGTGGTCACCGGCGACGCCGAGGCGTTCGCGGCGACGCTGCCGACCTTCGGCCCGCGCACCACCGACCTGTTCGAGCCCGCCTGACCGCAGTCGGTTCTGTCAGCCGGCGATCTGTCATAAGGACCGGTCGCCACAGCGGTCATTTCTTATGACAGATCGGCTGACCAGAGTTCGGGCAGGGGCGTGCCAGCCAGTGCTAGGCCCGGTACTCCTTGAGCAGGCCCCGGCTGATGATGGTCTTCTGGATCTCGGAGGTGCCCTCGCCGATCAGCAGGAACGGTGCCTCGCGCATCAGCCGCTCGATCTCGTACTCCTTGGAGTAGCCGTAGCCGCCGTGGATCCGGAACGCCTCCTGGGTGACCTCGGCGCAGTACTCGCTGGCCAGCAGCTTGGCCATGCCGGCCTCGACGTCGTTGCGCTGCCCGGCGTCCTTGAGCCGCGCGGCGTTGACCATCATCAGGTGGGCGGCCTCGACCTTGGTGGCCATCTCGGCCAGCTTGAAGGCGATCGCCTGGTGCTCGGCGATCGGCTTGCCGAACGCCTTGCGCTGCTGGGCGTAGTCCACCGCCAGCTCGAAGGCCCGCAGCGAGATCCCGCAGGCCCGGGCGGCGACGTTGACCCGGCCCACCTCGATGCCGTCCATCATCTGGTAGAAGCCGCGGCCTCGCTGCTCCGGCCCGCCGAGCACGTCGTTGGCGGCGACCGTGACCCCGTCCAGGATCATTTCGGTGGTCTCGACGCCCTTGTAGCCCATCTTGTCCAGCTTGCCGGGGATGGTCAGGCCCGGCCGGGTCTCGCCGAAGCCGGCGTCCTTCTCGATCAGGAAAGTGGTCATGTTGCGGTACACCGAGCTTCCAGCGTCCCCACCCGAGACGTCGTCCTTGACCAGGGTGGCCACCACCTTCGACCGGGCGCCGTTGGTCAGCCACATCTTCTGCCCGTCGAGGCGGAAGTTCTCGCCATCAGCCACCGCCCGGGTCTTGATGGCGGCCACGTCGGAGCCGACGTCGGGCTCGGACATCGAGAACGCGCCGCGCACCTCGCCGGTGGCCATCTTCGGCAGCAGCCGCTGCTTCTGCTCCTCGCTGCCGTGCTGGGCCAGCAGGTAGGCGACGATGAAGTGGGTGTTGATGACGCCGGAGATGCTCATCCAGCCGCGGGCGATCTGCTCGACCACCAGGGCGTAGGTCAGCAGCGACTCCCCCAGGCCGCCGTACTCCTCGCCGATGGTGAGGCCGAACAGCCCCATCTCGGCCATGCCGGCCACGATCTGCTCCGGGTACTCGTCGGCCGCCTCAAGGTCGTGCACGTGCGGCAGGATCTCCTTGTCCACGAAGTCGCGGACGGTGGACAGGATCTCCCGCTGGATGTCGCTGAGATCCGCGGTCTGGGCAAGGCGGGCCATGCGGTCACCCTCCGGTATCGGCCGTTGTTACCGACCAGTATCCGAACCGTAAGCCTTATGGGGCCAGCCGGGCGCCGGTGACAAGCCTCACCCGAGGGGGACCGAAAGGTGGTAGGAACGTGTGCAGTCACGGCGGCTTGAGCCAACAGGTCGCGACATTTCCTTGCCCAATAAGACAAGTGGAGCGCGACATGGGTGTTTCTCGCAGGCTGCTCAGGGCCGCCGTCACCATCCCGCTGGTGGTCGGCGGATTGGCGGTGATAGCGCCCGGGGTGGCCGAGGCGGTGACCTGCGGCCAGAGCTGGTCGGACAAGGACAAGTCCGGCTACGGGAACGGCATCGGTTCCGCGGGCACCGTTCCGCTGCGTACCGGGATCTACGCCGACTGCGCGGTGGCGTCACCCGCCGGCAACGGCAGAACGCTCTGGTACCACTGCTATCGGGTCAACTCCTACGGCAACTCCTGGACCCACGTCCGGGTGGACGGCACGAACATCAGCGGCTGGGTCTACGGCGGCAACCTGAGCAACGGCGGCTCCACAGTCCCCTGCTGAGCGATTTCGGTTGAGCCGGTCGGCGCCGCCCGCCCGGCTCAGCCCTCCGGCGGGGTGAAGGACGAGGTCCGGGACAGCCCGGCGGCCCGGCCCTTGGCCGCGACCACCAGCGCCATCTTGCGGGACGCCTCGTCGATCATCTCGTCGCCGATCATCGCCGAGCCCTTCAGGCCACCGGCCTCGGAGGTGTAGTAGTCGTAGGCGTCCAGGATCAGCTCGGCGTGGTCGTAGTCGTCCTGCGACGGCGCGAACACCTCGTTGGCGGCGTCGATCTGGCCCGGGTGCAGCACCCACTTGCCGTCGAAGCCGAGGGCGGCCGCGCGTCCGGCCACCCGGCGGAAGCCCTCGACGTCCCTGATCTGCAGGTACGGCCCGTCGATGGCCTGCAGGTCGTGCGCCCGGGCCGCCAGCAGGATCGACATCAGGATGTGGTGGTAGGCGTCGCCCACGTCGTAGCCGGGCGGCTGCTCGCCGACCACCAGCGAGCGCATGTTGATCGATGCCATGAAGTCGGCCGGCCCGAAGATCAGCGTCTGGATGCGCGGTGAGGCCTGGGCGATCGCGTCGATGGCCAGCAGCCCGCGGGCGTTCTCGATCTGGGCCTCGATGCCGATCCGGCCCACCGGCAGGCCCACGGTCTTCTCGATCTGGCTGAGGGTCATCTCCAGCCACTCGACCTGAGCCGCGCTCTGCACCTTGGGCAGCATGATCGCGTCCAGGTTCTCCCCGGCTCCCTCGACCACCTCGATGACGTCGCGGTAGGTCCAGTGCGTGGTCAGGTCGTTCACCCGCACCACCCGGATCTTGTCCCCCCAGCCACCGTAGTTCAGCGCCGCCACGATGTTCTTGCGGGCGCCGGGCTTGGCCAGCGGCGCGCAGGCGTCCTCCAGGTCGAGGAACACCTGGTCGGCCGGCAGCCCCTTGGCCTTGTCCAGGAAGCGTGGGTTGGAGCCCGGCACCGCCAGGCAGGACCGGCGCGGGCGCAGCGGGGCGGGCTGGGCAGCTGAGGTGTCGGAGGCCGTCATAGCGCTTGAGAATGCCATCGCCTACTACCGCCCGCCTGCCGGTGTCCGCGTCATCACACGCTGGGGGCATTTCTGTTAGCTGGGATGGTCGGCTGCCTAGACCGGGCCGGCTCGGGCTGGCTCGGGCTGGCTCGGGCTGGGTCAGTCCAGATCGGGCACCGGGTCGGCCCGCTGGCCGCCTGATCTCACCACCACGATCAGCCCGGCCAGCAGCAGCACCAGTCCGGGGACGGCGCTGGCCGGCGGCACCTGGTGCAGCCAGACCGCCGCGATCAGCGCCGCGCCGGGCGTCTCCAGCAGGATCGCCAGGCTGACCACGGTGGCACTGGCCGACTGCAGCACCACGTTGAACAGGCTGTGCCCCAGCAGCTGGGCGCAGCCGGTCACCGCCAGGATCAGCAACCAGGCCCGGCCGGAGTAACCGGCCAGCGGCTGGCCGCCGACCAGGCAGGCCGCCAGCAGGCCGAGCGCGCACACGCCGTAGCAGATGCTGGTGTAGGCCGCCGTCGACATGTCCCGCCGGGCCCGGGCGCCGGCGGTCATGTAGGCCGCCGAGGCCAGCCCACCGAGCAGCGCCAGCGCGTCGCCGGCCAGCGCCCGTCCGGAGATCGCGAAGTCGGCGCCGGCGATCAGCGCGGTGCCGGCGATCGCGAGCGCCATGCCGAGCCAGGCCAGCCGTGGCAGCCGCCGCCCGGCAGCCGCCGCGATCAGGCCGGCGAAGATCGACTGGGTCGCCACCAGGGCGGTGGCGGAGGCGACCGAGGTCAGCTTGAGCGCCGGCGCCCAGGTGCCGAAGTGCGCCGCCAGGAACATGCCGGCGACCGCGGCGATACCCCAGCTGCGCCGGTCCAGCGCGGCGAACTCCGCGCGGTGCCGCAGCCCGGCCAGCAGCCAGCTGCTGCCGGCACCGAGGGCGTTGCGCCAGAACGCGATGGCCAGCGCCGGAGCCGCCGCGGCCGCCATGATCGGCCCGGACGCCGACACCCCGGCCACCGCCACCGCGAGCAGCCCGGCGTCGCGGGGCGGGGGCAGCACCAGCGACTCCGAAGCCTGCTCGATCCGCGACACCCGACCATCCTGACAGTCGGGGGCCGGCGGCTACCCGGGCCACTAGGATCTGCCCGTGAGCACCGCGACCCGCGTCTTCCTGGCCAGGCTGGCCGGGCTGAATGTGTTCGACCCCAACGGCGACCAGCTGGGCCGGGTCCGGGACGCGGTGGCGACCCTGCGGGTGGGACGCCAGCCGCCGCGGGTGCTGGGCCTGGTGGTCGAGGTGCAGCACCGGCGACGGATCTTCGTCCCGATGGGCCGGGTCACCCGGATCGAGCCGGAGGCGGTGGTGCTGACCACCGGCAGCGTCAACATCAAGCGCTTCGAGCAGCGGCCGAACGAGCTGCTGGTGCTCGGCGAGGTGCTCGACCGCACCGTGGTGCGGATCGAGGACGGTGTCCGGCTGGTGGTGGTCGACGCCGCCATGGAGCAGAGCCGCACCAAGGACTGGGTGATCACCAAGCTCGCGGTCCGCTCGGTGACCGGCAAGCTCGGCCGGCGCCGGGCGGTGCTGCAGCAGGTGGACTGGAACGACGTGGACGGCCTGTCGGCCACCGAGACCGGCCAGGGGGCCGACTCGCTGCTGGCGGTGCTGGCCGGGTTGCGGGCCGCCGACGTCGCCGCCCAGCTGCAGGACATGACCGAGAAGCGGCAGCAGGAGGTGGCCGAGGCGCTGGACGACGAGCGGCTGGCCGACGTGATGGAGGAGCTGCCCGAAGAGGACCAGATCAACATCATCACCGGCCTGACCGACGAGCGCGCCGCCGACGTGCTCGAGCGGATGAACGACGACGACGCCGCCGACCTGCTGCGCGAGCTGCCCGCCGACGAGCAGGAACGGCTGCTGGAGATCATGGAACCGGAGGAGGCCGCCCCGGTCCGCCGGCTGATGACCTACGGCGAGTACACCGCCGGCGGGATGATGACCTCCGAACCGGTGATCCTGCTGCCGGACGCCACCGTGGCCGAAGCGCTGGCCCGGTTGCGCAACCCCGACCTGTCCCCGGCGCTGGCCGCGCAGGTGTACGTGGTGCGCCCGCCGCAGGCCACCCCGACCGGTCGCTACCTCGGCATGGCGCACTTCCAGCGGCTGCTGCGCGAGCCGCCGTCGACGCTGGTGTCGGGTGCGATCGACGCCGACATCGACCCGGTCAACCCCGAGGCCACCCTGCAGCAGGTCACCCGGCACCTGGCCACCTACAACCTGGTCGCGGTGCCGGTCGTCGACGACAACGACCGGCTGCTGGGCGCGGTCAGCGTGGACGACGTGATCGACCACCTGCTGCCCGAGGACTGGCGCGACCGCGACGAGCTGCCCGCCGACGCCGCGGTGACCAGGCGGCGAGCCCAGTGACCGCGCCATGCCCGGGGATGCCCTCGTGAGCGAACCGCGCCGCCGGCTCGACCAGCCGGTGGCACCGCGCGGGCTGCGCCGGCCACGGATCTCGCCGGAGGCGGTGGGTTCGGCCGCCGAGACGATCGCCCGGTTCTTCGGGACCGCCCGCTACCTGCTTCTGCAGACCCTGATCGTGATCGTCTGGATCGGGATCAACGCGGTCTGGGGCATCAACTACCACAATCACAAGCACGGCAGTAAGCCGTTCGACCCGTACCCGTTCATCCTGCTGAACCTGGCCTTCTCGACCCAGGCCGCCTACGCCGCGCCGCTGATCCTGCTGGCCCAGAACCGGCAGGCCGACCGGGACCGGATCCAGGCCGAGGCCGACCGGGCCCGCGACGACCGCGCGATCGCCGATGCCGAGTACCTGGCCCGCGAGATCGCCTCGATCCGGATCGCACTCGGGGACGTGGTGACCCGGGACTACCTGCGCTCGGAACTGGCCCGGCTGGAACGCGGCCGCGACGACAAGGACGGCTGAACCGGCGCTGTTACGGCACCGGCTCGGCCGCTGCCACCGGCTGCTCGACCACCGGCTGCTCGATGACCGGCTGCTCGATCACCGGCTGCTCGATCATTGGCTCGTCCACCGTTGGCTCGTCAACCGGTGTGCCGGTGACCACCAGCGCCGCCTCCGCGGCGGCGATCGTCGCCCGGCACTGCTCGGCACTGTCGGCGACGGCGGTGATGTAGGCGATCCGGCCCCACACCGTGCCGCCCGGCGGCGGTGCCAGCCGCTGGCCGGGCTCGGCACGCACCACGGCCAGATCCAAGCCGTCCGGCCCGTCCGGCATCCGCTCGGCGTCGAAGGAGATGGTCTCGATGGTCATCTCGTGCGGGACGTAGCAGAACCGCACGGCGCCGAACAGCGCCCGGTCGGCGCTGACCTCCGGCGGCCGGCCGCAGGCCACCGCCGCCGCGGCCAGGCCCGGGTCGATGCCGGTGGCGCGCATCCCCAGGTACGGGATGAGGTCGCCCCCGAGCCGGGCGTTGACCTCGATCAGCTTGGGCCCGGACGGGGTGAGCCGGTACTCGACATGGGTGATCCCGTCGGTGAAGCCGAGCGCCTCGTGGGCCCGCTGCAGGGCGGTCACCAGCCGCGGATCGGACAGCATCGGCTCGGCCCCGTCGACCAGGTGACCGACCTCCTCGAAGTACGGCGGGTAGCCGAGTTCCTTGTGGGCCAGGCACATCGGGTACACCGTGCCGTGGTGCACCGCGCTGTCGATGCTGATCTCCGGCCCGTCGGCGTACTCCTCGACCAGCACCGCGAGGTCGTCGTAGAACAGCGCGCCGGGCACGAACGTCTCGCGGGCGAACCGGAAGTGCTCGCGCAGCTCGGCCTCGTCGGCGGCCAGCACCACCCCGAGGCTGGCGGCAATGCCGCGCGGCTTGAGCACCACCGGGTAACCGATGTCGCCGGCCGCAGCCAGCGCCTGGTCCAGGGTGTCCACCACCACCGAGCGTGGCTGCCCGACGCCGGCCGCGGCCAGCCGCTGCCGGGTCAGGTGCTTGTCCCGGCAGCCGAGCACCACGTCCGGGTCCCCACCCGGCAGGCCGAGCGCCTGCGCGATCCGCGAGGTGGCCAGGATCCGGGCCTCGTCCCAGCACAGCACCCCGTCCAGCGGGTCGCGCTGGTGCAGCTCGCGGGCCGCCGCGATCATCGCCTCGGCGTCCAGGGTGTCGGCCAGCACGGTGGCGGCGTCGATGTAGCGGTTCTCCCAGTCCGGTTGCGCCGCCAGGAACAGGTGCACCCGGTAGCGGGTGGCGATCGAGGCCAGCAGGTACTGCCGGAACAGCCGCTCACCGGTGGAGATCAGCAGCAGGTGTGGTCGCCCGGCAGTGTCGGTGTCGGTCATGCCAGCCCCCCGTTCATGCCGTGCCGGCCGGTGGCCGGTCGGCGACCACGCCGCCGGCCAGCTGGCCGGCGGCCCGCGCGCTGGCGGCGAGCACGGTCTTGGCCGCGCCGCCGGAACCGCCGGTGAAGGTGCACAGCCGACCCTCGGTACCGGCCACCGGCCGCAATGCCAGCCGGGAGTCCTCGCTGTAGCAGTCCAGGGCGGCCACCGGGCGCGCGCCGGCGGCCAGCCGCAGCCGCGGGAACCGGCGCTGGGCGAGGGCGGACACCGCGTCGCTGAGCGCCAGGTCGGGCCGCGCGCCGTCCGGCGGGACGTCCCAGGCCCGGGTCGGCAGCCCGAGCAACTGCCCGGCGCCGGCCGTCTTGCCGTACAGCCCGGTGGCCTCGTCGACGAAGGTGCCCGGCCGCCAGTCCGCCACCTCGAAGATCGTGTACTGGATCGCCTTGGTACGCAGGCCGCTACCGTCCTGGCCGGCGGCGGCCAGCAGGGCCGGCGTCCAGGCACCGGCGGCCAGCACCACCACATCGGCACCGTGCTCGGCGCCGGCCAGCCGGAACCGCCCCGGCGCCAGCCCGGTGACCGCGCCGTCGGGCAGCAGGTCGACGGTGCCACGGCCGGCCAGGTCGGCCAGCACCCGGCTGCGCAGCCGTTCCGGATCGAGGTAGCCCGCCTGCCGCTCGGCGACCGCGACGACCGATTCGTCGCCCGAGCCGCCGTCGCCGTCCATATCGGCCCAGCCCAGCGCGCGCAGCTCGCCCGCGGTCAGCAACCGCACCGAGCCCGGCAGCGCCTCGGCGACCTCGGCGGCACCGGCATCGAGCTGCGTGGCCACCGATGGTCGGTAGATCGTGCCGGTCTCGGTGTAGCCGGCCCAGTCACGCAGCCGGTCGTCGGACAGCAACTCGGTGAGGCTGTCGATCGCCAGCCGCCGCTGGCCGGCCTCGGTCTCGAAGCCGCGCACCGCTCCCCCGGAGGCGGCGGTGGCGTCCCGATCGCGGGCCGGACCCGGTGCCAGGCTCACCCGGTCGACGCCGGGCTGCTGGGCCAGTCGCCAGGCCAGCAGCGCGCCGGCCAGCCCGCCACCGATAACAGACACCTGCATGATCTCGGTTACCTCTCCGTCCCGGCGAATCCGTCCCGGCGAACGCGGCGCGGCGAACCCCTGGCTGGTACGGCCACAGATGACTGCAGCGCCGGGCCACAACCACCAAAATCGGGAATCTCCGTCCCGGGTAGCCGACACAGTATGGGGAATGTCCCGAGTGCGTCCAGAGCTCGGTTTTCACCGGGTATCAAAATTCATTTTCCGGTGACTGCGCCGGTGACTCCGGCACGCTGATTCCGAGCCGGTCAGGTCGGGCTTGCGGCGTACCGGCGCGTCAGGGCGCCGGCTGGCCGGGCCGGGGGCTCTGCGGGTCCAGGCGCACCATCAGCGCCTGCAACTGCCGCAGTTCGGTGTCCGACAGCTGGCTCAGCACCAGGCCCGAGACGCCGGCCAGGTGCACGTGCGAGGCGTCGCGCAGCACGTCGCGGCCCCTGGCGGTCAGCACCGTGTACATGCCCCGGGCGTCGTCGGGATCGGGTTCCCGCCGCACCAGGCCGCCGCGCTGCAGCCGGTCGACCAGCCGGGTCAGGCCGCTGCGCGACAGCAGCACCGCCTCGGCCAGCTCCGACATCCGCAGCCGGTACCCCGGCGCCTCGGCCAGCTGCACCAGCACGTCGTAGCTGCCGAGCGCGATCTTGCCGTGCTCCTGCAGCTGGTGTTCCAGCTGGCGCACCAGCTGGCTGTGGGTACGCAGGAAGCTGCGCCAGACCGCCAGCCGCCAGTCGTCAGGGCGCACCCCGGGCCCGGCCGGACGGGCGGCGGCGGCGTCGTCGGATTCGGACATCACCGCACACATCGTAGTGACGACGGACACGGCCGTAGGATCTTTGGTGTGTCAATTCAGAACGTAATTGGTGATGACCTGCAGGCCGCGATCTCGGCAGCGCTGGCCGGCGTGCAGGACCCGGAGATCCACCGCCCGATCACCGAGCTGGGCATGGTCGAGAAGGTCAGCGTGGCACCGGACGGCGCGACCCGGGTGCACGTGCTGCTGACCGTCGCCGGCTGCCCGATGCGCGACAAGCTCACCCACGACGTGACCGCCGCGGTGTCGGCGGTGCCCGGGGTGTCCTCGGTCGCCGTCGAGCTGGGCGTGATGTCCGACGCCCAGCGCACCGAGCTGCGCACCAAGCTGCGCGGGGACAACCCGGTCAACGAGATCCCGTTCGCCCAGCCCGGCTCGACCACCCGGGTGTACGCGGTGGCCTCCGGCAAGGGCGGGGTCGGCAAGAGCTCGGTGACGGTGAACCTGGCGGTGGCGCTGGCCCAGCGCGGGCTGCAGGTCGGGGTGCTGGACGCCGACATCTACGGCTTCTCGGTGCCCCGGATGCTCGGGGTGACCGGCAAGCCCACCCAGGTCGAGAAGATGATCATGCCGCCGCAGGCACACGGCGTGAAGGTGATCTCGATCGGCATGTTCACCCCCGGCAACACCGCCGTGGTGTGGCGTGGCCCGATGCTGCACCGGGCGCTGCAGCAGTTCCTGGCCGACGTCTACTGGGGCGAGCTGGACGTGCTGCTGATGGACCTGCCGCCGGGCACCGGTGACATCGCCATCTCCCTCGCCCAGCTGGTGCCCTCGGCCGAGCTGCTGGTGGTCACCACCCCGCAGCTGGCCGCCCGGGAGGTCGCCGAGCGGGCCGGCTCCATCGCCCTGCAGACGCACCAGCAGATCATCGGCGTGGTGGAGAACATGAGCTGGCTGGAGCTGCCGGACGGCAGCCGGATGGAGCTGTTCGGGTCCGGCGGCGGCCAGGCGGTCGCCGAGTCGCTGTCGGCATCCACCGGCACCCGGGTCGGCCTGCTCGGCCAGGTGCCGATCGAGGTGGCGATCCGGGAGGGCGGCGACGACGGCACCCCGCTGGTGCTGTCCCAGCCGGACTCGGCCGCCGGCCAGGCGTTCAACGCGATCGCCGACACCCTGGCCGCCCGGCAGCGCAGCCTGGTGGGCCGCCCGCTGGGGCTGTCGGTAGCCGCCCGCTGAGCTGCGCTCGGGTCGCGGCTGAGCTCGGGTCGCGCCCGAGGTCAGGACGCGCTTGTAATCAGGTCGCGGCAGAAGGTCAGGTCGCGGCAGAAGGTCAGGTCGCGGCAGAAGGTCAGGTCGCGTCGGGATCGATCGGCGGGCGCTCACCCGGTGCCAGCGGCTCGGCCGCGCGCGGCTGGCCGGACGGCTTGCCCAGGTCCACCGCCGTAGCCGGCTCCGGGTCGTCCTCGCCGCGCAGTGCCCGCTGGATCGCGGCCGTCGGGTTGAGCGAGCGCAGGTCCTCATCGCCCAGCAGCGCGTTCTTGATCGCGGTGCGCGGGTTCAACGAGGACAGGTCGAAGTCGGCGAAGCCCGGACCGAGTTCGGAGTTGAGCTGGCTGCGTGCGCCCTGGGCCAGGTCGCGCAGCGTGCGCAGCATCCGGGCGGCGTCCTTGGCAAGTTCGGGCAGCCGGTCGGGCCCGAACACGATCAGGGCGACCGCGGCCAGTACCAGGAACTCCATCGGGCCGATGTTGAACACGCGTCCAGCCTAACCGTTCAGCTGCTGCCGAGGATGACCTTCGCTTGCCCTGTGACCCCGTCGCGGACGTAGCGGACCGTCACCGTGTCACCCGGCTTGGATTCGGCCACCGCAACCGTGAGCGCGTCGCCGGAGTCGATCGGGGTGTCGCCGTAGCGGACGATCACGTCGCCCTCCTTGAGCCCGGCCTTGGCCGCCGGCCCGTTCGGCACCACCTGCACCAGGTAGGCGCCGTCCCGGCTGCCGTCGGTCACGCTGCGGCTGCTGGCGCCGAGGTCGGCGTGGCGCACCTTGCCGGTGTGGATCAGCTCCTCGGCCACGTCGCGGGCGGTGTTGACCGGGATCGCGAACCCGACGCCGATGTTGCCGCTCTGCGCACCGGACTGGCCGAGCGAGGCGATCGCGGTGTTGATCCCCACCACCGCCCCGGCGGCGTCCACCAGCGCACCGCCGGAGTTGCCGGGGTTGATCGAGGCGTCGGTCTGCACGGCGTCGATCACCGCGTCCGGCTCGCCGTTCTCGCCGGGCAGCCGCAGCGGTCGTTTGAGGGCCGAGACGATGCCCGCGGTGACGGTGCCGCGCAGGCCCAGCGGGTTGCCGATGGCCACCACCGGATCGCCCACCGCCAGCTTGTCCGAGTCGCCGAGGCTGGCCACCGTGATCCCGGTCTTGTCGACCTTGATCACCGCGAGGTCGTTGCGGGGATCGGTGCCGACCACCCGCGCGGGGCTGGAGGACCGGTCGGCGAACACCACCCGGATGGTCGGCGAGCCGGCGAAGGCGACCACGTGGTTGTTGGTCAGGATGTAGCCGCCCTTGTCGATGATCACGCCCGAGCCCGAGCCGGCCGCGTCGGCGGTCCGGACGTCGATCGAGACCACCGCGGGGCTGACCCGCTTGGCGATGTCGGCCACCGAGCCGGGCGGCCGGTTGGCGGGCGTGTCGGTCTTGGACAGCTTGACGTTGGGATCGGTCAGCACGTCGTGGGCCCGCTCGGACAGCCAGTACCCCACGCCGCCGCCGATCAGGCCGGCGACCAGCCCGGCCGCCAGCACGAGGGCCAGCGCCGAGAACCCGAACCGGGCCCGCCGGCCGCCCTTGGCCGGTGGTGGCTCGTCCTCGTCCTCGTCCGCCTCGACCGGGTCGGCCATGCCGATCACCTCGTCGTCGGCATAGACCGGCGGCCCGGCGATCCAGTACGGCGACTGCGGGTCGCGCCACGGGTCGACCGCGGCGTCCGGCTTCCACCAGGGCGAGCCCGGGCCGGGTGGGGTGGGCGAGAGCCGGTCCCCGGGTGCCGGGGCGAACGGGCCGCTGCCGGCGAAGGCCTGCGCGAGCACCTCCGGCACCGGCTGCCCGGCCGGGACGTGCCGGGGTGGCAGCCGATCCCCGGGGGCCGGGGCGAACGGGCCGCTGCCCGAGCCGGCAGGGACGCCGAAAGCCTCCCGCTCGGCCGGTGAGGCCGGCGGCCGGGATAGCGGAACCGGATGCTCGGCCTGCGGTGGCCGGTCGAAGGAACCGTCGGTGTCGCCGGGACGCGCGAACGGCGAGGAGTCGAGCTCGTCGCTCACATGCCCTCCGTCCGTGGTGCGTCGATCCGGCTCGGCCGGTGGACACCGGATGCGGACCTCGTGGTTCGAGTGCGCGTGGTACGAGCCTGCTGGTTAGGAGTCTGCCCGAGCCCGCTGCCCGGGCCAAGCGGCGGGGCCGGCACGGCGCCGCGCCCGCTCTGGCCAATCGGCGGGGCCGCGCCGGACCTGACCGGTCGCCGGGCGGTCACCGCGGCGGCCGGTGGCTACGGAGTGGCGGCGGGTGCGCCGGCCACCATCGACCCGAAACCGACCGGCAGCGTCCGCAGCGTGGGCGCGTGGTGCGTCGGCCTGGGTGGGTGGCCGACCGGGGTGACGGTCACCGAGCCCGGCAGCATCGGCCCCGGCATGGTCGGTTCGCCGGTGGTGGCCGAGGTGGTGCTCAGCAGGCCGGTGTCCAGCACCGTGCCGGTGCCGATCAGCGAGGGCGAGCGCAGCACCGCGTTCTGACTCGACGAGTTCTGAGCCGGTGGGTTCTGACCGGACGAGCGCCCGCCGGTCAGCGCGCCGGCCACCTGGGCGGCACCCGCCGGGGTGGGCCGGTTACTGCTGGCCAGGGTCGAGACGTGGCCGCCGAAGGTGCCGGCGGCGACCACCGCGGCGGCCGAGGCGAGCACGGTCACCGGCAGCGCACCGCGCCGGTGGGCCGGCCGGGCCTCGGTTGCCGGCCCGTCGTCGGAGCCGGGGGTGGCCAGCCGGGCCTGGTGCACGTCGTGCGCCACGAACACCGGGGTGCCGTCGGCGCCGAGCACCGTCGGCAGCCCGCTGCACGGCGGCGGCAGCGGGGTCGACATCGGCAACCCGGCCAGCCGGTCGAGCAGGCCGGACGGCAGCGCCGGGGCCTGGGCGGTCCGCAGCAGCATGGCGGCCTCGCGCTGGATCCGGACGGCGCCGGCGCACTCGGCGCACTCGGCGCAGTGCCGCGTGGCCCGGCTGGCCGCACTGGCCGACAGCACGCCGTCGGCGAATGCCGCCACCGCGTCCTCGGACAGGTGTGGCAGGCCGAACACCCGCGGGCTGCTCATCTAGTTGTCCACTCCCGCGCCGGATGCGGACGCCTGACCTGCGGTCTCGGGGCCGTCCAGCGTGCTGCCCGGCTCGACCGGACGCACCGCCGGTGCCCGGTGCGCCAGCGCCTCGCGCAGCAGCACCCGGCCGCGGTGGATGCGGGACCGGACCGTCCCCACCTTGATGTCGAGGGTGAGCGCGATCTCCTCGTACGTCAGGCCCTCGAGATCGCAGAGCACCACGGCGGCGCGGAAGTCGGCCGGCAGCGCGTCGAGCGCCCGCTGGATCTCGGGGTCCAGGTTGTTCTGCTCGAAGGCCCGTTCCGGGCCGGGCTCCTCGGTGGCCAGCCGGTCCGAGGCGTCCTCGGCCAGGGCGTCGAAGCGGATCTTCTGCCGGCGCCGCACCATGTCCAGGAACAGGTTCGTGGTGATCCGGTGCAGCCAGCCCTCGAACGTGCCGGGGGTGTAGTCGGCCAGCGACCGGAACACCCGGACGAAGGTCTCCTGGGTCAGGTCCTCGGCGTCGGACCGGTTGCCGGACAGGCGGTAGGCCAGCCGGTAGACCCGGTCGGCGTGCAGGCGGACGATCTCGTCCCAGGACGGCGCCACCCAGTCGGCCGGCTCGGTGACCGGCGGGGCGGTGGCCGGCGAGGCGCTCGCCGACGGTCCACCCATCGAGCTAGCCACACCGAGCTTCAGCGTGGACATCGAAGCGATCACCCATTTCCCTGAGGTGCGCCGCGTACCCGTGTGGTCCGTGGCACCCCAGAAGCCTCGCAGCCGTGGCTGTGTATTGGTTAAACGCCGCAGCGGCCGATACGTTCCCTCCTCGCGGCCAATTCGTTCCCCATGCCCAGGGCATACCGTCTGTTCCCGGCATCACTGCCGTGCCGAAGAAGCTTTCGTCCCGCCGAATGTCTAGGCTCCAGCCGTGCATACCTATACCGACGTGAGCGCGGCGATGGCCCGCGCGCTCGCCGAGCTGTGCCTGGACCGGCTGGCCATGCACGCCCCGCTGGACCGGTCGCTGACTCCCGAGCAGCTCACCGCCGCCGCCGGGCTGACCGTCACCGAGAAGGGCATCGGGCCGGAGGAGGCGCTGCGGCTCTGGGAGCACGTGCTGGCCCCGGCGTGCCTGTCGGTGGACCACCCGCGCTACCTGTCCTTCATCCCCGGTGCGCCGACCAAGGCCTCGGCGGCCTTCGACATGCTGGTCGGGGCGTCCAGCGTGTACGCCGGCACCTGGCTGGAGGGCTCCGGCGCGGTCTATGCCGAGAACCAGGCGCTGCGCTGGATCGCCGACCTGGTCGGCATGCCCGACGAGGCCGGCGGGGTGTTCGTGCAGGGCGGCACGGTCGGCAACCTGTCGGCCCTGGTGGCCGCCCGGGAGGCCGCCCGCTACCAGCGCGAGGCCGACCCGCCGCGCTGGTCGGTGGTGGTCACCGACGAGACGCACTCCTCGGTCAAGCACTCGCTGCAGGTCGTGATGGACGTCGACGTGGTCACGGTGCCCGGCGACGAGCGGGGCCGGCTGACCGGCGCGGGCATCCGGGCCCGGCTGGCCGAGTTGCCCGAGGGGACGGCCGAGTCCATCTTCGCGGTGGTCGGCAGCGCCGGCACCACCAATTCCGGCGCCGTCGACGACCTGGCCGGCATCGCCGAGGTGGCCCGGGAGCAGGGCTGGTGGTTCCACGTCGACGGTGCCTACGGCGGGGCCGGGCTGGCCGCGCCCTCGGTACGCCCCCTGTTCGCCGGGGTGGAGCACGCCGACTCCTTCATCGTCGACCCGCACAAGTGGCTGTTCGCCCCGTACGACTGCTGCGCGCTGATCTACCGGGATCCGGTGCTGGCCCGGGCCGCGCACACCCAGAAGGCCGGCTACCTCGACCCGGTCACCGTGGACGGCGAGTGGAACCCCTCGGACTTCTCGGTGCAGCTGACCCGCCGGGCCCGCGGCCTGCCGTTCTGGTTCTCCCTCGCCGTGCACGGCACCGATGCCTACACCGAGGCGGTCGAGCAGACCCTGCGGGTGGCCCGGGCCGGCAAGGAGCTCATCGACGCCGCCCCGCACGTCCGGCTGCTGGTCGAGCCGGACCTGTCGGTGCTGATCTTCGAGCGGATCGGCTGGCTGGCTCAGGACTACGACCAGTGGACGGCCCGGATGCTGGCCGCCGGCTTCGCCTTCGTGACCCCCACCAAGCACGCCGGCAGGTCCTGCACCCGGCTGGCGATCGTCAATCCCGAGACCACCGTCAACGACCTGGCGCTGATCATCGACTCGATGAAGTAGGCCGATGAAGTAGGCCGATGAAGTAGGCCGCGGTCGCGACGGACCGGGCTCGGCTGCCCGCCGTCGCGCCTGGCCGGCCGGCGGGTGGCTGCTGGGTAGAGTCTGAAGCCATGGCCGACGCGCACCTCAACCCAGCCAGCCTCGCCTACGCGGAGAACTTCGTGACCGAGGACGAGGTCATCGCAGCCGCCAGGGACCGGGGCGCGGAGCTCGGCTGCACCCCGATCGGCCGGGGCGGCGGCGCCGCGTTGAGGTTGCTGGCCGCCCTGGTCAGCGCCAAGTCGGTGGTCGAGGTCGGCACCGGCGCGGGGGTGTCCGGGCTGTGGCTGCTGGGCGGCATGCGGCCGGACGGGGTGCTGACCACCGTCGACACCGAGCCCGAGCACCAGCGGGCCACCCGGCAGGCCTTCACCGAGGCCGGCATCGCGACCACCCGGTACCGGCTGATCAACGGCGCCGCCGGCGAGGTGCTGCCCCGGCTCAACGACGGCTCCTACGACCTGATGTTCGTCGATGCCGACAAGACCGGCTACGGCGACTACTACGAGCAGGGCGTCCGGCTGCTGCGCAGCGGCGGCGTGCTGGCCTTCGACAACGTGCTCTGGCACGACCGGGTGGCCGATCCGAGCAACCGGGACGCCGAGACGGTGGCGTTGCGCGAGCTGGGCCGGACGCTGCGGGAGGACAGCCGGCTGATCCCGGCGCTGCTGCCGGTCGGCGACGGCCTGCTGGTGGCCGCCAAGCGCTGAGCCGCTGCTGCCGGGCTGACCTGGCCGGTGCCTGCAGAACCCCACCACCCGGACGAGCCTCAGCCGGCCGCCTTGACCAGCTCGTCCAGCGCCGCCCGGATGATCGGCCGGTCCTGGCTGGAGCTGCGGGTCAGCGCCAGCAGCCGGCGCTGCATGCTGGGCTCGGCCAGCGGCCTGATCTCGATCTCGGCGACGTTGTCGGCGACCGCCAACCGGGGCAGCACCGCGACGCCATGCCCGGCCGCCACCGCGCGCACCAGCAGCAGCATGTCGTCGGTCTCCCAGCGCACCCGCGGCTCGAAGCCCTCGGCCCGGCAGGCGAACCGGACGGCCTGCCCGCAGGCGGCGTCCAGCGGCGGCATCACCCAGTGGGCCTCGGCCAGCTCCGACAGCGTCAGCGCGCCGCGTCCGGGCAGGGCGTCCACGGCACTGACCACCACCAGCGGCTCGGTGGTCAGGTCCAGCGAGACCAGGTAGTCCGGCACCGGCACCGGGACCCCGTCGTAGACGTCCACCACCGCGATGTCGAGGTCGCCTTCGAGCAGCTGGTCGATGCTGCGGGCGGGCTCGGCGACGGTGACGGTGAGTTCCAGCTCTGCGTGCTCGGCCAGCCGGGTGGCCGCCGTGCTCACCAGGGCCGCCGCCGCCGAGGCGACGGTGCCGATCCGGACGTGCCCGGACAGCTCGCCGGTCAGCCGGTCGAGGTCGGCCCGGGCCTCCTCCAGCAGCTGCAGGATCGCCCGCGCGCGGCTGACCAGCGCCCGGCCGGCCCCGGTGAGCAGCACGCCGCGCGGCGAGCGGTCCAGCAGCGGGGTGCCGGCCTCGCGTTCCAGGATCGCCAGCTGCTGCGAGACCGCCGACGGGGTCAGGCCGACCTCACGGGCGGCGGCCGCGATGGAGCCGCGCAGCTCGACCTCGCGCAGCAGCCGGAGCCTGCCCACGTCCAGCGCCGAGTTCACCGTTGCCCACCTTCACGCTCAGCCTGTCGTTACTTTCTCTAACGACGCCTCATAGAGTAACTTAAGTACAACTGCAGGGACGGACGGTGAACCAGCGTCCCCCGCCGGACGGGGTTCCGGCGGCCCTGGCGCCTACCGAGGAAGGGATTCTGTCTTCATGACGCGCTCGATCAACGAGGTTCGGGTGGTCGGACTGGGCAAGGTCGGCGAGCTGGTCGCCCTGCTGCTGTCGGACTCCGGCTTCACCGTCACCGCCTACGACGCCCGCACCCGCAGCGACCTGCCGTTCGCCACCAAGGAGCTGGACGTGCGTGACGGTGCCGCGCTGCGGGCCGCGCTGAGCGGGGCCGACGCGGTGGTGTCCTGCCTGCCGTACCACCTGAACCTGGGCGTTGCGGAGGCCGCGCACGACCTCGGGGTGCACTACTTCGACCTGACCGAGGACGTGCCGACCACCAACCGGGTGCTGGAGTTGGCCGGTACCGGCCAGGCGCGCAACGTCTACGCGCCGCAGTGCGGGCTGGCGCCGGGCCTGATCGGCATCGTCGGGTCGTGGCTGGCCAAGCAGTTCGACGAGATCCGCTCCATCGAGCTCAAGGTCGGCGCGCTGCCCCGGCACCCGGCCGGCCTGCTCGGCTACGCCTTCAACTGGTCGGCCGAGGGCGTGGTGAACGAGTACCTCAACGACTGCGAGGTGCTGCGGTCCGGCCGCCGGCAGATGGTGCCGGCGATGACCGAGCACGAGCGGGTGGTGATCGGCGGCATCGAGCTGGAGGCCTCGCTCACCTCCGGTGGCCTGGGCACCATGTGCGAGACCTACGAGGGCCGGGTGAACCGGCTGGACTACAAGACGATGCGCTACCCGGGCCACTTCGAGCTGATGCGGTTCTTCTTCGACGAGCTGGGCATGCGTGAGCGCCGAGACCTCGCCGGCGAGATCCTGGTGCAGGCCAAGCCGCCGGTCGACGACGACGTCGTCTACCTGCACGCCGCGGTCGAGGGCCACGCCGACGCCACCGGCGAGCGGGCCTACCGCAAGCAGTACGTCCGGGCTTACCAGCCGCTGACCATCAACGGCCGGCACTGGCGTGCCATCTCCTGGACCACGGCCGCCTCGGCCGCCGCGGTGGTCGAGTTGGTCGCCGACGGCCGGCTGCCCCAGACCGGCTTCATCAAGCAGGAGGACATCTCCTTCGTCGACCTGCTGTCCACCAAGAACGGCGCCCTGTTCGGCGACCTCGGAAAGGTCTGAGAAGTGACTGCCACGATCTCCCACGACGACGTCCGCACCCGCACCACCGAGATCCTCGCCCGGATCGGCGTCGCCGACCCGTTCACCGCCGACGGCGACCTGAGCTGCCGCACCCCGATCACCGGCGGCGAGCTGGGCCGGATGACCTCGCACACCGCCGAGGAGGTGACCGCCGTCGTCGGCCGGGCCCAGCAGGCCTTCGGCCAGTGGCGGCTGGTGCCGGGCCCGGTGCGCGGCCAGCTGGTCCGCGAGCTCGGCCTGCTGCTGCGCGAGCACAAGGCCGACCTGGGCGCCCTGGTGTCCATCGAGGCCGGCAAGATCGTCTCCGAGGGCCTCGGCGAGGTCCAGGAGATGATCGACATCTGCGAGCTGGCGGTCGGGCAGTCCCGGCAGCTGTTCGGCAACACCATCGCCACCGAGCGTCCGGGCCACCGGATGATGGAGCAGTGGCACCCGCTCGGCGTGGTCGGGGTCATCTCGGCGTTCAACTTCCCGGTCGCGGTCTGGTCCTGGAACTCCGCCCTGGCGCTGGTCTGCGGTGACCCGGTGGTCTGGAAGCCGTCGGAGAAGAGCCTGCTGACCGCGCTCGCCTGCCAGGCGCTGGTCGCCGAGGCGGCCCGCCGGGTCGGCGCTCCGGCCGACCTGTGCCAGCTGGTCATCGGCGGCCCGGCCATCGGCCAGGCGCTGGTGGACGACCCGCGGGTGGCGCTGGTGTCGGTGACCGGCTCGACCCGGATGGGCAAGCAGGTCGCACCGCGGGTGGCCGGCCGGTTCGGCCGGCTGCTGCTCGAGCTCGGCGGCAACAACGCCGCCATCGTGACCCCGAGCGCCGACCTGGACCTGACCGTGCGGGGCATCGTGTTCTCCGCCGCCGGCACCGCCGGGCAGCGCTGCACCACGCTGCGCCGGGTGATCGCGCACTCCTCGATCGTCGACCAGCTGGTCGAGGCGCTCGAAGAGCGCCTACGCCAGCCTGCCGATCGGCTCACCGCTGGCTGACGGCACCCTGGTCGGCCCGCTGATCGACAGCACCGGCTACGAGGGCTTCGAGAAGGCGCTCGCCGCGGCACAGGCCGACGGCGGCGAGCTGGTGGTCGGCGGTGAGCGGGTGCTCATCGGCGACGGCGAGGCTGCCCAGCAGTCCTTCTACGTGCAGCCGGCGATCGTGAGGATGCCGAGCCAGACCGACATCGTCAAGCACGAGACGTTCTCGCCGGTGCTGTACGTGCTCAGCTACGACAGCCTGGACGAGGCGATCGAGCTGCAGAACGACGTGGCCCAGGGCCTGTCGTCCTCGATCTTCACCCTCGACCTGCGCGAGGCCGAGCAGTTCCTGTCCGCGGCGGGCTCGGACTGCGGCATCGCCAACGTCAACATCGGCCCGTCCGGTGCCGAGATCGGCGGCGCGTTCGGTGGCGAGAAGGAGACCGGCGGCGGGCGCGAGTCCGGCTCGGACTCGTGGCGGGCCTACATGCGCCGGGCCACCAACACCGTCAACTTCTCGACCGAGCTGCCGCTGGCGCAGGGCGTCGAGTTCGTCTGAGCGGCCACAGCCCGGAGCCGCCTGGTCAACGGCTCCGGCTGGGCGTCGAGGGCCGGTATGCCTGCTGATCGCTTCGGTGGTCGCGGCATACCGGCCCGCGGTCGTTTCGGGTATCTGGGCTTCGGTGAGGTGTCTCAGCGGTCGGCGTCGGTTCGCGCCGGAGGGGCCGCGGCGCGTTCGCGCAGGCGTTGGACAAGGTATATCGCCATCAACCGGCTGAAATGGTAGGGAGTGAAGTCGCACGAGGCGAGACCTCGGGCGACTGTCGCCAACGAGAATGCGCTTGCCGCCCCCGGAAGTAACGGAACGCGCGCGGCATCGGCCGTGTCACCCAGTGCCCGGAAACGATCGCAATGCCGCAGGTACTCCCACCGTGCAGGCGGCCCACCGTCGCCGTCACGCGGCTGTTCCACCCGGGCGCGTAGCGCGGCATGCTGATAGTTGAGCATTGCACCGAGCGCCTCGGATTCGTCGAAATCGCGGACTGGTACGTGTCCGGACGCCGGCAGCGGCTGACGCGTAAGGTTCGCACGCGCTGATATGACGCGCGCCCGCAGGTGGATCGGCAATGTTCGGCCGTCCGCCTCCTTCAGCAAGTCCTGTTCTATCTCGTCGAGCATCCTCGCCGTACTGGACATTTGTGACCGGGTTGCCAGCCGGCGTGTATCAGGAAGACGCTGCATGTGAGTGAGAACCCGCGCCAAAGTCTCGGCTATCAGCAGGCGTGTTAGCGGATCAACCCGTTCCTCGGCTGCCTGATCAAGCGTCTCCACGAGGAGCTTTCTGGCTGCTCGCAACTGCCCACGCAACCAGAGGCACGCCGCTTTCCGTTCACGACGCCTCGCCGTGGAGGCGGGGTCGTCATCCGGATAGGCGGCGGCCCAGTGCCGGGCAGCCTCGCGATACTGACCGGCGCCCCACGCCGCATCCGCAGCCCAGCTGTGCTCCTCGACGTTCAGCGGGTGAGCAGACAGTCGTTGCCGCACGACTCCGCGCAGGCCGACCGACACGAGGAAGCGAGTGGTCGCATGTGCCTTCGCGGCCGAGCTGACCGCCATCAACGATGACGGTCTCGCCGCAGCCCGCGGCGGTGACGGGATCGAGGGCAGGTGCCAAGCGGTGGCCATCGAATTGAGGACTTCTCGAGTCGGAGCGTTCACTTCATATACGTCGGCCCCGCCGACATCAGCAAGCATCCTCAACTGCTTTCGAGCGCATGCGCTGCCTATGAGCAAGCCCCACCCGATCGAATGATCGAGCCAGACAACGCGGCGATCGGAAAACATTCCTCGCTCTGCCGCGTCGCGCCAGTACGGATCAACGTCAAAGTAGTCCAGACCGCTGTAACCCACCACGACGATGACGGAGGCTGCAGCTATTCGGTGGTCCAGGGACTCTCGCTGTGCGTGGTTGAATCCGCGCTCGATTCCGCTTAGACGCGCACCGAGCTCTTCAACGTCTTCAGTGCCTGATAAGGATCCGTGAAAGTGAACGATCTTTGTGGGGTCACCCCCTGCTCGCTCGATGCACGTGTCAAAATTCGCCGTTATATGACCTCCACCACGACGCGTGTGTTGCGCGAAGAACCTGTGGTTTCCATTAGGAGGGGGATTACGGAGGCTGTCGAGCAACGCCGCTAGAGCGGCTGACCCGTGCTCGCTGACGACAACTTCGAGAACGGACTCGAGGCGCGGCCTGTCGCGTTGCAGGTTGAGCGCGGAATACGTCTGTCGAAGCAAGTCCAGAAGCTCATCATCGAACGCTTCGCCGATCGCGCGATCCGTCAGCTGATTTCCGAGCGGTCCTGACGTCGGTGCGTCACCACTCACACCAGCTCCGGACCAGAACAGAAGTTCCGCCGGGTCAGCAGGAACCAGCCCCGACACCATGACCTGCAACCGTCGTCTGACGGCTGCAGCTGGTTGCGCCTCCATAGCAGTGATTATGCTGCGCCTCGATTGCCGAGGCAGGCTGCGATCAGATGGCCAACGCGCGGCGCGGGAACAGACGCAATCAGAGCGGCTGCGAGAATACCGTCCTAAGTGCCTCGAATGCACTGGGCGCTGATGGTGCGACGGTCACAATCAACAATTCGGGCCGCTCGATGTCGAGATCTGCTTCTTTGATCGACCCATCGCCACCATGGGGAATGGGCTGCCAGCCGTTGACCTTCATCAGCATCAGCCCGAGCCGGATATTTCGGCGCGAACTGATCCTGCCAGCCAATTTCTCGAGATGTGCGGACCGCCAGTATTTACGGCGCGGCGGCAACCTTCGCGTATCGCGCTGCGGTCGTAGGCTGTACTGCCTGGGTGGTGAAGCTCCGCACATAATGCGCGGGTCAAATACTCGGCTCCGTTGAACGCTTGAGCTGGGTGCAGGTTCGGGTCAGCCCTGACGCCGGACAGGTCAATGGGGTGCGAATGCGGGGTTTGGTTAGTAGACGGCGCAACCCCGTCGCGTGTACTGCCGTCGATGCATCCTCAGCAGGCCTTTGCGGCCGAACAACGCCATACGTCGTCCAACGCGCCGTGTCCATTGAGCCCGATGATCGCAATGTAGTAAAAGCCGGATTTATTACAGTGAAGATGACCAACATACTTATGAGGAACGTCCCAATATCTGCTCATAGGTATGCGGCTATCTCGAAGCACACTGGGCGGCTCGGCTGCGATCATGCAAATCGATCAGGTGAGGCCGACTCGCTGGGCGGCCAGTTCGATCCGGTCGTCCGGGGCCACCGCGGCCAGCCTGAGGTAACCGGTCGAGACCGAGCCGTAGAACTCCCCGGGCGAGGCCACGATGCCGGCCCGCTCGGCCAGCAGCCGGGTGGCGGCCCACGCATCGCCGTCCGGTGCGGCGAACCACAGGTAGAACGCGCCGTCCGGCATGTCAGCGTGCAGCCCCACGGCATCCAGCACCTGGCACAGCCGTTGCATCCGGCGCCAGTACCGGTCCCGCTGGGCCTCGACGTGCTCGTCGTCGGCCAGCGCCACCGCCGCCGCCCGCTGCACCGGCCCGGGCGGCATCAACCCGGCGTGCTTGCGGACCTCGCGCAGGTAGTGCACCAGCTCGGCGTCGCCGGCGTAGAAGCCGATCCGGGCGCCGGCGAAGTTGTCCCGCTTGGACAGCGAGTGCAGCGCCAGCACCCCGTGGCCCCGGTGCCGAGGATGGTGCCGGCCGGCTCGGCGTAGCTGAACTCGGCATAGCACTCATCCGACAGCACCGGCACGCCCCGCTCGCGCCCCCAGCCGGCCGCCTCGCTGAGGTCGTGCAGAGTGCCGGTCGGGTTGTTCGGCGAGTTCACCCATACGCACAAAGCCCGTTCGGCGTCGGCGTCGGCGATCTCGTCCAGCCGCTGGTAGGGCAGCGCGCGCAGCCCGGCCAGGGTCGCGCCCATCTCATAGGTCGGGTAGCTGATCGCCGGGTACAGCACGGTGTCGCGGTCCGGAGTGCGCAGCTTGAGGTGCTGCGGCACCGAGGCGACGAACTCCTTGGTGCCGACGCAGGCGGCCACCTCGGCGTCCGGGTCCACCGTCGCGCCCAGCCGGCGAGCGATCCAGTCGGCCGCCGCGGTCCGCAGCTCCGGCGTGCCGATCGAGGGCGGGTAGCCCTCGGCCCGGCCGGGCTCGGCCAGCGCCGCGATCACCTCCGGCGGGGCCGGGTCGCACGGGGTGCCGACCGACAGGTCGATGGCGCCACCCGGGTGCTTGTCGGCGATCGCCTTGATCTCGCCGAGGCGCTCGTACGGGTAGGGCGGGGGGACGAAACCGGCGGTCATGGCAGGGTCCTCGCAGGGGTGGGGATGTCGGACGAAGGAAGATCAGTGGCGAGCAGCCGGCTCGCCAGCAGCTGGGCCAGGTGCACCCCGGTGCGGTCGCTGAGCTGATCGAGCTGGGTACGGCAGGAGAAGCCGTCGGCCAGCAGCACGGTGTCGGGGGCTGCTTCGCGCGCCGCGGGCAGCAGCGCCTGCTCGGCGACCGCCACCGACACCTCGTAGTGGCCGCGCTCGACGCCGAAGTTGCCGGCCAGGCCGCAGCAGCCGCCGAGCGTGCGCAGCTGGGCCCCGGCGCCGGTCAGCAGCTCCGCATCGGCGGTGAAACCGAGCACGGCGTGCTGGTGGCAGTGCGGCTGCGCCACCGCCTCCACGCCGGCCAGCGACGGCGGCTGCCAGCCGCGCTCGGTGAGCAGCTCGGCCAGCGTCCGGGTGCTGTCTCGCAGCTGCCCGGCCCGGTCCTCGCCGGGCAGCAACTCGACCGCGTCCGAGCGCAGCACCGCGGTGCAGGACGGCTCCAGCCCGACCACCGGCAGCCCGTCGGCCAGCGCCGGGGCCAGGGCGTCCAGGCTGCGGCGCAGCTGCCGGCGGGCGCCGTCCAGCTGGCCGGTGGAGATCCAGGTCAGACCGCAGCAGACCTGCCGGTCCGGGATGCGCACCGAGCAACCGGCGGCCTCCAGCACCTCGACGGCCGCCTGCCCCACCTCCGGGGTGAACGCGTTGGTCCAGGTGTCGACCCAGAGCAGCACCGGATCGCCGGGTGCGACCGGCCGGCCGGCGAACCAGTCGCGGAACGACTGCCGTCGCGAAGGCCGGCAACGGCCGGCGCTGGTCGATGCCGCCGGCCCGCTTGGCAAGTGCTGCCAGCGGTGCCGGGCGCAGCGCCGCGTTGGCCAGCCGCGGTGCCCGGGTGGCCAGCCGGCTCCAGCGCGGCAGCCAGCCCAGCGCGTAGTGCGCGGCCGGCCGGGGCCGGCGCCGGTAGCGCTGGTAGAGCGCCTCGGCCTTGTAGGTGGCCATGTCCACCCCGGCCGGGCAGTCCGAGCTGCAGCCCTTGCAGGACAGGCACAGGTCGAGCGCGTCGGCGAGCTCGGGTGAGCGCCAGCCGCCGGTGATCAGCCCGCCGTTGGCCAGCTCCTGCAGCACCCGGGCCCGGCCGCGGGTGGAGTGGGTCTCGTCCCGGGTGGCCAGGTAGGACGGGCACATCACCCCGCCGGTGGCGGCCAGGTCGGCACGGCACTTGCCCACCCCGACGCAGCGGTGCACAGCCGCGCTCAGCGAGCCGCCGTCGTGCGGGTAGGAGAAGCCCAGCGACCGCCCGCCGGGGCCGGTCAGCGGCCGGGCCGAGGCCAGCCGCAGGTCGGCCGCCACCGGTGCCGGGTCCACGATCACGCCGGGGTTGAACAGGTTGGCCGGGTCGAAGACCGCCTTCACCGCCCCGAACAGCTCGATCGCCGCGGGCGAGTACATCGCCGGCAGCAGCTCGCCGCGGGCCCGGCCGTCGCCGTGCTCGCCCGACATCGAGCCGCCGTGCCGGGCCACCAGCTCGGCCGCCGCCAGCAGGAACCGCCGGAACGCCGGCGGGTCGGTGAGGTCGTAGTCCAGCCGGACGTGCACGCAGCCGTCCCCGAAGTGGCCGTAGGCCAGCCCGTCGATGCGGTGCTCGGCCAGCAGGTCGAAGAACTCGCGCAGGTAGCCACCGAGCCGCTCCGGCGGCACCGCGGCGTCCTCCCAGCCGGGCCAGGCCGGCGCGTTGGCCGGCGTCCGGCCGCCCAGCCCGGCGCCGTCCTCGCGGATCCGCCACAGCCGCTGCGCCTGCGAGCCGGTGACCACCGCCGACCCGGCCGGTTGCGCGGCCCGGACGATCTGCTCGGCCGCCGCGACCGCCTCGGCCAGGCTCTCGCCGCCGGTCTCGACGAACAGCCAGCCACCGCCGGCGGGCAGCGGCGGGACGGCGGACGGACCGCGCCGGCGGCGCACCACGTCGACCAACCGGGCGTCCATGCCCTCCAGCGCCAGCGGCCGGTACGGCAGCACGGCCGGTACCGCGTCGGCGGCGGCCGGCATGTCCTCGTACGCCAGCACCGCCAGCGCGGTGGCCGGCGCCAGGTCCACCAGCCGGACGGTGGCGGCCGTGCTGATCGCCAGGCTGCCCTCGGTGCCGGACAGGAACCGGGCCAGGTTGCCGCCGTTCTCGGGCAGCAGGTGCTCCATCGAGTACCCAGAGATCTGCCGGCCGAAGCGCCCGAACTCGGTGCGGATCAGCGCCAGGTCAGCCCGCACCAGCTCGGTCAGCCGGGCGCCGATCGGGTCGGCCAGCTCGGCCAGCGGTCGGGTCTGCAGGCTGCGCCCGTCGGCCAGCAGCAGCGACAGCGACTCGACATTGTCGGCGGTGCGGCCGTAGGCCAGCGCGTGCGGCCCGCAGGCGTTGTTGGCGATCATCCCGCCCAGCGTGCAGCGGGCCTGGGTGGACGGGTCCGGGCCGAACCGCAGCCCGTGCCCGGCGGCGGCCCGCTGCAGGTCGGCCAGCACCAGGCCGGGCTGCACGGTGGCGGTGCGGGCGGCCGGGTCCAGGGCGAGCAGCCGGTTCAGGTGCCGGGAGAAGTCCAGCACCAGGCCGGTCCCGACGGCGTTGCCGGCGCACGACGTGCCGCCGCCCCGGGCGGTCACCGGGGTCCCGGTCCGGCGGGCCACCTCACAGGCCAGCGCCACCTCCTCGGCATGCCGGGGAAAGGCCACCACCTGCGGCACCACCCGGTAGTTGGAGGCGTCGGTGGAGTACTCGGCGCGGCGCCGGGTGCTGCCGTCGACCTCGGCGACGCCGGCCCGGCGCAGCTCGGCCGCCAGCGTCTCGGGGTTCACGCTGTCAATCTTGGCCTACCAGGTGGCCGGCCGGGTGAGGAGACGGCTGCCGAACGCGCGTCCGGCACCCCTCGACGACCCGGCCGGTGCTCACCGGCGGTACTCGCGCGGGTCGGTGGCCCGCATGGTGACCGAGACGTTGGCCTGGTTGAAGCCCTTGAAGCCGCCCCGCCGGGCCAGGTTCTCCAGGTGCGAGCCGGCGGCCCCGCTCCGGGCGATCTCGGCGGCCCGTTGGGGGTCCAGCTGCCCGGCGGCCACTAGCGCCGCCAGCCGGTCGGCCGGCACCGGCCACCATTCCGCCTCGGTGAACGCCTGCCGCAGGTAGGGCTGGTCGGAGAACGGCCGCATCGACGGCTGGCCGAGCTCGGCCAGCGACGCGGCCAGCTCGTCGAAGGAGAACTGGCCCTCCAGGTGGTGCATGCCGGCGCCCAGCACCGACTCGCCGTGCAGCGCGCACCACATCCCCACCGTGCCGTACCGGCCGGTCTCGGCCAGCGGGACGTGCGCGAAGTCCAGGTCGACCTCGGAGTCGGTGAGGTCCACGTCGGCGAAGATCACCCCGCCGCAGCCGGGGTGCTCGAGCACCTGGGCGCCCCAGCCGGCCTGGGCGCCGGCGTAGAACCGCTCCCGGGTCCGGAACCCGAGCAGGGTCAGGAAGCCGATCAGCGGCGCGAACGCGGCCCGCGACGAGCGGAAGGTGTGGTGGTCGTTGTTGCCCCAGCCCAGGCCCAGCCGGTCCTGACGGGCGTGCTGCAGAGTGCCGGCGGTGTTGTGCCGCTGCCAGTACTCGCGCTCCTGCTGCAGGAAGTAGGCGGCGGCCAGGTCCGGGCCGACCAGCTCGACGGCCGTCCGGGCCGCGGGCAGCTGGGCGCGCACCCCAGCCGGACCGGTCAGCGTGCGAGGCCGCTCGGCGAGCACCTGCCAGGCCTGGACGGCGGCCCGGGCCTGCTCGGCGGACCAGGCCTGCGGCTGGACGCCCGCCGCCCAGGACCGTCGCTCCGCGGCGGCCAGCAGCACGCCGTTCTGCTCGGCCAGCACCACCCGGCGGTAGCCGGACAGCGGCGAGCCCTGCAGCGCCGCGGCCGTGCCGGCACCGGTGACCCGGGCGTAGCTGGTGGCGGCCGCCGCGATGTCGTCTACGCGCAGCACCAGCTCGTAGTGCTCGGCCACCAGCACCGCCGGCAGCTGGGCGCCGGGGTGCCGCCACAAGCCGGTCTGCTCGACCAGCCGGTAGCCGACCGCAGCCAGCTCCTCCTCGGTGACCGGGCCCGCCACCGTGTCCAGCCAGTCCTGCGGCCGGGTGGCGGTCTGGCTCGCCAGCCGATCGGCGAAGGCGGCCAGTTCGGTGCTCTTGCCGGCCGCTTCGGTGACCAGCCGGTCGACCAGGGCCTCGGCGTGCGGGTGCAACTGCCAGTCGTAGGTGCTCATGTAGCCATTTTCGCCCGGCCGGTGGCCAGGAACCAAAGTGAGCAGTATGAATTGTTCTCCGGCTGAGCATCAGAATCACTTAATCTAAGCAGATGCTGTCACCGCACCAGCTGCACACCCTGCGCACCGTGCTCGCCACCGGCTCCTACGCCGCCGCGGCGGCCGAGCTGCGCTACACCCCGTCCGCGGTCTCCCAGCAGATGACCGCGCTGGAGCGGGCGTCGGGCCTGCAGCTGTTCGAGCGCAGCGCGCACAGCATCCGGCCCACCCCGCACGCCCAGCTGCTGGCCGAGCGGGCCGCCGAGGTGCTGGCCCTGCTGGACGGCCTGGACCGCGAGGTGGCCGCGATCGCCCGCGGCGAGGCCGGCCAGCTGCGGATCGGCAGCTTCCCGACCGCCTCGGCCCGGCTGCTGCCGGCCGCGCTGGCCGAGCTGCGCCGCGAGCGCCCCGGCGTCGAGATCGAGGTGGACGAGGGCGAGCTCGCCGAGCTGCTGCCCCGGCTGCTGTCCGGCGAGCTGGACCTGGCGCTGGCCTACCGCTACGACACCGTGCCCGCCGGCTGGCCGGCCCGGCTGGCCGAGACCGAGCTGCTGCGCGAGCCGCTGTCGCTGCTGCTGCCGGTCGGCCACCGGCTGGCCGGCACCGGGTCGCTACGGCTGGCGGCGCTGGCCGCCGAGCGGTGGGTGGCACCGCTGTCCGACTCCCCCGGCGCGCTGAACCTGGACCGGTTGGCGGCCCGGGCCGGCTTCTCGCCCCGGGTCAGCTACCGCAGCAACGACTACTCGGTGGTCCGCGGCCTGGTGGCGGCCGGCCTCGGGGTGGCGCTGGTCCCCCGGCTCGGCCTGGCCGACACCGCGGGGGTGCTGGCCACCCCGCTGCAGGGCCGGCCGCGGCGGGCGGTGCTGGCGTTGCACCGGCCGGCCGGCGATAGCGGCTTGATCGCCGCCGCGCTGGCCGCGATCAGCGCCTCGGCCCGGGCCACCGGCAGCGCGCCGGACTGAGCCGTGGATCCGGCAGCGGAAACCGGCGCTAGCTGGCGAAGCAGGCCGGCGGCGCGGTGCCGTCCAGGCCGAGGGCCACCGCCGCCCGGGCCGCGACCGGCCCGACCAGGTTGCCGGTGCCGTTGTAGCCGCCGCACGCCACCACCCCGGGACGGGCCGCGGTGACCAGCGGCCGGGCGTCCGGGGTGTAGCCGACCGAGGCCGCCCACCGGTGGCTGACCCGCACCGGGGCGCCGGCGAACCGGGCCGCGACCTGCTCGATCCAGGCCTGCACCCCGGCCGTCGGCACCGCGTCGGGCGTCCACTCCTGTTCGACGAACCGGTCCCGGCCGCCGCCGACGTACAGCCGGCCGGCGGCGTCCTGCTGGGCGTAGTCGTAGCCCCACCGGCCGTACACCGGGCAGGGCAGCCGGCCCGGTCGCACCGGCTCGGTGGCCAGCATCTGCAGCCGCGCGGTGCGCACCCGGCCGGCCAGCTCGGGCAGCAGCAACTCCAGCCGGCCGTCCACCGCCACCACCACCAGGCCGGCCGACACCGAGCCGGTGGCCGTCCGCACCCGGCCGCCGTCGATCGCGGCGACCGGGCTGTGCTCGAACAGCCGGGCGTGCGCCTGGTAGAGCGTTGCCAGCCCCAGCGCCCGGCGGGCCGGGTTCATCGCCGCGTCGTCGGGCAGGAACAGCCCGCGGCCGAGCTCCCCGTCGTAGCGCCGCACCGCGATGCCGTGCCGCACCAGCGCCCGGTACTGCTGCTCGCAGTCGGCCAGCTCCTTGTCCCGATCGGCCTGCTCCTTGTCCCGATCGGCCTGCTCGGCGTCGCGGGGAGATCCGGGCAGCCCGGCGAGCCGGATGGAACCGACCCGGTGCACCACCTCGGGCCCGAGCAGCCCACCCAGCTCGGCGATCTCGGCCAGCGTCTGGCGGTACAGCGCCAGCGCGGCGTCCAGCCCCCAGCCGACCTCGGCCTGGTGGATGCCGATGGCCGGCCCGCCCAGCAGGAAGCCGCCGTTGCGGCCGGCCGCACCTGCCGCCACCCGTCCGGCGTCCAGGCCCACCACGGACAGCCCGCGGCGCAGCACCTCACCGACCGCGGCCAGCCCGCTGCCACCCAGGCCCACCACGCAGACGTCGGCGGTCAGGTCCTCGTCCAGTGCGGGCAGGCCGGCCCAGCCGGCCACCTGCGGATCGGCGTCCCAGCCGACCTCGCTCACGGCCGAGCCCCGGCCGGGCGGTTGCGGAGAAAGCTCACAGCACCTTGGACAGGAACGCCTTGGTCCGCTCGTGCTGCGGGTTGCTCAGCACATCCCGCGGCTTGCCGGACTCCACCACCACGCCGGCGTCCATGAACACCAGCGAGTCGGCCACCTCGCGGGCGAAGCCCATCTCGTGGGTGACCACGATCATGGTCATGCCGCCGCGGGCGAGCTGCTTCATCACGTCGAGCACCTCGCCGACCAGCTCCGGGTCCAGCGCCGAGGTCGGCTCGTCGAAGAGCATCAGCTTGGGATCCATCGCCAGCGCCCGGGCGATCGCGACGCGTTGCTGCTGGCCGCCGGACAGCTGCGCCGGGTACGCCTTGGCCTTCTCCGACAGCCCCACCTGGGCCAGCAGCTCGCGGGCCCGCTCGACCGCCGCCGCCTTCTTCTGCCTCTTGACCCGGATCGGCGCCTCGGTGATGTTGTCCAGCGCCGTCAGGTGCGGGAACAGGTTGAACTTCTGGAACACCATCCCGATGTCGCGGCGCTGCCGGGCGGCGTCCTTGGCCGGCATCTCGTGCAGCTTGCCGCCGCGCTCGTGGTAGCCGATCAGCTCGCCGTCCACCCAGAGCCGGCCGGCGGTGACCTGCTCCAGGTGGTTGATGCAGCGCAGGAAGGTGGACTTGCCCGAGCCGGACGGCCCGACCAGGCACATCACCTCGCCACGCTCCACCTCAGCGAGATGCCCTTGAGCACCCGCAGCGCGCCGAAGTTCTTGCACACCAGCTCGCTGCGCACCATCGGCTCGCTCATCAGATGAGCCCTCTCTGGTTGCCGGTGGCCTGGGCGTTGGCCAGCGCCTGCAACTGCCGGGCCGACATCTTGCGCGAGGCTCCGCGGGCGAAGTAGCGCTCCAGGTAGAACTGCCCGATCATCAGCACCGAGGTGAAGAACAGGTACCAGGCCGAGGCCACCAGCAGCATCGGGATCGGGTTGAAGGTCTCCACCGACAGGTCCCGGGTGCGGCTGTAGAGCTCGGTGGTCAGCGGCACCGCGGTCACCAGCGAGGTGGTCTTGAGCATCGAGATCAGCTCGTTGCCGGTCGGCGGGATGATCACCCGCATGGCCTGCGGCAGCACGATCCGCCGCATCGTCTGACCCCACGACATGCCCAGCGCCCGGGCCGCCTCGTCCTGGCCCTCGTCGACGCTGGTCAGCCCGGCCCGGACGATCTCGGCCATGTAGGCCGACTCGTTGAGGGCCAGGCCGATCACCGCCAGCCAGTAGACGGTGAGCAGGTTCTGGGTGTGGATGTGGGCGAACTGGTGCACGAACGGGATGCCCAGGTCGATCTGCTTGTAGATCACCACGATCAGGCCCCAGAACACCAGCTGCACGTAGATCGGGGTGCCGCGGAAGAACCACAGCCAGCCGAAGCTCACCCACTTCAGGACCGGGTTGGGCGAGAGCCGCATCACCGCCATGATCACCCCGAGCAGGATGCCGCCGAACATCGCCAGCACCGTCAGCGACAGGGTGACCCCGGCCGCCTTCGAGACCCGCTTGTCGAACAGGTAGTGCCCGAAGGCCGACCAGTCGTAGGCGGGGTTGGTGGCCGCTCCGTAGAGGAACAGGAACAGCAGGATGATGCACCAGCGCGGCCGCGATCCAGCGGCCGGGCCGGCGCAGCGGCACCGCCTGGATCAGCTCAGGACTTGCCTGACCGCCGGGCTCCACCCCGGAACCGGCATCGGGCTCGGGAGGAGTCCCGGCCTCGGAACCGGCTCCGGAGTGTGAGATGGCCATGGATCAGCTCTGCGCGCCGTTGACGGTGGCCTGGCTGATGGCGCCGGCCTCGACGCCCCACTTGGCCAGGACCTGCTTGTACGTCCCGTCGTCGATCATCGACTGGAGCGCCTTCTGCATGGCCTCCTTGAGGGTGCCGGCGTCCTTGCCGATCGGGTAGCCGTACGGGGCTGCGCCGTAGATGTCGCCGGCCAGCTGCAGCTTGCCGTTGGACTGCTTGACGGCGTACTGGGTGATCGGCGAGTCGGCGTCCAGGGCGTCGGCCTGGCCCAGGATCACGGACTGGTTGACCTGGTCCTGGCTGTCGATCTTGATGATGGTGATCGGCTTCTTGCCGGCCGTCGTGCAGGCCTTGCTCTTGGCCGGCAGGTCGTCGGTCTCCTCGGTGGTGGTCGCCTGCACCGCCACCTTCAGCCCGCAGGCGTTGTCCGGGTCGACGGTCTTGCCGGCCGGTGCCGCCCACTGGATGCCGGCGTTGTAGTAGTTGACGAAGTCGACCTGCGCCTCGCGGGTCTTGTTGTCGGTGAAGGAGGACATCCCGAGGTCGAACTTGCCGCCCTTGATCGACGGGATGATGTTGTCGAAGCCGGACTCCTGGTAGTTCACCGTCAGGCCCAGTTTGGCGCCCACCGCGTTCAGCAGGTCGACGTCCCAGCCGACGATCTTGCCCGAGCCGTCCTTGAACTCGTTCGGGGCGTAGGGCACGTTGACGCCGACGTTGAGCTTGCCCGCGGACTTGATCTTGGCGGGCAGCAGGTCGATGGCGGCCTGGTCCTTGCCGACGGCGCCGACCGTCGCCGTGCTGGTCGGCGTGCTGGACTTGGGCTTGTTGCTGGCGCAGCCGGCCAGCACCAGCGAGCCGGTGGCGGCGAGTCCGGCGAAGACGACGATAGAACGACGCATTCTCACTTCTCTCTTCGATGAGCGGTTGCGGGCATGGGTTGGGCGCGACTCTAGGCCCCCGCCGGGGACCGCAGGCAGGAACCCTCCGCTAGCAATGCAACCGTGACCGGCTCGCGCGCCATTTTCCTGCTACGCCGGTTTCGCCGCGCTCGCTCCCGTGCCCAACTGCCGGCAGCTCGTGAGCCGGCCCGAGCAGTTCAGAAGCCGGTTCGTGCAGTTCAGAAGCCGGCCCGGCAGTTCAGAAGCCGGCCCGGTCCGCCTTGCCGAGCACCACCACGCCGCCCTCGGAGACGTGGTAGTGCTCGCGGTCGTGGTCCAGGTCGACCCCGATGTGGGCGCCCGGGGCGACCACCACGTTCTTGTCCAGGATCGCCCGGCGGATCACCGCGCCCTCGCCGATCACCACGTTGTCCATGATCACCGAGCCCTCGACGTAGGCGCCGTTGCGGATCTTGACGTTGGGCGAGATCACGCTGCCGCGCACCGTGCAGCCGGAGATGATCGCCCCGGCACCCACGATGGACTCCTGGGCCAGGCCGCCGTCGACGAACTTGGCCGGCGGCAACTGCTCGTGAAAGGTGTAGATCGGCCACTGCGCGTTGTAGAGGTTGAAGATCGGGTGGACGCTGACCAGGTCCATGTTGGCGTCGTAGTAGGCGTCCATCGTCCCGACGTCGCGCCAGTAGCCGCGGTCGCGGGCCTCCGAGCCGGGCACGTCGTTGTCGTCGAAGTCGTACACCGAGGCCCGGCCGCGCTCCACCATCCAGGGCATGATCGAGCCACCCATGTCGTGCACCGAGGTCGGGTCCGTGGCGTCGGCCCGCAACGCCTCGACCAGTGCCTCGGTGGTGAAGATGTAGTTGCCCATCGAGGCGTAGCTGGAGTTCGGGTCGTCCGGCAGGCCAGGCGGATCCGCCGGTTTTTCCAGGAACTGCAGCACCCGGCCGTCGGCGTCGGCGTCGATCACCCCGAACTGGTCGGCGCTCTCGCGCGGCACCCGGATGCCGGCCACGGTGACCCCGCTGCCGGAGTCGATGTGCTGCTCCAGCATCTGCTTGGGGTCCATCCGGTACACGTGGTCGGCACCGAAGACCGCGATGTGGGTCGGGTTGTCGTCGGTGATCAGGTTCATCGACTGCAGGATCGCGTCGGCGCTGCCGGTGTACCAGCGCGGGCCGAGCCGCTGCTGGGCCGGCACCGGGGTCACGTAGTTGCCCAGCAGCTGCGACATCCGCCAGGTCTGGGTGATGTGCCGGTCAAGCGAGTGCGACTTGTACTGGGTGAGCACGCAGATCCGCAGGAAGCCGGCGTTGACCATGTTCGACAGCACGAAGTCGACCAGCCGGTAGTTGCCCCCGAACGGCACGGCGGGCTTGGCCCGGTCCGCGGTGAGCGGCGACAGCCGCTTGCCCTCGCCGCCGGCCAGCACGATCCCGAGTACCCGGACGCCCGCTGCCATGTCGATCACCCTAGCGGGATCGGCCACGCTGTCACAGCCGGCCGGCAGGCGATAGCGTCTGGAGCATGCGCGCCGCCCTGCTCAGCCGCGAGTACCCGCCCGAGGTCTACGGCGGGGCCGGTGTCCACATCGAGTTCCTGGCCCGCGAGCTGCGCAGGCTGATCGAGGTCGAGGTGCACTGCTTCGGCGGCCGAGCGCAGCGAGCCGGACGTGCACGCCTACCGCCCGCCGGCCGGGCTGGCCGGTGCCAACCCCGCCCTGGCCACCCTGGGGGTGGACCTGGAGATGGTGGCGGGGCTGGCCGCCGGCCGGCCCGACCTGGTGCACTCGCACACCTGGTACGCCAACCTGGCCGGCCACCTGGCCGCGCTGCTGTACGGCGTCCCGCACGTGGTCACCGCGCACTCGCTGGAGCCGTTGCGGCCGTGGAAGGCCGAGCAGCTCGGCGGCGGCTACCGGATCTCGTCCTGGGCCGAGCGGACCGCCTACGAGGCGGCCGCGGCGGTGGTGGCGGTCAGCACCGGGATGCGGGCCGACATCCTCACCGCCTACCCCGCGCTGGAGCCGGACCGGGTGCACATCATCCCGAACGGCATCGACACCGAGCTCTACGCCCCGGTGCCCGAGCGCGACGTGCTGGGCCGCTACGGCCTGGACCCCGGCCGGCCGATCGCGCTGTTCGTCGGCCGGATCACCCGGCAGAAAGGGGTCGGCCACCTGGTCGCGGCGGCGGCCGGCTTCGACCCAGGGGTGCAGCTGGCGCTGTGCGCCGGAGCCCCGGACACCCCCGAGCTGGCCGAGGAGATCAGCACCGCCGTGCGGCGGCTGCAGGCCGGCCGGGACGGGGTGGTCTGGATCCAGGAGATGCTGCCCCGCCCGGAGCTGCTGCAACTGCTCACGGCCGCCGACGTGTTCCTGTGCCCGTCGATCTACGAACCGCAGGGCATCGTCAACCTGGAGGCGATGGCCTGCGAGACCGCCGTGGTGGCCTCCCGGGTCGGTGGCATCCCGGACGTGGTGGTCGAGGGCGAGACCGGCCTGCTGGTGGACTACGACCCGGACGACGCCGCGGGTTTCGAGGCCGGCTTCGCCGCCGCGGTCAACTCGCTGATCGGCGATGCCGGCCGGCTGCGCGCGATGGGACTGGCCGGCCGGCAGCGCGCGGTCACCGAGTACGGCTGGGACGCGATCGCGGCCCGGACGGTGCGGCTGTACGAATCCCTGCTCTGAGCCAGCCGGCCCGACGAGCCGCCCGATGCGTCCGGCCTACGAGATGCCGGCAATAACACTGGCCGGCCTACGACACGCCCGAGGCGGCTTCGAGGTAGCGGGCCAGCAGCCGGGTGCCGAAGCCGGTCGCCCCGCGGCACAGCAGCGGGCCGTCCTCGGCCGCCCGGGCCGGGCCCGCGATGTCCAGGTGCGCCCAGGGCAGGTCCCCGACGAACGGCTGCAGGAACAGCGCCGCGGTGATCGCCCCGGGGATGCCCGGGTCGTTGCGGGCGTCGGCCACCGGTGACTTCAGCTGCTTGGCGTAGCGGTGCTCCAGCGGCATCCGCCAGATCGGCTCACCGGTGTCGGCAGCCGCCGCCTCCAGCCGTCCGGCCAGCTCGTCGTCGTTGGCGAAGTAGCCGGCCGTCTCGGTGCCCAGGGCGATCCGCATGGCGCCGGTCAGGGTGGCGATGTCGATCAGCAGGTCCGGCTTGAGCTTGCTGACGGCGTAGCTGATCGCGTCGGCGAGCACCAGCCGGCCTTCGGCGTCGGTGTTGCCCACCTCGGTGGTCCGGCCGCCGTAGTGAGTGATCACGTCCGAGGGACGCATCGCGGTGCCGGACACCGCGTTCTCGGCGGCCGGCACCAGGGCGGTCACGGTGATCGGCAGCTTCTGCATCGCGGCGTACTGGATGGCGCCCAGCACCGCGGCGCCGCCGGACATGTCGGTGTGCATGTTGCGCATGCCGTCGGCGGGCTTGATGTTCAGGCCGCCGGAGTCGAACGTGATCCCCTTGCCGACCAGCACCACGTGCGGCAGCCGCGGGGCACCGCTCTTGCGGCGCGGCCGGTAACTGGCCTCGATCAGCCGGGGGCCGGAAGCGGAGCCACCGCCGACGGCCAGCATGCCACCGAAGCCCTGGGCAGCCAGCCACGCCGGGTCGCGCACCACCACGGTGCAACCCGCCGGGGTCAGTTGCTGCTCGGCCAGCTCGCCGAACCGTGCCGGCGTCAGGTCGTTGGCCGGGGTGTTGCCCAGGTCGCGGGCCCAGCCGGCGGCGTCGGCGGCCTCGTCCCCGGCGGTCAGGCCGGCCCGGTCCAGGTTGCCGACCAGGTCGATCTGGTGCAGCGGCTCGTCGGCGTCGGTGGCCCGGCTGAACTGGTAGCCACCGAGCACCAGGCCCTCGGCCAGCGCCCGGCTCCGCTGCGAGTCCGGGGCGTCGATGGCCACGCACACGCTGCGTGACTCGGGCAGCCGCTCGATCCGCCGGCCCAGCGCCACCGCGGCCACCCGCAGGTCGTCCGGGCCGCCGTCGCCGAGACCGGCGATCAGCACGGTGGCCGGAACCGCGCCGGGCAGCGTCACGGTGTGCAGGGCGCCCGCCTCGCTACCGGGCTGTTCGGCCGAGACGAACTGCGCGCAGGCCTCGGCGGCGGCGACCGGCAACACCGTGCTGGACACCTCGTTCAGCTGCAACTCGGTACCGATCAGGCCGACGGCCACCACGTCGGCGACGGCGCGGTGTTCGGGAATCTGCAGCAGGATCACGAGGACCTCTCCGGTGGAACGGGTGTGCTGGCCGGACGGCGGACCGGCCGGGGTGTCGGGTGGCGGCTTCGGTGCCGGATGCGGCGCGCATGGCGCGGCCCCAGCCACGCTCCGTGCGGTCAGGCGCGGAACCCGGCTGGGGCCGCGGCGGTAGTTCGCTAGCCGACGGCCGTTGACAGCGCCTCGGACAGCGCGCTGGCCTCGTCGGCGGAGAGCTCTACGACAAGACGGCCACCGCCTTCGAGCGGAACGCGCATCACCAAGCCCCGTCCTTCCTTGGTGACCTCCAGCGGACCATCACCCGTCCGCGGCTTCATCGCCGCCATCCGTGCCTCCTATGCGCTAAGAACTGCACCATCACCGCTGAGAACTGCACCTTCACCTCGGCCGATCAGCCTGCACCGGGCAGTGCCGCTACCCATTGTCTCGCATCGCCGGCAGGGCGGCCAAAGCGGGCCGGGACTGCCCGCGCTCCGGCTCCGATGTCCTAGGCTGCCGCTATGGCTGAGGTGTTGCTTCTCGACCGCACCGAGGGTGTGGCGACGCTGACGATGAACCGTCCGGAGTCGATGAACTCGCTGTCGACGCAGCTCAAGGACGCCCTGGTCCAGGCGCTGGCAGATGTCGGGGCAGACAGCTCGGTGCGCGCCGTGGTGCTGACCGGCAGCGGGCGGGGCTTTTGCGTCGGGCAGGATCTCAGCGAGCACACCCGGTTGCTCGAGGCCGGCGACCCGGCTCCGTTGTCCACGGTGGTCGAGCACTACAACCCGATCGCGTTGTCGCTGGCCCAGATGCCCAAGCCGGTGATCGCGGCGGTGAACGGCACCGCGGCCGGAGCGGGCGCCTCGTTCAGCTTCGCCTGCGACCTGCGGATCGTGGCCGAGGAGGCGAAGTTCCTGCTGGCCTTCGCCAACGTCGGGCTGAGCCTGGACAGCGGCGCCTCCTGGACGCTGCCCCGGCTGATCGGCGCCGGCCGGGCGATGGAGCTGTCGCTGCTGGCCCGCCCGATCACCGCGCAGCAGGCCCAGCAGTACGGGCTGGTCACCGAACTGGTTCCGGCCGATCAGGTGTTACCCACCGCGCAGGCGTTAGCGGCCCGGCTGGCCGCCGGGCCGACGCTGGCCTACGCGAGCATCAAGAGCGCGATCCATTACGCCGCCGACGCCACCTTCGAGCAGGCACTGGCCAACGAGGCCGTGCAGCAGGCCGCCGCCGGTGCCACCGAGGACCACAAGGCGTCGGTGGCGGCCTTCGTCGCCAAGCAGAAGCCGGTCTTCACCGGCCGCTGAGCCCGCTGACGAACCGGCAGTCCAGCCGTGGCGGTCGCCGACCCTGAGTGGACGATCCGCCCGTTCAGCGCCGCGGACCAGCCCGGGGTCGACGGGCTGCTCGATGCGCACGCCGACCCGCTGTGGGCGGCGCAGGGGCACCGGCTGCACGGCGCGGCGCAGGGCGGTGACCGGTGGCGGCACACCCTTGTCGCCGAACGGGCGGGGCAGGTCGTCGGCGCGGTCACCGTCGCCACGAACCGGGTCCACCCGGGCCGCTACAGCCTGGCCGTCGAGGTGGCCGCCGGCAGCCGTCGCCGTGGCCTGGCCCGCGCCCTGGTCGAGCGAGCCCGGCTCGACGTTCCCGGGCCGCTTCCGCTGGCCGGCAAGCTGCGACCGTCCGACCCGGCCGGATGTGCCCTGCTGCGCTCGGCGGGCGGGCGGGTCTACCAGCGCTGCCCCGGTCTGTGTCCGGACCCCATCGCTGCCGAGGTTCGCGACTGGGCCGCCGGCCATGCTTCAGCGCCGGGCGCGGTCCCGCTGGCTGACCTGCCAGCCGCCGAGTGGGGCGAGCTGTGGGTCCGGCAGTACCTCTGGGTGCACCGGGATTGGTCACCGGCGGCGGAGCAGCCGCTGCGCGAACTCGCGGTCGGGCTGGTCACCGAGGCCGACCCGGAGCTGAGCACGCTCACCGTCCGGGACTCGCGGGTCGTCGCCGTCTGCTGGGTCTTCGCCGCGCCGGACGGCACCGTCGAGATCGTCGCCGAGACGACCGAACGTCAGGTGCCCGACGGCGTCAGCGCCGTGGCGACCGGGCTGGCTCGGAGCCTGTCGCTGCTGACCGACCGTGGCGTGCGCCGGGCCGAGATCGACGGCCACGCCAGCGATCCGCATCTCGCTGCCGTGCTCGGGACCTTTCCACCGGTGCCGCGCAACCCGCTCGACCTCGTCGAGATCGATCCGGCTCACCGCTCGGTGACCCGCCAGCAGTAGGCGACGTGGTCGTCCACCATGCCGGTGGCCTGAATCCGCGGCAGCTCCTGGGGCGAATCTCTCAACGGGCTCGGTGTGGTCCGCGTCGTCGTCCTGTCGGCCTTGTTGGCCAGTACGCGGGCGGATCTGACTTCGGATCAATCGCCTCGTGGCGAGGCTCGTTGCGGATCTCGTGGATGAGTACCAGGCGCTGGCTGTCCACCTGCTCCAACTCACCCACCACGTGGCGGATGGCGGCTAGGATCGTGGCCATTGCGAGGGCCAGGCCGGTGCGGCCGCCGCCTGCGCCCGGACCGGTGTGCTGCCGGTACCGGACATGGTGCAGGCCCGAGTCGCGAATCGCTCGGCATTCGTCGACGTCCTCAAGCTGCTTGCTGTCGTTGGTCAGCAGGGCGTCGAAGCCCCGGCCCGCTGCATCGACGAGGAGGTGCACATCTTTCTTGCCCTTCCATCGCAGTTCGTCGAGGTGCTCGACGTCGTGCTCGGGCAGCACTCTCCGGAGTGCGGACAGCAGCGGCCGGGGTACACCCTCGTCCAGGAGCAGCCGCATGCCGGACAGCCCTCAGGCCGCCACGCGCGGACGCTCGAAGGTGCGCACATAAAGGGCGAAGTCCCCTGCACCCCGGGCGGCGTCGACCGTTACCGACGGATAGATGTCGGCGATGTCGGCGGCGCCGTAGTTGTCGTCGACCAAGCCGGCGACGAGGTCGTAAGGAATTCGCGTTCCCTCGATCACTGGAAAGCCACTCCTGATGCCGGGGTCGACGCAGACACCTGGCGCAGGTCGGCGCAGGTCGACCACGTTCTCGTTCCGCAGGTTTACGAAGGGCGCAATGATGTCGCTCATGTGGGCGAGCACTTCGTGGTCTGGCTTGTCGCTGAGGTCGATCGCTTCGCCGGAAGCTGACAGCCAGACGACACCCTGACCCGTGGCCACCAGGCAAAACTCGGATAGGTGGTGCTCGTCGTGGCCCAGCCTGCGCAGGGCAGCCACCGCCTCGCGGACGCGCCGCAGCGCCACGCCTTGACTACGAAGGTAGACGAAGGTCCGCAGCGCCACGACGTCACGGAAGGAGTAGCTGACCCGGCTGCCGGGCTGATGGCGAGCAGGCGCGAGAAGGGGCTCGGGCGTTCGCGCCGAGCGCCAGTAGGCCAGCTGACCGGTGGATGCGCCGCTGAGCGCAGCAGCAAGCACCGGGGTGAACGGCATAGCTGACCACCTGCTTTCCCAACATAGGTGCGGGCCCTACCCCAACTCGCGTTGCGGCACTCGTCGAGTATGCCGCGATCGGAGTCGACGTCGTTACTTATCCACAGGGGTCGCTCGCCAGCAGTAGGCGACGTGGTCGTCCACCATGCCGGTGGCCTGCATCATCGCGTAGGCGGTGGTCGGCCCGACGAAGGCGAACCCGCGCCGCTTGAGCTCCTTGGCCATCGCCTTGGATTCCGGGGTCAGTGCCGGGATGTCGGTCATCAGTGCCGGTCGCTGGTGCTCGGCCGGGGCGAAGGACCACAGCAGTTCGGTCAATCCCTCCGGGACGTTGTCGAGGATGGCCCGGGCGTTGGCGATCGCCGCGTCGACCTTGGCCCGGTTGCGGACGATGCCCGGGTCGGCCAGCAGCCGCTGCCGGTCGGCCTCGCCGAAACCGGCCACGGTCGCGATGTCGAAGCCGGCGAAGGCGGCCCGGAAGTTCTCCCGCTTGCGCAGGATGGTCAGCCACGACAGCCCGGACTGGAAGGCCTCCAGGCTCAGCCGTTCGAACAGCGCGTCGTCGCCGCGCAGCGGCACCCCCCACTCGGTGTCGTGGTAGACGACGTAGTCCGGCGTGCTGTCGCCCCAGTCGCACCGGCGGCGTTCTGCCGGGGCGCCAGTGTCGTCGTCGCACCGGCGCCGGGCTGAGGGGTCGGCGGGATCAGTCGCGTCAGCCTCGGCCATTCAGAACTCCTTGCCGGGTTCGGCGTTCGACTGGTCCGCCACCGTCGCCGGCTCGATCCGGGGCTGCTGCCCGGACGAGTGGTCCGGTGCCTCCCCCACTCGGGACCGCAACCGGGCGATCTCCTCGTCACGTACCACGATCTCGGCCGCCAGCCGGTCGATCAGGTCGTCGGTCTCGGCGAACCGGTAGCCGCGCACGCTCACCGGGATCCGCACCCGATCCAGGTCGGCGGGCACCATCCGCCGGTCCGGTGGCAGCTCGAAGGGCCGGTTGTCCCGCTGCGGGGTCAGCGACAGCCCGCCCGGGAGCAGCGCCACCACGCCGTAGAACACCAGCGCGGCGACCACGAGGGCCAGCAGCAGGTAGCCGAGCAGCAACATGGCCAAATCCTGACACGGCCGGCTGACAACTCCGTCAGCCACCCGGCCGGGCGCCCCGGCCAAACCTCAGATCAGCGCGAACGCCGCGTCCAGGTCAGCGACCCGGTGCAAGCCCTGCCAGGCCGCGGGCCGGACGAACCCGCGCTCGGTCAGCGACTGCAGGAACTGCCATAGCGGTTCGTAGAAGCCGTCCGGGTCGAGCACGATGACCGGCTTGGGATGCATGCCCAGCGACCCCGCGGTCCACACCTCGAAGAACTCCTCCAGGGTGCCGATGCCGCCGGGTAACACCAGGAAGGCGTCGGCGTGCGCGTCCATCAGCGCCTTACGCTCGCGCATCGTCTCGACCACCAGCAGCTCGTCGGACTCGGCGTCGGCCACCTCGTAGTCCACCAGGTGCTTCGGGATCACCCCCAGGGTGCGGGCACCGTGCGCGCGGGCGGCGGCGGCCACCTCCCCCATCATCGAGACCCGGCCGCCGCCGGAGACCAACTGGTGGCCGCCCTTGCCGATCCGGGCGCCCACCTCGGCCGCCAGCGTCAGGTACGACGGGTCGACGCCGCTCGCCGACGCGCAGAAGACGCAGATCGAGGCCATCAGCTAGGCCACCGCTCCGATGGCCGGCTCAGCGACGGCCGGCTCAGCGACGGCCGGCTGGCCAGCGCCGGCGGTCACTGCGCATCGGCGGCGCCGGCCGACCGGGCCTCGGCGTGCGCGGCTTTCTCGTTCAGCTCCTGCGCCGAGCGGTGCGCGTCCGCCTCGACGATGATCGAGACCGCCTCGTCGACGTCGGAGGTGAGCCGGATCAGCTCCAGGTCCGCGGCGCCGATCTTCGCCTCCGGTAGCACTGTGGTGCGCAGCCAGTCGATCAGCCCCGACCAGTACTGCTCGCCGAACAGGATCACCGGGAACCGGGTGACCTTGCGGGTCTGCACCAGGGTCAGTGCTTCGAAGAACTCGTCCAGGGTGCCGAAGCCGCCGGGCAGGATCACGAATGCCTGGGCGTATTTGACGAACATCGTCTTGCGGGCGAAGAAGTAGCGGAAGTTCAGGCCGATGTCGACCCAGTCGTTGAGCCGCTGCTCGAAGGGCAGCTCGATGCCGAGCCCGACCGAGGTGCCGCCGGCCTCGCAGGCGCCCCGGTTGGCCGCCTCCATGCTGCCCGGACCGCCACCGGTGATCACCGCGTAACCGGCCCCGGCCAGGGCCGCGCCCAGCTGCTGGGCCTGCTGGTAGTCCGGATGGTCGGCCGGAGTGCGGGCCGAGCCGAACACCGACACCGCCGGCCCCAGCTCGGCGAGCAGGCCGAAACCCTCCACGAATTCCGACTGGATGCGCAGCACCCGCCACGGGTCGGTGTGCAACCAGTCGGTCGGGCCGGCCGAGTCCAGCAGCCGCTGGTCGGTGGTTGTCGCGTCCGACTCGACCTGGCGGCGCCGCAGCACCACCGGCCCGCGGTAGCGCTCGGCGGGCCTGGCGTCAGGACGTCCCTCGGTCATCGGCCCACCCTAATCGCCGCCCTGCACTGAACCGCCCGGTGCCGGGTAGTCCTGCAGGAACCCCACCAGCAACCGCTCACAGCGCTCCAACTGCGCCAGCTCCACCGACTCGTCGGCGCGGTGGGCCAGGTTGGGATCGCCCGGGCTGAAGTTCAGCGCCGGAATGCCCAGCGCGCTGAACCGGGCGACATCGGTCCAGCCCAGCTTGGCGGCCACCTCACCACCCAGGGCGGCCACCGCCCGGCGCGCCAGCGGCCGGTCCAGTCCCGGCCGGGCCGCCGGTGCCGAGTCCAGCACGGTCAGCGCGAAGCCCTCGAAGACCGACCGCAGGTGCTGCTCGGCCTCGGCCTCGGACCGGTCCGGCGCGAACCGGTAGTTCACCGTCACCTCGCACCGGTCCGGGATCACGTTGCCGGCCACCCCGCCGTCGATGAGCCACCGCATTCAGGCCCTCCCGGTAGGTCAGCCCCTCGACCTCGACCTCCCGGGCGCGATAGTCGGCCAGCAGCCGCAGGATCGGCGCGGCGGCGTGGATGGCGTTGCTGCCCAGCCACGACCGGGCGCTGTGCGCCCGCCGGCCCTCGGTGCTCAGCCGGGCCCGCATGGTGCCCTGACAGCCACCCTCGACGGTCCCGTTGGTCGGCTCCAGCAGGATGGCGAGGTCGGCGGCCAGCAGCTGCGGGTGCTCGGTGGCCACCCGGTTCAACCCGTTGCGCGCGGAGTCCACCTCCTCGCAGTCGTAGAAGAACCAGGTCAGGTCGACCTGCCGGTCGCAGCGCCCCGCTGCCGACGAGTTCGGCCATCCGTAACTGCACCGCCACGCCGGACTTCATGTCCGACGTCCCGCACCCGTGCAGCCGCCCGTCGGCGACCCGGGACGGCAGGTTGTCCGCCACCGGCACGGTGTCCAGGTGCCCTGCCAGCACCACTCGCTCCGGTCGGCCGAACTCCGTCCGCGCGACCACCATGTTGCCCAGCCGGCGCACCGACAGCGACGCGTGCCGCCGGAGGGCCGCCTCCACCGCATCGGCGATCCGGGCCTCGTCGCCGGACACCGACTCGATGTCGACCAGGTCGGCGGTGAGCTGAGCCACCGACCGGGTCAGGTCGAGGGCTGGTCGATCGGCAGCGGTGGTCACGGCAGGCAGGTTAGTCCCCGCTCCGGCGGCTCGGGATGGTTAGGGTGTCGGGCGTGACCTCCAGCCCGAACGGCCCGACCAACCCCGCCGCCGACGGTTTCGGCACGGCAGCCGACCCAGCCACCGCGCACGGCTTCGGGCTGGCCAGCGTCGCCGGCGACGGTTCGGTGCTCGACGTCTTCTACCCCGCCCCGGCGCTGGGAGCTCCCGCCCCGGACGCCGCGGCTCCTGCCGAGCTCGCCGCGCTGGCCGGCACCGACGAGCTGCGCGGGGTGCGTACCGAGGTGCTGTCCAGGCAGGTCGAGCTCGCCGCCGCCCCGGTCGACGCGGCCGACGTCTACCTGCGGCTGCACCTGCTCTCGCACCGGCTGGTGGCCCCGCACGGGCTGAACCTGGCGGGCATCTTCGGGCTGCTGACCAACGTGGTGTGGACCAACCACGGGCCGTGCCCGGTCGCCGGCTTCGACCGGCTGCGCACCCGGCTGCGGGCCCGCGGCCCGGTCACCGTCTACGGCGTGGACAAGTTCCCCCGGATGGTGGACTACGTGCTGCCCGACCGGGGTGCGGATCGCCGACGCCGACCGGGTCCGCCTGGGCGCCCACCTGGCGGCCGGCACCACCGTGATGCACGAGGGCTTCGTCAACTACAACGCCGGCACCCTGGGCGCGTCGATGGTCGAGGGTCGCATCTCGGCCGGCGTGGTGGTCGGCGACGGCTCGGACGTCGGCGGCGGCGCCTCGATCATGGGCACCCTGTCCGGCGGCGGAACGGAGGTCGTCTCGGTCGGCCGCCGCTGCCTGATCGGGGCCAACGCCGGCATCGGCATCTCGCTCGGCGACGACTGCGTGGTGGCGGCCGGAACCTACGTCACGGCGGGCTCGAAGGTGCTGCTGCCGGACGGAACCGTCGCCAAGGCGCGGGAGTTGTCCGAGCAGTCCGGGCTGCAGTTCTGGCACAACTCGGTGACCGGGGCGTTGGAGGTCCGGCAGCGCAGCGGGGCCGGCATCGCCCTGAACACCGACCTGCACGCCAACTGACGCGACCAGACGGATAACGGCCGACGAGTACAGGACGGAGCGCGGTGAAGGCGAGTCGGGGGCGGCGCGGTGGTGTCGCCCTGCTGGTGGTGGTGATCGTGCTGGGTGCCCTGGCTCGTCGGCGCCCGGACGCTCTGGCGCGCCGCCCAGTCGGTGGTGCGGCCGAACGGTTGCGACTTCGGCAGCTACTCCCTCGACCTCGGCCAGGCCCAGATCGCCTCGGTGATCGTCGGGGTGGTGCTCACGCGCGACCTGCCCGAGCGGGCCGCCGTGCTGACCATCGGTGCCGCCCTGCAGGAGTCCAAGCTGCGCAACATCCCGGCCGGCCAGGGCGACCGGGACTCGGTGGGCATCCTGCAGCAGCGGCCCTCGCAGGGCTGGGGCACCGCCGAGCAGATCTCCGACGTCCGGTATGCCACCGGCAAGTTCCTGGACGCGGTGGTGCGGGTGCCCAACTGGCAGGACGACTCGCTGGCCACCGTGGTGCAGACCGTGCAGTTCTCCGCCGACGGCTCGGCCTACGCCCGGCACGAGGAGCAGGCGCAGGCGATCGCGGACGCGCTGTTCGGCGACGTGCCCGCCGCGGTGTCCTGCCGGCTGGACAAGCCGGACCGCTCCGCCGCGCCGGCCTCGGTGGCGACCGCGCTCACCCGTGACCTGCCGGTCGGCAAGCCCACAGTCGCGACCAAGACCGTCACCGTTACCGGCGCGGGCTGGGCCACCGCGGGCTGGTTCGTCTGCAATGCCGACCGGCTGGGCATCGCCTCGGTGCGCCACGACGGCAAGCGCTGGAGCTACTCCACCGGCTGGAAGGACGACCAGGGCGCGAGCAGTTCGGCCGTGGTGGCGACCCTAGCCAACTGAGCCAACTGAGCCCGGTGCGGTCACCGCCCAGCGGTGGACCCCAGCAGGACCTGGTGCTCGCCGGGGCGGGACCTAGTGGTCGCCGGCCTGCGGCGGCAGGGCCATCACGAAGGAGGGGTCCGCCTCGGTCTTGCCGACCTTGGAGGCGCCACCCGGCGAGCCGAGGTCGTCGAAGAAGTCGACGTTGGCCTGGGTGTACTCGCGCCACTTCTCCGGCACGTCGTCCTCGTAGAAGATCGCCTCGACCGGGCAGACCGGTTCGCACGCGCCGCAGTCCACGCACTCGTCCGGATGGATGTAGAGCATCCGGGCGCCCTCGTAGATGCAGTCGACCGGGCACTCCTCGATGCATGCCTTGTCCAGCACGTCGACGCAGGGTTCGGCGATCACGTAGGTCACTTGAGGGTCCTCCCGGTACGGGCTGGTGCTGGTCGTAGGGGCACTAGTCGACGGTGCGCTATCGCACCGGTTGCATAGTATGCCGGTCATGCTGTCTGCAGGACTTGTGGGGCGGCGAGTGGTGCTGCGGTATCGGCGTTCGGACGGGGTCCTTCCGCCGTTGTCGGACGTGGTCGGTGACTTGGCCTCGCTGACCGAGACCACCGCCATCGTGACCGGTCCGGACGGTCCGGTCACCGTCGATCGTGCCGCGATCGTCGCCGCCCGGCTGGTGGCCCCGCACCGCCGCGAGATCCTGGAGTTGCAGCGGGTCGCCCGGCGCGGCTGGCGCGCCGCGGAGGTCGCCGAGTTGGACGGCTGGCAGCTCTATGCCGACCAGGGCTGGACCGGCCGCGCCAACTCGGTGCTGCCGCTGGCGAGCCCCTCCCGGCCGCTTCCGGTCATGCTGGCCGAGGCCGGCCTGTTCTACGCCGAGCGCGGGCTGCCGCTGCAGGTCGTGCTGCCGCTGCCGGCCCGCGGGGTGCTGGACGCCGAACTCGCCCGCCGGTGCTGGACGCTGCAGCGACCCACCATGGTGCTCACCCTGCCGATCGCCGGGCCGCCCGGCCCGGATGTCTCGATCGGCCCGGATAGCTCGATCGGCTCGGGCGGCGCGGCCGGTTCGGGTTGCCACGACCTGACCACCACCGCGGACGGCACGGTGACACTGGAGAAGGCTCCGTCAGCCGACTGGCTGGCCGGCTACCACTATCGCGGAGGCCGGCTGCCCGACTACGCGGTACGGCTGCTGACCCGCCACGACCAGGTGCGGTTCGCCTCGGTGCGCGTGGCGGGCTCGGTGGTCGGCATCGCCCGCGGCACGGTGGACGAGGGCTGGCTGGGCGTCACCGCCGTCGAGGTGGCGCCGGAGCAGCGCCGGTCCGGGGTGGGCCGGACCCTGATGGCCGCCATGCTGGCCTGGGGAGGCAGCTGCGGCGCCAGCCGGTGCTACCTGCAGGTCGATGCCGACAACGCCGAGGCGCTGGCCTTCTACGCCGGGCTGGGGTTCACCCTGCATCACCGCTACCACTACCGGCTCGCCCCCGCCGAGAGCTGAGCCGGCCGGCACGGTTGGCCCCCGCCACGGTGACGGCACCGGCCAGCGTGCCCAGTCCCAGCAGCGAGTAGGAGATGTAGGCGGCATCGCCGGCCGGCAGCAGCACGTCGCCCTCGGGCCGGGCACCGGCCAGCACCAGGGTGGTCGCCAGCCAGCCGACGTACGGTGGCACCGCGGACGCCCGGGTGTCGGTCAGGCCACGTGAGAGCAGCGGCAGCGCCACGTTGGACAGCACCGCCAGCGCCGGGGCAAGCGGCACCAGGGTCTCCCCGATCCGGCTGGGCACCAGCAGCACCTCGATCGCCGCGGTCAGCGCACCGGCCACCGCGTAGAGCAGGTAGCCCAGCGCCAGCAGGCCCGGGCCCGGCCGCCGAGCGGGTGACCCGCTCGGCTGCTGGTCGGCGACGGCTCCGGCGGCCCGGGCGCGCCGGCTCATCCGGACTCCTCGGCGATGCCGGCGAACAGGTCGGTCTCGCGGCCGGCGGCGTCGCGCTCACCGGCCGCACTCCCGCGCACCAGTCGGAAGTACTCGGTGGCCTCCACCCGCTGGCCCAGGTTGTTCGACAGCGCGAAGAACGGCGGGTGCACGGTCAGCTGGGTGTGGTGGGCGGCCAGCGCACGCAGCTTGGCACCGAACTGGTCCTCAGCGTTGATCGCGGTGCTGACCAGCTCGTCGGCGCAGCCGAGGCCCAGCTCGTCGGCCGACTCCACCACGGTGAACGGATGCTCCGCCGCACCGGACCGTACCGCTCGCAGGCCGTCAGCGAGCACCGAGCGGGGCATCGCAATCCAGTACAGCTTCGAGATCTGCCAGCTTTGGCCGGACGCTGCGAAGGCCGGGTCGGCGGCGGCCTCGGCCGCCGCGGTGGCCACCCGGTGCGCCATGATGTGGTCGGGATGGCCGTATCCGCCGGTGTCGTCGTAGGTGAGGAGCACCTGCGGCCGGACCTCGCGGATCACCTCGACCAGCGCGGTGACCGCGGCGGTGAACACCGCGGGTTCGGCGGCGGCCCGCCAGAAGGCCCGCGGCCTGGCATTGGCCGGATCGCCCATCATGCCGCTGTCACGGAACCGGCCGGCACCGCCCAGAAACCGGTGGTCGGTGACGCCGAGCTCGGCCATCGCGGCGGCCAGCTCGCCGATCCGCCAACCGCCGAGTTGGTCGGCGTCCCCGGCTGCGAGCAGCGCCAGCTCCGGCACCAGGATCTCGCCCTCCTCACCCAAGGTGCAGGTGACCAGGGTGACCTGTGCCCCGGAGGCGGCGTAGTGCGCCATGGTGGCGCCGGTGGTGATCGTCTCGTCGTCGGGATGGGCGTGCACCAGCAGCAGCCGCCGGTCCGGCAGCAGGCCGGCGCTGGAGGAGGAGCTCACCCAAGCAACCTAGCGCCCGCCGGCCGGACAGCCGGCCGGCGGCACTATGGCGTGGCGGCGGAGCCGGTGCCGGACTCGTACTCCGAGCCGGTGGTGCCGGACTCGTACTCCGAGCCTGCGGTGTCGGCTTCGTAGCCTGCGGTGTCGGTACCGGAGCCCGGACCGACCGTGATCCCGGCATCCTCCCCGGCGGCGATGTCGGCACGCACTTCCGGGAAGTGGCAGGCCACGAACTGCTGCGGTGCCTTGGCCGTCAGCTCCGGGACCTCGGTACGGCAGCGTTCCCGGTCCGACTCCGACAGCACCGCCCGGTACTTGGGGCAGCGGGTGTGGAACACGCAGCCGGACGGCGGGTTGATCGGGCTCGGCAGGTCACCGATCAGCAGGATCCGCTCTCGGCGGCCCTCCTTCTTCGGGTCCGGCACCGGGACGGCCGACATCAGCGAGTGGGTGTACGGGTGCATCGGGGTGGAGTACAGGGTGTCGCGCGGGGCCAGCTCCATGACCTTGCCGAGATACATCACCGCGACCCGGTCGGCGATGTGGCGCACCACCGACAGGTCGTGGGCCACGAAGATGTAGGCCAGCCCGAACTCGTTCTGCAGGTCCTCCAGCAGGTTGACCACCTGAGCCTGGATCGAGACGTCCAGGGCGGACACCGGCTCGTCGCAGACGATCAGCTTCGGCCGCAGCGCGATGGCCCGGGCGATGCCGATGCGCTGGCGCTGGCCGCCGGAGAACTCGTGCGGGTAGCGGTTGTAGTGCTCGGGGTTCAGCCCGACCCGCTCCATCAGGCCCTGGACCTCGGCCTTGACGCCCTTCTCGGTCTTGGTCCGCTGGATCCGGAACGGCGCGCCGACGATGGTGCCGATGGTGTGCCGGGGGTTCAGCGAGGAGTACGGGTCCTGGAAGATCATCTGGATGTCGGTGCGCATCTCGCGCATCTGCCGCCGGTTGTACTTGGCGAGGTCCTTGCCGTCGAAGTAGATCTCGCCCGAGGTCGGATCGAGCAGCTTGGCGACGACCCGGCCGGTGGTGGACTTGCCGCAACCGGACTCTCCCACCAGGCCGAGCGTCTCACCGGCCCGGACGGCGAAGGAGACGCCGTCCACGGCCTTGACCGCGCCGACCTGGCGCTGGATGAGGATGCCCTGCTTGATCGGGAAGTGCTTGGTCAGCTTGTTGACCCGCAGCAGGGCGTCGGTGTCGTCTGCCGGGCTGCTCGGGGTCTCAGCCGCGTCCGAGCGAGTAGCGGTGCTCATAAGTGATGTGTCTCCTCGTCGGCTACAGCGTGGGCTGGATGTCGCCGGTCCACAGCCGACGCCGCTCGTCCGGGTCGATATGGCAGCGCACCGCGTGGCCGGCTGAGCCGCCCGAGGTGGGCAGCAGCTCCGGACGCTCGGTGAAACAGCGCTGGCCCTGCACGTGGTCGGTGAACTTGCAGCGCGGGTTGAACACGCACCCCTTGGGGACCTGGATCAGCGATGGCGGCTGGCCGGGGATCGGTTGCAGGCGTTCCTGCCGGGTCCGGTCCATCCGTGGCATCGAGGTCAGCAGTCCCCAGGCGTAGGGCATCTCGGGCTCGTAGAACAGGTCGTTCACCGAGCCGGCTTCCACGCACTGGCCGCCGTACATGACCACCACCTGGTCGCAGGTCTCGGCGACCACCCCGAGGTCGTGGGTGATCAGGATGATCGCGGAGTTGAACTCCTTCTGCAGGTTCTTCATCAGGTCCAGGATCTGGGCCTGCACCGTGACGTCCAGGGCGGTGGTGGGCTCGTCGGCGATCAGCAGCTTCGGATCACACACCAGCGCCATCGCGATCATGGCCCGCTGGCGCATGCCGCCGGAGAACTGGTGCGGGTAGTCGGAGTAGCGCTTGTCCGGGTTCGGGATACCGACCCGGTCGAGCATCTCGATGGCGCGCTTCTTCGCGACCGCCTTGGACACCTTGTTGTGCACCAGGTAGGCCTCGGAGATCTGGGCGCCGACCCGGTAGAACGGGTGCATCGACGACAGCGGGTCCTGGAAGATCATCGCCATCTGGTCGCCACGCAGCGAGCGCATCTGGTCCTCGGAGGCCCCCACCAGTTCGTGCCCGTCGAGCCAGATCTCCCCGGTGATCCGGGCCCGGCTGCCCTTGTGCAGGCCGAGGATGGCCTGCGAGGTGACCGACTTGCCGGACCCGGACTCACCGACGATGCCCAGGATCTCGCCGCGCCGGACGTCGAAGGACAGGCCGTCCACGCCCTTGACCAGGCCGTCCGCGGTCGGGAAGTGGACCCGCAGGTCCCGGACCGAGAGGAAGGCGTCGCTGACGTTCGGCTTGTCGAGTCGCACCTGCGGCTGGGCAGTCACTGGCATGTTCTCCCGGTCTCTAGCTGTAGCTCACGCGCGGGTCGACGACGGCGTAGCCGATGTCTACCAGGATATTGGCCAGCACGACGGCGAACGTCGCCACCAGGGTGACCCCCAGGATGACCGGCAGGTCCTGGTTGTTGATCGCCCGGATCGAGATCAATCCCAGGCCCTGCAGGTTGAAGACCGACTCGGTGATCACCGCGCTTCCGATCAGCTGACCGAGGTCCAGGCCGAAGATGGTCACGATCGGGGTCAGCGCGGCACGCAGGCCGTGCTTGATCACCACGGTGCGCCGGGGCAGGCCCTTGGCCCGCGCGGTGCGGACGTAGTCCTCGCTCATGGTTTCTAGCATGTTGGCGCGAGTCAGGCGGGCGTACTGCGCCGCGAAGATGAACGCCAGGGCCAGCCAGGCCAGGATCATCGACTTGAACCACTGCACGGGATTGGAGGTCAAGGCCACGTAGTGGGTGTCGGGCAGCCACGCGAGCTTGTACTTGAAGATCAGCAGCAGGATCGGGCCGGTGAAGAAGATCGGCAGCGACACGGCGGCCAGCGCCAGGGTCATCGCCGTCCGGTCGAAGAACGAACCCCGCTTGAGAGCGGAGATCGAGCCGACGACCAGGCCACCCACCAGCCACAGGAACGCCGCGCCGAAGGCGAGGCTCAGCTCGATCGGCAGCGCCTGCCGGATCATGTGGGTGACCGGCAGTTGCTGGCGGAAGGAGTAGCCCAGGCACGGCTTGGCACAGTGCACGACGGCGCCGGTGTCGTCGCCGAGGTCACGGCCGAAGATGATGCCGTGTGCCCAGTTGAAGTACTGCTTCCACAGCGGCAGGTCGAAGCCGAACCGATGTTCGATCAGCTTCTGGCCGGCCTCCGTGGGAGGGATCTTGCCGACGTAGAAGAGGGCCGGTGAGACATGGGCGATCTTGGGTCCCACCTGGAAGATGAAGAACGTGACGAAGCTCGTCACCAGAAGCACCAGCACGCCGCCGATCGAACGGCGGATGACATATCTGATCATCGCGTTGCGCATCGGTGGCCGACCCGGGGATTACCCGAGCCGGCCACCGACGCTGCCACCTCTCTAGTCAGTCGAACCTAACTCGCAGGGGTCAGCTACTACTTGCCGTCGCTGACACCGATGTTGACGGCGTCGTAGTACGAACCGAGTGCGAAGTTGTTCCGCACGTTGGTCAGACGCGGGTTGCGGTAGTACAGCGTCTTGTCGTAGACGAACGGCAAGTCAACCGCAAGCTCCATCACGCGAGCGTCAAGCTTCTGGAAGATGTCGTCGTGCCGACCGGTCGACTTGGAGGCCTCGGCGAGGTAACCGTCGATCTGGGAGTCCTTGATCACGGTGTAGTTGCCGCCACCCGGAGGCGCGTAGCTGGCCACGATGGAGGTCCAGAAACCGCCACCCGTCGGGTAGTCGGCACCCCAGCCGGCCTGGGCCATACCGATGCCCACGCTCTTGACCGTCTCGGGCTTGCCGATGTAACCGCCGTAGTAACCGGACTGCGCGTGCACCGCTGCCGACAGCTTGATACCGACCCGGTTCAGCGCCGACTGGGCCGCGGTGAAGACGGCCGGGCCCTTGCCCGCGTTCACGTAGGCCATCTTGGTGGCGAAGCCGTTGGGCTGGCCACACTGCTGCAGCTCGTCCTTGGCCTTGGCCAGGTCACCGGTGTTGTCCGGACCGCTGGGGTACGGGTCAGCCTTCGGGTCGTGACCGGGCACGGTCGGCTGTGCCATGGTGTGGGCGATGTCGCCACCGTAGGTCCCACCGCGAGCGCGCTGCAGGTCGACCTTGTTCATCGCGTAGAAGATCGCGCGACGGCAGTGCACGTTGTCCAGCGGCTTGACCGACGGGAACACCGAGAAGTACCGGGTGTACGAGGACACCGGGTCGTCGGCGTTCTTCTTCAGGCTCGGGTTGTTGATGATGTTGGTCTGGAACGCGGCCTGCACGCCACCGTCAGCATCGAAGTCGGCGGTGCCGGCCTGCAGCTGCTTGTCATTGTCGTCGGCGTTGGTGCTGATGGTCAGCGTGATCTTGTCGACCAGCGGGTGCCGGATCTTGTCCGTGGACTGGTCGTACTTGTCGTTGCGGACCCAGACGACCTTCTGCTCCGGGGTGTAGCTCTGGAACTTGAAGGGACCGTTCGACAGCGGGTGCAGGGTGTACTTCGAAGCCTTGTTGGCGCCGTTCTCGGTCAGCGGCACGGGGGCCGACGCCGGCAGCGTCATCAGGTAGTCGAAGTCCGGGGTCGACGTCTGCAGCTTGAAGCTGATGGTGGTGTCGTCCGGGGTGGTGATGCTGTCGAGGTGCTTGTCCGGCATCTTGTACGGGCCGGTGTAGGGCGGGTTGCCGCTGGCGTCGCACTTGGCCAGCAGGCAGAGGTAGTACGAGGACGGGCCGTTGGTGAAGATGTCGGTGGCGAAGACCCGCTCCAGGCCGTACTTGATCTGCTTGCTCGTGACGGTGGTGCCGTCTTCCCACTTGATGTTGGGCTTGAGGTGGTAGGTCCACTCGGTGAAGTCGGCGTTGTGCTCACCGAGGCCGGTCGCCAGGTCAGGCTCGATCTTGACGTTGTTGGCGCCCGGCACCGAGGAGTAGCCCACCAGGGTGCGGGTGAACAGCCGCTGCATGTTCCAGCACCAGCCGTAGTAGGTGTTCGCGGGGTCCCATGCGTCGCAGTCGCCGGTGGCGACCAGGTTCAGGCTGCCGCCGGTCTTGTCGGACTTGTTGACGAAGCCGATGGTGGCCGCGTTGAACGCCGCCGACAGCGACGTGTCGCTGCCGTTGCCGTTGCTGGAACTGGCCTGCGGCTTGTTGTCGTTGCTGCCACCGCCACTACCACAGGCTGTGATCACCATGCTCGCGGCAGCGGTCAGCCCGACCGCCATCGCAAGCTTTCTGTTTCGTAGCATTTCTGTTCTTCACCCTCCTAGGCGATCGGAACTTACTACCGGCCAGGTTCGGCCGATCCGGCTGATGCCGGGCTTTGGTACCCCCCGCACGCGAGGGCGAATCAGACGTCGACGCGAGGCGTCAACGAGTGGACTTCGGATCCAGCGCGTCGCGCAGGCCGTCACCGAACAGGTTGAACGACAGCACGGTCAGGAACAGCGCTATGCCCGGCCATACCAGGAACATCGGGTCGTTCTGGAAGAACAGTTGCGCGGTGGACAGCATCTGCCCCCAGGACGCCGTCGGCGGCTGTACGCCCACTCCCAGGAAGGACAGGCCTGCCTCGCCGAGGATGTAGGCGGGGATGTTCAGGGTGATCCACACCAGCACCGGGCCCATCAGGTTGGGCAGGATCTCGCGGCTGACGATCCGCCAGTCGCTGGCGCCGAGGCTGCGGGCGGCATCGACGAACTCCTTCTCACGCAGCGAGAGCACCTGCCCGCGCACCAGGCGGGCCAGGTAGGCGAAGCCGAAGAAGCCGAGGACGAAGATCAGGACGGCGAAGTTCAGGGTCTGGCCGGACATCCCGAGGAAGGACGGCGACTGGTTGAAGATAGCCAGCAGGGCCAGCGCGAACAGCAGGGTCGGGAAGGCCAGCAGCACGTCGAGGATCCGGGACACCACCGTGTCGATCGCTCCCCGGTAGTAGCCGGCGAAGATGCCGACCGCCAGGCCCAGCACCACCGACAGCACCATCGCCGAGACCGAGATCAGCAGTGAGGTGCGGGAGCCGGCGATCAACCGGGCCAGGATGTCGCGGCCGTTGACCGGTTCGATGCCGAGCCAGTGCTGACCGGACGCCCCGCCCAACCGGCCCAGCGGCATGGTGGTGTCGATGCTGGTCAGGCCGGTGTTGGGCTCGCTGGGCTGGTTGCCGATCAGGTCGTTGAGCTGGGAGGAGAAGATCGCGACCAGCGTGAACACCACGATGCCGATCCCGCCGGCCATGGCGACCTTGTCCTGCTTGAGTCGCCGCCAGGCGATCTGGCGCAGCGACCGACCCTGGATTGCTTTCTCCACCTCGGGAGCCGAGGTATCGACGACAGGGACCTCGAGGTCCCCCTGCTGCGGCAGCGACATCGGGCGGCACGCCTCCTTCGGGTCACAAGACCTGCGGTCTGCAGGTCTCGCCAGCCGGGAACGTTAGGCGTTCCCGGTAACGCCAGGGCTACAAGTACCAACCCTCGATCAGATCGTGATCGAAGGGTGACCAGCGGTGTGCGACGTTAGTCCGACCACTGGACATCGGCGACCGGCATAGCGGGGATCTGCCTCAATCGTTACTGCGCAGCCCCCACCGGCCGGCACTCGGCGGGCGCACGAGGCCCCGAGATCTCGGAGCCTCGTGCGCTTTGCCGTGCCGCTGGTGCTATCTCAAGTACCGCTTGAGACTTCGGTGTTTCCGTGCAACGTCCTGAAAACGGACTTACTTCTTGAAACCGATGTCTTCGTAGACGTAGTCGGCGAAGCCCATCGAGCCGAAGTTGACCAGGTTGGACTTGGTGCCCACCAGGTCCGGACGCTGGTACAGCGGCACCGAGTGGCCGACCTCCCAGATCTTCTGGTCGATCTGGTAGGTCAGGTCGGTGGCCTTCTGCGGGTCGAGCTCGGAGACCGCCTGCTTGTACAGCGCGTCGATCTCAGGGGTGCCGATCTTGGCGTAGTTCTGGCCACCGGTGGTGGTGTAGATCGACTGGGCCGACGAGATCGGGAACGGCGTGCCGATCCAGCTGAAGATGGTCAGGTCGAACTTGCCCACCAGCACGTAGTCGGAGAAGAACGGGTCCGAGGGAACCGTCTTGATGACGACCTTGATTCCGGCACCCTGCAGCGCCTTCTGCTGCAGCGCGGACTCGTCGGCGGAGGTCTTGACACCGGCCGGGATGACGAAGTTCAGGCTGAGCGGCTTGCCACCCTTGGCGTAGATGCCGTCCGAACCCTTGGTGTAGCCGGCCGACTCGAGCAGGCTGCCCGCCTTGGCGATGTCCTGCTTGCAGAAGTCACCACAGGTGGACTTGTACTGGCTCTGGTTGTTCATCCAGACGTGGCTGTCCAGCACGGTGGCCGGCCAGTCCAGCGGGCTCAGCATGGTCTTGGCGTCACCGGTGCGGTCGATCGCCAGCTCGATGGCCTGACGCACCTTGACGTCGGCCAGCGGGCCGCTGCTGCCGATGTCGATGTGCCGCCAGTTCGGGCCACCGGCCTTGTGGATGGTCACGCCCGGCGTCGCCTTGACGGTGGCGTAGGTCGCCACGCTGGAGGCGATGTCGACCAGGTCGACCTGGTCGGACTGCAGCGCCTTGGCCTGGGCCTCCTGGTCCAGCACGATGAACTGGATCTTGTCCAGCTTGGGCGTCTTGCCCCACCACTTGTCGTTGTGCACCACCGTGATGGTCTTGGCGGTCTTGTCCAGCGAGCTGATCTTGAACGGACCGCCGGACAGGGTCGGGCCGTTGACCCACGAGGTGTTGAACGCGGCCGGGCTGGCGTTCACGCTGGCCGGCAGGATCGGGGTGAACAGCGCCTTCCAGTCCGGGTACGGGGTCTTGAAGACCACCTTGACGTCCTGGTCGCTGGCGCCCTTCTCGACGCTCTGGATCTGCTCGTAGCCGTTGCTCGAGGCGATCTTGAAGCCCTTGTTGGTGCCGTTGAGGGCCTGCCACTGGGCGACGAAGTCCTTGTAGGTGATGGGGCTGCCATCGCTCCACACGGCCTTGGGGTTGAGGTGGTACTCCAGCGTCTGGGGGCTGGTCGAGGTCTGCTCGGCCTTGTCCACCACGTCGGTGTTCAGCACCGGCTTGGAGCCGGCGTCGAAGTGCCACACGATCGGCAGCGTGGAGTTCATGAGGTTGTTGGTGTTGGACTCGTTGCCGTCGATCTCGTTGACGTTGAAATTGGCCGGGTAGCTGTCGATCGGCCAGCGCAGGGTCCCGCCGGCGGGCACCTGGTCATAGGGCATCGGGTTGGTGTCGTTGAGGTTGGAGGCCGCCTGGGCCTTCTTACCGCTGTTGTTGTTGTTACCGCTGCCACCCGAATCCTTCGAGCTGCTGCAGGCTGTCAGGGCCAGCGACGCGGCGATCACCGCGGCCAGTCCTGCCTTGCCGAATTCCTTCACACTTCCTCCTTCGGGGAGTATCACGATGCTGCACGGGGACTTGTGAGCAGCCGAAGATGTCGCATCGACAGCTACTTGCTACGCACTCCGCGGGCCCGGTGCCAGAGTCGTTGCCGAATCGGTACCGTTCGGATAGGAAACCGAACCCTGGAATTTACTGCTGACACCCAGCAGTGGTGTCACACTACCTCGCGAATTTTGGCGAAATGGCAGGCCGCCCGGTGGTCCTTGCCGAGCTCGTAGAGGGCCGGGTCGACGGCCTTGCACTTGGCCTGCTCGTCAGCACTCAACTGCTCGGCGTAGACGAAGCACCGGCTGGAGAACCGGCACCCGGACGGCACGTCGGCCGGGCTCGGCAGGTCGCCGGTCAGCAGGATGCGCTTGCGGCTGCGCTCCTTGATCGGGTCCGGGCAGCGGGATCGCCGACAGCAGCGCCTGGGTGTACGGGTGCGACGGGGCGGTGAAGATCTCCCGGGTGGTGCCGATCTCGACGATCCGGCCCAGGTACATCACCGCCACCCGGTCGGCGATGTGGCGCACCACCGACAGGTCGTGGGCCACGAACAGGTAGCTCAGCCCCATCCGGGTCTTGAGCTCGTCCAGCAGGTTGATCACGCCGGCCTGGATCGAGACGTCCAGCGCCGAGACCGGCTCGTCCAGCACGATCACCTTGGGGTCGAGCGCGAGCGCCCGGGCGATGCCGATCCGCTGCCGCTGGCCGCCGGAGAACTCGGCCGGGTACCGGCTGGCGTGCTCCGGGGCCAGTCCGACCATCTTGAGCAGTTCCGAGGTGCGGGCCTTGATCCGCTCGTCGGGCACCTTCTGCACCCACATCGGCTCGGCGAGGATGTCGCCGATCGGCATCCGGGGGTCGAGTGAGGCCATCGGGTCCTGGAAGACGATGGACAGGTCCGCCCGCATCTTGCGTCGGTCGGCGCCCTTGAGGCCGCTGGTCTCCTTGCCGAGCACCACGATGTTGCCCTGCTGCGGCTTGAGCAGGTTCATGATCTCCATGATCGTGGTGGTCTTGCCGCACCCGGACTCGCCGACCAGGCCGAGCGTCTCGCCCTGCCGGATGTCGAGGGACACCCCGTCGACCGCGTGCACGCTGCCGACGGTCCGGCGGATCACCGCACCCTTGCGGATCGGGAAGGCGCGGTGCAGGTCGTCCAGTTGCAGCACCACCTCCCGGCTGTCCCGCTCCGGCGGCAGGGTGACGTCCTGCGGCGGCAGCTCCGGCCGGGAGAACACGTCACCGGCGCCCCACCGGCGCTGGGCGATCTCCAGGCTCCGGTGGCAGGCGGCCTGGTGCAGCGGCCGGTCGGTGTCGGCCAGCGGCGGCTCGGTAGTCCGGCAGGCGTCCACCGCCAGCGGGCAGCGGGGCCGGAACGGGCAGCCCGTGGGCAGGTTGACCAGCGAGGGCGGGGTGCCCTCGATCGGGATCAGCGGCTCCTTCTCCTCCACGTCCATCCGCGGGATGGAGCCCAGCAGGCCCATCGTGTAGGGCATCCGCGGGGCGTAGAAGACGTCGTCGACCGTGGCCAGCTCCACCGCCTTGCCGGCGTACATGACCATCACCCGGTCGGCGAAGCCGGCTACCACCCCCAGGTCGTGGGTGATCAGCACGGTGGCCGCGTTGGTGGCCTCCTTGGCCTTGGCCAGCACGTCGAGCACCTGGGCCTGGATGGTGACGTCCAGGGCGGTGGTGGGCTCGTCGGCGATGATCAGGTCAGGGTCGTTGGCGATCGCCATGGCGATCATGGCGCGCTGGCGCATGCCGCCGGAGAACTCGTGCGGGAACGAGCCGGACCGCAGCCGCGGGTTCGGGATGCCGACCAGATCCAGCAGCTCGACCGCGCGATCGTGGGCCTGCCTCTTCGAGACGTCCTGGTGGATGCGCACCGCCTCGGCGATCTGGTCGCCGATGGTGTACACCGGCGTCAGGGCCGACAGCGGGTCCTGGAAGACCATCGAGATGCCCGAGCCGCGCAGCCTGGACAGCTTCTTGTCGGACAGGCCCAGCATCTCGGTGCCCCGGAACCGGATCGAGCCGGTGATCACCGCGTTGGACGGCAGCAGCCCCATCACGGCCAGCGAGCTGACCGACTTGCCGGACCCGGACTCGCCGACGATGGCCAGCGTCTCGCCCGGCCGGACGGTGTAGGACACGCCGCGGACGGCCCGCACCGCACCCGCCTCGCTGCCGAAGCTGACGGTGAGGTCCGAGACCTCCAGGAGTGGGCCACCGGGCCGGGTGGCGGCCTGCTCGGCGGTGGCGGAGGTGGTGGAAACGGTCACAGCCTGCTCGATCCTGACGACGGGTCGATGGCGTCCCGCAGCGCGTCACCGATGACGCTCACGCAGAGCACGGTGAGCACCAGCAGGCCGGCGCCGAACATGAACACGTGCGGATAGGTGGTGGCCAGCGGCTGGGCGTCGGAGAGCACGGTGCCCAGTGACACGTCCGGCGGCTGGACTCCGAAGCCGAAGAAGCTGAGCCCGGTCTCGGCCAGGATGGTGCCGCCGACGTTGATGGTGACGTCGACGATCAGCAGCGAGGCCATGTTGGGCAGCAGGTGTCGGCGGATGATGGTGAGCGAGGGCACCCCCATGAACTTGGCCGCGTTCACGTAGTCGCGTTCTCGCAGGCCCATCGCCATGCCCCGGACCACCCGGCCGGTGACCATCCAGCCGAACATCGCCAGCAGCACCACCAGCCACAGCCAGGTGCGGCCGGACAGCGCCGGGCTGAGGATCGCCAGGATCAGGAAGCCGGGCAGCACCAGCAGCAGGTCGATGATCCACACCACCGTGATGTCGACGTACTTGCCGAAGTAGCCGGCCAGCGAGCCCGCGATGGCGGCGATGGTGGTGGTCACCAGGGCTGCTACCAGGCCGATCACCAGCGACTTCTGCAGGCCCTTGAGGGTGCGGGCGAAGACGTCCCGGCCGACCTCGTCGACGCCCATGTAGTGGTTGCCGTCCGGTCCGGTGAGGATGTTGGACTGGTCGAAGTCGTCGAACTTCCAGTGCGTCAGGTGCGGCCCGACGTAGGCCAGCAGGAAGATCAGCACCAGCACGACCAGCGCCGCCACGCCGGATTTCTGGCGCAGGAACCGGCGCAGGATCAGCCGGCCGCGGGTGATCGGCTGGCCGACCTGTACGTGCTGTTCGGTGGCGTCGGGATCGTCCGTCGCCGGCGAGGCGACCTCGAAGATCTCCTGGGGTGACATCGACATGGTCAGCTCCTAGAGGACCGGACGCGCGGATCGAGCGCCGCGTAGAGGATGTCGGACAGCAGGCCGGAGAAGAGCACCAGCACTGCCGTGAAGCAGGCGACCCCGGCGACGGCGTTGACGTCGTGCGACTGCACCGAGTTGATCAGGTACTCCCCCATGCCGTGCCAGCCGAACAGCTTCTCGGTGAAGGTGGCACCGGTGAGCAGCAGGCCGAAGGAGTAGGCGAAGAACGTCACGATCGGGATCAGGGCGGTCCGCACGCCGTGCTTGAACAGCGCCCGCTGCCGGGTCAGCCCCTTGGCCCGGGCGGTCCGCAGGAAGTCGCTGCCCAGCACGTCGAGCATCGCGCTGCGCTGGTAGCGGCTGAAGAAGGAGATGCCGAACAGCGCCAGCACCATGGTGGGCATGATCAGCCGCTTGGCCCGGTCGGTCCAGAAGCCCAGGCCGTGCAGGTTGGAGTTGTACTCACCGGTCGCCGGGATCAGCGGGCCGCCCTTGTGATAGATCCAGACGAAGATGGTCTGGACCACCACGATCACCACGACCGTGGGCGAGGCCAGCAGGACGTAGGAGGCCACCGTCGAGCCGACGTCGACGGGTTTTCGTTGTCGGACGGCTCCCAGCACGCCGACCAGCACCCCGCCCACCGCGCCGAAGATGGTGCCGAGCAGCAGCAGTCGCAGGCTCACCCCGGCCCGGCGCTTGATCTCGGTGGAGACCTGGGTGTCGCCGACGATCTCCTTGCCGAAGTCGCCGTGCACCACGCCGCTGATCCAGTGGCCGTAGCGGGTGAGCACCGGCGTGCTCGGGTCGGCGTTGCGCTCCTGCAGGGAGGCGTGCAGGGACGCTTCCGAGATCGGCGGGTTGCGGCCCTCGTAGCGGGCTCGCGGGTCCAGGGTCAGCGACCCCAGGATGTAGGCCAGGCTGGTCGCGATGAACACCAGGACCAGGTAGTTCACGAACCGGCGAGCGATGAATTTGAACATGTATCCGTTTCCTGCCCGGGTGTAATGACTTCCGATGGCGACCCACCGGCGCCGCGCTCCGTCCCAGCGCGCCGACTGTAGTCGACTTCTATAACCGTGTAGTCACGTCGGTCACGTATCTGCGGTTCGTGGACACCCACTCCAGGCCCGCCAGGTCGGTGGCCGAGGCCCACCGCAGCTGGCGGTGCTCCAGCGCCGCGGGCTCCGGCGAGCCGGCTGCCAGGGTGGCTTCGAACAGGATGAACAGGGCGCCGTCGGGCAGCGCCTGCCGGCCGATCTCTGCACCTATCACCGCCTGGCAACCTAGTTCTTCACGGCATTCCCGTACGAGTGCCGCCCGGGCTGTCTCGCCCCGCTCTACCTTGCCACCGGGGAACTCCCACTGCCCGGCGAGTGCGGCCGGATGGGCCCGCTGAGCGACCAGCAGGGTGCCCTCGCGGATCAGTGCCGCGGCCACCACGGTCCGCCGGTGCACCTGCCGCTCGATCTCGCGCAGCTCCCGGTTCAGGCCGGCGAGCACAGCCGTGCGGGGACGGCGGTCCCACCAGGGCAGCCGCAGTTCCAGGGTGAGCAGGGTTCCGGCGGCCAGCTCGACCACCGACGCGCCGACCTGGTTCGGCAGCCCGGCCGCCAGCCGGTGCACCTCGGCGGGATCGGCGTCGATCAGCTCGGCCACCCGCAGCACCCGTCCGGCGGCGGGCGCGCGACGCTGACTCAGCAAGCGCGGACCGCCCCGCTCACCGGCGGTCGGCGAGGAACGGGAAGCGCTCGCGCACCCGGCGGACCTCGGCCGGGTCCACCTCGACGCTGAGCACCGCCTCGGCGTGGCTGGCCTCGGCCAGGGTCTGGCCCATCGGGTCGATGATCGCGGAATCTCCCCGGTAGCTGAGCCGGTCGGCGTCGCCGACCCGGTTGCAGCCCAGCACGTAGGCCTGGTTCTCGATGGCCCGGGCCCGCAGCAGGGTGCGCCAGTGCTGGTAGCGCGGTTGCGGCCAGTTCGCCGGCACCACGTAGAGGTCGGTGTCGGCGGCCAGCGCCCAGAACTCGTCGGCGAAGCGCAGGTCGTAGCAGATGAACACGCTGACCCGCAGGCCGCCGAGGTCGACGGTCAGGAAGTCCTTGCCGGCCCGGTAGTGCTCGTGTTCGCCGGCGTAGCTGAACGGATGGATCTTGTCGTAGCGGTGCAGCTCGCCCGACGGGCCGGCCAGCACCGCGACGTTGGCCGCCAGCGGGTCCCCGTCCGGCCCGCTCCACTGGGCGATGGTGCCGACCAGCCAGACCCCGTGCCGCTCGGCCTGCTCGATGAGGAACCGCTCGTTGGGACCACCCGGCGGCTCGGCGACGGTCTCGGCCTGCATCGAGAAGCCGGTGGCATACATCTCCGACAGCACGATCAGCCCGGCGCCACCGGCGGCGGCCTGGGCGATCAGGGGCTCCAGCCGGGCACGGGTGGCCGGGCCGTCCTCCCAGACGATGTCGTGCTGGATCGCGGCAACCTTCATCGGCTCATCATCCCTGATCGCGCGGAGAACGCGAGCTGCGGAGTGCCCGGCTGACCGCCCGCGCCGGGTCGGGAATGAGCAAGCTTGCCTTACAGCTGTAGTGGTGTAATCATGTAATCACAACAACTTAGTAAGTAGGAGGTACCCGATGCGTAACGCAGAGGAGGGGCCGCACCGAGGCGGCCCGGAACACGAAGGAGGACCCGGGTTCGGCCCGGGTCGCGGCCACCGCGGGCCGGGCGGCCCGCGCCGTGGCGGTCACCGGGGTGGCGGCTTCGGCCGGCCCGGTGGCTGGCAACAGGCCGAACTGCCCCCGGCGGACGACGCCGCGGACTGGTTCACCGGCCGACTGCCGTCGGACTGGTTCACCGGACCCGCGTCGGTCAGCGTGGACCGTGAGGAGATCATCGTGGTCGGCGACCTGCCGCCGGTCGCTGCCGGCAGTTCCGACGCCGGTGACGAGCCGGCCGGCGCGCCGAGCGAGGCCGCTGCGGCAGGGAGGATCAGCCGGTTCCGGGAGGACAGCCGGGCCGAGCGGGTGAAGATCGCGGCCGAGGCCGAGGCCCGCTACGGCCGCAAGGTCGCCTGGGGGGCACAGCTGGGCGGCACCCGGGTGCTGTTCACCCACCTGTCCGTGCCGGTGATGACGCGGTTGCGCCAGCCGGAACGCCAGGTGCTGGACACCCTGGTCGACGCCGGGGTGGCCCGGTCCCGCTCGGAGGCCCTTGCCTGGGCGGTGAACCTGGTCGGTCAGCACACCGAGGACTGGTTGGCCAGCCTGCGCCAGGCGATGTCCGAGGTCGACAAGCTGCGCGCCCAGGGGCCCGACCTCTAGGCGGGCGAAACCGCCGACGCGGCGCCCGGAAGGTCCGGTCCTACTGGCCGGCCTTGAACCGGGCGCCGCGCTGGCGTTGCCGGTCGTGCGCCACCAGCATCACCTTGCGGATGCGCACCGTCTCCGGGGTGACCTCGACGCACTCGTCCTCGCGGCAGAACTCCAGCGACTGCTCCAGCGACAGCCGGCGCGGCGGCACCAGGTGCTGGAACTCGTCCGACGTCGAGGACCGCATGTTGGTGAGCTTCTTCTCCTTGGTGATGTTGACGTCCATGTCGTCGGAGCGGGAGTTCTCCCCCACCACCATGCCCTCGTACACCTCGGTGGACGGCTCGACGAACAGCGTGCCGCGCTCCTGCAGGTTGATCATCGCGAACGGGGTGGCCACCCCGGCCCGGTCGGCCACCAGCGAGCCCGAGCTACGGGTGCGCAGCTCACCGAACCACGGCTCGTAGTCCTCGAAGACGTGGTGCACGATGCCGGTTCCCCGGGTATCGGTGAGGAACTCGGTGCGGAAGCCGATCAGGCCGCGGGAGGGCACCAGGAACTCCATCCGCACCCAGCCGGTGCCGTGGTTGGTCATGGTCTCCATCCGCCCCTTGCGGACCGCGAGCAGTTGGGTGATGGTGCCCAGGTACTCCTCCGGGGCGTCCACCGTCAGGCGCTCCACCGGCTCGTGCACCTTGCCGTCGATGGTCCTGGTGACCACCTGGGGCTTGCCGACGGTCAGCTCGAAGCCCTCCCGGCGCATCTGCTCCACCAGGATGGCCAGTGCCAGCTCACCGCGGCCCTGCACCTCCCAGGCGTCCGGGCGCTCGGTGGGCAGCACCCGCAACGACACGTTGCCGACCAGTTCCCGGTCCAGCCGGTCCTTGACCAGCCGCGCGGTCACCTTCGAGCCCTTCACCCGGCCGGCCAGCGGCGAGGTGTTGGTGCCGATGGTCATCGAGATGGCCGGCTCGTCGACGGTGATCAGCGGCAGCGGCACCGGGTCGTCCAGGTCGGCCAGCGTCTCGCCGATCATGATCTCGGGGATGCCGGCGATCGCGATGATGTCGCCGGGCCCGGCCGACTCGGCCGGCTTGCGCTCCAGCGCCTCGGTCATCAGCAGCTCGGTGATCTTGACCTGGCTGACGGTGCCGTCGCGCCGGCACCAGGCCACCTGCTGGCCCTTGCGGATGGTCCCCTGGAACACCCGGCACAGCGCGATCCGGCCGAGGAACGGCGAGGCGTCGAGGTTGGTGACGTGCGCCTGCAGCGCGGCGCCGGACCGGTAGGACGGCGCCGGGATGGTCTCCAGGATCGTGCTGAACAGCGGCTGCAGGTCGTCGGACTTGGGCATCGTCCCGTCCTCGGGACGTTCCACCGAGGCCTTGCCGTCCCGGGCACAGGCGTAGACGATCGGGAAGTCGATCTGGGACTCGGTCGCGTCCAGGTCCAGGAACAGCTCGTAGGTCTCGTCGACCACCTCGGCGATCCGGGCGTCCGGCCGGTCTACCTTGTTGATCACCAGGATCACCGGCAGCTTGGCAGCCAGCGCCTTGCGCAGCACGAACCGGGTCTGCGGCAGCGGCCCCTCGGAGGCGTCCACCAGCAGCACGATCCCGTCGACCATCGACAGCCCGCGCTCCACCTCACCGCCGAAGTCGGCGTGGCCGGGGGTGTCGATGATGTTGATGACGACCTGCTCGCCGTCGGGCGAGGCGTAGTTCACCGCGGTGTTCTTGGCCAGGATCGTGATGCCCTTCTCACGCTCCAGGTCATTGGAGTCCATCGCCCGCTCGTCGACGTGCTGGTGCGCCCCGAAGGCTCCGGTCTGCCACAGCATGGCGTCGACCAGGGTGGTCTTGCCGTGGTCGACGTGCGCGACGATCGCGACGTTGCGAATGTCGTTGCGGGTACTGAGTGCCATCGGTGAGGTGCGTCCTGTCTGGTGCGATCGACTGCTGCGCTGAGCGGCTGAGATCAACGGAAACTTCGCGATCGAGGGAAACTGGCGACCGCGTCAGCTGAGGGATTCCTTCGCCCAGTTTACCGGCGGTGGACGCCTGCCTAAGCCAGCGGGCGTCGCCGCCGTCGTCCGAGGGCGAGCAGCGCACCGCCGACGATCAACGCGGTGACGCCGACGATCAGAGATCTGGCAACCGAGGTACCGGTGTTGGCGAGGCCGCCCGGACGCGACGCGACGGGTGCCTGCGCGGCGGCGACGGTGTTCTCGACCCCGGCGCCATCGTGATCGCCGGCGGTGCTGGGTGAGGTCACGGTGGCGACGTTGACGACCTGCGGATAGGCGTCCTGGCCGACGCGGACGGTCAGCGCGATCGTCACGGTGGCGTGCACGGCCAGGGCGCCGTTGACCGTGCAGCTGACCTTCTGGCCGGCATGCTTGCAGGCGGCTGCCGACGAGGTGGCCGAGCGATAGGTCAGGCCCTTGGGCAGCGGGTCGGTGACGACCACCGGGCCCGGGTCCTCGGTGGGTCCCTGGTTGGTCACGGTGATCAGGTAGTGCCCGTCGGCACCGACGGTGAAGGCGCCGACCGCGACCTTGTGCAGGACCAGCGTGGCTCGCGGTGGAACGGTGACGTGATCGGCGGAGGCGTTGTTGCCCGGGTCGGAGTCCGGCTGGGTGGAGCTGACCGTCACGGTGTTGGTGACGGCCGGGTAGGCGTGGCTGGTCACGGTGGTGGTGATCTGCAGCGCCGGAGCGTCGGCGCCGGGCGACAGGGTGCCGGCCAGGGTGGCGGTGACGGCGGTGGTCCCGTCCGCGGCGGGGCTCGCGGCGGTGACGGTCCAGGCCGGGTCCGTTCCGGTGTCGTTCTCATAGGTCAGGCCGGCCGGCAGGGTGTCGGTCACGGTGACGCCGCTGGCGACCGAGGGCCCGTTGTTGCGCACGGCCAGGCCGAAGGTCAGCGGAGCACCGATGGCGACGGTGCCGGTGTGGGTCTTGACGACGGCCAGGTCGACGAGGCTGCCGATGGCGGTGGGGTCCGTCGCCGTGTTGTTGGCCGGGTCCGGGTCGTCGGTCGGGCTGGCGACGGTGGCGGTGTTGGTGAGTGGACTGCCCGCCGCGGCGTCCGGCGCGACGTCGACGCTCACGTTGATCGTCGCCGTCGATCCGGCGGCGAACGGTCCGGCCATGGTGCAGGTGACGGTCGCGGCAGTGTCGGTGCACAGCCAGCCGGTGCCGGTGGCGGAGTGGTAGGTCTCCCCGTCCGGAAGGGTGTCGACGACCGTGACGACCTCTCCTGGCCCGGTAGCCGCGTCGGACGGGCCGTTGTCGGTCACGGTGAGGGTGTAGCTGCCGGTGGTTCCGGCGGTGAAGTCACCGGTGTGGGTCTTGACGATCGCGAGGTCGGCCGAGGGTGTGATGCCGCTGACCGTGTCGGTCGACGTCGGGTTCGGCGGCCGTGGTGGTGGAGGTGATCGTGGCGGTGTTGACCAGGGTGGTGCCGGTGTAGCCGGGGTCGACGGCCACGGTCAGGGTGATCGCGGAGTCCGTCCCCGCGACCAGCCCCGCGGCACGCGTGCAGGTGACCGTCTGGGCGACGGCCGAGCAGCTCCAACCGGGGCCGGTGCCGACGACGAAGCTCTCCCCGGCGGGCAGCACGTCGGTGACGACCACCGCGCCGTCGGCGTCCGACGGGCCGGCGTCGGCCACGGTGAGGGTGTAGCTGCCGGTGGTGCCTGGCGTGAACCGGCCGGTGTGGGTCTTGGTCACCGTGATGTCGGCGGAGCTGTCGATCGTGGTCGGGTCGGTTGCCGTGTCGTTGGCCGGGTTCGGGTCCGGGGTGCCGGAGCTGGCCGTGGCGGTGTTGGTCAGCGCGTCGGTGCCGATGGTGGCGCCGGAGGCGACGTGGACGGTCACGGCCAGCGCGCTGTCACTGTCACCGGAGGCCAGGGTGCCGGGACGGGTGCAGGTCACCGTCTGGCCGGCCGCAGCACAGCTCCAGCCGAGGCCGCTGGCCGAGACGTAGCTCTCCCCTGACGGCAGGGTGTCGGTCACGGTGAGCGGGCCGGCGGCGTCCGACGGGCCGTGGTTGGTGACGGTGACGGCGTAGCTGCCGTCCTGGCCGGCGGTGAAGTGCCCGGTGTGGGACTTGACGATCGCGAGATCGGCCAGGGCCGATCCGCTCGCGGAGGAGTCGGTGTCGGAGTTGTTCGACGTGACCGGGTCGGTGGTCGTCGAGGTCACGGCCGCGGTGTTGACCACCGCGCCGCCGGCGTGGGACGGGGACAGGGTCGCCACCAGCGTGATGTCGGCGGCGCTGCTGCCGGCCGGCAGGTCGGCGGTCGCGGTGCAGGTCACGACCTGGCCGGTATGGCCGCAGTTCCATCCGGTTCCGCCGGCCGAGACGAACGTCAGCGAGCCGGGCAGGGTGTCGGTGACGACCGGTGCGACGGCGTCGGAAGGGCCGTTGTCGTGCACGGCCACGGTGTAGTGCACGTCGGTGCCGGGGGTGAAGTCGTCGCCGGGGTCGTGAGTCTTGGCGATGGCCAGGTCGGCGGAGGTCACCACGTTCGTCGGGTCGGTGTCCGTGGCGGGGGTGCTGTCCGGGCCGGTGACGCCGACGTCGTTGGTCAGCGTTGCCGCGGGCTGGCCGGCCGGGACGGCCACGGTGAGCAGGATCTGAGAGCTGGTCCCGGCGGCCAGTCCGGTGGCCAGGGTGCAGGTGACGGTGCCGGCGGAGTGGCTGCAGCTCCACGGGTCCGCGCTGGTCGCCGAGACGTAGGTCTCGCCCGCGGGCAGCGTGTCGGTCACGGTGATCGGGCCGGGCACCGGCGAGTCGGAGGGGCCGTTGTCGGTCACCGTCAGGGTGTAGCTGCCGTTCTGGCCGGCGGTGAAGGCTCCGGTGTGGCTCTTGGCGACGGCCAGTTGCGCCACGATGCCCAGCGGCGCGGTGACGCTGTCCTGGTTGTCGGTCAGGTCGGGGTCGTTGGTGCCCGAGCTGACGGTGGCCGTGTTGGAGATGCTGGCGGCGGTGTCGCCGGAGGGGATGGTCAGGGCGATCGACAGGGTCGGCGCGGTGGCGGCGTTGGCCAGCGAGCCGGCGTGGGTGCAGTCGATCGAGGCACCACCGGAGTTGAGCACGCACGCCCAGCCCGCGCCCGAACCGCCCGCGATGGTGGTGCCGGCCGGTGCGGTGTCGTGCACGACCGGGTTGACCGCGGCGTCCGGGCCGTTGTTCCTGACCACGATGTCGTAGCTGTTGCTGCCGCCGGCGACCAGCGTGCCCGTACCGCCGACGGTCTTGGCGATCAGGAGATCTGCCGTCTGGATGGTGGCGACGGCGGTCACCGGCCCGTCGTCGTAGGGGCCGGTCCGGTTGCCGCTCGCGCCGGAACCGTCCTCGACCGTGACGGAGGCTGCGTTGGTGTTGGTGTGGGTCACGCCCTGCCGCGGGGTGGCGGTGTAGGCGACGGTGATGTGCTGCGCCGAGGTGATGCCACCCAGCGCGCTCGCGGGCCAGGACAGGGTCTGCTGGTGGGCGGTGTCCGGGCCGCTCACCGTGGGGTCGGCCGGGGCCCCGGTCACGGTGCTGCCGTCGCCCAGGGTGATGGTGGTGCTGCCGGTGTCGTAGGTCCAGTACGGCGGCAGGACGTCGCTGACCGCGGTGTTGCGCGCCGGCGCGGTGGACGTGTCGGTGATCACGACCTTCCACGCGAACGGGGTGCCGACGGTGGCGCTCGAGCCGCCCGGCGCGCTCTTGGCGACGTGCGGTGCCGGGAAGGTGGCGGTCACCGGCACGGCGGCGTTGACCGGCCCGTCGGTGTCGTACCGGCTGGTGTTACCGGTGGCGGTGCCCTTCGGTACGCCGTAGTAGTCGGTGATCTGCGCGGTGTTGAGGATGCTCTGCCCGCTGCTCAGGCCACTGGAGTCGGCCAGCCGGGTCGTGATGCTGAGCGTGGCCGTGGCGTTCGGCGCCAGCGGCATCCCGGTGTCGGCATCGGTCAGGGTCCAGGTGAGCACCCCGGTGCCCGGGTCGTAGCCGGCGGTGCCGACGCTCGGCGTGCCGGCGCTGCTGGCCGCGCGGTCCAGGCCGGCGGGCAGCGGGTCGGTGAGGGTGATGTCGTGCGCGGGGCTGGTCCCGGTGTTCTTGATCGTCAGCGTGTAGCTGAACGGTGCGCCCGGCGCCGGGGTCGAGGTCGAGGCGGCCTTGGTCAGGGTCAGCACCGGGCCGACGACGCTCACCCGGGCGGTGGCCGGGTTCGAGTGGTAGTCGAACGAGCCGGCCGACGGGATGGTGCCGGGCAGCGTCCCGTTCGTGTCGTCCCAGTACAGCTCCACGCTGTTGTCCAGCTGGGCACCCAGGGCGGTGCTCTTGGCCGGGTGAGCGGTGTAGGTGAGGGTGATGGTGCGGATGCCGGTGTCGCTGGCCAGGTTGCCCAGCCACCAGGCCAGGGTGGCACCCCCGCCGCTGGGTGTGCCGAGGGCGTGGATGTCGACGTCCGGGCCGCAGGAGCCGATGGTGTCGGTGCAGCTGGTGCTGCCGTACGCGCCGAAGACCATGCCCGCGGGCAGGGTGTCGATCGCGGTGAAGTTCGGCAGCGTGGTGTCCGCCGGCACGGTCACGGTGGCGGTGTAGGTGGTGTCCACGCCGTGGGTGACCGAGGTCGGGCTGGCGCTCTTGGCGACCGACGGGGAGCCCACGACGGGGGTGTCGGTGGTGGTGGCGCTGTAGCCGGTGCCGGTGGTCCGCGCGCCCGGATAGGTCGTCGTGTCAAGGCTGGTCGTCGCCGCCGTGACCGTGTTCAGGAAGGAGGAGGAGCCGACGACGGGGTTGGGCAGTTGCGCTGTGTAGGTGAAGGTCGCACTCGCGCCGGAGGCCAGTGCCTGGCCGGTGTCCAGCGTCCAGGTGATCGTGTGGGCACCGCCGTCGGCCACGCAGGCCCAGTTGGCCGGGGTGGTGATGCAGGTCGGGTTCAGCTCGGCCGCAGGCAGGGTGTCGAGCACGACGAGGTCGTGGGCGTCGGAGGTGTTGGGTCCGGAGTTGGTGACCTTCACCGTGTAGCTGATCGTCGCCCCGGGTGCGTACGGGCCGCCGGGTGCGTCGGTCTTGGTGATCGACAGGTTCGGCTCGACGACGGTCGTGTTGGTGGTGTCGGTGACCGGGGTGGCGGGGTTGCCCAGCGAGTCGTTCCACGCCAGGGTCGCGGTGTTTCCGATCGCGCCGGCAGTGCGCTTGTTGGCCGCGACGTCGGCCACCGTGGCGTAGAACGTGACGGTGACGGTGTCCGCGGTGGCGCCGGTGGCGAAGTTGGTCGGGAAGCCGATGGTGATGGTGTTTCCGGCCGTGCTGGTGGTGAAGCTCGTGCCGTCGGTGTCGGTGACCGACACCGCCGCCGGGCATGCGGTAGTCGTGTCGCAGTAGCTGAGCCGGGTACCCAGCGGGTCGGTGAGGGTGGCGCTGTGCAGCGTCACGCCGGCCGGGATGGTGGCCGTGAGCGTGTAGCGGATCGGTTCGCCGATCGTCGCCCTGGTCGCGTTGAGCACCGGCGCCGCGGCCTTGACCAGGGTGGGCTTGTTCAGCGTGATGCTGGCGGTGTCGGTGGCAGCCGGGGCGTTCGTTCCCGGGGTGTAGACCGTTCCCGGATCGCCGCTATTGGCCGTCGGCGACTCGTAGTGCGTCACGCCGGCCGTGTTGGTGAGCAGCTGCCCCGCGGCGATGTCGGCCGGGACGATGATCTTGTACGTGAGGTCGCGCGTCCCCGGGGTGGTGGCCGGGTAGGTCGACGGCGGGACGGTGATGCCGGTCCAGCTGATGGTGCTGCCGGAGCAGGTCCCGCCGTCGGAGACGGTGCCGGTGAGGTCCGCGCAGGTCACCCCGGCGGGCAGGGCATCGGTGACGGTCGTGTTGACGGCGTCCACCAGGCCGGTGTTGGTCAGCGCCACCTGGTAATCCACCGTGTCGCCGTCCTTCACCACCGGTGGATTGCCGGCGGGCGCCCCGCCGTTGACCGCGGCCACCGACTTGTCCAGGCCGACCAGCACCGGCTGGCTGAGCAGGTACGTCACGTCGTCTCGCAGCGAGATGCCCTGGCCGGCCGTGTTGAGGGCGGTGAACTTCATCAGGTTCTGGGTGAGGTCGTAGGCGTTGCCCGCGGCCGGCGGCTGGGTGACCTGCACGGCGAGGTCGTAGACGAACCGCTGCCCCGGGCTGACGTAGAGGTCGCTGCCGATCGTGTCGCCGAGCTTGACCGAGACGCTCTGCGGCGATGATGCCGTGTTGGCGCTGGTGGAGTTGACGGTCGCGGTGTTTGCGGAGGCGACGGCCGAGGAGACGTAGTCGGCGTTCGGCGGCAGGAAGTCGGTGACCACCGGGTTGCGCGCGTACAACCCTGCCGGGAAGTCGACCTCGAGCTGGAAACAGATGTAGTCACCGGACTCATAGACCGGCGGGGTGTCGGCGTCGGTGAGCCAGGACGTGACGGCGGTGCAGTCCGGGACGCCGCCGGAAACCGGCGTGGTCGCCGCGACGCGCTTGGCCAGCGCCGGCTGCGGTGCACTCTGCGCCGCGCCCGAGTCGTTGGTGGCCGTGCGGTCGGCACTCTCGCCGCTGTAGATCACGCTGCCACTCGCGCAGGTCGGATCGGGGGTAGTGCCTACGACACAGGTGCCGTGCACGGTGCCGGTGACCTGCGCCGTGTTGGTGAGGGAGTCACCGGTGAGGGTCGGCGTGGTCCAGCCCGCGCTGGTGCTGTAGTGGCTGCGATCCAGGGCCCAGAACGAGACCGAGGAGTCGGAGTTGGTGCTCAACGTGCCCAGGTTCCAGGTGATGTCGAAGCTGCCGTCGCCGTTCTCCCCAACGCTGTCGTAGGCCAGGCTGGGGTCCTTGCCCACCGCCGCGGCACACTCGGCACCGCCGCTGTCCGTGGCGTGGTTCGTGCTGCTGTCGACGGGACATTCGCCGCTGGGCAGGTGGTCGGTCAGCACCGCGCCGGTGGTGTAGCGGTACTCGCTGGTCTGGTAGTTCAGGGTGTACTTGCGGTACTCCCCGCCGGCGAACGCGGCGTCGTCCACCGACTTCTGCACCGCCAGGTCGATCGCCTCGACCGTTGTCGAGCTGTAGTCGGCGACCGGGTTGGCGCCGCCGCCGAGCGCGCCCTGATAGCTGCCGCCGGCACCCACGTAGTTGGTCAGCGACTGGCCGTCGTGCGTCTCCGGCCCGTTGTTGTTGTCCAGGTTGGCCGACTGGTTACCGCTGGCCGCTGTGGGCCGTGCCCCGGACCACGTGTCGGTGTTCTCCCGCAAGGCGACCGCGGCGTAGTACCTGAGGGTGGCCGTGCCGCTGGCCGCCAGGTTGGCGACGGCCCAGACGACCTTCGTGTAGATGCCGCCGGCCATGCCGGGCTGCGGCGGGCTGCCGGCGCTGACGGTCACGGTGTCCACCGAGACCGGGGCGGCACAGCCGGGCGGCGCGCTGTTGACGTTCAGCCGGCCCGAGCCGGGGTACTCCACGTTCTGCCCCGGGTTCGTCCCGGTCGCGTTCGTCGTGTTGTCCACCTGGCCGCAGCCCAGAAACTCCAGCCCGGCAGGTAGGTAGTCGGTGACCGTCACGGCGTTCGTGGCGTGCACGTCGTTGTTGGTGACCTTGATCGTGTAGATCACCTGGTGGTCATGCACGCCACGGGGCAGCTCGTGTTCCGGGCTCGGCTCGGACTTGTCGACCCGCAACGGCGTGATCGTGGATGTGCCGTTCGCCGCCGCACTGGAGGTGGAACTGCCGCCGACGATCACGCCGGTGGTCGCGTCGAACTTCGGCACCATCCGCGCGTCGGCGTTGACGTAACCCGTCGCGCTGTCGGTGTAGCTGGAGTTGGGCAGGATCGCCGGGACACCCGCATGCGGGCCACTGTCGGTATTGGGCTGCAGGCCGAACCCGACGACCTGTTTCGAGCTGGCCTGGATGTCACCGACGTTCGACCAGATCAGCGTGGTCTGCCCAGCAACCGGTTTGTTGACGATGACCGTGGGATCGGGCAGTGGATTCGTCGAGCCGTTACCGGCCAGCGTCGAGGAGCCGGGGATGTACTTGACCCCGGATGGCAGCACGTCCCTCAGCGAGAGATTGTAGACCGTGTCAGTGGCAGAGGGATTGGTTGCGGTGAGCGTGACCTGCGCAGCAGAGCCGTAGAGGATCGAAGCTGGAGCGTCCTCGGTCAACGTCCACGCCGGATCAGCAGCGGCGACCTGGACCGATACGACGAAGGGAAGCAGTCCCGCTGGCAGGGCGACGGTCAGAGCGAGTGTGAGCCAACGACGCCACGGCCGGGTGTCACGGATGTGGCGGTGCGCGCCACCGCCCGCGACCCGCCTCGGCCCGGGAACATGCTGCCGATGACCGCGATGCGACCCGCCACTCATCTGATGAAGTCCCTCCGAGCAGCCACCTTGATCTACCGTTCGACGGTCACTCGCGGTTCTGAACACCACGGAGCGCACCGGTGAGTGACCTACATCACAAGAAACCAGGCTGCCCAGGTACTTTCAAGCGCGGTTGTTGCGGCCTGTCGGCTACTGCGGCTGCTGCCGGCGGGTCCCACGGGCCTGTCGGCTACTGCGGCTGCTGGCGACGGGTCCCACGGGCCAGCGAGCCGACCAGGACCAGGTAGGCCAGGGCACCGAGTGCGGCGAGCACCGACGGCGTCGCGTCCCAGTGGCCGGGCAGCGCGGTCACCTCGACACTGCTGGGGTTGTAGACCACGTGGTGCACGTCCCGGGAGTGCCAGCGTGGATCACCGAGCAACGGCAGATTGGTGATGCTGCCGTCGTCGCTGGTGAACAGGCCACCGAACGAGCAGATGCCCTGCACGCAGGTACGTGGACTTACCACGAAGGTGCCCCGGATGCCGGTGGGACGGTCGCCGATATGGTCGGCGATGTTGTGCACCGACAGGGTGATCGCTGCCAGGCACAGCAGCGGGAACACCACCCAGAACAACCACCCGGCGACCCGGCGGGCGCCCGGGAACGACATCGGCACCAGCTCGCCGGTGGCTTCGGCGAGCTGGCTGGCGGTCCCCGGCGGGTGGTGCCGCTGGGTGGACTTCTCGGCGGTCATCACCGGACATCATCACATCTTCGCGATACCGGACTCCGCGCCGCGTCAGTGCAGTTGGCCGCGGGGCGGCAACTGCGGTGCCCGGCGGGACGGTCGCTGGGACAGATCCGGACGGGGCGGTGCCAGGCGGCGGTCCAGCTCGCCGAGCAGGTAGTCGATGCCTGCCTGCAGCTGGGGATCCAACCCCTGTCCCCAGGCATGCGGAGGCAGCTCCACCACGATGTCCGGGTCCACGCCGTGGTTCTCCACGCCCCAGCCGTAGTTCTCGAACCAGTAGGAGAACCGCGGCTGGGTGACGTCGGTGCCGTCGACCAGCTGGTACCGGCCGTCGATGCCGATCACCCCGCCCCAGGTGCGGGTGCCGATCACCGGGCCCAGCTTCATGGCCTGAAAGGCGGTGTTGACGATGTCGCCGTCCGACCCGGCCCACTCGTTGGCCAGCGATGCCAGCGGCCCGCGCGGTGCGCTGGACGGGTAGGAGGTGATCGGGTAGTGCCGCGCGGTGGACCAGCCCAGCACCCGCCGGGCCAGCTTCTCGATGATCAGCTGCGAGGTGTGGCCGCCGTTGTTGTCCCGGGTGTCGACCAGCAACGCGTCCCTGGCGATCTCGATCCGCAGGTCGCGATGGAAGGCCGCCCACCCGGTCGGCACCATGTCCGGCACGTGCACGTAGCCGATCCGACCGTCGCTGGCCCGGTGCACCGCGTCCCGCCGGCTGGCCACCCAGTCCAGGTAGCGCAGCTCGGTGTCCTTGGCCAGCGGACGCAGCACCACCGAACGTTGCACCCCCGCCCGGGACAGCCGCAGCTCGACCGGCTTGTCCGCGGTGCCGCGCAGCAGCTCAGCCGGTCCGGCCGGTCCGACCGGCTGGCCGTTCACGGCCAGGATGAGGTCGCCCGGGCGGGCCCCGACACCCGGCGCCTGTAGCGGCGAGCGCGCCTGCCGGGACGAGTTGTCACCGGCGATGATCTTGGTGATCTGCCACTGGCCCTGATCGGTGGGCTCGAGGTCAGCGCCCAGGAAGGCCGGCGCCAGCGCGGCATCGGGCTCGGCTTTCGGCGGTGTCTCGTAGGCGTGCGAGGAACCGGTCTCCCCGTTGAGCTCCCACAGCAGGTCCGACAGGTCGTCCCGGCTGCCGAGTTGGTCGACCAGTGGCCGGTACTTGGCTACCTGGGCGTCCCAGTCGATGCCGGCCATGTCGGCGATCCAGTAGTGGTCGCGCATCAGGCGGCCGGTTTCGTCCAGCATCTGTCGCCACTCGGCCGGTGGGTCCACCGTCAGCCGGACCCGGTCGAGGTCGATCGGCACCGCGTCCTCGCCGTCCTCGGCGGGCTTGCGGTCGGCCGGGGCCAGGGTGAGTGCCTTGCCGTCGCGTATCACCAGCTTGGCGCCGTCGCCGCTGACGGCGAAGGCGTCGATCCGGCCGGCCAGTTCCAGCCGCTTGCGCTTGCCGAAGTCCCAGCGCTGCAGCGAGGGCCGGATGTCGTCGTCGGGGTTGCGGGACTCGCCGAGCTCCCCGGCCACCGGGCTGTCGGTCCAGACCAGCCCGCCGCGGGCCGGACGCAGGTCGGCGAGCCGGCCGGCCGGTACCGGAACGGCAACCACCCGGTCGGGGAGACCGTCGAGGTCGATCCGGACCGGCGGCACCGCACCGTCGCCTGCGTCGTCCTCGGCAGGCGAGCCCTCCCCCGGCGCCTGGTCGCCCTGGCCCCGCAACTCGGGGTCGAACGGGGACGGCGTGTCGGCGGCCAGCGTGACCAGGTACGGCCGGATGGCCTGGGGAAACACCAGGTCGAAGACGTGGGCGTCGTAGACCGGGTCGAAGGTACGGGCCGACAGGAACGCCAGGTACTTGCCGTCGCCGGTGAAGACCGGAGCGGTGTCGAGGAACCGGTGCGAGGTAACGGCCGTGATCTGGCCGCTGGCGAGCTCGACCAGCCGGATGCTGCGCAGCTCGCCACCGGTCGGCTCAGCCGCGGAGTAGGCCAGCCAGGCCGAGTCCGGGGAGAACGCAAGCTGCCTCGGCTCACCGCTGGGGTTGGCGTCCAGCTCGGTGATGGTGCCGTCGGCGGTGCCGATGGCGAGCAGCCGGCCGTCGTGGGTGGCGGCGGCCAGCCGGCTGCCATCGGGGCTGGCCACCAGCTCCAGCACCCGCCCGAGCCGGCCGGCGCCGTAGCGGCGCGCACCGGTGCCGTCGGCGATCTCGACGGCGTCCTCACCCTCGGCGTCGGTCACATAGGCGAGTGAGAGCTGCCCGTCCGGGCCCGCGTCGGCCAGCACCGCCGGCAGCCGGTGCCGGACGCCCGGCCGGCCGGCGACCACCCGGGCCGGGCCGTTGCGGTGCGTCAGCCAGACGATGTTGCCCCGGATCTCGACAGCACTCGCCCGCCCGGTGGAGTCGACGGCCAGCTCGCCGAGGTGGTCGGCGGCCTTGAACGGCGTGCGGGCCCGCAGCGAGCGGCTACTGCCGAGCTCGATGTCGAGCCGGCGTGGTTGGGATTCGGGTTCGAGGGAGTCCAGTCGCCAGATCTGGCCGGCGTGCTGGTAGACCAGCCTGTTGCCGTCCCCGGCCAGTTGCCGGGCATAGAAGGTGTCGTGGTCGGTGTGCCGGCGCAGGTCCGACCCGTCGGCGGCCACCGAGTAGACGTTGCCGTGCCCTTCGGCGTCGGACAGCAACGCCAGCCGGCCGCCGGTCCAGGTCAGCGAGGTCTTGGGCCCGGGCAGCTCGCCGAGCAGTTCGGTGAACTCGCCCCCGCCACTGGCGTCGAGCCACAACCGGTTGGCCGTGCCGCCCCGATACCGCTTCCACTGCGCCGGGTCGCGCAGGTAGCCGGTGCTGACCGCCACGGCGGGCTCGCCTACCGCCACCGCGGTCACCGGCCCGTACGGCAGCCTGCGGGGGGTCGGGTCGGCGCCATCGGCGACGTCGATGGCATACGCCCACCACCAGCTGCGGAATGCCTGCGAGCCGGACGACATGACCAGCAGCCGGCCGTCCGGGGCGAAGCCGAGCACGTTGGTGCTGACGGCCCCGAAGAAGGTCAGCTGGCGGGGCGGCCCACCGGCGACCGGCATCACGAAGATCTCGGGCTCGCCGCGCCGCCGCGACGTCCAGGCCAGCAGGCTGCCGTCCGGGGACAGCCGCGGTCGCGCCACCGGGACGGCGTCCGAGGTCAGCCGCCGGGCCTGGCCGCCGTCGGCTCCGGCGAGCCAGACGTCGTTCTCGGCGACGAAGGTGAGCAGGTCGGCCTGCAGGTGCGGAAATCTCAGGTAACCCGGGGCAGCGGTCATGCAGCCGACCCTAGTGACGGCTACCGACAAGATGCCAGGGCCGGCACCCCGGCTACGCCCGCAGCGAAACCGGTATCAGCGACCGCACGCCGCCTGCATGGCAGGCGGGCTTGTTACTCCGGGTCGTTGCCGACCAAGGTGCCGCCGGCCACGATGGCCAGTTCCGGGTGCGACATCGACGCCTGCTCCTGCTGGTGGGCGTCCCGCACGGTCCGCAGCGACGGGATCAGCAGCCCGGCCAGCGCCGCCAGCAGCAGCGCACCGGCCAGCATCGCGAACCCGGCGGTGTAGCTGGACTCGGTCGGCAACCCGTCGGGCAGCAACCGGGAGGTGACGATGCTCGCCATCACAGCCGCGCCGACCGACCCTCCGATGGTGCGGATGTTGGCGTTCATGCCGCTGGCCACGCCGGTCTGGCTGCTCGGCACCGAGTCGACGATGATGGAAGACATCGCCGCGAAGGCCAGCCCGAACCCGGCGCCCAGCATGAAGGTGGCCACCGCGATCTGCCAGATGTGGTGATGGGCGAAGGCCAGGATCAGCAGTGGCAGCACGCTCACCGCGGCGCCGAACACCAGCACCACCTTGGTGCTGAAGAACCTCGCCAGCCGGTCGGAGAACACCCCGAAGGCGAACATCGACACCGACATCGGCAGCAGGATGAGGCCGGATTCGGTGATGCTGGCGGAGAAGCCGTAGCCGGCCTCCGAGGGCGTCTGCAGGAACTCGGGGAGGAAGGCGAACAGCGAGTACATCCCGACGCCGAACAGGAAGCCGACCAGGTTGGTCGTCCACACCGCGGGCAGCCGCATCATCCGCATGTCGATCAGCGGCTGCTCCGCCCGCAGCTCGACCGCCATCCAGGCCACGGCCAGCAGCACCGAACCCACCAGCAGGCCGATCACCCAGCCCGACGCCCAGCCCCAGTCCGGCGCCTCGCTGACGGCCACCAGCAGCGCGACCAGCCAGGCCGACAGCAGTATCGCGGCCGACCAGCTGAGCCGGCCCGGGGTACGGATCGGTGACTCGGGCACCACGAACCAGGTGGCCACCGCCGCCACCGCCATCGCCGCACCGGGAATCCAGAACAGCCAGTGGTAGTCCAGCGCGTCCACGATCGGACCGGCCAGCACCAGGCCCAAGCCGCCGCCGACCGCCAACAGCGCCGCGATCGCACCTACCGCGCCGGCCACCTTCTCGCGCGGGAACTCGTCGCGGACGATGCCGAAGGCGAGCGGGATCAGGCCACCGCCGACCCCCTGGACGACCCGGGCCACGATCATCACCGCGATCGAGGTGGCCAGGGCAGCCAGGAACGATCCGAGTGCCAGGGTGGCCAGCACCGCGACCAGCACCTTCTTCTTGCCGACCATGTCGCCGATCCGTCCCAGGATCGGGGTGAACACCGACGCGGACAGCAGGTAGGCGGTCAGCACCCAGGTCACCGTGCTCTGGCTGGTGTGCAGGCTGTGCTGCAGCAACGCCAGCACCGGCGAGACCAGGGACTGCAGCAGCGAGTAGGTGCCGACGCCGACGGCCAGGACCAGGAAGGTGAGTCGGTAGCTCGCCCGGCGCACGTTCGGTGACATCAGCGGTACTCCCATACAAAAAGCGGAGCACCAGCTCCGCCTGCACATATCAGCCTAGCGGTAGCCGGGCCGTCGCATTCTTCGATCCTGCGCCGGACGGCCCCGGCGACCCGTCCCGGTAACGCCGGGTGCCGCCCGGGAAATTCCGGCTGGTCAGTCAGTCCGGACCGGACGGGCCCGGGTGCCCAGTAGCATGCAGTCAGCGCTGGCAAAGGGGCAACGGACGGTGGACGAGTCGGAACTGGCCGCGATGGACGCCGAGCAACCGCGCACGCCTCAGATCTCGGCCGTCCGGTTGATCCTCGGGGTCTTCGTAGCGCTGGCAACCCTGACCGGACAACTGCCGCCGCGACCGCTGGTGGTGCTGGCCGCCTTTCTCGTCGTCGGCGCCTGGTTCTGGAAGGCTCCGCCCTTCGACATCGGCCCACGGGTGGGCCTGGCCAACGGGTTCGTGCCGACCACCGTGATCCGCACTGCCACGGCGATTCGCGAGGTGGGCGGCTGGGCGGCCGGCTTCGGCGTCTGGGGCCTGATCTCCGGCGGACTGGTAGCGCTGATGCGCAGCGGCGAGCCGGTCGGCGAGAACTGCACCATGGGAGCGCTGTGGGGGCTGATCGGCGGTGCCGTGGTCGGAGCCATGGTGTGGGCCGGTCAGCAGGCCGCCCGCGATGTCGAGTTCCTGCGCGAGGCAACCCAGCAGGACTGACCTCCCGAGCGGCGCGGGCAGGCAACGGCGACAGCAACAGCCCAGGAGTTACTGGGCCGCCTGGTACTGCTCCAGCACGCTGGCACTGATCCGGCCACGGTCGGAGACGGCGATCCCGTTCTCGGCGGCCCACGCGCGCACCGCCGTGAGATCCACCGAACTCGAACGGCGACTGCGGCTGCGGCTGGTACCGCTTCGCGAACCCCGGCCGGTGCCGACCGGACGGCCGGCGTCGATGTAGGGCTTCAATGCTTTCTCCAGTGCGCTGCGGCTCTTCTTGCTCAAATCAATCTCGAAGTTCCGCCCTTCAAAGGAGAAGGTCACGGTCTCGGCGTTGGGAGAGCCGTCGATGTCATCTGTGGTTACCACTGTTTTTGCCATGGACGCATCGTCCAGCATGATCAAGTCCGCAGTCAAATTCCTACGCGGAGTTTCTTTAATAATTATGGAACTTATAGGGCTATAAACCCTCCCCAGTACTGCCAAGTCAGGATACTTCGTCTAGTGAAGCATGCTGGTCGGGCGCGACTGGTGGCGCGGATCACCTGTACCTGGCGCGGTAAACCACGCCGTCCGGTCCGCTACCTGGGCATGGCAACGCTCTCAGCAACGGCTTCGCGACGCATTCTGGAGGCGTCGGACAGGTATTCGCTCACCGGGTCGCACCCCGGCGCGACGGGCGCGGCTCTTACCACGACGACTTCGAGTTCCGGGTGACTGAGAAGAATGTGTCCGAGCATCGCGCTAAGCGCCGGTGAGCAGCACCGGCGGGCCGACTAATCCGCGTGGAGTTGACACCGCGCCGGTGCGGCAATACAGCGGCGTCACGCGAAGCAAATGCACTCCCGAGCGATTAGCCGCCCGCTCAGAGGTTGGACGACTCCGGAGGAGCCTGGGTGCCGACCGCCGGTGACCCGCCACCGTTGCCGGTCGAGGGGCAGGCCAGGCCCAGGGTGTAGGCGGTCATCGAGAGCGAGCCGTAGGCGTAACCGCCGATCAGGACCTCGCGACGCTCGGCCGGCGCCGCACCGGACAGGCCGGCGAAGTACAGGGCCGGAAGGAAGTGGTCCGGGGTGGGCACCGCGGTGCGGAAGTCCGGGTGGGCGTCCAGCGTGGCGAACCCGGTCGGGTCGGTGAGCATCCGCTCGCGGGCGTCGCTGTCGAACCGCTGCGCCCACGAGAAGCCGTCGTCCACCATGGACCGGTCCAGGCCGCGCAGGTTGTGCACGACGTTCCCGCTTCCGACGATGAGCACCCCGCGGGCCCGCAGCGGGGCCAGCTTCGCGCCGAGCTCGAGGTGGTAGTCGAAGGGCCGGTCGGCGTTGATGCTCAGTTGCACCACCGGGATCGAGGCGTCCGGAAAGGCATGCACCAGCACCGACCAGGTGCCGTGGTCGATGCCCCAGCTGTCGGTGTCCGCACCGACCCAGGTGGGCTTGACGATCTCGCTGATCTCGCCGGCCAGTTCGGGCAGCCCGGGTGCCGGGTAGTCGACCTCGAACAGCGCGCGCGGAAAGCCGTAGAAGTCATGGATGGTGCGCGGGCGCGACATGGCGGTCACCGCGGTGGCGTTGACATACCAGTGGGCGCTGATCACCAGGATGGCCCGCGGCCGGGGCACCGCGCGGCCGAACGCCTGCCAGGCCGCGGTGTAGCGGTTGTCCTCCAGGGCGTTCATCGGGCTGCCGTGGCCGAAGAACGCGGCCGGCATCAGCTGATCGGCCGTCTCATCAGGCATGTTCGCTCCTCGCTGTCCCGGCCGCAGCTGGCCTACCCCATTGAAGCGGAACCCACCGAGGGCCGAGCTATCCGATCCGAACCCAGGCCGGGTACTTGCCGGTGCGGCCATCGCCGGACGACCGTCCCCGCACCCGCCGGTGCAGCCAGGGCAGCACGTGCTCGCGGTAGTAGCGCAGCTCGGCCGGCAGCCGCCGGCGGGTGGCAGCGGCGGATTCGACCTGGTGTGCGGCGCCCGGATGGCCGAGCGCGGCCAGCACCAGGCCGGCTACCCGCCGGTGCCCCGCCGCCGCCAGGTGCAACCGGTCGGCCGACCAGTACGGCGGGCGGCGCAGCTCGGCGTCGCCGAACGCGTTGACGAAGGTCACCGCGTGCCGAGCAGCCAGCTCGGCCACCCCATCGGTCAGCGCGGCACCCCGGCGGTGGATGGTGCGGCCGAACGGCAGCCGATCGGAGGGATCGGCACCGGACAGCAGCACCAGCCGCACGCCGGCGTCGGCGACCTGCCGGATGACCCGTTCGGTGAGTTCGAGCAGTTGCGGCAGCTCCACGCCCGGCCGCATCACGTCGTTGCCGCCGCCGTTGAAGGTGACCAGGGTGGGCGCGGGGGTGAGCCCGAGCGCGGCCGGCACCTGGTCGGCGACGATCGAGTCCAGCAACCGACCCCGGACGGCCAGGTTCGCGTAGTGCACCGGCTCGCCGGTGCCCGCCACGCTCTCGGCCAGGCTCTCGGCGACCAGGTCGGCCCAGCCGCGCACCGAACCGTCCGGCAGTTCGTCGCCGACGCCCTCGGTGAAGCTGTCGCCGATCGCCACGTATCGCATAGGAATCCAGACGCTAACCGAGCCGGAACAGCTGGGTTGCGGCTGGGGTGGCGTGTGGTCAGCCGGCTGTCTCGGTCTCGGCCAGCCACTGGCGCAGCAGCGCCCCGAACTCCTCCGGTCGCTCCAGCGACGGCAGGTGCGCCACGTCCGGCCACTCCACCTGCCGGGCCCGCGGAATTCCGGCAACGACCCGCGCCGCGGTGTCGCCGATTGCATCGATGTCCAGCGCGCCGGTCAGGATCAGCGCGGGCACCGCGAGGTCGGCCAGCCGGTCCAGCGCCGGCGGGTCGAGTTCCGCCTCCGGGAGGTCGTCCCAGGTCTCGGTGAGCTCGAACGCCAGGCGCTGCATGGCCGCCACCTGTTCACGGATGGCCAGGGTCACCGTCCCGGGCGCCCGGTGCGGTCCGTCCACCCACCAGCGCAGGTTCGCCTCGACCGCGGCCTCGAGGTCACCGGCGGCCAGTGCCTCGCGCTCGGCGGCGAAGAACTCCCTCAGCTGTGGCGTCGCCTCGGCGATCAGCGAGCCGCCGGGGGCGCTCAGCAACAGGCTCGTCGCCAGGCCCGGGCGGAGCAGGGCCGCCTCGACGGCGACACCGGCCCCGAACGAGGCGCCGACCAGGTGACACCGGTCGACGCCGGCGTGGTCGAGGGCGTCGAGCAGGTCCTCGACGGGCGACAGCGGGCCGGCCGGACGCTGGACGGATTCGCCGTAGCCGCGCAGGTCCAGCCGCAGCACGTCCCGATCGGCCGTCAACGCCGGCCACTGCGGGTCCCACATCCGCCGGTCGGCAACGCCGGCATGGACGAGCACGACGGGCGTCCGGCCGGTCGGACCGGCCCGGTCGTAGGCGATGCCGGCGGGTGAGCGAAGTGTCATCGGATCCTGTCGTCGCGCGGGAGTCGGTCGCCCACTCAACCGAACCAGGCCGTCACGCCGCAACCCATTTCACGCCGGCCAGCAGGGCGGGTGCGGAACCGTGTGCCCAAGGCATCAGAGCCAGATCACATCGCTGGCTGAAACATCGAGGCTTCGCACACCGTCCACGGTCTCGATGCCGTGGCAGAACGTCACCCTGACCTCGTTGCCCTCGACGGCGTCCATCTCGGCTTCGATCCACACCTCCAAGGGAAATGCCGACCCAGCGGTGATCTCAACCGTTGTCAGGACCGGCACCTTCTCGATGATGCGATGGTCATTCGCCCGGACGTCGCGAACGGAAGCCTCGATGAATCCAGGGAAGTCGTCGGATACCCAACGAATGGCACACGTTCGCACCTTGACCACGACGGGGCAGCCTATGCAGCGGGCGGTGAATCGGACATTGAATGGATCTTCACCGTGTCCCGGTCCACACCCCATGAGGCTCCGTTCAGCCCTGGTACCCGATGAGCCAGGTCACGCCGAATCGGTCGACGAGCATGCCGTCATGATCACCCCAGGGTCGCAGCTGCAGCGGGTCGACAATGCGGCCACCATCACCGAGGGCCTCGAACCAACCCTCGAGCTCGGTCGGCTCGGCAGTGCCCAGCAACGAGAACATGACTCCGCGCAACTCCAACGTCTCCTCGCCTGGCCCGACGTCAGCAGCGAACAACTCGACTCGCCCCTGCAACATGCCGTGGGCGATCGACTCTCCGGGCCCGTCCGTGCGCTGGAAATCCGCGTAGGTGTTGAGCACAAGACTCCCACCGAACACGCCGTGGTAGAACGTCAGCGCATCGCGAGCCGAGCCGGGCAGGTGCAGGTACGGGGTGAGACCGGTCATGGCTCGAGCCTAGACCGCGCGCGTGCCACGACCGGGCGTTCGAAGGTTGTCACGTACCAGGTACGGGCTCCTTCCCGCTGTCAGCTGCTCACACGTTTGAAGCGGAACTGCGACGTCGGACGGCAGAGCACCCCGTCGTGACGCCCGGTCACCTCGAGAAGGGTGCGACGAGCGTCGGAGCGTGGTTGGATCGACCGCGATGAGCAGCCATCCGCCCGAACTTCCGCCGCACCTGCGACCGTTCGTCCTGCCCCACGAGAGCGTCGAACCCGCCCGCTCGGGGGAACTCGACCTCTACCTACCGGCCTCGACGCCCGCGCCGGCCGTGCTGATGGTGCACGGAGGCCCGGTTCCGCGTAGCCATGAGGTGAGGCCGCCTCAGTGGCCTACCTATCGTGGGTACGGCGCGCTGCTGGCCCAGGCGGGGCTCGTCTGCGGGATGTTCGAACACGGATTCGTCGACGCGGAGACGCTCGGCGCGGCGCAGGAGAACATTCGCGGCGCGGTCGCCACGCTGCGGGCCGATTCTCGCGTCGATCCGGACCGGTTCGGGATGTGGTACTTCTCGGCCGGCGGCCTGTTCATGGGTTCGGTGCTCGCAGACCCAGCCAGCTGGGGTGTCGCTGCCGTCGCGGGTACCTACGCGGCCCCGGCCTATCCCGGTTTCGACGATCCCGCTCTGCCGCGAGCCACCCTCACCGCCGAGCTCAGCGACATTCCCCTCCTGCTGGTCAGGCCCGAGCACGACTTCGAGTGGATCGCCACGGCGAGCACGGAACTGCTCGAGCGGTGTGCGGCCGAGCACCGCGCGGTCGACGTGATCGAGGTGCCCGGCAGCCACCACGGATTCGAGACGGTCGACGACACGGACGAGGCGCGGGACGCGATCCGGCGCTCGATCGCCTGGTGGTCCCACGCCCTTCGCTGAGCCAGCCACAACCACAGCGCGCTGTGACCTGCGCAAGACCGTCGTGTCCACACGTTGAAGCGGAACTCCACCACGTCGCCGTCGGCCATCACGTAGTCCTTGCCCTCGATCCGCACCTTGCCGCGCGCCTTGGCCTCGGCCATCGAGCCGGCGGCCACCAGCTCGTCGTAGGAGACCACCTCGGCCTTGATGAATCCCCTTTCGAAGTCGGTGTGAATGACTCCGGCAGCCTGTGGCGCGGTGGCGCCCTGGGGGATCGTCCAGGCCCGCGACTCCTTGGGCCCGGCGGTGAGGTAGGTCTGCAGTCCGAGGGTGTCGAAGCCGAGCCTGGCCAGCTGGTTCAGCCCGGACTCCTCCACGCCCATCGACTGCAGCAGCTCCAGCGCCTCGTCCGGTTCCAGCTCGACCAGTTCGGCCTCGGTCTTGGCGTCCAGGAAGACCGCCTCGGCCGGCGCCACCAGTTCGCGCAGCGAGGTGAGGAAATCGGCGTTGGCGAGTTCGCCCGGGTCGACGTTGAACACGTACAGGAACGGCTTGGCGGTCATCAGGTGCAGCTCGCGCAGCGGCTGCAGGTCCAGGCCCGCGGCGAACACCGTACGGCCGGAGTCGAGCACCTCCTGCGCCTGCTTGACGGCTGCCAGCACCGGCTGCTTGTCCTTGGCGATCCGGGCTTCCTTCTCCAGCCGGGGCAACGCCTTCTCCAGCGTCTGCAGGTCGGCCAGGATCAGCTCGGTGTTGATGGTCTCGATGTCGTCGGCCGGCGACACCTTGCCGTCCACGTGCACCACGTCGGGATCGGTGAAGGCCCGGATCACCTGGCAGATCGCGTCGGCCTCGCGGATGTTGGCGAGGAACTTGTTGCCCAGCCCGGCGCCCTCGGACGCGCCACGCACGATGCCGGCGATGTCGACGAAGCTCACCGTGGCCGGCAGCACCCGGGCGGAGGAGAAGATTCCGGCCAGCACCTGCGAGCCGCTCGTCGGGCACCCCCACCACCCCGACGTTGGGCTCGATGGTGGCGAACGGGTAGTTCGCGGCGAGCACGCTGTTGCGGGTCAGGGCGTTGAACAGGGTGGACTTGCCGACGTTGGGCAGTCCGACGATGCCGATAGTGAGGGCCACGGGCCTGCAGTCTACGGCCCGGGCGAAATCGCCCCGGCGGCCCTGACCCCGCGGTCGGCTCGCGACCGGTCCGCGCACCCGGTGCGCGCGCCTTCGGCGAAACTGTCGGAGGCTGGGGTCAGCATGGGTGCATGACCGCACTGCTCTTCGGCCTGCTCGGCCTGCTGCTCGGCTCGGTGTCCGGCGTCGCCGCCGGGTTCTGGGCCGGACGTGCCCGCCGGGCGCTGTCCGAACTGTCCGAGGCCCGGCTGGACGCGGCGCGGGGGGTCGCCGCCGGCGACCTCGCCGAGCGCCAGCACGCGATCGAGACGCTCGTCGGCCCGATCCGGGACGCCCTGCAACAGGTGCAGGCCCAGCTGCACACCTCCGAGCGCGACCGGCTCACCGCCACCTCCGCCCTGGACGAGCACCTGTCGGCGATGCGGCACTCGGCCGACGGGCTGCGTACCGAGACCGCGCAACTGGTCACCGCGCTGCGGGCACCGCAGGTGCGCGGCCGGTGGGGCGAGCTGCAGCTGGAACGGGCCGTCGAGATCGCCGGGTTGGTCGAGCACGTCGACTACCTGGTGCAACCGACCTCCCCCGGCACGCCCGGACAACGACGGTGCGTTGCGGCCGGACCTGGTGGTCAACCTGACCGACGGCAAACGCATCGTCGTCGACTCGAAGGTGGCCTTCGCCGGCTACCTCGAAGCCATGGAGGCACGCGACGAGTTCACCCGGGCCGCCCGGTTGAAGGCCCATGCCCGCCACCTGCGCCGGCACGTCGACGACCTGGGCGCCAAGGCGTACTGGAACCGGTTCAGCCCGTCGCCAGAGTTCGTGGTGTGCTTCGTCCCGGCCGACGCGTTCCTCGATGCCGCGCTGCGCGAGGACCCGGGGTTGCTGGAGCACGCCTTCGCCCGCAACGTCATCCTGGCCACCCCGACCACGCTGGTGGCCCTGCTGCGCACCGTCGGCTACACCTGGCGCCAGCAGTCGCTGGCCCGCAACACCGCCGAGGTCAACCAGCTCGGCCGGGAGCTCTACCAGCGGCTGGCCGGCATGGGCGCGCACCTGGACAAGCTGGGCCGCTCGCTCAACGCGGCAGTGGGCAGCTTCAACAGCGCGGTGGGAACGCTGGAGGGCCGGGTGCTGGTCAGCGCCCGGCGGCTGGCCGACCTGTCCGTCATCGACCCGGCGGTGGACGGCGAACTACCCGAAACCGAACACATCCTGGCGACCACCCGAACACTCACAGCCGAAGAACTCCTGAGCCGGGTACCGTAAGCCACCGTGCACCCTGCGAACGGAGCGACGGCCGTGCCGGACCAGCCTGAGGCGTACTCCCGCGTCGCCGGGCAGCGTCCGTACGGCGAGCCGGCCTACCGGTCCCCCGAGCCGAGCGGGGTCCCCGAGCGCGGCACCCGGCTGCAGCAGCGCGCCCGCCGCGAGTCCGGCCTGCCCGGCTGGGCGGCGGTACTGCTGCTGGTGGCCATCGCCGGGGTCGGCGGCCTGATCGACTCGGTCAGCGGCACCGCGGTCCGGGGCGTCTTCAACTACAGCCTGGTGCTCGCGTCCCTGGTGGCCATCCTGGCGGTCCGGCGCAGCGAGATGTTCAGCGTGGTGATCGCCCCGCCGCTGGTGTACTTCGCCGCCTCGGCCGGGCTGCTCTACGTGCGCAGCGGCGGCCTGCACAACCGGGGCAAGCTGATCGACGCGGCGACGAACTGGATCGTGTACGGCTTCCCGGCCATCGCCGGCGCCACCGCCGTGGTGCTGCTGATCGCCGGCGTCCGGCTGCTGAGGCGCTGAGCGACCCCGCCGGGGTGTCCAGACGGCTCGGAGTGGGCGGCTCAGTGCCCTCGCGACGGCTGGTTCAGCGCTTGGCGGCCAGCTTGAGGTCCCGGCGCAGCTCCTGGGGCAGCGCGAAGGTCAGCCGCTCCTCGGTGTGGCTGACCTCCTGCAGGTCGCTCCAGCCCCGCTCGGCCAGCCAGTCCGCCACCTCGCGCACCAGCAGCTCGGGCACCGACGCCCCGGACGACAGGCCCACCGTGGTGACCCCGGCCAGCCACTCGGGCCGGATGTCGGCGGCGCTGTCGACCAGGTAGGCCTGCCGCGCGCCCGCGGTCAGGGCGACCTCGACCATCCGCACCGAGTTGGACGAGTTCGCCGAGCCGACCACCAGGAACAGCTCCACCTGCGCCGCGATGGCCTTGACCGCGGCCTGCCGGTTCTGGGTGGCGTAGCAGATGTCGTCGCTGGGCGGGGACTGCAGCGACGGGAACCGCTGCTGCAGCGCGGCGACGGTCTCCATCGTCTCGTCCACCGACAGCGTGGTCTGCGACAGCCACACCACCCGCTGCTCGTCGCGGACCTGCACCTCGGCGACGTCGGCCGGGCCGTCCACCAGCTTGATGTGCGCGGGCGCCTCGCCGGTGGTGCCGATCACCTCTTCGTGGCCCTCGTGGCCGATCAGCACGATGTCGTAGTCCTCGGCGGCGAACCGGCGGGCCTCCTGGTGCACCTTGGTCACCAGCGGGCAGGTCGCGTCGATGGTCCGCAGGCCGCGCTCGGCCGCCTCGGTGTGCACCTCGGGCGCGACCCCGTGCGCCGAGAACACCACGATGGACCCCTCGGGAACCTCGTCGGTCTCGTCCACGAAGATCGCACCGCGCGCCTCCAGCGAGCGCACCACGTACAGGTTGTGCACGATCTGCTTGCGCACGTAGATCGGTGCGCCGTAGTGCTCCAGCGCGCGCTCCACCGTCTGGACGGCCCGGTCCACCCCCGCGCAGTAGCCCCGGGGGGTGGCGAGCAGGACCCGCTTGGCAGCAGTGGGCGGGGGTACGGATTCGGGCATGGGCCCAATCCTACGTACCGGCCGCCCTCGCGCGCCGTCACTCGGTGGTGCAGGCTGGTGGCATGCCGAATATCCCGACCCCGATCCGAGCAGCGCTCGGCCTGGCCGCCACCGCTGTCGACGAGGCTCGCAAGCTCCCCGAGACGCTGCCGCAGGTAGTCAGTACGGTTCCGCTGCGCGCGGTCTCGACCGCCATGCAGGCGTCGTTGAAGCTGCAGCAGCACCTGGCCACCCTCAGCGCCCGCGGTGACGAGGTCATCAGCCAGCTGCGGGGTAACCCCGCGGAGCCGCCGAGTTGGGCGACCTTCGACGAGGCGCCCGCCGACACCGCTGGCGCCGATCGGCAGGCCGGCACGGCCGATCCGCAGGCCGGCAAGGCGGCCTTCGACCGGATCGACTATGACGGAACCGGCTTCGCCGACAGCGACGGGGACGGTGAGGACACCCGGCACCGCTGGGACGCGGTCGGGATGGGCGGCCAGTCGGACGCCGACACCGCCGGTCTCGGCGCGGTCGCAACCGGCGACGCGCCGGCACCGGCCGCCAGCCCCGACCTGGCAGCGCCCCCGGCTCCGGTCAAGGCAGCGAAGAAGGCCGCACCGGTCAAGGCACCCGCGAAAGCCGCTAAGCCCGCAAAGGTCGCACCAGCAGCGCCCGGGAAGGCCGCCGGCGCCAAGGCCGGTCCGGCCAAGGCCAAGCGCAGCCCCCGCAAGGCCGAGCCGCTGGACGTGGCGGCCAGCAAGGCAAAGCCCTCCGGAACGCCGACCCCGTCCACGATGGCCGCGGAGATCCTGCACGCACACGAAGCCGGCACCGGCGACGAGTGAGCAAGCTGGAGTCCAGCCCGGAAGCCCCGCTGCCGTTACGGCGGGTCAGCCAGGCCCTGGCGGACTGGATCGGCCGGCTCGGTGAGATCTGGGTCGAGGGTCAGGTCGCCCAGTTCGTCCGCCGTCCGGGCGTGGCCACCTACTTCCTGACGCTGCGCGACGTCGTCGCCAACATCTCCATCCAGGTCACCTGCCACCACTCGGTGCTGGTGGAACCGCTGGCCGAGGGCACCCGGGTGGTGCTGCGGGCCCGACCGGACTTCTATGCCGAACGGGGCACCCTCAGCCTGCGGGCCACCGAGATCCGGCAGGTGGGGCTGGGTGAGCTGCTGGCCCGCATCGAGCGGCTCAAGAAACTGCTGGCCGCCGAGGGCCTGTTCGCGGCCAGCCGGAAGCGACCGCTGCCGTTCCTGCCCCGCACCATCGGCCTGATCACCGGACGGGCCAGCGCCGCCGAACGCGACGTGGTCGAGAACACCCGGCGCCGGTTGCCCGGTGCGGTGTTCGCCATCGAGAACGCCGCCACCCAGGGCAGCACCGCGGTGTCGGAGATCATCGCCGCGCTGCAGCGCCTGGATGCCCGGCCCGACGTCGAGGTGATCGTGATCGCCCGGGGCGGCGGCAGCGTCGAGGACCTGCTGCCGTTCTCCAACGAGGGACTGCTGCGCGCGGTCGCCGAGCTGCGCACGCCGGTGGTCAGCGCCATCGGCCACGAGACCGACCAGCCGTTGCTGGACCTGGTCGCCGACCTCGCCGTTTCGACCCCCACCGACGCCGCCAAGCGGATCGTGCCCGACCTCGCCGCCGAACTCGGGCAGCTGGCCGACGCCCGGACCCGGCTGCGGGCCAGCGTGCACCGCCGGCTCGACACCGAGGACCAGCTGATGGCGGGACTTCCGCAGCGGCTGCGGAACGGGGTAGGCCGGCTGATCGCGCTGGGCGCGCAGGAGTGCGAGCGTGCCGTGCATCGCAACCGCGACATCCTGGCCGGCCGGCTGCAGCTGGCCGAGGCCGACACCGCGCAACTGCTGGCCCGGGTGGTGAGCCTGTCGCCGCAGGCGGTGCTCAACCGTGGCTACGCGGTGCTGTGGAACTCCGCCGGTGAGCTGGTGCGCAGCACCGGCCAGGCAACCGGCGGCGAGCTGCTGCAGGTACGGGTGGCCGACGGGGAGTTCTCGGTGCGGGTCGGCACCGGCGGCTAACCTTGCCTGCGATGAGCGCACACCCGGATCCGGAGATCAGCTACGAGGCCGCCCGCGCCGAACTGCGCGACATCGTGCAGGCGCTGGAGGGCGGCGGCCAGCCGCTGGAGGAGTCCCTGTCGCTGTGGCAGCGCGGCGAGGAGCTGGCCGGCATCTGCCAGCGCTGGCTCGACGGCGCCCGGGCACGGCTGGACGCGGCGATCGCGGCCAGCGACGAGCGCGGCTGAGCCGCGACGACACCCCGGCCGACCCGCGAACCGCTGACGGACGCCGGCCGGGTCGGGCTCAACCGGCCGCCGGCAGCGCCTCCAGCTGATCCGTGCGCACGATCTGGCCCATGAAGAGCAGGGCCTCCTCGTGGTTGTCGACGTAGGCCTCCAGTCCCAGCCGCCAGGACAACTCCACCAGGCACGGCACCGGCGCGGGCAGCTCGCCGGACTCGCCCGCCCGCAGCGCCGCCACCAGCTCCGGGACGTCGAGGTCGAACGGCTCGCTGCGGCGGTGCACCAGCGCCCCGTCCTCCTCGGTCAGCTCGTCGGCCGCCACCTGGCCGGCGATCATCGGCAGCGTCGTCATGTCGAACCGGAAGATCTCGTCCAGCAGCGCCTGGTGCGCCGCCGGCACCTGGGGCCGGATCTCCTCGGCCCACCACTGCACCAGCAGCTCGCGCACCCGGGCGTCCAGCATCAGGGCGCGGACCGCGGCGTTCACGGCGGCCGGCTCCAGGATGGTGGTCGGCGAGGTCAGGGCGCGGGCCGCCGGGTCGGTGCAGCGGTCGAACCAGCCCGCCAGGCTGAACAGCACCTGGGACTGGGTCAGCCCCGCGAAGCTGCGCAGGGGGCGCCAGATGTAGCGGAAGAAGGAGTTCTCCGCACACGCCCGCGCCCACAGCAGGAAGCCCTGCATGGCCAGGTTCTCGGCGAAGGTCATGGTGTTGGAGGCCAGCACGTACTCGAAGTCGTCCGACTGGCCGCGGGTGGTGACCAGGCCGAAGTCCGCCCGCCGGTCGGAGTACTCGGTGTTGGGCAGCAGCATCAGCGGGTAGGCCGCGATCCGGGGCACGTGCAGGGACAGCTCGTCGTAGCCGCGCAGGAAGGACTCCGTGGTCTCCCCCGGCGCGCCCCAGAGGATCTCGGCGTAGGTGTCCAGGCCCTCCGCGGCCAGCCACTGGGCCAGCGCCTGCCAGTCGTTGAGCTTCATGTTGCGGCGGTTCATCCCGCGCAGCGCGGTGTCGTCGAGGGTCTGCAGGGCGATCGTGAACGAGGTGTGCAGCCCGGCGGCCTTCATCTTCTGCACGATGCGGTAGAAGATCGCCGACTTGTTCTTGGTCCAGGACGATTCGATCGAGCGCGGATATCCGGTCCGCTCCCGGAGCTTGATGACGTCTTCCAGGAATTGCTCGTCGGCGGCCTGCATACCGAAATTGGAATCGCACAGGATGACGCTGTGTACCTTGTAGTGCGCGAATATCTCCATTTCGGCGAGCAGTCGCTCGCGCGGGAAGTTGCGGAATTTCTGTCCGATCGCACCACCCCAGTAACAGAAGGCACAGTGGTACGGGCAGCCGCGATTGGTTTCCATGATCGCCACGTCGTAGCGGAACCGGCCCGCCTCGTCGGTCATCGGAATGGCACCGGACAGGAAGGGCGAGACGATCTCCGAAAGATCGGCAATGCCGGGCCGGTTCTTTGTAGTCACGACGGTGCCGTCCGGTGACCGGAAGGAGATGCCGGCGACCTCCGGCCCGCGTGGCTGCGGGAATTCCCCGGCCTGCCAGGCGCGCAGCAGCTCGGGCAGCGTCTGCTCCCCCTCGCCGTTCACGATGACGTCCACATCGGGACACAATCGGAAGATTCGCTCCCCCTGGTTGGCCACGTGGGTTCCGCCGAGCACCACCAGGCCGGCCGGGTTGAGCTGCTTGAACGTCTCTGACAAGACCAGGGACTCGCGGAAGTTCCAGCCGAACACCGAGATGGCCAGCACGTCCGGAACCACCTCGCCGAAGATTGCGGCAATGGCCGAACCAACTGTGGTGGCACCCCGGAAATTGACTATTTTCGCTTCGAATTCATCGCGCAGTATTTCATCGGCGTCGATAGCCGCTTTCATATAGCCGATGGCCAGTGGCATCGATTCCATGGGCATTGCCCAGACGCCTTGTTGGACGAGGGCAATACGCTTACGGCGCATGGGGGATCTCCTGCTTCTGCGCGTGCGAAAGGAGCAGTCGGCGCACGTGACCGTCATCACAGCGGACTGGCGTCACCATACCTGCTGAACCGACCGCCCGGAATGGTTCAGCAGGTAACAAGTCGCAAAAGGAACTGCCTCATGCAGTCATGCGAGAAGACCTTTGCCAGGGCCACCGACCGGTCGCGGGCGAACTCGTCGCGAACGCTCGATCCGGATACGGGTCAGCGCAGCGAGCCTGCCAGCTCGACCATCTCGGCCAACGGAGCGCTGCCGGTCACCAGGGCCGTGACCGTGCCGACGGTGTGCCGCAGCAGCAACCGGCCGTCCGGGGTCTGGTACCGCTGCCAGGCCACCGTGCCCACCTGCGCGGTCCCGTCGGTGCTCAGCGGGCCGTAGCGAGCCGCCACCGCCTCCGGGGCGTCCGGGCTCTCGAACAGCTCGGCGTACTTGCCGGACGGGCTGACATAGCCGATCCGCAGGCCGGCCGGGGCGGCGGGCTCGGCCGGCACCAGCTCGCTGGAGGTCGGCCGCCACCCGCCGGGCAACCCCGTCGGCGCCAGCACCGCGAAACCGGACTGCTGCCGGGCCGCCGCGATCGCCGGGCCCGGGTCCACGACGTGCACCCCGTCGCCGCCCTGCTGGGCCGGACGGTTGAGCAACACCACCAGCCCGACGATCACCAGCAACGGGATCAGCGCCCGCCACAGGTTGGCCGGGGTACGCAGCCGTTGCCGGGCGGCCGGGTCGAGCGGACGGGTCACCACTCCATGGTCACCGGTGCCCGCAGCCGCCCGCCAACCGGGTGTGCGGCTACCGGTCCGGCCGCCGGACGGACCAGGGCTGCCCGGCTGCGTGCCGGTGGCTGGCCGCCGCGGGCCGGGGCTAAGGTCAGCTCATCTCCCCGCCGCCGCCGACGTCGAGAAGGGCCTCACTCCATGACCGACCCCGCACCGTCCGGCAACGTCCCCCCGGAGCTGGCCGTCAGCCAGCAGGCACCGGACCGCAACCTCGCGCTGGAGCTGGTCCGGGTCACCGAGGCCGCCGCGATGGCCGCGGCCCGCTGGGTCGGCCGCGGGGACAAGAACGGCGGGGACGGGGCCGCGGTCGACGCGATGCGCACCCTGATCGGCACCGTCGCGATGGACGGCGTGGTGGTGATCGGCGAGGGCGAGAAGGACCACGCCCCGATGCTCTACAACGGCGAGCGGGTCGGTGACGGCACCGGGCCCGAGTGCGATGTGGCGGTCGACCCGATCGACGGCACCACCCTGATGGCCAAGGGCATGCCCAACGCGATCGCGGTGATCGCGGTGGCCGAGCGCGGCTCGATGTTCGACCCGTCCGCGGTGTTCTACATGGAGAAGATCGCCACCGGTCCGGAGGCCGCCGACGTCATCGACCTCACCGCGCCGGTGGCCGAGAACGTCGCCCGGGTGGCCAAGGCCAAGGGCGGCAAGCCCGAGGACGTCACGGTGGTGATCCTGGACCGCCCCCGGCATGCCGAGCTGGTCGCACAGGTGCGCGCGTCCGGCGCCCGGATCAAGTTCATCTCCGACGGCGACGTCGCCGGCGCCATCATGGCCGCCCGCGCCGGCACCGGTGTCGACCTGCTGCTCGGTATCGGTGGCACCCCCGAAGGGATCATCGCCGCGGCGGCGATCAGCTGCATGGGCGGCGCCATCCAGGGCCGGCTCTGGCCGCAGACCCCCGAGGAGCGGGAGAAGGCCATCGGTGCCGGCCACGACCTGTCCCGGGTGCTGACCACCCGTGACCTGGTCACCGGGGAGAACGTCTTCTTCTGTGCCACCGGCATCACCGACGGCGAGTTGCTGCGCGGGGTGCGCTACGACCGGGGCGCGGTCGCCACCTCCTCGATCGTGATGCGCTCGAAGTCCGGCACCATCCGCACCGTCGATTCGCTGCATCAGCTGTCCAAGCTGCGCGCGTACGCCTCGGTGGACTTCGATCGCAACTAGGCTGCCCGTCGGAGGCGCCGGTCACCAGCTCACAACCACGCCGGCTCACGACTACCAGGGAGATCAGCATGCTCTGCGTCACCATGAACGACATCCCCGGCTGGGAGATCCAGCGGGTCTGCGGCGAGGTGTTCGGGGTGACCGTGCGCTCCCGCAACGCGTTCTCCCAGATGGGCGCGAACTTCAAGTCCCTGGTGGGCGGTGAGCTGCAGGGCATGACCCGCAACGTGCTCGCCAGCCGCAACGAGGCGATGACCCGGCTGTTCGCCGAGGCCCAGGCCCGCGGCGGCAACGCCCTGGTCGCGATGCGGTTCGACACCACCGAGCTGGGCGGCAACTGGAGCGAGATCTGCGCCTACGCCACCGCGGTGGTGGCGGTTCCGGTCACCGAGGCGGCCAAGCAGACCGCCGTGCAGCTGGGCTACGGGCAGCCGGGCAGCGCCCCCGGCGGACCGGCGCAGCCGGGTGCCCAGGCCGGCGGCTGGCAGCAACCCAACCAGCAGGGCCAGCAGGGCTGGGACCAGCCGGCCGGGCAGCCCGGGTGGCAGCAGCCGGCGGACGGCCGGTAGCCCGCCCGGCGGTCGCGGCGGGAGCAGGGTTAGTCCCGCCACAGCCGCACGCCCGCCGGCGCCGAGCTGGCTAGGCTCGTCGGTGCACTCCTTCGTCTGTCCGGAGTGCCGTTTTCGCAGGAACGCCGACACCCAGGGAGCATCGGCTGATGTCTGAGCAGCCCAGCGCACATTCCAACCCGCAGGCCCCCACGGGCAGCCCCGCCGGCGACGGGACGAGCGCCTACCGGATCGAGAAGGACTCGATGGGCGAGGTCGAAGTCCCGGCTCGGGCCAAGTGGCGTGCCCAGACCCAGCGGGCGGTGCAGAACTTCCCGATCTCGGGCCAGCCGATCGAGCGGGAGCTGATCGCCGGGCTGGCCCTGATCAAGGGCGCCGGGGCGCGGGTGCGGGCCGAGCGCGGGCTGCTCGACGCGGCCAAGGCCGAGGCGATCGCCGCCGCCGCCGCCGAGGTGGCCCGCGGCGACTGGGACGCCGAGTTCCCGATCGACGTGTTCCAGACCGGCTCGGGCACCTCCTCGAACATGAACACCAACGAGGTGCTGGCCAGCCTGGCATCTGAAAGGCTCAGTGCGGCTGGTCCGGTTTCGGTGCACCCCAACGACGACGTCAACGACCCGCTGTCGTCCAACGACCAGTTCCCGTCGGCGATCCACGTGGCGGCGACGAAGGCGACCATCCACGACCTGCAGCCAGCACTGGACCATCTCGCGACCGCCCTGGAGGCCAAGGCCGGCGAGTTCGCCGAGGTGGTCAAGGCCGGCCGCACCCACCTGATGGACGCCACCCCGGTGACCCTGGGCCAGGAGTTCGGCGGCTACGCCGCGCAGGTCCGTTACGGCATCGAGCGGCTGGACGCGGTGCTGCCCCGGGTGGCCGAGCTGCCGCTGGGCGGTACCGCGGTCGGCACCGGCATCAACGCCCCGGCCGGCTTCGCCGGTGAGGTGATCGAGCTGATCGCCGCCGAGACCGGGCTGCCGCTGACCGAGGCGCGCAACCACTTCGAGGCCAACGCCGCCCGGGACGGCCTGGTGGAGCTGTCCGGCGCGCTGCGCACCATCGCGATCGGGCTGAACAAGATCGCCAACGACATCCGGTGGATGGGCTCGGGACCGCGTACCGGCCTGTCCGAGATCTTCATCCCGGACCTGCAGCCGGGCAGCTCGATCATGCCGGGCAAGGTCAACCCGGTGCTGTGCGAGGCGGTCACCCAGGTGGTCGCGCAGGTGGTCGGCAACGACGCCGCGGTGGCCTGGGGCGGCGGCAACGGCGCGTTCGAGCTGAACGTCTACCTGCCGATGATGGCGCGCAACGTGCTGGAGTCGATCCGGCTGCTGGCCAACGTCAGCCGGGTGTTCGCCGACCGGTGCGTCAGCGGGATCACCGCCAACGAGGAGCAGTGCCGGCTCAACGCCGAGGGCAGCCCGATGATCGTCACCCCGCTCAACCACTACCTCGGCTATGACGAGGCCGCCAAGGTCGCCAAGCAGGCGATCAAGGAGCGCAAGACGATCCGCGAGGTCGTCGTCGAGCGCGGGCACGTGCCCGGCACGATCACCGAGGAGAAGCTCGACGAGGTGCTGGACGTGCTGTCGATGACCCGGCCGGCCGGGCAGCGCTAGCCAGGCGCGAACCGAACCGGACCCGGGCGATGAACGTCTACGACGGCATCGACGACAAGCTGGCAGCCTGGCTGACCAGCCAGCCGGTGTTCTTCGTGGCCACCGCCCCGCTGGCCGGTGACGGCCACGTCAACGTCTCGCCGAAGGGGATGGCCGGCACCTTCGTGGTGTTCGGCCCGCGCCGGGTCGGTTACCTCGACTACTACGGCTCGGGCTCGGAGACCATCGCCCACCTGCGTGAGAACGGCCGGATCACCCTGATGTTCGCGGCCTTCACCGGCCGGCCCACCATCGTCCGGCTCTACGGCACCGGGCGGATCGTGCTCACCCAGGACCCGGAGTTCGCCGAGCTGCGGTCGGCCTTCGGAAAGGAGCGGGTGGTCGCCCAGCGCGCCATCGTGATGGTCGACCTGGACCGGGTCAGTGACTCCTGCGGCTACGCGGTGCCGCTGCTGGACTTCGTCGCGCACCGGGACGTGCTCGACCTGCGCCAGGAGAAGAAGGGCCCGGCGCCCTATCGGGAGTACCCGGAGACGAAGAACGCGGCGTCCATCGACGGCCTGCCCGCGCTCGGCGACCTCGGCGAGCGCACCCGCGCGCCACTGGCGCCGCCCAGCTGAGTTCGCCGCCTCCCCGCCTCCTACAGGCCGACGTCCTCGAGCAACTCGGTGACCAGGGCGGCGATCGGCGAGCGCTCGGACCGGGTCAGGGTGACGTGCGCGAACAGCGGGTGCCCGCGCAGCGCCTCGATCACCGCCGCCACCCCGTCGTGCCGGCCGACCCGCAGGTTGTCCCGCTGGGCCACGTCGTGGGTGAGCACCACCCGCGACCCCGCGCCGATCCGGGACAGCACGGTCAGCAGCACGTTGCGCTCCAGCGACTGCGCCTCGTCCACGATGACGAACGAGTCGTGCAGCGAGCGACCGCGGATGTGGGTCAACGGAAGCACCTCGACCATGCCGCGGTCCATCACCTCGTCCATCACGTCCTTGCTGACCAGCGCGCCGAGGGTGTCGAAGACCGCCTGCGCCCACGGCGCCATCTTCTCGTTCTCGCTGCCCGGCAGGTAGCCCAGGTCCTGGCCGCCGACGGCGTACAGCGGCCGGAACACCACCACCTTCTTGTGCGCCCGCCGCTCCATCACCGCGTCCAGGCCCGCGCACAGGGCCAGCGCCGACTTGCCGGTGCCGGCCCGGCCGCCGAGGGACACGATGCCGATCTCGGGGTCCAGCAGCAGGTCCAGCGCGATCCGCTGCTCGGCCGAGCGACCGCGCAGGCCGAAGGCCTCCCGGTCGCCGCGCACCAGCTTGACCTGCTTGTCGGCGGTGACCCGGGCCAGCGCCGATCCGCGCGCCGAGTGCAGCACCAGGCCGGTGTGGCAGGGCAGCTCGGCGACCGGCAGCAGTTCCTCGGTCTCGGCCGGCTCGACCCGGTCGGAGTTGTAGAGCGAGTCGATGACCCCGCTGGACACCTCCAGCTCGGCCATGCCGGTCCAGCCGGAGTCGATCCCCGGGTGCACCCGGTACTCGTCCGAGGCCAGCCCCACCGCCGCCGCCTTGACCCGCAGCGGCATGTCCTTGGAGACCAGCACCACCTCGCGGCCCTCGATGGCCAGGTTCAGCGCCACCGCCAGGATGCGCGAGTCGTTGCTCTCCACCCGGAAGCCGGCCGGCAGCGACGACAGGTCGGAGTGGTTCAGCTCGACGTGCAGGGTGCCGCCCTGATCGCCCACCGGCACCGGGGCGTCCAGCCGGCCGTGCCGGATGCGCAGGTCGTCCAGGGTGCGCAGCGTCTCGCGGGCGAACCAACCGAGTTCGGGATGGTGCCGCTTGCCTTCCAGCTCGCCGATCACGACCAGCGGCAGGACCACCTGGTGCTCGCCGAAGCGGGCCAGCGCGCCGGGATCTGACAGCAGTACCGAGGTGTCCAACACGAAGGTCTTGCCGGCCGGGGCGGGCTGACCGGACTGCGGGGAAGAGGGCTGGGTCACGTGGGCTCCTGAGCGCAGCGGTGTCCGAGACTACTGACACCGTGGGCAGGCGTGGCACCGACGCCTGCCCGATCGAGGGTTCCGGTCATCTCCCATGCTACGGGGGCGATGCCGGCCCCCCGCTGGCTTTTCACCACCGTCAAGGGACCTCCCGAGGCGACCGCCCTTGCCGGTCGGACGCCTGCCGGGGACGCTACGTCGGCCTGCCGGTGCCGGGCCCGCGCCACGCCGTAGCCGTGTTATGCCACGGTGTGTCGAGCCCCGCAAGCGCTCAGTTGCCGAAGCGGCGCTGTCGCTCGGAGAAGTCGCGCAGCGCCCGCAGGAAGTCGGTCTTGCGGAAGTCCGGCCACAGGGCATCGCAGAAGTAGAACTCCGAATGCGCCGACTGCCACAGCAGGAACCCGGACAGCCGCTGCTCGCCGGAGGTCCTGATCACCAGGTCGGGGTCGGGCTGGCCCCGGGTGTAGAGATGCTCGGCGATGTGCTCGACGTCGATGATCTCGGCGAGCTCCTCGATCGAGGTGCCGGCCTGGGCATGCGACTGCAGCAGCGAGCGCACCGCGTCGGCGATCTCACGCCGGCCGCCGTAGCCGACCGCCAGGTTGACCATCATGCCCCGCTTGCCGACCGATCGTTCGGCGGCGATCTTGAGGGCTTCGGCGGTGCTGGCGGGCAGGGTGTCCAGCGCGCCCACCACGTTGAGCTGCCAGGGCTCCTCAGGAGCGGACAGCGCGTGCGCGACGGCGGCGATGATGCGCAGCAGCGGACCGATCTCGGCCGGGTCCCGGTGCAGGTTGTCGGTGGACAGCAACCACAGGGTTACGTGCTCCACGCCGACCTCGGCACACCAGGCGAGCAGGTTGTCGATGTGGCGGGCGCCCACCACGTGCCCGTCGTTGACGTCGTCGAAGCCGGCCGCCCTGGCCCAGCGCCGGTTGCCGTCCAGCATCACCGCCACGTGCCGGGGCACCGGCCGGCCGGCCAGCGTCCTCAGCAACTGGCGCTCGTAGAGCGAGTACAGCCCGGCGCGCAGGTCCACGGCTTTCTAGCCTAGACCCGCCGGCCGGGGGCGCCGGACAACCTCGAAGTGACCCGCCGGGCCGGGCGTTGGCGCGTCAGTCGTCGCCGCGGTGCACGTGGGCGTGCTGCCCGTCGCGGTCGAAGATCATCACCAGCTCGGCCGGCCGGCCGATCGCGGCGAACGCGTGCGGGGTCATGGTGGCGAACTCGGCCGCCTCGCCGGCGTTCACGGTGATCTCGCGCTCGCCGAGCAGCAGCCGGACGCGGCCGGTGAGCACGAACAGCCAGTCGTGGCCGGGATGCACCCGCTGCTGCGGCGGGGCCGCCGTCGGTTCCAGGCGCATCTTCACCGCGACCGTGCCGCCGCCCGGCCGACTCAGCTGCCAGGTGGTGCGGCCGGCCGCCCGGCTCGGCGTCGGCCGGATCACCACGTCGTCGTCGGTGCTCATCTCCAGCAGCGAGTCCAGCCCGACCTGCAGCCCGGCGGCCAGCGGCAACAGGACGTCCAGGCTGATGCTGCGCTTGCCGGTCTCGACCCGGCTGATGGTGGACGGGCTGAGGTTGGTCCGCGCGGCCAGGTCGTCCAGCGACAGGCCGAGCGTGGTGCGCAGGCTGCGCAGCCGGGTGCGCACCACGTGTTCGATGTCAGCGAGTTCCGGCACGCCTGGCTCCCTGCCGTTGTTTGCGAATACTGCAAGGAGTTTGGCACAGATCGACAGGCGTCGCTATCGTCGCAACCATGAGCCACGCACCCAGCCCCACCGTCCGGCACTGCGACGTCGCCGTCCTCGGCGGATCGGTGGCAGGCCTCGCCGCCGCCCTGCAACTGGGCCGGCAGCGCCGGTCGGCCATCGTGATCGACTCCGGCGAGCCGCGCAACGCACCCGCCAGCCACCTGCACAGCTTCCTCGGCCGGGACGGCACGCCGCCTGGCGAGCTGCTGTCCGCGGGCCGGGCCGACGTGCGCAACTACGGCGGCGAGATCCTGTCCGGCCGGGTGGTCGGGGTGAGCCGGACCGGCGAGCGCTTCGCCGTCGAGCTCGCCGAGGGGCACACCGTGATCGCCCGGCGGATCGTCGTCGCTACCGGCCTGGCCGACGAACTGCCCGACCTCGACGGCCTCGCCGAGCAGTGGGGCCGCGCGGTGATCCACTGCCCGTTCTGCCACGGCTACGAGGTGCGCGACCAGCGCATCGTGCAGCTCGTCACGCACCCGACGGGCCTGCGCACCGTGCCGCTGTTCCGCCAGCTCACCGAGCGGCTCACCGTGCTGCTGCACGACGGCGTCGAATCCGACCCGGCGCAGCTCGACGCGCTGCGGGCGGCCGGGGTGGCCATCCGGTCGGTCACCGCCCGCTCCGTCGTCACCGGTGCCGACGGCCGGCTGGTCGGGGTCGAGCTGGCCGACGGGACCACGATCGACGCCGACGCGGTCGCCGTCGGTCCACGCTTCCATCCCCGGATCGAGCCGCTGGCCTCGCTCGGGCTGCGCTGCGAGCCGCATCCCAGCGGCCTCGGTGCGGTGGTCACCGTCGACGCGGCCGGCGCCACGTCCGTCGACGGGATCTACGCCGCGGGCAGCGTCACCGACCCGAGCCAGCAGTTGCTGCAGGCCGCGGCTGACGGCAGCCGGGTCGGCGGGATGGTCGCGTTCAGCCTCGCGGACGAGGATATGCGCGATGCCGGCCGGCCCTCCGGGCCCGCCACCGACTGGGACCATCGCTACTCCGGCGAGCAGCTGTGGAGCGGAAACCCCAACGGCTCGCTGGTCGCCGAGGTGACCGGCCTGGCGCCCGGTCGGGTGCTCGACATCGGCGCCGGCGAGGGCGGCGACGTGCTGTGGCTCGCCGAGCAGGGCTGGAGCGTGACCGCGAACGACATCTCCTCCCGTGCCCTCGACCGGATCCGGAGCGAAGCGGCGCGGCGGGGCGTGCAGGTCAGCTGCCGGCAGGGCGACGCCAACGCCTACGAGCCGTTCGAGACCGCCGCGTTCGACCTGGTCACCGCAAGCTATGCCTCGATCCCCCGCACGCCCGATCGGCGCGGGGTCCACAACATCCTCGACGCGGTCGCACCCGGCGGCCGGTTGCTCGTCCTGAGCCACGACCCGGTGGCCATGCGCGACCCGCAGCGCCACGGCATGCCGTTCGATCCCGAGGCATACCTGCACATCGAGGACTTCGTGGCGGCCCTGTCCGACCTGCCCGACTGGACCATCGAGGCCAACGACAAGCGGCCCCGGCCACCGGGCTCGGCCACCGCCCACCACCACGTCGACGACCTGGTACTGCGGGCCCACCGGGCCGGTGCTCAGCACACTCCGTAGTGGAACGGTGACTGGATTGCGTCTTGTGTGGTCTAGGTTAGATCCCCATACTTGACCACACGGGGGACGCGGTACAGCTTGGGGGAGCGGTTACCGCAAGGGGGAGCAAGACAGCACGGGGAGCAGCACAAGCACGGGGAGCAAGACAGCACGGGGAGCACCACAAGCACGGGGGAAGCACTACAAGCGCGGGGGAAGCAGTACAGCAAGGGGGAGCACCACAGCGCGGGGGCACGGGATGCTCCGCAGGAGCCGGTACGGGACTGCCGGCACCTGCGGAGCATCCCTATTTCTGCGCCCTCACTCCCCCGCTTCCGAGTCGGCTGGTTCCCGGTCGGCTGGTTCCCGGTCGGCTGGTTCCGGGTCGGCTGGTTCCCGGTCGATGACCAACCAGTACCCGGCGACCAGCAGGCACAGCACCGCGAACAGCAGCGCGCCCCGGTCGCCGGCGGTGCGGTAGTGCCAGCCGAGCACGATCGCCGCCAGCAGCGCGAAGCCGCCCACCAGCCATCGGAAGCCGGGCGGCTGGGTCCGCATCATGTGCTCACCCTAGGCGTCCGGACGCAGCGCCGCGGCTTTCAGCCGAGGGCTGCCAGCAACTCACCCGGAGTGCTGACCGGTCGCTCGCACACGAATCCCCGGCAGACGTAGGCCGCGGGCTCGCCGGCCAGCAACGGCCGATCGGCCAGCAGTGGCACCCCGTCGGCGTCCGGTTCGCCCGAGGCCAGCACCAGTCCGGGCGAGGTGCTCAGCCGGGCAGCGGCCAGCAGGGCCTGCGCCGCCGGGCCGTGCCCGACGACGGCGACCTGCAGCGGCCCGGCCACCGCCGCCTCGGCAACCGCCAGGCTCCAGCCGGCGAACCGGGGTTCGCGCGCGGCCAGCTCGCCGGCCGCGGCCAGCGCCGCATCGGCAGCCTCGCGGTGCCGGGTGGATCCGGTCAGCGCGGCGTAGCCGAGCAGGGCGCCGGCCAGCGCCGACTGCCCGGACGGTGCCGCGGTGTCCGCGGGGTCGCGGGGCCGGCTGAACAACGCCTCGGCGTCGTCGGCGGTGTCGAAGAAGCCACCGGCTCCGTCGGCGAACCGGGTCAGGGCCACCTCCAGCAACTCCCCCGCCGCCGCCAGCCAGCGCGGCTCGGCGGTTGCCTGGTGCAACGCCAGCAGGCCCTCGGCCAGATCGCCGTAGTCCTCGGCGACACCCATCGCGTCGCTGACCGAACCGGCCCGCGACGAGCGGTGCAGCCGGCCGTCCACCAGGTGACTGCCGAGCAGCACGTCGGCACATTCCCTCGCCGCGGCAAGGTAATCCGCTCGCTCGAGCAATACGCCCGCCTCGGCCAGCGCGGCGATGGCCAGCCCGTTCCAGGCGGTGATCGCCTTGTCGTCCCGGGCCGGCTGCGGTCGCCGGTGCCGCTCGGCCAGCAGCCGGGCCCGGACTCCCGCCCACCACTCGGGATCCGGTGGGTCGCCGCGCAGTTGCAGCGTGGAACTGCCCAGTTCGAAGGTGCCCTGCCCGGTGACGCCGAGCAGGTCGGCAGCCACGGCACCGTCGGCCTCGCCGAGCGCCTCGGCCAGCTGCTCCGGCGTCCAGGCATAGGTCAGCCCTTCCACGCCCTCGGTGTCGGCGTCCAGCGCGGAGGCGAACATCCCTTCCGCAGTGCGCAGATCCCGCAGCAGGAACTCCGCCGTCTCGGTGGCGACGCGCTCGGCCAGCGGCAGTCGGGTGGCCCGCCACAGGTGCAGGTAGACCCGCAACAGTTGGGCGTTGTCGTACAGCATCTTCTCGAAATGCGGCACGACCCACTGCGCGTCGACGGAGTACCGGGCGAACCCGCCGGCCAGCTGGTCGTAGATGCCGCCCCGGGCCATCGCCTCGCAGGTACCCCGGACCTGCTCCAGCGCGGCGTCGGAGCCGGTCCGGGCGTGGTGGCGCAGCAGGAACTCCAACACCATCGAGGGCGGGAACTTCGGCGCCGAGCCGTAACCGGCGAACCTGGCGTCGAACTGCTGGCCGAGCCGGGCCACCGCCTCGTCCAGCACGTCGGCGCCGAGGGTGCGCGGGGCACCGGTGGCCAGGGCGGCCTGCAGCGCCTGCACGATCCGGCCGCCGGTGGCCAGCACCTCGTCCCGGCGTTCGGTCCAGGTCTGGGTCGAGGCGGCCAGCAGCCGCAGGAAAGCGTCCTTGGGAAAGTACGTCCCGCAGAAGAACGGCTCGCCGGACGGGGTCAGCAGGCAGGTCATCGGCCAGCCACCGTGGCCGGTCATCGCGGTGGTCGCGGCCATGTAGACCGCATCGATGTCTGGACGTTCCTCGCGATCGACCTTGATGGCCACGAACCCCCCGTTGAGGACTTCGGCCACCTCGGCGTTCTCGAACGACTCGTGTGCCATCACGTGGCACCAGTGACAGGCGGCATAGCCGACGGACAGCAGTACCGGAACGTTGCGCCGGCGCGCCTCGGCGAACGCGTCCTCGCACCACGGCCACCAGTCCACCGGGTTGTCGGCGTGCTGGGCCAGGTACGGACTGGTCGCGTCGGCGAGGCGGTTGGCCATGCTTCCAACCTAACGGTTGGCCACCACCAGGGGTTACCGCCCGGTGCCCGAACCTGCCCGCCACGCCGCCGATCGGTCGCGCACGCCGAGTTGACGAACCGCCCGGCGGCCTGTAGACGTGATCGACCGGGAACCGATGCGGTAACTCGAGAAAGGGTGTTCTCCATGTCAGACACCGATCAGGTCCGAGCAGTCCGCGAGTACTACGTGGACGACGACAGCAACGGGTCCGAGCCGAGCATCTACCACATCTGGGAGAAAGGCGGCGGTCGGGGCAACGTGACCACGCCGGCAACTTCGAGCGAGCCGTACCGGGACTGGATCGTCGGCGTGCTGCGCGGCCTGCTCGCCGACAGCTCCGACCCGCGGATCCTCAGCGTGGGCTGCGGAAACGGCATGGTGGAGGCGATCATCGCCGGTGACGGCACCCGGGTGCTCGCGGTGGACGCGATGGAGCCGGCGATCGAGCTGGCCAGGGCCAAGGGCCTCGACGCGGTCTGCGCCGACGTGCTGAACTGGACGCCGCCGTCCGAGCCGTGGACCATGCTGTTCGCCGACGGCAGCCTGGGCCACCTCTACGACCCCGACACCGACCTGCAGCACGTGCTCAGCCGCTTCCGGTCCTGGCTCCCCGAAGGCAGCCTGCTGGTGCTGTCCAACGACCCGCCGTGGACCGGCGACGCCGACGTGGAGAAGCACCCCGACCTGGCGTACTGGTTCCTGTCCCAGTCCTACATGGAGCGCCAGGTCGCCGAGTGCGGGTTCTCCGACGTCTCGAGCCAGGTATTCAGCTTCGTCAAGCCGGAGACCGGCCCGCGGGACCGGATCGTGGTCATCGGCCGCCGGTGATCGGCGACCGGTGATCGGCGACCGGTGATCGGCAGCCGGTGACGCTGGCGGTCGGCCGGCAGTCTCCGGGCCGGCGAACGCCGGGCAGGCCGACCGCCCGGGCAAGCGACGCCGGGGTGAGGGGTGGCTTTGGCAGGATGGTCCAGGTGCCACCGGAGTTCACCACCGCCGAGGAGTTGGTGGCAGCGCTCCGCCAGCACGGCCTGGCCCGGGGCGGCCTGCTCGCCCTGAGCCTGGCCGACGGTCGGGGTCTGGGCCTGGCCGACCCGTCGGGGGCCGCGTGGTCGCTGGCCACCGACCGGCCGGCGGTGGCGGTGGCCCAGCTGGAGGCCGAGTTCCGCCCGCGCTGGCTGTGGTGGTCGCAGCAGACCCCGCTCGAACTGGTCCGGGCCGGTGTCCGGGTGGCCACCTGCTGGGACCTGGTCGCCGTGCACCGGCTGATCTTCGGTGGCTGGCGCGCTGACCCGGCCCGGATCTGGGCCGCCCTGCACGACCTCGACCAGGACTCGATCCCGGGCACCGGCCAGCTGGACCTGTTCGGCGGCGGTGACGAGGGCACCGACCCGGAGGACCCGGTCCGCCCCGACGGGCACCTGCGTCCGGAGTGGGCCGGTGGCGGCTGGGGCCGCGACCCGAGCCGGCTGGCCGGCTGGGCTCGGACCGCGATGCGGGCCGGCGCGTTGCAGCAACGCCGGCTGGCCGCGGCCCCCGCGGCGGGCGACCTGGCGGCCACGGCACGCTCGGAGTCGGCCGCCGAACTGCTGTGCGCGGAGCTGACCACCGACGGCCTGCCGATCGACCTGGACCGGGCCGAGCAGATCATCGCCTCGTTCGCCGGCGCCCGGCCGCGGGACGCCGCCGAGGCCGGCGAGCTGCGGGAGCGCCGCGACCGAGCGGTGCTGCGGCTGGTGCCCAACGCCGACGGCATCGACCTGCGCAACCCCGCCCAGGTGCGCACCCTGCTGGCCCGGGTCGGCATCGACGTCCCGGACACCCGGTCGTGGCGGCTGGAACGCTTCGCCGGAGCGCACCCGGTCGTCGAGGCCCTGCTGGCCTGGCGCAAGGCCGAGCGGATCGCCACCACCTTCGGCTACGAGTGGCTGGCCCGCAACGTCGGACCGGACGCCCGGCTGCGCGGCACGTGGAGCGGCTCGGACGGCGCGGCCGGCCGGATGACCGCGCAGGCCGGCCTGCACAACATGCCGGCCGACCTGCGGCCGGCGGTCGCCGCGCCGGCCGGACAGGTTCTGGTGCGGGCCGACCTCGGCCAGATCGAACCCCGGGTGCTGGCCGCGGTCTCCGGCGACCGGGCACTGGCCCGGGCCACCCAGGACGACGACCTGTACGCACCGGTGGCCAGCCAGCTGGGTGTGGACCGTCCGGTCGCCAAGATCGCCGTGCTGGCCGCCATGTACGGCCAGACCTCCGGGGCCGCCGGCCAGGCATTGCAGGGGATGGAGTCGGCCTACCCGGTGGCGATGCGCTACCTGCGCGAGGCCTACGACGCAGGCCGGGCCGGCCGATCGGTGCGCACCCACGGCGGCCGGCTGGTACGGATGTGGCAGACCCCCGCCGGCCTGGACGCCGACCAGGAACGGGCCAACTCGGCCAGCCGCGGCCGGTACGCCCGCAACGCGGTGGTGCAGGGCGCCGCGGCCGAGCTGTTCAAGGTCTGGGCGTTGACGGTCCGGGCCCGCGGGCAGGCGTTCCAGGCCCGGGTGGTGCTCTGCCTGCACGACGAGCTGCTGGTCCAGGTGCCGGCCGAGCACGGCCCGGCGGTCAGGCAGCTGGTCACCGACTGCCTGGCCGAGGCGGCGGCGCGCTGGGCACCGGACGGCGCGGTGCGTTTCGTCGCCGACGTCAGCGTGATCCAGCGCTGGTCCGAGGCCAAGGACTGAGCCTTGGCCGCTCGGTCCGGTCCTCGCTCCTTCGTCGCTGCGATCCTCCCTCGCGCGTGCCGGCGCCGCTGCGCTCGAACAGGGTGTCAGGTGGCGGCGATGAAGTCCGACAGCACCCGCACGAACCGCTCTGCCGAGTGGTGGTGCGGTTGGTGGCTGGCCCCCGGAAAGACCTCCAGGGTGCTGTTGCGCAGGTGGGCGTGGGTTTCGTAGGCATGCTCCACCGGCAGCACCGGATCCCGCTCGGACCAGATGATCAGGGTGGGCAGGTCCAGCCGGACGTAGTCGAGCTCCAGCAACGATCCGCGTTGCCCGAACGGGCTGATCGCCCCGCGCACGGTCTGGAAGAACGCCGTCCGGCCGTCCGGCGAGGCCAGCCCCCGGCCGGCCCGGCTGAGGGTGGTGACCACGTCCGGGCTCAGCCGCAGCGAGCGGTGCAGCCGGGGCCGCCGGTAGAGCGCGGCGGTGCGGGAGTTGACCACCATCCGCACCAGGTTGTGCGCGCCGGGCAGGGTGGCCGCCCGCAGCACCGGGTGCACCCGCCGCCCCAGGCCACCGGCCGAGACCAGCACCAGCCGCCGTACCAGCTCGGGCTGGTCGTGGGCCAGCTGCATGGCGACCGCGCCGCCGAACGAGTGGCCGACCACGGTCACACCGGTGGCCCCCAGCTCGGTGAGCAGGGCGACCAGGCTCGCGGCGAAGTCCTCGAGCTGGTAACCGTCGGTGGGCTTGTCGGACTCGCCGTGGCCGAGCAGGTCCGGCGCCAGCACCCGGTAACCCCGCTCGGCGAGCAGGTCGGCGGCGCGGGTCCAGGTGGTGCTGTCGGACATGATGCCGTGGATCAGCAACACCACCGGCGCGTCGACCGGCCCGAGATCCTGGTAGGACATCAACATGCCCTGGTGCCGGGTCACACCGCGCGAGGACACCGCCTCATGATGCCTCATCGTCGGAGGCCGGTCAGGGTGAGATGGCCAGCCGGACGGCCAGGAACTGCTCGGGGGTGGCCTGCAGCACCTTGAGGCGCGGGTCCGGGACGGCCAGGAACTCCGGCGTCCGAAGCGGCAGCAGCGGTGCCAGCCGCGGGTCGGACAGCGCGGCGTCCACCGCGGCCCGGTCACCACCGCAGACCAGCGCCACCAGCCGACCCGCCTCCGGCAGCAGGATGCGCACCGCGACCTCGGCTGCCTCGGCGAACGCCTGCCGGGCCTGGTTCGCCCGGCGCCGGGCGAAGCGCTGCTGGGACCAGCCGCCGGCCGCGGTGCCGCCCTGGACGTAGGCCGAGCCGACCTTGGACGAGACCAGCCGGGTGCCGTCGAACACCCCGGCGGCATACCCGCCGCGCCGAACCAGCAGCACGCCGATCCGGCGCGGGACGTTCAGGTGCAGCTGCAGCGACGTGAGCGGTCGGGACGCGGCGGGCTGCCAGGGCCGGAACGGCACCTCGATCCAGACCCGGGAGCCGTCGGCGGCGCTGACCACCACCCGCTCGGGGGCGGCCGGGTCACCGAGCAGCCGGGTCTGCAGGCCGCCGTGCCGGTCGGCGAAACCGTCCAGCCACCTCGGCAACCGGGCGGCCGGCACCGTCAGCCGGCGGGCGTCGTGGGCAATCTCCAGATCGTCGGCCGGCTCAGGCGGAGACACGCTCGATCACCAACGGCGGTGCGGAGAAGTCAGCGGCGTCGCTGATCTCGTAGCCGCCGTCGAGGGCCTCCAGCGCCCGGTCGAACCGGTCGGAAGAATCGGCGTGCAACTCCAGCAGCGGCTGGCCGGCCCGCACCTGATCGCCCGGCTTGGCCAGCAGCACCACACCCGCACCGGCCGACACCGGATCCTCCTTGCGGGCCCGGCCGGCACCGAGCCGCCAGGCCGCCACCCCGACGGCGTAGGCGTCCAGCCGGGTGAGCATGCCGGTAGCCGGCGCGGTGAGCACGTGCTTCTCGGCGGCGACCGGCAGGGCGGCGTCCGGGTCGCCACCCTGGGCGGAGATCATCGCGCGCCAGACGTCCATTGCCCGGCCGTCGGCCAGCGCCGCTGCCGGGTCGGCGCCGGTGATACCGGCACCGGCGAGCATCTCCGCGGCGAGTGCCACCGTCAGCTCGACCACGTCCGGCGGGCCGCCACCGGCGAGCACCTCGACGGCCTCGGCCACCTCGAGTGCGTTGCCGGCGGTCAGGCCGAGCGGGGTGTTCATGTCGGTGAGCAGCGCGACGGTGTGGGTGCCGGCGGCGGTGCCGAGCTCGACCATGGTCTCGGCCAGCCGGCGGGCGTCCGCGCGGGTCTTCATGAAGGCCCCGGTGCCGACCTTGACGTCGAGCACCAGCGCGGCCGAGCCCTCGGCGATCTTCTTGCTCATGATGGAGCTGGCGATCAGCGGGATCGCCTCGACGGTGCCGGTGACGTCGCGCAGCGCGTACAGCTTGCGGTCGGCCGGGGCCAGCTCGGCGCCGGCCGCGCAGATCACCGCGCCGACCGAGTCCAGCTGGGCCAGGAACTCGGCGTTGGACAGGTCGGCCCGCCAGCCTGGGATCGACTCGAGCTTGTCCAGGGTGCCCCCGGTGTGCCCGAGGCCGCGGCCGGACAGCTGGGGCACCGCCGCGCCCAGGGCGGCCACCAGCGGCGCCAGCGGCAGGGTGATCTTGTCCCCCACCCCGCCGGTCGAGTGCTTGTCGGTGGTCGGCCGGCGGACCCCGGACAGGTCCAGCCGCTCACCGGAGGCGATCATCGCCGCGGTCCAGCGGGCCAGCTCGTCCGGCGCCATGCCGTTGAGCAGGATCGCCATGGCCAGCGCCGACATCTGCTCGTCGGCCACCACCCCGCGGGTGTAGGCGTCGATCACCCAGTCGATCTCGGCGTCCGGGATCCGGCCACGGTCCCGCTTGGTGCGGATCACGCTGATCGCGTCGAAGGGTTCAGCGGGGCTGGAAGGCATGGCCGAAGCCTCTCACGCCAGCAGGCTGCGAGTCGTCAGGGCCGGGAACCGGCTGAAGTCCCGGTCCATGGTCAGCAGCGCGCGTACCCCGTGGTCCAGGCAGATCGCGGCGATCTTCGCATCGTGCACGGCCGGCCCGGCCAGCCCGGCCGCCGCCAGTAACTCGCCGAGGGTGTGCAGATGCACGGGCGACTCCGCGAGCAGTCGCACCGTGGGAGATTCCGACCACGCGAGGATCTGGTCCAGGGCGATGGCCGGTGGCGTGGGAGCAGCGGGAAAGATCCGGGCGGACGTCACCACCCCGAAGAACTCGTGCAGGCACGGCCATGGCAGAGCCCAGGGCACTCCGCCCTCGGCCAGGCCGCGGACGACCTCAGCGGCCCGGGCGTGGAAGGAGCTGTCGGGTCGATGGGCGTACACCAGGATGTTGGTATCGAGCGCGATCATCGAGGTTGGGTCGTCTGGAAGGTCTCCGGCAGCGGGTAGATCTCGTCCCGCAGCCGCTCCCACCCACCGTGTACGAACTCCACCGCCATGCCACCGCTGCCGAAGGTGACGTCCCGCAGGGTGAAACTGGTGGTGGTCTCGTCGGCCTCGGCCAGCAGGTTCATCAATGCCTCTTCGACCAGGCTCTTGGTGGTGGTGCCGCGCTGTTTGGCCAGCTGCTTCACCCGGTGCAACAGCGACTCGGAGAGGTCGAAGCTGGTTTTCATACCGCTCACCATACCATGAAATACCGCTCGCGGTATTTCATGCCTAGCCCAGTAGCACCGGCAGTGACGACACGCCCCGGATCACGAACTCGGCCCGCCGCAGGTCGGCCAGGTCGGCGACGGCCGGCCGCAGCCCGGGAAAGCGGCGCAGCAGGGTGCGCAGCGAGGTCTGCAGCTCCACCCGGGCCAGCGGCGCGCCCAGGCAGAAATGGATGCCCGCCCCGAAGCCCAGGTGCGGGTTGTCCACCCGCCCCACGTCCAGCCGGTCGGGATCGCCGAACACCGCCGGGTCGCGGTTGGCCGAGCCGAGCAGGGCGGCGACCTTCTCCCCCGCCCGGACCGTGACCTCGCCGATCGGAGTGTCGGCGATCGCGGTGCGCTCGAACAGCTGCAGCGGCGAGTCGAACCGGATCAGTTCCTCCACCGCCTTGTCCACCAGCGATTCGCCGTCAGCTTCGGCGGCCAGCAGCCGCTGCCACTGATCGGGGTGGCCGAACAGCGCCAGCACCCCGTTGCCGACCACGTTCACGCTGGCCTCGTGGCCGGCGTTGAGCAGCAGGGTGCAGGTGGTCACCAGCTCGTCGGAGTCCAGCCTGGCGCCGGCCGAATCGGTCTCGGCGATCAGCGAGCTGATCAGGTCCGGCTCTGGGCGCCGACGCCGCCGTGCCACCAGCTCGCGCAGGTAGCCCACGAACTCCTGCGCGGCGGCCTCGGCGGCCTCCCGCTGGGCATCTGAGACCTGGTACTCGTACATCTTCACGATAGCGTTGGACCACGGCCGCAGCAGCACCTGATCAGGCTCCGGAACGCCCAGCAACTCGGCGATCACCTGCACCGGCAGCGGCTCGGCGAAGCCGGCGATCAGGTCCACCGGCCGCCCGTCCCGGCCCGCCTCGGCCAGCTCGTCGGCCAGCCGGTCGGCCAGCGCCGCCACCCGGGGCCGCAACCGCTCGACGTGGCCGCGCGCGAACGCACCCGCCACCAGCCGGCGCAACCGGGTGTGCGCCGGCGGCTCGTTCTCCAGCATCGAGTTGCGGTGGATCAGCTCGAAGCCGGGCATCGCGATGTCCGGCCAGCGCGGCGCCCAGATCCGGCCCAGGGTGCGGCTGCGCAGCACCGCGTTGGCCTCGGCGTAACCGAAGGCCAGCCACATCCCGGTCCCCTCGTGCCACTGCACGCCGCCCCGACCCCGCGCCGTGGCGAAGTGCGGGTACGGATCGCCGATGACCTCGGCCGAGCTGAGCGCGAGCTCGCTGATCACTCCGGGTCCGGCGCGCTGCCGGCGGCCTTGTTCGCCAGCGCGACGAGATCCTGCGGGCCGAAGGCCTCCGGCAGCAGGCCGGACACCGGGATCGGGCCGCCGTCGGCGGCCACCAGCATCTGCGGGCCGCCGTGCTCGAACAGCAACTGCCGGCACCGCCCGCACGGCATCAGCAGCTCGCCGTCGCCGTTGACGCACACCATGGCCACCAGCCGGCCGCCGCCGCTGGCCGTCAGCGCCGACACCAGCCCGCATTCGGCGCACAGGCCCAGCCCGTAGGAGGCGTTCTCGACGTTGCAGCCGGTCACCAGCCGCCCGTCGGAGACCAGCGCGGCGGCGCCCACCGGGTAGTTCGAGTACGGCGCGTAGGCGCGGCCCATCACCGCCACCGCCTCGGAGCGCAGCAGCTCCCAGTCGATCGGCGGCTGGTCGGTCATGTCTCCTCGCCCCGGCGGTACACCCGGCCGTCCGCCTTGGGCATCCGCAGCCGTTGCGAGGCCAGCGCCAGCACCAGGATGGTGACCACGTACGGGGTGGTGCCGACCAGCTCGTCGGGCACCCGGTCGGTGTCGACGTACCAGAACACCGCCAGCACCGCGATCAGTAGCGCGACCACCGCGATGGCCCGCTGGCCGGTGCGCCACTGCCAGATCGCCACCAGGGCCAGGGCGATCGCCATCAGCAGCAGCAGCGGGTGCACCGCCGAGGAGCTGCGCAGCTGGATCGCGTCGGTGTAGCCGAACAGCCCGGCGCCGGCGGCCAGCGCACCGGGGCGCCAGTTGCCGAAGATCAGCGCGGCCAGCCCGATGAAGCCGCGACCGCCGGTCTGGCCGTCCCGGAACTGGTGCGCGGCGATCGCCAGCGCGGCGCCGGCGAAACCGGCCAACGCACCGGACACCATCACCGCGATGTACTTGTACTTGTAGACGTTGACGCCGAGCGATTCGGCGGCGTACGGCGCCTCGCCGCAGGAGCGCAGCCGCAGCCCGAACGCGGTCCGCCACAGGATCCAGGCCGAGGCCAGCACCACCAGCACGGCCAGCACCGTCACCAGCGACAGCCGGGTCACCACCCCGCCGACCACGCCGGCCAGGTCCGACACCGCGAACCAGTGCTTGCCCTCCACGGTGTGCAGCCAGTCCGAGCCGGGCAGCGTCACGGTGCCCGCGTTGTCGATCGGCGGCGACTGCTTCTGCCCGCCGCCCGGATAGTGGGCGAAGGTCACCTTGGTCAGGTACAGCGCCAACCCGGGCGCGATGATGTTGATCGCGACACCGGAGATGATGTGGTCCACGCCGAAGGTCACGGTGGCCACCGCGTGCACCAGGCCGCCGGCCGCACCCAGCAGGGTGCCGAACACCAGGCCGGCCCACGGCCCGTGCTCCCAGCCGAGGTAGGCACACCCCCAGGTACCCAGGATCATCATGCCTTCCAGGCCGATGTTGACCACGCCGGCCCGCTCCGACCACAGCCCGCCCAGGCCCGCCAGCCCGATCGGCACCGCGGCCGACAGGCCCGCCGCGATCGTGCCGCTGCTGGTCAGGTCGTTGCCGCCGGTGAACGCCCGCACCGCCGACAGCACCAGGAAGGCACCGAGGGCGAGGGCGATCAGCAGCGGCGGCGACAGCCGGGACCGGCGCCGGCGGACCTCCGGCTGGACGAGGGTGCTGGTGCTGATCGGGACGCTCATGCGGTCACCGCCCGCCCGGCCGGAGCTGCCGGGGCCTCGGCCAGTTGGGCCGCCACGTCCTTCTGTTGCAACACCAGCCGGTACCGGCGGACCAGCTCGTAGGCGATGACCACCGACAGCAGGATCACGCCCTGCATGATGGCCGCGATCTCACGCGGCACCCCGATGAAGTCCAGCTGGTTGGCCGACTTGCCGAGGAAGGACCACAACACCGCGGCCAGCGCCATGCCGAGCGGGGAGTTGCGTCCCAGCAGCGCGATCGCGATGCCGGCGAAGCCGAGTCCGGACTGCGCCGTCTGGCTGAACGTGTGGGTCTGGCCGAGCAGTTCGGGCAGCCCCACCAGCCCCGCCACCGCGCCGGACATCAGCATCGCCAGCAGCGTCATCCGCCGGACGTTGATACCGCTGGCGACGGCCGCCTGCTCGTTCAGGCCGGTCGCCTTGATCCGGAAGCCGAACCGGGTGCGGCCGGCGACGAACCAGTACGCGAGCCCTACCGCGATGGCCACGAACAGGAATCCGAAGATCTTGGCCTGAGTGCCGGAGTAGCTCAGTCCCGGCACCTGCCCGGACCCACCGATCGGCTTGGTCTGGATGTTGTTGCCGCTGGACTGGCCCAGCTTGTGCAGCAGGTAGGAGCCCAGGCCCACCGCGATGGCGTTGAGCATGATCGTCGAGATCACCTCGCTGACCCCGCGGGTGACCTTGAGCACCCCGGCGATGCCGGCCCAGGCCGCGCCGACCAGCATCGCCACCAGCACCTCGGCCACCACGTGCAGCGGGCCGCCGCCGGTCAGCTGGCCGCCGACGTAGGCCGCCGCGAACGCGGCCAGGCTGTACTGGCCCTCCACCCCGATGTTGAACAGGTTCATCCGGAACCCGATCGAGACGGCGACCGCGGACAGGTAGTACACCATCGCCTGGTTGACCATGTCGACGAAGGACGTCGGGCGCTGCGCCTGCCTGAGCATGGTGTGGAAGACCGTCGACGGGCTGTGGCCGCCCAGGCTCAGGATCACCGAGCTGGCCAGCAGCGCGAACAGCACGGCGCCGACCGGTGCCGCCAGGCCCAGCAGCACCGAGCGCAGCGGATAGCGCTGCCGCAACCGGGCGGCCAGGCTCGGCCGGCCGACCGCGACGCCGCCCGCGCTCATGCGGCACCTGCCGCGGCGCCGGCGCCGGTCATCGCCGCGCCCAGGTCCTCGGCGGTGACCGTCGACGGGTCGGCCTCGGCGACGAACCGGCCACGCAGGATCACCCGGATCGAGTCGGACATCCCGATCAGTTCCTCCAGGTCGGCCGAGATCATCAGGACGGCCAGGCCCGCCGCGCGGGCCCGCCGGACGTGGTCCCAGATGGCAGCCTGGGCCCCGACGTCCACGCCGCGGGTGGGTTGGGAGGCGATCAGCAGCACCGGGTCGCCGGACAGCTCGCGTCCCACGATCAGTTTCTGCTGGTTGCCGCCGGACAGCGCGAAGGCCGGCACGTCGATGCCCGGGGTGCGCACGTCGAACTCGGACACGATCCGCTCGGTGTCCCGGCGCGCGCCGGCCCGGTCGATCAGCGGCCCCCGGACGTTGGGGGCCGAGTCGGAGTGCCCCAGCACCCGGTTCTCCCACAGGCTCGCCTCCAGCAGCAGACCCTGCCGGTGCCGGTCCTCCGGGATGTAGGCGACGCCGGCCAACCGGCGGTTGCGGGTGGAGATCGCGCTGACGTCGCGCCCGTTGAGCGTGATGCTGCCGGCAGCGATCGAGCGGATGCCCATCAGCGCCTCGACCAGCTCGCTCTGGCCGTTGCCCTCCACGCCGGCGATGCCGTAGATCTCGCCGGCGTGGATGTCGAAGGACAGGTCGTCGAGCACCTTGCGACCGCCGTCCCCGGTCACCGTCAGGCCCTGGACGGACAGCACCGTCCGGTCGGAGACGGTGTCGGAGCGGGTCTGTGGGCTCGGCAGTTCCGAGCCGACCATCATCTCGGCCAGCTGCCGGGTGGTGATCGAGTGCGGGTCCGCGGTGCCGACGGTGCGACCGCGGCGGATCACCGTGATGTCGTCGGCGACCGAGATCACCTCGTCCAGCTTGTGCGAGATGAACAGGATGGTCAGCCCCTCGCTCTTGAGTTCGCGCAGGTTCTGGAACAGTTCCTCGACCTCGTGCGGGACCAGCACCGCGGTGGGCTCGTCCAGGATCAGCAGCCGCGCGCCGCGGTAGAGCACCTTGGCGATCTCGACCCGCTGCCGGTCGCCGACGCCGAGGTGCTCGACCAGCACGTCCGGCTCCAGGTCCAGGCCGTAGGTGCGGCTCAGCTCGTCGAGCCGGCGCCGGGCGGCCCCGAAGTTCAGCGCGCCGCGGCTGGTCGGCTCGCTGCCGAGCACGATGTTCTCCAGCACGGTGAAGTTGTCGGCCAGCATGAAGTGCTGGTGCACCATGCCGACGCCGGCCGCGATCGCGTCCGAGGGCGAGGAGAAGGTGACCGGCTTGCCGCCGATCAGGATCTCGCCCTCGTCCGGGCGCTGCATGCCGTAGAGCATCTTCATCAGGGTGGACTTGCCGGCCCCGTTCTCGCCGACGATCGCGTGCACCGTGCCGCGCCGTACCGCGATGTTGACGTCGGCGTTGGCGATCACGCCGGGAAAGCGCTTGGTGACCCCCCGGACCTCGATGGCCAGATCGGACCCGCCCTGCGAGCCGGCGGTCCCGGGCTGGTCTGGCTGGGACATCCTCACAACCTCCTGCGCTGGGCCACCGCCGGTAGGGGGCGTTCCCCTGACGTCGCTACTGACGACGACGGGCCCGAGGTGACGCTAGCGAGTCACCTCGGGCCCGTCGACAACTACCAGGCTTTGTCGCCGATTAACCGGTACAAACCGTGCATCGGCGTCCGCTGGTCGGGTACCGCCTAGCTACCGGGCTTGGTGGGCACCGTGATCGAGCCGTCGATGATCTTGGCCTTGAACTCGTCCACCTTGGACTTGATGTCGTCGATCTTGCCGCCCGAGGTGGAGTAGTCCACGCCGCCGGCCTTGAGGTCGAAGACGGTGTTGCCGGCCTTGAAGGTGCCGTCCTTGACCGAGTCGATGAACTTGCCGACGGCCACGTCGACCCGCTTGAGCATCGAGGAGATGACGACGTCCTTCACGTCCGCGGCGGCCGACTGGTACTGGTCGGAGTCGGTGCCGATGGCCAGCGCGTTCTTGGCCTTGGCGGCCTTGAACACGCCGCTGCCCGAACCACCCGCGGCGGCGAAGATGACGTCGGCGCCGGCGTCGTAGATGCCGTTGGCGGCGGTCTCACCCTTGGTCGGGTCGTTGAAGCCACCGAAGTCCGGCGGCTGGGTCAGGTACTTGTCCTCCAGCTTGACCGACGGGTCGGCGGCCTTCGCCCCGGCGTCGAAGCCGGCCTGGAACTTCTGGATCAGCGCCACGTTCACGCCGCCGATGAAGCCGACGTGGTGCTTGGTGCTCTTGAGGGCGGCGATCGCGCCGACCAGGAACGAGCCCTGCTCCTCGGCGAAGGTCAGGTCGGCCAGGTTGGGCGCCTGCACCGAGGCGTCGTCGATGATCGCGAACTTGACGTTGGGGTACTTGCCCACCACGGCCTTGATGGCGTCGGCGTAGGCGAAGCCGACCGCGATGATGGTGGTGAAGCCGTTGTCGGCGAGCTGGGTGAGCCGCGCCTCCTTGTCGGCCTCGGCCTCGCCCTGGGCGGCCTCCAGTTCCTTGACGTCGGAGGCGGTCAGGCCGTACTTCTGCTTGGCGGCGTCCAGGCCGGCCGCGGCGGAGTCGTTGAACGACTTGTCACCCCGGCCGCCGATGTCGTATGCCAGGCCGATCTTCAGACCGCTGCCGCCCGCTGCCGTGCTGGAGCCGGCCGGGTTTCCAGGGGATGCGGTGGTGCCGCTGTTGCTCTTGTCACTGCCACACGCGGTCAGCAGCATCGCAGACGCCGTGACGCCTGCGATCGCGGCCGCCCGGTAGGAACTGAGTCGGCGCAAAACAATCTCCTCAAAATGAACGGTGAGCGGGAGGCACCGCGCCTCCGACCGGCGCAACGGTAGCCGGTCCGGGGTTTTAGGCCCGAACCGGCGTGCGGGTCGTCATCACATTGTTGTGCGCTCGCCGGTGCACTGGACGGTTCGCCTGCTTTCCGCCACCTGCCCCGCCACCTGTTTCGTGGCACTTGTTTCGTGGCCTGTGTGATATTCAGCGGTGGCTATAACCGCCGGTGGGTATCACACACGCAGGGCAGCCCGGAGTTGCCGGACGACCCCGGCCTCATCCGTCCGAAGCGCCCAGCTCGGGAACCGAAGTATCAGCGCCCCGTTCAGCGACAGTGCGTTCTGCCGCTGCTGATCGGCCCACCAGTTGGTGACGGTGAGGTGCAGAGCGCCATCGACCTCCGCGATGACGCTGCGCCCGTCGGCCCGCATCCAGCTGGCGTCCAGGTAGCGCCGTGCACCGTCGGAGTCCCTGCGCACGGCTTGGCGTTGGGGCACGGGCAGCCGGTGGCGACGACAGATCCGGACGAAGTCGAGTTCGGTCAGCGCCTGTGAGCCACCGGCGATGTCGTGCAGGCTCGCGGTGAGGATCCGGCGGTGCCGGGTACAGGTCTTGCTACTGACCGCGACCAGCAATTCCGTTGGCGTGGCGAGGCGCTGTTGGACGGCGGCGGCGAAGAGCCCACATGCCGGCCGAGGATCGGCAAAATGTCTGGCAGCGACCACCAGGGCATGTGGCAGCCGATCCACCCGGTAGGCACGCGCGTCCGAAGGAGGAGACCACAACCGGCTGCGATGCACCCGCACGTCGATCCGGGGAACGGCCGGGGCGGGCACCCCCACCGGTACCAGTACGTCCACCCAATCGCGAGGCCATCCGCGCAGGCCGTGATGCTCCGCGGCGGTGAAGCCGGTCAGCGCGCACCGGGGGCCGGCGTTCACCAGAGCGACGTCCCAGCGCTGTCGGCGGGTCAAGGGCCCGTTATGGAGCACTACGGCGATTCCGACCTGTTGCCAACGACGGGCGGCCAGTTGGGCCTTGACCTGAGCAGGCGTGCGGCCGCTGCGATACAGGGTGGGCAAGGGCACCACGTCGCGCATCTGGTGAACGATTCCCGACGGTGTGGTTGAACCGGCCTGCATTGCGAGTCTGTGGACGGCCGCGCTCGGTGTGGACACCCGTGTGTGATACCCAGCGGTCGCTATAGCCACCGCTGGGTATCACACACGCTGAACGTGGGAGGGGTTAGTGGAGCGGGACGATGTCGGCGGCGCCGAGCCGGGCGGCGTCGGCGGTGGCGTCGTCCGGCTGCTCCTGGGACTCCCGCTCGGCCGCCACCCGGGCCAGGTAGTGCTCCACCTCGGTCGCGGTGTGCGAGGGGTCCCAGCCGAGCTGGCCGGCCATCAGCGCGGCCACCACCGGCGCCGCGGCCACCCCCCGGTCCCACGCCTCGATCGAGGCACGGGTTCGCCGGGCCAGCACGTCGTCCAGGTGCCGGGCACCCTCGTGGGTCACCGCGTACACCGCCTCGGCGCGCAGGTAGTCGTCGCACCCGGGCAGCGGCTCGGCCAGCGACGGGTCGGCCGCGATCAGGTCGAGCACCTCGTGCACCAGGCCGCCGTAGCGGCCGAGCAGGTGGTCGATGCGCACCACGTGCAGGCCGGACCGGGCGGCCAGCTGCCGGCGCTGGTTGCGCACCCCCTGCCAGCCCTCGGCCCCGACCAGCGGGATCTGCTCGGTCACCGAGTCCGGCACCCGGCCGTCCATCGCCCGGACCGCCTCGTCCACAGCGTCGCGGGCCATCACCCGGTAGGTGGTGTACTTGCCGCCGGCCACCACCACCAGCCCCGGCACCGGATGGCCCACCACGTGCTCGCGGGACAGCTTCGAGGTGAGCTCGGACTCCCCGGACAGCAGCGGCCGGAGCCCGGCGTAGACACCTTCCACGTCGTCGCGGGACAGCGGTGCGGACAGCACCGTGTTGACCTGCTCGAGCAGGTAGTCGATGTCGCGGGCGCTGGCAGCCGGGTGCGCCAGGTCCAGGTTCCAGTCGGTGTCGGTGGTGCCGATGATCCAGTGCCGGCCCCACGGGATCACGAACAGCACGCTGGTCTCGGTGCGCAGGATGAGCCCGGTGCTCGACTGCAGCCGGTCCCGCGGCACCACCAGGTGCACGCCCTTGGACGCCCGGACCTGGAACTGGCCGCGGGCGTCGGCCAGCGCCTGGGTCTCATCGGTCCAGACCCCGGTGGCGTTGATGACCTGCTTGGCCCGCACATCGAACCGGACGCCGGTCTCCAGGTCCACCAGCTGGGCGCCGGTCACCCGGCCGGCCTCCCGGAGGAAGCCCACCACCCGGGTCCGGTTGGCCGCCAGCGCGCCGAAGGACGCCGCGGTCCGCACCACCGTCATGGTGTGCCGGGCGTCGTCGACCTGGGCGTCCCAGTACTGCACCGCGCCGGTGAGCGAGTCCGGCGCCAGGCACGGCGCCTCCCGCAGCGCCCGGCGCCGGCTCAGGTGCCGGTGGTGCGGCAGGCCCCGGGAACTGCCCGCGGCGGTACCGAGGGTGTCGTAGAGCAGCACCCCGGCCCCGACGTAGGGACGCTCCCAGACCCGGTGGGTGAGCGGGTACAGGAACGGCACCGGCCGGATCAGGTGCGGCGCGATGTGCTGGATCAGCAGGCCGCGCTCGTGCAGCGCCTCACGGACCAGGCCGAAATCGAGCATCTCCAGGTAGCGCAGGCCGCCGTGGATCAGCTTGCTGGACCTGCTGGAGGTGCCGCTGGCCCAGTCCCGGGCCTCCACGATGGCGGTGGACAGCCCCCGGGTCACCGCGTCCAGCGCCGCGCCGGCACCGACCACGCCACCGCCGACGATCAGCACGTCCAGTTCCGGTGCGTCCCGCATGGCGACCAGTGCGGCGGTGCGGGCGGCCGGCGACAGGGCCCGGGCCGTCATCGGCCGCTACCGGGCAACGGCTCTGAAACAGGCACGGCGGGATCAGTCCAGCTCCACCCAGTCCAGGGTGCGCTCGATCGCCTTGCGCCAGCCGGCGTAGCCCTGCTGGCGTTGCTGGTCGGTCCAGGCCGGCGACCACCGCTCGGCCTCGTTCCAGTTCGCCCTGAGCTCATCGGTGTCCTTCCAGAATCCGACCGCCAGGCCCGCGGCGTAGGCCGCACCCAGCGCGGTGGTCTCGGCGACCACCGGTCGGCTGACCGGCACCCCGAGGATGTCGGCCTGCAGTTGCATGCACAGGGCGTTGGCGGTCACGCCGCCGTCCACCCTCAGCACGTCCAGGCTGACCCCGGAATCGGCCGCCATCGCCTCGATCACGTCGCGGCTCTGGTAGCAGATCGCTTCCAGGGTAGCCCGGGCCAGATGGGCGCCGGTGTGGTAGCGCGACAGCCCCACCACCGCACCGCGGGCGTCGGATCGCCAGTACGGGGCGAACAATCCCGAGAAGGCCGGGACGAAGTAGGCCCCGCCGGTGTCGTCCACCCGCGCCGCCAGCGTCTCGACGTCGGCCGCCGTGGAGATGATGCCGAGCTGGTCGCGCAGCCACTGCACCGCCGAGCCGGTCACCGCGATCGAGCCCTCCAGCGCGTACACCGGGCGCTCGTCGCCGAACCGGTAGCACACCGTGGTGAGCAGGCCATGCTCGCTGCGCACCCGCTCGGTGCCGGTGTTGAGCAGCAGGAAGTTGCCGGTGCCGTAGGTGTTCTTGGCCTCCCCCGGCGCGAAGCACACCTGCCCGACGGTGGCGGCCTGCTGGTCGCCGAGCGCGCCGGTCAGCGCGATGCCGGCGGCCGGGCCGGCCAGTGCCACCTCGCCGTAGCCGGCCGGGTCGGACGACGGGCGGATCTCGGGCAGCATCGAGGCCGGGATGCCGAAGCAGGACAGCAGCTCGGCGTCCCAGTCGAGGGTGTCCAGGTCCATCAGCATGGTCCGGCTGGCGTTGGTGACGTCGGTGACGTGCCTGCCACCTGCCGTACCGCCGGTCAGGTTCCACAGCAGCCAGCTGTCGACGGTGCCGAACACCGCGTCACCGGCCTCGGCCGCCGCGCGCACCCCGTCGACGTTGTCGAGAATCCACTGCACCTTGGCGGCCGAGAAGTAGGTGGCCGGCGGCAGGCCGGTCCGGGACCGGATCAGCTCGCCCCGGCCGTCGCGGTCCAGCGCCGCGGCGATCCGGTCGGTGCGGGTGTCCTGCCAGACGATGGCGTTGTAGTACGGCCGCCCGGTGCGGCGGTCCCAGACCACCGCGGTCTCGCGCTGGTTGGTGATGCCCAGCGCGGCGATGTCGCCCGCACCGAGCCCGGCATCGCCGAGCGCGGCGGTCAGCACGTCCTGGCTGCGCTGCCAGATCTCGACCGGGTCGTGCTCCACCCAGCCGGCCCGCGGCAGGATCTGGGCGTGCTCGAGCTGGTGCCTGGCCCGCTCGGTACCGCTGTGGTCGAAGATCATGCACCGGGTGCTGGTGGTGCCCTGGTCGATCGCCGCGACGAAGTCGGCCATCCCGGGTCCCTTCTACGAGCGCTCGGCCGCGGTCGGCGCAACCGGGGCGCCGGAACCGGCCGTCGGGGTGATCGTGCCGGCGGCTCGCCAGCCCCGCACCCCGAGCCAGCCGATGGCGGTGCCGAGCGCCAGCGACACCGCGGTCAGCAGCAGGTGCACGGTGAAGAAACCGGTCGGCCCGTGCTGCCAGGACCGGTCGTCGGCCCAGATGTTCTTGAGGAAGGTCGGCCAGATGATCCAGGACCACACCCCGAAGCCGATCAGGAAAGCCGAGGTCCGCTTGGTCAGCCGCATGCCGACCATTATCCCGGTCGGCCCGACCCGGGCGCGGCTCGCGCCTCCTTGTCGGCCCCGGACGAGCACGGCTCGTACTCCCGGACGGGCACGGCCCGGCGTTGACCGGGACCGGTCCTGCCCGGTTAGCCTGTGCCGGTGCAGACGCAGCCGGGACAGCCGGCGCGCGGCCCCGGCCCGGGGCGATCGCGCCGCCGGGTCGCGGGGCTGGCACTCGCGACCGTCGTCTCGCTGAGCTGCCTGCCGGGCACCTCGAGCGCCGCGCCGGCCGCCTCGCCGAGCGCTCCCCGGCCCACCTCGACCGAGCGCTCCCCCAGCGCCCCGGACCCGCACCCGCCCGCCGGCGGCTGGTCACCGGACGGCACGGTGCCGGGTGGCGCGCACCTGGCCAGCCGCGGCCTGGTGGCCCCGCCGGGCGCCCCGAAGCTGCCCGGCGACCTGCGGGCGCACGGCTGGATCCTGGTCGACCTGGACTCGGGAGCGGTGCTGGCCGCCCGCGACCCGCACGGCAGATACCAGCCGGCCAGCATCCTCAAGGTGCTCACCGCGCTCAGCGTCGCGCCCAACCTGCCCGGCCGGCGGGTGGTGGTCGTCTCGCCGGCGGCGGCCGCCGCGGAGGGCTCGGCGGTCGGCCTGCTGGCCGGGGCGCGGTACTCGGTGGACCAGCTGTTCGCCGCGCTGTTCCTGATCTCGGCCAACGATGCGGCCCTCGCGCTGTCGGAGGCCAACGGCGGGGTGAGCCGCACGGTGGCCGCCATGAATGCCGAGGCCGCCCGGCTCGGTGCCTACGACACCGTGGTGCAGACCTCGTCCGGCCTGGACGGCTGGCGGCAGCTCACCTCGGCCTACGACATGGCGCTGGTGCTGCGGGCGTTCGTCAACCAGCCCCGGCTGGTCGGCTACGACCGGTTGCCCAGCGGCGGCTTCCCGCCGCGGACCAGCAGGTACGGCAAGGTCGGCACCTACCAGTTCGACAACCAGTCGCTGAACTTCCTCACCGCGGTGCCCGGTGCGTTGGTGGTCAAGTCCGGTTACACCGACGCCGCCCGGCACACCTACCTGGCCGCCGCCAGCCGGCACGGCCGCCGGCTGGGGGTGGTGCTGCTGCGCGACGAGCGGGTGCCGACAGATCAGTACCGGCAGGCGGCGGAGCTGCTGGACTGGGGGTACGCGCTCAAGCCGGGGGTGGCACCGGTGGGGACGCTGGCCGGGCCGGTGCCGGGCGACCAGCCCGCAACCGCCGCGATCGCTGCATCGACCGACCAGCCGGCGCCCGCGGCCGGCAAGGTGCTGGCTCAGCTGGCCGGGCCACACGGCAGGCTGCACTGGTCGCTCGCGCTGTTGCCGGTCAGCGCGCTGATCGCCGCCGGGCTGTGGCTCGCGAACGCGACCGCTGCAGGGCGGCGAGCGTCCCGGCGCCGAGCGCGGCGCCGGCGCTGAGCAGTCCGGCCGCCACCGCCGCCGGCGAGACCGCGGAGCGGGGCTCCACCGCAACGTCCGCTGCCGGACGGTCGGCCACCAGTGCCGCGATGCTCCCGGTCACAGCGCCGGCCGGCAGGGCGGTCGACGCCCACGCCACGCAGAACAGCAGGTAGCGCGACACCAGGTAGATCCAGACCAGCACGCCGACCACCGGCCCGATCGCGGCGGCCGCCGGCGAGCTGGAGGTCCGGGCGATGTAGAAGGTCCCGACCAGCTTGAGCACCTCGAAGCCCACCGCGGCCAGCAGGGTGGCCCGCACCGCGAGGCGGCGCGGCACCCGGATGTCGGGCAGCCGGACCATCAGCCAGCCGAAGACCACCATGCTGCCGGCGATGCCGAGCAGGATCCCCAGCAGCCAGGTCAGCGTGCCGGCCCCGGTGACGCCGTCGAGGCCGACGGCACGCAGCACCAGACCGCTGGCCGCGGTGCCGCCGGCGGTCAGCCCGACCGAGATCACCAGGCCGATACCGAGTCCCACCAGCACCAGGGCGTCGGCGGCCTTACCGGCCAGGAACGAGCGCTTGCGGGGCGCCAGCCCCCACACCGTGTCGATCGCGGTGCGCAGGTTCCGGATCCAACCGAGGCCGGCCAGCGCCACACCGGCCAGCCCGATGATCCCCACCCCGGCCCGCTTGTCGATGGCGACCTGGATCGCCTGCTGCACGGTGTCACCGAAACCGCCGGGCAGGCTCGTGGCTATGTGACCGAACAGCCGGTCCTGCAGATCCCGCTGCGAGGCCAGCACGAACGCGGTGATCGACACCCCGAGCAGCACCAGCGGGAACAGCGACAGGAAGCTGAAGTAGGTGATGGCGGCGGCCAGGTCGTTGCCGTGGTTGGCCTGGTAGTGCCGGTAGGCGGCCACCAGGTGGGCGACTCCGGGCCGGGACCGCTGCAGCGCCTGCCAGCGACGGGTGGCGGCGGCTCGCACCCGTCCCACCTCGGCGGCGGGCTGCATCGGCTAGCAGCCCGTCAGCGGGTACTCGCGGTGCGGGTGCCAGCTGCCGTCAGATTCCTGGGCGTACAGGGTGAACCCGTCGACGCGGAACTGCGCTACGAAATCGGCCAATCCCTCATACGCCTGGTCCAGGTACTCGTCGGCCACGTCGTGGCCCACCGTCACGTGCGGGTGGTAGGGGAACTCCAGTGCGCGCACGATCGGATCGCGGCGCACCGCCTGCTCGAGCAGCTTGCACTGGGCCGCCCCCGCGGCGACCTGGACGAAGACCACCTGCGACAGCGGCCGGAAGGTGCCGGTGCCGGACAGCCGCATGGTGAACGGCAGCATGGTGGCAGCCGCCTCGATGAGGTGCTTGTCGACCATGTCGAACAGGTCGGCGTCGATGTCGGTGGGCGGCAACAGGGTCACGTGCGGCGGGATCTTGCCCGCCTCGGGGTCACCGATCCGGCGGCGCCAGCCGGCCAGCACGGTGGCATGCGGGTCCGGGATCGCCAGCGCGACCCCGACCGTCAGTTGGCTAGCCATGTGGACTCAGCCTACGGCAGCCGGGAGGAACCCGACCTTGGCGTAAGCATCGGCCACCGTGACCGAGGCGACCGCCCGGGCCCGCTCGGCGCCCCGGGCCAGGATCCGGTCCAGCTCGGCCGGGTCGTCCAGCAGCTCGCGGCTGCGGGCCGCGAACGGCTCGGCGAAGGCGACCACCGCATCGGCCACCGCACCCTTGAGCGCGCCGTAGCCCTGGCCGCTGAACTCGGTCGCGACCGCCTCGGCGGTGGTGCCGGTCAGCGTGGCGTGGATGGCCAGCAGGTTGGACAGCCCGGGCTTGTGCTCGGGGTCGTAGCGGATCTCGCCGTCGGCGTCGGTGACCGCCCGCTTGATCTTGCGGGTGATCGTCGACGCCGGGTCGGACAGGTAGACGGTGCCGGTGTCCGGCCGGGACTTCGACATCTTCGCGGTGGGGTCCTGCAGGTCCAGGATCTTGGCCGCCGCCTTTCCGATGAACGCCTCGGGCACCACGAAGGTCTCGCCGTAGCGGGCGTTGAACCGCTGGGCGAGGTTGCGGGTCAGCTCCAGGTGCTGGCGCTGGTCCTCACCGATCGGCACCTGGTCGGCCTGGTAGAGCAGGATGTCGGCGGCCTGCAGGATCGGGTAGGTGAACAGGCCCACCCCCTGCCGGTCGGCGCCGGCCCTGCTCGACTTGTCCTTGAACTGGGTCATCCGGCTGGCCTCGCCGAAGCCGGTCAGGCACTCCAGCACCCAGGACAGCTGCGGGTGCTCGGCCAGGTGCGACTGGACGAACAGCGTGCACCGGTCCTCCTCCAGGCCCGCGGCCAGCAGCTGGGCGGCCACGATCCTGGTCCGCTGCCGCAACGCCTCGGGCTCCGGCGGCTCCAGGGTGATCGCGTGCAGGTCCACCACGCAGTAGAAGGCCTCGAAGCCGTCCTGCATCTGCACCCAGTTCTGCACGGCGCCGAGGTAGTTGCCCAGCTGCATGGACTCACCGGTCGGCTGGATTCCGGACAGCACCCGAGGTTTGTCGCTCACGAAAGGCAATCATTCCACCTCGACGGCACCGCTCGGCGCTCGGCCGGTGCCGATGGGTCGCCGCCTGGATACCGCCGGTCGCCGCCGGGCGCCGTCAGATCACTGCGGGCGTCAGGTCACAGGGGTCACGGTGCGCAGCTGGCCGGGGCGCTCGAGCTGGCCGAGCTGGACTCGTCCGGACTCGTCTGGCCGGTGCCCGCCTCGGCGGCGGTGGCCGTCTGCGACCGGCTGCCGCTGACGGTGCCGTGCGGCGTCGCGGTGGGCGAGCCGTCGCCGGTGGCCGAGCCGCTGGCGGCGGACGCGGTGGCGGCCGAGGTGCCGGTGGCCGAGGTGCCGGTGGGCGAGCCGCCGGTGGCCAGCGAGCCGTCAGCGGTGGCTGATTCGGTGGGGCTGCCGGTCCCGGTGGGGCTGCTGGCGCCGGTGGTCCGGGTGCGGGCTTGGCCGGTGGCCGGCTGCACCGCGACGCTGGACTCCGATGCGGTCGGCTCGGGGCTGCTCGACGTGCAGCTCGGGCTGGCGCTCGGGGTGGCACTGGTGCTGGCCGAGGAATCCCCCGGCGAGCTGGCCGAATCCGACGGGCCCGGTTGCGCGGACGGCGGCTGCGAGCTCGGGGCGGTGCTGGGGTGCGCGCCGGGCTTCGGCGGCCGGGCCGAACGCGGCGGCCGGCACCTTCGTCACGTCGCTGACCACCGGCAGCGGGCTGTCCGGCACCGTCGAGGCACCGTCGCGGTAGGCCTGGCCCCAGGCCAGCACCGTCGCCAGGTACGGCGCCGAGTGGTTGTAGCTGAGCACGGCGGCTTCCAGGCCGGCCTCGGTGGACAGGTCGCGGCCGTCGGCGCACAGGTAGTGGGCGGCGGCCAGGGTGGCGTCGAAGATGTTGCTGGGATCGGCCTTGCCGTCGCCGTTGCCGTCGACTCCCCAGTGCACCCAGGTGGACGGGATGAACTGCATCGGGCCGACCGCCCGGTCATAGACGGTGTCGCCGTCCAGGCTGCCGTGGTCGGTGTCGGTGATGACGGCATCGCCCGGGATGCCGCCGTTCAGCGGGGGCCCGAGGATCCGGCCGCGGGTGGTGCCGTCGGCGGTCAGCCGGCCGGCTTCGGCGTGCCCGGACTCGGTGTGCCCGATACCGGCGAGCAGCCACCAGGGCAGCTTGCAGCTCGGCTGTTCCGTCCCGAGCTGGTCGGCGGCCAGGTGGTAGGCACGCAGCACCATCAGCGGGATGCCGAGCGCGCCGATCTCACCGGGCGGCCCGGCCGGGGTGGCCTCGACCAGCGCCACGTCGGCGGTTCCGGCGGCCGGCGCCTTGGCGATCTTCGAGGGCCGGATGTCCAGCGCCCCGTACCAGCCCGCCGCGGGCTCGGTGGCCGCGACGCTGCTGCTGTCGGCCGGGCCGGCGGGCCGGAGCGCGGCAGCTGCTGCGGCGGCCGGCTCGGAGGTGCGCTCCAGCGCCGGACCGCAGACCAGGGCGAGGGCGGCCAACACGGCCGCGCTGGTGACGGTGCGGGTAACGGGCAGGGTCAGACGCGCCCGACGCGGGGCATATCGCGGCTGGGACACAAGCAAAAATCCTCAATACAGACAATAACGGCGCTGCGGGTTCAGCCTAACCGTTCCTATCATCGGCTCGCCATCCCCGCATCACTAGGACTAGCGGCCGGCAATTTCGCCCCGCGGCACATTCACAGCCCGCGCACGGGCTCAGCCGGCGGACGTTCACATCCGCTACACGCCTCGTCCTACCGACGTTTCACAACGCTGCCAGCGGGTGGGACCTGACCCTCCGCCTGGGTCAGCCGGAGGCCAGCCCGGCCGCCTCCGGGTCGGGCAAGGGCTGGACCCGCAGCCGGGAGGCCCGCCGGCCCTCCACCTCGAGCACCTCGATCAGGTGGCCGGAGATCTCGACCCGGTCGCCGACCTGGGGCAGCTTGCCGAGCTGGGCCATCAGGAACCCGGCGGCCGTCTCGTACGGCCCCTCCGGCAGCTCGAAGCCGGCGTACTCGGCGAACTCGTCGAGGTTGTACCGGCCGTCGACCTCGACGATGCCGCCGGTCAGCCGGCGGGACGCCAACTCCTCGGCGTCGTACTCGTCGCGGATGTCGCCGATGATCTCCTCGATCAGGTCCTCCAGCGTGACGATGCCGTCGGTGCCGCCGTACTCGTCGACCACGATCGCCAGGTGGTGGCCCTCGCGGCGCATCTCGCTCAGCGCCGACAGCACCTTCTTCGAGCCGGGCAGCACCTTGACCTCGCGCACCAGGTCGCCGACCACCATCGACCGGTCAGCGGCCGGCTCCCCGCCCGGGCCGCCCATGATCAGGTCGCGGATGTGGACGAAGCCGAGCACGTCGTCGCTGCTCTGCCCGATCACCGGGTAGCGGGAGTGCGGCGACTCGCCGGCCTGCCGCACCGCCCGGCTGACAGTCAGGCCGCCTTCCAGGAAGATCACCTCGGTGCGCGAGATCATCACCTCGCTGACCGAGCGCTCGCCGGCGGCGAAGACGTCGTCGATCAGCCGCCGCTCGTCGGTGGTCAGCGACTCGTGGGCGGCCACCAGCCCGCGCAGTTCCTCCTCGCTGATGCTGTCCCGGCCGGCATGCGGGTCCCCGCCCAGCACCCGGACCACCAGGTCGGTGGACCTGGACAGCAGCCAGATCAGCGGCCGGAACAGCCGCGCGATCCGGTCCAGGGTGGGCCCGAACAGCAGCGCCGCGCTGTCGGGCCGCTGCAGCCCGATCCGCTTGGGCGCCAGTTCGCCGATGATCAGGGTGACGAACGAGATCAGCAGGGTGACCCCGACGATGCCGACCACCCCGGCCAGCGTCTCGCCGACCCCGTTGCGGACCAGCGCGTCCTTGGCCGACTCCGACAGCGTCACCGCGCCGAAGGCCGACGACAGCAGCGCGGTCGAGGTGACGCCGATCTGCACGGCCGCCAGGAACCGGTTCGGGTCGGCCAGCAGCCGGGCCACCGCCTGGCCACGCCGGCCGCCGGACTCGGCCATCGCCCGGACCTGCCCCTCGCGCAGCGACACCAGCGCGATCTCGGCGGCCACGAACAGGCCTTCGATCATGATCAGCGCGAGCACGATGAGGACATTGAGCACGGTGCCATTCATGGCCGTTCCGCTCCTTATATCCCTCGATCCACGTCGGGGGTCTCGACAGCTCTCCGGGCCGGCGGCGGCGATGGCCCGTCCGGCACGTGACCTCAGTGTAGGGTCGCAACCCACCACGACCTCGGGCGCGGACGTCGATGCGCCGCGGAGGCCGCCCGCGAGCCTGAGCCCGAGGACGGAGGCGCACCGCCGCCACCATGCGCGTACTCGTGACCGGCGGGGCCGGCTACATCGGCAGCGTGGTCGCCGCCGAACTGCTCGATGCCGGCCACCAGGTCACCGTGCTGGACGACCTGTCCACCGGGCATGCCGACGCGGTGCCGGCCGGGGCGCAGTTCGTGCGGGCCGGCGTCACCGAGGCGGATCCGGTGCTGGCCGCCGGCGACTTCGCGGCGGTGCTGCACTTCGCGGCCAAGTCGCTGGTGGCCGGAATCGATGCGCGCGCCCCAGTTGTACTGGCAGAACAACACCATGGGCAGCCTGGCGCTGCTGGAGTCGATGCGCCGGCACGGCCCGCGCACCATCGTCTTCTCCTCCACCGCCGCCACCTACGGCGAGCCCGACACGGTGCCGATCGTGGAATCGGCGCCCACCCGGCCCACCAACCCGTACGGCGCGAGCAAGCTCGCGGTGGACCACCTGCTCGCCGGTTACGCCCAGGCGCACGGGTTCTCGGCGGTCAGCCTGCGCTACTTCAACGTCGCCGGCGCCCGGATCAGCGCGCGGGGCTCGCTCGGCGAGCGACATGCCGAGGAGACCCACCTGATCCCGATCGCGCTGCAGGTGGCGGCCGGCCGGCGCCCGGCGCTGCAGGTCAACGGCGTGCACTACCCGACTCCGGACGGCACCGCCGTCCGGGACTACATCCACGTGCTGGACCTCGCCGACGCCCACCTGCGCGCGCTGGACCGGGCGCTTGCCGAGCCGGACGGTGCCGGCCAGGACGATGCCGGCCAGAGTGGTACTGGGCAGGGTGCTGCCGGCCAGGGGCGCCACCTGATCTGCAACCTCGGCTCGGGATCCGGCTCGTCGGTGCGCGAGGTGGTGGCGACCGTCCGGCGGATCACCGGACGCCCGACACCGGCGGTGGACGCGGACAACCGCCCCGGCGACCCGGCGGTGCTGGTCGCCTCCAACGCCCGGGCAGCGGCCGAGCTGGGCTGGCGACCGACCCGGGACCTGGGCGAGATGGTCGCCGACGCCTGGGAATTCTTCTCCGGGCAGCGCGATGGCTAGCCCGCCGGAGCTGGTCGAATCCCGCTGGCGAGCGCCTGGCCGGGTCAACCTGATCGGCGAACACACCGACTACAACGATGGATTCTGCCTGCCGCTGGCCATCCCGCACGGCTGCACGGCGACCGTCTCACCGCTGGCCGAGCCGGTGCTGGAGGTCGTCTCGGCCCAGCAGCAGGCACCGGTCGAGATCGCGCTGGCCGACCTGCGACCGGGGGTGCTGAGCGAGGAGGACAGCTGGGCCGGCTACGCCGCCGGGGTGGCCTGGGCGCTCGCCGAGCGTGGCCACCGGCTGCCGGGCCTGTCGATCTCCGTGGACGGCGATGTGCCGCTCGGGGCGGGGCTGTCCTCCTCGGCGGCGCTGGAGTGCTCGGTGGCCGCGGCCCTGAACGACCAGCTCGGCCTGGGCCTGGACCGGTCGGAACTGGTCGCGCTGGCCCGGCAGGCCGAGAACGACTTCGTCGGCGCACCGACCGGCGGCATGGACCAGCTCGCGTCGGTCTTCGCCGAACGTGACCGGGCGCTGCTGTGCGACATGCGCACGCTGGCGGTCGAGCCGGTGCCCTTCGATCCGGGCGCCGCCGGGCTGGTCCTGCTGGTGATCGACACCAGGGCCCGGCACCGGCTCACCGACGGCCTCCTACGGGCAGCGCCGGGCCGACTGCCGGCAGGCGGCGCGGCTGCTCGGGGTGCCGGCGCTGCGCGACGTGGACCTGGAGGCGCTGCCCGAGGCGCTGGACCGGTTGCCGGAGGAGACGTTGCGCCGCCGGGCCCGGCACGTGATCACCGAGAACGACCGGACGCTGGCCTGCGCCGACCTGCTGCGCACCGGCCAGCTCGGCCGGATCGGGTCGTTGCTGAACGCCTCGCACGCGAGCATGCGCGACGACTTCGAGATCACCGTCGCCGAGGTGGACCTGGCGGTCGAGGTGCTGCTCGCCTTCGGTGCCCTCGGCGCCCGGATGACCGGCGGCGGCTTCGGCGGCTGCGTGATCGCGCTGATGGACCCGGCGCAGGCCCGGGCCGGCACGGTGGCGGTGCAGGCGGCGTTCCACGGCCGCGGCTACGCCGCACCGGTGGGCTTTGCGGTGACCGCGGCGGCCGGCGTGCACCGGCTGGACTGAACGATGTTCCTCGCGCGCCGCGCCCGGCGAGGGTGGCTCCCCCGCGCGTCGGTCGGCTTGTGAGCGATTCTGTCGGAGCCCGCTTGTAGCTTTTTCGTATGCGGTTCCTGCACACCTCCGACTGGCATCTGGGTCGCACGCTGCACGGCGTCGACCTGCTCGATGCCCAGCGGGACGTGCTGGACCAGATCTGCCGGCTGGTGGCCCAGCCACCGGACGGGGTTCCGGTCGACGCCGTGCTGATCGCCGGCGACGTCTACGACCGGGCGGTGCCGCCGGTCGAGGCGGTCACGCTGTTCGAGAGCACGCTGGCCCAACTGGTCGCCCACACCACGGTGATCGTCACGGCCGGCAACCACGACTCCGCGATCCGGCTCGGCTTCGGCGCCCAGCTGTTCACCGAGCGGCTGCGGCTGCGCACCGAGTTGGCCACGGTCGGCACCCCGGTGCTGCTGGGCAGCGCGGAGTCCCCCGTCGCGGTCTACCCGTTGCCCTACCTCGACCCGGACGTGGCGCGCACGGTGCTGGCGCCGGCTGACCAGCCCTTGGAGCGCTCGCACCAGGCGGTGCTGGCCGCCGCGATGGACCGGATCCGCGACGACCTCGCCAGCCGGCCGCCCGGCACCCGGTCGGTGGTGATGGCACACGCCTTCGTGGTCGGCGGGCTGGCCAGCGAGAGCGAGCGGTCCATCGTGGTCGGCGGTGTCGACAGCGTCGCGGCCGGCACCTTCGACGGGGTGGACTACGTCGCCCTCGGGCACCTGCACGGTGCCCAGCAGCCGCGCGGCTCTGCCGGCACCGTGCTGCGCTACTCCGGCTCACCGCTGCGGTACTCCTTCTCCGAGCTGGCGCACGTCAAGTCGGTCACGCTGGCCGACCTCGATCCGGACGCCGGCGTCCGGGTCAGTGCGGTGCCGCTGCGCCAGCCGCGCGCGATGGCCGAGCTCACCGGCACCCTGGCCGAGCTGCTGGCCGACGAGCGGCACGTCGCGGACTGGGTCCGGCTGATCGTCACCGACCGGTCCCGGCCGGACCAGCTGCTGGAACGGGTCAGGTCGCGGTTCCCGCACGTCCTGCAGGTACAGCACCTGCCGGCGGGGGCGCGCCCGGCCGGAACGCCCAGCGCGGCGCTGGCCACCCCCGCCGCGAGTCCTCGCCAGCTCGGTGCCGATTTCGTCGAGCACGTCACGGGACTGGCCGCCCTGGACTGCGAACTCGACCTGTTCGAGCGGGCCTACCAGGCTGCGGCCAGTGCCCCGCCGGGCGGTGGCTGATGCGACTGCACCGGTTGCGGATGCGGGCGATCGGCCCGTTCGCCGGCGACATCGAGATCGACTTCAGCCGGTTCGGCAGCAGCGCGCTGTTCCTGCTGGAAGGCCCGAACGGTTCGGGCAAGAGCACCGTGCTGGATGCGATCAGCTTCGCGCTGTACGGCAAGCTGGCGCAGAGCTCGGCGGCCGTCGAGCGGCTGAAGTCCCAGCACGCGCCGCCGGCCAGCGAGCCGGTGGTCGAGCTGGTGTTCGAGACCCAGAGCGGGGTCTACCGGATCCGGCGCACGCCGACCCACCAGCGACCGAAGAAGCGCGGCACCGGCAGCACCCCGGTGCACATGACCGTCAAGCTCTGGCGACTCGGCTCGCTCGACCAGCCGGACGGCGGGGTGCTGCTGTCGGCCAACCTGGGCGATGCCGAGGACGAGATCACCCGGGCGGTCGGGCTGACCCACGGCCAGTTCGTGCAGACCGTGCTGTTGCCACAGGGCGAGTTCGCGAGCTTCCTGCAGGCCAGCACCAACGACAAACGGGCCTTGTTGCAAAGGTTGTTCGGCACCGAGGTACTGGCCCAGACCCAGCAGGCGCTGGTGGAGGGCCGGCGGGCGGCCGAGCAGCGCCGGGCAGCGGCCGGTGCGACGGTGAGCCGGGCGGTGCACGCATTCGCCGGTGCCACGGGCCTGTCCGACGACGCGGTCGGTGCCCTTGCCGAGCGGTGCGAGTCCGGCGACAGCGCCGCCGTGGCCGGGCGGCTGGCCGAGGTGCGCGACCAGTTGCAGGCCGGCGCGGCAGCAGCCGCCGACCGGCAGGCCGAGGCCGCCGCCGACCGGGACCAGGCAACGGCCCTGCTGCGACAGGCCGGGGAACTGACCGAGCGCCGGCAGCGCCGGGACCGACTGCGGGCCGAGCAGCAGGACCTGCTGGCCGGCGAGCAGCGACACCGCGCCGACTGCGCCGAGCTGGCGTCCGCCGAGCGGGCGGTGCAGGTACTGCCGGCCGCCGAGGCGTTGGCAGTCGCCGCCGACCGGTACGAGCAGGCCGAGCAGCAGGCCGCTGCGGACCGGGCCCGGCTGGCGCCCCCGGTCCGCCGGCTGCCGGAGGCCGGCCTGCGGGAGGCAGCCGCCAGCCGCCGGACCACCCTCGGGACGCTGGCCGAGGGACTGCGCCGGGAGCGCCGACTGGCCGAGCAGCGGCAGAGCTTCGACGAGCTGGGTCGGCAGCAGGCCGAGTTGGCCGAGGCGCGCCGGACCGCGGCGGCCCGGTTGGCCGAGCTGCCGGCCCGGCTGCAGCAGCTGACCGCCGAACGGACCGAGGCCGCGGTGGCCGCCGGCCGGCTCACCGAGCTGACCGCCGAACGAGACCGCGCGGCGGGCCGGCTGCTCGCCGCCCGGCAGGCGGTCGCCGCGGCCGACCGGGCCAAGCAGGACCAGCTGCTCGCCCAGGAGCTGTTCGACGCCGCCGAGGGGCAGCGGGCCCGGCTGGACGTGCTGCAGGCCAGCTGGCGGGCCAGCATTGCCAGCGAGCTGGGCATGGCGCTGCAGTCCGGGCAGGAATGCGTGGTGTGCGGCTCGATCGAACACCCCCGGCCGGCCCGGCCGGCCGACGGCCACGTCAGCCGGGAGCAGCTGACCGCCGCGGAGGACGACCTGCGGCAGCTGACCGCCGAGGTGGAACGCCGCCGCGACCAGCTGGCCGAGCAACGAGCCGAGCTGGTCGAGTTGCGGCTGCGGGCCGACCAGCTCAGCCCGGAGCGGGCCGAGGCCAAGCTCGCGCAGGCCGAGACCGGGCTGGCGGCGGCCCACGCGGCAGCCGACCGGCAGCAGGCCCTGGGCCACGAGCTGGAGGAGTTGGCCGGCCAGCAAGCCGCGCTGACCGAGCAGGTGCAGCAGGCCGACCTCGCCGAGACCCGGCTCACCGAACGCTGCCAGGCGCTGGCAGCCGGTATCGCCGAGGACGAGGCGGTCATCGCCGAGGCCCGGGACGGTCACGCCAGCGTGGCCGACCGGGTGGCGACGCTCACCGACGAGGCCGAACTGCTCGACCGGGCCGCCGCCGCGGGCTCGGCCGCCGCACTCGCCGCGACCGCGGAGGCCGAGGCCCGCCAGCAGTTCGCCGACGCGCTCGCCGCGGCCGGGTTCGAGGCCCTTGCCGACTGGGACGCCGCCCGCCGTGACAGCGCCGAGCTGACCCGGTTGCGGCAGGCGATCCGGGCCTACCAGCAACGGCTGGACCAGGTCACCGGCCGGCTGGCGGCGGCCGAGCTGACCGACCCGCGGCTGGACGCCCCGCCGGAGGACCTGGCCGCGCTGGGCGAGCAGGCCCGCACGGCCGAGGCGGCAGCCGCACAGGCGTCCCAGGCGCACGGCGCCGCGGCGGCCCGGCTGGCCGAGGCGATCCGGCACGCCGACCGGCTGGCGGCGGCGGTACACAAGGCAGGCACCGTGCTTGCCGACACCGCGGCGGCCATCCGGATCGGCAACCTGGTCGCCGGTCTCGGCGACAACCAGCTCCGGATGGAGCTGACCACCTACGTGCTGGTGCGCCGGTTCACCGAGATCGTCGCCGCCGCCAACTCCCAGCTGCGCCGGATCTCCGGCGGCCGGTACGAGCTGGAACACACCGCCGCCCGCACCGGCAACGCCCGGTCCGGCCTCGGCCTGCGGGTGCTGGACCTGCAGACCGGGCAGGCCCGCGACACCGGCACCCTGTCCGGCGGCGAGACGTTCTACGTGTCCCTGTCGCTGGCGCTGGGGCTCGCCGACATCGTGCGGGCCGAGTCCGGTGGGGTGGATCTGGGCACGCTGCTCATCGACGAGGGCTTCGGCAGCCTCGATCCCGACGTGCTCGACCAGGTGCTCGAAGTGCTGGACGGCCTGCGCGAGGGCGGCCGGGCGGTCGGGGTGGTCAGCCACGTCGAGGAGATGAAGCGCCGGATCGCCGACCAGATCCAGGTACGCCCCAACCCGGACGGCTCGTCCCGGCTGGTGAGCACCCTCGGCTGACCCGAACCGGCTCAGCGCGCGACCAGCCCAAGCGCGGTGCGTCAGCGCGGCTCGGGGCCGGCGACGGGCTCCCGGCGCCAGCTGAACACCGGCGGCCGGCGGGCCAGGAACGCCCGCGGTCCCTCCACGCCGTCGGCGGACAGTCGCCAGCGTGCCGACCACTGCTCGAACGCCGCGTCGGCGTCCCCGCCGTCGGCGATCAGGTTGACGATTTCCTTGCCGGCGACCTGGGTCATCGGCGCCAGCGGCAGGATCGCCGCCACCAGCTCCGCGACCGCCGCGTCCAGCTCGTCCGGCTCGACCAGCTGCTCGATCAGCCCGACCCGCAGCGCCTGCGCCGCGTCGATCGGCTGCCCGGTGAAGATCAGCCGCTTGGCCATCGCGGGGCCGACCAGCTCGACCAGCGCCCGGGTCGAACTCACCGGGTAGATCACCCCGAGCCGGGCCGGCGGCACCCCGAAGCTGGCGGTGCTGTCGGCCACCCGCAGGTCGCAGGCCACCGCGATCTGGTTCCCGCCGCCGAAGCAGTGCCCGCTGATCCGGGCGATGGTGGGCATCGGCAGGGTGCGCAGCGACCGCTCGGCGTCGGCCACCACCGACTTCAGTACCGCCTCGTTCTCGGCCAGCGAGCTGATGTCAGCACCGGCGCAGAAGGACGGCCCGGCGCCGGTCACCACCAGCACCCGTACCGCCGGGTCGGCCGCCAGCTGGGCGCACCGCTCGGCCAGCCGCCGCCACATCGCCACCGTCAGGGCGTTGCGCTTGGCCGGCCGGTTGATGATCAGCGTGGCGAGCGGCCCGTCGACGACCAGCGGCAGGTCGTCGGCCCCCGGCTCCGGCCCGCTCATCCGCCGCTGGAACGTCCGCTGATCTGCTGGACCGCCGAACCCGAAGCTAGGCCATCGCCTTCTTGAGGTTGTCGTCGATCGCGGCCAGGAAGTCCTCGGTGGTCAGCCACGGGGTGTCCTTCGAGATCAGCAGTGCCAGGTCCTTGGTCATCTGGCCGGCCTCGACGGTGGAGATGCAGACTCGTTCCAGCGTGTCGGCGAAGGCGGTCACCTCGGGGGTGTTGTCCAGCTTGCCGCGGTGCGCCAGCCCCCGGGTCCAGGCGAAGATCGAGGCGATCGGGTTGGTCGAGGTGGGCTTGCCCTGCTGGTGCTGGCGGTAGTGCCGGGTCACCGTGCCGTGTGCCGCCTCGGCCTCCACCGTCCGGCCGTCCGGGCTCATCAGCACCGAGGTCATCAGGCCGAGCGAGCCGAAACCCTGGGCGACGGTGTCGGACTGCACGTCGCCGTCGTAGTTCTTGCACGCCCAGACGTAGCCGCCCTCCCACTTGAGCGACGCGGCCACCATGTCGTCGATCAGCCGGTGCTCGTAGGTGATGCCGGCCGCGGCGAACTTGTCGGCGAACTCGGCGGCGAACACCTCGGCGAAGATGTCCTTGAACCGGCCGTCGTAGGCCTTGAGGATGGTGTTCTTGGTGGACAGGTAGACCGGGTAGTTGCGCTGCAGGCCGTAGTTCATCGACGCCCGCGCGAAGTCCCGGATCGAGTCGTCCAGGTTGTACATGGCCAGCGCCACCCCGGCGCCGGGGGCCTGGAAGACCTCGTGCTCGATCGGCGCCGAGCCGTCGGCCGGGGTGAAGGTGACGGTCAGCCTGCCCTCGCCCGGGAACCGGAAGTCGGTGGCCCGGTACTGGTCGCCGAAGGCATGACGGCCGACCACGATCGGCTTGGTCCAGCCGGGCACCAGCCGCGGCACGTTGGACATGATGATCGGCTCGCGGAAGATCACGCCACCGAGGATGTTGCGGATGGTCCCGTTCGGCGAGCGCCACATCTTCTTCAGCCCGAACTCCTCCACCCGCGCCTCGTCCGGGGTGATGGTGGCGCACTTGACGCCGACGCCGTGCCGCTTGATGGCCTCGGCGGCGTCGACGGTGACCTGGTCGTCGGTGGCGTCGCGGTGCTCGATCCCGAGGTCGTAGTACTCGAGGTCCACGTCCAGGTACGGGTGGATCAGCCGGTCCTTGATGAACTGCCAGATGATCCGGGTCATCTCGTCGCCGTCCAGCTCGACGACGGTACCTTCCACCTTGATCTTCGACATCGATCGCCTCTCGAGTGCGCGGACGCCACCGACAAGGGCGGCGCTGCTCGGGTTCTACACCGCAGTTTAGGGTGGCGGCCCGCCGCCCGATCCGGCGGGCGGACCCAGGTCCGGCAGCCGGCCGATCCTGGCTCGCGGGTACCAGCACTGGCTGCCACTGGCCAGGGACAGTAGGTTTGTCAGGCATGACGGATTCTGCGCAGCACAGCCCGACCGCGGTCCCGGACCGCCAGCCCACCGCCGTGGACGCCCTGGCCGAACGTCACCTCGACGCCCATCTAGAACTGGACCCGTTGACGGCCACCTTCATCGGCGCACCCGGCTTCGACGAGCTGATGCCCGATCTGTCACCGGCCGGCCTGCAGGCCCAGGCCGAGCTGAACCGGCAGACGCTGCGGGCGCTGCGCGAGGCGGTGCCCGCCGACGACACCGACAAGGTGACGATCGCGGCGATGACCGAGCGGCTGAGCGTGCACGACGACCTCTACGCCCTGGGCATGCCGCTGTCGGAGCTGAACAACATCGCCAGCCCCGTGCAGAACGTGCGCGACGTCTTCGACCTGATGCCGACCGGCACCGCCGAGGAGTGGTCCCGGATCGCCGCCCGGCTGGCCGCGCTGCCGGCCGCGATCGAGGGCTACATCGAGTCGCTGCGGCTGGCGGCCAGCCGGGGAGACGTCGCACCGCGCCGCCAGGTGCTGGCCGGCATCGTCCAGTCCGAGGGCAACGTCGGCCCGAAGGGGTTCTTCGCCGAGTTCGTGGCCGGCGCCCGCGACGGTGGCGAGCCGGTGCCCGACAGCCTGCGTGCCGACCTCGAACGCGCAGCGCGGGCCGCCCAGGACGGCTACCGGCGGCTGGCCGACTTCCTCATGGACGAGCTGATCGGCCAGGCACCGGTCGCCGACGCCATCGGCGCCGAGCGCTACCCGGTGCTGTCACGGCAGTTCCTCGGCGCGACGGTGGACCTGGAAGAGACCTACGCCTGGGGCCTGGACGAGGTCACCCGGATCCAGCGGCTGATGGCCAAGGCGGCCGACGAGATCAAGTCCGGTGCCTCGGTCGCCGAGGCGATCGTGCTGCTGGATGCCGACCCGGTGCGCAAGCTGCGCGGTACCGACGCCCTGCAGGCCTGGATGCAGGAACGCTCCGACGCCGCCATCGAGGCGCTGTCCGGCAGCCACTTCGAGATCTCCGAGCGGGTCCGGCGGCTGGAATGCATGATCGCGCCGACCCACACCGGCGTCATCTACTACACCGGCCCGTCCGACGACTTCTCCCGGCCGGGACGGATGTGGTGGTCGGTGCCGGCCGGGGTGACCGAGTTCTCCACCTGGCGCGAGCTGACCACCGTCTACCACGAGGGCGTGCCCGGCCATCACCTGCAGGTCGCGCAGGGCGTGGAGTGCAAGCAGCTGCTCAACCGCTGGCGTCGGCTGGCGGCCTGGGTGTCCGGGCACGGCGAGGGCTGGGCGCTGTACGCCGAGTGGCTGATGGCCGACCTCGGCTACATGGACGACCCGGGCAACCGGCTCGGCCTGCTGGACGCCCAGTCGCTGCGGGCCGCCCGGGTGGTGATCGACATCGGCGTGCACTGCAAGCTGCCCGCACCCGCCGAGGTCGGTGGCGGCGCGTGGACCTACGACAAGGCCTGGCAGTTCCTGACCAGCCACGCCAACATGGGCACCGAGTTCCTGCGCTACGAGCTGGAGCGCTACCTGGGCTGGCCGGGGCAGGCACCGTCCTACAAGATCGGCGAGCGGCTCTGGCTGCAGCTGCGCGACGAGACCCGGGCCCGCGAGGGCGCCGCCTTCGACCTCAAGGCCTTCCACCGCCGCGCGCTCAACCTGGGCAGCCTGGGGCTGGACATCCTGCGCCAGGCGGTGCTCGACGAGCTCTGATCAGTCGTCGTCCGCCGGCCAGCTGGCGGTGCTGACCTGGCCGCCGTGGACCACCGCGGTCAGCCGGACCGGCAGGTCCGGACGCAGGTACAGCTGGTACTCGCCGTCCTGCAGTTCGGCGAACACCGCGGTGTGCCGCACCGGCGATCCGGGCCGGGCCAGCACGGCGACATGCGGCAGGTGGCTGCCGGGGTGGGCGGCGTAGGTCGCGAAGGCCGCGCCGGCGACCGGCCTGGCCTCCACCTCGGAACCCACCAGGTCGGCCGGCATCGTCACGATCAGGGCGCCGATGTCGCCCCCGATGTCCAGTACCACCGGCCCGTGGCCGGCATGGCTGTTGTCCTCCACGACATGTCTTCCTTCCGGTATGAAATGCAGGATGTGGCTCGCGGCGGGCGAGCGGGTCGTGCTGCCGGCCGGTGGGTCACCCGGCCGACAGCACGGCATTCCTCATTGCCGCCCGATGGTCAGGCGGCCGGAACCCCCGGCTTGCTCTGGTATCCCCCGGCCGGCGTGCCCAGGTAGGGGAACGCCGCCAGGTAGGGCGCATTGGTGTTGGACGTGCCGTCGGTCAGCACCCCGGCGGCGGCGTCCGGTGTGAAGGACGGGTCGACCAGCGGGATGGTTGCCCCCGCGACCGCCCGCAGTTCGATGGCGACCACGTTGTCGGCCAGCCGACGCCCGTTCGGGAAGCCCGCCGGATCACCGGCGATCAGCCCGATCGGGTTGGGGTTGCTGCTCGGCGGCACCGCCAGGTTCAGCCGGAGCAGGTCGGACAGCACCGGCCCGGTGTTGTTCTGGAAGCCCGGCACGACTCCCTTCGGAATGCCGGTCAGCAGGATCGCCTGCAAGTCGTTGCGCGGCTTGGTGTAGCCGGCCAGGTTCGGAAACACCCCCGGATACAGCACCGGAAGTAACCGCTGCAGTTCCGGATGGAGCACGTACTTGGCGAACCGCTTGTCCTGGTAGGGGGCCAGCGCGTTCCACTGGTCCTTCTCCGCCATCGGCACGATGACCTCGTTGAACAGCGGGTTCGCCAGCCGGGAGACCTGCCCGTACGGGCCGTAGCTGACCGACTTGCCGTGCCGGGCGTCGAACACCTTGGACTTGCGGCGACTGGCCGAGGCCCACACCCCGATCACCGAACCGGCGTCGGCCACGTCGTGCGGGGTGCGCCCGTGCCGGGCCACATCGTGCAGCGGAACCTGGATCGCGATGCTGTGCACGTTGAAGCCCTGCAACCCGTTCACGCCCACCGCCGCCGCCGACGGGATCAGGTGGGCCGCCTCGAACGGACGCAGCGTGCCGAGGTCGAAGATGCTGCCGGTGTCGGCGAAGAACGGATCGGCACGCTGGCCGGCGAACACCCGCCGGCCGTGGCCGAGCTCGTGGACGGCGGCGTTGGTGAACGTGCTGGCGTAGTTGGGGGTGCTGCGCACCCCCACGTTCACCGGCGGCACGGTCAGGCCGGAGGCGAGCACGGTGCTGCGGTAGTGGTGGTCGTCGGCGTCGTCGTCGCCGTCATGGTCCTGACGCTCGACGCGGGTGACCGAGTAGTACTGCGGCCGGTTCCAGTTCGCGGTGTCGGTGATGGAACGGATCGGACCGGTGTTGTACAGGAACGTGTCGGGATTGATGATCTTGGTGGTGAACCGGAACTGGTAGCTGATGTCGGCACGGGCATGCCCGGCATTGGCGATGTGGAGCTCGTACAGCACGTCGTCACCGAACTCGTAGAAGTTCGGGCCGCCGCTGGGAGCCTGCAACGGGATGAAGTTCGCGATCAACGTCACCGTGTCGGGCCGGTCCGGGCTGACGAAGGCGTAGACGTCGGTGTTGTCGGCGACCGGGTCCTTCGAGATCTCCGGTGCTTCGCGATGCGAGGACATCATCGCCCCCGGGAGGCGGCGCGGGCCAGCCGGGCGACCAGGTCGCGGTCGTGCACGACCACCTCGCGCTCACCGACCAGCAGCGTCAGCGTTCCGCTGTTCGGGTCGGCGACGTGCGCCACCAGGTCGGTGGCGTCAGGTGGCAGCGTGGCTGGTGCCGCATCAGACGTGCGGGCGCCGGCAGTGCCGGGTACCGCAACCGCTACGCCAGCTGCTGCGGCGCTGGCGCCGCCGGCTATCAGGAAATTGCGACGGGTGTGTTCTGCCATGGTGAAGTCCCTTTCACGGCGAGCAATGGGCGACCGCGCCGGAAGCTCTCATCGATTCAGAGACCCGAGCCAGGCAGAGTCGCGGACAGGCGGAAAGGTTCGCTGCGGCAATAGCCGCATGCCCCGTATGTGGTCGCCCCCTTCCCCGTCAGTGGGAGAACCACTTCCATACTGACCATTCGTGACCCTCACCACAATGGATGGCCCACCCCGGCCGGATTTTTCCAGCCCGCCTGACGGCCACCGAATATCACCACAAAAGCAGGCCCGTCGGATCGATGATCCGACGGGCCTGTTGGAACCGGGCTGCTCTGCTCAGAGCCGGTCAGATCAGGCCGAGCTCCGCAACCGCGTCGCGCTCGCCGATCAGCTCGGCCACCGAGGCGTCGATCCGGCCACGGGAGAAGTCGTCGATCTGCAGGCCCTGCACGATCTGCCAGCTGCCGTCCACCGACCTGGCCGGGAAGCCGGCGATCAGGCCCTCGGGGATGCCGTACGAGCCGTCGGACACCATGCCCACCGACGTCCAGCTGCCCTCGGGCGTGCCGTTCACCCAGTCGTAGACGTGGTCGATGGCGGCGTTGGCGGCCGAGGCGGCCGAGCTCGCGCCGCGCGCGGAGATGATCGCCGCACCGCGCTTGGCGACGGTCGGGATGAACTCGTCCTCGATCCAGGACTGCTCGACCAGGTCCGTGGCGCTCTTGCCGGCCACCTCGGCCTGCCGCAGGTCGGGGTACTGGGTGGCCGAGTGGTTGCCCCAGACCGTCAACCGGCGGATGTCGCTGACCGTGCTGCCGGTCTTGTGGGCCAGCTGGCTGAGCGCCCGGTTGTGGTCCAGCCGCATCATCGCGGTAAACCTCTCCTTGGGCACGTCGGGGGCATGCGCTGCGGCGATCAGCGCGTTGGTGTTGGCGGGGTTGCCCACCACCAGCACCCGGACGTCGGAGGCGGCGCCGGCGTTGATGGCCTCGCCCTGCGGCTTGAAGATGCCGCCGTTGGCCGAGAGCAGGTCGCCGCGCTCCATGCCGGCGGTGCGCGGCCGGGCGCCGACCAGCAGCGCCACGTTCACGCCGTCGAAGGCAGTCCGGGCGTCGTCGGTGATGTCGATGCCGGCCAGCAGCGGGAAGGCGCAGTCGTCCAGCTCCATCGCGGTGCCCTCCGCGGCCTTGAGTGCCGGGGCGATCTCGAGCAGCCGGAGCCGGACCGGGGTGTCCGGGCCGAGCAGTTGCCCGGCGGCGATCCGGAACAGCAGGCTGTAGCCGATCTGGCCGGCGGCGCCGGTGACGGTGACATTCACGGGAGTTGTCGTCATGCCGGCGACCCTACCGCGCCGGTTTCAGCCGCCGGGAGGCCAGGACTTCGGGACGCGGCCTAGGTCACGCTGCGCTCCCGACACAGGTCAGGACAGGCTGTCCAACCAGCTCACGGCTCAGTTCAAGGCGAGTGGGTCGAGGTTTGGCACGCTTTCAAGCCGGCAGCGCAGCGTCGCCGCGTCCACTACGGCCGCGTCGATCAAGGAGCCGACGAATTCCAGATCCTTCTCCCGGAACGCGACGAGCTTCGACTCGCACAAGTCATGGGCTTCTGGGCAGATGCCGACCACCACCCGACGGGGAGGCACCGAGTAGATCTCGAGCCGATGGCTCTTGCTGCCAGCATCGCGGCGAGCACAGTCATGCGCCGTTAGCACCATGCGATTAGGTTTACTGACGATCTTACCCTTGATACCCCGTCACGGATGTCAGATCCCGCTAATCGTAACTATTGCTGACACGAAGCCGAGCACCAGAAAGACAGGTCCAAGAAACTGAGCCGCTCGGATATACTTATACATCCGCAGATTCATGGCGCGATTGAGTTGATCCGCCCTTAGAAGGTAGGCCGTTAACCGAGGGTACTCCTCTATCGGAAGAGTGTTCGACGCTACCTGCTCCAGCATTGGGGAAAGCAACTTAGATAATGCATCAATTTTCGAACGGACAATTTCACGATGCATGCTAGGAATCTTAATTAAGATTCTAAGCTGATACAAAGTGAGCCCAGTGGCAATCAAGAGAAGCACGACAAGCGCGATGTCCAAATAAGTGCTACTACCATGAAGTAGATAAAACACTGGCAAATATGCTATAACAAATGTGAACGCCCCTACAGCCTTCAGGTCAACGAGCCTTGTTACAGGGCGCCAGCCGTACTGGTCACCCTCCCATGTTGGGACATGATCAAGGACACGTGCTGATCGCAAGCGGTCGCAAAGAGAAACGATTCGCAGATAATCCCAGCCTTGAAAGATCGCAAGCAGGGTACCAACGAAACCTAACCCAATCCATGCGCTCCCGAGCACCCAGTTGTGTGATGCCCACCAAGATATACGAATTTGTTCGGGCGTCATACGCGCATTAGTCAGACGCGAAACCGTTCTAAATAAATAGCTGTTATTTTTCACGGATAAATAAAAAGAAATGCTAATGACAAGGACGAACGCAACCGTAAACCAGTCTAGCGCAACGCGTTTTCGTCCTCGCCTAAGTAAATGTCCAAACTCGTCCATTACCTGAGATGAATCCGCCGGATGAAGCAGGCCTGATTTCAAAAGATCCCGCTCCAGCGAAAACCTGAGACGATGGAGAATGAAGTATGTGATAATCGACGATGTTGAGGCAAAACTCAATAAAATACTAGGGAGATCACTCAGAAGCGGGATAGCCACCTGATTCTTGTGCTCCAAGGGGTGTCCACCACTGAATATATCGAATGGATTGAACCCATGCTCCCATAGCGTTCCCGCTGCCGCGCAAAGGATGTACACAAGCCCGAGTGGTATCAAGGAGACAAACACCACCAGCGCGATGTACCACCCCAGGGACTGATCGAACCGGTCGATCCAGCTTCGCACGCGCGTTGAGTCTGCTGTGCGGTACAGAGGTGCCAGTAGCATTCTCCTCTGTCACATTGGTAGCCATAGAGCCCCCGCTCATTTCCTGCTTACCGGCCGCGCAAGTATGCCGAACGTGTTCTAGATAAGGACCTTAGCAGGATTCACTATCCCGAGGATGGCCTTAAGCATGTCTCGAGATGATGGTTACTTACTCGTGATCAACAGTCTGGCGTGCGTTCGTTCGTTTTGGTCCGCCTGCAAAGAAGAAGTCAACCACTGCTAAAGGTTGTTCAACGTGGGAGAAATGGCCAGCTTCAGGCAACACCATAGTTTCGGCACCTTCGTTCACCGCTTGCAATCGACGCGCATCATTCGGTGGAACGAGGTTATCTTCGCAGCCAAAAATTGCCTTTATCGGGATGGTAATGAATTTCCATTTATTTTCAGCATCATATTTGATGCCATTTTTGGCGGCGAGCAAAAATGAGCTCGGGTTGACACTACGCGACATCCCGAAAAGGATCTTTGGTCGAAGCTGACGAGGGTGCGCTACCGTACTTCTGAGAGCTAGAGGCATCAAGTTTAGCCGCCATGCAAGACGAGCGAGCCAGGGTCCTATTGGACCTATAGATGACAATCCGCGCAGTCCGAGGTAGGCCACAGCTGCCGCCCGGTCATTCTGGAATGCTGCGAAGGGATTCCGTACCGTGTCGATGATGGTGAAGTACGCACCTGAGATGATGTCGATCGCCGCGAGTGAAGGCATCCGCCTACTCGCCATGTTCAATGCGAGGAAACCACCCATCGAATGACCGACTACGACGATCTTCTGCCAACCTTCATCATGCGCAAGATCTACAACGAGATCGCCAACTTGATCTATCTCAAGCTGTCCTACGTCCCTGTTGGAGGATCCGAAACCAGGTAGATCTATAAGAAAGATATCGCCTAGCGGTACGCCGGCCGCTTTTGCAGCCTGCAGGATGGGTGTCCACGAGACCCAGGATCCGCCTACACCGTGCAAAAATAGAGTGACTGTTTCGCTTGTTTGCATCGGCGAGCAAACGAAGTGAACTTCTCCCATGGAAGTTTTCGCAGTTTTTGATACCAATCCGAAATGACTTGGATCGCTCACTAGGTCGAAGGGGCAGTACGTCCCCGAGTTTATCACTGTCAACCTCCGGCGATCGGCCTCATAAGCGTGTACATGAGTTTGTGTGCAGATAACCCACTACATTAGTTTACCAAGGCCTATGATTTTCAATCGCACACATCCTTCAATTAGACCCTTGCTAAGCCCTTGGATGAGAATTCCTACATCGAAAATGGCTGGGTTCTACATTTTGAATGGTCGCCGCCCTGCTCAGGCTAACGTCCTGTTCAGTTAGGGTACATGGTATACGGGATCACCCAACGCAGATCTCGTCAAGGGCTTGTGGAGTGGACTCGTGCAGCATGAGCCGCCGCAAACTGCGTTCCGCACGTCGCTCTAACCGTCAGCGAGGGCCGCACTAGGTTTAACATCGCCAGTGGCGGCTGACATGGGCGACCTGCCGCCGACCGCCCCTCGTAGTAGCCGAAGTAAGTAAATTCCGATAGGAAATGGCCGGGAACTGTCCCGTCGCGAGTTCAGCGTAGCTTCAGTTGGATCGGACCGTACCAGTTTTCCATCGTCGGGAGTCGGAGCCTTCCTTCAAGACATCGGGAACCGAGTGCGAAAAGCGACCTGTCCGGATCAGTGAAGTTTGGATATCGGCTTCGTAGGACCAGGTGGTCTGCGTTGGATGGTGCCCAAGTCTGTCAGCCAGCGTTCGGCCGACCGGCCGAGACCTGGCCACCTACCTGGAAGGAGGGTGACGATGGCAAACAAGCTTGACCCGAAGACAGCACGTGCCGCCCGCACGGATGCCCGAGGACTGGAGCAGCACTCGGCAAGCGAGCAGCCCTACCCGGCCGGAACGACGGTCAGTCGACCGAACCAGACGAGCCGGATGTTCAACGTCCGCCTCACCGAAGAACAGTTCGCCGCCATCCAGGAACTGGCTGAGCAGCGGCACCTACCGATGTCCACGATGGCCCGTGCCTGGCTACTCGACCGGCTCGACCGCGAGCAACACGCGTCCTGATCTCCGAACTGCTGGGTCTCCACGCTCCGCGGGCAGGCAGGCCGGCGGCTCAACGCGTGCCGGACAGACGGTGCTCAGCGCTGCGGCAGGGCCACCGCGACCGTGAAGGTGAGCACCGCCAGGCCCCAGTAGCAGGCGACGTCGAAGCTGCGCCGGCGCACCCGCAGCAGGCCCGCCTGCTCGTTGGTCAGCACCAGGCGTAGCAGCCCGCCCACCAGCAGGCCGGCGGTCATGCCGGCCACCGCGCGCAGCCAGTGCTGCGGTGCCAGCGCCACCGACGCCACCGCGGCCAGCTCGATCAGCAGCACCACCGCGAACGGGATCTCTTTGAGGTCCCGGTGGGAAGACCCGCTGGCCATCACAGCTCAGCCCGCGGCAAGCGGCTCGGTCGCGGCCAGCCGCTCGGCCGCCGCCACCACGTTGGACAGCAGCATCGCCCGGGTCATCGGCCCGACCCCGCCGGGATTGGGGGCGACGAAGCCGGCCACCTCGGCCACCCCGGCCGCGACGTCACCGGCGACCCGGCCGCCCACCCGGCTCACCCCGACGTCGAGCACCGCGGCGCCGGGCTTGACCATGTCGGCGGTGATCAGGTCGGGCACCCCGGCCGCGGCCACCACGATGTCGGCCCGGCGTACCTCGGCGGCCAGGTCCCGGGTGCCGGTGTGGCACAGCGTCACGGTGGCGTTCTCCGAGCGCCGGGTCAGCAGCAGCCCCAGCGGGCGTCCTACGGTCAGCCCGCGCCCGACCACCACCACCTGCGCGCCGGCGATCGGCACCTCATACCGGCGCAGCAGCTCCACGATGCCCAGCGGGGTGCACGGCAACGGGCCGGGCTGGCCGAGCACCAGCGAGCCGAGGTTGAACGGGTGCAGGCCGTCGACGTCCTTGACCGGGTCCACCCGGCTCAGGATCGCGAACTCGTCCAGGCCGGTCGGCTGCTGAACCAGGAACGCCGTGCAGGACGGGTCGGCGTTGAGCTCGTCCACCACGGCCAGCACCTCGGCCAGGCTCGAAGTAGCGGGCAGCTCGCGCTGGATGCTGGCGATCCCGATCTCGGCGCAGTCCCGGTGCTTGGCCGCCACGTACCACCGGCTGCCCGGGTCCTCGCCCACCAGCACGGTGCCGAGCCCCGGCACCACTCCGCGGTCGGCCAGCGCCGCGATCCGCTCGGCCAGCTCGGCCTTGATGGAGGCCAGCGTGGCCTTGCCGTCGAGGAGGGTTGCCGTCACCGCGCCCATCTTGCCAGCACGTCCTTGCCGGGCCACGGCAGACCGGCGAGGTAGCGTCGCACCCTTAGCCCCGTTCGTCCCCTACCTCCCTAGGACGGTCATGAGCGCGCCTTCCCGGTTGCCGTCGGACACCCGCGGATCACGACCCGCTCGCAGGCGGGACCCGGTGGAGAGCAAGGAGGAGTCCAGCGGCGACGACATCAGCGGCACGGTGCCGATGCGTTCGCTGGCGATCGGCGGAGGCTCGGGCGCCCGGCATGGCAACCCGCAGGGCGCCCGCATCATCTCCGGCATCCGGGATCGGGCCTCCGGTTCCGAGGCCGCCGCGTCGGACGCGCCCGCTCAGACTCCCCTGCAACGCGACGTCGACGCGGTGTGCGAGGACCGGGGCAAGTTCGACAAGCTGGTCGCCGAGCCGGTGGAGGCCGCCGTCGCGCTCGGCGGCGGCTGCCCGGACGACACCGTCCAGGCGATGGCCGCTCGCCTGCAGGCCTTTCTCGATACCCTGCGCGGCAAGCTGCCCGAACACCGCGACGAGCTGTCCAGGGCGCTGACCCAGCTGTTGAGCTACAAGGACACCGTGACCCGGGAGGCCTCAGAGCTGGCCCGCCTGAACGGCACCGAACTGCCCGCCGCGGTGCGGTTCGGCACCGAGGTCACCTTCTCCGATCCGAGCCTGCACGCCCTGGACGTCGACCCGGAGGAGAGGAAGAAGGTGAACAAAGCACGCGAGCAGGCTGAACAGGCAGCGCGCGGCTACCTCGGCGAGTGGGCCAAGGCGGTCGAGCGGATGTTTCCGACCGGCCGCCCCAAGAGCTTCGCGCTCGACGTCAGGCCGGCGTCGCCGCAGAGCATCGAGGGCGCGATGCGGTTCACCTTTTCGGACAAGGTGTACGACGACATGGGCAACCTGGTTCCGCTGACCTGGTGGTACCAGACCAATATCGACAACGCCTGCCTGGAACTGCAGATGGCGCCCACCACCCTCGCCGAGTTCGCCGGGGGCCAGATCAGCAAGTGGGCCGGGAGCATCTTCGAGATCGCCGGCCGGCTCGGGCTGCAGAGCGGCGCGGCGGGGAAGGGCGGCGGCCACCTGTCGATGGACCGCGCCTCCACTTTCGGCGACTCGACCATCCTGTTCGCCCGGCTGGTGCATATCTACAACGACCGAGCCAAGAAGGGTGGCATCCACGCCGCCTACACCGATCCCGACGCACCGTTCCTGCCTGACATGGACAAGAAAGGCGGCGGCGGCAAGCTCGCCGGGGAGTACGACGAGCTGATGAAACGGGTCAACGAGTCGATGCTCGACCCGGCGGCGGCGATGTCGGTGGACGAGGTCCGCGACCACCTGTGGAACCTGCTCAAGAAGGCCAAGCCGCTCAAGGAGAAGCTCAACAACGCCGGCCGCTACACCGCGCTCAACATCGAGCCGGTCACCGACGAGGAGGACCCCGGCAAGCAGCGGGTGGAGTTCCGGCGGTTCCAGGGCCAGACCAGCATGGACGAGCTGTGTGCGCAGCTGGCCGAGCTGTTGAGCCTGGTCGAGGAAGCCCGCCGAGCCTGAGCCGTTGGGGATTCCCCTTGTGGAATCAGCCGATCCGCAGGCCGAGGTACTGGGCGAAGGTCAGCGCCTGCTCGACCGAGGCGCGGGCGCCGGTCAGGTCGGCGATCCGCGGGTCCAGCCCGTCGATCACCGCACCGCGCAGGTCCGCGTCGCGCAGCGAGGCCTGCCCCCAGCGCAGCCCGGTCAGGTTCGCCCCGGTGAACACGCAGCGATCCAGCTTGGCACCGACGACGTTGGCGTCGGTCAGCTTGACGTCGGTGAAGTCCAGCTCGCGCAGGTCCGCACCACCCAGCGACACCGCGCTCCAGTCGCCACCGCCGGCGACCGTGGCCGACCGCAGCGGGGTGTCGGAGAAGGTCGAGCCGGTCAGCTTGCACGACACCAGGCTGGCGCCGGTGAACCGGGTGCGGACGAACGAGCAGGCCACGAACGCGGTACGCAGGTGCGACGAGCCGACGAGCTCGGCCCGGTCGAAGCTGCAGTCGGTGAAGCTGCACGCCTCGGTGGACAGCTCGTCCAGCGACGCCTCGTCGAACCGGCACCTGAGGAAGTGCAGCCGGCGCAGCGTCAACTGGCGCAGGTCGGTGCCGACGAAGTCCTCGTCGGCGATCTCCCCGCCGGACGCGACCAGTTCGGCGAACCAGGGCGGCAGCGCCGCGCCGGTGGCCGACGGCTGATCCGACGGCTCGTCCTGGCCGGTCACCTCGTCGTCCGGGCCGGCCATCAGTGCGCGAAGTGCCGGGTGCCGGTGAGGTACATCGCCAGGCCCGCGGCCTCGGCGGCGGCGATCACCTCGGCGTCGCGCACCGAGCCACCGGGCTGCACCACCGCGCGGATGCCGGCGTCGATCAGCACCTGCAACCCGTCCGGGAACGGGAAGAAGGCGTCCGAGGCGGCGTAGCTGCCGGCCGCGCGGTCACCGGCCCGGGCCACCGCCAGCCGGGCCGAGTCCACCCGGTTGACCTGGCCCATGCCGACCCCGACGGTGGCGCGGTTGCGGGCCAGCAGGATGGCGTTGGACTTGACCGCCCGCACCGCACGCCAGGCGAACTCCAGCTCCGCCAGCTCCGCCTCGGCCAGCGCCGGACCGCAGGCCAGCGTCCAGCCGGACGGCGCGTCGCCGGGTGCGTCGATCGCGTCGGCGTCCTGCATCAGCATGCCGCCCGAGATCGGCCGCGGCTCGGCGCCGACCGGCCGGGGACCGGGAACCACCAGCAGCCGCAGGTTCTTCTTCGCCGTCAACAGCTCCAGCGCGCCCGGTTCGAAGGCCGGCGCCAGGATCACCTCGGTGAACACGTCGGCGACCTGTTCGGCCAACGCCGCGGTGACCGGACGGTTGGCGGCGATCACCCCGCCGTAGGCCGACACCGGGTCGCAGGCGTGGGCCAGCGCGTGCGCCTCGGCGATGTCGGAGCCGACAGCGATGCCACAGGGATTGGCGTGCTTGATGATCGCCACGCACGGCTCGGCGAAGTCGAACGCAGCCCGGTACGCGGCGTCGCCATCGACGTAGTTGTTGAAGCTCATCGCCTTGCCGTGCAACTGCTCGGCCTGCGCGATGCCGGGCTCGGCGCCCTGCTGCACGTACAGGGCGGCCCGCTGGTGCGGGTTCTCGCCGTAGCGCAGCACCGCGGCCCGCTCCAGCGCCAACCCGAGGTAGGGCGACCAGCCGGTGCCCTCGGCGTCCGGGTCGGCGTCCGGGGCCTGCTGGCCGAACCAGGTGGCCACGGCGGCGTCGTAGGCGGCGGTGTGCGCGTAGGCGCGGGCGGCCAGCCCGCGCCTCCCGGCCAGGTCGAAGCCGCCGGCGGCCACCGCGGACAGCACCTCGGGGTAGCCCGCCGGGTCGACCACCACCGCGACCGAGCCGTGGTTCTTGGCGGCGGCCCGCACCATCGCCGGGCCGCCGATGTCGATCTGCTCGATGATCTCGGCCGGCGTCCCGCCACCGGCGACGGTCTCGCGGAACGGGTAGAGGTTGACCACCACCAGCTGGAAGGTCTCGATGCCCAGCTCGCGCACCGTGGCCAGGTGCTCCGGATCGCCCTGGTCGGCCAGCAGCCCCGCGTGCACATGCGGGTGCAGCGTCTTCACCCGGCCACCGAGGATCTCCGGAAAGCCGGTCACCTCGTCCACCGGGGTCACCGGAACGCCGAGTTCGGCGATCCGGGCGGCCGTCGAGCCGGTCGAGACGATCTCCACGCCGGCTTCGTGCAGGCCCCGCGCCAGCTCGGCCAGGCCGCTCTTGTCATAGACGCTGACCAGCGCGCGGCGCACGGAAACTCGGGTCATCGGGGTGGCATCTCCTCACGGGTCGGGGACTTCTGCCCGCACAACTGCCGGACGGTGTGGACGAACAGCGGTTTCTCGGCGGCCTGGATGCGCTGCCGCAGGGTGTCGACGGTGTCGCCGTCGAGCACCGGCACGGCGCTCTGGCCCAGGATCTGCCCGGAGTCCAGGCCCGCGTCCACCCGGTGCACGGTGACCCCGCTGACCTTGACGCCGTGTGCCAGCGCGTCGGCGACCGCGTGCGCCCCCGGAAAGGACGGCAGCAGCGACGGATGGGTGTTGACCATCTCGAACCGGCCGACGGTCTCGGCGGCCAGCACCCGCATGAAGCCGGCCAGCAGCACCAGGTCCGGCCGGTGGGCGGCGATCGCCTCGGCCAGGGCGGCGTTCCAGGCGTCCCGGTCCGGGTGGTCGGCCAGCGCCACCGCGAAGGTCGGCACCCCGGCGTCGGCCGCGCGCCGCATCGCCGCACAGTCCGGCCGATCGGTGCCCGCGGCCACCACCTCGGCACCGAAGCCGGGATCGGCGACCGCGTCCAGCACCGCCTGCAGGGTGCTTCCCGTCCCGGATGCGAGCACCACCAGCCGGACGGTCACGGCGCCCACCCTAGCGGGGCGGTCGCGGTCAGCTGGCGGTGCGGGAGCGTCCGGCCGGCTCGTCCGCGCGGGCGGCCGGTCGGGCTGCGGGTCGCTCCGCGGGCTCGGCCTCCGGTTCCCCCTGCCCGGGCAGGGCATACAGGCTCGGGGCGGCCGGCCGGGCCAGCCGTCCGGTCAGCGCCTCGACGCCCAGCCAGCACGCCGCGGCCAGCAGCACCAGCACCGTCACGCTCGCGCCCACCGCCCACCAGCTCGCCCCGATGCCGCGCAGCGCACCCGGCCCCAGGTCGCCGGCGGCCAGCCCGGCCGAGACGGCCAGGCCGATCCCGGACAGCGCCGCCGCAGCCGCGCAGTCGGCCAGCCGGCTCGTCGTGGGCCGGTCGGCGCCGACCGTGCGCAGCACCGCCCAGCCGGCCAGCAGGGCCGGCACCGCCACCACCAGGACGGCGAGCCAGGCCGGCGGCTGCTGGTGTGGCAGGCCGGCCAGCAGCGGAAAGACCGGCACCCGGCCGGAGCTGACCGAGAACGGCGACACCGAGGTGGCGGCGCCGACTCCGAAGCCGGGACCGGCCAGGTAGCCGACCGCGGCCAGTACCGCGTTGGGCGTCGCCGAGATAGCCAGCAGCGCGACCGGCAACCCGGCGGCTCCGGGAGCGAGCTGGCGCTGCAGGGCGACCGCGTCGGAGAGGTGGACCAGCAACGTCCCGGCGGCCAGCAGGGCACCCAACGCCAGGTAGCCGGCGGCAACCAGGCCGGCCGCCCGGCAGACCCGCTGCCAGCGGATCGGCAACCGGGACCACAGTCGCTCGGCGCTCCGGGCGCTGCCACCGACCGCCAGCACGAGCACCAGCGACGCGAGCGCGCTGCGCGGCACCGGGGCGTGGGTGCTGCCCAGCCGGGACCAGCCCGCCAGTACCGCCGAGGCCGCGACATAGCCGGTGGCGAGGCCGGCGAAGCCGGACCACGAGTCCTGGCGGCGGGAGTGCGCCGCCAGCAACCAGCCCAGCAGGACGGTCACCAGCAGCGGCGCCAGGCTGACCGGCGTGCCGTCCAGCACCACCCCGCCGTGGCCGCCGGCCAGCAGCACCAGCGCGGCCGCCTTCACCGCCGAGATCGCGGTCGCGGAGTCGGCACCCGGCATCAGCCAGGCCGCGCAGGCAGCCACCGCACAGGCGCCGAACGCGATCAGCAGCACCGCAACCCCGGAGCCGACCCCGTGCCGGAAACGGGTCAGCCAGCCGGGCGGGTACTGCTGATCGGTGGAACTCACCCTGCCAGGCTCGCAAAGCGAGCCGGGATGTCGAACCAGGCGCGCCGGGTCAGCGTGGAGACTGCGGCCACTGGCCGGACGGCCGGGACGCGGGGGCGGGCGAGCCCGGAGCCGGTTGCCCCGACGGGTCCTGGCCGGGCTGCCGGTACGGCGGCTGGCCCTGCTGACCCTGCTGGGACGGCCCCCAGGCCGACTGCCCGGACGGTGCCGGCTGCGCCCAGCCGGACTGGCCAGGTTGCCCCCACGGGCCCTGCGGCGGTCCGGGCTGGCCGTACGGCGCCGGCTGCCCGGTAGTGGCCGGTGGGAAATTGGCCGGCTGGCGGTATCCGCCGGGGGCGTAGCTCGGCTGCCCGTGCCCGGGACGGCCATAACCAGGCCCGTAGCCCGGTTGCCCGTAGCCAGGCTGGCCATAGCCCGGTTGCCCGTAACCCGGCTGGCCATAGCCGGGCTGGCCGTGCTGCTGCGGGTAACCCGGCGGGTAGTAACCGGCATAGCGCTGGCTGGCGGCCAGATCCGCGCTGGCCTGCTCCGCGTGCAGGGCCCGAACCCGCTCGGCCCGCACCGACTTGTCACTGCCGCGCAGCCAGCCGACGGTCAGCGCGATGGCCTGGCCGGCCGCGGTGAGCAGGCCGGCAATCGAACCGGCCTGGACGGTGGCGCTGTCCGGCTTGGCGATCATGCCGCCCAGCACGATGATCGCCGCGCCGGCCGCCAGCATCGCGGCGGCCGGCGGCGTCTCGGCCGTGTGCGCCCGGCCGGACAGCATCTGGTGCAGGGTCAGCGCGCTCGCGGCCAGCACCAGCCCGATGCCGGCCGCTCCGGTGCCGGAGTAGAAACCGGAGATGCCGCCGCCCGAGTCGCCGACGGCGCCGAACCAACCCAGGAATCCCCAGAGCACCATCGGAGCACCGAACGCGGCCCCCGCCACGTCCCACGGGCGGGCGCGCACCAGGGCGCCGGCGGCAAGCTGATCGAGGGAGCTCATGGACCAAATCTAGGCGATGCCGCCGCCCGCCGGCTCAGCCGCGAGTGGGCAGCTTCCCGCCGGTGTCGAGGAACCGCTTGACCGCCAGTCCGGTGCCGGCCAGCACGGCCAGCAGGCTGATCCAGTAGCCGATGCCGTGGCCCTTGTCGACACTGAACCCGAAAACGTCGGCGCCCCCGGTATTGCCCGGGATCACGAACAGCGCCAGCAGCAGCAGCAGCGAGGCCAGGCCGAAGGCTGCCAGCACCACCAGCCGGACCGGGAACGCCAGCTTCACCGTGCCGAGCACCACCAGCGCGAGCAGCACCGCGGCGGCCAGCGCCAGCAGCGTGGCGATCGGCGCCAGCCCACCGTGCCACGCGCTCACCGACGCCGACTGGGAGAAGCCGCCGACGGTGACCTTGTAGGTGTAGTAGTTGAAGGTGGAGAAGATCAGGGCGATCAGGCCGGCCGCGATGATCCCCCAGTCCAAGGGGTTGACGTTCGACACGTCGAAGGCCGGCGCGCCGGGCCGACCGTGGCCGGGCGCCGGCGGGGCGGGCGGTGGGGGTACCGGCTCGGAGTAACCGGGTGTGAAGGCCTGCTGGCCGGCAACCGGTGCGTAACCCGGCTCACTCGCCGCCGGCTGGCTGAAGGTGGGCGGGGCCACGGCCGGATCGCCGTAGCCGGCTGGGGACTGTCCCGCCGGTTCAGGCTGTCCAGGCATGCCGCCGGGTTCGGGTTGCTGAGGTTCCTGGGTGGTCATCGGCCGTCCCCCGTTCTAGGAGAGCCCATAGCTGGCTCACATCAGGGCACAAGGTATACCCAGCGGGGCCGACAGGCCGAGGAAACGCCGATCAGCGACCGGACAGAAAAGGAACTCACCGGACGAACCCGCACCGGCCGGACCCGGCAGCCCAGGCCGACCGCAGCTCTAGGAGCTGAGCAGGTCCCGCATCAGCCGGGCGGTCTCGCTGGGCGTCTTGCCGACCCGCACACCGGCCGCCTCCAGGGCTTCCTTCTTGGCCTGCGCGGTTCCCGACGAGCCGGACACGATGGCGCCGGCGTGACCCATGGTCTTGCCCTCCGGCGCGGTGAAGCCGGCGACGTAACCCACCACCGGCTTGCTGATGTGCTCGGCGATGTAGGCCGCGGCCCGCTCCTCGGCGTCGCCGCCGATCTCGCCGATCATCACGATCGCCCTGGTCTCCGGGTCGTCCTGGAAGGCCTGCAGGCAGTCGATGTGGGTGGTGCCGATCACCGGGTCGCCACCGATGCCGACCGCTGAGGAGAAGCCGAGGTCGCGCAGCTCGAACATCATCTGGTAGGTCAGGGTGCCGGACTTGGACACCAGGCCGATCGGGCCCGGTCCGGTGATGTTGGCCGGGATGATGCCGGCGTTGGACTTGCCGGGGCTGATCAGGCCCGGGCAGTTCGGCCCGATGATCCGGGTCTGACCACCCTTGCTGACGTTGTAGGCCCAGGCGGCGGTGGAGTCGTGCACCGGCACGCCCTCGGTGATCACCACGGCGAGGCCGATACCGGCGTCGATCGCCTCGACGATGGCGCCCTTGGTGAAGGCCGGCGGCACGAACAGCACCGTGACGTCGGCGCCGGTCTCGGCCATCGCGTCGGCAACCGTGCCGAACACCGGCACGGCGGTGCCGTCGACGTCCACGCTCGAGCCGGCCTTGCGAGGGTTCACGCCGCCGACGATGTCGGTGCCCGAGGCGAGCATCCGGCGGGTGTGCTTCATGCCCTCCGAGCCGGTCATGCCCTGGACGATGACCTTGGACTTCTCGGTGAGGAAGATTGCCATCTGTGTGAGTCCCTACTTCGCGCTGTGGGCGAGTTCGGCGGCCTTGCCGGCGCCGTCGTCCATGGTGTCGGCCAGGGTGACCAGCGGGTGCGCCGCCTCGGTGAGGATCCGGCGGCCCTCCTCGACGTTGTTGCCATCCAGCCGGACCACCAGCGGCTTGGTGGCCTGATCGCCCAGCATGCCGAGCGCGGACACGATGCCGTTGGCGACCGCGTCGCAGGAGGTGATGCCGCCGAAGACGTTGACGAACACCGACCGGACGGCGTCGTCGGACAGGATGATCTCCAAGCCGTTGGCCATCACCTCGGCCGAGGCGCCACCGCCGATGTCGAGGAAGTTCGCCGGCTTCACGCTGTGCCCACCCCCCCGGGAATACGCCTCGCCGGCGTAGGCCACCACGTCCAGGGTGGACATCACCAGGCCGGCACCGTTGCCGATGATGCCGACCTCGCCGTCCAGCTTGACGTAGTTGAGGTGCTTGGCCTTGGCCCGGGCCTCCAGCGGGTCGGCCGCGGCGGTGTCCTCGAGCTCGGCGTTGCCGGCCTGCCGGAAGTTGGCGTTGTCGTCCAGGGTGACCTTGCCGTCCAGGGCCAGCACGTCACCTGACGCGACCCGGGCCAGCGGGTTGATCTCGACCAGGGTGGCGTCCTGCTCGACGAAGGCCTGCCACAGCTTGACCACGGTGTCCGCGGTCGAGGAGATCACCTCGGCCGGGAAGGCGGCCTGGGTCAGGATCTCGACGGCCTTGGCGTGGTCCACGCCGGTCATCGCGTCGATCGGAACCCGGGCCAGCGCCTCGGGACGCTCGACGGCCAGTTCCTCGATCTCCATGCCCCCCTCGGCCGAGGCCATCGCCAGGAAGGTGCGGTTGGACCGGTCGAGCAGGAACGAGAAGTAGTACTCGCTCTCGATCTGGGCGCCCGGGTCGACCAGCACCCGGTGCACGGTGTGGCCCTTGATGTCCATGCCGAGGATGGCGCTCGCCGCCTCGGCCGCCTCATCCGGGGTCTTGGCCAGCTTCACCCCGCCGGCCTTGCCGCGGCCACCGGTCTTGACCTGGGCTTTGACCACCACCACGCCGCCGATCCGCTCGGCGATCGCGCGGGCCTGCTCGGGAGTGTCGGCGACATCTCCGAGGCCGACCGGAACGCCGTGCGCGGCGAACAGCCGCTTCGCCTGGTACTCGAACAGATCCACGAGACCCCTTCCGTCCACCTCGACGGGCCGGCCGGTCAGCCGTGCCTACATCCGACTGGTCAGGCTAGACCGTCGGCCGAAACCGCCGGAAACCGATCGGAGCAGATGTGCGCCAGGTCCCATCCCGGTGGGCCTAGCCCACGCCGGCCCCGACGTTCTCGCGCACCCAGGTAACGATCTCCTCCATGGTCGCGCCGGGCGTGAACACCTTGGCCACCCCCAGCTGGTGCAGCTCGGGCAGGTCGCCGTCCGGGATGATGCCGCCGCCGAAGACCACCACGTCGGTTGCGTCCCGCTCGGCCAGCAGCTGGGTGACCCGGCGGAACAGCGTCATGTGGGCGCCGGAGAGCACCGACAGCCCCACGCAGTCGGCGTCCTCCTGGATCACCGTCTCAACGATCTGCTCCGGCGTCTGGTGCAGGCCGGTGTAGATGACCTCCATGCCGGCGTCGCGCAGCGCCCGGGCCACCACCTTGGCGCCCCGGTCATGCCCGTCCAGGCCGGGCTTGGCCACGACCACCCGGATCCGCTCGCTCATACTCGCTCCGCTCTGTGTTCGGCCCTGCGCCCTTTCTGCCACATCCGCGCAGCCAGCACCACCGCCTGCCCGCCGCACCTGCCGTGGCTGAGCAGCGGCGGGCCAGCGGTCGTGTCAGAGTGGGCACCGGCAAACAACGCCGAGAAGTACTGCAGGACGTCGTTCGAAGGATAGTGCCGATGTCGGTCCTGGGGTTGCTGTCACGTGGCCCGCAGCTGCTCCGGCGTGCCCCGGCAGCGCTGGCCACCGAGGCACTGGTGGCCGGTCGCGAACTGGTGTGGCTGTCCGCACACGCGCTGGCCTACCCCGCCGGCCTGCTGGCCGAGCAGGCCGCGATGGAGGACTCCCGGTACCGGATCGACACGCTGTCTCCGTTGTCTCGCGGCCTGCTGCTGGCCGATCTCACCGCCGCCGGCCAGCCGGTGCTGCTGATCCACGGCATCGGCGACAACCGCTCCGCCTTCACCCTGCTGCGGCGCACCCTGCGCCGGCGCGGCTTCGGCCGGATCGTGACCGTCAACTACTCCCCGCTGACCTCCGACGTCGGCAAGGCGGCTGCTGACCTGGGACGGCAGGTGGAGCGGACCTGCCGGCAGTCCGGCTACGAGCAGGTGTTCCTGGTCGGGCACTCGCTCGGCGGCATCATCGCCCGCTACTACGTGCAGTGCCTGGGCGGCGATGCCCGGGTGAGCACCCTGGTCACCCTCGGCACGCCGCACGCCGGCAGCCAGCTGGCCCGGCTCGCGCCGCTGCTGGTCGGCCGGCAGCTGCGGCCGAACTCCGAGCTGATGCGCGAGCTGGCGGCGCCGGCCCGCTGCCGCACCCGGTTCGTGGCCATCTACTCCGACCGGGACACCGTGGTGCCGCGGCGCAGCGCCCGGTTGGAACATCCCGATCTGTCCGTCACGTGCCTGCAGGTGCACGGCGTCGGACACCTGTCACTGCTGGTCAACGGCACGGTGGCGCATGCGATCGCGACCGCGCTCACCAGGGACGCGAACGCGACAACCCTGGCGCAGACAGCAGAAACCGACGGGGGCGCGCCTACGCCGGCTGGATAGTTGCTGATCCAAAATCGATACGTTACGGTTCCGCCTTGCGTCCCCTTAGCCTCAAGACGGGCTGCCAGCCACTTCGAACGTGCGGGATCGCATTGCGTGAATTACCCGCGCGGTAAGGGTCGAAACGGTTTGGAGGCAGCTGAGTGGGACGTCACAGCGCCCCCAGCTCGGCCGCCCTCCCGCCTCCCGTCGAACCCGTTCCGTCCGGCCCGCGGCATGCCGCCGCCGAGTACCCGTCCGAGCCCCGGGTCGACGTCCCAGGCCCGTTGGACAGCTCCGCGCTGTACCGGCCGGCCCGCCACCTGTCGGCGCTGGAGCAGCCGGGGGCCCGACACCTGTCGGCGCTGGAGCAGCCGGTGGCCCGGCACCGGCCTGCGCTCGAGCAACCTGCCCGGCACCGATCGGCGCTCGACCAACCTGTCCGGCGTCACTCGGCGCCCGAGCAGCCGGTCGCCCAGCGTCACTCGGCGCCCGAGCGGCCGGTCGCCCAGCGCCCCTCCCTGGCCGATCAGGCCATCGCGCGGCAGCGCTCCGCACTGAGCCAGCCGGCCCGGCACCGCCACTCGCCCGACGAGGCCGGCCGGCGCCCCGCAGCCGGTTCCCAGCGCCGGTCGGCGGCGGCGCGGGCGGCCGGATCGCACCGGGTGCAGCCACCGGTGGTGGTCACCGCGCCGAAGGCCCCGCTGTGGCGCCGGTCTCCGGCGGTGCCGGCCGCGGTGGCCGTGATCGCGGTGTGGAGCGGGGCGAATGCGCCGCACCTGCTGCCCGCGGGCCACGCCGGCCCGCTGGGCACGGCGAACGGGGTCAAGCTCGACCTCAGCGCGCTGGGCGTCGGCAATGCCGCTCCGGCGGGTGCCGCGACCCGAGCGGCGGACAACTCGGCGGCCGACAGCCGGTTCGTCGACAGCCGGGTGTCGCGCACCAGCCGCACCCTGCCCGGCCGGGGCACCGACGCCGCGGCGCCCGGCCGCACCCTGGCGCCGAAACCGGCCGCCAAGCCGGCCGCCAAGGCCAAGCCCGCCCCGCGCTGGGTGCGTCCGAGTGCCGGTGCCGAGTCGTCCTGCTTCTGCATGCGCTGGGGCGTGATGCACGACGGCATCGACCTGGCCGGCCCGCTCGGCTCGCCGATCGTGGCGGTCGGCGACGGCGTGGTGGTGGAGGCCGGGCCGGCGTCCGGGTTCGGGCTGTGGGTGGTGATCCAGCACCCCAACGGCGACTACAGCATCTACGGCCACATGTACACCTACTACGTCAGCGTCGGTCAGCACGTGAAGGCCGGCCAGCACATCGCCGATATCGGCGCGAACGGCCAGTCCACCGGGCCGCACCTGCACTTCGGCGTCGCGCAGGGCAGTCCGATGGGTCCCTACCTCGACCCGGTGCCCTGGCTGGCGGCCCGCGGCATCGACATCGGCGCCTACGACCCGGACGCCTGAGCTCCCCAGGGCGATCGGCGATACTGCCAAGGGAGCTGCCGGTACGGTGCCGCAGCGCGACTGTAAGGACGGCGGCTGCCACGATGACCATCCCCGGCGTGGTCCGGCGCCCCTCGCTCCCCCGCCTGGAGCTGCCCGAGGCCATCGTGGCGCAGGGCAGGCGGGCGATCGTGCTGCGCTGGCTGCTGTCGCGGGCGATGACCCTGGCAATCCTGGTGTTCGGGCACGAGAGCGACGTCACCGGGGACGTGAAGTACTACGCCACCAGCCTGCACCAGCTCGTCGAGGGCGGCTCGCTGCGCACCACCCTGCAGGAGTACCCGCTGCCGGTGTTCGCGGTGATCGGACCGCAGTTCCTGCTGGCCTTTTCAACCAGGTCGCCTTCGTCATCCTGTTCGTACTGTCCATGCTGGCGGTGGACGCGGCGTTCACCGGACTGCTGTGGCGCGGCGACGGCCGGCGGCGCGGCGACGCCACCAACCTGTGGCTGTGGTTCGTCCCGGCGATCGGGCCGCTGGCCTACTTCCGGTTCGACCTGGTGCCGGCGGTGCTGGCCGGCGGCGCCGTGCTGGCGGCGATCCGCCGGCCGGCGGTGGCCGGGTTGCTGACCGCCCTCGGGGCCGCCCTGAAGCTGTGGCCGGCGGTGATGCTGCCCACCTTCCTGATCCGCCGTGGGGACCGTCGCCAGGTGCTGGCCGGCTTCCTCGGCACCGGGCTGCTGGTGGGCGGCCTCGCGCTGGCCCTCGGCGGGGTCAGCCGGACGCTGTCGCCGCTGCGCTGGCAGGGCGCCCGCGGGCTGCAGATCGAGTCGATCGCGGCCACCCCGTTGATGCTCGCCCGGATGGTGCACCCGGTGGGCACCTGGGACATGCACATGTCGCAGTACAAGGCGTTCGAGATCTTCGGGCCGGGCGTGCACCTGATCACCCGGCTCACCAGCGTGCTGACCGTGCTGGGTGGCCTGCTGCTGGTGCTGCTGTGGTGGCGCGCGCACTCGGCGGCGACGGCCTCGGCCGGCACGCTCGGCTGGCTGTTCCTGGCCACCGCGCTGATCGTGACCGTCACCAACAAGACGCTCAGCCCGCAGTACCTGCTGTGGCTGGGCGGGCCGGCGGCGGCGCTGGCGGTCCGGGTGCCGGCCGACCCCGCGGTGCGCACCTTCGCGCGGGTGCTGCTGGTCACCGCGGTGGCCACCCATCTGGTGTTCCCGATCGGCTACAACGCGCTGCTCAAGACCCACTCGTTCATGCCGGTGGTGACGTTGGCCCTCGCTGCCCGCAACCTGCTGCTGGTCTGGCTGACCTGGTACGCGGTGCGCCAGGTCTGGATGAGGACCAGGCGGGCCGGATGACCGTGCTGGCCACCGTGGGCAGCGCCACCCGGTCGGCACGGGCCCGGATCGTCGGGCACTGGCAGGTCGCGGTGCTGACCGGGCTGGTGTTCGTGGTCTACGGCGCCTATGGCCTGGCCCGGCAGTCCCTCTACCTGACCGCCGGCTACGACCTCGGCATCTTCGACCAGGCGGTGCGCAACTACTCCCGGTTCCGGGCACCGCTGGTGCCGCTCAAGGGGGCGCACTACAACATCCTGGCCGACCACTTCCACCCGATCATCGCCCTCGCCGCGCCGCTGTACTGGATCTGGGACTCCCCCAACGTGCTGCTGCTGGTGCAGATGGCGCTGATCGCGGCCTCGGTGCCGGTGGTGTACGCCTTCGCGCTGCGCCGGATGCCGCGGGCCGGCGCGCTGGTGGTGGCCGGCGCGTACGCGGCGGGCTGGGCGATCCAGGCGATGGTCGACTTCGACTTCCACGAGGTGGCCTGGGGAGTGCCGATCCTGGCGGTGGCCGTGGACGCGCTGGACCGCCGCGACGACCGGACGCTGCTGATCGCCGCCGCCCTGCTGCTCGGGGTGCGCGAGGACATGGGCGCGGTGCTGGTGATGATCGGCCTGCTGCGGCTGGCCTGGCGTCCCCGGCGCACGGCGTACCTGCTGATCGCCGGCGGCCTGGCCGGCTACCTGGTGGTGACCTCGCTGCTGATCCCGGCGTTCGCGCCGGACGGGCAGTTCGCCTACTGGACCTTCGACGCGCTCGGGCCGGACCTGCCGCACGCGCTGTGGACCATCGTGGCCCACCCGGTGCACACCGTCCAGCTGCTGGTGACCCCGTCGATCAAGGCCGAGACGCTGGCCTACTTCTTCCTGCCGCTGGCGCTGCTGCCGCTGCGCTCGCGCTACAGCCTGATCGCGCTGCCGCTGCTGGCCGAGCGGTTGTTCAACTCCCGCGACCATCTGTGGACGACGCACTTCCACTACAACGCGCTGCCCTGGCTGGTGCTGGTGCTGGCCATGGTGGACGGCGGTGCCCGGCTGGGCGTCTGGCGCCGGGCGTGGCCGTACCGGGCGATGCTGGCCTGGCTGGTGATCGTGCCGGTGTACCTGACCAGCGTCGCCAACATCACCCCGCCGGTGCTGCGCCGGATCGTGCTCGGCCAGGCCTGGAAGACCAACGATCACCTGCGCGACCAGCAGGCCGCGGTGCGCCAGGTCCCGCACGACGTCTGCGTATCGGTGGACGACCGGCTGGCCACCCACCTAGTCACTACCAACCGGGTGACGCTGCCCGGTATCGCGACGCCGCGCACCGACTACGTGGTGCTGGACCTGGGCCAGAAGGAGGTGGGGTACCTGCTGCCGACCCCGCAGCAGGTGCTCGCCGACTCCCGTAAGGCGGGCTTCGTCCAGGTGTTCTCGCAGGGCGACCTGCTGGTGCTGCGCTCACCGGACTACACCGGCCCCAGCGCCCAGTGCCGCCCCTGACGCACTCACATACCTAGCTAGTGCGGTGTGGGTGTGCAGGCCTGCAATGAGGGCAGGTTCAATATCTGCATCGAGCGGCGCAGGTAACGAAGCATGGCTGCGCGGAGTGTCATTTGAATTCGCGGTCTACGCCTCGGTAGACTCGACCTGAGGGCTGAGCCGCTCCTTTGAGCGAGGTAGGTCTTCCCCGCCCCCAGCCACGCTGGGGGCGTCTTACTTCCTCCGGACTACGACACCTGGCACGCCACCACTGATCCTGTTGACGGCGGCGTGTATAGCCGGTCCAAGATCTAGCCACAGGTCGCTGGGAGCCACCTGCCGAACTGCCCGGCCAGGGGCGATCAGAGTCCGAAATCCGGCGTAGGCCACAAGGTCTGCCAACTGCACCAGGTAACTCTCAGCTGAGTCCCTGGGTACCGGATCGTCTACGAATCTTTGTGCCGCGAGGGTGATCTGCCCCGGCCCGTACGCGCTGCCAGCCGTGATCCGCCTTCGAGCCTTTCGGGCCACCGAACGTACTAGAAGGTTGTTGCCGTTATCGTGAAACAATGAGAATGCGACCCTTTCACCGTTACTAGTTCGTTCGAGCCGCTCCATAATCGTTTGCCAGGCTAGGCGGTCTACTGGATCACGAAGCTCCGGTGAACGCTTGTCCACGACAACAGCGAATGCCCGCATGTCCAATAGGGCAAGCTGCCGCAGGTGTGCTCGATAAATCGCCTGGCGCTGCCCAGGCGTGAGTCGAATCTTGCGAAGTGGCCCGCTGCCGCTGATGAGGTAGTTCGCCTTCAGTTCGGCCCTCACAGAGATTCCGTAATCGGTGCGCAACTGTCTACGAAAGTTCAGCAGCGCGTTGAAAGCCGACGGCCAAGTGTCGGAATTTACCAGCACGCAGCCGACCGTGTAGGTAAGGGAACCGCCATGGTTGATATCGCCGGAGTCACCGGACTCATCGGAATAGGCCAAGATCACTGGCGGAGCCTATCCAGGCTGAACGACAGAAACCGCCGGTGCAGATGGGGTTGTGGATAGCCTCAAGAGCTTCTGGCAACCGTTAGTCGGATGCACGCACCCGCGTTACAGCTTGACCAGCGGGGCGAACCGCAACACCAGCCACTTGGTGCCCAGCGAGCCGAAGTCCACCTCGGCCTGGGCCTTCTCGGCGGTACCGCGCAGCGCCACCACGGTGCCCAGCCCGAAACCGTCGTGGCTGACCCGGTCCCCCACCTGCAGGGCCGGGATCGGCTTGGTCAGCTTGGCGGCGCCGAAGGTGGACGGCCCGGTCGGGGTGAACCGGCGGGTGGCGGCGGGCCGGGCCCGGTAGCCGTGGTCGGAGTACTGGCCGCCGCCACGATCAGAATCGTCGGGGTAGCCGGTGAACGGCTGCCGGTCCACCGCGCCGCTCCAGCGGACGTGCTCGATCGGCACCTCGTCGAGGAACCGGGACGGCGGGTTGTAGGCCGGCTGGCCCCAGGCGGTGCGGGCCACCGCCCGGCTCAGGTACAGCCGCTGCCGGGCCCGGGTGATGCCGACGTAGGCCAGCCGCCGCTCCTCGGCGAGCTCGTTCGGCTCGGCCAGGGTGCGCTGGTGCGGGAAGATGCCGTCCTCCATGCCGGCCAGGAACACCACCGGGAACTCCAGGCCCTTGGCGGTGTGCAGCGTCATCAGGGTGACCACCCCGCCGCTGGCGTCCGGCACCGAGTCGGCGTCGGCCACCAGCGAGACGTGCTCCAGGAACGCGTCCAGGTCGGCCGGCTCGTCGGCCTGGGCGCGCTGCTCCTCGAACTCGGCGGCCACGCTGACCAGCTCGCGCAGGTTGTCCACCCGGCTCTCGTCCTGCGGGTCGTGGCTGGCTTCCAGCTCGGTGAGGTAGCCGGTGCGGGTGAGGGTCTCCTCCAGGATGTTGCTCGGGGTGCCGTGCTCCTCGCTGGCCGCCACCGCCCGCAACTCCCCCAGCAGCCGGACGAACTCGGCGATCGCGTTGGCCGAGCGTGGCGCCAGCCCCGGTATGGAGTCGGCCCGGATCAGCGCCTCGGCGAACGGGATCTGCTCCTGGCCGGCGAAGGTCTCGACGAACAGCTCGGCCCGGTCGCCGATGCCGCGGCGCGGGGTGTTGAGGATGCGGCGCAGGCTGACCAGGTCGGTCGGGTTGGCGATCACCCGCAGGTAGGCCAGCGCGTCCCGGATCTCCTTGCGCTCGTAGAAGCGCACCCCACCGACCACCTTGTAGGGCAGCCCGAGCCGGATGAAGATGTCCTCGAAGACCCGGGACTGGGCGTTGGTGCGGTAGAAGACCGCCACCTCCGACGGGGTGGCCAGGCCCCCGTCGCCGAGCTCGTCGATCTTCTGCGCGACCCAGCGGGCCTCGTCGTGCTCGTTCTCGGCGACGAAGCCCTCGATCTGCTCGCCGGCGCCGGCCTCGGACCACAGGTTCTTCGGCCGCCGGTCCGGGTTGCGGGCGATGACGGCGTTGGCGGCACCCAGGATGGTCTGGGTGGAGCGGTAGTTCTGCTCGAGCAGGATGGTGGTGGCGTCCGGGTAGTCGCGTTCGAACTCGTCGATGTTGCGGATGGTGGCGCCGCGGAAGGCGTAGATCGACTGGTCGGCGTCGCCCACCACGCACAGCTCGGCACCCGGCAGGCCGCCGGTGCCCTCGGGCCCGGCCGGCACCGGCCTGCACAGCTCGGACACCAGCACGTACTGGGCATGGTTGGTGTCCTGGTACTCGTCGACCAGCACGTGCCGGAACCGGCGGCGGTAGTACTCGGCCACCTCGGGCAGGCCCTGCAGCAACGCCACGGTGCGCATGATCAGGTCGTCGAAGTCCATCGCGTGGGACTCGGTGAGCCGGCTCTGGTACCGGGTGTAGACCTCGGCGAGCACCTTCTCCGGCGCGGTGCCGGCCCGGTCGGCGAAGTCCCCCGCCGAGATCAGCTCGTTCTTGAGGTTGGAGATCTGCACCGCCAGCGAGCGCACCGGGTAGCGCTTGGGGTCGAGGTTGAGCTCGCGCAGCACCATGGTCAGCAGCCGGCGGGAGTCGTCGGCGTCGTAGATGGTGAACGAGGACTTCAGCCCGATGTGCTTGGCCTGGGCGCGCAGGATGCGCACGCACATCGAGTGGAAGGTCGAGACCCACATGGTGTTGGCCCGGCCGCCGATCAGCTCCGCCACCCGGCCCTTCATCTCGCCGGCGGCTTTGTTGGTGAAGGTGATCGCCAGGATCTCGCCGGGCTTGACACCCCGGGCGGCCAGCAGGTAGCCGATCCGGTGGGTCAGCACCCGGGTCTTGCCGGAGCCGGCGCCGGCCACGATCAGCAGTGGCGAGCCGGCATGCTCGACCGCACGCCGCTGCTGCGGGTTCAAACCGGTCAGCAGCCTGTCCGCCGACAGCGGCGCACGAGGGGCCGGCCCGCGGCCGGCCGCCGGCTCGCGGTCCGACTCGTCGGCGACGCGCTGCACGTCGAAGGTGGGCACGTCGAACAGGCCGGCGTCGGCGGCCACCGGAGCGGGGCGGCGACGCACGCCGGTGGCGGCGGAACGGGCATCGGCAGTCATCGGCTCCAGCCTACGACGACCCTCTGTCAGAACGGCTGCCGGAACCGCGGTCGCGAATCTCCGGTCGGGCTCCGGCGCGACGCGCACCCGGCCGCGTCGACCAGCCGTCCGATCATTCGGTTGCCGGCAGCGTCGGGCACATGACACGATCGGCGATGTGCAGATCGCCGGACGCGAGTTTTATGGGTACCGCAGCGCGGTATCCATCCCGACCGGTTGACCTGACCCGCCACCGATCGCCCTGGGCCGCACGAGCCCGGGGCGTTCGTCGTTGTCGGGACCGGCGGCTGGACTGGGCACCGCCACATCGAGAGGAACACCCCGTGCCCAACAGCGCCGACGCCACCATCCCACCCGCTCCCGACTCCGGTCCGCACCACGTCGCCGACCCGGCGGCCGACGTCGGCATCGACCTCGCGGCCATCGCCACCTGGCGCGGCCAGATCGATGCCCTCGACACCGCCATCGTCCGGCTGGTCGCCGAGCGCGCCCGGTTGTCCCAGCGCATCCAGGCGGCCCGGGTGAGCGCCGGCGGCGCCCGGGTGGAACTCGGCCGCGAGAACGCGGTGCTGGGCCGGTACCGCAACCGGCTCGGCAGCGACGGCAACTCGCTCGGCGAGGCGGTGCTGCGGGTCTGCCGCGGCACCCGGTAGCCGCCCGGGGCCAAGCAGCTCAGCTGCTCAGACGATCCGGCGATCGGCCGCCCACCGGGTCAGCTGATGCCGGGAGGACAGCTGCAGCTTGCGCAGCACGTTGGACGCGTGGGTTTCCACCGTCTTGACCGAGATGAACAGCTCCGAGCCGATCTCGCGGTAGGAGTAGCCGCGGGCCAGCAACCGCATCACCTCCTGCTCGCGCGGGGTGAGCTGGTCGAGCTCCGGATCGGTGGAGGCCACCGGCCCGCCGGGGTCGAGGCCGTCGCGGAAGGCGTCCAGCACGAAGCCGGCCAGTCGCGGCGAGAACACCACGTCACCCTCGGCCACCCGCCGGATCGCTTCGGTCAGGTCCGGTCCGGAGATGGTCTTGGTGACGTAGCCGCGGGCGCCGGCCCGGATCACCGAGATCACGTCCTCGGCGGCGTCGGAGACCGACAGCGCCAGGAACCTGGTCGCCGGCAGCTCCGGCAGCACCGCGGCCACCACAGCCGGACCGCCGCCGTCGGGCAGGTGGACGTCCAGCAGCACCACGTCGGGCTCGGTGTGCCGGATGGTGGCGATCGCCTCGGCCACGCTGGCCGCCTCGCCGACGATGTCGAGGCCGGCGCCGATCTCGGCCCGGACCCCGGCCCGGAACATGGCGTGGTCGTCGACCAGCACCACGCTGGGTCGAGCGCCGGATGCGCCGTTCGGTGTTTCAGGGATGGTCATGGTCTCGTCCTGTTCCTCAATTCAGCTCCACCCGCAGTTGCACCTCGGTGCCCTGGCCGGGACTCGACCGGATGGTCGCGGTGCCGTGCTGGCGTTGCAGCCGGCCGACGATGGAGCCGCGGATGCCCAGCCGGCTCTCGTCGATCCGGTCCGGGTCGAAGCCGGTGCCCCGGTCCCGCACGAAGACCGAGGCGCTGGCGTCGGTGAGCTCGGCATACACCGACACGGTGATCACCTGCGCGTGCTTGGCGGCGTTGACCAGGGCCTCGCGGCTGGCCGCGACCAGCGCGTCCAGCCGGGCATCCAGGTCGTGGTCGCCCACCACCACAACGTCGACGGTGACGGCGTAGGTGTCCTCGACCTCGGCGGCGGCCCCCTGCAGGGCGGCGGCGAAGCGACCGGTCGGCACGCCGGTGCCGTACAGCTTGGTGCGCAACTCGCGTTCCTGGCTGCGGGCCAGCCGGGCCACCTCGCGGGGCTGGGCGGCGTTGCGCTGGATCAGCGCCAGCGTCTGCAGCACCGAGTCGTGCAGGTGCGCGGCGATGTCGGCCCGTTCCTCGTTGCGGATGCGCTCCCGGCGCTCGGTGGACAGCTCTCGCATCAGCTTGAGCCACCACGGACCGGTGATCAGCGCCAGGCCGCCGGCGGTCACCAGCACCGCGGCCAGCGCCGCACCGGCCGCGGTGATGCCGGCCCGGGCCAGGATGAACACCGCCCCGGTGAGCACCAGGGTGACCCCGGCGATGATGCGCAGCCAGCCGATCCGGTCGGCGGCACCGGCGGCCAGCGACGAGCTCGACAGCCGGCGCCAGCGTTCGCGGTCGGTCTCGGAGGCCTGCCGCCACAGCAACGCGCCGCCGAAGCAGGCCAGCAGCGACGGGGTGAACCACCAGCCCAGCGGCAGGGTGTGGGCGTTGACCAGCAGCACCCCGGCGGCGGCGACCGCCGCGACCACGTACTGCACCGCCGAGCGCACCGAGCCCTCCCGGCCGTCCTCGGACCGGGTCTGCAGCACGATCCAGAACGCGCCGTAGAGCAGCACCCCGAGCCCGGAGCTGAAAGACAGCGCCACGAAGGCCAGCCGGACGAACTTGCGCCGCATGCCCAGGTGGTCGGCCAGCCCGCCGGCCACGCCGCCGAGCACCCGGCCGTGCTGGGCGCGGTAGAGCCGGTGGCCCTGCGGCGGCTCGGGCAGCAGGACCGCGGGGGGTGTGAAGGTTGTCATCAGGACACCATTCTGGCTGCTGCCCGGCCGGGCCGGCATCAGGTGAAGGCCCGAGTTCCTGCCGCCGGCGCGGCGCGCGGCTCAGGGACGGTTGGGGGTGGTTCCCGATACCGTGACAGTTCGCCCTGACCCAGGCTGAACGGCATGACGATGACTGACCCGCCTCCGACGACCCCGCCGCCCGGCTCGGCCGACGTGCCACCTGTTCCGCCGACCCCGCCGCCGCCCGGCTTCGGCGTGCCGCCGGGCGGCTTCGGGCCCGGCCAGGAGAGCGAGCGTCGCTGGTTGCGGCGCAGCCGCACCGACCGGATGGTTTCCGGCGTCGCCGGCGGCCTGGGCGAGTACTTCGCGGTCGACCCGGTGATCTTCCGGGTGCTGTTCGCGGTGCTGTCGTTCTTCGGTGGCGTGGGCCTGCTGATGTACGGCGTGGCCTGGTTGCTGGTTCCCGAGCCCGACGTCGACACCTCCGCACTGGACCGGGTGATCGGGCGGTTGCGGGCGCGCCGGGTGCCGCCGTGGCTGGTGCTCATCGGCGGGGCGATCGTGCTGTGGCTGGGCTGGTTCTCCTGGTGGTCACCGGGGCCGACGTTCCCGGCGCTGATGCTGCTGGCGATCCTGCTGCTCGTCCTGATCCGGCGCAGCGGCTTCGCCTACGGCCCACCGGTGCGGCCGGTTGAGCCGGTACCGACCGGGACCGCGAGCCCGCAAGCAGGTTCCGCGGCGGCCGGAGCCGCGGTGGCCGACCTGGCCGCCGACCCCGGGTCACCGGATAACCCGACCCTGGAGTGGACCCCGCCTGCTGGTGGGGCGCCGGACGCCGGACGGCCGCTGATCCCGCCGCTGAACGACACCCGCCGCTCGATGCAGGCCTGGATCGCCGAGGCCAGCGCGGCCCATCGGGAACGGGTTCGCCGGCGCCGCCCGATCAAGGTCGGGGTGGCGGTGTGCCTGGCGATCGCCTGGACCGTGGTGGCGCTGATCGACGCCTTCAGCCGGGCGCCGTTCCCGGCCTACCTGTGGGTCGGCCTGGCGGTGCTGGTCACCGGCCTCGCGGTCAGCCTGGTCACCCGCCGGATGACGCTGTCGCTGCTGGTCCCGATCGCGGTGCTGACGGGACTCACCTTCGCCCTCGGCGGCACCCGCGCCAGCCTGACCGACGGCTCGGGACAGCAGAGCTGGCAACCGACCGCCGCCGACCAGCTGGTCGACCACCGCCAGTTCGCCGGCCAGACCACGTTGGACCTGACCGGGCTGAGCGACGTGCCCGCGGGCCGCACCGTGCGCCTGGACCAGGCCGCCGGTGAGGTTCGGGTCCTGCTGCCGGCCCGCATGAACGCCACGGTGATCGCCGACGTCCACCTGGGCGAGATCAGCAACGGCCGTGACGAGGACAACGGCCGGCACGTCAACGGCATGAACGTGCACTACGAGATCCGGCCGCCGGCCGGGGTGAGCGGGCAACCGATCACCATCTACGTCCGGCTGTCGGCGGGGCACGTCCTGGTCGAGCGTTCCGCCAGCTGAACGAGGCGAACCGGGCGGGTCATCCCCGCCCGGTTCGACTGCTCACCGCCGGTAGCTCAGCGCATGCTGGAGCCGAGCTCCTTGTCCTCCTCGGACGCCTCGGCGGTCATCTGTTCGAGGTTGTCGGCTACCACGTCATTGGACAGCCGCACCTTCAGCGCCAGCCACCAGACCAGGGCCGACAGCACGAGCACCACCACGAAGTCCACGCCGAAGACGATCGTGGAGGTGTTGCCGGCGTGCTTGCTCTTGTCGGGGTAGTCACCGAGGTAGCTGATCAGGCACAGCCCGGCCAGCCAGGGCAGTGCCCAGGTCGCGCCGGACTTCCAGTCCATCGGCGGCATGCTGTCGCGGCTGGTGGCGTAGAAGATCGCCAGCACCACGAAGCCGAGCGCGACCGCCACGAACAGCTTCCAGTTGGTGCCCCAACCGGCCCAGATCACGATCATGTTCGCGGAGTAGAAGGCCAGGAACGGGATGATGTCCCCGCCGGGCAGCTTGAACGGCCGGTGATGGTCGGGCAACTGGCGGCGCATCGCGGCCAGCACGATCGGGCCGGAGCCGAAGGACAGCACCGTCGCCGAGGTGATGAACCCGACCAGCTGCTGCCAGCTCGGGAACGGCAGGAAGACGATCAGCCCCACCACGAACGCCAGGATCAGGCTGACCAGCGGCACGCCACGCGGGGTGGTCTTGGCCAGCGCGCGCGGCGCGTTGCCGTTCTTGGCCATGGCGTAGGACAGCCGGCCGGTCACCGTGGTGTAGATCAGGCCGGTGTCGGCGGGCGAAATCACCGCGTCGATGTAGAGCAGGGTGGCCAGCCAGCCGAGGCCGACGGTGGTGGCGATCGAGGCCAGCGGCCCGGCGCTGTTCTCCAGCTGCCCCGACACGCCCTCCCAGCCCTTGGACAGGGCGCTCGGCTGGACGGCGGCGATGAAGGCGATCTGCAGCAGCACGTAGATCAGGCCGGTGATCAGCACCGAACCGATCACCGCGATCGGGACGTTGCGCCGCGGGTTGCTGGTCTCGCCGGCGAGTTCGACGCCCTGGCGGAAGCCCAGGAAGGAGAACACCACGCCACCGGTCGCGATCGCGGTGAAGATCGAGTGCAGGCCGCCGTTGGAGAAGCCGTGGCTGGTGAAGTTCGCGGTGTGGAACTCGGTCAGGAAGAACGCGACCACGACCAGGGCGATGATGCCGAGCTTCCACCAGACCGCCACGTTGTTGATCCGGGCGAACCAGCGGATGCCGTAGTAGTTGATGACCACGAAGACCGCCATCGCGATCACGGCCACCAGGTAGCCGAGCGCGGTCAGGGTGTGCACGGTCTCGCCGGCCACCATGTGCTCGCGGGTGAAGCCGATGTAGCGGGTGGCGTACTGCAGGGCGCCCTCGACCTCGATCGGGGCCACCGCCGCCGCCGCGATCCAGTTCACCCAGCCCATCGTGTAGCTGGCGAACGAACCGAAGGAGATGTGCGGAAAACGGATGACGCCACCGGACACCGGGAACATGGTGCCCAGCTCGGCGTAGACCAGCGCGATGATCACGATCATCAGCGCGCCGATCACCCAGGAGAAGATCGCCGCGGGCCCGGCGAGTTCGGAGGCCTCGAGCGCTCCGAACAGCCATCCCGAGCCGATGATGGAGCCGACCCCGGCGAACAGCAGGCCGACGGTGCCGATGTCGCGGCGCATGTTCGGTTCGACCTCGGCGCCGGTGCCCCCGGCGTCGCTTCGCGAAGGTGTCTTGTCTACGGCGGTCATGCAGGCACTCTCCAGCTGCGCGCCGGTGGTCGCTGCTTGCCGCCGGTGGTACGGGTCACATCGATCGAGAACATCACGAAGCTACTCCCAACCGGCACGCGGCCGCATCCCTGGGTTCCGGTGCCGACGGGTTGAACAGGACCGGCCGAGCTTAGGATGCACGTCAGGTCACACCGGGTCGGTCTCGGTGAGGGTGCCGTCCAGCAGCCGCGACGCCGTACACAGATGCCTGCTCAATGGTTTCGACCTCAACGTTTCGACGCACTCGCGCCTGTCTCGAGCGCATCGGCGTCGACCATGGCTTGCTTACGCCCGGCGCCTTCCATTTCGCGCAGCGCGTTCGCATAGGCGTCCGCGGCTAGGGCAGCATCCGGGGCCGCCGCGTTCACGGCCGTCTTGAGTGTGCCGGCGAGACCGGCGCGGTCGGCCGGAGCGCAAACTCGATATTGCGCGAGCAAGCTAGCGACCGATTCCACCGCGTCCGCGGTGGCGTGCTCGTGGAACGCCTCAGGATGCAGTTCCAGCTCCCCAATGGTCGTCTCAGGCCGGCCGGAAGCGGTAAGCACGGTCTGAAGGACTCGGAGGGACCGAGCTGTAGTGGCAGTAGCCGCCGCGCAGGTGTGGAGATGATTAAGTTCGAAATCGAAGCGGGCGAGGCGTCCTGCTGCGCGCATTCGCCCCTGCTCAGCGGCATGTTCGCGGGCACGGGCGGTGTTTGCATGCTTTCGCTCGTTGGCTGCAACCAGCCATGAGCCGGCAGCTCCCAGGACTGCGCCGGCGACAAGAGTGATGACAGGGTTCTGCCACCATTGGTCACCAGAATCGATGCGAATGGGGTTAACGATTACTACTCGCTCTTGCGGTGTCGGCACGCCGGCAGACGGAGGCGGCACCGCGGCAGAAGTGGCAAGGGGGCGGCTTGGAGTTATGCCAGCGGCCGACGTGGACGCGCTCGTCTCGATAGCAACTGCGGCCGAGGGGGGCGTGAGCATCACGAACGTCGCGACGATGAGAGCAACTGCTAGCGTGGTCCGGAGCTGACCGACACCCCTCACCCCCATCTCCCCCAGGGTCGGGATCGGGTGACCGAGAGTACGACAGCCGGGATAAACGCTAACGTCTCCACGAGCGTACGCACCTGCGTCTCCGCTGGAGGCACCGCAATCAGCGGATGACCGGCGGCAAACAATCTATCGCCGGCGGCGCAGCACGCCGCCCGCACTGCTAGATCAGCAGCGTTGGTCGGATAGGTAGGCGGCACCCCGTTGTCACGCAGCGCAACTGGCCCGGTCATGTCGAATGCTGCCATAGGGACTGACGTCACATCAAGCAAGCCCGGGCCGACGACGAGCTCATCGACTGCCATGCCGGACTGGAAGGCGACAGTGCAGACCCGCGCGAGAGCGACATCGGTTTCGTCCGCACAATACTGAACCTGACTGCCCGGCTGGCCGGGGGTATTCCAGCGGTGAAAGTCAGTGAACTCACCCCAGGATCCATCCGGAACGGCCGAGGTCAAAGACACATTTTCGGGTACCAGTACGTACTGAGTACCCAGGTTGCGCACTGGCACGGGGCTCACTTCTTAGACTTGGGCGCAGCCTCGGACGCTACCCGCCTCGCGCTGCTCTTGCCGGAGGCAGGCTTGCTTTCAGCCAGCTTTCTAGCCGCCCGAGCTGCAGCCACAGAATGGCTCGACACGAGCTTGCTAGATGCGGCCTTCTTCACCGCACTCTTGCTTGAGGCGTGGTTTCGCACTGTTGTCTTCGCCGCTGCAACTTTCTTCACCGCGGACTGGCCCCCGGGCTCTCCCAAGGGACGCCCGGCTTGCTGCTCGCTTTTCTTGCTCTGCAGATCCGCTGACCTCGCAGCGGCGCGCGATGTTCGTGAGCGCCCAGGCACCTGCGGTAGGGCAGATGCCGCCAATGACGCACGGGGGGCTCTCGAGACGGTCGCGGGTCTGCGAGCCCGCGACTCGGTATTGGGATGCGCAGCCTCGAATGCGGCGAGCGCGGCGGCCACCCGCGAACTTGACAGGTAACGGGCTCCGGCCTCGGTTTCTGGTTGACGCCCGGCTCCGCGACGGGCCACGTCAATGAGCACGTCAATAATGAATTCGTCGTCTAGAGCCTGCCGGTAGGTGCGCCCTGCCAGCAGCGGCACCTGCCGGTGAGCAAATACCGGCACGACGGACTCTGGTTTGAGAATTTCACTGAACGTTTCCGCCAGACGTACCAGGCGTCCCAACCGATCGGCAACCCCCGGCGACGGGCGACCGCGGCCACGTTCATAAAGGCTGACCGCTTGGGCCGTGACGCCAATCCATCGGCCCACATCCTCGCTGGAAACCGAGAAGGTCAGCTTTACCCGCGTGACTGGGCCGAGCTCGTCCACCGACGCCGCAGACACCGCTTGCATGAACCGCACCAGCGACAACGAATCGACCGCCTCGTACGATGGGTATGACACTGGCGAAGCGGCCAGCTCCCGAATCGCCACCAGCGCCCACTCGTAGAGACCCGTTAGTGGAACTCGATGGACCGTATCCAGAAGCGGTAGAGCTGACAGGCGTGCGGTTAGTGCTGCTGAATTCACTTTCAATCCCGCACTTTGCTCCAAGCACTTCGCCAGATCACTGGATACCTGCCGCCACGCCCTGCCCAAACGCCGTGCACCTGCCACGTTGCCCTGTAATGCCGATGCGAACGCCTCAGCTACTTCGCTCTCGTTCTGCGCTGTCATGCGTTCACGAGGGAGCTGCTGATTCAGCAGTTCCAACGGCTGATAGTCGCTAAGTAGCCGTTTGCACACGTTCGGAGCCAACTCCAGCGTCACGGCATCATCACTCCTTCATCGAGTCCTGGTACAAGTATATTACAAGTTTAAAGTGTTTCACAAGGAGCTTGGCTCGGTGAGTTGCCTAGCACCGGGATGAGCAAGACTAGAGCCACCACCTGGGTGCCGAGGACGAACAGGGCGGCAGCGGTGCTGCCGTGCTCGTAGAGCAGGCCGATCAGGGCCGCCCCGACCAGCCAGGCCAGGCCGTACACGGCGGTGAAGGTGCCGTAGCCGGCGCCGCGCCGGTGAGCCGGCACGAAGTCGGCGACGGCTGCCCGCATGGTCGACTCGTGCACGCCCATGCCGGCACCCCACACCACGGCACCGGCCACGAATAGCGCGGGACGGCTGGAGAACGACAGGAACGGCACGGCGGCGGCCAGGAACGGCAGCGCGAGCAGGCCGCGCAGCCCGAACCGGTCGTAGATCCTGCCGAAGCCGACGGCGGCGACCGAGGCGGCTGCCATGGCCAACGCGTACAGCACCGGCACCAGGGACACCCCGATGAGGTGCCGGCTGGTCAGCGAGTAGGCCAGTACTGCCCAGGTGGAGAAGCCCAGCATGGTGGCGGCCGAGAACGCCGCGTACTGCCAGAAGCGACGCGGCAGTCCCTTCTCCAACCGCAGCTGCTTGTTCTCCGCCAGCTGCGCGGCCGGTTCCCAGGCCAGCGGATCGGGGGCGGCGGCTCGCAGCCGGGTCAGCGCGAACAGCGCCAGGCCACCGGGAATCGCCAGCAGCGCAAAGGACAATCGGTAGTCACCGCCGAGGGCCAGAGTTGCCGCGATCAGCAGCGGACCGATCATCGCCCCCACCTGGTCGAGCGCTTCGTGCAGGCCGAAGGCGTAACCGCGACCGAGCTCGGCCGAGGCGTGCGCCAGCATGATGTCGCGGGCCGGGGTACGGACCGCCTTGCCGACCCGTTCGCCGTTGTAGAGCAGGCCGGCAGCGGCCAGGTTGCCGGTGATCGCCAGCAGCGGCACGCACACCACCGTGATGAGGTAGCCGGCGACGGTCTGTGGCCACGGCCGGGCGTTCCGGTCGGCGAACCGCCCGGTGAACAGCCGCAGCACCAGCGCGGCGGCCTCGCCGGCGCCGGTGAGCAGCCCGACCACCGCCGCGGTGGCGCCGAGGGAGCCGAGGTAGGGGCCGATGACCGACCGTGCGCCCTCATAGACGACGTCGGCGAGGGCCGACACCACCCCGAACCCGACGACGAAGCGCACCGGCGAGATCCGGTTGCGGCCGGCGTCATCCGTCGCGGCAGCGTCCGCCCTACCCGAGCTGGCCATGCGGTGGCTCAGCGCTGCCCGGCCAGGTAGGCCTGCTCGGCCAGCTCGACCAACCGCTGGGTGTCGCGCATCGCGACCGCCACGGCGACCGCAGTGGCCAGCAGCAGTCCGGCCGGCAGGCCGAGCCGCCACCACGCCAGCCGCGGTGCGGGCCTGCCGAGCGCCCCGATCCGGTCGGCGACATCGGTGGCCGCCACGGCGAGCACTCCCGCCGGGGTGCTCGGCCGGCTGCCGCCGGCGGCCCGGGCCAGCGCCGTCGCGACGACCGTGCGGGGGCAGGCGGTCGCGGCGTCCTCGTCGGCCCACCGCTCGGTCGCCAGTTCCACCGCGGCACTCAGCCGGCACAGCAACGGGTTCACCGCCGCCGCCAGCTGGCAGGCGGCGTGGTGCAGGTAATGGTGATGGCGCAGGTGGGAGCGTTCGTGGGCCAGCAGCGCCCGGCGCTGAGCACCGTCCAGGCTGCGCAGCATGCCGGTGGTGACGGCGATCCGCCCCGGCCGGCCGGGCACGGCGAAGGCCTGCCGGTCGGCCGATGGCACCACGACCAGCTCGCCGTCGGACTGCGGGAGGTTCGTGGCCAGCCGGTAGGCGGCGACCACTCCGGCGATTTGCCGGCCGCCGGTGCGCAGGAACCGCACGGCGAGCACGCCGACGGCCAGTGTGGCGAGAGCCCCGACCGGCACCGCGCGCGGATCGTGGTGGCGCAGCAGGCTCGGCGACCACTGGCCCTGCGTAGCGAGCAGCGGGGTCTGGGCGAGGCCGTCGAAGGCGAGCAGTGCCAGCGCGGCACTCGATCCGGCTGCCGCGACCAGGCCGCCCCCGGACAGCAGCCAGGTCGCGACGTGCGGCGGCAGCCGGCGGGCCAGCACCGGCGCGGCCAGCGCGAAGGCCGCGGACAGCAGCAGCGGCAGGTAGACCGTCATCGTGGTGAGCCGTCCTGCCGGCGGCGGGCGAGCAGCTCGGCCAACGCCGTTTCGTCTTCGGAGGAAAGGGTGCCGACGAACCGGCTCAGCACCGCGACTCGATCGCCACCCTTGTCGAGCAGAGCCTGCATCCGGTCCGCGGTAAGGCCGGCGTCGTCGAGGACGGGCGTGTAGGTGAAGGCGCGACCGACCTGCTCGCGGGCGACCGCACCCTTGGCATGCAGGCGGACCAGGATGGTCTGGACCGTGGTGTAGGCCAGGTCGCCATCGATCGCGGAGGCCACCTCGGCCGGCGTCAACGGGCCGTCGGCTGCCCACAGCGCAGCCAGCACCTCAGACTCCAGGCTGCCCTTCGCGCGTCGCATCGCTGCCCTCTCACCTGTTTCTCGGCCTGTCGGTACTACATCCTAGTAGGTGTAAGCTCCTACAAAGACGTAGTAGCTACGAGGGGGCACATGAGCACCGCACCGGCCGTGCTGGCCGTCAACGTCCTGGATGCGCACTCGCTGCTGGCCTCGTTCGGCCCGCTCGGCGTCGCGGTGGTGCTGTTCGCCGAGACCGGCCTGCTGATCGGGTTCTTCCTGCCCGGTGACTCGCTGCTGTTCACCGCCGGCGTGCTGGCCGCCGCACCGGCATCGGCCGCCCTGCACGTGTCGCTGGGCTGGGTGCTGGTGGCGGCGGTGGCCGGCGCCTGCCTCGGCGCCCAGGTCGGCTACCTGATCGGCCGGCGGGCGGGACCACCGCTGTTCGACTCCGAGAGCCGGCCGCGGCTGCGGCAGGGGCGCGAGCGGGCCGAGTTCTACCTGGCCCGCTATGGCTATCCGCGGGCGATCGTGCTGGCCCGGTTCGTGCCGGTGGTGCGTACCGTGCTGAACCCGCTGGCCGGCATCGTCGGCGTGCCGGCGCGGACGTTCACCACCTGGCAGCTGATCGGCGGGGTGGCATGGTCGGTGGGCGTGACGCTGGCCGGCTACTGGCTGGGCTCCAGCATCTCCAATGTCGACCACTACCTGCTGCCGATCATCGCGCTGGTGGTGCTGATCTCCTTCATCCCCATTGCTGTCGAGGTCCTGCGGTCGCGCAGGCAACCCGACCGGACCTGAAAGCGACCGCCGTGCTCAGCTACCTGCAGGCCGCCGTGATCGGCCTCGTCCAGGGGATCAGTGAACTGTTCCCGGTGTCCAGCCTGGGCCATTCGGTCCTGGTGCCCGCGCTGATCGGCGGCTCCTGGAAGGCGCTGGTGACCCAGTCCGCCACGGGTGACAGCGGCGCCAGCCCGTACCTGGCCTTCATCGTCGCGCTGCACGTGGCGACCGCGATCGCGTTGATCGTGTTCTTCCGCCAGGACTGGGTACGCATCGTCGCCGGATTCCTGCGCACCGTGAAGCCTTCCCTCGCCGCGCGGCGGATCGTGACCCGCGACCCGGACGAACGGCTGGCCTGGCTGCTGATCATCGCGACCATCCCGGTCGGCATCACCGGCCTGGCGCTGGAACACACCTTCCGCACCCTGTTCGCCAAGCCGCTGGCCGCAGCCGTCTTCCTGACTGTCAATGGTCTGATCCTGCTGGCCGGCGAGGGGTTGCGGCGCCGCGCGCCGGTCGGTGAGGAGGAGGAACTGGCCGAACCGGTGGCTGCTCATCGAGCCGGCACGTCGTCAACCATCGAAGCTCAGGAGGCAGTCGAGGCGCGCCGACCGGTGCGCCGGCTGCCCACGCTGAGCTACCGCGAGGCCGGCATCATCGGCTTCTTCCAGACCTTCGCGCTGCTGGCCGGCATCTCCCGGTCGGGCATCTCGATGGTCGGCGGGCTGGCCCGCGGCCTGTCGCACCGCGACGCCGCCCGGTTCTCGTTCCTCTTGGCAACGCCGGTAATTCTCGCGGCAGGAGTGCTGAAGCTGCCCAGCCTGGCCGGGCCCGCCGGGGCGCACATCCACGGGCAGGTGCTGCTCGGCGCGGTGATCGCCGGGCTGGCGTCCTACGTCTCGGTGCGGTTCCTGGTCCGCTGGTTCGAGACCCGCACCCTGACGCCGTTCGCCGTCTACAGCCTGGTCGTCGGGGTGTTCTGCATCGTCCGGTTCGCCTGACGCCGCGACTGCAGGTTGCGTCGCCGCCTACCAGGTTTCACAACTCGCGGTTACGAGCTTCGTAACCGCGACTTTCCCGCAGGTCCGTGTCCGCGTCCGAGAACCTACTTCAGGATCTGGCGGGCGATGACCATCCGGTTGATCTGGTTGGTCCCCTCATAGATCTGGGTGATCTTGGCGTCGCGCATCATCCGCTCCACCGGGAAGTCCTCGGTGTAGCCGTAGCCGCCGAACAGTTGCACCGCGTCGGTGGTGACCTTCATCGCCACGTCCGAGGCGAACGCCTTGGCCGAGGCCGAGTACCAGGTCAGTCCCGGCTCGCCCCGCTCGGCCTTCGCGGCGGCGGCGTAGATCAGCTGCCGGGCGGCCTCGGTCTGCATCACCATGTCGGCCAGCATGAACTGCAGGCCCTGGAAATCCGCGATCGGCTTACCGAACTGCTCGCGCTGCTTCATGTAGCCGATCGAGGCGTCGATGGCGCCCTGGGCGATGCCCAGTGCCTGGGCGCCGATGGTCAGCCGGGTGTGGTCCAGGGTGGCCAGCGCGGTCTTGAACCCGGTGCCGGGCTCGCCGATGATCCGGTCGGCCGGGATGGTGCAGTTCTCGAAGTGGATCTCGCACGTCGGCGAGCCCTTGATGCCGAGCTTGCGCTCGTGCATGCCGACCGAGAAGCCGGGATCGTCCTTGTGCACCACGAACGCGGAGATGCCGCGCGGCCCCTTGGCCGGGTCGGTCACCGCCATCACCGTGTAGTAGGTCGACACGCCCGCGTTGGAGATCCAGCACTTGGTGCCGTTGAGCACCCAGTTGTCGCCGTCGAGCACCGCGCGGGTGCGCATCGCGGCGGCGTCGGAGCCGGCCTCCCGCTCGGACAGCGCGTAGGAGAACATCGCCTCGCCGGACGCGACCGCCGGCAGCACCTGCTTCTTCAGGTCCTCCGACGCCGACAGCAGCAGCGGCATGGTGCCGAGCTTGTTCACCGCCGGGATCAGCGAGGACGACGCGCAGACCCGGGCGACCTCCTCGATCACCAGCACGGTGGCCAGCGAGTCCGCGCCGGCGCCGCCGTACTCCTCGGGGATGTGGATGGCGTGGAAACCGGCCCGCACCAGGGCCGCCAGCACGTCGTGCGGGAACTCCGCGGTGCGGTCCACCTCGGCCGCCCTGGGGGCGATCTTGTCCTCGGCCAGCTCGCGAACGGCCTCGCGCAGCATGCTGTGCTCGTCGCTGAGCCGGTAGCTGTCGAAATCAGGGTTGAGCGCCATGCCGACAAGCGTTACTCATCGGTAGCGGTGGCGCAACGTACTGCGCGCCTTCTCACTGCGAACGCCGGCCGGGTGGCTGCACGGGCCATCGATCGGGCACGGACGGGGTGTCCGGCGAGCGGGAACGGTGCTAGCCGGCCGGCGCGATAGCCTTGACAACCATGACCCAGCGTCCTCGCCTCTCGGTGATCGGTACCGGCTATCTCGGCGCCACCCACGCGGTGTGCATGGTGGAACTCGGCTACGAGGTGATCGGCCTCGACGTCGACATCGCCAAGATCGAGGCCCTGCGGGCCGGCCGGATCCCGTTCTTCGAACCCGGCCTGCCCGAGCTGCTCGCCAAGCACATCGACTCCGGCCGGCTGCGCTTCACCACCGACTACGCCGAGGTGGCCGAATTCGCCGACGTGCACTTCATCTGCGTCGGCACCCCGCAGAAGAAGGGCCAGTACGCCGCGGACCTCAGCTACGTCTCGGCGGCGTTCCGGTCACTGGCACCGCACCTGGACCGGCGGTCGCTGGTGGTCGGCAAGTCCACCGTGCCGGCTGGCACCGCGGTGCGGATGGCCAAGGTGCTCGCCGAGCTGGCACCGCACCCGGAGGTGGAGCTGGCCTGGAACCCGGAGTTCCTGCGCGAGGGCTTCGCCGTGGAGGACACCCTGCGTCCGGACCGGCTGGTGTTCGGGGTGCACAGCGGGTGGGCCGAGCAGATGCTGCGGGCCAGCTTCGCACCGGTCATCGAGGCGGGCACGCCGGTGATCGTCACCGACTTCGCCACCGCCGAGCTGGTCAAGGTCGCGGCGAACTCGTTCCTGGCCACCAAGATCAGCTTCATCAACGCGATGGCCGAGGTGTGCGAGGCCACCGGTGCCGACGTCACCCAGCTCGCCGACGCGATCGGCCACGACGCCCGGATCGGCCGGCGTTTCCTCAACGCCGGACTCGGCTTCGGCGGCGGCTGCCTGCCCAAGGACATCCGGGCCTTCATCGCCCGGGCCGGCGAGCTCGGGGTGGACCAGGCGGTGTCGTTCCTGCGCGACGTCGACGAGATCAACCTGCGCCGGCGGGCCCGGACGGTCGAGCTCGGCCTGGACCTGCTGGACGGCTCGTACCGCGGCACCCGGGTCGCGGTGCTGGGTGCGGCGTTCAAGCCGAACTCCGACGACGTGCGCGACTCCCCCGCCCTGGACGTGGCCGCCGCGGTGGGCCGGCGCGGCGCCACCGTGCAGATCTATGACCCTGAGGCCAACGCCAGCGCCCAGCGGCTGCACCCCGAACTGGTCTACGCCGCCTCGCTGGAGGAGGCGGTGGAGCAGGCGGACCTGGTGATGTTGCTGACCGAGTGGTCGATCTTCCGCGCCATGGACCCGGACACCATCGGCGCCCGGGTCGCCCAGCGCAACCTGGTGGACGGCCGCAACGTCCTCGACCCGGCCCAGTGGCGGGCCGCCGGCTGGGCCTACCGGGCGCTCGGCCGTCCCTGACGGCTCGCGGTCTGGAGGCATCGCCCTTGCCTGCGTTGGCCTGAGGGCCGGACCGGAGGGCGGTCCCACCGCCTGAGCCGACCCGGCGCCGTTCATCCAGGCTGTGGATAACTCGCCGAGTCAGCTGGCGGGCGGTCTAAGGTCCGATTCATGACATCCGCTCTGAAAATCAGCCAGCTTTGTCTCACCGGTGATACAGTCAGTCTCATGGACATGGTGACAATCCGAGAATTGCGCAACAACGGGGGCGCGGTGCTGGATCGGGTGGCTCGCGGCGAGGAATTGATCGTGACGCGCGATGGCGCCGAGATCGCCGAGTTGCGTCCGAGACGCCGACCGAGTCCGGCACCAGCCGACCTCATCGCGCGACGCCGGAACCTGCCGAAACTCGACCCTGGGCTGCTTCGCCGCGACATCGATGCGGTACTCGACCCGACCGTATGACGACCCGCGACGATCGAGGAATGCTCGACACCTCCACGGTGATTCTGCTCGGCGAACTGGTCGATCCAAGCACGCTGCCCGACGAGTGTGTCGTCAGCGCGGTGACCTTGGCCGAGCTATCGGTCGGACCACACGTCGCACGCACCTCCCGTGAGCGGTCGACCCGCCAGGCGCACCTGCAGCAGGCCGAGGCGGACTTCGAACCACTGGCCTTCGACGCCGCCTCGGCCCGGGCGTTCGGCCGGGTTGCGGCGTCGCTGCGGCAGGCCGGCCGCAAACCCGCTGCCCGCGCCTACGACGCCCTGATCGCGGCGTCGGCGATCGCCCACGGCCTGCCGCTCTACACCTGCAACCCGGCCGACTTCGCTGGCATCGACGAACTCACCGTCCGGCCAGTCCCCCATCCCTAGGCTCACTAGCTAGTTCGTGGCTGGGGCATCCGGCGCGAGTGCTTCCACCGTCTGAATCGACGATCGCTCGAATCCGCCGTCGGTGGCTAGCTGTCCAGCAACGCCGCCAAAGCCCGCTGGGGATGGTCGACCTCGGCGCCGTGTCCGAACAGGATGCGGCTGGCGTCGATCCGGGCGAGCGCGCGCAGGGACGCCTCCGCCTGCGCGGCATCCGCCGTGAACGGGGCGGGTGCACGCACCAGCCGCCCGTCGCTGCTGCCGACCAGGTCACCGGCCAGCAGGATTCCCTCGCTGTGCAGGAAGCTGACGTGCCCCGCGGTGTGGCCCGGCGTGGCGATGACCCGCAGGTCGTTGATCGTCTCGCCGTCCTGGAGGGCGCGCGCCTGCAGCGGCGCGTTCCCCCAGACCGTGGCATGCGGCGCGAGCGCGACGACCTCGGCCAGGCCGCCGACGTGGTCGGGGTGGTCATGGCTGAGCAGGATGTCGCTGACGTCCGCCCAGGACGCACCGATCCGGTCCAGGGCGAGGCCGATCTCGCCGGCCGAACCGGGCAGGCCGGTATCGACGAGTGCGATCCCGCTCGCGTGCGGCACCAGGAAGCAGCGGACGTCGAAGTCCATCGGATCGGGTCCGGCGAAGCCCGCCGGAAGGTGCACGTCGAAAGCTATCGAAGCGATCTCCATGCCGGAAGGCTACGGCCTTCGAGGCGCAATCCCACCCCTGGAAACGATCTCCGGATAAGGTCAGGCACGCGGTGGGCGAAGCTGCCGAGCCCTGGTTTTCGGCCACAGACTATGAATGAATCGGTGAGACGATCGCGGTTGGCTCGAACGGCGACAGCACGTGCAGGTGGAGGAACATGGTGCGTGATCCCTTCACGTACCTGCTCGAGCTTCGCCGCAGGTACGTCCGTGACTGGTACTGGCTCGCTGCTGGCGTGATTGCCATCGGCTTCGGCATCACAGTCAGCTCGGGACCGAGCCATCCGCCGGGCATGGCCGCCGGAGCCGGCGTGATGCTCGTCGGGCTGGTCGCGGGCTATCTCGGTTACCGCCGCGGCCTGCCCCTGTCCGGCAGCCGACACGGTGACTCGTCGGCCAGGCATCGTCCGGCGACCGGGCCAGTGGATCCCGAGGGGTAGGTCACCGCCGCACGGACCAGGCTTGGCAACCTGACGCTGCTGTGTGAGTGCCGCCCGGGCTGCAAACGGTCAGCTGGTGATGTCCTTGCGCGCGAACCGGGTCCAGGCGGCGGTGAACAGCACCGCGCTGTAGATCGCCGCTACCGCGCAGCCGCGGGTCATGTCGTCCCAGCTGATCGTCGGGGTCAGGGCATCGAGCCAGGAGTACTGGAAGTGGGTCGGCAGCACCACCCGGTACGGGTCCAGCGCGGTGATCGAGTCGAGGATGTTGGATACCACCACCAGGAAGGTGGCGCCGCCCACGGCGGCCAGCGGCGCGTCGGTCAGCACGCTCAGCAGGAACGCCAGCGCGGCCACCAGCAACGCCTGCCCGCAGGCGTAGAGCGCCACGATCACCAGCCGTTGCAGCGTTTCGGTGTAGCTGAAGCTGCCGCCGAACGGTGACCGGGCCGGCCCCCAGCCGAAGAACGCCCCGCCCACCAGGTAGGCCCAGGCCGGCAGCAGCAGGTTCACCCCGAACGAGAAGCTCAACGCGACCAGCAGCTTCTGCCGCAGCAGCCGGGCCCGCGGGATGGGCAGCGCCAGCAGGTAGCGCAGCGACGACCAGCTCGCCTCGCTGGCGATGGTGTCGCCGCAGAACATCGCCACGATCACCACCAGCAGGAAGCCGACCGCGGCGAACTCGGTGAACAGCGCGAAGTTGCCGGCCCCCGCGGTCGCCAGGTCGACCAGCGCCGGCCGGTCCCGGTTGGAGCTGCCGGACCCGCCGAGCTGGAACGCCAGCGCCATGATGATCGGCAGCGCCAGCAGGAACAGCCCGGTCAGCTGGGTGCGTCGGCGGGTCAGCTGGCGGGCGAACTCCACCCGCAGCAGCAGCGTCCTGCCGCTGTCGAAATCGGCCGCGGCACCGCTGGCCGGCACCGGCTGGTCGGTGGTGAGCACCGGCAGCTGGGCCAGCCGGGCATGGATGCCACGCCGGGTGGGCGGCACCCCGCCGGCCGACTCGGCGTCGGCCGCGGCAGAGCTAGTCATTGCGTTCCCCGATCAGGTCCAGGAAGACATCCTCCAGCGCCCGCCGGGCCGGCACCGGCCGGGCACCGATACCGGCGGCGGCCAGCACCTGGCGGGCCCGGTCCGGGTCGTCGACGGCGAGCTGGGTGGCGCCGGTACCGGCCACCTCGGTCACCGATCCCGCCGCCACCAGCCGGCCGCGGTGCATCACCACCACGTGGCTGCAGGTCTGCTCGACCTCGGCCAGCAGGTGCGAGGACACGATCACGGTCCGCCCGGTGGCGGCGTAGCGGCCGAGCACCACCCGCATCTCGGCGATCTGCGGCGGGTCCAGGCCGTTGGTCGGCTCGTCCAGCACCAGCACGTCGGGCAGGCCCAGCATCGCCTGGGCGATCGCCAGCCGCTGCTGCATGCCGTGGCTGTAGGTCTTCACCCGGCGCTCCACCGACTCCCCGAGCCCGGCGATCTCGAGCACCGTGTCGAACTCGGCGTGCTCGGCCGGCCGGCCGGACGCCGCCCAGAACAGCCGCAGGTTCTCCCGGCCGCTCAGGTGCGGCAGGAAACCCGGCCCCTCGACGAACGCGCCGAGCCGCGACAGCACCGCCGCCCCCGGCACCACCTCATGCCCGAACACCCGCACCGAACCGGACGTCGGCAGGATCAACCCCATCAGCACCCGCAGCGTGGTGGTCTTGCCCGCGCCGTTCGGGCCGAGCAACCCCAGCACCTGACCGCGCTCGACGGTGAAGCTCACCCCGTCCACCGCTCGGTAACCGTCTCCGTAGACCTTGGCCAGGTCCTGCACCACGATCGGCACCTCGGCCAGCTCCGGGTCCACCCCGCCCGGCCGCCGGGACCGCAGCCGCCACCAGCCGAAGGCCAGGCAGGCCAGCACCACCAGCCCCGCCACGGCGAGCCACGCGCGGGCGCCGCCGCCCCGCACCTCGGTAACCGGCAGCGAGGACACCGACAGCGCCGCACCCGAGGCGACGATGCCCTCGCCCGGTCCGACGGTGTAGCTGGCCGGCTGCACCGGCAGCTGGTAGCCGAAGTCGGTGGTGGCCACCTCGACGGCCAGCCGGTGCCGGACCGGTACCTGGGCCACGATCCAGGGCAGCCGGGCGGTCACCAGGTGCACCTGGCCGGGCTTGCCGGTCAGCCGGATCGGCGACACCAGCCGCGCCGGCAGGGTGTCCGAGCCGTCCGGGCCGACGTCGTGCAGCGAGACGAACAGCGTCACCGCACCGGTGCTGCCGGCCGTCACCGACAGCCGGACCTGCGACGAGCCGACCACCAGCACCGGGTCGGTCAGCGGATCGGAGCTGAACACCGCGCTCTGGCCGGGCAGCCGGGACAACCCCGCGGCGGCACCCAGGCCCAGTCCGGCCGCGCCACTGAGCAGGCCACCCAGGCCGGGGACGGTGGACACCGCCGCCGGTGACCCGCCGGCCGGTGCGCTGATCTGCTGCGGAGCGCCGTGCAGCACCAGCTGGCGGCTGGTGAAGCCGGCCGCACCGTCCAGTCCCGGGTAGCCGGCGGCCCGCTGGGTGACCTCGACCGTCCGGCCGCTGCTGGCCGAGATGCCGGCACCGGGCTGGGCGAGCTCGAACCCGCTGGCCGGTGAGCCGTGCCCGCGCAGCCGGGCGTCGAAGAACCGCCGCTGCATGCTGGCGACACCGTCATCGCCGCCCGGTGCGTCGTGGCCGCCGGCCCGCCACCGCACCACCACCGGCGTGCCGGTCGCCGCGATCTGACGGGCGTTGGCGTCGGCCTCGCTGAGCGGGAACAGCGAGTCCTGCTCGCCCTGGGTCAGCAGGGTCGGCGCCCGCATATCGGCCAGCACGCTGGCCGGGCTCGAGTCGGCCAGCAGGTCGGCGAGCTTGAGGTCGGCTGGCCCGCCGGCGACCGCCTGCTGGTAGGCGGCGCACAGCTCTGCGGCGAACCGACCGCACCCGGCCGAAGACGGGCCCGAGGAGCTGGGCGGCGCGTCCCCGTCGGCGGGGAAGCCGCTGGCGAACAGGTAGCCGGCCCACAGCCGCTTGAACACCCCGGCCTGCTGATCGGGCCCGGTCGCACTCGCGTCGGCGTTCGGGAACAGCGACCGGACCAGGCTGTTCCAGGTGATGTCGGCGGCCACCGCCCCGATCCGATGGTCGGTGGCGCCCAGCATCAGTGCCAGCGCGCCCCCGTAGGACGAGCCGGCCACCCCCAGCACCGGCCGGTCACCGGCCCGGGCCACCTCCGGACGGGCCTGCAGGTAGTCCAGCAACCGGGACCCGTCGGCGACCTCGTAACGCCGGGAGTCCAGGTGGATCTGCCCGCCGGAGGCACCGAAGCCGCGAGCGGTGTAGGTCAGCACCACGTAGCCGGCCCGGGCCAGGCCGCGCGCCTGGCCGTCCAGGCTCGCCTTCGACGAGCCGAAGCCGTGCGCCAGCAGGATCGCCGGGGCCGGGGTGTGCTCGGGCAGGTAGAGCGAGGAGTCCAGCAGCACCGGCCGGCCGTCGGGCTCGGCAGTGCCGGGGATCGACAGCGCCGACACCCGGACGGCCGGGTCCCGGTTGAGCACCACCAGCACCGAAACCAGCACCAGGACGGCGAGCAGCGCGGCGCCGACCTGCTTGGCGCGCCGGGTGGCCAGCCACCGCCGGAGCGGCCGGGTTTGCCGGTCCGGCCCGTGAGCCCGCCGGAGCGGCCGGGTTTGCCGGTCCGGCCCGTGAGACCGCCGGAGCGGCCGGGTTTGCCGATCCGGCCCGTGAGACCGCCGGAGCGGCAGCCATCGCCGGCGATCGCCGGACGAGAAGTTGCTCACCAGCCGAGCGTACGGACCTGCTCCTGCAATGCCCGGTCCTTCTCCGTCGCGACCTCGGCGAGCTGCGCCTGGAACTCCGCCATCCGGGCCCGCAACGCCTCATCGGCGACGGCCAGCATCCGGACGGCCAGCAGGCCGGCATTGCGGGCGCCGCCGATCGACACGGTGGCCACCGGCACACCCGCCGGCATCTGCACGATCGACAGCAGCGAGTCCATGCCGTCCAGGTGCTTGAGCGGCACCGGCACCCCGATCACCGGCAGCGGCGTCAGCGAGGCCACCATGCCGGGCAGGTGCGCCGCCCCGCCGGCGCCGGCGATGATCACCCGCAGCCCGCGCCCGGCTGCCGACCGGGCGTAGTCGAGCATCGCCTCGGGCGTCCGGTGCGCCGAGACCACCCGCACCTCGAACGGCACCTCGAACTCGGCCAGCGCCTGTCCGGCCGCCGACATGGTGGCGAAGTCGGAGTCGCTGCCCATGATCACTCCCACCAGGGGTGACCGGGCTGCCGGTGGGAACTGGGGCTCAACCATGGGCGTCCACCTTTGCTCGCCGGCCCAGTGACAGGTAGTCCGCGGCGGCCCGGGCTCGGGACCGCACCTGGTCGAGGTCGTCCCCCAGCGCCGTCACGTGCCCCACCTTGCGCCCGGGCCGGAACCCTTTGCCGTACAGGTGAATCTTGACCTCCGGCCAGCGGGCCATCAGGTGGTGCACCCGCTCGTCCAGGCCCGGTTCGGTGTCGTCCGGGCCACCGAGCACGTTGGCCATCACCACCACCGGCGCGGTCTGCGTGGTCACCCCGAGCGGGTAGTCCAGCACCGCCCGCAGGTGCTGCTCGAACTGCGAGGTGCGCGACCCCTCGATGGTCCAGTGCCCGGAGTTGTGCGGTCGCATCGCGAGCTCGTTGACCAGCAACCGCCCGCCGCGCTCGACGAACAGCTCCACCGCCAGCACCCCGACGACGTCGAGCTCGCGGGCGATCCGCAGCGCCAGCTGCTGGGCGGTCTCGGCCTGCTCGGCACTCAGCCGCGGCGCCGGGGCGATCACCTCGGTGCAGATGCCGTCCTGCTGCACCGTCTCGACCGGCGCCCAGGCCGCGCCCTGCCCGAACGGCGAGCGGGCCACCAGGGCCGCCACCTCGAAGTCCAGCTCGACCCTGGCCTCGGCCAGCAGCGGGGTGCCCGAGGCCAGCAGCGGCTCGGCGGCGGCGAGCGAGTCGAGCACCCAGACCCCCTTGCCGTCGTAGCCACCGGAGATCGCCTTGAGCACCACCGGCCAGCCCACGTCCTCGCCGAACTCGGCCAGCGCCGCGCGCGGGTCGGCCTCGGCCGACAGGTCCCGCCAGGCCGGCCCGGCCAGGCCGAACGCGGACAGCCGGCGGCGCATCTCCGCCTTGTTCTGGGCGAACCGGAGCGCCTGCGCCGACGGCAGCACCAGCACCCCGTCCGCGGTCAGCGCCCGCAGGTGCTCGGCCGGCACGTGCTCGTGGTCGAAGGTCAGCACGTCGCAGCCGGCCGCGAACCGGCGCAGGTCGGCCAGCGTCCGGTAGTCGCCCAGCTGCACGTCCCCGGCCACCATCGCCGCGCCGTCGTCCGGCGAGTCCGCCAGCAGCCGCAGCGACTGGCCCAGCGCGATGCCGGCCTGGTGGGTCATCCTGGCCAGCTGGCCCGCGCCCACCATGCCCACCACCGGCAGTCCGGTACGGCTGTCCACGGAGGTGGAATCTAGCCCCTCGGCCGCCGGTCCCTGCGCGGCACGTACGACACCGGCGTTCCGGCGCGTACCGCGACCGCGGTGATCGGTAGCGTGGCCGTATGTTCACCCCCGAGCCGCATCTGGCGGTACGTACCGGCCGGCGGCGCGCCGAGGCCGTGGTGCTGGTGCTGCACGGCGGTCGCGAGACCAGCCCGGCGCCGGTGCGATCTCGCCAGGTGGCGGTGCTGCGGATGCTGCCGTTCGCGCACCGGATCACCCGGGACGGCTCCGGCCGGGTCGCGGTGGCCCGGCTGCGCTACGCGGTCCGGGGCTGGAACGCCACCGGCGACCAGCAGCCCGCGCCGGTCCGGGACGCCGAGTGGGCGCTGCGGCAGCTGACCGAGCGCTTTCCCGGCCTGCCGATCGGCCTGGTCGGGCACTCGATGGGTGGCCGTACCGCGATGCGGATCGGTGGCCACCCGCAGGTCCGCGGCATCGTCGGGCTGGCGCCATGGCTGTCCGCCGGTGAACCGGTCGGCCAGCTGGCCGGCCGGCGGGTGCTGCTGATGCACGGCGACAGCGACCGGATGACCTCGGCGGCAGCCACCGCAGCCTTCGGCAGCCGGCTCGAGGCCGTCGGAGCGTCGGTGAGCGTGGTGGCGGTGACCGGCGACGGGCACGCGATGCTGCGCCGCGCCGAGCTGTGGCACGAGCTGGCCAGCCAGTTCGTGCTCGACACCGTGCTGCCCGGCTTCGAGCCATCCGCCGGCGGCAGCGCACCGAATTGCCTTGAGCAGGTGCTGAGCGGCGCCGTCCGGCTCACCTGCTGACCTGACAGCAGTAACGGCGCGGAGGAGGCACCAGCAGTGAGCCGGCGACGGATCGCAGTGATCGGCAGCGGAGTCGCGGGGCTCACCGCCGCCCACATCTTGCAGCGGGAGGCCGACGTCACCCTGTTCGAGGCGGCCGACCGGCTCGGCGGGCATGCCCACACCCACCAGCTGATCGACTCCTCCGGCCGATCGGTCGCGGTCGACACCGGCTTCATCGTGCACAACGAGCGCACCTACCCGTACCTGCTGCGGCTGTTCGCCGAACTCGGGATCGCCACCCAGGAGTCGGAAATGAGCATGTCGGTGCGCTGTGCCGGCTGCGGTCTGGAATACGCCGGCTCGCGCAGCCTGGGTGGCCTGTTCCCCACCATCGCCACCGTCACCAACCGCCGCTACCTGCGGATGCTCAGCGAGGTGCTCCGGTTCCACCGCCAGGCCAAGGCACTGCTGGCCGAGCCGGGCGATCTGGCCGATCCGCAGACGGTTGCCGAGTTCCTGCAGCGGGGCCGGTTCAGCGACTACTTCCGGATGCACTTCCTCACCCCGCTGATCTCGGCCGTCTGGTCGTGCGCGCCGGAACTGGCCGAGCGTTACCCGGCCCGCTACCTGTTCCGGTTCCTCGACCACCACGGGATGCTGACCGTCACCGGGTCGCCGCAGTGGCGCACCGTGGTCGGCGGATCGGCCAGCTACGTGCAGCAGGCCGCCAAGCAGCTGTCCGCGGTGCTGACCTCGACCGCGGTGCACGGCGTGCACCGGCTCGAGTCCGGGGTCGGCATCGGCCATTCCGACGGTTATGACGAGTTCGACGCCGCGGTACTCGCCACCCACCCTGACCAGGCGCTGGCCCTGCTCGCCACGCCGACCGAGGCAGAGCGGCGGGTGCTGGGCGCGATCCGGTACTCCCGCAACCCCACCGTCCTGCACTCCGACACCTCGGTGCTGCCCACCTCGGCCCGGGTGCAGTCGTCATGGAACTACTACCTGCCCTCCTGCACGGCGCCGGCGGAGTCGGTGCGGGTCACCTACGACATGAACCGGTTGCAGAGACTCGACACCGACAACCGCTACCTGGTATCGCTGAACTCGGCCGAGTCGATCGCGGGGAACGAGGTGCTGGAGCGGATGGTCTACGAGCACCCGATCTTCACCCCGGAGTCGGTAGCCGCCCAGGCCGAGCTGCCCGCCCTCGACGACGACCGGATCGCCTTCGCCGGTGCCTACCACGGCTGGGGCTTTCACGAGGACGGCTGCCGATCCGGGGTGAGCGCGGCTCGCAGCCTCGGGGTGCTGTGGTGAGGCCGGTCCGGTACGACATCCGGATCCGGCACCAGCGCCGCGACCCGATCGAGTACGGCTTCGACCGGCCCGGCACCACCTGGCTAGTCGATCTGGACGCCGTGCCGCGGCTGCCGCGCGGGTTCGGCTGGCTGTGCCGGTTCGACGTCGCCGACCACCGGCTCGGCGGCGGGTCGCCGGCAGGGACTCTGCGCGCCGAGCTGGACCGGTTTCTGGCCGGCCACCAGGTGCACCGGCCGTCGAAGGTGCTGATGCTGGCCAGTCCCCGGGTGCTGGGGTACGTGTTCAACCCGTTGACCGTCTTCTACTGCTATGACCCGCGCGGGGTGCTTCGGCACGCGGTGGCCGAGGTGCGCAACACCTACGGCGGCCGGCACAGCTACCTGCTGCAGCTCGACTCCGACGGCCGGGCCGATACCGACAAGCAGTTCTACGTCTCGCCGTTCTACCCGGTGGACGGGCGCTACACCATGCGGCTGCCCGAGCCGGGGGCCGAGCTCACCGTCGCCGTCACCCTGTACCGCGACGGCGACCGGCCGTTCTCGGCGGTGGTGATGGGTCACCGGGTGGGCGGTCAGGCCAGCCTGTGGGCCGCGCTGCGCCGCCCGCTGGCCACCCGCGCGGTGATGTACGGCATCCGGCGACACGGAATCACCTTGTACGTCAAGGGTTTGCGCCCATTCCCCAGACCTGCTACCGAGAGCTGCCCGGCAGAGTCGGCAACCGAACCGACCGCCGCCGATCGCGTGAAAGAGGGCATATGACCATCAGCGCGCCGCCCACCGAGGCGGCTATCGACCCGACGCGTTGGCCGGATGTGGTTGCGGTACCGGACAACCCGCTGCGCGCCGGCATCGCCGGGCGGCTGTTCGCCCGGGCGGTGCGCTCGCTGCCGATCCGGGTGACCACCGCCGACGGGCGCCGGCTGGGCACCGGTACCGGCTCTGATCCAGACCTGCACCTGGTCCGGCCAGCCGACTTCTACCGGCGGCTGGCAGCCCACGGCCTGATCGGCTTCGGTGAGTCCTACATGGCCGGCGACTGGGTCAGCGACGACCTGGCCGGCGTGCTCACCGTGCTGGCCGGCCGGATGGCAACGCTGATTCCCCCGCCGCTGCAACGGTTGCGCACCGCTGTGGTGCACGCCCGCCCGGCCTACCTGGACAACACCGTGGCCGGTGCCCGGCGCAACATCCGGCGGCACTACGACCTGTCCAACGACCTGTTCGAGTTGTTCCTGGACCCGTCGCTGACCTACTCCTCGGCCCTGTTCGACACCGACCCCCAGCGCAGCGGCGAGGACCTGACCTGCGCACAGCACCGCAAGGTCGATCGGCTGCTGGACGTCGCCGGCGTCACCGCCGGCAGTTCGGTGCTCGAGATCGGCACCGGCTGGGGTGAGCTCAGCATCCGGGCCGCGGCCCGGGGCGCCCGCGTCTGCACCGTGACCATCTCCACCGAGCAGGCGGACCTGGCCACCAAGCGGATCGTCGAGGCGGGCTACGCCGACCGGGTCGAGGTCCGGCTGCAGGACTATCGCGAGGTGACCGGCAGCTTCGATTCCATCGTCAGCGTCGAGATGATCGAGGCCGTCGGGGCCAATCACTGGCACGAGTACTTCGCTGCCATCCAGCGGCTGCTGGCGCCGGGCGGCAAGGCCGGCCTGCAGGCCATCACGATGCCGCACGACCGGATGATCGCCAGCCTGGACACCCACACCTGGATCCTGAAATACATCTTCCCCGGCGGCCAACTGCCCTCTGTGCAATCGGTCCGGCAGTGTGCGGCCGAGGCGGGACTGGCCAGCACCGAGGAGTTCGGTTTCGGGCTGCACTACGCCGAGACGCTGCGCCGCTGGCGGGCCAGCTTCGAAGCCGCCGGTGAGCAGGTGCGCTCGCTGTCGGCCGACTTCGACGAGGTGTTCTGCCGCATGTGGTCGCTGTACCTGGCCTACTCCGAGGCCGGTTTCCGCTCCCGCTACCTGGACGTGGTGCAGTTCGGCCTTACCCGGGCGGCCCGATGAGCACCGTCGCCGGCCGGCTGGCGGCGCTGCTGGCACCGCAGTTCGGTGGTGACCTGCCGGTTCGGGTGCAGGCCTGGGACGGCAGCGAGGCCGGCCCGGCCGGCGCCCCGGTGCTGCGGCTCACCACGCGCCGGGCGCTGCGCCGGCTGTTGTGGCAACCCGACGAGCTGGGGTTGGCCCAGGCCTACATCACCGGCGAGATCGACGTACCGGGGGGTGCTGAGGAACTGGCCGCCGGGCTGCGCGCGGTGTGGCAGCACGCCCGCGGGGCCCGGTCAGGGCACCCGGCAGGTGCGGGCAACCGGCTCACCGGACGGCAGAAGCTGGCCGCCGGGCTGCTGGCCGCCCGGCTGGGCGCGATCGGCCGGCGGCCGGCGGCGCCGGCATCCCAGGCCAGGATGTCCGGCGGCCTGCACAGCCGGGCCCGGGACCGGGCCGCGATCGCACACCACTACGACCTGTCGAACGAGTTCTACTCGTTGATCCTTGATGAATCGATGGCATATTCCTCGGCCTACTACGCCGAGGCCGGCATGACCCTGCCGCAGGCACAGCGGGCCAAGCTCGACCTGATCTGCCGCAAGCTGGACCTGCGACCGGGCCAGCGGCTGCTCGATGTCGGCTGCGGGTGGGGCTCGCTCAGCCTGCACGCCGCCGAGCACTTCGGCGTCCGGGTATTGGGCGTGACCCTGTCCCAGCAACAACACGACTTCATCGGCAAGCGGATCGCCGAACGCAACCTCGGCGACCGGGTCGAGGTGCGGGTGCAGGACTACCGCGAACTGCGCGAGCCCTCCTTCGACGCGGTGAGCTCGATCGAGATGGGCGAGCACGTCGGCGAGCACAACTACCCGACCTATGCCGGCGCCCTGTTCGACCACCTGCGACCCGGCGGCCGGCTGGTGCTGCAACAGATGTCGCGGCGGGCCGACGCCGCGCCCGGCGGCGGGCCGTTCATCGAGAACTACATCGCGCCCGACATGCACATGCGCCCGGTCAGCGACACGCTCGGCTTCCTGGAACGGGCCGGCTTCGAGATCCGGCACGTCCAGGCGCTGCGGGAACACTACGTCCGCACCGTCTCCGACTGGCTGTCGACCTTCGAGCAGCACTACCGCGACGCGGTCGCCATGGTCGGCGAGGAGATGGCCCGGGTCTGGCGGCTCTACCTGGTCGGTGGCGGCCTGAGCTTCGAAGAGGGCCGGATGGGCGTCGAGCAGATCCTGGCGGTGCGGCCGTTGCCGTCCGGTGAGTCGGGGATGCCGCCCGTCGCGGATTGGGCCGGATGAACCAGGTGCTGGCCGACAGTGTGCAGGTGCTGGCCGCCGGACGGCGCGGCTTCGACGGCGGCAGGTTCGCCGGCACGGTGGCGCTGGCGGCGGTGGCGGTGCTGATCGCGCTGCTGATCACCTACCTGGCCGGGCGGCGGGCCGGGCGGCACAGCGTGATCGACACCGCGTGGGGGCTGATGTTCTGCGTGGTGGCGGTGGTGGCGTACTTCGGCTCGTCCGGCTTCGGCGACGGCGGTCGCCGGCTGCTGCTGCTGGCGATGACGCTGCTGTGGGGTATCCGGCTCGCGGTGCGGATCGGGCGGCGCAGTGCCGGCAAGGGTGAGGACCCGCGCTACGAGCAGATGCTGCGCGACCGCGGCACGCTGCAGACCCTGGCGCTGGTCTACGGCCTGCAGGGCGTGCTGGTGCTGCTGGTGTCCGCGCCCATCCTGGTGGGCTCGTTCGAGCGGGACGGCCTCGGCCTGCTGGCCGTCCTCGGCGCGCTGGTCTGGACGGTCGGCCTGGTGTTCGAGGCGGTCGGCGACTGGCAACTGGACCGCTACCAGCGTGCCAAGTCCGCCGGCGAGCCGGTCAGCCAGGTGCTCGACACCGGGCTGTGGCGCTACACCCGGCATCCGAACTACTTCGGCGACGCCTGCATCTGGCTGGGAATCTTCTGTGTATCTGCCGAACGCTGGCCGGGCGTGCTGACCGTGTTCGCGCCGGTGATCATGGTCTACCTGCTCGCCTTCGGCTCCGGAAAACGGGTGCTGGAGCGCTCGATGGCAGACCGGCCGGGCTATCGGGACTACATGGCGCGGACGTCCGGCTTCCTGCCGCTGCCGCCCCGGCGCGCCCGACCGGCTGCCGGCGGGCACTGACCGACAACCGTCCGGCCGTACAATCTCAGGCGATGTCTTCCTCACTACTCGACCACGTCCGCGGCTCGTGGCGCATCCTCGTCAAGGAACTGACCGCCTTCGGCATGGTCGGCGCGGTCGGCTTCGTCATCGACCTCGCGCTGTTCAACTTCTTCTTCGACGACGGCCAGCTCGTGGCCAAGTCGATCTCGACCACGGTGGCCACCGCGGTGACCTACGTCGGCAACCGCAACCTGTCGTTCTCGCACCGGGCTCGCAGCAAGCTGGCCCGCGAGGCCGGATTCTTCTTCCTGATCAACCTGATCGCGCTGCTGGGCGCGCTGGTGATCATCGCGATCTTCTCCTACCCGCTGCACTACAAGCACCACGTCCTGGTGATGAACGTGGTCAACCTGTTCACCATCGGGCTGGGCACCATCTTCCGGTTCTGGGCCTACAAGCGGTTCGTGTTCCTGCACCCGGACCGGGTCGCGGCGGGACTTCCCGACCGGGACCCCGAGGACCCGAACGACTTCGACGACGAGGACCCCGAGGCGGTGCTCCGCGCCGGCTAGGCGTGCGACCGCCGGTCTGGGACGCGACCGGTCTCAGACTGCGCAGAGGTAGTGCCAGCGCCCGTCCAGTCGGACGAACCGGCTGTTCTCGCGGATCCGGCCCGGCGCGCCGGCGCGCAGGTAGCGCGCGGTGAAGGCGACCGTGCCGGCGTCGTCGAGCAGGCCACCGTGGGTGTGGCCGGTGACGTGCAGGGCCGTCCAGCTCAGTGACGGATCGAGCAGCGGGCCGCTCGCCCGGGTCGACGGGTGCCAGGTCGCGGCGAGGAACCGCTCGTCACCGCGGGCGAAGGCGGTGTACCGGGCACGCATCAGGACGACCGCGGTCGGCGGGTCGGCCTCGCCGCTGTGGTACCGGCCGCAGCAGGACTCGTAGGGCTCGCCGAATCCGCACGGACAGCTGGTCACGGCTCATTATGGCGGGGCCGGCCACCGTCCTGATCTACTAGATGAATCGTCTAATTACTCCTTGACCTGTTCGAACATGTGTTCGAAAATAGCAGGGTGACCGCCGCCGCCTTCAACCCGCTGCCCGAGGCGGATTCGGCGTTCTACGACGACGGCGCCGTCGAGCGGTTCGACGACAGCGACGGTGCCTATGCGGTCGCCGAACCCGACCCGTTCAGCACCCCGGCGCCGCTGCCGCTGCGCCGGCCGGCCCTGCGGCCGGTGCTGCGCGCCGAGCTCGAGGCCCAACCGGCCGGCGGCATCGCCACCCTCACCCCGCAAGCCCTGCCGCCGCTGCCGGTGCCGGACGGGTTGCGGCAGTTGCTGCCGGGCGGGCTGCGCCGGGGCAGCACGGTGGCGGTCACCTCGTCGGTCTCGCTGCTGCTGACCCTGCTCGGCACCGCGTCGGCGGCCGGCGCCTGGACGGCGATGGTGGGGATGCCCGCGATCAGCGCCGAAGCCGCCCTCGAGGCCGGCATCGCGCTGGACCGGCTGGCCTTCATCGGCCCGCCGGCCGGCCGGGAGGATCGCCGCGACGCGCTCACCGCCCCGGACGGCGAACGGCGAGAGGGCGGTGGCGGCCCGGTAGCGCGGGGCGGCCCGTCCTGGACCACCGTGGTCGGCACGCTGCTCGACGCCGTGGACCTGGTGGTCGCCCAGCCCGGCGGAGCTCATCCCGGGGCAGGCGGGGGGCCGGCCGGCAACCGGGGCTGGACCGGCCGGGTGAGCGACGGCGACGCCCGCCGGCTGACCGCCCGGGCCCGCAGCAAGGGCGGCATCCTGGTGCTGTTCGGCCCGCAGGCCGCGTCCTGGCCGGCCGTCGAGATCGAGCTGTCGGCCACCCAGGGCAGCTGGACCGGCATCGACCGGGGCTACGGGCGGCTGCGGCAGCGCCAGCTGCTGCTCTCGGCGACCGGCCGCGGGCGTTCGGCCCGGCCGCGCACCGCCGAACTGTGGCTGTGACCGCGCGGCACCCCGGCCCACCCCGGATGGCCGCGGTCTGGTGCCCGGACTGGCCGGTCACGGTGGCGCGGGCCGAGGCCGGCCTGCCCGACAGCGAGCCGGTCGCGGTGCTGAGCGCCAACCGGGTCGTCGCCTGCTCGCACCCGGCCCGCCGGCAGGGCATCCGGCGCGGCATGCGCCGCCGCGAGGCGCAGGCCCGCTGCCCCGAGCTGGTGATCCAACCGCGCAACCTGCTCGCCGAGGCCCGCTTCTTCGAGCCGGTGCTGAGCGCGATCGAGTCGGTGGCGCTCGGCGTGGAACTGGGCCGGCCGGGGCTGGCCATGATCGGCGTCCGCGGTGCCACCCGGTACTTCGGCGGCGAGACCGCCGTCGTGCACGCCCTGGCCCAGGCGATCGCCGAGCACACCTCCGACGTGCTGATCGGGGTGGCCGACGGTGCCTTCGCCGCCGAGCAGGCCGCCCGCCGGGGCATCGTGGTGCCGGCCGGCGGCTCGGCGGACTTCCTCGCCGACCTGCCGATCGGCACGCTCGGCGACCCGGGCCTGGTCGACCTGCTGAACCGGCTGGGCATCCGCACCCTCGGTGCCTTCGCCGCGCTGCCGGTCGCCGACGCCCAGGCCAGGTTCGGTCCGGCGGGCACCTGGGCTCACCGGCAGGCCGCCGGCCTGGACAGCCGGCCGATCGCCGGCCGGTTGCCGCCGGCGGAGTTCGAGGTCAGCATCGCGCTGGAACCGCCGCTGGACCGGGTCGACACCATCGCCTTCACCGCCCGTGGCGCCGTCGAGCAGTTCGTCCTCGGGCTGGCCGAGGCGGGCCTGGCCTGCAGCTGCTTCGAACTGGTGGCCCAGACCGACCGGGGCGAGGAGACGGTGCGCCGCTGGCGGCACGCCGGGGTGCTCACCGCCGTCGACGTCACCGACCGGGTCCGCTGGCAGCTGGAGGGCTGGCTCAGCCGGGCGGCCGGCGAACCGCACGCGCCGTCCGGTCCGGTGAACCTGCTGCGGCTGACCCCGGTCGAGACGGTGCCCACCGGCACCCACCAGCGCGCGCTGTGGGGCGGCGACGGCGCGGGGGACGAGCGCGCGCACCGGGCGCTGGCCCGGGTCCAGACGCTGCTCGGGCACGGCTCGGTGCTCACCCCGGTGCTGGCCGGCGGTCGCGGCCCGGCGCAGCGGACCAGGCTGGTGCCGTGGGGCGACGACCCGGAGCAGGCCACGCCCGCGCCGTGGCCGGGCCGGTTGCCGTCCCCGGCACCGTCGGTGCTGATCGACCCGCCGCGACCGGTGCGGGTGCTCGACGAGGCCGGCCGGCTGGTCCGGGTCACCGAGCGGGGCACCGTCCCGGCACCGCCGGCCCGGTATGCCGGCCACTGCGACGACGCGATCACCCCGGTCACCGCGTGGGCCGGGCCGTGGCCGGTGGACGAGCGCTGGTGGGATCCGTCCTCGGCCCGCCAGCTGGCCCGGATGCAACTGGTCGACGTCGCCGGCCGGGCGTACCTGGTGTGCTACGACCGCACCGGCGAGCAGTGGCTGCTGGAAGGCATCTACGACTGACCACCGGGCAGCTGATCATGACTAACCAGCTGCGCGCGTATCTCGGATGTTCGCGACAACACCGCTCACTTCTTGGAGGTGAGCGAGCGCAGGAAGAAGGTCAGGTTGGCCGGGCGCTCGGCCAGCCGGCGCATGAAGTAGCCGTACCACTCGTCGCCATAGGGCACGTAGACCCGCATCCGGTGGCCGGCCGCGGCCAGCGCGCGCTGCTCGTCCGGGCGGATGCCGTACAGCATCTGGAACTCGTAGCTGTCCGAGCCGCGCTGGTGCTGGACGGCCAGCGAGCGGGCCGCCGCGATCATCGCCGGGTCGTGGCTGGCCACCATCGGGTAGCCCTGGCCACCGAACAGCACCGCCAGGCAACGCCGGTAGGACTCCTCCACCGCGTCACCGGAGAAGGCCACCGACTCGGGCTCGGCGTAGGCGCCCTTGCACAGCCGGATCCGGGAACCGGTGCCCGACAGCTCCCGGCAGTCGGACTCGGTGCGGTGCAGGTAGGCCTGCAGTACCGCACCGACCCACGGAAAGTCCTGCCGCAGCTCGGCAACGATGCCCAGGGTGGAGTCGGTGGTGGTGTGGTCCTCCATGTCGATGGTCACCGTGGTGCCCGCCTTCTCGGCTGCCTGGCAGATCCGCCGGGCGCCGTCCAGCGCGATCCGCTCGCCGTCGCCGGGCAGCGCCTGTCCGATGGCGGACAGTTTGACCGACACCTCGGCCCGGTCGGTCAGGCTGGGCAGGCCCGCCTCCGGCGATCCGGCAAGTCCGGCCAGCACCGACTCGTACGCCCGGACGGTGTGCTCGGCCTGCTCGACCGAGGTGGTGTCCTCGCCCAGGAAGTCCAGGGTGGTCAGCAGGCCCGCCGCGGCCAGGTCGGCGGTCACCCGCAGCGCGTCGGCCTCGGTGCTGCCGGCCACGAACCGGTTCACCACCGGCCGGGTGAACCGGGACTTCTCGGCCACCGACCGCAGCCGGGGCGAGCGGGCGGCGGCCAGCAACGGCTGGCGGAGCAGCGCCACCCGCTACTCCCCCGCCTGGGCCGGGTACTCGACCGAGGTCGGAGCGACGAAGTTTTCCTTGATGGCGCGCGGCGACACCCAGCGCTGCAGGTTCAGGATGGAGCCGGCCTTGTCGTTGGTGCCCGACGCCCGGGCGCCGCCGAACGGCTGCTGACCGACCACCGCGCCGGTGGGCTTGTCGTTGACGTAGAAGTTGCCAGCCGCGAACCGCAACCGTTGCTGCGCCTGGGCGACCGCGTGCCGGTCGGTCGAGATGACCGCGCCGGTCAGCGCGTACGGTGCGCTCGAGTCGACCACGTCCAGGATCTGGGAGAAGGCAGCCTCAGGGTCGGCGCTGTCGTCGTAGACATAGATTGCCAGGATCGGGCCGAAGTACTCGGTGGAAAACACCTCGTGGTGAGGGTCCTCGGCAACCAGCACGGTCGGCCGGATGAAGAATCCCTCGCTGTCGTCGGCCGTTCCGCCGGCCAGGATCTCCAGCTTCGGGTCGTTCTTGGCCCGGTCCAGCACGCCGGCCAGCCGATCGAAGGCCCGCCGGTCGATCACCGCGCCGACGAAGTTGGAGAAGTCGGTGACGTCGCCCATCGGCAGCGCCTCGGTCTTGGCGGCCAGTTCGTCCTTGAGGTCCGGCCACAGCGAAGCGGGAATGTAGGCCCGCGAGGCCGCTGAGCACTTCTGTCCCTGGTACTCGAACGCGCCGCGGATCAGGGCGGTGCGCAGGATGTCGATGTCGGCACTCGGATGCGCCAGCACGAAGTCCTTGCCACCGGTCTCGCCGACCAGCCGCGGGTAGGTCCGGTACCCGGCGATGTTGGTGCCGACCTGCTGCCACAGGTGCTGGAAGGTCGCCGTCGAGCCGGTGAAGTGGATGCCGGCCAGGTCCGGGTGCGGCAATACCACCTCCGAGACCGCCAGGCCGTCACCGGTCAGCAGGTTGATCACCCCGGCCGGCAGGCCCGCCGCCTCGAGCAGCCGCAGGGTGTAATGGGCCGACAGCAACTGGGTCTCCGACGGCTTCCAGACCACCACGTTGCCCATCAGCGCCGGCGCGGTCGGCAGGTTGGCACCGATCGCGGTGAAGTTGAACGGCGTGATCGCGTAGACGAAGCCTTCCAGCGGCCGGTGGTCCATCCGGTTCCACACGCAGGGTGAGGAGATCGGCTGCTCGGTCAGCAACTGGTAGCCGAACGCGACGTTGAACCGCCAGAAGTCGATCAGCTCGCAGGCGGCGTCGATCTCGGCCTGCACCGCGGTCTTGGACTGGCCGAGCATGGTGGCAGCGGTCAGGGTGGCCCGCCAGGGACCGGCCAGCAGGTCCGCGGCCCGGAGGAAGACGGCAGCCCGGTCGTCGTAGGACAGCGCCTGCCAGGCCGGCGCGGCGGCCTTGGCCGCGGCAACGGCATCCAGCGCGTCCTGCTGGCCGGCATGGCGGTAGCTGGCGAGCACCTGCGCGTGCCGGTGCGGTTGCACCACCTGCCCGGGCTGGCCGCTGCCTGGCCGGCGCTGGCCGCCGATCACGCAGTCGATCTCGATCGGCTCGGCGGCGAGCTCGGCGAGCTTGCTGGTCAGCGCGGCGCGCTCGGCGGAGCCGGGCCGGTATTCCAGGACCGGTTCGTTGCGGGGCGCGGGAATCTTGGTAACGGCATCCATGTACCCACGGTATGCCGTTCCCGGACGTTCGGGCTGCTCGAAATCGATAATGTTGAGACCATGGCTTCCACCGAACCGAGTACCAGTGCTCTGGCCGCGGCCCTGCTGGACCGGGTACCCGCCACCACCGCGGTGGCGGTGGCCGACCCGGCGGACCCGGGCGCCCCGCTGGCCGCCGGCGACCTGGTGCTCGGCGTCGGTATCGGCCCGGAGGCCGCCGCCGAACTGCTGGCCAGCGCGGCGGCCGCAGGTGCCGCGGCGGTGCTGCTGCGCGCACCGACCGGCGCCGCCGAGCAGGCCGCGCGGGCCGCCGTCGAGCAGCGCGCGGCGGCCGAACAGGTCCGGCTGGAGTGGCTGGCGGCCGGGCACGGCTGGAACGAGCTGCACCGGCAGCTGACCCAGCGGCTGACCCCGCCGGCCATCCGCGCCGACGACGAGCTGGCCGAGCTGGCCCAGACCATCGCCACCCTGACCGGCGGGCTGGTCACCATCGAGGACACCTCGGCCCGGGTACTGGCCTACTCCCGCTCCAGCGACGAGGTGGACGAGCTGCGCCGGCTGTCCATCCTGGGTCGCAGCGGCCCGGCGCAGTACCTGGCGCTGCTGCGCGACTGGGGCGTCTATGACCGGCTCAGCTCGTCGGAGGAGGTGGTGGAGATCGCCGAGCACCCGGAGTCCGGGGTGCGCCGCCGGCTGGCGGTCGGGGTGTTCGCCGGCGAGCGGCAACTGGCCACCATCTGGCTGCAACAGGGCAGCGGCGAGTTCGAGCCGCACGCCGAGCAGGCGCTGCTGGGTGCGGCCCGGATCACCGCGACCCAGCTGGTCTCGCGCGGCCGGTCGGTGACCACCGGCACCGGGCTGGCCGCCCTGCTCGGCATGAGTCCGGCCACCAACTCCTCCACCGCAGCGGCGGTGCCGGCCCGGCTCGGCCGGGCAGCCGGGCAGCCCTGCGCGGTGGCGGTCGCCGAGCTCGGTTCGCAACCGCGCGACCAGGCCACCGCCGCGGCGCAGCTGGACGAGCTGGCCGCCATCGTCACCGTGCACGCTGCCGCCTACCGGCGCGGCACGCTGGTCGAGCAGCTGGACGGCCGGGTGTGGGCGTTGCTGCCGGCGCTCGACAACGTGAGATCGGCCACGACGATGTTGCGCCGGGCGATGGCCGCGGCCCGTCGGCACCTGGACCCGGCAGCCCGCGCGGCGATCGGCCCGATGGTGGACTCGGTGCCGGCAGCGCCCGAATCGCGGCGAGGGGCGGAGCTGGCACTCAGCCTGCCCGGCACCGCCCCGGTCGTCGCGTTCGACACCGTCCGGCCCCGGCTGCTCATCGCCGCGGTGGAGAATTGCCTGGCAGACCAAGGGCATCTGCTCGATCCGCGGATCGGCAGGTTGATCGAGACCGATCCCGAGGGTGCCCGGACGCTGCTGAACTACCTGGAGGCCGGCTCCGACGTCGCCCGGGTGGCGGCCCAGATGCACCTGCATCCCACGACCGTCCGGTACCGGCTGCGCCGGGTGTCCCAGGCGACCGGAATCGATCATTCCGGCGGTCCGGACAGATTTGCCGTCCACCTCCAACTGCGTTGCGGCTTGCGTCCGGAGCTATCCGCGAGATGATTCTTACGGGTCTGACGGGGGCCAGTGGTACGGACCGGACTGCGAAGTCACAGCACAGTGAAGAAGGGCGCATCGCCATGACGAACGAGCCGACGCCCGACACCTCGCGGCCGGTTGCGCTCATCGCCGAGGACGACCGCGACATCCGCGAGCTGGTGACCACCAAGCTGACCGCCGCCGGCTACCGGGTGCTGGCCTACTCCAACGGCCAGACAGCGCTGGCCGCCACCCAGGAACACCAGCCCGACGTGGCCCTGCTGGACGTGATGATGCCCGGCATCTCCGGCATCGAGATCGTCGCCCGGCTGCGCAAGGACCCCCGCACCAGCGACATACCGGTGATCCTGCTGACCGCCAAGAGCCAGGAGTTCGACATCGACTCCGGCTACGCCGTGGGTGCCGCCGACTACATCGTCAAGCCGTTCAGCCCGCGCGATCTGGTGATCCGGGTGAATGCGGTACTGGGACGGTCGCCCGCGTGACCAGCAGTGCTCTACCTGCCGACACCCGCGACGCGGTCGGCACCCGACTGCGTCGGCTGGTGGTGATGCTGCTGCTGTTGCTGCTCGGCATCGGGATGGCCGGCGTGCTCGCGCTGCACGTCGCGCTCGGCCAGGTGTCGGACCTGGCCAAGGGCTACGGGCCGGCCAGCGAGCAGCACTCTGCCGCGCTCACCCTGATGCTGGACGCCGAGACCGGCGTGCGCGGCTATCTGATCGCGCGCGACAGCAGCTTCCTGCAGCCCTACCGCACCAGCCGCAGCAAGATCCTGCTGGCCCTGGACGCGGCCGCGGACAGCCTGCACACCATCGGCGAGCACGACCTGGACGCCGCCATCGCCACCGAGCGGCGGCTGGCCAAGCAGTGGCTGACCAGCTATGCCGACCCGATCGCCAGCAAGCCGGCCCCCGCGAACGGGGCACAGGTCTACGAGCAGGCCGGCGCGAAGGACCTGTTCGACCAGTTCCGCAAGGCCAATTCGGCCGTCGGCCGCAACCTCGACGCCAACCGCCGGCGGCTGCGGGAGGATGCCCAGCGACTGGGCAGCGTGGCCGTCCCGGTGCTCGCGGGGACCACCGTGCTGGCGGTGCTGATCGCGGCCATCCTGTCGTTCCGGATCGCCGCCGGGCTGACCCGCCCGCTGCGCGCGTTGCGGACCGTGGTCGGCCGGCTGGACCGCGGCGACCTCAGCGCCCGCGCCAACGAGCAGGACGGGCCGTCCGAGGTCCGGGCGCTGGCCCGGGCGGTCAACGCGGTCGGCCGGCGGGCCCGGGCCGAGGCGATCGTGGACCGCGACGCCGAGGTGTTCCGGCAGCGCACCCGGTTGATCGCCTCCACCATCCGGCGCACCACCAGCGGTGCCCAGATGGCCGACCTGCTGGTGCGCGGCCTGGGCGACGCGATGGAGGTCGACCGGGTGTGGCTGACCGTCTTCGCCGACGAGCGGGTGCCACAGCTGACCGCGCAGTGGCAGCGCCAACCGTTGCGTCCGTTGCCCGAAGCGGACCCCGAGCACCTGCAGATGGCCCGCGGGCTGGCCGGCCGGCTCTGGGAGAGCGCGCACGTCATCACGATCGACGACCACCGCACCTACGAGCCGACCACCTCCGGGCGCGAGGCCTTCCACCTGGCCCAGGCGGCCGGTGCCAGCGCGTCGCTGGCGGTGCCGATCGGCGACAGTGCCAGCGCCTTCGGCCTGCTCTGGGTCTCGATGGCCGGCCACTCCCGGCACTGGACGCTGACCGAGACCGGCACCACCCAGCACCTGGCCGCCGACCTCGCGCACAGCCTGGTGCAGTCCTACCTGATCGAGCGGCAGGCCCAGGCGGTGCAGCTGCTGCACGAGCTCGACCAGGCCAAGGCCGACTTCATCGCCACCGTCTCGCACGAGCTGCGCACCCCGCTGACCTCGATCGCCGGGTACCTGGAGATGCTGCAGGACGGCGACGGCGGTCAGCTGCCCAACGAGGCCGCGGCGATGCTGAGCATCATCGACCGCAACGCCACCCGGCTGCGCAACCTGATCGAGGACCTGCTGACCCAGTCCCGCATCGACGCCGGCCGGTTGCGGCTGGAACTGGCCACGGTGGCGCTGCCGACGCTGCTGCAGTCGGTGCTGGCGGCGATGGCGCCCCTGGCCGCGGCCAGCGACGTCAAGCTGGACCTGAGCACCTCCCCGGACGGGGAGTTGAACGTGCAGGCCGACGCCCAGCAGCTGGAGCAGGTCTTCACCAACCTGATCTCCAACGCCCTGAAGTTCACGCCGGCCGGCGGCAGCGTGCACGTCAGCCTCGGACCGGCCGAGGACGGCGGCGTGGTGATCGAGGTCCGCGACACCGGCATGGGCATCCCGCCGGATGAGTACCCCAACCTGTTCACCCGGTTCTTCCGGGCCTCCAACGCCGCCGAGGCCGCGTTACCCGGCACCGGGCTGGGGCTGGCCATCGTGCAGGAGATCGTGCACCGGCACGGCGGCGCGGTCGACATCGACTCCGAGCTCGGTGTCGGCACCACCCTGACCGTCTGGCTGCCCACCTCACCCGAGCAGGCCGGCATCAAGCCTGTCGAGCCAGCAGTCCGGTGAGGTAGGCGGCCTGTCCGACGTGTTGCAGGTCGTCGGACAGCACGCTGACCAACCGCACCCCCAGCGTCACCGGCGGATCCCAGGAAGCATCGACCACCCGGGCCAGGTCGGGACCGGTCAGGCCGGCCACGAAGTCCCGGGTCCGGGAGTGGACCGCGCGGTGGTAGTCGAGCAGCAGTTCCGCCGACGGCACCTGGACGGCAGCCACCTCGTCCGGCCGCTGGCCGTACCCGGTGGCCGAGCTGTCGAAGGGCAGCGCGAACCGCTCGTGCCAGCCGTCCGCCGTCCAGGCCTGCTCGGTGCCGGCCACCCCGGCGAGGTGGTCGTCCTGGATCCGGGTCAGGTGCCAGACCAGCCAGCCGATCGAGTTCGCTCCCGGCGCGGGCAGGTAGGCCAGCTGCTGCGGGGTCAGGCCGTCCAGCGTGCTCTCGACCAGCTCGGCGATCCGGTCGAAGCCGTCTGCCAGCAGTACCGCCACCGCGTCCATGTCGTCCATCACTCCATTGGAGCAGAGCGGGGTTGTGAGGTTTCGGACAACCCGGCAGTCGGCTCGGCGCCCTGCCAGGCCCTACCCTGGCGGGCATGACCAGCCTGGGATCGGAGACCTCCGCCGGACACCGAGCCGCGTCGCTCGCCGACGCGGAGCCAGCAGACCTGGCCGCGTCGCCGCCGGAGACCGCGCTGCTGCGCCGGATCCGCGAGTCGGTGATCGGCGACGACCAGGTGATGCCCGGCCCGTACGGAGCGCGCCGGGTGACCTACGCCGACTACACGGCCTCCGGGCGGGCGCTGAGCTTCCTGGAGGACTTCCTGCGCGAGGAGGTGCTGCCCCGGTACGCCAACACCCACACCGAGTCCAGCGGCACCGGCCTGCAGACCACCCGGCTGCGCGAGGACGCCCGCGCCATCATCCGCGACGCGGTGGGCGGCGACGACGAGACCGTGGTGATCTTCACCGGATCCGGCTGCACGGCCGCCATCGACAAGCTGATCGGCATCCTCGGTGTGCGGATCCCGGCGGGCCTGGAGGACCGCTACCAGCTCAGCCGGGCGATCCCGGCCGCCGAACGCCCGGTGGTCTTTCTCGGGCCGTACGAGCACCACTCCAACGAGCTGCCGTGGCGGGAGTCGATCGCCGACGTGGTGCTGATCGGGCAGGACGCCGACGGCCAGCTCGACGCCGACGACCTGGAACGCCAGCTGCTGCACTACGCCGACCGCACGCTGAAGATCGGTTCGTTCTCGGCGGCCAGCAACGTCACCGGCATCCGGACCGATACCGCGCGGATCTCGGCACTGCTGCACGCTCACGGCGCGCTGGCGTTCTGGGACTTCGCCGCCGCCGCGCCCTACGTCCGGATCCAGATGTACTCCGAGCACGAGCTCGGCTACTTCGACGCCGTCTTCCTGAGCCCGCACAAGTTCATCGGCGGGCCGAGCACCCCGGGCGTGCTGATCGTCCGGCGCGAACTGCTCACCAACCGGGTGCCGGTGGTGCCGGGCGGCGGCACGGTGGCCTACGTCAACCCGGCCGAGCACCGCTACCTCACCGACCCGACCGCCCGGGAGGAGGGCGGCACCCCGGCGATCGTCGAGTCGATCCGGGCGGGCCTGGTGTTCCAGCTCAAGGAGGCGGTCGGCCTGCCGGTGATCCGGGCGCACGAGGACTACTACCTGCGCCGCGCGGTACAGGCCTGGTCGTCGGAGCCGGGCATCGAGATCCTGGGCAACCTGACCGCGCCGCGGCTGTCCATCCTGTCGTTCGTGGTGCGCTCCGGTGCCGAGGACAACCGCCGCTACCTGCACCACAACTTCGTGGTCGCGCTGCTGAACGACCTGTTCGGCATCCAGTCCCGCGGCGGCTGCTCGTGTGCGGGGCCGTACGGGCACCGGTTGCTGGGCATCGACCTGGAACGCTCGCACGAGTTCGAACGCGAGATCGCCGGCGGGTGCGAGGGGATCAAGCCCGGCTGGGTGCGGGTGAACTTCAACTACTTCATCTCCGAACCGGTCTTCGACTACATCGTCGAGGCGGTCCGGCTGGTCGCCCGGCACGGCTGGCGGCTGCTCGGCGACTACCGGTTCGACCCGGTGACCGGGCTGTGGCGGCATCGCCGGGGTCCGGCCGAACCGCCGCTGCGGCTGTCCCAGGTCGGCTACGACGAGACCACCGGACAGATGTGCTACCCGCACCGGCAGGAGCGCGCACCGGAGAGCGAGCTGCGCCGCTACCTCGACGAGGCGGCCCGGCTGTTCGCCGCCGCCGAGGCAGCCGCTCCGGCGGATCCGGCGCAGCCTGAGGCCCGGTTCGTCTCGGCGGACTTCGAGCACCTGCGCTGGTTCGAACTGCCGGCCGGTTGCCTGCTGCCCAACTGACAGCGCTGACCTCTCAGCTCAGCCTGCCAGGCCCAGCACGAACGGGTACACCGCCGCGGCGCCGGCCGCCCGCAGCATCCGGGCCACCACGGTGATCGTCCAGCCGGTGTCTGAGAAGTCGTCGACCAGGAGAACCGGCGCGTCCCGGTACTCGCCCGCCAACTGCTCGGCCAGCCGATCGGGCAGCCGGTAACCGTTCCAGCAGGCCTTGAGGCGGTGCGCGCTGTTGGACCGGCCCGTCGCCGATCCGCTGACGTGCTCGACGGGCCCGAGGTCTGCCAGCCGGCCGATCCGGCTCAGCTGGCCGGCCAGGTCGGAGACCAGCAGCGGCCGGCTGCGGGAGCCGATGTGCACCACCGCGACCGGACGCTGCTGCCACTGCCAGGCCGCCAGCACCGCGATGGCGGCACTGATCAGATCGGGCGGCACGGCGGTCGCATCGGAATCGGCGCCGCCTGGCGGGCCGGCCGGGCCGGCCTGGTCGCCCGGCTGCGTTCCGGCCAGCACCGCCCGGACCCGGCTGCCGTAGCCGAGGTCGGTGAACCGGGCGACGGCCCGGCCGGGCTCGGCCATCTCGGCGGCGGCGATCCGGCCCCGGACCTCGATGCCCAGCGACGGCATGGCGGACGGCCACTGCCGGCGCGGTTCCAGCACCACGCCCGGGCGTTGCAGGCTGTCCTCGGCGGCCGCCACCGCGCCGGCCGACGCGCCGGCGGTCAGGGACAGGCCGCCACAGTTGTCGCACCGGCCGCAGTCCGCGGTGGCCGGGTCGTCCAGCTGGGTACGCAGGTAGCGCATCCGGCACGAGTCCAGCCGCAGGTAGTCGCGCATGGCCTGCTGCTCGGCCCGGCGCACGTGGTCGAGCCGGGCGTAGCGCTCGGCGTCGTAGTGCCAGGGCTGGCCGGTGGCGACCCAGCCGCCCCGCACCCGCTGCACGGCACCGTCGACGTCCAGCACCTTGAGCATGGTCTCCAAGCGGGCGCGGGACAGCTCGACCCGGGTTTCCAGCGCCGCCGTGCTCATCGGAGCGGGGCTGTCGGCAAGCACCTGCAAGGTGGCGCGGACCTGGGACTGGGCCGGAAAGCCGACCGAGGCGAAATAGTCCCAGATCGCCTGGTCCTCAGGCCCCGGCAGCAGGATCACCGGTGCCCGGTCCAGCCGGCGGCCGGCACGCCCGACCTGCTGGTAGTAGGCGATCACCGAGGCGGGCGCGCCGAAGTGGATCACGAAGCCGAGGTCGGGCTTGTCGAAACCCATGCCCAGCGCCGACGTGGCCACCAGCGCCTTGACCCGGTTGGCGATCAGGTCCTCCTCGGCCGCCAGCCGCTCGGCCGGTTCCGTCTGGCCGGAGTAGGCGGCCACCGGGTACCCGCGCTCGCGCAGGTAGCCGGCCACCTCGTGCGCCGCGGCCACCGTGAGGGTGTAGATGATCCCGGAACCGGGCAGGCTCGCGAGCTGGTCGGCGAGCCAGGCCAGCCGGTGCGCGCTGGACGGCAACGACAGCACCCCGAGCTGCAGGGACTCCCGGTCCAGGCTGCCGCGCAGCACCAGTACCTCGTTCGGGTGCCGGCCGTCAGTCGTGCTGTCAGCGCCCGGTCCGGTGGCCAGTGCGCTGCCGGGCGCCGCCGGGTTGCCCAGCCCGAGCACCTCTGCCACGTCGGCCACCACCCGGCTGTTGGCCGTCGCCGTGGTGGCCAGCACCGGGGTGCCGTCCGGCAACTGCGGCAGCAGGGTGCGCAGCCGCCGGAAGTCCGGGCGGAAGTCGTGTCCCCAGTCGCTGATGCAGTGCGCCTCGTCCACCACCAGCAGGCCGCAACTGCTGGCCAGCCGGGGCAGTACCTCGTCGCGGAACTCGGGATTGTTCAGCCGCTCGGGTGAGAGCAGCAGCACGTCGAGCTCGCCGCGGTGCACCGCCTGATACGTCGCCGACCAGTCCTCCAGGTTGGTCGAGTTGATGGTCGCGGCCCGGATGCCGGCCTGCTCGGCGGCCGCGATCTGGTTGCGCATCAGGGCCAGCAGCGGCGAGACGATGACGGTCGGCCCGGCGCCGCGGGCCCGCAGCAGGGCGGTGGCGACGAAGTAGACGGCCGACTTGCCCCACCCGGTGCGCTGCACCACCAGGGCCCGCCGTCGGTCGGCGACCAGCGCCTCGATTGCCCGCCACTGGTCGGCGCGCAGCTCGGCGGTGGGGCCGGCCAGCGCTCGCAGGTGCGCCTGCGCCTCATCGCGCAGCGAGGCTGAGGCCGGTGCGGGAAAAGTCATAGCTGATGTCTAGCAGTCGGGTGCGACGATGCTGGGATGGACAAAACCGACGGCCGGATCAGCGAACTCCTCGAACTGCGGCGCAGCACCCTGCTCGACATCGACTCCTCCGGCCGGCTGCTGGTCGGCAACGACGACAGCGGTTCGGTACAGCTCTACGAGCTGACCCCGGACGGCGACTGGACCCAGCTGACCGACCTCGGCGAGCCGTGCACCGGCAAGTACCTGCCGGGTGAGCGGGCGGTGATCGTGTCGGCCGACACCGGCGGCACCGAGCGCACCCAGCTGTCCCTGCTGCGGCTGGACGGGCCTGCCGACGGCTGCCGCGGGGCTGGCCGAGCTGGTGCCGGTGGTGCACGACCCGGCGTTCATCCACAACCTGCTCGACGTCCGGCCGGACCGGCTGGTCTATGCCACCAACCGCCGCAACGGGGTGGACTTCGACGTCGTCTCGCGCACCCTGTCCAGCGGTGCGGAGCAGGTGCTGTGGGACGGCGGCGGCTGGTTCTCCGGCGCCGAGGCCTCCGACGACGGCCGCTGGGTGGTGCTGTCCCGGCTGACGCTGCTGCCGGCGTCGGCGGAACTGCTGCTGGTCGAGGCCGGCACCGGCCGGGCCGAGCCGATCACCGACGCGACGGTGCCGGGTGCCTGGATGAACGTCCGGTGGCTGCCGGACTCCAGCGCCCTGCTGGCCTCTTCCGACGCCGGTGCCGAGTTCGTCTCGCTGCGGCGCTTCGACCTAGCCGGCCGGCGCTGGTCGACGGTGGCAGCCGACGAGGACGGCGACGTGTTCGGCTGGCCGGCGCCGGACGGCCGGCGGCTCGCCGTGGTGCGCACCCGCGACGGTGCCGACAAGCTGACCGTGCACGACTGGGCCGGCGGCCCGCTCGGCGACGAGGGTTCTTCCGGTGGCCAGCCGGTCCGGTTCCCGACCCCCGGGGTGCTGACCTTCAACTCGGTGCCGGTCTGGGCGCCGGACGCCAGCCTGCTCGGCATGACCTTCGGCTCGCCGGTGCAGCCGCCCGAGGCCTACACCTGGCGCGGCGGCGAGCGCGCCGAGCGGCGCACCACCAGCAATCCCGCCACCGCCACCGACGGGCTGGTGCTGCCGGACGCCGTCCGGGTGCCGACCCCGGACGGTGAGCAGATCCCGGTGCTGCTGCTGGCCCCGCAGCGCCCGGACGGCTCGGCGGTGCTGGTCATCCACGGTGGCCCGGAGGGTGCCTCGGTGCGCAGCTGGAGCCCGGTGGCCGCCGCGCTGACGCTGGCCGGGCACACCGTGGTGCTGCCCAACGTCCGGGGCTCGACCGGGTACGGGCGGCGCTGGCTGTCGATGGACGACGTGGCCAAGCGGCTGGACTCGGTGGCCGACCTGGTGGCGGTGCGCGACTGGCTGCCCTCGGTCGGGGTGGACCCGGCCCGGGTGGCGCTGTACGGCGGCTCGTACGGCGGGTACATGGTGCTGGCCGGCCTGACCTTCTACCCCGAGCTGTGGGCGGCCGGCGTCGACATCGTCGGCATCTCCTCGCTGGTGACCTTCCTGGAGAACACCTCGGCCTACCGGCGGGCCTACCGCGAGCGCGAGTACGGCCGGCTGGACGCCGACCGGGAGGTGTTGGAGGCGGCGTCCCCGTTGCCCCGGATCGATCAGATCCGCGCCCCGCTGCTGGTGATCCACGGAGCCAACGACCCGCGGGTGCCGCTGTCGGAGGCCGAGCAGGTGGTGGCGGCGGTGCGCGCCAACGGCGTCGAGTGCCAGCTGCTGGTCTATCCGGACGAGGGGCACGGCCTGGCCAAGCGGGCCAACCAGCTCGACGCCTACCCGCAGGTGCTGGAGTTCCTGGGCCGCCAGCTCGGCCCGACCTCCGACCGGTAACCCCGTCGTCGGCGGTTTCGTGTCCGTTTCGTACGCCCTGACAGCCAATTCGGATACGAAACCGTTGAGGAGCTCAGCTCGCGGACCGCTGTGGGCTGAGTTGCGGGCTCAGCCGCCGACCGGACGGGCCTGGTCGGTGGCGATCTTGATGGCCAGCAGGCCCAGCACGCTGCCCATCAGGTAGCGCTGCACCCGCAGCCAGCCGGGCCGGGTGGCGAAGAACGCCGCGAGGCTGCCGGCGGCCAGCAGGATGATCAGGTTGCCGGTCAGCGCCACCACGATCTGCACGCCGCCCAGGATGAAGCCCTGGGCCAGCACGTGCCCGTCGTCCGGCCGCTCGAACTGCGGGATCAGCGACAGGTAGAGCACCGCGACCTTGGGGTTGAGCAGGTTGGTCATCATCCCCATGGCGAACAGCCGGCGGGGTGAGTCCGGCGGCATGGCGGCGGGCGCGAAGACCGTCAGGCCGCCCGGGCGCAGCGCCTGGAAGGCCAGCCAGGCCAGGTAGCCGGCGCCGGCGATGCGCAGCGCCAGGTAGAGCTGCGGGACGTGGGTGAAGATCGCCGTCAGGCCGAGGTTGGTGGCGGTCAGGTAGACCCCGAACCCGGCCGCCACCCCGCCGAGTGAGATCACCCCGGCCCGGCGGCCCTGGGTGATGCTGCGCGAGACCAGGTAGAGCATGTTCGGTCCCGGGGTGAGCACCAGTGCCAGTGCCACCAGGAAGATGCCGATCACCGCCGACTGCGAGACCACGAGATTCCATTCTGCCAGCACCGCACCCGGCTTCATCCCGCTCCTGGGTGTGCCGGGACGGTACTCACCCACGTCCCGATCTGCCGTCGATCAATCGCCGGCCATCACGGCTCGAGAATGCGGCAGAGCACGGAGGCGGCCTCGACCATCGCGGGATGCATTAGGTCGTCTAGTACCGCTACGTCGGCGACGGTGAGCAGGCGGGTATCCCACAGCCCGACGCTGCCCCACCGCGGATCGTAGTAGGACCACCACCGCACGCCGGCGTACCTGCCGGTCTCGTACAGCTTGAGCGCCCAGGCCTGGGTGACGGCGCGGTTGCGGGTGACCACTTCCGACGGACGCAGCCCCCATTCGACAAGGACATCCGCGTCATCGAGGTCGCAGCTGGCGACGCCCTCGTCGAGTTCGTAGCCGACCAGGGCCCGCACGCTTCCGCTGAGCGAGGGCGTTCCACGGAACAACCCGCGATTCCACCGGCTGAACGAACCGAAGGCCTCCGCTACCGCCCCCGCCGGAGCATCGGCGAGGTAGAGCACCTGGTAGTGGCCGGGGTTGTCCACCCGGTTGCTGCCGCGCGCGGGCGGCAGGTACAGCGGGTGTCCCGGTTCACCGGTTCTCGCCGTGGCCACATAGGGCAGGACGCGATAGAGGGTGGCCATCGTCAGGCGTACGCGCCGCCGGCCAACGCCTCGATGGCCTCCAGCACCGCAGCGGGTCCGTACAGCATGAGCACGTTCAGCGGGATGCCACCACCGAGATGGGCATTCGGACTGCTGAGCCAGTCCTCTGCCTGGTCGGGATAGACCTCCAGCAGCAGCCGCTCCAGCACGTGGTCCAGATCCGTGAGCTTGCGCCGGTTCTCCGGGCTGATCTGCTCCTTGCCGGTGCGCCATCTGCTCGGCTGAGAAATCGAGACCCCGAGAATTCGGGCGAGGGTGTTGTTCCCTAGCACGGCGACGAGCCGCTCGACGGTCGCCGCCGCAGAGAACGCCGTGGCGGCATCGGCTCGCACCGTTATCCGCCCGGCGACGGCGGTGGGCAGGGCAGCCGTCCTCCGGACCGGTTTGGCGGCTTTCGACCGCGGACGCTTGGCCGGCTGTGGAATGCTGGAGCCGGCCCATTCGCTAGGCATTACCCAACAATAATCGTTGGGTGCTTGACGTGCAATCCTCCACTCCTTTTATCAGCAGCAGTAACGTCCGCAGCCAGTATTCGAACACCTGTTCTAGTACACTTCGTCTATGGGGTTCGCCAATCCGCCTACGCCGTGGCGCGAGCTGGAGCGGCAGCTATCCGGGCGCCCCAACCCGGCCGGCGACCCCAGGACCCCAGGCAGCACGGACAGCACCAGCAGCACGGTGAGCCGGCCGCCGACCACACCGATGACAGCCCACTCAACCCACCCATCCCGCTGCGGCCGTCCCGGCGGCGCGGCCACGGCAGCGGCCCCGAGCCGGACGGCGGCGACTCGCCGGCCTGGAGCCGCAAGCGGCCCGCCTACGAGGCGCCGGCCATCCCGCTGCCGGACGACACCACGGTCCCCTACGCCGAGCTGCACACCCACTCCTCGTTCTCCTTCCTGGACGGTTCCTGCGACCCCGAGCAACTGGTCGAGGAGGCCGTCGCGCTGGGCCTGCAGTCACTCGCCCTGACCGACCACGACGGCATGTACGGCGTCGCCCGGTTCGCCGAGGCCGCCGACGCGCTCGGCCTGCCGACGGTGTTCGGGGCCGAGCTGAACACCGGCGTCGAGCTGCCGCGGACCAAGTCCGAACGCGCGATCGCCGCCCGGGCCGGCATCCCGGACCCGCCCGGCAGCCACCTGCTGGTGCTGGCCCGCAACCCGGCCGGCTACGCCAGCCTGTGCCGGGGCATCAGCCAGGCGAACCTGCGCGGCGGCGCCAAGGGCCGCCCGGTCTATGACCTCAACGAGCTCACCGAACTCGCGGCAGGCAACTGGCTGGTGCTCACCGGCTGCCGCAAGGGCAGCGTCCGGCGCGCCTTGGAGGGTGACGGAGCGGGTGCCGGTTTCGGCAGCTTCGCCCTGGACCCGGCCCGGGCCGCGCTCGCCGAGCTGGTCGACCGGTTCGGCCGGGACAACGTCGCCGTCGAGCTGACCCACGCCCTGGAACCGCTGGCCGACGAGCGCTACGCCGCCCTGGCCGAGCTGGCCGGCGAGCAGCGGCTGCAGCTGGTCGCCAGCACCGCCGCCCACTATGCCGCCCCGCGGCACCGGCCGCTGGCCACCGCGATGGCCGCGGTCCGGGCCCGCACCAGCCTGGACGCCCTGGACGGCTGGCTGCCCGGCTGGGCCGGCCAGCACCTGCGCTCCGGCGCCGAGATGGCCGCCCGGTTCCGCCGCTACCCGCACGCGGTGAGCACCGCTGCCCGGCTCGGCACCGAGCTGGCCTTTCCGCTCAAGCTGGTGGCGCCGAACCTGCCGCCGTTCCCGGTGCCGGACTCCCACGACGAGATGAGCTACCTGCGCGAGCTGACCTACGCCGGCGCCCGCCGCCGGTACGGGCCGGAGGGTCCGGACACCGACCGGGCCTACCGGCAGCTCGAGCACGAGCTGGCCATCATCGACAAGCTCGGCTTCCCCGGCTACTTCCTGGTGGTCTGGGAACTGACCCGGTTCTGCGCCGAGCGCGGCATCCTCTGCCAGGGCCGCGGCTCGGCGGCCAACTCCGCGGTGTGCTTCGCGATCGGCATCACCGCCGTCGACGCGGTCGGGCACAACCTGCTGTTCGAGCGGTTCCTGGCACCGGAGCGGGACGGCCCGCCGGACATCGACATCGACATCGAGTCCGACCGGCGCGAGGAGGTCATCCAGCACGTCTATGCAGATGCACGGCCGCCAGCACGCCGCCCAGGTCGCCAACGTGATCACCTACCGGCCGCGCTCGGCGGTCCGCGACATCGCCAAGGCGCTGGGCTACGCCACCGGCCAGCAGGACGCCTGGAGCAAGCAGCTGGACTCCCACTACACCTGGCAGCCCACCCCGGCCCCGGACGGCAGCCACCGGACCGGAATCCAGCCGGAGAGCCAATCAGAAAGCGAACAGGACGCGGTGCCCGAGCAGGTGCTGGCCCTGGCCGAGCAGCTGCAGAACGCCCCGCGCCACCTCGGCATCCACTCCGGCGGCATGGTGATCTGCGACCGCCCGGTGATCGAGGTGTGCCCGGTGGAGTGGGGCCGGATGCCCGGCCGGACCGTGCTGCAGTGGGACAAGGACGACTGCGCGGCCACCGGCCTGGTGAAGTTCGACCTGCTCGGCCTGGGGATGCTCTCGGCGTTGAAGTACTGCTTCGACTTCGTCGAGACCTGGCACGGGCACCGCTACGGCCTGCACGAGATCCCGCCCGAGGACCCCCGGGTGTACGACATGCTGTGCGCCGCCGACACCGTCGGGGTGTTCCAGGTGGAGTCCCGGGCCCAGATGGCGACGCTGCCCCGGCTCAAGCCGCGCACCTTCTACGACCTGGTCATCGAGATCGCGCTGATCCGGCCCGGCCCGATCCAGGGCGACTCGGTGCATCCCTACCTGCGCCGCAAGAACGGCCTGGAACCGGTCACGTACCCGCACCCGCTGCTGCAGCCGGCGCTGGAGCGCACCCTGGGCGTGCCGCTGTTCCAGGAGCAGCTGATGCGGCTGGCCATCGACGCGGCCGGCTGCAGCCCGTCCGAGGCCGACCAGGTGCGCCGGGCGATGGGCTCCAAGCGCAGCGAGGAGAAGATGGCCCGGCTGCGCGACCGGCTGTACGAGGGCATGGCGGCCAACGGCATCACCGGCGCGGTCGCCGACGACATCTTCACCAAGATCAAGGCGTTCGCGGCCTTCGGCTTCGCCGAGAGCCACTCGATCAGCTTCGCCTTCCTGGTCTACGCCTCGTCCTGGCTGAAGCTGTACTACCCGGCGGCGTTCTGCGCGGCGCTGCTGAACGCCCAGCCGATGGGCTTCTACTCGCCCCAGACGCTGGTGCAGGACGCCAAGCGGCACGGGGTGGCCGTCCGCGGGCCGGACATCAACTCCTCGCTGGCGGCCACCAGCCTGCAGGAGGCCGCAGCGGGCGAGTCCAGCTACCCCGGCCCGGGTCCCGCCCAGCCGGCGGTCCGGCTGGGGCTGGCCGGCGTCCGGACCATCGGCGACGAGCTGGCCCGGCGGATCGTCGCCGAGCGGGACTCGGGCGGGGAGTACCGCAGCCTCACCGAGCTCGCCCGCCGGGTCGGGCTGACCTCCCCGCAGCTGGAGGCGTTGGCCACCGCCGGCGCCTTCGACTGCCTCGGCACCAGCCGCCGGGCCGCGCTCTGGGTGGCCGGCGCCGCCGCCGACTACCGGCCCGGCCAGCTGGACCTGGCCGCCCCCAGCGAGCAGCAGATCCCGCCGCTGCCGGAGATGACCGAGCCCGAGCAGCTGATGGCCGACCTGTGGGCCACCGGCATCACCCGGGACGCCTACCCGACCGCCCTGATCCGCGACCGGCTGAACGGGCTGGGCGTGACCACCTCCGCCCAGCTGCGCGAGCTGGAGGACCGGACCCGGGTCAGCGTGGCCGGCATCGTCACCCACCGGCAGCGGCCGGCCACCGCCCGCGGGGTCATCTTCGTCAACCTCGAGGACGAGTTCGGGATGGTCAACGTCATCTGCGACCCGGTGGTCTGGCAGCGCCACCGGCGCACCGCCGTCTCCTCCGGCGGGCTGCTGATCCGGGGCATGCTGGAGCGCTCGGACGGGGTGGTCAACGTGCTGGCCGAGCGGATCGAAGCCCTGCAGCTGGGCATGCGCACCAGCTCCCGGGATTTCCGCTGACCTTCTCAGATCCGGCGGGCGCTCCCCGATAGGTATGCCAGGTGGTCCTACCGCACCCGGTGATAAATCCCCCCGGTCCCCGGGTGGGGTAGGTCCACCACCTGCTCACCCGGAGGAGCTTATGGATCCCGCTCTGCGCGCTGTCGTGGCCGCGTTGCGTGCGCGGGGCATGAACGACGAGGTGCTCCAGCAGGCAATGACCACTGCCGAGCTCACCTCGCGCCCGCTGCGCACCGTCCTGGTCGACGACCAGCTCATCACCGAGTTCCAGCTCGCCTCCGCCGTGGCCGAGGCCTACGGCGTCGAGGCCGCCGAACTGTCCAACTTCCCGGTCGACCCGTCGGCGATGACCCGGATCCCGCTGACCCTGGCCCGGCGCAACCGGATGCTGCCGATCGCGGTGAACGAGACCACCATCACCGTGGCGGTCACCGACCCCGGTGATGTGCTTGCCCTGGACGACATCCGGGCGGCGACCGGGCTGATCGTCCGGCCGGTGGTGGTCCCCAAGGACGACCTGGACCGGCTGCTGGACCGCTACGTGCGCGCCAGCACGGACCTGGACGAGGCCGCCGCGCAGGCGGTCGCCGAGGACAGCGCGGCCGACACCGAGGCGATGGCCGGCGTCAACGAGGACGCCCCGGTGGTCCGGTACGTGAACTCGTTGCTGGAGCGGGCCATCACCAGCCGGGCCTCCGACATCCACCTCGAACCCAGCGAGCACGACCTCAAGATCCGGCTGCGGATCGACGGCGTGCTGCACGAGGTGGACGCGGTGCCGCGCGGCATCCAGGCTGCCCTGATCTCCCGCCTCAAGATCCTGTCCGGGCTGGACATCACCGAGCGACGGGTCCCGCAGAACGGCCGCATCACCAAGGACATGAACGGCCGCAGCATCGACCTGCGCGCCGCGACCCTGCCGACGGTGTGGGGCGAGAACGTGGTGCTGCGGGTGCTCGACACCGGCGGCATCGACCTCGAACTGCGCAAGCTCGGGTTCACCGATTTCAACTACGCCCGGTTCGCCGAGAGCTTCTCCAAGCCACACGGCATGGTGCTGGTCACCGGGCCCACCGGCTCGGGCAAGTCCACCACGCTGTACGCCACCCTGGGTGAGATCGCCCGTCCCGAGGTGAACGTGATCACCGTCGAGGATCCGGTGGAGTACCGGATGGACGGCATCAACCAGGTACAGGTCAACGTCAAGGCGGGCCTGACGTTCGCTGCCGTGCTGCCGGCCATCCTGCGGTCGGACCCGGACGTGGTGCTGATCGGTGAGATCCGGGACCGGGCCACCGCCCAGCTGGCCGTGGAGGCCGCGCTCACCGGGCACCTGGTGCTGTCCACCCTGCACACCAACGACGCCCCCAGCGCTGTGACCCGGCTGGTCGAGATGGGCGTCGAGCCGTTCCTGGTCGGCTCGTCACTGGACGCGGTGCTGGCCCAGCGGCTGTCCCGCAAGCTCTGCGAGTGGTGCAAGGAGGCCTACGAGCCGGAGGAGAAGGACCTGGTCGGCGCGCAGTGGCCGTTCGCCGCCTTCGGGGTGCCGGAGAAGTTCTGGCGACCGGTCGGATGCCGGTCCTGCTCACAAACCGGATATCGAGGGCGATTGGCGGTTAATGAAGTGATGCCCGTGTCCGAAGATATTGAACGGCTGGCGGTGCAACGTGCGCCGGCCAGCGAGATCAAGCGAGTGGCGATCACCGAGGGAATGGTGACGCTGCGAGACGACGGCCTCCGCAAGACCGCGGACGGTCTCACCAGCCTCGAGGAAGTTTTACGGGTGACGGTATGACGACGCAATCAATCCCATTCGACGAGGGATTCTCTCTCAACCCGTTAACGGCCATCGACGGTGCCTTCTCCATGCGGGAGGCGAAGAAGGAACTGGACAGCCTGCTGACGCTGCTGGTCGAACGAGGTGGTTCGGACCTGCACATCACCGCCGGCATCGCGCCCTGCATGCGGATCAACGGCGACCTCCGCCCGCTGGAGGGCCGGGACCGGCTGCTTCCGGTGGACACCGAGACGTTGATCCGGTCGATCCTGTCCGACGCGATGTGGCAGAAGTTCGAGGCGAGCCAGGAACTCGACACCGCCTACGCGCTGCCCGGGGTGAGCCGGTTCCGGATGAACGTCTACCGCCAGCGCGGCGCGGTGGGCGCGGTGATGCGCGCCATTCCGCACAAGATCCGCAGCCTGGAGGAACTGGGCCTGCCCTCCTCGGTGGAGAACTTCGCCTACCTGCCGCGTGGCCTGGTGCTGGTCACCGGCCCGACCGGTTCAGGCAAGTCCACCACGCTGGCCAGCCTGCTCGACGTGGCCAACCAGAGCCGGGCCGGGCACATCGTCACCATCGAGGATCCCATCGAGTACCTGCACCGGCACGGCAGGAGCGTGGTCAACCAGCGGGAGGTGGGCTCGGACACCGCCGACTTCTCCGTCGCGCTCAAGCACGTGCTGCGCCAGGACCCCGACATCATCCTGGTCGGCGAGCTGCGTGACCTCGAGACCACCTCGGTCGCGGTCACCGCCGCCGAGACCGGCCACCTGGTGCTGGCCACCCTGCACACCCAGTCGGCGGCCCAGACCATCGACCGGCTGATCGACATCTACCCACCGCACCAGCAGCAGCAGATCCGGGCGCAGCTTTCCAACTGCCTGCAGGGGGTGGTGACCCAGGCGCTCGCGCCGCGCAAGGACGGCATGGGCCGCACCGTGGTGGTGGAGGTCATGATCGCCACCTCGGCCATCCGTAACCTGATCCGGGAGGGCAAGGTGCACCAGATCCCGTCCTTCCTGCAATCCTCGGCCGAGGTGGGGATGATCAGCTTCGACCAGCATCTGGCCAAGCTGTACGGCGAGCAGCAGATCAGCAAGAGCACCGGCCTGGAACTCGCGCACGACCCGAACGAGTTCAAGCGGCTGGCGAGGATCTGACGCCATGCCCACCAAGACCTTCACCTATGAGGCGCTGGACGCCTCCGGCACGCTGCTCAAGGGCAAGATCGACTCCGAGTCGGCGGACGCCGCGGCCACCATGCTGGCAGACCAGCGGCTGGTGCCGCTGTCGGTGGCCGGCAGCGGCGAGGGCCTGCAGAAGGACCTCCGGATCCCCGGCTTCGGTGGCCGCACCAGCCTGAAGGACCTGGCCGTGCTGTCCCGGCAGTTCGCCTCGATGACGTCCTCCGGTCTCACCCTGCTGCGGGCGCTGTCCATCCTGGAGGACCAGGCGGTCAAGCCGAAGCTGAAGGCGGCGCTCACCCAGGTCCGCACCGACGTGCAGGGCGGCATGCCGCTGTCGACGGCGATGGCACAGCATCCGGACCACTTCCCGCTGCTGATGGTCAACATGATCAAGGCCGGTGAGGCGGGCGGCTTCCTGGACGAGGCGCTGTCCCGGGTGGCCCGGATGTACGAGTCCGACGCGGGGCTGCGCGCCAAGATCAAGTCGGCGATGACCTACCCGGTGATCGTGTTGATCTTCTCGCTGATGCTGGGCACCGGCGTGATCGTCTTCATCGTTCCGGTGTTCGAGCGGATGTTCAAGAACCTCGGTGGCAGCCTGCCACTGCCCACCAAGATCATGGTGGTCCTGTCGCACAACATGTACTGGGCACTGCCGCTGATGCTCATCGCGACTTTCGCAAGCCTGCGCGGCTACCGGTCGGCGATGCAGAAGAACTACAACTTCCGGCTACGGGTGGATCGGTTGAAGCTGCGGCTGCCGGTGTTCGGCAACCTGTTCACCAAGCTGGCCATCAGCCGCTGGGCGCGCAACCTCGGCACCCTGCTCGCGGTCGGCGTACCGATCATCCAGGCCCTGGAGGTGGTCGGCGGCACAGCCGGCAACGCCGTGGTCGGCGAGGCGATGAACGAGGTCCGGGACGCGGTTCGGGTCGGCTCGCAGATGTCCGGGCCGTTGTCGAAGAACCCGCTGTTCCCCAACATGGTCGTGCAGATGATGGAGGTCGGCGAGGAGACCGGCCAGATCACCGACATGCTCGACAAGATCGCCGACTTCTACGACAAGGAGGTCGAGACAGCTACCGAGTCGTTGGCCTCGGCCATGGAACCCCTGTTGGTGGTCTTGCTCGGTGCCGTGATCGGCACGATGGTGATCTGCCTGTACCTGCCGATGTTCTCGATCTACCAGCACATTCAGACCAACTAGAGGCGCGCCGTCCCGGCGCCTGGACCGCGACACGCGCGTCCGGGCGCCGGTCACTGTTTGTAATCGAATTGCAACATCCAGTGACAATAAATTCCTCGTGAGTTCTTATCTCGCTCCCGGTAGCGCCGATTTCTAGAACGAAGTTCAAGAACGGTTGATCGACAGCTCCCGCGCGGCCAACCCCCTATCGAGCCAGGAGGCTCCCATGCTCAACAAGCTGCAGAAGCTCCGCGAGGAGCGCGCTCAGGGTGACAAGGGCTTCACCCTGATCGAACTGCTGGTGGTCGTGGTGATCATCGGCATCCTGATCGCGATCGCGATCCCGCTGTACCTGAACTACCAGAAGGGCGCCAAGAACAAGGGCACCCAGTCCGACGTCCGCGCCGCGGTCTCGACGATCGAGCAGTGCTACACCGACAACGCCAACGCCTACCCGACCGGCATCACCGGCACGGGCACCCCGGTGACCTCGTACTCGGTCACCGGCTGCACCGGCTCGACCATCAACGTCTCGACCGGCACCACGCTGGTCTACACCCAGCTGCCCTCCGGCTGCACCGGCACCGCCTGCACCGGCTACAAGATCGTCGGCACGCAGGGCGCCACCAGCAAGACCTACACCTACGACAGCACCGCCGGCGGCCAGATCTCCTGATCCGATCCGACGTCGGGGTCGGGTGGGGGTGCACAACCCCCACCCGGCCCCGGTCGGCGCCCGCCCTATCGACGAAGAGGTACTGACATGGCTCGCACGAACACCGCACGGTTGTCGGCGAACCTTGTGGGCACCAGCTCCGTCGGTCGCCTACCGGCTCAGCCGGCACCGAGTCGGCTCACGTATCTGGGAGGGCCGCGCGATGCCGGTGATCACCACCGCAGTCGCCCTGCTGGGGCTGGCGGTGGGCTCGTTCCTCAACGTGGTGATTCGCCGGGTACCGGCCGAGATCTCGCTGAACACACCCTTCTCGCCCTGCCAGTGGTGCGAGCAGTCGGCCTCCGTCCGGCATACCCTGCCGGTCCTCGGCTGGCTACTGCGGCGCGGCCGGTGCCCGGACTGCGACGCGCCGATCAGCCCGCGCTATCCGATGGTGGAGCTGGCTACCTGCGTCTGCTTCGTGGCGGTGGCGATCCAGTTGTCCCGGCTCGGTCAGCGCTGGGCCATCCCGGCCTTCCTGTACTTCGCCGCGATCGCGATCGCGCTGTCGCTGATCGACGCGTACACGCACCGGCTGCCCGACGCGATCGTGCTGCCGGCGTACCCGATCCTGGGACTGGCGCTGACCATCTCGGCGGTGCTGGCCGACACTCCCGGCGCGCTGGTGCGCGCCCTGCTCGGCGGCTTGGCCCTGTCCTGTTGCTACTTCCTGATGGCCTGCTGCCAGCCGCCCGCGATGGGCTTCGGCGACGTCAAGCTGGCCGGCCTGGTCGGGGGAATGCTGGGCTACCTGTCCTACTCCACGCTGCTGGTCGGAGCGTTCGCCGGGTCGGTGGCGGGTGGGGCCTATGCCATGGCGGCACTGCTGTCGGGGCGGGCCACCCGCAAGACCGCCGTGCCGTACGGACCGTTCATGGTGCTCGGGGCGTTCGTGGCGATCTTCGCGAGCAGTCCGTTGGCGCAGCTGTACAACCTGACGGCACTCGGCGGCTAGCCCGTCCGGCGCCGCGGTATTCGGGATCGGCTTTGGAGGCCATATGAAGCATCGGCAAACCGGTATCGCCAAGGTGGGCCTCATCAATCCTGACGGGCACGCCATCGGACTCGACATCGGCGCGACATCCGTGCGAGCCGCCATCCTGGCACCGGGAACCCACGAGGGACGACCGTCGGTCACGGTGCACGGCCTGGGACATGCCCAGCTGCCCGAGGGTGCGGTGGTCAACGGTGTGGTGATCGACCAACCGGCGGTCACCCAGGCACTGCGCGACCTCTGGCGCGACAACAAGTTCGAGTGCCGCAACCTGATCCTGGGCATCACCAACCAGCAGGTGGTGGTGCGCGACCTGCAGATGCCGAACCTGCCGCCCGACCAGTTGGTCCGGGCACTGCCCTACCGGGCAAGGGAGATCATCGCGATCCCGCTCGACCAGGCGCTCATCGACTTCACCCCGCTGGGCGAGGTGGACCCGGAGACCGACACCCAGAACGGGCTACTGGTGGCAGCGCCCCGCGAGCCGGTGCTGGCTGCCGTGCGCGCGGTGGAGAAGGCCGGGCTGAAGGTGGCCCGGGTCGACCTCGCCTCGTTCGCCGCGCTGCGTTCGATCGCCGACGAGCAGCTGTCGGTGGAGGCCGTCATCGACATGGGCGCGCACATGACCAGCATCGTGATCCACAAGCACGGCATTCCCAAGGTGGTGCGCACCATCACCCGCGGCGGCGAGGAGCTGACCCGCAGGACGGCCGAGCGGTTGGAGCTCAACCCGCTGGAGGCCGAGCAGTTGAAGCGGGCACACGGCCTGGACGGCTCGCACACCGAGGTCACCCGGACCATGGCGGAGGCGATCAGGCCGCTGCTGGCTGAGATCCGCAGCTCCGTCCACTACTTCGCCTCGTCCAACTCCGGTATCCAGATCGAGCGGATCTCCCTCACCGGCGGCGCGTCGCAGCTGTCCGGTCTCGGCCGGATGCTCAGCGAACACATCGGGGTCCCGGTCAACACCGTCCCGGCGCTGCAGCACATCCGCAACCGGTGGGCGACCAAGCAGACACAGATCGAGGCGTCCGACGACATCGCCAGTGCGGTGGCGGTCGGCCTGGCGATGGGAGCCGCAGCATGACCGCACTCGCCACTCCGCAGCAGATCTGGAACACGATGCCCGGCTGGGGCATCGTGGCCGATCTGACGCCGCCGGAGCTGATCGCCTCCCGTCGGCTGCGGCTGCTGCGCAAAGTGCTCACCGCCGGGTTGTCCGTTCTCCTGGTGCTGTTGCTGATCGGCTACGGCTACGCGCGGCTGCAGGCCCGCTCGGCATCCTCGACCCTGGCCGACACCAACCTGCACACCGTGCAGCTACGCGCCGAGCAGACCAAGTACAGCCCGGTGGTCCAGGTACAGGGTTCTATCGATGCGGTGCAGCAGGCCATCTCCCGGCTGATGGCCAGCGACGTGGACATGTCCGCGTTGCTGGACGACCTCCGCTCGGCACTGCCGTCTTCGATGACCATCGACAGCCTCGACCTCAGCGTCAGCCAGGCCGGCGCCGGTGCCGCCAAGGCGGCGACGCTGAACTCGCTCAACACCTCGGGATACCAGGCCATCGGCAAGGTCCACCTGGAAGGCAACGCCCACAGCCTGGAGGATCTGGCCGCCTTCGTGACCAACCTGCAGGGCGTCCGCGGGGTGATCGACGTGGTGCCGGGGAACAACTCGGCCTCCGGCGGAGTGGCGACCTGGTCGCTGACCTGCTCCATCACCGACCAGGTGCTCAGCCACTACTTCGACAAGAAGGCGGTCGCGAAGTGAAGATGCCACAGAACGAGAAGCTCTGGATCGGCGGCGGGGTAGTCGTCGCACTGGTACTCACCGCCGGTGCCTGGTTCGGCGCGATCAGCCCGCAGCTGTCGCACGCCTCCGAGCTGCGTAGCCAGAACGTCGACGCGGACGCCCAGAACCAGATCCTCCACCGTCGAACCAACAAGCTGCGCGCTGACAGCGCGCAGTTGCCCAGCATCGTCAAGCAACTTCGGCAGGACCTGGACATGCTCCCGGTGCAGGCCGACCTGCCCGCCTATACCCAGCAGCTGAACCGCCAGGCGGCCGGCTCCGGAGTGGCGATCACCGCGATCACCATCAGCGACCCCACCCCGGTCGACGCGAACGGCACGCCGAGCCAGGCCGCAACGGCAACGGCTGCCGGGCGGACCTTCGGCTTTCCGATGGTCGTGACCACGACCGGCAAACTCGCCGCGCAACGGGCGATGCTTACCGCCATCCAGCGCTCCGGACCGCGCGCCGCCCTGGTGCACAGTGTCAAGTTCACGCCGGCCAGCGGTGCCCAGACCGTCGATGCCGACTCCACCATGACCACCCAGCTGACCATCTACGTGACCCCGCTGAGCCCCGCCGCCGCGCAGCAGCTGCAGGCCCAGTTGGGCAAGAGCGCCACCAGCTGACCCTGCCGCCATGGACACCCTCCGCCAGCGCCGCTCCCAGCGCCCCGACCCGGCCTCGTCCGACAGCGGGTTCGTGCTGCTGGAGTCGATCGTCTCGATGGGCCTGGTAGTGATCATGATGGCGGGGCTGACCACGTTCTTCGTGAACGTGACCGGAGTGACGAACGTGTTGCGCAACAAGCAGAACGCCACCATGTTCGCAGACCAGACAGTGGACCGGATCCGGGCGATGCAGCCGTCGGACACCTACGTCGGCCGCAGCTCGACGTCGGTGAACGCCCAGTGGACGGCAGCTCCGGCCACGGTATCCGCGGCGTTGGTGAACATGACGAAGATGAGCGACAACTCGGGCTCACCGATCAAGCTGGCCGCCAGCCAGACCCAGGCGATGAACGGGGTGACCTACACCGCGCAGAACTACCTCGGCTCGTGCGCCATCCCGGTAGACCCCTCCGACGGCACCAGCTGCACCAACAGCTGGCCGAACACCGTGAGCACCGCGAACTACCTGCGAGTGGTGGTCGGGGTCACCTGGACCGACAAGCGCTGTGTCGGCGGGCAGTGCACCTATGTCACCACGACGCTGCTCAGCACCGACTCGGACCCCAACTTCCTGTTGAACCAGACGCCGCCGGCCGCGCCGGTGCTCGTCGACCCGGGCGCCCAGACCTCGGCGATCGGCGACGAGGTGAGCCTGCAGCTCAGCCTGGCCGGCACCGGCGTCACCCCCATCACCTGGACCTCCTACGTCAGCGGCGCCGACACCCTGCCGCCGGGACTTTCCGTCGACAACACCGGCCTGATCATGGGAACCCTGCAGGGTCCGGCGACGTCGGGTAGCGGCCAGTCGGTGACCATCAGCGCCACGGACGCGTTCGGCCGCACCGACAGCTCGACCTTCTACTGGCGCGTGCTGCCGGACCTGGTGCCGACCGGACCGACCCCGTTCACCGGACCGGTCAGCGTCGCCATCACCGCCATCCAGCTCTCGGCCACCGGCGGTTCCGGAACGCCCTACACCTGGAGCGTGCCGGCCGCCGGCCAGACCGGCGCGCTGCCGGCCGGGCTGTCGATGACCAGCGGTGGCAACATCACCGGCACCCCGTCGGCGGCCGGCACCTTCACGAGCACGATCACCGTGCGGGACTCCGCCGGCCGGTCCAGGACCCTTTCCTACACCTTCAACGTGCTGCCACCGCCCAGCCTGACCCTGCTGGAGTCCACCTACTCGGTCGTGCAGAAGTGGACCGTGGCGCAACCGGTCGCTTTCAGCTGCCCGAGCGGGGCCTGCACCTTCACGCTGGCCTCCGGAGCACCGGCAGGACTGAAGGTGAGTAGCACCGCTACCGGTGCCGGCGGCAGCAGCGTCGCCGTGAGCACCACGACCGGCACGGTCTACCTGGTCGGCGTCATCACCGGCGCCCCCGCCTCCTACACGGTCAAGCTGACGCCGACCGACACCCGGTTCAGCCGGACCGGGACCGCCGTGCAGGCGACCTGGACCGTGACCGCGGCCGGCACCGCCTTTGCCGCCGTGACGGTCAACCGCGGCCAGGCCATCAGCGCGCAGAAGCTGAACTACAGCTGCATCACGGCGTGCACGATCGACTTCGACAGCCAGCTGTCCACCGATCCGACGGTTTCGCTCAGCGGCTACTACCTGGCCACCAGCACCCTCGCGCTGCTGCAGCCCAGCCTGTCCGAGCCCGCCGGCAGCGGCTCCTTCTACGTCCGGGGGGCACCGGCGCTGACCGATACCGCGGGCAGCTACACCGTCACGCTGACGATCACCGATGCCGCGGGTGGCGCCAGCACCAACACCGTGACCTGGACGGTCCGCTGATGATGAGAATTCCACACGACGCCCGCGAACGAGGCACCAGCATGATGGAGGTGATCGTCGGCATGGGGCTGATGACGGTGTTCATGGCCATCTTCACCAGCACCATGTTCTCGGTATATCGCGCCTCCAACCACACCGAGTCGGTGGTGGTGAGTTCCGGCCAGCTCAACACCGTGTTCCTCAAGCTGGACAAGCTGGTGCGCTATGCCTCAGCCATCAGCAGCCCGTCCAGCACGCCGAACGGGGCCGGCAACTACTACGTCGAGATCCAGACCACCAACTCCGGTTCGACGGTGTGCAGCCAGTTGCGCCTCAACACCGGCACCAAAGTGCTGTCCCAACGGGACTGGCGGGTGCCCTCGGCCGGCACCGCCAGTGGGCTGACGTCGTTCCGGGCGCTGTCCAGCGGCATCGAGGCGAACGGTCAGCCGTTCGTGCTCATCACCAACAGCACCATCGACTTCGAGCAACTCGCCTTCAACCTGCAGTCGACCTGGGGCAGCCCGGCGGCCAACTCCGACACCAACATCAACTACACCGCGCTCAACAGCAACGACTCGTCGCAGCGGGCCCGGACAGATCCCACCGTGCCCAGCTCGGTCTGCCAGGAGGTCGGTCGGCCATGAGAAGGACAGGCCTGGTGGGTTCGGCGGTCCGGGCCCGGTTCACGTTGCTGCGCTCGCAGGCCGAGCGCGGGTCGTTGCCGATGGCGATGCTGGTCATGCTGGTAGGCATCGGCCTGAGCGCCGCCTTCGCGCCGATGGCGATCAACCAGCGCAAGGCGACCACCTTCGACATGGCCAGGGTGCATGCCCTCAACGCCGCACAGGCCGGCATGGACGTCACGGTCGGCAAGATCCGCGCCGCCATCGGCAGCCAGGGCGGCGATCCGGCGAAGCTGCCGTGCACCGTGAGCGCCGACCAGTCCACCCCGATGCCGGTGACCGGCGCGGTCGGCACCGGACCGGCCAGCTACAGCGTCCTGCTGCAGTACTACGTCAGCGACCCGGTGGCACATCCGAGTGCCGTGCCGATGCGGTGCGTGTCCGGGTACGGCACCTACGACACCGCCTCCGGCTCGGTGGTGCCCAGCTACGTCAAACTCACCTCCACCGGCACCGACGGCTCCAGTGCCAACGGCGGCACCCAGGGCCGCACGCTGACCGCCGTCTACTCCTTCGACGTGGACAACTCGAACATCAGCGGCGGCATCGTCCGCAGCTACCCGGCATCGGCCGACGGCTCGAACCAGTGGTGCCTGGACGTGGGATCCGGCACGCCGACGGCCGGAGTCACCCAGGTCAGCCTGCAGCCGTGCAGCACCAGCTTCCCGCCCGATCCGCAGCAGGTGTTCGCCTACCGCACCGACCTGACCCTGCAGCTGACCACGTCCATCGGGACCGTGGTCGGCGGCGTCACCTACCGCAACGGCCTGTGTATCGACGACGTCTCCTTCACCAGCGGCAGCACCGTGCCGGCGTCGGGTACCGCCCTGGTGCTCAAGCAGTGCGGCGCGCTCGGATCGCCGGTCTGGTCCCAGCAGTGGAGCTTCGACGACCACAGCTCGCTGCAGGCACCCACCTCGAGCTCCGCCAGCACCGGCACCCTGTCCGGGCTGTGCATGACGGTGACCAGCCACGCCGCCGGGATTCCGGTCAAGCTGGGCACCTGTGACAACATCCTGACCAGCCCGACCGACGCCTGGATCCCCTCCCCGGCGGTCGGGGCGGGCGCGGCCACCGCGACGACGTCGAACCAGTGGATCAACTTCCAGCAGTTCGGACGCTGCATCAACGTGCCGAACTCCGACCCCAACGCGGTCTACATCATCGCGCCGGGCTGCAAGCAGAACCCCCGCCAGGCATCGGTCTCGCCGAACCAGAAGCTGTACTACGACAGCACCCGCAAGTGGTTCTACCTGACCCTCAGCGGCACCAACTGGTGCCTGTACAGCAGCAACACCGCCTACGTCGCCAACAGCACGGTGGGCCGCATCCTGACCACCCGGTGCACCAGCCCCGCCAGTGGCATCACGGCCAGCCAGCTGCAGTGGGTCCACACCACGCCGGCCACCGACCCGACGCTGAGCTACTCGCAGCAGTACCGCTTCATCGACAGCACCGGGCTGTGCATGTCGCTGGCCACCATGCCGACGGTGCCCGGCGACACCTACGGTTCCACCTACTCGGTGTGGCCGAAGCTGGTCACCGCCACCTGTGACCTGTCCACCCTGCAGCAGTGGAACGCCTCCAACAACGTCGGCAACTCCTCGATCCAGAACCAGCGGGAGAACTAGCGGCCTGCGCCGGGCAAGCCGCCCCGAAACGCCGGACCACCGGCATTGGCGAATGTTCCCGGCAGCCGCGCGACCTGCTGCGATGCTGACCTGGCACTGCTGACCCGAGGTCCCGCGCCTCCCGATCGAAGGCATTCGACCATGTGGCTCCTGCTCGTCGCGGTGACGGTGCTCGGCCTGGCGATCGGGTCGTTCCTCAACGTCGTGATCCACCGGGTGCCCGCCGGCCAGTCGCTGGTCGCGCCGGCCTCACACTGCCCGCGCTGCGACTCCCCGATCCGCGCCCGGCACAACGTGCCGGTGCTGGGCTGGCTGATGCTGCGCGGCCGGTGCGCCGACTGCGCGGCGCCGATCAGCATCAGGTACCCGCTGATCGAACTGGGTACCGGGGCGGCGTTCCTGGCGGTGACCTGGCGGCTGGCCGACCTCGACCGGCTGGCCGGCCTGCCGGCCTGGCTGTACTTCACCGCGATCGCCATCGCGCTGGCCGCGATCGACCTGGACTGCCACCGGCTGCCCAACGCGATCGTGCTGCCGTCCTATCCGGTGCTGGCGGTGCTGCTGGCCGGGGCAGCGCTGTGGCAGCAGGACTACTCGTCCTTGCTCCGGGCGGCTGTCGGGGGCGCGGCGCTGTTCGGCGGCTACCTCGCACTGGCGCTGGCCTATCCGAAGGGAATGGGCTTCGGCGACGTCAAGCTGGCCGGGCTGACCGGCGCCATGCTCGGCTGGTTGAGCTATGCCGCGCTGGTGGTCGGGGCGCTGGCGGCCTTCCTGCTCGGCGGGGTGGTCGGCATCGCGGTCATCGCCAGCAGGCGTGGCACCGGCAAGACCGCCCTGCCGTTCGGCCCGTTCATGCTGTTAGCTGCCGCACTGGCCCTCTACGTCGCCCAGCCGGTCGCCGACTACTACCTCCGGATTTCCGGGTTCTGAACGGCGAACCCCCGCCACGAGCGCGAAAGGGCCCGGTCAGGCGGGTGCCTGGCCGGGCCCTTCGCGGGGCTGACTAGCTCATCACTTCACATCGATCGTGAGTGTCGGGCTGGTCGAACCGAGGTGGTTCGCGGCGTCGGCCGGGGTGAACTGCGCCCGGACCTGCTGGCCCTTGCCCTTCGCGGCCGAGACCGTGATCGAGGCGACGCCGTTCGAGCCGACCGGCGCCTGGCCGACCATCGTGCCGTTGAGGTAGAACGCGACCGAGCCGACCGCCACCTTGCCGTTGTTCAGCGAGACGGTGGCCGTCATGGACACCGAGTACTGGTTTCCGTGCACGTGGTCGCTGGTCGCGGTGAGCCCGGTGGTCGAGACCGCCTTGTTCACCGTGAAGGTCACCGCGGCGGAGGTGGAGCCCACCACGCCGCGGGTCGCCGAGGGCACGAACGTCGCGGTGATCTGCAACGTGCCCGCCGGAGTGGTCGCCGGCACCTGGTAGGTCGCCTTGCCCGCGCTCACCGGCACGGTCGCCAGGACCGTGCCGCCGGTGGTCTGGAACCGCACCGAACCGGCCGGAGCGCTGCCGTCGCTGGTGGCGACGGTCGCCGTCAGCGTGGCCGGGCTCGCCGTCCCGTAGGTCTGGGACGCCGCCGACGCGCTGAGCACCGTGGTGGTGGTCACCAGCGGGTCGACCGTGATCGGCACCGTGGTGGTGGTGCCGGTCTGGGCGCCGGTCACGGTCAGCTTCTGCTGGCCGGTCGGCAGACCGGTCGGCAGGGTGAAGCTGACCGAGGCGGTCCCGTACTCGTCGGTGATCGCGGTGCCCAGCGTGTTGTCCACCGCGAACGTCCCCAGCTGGGTGTTGCCGAGGCTCACCGACACCGAGGAGTCCTTGAGGTCGGGCGCGGTGCTGAAAGCCAGCGAGGACAGGTCGAAGTTGACCTGGTCGCCGGGCAGGTAGGACGCCGGGGCGCCGGCCGGGAACATCACACCGACGGAGCGCTGGGTGTAGTCCGGCGAGACCGGGGTGTGGCTGTTCATGTAGTCGACCATCGCCTGCAGGTCGGTCTGGCCGGTGTCCTTCTTGTTGGTGCCCTGGGCGAGCACGAAGAAGTTGTCACCGCCGGCCGCCAGGAAGGAGTTCACCGTCACCGAGTAGCTGGCCGCCGGGTCGATGGCGGTGCCGTTGAGCCACATGGCGGTGATCCGGCTGCCGGCCGCCGCCCGTGGGTCGTAGGTGTAGGTGAAGCCCTTCGAGATGCCCAGCCGCAGGAACGGGCGGGAAGAACCTGCCGGCTGCCACTGCTGCTCCAGCGCCGTCTTGATCTGCGCGCCGGTCAGCTTCATGTTCACCAGGGTGTTGGCGAACGGCTGGACGTTGGCCGCCTGCTTGTAGGTCAGCGTGTTCGGGTACGTCGAGCTGCTGCCGACCATGTCCGCCCGCAGGCCGCCCGGGTTCATGAAGGCGATCTGCGCCGAGCCGGTGGTGGCCGAGGAGGTGGCGGTCTTCTGCACCTCGGCGACCAGGTTGCCCAGGGTCGACTCGCCGCCCCGGTTCTCCGCACCCGCGGAGGTCTTGGCCCGGTTGAACGGGCCGGTGATCTGGCCCAGCGGCTGGGCACCGAGCACCGCGGCGTCCGCGACCGCCTTGTCGACGATCGCCTGGGTGGCGGCGTCGGTCGGGTAGGCCGGCGTCTTCACCAGCGGCAGGATGTTCTGCTGCAGGCCGACCACCTTGTCGGTGTCCGGGTCCACGGTGAACAGCAGCTGGTCGAGGTTGTAGCCGTACTGGCCGGCCGAGACCACCGGACGGGTCGTCACCGGACGGCCCGCGGCCACCCAGCCCGGCACCGTCACCGAGTGGTTGTAGGCCAGGTGGGTGTGCCCGGACACGATCGCGTCGATGTTGTCGTTGGCACCGGTGACGATCTTGCCGAAGTCGGTGTTCGGGTCGGTCGCCGAGGACAGCGCGGTGGTCTCGGCACCCTCGTGCACCAGCAGGACGACGATGTCGGCGCCCTGTGCCTTGAGCTTGTCGGCGTCCCGGTTGGCGGCCACCACCGGCGACTCGATCTGCAGGCCGGCGATGCCGGCCGGCGAGACCAGCTCGTTGAGGTGGTCGGTGACCGCACCGATGAAGCCGACCTTGACGCCGTCGAAGTCCTTGGTCCAGGTCTCGGGCAGCGCGGGCGAGTGGTCGTCGGCGTGCCGGACGTTGTCGCCCAGGTACTGCCAGGCGGCACCGCCGTAGGGGTTGGTGTCGGCGTTGTACGGAGCCATCACGCGGTTCACCAGGTCGTTGTAGCCCTGGTCGAACTCGTGGTTGCCCACCGCCGAGACCTCCAGGCCGGCCGCGTTCAGCGCGTCCAGGGTCGGCTTGTCGTGCTGGATGAACGACTCGAACGTCGACGCGCCGATCAGGTCACCGGCTGCGGCGAACACCGTGTCCGGGTACTGGCCGCGCAGCTGCTTGACCGCACCGGCCAGCACGCCGGCGCCGGCCTCGACCCCGTTGGCCTGGATCCGGCCGTGGAAGTCGTTGATGCCGAGCACCTGGACGGTCTTGGTGGGCGCGGTCGCGCTCAGCCCGACCACGACCGGGTCGTGGTCGGAGGAGGCGTACGGGTCAGCCTGGTAGAAGTCGGTGGCGGTGTAGTTCCACCGGCTGTACTCCAGAGCCACCGACTCGGGCGAGTTGATGTTCCAGATGTCGGCGCCGGTCGCCCGCTTGAGGGCGGCGGCGTTCATCAGGACGTGGTCCAGCGAGCCGGACAGCCCGGAGAAGGAGTAGGAGTACTCGCCGTGGTTGAACTGGTGCTCGGCGTCGGTGTAGCCGGCGCTGTAGAGCACCTGCAGCGGGTCCTCCTGGGCGTAGGAGTTGTAGTCGCCGACCATCACGACGGCCTTGGTGCCGGTGTCGGCCTGCACGGTGGGGATCCAGTCGCGCAGCGCGGTGGCCTGCCGGACCCGCGACTCGGTCGAGGAGCCCTGCCCGTCGCCGGTGTCGGCGTCGCCCGGCCAGGGACCGGCCGAACCCTTTGACTTGAAGTGGTTGACGACGAACAGGAAGTCGTCGCCACCGGCCACCGGGTGGAACACCTGCGCCAGCGGCTCGCGGGCGTTGTCGAACGCGCCGCCGGTGGTGCTCTGGGTGCCGAGCGCCCGGGAGGCGCCGACCCGCGAGACCTTGGCGGGCTTGTAGATGATGGCCGAGTTGATGACGTCCATCTGGTCCACCGGCGGCAGCTCCGCCGAGGACGGGTTGGCGGCCCAGACGGTGGAACCGGCGTCGGCGTTCAGCGCCGCCACCAGCGTGTTGAGTGCCTCGTCGGTCGGCTCGCCGAGCCGGGCCGAGTTCTCGACCTCCATCAGGCCGACCACGTCGGCACCGAGGGCGTTGATCGCCTTGACGATCTTGGCCTCCTGGCGGCCGAAGTCCGCCGAGTCCCAGGCGCCGCGCGGGTCACAGCCGCTGTTGACGGTCGAGCCGTCGCCGTCACGGTCCTTGAACGACGTGCAGCCGGGGGTGTCGGCGCCGAGGGTGGTGAAGAAGTTCAGCACGTTGAACGAGGCGACCCGCAGGTCGGCTGTTGCCGATGTAGCCGCTGTCGGGCGCGGCGGTACGGGTGTTGGCGAAGGTCACCGGCGAGGTGCTGTTGGCCGGGCCCACGACCGGGCTGGTGGGCTGGAACTTCCAGACGTTGTTGCGGAAGTCGACGACCACGTCACTGGTGAAGGTGGCGGCCTCCCCCACCCGGACCGGAGCGGTCTGGGAGATGTAGGGCGGCGTCAGGTTGCCGTTGACCAGCAGGCCGTTGCTGGTGGCCAGGAAGTTGATGCTGGTCCCGTCGTCGAGGGTCACCGCACGCGCGGCGTTGTCCGCCTCGGTGGCGCTGGAGGCCGCCGGGCCGGGCCGCTCGACCTCGGTGCGCTGGATCAGCGGCTTGGTGCCCGAGGCCAGGCCCACCTCGCCGAACTGGTTGGTGGTGAAGGTGTTGGTGACGGTGTAGTCACCGGTCGGGCGGTAGAGCATGCCCTCCAGCGACTCGCGCTCGGCGTCGGTGCGCGGCCAGCTCGAAGTGGTGGCCGCGGTGACTGCCGCCGGCGGGGTGCCGAGGTCGGTGACGTCGGCGGCGGCCACGCTCAGCTCGGTCAGGCCGAAGAACTCGCTGACCGAACCGGTGACCTGGACGTACTTGCCGATCTGCACGGCGGCCGGGAAGGCGCCGGTGGACTGGAAGACGAAGATGCCGTCCGAGGCGGTGTGGGTGCTCAGGTCGAGCGCGCCGCCGGTGCCGGGGGTCTGGAGGTAGTAGCCCTTGAAACCGCCGTCCGGGTAGGCGGCGGTGACGATGCCCTTGGTGGTGACGGTGCTGCCCACCAGCGGCGAGGACGAGCCGGTGCCCTGGATCTCGGCGATGGTCTTGGTGCTCGGCGGCGGGGTGACCGGGGTGCAGGCGCTGCCACAGGCCACCGGGCTCGGCGCGCCGGCGGTGAAGTCGGCCGCGTTGTTGGCGCTGTTGTCGTGGCTGGCGTTGCGCGAGACCGAGGTGGTGTTGCCCGGCGCCGGGGTCGGGCCGGTGCCGGCGAAGTCGTTGGCGGTGGTGCCGAAGCCGACGAAGTCCACCACCGCGGCGTTGCCGTCGCAGTCGGCGCCGCAGCTCAGCGCGGTGCTGGCGTTGACCAGGGCCACCTTGCCCGCGGTGCCGCTCAGCGCGATGGTGCCGGTGACGTCGGAGGGCACGTCGGTGGTGCCGCCGGTGCCCTGCGCCTCGCGGACCACGAAGGAGCCGCCGGCCGGCAGGGTGCCGGTCAGCGCGGTGGTCGCCCACGAGGTGCCGGTCGCGGAGGCGTACTGGACGGTCCAGCCGGCCAGGTTCACCGCCGAGGCGCTGCGGTTGTAGAGCTCGATGAAGTCCTGCTTGTAGGTGGCACCGGCGTTGCCGCCGCCGCCGTACACCTCGTTGATCACAACGGGGGCACTGGTGCTCGCGCCGGCGAACGCCACGGTCGGAACCGCGAGCCAGGTGCCGGCAACCAGTGCTGACGTGGTCAGCCCACTGATCAAAGCCTTATTGCGTGCGCGCATGCACTATCTCCGGATGAGTACAGGGGAGGACGGCAGCCGCGAAATGGCGGATGCCGGGGGTTTCGGATAGGGGCGACGGTAATGGACGGCCGGCGGTTTCGCCTAACCGGAAACCTCAACAAATACCCAAGGGTCGGCGGCCTCGCGGTGAACGGATCCAGACCGTGCCGGACGGAGATACCGGTGTACCAACGGTGTGAGGCGGCTGCGGTGCCTCGGCCGGTCAGCCGGTGACCTGAGCGCCACACGATGTGAATTGCCTCACACTCGATATCCTCGGCCGCCATCGGAAATAGTTGAACGTTCAACAGCGCTGTACCGGGCATCATCTTCTCGATCTCATCGACGTTGTCAGGAGGACACACCATGTCCGTCTACCGGTTGAACCACGCCGTGCTCTACGTCCGCGATGTCGCCACCAGCGTGGCGTTCTACCGCGACGTCTTCGGCTTCGACTACATCCCCAACGGCGACGGTTTTGCCGGGGCGGCGTTCCTGCGGGCACCGGGCTCGTCCAACGACCACGACCTCGGCCTCTTCCAGATCGGCTCCGCGGCCCGCCCGTCAGGTGCCGGTCGGGGCACGGTGGGGCTGTACCACCTGGCCTGGGAGGTCGACACCCTCGGCGATCTGGAGGACCTGGCCGGCAAGCTCTCGGCCGCCGGTGCGCTGGTCGGAGCCTCGGACCACGGCACCACCAAGTCCCTGTACGGCCACGACCCCGACGGCCTGGAGTTCGAGGTGGTGTGGCTGATCCCGGCCGACCAGCTCAGCGAGCAGGATCGTTCCCGGAGTGCGTCGATCCGGCCGCTGGACCTGGCCGCCGAGATCGCCCGGTTCGGGCGGGATGCCCGTGGCGGGATCGGCGTGTCGCGCGCCGTCGCCGGAGCCACCCAGTAGCCGTCCGGTAGCCACCGCCCCCCGGAAGTCGGCGGCCGTCGGCGGCTACCGCTAAAGTCCGCGTGCGGCTCGGCCGAACGCGCCGGGCGACGGCACGGCTACGCCTGGACACCGAATGGCATCAGTCGGATAACTACCCCGCGGCACGGCCTGCGGGCCGCCGCGGCCAGGTGTCGAATGGCGGGTGGTCAGCCGGTCCCGGGGAGAAAGGCAGGACGCCATCAGCAGGTTCGGTGCTTCCCGGCTGGCGTTGCTGCTGCGCGCCCTGTGGTGGCGGCGTGGCCTGTCGGCGGCCACCCTGCTGGTCGCGGTGATCACCATCGGCGCCGGGTCGCTCGGGCCGATGTTCGCCCGGGCCGCCGACGAGTCGACGCTGCGCGACCGGCTGATCGAGTCCGCCAGCGACGCGGCCCTGCACTTCACCTTCGTGCGCGACCTGCAGACCGACGGCGACCTGACCCTCGCCGCGTCCGGCGGGCCGCAGCCGGGCAGCATCAAGGCCTACCCGAACACGCTGGTGGCGACGGTGCTACCGATCCGGGCCTCGTTGCCGTCCCAGGTGGCCGTCGGTGACGTCGGCCCGATCAGCCAGCTGGTCTGGCGGAGCGACGCCTGTGCGCACCTGGTGCTGACCCGGGGCCGCTGTCCCAGCAAGCCCGGTGAGGCGCTGGCCAGCGAGCGCACCCTGGCCGGCACCTACTACGGCTGGCAGGTCGGCACCAGGCTGACGCTGTCCGGCATCGCCGACGCCTCGGTCTCCAACGCCCAACTGGAGCAACCCGGCATCGCGGTGACCATCGTCGGGGCGTACCGGCAGCGCGAGGCCAACGACGCGTTCTGGCAGGGCCGCAGCTACTTCAACGCCCGCCCCGGCGCCGGCGACGGACCGGACACCGTGGACGGGCTGTTCGTCGACAAGTCCGAGCTGCCGCTGCTGTACCCGAGCCGGTTCGAGGTGCAGGTCGACTACCCGGTGGCGGCCGACAAGGTCCGGCTGGCCGACGTCCCGGCCCTGCGCGCCGATCTCGCCAAGCTGGTCGAGCTGCGTTCGGAGCCCGGCGTCGCCGATTCCTTCAGCACCGACGTGCTGTCGGTGCTCAAGGCAGCCCAGGCCGAGCGCCGGTTGATCGACCTGTCCACCCTGCTGGTCTCGCTGCAGTTGACGGTGCTGGCCTGGCTGGTGCTGTTCCAGGTGATCGCCGACGCGGTCGAGGCCAAGGGCTCGGAGATCGCGCTGGCCAAGCTGCGCGGCCTGCCGCCGTCGGCGACCCTGCGGTTCGGGCTGGCCGAGCCGCTGCTGCTGGTGGCGCTGGCCACCCCGCTGGGCCTGCTGGGGGGCTGGCTGTCGGTGCGGCTGCTGGCCGCCACCTCGTTGCTGCCGGACACCCCGGTCCCGGTCACCCGGGCCACCGTCCTGGCGGTAGCGGCGGCGCTGGCCGGCAGCCTGGTCGCCGCGGCGGCGGCCGGCCGCAAGACGCTGCGCCGCTCGGTGCTGGAGCAGTGGCGGCGCACCCCCGGCCACCACGCCAGCCCGCTGATGCTGGTACTCGACGTGCTGCTGGCACTGGCCGCCGTGGTCGGCCTGGTGCTGCTGCGCAACACCGGCCGGCACGGCGACCCGCGGGCAGTCACCCTGCTGGCGCCGGCCCTGCTGGTCTTCGCGGTGGCCCTGCTGGGCATCCGGTTGCTGCCGCTGGTGCTGCGCCCGCTGCTGCCGATGACCCGGGCCTCCGGGCGGATCGGGCTGTTCCTGGCCGCCCGGCAGGTGGTCCGCCGGCCGGCCGGGCTGCGGTTGGCCGCGCTGCTGGCGGTCGCGGTGGGTCTGGCCACCTTCGCGATCGCCGGGGAGGGCGTGGCCAGCTCCAACGCCCAGACCCGGGCCCGGATCGAGGTCGGCGCCGACCACGTGGCACCGGTGCAGTTCGAGCCGCTGCACGACCCGGTGGCCGCCACCCACCGCGTCGACCCGGACGGCCGGTGGGCGATGGCCGCCGCGACCTGGCTGCCGGACGGCGGCGGCTCGGTCACCGGCCGGGTGCTGGCGGTCGACGCCGCCCGGCTGCCCGCTGTCACCTACTCCGGTGGCTCGTCGCCGGACCCCGCCGAGGCCGTCCGGGCGATCCGGCCGCCCGGCCTGCCGGCCCCGCTGGAGGTGCGCACCACCCGGTTGCGGGTGACCGTCGACGCCGTCCGGCTGGGCCCCGGCAACCGCCCCCTGGTGGTGTTCAACCTGCGGGCACCCAACCGGCCGACCTTCGATGCCCGGGCCGGGACGCTGGCCCCCGGCCAGCACACCTATACCGCGGCGGTCAGCTGTGCCACCGGCTGCACGCTGACCGGCATCACCTGGGACCGCCCGATCGACACCTTCGGCGAGCAGTCCGGCACGGTCCGGGTGAGCCGCCTGGAGTTGCTGGCCGGCGGCGGCTGGCAGCAACTCGACGCCGGGCTCGACACCGCCGGGAACTGGCGCGCCCAGCCCAGCCGGCTGGGCAACTCCGACGACGCGCTGACCGTCACCGCGGGCGCCCTGCAGGACGAGTACCGCAGCCAGAGCGGCGGCTCGGCCGGTATCACCCATGCCGACAGCCCGCGGCCGTTGCCGGTGCTGGCCTCCCCGAACGGCCTGATCCCCGACGCTGCCAGCCAGGCCAACCTGCGGATGTCGGACGAGACCGGCGCCGTGGTGCCGGTCTCGGTGGCCGGCAGTCCCGCGGTGCTGCCCGCGGTGCTGGACGACGGGGTGCTGATCGACATCACCGGCGTGCGGGAACAGTTGCCGGCCTTCGACAACGAGGCGAGCTGGTCGATCTGGCTGGGCCCGCACGCGCCGGCCGACGCGCTGGACCGGCTGCGCGCCGCCGGCCTGGTGATCGAACCCGGCGCCAGCTACACCAGCCGGCTCGACGAGCTGGGACGGCAGGGACCGGCGCTGGCGCTGCGCCTGCTGGTGGTGTGCGCCATCGTCGGCTCGATCCTGGCGGTGGGCGGCACCGCCATCGCGATCGCCTCGACCGGCCGGCGGCGCACCTTCGAGCTGGCCTCGCTGCGAGCGGTGGGCATCAGGCGCCGGACCCTGCTGGGTGCCTGCATCCTCGAACAGTTGCTGTTGCTGGGTGCCGCGGTGCTGCTGGGCGTGCCGGCCGGCTACCTGGCCGCCCGGTGGGCGCTGCCGTCGGTGCCGGAGTTCGCCGACCTCACCCCGGTGAAGTTGACCTACCACCCGGCGCTGACCGGCATCGGGCTGTTCGCGCTGGTCTTCGCGCTGCTGCTGGCCGGCACCGCGGTGCTGGCCGGCCGCGCGCTGCTGCGGGCCGCGGCCCCGTCCCGGCTGCGGGAGGCCGAATGACCACCGCACGGGTGTTGCAGACCGGACTCGCCATCTACTGCGAGCACCTCTGCCATTACTACGAGCTGGACGGCGAAGAGGTCACCGCCCTGGACAACGTCGAGTTCAGCGTGGCGGCGGGCGAGTCGGTGGCGTTGCTCGGCCCGTCCGGGTCTGGCAAGTCGACCCTGCTGAACCTGCTGGCCGGACTGCTGCGGCCGACGTCGGGCCAGATCTACCTCGGTGCCGACGACATCACGGTGATGAGCGAACCGGAGCTGCTGAACCTGCGCGGCCACCGGGTGGGCGTGGTGGTGCAGAACCCGTCGCGCAACCTGCTGCCCTACGGCACCGCCGAGCAGAACATCAGCTTCGCCCAGCGGGCGTTGCGCGGCTACCGGCGGGTCGACCTGCAGGCGCCGGCCGAACTGCTGGCGGCGCTCGGGCTGTCCGAGCTCGCCGGGCAGCGGGTGTCGCGGATGTCCGGCGGCGAGCAGCAACGGCTCGCGGTGGCGGTGGCGATGGCGGGCTCCCCCGGCCTGCTGCTGGCCGACGAGCCGACCTCGCAGCTCGACACCGCCAACCGCGACCGGGTCGGCGAGCTGCTGGCCCGGATCACCTCGAACTTCGGCACCACCGTGGTGGTGGTGACCCACGATCCGGCGGTGGCCGCCGCGATGGGTCGCACCGTCACCATCGCCGAGGGTCACGCCGACGACCGCAACCAGCTGCGCGAGCAGTTCGCCCAGGTCGAGGCGGACGGCGCGGTGCGGCTGCCGCCGGACCTGCTGGTGGCGCTGCCGCCGGGCACCCGGTTGCGGGTGGTCCGCAAGCCCGGTGGCGTGGAGTTCGTGGCCACCCGCGCCGAGGCACCGGGCGCCGGGAGCTACCGGTGACCGCCCGGCATGCCGCGGCCGACCAGCCGGCCACCCTGGTGGCGGACCGGGTGAGCTACCGGCGGGCCGGCCGGACGGTGCTGGACGAGGTCTCGGTGAGCGCCTACCCGGGCGAGGTGCTGGCGATCACCGGCCCGTCCGGCAGCGGCAAGTCCAGCCTGCTGGCGCTGTTGGCCGGGCTCGAACCGCCCGACGGCGGAACGGTGTCGCGGACCGGGCCACAGCTGGAGGGCACCGTGCCGGCCGGGTACGGCCTGGTGTTGCAGGGCTACGGCCTGGTCAGCGTGCTCAGCGCCGCCGAGAACGTCGAGGTGGTGCTGCAGGGACAGGGCCTGGACCGCAACGACATCCTCGACCGCGCCGAGGACGCGCTGGCGGTGCTGGGCCTGGACGAGGTGGCCGACCACCTGGTCGAGCAGCTGTCCGGCGGCCAGCAGCAGCGGGTCGCGATCGCCCGGGCGCTGGTCGTCGAGCCGACGGTGCTGCTGGCCGACGAGCTCACCGCCGAGCTGGACCACGACTCCCGGCTGCGCGTGCTGGATCGGGTTTTCGGTTTGGCGGACAGGGGATCCACCGTGGTGATCTGCACCCACGACCCGGAGGTCGCGGCGCGTTGCCACCACCAAATCGAGCTGACCAACGGCCGGCTGACCGCCAGCCGCTGACTCGGAACCGGCGAGCCGAAGCTCATCCGAGGTTCAGGCCTGCGAACTGATGCTGCTCAGCAGGTCGGCGGCGAGCGCGGCACTCGCCTGGGCCGTTACGTCAGGATCACCGATACCCTCCTCAGTTCGCGCGGCCATCTGCGCGCCGAGGGTCGCAGGGCCGTCGGCGAACAGTTGGCGCAGGTAGGTCATGGCTTCGGCCGTTGGCCGTGCAGCCAGTCCATCGCTGAGCAGACGCGCGATCGGGGTAGCGAGTTGTTCGGTGCTGATTGCGACCAGAAGCCGATAGATGTCATGGGCGTCCTTGTCGACAAGACGACTCGGATTTCGGCGGCGCTCAGCGATCTTGTGAAGCTTGGCGACCAGCAGCGCGGCTGGTCCTGCGACCTTGGCCGTTACGGTGCGGCGGTCATTGGGTGACAGGGATCCAACTGACATCTCGGCGTTGTCAACCACAACGGCTTCCAAGCCGATGGCGCGGCGCATCGAACGCCGGTCATGAGGTGGATGGACCGCGCTGCGTCGGCTGCTACCGCCGGCCAGAGCCTCGGGAACCATGAGATCGACCGGTATTCCACGAGGGCTCATCCAGGCACCTGGTTGTCGAGCGATGGGGTCGAGGACAAAGCCGGCTCGTTCCATCGCGGCATCTATCAACGGGTCTTGATGCAGTGTCCGAACATCAATCGCGAGATCGCTGTCCTTCGTGGCCTCGGCTACCGCGATCGGCGCCGCGCCGGTGTGCAGGTAGACAGCCTGCGCGCCGATCACGATTATCGAGTCCCGCTGTTCGGCGAGCGCCAGCAGCGCATCGAGTAGCACCGAGCGCGCTTCTACCAACAGATCGTCAGCTTCGCCAGGCATCGAGATTGGCCTCCATCCAGTCCAGCAGAGCCTCGCCCTCGGCCGGATTGCGTCCAGGGCCGGTCACCAGATCAACTGCGGCCTGGCTCGGCGCCACGACCTGCAATCCGTTTACAGGGATGCAACGGTCGTAGACCACGTCATACCTGGGCGCAGCAAGCAGAACATTTGCGCCGCTGTCTACCGGGCGCAGGCCGAGTTGCTCCGATAACCCAAGCGGATCGTCGGTGTAGATCATCCCTGCACGAGCTGAGGCGTACGGAGCCCAGGTCTGGGCAGCGAGAGACCCGGTCACGGCGTATCGCGGCACAGTCGAAAGTTCCGTCAACTGTTTGGTCAACGTCGAAAGTCCTCGCGGCGCGAGCCAGCGGGTGACCGAGTTGCTGCGCAGGAAGCCGTAGTCCTGCGACCATCGCTGCAATAGTTCTCGCCAGTGCACCTGATCTATCGGGCCTCGTTCGGATCGCGTGATGAGGAGTTGATCCTCGATGAAGGCGACCACCCGGTAAGTCGGCCCAGTCGATGCACCTGACAGTTCGACCAACCGCGGGACAGAATAGGGCGGGGTGTAGTCAACCAAAGCTCGCACCACACGGGCGGCTGGTGCGCCGGTGAGGTTGCCCTTCGGCCGACCGGGGCCGCGCCACGGGTCCTGCGTCGCTCCCACATCTCTGAGGAAAACCGCTGGACGGTCGAGGGTGATGCGAAGATTTCCGGTCGCGTCGGCATAGGCGATATTGCGTTCAGCCAGCCAGCCTTGGAGCGGCTGGGAAAGATACCCAGCAACCACGAACGGGCGGGGATCAGGAGCGCCGCGGCTCACGCGTGGCAGGTCGGCAATGTAGTGGTCGAGTTGGTCCAGAACCGCAGGAAGGTCACGCCTGACCAAGCTGCGCCTGACCTCGGCAACGAAGGTCACCGGGGGTTTCTGCGGAGGAACCAGAGACAGCAGTCCGTCCGGGCGCCACCGACTGCCTGACGCCTCGGCTAGATCTAGTTGCCAGCCAGCCGGCAGTCGCGTCCGGACCTGCCTCATTGCTTCGATCAGGACGTCACGCTCACTCATCGAGGGCGCAGAGGGAATGCTGATGCTTCCTCCAGGAGTCGACCACTTCTGTCGTCTCAGAGTAGCAAAGTTTCTGGAAATTAGTAAGATCCGTTGCCAACGGAATGCTGCAATTACAGGAACCGTCGCACACACTGCCACCGCCAGATCGAGCTGACCAACGGCCGGCTGACCGCCAGCCGCTAGCCCTCGGCAGCCAGCAGGTCGGCCAGCACCTGCGGCAGCTGGCTCATGATCGACAGGTGGCCCTCGGTCGCGAACAGGTGGGCCTGGGCGTTGGGCACCTTGGCCGCCAGCCACTGGCCGTGCTCGAACGGCACCATCCGGTCCTGCCGGCCCTGCCAGACGTGGACCGGCACGGTGATGCCGGCCAGGTCGAAGCCCCAGTCGGCAACGAAGGCCAGGTCGTCGTCCCGCCAGCCGGCGATGCCGTTGCTCAGCGCGCGGCGCAGCGCCTCGGCCATCTCGTCGGCGAACGCGCCGGTGAGCGCCGCCCGGTCCACCGGTGACAGCAGATCGCCCAGGCCTTCGATCACGCCCTCGCCGGTCACGGTGTCCAGCTCCGCGGCGAAGGTGGTCAGCAGCGCGGTCAGCTGGTCCTTGCCCGCCAGCGCCGCGCCGAACTCCTCGATGTTGCCGTCGTCCATGCCGGCGAACCAGTCCATGCCCTGCGCCGGGTAGGGCGCCACACCGGCCAGCGACGCGACCGCCTGGCACCGCTGCGGCAGCAGGGCGCCGGTGGCCAGCGCGTGCGGTCCGCCACCGGACCAGCCCAGCGTCACGAACCGCTCGGCCTCGATCGCGTCCAGGACGGTTTCGACGTCGGGGACGGCGTCGGCCACCGTGCGCCCGGGCCGCGGGGTGGACCGGCCGTAGCCCGGACGCGAGTAGCTGACGGTGCGCAGGCCCAACTCCGCGGCGGGGCCGACGATCGCGGTGAACAGCGCCGCGGGGTTGGGGGTGCCGGGCTGGAACAGCAGGGTCATGCCGTCCGGCGGGCCGCTGACCAGGTACTCCAGCACCCTGCCGTCCGCCGTGGTCACCGTCTGGAAGTCCACCATCGGGCCATCCTAGGCAGCCGGTAGCTTTCCTCGAATGGCCGTCCTGGATCGAGTCGAGATCGACGAGGAGCGGGTGCCGGCGCGCAACCCCTGGTACTTCGGCGTGCCGGCGATCGCCGCGCTCCGGGCGTCCGGGGTGGACCTCGATCCCCGGGTGACGGTGATCGTGGGCGAGAACGGCTCCGGCAAGTCCACCTTCGTCGAGGCGGTCGCGGCGGCCTGGCGGTCCGGGCTGCATTCGGCCGTCACGCACTGGGGCCCGCCGCCGGCCGGTGAGGACGCCGACCTGCACCGGGCGCTGGTGTTGCGTGGTGAGCGACCCCGGCCGGACGGTGGCTGCTTCCTGCGGGCCGAGGCGATGCACGGGCTGTTCACCGCGGTGGACGCCGCCGGCATGTCGCAACAGGCCTTCGGCGGCGGGCTGAACGCCCGTTCGCACGGTGAGGCCTTCCTGCACTACCTGGAGTCCCGGACCACCGAGCGCGGGCTGTTCCTGCTCGACGAGCCGGAGGCGGCGCTGTCGTTCACCTCCTGCCTGCGGTTGCTGAGCCTGCTGGCCGCGGTGGCCGATACCGGCTCGCAGGTGGTGCTGGCCACCCATTCCCCGGTACTGGCCGCGTTGCCGGGTGCGGCCATCCTGGAGTTCGGCGAGCACGGCATCCGGCCGGTGCAGTGGGCCGACCTCGAGCTGGTCAGCCACTGGCAGGCCTTCCTGTCCCGGCCGGAGAGCTACCTGCGCCACCTGTTCTAGCCTGGCCGCTACCGGAAACCCGGCGCCCGGCCGGCTGGCATACTCCCGCCATGACGCAGCGGCAGACGGTGTCCTCGGGTGCGATCTGGGAGCCGGTGGTCGGCTACTCGCGGGCCGTCCGGGTGGGCAACTGGGTGTCGGTGGCCGGCACCACGGCGGCCCGGCCCGGCGGCGGGGCGGTCGGCGGCGATGACATCGCCGAGCAGGCCCGGGAGGCGATCCGCCGGATCGAGGCTGCCCTGCACGCCGTCGGCGGCCGGCTGGAACACGTGGTGCGGACCAGGATGTTCCTCACCGACATCGGCCGCTGGGAGGAGGTCGGGCGGGCGCACGGCGAGTTCTTCGCCGACATCCGGCCGGCCGCCTCGATGATCGGGGTCAGCGCGCTGATCGAACCCGAACTGCTGGTCGAGATCGAGGCGGACGCCGTCCTCCCCGACTGAGGGGTACGGGCCGGCCTCTTCGGTGGGGCCTGCCCGTTCTAGAAGGCGTACCGGACCCGCAGCCAGGGCGCCTCGGCGGCGATCAACTCCCGAACCTGGCGCACCGCGTCGGCCTTGATGCCATTGCGGTAGCGGACGTTCCAGCCGCCGTTCTCCGACCGCTTGGCCTGCTGCAGCTCCGGGCGCCACAGCACCTGCTCGGCGCTGGGATGCCAGCCGAGGTTCACCTGGTGCAGGTCCCGGTTGTGGGTCAGCAGGATCACCTCGGCCGCGGCCTGGGCCTTGAAGGCCGCGCCGGTGCCGTCACCGACCTGGCGCAACAGCTCGGCCCAGTCCGCCTGCCAGCCGTCGCGCAGCACCACCGGCGACAGGTTCAGGTGCACCTCGTAGCCGGCCGCGACGAACTCGTCGATGGCGGCGATCCGATCCGCGACCGGGCTGGTGCGGATGTCCAGCAGCTTGGAATCAGCTGACGGCATCAGGGAGAACCGGACCCGGGTGCGGCCCCGCGGGTCGAGGTCGAGCAGGCCGCGATTGACGTACTTGGTGGCGAACGACGCCTTCGCCCCGGGCTGGCCGGAGAACATCGCGACCAGGTCGGCGACGTTGTCGCTGACCAGCGCGTCCACCGAGCAGTCGCCGTTCTCGCCCACGTCGTAGACCCAGGCCAGCGGATCGCACTGGTTGGGCTCGGCCTTGGGCCCCTGCCGGGCGATGTGCCGGCTGAGATAGCCGAGCACTCGCTCGATGTTGGTGAAGACCGTGATGGGATTGGCATATCCCTTGCGGCGCGGCACGTAGCAGTAGGAGCAGGCCATCGCGCAACCGTTGGCCAGCGACGGGGCGATCCAGTCCGCCGAGCGGCCGTTCGGCCGCGCTGAGAGCGACTTCTTCACGCCCATCACCAGGTCCTCGGTCTTCACCCGGACCCACCGCTCGATGTTGCCGGCGTTGCCGTGCAGCTGCTCGATCTGCCAGTGCGAGTCGACTTCGATGACCTCGGCACCGGGGAACCGGCCGAGGATCTGCCGGCCGCGCGGGCTGGCCATCGACTCCGGCTCCGCCCAGATCCGCCGGACGTCGAGCAGCGGGCGGCCGGCCGAGGGGGCGGTGTCGGCGGCAGCGGTCATGCCTCCTTCCTACCGGGCGGCACCGGCAGCGCGCCAACCGGCGGCCCGCTCCGGACAACCGGCGGCGGCTCTGGACAACCGGCGCCGGCTCTGGACAACCGGCGCCGGCGCCGCCACCATGAGCCGAGTCACGGGAGGGAGGCTGGGATGACCAGCCAGCGCGTGCACCTGTTCTCGCTCGGTTACAGCGGCGACCTGGACCTGCGCGCGGTCGCGAAGCTGATCAACGGCTGCCAGGCCGCGATCTCGCTCGACCTGCTCGACGCCCGGCACTCGCTCGGCCAGCCGGATGTGGATGGCCTTGCCTACACGAGGCAAACCCTGTTCCAGGCATTTCCGCCACGGGTGCCGGGCGAGGTGCACGTGGGTGTCACGATCGCTCCGATCGACGGCAACTTCTACACCGTCACCCAGGGCTGCGACTCGATCGTCATCACCCTGCACCAGACCCAGGAGGTGTCCGAACAGGCCGGCCGCACCAAGGAGGAGTACGTCGCCCAGACCCTGGTCACGGAGCTGTTGTGGCTGCAGTACCGCCACGCCAGCGGGGCCACCGACTTCGAGCAGCTCTACCACCTGCAGACCCAGGCCTGCATCTTCGACCTGGTGGTGCAGAAGCCCGACAAGGTCTACAAGCTCCGCAGCGGGCACATCTGCGCGGCCTGCGCCGCGAAGCTGGCCCAGGCCAATGTCGGCTCGAGCTACCAGGCGGCGGTGACCAGCGTGCTGTCCCGGGTGCAGAAGCCGTCGCTGGTCAGGTCGCTCACCCTGGGCCTGCAGCGCCCGCTGTTCAGCTTCGTGCTCGGCACCCTGCTCGGCGGCCTGGTGATCAACCTGTTCTCCACCGTGCTGATCGGGCAGGCCAGGGACGTGATCGTGCCGTTCGCGGTGCTGCTGGTGCTGACCGCGGGCCTGATCGGCTGGAACTACCTGCGGATGCGCCGGCCGGCCACCCCCGGCTGAGCGCGGCTTCCTCAGGCGACCAGTGCCGCCAGCGCGTCGGCGACCGCGGCCGGCTCCAGCCGGCAGGTGGCCCGTCCCACGTTCAGCTCGCAGCGCACCACGTTCGGGTCGCCGGTGGCGGAGGCCTGGCCCCAGGTCCAGGTGCCGGACTCCTCGGCCAGCCGCCGGGCGTTGTCGGCGAACCGGTCGGCCGACACCTCGAACAGCAGGTGCATCATCGGCACCTGCGGCAGCTCCGGAACCACCCGCACCCCGGTGACGCCGGCCAGCGCGGCGGCGATCGCGCGGGCGTGCCGCAGCCGGGCCGGCATCTCGGCCAGCCGCTCGGGCAGCAACGCCAGCGCGGACGCCGCGTTCGGCCACATCCCGAACAGGGTGCCGCCGAGCCGGCGTCGCCACTCGCGCACCTGGGCCACTTCGGCGGCCGGCCCGGCCACGCAGCAGCCCGGCAGCGCACCGATCCCCTTGTAGAACGAGACGTATACGGTGTCGAACAGCGCCGCGATCTCGGCCGGGGGGCGGTCGTAGCCGGCCGAGGCCTCCCACAGCCGGGCACCGTCCAGGTGCACCGCGGCGTCCCGGTCCCGGGCCCAGGCCAGCTGGTCGCCGAGGTCGGACCAGTCCGGCTGCTGGCCACCGAGGTCGCGTTGCGGCAGCTCCAGCAGCAGCGCGGCGACCGGCTCGGCCACCTCGTCCAGGTCGGCGCGGGTGATCAGCCGGTCCAGCTCGCCGACCGGGCGCCCGAGCAGGCCGTGCAGCCGGACGTGCGCCTGGCCCTCGTGGTTGTCCAGGTGGCAGGCCGGGTGCCACAGCACGGTGCGGCTGGTCCGCCGGTCGGCGTGCACCCGCAGCGTGGCGCCCTGGGCCATCGTGCCGCTGGGCAGGAACACCGCGGCGGGCTTGCCCAGCAGCTCGGCGACGTAGCGCTCCAGGTCGGCCACCACGCCGCCGTCGCCGTAGACGTCGGCCTCGGTGTCGCCGGCGATGGTGGCGAGCAGTTCGGCCGGCCGCACCAGCCCGTCGCCGTTGAGGAACTGCGTGCAGGCCGCCCGCCGGGCCATGGTTGCTTTATCCACCCGGCCAGTCTCCCCGATGGCCCGAGCGCGAATACTCCCGGCTCGTCACGCCCGCCCCAGAAATCGGGCCAGCTCGCCGGCCAGCTGTACCGGTGCCTGCTCGGCCATGTGGTGGCCGCTGTCGATCTCCACGCCGCGGACGTCGTCGGCCCAGTCGCGCCAGATGGCCAGCAGGTCGCCGTACAGGTCCGGCAGGTCGTCGTGGCGTGACCAGGCGATCAGGGTGCGGCAGCCGATCCGCCGGCCGGCGGCCCGGTCGGCATCGTCCGCGGCCCGATCCACGCCGAGGCCGGCCCGGTAATCCTCCAGCATCGCCCGGACCGTCGCCGGATCGTGGATCGCGTGCAGGTAGTCGGCGTGGTTCCCCGCCCCCATCGCGTGGGCATCGCCGCCGTACCACGCGTCCGGATCGGCGAGAATGGCGCGTTCGGGTTTGCCGGGCTGGGCGAAGAAGAACCAGTGCCACCACGCCGCGGCAAACCTGGCGTCGGCGCGAGCGAGCGCCTCGCCGATCGGCACGCAGTCCAGCACCGCCAACGCGCTGACCGCGTCGGGAGAGTCCAGAGCCAGCCGCATTGCCACGTAGCTGCCCCGGTCATGGCCGACGACGGCGAACCGGTCGTGACCGAGCCGACGCATCAACGCGTGGACATCCGAGGCCATCGCCCGCTTGGAGTACGGCGCGTGGTCCGCCGTGGTCGGCGGTTTCGAGGAGCGGCCGTAGCCGCGCAGGTCAGGACAGACCACGTGATGGCCGGCGGCGACCAACAGCGGAGCCACCCGGTACCAGGTGGTGTGGGTGCGCGGATGACCGTGCAGCAGCACGACCGGTGACGAGCTGTCCGGATCGCCGCCGCTGCGCCCGTGCAGACTCAGCCCGCCGGCCACCTCGATATCCCACTCGTCGAATCCGTCGAACATGCCTCGATCATGGCCGATCGGGCACCCGGCTGCGCGGATGAGCTAGCCGATCGGGCGTTGCCTGCCGGCCTGCGCGTCGGCGAGCCGCTCGCGCAGCCCGGCGGCCAGGCCGGCGACCGTGAGCAGGTCGAGAAACTCACCGGCGGTCCTGGCCAGCCAGCGCCGCTTGACCGGTGCCAGCCGGAGCCGGAGCAGCACCCGGGTGCCGGTCTCGGGATGATCGGCCGGGCGCAACACGATCGACCAGCTCAGCAGCATCGCGCGCCGCCGCGACGAATACACCAGCGTGTGGGGTCGGTCGATCTCGGCGACGGTGAACGTCTCGTGCCGGCCGCCGTAGTCGGGGATGACGTCGCCGACGGCCAGGCCCTGCCACCGGGGATCGATGGTGCGGCTGGCGCGCCTGGCCGGCGGGAGGAACCGCTCGATCCGGCGGACCAGGTACCAGCCGGCCCGTCGCTTGCCCAGTTGCGCGATCCAGGGCCAGACCTCGGCCGGGGTGCCCGGCACGGTGAAGGCCCGGTCCATCACCACGTCGGCGGGCGAGACCAGCCCGTCGCCGGCGCGCTGCTCGCGGCGTTCGACCGTGCCGGCCGAGACCTCGTCGAACATGCCGGCCCCCGGTGGCTGCGATGGTGGATCTGGCTCACCGGATGGTAGCCATGCCACTCGCTTTCGGCTCACGACGAAGCTGGGAGCAGCGCCTGGCCGCTGCCGGACGAGCATCGGTTACCGTCGGCTCATGGCGGATGCGGACGGGCCGGCCACCCGCTGGCAGGGACTCACCGACCGGCTCTCCGGCGCGGAGTACGCCGCCCGGTTCGACCGGCTGGCCGCCTCCGGGCGGGATGTGCACGGCGAAGCCACCTTCTGCGCCGGCCTGCTGGCACCGCCGGCAACGGTGCTGGACGCCGGTTGCGGTACCGGCCGGGTCGCGATCCGGTTGGCCGAGCTGGGGTACCGCACCGTGGGCGTCGATGTGGACGACTCGATGCTGGCCGAGGCCCGCCGCGCCCGTCCCGACCTGCCCTGGCTGGCGGCGGACCTGGCCACCCTGCCCGGCCTGGCCACCCTGTCCGACCTGGCCACCCTGTCCGACCCAGCCGGCCGGGGCAGCTGGCCGGCCTGGCCGGAGTAGCCGAGCACGGCGTCGACCTGGTGGTGGCGGCCGGCAACGTGATCCCGCTGCTGGCGCCGGGCACCCTGGCCGGCACGGTGCGGCGGCTGGCCGCGGTACTGGCGCCGGGCGGGCTGCTGGTCGCCGGCTTCGGCCTGGACGCCCACCACCTGCCAGCCGGCTGCCCGGTCACGCCGGCCGCCGACTACCTCGCCGCCTGCGCCGCGGCGGGCCTGTCCGAACTCGGCCGGCACGGCAGCTGGGACGGTACCGGTGACCCGGACGGCTACCTGGTCAGCGTGCACGTGCAACCAGCCTGACATTCCTGCCTGAGCCGCCATCATTGACATTCTTTTCAAACCTCGCCTACCGTCCGTATCCCCGATGCGAAGCCCGAGTGGACCCGCCGCTCGGCCGGCCGGATCGGGTGGAGGAGACGACCATGGGCATGCGCAGATCGGCGCGGATCGCGGCGGCCGGCCTCGGGGCGGTGGCAGCGGTGGCGCTCCTGCCGGGCGGCACCGCCTACGCGGTGTCAGCCGGACAGCTCTGCAACGTCAACCAGAACACCTGGGTCCGCGCTACCGAGGGCGGCACCCCGCTGTACACCATCCCGGCCGGCGGCGGCTTCCGGGTCGACCACCTCAACCACGAGCAGGACTGGGTCTACGGGAACGGCAGCGGCCACACCGACGGGTGGATCCCGAACGACGGACGCCTGTACAACTGCCACTGAGCCGGACGCGGAGCCGGCCCGCTCGCCGGGCCGGCTTCCGCCGGGTCCTAAAGGGAGTTACCCCGCCGGGCGCAGTACCTCGCGACCGCCCAGGTAGGGACGCAGCGCCTCCGGCACCGCGACCGAACCGTCGTCCAGCTGGTTGTTCTCCAGCATCGCGGCGATGTGCCGGTCGCAGAATCCGGTCGCCGAGATGGTGTACGGGTGCACCATCTTGCCGTCGATCCGCGCCCGGATGCCGGCCCGTCGGGTCTGGTAGTCGGTCAGGTTGGTGTTCGAGGTCAGCTCCCGGAACGTCTCGCTGGAGGGGAACCAGGCCTCGACGTCGTACTTGAAGTAGCCGGGCGCGGCCACGTCCCCGGAGCTGCAGACGATGGTCTGGCTCGGCACGTTGAGCGCGTCGATGAAGGCCACCTCGTTGTCGAGCATCTGCAGGTGCAGCTCCTCCACCTGCTCCGGCGCGCAGTACAGGAACTGCTCCAGCTTGTAGAACTGGTGCACCCGTAACATCCCGCGCACGTCGCGGCCGTGGCTGCCGGCCTCGGTCCGGAAGCACATCGAGTCGCCCAGGTACTTCACCGGCAGCTCGGGCAGTACCTCCTCGGCGTGCATGGCCAGCAGCGCCTGCTCCGAGGTGCCGGTCAGCGACAGCTCCGAGTCGGCGATGCCGAAGTTGTCCGACTGGGCGAACGGCAGGTATCCCGAGGCGTAGAAGGAGAATTTCTTGGCCAGCACCGGCGGCGACACCAGCTCGAAGCCCTGTCCCTCCACCATGTCCAGGTAGAGCTGGAACATCGCCAGCCGCAGCCGGACCCCGTCGCCCTTGAGCACGTAGAACCGCGAGCCGGACAGCTTCGCGGCCCGCTCGGTGTCGAGGATGCCCAGGCCCAGGGCGATCTCGTCGTGCGGCCGGTAGCTGCGCTCGGCGGTCGGCAGGGCGGCCGCCCGGATCACGGTGTTGGCCGACTCGTCGCCGGCCGGCACCCGGTCGTCGAGGTAGTTGGGCAGCCAGGACGCCTTCGCGGTCAGCTCCTCGCGGGCCTGCCGCAGCCGGCCCTCCAGCTCGGTCTGCTGGTCACGCAGCTCGCGCGCCTCGGCGCGCAGCGCCTCGTCCCGGGCGGCCCGCTTGGTCAGCTCCTTGCTCTGCACCCGCAGCTGTTCGAAGTCCTGGGTCAGCTGGGTCACCAGCTGCTGCGCCTTGAGAACCCCGTCGACGTCGACCGATTCCGCGCCGCGCTTGGCCAGCGAACGGCGGTAGGAGTCCGGGTCGGCGGCCAGCTTCTTCAGGTCGATCATGCGCGGGTTCTCTCCAGGCGGTACGCAGGTGGGCTACGGCTCAGCTTATCGCCGAGGCCGGCGGGTCGGCCCAGCGGCTGAACTCCGCTACCCGGGCGGCGAACCACGCCACGATCTCCTCGCCGGCCAGCACGCCGGTCGCGGCGGTGAATTCCACGCCGGGCGCCGGCCAACCGGAGCCGGCCAGCTCGCCGTGCGCGGGCACGATGCCACGGTCGGCGAGCTGGACGAGGTCCCGGTCCAGCAGCGAGTCGCCCGCGGCGAGCACCAGGTCGGCGCCGATCCGATCGGCCAGCTCGGCGACCGCCGCGGCCTTGGTGAGCCCGACCGGCGTCCAGTACAGCTTGCGACCCTGCGCGGTGAGCGTCCAGCCGCGGCGGGCGGCCCAGTCGGTGGCCTCGGCGACGAAGCCGTCCGGCGCTCCGCCGTCCTCCAGCACCGCGTAGCAGAACAGGCCGGCGGCCTCGCGCAGGTGCCGGGTCCAGCTCGGCTGGCAGTGCTGTCTGACGTATGTCATGACGTCAGACAATGCCAGCGACTCGGCCACGGTGCCGGCGACCCGGCGCTGCCACCGCGGGTCGGGCTTGCCGGACTCCAGCAGCACGCCGCCGTTGGCGGCCACGGCGAACCGGGGCGGCGGCCCCGGCAGCCCGATCCGGGCCAGTTGCTCGGGCGTGCGGGTGGTCACCGGCACCAGCACCGCCTGGCCGGCCAACCGCGCGAGCATGCGGGCCGCCGCCGCGGTCAGGAAGCTGACCGGTTCGCCGGCACGCCGCTCGACGCAGGTCAGCACCGGCAACGCCGTTCCGGACAGGCCCAGCGCGGCCCGTGAGTACACCAGCGTCCGGTCCAGGTCGCTGGCGATCAGGACGGTCATGACGCGGCTCCGGATCGGCTCGGGTGGCCTGCGATCAGCCCGACGCAGCTGAAGGCCAGTCCGTCGACCTCCTCCACCGGCACGCCACGCTGGCGGGCCAGCAGCAGCACGTGCCGCAACTGCCCGGCGTCGCCGGGCCGGATCAGCACCCGCTCCGGCACCCGGCGCAGCAACACCCGGGTGGTCTCGCCGACCCCGGGCTTGACCAGGTTCACATCACCTACCCGGTACCGCTCGCTCAGCTGCCGGACACTGTCCCAGCCGGCCCAGGTCGGCCGGCGGTCGGCGTCCCGCAGCACCGGCCAGTCCCGCCGCACGGCATCGGCGACCGCGGCGAACCGGTCGGTGACGGCGTCGACGAACCGCAGCGAGACGTCGGCGGCGGCGAGCTCGGCGTAGAACTTCGCGCCGTGGAACTGTCCCGGACCGATCAGCCGCGGATTCAGCACGGTGCGCGACACCAGCCCGGACACCGTGGAGTTCAGGCAGGCCGACGGGATCAGGTAGTCCTGCCGGGTGCCGTAGACCGACACGCAGCTGCCCGGGTCGGCGAGCACCGCCAGCTCGGCGGAGAAACCGCCACCGGCCGGCCACCGGGCCCGGTTCAGCTCGGCGACCGCGACGGCCAGCTCCCGGGTGATGGCGCCCTTGCCGGTCCAGCCGTCCACGAACTGCACCGCTGCCGGGTCGTGCCGGTCGGCCAGGTAGGCCAGCGCCAGCTCGTCGATTCCCCTGCCCCGCACGATGGAAACGCTGTAGTGCGGCAGGTCGAGGCCGTGCGCGAAGCGGGCCCAGCGGCGCATCAGCACGCCGACCGGCGTGCCGGCCCGGGCCAGCGACGCCAGCACCACGCCGGGCCCGCGCTGGTCCAGCACCAGTTCGGTGACCACCCCGACCGCGTGTGCGAGCCGATCGGCGGTGGCCGCCAGCGCCTCGTCGAACAGCTGCCGGTACTCAGCACTCGGCTGGTATTCCTGCGGCAGCGACTCGGCGTAGTGCGCCGCGCCGGACTGGATCGCCTCCTCCCGCTCCTCGGTCGGGGCCTCCAGTGCCACGCCGGAAAGGTCGGTGAGCAGCCACGCCACGTCCGCGGCCGGGTAGCTGCCGAACCCCGGCCCGGTCAGCGGCTCGGGCAGCCGCCGCGGCAGGCCCACGGTGCCGTTTTCCCCTGCCGTCGCGGGCAGCACCGGCTGGTGGGTCGGCAGCCGGACGATCTGCAGGTGATCGGTGACCGCGGCCAGCTGCCCGACCAGGCCGGCCGGCCCGCCGTGGTCAGCGGTCTCGGTGTCGGTGACCAGCACGATGTCGGAGAACCGGTCGTCCGGCCCGGTCCCGGCCACGTTGTAGGCCCAGCGCGGCCCCGGGCCGTCAGCCGGGTCGTCGGTGCTGGTGAAGCTCAGCCGGGTGCGAATCGCATAGCCGGCATCGTCCACCGGCAGCACCGGGGACCGGGTGGTGCTGGAGAACCGGACGCTCCCCCAGCCGGCCAGCTCGCCGGCCAGCGCGGCGGCGATCCGCAGCGGCGCGTACATCAGCTCCTCGCAGCCCAGCACCAGGATTCGCCTGCTGCCGTCGGATACATCGGCTCGCTCGCGCAGCCGGCCGGCCAGCACCCGCGCCAGCTGTCCCGCCGCCCGGGCGAGCTCGGCGTGCGCGGTCCCCGCGAAGCCGTGCCGGCCGCCCTCGGCAACCCCCGGGGGCCAGCCGCGCAGCACCGGACTCAGCTGCCCCGCCGGCCCGGTTGCCGGCACGTCCGCCGGCTGCCGGTCGGCCAGCAGCCGGCCGGTGACCAGCGCGTCGTCGGGCACCCGCAGCTGCCCGGACGCCAGCGCCACCACCTCGATCGGCACGCCGAGCTGCTCGGCGGCCGCGCGCATCCGGTCGCGGTCCGCCGGTGAGCGCAGGTCGACCAGGGTGGCGATCAGGTAACGCGGCCGGGGCCAGCCGCGGTGCAGCGCCGCGATGGTGTTGAGCGCCGTCCGGCCGGTGGACAGCTCGTCGTCGACCAGTACCAGCGGCCCGGCACCGGCCAGCAGCCCGGGATCGGCCGGCAGCAGCAGGTGCCGGGTGGCGTGGCTGTGCTCCTCGTCGAACCCGGCCACCGGCCGGTAGCCGGGGACCTGGCGCCGGGTGGAGTGCAGGTAGTCGGCGTCCAGCGATTCGGCCACGCAGTGCCCGAGCGCGGTGGCCGTCTCGGCGTAGCCGAGCACCAGCGTCCCGGCGGGCGCCGAGCACCCGGCCCGGCGGGCATCGCACAGCTCGATCAGGCGCTCGGCGGCGGCCGGGTCGGCCGGCCCGCAGCGCGGTGCCGAGCAGCGCCGCACCGCCGGCTGCCTCGCCCGAGCCGTCCGGTCCGCCGGCGCCTGCCAGCCGGTCGGCGACCAGCATCCCGAGCAGCCGGCCGGCACCGTAGACCAGCCGGGGATCGGCCGGCAGGTGCTTGCCGAGCACCGTCGAGACCAGCAGGTGGGCCCGGCGCGGGTTGCGGCGCAGCGCCAGTCCGACCAGCTCGGCCACCGGCAGCAGCGAGCCGGGGTCGGAGTCGATGCGCAGGTCCAGCGCGTCGGCAACCCACCGGCCGCGCCACGGCAGGGTGCCGGCCGGCGCGGTCACTGGTGCAGTCCGGCGCCGAGCAGGTCGACGAAGGAGACGTCGGGGTTGGCGACCCCGAACACCGCGGCCCGCAGCACGGTGCGGCGGGCCCACGCCGAGTGCGGCTTCGACTCGTTCATCTTGTTGCGGTAGGCCGAGGACGCCACCCCGCCCCCGGACCGGGTGCCGAGCACGTCGAGGGCGTCGCAGTACTCCTCGTGGGTCACCACCGACAGCGCGTGCACGGCCGCGACGTGGCTGGGATGGATGACGGTCTTGCCGGTCAGGCCGTTGGCCTTGTCCAGGGCCACCTCGCGGATCAGGCCGTCCAGGTCGTGGGCGATCAGCTCGGTGCGCAGTGCCCGGTCGGCATGCTCGACGAACGGCGCCTCGCGCAGCTGCGGCTTGAACATCCGCTCGGTGCCGGAGAAGTACTCCCACACCGGGCCGGTCACCACGAAGCCGGACTCGTCCGCGCGGCCGAAGACGTTGACCACGTCGGCGATCACGTCGGCCACCACCCGCACGTCGTAGACGGTCAGGTCCCGGGAGCGGCGCAGCCCGAAGACCGAGCCGAGGTCGGTGGCGCCGATCCGGACCGCCAGCACGTGCCGGCGGTACTTGTTCAGGATCCCCCGCACCTGCAGCAGCACCTCGGTCCGGGACTCGGCGAAGATCACCTCCGGCGCCTCGAGCACCGGCATCGCCAGCAACCGGTGGCCGGTCGTGGCGCTGGCCTCGGAGATCGCGTCGAGGTAGCGCGCCCCGTTCTCGTCGGTGAACTTGGGCAGCACGAAGCCGGTCAGCACCGGCAGCTGCGGGCCGAGGGCGGCCACGATCATCGGGATCTGCTCGGCCGCGCGCACCCGGATGAAGACCAGCGGGCGCTGCAGGTCGGACTCGGCGTAGGCACGCAGCTGCGCGATCACGTTCTGCTCGGCGGCGGCCACCGCCGCGTCCGGGATCGAGTCCTCCAGGCAGATCACCGTGCTCAGCACGCCCTGGTTGACCCGCTTGGCCAGATCGGTCACCAGCGTGGGACGGGTGGCCGGGCTGTAGAGGGTGGCCCCCAGCGCCACCCCCAGCAGGCTCGGATCGTCGTGCGGGCCGAACGGCTGCGGCGGCCGGAAGAACAACCGGCGCCGGTCGGTCTCGGACAGGAAGTCGAAATGGCGCATCGCAGCCGCCCTACGCCACCGGGGTGCGGTCGTCGAGCCAGCTGATCCGGTCGAAGCCGTAGGCCTGCACGGCGGTGCGGATCGAGCCGGCGAAGTTCTCCATCTCGGCGCGCACCACGAACTCGCCGCGAACGTTGTAGATCGACAGCAGCACCGTCACGCCACCGGAGGCCGGCCGTTCCAGCGGCAGCTCGATCCGGGCCCCGCCGGCCGTGCTCACGATCAGGGTGCCGCCCCAGGCCAGCTGGCCGCCGGACTCGGAGAAGCCGAGCACCACCAGCCGGCTCAGCTGCCGGCTCTGCCGCAGGTCGATCAGCAACCGCTCGTACTGCTCGGCCCGGGCGGCGATCACCGGACGCCGGGAGTCGCGTGGCCCGGTGGCGATTCCGCCGGTCCGCGACACCAGCGAGCTGTGCCCGTCGGCCAGCTGGTAGGCGGCACCGATCCGCAGGTCGCCGACGGCCGGCGAGCAGGCGGCCTCGACGCTGAGCACCCCGACACCGCTCTGCAGCCGGTTCAGGGTGACGGTGGGCGCCTTGGGGCTGAGCAGGGTGCGCTCGCCGGACCGGGCCCGGGGCAGCGGCCGGACCGCGCGGTGGCGTTCGGTCCTGGCCGGCCCGGTGGCAGGCGCCTTGGCCGGTGCCGGGGTGGCGGCCGGCGGAGTGGTGGCCGGCGTGGACAGGTCCAGGCTGGACCGGCTGCTCGGCGCGGCGGGAGCCGCGGGATGCCGAGGCCGGGGCGGACAGGTCCAGGCTGGACGAGCGTGGCGCGGCAGCCGCCGGCGGGGTGACGGCCGGAGCCGACAGGTCGAGGCTGGACCGGCTGCTCGGCGCCGGTGAGGCAGCCGGCGCTGGTGAGGCAGCCGGCGCCGGTGAGGCAGCCGGCGCTGGTGGCGAGACCGGGGCGGCTGAGGCGACCGGAGCGGTAACAGGCCGGGGCCGGGCCCGGTGCCGCAGGAACCCCAGGTCTCCTCGCGCCGGAGCCCGGTCCGGAGCCGAGACGTCGATCTTCACAGGGTGATCCCGTAGTCCTTGGCCAGCCCCGCGACACCGGTGGAGTAGCTGTCCCCGATCACCTTGAACTTCCAGTCACCCTGGTGGCGGTACACCTCGCCGAGCGTCAGGGCGGTCGCGCCGTCCAGGGAGCTGGCCAGGTTCTCCGAGCGCACCAGCTCGGCGTTGTCGGCCAGGTTGAGCACCCGCAGCACGCACTCGCGCAACTGCCCCAGGCTGCGCCGCAGTCCCATGCCCTCGTTGAGGTAGAGCACCACCACGATCCGGTTCACCTCGGCCGGCACCGCATCCAGCCGGACCTCGACCTGCTCGGCGTCCGGGCCCATCGCCTGCTCCAGCTGGCTGACCGTCATCGACGGCTCGGTCAGCTGGTTGAAGAACACGAAGTGCTCGTCCGAGAGCGCCTTGGAGTGCTCGTCGCACAGGATGGTGGCGACCACCAGATTGTCGGTCAGCGCGGTCTCGGAACCGGCGTTCCAGCGCACCCCGAGCACCAGGCCGGTCAGGCTGGGGATCTCCCGGGTCAGGGCGACGTTCGAGCCGCGCTTCATCACCGCCATGTCGAACCGATCCGCACCGGACCATTCCTTCCAGGACGATTGCTCACAGGTCCAGATCCGATCCGGAGAACTTGGTACGCAGGAAGCTGCCCTGGCTGAGCAACGCGTCCGCGTCCTGCGCCTGGGCGGCCGACAGCAGGCTGGCGGCCGCCTCCAGCAGCGCCTCCAACTGCTCGGCCAGCGACCGCACCGGGCTGCGTCCGGACGGCCGGGGCACGCCCAGCTGGGTCTCGTCGAGGGCCAGGAAGGCGCGCAACGTGGTCGGCAGGTAGTCCCGGACGATGCCCTTGATCGAGATCACCGCGTAGACGTCGAGCGGACGGATCTCCGAGGTGTCGATCACCTCGCGCAGCAGGTCGGTGATCCGCCGGGCGGTGACCACCGACTCGCCGGGCAACCGGCCGGAGTTCTGGTTGACGTAGCGGTTGACCAGGGCCAGGTCCAGGCGCAGCGTCGTCGGATCGTCGTCGTCGTGCTGCGGCCCGGCAGCCGGTGGCTCCGGCGGCGCGCCGGGCGCCGGTGGCGCCAGCAACTTCCGGAACCAGGTCATGAGAAGTCCACTCCGTCCCGCTCGGGTCGCCGGAGGAACTCACCCTCCGTGCAGCCATTCTCCCCGGCCGGGCTCAGCCGCTCGGCTCACCCTTGCGGGTGCGCTCCAGGTACGGCTTGGCGCGCTCGATCTGGCCCTGCAGCGCCTGCACGGTCGCGGCCATCGAGTCGTTCGCCTGCGCCCGGAAGGTATCCAGGGCGTCCATGGTCGCGAAGACGTTGTCGAAGGCGGCCTGCAGCTTGGCCACCTCGATGGTGGACGAGGCGGCCTGCTGGTTGATCTGGCCGCCCTGGATGCGCAGCTGCTCCGACGTCCGCTCGATCAGGTCCGAGGTGGTGGCATTGAGCGCGGTGACCTGCTCGAGCACCAGCTTCTGCCGCGACAGCGCCTGGGAGACGATGATCGCGGTGCGCAGTGCGGCGATGGTGGTGGTCTGGGCCCGGTCGACGCCCTTGATCAGCTCGATGTTGTTGCGCCGGACCAGGTCCAGGGCCATGTAGCCCTGCACCGCCACGGCCATCTGGGTCATGATGTCCTGCCGCCGCTGCCGGATCGGGAACAGCGCGTCGGCCTTGAGCGCCTCGGCCTGCTTGGTCTGCCCCGCGGACTCCAGCTGGGCGATCTTGGACTCGACGGCCGCGTCCAGCGCGCCGGCCAGCTCGTTGTACTCGCCGAGCTTGCCCATGGTGGCCCACATGTTGGCCTTCTCGGTCTCGATGCTGGCGTTGTCCTTGCGCAGCTCGTCCTGGCCCGACTCCAGCGACTTGATGATCGCGTTGAGCTGGGTCTGGGCCGACTCGTACCGGGCGAAGTAGCGCTGCACCTTGTCGCCACCGGGCAGGAACTTCAACACCTTCTTGGCACCGGTCAGGTCGGCCCGGTTCGGGTCGAGTTCGGTGACGGTCTGGCGCAGCTCCAGCAGGGTGCCGGCGACCCGGGACTGGGCGTCGCCGCCGCGACCACCCTTGCCCGCGTTCAGGGCCGCGGCCGGGCGGTCCAGCATCCGGTTGGACACGCTCGCCGAGGCGCGCATCTCCTGGTCGCCCATCGAGGTGATCGCGTCGATCTTCTCGGTGAAGGCCGGCGAGTTGGCGTCCAGCGCGGCCAGCTCCTGGGCGAAGGCGTCGGCGCGCGAGCGCAGCTCCGCCTGGCGGGCGCTGTCCACCGGCACGGCGCCGACGGCCTGCTCGTTCTCCACCACGACCACCGGTGCCGGCGGCGTCAGCACCAGCGCGGTGCCGGGCTGGGACGGCGCGCTGGCGCCGGCCGTCGGGGTGGCGCTCGAACCGAGGTCGAGGTCAGACATCCGAGATGCTCCTTCTGCTGTGGCGAGGCTGCTCGCGGCCGGCTGCGAGCGAGGGTACTCGCGGCCGGACCGCGGTTGTGGCTGGTTGCGGCCTACTTGCGCCCGGGCGCCCAGTTCATGCCCCAGTTGTAGGCGCGGTCCAGCGCGCTCTGGCTGCCGTTGATGTAGTTCACCTCGCGGCGGACCGAGAGCTCGCCGTTGTTGCTGTCCAGCAGCGCGATGCCGCAGATCCGGGCACCGTCGCGGGTCTCGTCCAGCCGCACCTCGACCTGCGGGCCGCTCGCCGGGTAGAGCGTCACCACGCCGTCGGCAGCGGCCCAGTTCGCCGCACCCTCATAGATCAGCGCGAACACCAGCACCCGCTTGATCTGGTGGGCGTAGGCGAGGTTGATGAGCAGGTTCTCGCCCTCGCTCCGGCTGCCGGACCGGTCGTCGCCGTCCAGCCGGATGACCGGCTCGGCGACCCCGCGCGGGCTGGCCTGGAAGGCGTTGCCGAGCGCCTGCACGACCCCCTTGGTGCCGTCGGTGAACTCGTACAGGCAGCCCAGGTCCAGGTCCAGGCTGGGTGCGGAGCGCTTGAACAGCCCGCCACCCCCACCGGCCGGCCGGGCGTTCCAGTTCAGGTTCACCCGCAACATGCCGGTCGAGGAACCCTGCTTGGTCAGCGACACGGTGGGCGCGGCCTTGGTCAGGGTCACCTTGGACAGCGAGACCGGCGCCGGGCCGGGCTGCCCGGACGGCGGTGGCGGGCCGGCCTGCGCAGGCTGCTGCTGCGGCGGGGCAGGCTGCACAGCCTGCGGGTCCGGGGTCTTCGGACGCTTGGTGTAGTCGATTCCCATGTCAGGGCCTGCTTTCCTGGAGTGTCAGGGCTGTTTCATGCAGATGCTGAGGTTCAGACCCCGGCGGGCGCCGGGTCGCGGTCGGAGGGGGCCGGGCTGCCGTCCAGCCGCCGGTTGCGGCGGATGGACGAGGCCAGGGCCGCGGCGATGAAGCCGACCCCGATCAGGCCGGTGACCACCTCCGGGATCTCGTAGCGGATGGTGAGCAGCAACAGCACCGCCAGCGAGCCGATCGCCCACAGCGCACCGTGCTCGAGGTAGACGTAGTCGGACAGGGTGCCCTTGCGCACCAGGAAGACCGTCAGCGAGCGGATGTACATGGCGCCGACGCCCAGCCCGATCGCGATGATGATCGGGTCGGAGGTGATGGCGAAGGCACCGATCACGCCGTCGAAGCTGAACGAGGCGTCCAGGACCTCCAGGTAGAGGAAGGAGAAGAAGGCCGCCTTGCCGGTCTTGACCGCGAGTTGGGCGGTGGCCCGGCCCCGGCCGGCCGGTGCGGCTGCCACCACGGCGTCGTGCTCGGCCTCCTCCCGGGCCGCCTCGTGGTCCTCCAGCAGCCCGCTGAGCCCGTTGACCATGATGTAGGTGACCATGCCCAGCACGCCGGACATCAGCACGCTGACCGTCTTGTCCTCGGGCGCGAGCTGGGTCGCCGAGATCAGCAGCAGCACGCTGGCCACCACCACCGACAGCTGGTCCAGCTTGCCGATCCGGGCCAGCGGCCGCTCCAGCCAGGACAGCCAGGTGATCTCGCGCTCCTCGAAGATGAAGTCGAGGAAGAGCATCAGCAGGAACATCCCGCCGAAGGCGGCGATCGCCGGGTGTGCCTCGTGCAGCAGGTTGGCGTAGCTGCCCGGCTCGTGCACGCTGCCCTTCTCCAGGGCCAGGTGCACCGCCTCGGCCGGCGACAGGTGGGCGGTGATCCCGACGATGATCAGCGGGAACGCCAGCCGCATGCCGAACACCGCGATCAGCACGCCGACGGTCAGGAACAGCTTCTGCCAGAACGCGCTCAGCTCACCGAGGACGGTGGCGTTCACCACGGCGTTGTCGAAGGAGACCGAGATCTCCAGGACGATCAGGATGGCGGCGACCGCCATCCCGGTGCTGCCCCCGTACAGGAAGGCCAGTAACAGCCCCACCGCGGTGACGCCGAACGAGCCGCCGAACGTTCTCAACACCATGAAAGATTCGCCATCTGTAGTAGTAGCAAGCGGATTGCTCGTCATGCGCCCGGTCGTCGTGGTGGGTGCCGGTCCGCGGCCGTGTCAGGTCCTGCGCACTCAGCCGACGTTGACGCCGTAGTCGCGCGCGATGCCGGCCAGCCCTGAGGAGTACCCCTGCCCGACTGCCCGGAACTTCCAGTCGCCGGAATACCGGTACAGCTCGCCGAAGATCATCGCCGTCTCGCTGGAGGCGTCCTCGGACAGGTCGTAGCGGGCCAGCTCGGCACCGTCGGCGGAGTTGACCACCCGGATGAAGGCATTGCGCACCTGGCCGAAGTTCTGCTGACGGCTGTCGGCCTCGTAGATCGAGACCGGGAAGACGATCCGGTCGACCTCGGCCGGCACCCGGCCCAGGTCGACCTTGATCTGCTCGTCGTCGCCCTCGCCCGCGCCGGTCAGGTTGTCACCGGTGTGCTCGACCGAGCCGTCCGGGCTGGTCAGGTTGTTGAAGAACACGAAGTGCGCGTCGGACAGGATCCGGCCGGCAGCGGTGAGCATCAGCGCGCTGGCGTCGAGGTCGAAGGCCTGCCCGCTGGTGGTGCGCTCGTCCCAGCCCAGGCCGATCAGCACCGCGGTCAGGCCCGGTGCCTGCTTGGTCAGCGAGACGTTGCCGCCCTTGCTGAGACTGACTCCCATCCGACTCCTCCTACGCCGGTCGCGCGCCGCCCTCGGACGGCGCGCGACCGATCAGCTCAGACGTTGACGCCGTAGTCCCTGGCGATGCCGGCCAGGCCCGAGCTGTAGCCCTGGCCGACGGCCCGGAACTTCCACTCGGCGCCGTTGCGGTACAGCTCGCCGAACACCATCGCGGTCTCGGTGGAGGCGTCCTCGGACAGGTCATAGCGCGCCAGCTCGCTGTTGTCGGCCTGGTTGACCACCCGGATGAAGGCGTTGCGCACCTGGCCGAAGCTCTGGCCGCCGGCCTCGGCGTTGTAGATCGAGACCGGGAAGACCACCTTGTCGATCTCACCGGGCACCGAGGCCAGGTTGACCTTGATCTGCTCGTCGTCGCCCTCGCCCTCACCGGTGAGGTTGTCGCCGGTGTGCTCGATGGAGCCGTCCGGGCTCGTGAGGTTGTTGAAGAACACGAAATGCGCGTCGGAGGCGACCTTGCCGTTGGAACCGCAGGCGATCGCGCTGGCATCGAGGTCGAAGTCCCGGCCGTCGGTGGTGCGGACATCCCAGCCCAGGCCGACCGTGACCGCGGTCAGGCCGGGGGCTGCCTTGGTGAGCGAGACGTTGCCGCCCTTGGTGAGGCTGACTCCCACGTGAAACTCCAGGTGACTAGAGGAAGGCCGCCGGGGCCCTCGTCGCGGATCGGACATCGCCGCCCCCGGCGGGCGGCGAGGTTCATGCTAGGCAAGACGAGTGAGGCAACTGAGAAGTTCCGATTGTGTGTGACCGGTGTGACGCCGGAGCGGCAGTGCCTCGGCCGCGGTGTTCATCGGCTGCTCACTCGGTGCTGCCGGAGAACAACCCGCCCATGCCGGCCCCGGTCTTGCGGTCACCGGCACCCATGTTCTTGCGCAACGCCTTGGCCAAGCCGTCGATGGTCATCGACTGCAGTATCACCCGGCCGTTGCCGGTCAGGGTGGCCAGCGTCATGCCCTCGCCTCCGAACATCGCGTTCATCACACCGGCCCGGTTCAGCGCGCCGACCCGCTCGATGCCGTAGGAGATCCGGTCGTCCCAGGCGACCACGCAGCCGGTGTCCACCTTGAGCCGGCCGCCGTAGTCGGCGGGGTTGATGTCGACGAAGTTGCCGGCGCCGGCGATGATCAGGCTGCCGGAGCCGGTGAACTTCTCCAGCACGAAACCCTCGCCGCCGGCCAGTCCTTGCCGGAGCCCGGAGAAGGCGACGTCGAAGTGCACCCCTGCCTCGGCGGCCACGAAGGCGTCCTTCTCGGCGAACCAGGTGGTCCGGCCGTCGAGTTCGATCACCCGCATCTCGCCGGGCAGCACCCCGGCCAGCGCCAGCAGGCCGTCCCCGCCGGTGGTGGTGAAGTGGCAGAAGGCGAAGGATTCACCGGCCAGCATCCGCTTTCCGACGTCCATCGCGCCGCGCAGCATGCCGCCCAGCCCGCCGGCCGGCGGGCCACCGGCCGGGCCGGCAGTTGAACCGGCGGGAGCGGTGAGCTTGGTTTCCATCGTCACGTCCGCCGAGCTGAACAGGAACTTGCCGGCCTCTGAGTAGACGGTCTGGCCCGGACGAAGCTGGACGATCGCCATCTGCATGGCATTGCCGGTGATCTGGACCTCAAGGCTCATCGGTGGCTCATCGCATCCTTCCTGGCCGGGACTGCCCTCCAGTCTGGCAGTCCCGGCTGAGAGCCCGCTGAACGCCTGCTGTTGACCTTCCGGCCCGGCGGGGAGAGGCTAGGAGCCCCGGCCACTGGAACTCTTGCCCCGGTCCGAAACCGCGACCGTCCGGTGACCACCGCCGCCGGCAGGTGCTCCCCCACCGTCCGGTGCGATCGATGAGGACGGCCCGTATGCCTGCCAAACTCCCCACAGTCCTGACCGCGATCGGCGCCGTGCTCGGCATCTCGATGCTGGGCCAGGCGGTGGCGCTCTCGGAACCGGGCAACCATTCCTGGCCGGGCGGCAATCGGCCGGCGAGCGCGCCGGGAACGCCGGCGGCGCCGGAGCTGTCGGTGTCCAGCCGGCTGGCCGACCGTCGCGAGGTGACAGCCGGCAGCCGGGCCTACTCGATCGGCTTCGAAGACGGCCGGTTCTACGCCAACGGCTGGCACATCACCGGCGAGATGGGCGGGGTGTGGACGCCGCCGCTGAAGCTGCTGGACGGCGTGTGGTTCGGCCTGGACGGCCAGTGGGTGGGTCCTGCGACAAAGTTCTCCAGCGGGTGGGGCTACACCCGTTACAACCTGCCCGACACCGCCGGGCTCAAGGTGCAACGCACCGACTTCGTGCCGGACGGGCCGCGCGGCGTGCTGTACGGCCTCAAGATCACCAACCCGGGCGGCGCCCGGACCGCCAGGCTCAGCGTGGACGCGCACTCCGAGCTGATGGGCCAGTACCCGTGGGGCTTCACCGGCGTCACCCCGAACGCCAGCGACAACCTGCCCGACTCGGGCAGCTACGACGGCCGCAACCTGGTCTTCACCGACAACGGCGCGCTGCCCGGTGCCCCGACCCACCACTACGCCGCGCTGGTGGGCACCTCGCTCAAGCCCGACTCCGGCGCGATCGGCCACCAGTACTGGGGCCCGCAACCCGGCCACGTCTGCACCGGCACCGAGCCCGGCGCACCGGCCGACCCGAAACCGTCGGCCTGTGACGACGGACCGTTCGGCAAGGGCACCGGCGGCCGGCTGACCTACAGCGTGAAGCTGCCGGCACACGGCTCGCAGACGATCTGGCTGGCGGTCGCCGGCTCGGACTCGGGGCTGTCCGACGCGCGGCACCAGCTGCGGCAGGTGCTCAGCAACCCGGACCGGGCACTGGCCGCCAAGCTCGCCTACCGCAAGCAGCTGGGCAGCCGTACCCAGCTGTCGCTGCCCGGCGACCAGCAACTGGCCGCCGCCGTCGACTGGGGCAAGCAGAACCTGGCCGACCTGACGCTGAGCGCGACCGACCTGCGTATCCGCTGGACCAATCAGGGCAAGCAGTTCCCGGCACCGGCCGGCACGCTGGCCAAGGCCACCTGGATCGGCGCCGGCTACCCGGACTACCCGTGGATCTTCGGCACCGATGCCGAGTACACCGCGTTCGCCGCGGTCGCGGTCGGACAGTTCGAGGCGATCGAGAACCACCTGCGGGCACTGCGTGACGTCTCCGACATTTTGAACAACCGGTCCGGCGTGGTGACCCACGAGGTGGTCTCCGACGGCTCGATCTGGTTCGGCCACGACTCCCGCACCACCAACCCGGACGGCACCGTCAGCTACGACTTCAACACCGACGAGACGGTGAAGTTCCCCAGTGCCGTGGCGTTGCTGTGGCGCTGGACCGGAGACAACAAGTTCCTCGACGAGATGTACGACTTCACCAAGCGCAACCTGAAGTACGTGGTGAACAGCCTCGACGCCGACCACGACGGCTGGCCGGAAGGCCTCGGCAACGTCGAGCGGACCGGCATGGGCCAGGAGAAGCTGGACAACACGGTCTACTTCATCCGCGGCCTGTCCGACCTTGCCGAGATGGCCAGGTCCAAGCACGACACCGCCACCTACTCCTGGGCCAGCCACCTGTCGGCCGGGCTGCGCCAGCACTTCGACAGCACCTGGTGGTACCAGGCCGCGTCCCAGTACGCCGACTCGCTGGTGGATCCCGGTGACGTGCAGTCCTTCCAGAAGCACTGGATCGGCCAGACCCCGATGGAGGCGGAGCTGAACGTCGGCGGCGTCACGGTGCCGGGCATCGCACCGTACGACCACGGCAACGCCGCCCTGGCCGGCCGTGAGAACGACTGCTTCTCCGGCACACCGCCGTTCAACACCGGCCTGTTCCACACCGGCTGCGGCGGTGGCGCGACCGGCCAGGGTGAGAAGGTCATCTTCGGCCTGACCACCTCGATCCAGTCGGTCGGCGAGGGCAACTACGGCCGGCTCGGCGCCGACCAGCAGGGCCGCTACCTCGACGCGCTGACCCAGACCATGTTCGCCGAGCCGGCCACCGGCGGCACCCCGGACGAGCAGCCCGGCGCGATGCCGGAGATCTTCCCGTCGCCGGACCAGGGCGCCAACATCGACCGGTGCTGGACCTGCCGCTCGATGTTCATGCAGGCCTGGGGCAACTACGGCACGGCGTGGCCGGTGGTGCACCAGTGGCTGGGCGTCCGTCCCGACCTGGGCGCCGGCCGATTGGACGTCGTCGCGCAGGTGCCGGCGGGTCAGCACTCCGTGCAGGGCAAGGACATCCGGCTCGGTCGCGGTGAGCTGGACGTGCTGGCCACCCACACCGGCAACGTGTACCGGACCACCATCGACACCGGCCACGGGCTGAACGCCAAGCAGATCCTGATCGGGCACACCCTGCCGCGCGGCTCGCATCCGGCCAGCGTCCGGCTGGACGGTCACCTGGTGCACGGCTACCGGATGGTGACGACCAACCGGGGCGTGGAGATCACCGTGCCGACCGGCAGGGGCCAGCACACCCTGACCGTCACCACCTGACCTGGAGGTTGTTACGGCCCCGGGTGTCTACCGCCCGGGGCCGACCTCCGGCATCGCCGCCAGTGCCGTCCCGGTGCCCCGGCCGGCCGGGCGCACCACCAGCTGGGTGAGCGGCGGCAGCGAACCCGGCAGTTCGCTGACCGCGCCGGTGGCACGGTTGACGGCCGCGATGCTGCTGTCCGCGGTGACCACGAACAGCCAGCGGCTGTCGGGTGAGAATGCCATGGCACCGTCGAAGGACTCCAGGCTGACCGAGGTGCTGATCACCTTGCGGCGGCCGGACGCGAGGTCGAGCAGGTACAGCCCGGAGGCCCCGTTCGGCGACGGGTTCAACATCGCCGCGGTCGTGCCGTCCGGTGAGAGGACGCCGGCCCGGTCCCGGTTCACCGTGTCCGTGCTCACGGTCCGCCGGGTGCCGCTCCGGCGATCGATGAGCACCTGCTGGCAGCGGTAGTGCTCGTCGCACTCCACCACCAGCCACCCGGTGGGCCCGACCGCCAGCAGCGCCCCGGTGCTGATCCGGCGCAGCCCGCCGGGGGTGGCCTGGTAGACGCCGCCGACGCTCGGGTACAGCAGGTAACCCGCCCCGTCGGAGACCGCCTCGAAGGGTGAACTGCCCGTAGGTACCTGCACGAAGTCAGACAGCCTGCGGCCGTCCAGGGTGGCCAGCGCCATCACCGGCTGGTGGTCGTCGGCCGGCCGGACCCACATCTGGCCCGGGATCGGCCCCGGGTACACCGGGCCGTCCAGGTTGAGTTGGAGCGGCATCTCCCGGGCCGGCTTGCCGTCGAGCACGAGGTAGCCCGGCACGTTGTCCAGCGGCCGGATGACCACCCGGTCCGGCCCGGTCAGCAGGGACACCGGCCCGCTGCTGGCCACGTCGGGCATCGTGGTCCGCACGATCCGGCCGGCGGCCGGCTGGACGCGTACCAGCACGTCGGCGCCCCGGGCGATCAGTTCCCAGCCGGTGCTCGCGCCGAACAGCGGGTGCCCGATCCGGCTGACCGTCACCGACGAGACCGGGGCCGGCGTCACCGGCACCGTGGTCCGTGCCGCCGGCGAGGAGGAGGCCGGCGTGCTGGCGGGTGCCGCCGCTGGGATGGCCGGCCCGCTGGTGCGGACGTGGTTGATCCCCGCCGCCGCACCGGCGACGACGAGCGCGGCGACCGCCAGCGTGAACCACCTCGGCCAGGGCAACCGGGGCGGGCCGCCGCCGGCCGAGGCCTCCTCGGTGCCGTCGTCGAGCCAGCGCACGTCGTCGAAGTACCCGTCGTCTCGGCCCACGCCTCATTGTGAACCGGGTCCGGCCGCTCACCCCGGCCAAGTCGGGGATTCGCAACCCCTTCGTTGCCGGCAGCGTCCCGGAATTCACCCGGCCGGCGCCTATGTTGCGGGGGTCCGGCATGCAACAGCGCGGCCCGCGGCGGTGTCTGTTGGGCAACGGGCAAGGAAGGCGGGGACGGCATGAGGCTCGACCGGACCACTCGCAGGGTGGTGCTGACCCTGGCCGTCGCGGTGTGCGCGACGGTGCTGCCGGACTTCGCCGGGTCGGCGAGCGTGCCGACCGGAGGCGCCCAGGCGGTGTTCAACCGGATGACCGAGGCACAGCGGATCGGCCAGCTGTTCATGGTGGGCGGTGCCGCCACCGGGGTGGGTTCGGCGACCCTGGCCGCCATCGACAGCTACCACGTGGGCAACGTGATCCTGACCGGCCGCAGCGCCCTGGGCGTGACCGCAACCCGATCGGTCGTCCAGGGCCTGCAGGCCAGGGCAGGCTCCGCGGCGACCCGAGGGGTGCCGCTGTTCGTGAGCACCGACCAGGAGGGCGGCTCGGTCCAGGTGCTGTCCGGGCCGGGCTTCACCACCATCCCGCAGGCGCTCACCCAGGGCGGCTGGGCGACGGCGACACTGCAGGCGTCGGCCCGGCAGTGGGGTGACCAGCTGGCCTCGGCCGGGGTGAACCTGAACCTGGCGCCGGTGCTGGACACCGTGCCGGTCGGCCAGGTCAACCCGCCGATCGGGCACTTCAACCGCGAGTACGGCCACACCCCGGACGTGGTGTCCGCGCACGGCGTGGCGGTGCTGCGGGGCATGCTGCAGGCCGGCGTCGCCACCACGGTCAAGCACTTTCCGGGCCTCGGCCGGGTGGACGCGAACACCGACACCACGGCCGGGGTGACCGATCGCGTCACCACCTCGACGGACGCTTTCCTGGCGCCGTTCCAGGCCGGGGTCGGCGCCGGCACCCCGTTCGTGATGATGTCGAGCGCGTACTACCGGTTGATCGACCCGGCACGTCCGGCGGTGTTCTCCCCCACCGTGATCGGCTCGCTGCTGCGTGGCCGGTTGGGCTTCCACGGCGTGGTGATCAGCGACGATCTCGGCAACGCCGCGCAGGTGGCGGCCTGGTCGCCGGGCACCCGGGCCGTCGACTTCCTGCAGGCCGGCGGCGACATGGTGCTCACGGTGAACCCGAGCCTGATCCCGGCCATGGTGGGCGCGGTGTCGTCCCGGGCGGCCGGCGATCCGGCGTTCCGGGCCAAGGTGGACGCGGCGGCGCTGCTGGTGCTGCGGACCAAGCAGGCGCGCGGACTGATCGGCGCCGCGCCGCACGACTACAACGGCGACGGACGTAGCGATCTGGCGGTCTGGCGGCCCTCGACGGGGATCTGGTACGTGCGCGGGGTGACCACCGCCCAGTGGGGCAGGCCCGGCGACGTCCCGGTGCCGGCCGACTACAACGGCGACGGGAAGGTCGACCTCGCGGTCTGGCGACCCACCACCGGGGTCTGGTGGGTGCGCGGCGTCGAGACGGTGCAGTGGGGGTTGCCGGGCGACGTTCCGGTGGTCGCCGATTTCGACGGCGACGGGCGGGCGGATCTCGCGGTCTGGCGACCCTCGTCGGGGATCTGGTACGTGCACGGGGTGACCACCGCCCAGTGGGGCAAGCCCGGCGACGTCCCGGTGCCGGCCGACTACAACGGCGACGGCCGCGCCGACCTCGCGGTCTGGCGACCCTCGACCGGGGTGTGGTGGGTGCACGGCGTCACCACCACGCAGTGGGGCAAGCCCGGCGACCGGGCCGTGCCGGCCGACTACAACGGCGACGGCCGCGCCGAGCTCGCGGTCTGGCGACCCTCGACCGGGGTGTGGTGGGTGCACGGCGTGGTCACCGCCCAGTGGGGCAAGCCCGGCGACGTCCCGGTGCCCGGCGACTACAACGGCGACGGGCGCACCGACCTCGCGGTATGGCGACCGTCCACCGGGGTGTGGTGGGTGCACGGCGTCACCACCGCCCAGTGGGGCGTCCCCGGCGACCTCGCGGTCTAGCCGATCGCTCGGTCGACCCGCCCGACCTGCTCGCTGCGGGTGCGGTCCATGATGGCTACCGGTGGGGCCGCGGCCCGTCGCCCCGGGAGTCCGCCCGGCAGGCACGGCTGCCCACGGGCGAAGGGACATCATGGGAACTCCGAGAGCTGAACTGGCCGGCAAGGTCGCCATCGTCACCGGAGCCGCCCGCGGCATCGGGTACGCCATTGCCAGCCGGTTCGCCGCCGAGGGGGCGTCGGTCGCGGTGTCCGACATCGACGTCGCGGGCGCCGAGAACGCCGCGCGAACCCTCGGCAATAACGGTGCGCCGGTGATCGGGGTCGGTGGTGACGCCGGTGTCGCAGCCGATGTCGACCGGTTGATCCAGACGACGCTGGATTCCTTCAGCAAGATCGACATTCTGGTGAACAACGCCGGTGACGTCACGACGCTGCGGCATTTTCTCGACAGCGACTCCGAGTGGTGGGACCGGCTGGTGCGGACCAACCTCACCAGCCACTACCTGTGCATCCGGGGCGTCGCCGGGCTGATGGCGGCTGCCGGTGGCGGCTGCATCATCAACATGTCCAGCGGCGGGGCGAACCGGTCGCACCGCGGCATGGTCGCCTACGACGCCACCAAGGGCGCCATCGAGGCGATGACCCGCAGCCTGGCACTCGAGTTGGCGCCGTACGGCATCAGGGTGAATGCCCTGGTACCGGGCCTGATCGCGACCAATCCCGCACACCTGGAGCCCGCCGCGCGCAAGCTGCGGGACGAGACGATTCCGCTGGGCCGCGGCGGCACTCCGGAGGATCTGGCCGGGCCGGCGGTGTTTCTCGCCTCCGACGACGCCGGCTACGTCACCGGCGCCTGCCTGGTAGTCGACGGCGGGGTGCTGGTGCAGCAACGCTCGCCACAGGTCGAGGTGTTCGGGCTGGACAGGTTTCCCCGCATCCCTGGCAGCAGGTTCGCGTGAACTTTCACTGTTCCGGTAACGGCGAGGTTTCCTCCGTGGCATGCGGATGAGAAAGGGATGTGTCCTCAGCACCGTAGCCGGAGGGTTCAGTGCCAATCACCGATCGGTAGCAGCGACGGGCCCAGCCGCTCAGACATCCGCGGGGACATTGCTTTAGACCGGTTTGCGACCTCACACTTGGGTTTCGCGCAATCCTCGGGGGTGGCCAGTGGCTGTCACGGTGCCGGGTGTCGGCATCCGCACGCCCGACCAGCGGCTGCGGGTGTTCGTTAGCTCGACACTTGCTGAACTGGCAGACGAGCGGCAAGCCGTCCGGCGTGCGATTTCTGCTCTCCGCCTGACTCCGGTGATGTTCGAGCTGGGCGCTCGGCCACACCCTCCGCAGGATGTGTACCGGGCGTACCTGGCGCAGAGCGATGTATTCATCGGTCTGTACTGGCAGCAGTACGGGTGGGTCGGACCCGGCATGGTGATCTCGGGTTTGGAAGACGAGTTCGAGTTGTCCCGCTCGCTACCCCGATTGCTGTACGTCAAGGTCCCAGCTCCGGACCGGGAGTCACGGCTTGCCACGATGCTTGCCCGAATCGAAGACGAGGCCACCGAGTCCTACCGACGCTTCCACAGCGCGCGGGAGCTGAATCGGATCGTGCGCGAGGACCTGGCAACACTGCTGAGCGAGAGATTCGCAGGCTCCCTTCGGTCGGAAGCCGATTCACCGCCGCCGGATCCCGTGCCGCGCTCGGCCGCCAAGGAGATTCGGCCGGGCTGGCGCCCGAACCTGCCGATACCCGATGACAGCTTCATCGGCAGGAATGCCGAGGCTGAGCGGCTCAAGCGACTGCTCGCGAGGAGCCGCCTCGTGACAGTGACCGGCCCGGGCGGTTCGGGCAAGACGCGCCTGGCCATGGAGGTAGCCCGCGCCATCGAAGCTACCGGAGTGCCTGCTGCCTTCGTGGACTGTGCCCCCATCGTCGATGCTCGACAAATCCCGGACCGCCTTGCCGTGGCCCTGTGCGCACGATTGCACGTCGGGGAAGCAACCATCGATGCCCTCGTAGGCGCAACGCGATTGACGCCGGCGATCGCAGTACTCGATAACCTTGAACATCTTCCTCACGCTGCTGCCACGGTTGTCGAGTTGCTGGGCGCTGTCGAGCACCTTCGGATCCTCGCCACGTCGCGCAACCCGCTTCACGCCCGTGGGGAGCATCTGCTCTCGCTCCGCCCGCTCGCCGTAGACCCAGAGTCCGCTGATCGCGTCAGCCCCGCTGTCGAGTTGTTCAGCGACCGCGCCTCGGCGATCGACACCACGTTCGCCCTCACTACGGAACGGGAGGGACAGGTTCGGGCGATCTGCCGCCGTCTCGACGGTTTGCCGCTCGCTATCGAGTTGGCAGCCACGCGCTTGCGCCTGCTTCCGATCGAAGCCCTGCTGGCGCGTCTGGACCGGGCACTGAATGTGCTCGAGTCAGACCCTGGTGACCGGCCGTTCCGGCACCGCGCTCTGCGCGCGACCATCCAATCTAGCTACCAACTGCTGCCCGAACGAGTGCAGGTCCGATTCCGAGCGTGGGGAGTCTTTCGGGGAGGCTGGGATTTCGCGGCTGCTGCCGCAGTGGCGGCTGCTGCCGACGAGCTCGATGTCCTTCGGGATTGCGACGCCTTACTCGATGCAGCTCTGATCGAGCGCGTCACAACCGACGACCAACCCAGATTTCGCATGCTCGAGACGCTTCGCGAGTTCGCCGAGGAACAGCTAGACCTCGAAAATGAAGTGAAGGCGACTCGAAACCGCCATGCTCGCTACTTTCTCGAGGTTGCGCAGGAAGCGTGCCTTCATCTGACCGACCGAAGTCGCGATCACTGGCTCGATCGCCTCGAGTCCGACCGCGACAACCTGGCCTCGGCCTTCTCGTGGCTGGCGGAGCATGACGAGGTAGCCGTAGCTGCCCGAGCGGCTGCCGCTCTGTGGCGGTTCTGGCAAGCGCGCGGACATCTCGCCGAGGGCCGGGCAATCATCGGGTCATTGCTCGAGCGCATATCTGACACCGACGACACCATCCTACAAGCGGACCTGCTCACGGCCTTGGGAAACCTCGCCTACTGGCAACGCGAGTGGCCCACTGCCAAGCAGTTCTATACCGAGGCGCTTACCCGCTATGACAAGACTCGTCAAGCTTTGGGCATTGCCGACTCGCATTACAACCTCGGGTTCATCTCCATCTTCAACGACCGCTCACTGGAACAAGCACGGGATGAATTCACCAAGGCGCACGCTGCTTACCGACTCGCCGAGAACCCTGACGGAGTAGCCAATGCCCGTGCTGGCCTGGCCCTTGTCGACCGGATGACCGGCTCGTACCACAGCGGGCTACGACGAGCACGACGCAGCCTCACAGAACAAAGATCCCGCGGTAATGATGTCGATGCAGACAACACCCTCGGTTTGCTCGGGAGCATCGAAGCGTGCACCGGAAACCTGGACGAAGCAGACCCGCTCCTTCGGCAGGCGCTGGAGGCCTTCTCCGGATCCGGAAACATCTACGGCATTGTGTGGATGCTCTACGAGCTGGCCGCGCTTGCAGCCGTACGAGGTTCATCCGCGAGAGCGGTTCGGCTCAGCAGCGCCGCACGCACCCTGGATACTCGGGCCGGCGGAGGCGTTGCGCCAGAGCAACTGGGTCTGCTTCGACTCATCGATCGTGCGGCAGAGCAGCTCACTCCGGCAGCCGTAGCCGAAGCGCGGCATTCTGGCGAGCAGCTCACAGTCGAAGAAGCCGTTGCAAGCGCTCTGGCGATCCCCTATGGGGTCGCAGAAGCCTGACGCCTGCCAATCTCCCGGGCACCTTCATCCGGGTGCCTTGCGGCAAGCTCAGGTTGGCAACCGATCCCGGCTGAGAGGTCGACCTGCTTACGGCCAGATTGCAACTATCGCGATCGAGCGCGGGTCGCTAGGTTGGGCGCATGTCCAGAATGTGCCCCCAGACATGATCCCGACCGAGCAGATCGGCAGCGTGCCCCGGCCGGCCGCGCTGCTGCAGGGGATGGCCGACCACGCTGCCGGCAGGATCGGCGCCGACGAGTTCGGGCAGCTGCAGCAGCAGGCGTTGCGCGAGACCATCCAGCGGCTGGAGGAGACCGGTTCGCCGGTCGTCACCGACGGCGAGCAGACCAAGCCCAGTTTCGTCACCTATCCGATCGACGGCCTGCCCGGCCTGGCCGGCGGTGGGGTGACGATTCCCTTTGCCGATGGGCACGAGCGGCAACTGCCGGTGTTGACCACCGGGCCGTTCCGGTACTAGGCCTTCGCCGCCTCCTACCTCACCGCGGCGCAGGGCTTTGCGTCGGTGCCGGTGAAGCAGGCGGTGATCGCCCCGTCCGCGCTCAGCCTGCTGTATCCGGCCGAACCGATCGACGGCTACTCCCGGGAGGACTTCCTGGCCGACCTGGCCGATCAGGCCGAGCGGGACATCCGGCAGTGCCTGGACGCCGGGGCGGACTCCGTCCAGCTCGACTTCACCGAGGGCCGGCTCTCGGTGAAGCTCGACCCGTCCAAGGGCGTGCTGGAACAGTTCGTCGCGCTGAACAACCTGGTGCTCGACCGGTTCGACGAGGCGGAGCGGGCCCGGATCGGCGTGCACACCTGCCCGGGCGGTGACCAGGACTCCACGCACAGCCTGGACGTCGACTACGCCGAGCTGCTGCCCAGCCTGTTCCGGCTGCACGCCGGCCGGTTCTACGTGCAGCTGGCCAGCGAGCCGGACCGGCGTCGGGTGCTGTCGATCATCCGGGACCACCTGCAGCCCGACCAGCGGGTGTTCATCGGGGTGACCGACCCCATCAACCCGGTGGTCGAGACCCCGGAGCAGGTTCGGGATCGGGTGCTGGAAGCCGCCGAGTTCATCCCGGCCGGCCAGCTCGGCACCTGCGACGACTGCGGGTTCGCCCCCTTCGGGGACGACACCTCCACCTCGCGCGAGATCGCCTTCGCCAAGATCACCGCACGGGTACAGGGCACCGCGCTCGCCGAACACGGCTGAGCCTCACTGGCCGCAGGCCATCGCGGTACAAGCGGTCAGCACCAAGAAATCGAGAGAAGTTCTCCTGTCGAATATCTATATTACGTTGCACTATCAGGCAAACAAGAGGCATGGCTGGACCATGCCGAGGATTGGGTGGCAGCGCGCTATTGCGCAGCCAAAGGGCACTCGGACGACGGGGACTCAGGAGCCCGTGAAGCCGAACATGCGCTGGCCGCCCCACACCATGTGGGCATATGCTTTTAAGGACCTAACCAGACCGAAACGGCGAGGTAGATGACATGACAGTGAGAGTTACTCTCAGCGTGTTCGGTAACGAGATCGCGGCGATCGACAACGTTCCGTTCGTAACGGGAACAAATGTGCAGCAAGTCATGGAGTCGGCCTACGCTGCAGGTACCTCACCTTTACAGGGAGTTGTCGAATTCACCCTGAAGTACTACGGGCCATCCTTCGGATATGAGCTCTTGACCCTCAACTCGATCTCATTGCAAGTCGGTGCTGACGGCACCGCAGTGTTTTGGGAATTACTGATCAATGGCCAGATTGCCGACACTGGAATTGACTCGACCTTTCCGGCCGACGGCGATTCAGTCCAATGGAATTACACGACGTACTCAGCTGACAGGCATTCTGGGACTCGATACGAGGCGCTGCGCGGTAGCGGCGCGTAAACGGCTCGCTCCTACCCGATTGTGCTACTCACAGTGACGGTTCCTGCCTAATCCCGACCGGCGTTGCGCCTAGTGGACATCGCTCGGCGGCGTTGTCGCCGTGCCGGTGTCGCATAGTCCGACACCGGCACGGCGTAGATGACAAATCGTGCAGCCGTCGGCAGCCCCTGAGCCCCGGAACGTCATCGGCGGCTAGCCTCGAGTGCCGTCAGAAAGCCGTAATCTTGAACTGAACGAAGTCGCCGGTGTGGACCTGATACTGGCAGCCACCAACCTGAAGTTCCTGCCCGTTGACTGAGATGTCCCAGAACGTGTTCCCGGTGGCTGTCTCACCCTTGATCGTCTGGACGAAGTAATCGTCGAACGATGCGAAGTAGGTGCCGTCCCAGCTGAACCCGTAGAACCGTGCCGCAGAGTCGAGCGCACCGGTTGCGGTCGGTCCTGGTGTCGGGTTCGCCCCGTTGTTGGTGCCGTCGCAATGGTGCGTGCCGCCAGATGCGGTGGTGACGTTGTGCGGCGCAGTCAGCACCGGTCCTGAGAATAGAGTGCCATTAGCCCCCTGGACCTTCAGCCACACCAGAGCAACCGGCCGGGTAAAGATACTCGACTGGGTTGTCGCCTGCGCGGGTGCCGCGACCAGGGCCGGCAGCAGGGTCAGGCACGCGATGAGCAGGCCGAGGATCCAACGCATCCGGCGTCCGGATGCCTGTTGACTGTGGTGCATGGTAGATCCCTTCTCGTTGTGTGCGACACGCACGGAATGAATTCCCGTCGAACCGGCAGCCGTCCGAGACCGCACGGACGACGAGAGATGGATCAGCAGTGCAACGTATACTGGGTATTGGAAGCAGGTCAGAATTGGGAGCCGATGAGGCAGCCTTATCGCCACATCGCATCACAGTTAATGCCCACGGGCGACATATTTGCGCAGCGCAAGTTACGCCATACCAATATTGCGCCTGGGGGCGATCAGCGAACGCTGGTTCGTATAGCGCACAGCAGTCCGGCCGAATCCCCGTGCAGTGATACATAGGACCTATCTATGCGACTCTAGATTACGACAATCTATACAGTCAAGACTTTCGCACTTCGCCACCGTTACAGGTGAAGCAGTTGCTGTAGCTCGAGTGGCCGCCCGATGAGACCCTCGATCGAGCGGTGCAGCGGGTGACCCAGGCGGGGCCGCACCTCAGCGCACCGTGCCCGGATAGCCGGGCAGACGTCGGACGCCCCCGACGGTTTCACCCGATCTCGTGCCGGATCCGTTCAACTGTGGCACCGAATTCGCGCTCGGTCCACAGAAGGTAGGCGGGTGCAGCCTCAAGGTAGTGTCAGGTCCGCCGTGGTGCTAGGCTCGCGCGGCACGTTCCAGAACCGGGGGAAGTCGGTCAAATACCGACGCTGACCCGCAACCGTAGACCCGACCAGTTCGGGTGAGCCGGAATACCTGGTCTGGAACGGGTTCCGTTATGTCGCCGTGGACTGCGATCAGGAACCTGAGCGACTTTCGGTCGGCATCGCGCCTCGACCTCCGGAATCGCTGAGGATCTGACCCGTAGGCCCTGAAGAAGGGATCCCTTCGTGTCATCTCGAACTATCGGCCGGCGGTTCAGACGAACTGGTCTGATCGCTGCGCTCACCACCGCCATGGTCACCTCGCTGACGCTGCCGGCGGGAGCGGCCAGCACCGAAACATCCACCGTCAACTCGACTCACGTCGCGCGCTGGGGTGCGGGGTACCTGGCCGACCAGATCGCCGCCGGCGGCGGACACCTGGAAGCATTCGGCTCTCCCGATCCGAGCGACACGGCCTACGCCGTGATCGGCCTGCACGCAGCCGGCGTGGGACGGGCCGCCTCGGCTCAGGCCATCGCCTATCTCGAGACCGAGTTGACCGACGCCGTGCGGTACGACGACGGCACCGACAATCCCGGCCGGCTGGGGTACTACATCCTCGCTGCGGTGTCGGCCGGTGAGAACCCGTTCCGGTTCGGTGGAACGGCCGCAACGAACAACCTGGTCGCCCGCCTGCTGGCCACGGTTCGATCGACCGGGACCGACGCGGGCCTGTTCGGCACCGCTGACCCGACCTTTGACGGGGCGTTCCGCCAGGGGGTCGCGCTGGCCGCGCTCGAAGCGGCAGGGGTCTCGTCGAGTAACGCCCGCGTCAGGGCAGGGCTGTGGCCTGGCTCCGCAAGCAGCAGTGCAGCAACGGGTTGTGGCTCGGTTACCGATCAGACATCGAGGTGAGCTGTCCGACCGCTAATCCGAACACGTTCGCCGGCCCGGATACGAACAACTCCGCGATGGCGATTCAGGGCTTGGCCTCCTACCAGGTTTTCCCTCGACGGGCGGCGACCCTCAGCTCGTTGCACGCGATCCAGTCAGCCGACGGCGGATTCCCCTACCTTGCCGCCGCAGGTCAGTCCTCTGATCCCAACTCCACCGCACTGGTGATCCAGGCCCTGTTGTCGACCGGTGTCTCCGCTACCGCCTGGAGGAAGGGCTCAGCCACCCCCCAGTCGGCACTGGCGTCCTACCAATTGGGCTGCCAGGACACCGCCAGCGATCGAGGAGCATTCTTCTATCCCGGTGATCGGAGCCCCAACCTGCTCGCCACCGTGCAGGCCGTGCCGGCTGCAGCAGGGGTGCCCTTGTCTGCGGTGCAACCATGGTCGGTGTCGGCCGCGGTCCCGCACGTGCCATGTGACACGTACTCGGCGACGTCTCTCACCGCACCCGTAGCGCGGCCGGCTGCGATCACGAGTGCACTGGCCGGAACGGCGGGTCCGTGCCCGGGCACGACGGGCGTGACGGTGTCGGTCGACTTCACCGCCTTCGGCCAGGGCGTGCAGACCCGCTGCGCACCGGGAACCCCGGCGACCGGAGTGGCCGCACTGCAGCAGGCCGGGTTCACCCCGGCCGGCACGGCCCAGTACGGATTGGCCTTCGTGTGCCGGATCAACAGCCTGCCCTCCACCGCCCAGCAGAGCTGCACCAGGACACCACCGGCCACCGCGTACTGGGCTTACTACCACGCCAACAGCGGTGCGACCACCTGGTCGTACAGCACCCAGGGCGCGTCCACGTACCAGCCGCTGCAGGGCAGCATCGAGGCATGGGCGTTCGGCAACAGCGCCCAGCCCAGCAAGACCCCGGCCCAGGTCCGGGCCGGGCAGTAGCAATCCGTCCGGGTGCGCTCCGCCGGATCGTCGCATCGGGCGGCGGAGCGCACCTCGGACGAACTCTTGCCTGTCCTCCAAACGGAAATTGACACAATGACGCCACCCTTGCCATCGCAGGCCGGCCGCAGTCGGCTGGCAGTGCGCTCCTTCTTCGTCGCGGCGACCGCCGCCCTGCTCAGCGCGGTAACCGCTCTGGCATCCTCGCCGGCCTCGGCAGCCACCGGCCCGGACCTGGCGAAGGGCACGGCCTTCCTGCTGGCCCCGACCCGTCTGGTGGACGGCCACTACTACGAGTCCTTTCCCGGCTTCTCCGACTTCGGCCTGACCATGGACGCCGGGTTCGCGCTGGCGGCCGCCGGCACCGACGACGTCGCCCTGAAGCGGATCGTCGACTTCTTCGACAGCGCCGGGGCGGACGCCTCCGGCCAGACGGTCAACGACTGGACGGGCATCGGCACCGAGTTCGTGTCCGGTGGCGCGCTGGGGAAGGAGGCGGTGCTGGCGCAGGTCGCCGGGTACGACCCCCGCAGCTTCGCCGGCAAGGACGTGATCGCCGCCCTGGATGCCAGCATCTGCACCGCCGCCAGCCCGGCGCCGGATCCGACCTGTGCCGCAGCCGGCAACTACGCCAACGCCACCTCGGTGTTCTCCCAGTCGCTGGGCATCATTGCCCAACTGCGCGCGGGGGACGGCGCGGCAGCCGCCGGGCCGATCAGCTATCTCCAGAGCCTGCAGTCGCCCTCCGGGTCGTGGCCCAGCCTGATTCCCGACTCCGGCAACGCCGACATCGACAGCACCGCCATCGCCGCCATGGCACTCGCCCTCGTCGGTACCCCGGCCGCCTCCGCCGCCGTCACCAGCGGCCTCTCCTGGATCGCGTCCCAGCAGTCGAGTAGTGGCGGCTTCCCAGGTGTCAGCCCGGACTCGATCAACTCGACAGCGCTGGCCGTTCAGGCCCTCAAGCTGGCTCCGGCGACCTACTCGGCCCAGGCGGAACTGGCTCTGTCCTTCCTCGCCGGGCAGCAGAACGCCGACGGCGGCTTCAACGTCGACCCCGCCACCCCCGGCTCCGACGTGCGGGCCTCGACCCAGGCCATCAGCGGTGCGGTCGGCACGTCGTTCGCCACCCTGTCCAGGGATGTGCATGCCCTGCCGTCCGTCCCGGCGTCGACACCGCCGACAACCACCGCGCCACCCACCAGCACGCGGCCCTCGTCACCGACTACCGTCCGGCCGTCGTCATCGCCGAAGACCTCGCCGACTCCCTCCCGGTCAGCGACCGGGCCGGCGCCCGCACCCACCGCCGCGATCGATCCCTCGTCGGCCGCGGTGGCGCCCCAGGAGCTGGCCAACACCGGGGCCCGGACGCTACCGCTGCTGGGGTTGGCCGTGCTGCTGATCGGCGCGGGGGCGATCCTGCTGCTGGCTTCCAGGCAACGGCAGGCGAGCCGGGCCGCGCGCGGGCGATGAACCGAACCCTCCGTACGTTCGCGGCCGTCCTGTGCCTGGTTGTGTTGCCGGGGCTCATCGAACCCGGGCCGGCGTCGGCCGATCCGCTCGATTCCTGCACACCGACCAGCGGGGTGATCGTCGCGGTCGATTTCGGTCACTGGGGCGGCAGCGTCCAGCGTGGCTGTGACGCAACGCCGACCACCGGCTTCGACGCCCTGCACGCCGCCGGCTTCAGCACGGCCGGCACCCGCCATGACGGACCGGGTTTCATCTGCCGGATCAACAACTACCCGACCCCGGCTGAGGAAGCATGCGTGCTGACCCCGCCGGCATCGGCCTACTGGTCGTACTGGCATGCCAATCCCGGGCAGGACAGCTGGAGTTACAGCAACCTCGGGGCTACGTCCTACCACCCGAAGCCGGGCAGCGTCGACGCCTGGGTCTTCGGCGGCACCGACACCGGCGGAACCTACGGCGGGCCGAGCTTCACCCCTGCCGCCGTCCGGGCGAGCGTCGCGCACCCGCGGGCCACCCCCACGCCCCGGGCCAGCACGCCGGCGGCATCGGCAAGACCGCCGTCCGCGTCCGTCAGCCAGCGGCCGTCGACACCCGGCACGGTCGGGCCCACGCCAACCGTCGCTGCCCCGCGGCGATCCGGTTCGGCACAGCGATCGCTGGTTGCCGGATCGCCCACCACGTCCGCCCATCCGCCGAGCGGCTCGGGCGATTCCGGCAGCGGCGCCGCACCCCTCCCGTCGCCCTCGACCGATTCCGCGTCCGGTGGGCCTGGTTTCGTCGATGTCGCATCGACTGCGAATGGTGGCGGAAAATCATCCGGTTCTCCGGTACCGGTACTGCTTGCCGTGACGATCGCCGCAGGGCTTGCCGCCGGAGCCGGATGGGCGACCCGGCGCCGGCGGCAGGGCGGGTGACCGGCCGGTGAGCAACCTGGTCACCGCCCGGGCGGTGGGCAGCAACCTGCTGTCCGGCGACCGCATCCCCCGGCCCCTGCACCCGATCGCGTGGTGGATCTGGGCGATCGGCATGGCCACCGCGGTAAGCCGTACCACCAATCCGCTGCTGCTCATGCTCGTCCTGGCGGTGCTGGCCCTGGTCATCGCGCAACGCCGCTCGGATGCGCCGTGGGCGAGGGCCTTCAAGTACTACCTGATGATGGCCTCGGTCGTCATCCTGATCAGGATCGCGTTCCGTTCGGTGTTCGCCTCCGGGATCGAGCCGGGTGATCACATCCTGTTCCGGCTTCCCCACCTGCGTACCCCGTCGTGGTATGCCGGAATCCAGCTCGGCGGCCCGGTGTCGCTGGAGGCCACGCTGTCCGCGGCCGTCGACGGGCTGCGCCTGGGCTGCCTGCTGTGCTGCGTCGGCGCCGCCAACGTGCTGGCCAACCCGAAGCGCGCCCTCAGAACGCTGCCCGGCGCGCTGTACGAGTTGGGTGTCGTCGTGGTGGTCGCCATCAGCATCGCTCCCCAGCTCGTCGAATCCGTCCAGCGGGTGTCGCGGGCCAGCCGGCTGCGCGCGGGACGGAGCTCGGGGCTGCGCGCGTTGCGCAGCATCGCCATCCCGGTTCTGGAGGATGCGCTGGACCGATCCCTGCTGCTGGCAGCGGCGATGGACTCGCGCGGTTACGGCCGCACCGGTACCGCTACCCGGGCCAGCCGCCGGGTGACCGCGGGGCTGGTGCTGAGCGGGATGGTCGGATTGTGCGTGGGCAGCTTCGGCCTGCTCGACGCCGCGGCGCCGCGCTGGACCGGGCTGCCGACCATCCTGCTCGGGTCGGCCCTGTGTGCCGGTGGCCTGGCGCTGGGCGGACGCCGGGTCAGCCGCAGCCGGTACCGCCCCGATCCGTGGCGGGTACCGGAATGGATCGTGGCGGGCTGCGGAGTGCTCACCGCGGCGTCGCTGTGCGCGAGCTGGGGGTACGGCGCCGAGGCGGTGAACCCCTCGTTCTACCCGCTGGGGTGGCCTACTCTGCCCCTGGTGCCGACGCTGGCGATCCTGCTCGCCGCGGTCCCGGCCATCGCCGCCCCGCCGCCGGAGCGCTCCCGACCCGGCTCGAGCCGCCCTTCGCGAGGCCGACGGAAGGGCCGGGGACTGCGTCCAGGCGATCGTCGGTGGCGGCGTGATCGACTTCGACCGCGTCACCATCACCTACGCCGACAGCACCGAACCGGTCCTGCGCGAGGTGAATCTCCATATCGACGAAGGTGAACTCTGCCTGGTCACCGGCCGGACCGGCTCGGGCAAGTCGACCCTGCTCGGCGCGATCAACGGCCTGGTGCCGCATTTCACCGGCGGCACCCTGGCCGGGCGGGTCACCGTGGCCGGACGCGACACCGCGACCCACCGCCCCCGCGAACTCGCCGACCTGGTCGGCGTGGTCGGCCAGGACCCGCTGGCCGGCTTCGTCACCGACACCGTCGAGGAGGAACTCGCCTACGCCATGGAGCAGCTGGCCGTGCCGCCGGCGGTGATGCGTAAGCGGGTCGAGGAGACGCTCGACCTGCTCGGCCTGGCCGAACTGCGCCACCGTGCCCTGCACGAGCTGTCCGGCGGCCAGCAACAACGGGTCGCCATCGGATCGGTGCTCACCGCCCATCCGCGAGTCCTGGTGCTGGACGAACCCACCTCCGCCCTCGACCCGACCGCCGGGGAGGAGGTGCTGGCCATGATCACCCGGCTGGTGCACGATCTCGGGGTCACCGTCGTCGTGGCCGAGCATCGCCTGGAGCGCGTGGTGCAGTACGCCGACCGGGTCATCGACGTCTCGGAGCTCGGCAGGGTCACCGCCGGCCCACCGGCTGAGATGATGACCGCGAATTCCGTCGCCCCGCCCGTGATCGAGCTGGGCCGGCTGGCCGGCTGGAACCCGCTGCCGCTGTCGATCCGGGACGCCCGCCGGCTGGCCGATCCGTTGAGCCGCCGGCTGGCCGACACACCGGTGCCGCAGCCTCGACCCGCACCCGGACAGCCGCCCGAACGCCGGCTACGAGCCCGCAAGATCGTGGTCCGGCACGGCGATGTCGTCGCCGTCAGGTCGGTGGGCGTCGACCTCGCCGCCGGACAGGTCACCGCGCTGATGGGCCGCAACGGCTCCGGCAAGTCCTCGCTGCTGTGGGCGCTGCAGGGCTCCGGCCGGAGGCAGTCCGGCACCGTTGCCGTCGGGACCGGCCAGCAGGCGTTGGATCCGGCCGAGCAGACCGCGGCCAAGGCCCGCACACTGGTAGGGCTGGTTCCCCAGTCGGCCGCCGACCTGCTCTACCTGGACACCGTCCGGGCCGAGCTGGCTCAGGCCGACCGCGAATCCGTCGACGTGCGCTCGCCCACCGGCCGCCAACTGCTCGACCGGCTCTCCCCCGGCATCGACGACCGGACCCATCCTCGCGACCTGTCCGAGGGGCAGCGGCTGTCGCTGGTCCTGGCCATCCAGCTTCGCGCCGCCCCCGGGGTCCTGCTCCTGGACGAGCCCACCCGCGGCCTGGACTACCCGGCCAAGGCGGCACTGATCCGCATACTCAACGACCTGGCCGCCGACGGCACCTCGATCGTCGTCGCGACCCACGACGTGGAATTCGTCGCAACCGCCGCCGATCGCGTCATCGTGCTGGCCGACGGCGACATCGTCGCCGACGGCCCGACGACCGAGGTCATCGTCGCCTCGCCGGCCTTCGCCCCACAGGTCGCCAAGATCATGGCGCCGCTGCCCTACCTGACCGTCGAGCAGGTCGCCGCCGCGCTCGACCTGACAGCGGCATGATGCGCCTGTCCGCCGTCCTCCCGGTGCGTGGGCGTGGACCGGTCGCCGTGCGGATCAGGCCACGCACGGTGCCGACCCTGGCGATGGCTTCCTTCGTCGGCTTCGTGGCCTTCCTGTGGCCGTTCGTCGTCGCACCCAACAAGTTCGGCAGCTCCTACACACCGCTGCTCATGTTCGGCACGGTGATGATCGTCGTCCTGGCCGTCGTGTTCGCCGAGATCGCCGACGGCGGGATCGATTCCAAGGCGCTGGCGATGCTCGGCGTTCTGTCCGCCGTCAACGCGGCACTGCGACCGCTGGGCGCGGGCACCGCCGGCGTGGAAACCGTCTTCTTCATCCTCGTGCTGGCCGGTCGGGTCTACGGCGCGGGATTCGGCTTCACCCTGGGCTGTACCTCGCTGTTCGCGTCCGCGTTGCTCACCGGGGGCGTCGGGCCGTGGCTGCCGTACCAGATGTTCGGCTGCGCCTGGGTGGGGCTGTTCGCCGGCCTCCTCCCGCGCGTTCGAGGCAGGGCGGAAATCCTGATGCTCGCCGGTTACGGCGCGCTGTCCGGATACTTCTTCGGGTTCATGCTCAACCTGTCCTTCTGGCCGTTCTCACTCGACCCGGCCAGTTCGATCGCCTACCGGCCCGGGCTGCCGCTCGTCGAGCAACTGCACCGCTACCTGCTGTTCGACCTCACGACCTCACTGGGCTGGGACACCGGCCGGGCCGTCACCAACTTCGTCTGCATCCTGCTCGCCGGCCCCGCCGCGCTCGCCACCTTCCGACGAGCGGCCCGGCGGGCGGCCTTCGAGGCACCCGTCTCGTTCGCTCCAGCAGACGTCGGACGCTCCGAAACCGACCCGACATGATGGCTCTTCGCTTGATGGCTTCAAAGGAGCCAGACGACGGGAAGCGGAAGAACTTGGCGGCGTCAACTCCTGCTTTCGCAGGCGGCCTGGTTGATGCTCGGATCGAGCAGTGCGGAGATCCGCGCCGGCTTCTCTGAGTCGGGCCGAGAGCCATGCAGGATCAGGCACCCCTTGTACGTGCCGAACGAAGAGACATCGCACCCCACGGACGACCGCTTCGGCACGTCTACCTCAGCCGTGCGCTTCGGTGCGATGTCGCTGGAATCATCGACGCAGCCGCTGAGACGCAGTTCGGTCGTTTCATCATTGACGACGGCCACCTGCACGGTGGTGATGGTCGAGTACACCGCCGCGGCTGCGATGAGCGCGCCGACGAGGGCACAGAATGCCGCTCCCCACCACATGAAGCGATGTATTCGGGGCCATCGGTCAGCAGTCAATGGGGACCCGTCCTCGCGAGTCGCGCCAAGCCCGGCGCGTTAGGTCATGCAGGCCTCGCGTCGCATCGTGACCGCACCTCGAAGCATCGAGGCTACCCAGGTGGTCAAACCGCCGCGATCCGGCCGCGGACGGCGGGGCCGCCGGTCAGTGCCTCACAGGGTCCAGACAATGATGGACGCGGGCCTCTCGGATGCCGCGTCCATTCGGTTGCACCGGGTGTGATGACACCCGGTTCGGTGGTCCTGACGGGAATACCATCACACCCGCGTGATGGTCTCTTAGCACTAACGAAGCGCACCGGACACGGGCAGCCGCTGACCGAGGCTACAGCCACGCGACGACAGATCCAGATTCGCCTCTCCCCCGAAGACATCGACCGCCTGGTAGCGGCCTACCAAGCTGGACGCCGAACCACCCAGCTAGCTGCAGAGTTTGGTGTGCACCGCAACACTGTTCAGCGCATGCTCACGTCGCGTGGCATTCGACTGGTGCCCGGCCGCCGTCCTCGCATAGCTTCGGACTTGTAAGTTGATCTTCATTAACGACGCTATTTCGTTCAACAAACTGCCAACTAATCAAACAGCTGTACGGACCAAGCTTATTATCCTCGTAGTGCCCAGATTTATCAGTAATAATCCTAATTATGCCCATTCTAAGATGGATCGGTTACGCCTAACAACCCCATTTGCGCCCGGACTAGCGCCAGTCGAGGTCCGGAGTCGGCTCCGCGACTGCATGCAGCCCGGTTCACAGCTACGGCGAGTACAATCAGCCATGGCAGATCGCACTGCCACTCTCCGAACCAGCGCTCCACGCGGTGCTGGTAACGAGGACAAGGGGCGCAAGGACCCGTGCGAATCTTCGTCAGTCGATCTGATCATCGGCGGGCGGGCGTGGCCGTACGCCGAGGAACAGAGACGACATGACAACCACCGACGACGCCAACGAGCGCGCCCGCGCATCCCGCCGGCGGGACCTGCAACGCCGCGCCCGGGCCAAGGCACGCGCCGAGGGCATCAACTACACCACCGCCCTGCGCCTGCTGTTGGCCGAGGAATCAGCCGCGGAGATCGCCGCAACCAACACCGTCGCGTCCGGCACGGACATAAAGGGTGTCGATGGAGCGGACAGCGGGTCACTGAGCGACCGTCTGCGGGCCGCATTCGCGCGGCTGCAGCAGCAGCGAATCGACGAACCCTATGACCCGAGCTCGGAGCCCGAGTGGCCTGAGGACGACTACGAGTGGCCCACCACCGCCCAGCTCATTGATCGCCACCTCAACGGGCCGATGCTCGAGGACATCGGCCTCCTGCACCCGGGCGCACCCAATCGCACCTTTCCTTCGGAGGTTTTCATGGACCTCGACCTGCCCGCGCAGGCCAGCGACGCCGAGATCATCGAGATGCGCGCGGACACCTCCACCCGTGAGCTGTATCCGGTCGAGGAGTTCGAAGGCGGCACTGAGATCGTGCACGTCGAGGCTCAGGCCAGGGTGGCGATCCGGGCGCTCGTCCGCAACGAGGATCTCCCCGCGCTAGGTGCACATAGCGTGCTCGACCCTGATGTCGACGACGGCTGGACGCAGGTGCGTTTCGACCGCCAGGTCATCGTCGAGTTTGACGCGACCGTCGACGTCGGCGCCGAAAGCGCCGAGCTGGAGTACGCAGGAGCAACGCAGCTGCGCTCCTAACCCCCAAACCCGCCGCACCGGCTAGCTCAGCATGGCCACGGTGCGGTCAGGCGCGCAAGTGCCGACCCGCCGTGGCCCGGGCAGCGACGGGTGCGAACGTCAACGAGTGCGCTGAGAACTAGTTCGTACTGGCGTCGCCATTGAACCACCGGGCGGTGGCGGCCTGTCTTCTTGGTAGTTCGCGGACCTAATGGGACCCTGATTCGACTTTGATCATCTGGCGGGAGGAGGCGTCGTGCACTTGCGCAAGGTCAGCGCCGAAGGGTTTCGTGCAGCCGTAGATTCGCGGTTGACTGTCACGTTTCCCGGACGATTTAGCCTCGTTGTGGGTACGAACGGTGCGGGCAAAACGACCATCAAGGACGCCATCTACTGGGGACATCGAGAGCGTTACCCGCGGGTAGGTCCCCCGGATAGCGCCGTGCTCCGGCCCGCTCCGCGATCAATATCGATTGAGTACGAACTCGAATCGGACCCGGATTCCGCGAAAATCTTCAGTTGCTCCGCAAGTGAGACTTGGAGACCACCGTGCCTGACTTAGACGCCCAAGAGCCTGCAGGCCACACCGTCTTCTCTCCCAGCCAGGCAAACTGTCTCGTAGATCACGAATGGGCGAAAGCGCAACGCGAACAATTAGTCTCTATGTTCAATAACATCACGCGTGCTGTTGAAACTCAGCGTCTCGACAGCACGATTGACGACCGCTCTCCAGTAGGGCGGCGCTCCGCCCAGGTCTTCCGAAAGGCTGCCGATAGCGTCGAATTGCTACGCGAGGCTACCATTGATTCAATCGATCTGCTCTTAGAAAGTGCTCACGGCGACCCGGTTCCGGGTGTATTTAATATAGTGGTGGAGTTGCTTGGTCGCATCGAAATAGCCTATCCATACTCGGAACCTCTAAGACAGATCTTGTTTCAAGTCGAGGACATCCTGAGGGAGGCAGGTACGAAGGCAAGCAAATTTTCGGATACTCGCCAATCAAACATTAGAATGGCCAAAGTAAGTCTGCGCGATCTACAAAGTGCCGAAGCACAGTATGATGTGGCGATTGCTAGATCCGACATAGAAATCGCGCGAGACGAAGTAAAAGCAATTGCTGCAACCGCAAACCTGTCGGCAGACTTTGAGACGGCGGCGGCTGATGAACGAGCCAACGCGGACCGGTTTCGGATTGGCGCAATCGGAGTTGCTTTATTTGCAATCGTCACCAGCATAGCAGTCTACTTAATTGACAAAGATGCCTCTTGGCAGAATCACGCAATTAAGGGTGTACTATTTTGGCCGCTCTATGGCATTGCGATTTACCTTTCCATTGAGGCACGCGACCACAGGTTATATGCCCGGCGAGCGCGAGAGTGGCAAGTTAGGCTCAACACCGTCCGAAGCTACACAGACGAATTGCCCCTGGAAGAGCGGGTACGAATTCGTACGGAATTCGGCCTGGTTGTTTTCAAAGAGCCGGCGCCACTTGAACCGGGTGAGTCGATGGGCGACGCCATCGGCTACTTGCGTCAACTCGCTGATATCTTGCGAAAACCTGTCGATCCAAGAAGGCTTGACTAACTTGAATTAGACTTCATACCTCATCTTGACAACGATCTGACTCAGTCGAGCAAAGGATCTCGATCCTTCCGACCGCTGCCGTTAGCATGGTGATTGAGGTCGCTCACGAATATTTTTGGAGCGGGCTCTTTATCATCCGATGCCGCCTTCCAGTGTACGCGAGGCATGGGCTCCTTAGCTTGCTCAGCAGCTTGGCCGAGAGCAGCATCCACCCGAGACGGCATGTCTGCCAGCTGCTCCTGGGCGCGAATTCGCCCCAACTCACGTAGACCTTTTTCTTCGACAAGCGCGGCAGCCTCGTTCGCAACGTGGAGTTCACGTTGCGTTCGCCCGACAATCATATCCGCCCTCATCTTGGAAATTTGTTCCTTCGCCAGCGCTTCGACCCTTTCGTCTGAGTCGCGGGCAGCCATCAAGGCGGAATACCCCGAGCGTGGACAGATAGAACGGACGAACTTGAAAACGACTGGCAAAATCTCGAGGAGTAATACCCACCATCTAATATTGGACCTCAAGAATGCGGCACCCGAGTTGTAAGAAGAAGCACACGGTGTCGAAGTGGTACCTGTAGCTGCAGGCAGAATACAGATTGACGAGCCTTTAGTGGTCAACTCGCTGAGCGCACGCTGCCGCGCTAAGATACCGTCTTCATTGTTCGGCGCAACTGCAGCCAATTGTTGGGATGCCATGCTATGCGCCGTTGGCAAAGGATGCTTTGGATCCACTTGCTTACCGCTTACGAAGGCGGCCAACTGCTGGACATTATACTTTTTATCAATGTCGGCCAGTTGTGTAGCTAAATCCTTCGTCGGGATGTATTTTGCTTCCTCAACCTTAAATTTATCAATTGTTTGATTGTACTGAGGTGGACAATTAAGTTGGTAGTGGTCCAGATAGTAGCGGCCGAGTCGACGACTATAGTAGTAAACGGGGTCCCGTGTACATCTAATGCCACTTGCAGCTAACTGGGCAATGGCGGCATTCTCTTGCGATTGGATCTTAGCGAGAGAATTAGCATTCTCTTTGTAATCTTTGGCGGCAGTTGTCTTTTCCTTTGCAGCGGAATTAAGAGTCGACTGCGCATTGTTCTTTAGCGTAACTTCTAAAGCCGAGACTCGCTGCTGAAAGGCTTGCTGCGCGACTACGAAGTCCACGTTTCGTTGTTCCATAATTTCCGGAGCGAAAATAAGCAACAAGATAAACTCAGCAAAAAGTGAGGAGGCAATCCATGCTACAACGACACGCGGTGCAATCTTAGCGGCTTCAGTAAATACGTGGCCAAGCCATTTCATGAATTTGGCCAAACCCGTAGTTGTGCCAGCTGCGAATCCAGCAGTCGGATCGTGAACCAGCCATCGGTCGAGGCCAAATACAAGTAAAAAATATATTGAGAATATCCCTATCAACCGTGCGTGGTCTTGAATCCGCAAACCGATTGAGGTTGCGACTGTTACTGACGTGGCAGCCACGACCGCAGCCATCAGCAACGCCACGCCAAGGCCGACGAAGTACCCGCGATCGACTCCAGATCGACGGAGCGCTGTCCGATCTCCGCCGCTCAGGACAATCAGTGCATCCCCAAGCCACTTAAGCGGGTGAATCGAGAGCTTCAGACTGCGTCGACGCTTGCCCTCCTGCTGCTGAGATTCTGAACCCATGGGTCCCACCCCCTAACTAACGGTACAGGGAGCCACAAACACAGGAGCCAGCCCTTGGGGCAAAATGTCCGTAATCAAGGATGCAACTGTGAGCAATACCACGTTGGGGCTTCAGTTGCTCTGGGTTGTCTTGTAGTAGGTCAGCCTACTCGGGTAGGGCACACGGACCACAGGTGGAGTTGTCCCGTCTCACGCTGGAGGATGCCTTGGCCTAGTTCGTATCGCGCGTGTGGCCGGTGCTCTAAGGGGACGCCAGTAACGAGCGAACCCTCGGAGACGTCACTCCGCGGATTTGGCTGTAAGAAAAACACATCCGCGTCTGCTCGAACCATTGAGGGTACTCCACTTCGTGCGGACTGAGCCGTTGAGGCCCAAACCAAAGCCAGGAGGCCCTCTCTATACAGTTCTTGCAACGAGGCCTCAATTGAGGCTTGATGGCCTAGCACATCGCCGTCCTCAACAAACACAACGAGACGTCCGTCTGACAGGCGCACGGCACCTCTCTCGGAAAGAAGCTCCATGATCGCCGCTGCGTAGTCCACCTTCAACTCGGCTCGGATAGCCTCTATCTCAACTGAGGGCCACGGGACGAAAAGCCTGTCATTCTCGGCGTAGGTGCGGGCTATCAGCGCAACTCGCTGCCGCTCGTGTGCAAGTTGCTCGCCTAGCGCCCGAAGCATGGCCACTCTTGCCGAACGGTTATTGCTGACGACCAATAGCGATCGCTGTCGCAGGTCGATAGACGTAGGTGTAGAGCTAAGGTCTTCAGTTCCAATTACTATGGAGTCGATAAAGTTGTCGGTCTGACGGATGTAAGGCTGAACATAAGCCCGCTTCCATTCCGCTATATCCTGTTGATTTAACAAATGAGCGGGCTTCGTATCAACCGCCAACATTTGAACTACATTACCATCATCAGTTAATCCAAAGCCGGGCAACCATTCAGTGCGGGGAGTTCTATAGCGCTCAAAATTGGCGCCTAAAAGAACATGTTTTGCGAGGTCCGCGCCAAAGATTCGCGCTGGCAATACCGGGTCGGTCGCCGACATGACCACGGAAATTCCATAGCTCCGCCCAAAGCGAATAACATCTCGAAGCGCATTAAACCACTTTTCCGCCCGTGGCACACCCTCAAACGCCGTTAACAACCGATCAACCCCGTCTATCAAAATCAAGGTATCAATACCAGCAAACCTATCCACCGACTGCATTCTGTCTGCTGTCCGCAAGAAAACTATTTCGAGAAGACGTGCAACGCTTGAAGGATCGGATGTGCGCGATACGTACCATTGCCGGTTCCGTTCAGTGATCATGCGCGCCAGCGTGCCGCCGCTGTCTATTACAACCACTTCTCCGCCGCTTACCTTTGACCATTGTTCTGCGAGCTGGACCAGTGTCCAAGTCTTACCTAGACCGGCAGGGCCCGCAACAAGAAACGTGCCAGCTGCTAAGTCGATTGATAAAGCCGGTTGTTTCTGGCGATCAGGTACATCTTCAATACCTGCTAAAAGAACTCGATCCGATATTCGACCACGGTCGACGTCAGCTATCGCATCATCGTCCACATGCCGCACCAGGGTTTCGGCAAGTGCCGGCATCAAATACCGAACATCACGTTCCGATATGTCGCCACTTCTCTCAACGGAAGACAAGACACACGTATCTAACACAGCCTGTAACTCTGTCGGGCCATCAGAGCGCTCTTCATCTTCTTCGTCGTCATCGACGACATCTTGCGCACGCTTAGGCGTAAGGGTAAGCCCATCATGAACGATAATCTTTTGCAGCTCCGAGTCAGCGTCCGGTAATCCGGCGCCGGCGTACGCAGCCTGAAACTCGACTAGGGATCCGCCTTCGAGGCGGAGAAACGCACGGCCGGGCAAGTCACGAGGAATCAATGCTGCCTCAGGCGAATCAATTACGGTAATCGAGTCATCGGCGCTAAGAGTCTGTAAGGCTACACGCGCACGCACATTTGCACGAATTTTGCCACCTACGACGTCGCTCGACGGTCGCTGTGTGGCCAATATCAAGTGGACGCCAAGGGAGCGGCCACGCTGTGCTATGTCAACGACTGCCGCCTGAGCTTCGTCCCCATAATCCTTTACAAGCGTGGCGAACTCGTCGAAAATTACCACTAGCCTCGGTAGTACTTTTTTCGGCGTGTCGCTTTTTCGTAGCCAACGGCGATAATCTGCATACTCTTTTGCATCGCCTGCTTCCGCAAACCGCTTCAATCGTTCCCGAACTTCAGCTTGGAGAAAGGCGAGCGAACGATGAACATTCGGCCCATCCAAGTCACTCACGTAACCAACAACATGCGCATCCTTTTTGAAGGGCGAGAACGTCGATCCACCCTTGAAGTCAACCAGCATCAAGACCACTTCTGTCGGCGCATAGGTTGAAATTATCGTCGCAACCATGGTTTGAAGAAGCTCGCTCTTTCCTGACCCTGTTGTACCGCCTACCACCATATGTGGCCCGTCACGCACGAGGTCGATCGATAAAATGCCGCGATCGCCTACCCCACATTTTACGATTAGGGATTTAGTACTACGCCTTGTCCAAGCCGTGGATCGGATATCTATCACCGATGACAGCGAAACTCGGGATGGCACACTCGCATTTGAACCCACTACACGCGGGTCGTACAGCGGAGCAAGCCTTAGCGCTACACGATATGGATCCTGCCGGTAGCGACTATAACCTATGTCGTACGCCGTATGCCCTTTTCCATGCTCGCCAGAGATATTTAGGGTAGAAGACTTCAAGCTCGCCATATCGGATGACGGGATATGAAGCCATGCTGTGACCGGCTGGGCTAATCGCTCAACTCCGGTGCCCAACCACATCAAGTGCAAATATCCGGTCCCAAGTTCCAGAACTTCAGCAAGAAGTGACTGATCGACTTCGGCAGCCTCATGGACAATCAACAATACGTGATGTCGGATCGAGCCAATGTCTTCTAAATTCTTCGCCGCTGTAAGGGTGTCACGAAGCTCTGAAAGGAGTAGGTTGGCTTTTCTACGTCCAGAGACTACCCGCGCGATTGGTGCAATTGGCGAGCCAGAAATGACATGTGGCAGCCACTGAAGCCATCCAAAAGCAGCGGCCGTGTCGCCTCCCTCGGGCAACAGTGTTGCAATCGCAAGCACACCGGGCGAATGGGCGCACACCAGTTGTAAAATATAGTCTGTCGCGCTAGATCTAACTGCCGGCTCGGGCCCTACTACACCGAAATTGTTTAAATTAAGATTGACATAGGCGGGGCTATTCAGCAGACGCGGGCGCAACCTTTCAGGCGTGATATGACGACCTTCGTTGTAAGCCGCTTCGAATGAAGTATCTTTGATATCAACCCCGTCAAGGGAGACTGAGTACCTGCTTTCAAAGAGGCCTTGACCAACCCTGATGCGCAGAAAATCGTAGCTGTCGAAGTTGCGGCTCCAAAGACCTCGCCATCGTCGATAGGCTTGCTTAGTCCAGTATGTCGTTTCGGGGTCCTCAAGTTCACGATTGGCCTCCTCAGCACCAACTAGTTCAGTTAGGCCTGTCAGCAGTTCAGTTAAATTTGCCTTCCATTCCGCTGACTCCATTTCATACTTACGATTCCGAGTACGAATAGATCGAAAGTATTGCCACACGATAGGCAGCGCGACAATAGGCGCGAGGAACAATAACGTGTAATTTTTCGATATGAACGCGAACCCTATAGCCATAAGCAATGTCGTTGCGATAGTTTCGCCGTGGAACTCAGGTCGTTCCGGCATCTTAGGATGCGGCCCTAACCGCCTAAACCGCTCCGGCAGGTCAGCGTAGTTTGGGCTTCCTTTACGCGCCGCAGGTTCGAGTCGAACTCTACCGAATGGTGTTTTACCTACAAGCGCTTCTCCGGTTGCTAAGCTGAAGCTAACTCTCGTTTCATCGGGAGTATCGATTGAGCGTACCGCTGCAAACGAACTTTCCTTTTCTTCACTGACTGGTGTTCGAGAGGCTTGAAATGACATCGTCGAACCTGGCGTTAATACAGCGGATCCCGAGCTCACATGCTCGCCAGAAACTAGCATATTGACTACGTCCCCCGGGAAATTGACAAAAACGCTCCCGCCCGACGCCCGAACGGTCACAACGTTTTTGCCAAGAACGAGATCGTCAACGACGACATCGCACGGCTCAGCAAGCGCGGATATCGTCAGGTCTGTCTCTTGAGGCAACCACGTTACCCGTCCACGGTGGGTACCCAGCTCATCTACGAGAAACAGCTCGGAAACCGTATCAATTTGCTCCATGTCGCGAAGCGGCAGCGTCGCCGTTCGTTGGTCAGCGCGGGACTTTAAAGTGAGCTGCGCACCATCAATCAATCCACAGTCGATAACCCGCATATTGGCAGGGAGGAATCCTCCACGCTCTACCGTAGACGCTTCTACATCGGCATTTGCTTCAAGGAGGGTTCGGTATAGGCCTACGGTTGTGCTCTCTACAGCTGCTTCAGGTACGTAGGTCCGCAATAGTGCTGCAGTGAGTTCGCTAACTTTAGCTTCTGAAGTAAACTCTACTGTACAGTCGTGGATAGAACCGCGCCTATTCGAGTATCTATCGATGATTCTCACTCGAACTTCAAGTTTGCGCTGGCCATCACTAGTTTGAGCGGGTGCCATGCATACCTTACTTGTTAGATCGGATAATTAATTTGCATCCCTTAAATAGGTATGTAATCGGTGTCGCGAGTGAAGGGTTCCATAACTTGTTTGGCAGCCTCGGATACGACCAGCCGTGCCGGCGGAAGAACTCCTATGTCGTCTTGTTCTGGCATCCCAGTAGGCTTGAACCAAACAAACGGTGGCAGCATGTCAGCAGTTACGCCTAACGCTTCTGGTGATAGCGTAACTGTAACCTCATCAGTGACGAACCCACTCAAGCCAGCTGCTGTCATCGCCTCAACCAAAGCAGTCGATGCGATATAGCATGGGAATGATTCGATCAAATGACTGCCGAGCCAACCTGCGAACTCGTACTCAAGTTTGGAAACAATAGGCGGGTGAGTCGACGTGTCAAGTTCTGTTGTGTCGCCAAGGCTGCCAGCTACTTCCGGCTTGACTTTATAGAACGCTGCCATGCAAAACCTGAACTTCCTTATTCGCTATTACGTTGGCGGATTGAACTGTGATCCATACTTATCATCTATGTACTTCGCGTACGTGTCAAGATCTTCGCGAGTCGGAGACGGATGTTCCTCGTAAAAATCGTTCCATTCTTTGCGAATACTGCTCAAATGAAGCTCGTTGTTTATTTCTTTGGGTATTCCGCGCAAATTTGGAAGAGCGTGCATATCTCCAGGATTTACGAGGCCCGGGTAGCGCTTTAGGACCTGTTGTTCGATAGCGTGGTGAATCACAACCTTACCCTTTAAATCGGGGTGAGCATCAAAAAAGTTTTTCGCATAATTTGTGCTCTCGGCAGCTTTTTCTGTTTCAGCAGTTACTTTGCCGGCTTTATTTAATGTTTCTGTAGCTCGTGCGGCTTTAGTAGCTGCGTTTGCTCCTTCAGCGCCTTTCGCGGCGACGCCGCCTCCAACTGTCAGAATCGTCAGCACCGCACCGGGAACAAGCTTGCCTAGGGCTTCTGCCGGGTGGGTCTTCCACGTTTTTGTATCAGCAACGCTGTCCCATATTGCGTGTAAGGTTTCCGCTGGATGCTCATTGAGCGCCTCGGCCAGATGCACAACTTGCGTGGGGTGCCGTACGAGTTCGTACACGCCTTTTATCGGGTCCCAAACACCTTCAACGACACCCTTTTCAAAATCGATGTATGTGCTGCCTGCCTGCTCGACATCGGATACTAGTCGAGCCTTCCAGTTGTATTTGGTATCTGTCTTGAAGTCGTTTGACTTGTGTGCTGCGGCACCGACAAGATGAGCTGCATGCGATATTCGCGAGTGAACGTTTCCTTGAAGCTTACTGAGTTCTTCAGCCGGCTGATTCCGCTCTAGGAGCGCAAGAACTGGTCCCTTCTTAGCGTGCTCGGCGTCTACCGTGCGAGCCGCGGTCACAAGCTGCTGGTACCTCGCCGAAATGGAAGTAATATACGCGCTCAAATCTTCCAATGCCGCAGCTGCGCTTCCAACTGCTGCGGCTGCATTTTGGCAGTGCGTTACAAGTTTGCCTTCAATATCTTTTATGGCATCCGCAGTCTGCCCTTGCCACTTACCAGGACCTATTGCGTCTCGAATTGACTGATGGGCAACCCCTTGAGTTCGCATCCCGCGTTCTGTGTCTCGCAGCGATTTTGCTGCATTATTTATCAGCGTGGCGGAAGGCAGAGGGGCGATGTTCATCGTGCAGTCCACCTACTGAAACGCATCGACACCGGAAACTTCCTCTTCTGTGCAAGCTGATGCAAATGCGTCCATAAAAGTGGCAACATTCGAGGACTTATTCATTATGTCGTTGAGATCGTTGCCCCAGCAATCTCTGAGCATGGCCATGGCGCCGGTGAGCTCAGAGCCGTTTGAAATCCCTCTCAATGCGGTGTCGAGATCAGCTTTGGCTATACCTAGGCCCGTATTTGCGACAGCGACTTGTCGAGCGGCCACGCTTTGCTGGGATGACAGCATCTCGACACCAGCGATGTCTATTTCGAACAAATTGGACGCTCCTTTAGCCGGGGAAGGCGCTGGCACCCTGCGAGTCAATGTGATCGAAGTTGTCGATGATGGTCTTAACTGCGCGGCCCATGTCATCCAAAGCTTGGATGAGCTGCTTTTCGGCACTTTCCCAGCGGTCGTAGGCGTTTTGATATGCCGCCGCCGCCGCTCCGGCCCAAACTTGATCCGGGCGCGCTCTGCTGGAGAGGGTGTGTAGATCGTTCTGGTTTTGAGTCGCCGCAGTGCTTAGCGCCTTAGCAATCTCTTGAGCTCCCGCAAAATCTACTCTGAGCTGACCCGGCATTCTCTTCTCCTTGTCTCTGGCCTGACGGACACATGTCTCATGCTTCCAGACGTAATACCAAATTTCCAGGGCTTCGGCGACTGGCAGTGGCGTCCGGTTCTTCGCTTTCTAGATCGGTCCAGAAGGTACCTCCTCGTGTATGTGGACGGGTTTTATCACTCCCTGTAGTTATACTGATGACCTTAAGTACCCAGTGGGGTCTGCCCCAGGTTTGGTTGACGATCACCGCGAAGTTCCGGCTTCGCTGGAAGGATCGTCATCGTGCCCAATCCATATCCGAAGGAGTTCCGTCGCGACGTGATCGCGGTTGCCCGGCAGGGTGATCAGTCGGTCGCGCAGGTGGCTCGTAGTTTCGGGATCTCCGAGTCGTGTCTGAACCGCTGGTTGAAGATCGCTGATCGCGAGGACGGCGCCAGCGCCGCCCCGGCCGGGTCGGCTGCTGATGATCCGGAGAAGCGTGAGCTGCGCCGGCGCAACAAGCAGCTCGAGCAGGAGGCCGAGATCCTGCGCCGGGCGACGGCCTACTTCGCCCGGGACCCGCTCCCAAAATGATGTTCCCGCTGGTCCGTGACCTCGCCGTCGACAAGATCCCTGTCGCCGTGACCTGCCGGGTGCTCGGCTTCTCGACCCAGTCCTACTACAAGTGGCTGGCCAACCCGGTCAGCCAGCGCGACTGGGACGACGCGCATCTGGTCAACGCCGCGATCGACATCCATCATGACGACCCGGAGTTCGGCTACCGGTTCATCACCGACGAGCTCCCGGCCCGGGGCATCCGAGCAAGCCGCAATCGGGTCAACCGGCTCTGCACCCAGCAACGGCTCTGGTCGGTGCACTCCCGCAAACGCGGTCTGACCCGCAGGCCGGCCCACCGGTCCACGACGACCTCGTCGCCCGCCAGTTCCGGGCCGCACAGCCCAACCAGCTCTGGTTGACCGATCTGACCGAACATCCGACCGGCACCGGCAAGCTCTACCTCTGCGCGCTGAAGGACGCCTGCTCCAACCGGATCGTGGGCTACTCGATGAGCGATCGGATGACCTCGCAGCCGGCCGTCGACGCGCTGACCAACGCCGTCGCGCTGCGCAGGCCAGCAGCCGGCACGGTGGTCCACTCCGACCGGGGCAGCCAATTCCGCTCCCACGCCTACCTCCACGCCCTCCGCACAAGCGGGCTGCACGGATCGATGGGCCGGGTCGGCGCCTGCGCCGACAACGCCGCCATGGAGTCCTTCTTCTCGCTGCTGCAAAAGAACGTCCTCAACCGGCAACGCTGGCCCACCCGTGAGCAACTCCGCCTCGCGATCATCACCTGGATCGAGAAGACCTACCACCGCCGACGCCGCCAAGACCGCCTCGGACGACTCACACCTATCGAATACGAGACACTCCCACAGACCGCTCACGCGGCCTGACCGCCCCTACCCGAATCCGTCAACCGAAGTCTGGGCAGACCCATGCGATACGAGGCGGGTGCTCGAACGACCGACCTAGCGAAGGAGTTCGGAGTCCACCGCAACACCGTTCAACGATTGCTCAGACGCGAGGGCGTTCTCCTTCGACTTGGAGCACCTAGCGAATGAGCGTGCGCGCGGATGTTGATTCTCCCTTCGTCCGAGCGCACACTGGCAGTCTCGATCTGCGCGGTTCGACGGTGCCGAAATGGATCTTTCTCCAGCGATATGCGGTCAGCAACGTTGCTTCGCTGTCGCTAGCTCCACCAACCTGAGATGCAGCGTCCTGGCCGGAAGTCCGCTGCCATCGTCGCTGCCCGTGGGCGGAGGCCGGCCGGTCTCCGCCGGCCTGCAGTGTCAGCCGGAGTAGCAGACCTGAGCGGTCGCCCCTGGGGCTCCGTTGATCTGCAGGTAGTAGACGTTCGCCGGCTCGGATATGTCCATGTATCCACTACGTAACCGTGGTCCCGGAGGCTGCCGTCCGTGTGCCTGAGGTTCCAGTACAAGCCGTAACCGGTGCTGACGCTCCACCTCGAGGCGTATTCGGCCGTCGTCTGGTCGTAGCCGCCTGAGTTGACGGTGAGGCTCTGGCAGCCGTTCGCCGCAGCGGCCGAGGGCATCCCCGCAGTGATGCTGGCACCGGCGGCGACCAGGGCTGCGGCCAGAACGGCGGCTGTCTTCTTCCAAGAGCGGAACATAGGGTGACCTCCTAAGTCTGCGGCATCGGTGATACTGCTGCCAGCCTGCATTGCCCGGTTTGATCATTCAATAGACGTTATGTCTTAATCGATTGCACGCGCTGCGCTTCGGTGCGAGGGACCGACCGTCGGGGTTCGCGCGCTTCTGGATGGGCGTGCGATTGGAGATGGTCGGTGACTAGCAAAACGGCCTGGCGCTCCTGCCGCGCGATGACACCCACTTCCGGATCCGGTTCTGGCCGACTGAGCAGCAGAAGGCCGAACCGGGTGCATGTGATCTGAGAGCACGTTCTTGGCGGAGCAGCAGACGGTGTCTAGGGCGCTCGGGCCGGCACATCGACGTAGGTCAGCGACGGGGGGAACACGTCATACGCGGTCACCGCTTCCTCGCCAATGAAACGTCGACCGGTATCGGTCGACGTGTTCAGCTCGCACGGTCTTGATGTGTGTGCCATAGCTGCCGCCGCCCAGTCGGCGGGACGAGCCCCGCCGAACGCCTCGCCGGGCAGCAAAGCGTTCATCGAGGCGGCTGCGTTCGGCATCACTCTGCCGGCGAGACGTCACGGTCAGCGCGATCGCGGCACCGACACCTGCGACCACGCTCAGGGCAAACCTGGGTGATTCGAGCTCGCTGACCACCTGGCCATGGCCGAGATGCCCGTCGAAGGCCAGCGTTAGCGCAGCTTGGTCAGCCCCATCCAGACCCCGCCGTCACCGCCAGGCCGATGGCCAGCACCGCGGCGCTCGAGGCGCACAATCCCAACCGCCGGGATGTCGCCGTTTGTTATCCCGCCAGCCACCGGCCGCTCCCTTCCGAGCGGCCGCTGCATCATGCCAGCGGGACCGGCCCGGAAGGGCGGTTCTGCTGGACATCAGCCCCCGGCGCGCACCGCTACGTCTTCCGGCCTGGCCCAATGCCCGGCCCGGCGACGCGGGGAACTTTACGCCACCGTTGCAAGCGCTGTTAGTGACGATGTGCGAGAAATGCGGCGACGACCGACAGAGCCGTGAGCACAATTACTAGCCGCTGCAGCCAGATTGGACTGATCAAGCTTGCTACGTTCGCAGTGGTGGAGTATGGTTTCGACCTGACACTCAACGCTCTCCACGACAGTCTGGGACAAGGTGGTCAGCTGCGCACGGTAGCTTGTATGAACGTGTCTCACCGAAGTCCGGATGTGCCGTCCAGTCCTGATACTTGTAACCCCACCAACGGTCAGAATCGATGAACTGTTTCTCACCGCTTTGCCTGGGCGCGAACGTCGACGGCCGAGAGCAGCGAAGTCGCGCACCCGTTCCAGGTGACTCACCGGCGCCGAACGTAAATGCTCACTCTCTGCTGGCCCAGGTTTGTCCCTCAGTGTGGAGCAGTTCTAGATCTTGCGCAAGGCTGGCATTGGAGCGCCCAGCGCACCATGGCACCGAGCACATACTTGCCTGCCCGCTGCGCTATCAGCCAGTCGTCGGGCACTTCCGACGTGCTGTGACCGGTGTCGGCCATGAAAGCACCATCCCGCCGGATGGCGAAGGTCAGACTGCTGTGCGCGAGGGGAAATCCAGGAGCGACGTAACGATCCGGCGTGACGACCCCGAACGCTGGGTGCCGCTCACTGCGGAACGCGATCCACTGGTTGCCGAGCCCGAGGAAGTCGAACCCCCGCGGCGACTTTTGACCGTCTCCGAGCGCGTGTTCTGGAAAGGGGTCGTCCTTGTCGGTGACGATCAATACTGCGGTTGGAAAGTCGTCCCGGTCAGTGTCAGCGAACTTGCCTGGCAACCACTCAGTGACCCACTCTGTGCATTCGCGTCGCAGGGACTCCAACTCAGCCTGTGACAGGTCACGGCGCTGTGTCATGACGTCATGTTCGGCGCGCGCGTGCTCATACTGGCGGTGATGCCGAAGGATCGCTTGATTTCGCCGAAGCTGTCGCAGCCCTGGAAGATTCCGCCATGCTGCTGGCGCGGGGTCTAGGGGCTCGATGTAGCTGTCGTAGTCACGCCGAAGGACAGGGTTAAGCCGCGCAGCGGCGTCGTCATCCACGAAGAACTGCACGCTGAGGACTGTGATTCCCCCAGGAATCGACCACAGCGTCGGCACCATGGCCTTGATCGACGCAGGCAACGGCGCGCGACGATCCGCATAATAGGCAGTCGAGTCGGGCGAGACGACAAAACCAGCCTGCGTCCAGGCGATGGAGTGCCGCGACCGTTGGTTCCGCACCCATTCGGTCAAGTCGCTCTCCGCGCGTGAGCTATTCCGATCCCAACCGAGATTGCGAAGCGCGCGGATCAGCCGTGGCAGGGTCGAGGGCGTATAGACCTCTGCGACCCAGATGCTGGCGACGCTCAACCTTTCGTCGGGATGCAGCCGGGTCCTTTCATTCCATTTGGCGTCGTATTGGCGTGCCAACCGAGTGATCATCTCGTCGTACGATTCGCCCGCTGCCCTCTCCTCTTCAGCGACAGCGTCGTCATGGTCAACGCCCACAACCGGACCGTCTTCGTGCTCGTCGCTCTCAGTTGACACAGCAGCCGTCCCCCCATCAGTGCGTCAAGTGTGGCGGAGCGAACCTGTGAGAGTGAACGGCGCGCGCATGGCAGCGCCCAGGTCTGCCGTAGCGGCGGTCCGCAACACCTACGGCACGCGTTCATCACCCACTCGACGCGGGAGTCAACCGAAACCCTTATTAAGACTCGATGGGAGACGACCGCTGATGAGACCACCTACGCCGTGTCGATGGCCTTTAATCCGCTCGGCCGCCTGAGGCAGGCTAGCTGTTGCTTCTCAGCGATCGGAATACCGAGTGGTACAGCGTCCGGAATACCGTGGCGGAGCTGCTGGGACGGTGCTTGAACCTCCCAAATCAACCCCAATATATACAATCGGACCGCTTCGGCCGCTATTTCACACGTCCATGCTGCCCGCCGCTGTTTGTCCGCTGAGACTATCCAGCAACTCGTCACCGAGTACCAAACCTGCGTGCCCTCCGCTCAGCTGGCCACGCACTACGGCATCAGCAAAGGTGCTGTCCTGCGCCTACTCCGTGTGGCATGACCCCGGCTGGTTGATCCAGGTGGAGTGAGAGTCTGATTGCCCATGGCGGGCAGGAAGGCTTGATGAACGATGACGACGAGGAAGCGGCACACCCCTGAGCAGGTCGTGCGGAAGCTGGCCCAGGCCGACCGGATGCTCGGCGAGGGCAAGGACGTCGCTGATGTCTGCCGGGAGCTGGGGGTCGCCGAGCAGACCTACTACCGGTGGCGTAACCAGTTCGGCGGGCTGAAGGCCGACGACGCGAAGCGGCTGAAGGACCTGGAGCGGGAGAACTCCACCCTCAAGCGGCTGCTGGCCGATGCGGAGCTGGAGAAGGCGGCGTTGAAGGAGATCGCCCGGGGAAACTTCTGAGCCCGGCACGCCGGCGGGCCGCCGTTCACCACCTCATCACGGTGATGGGGGTGAGTGAACGGTTCGCCTGCCGGGTGACCGGGCAGAACCGGCCACCCAACGCCACCAGCCCTCGCCCAGACCCCGGCCGATCCTGACGCCGGGTTGCGGACCTGGCTCCGCGACTACGCCGAAGACGCATCCGCGGTGGGGCTTCCGCCGCGCCTACCACGACGCCCGCGGCGAGGGCTGGACCGTGAACCACAAGAAGATGCAACGCCTCTGGCGTGAAGAAGGCCTGCGGGTGCCGCAACCGCCGACGCCGCAAACGGCTCGGCATCGTCCACCGCAACGCACCCCGACAGCGGACGCACCGAACAGGGTGTGGGCGGTGGACTTCCAGTTCGACGCCACCACCGACGGCCGCCCCGTCAAGATCGCCTCCATCGTCGACGAACACACCCGCGAATGCCTCGGCGGTCTGGTCGCCCGCTCCATCACCGCCGACACCCTCATCAACGAACTCGACCGCATCGCCAGCCAGCGCGGCTACCCCGCCGTGCTGCGCAGCGACAACGGCCCCGAACTGGCCTGCGCAGCGATGGCCGACTGGGCCGGCGAACGGGTCGGCCTGGCGTTCATCCCACCCGGCCAGCCCTGGCGCAACGGCTACATCGAATCGTTCAACGGCCGGCTCCGCGACGAATGCCTCAACATCAACCTGTTCTGGTCACTGACCCAAGCCCGGGTCGTCATCGGCGACTGGAAGGACGAGTACAACCATCACCGCAGGCACTCAGCCCTGGGCTACCAAACACCGGCCGGATACGCTGCCGCCTGCACCCACCAATAACCAGACTCTCACACGCCCTGGACCAATCCACGGGGTCCCGTCAGTCGTGTCACGCAATCGTGCGAGAGTCTCGCTGTAGCGCCTCTGGATCGCATCACGAACCGTGATGAAGTCTTGGTAGCTGAAGCCTAAGTGGGCAAGCAGCAGCGCCTTGATCTCGGGTCGACCAAACAAGGCTGCATCATGCTTGGATTGAACTGACTCGTACTGCAGTCCTCTCACGGTCACTAGGTAGGACTGGTACTCCGCGGCAAGCCGGGCCAGAGGATCGTCAGTGCGCAGGGTGGCGCCTATCATCCCCCTAAAGGCGCTGAGACGCAGCAGGCGCGCCGCTCGGTCGTGCAGATTGGGGATTATGAGATGCGGCTGTGTTTCGGCGCGAGGCATTCCACTCGGTGCCCTGCTCTCTCGGGTCAGCAGGACCAGAGAGACCAAGTCGATTACCCCACCATTCCCATCGTAATCCGGTTCAAGGGCAGCCGACGGTACGATTGGCAGCTCGCGTAACTGGAGCAGCTCGATAACGTCAAAGGCATCGCAATCGCGGATGACGTCGAGCATCGCTGAGACCTCGCGCTGAATCTCGTCATGTAGACGCTGCTCCAACTCTGCAGGAGCGGATGCGCCAGCGAAAACTCGTATGTCGCCCACTGGGTCGGGTCCAAGACTGTTGAAGCTCATCGGACCGACGATCGAGCTAGATGACTCGGTTAACCGCCAAGCTCGCCTCACGCCACACCTGCCATAAAGTCACTCATATACCAGACGGCCCCTAACATAAGAGCCGTGCATCTTGTTCGCATCAGCGGTGGTCACCGCTCCCGGCCGTGACTGTCCCGCCGCGATACACCAGCCCGCTTCAGAGCTTGCCAGATGGTGCCGTGGTCGTAGCCAGCTTTGTGCCGATATCCGCTAGGAGTTGCGGCTTGGTAGATCTGGATGGCCTGGTCAATCTCAGCTGCGGTCATGGACTGACGGCGCATAGTGATGCCCTGCCCACGTGGCGGGACCCCATGAATCGTGCCAGTGCGAGTGAGAGTCGTTTGGTTTTCATTGGTGGTTGCAGATCGCAGCGTAGCTGGCTGGTGCGAGGTAGCCCAGGGCTGAGTGGCGGCGGTGCTGGTTGTAGTTGGTCTTCCAGTCGGTGATGACGACGCGGGCGTGGGTGAGCGACCAGAACAGGTTGATGTTGAGGCATTCGTCGCGGACCCGGCTGTTGAACGACTCGACGTAGCCGTTGCGCCATGGCTCGCCCGGCGGGATGAAGGCCAGGCCGAGGCGTTTACCGGCCCAGTCGGCCATCGCCTGACAGGCCAGCTCGGGGCCGTTGTCTCAGCGCAGCACCGCGGGGTAGCCCCGCTGCTGAGCGAGGCGGTCCAGCTCGTCGATGAGGGCGTCGCCGGTGATGGAGCGTTCGACCAGGCCGCCGAGGCATTCGCGGGTGTGCTCATCGATGATGGATGCGATCTTGACCGGGCGGCCGTCGGTGGTCGAGTCGAACTGAAAGTCCACGGCCCACACCTTGTTCGGCGCGTCGGCGGCCGGGGTGTCCGGGGCGGTGGACGAGCCGAGGCGTTTGCGGCGTCGCCGGACCGGCACCCGCAGGCCCTCTTCGCGCCAGAGCCGTTGCAGCTTCTTGTGATTGACGATCCAGCCCTCGCCGCGGGCGTCGTGATAGGCGGGGCGGAAGCCGCGCCGCGGATGAGCAGCGGCGTAGTCGCGCAGCCACTGCCGCAGCCCGGCGTCGGGGTCGGCCGGCGTCTGGGCGTGGGCCTGGTGGCGTTGGGTCGTCCGGGGTTGCCCGGTCACCCGGCAGGCGAACCGCTCACTCACACCCATCACCGTGATGAGGTGGTGCACGGCCGCCCGCCGGCGTGCCGGGCCTAGAAGTTTCCCTTCGCGATCTCCCGCAGCGCGGCCTTCTCCAGCTCGGCGTCGGCCAGCAGCCGCTTCAGGGTCGAGTTCTCCCGCTCCAGGTCCTTCAACCGCTTGGCGTCATCGGCCTTCAACCCGCCGAACTGGTTGCGCCACCGGTAATAGGTCTGCTCGGCCACCCCGAGCTCCCGGCAGACATCGGCGACGTCCTTGCCCTCGCCCAGCATCCGATCAGCCTGGGCCAGCTTCCGGACCACCTGCTCCGGGGTATGCCGTTTCCTCGTTGCCATCGTTCATCGAGCCTTCCTGCCCGGTTATCGGGCAATCAGACTCTCACTTCACCTGGCACGACCAGCCGGGGTCATGCCACGACCGCCGACATTGCTACGACCACTGGACGACCTGGAAAGCGGAAACCAACCGCTCTCGAAATCGACACATTCCGAACCGCGATCTTCGACATGATGTTCCTGCCTGGGGAGCGCGCAGCTTTCAGCACCGCCGACATCGCCAAGCTCGCCGACGTTGAGCCCACGCGGGGCAAGCTGTGCTTAATGCGTTCAGTACGGGGTTCGATGATCAGCTCGACGACATCGAGGTCGTTACGCAGTTCCTGCGTGGGGTGAATCCGTTAGCAAAGACTTGCCTCGTCCGGGACAGCGATGGCCGCCATGTGATGACTGGTGTCCAAATCGGAACTGATTCGCTCCGATCCATCGCAGAGGCCCGTCTTAAGCCAGACGCCAAGGGGTGGCGTCGCTACGACAAAGCGCGTGCCGAAGTCAGCGAAACGCTAGCCTTTGAAGCCCTAGCGGCGGTGCTCCAGACACCTCCCCAGCACGCTAACCTCAAATACCTGGCCCCGAAGGAAGGCGTCTCAGACGACGCCCTTGGGCGTACCTGTAGCGAACTTCATGTGCTTGCCGATCAGACAGAGGCCGATGGCCTGTTCCCGATTGAAGGCGTCGCTATCTGCGCTTCAAAATCTTGTGTTCAATCTGGCAGGGGAGACAGGACTTGAACCTGCGACACCCGGTTTTGGAGCACAGCCAGCTCCCTTCGAAGGCCGCAGTCTTACTGAGGTGAGAGCGCGAGCCTATGGCCGTCTGCGGCTGTCTCTGCTCGGTGCGGCTGCCATCATATCTAGCCGTCAAACCCAAACCCGCGCTCTGCGCCTACACATCGGGAGGTATTGCCTGACCGTGACTCCGTACTGCCCTCAGTTCAACCCTGCGAGCCTGTCTGAGCCTCTGGCAATTCTCTACCTCCGTGTATCCACTAAGGAGCAAGCCGAACGCGGCGGTGAAGCCGAAGGCTTCTCTATCCCCGCCCAGCGCGAAGCGGGCTACCGCAAAGCCGAGCAACTCGGTGCCCGGGTGGTCGCCGAGTTCATTGACGCTGGAGAATCCGCTCGATCAGCCGATCGACCAGACCTCCAGCGGATGCTGCGCTACCTAGCTACCGAGCCCGTCAGCTACGTCATCGTGCACAAGGTTGACCGGCTGGCTCGCAACCGCGCTGATGATGTCGAGATCAACCTCGCTATCCAGCGTGCCGGTGCTCGCCTGATCTCCTGCACCGAGAACATCGACGAAACGCCTTCCGGCACGTTGCTGCACGGCATCATGAGTTCGATCGCTGAGTTCTACAGCAAGAACCTGGCTGCTGAGATCATTAAAGGTACCGAGACCAAGGTGCGGCTCGGTGGCACGCCGACGCTGGCACCAATCGGCTACTTGAACGTCCGGCAGATCATCGACGGGCGTGAGATCAGGACCATCAAAGTTGACCCGGACAGAGGCAACCACCTTCGCTGGGCGTTCGACGCCTACGCCACCGGCGAGTGGACCCTGAACCAGCTAACGGCAGAGCTGGCGATCCGCGGCTTGACCACCCGGCCAACCCGCACCCGGGTAGCCAAACCGCTACCAGTTAACAAAGTGCACGAAGTTTGCAGAACCGCTACTACACCGGCGTCGTCAAGTGGCGTGGTGTCGAGTACCCCGGCAGGCACGAACCGCTGATCAGTCTGGCTACCTTCGAGCGCGTCCAAGAGGTCTTTCACGGCCATCGGGTCGCCGGGACCAAGCCACAGCGGCACTCCCGCTACCTCGCCGGTTCGCTGTTCTGCGCCCGCTGCGGCTCCCGGCTCATCTACAGCCGATCAACCAGCAAGACCGGCGCACGGCACGGCTACTGGATCTGCAACGGTCGCCACAACCTCAAGAACGGCTGCTCCCTTCCTGGACTTGTCGAGGAACGGGTCGAGGCTGCCGTCGTCGAGCAGTGGCAACGCGAGAGCCTGCCGCCAGCGTTTGCTGACGAGCTTCGGTTGGCTCTGCTTGCCGACTTGGCCGACTACGCCGCCAGCACACAGACCGACGAGCGGCGGCTGAAGGAGCGGGTTAACGCCATCAAGCGTGAGCGCGTCAAGTGGGCAGAGAAGGCGATGGAAGAGGTTGTCCCGCCGGATATCGCAAGAGCCAAGCAGGCCGACCTCTCCACCCAGCTCAAGCAAGCCGAAGCCCGGCTGGCCCAGTTCTCGACATCGAGCTTCGAACATGAGCGGCTGATCCGCACGCTGACCGAGCTGATCGTCGATTGCGGGCGCGTCTACCAGGACTCCGATGATGAAACCCGCCGCGCCTACAACCACGCATGGTTCGAGCGCATCCTCCTCGACCTCGAAGGCCCGCACTGCATCGTGACGGCACCTCGACGCACCGAGGCCGTTCAAGCAGTCAAAACCGCGGCCATCCGGCCGCGGACGGCGGGGCCGCCGGTCAGTGCTTCACAGGGTCCAGACAATGAATGGACGCGGCCCTCTCGGATGCCGCGTCCATTCGGTTGCACCGGGTGTGATCACACCCGGTTCGGTGGAGGTGCCGGGAATCGAACCCGGGTCCTTCGTCGTGTTGATGGGTCTTCTCCGGGCGCAGTGTGCCTCGCCTCTACTCGGCCCCACCGATCACGCACACAAGTCGGTGTGACAGGCCCAGTCGCTGTGAGTTGTCCCGTCCTGCCCCGCGACCGGCCAGGACGGTGAGTCACCTAGCTGATGCCAGCATCCGGGCCGGTGACGAACCCGGGCTGACAGACCCGTTCCGCTACTTAGGCAGCGAGAACGAAGTCAGCGCGATTGGAATCGGCGCTTATTTTGTTTTGCATCGCTTTTTTAACGAGGTCAGCAATGCGGTCCTCGGCCCGCTTCTCCTCATCTCAACGTCCGAAGTCGAGACCATTCACCCCCTTCTGGACAGGCGTACACCCGTCCGTCAAGCCGGCCGCGGATCGCGACCGGCGAGATCCATTCTGCCATGGACCGCGACCGCCAGGTTCTCGATCTCGTACCCGCCGCCAATGCCACCCGGCAGTTGCACGGAACGGGCGTGCACCGCGCCGCCAAGCGGTAGAACTAGCTGGTGGCCGGCACCCATCGCGAGATCGAGACCAAGTTCGACGTCGCCCCGGACTTCGTGCTGGGGGACCCCGCCGACTTCGCACCGCCCGGAGCCCGCGTCGAGAGCCGCACCGTCCAGCTCGACAGCACCTACTACGACACCGCCGGGCAGGACCTGTTGCGCTCTGACCTCAGCCTGCGACGGCGCTCTGGCGACGCCGACACCGGCTGGCACCTCAAGGTGCCCGGCGCGGGCTTCCGCACCGAGCTGCACTGGCCGCTGGACGGCACCGAGCAGCCCCCGGACGAGCTGCGGCCGGCTGATCCAGCCGTTCACCGGCGGCGCGGAGCTGCTGCCCAGCGTCACCCTGCGCACCACCCGGTCCCGCCACCGGGTCATCGACTCCGACGGCGACCTGGTGACCGAGCTGGCCGACGACGAGGTGCGCGCGCGCTCCGAGGGGGCACCCGTGGCGGTGTCCCGCTGGCGAGAGGTGGAGGTGGAGCTCGGCCCGGGCGGCAGCGCTGCCGACCTCGAGCGGGTCGGCCGGCCTGCTGCTCAAGCGCGGCGCCTACCGCTCGCGCACCGCCTCGAAGCTGCGCCGGGCGCTCGGCCGGCCGGACACCGCCGACACCAGCACCGCCGCCGCCGTGCTGACCCGCTACCTGCGCGCCCAGTGCGACGCCCTCACCGCGGGCCATTTCGCCATCCAGGACCGGCCGTTCGAGTTGAACGCCACCAGCCAGCCGCACGAGGCGGTCCACCAGGCCCGGGTGGCCACCCGCCGGCTACGCGCCGTCCTGCGGATCTTCGGGCCGCTGTTCGACGCGCAGGCGGCCACCCGGCTGGCCGACGAGCTGGCCTGGTTCGCCGCCGAGCTCGGCGAGGTGCGCGACCGCGAGGTGCTGCGCAACCGGCTGGCTCGGGCGGTCGAGGACCTGCCCGCCTTCCTGGTCGTCGGCCCGGTCGCCGAGCGGATCGACGGGATACTGCTGGCCGAACTCCGCGAGCACGCCGACGCGCTGCTGGCCACCATGCACGACCAGCGCTACCGGGTGCTGGTGGCCGACCTGGCGCGCTGGCGCGAGCAACCGCCCTACACCCCCGACGCCGCCGGGCCGCCCAGGGTGCTGGCCGGCTACGTGGCCGCCGCCGAGCGCAAGCTGGCCAAGCGGATGAAGCGCGCGGCCGACGCGCACAGCCCCGACGAGCTGCTGCACCAGGCCCGCAAGGCCGGCAAGCGCGCCCGGTACGCGGCCGAGGCGGCGGCGCAGGCGCTGGGCAAGAAGGGCAGCAAGATGGCCAAGCGGGCGTCCCGCCTGCAGACGCTGCTCGGCGAGCACCAGGACGCGGTGGTCGCCACCGAGCTGCTCCGCCGGATCGCCGACCAGATCGCCGACGAGGGCCAGAACGCCTTCACCTACGGCATCCTGGTGGCCGACCAGCGCCGGATCGCGGCGAGCACCGCCGAGCAGGCCCGGGCCAGCACCGGCCCCTGATCCACCGGCGCCGACCAGCCGGAGCGACACACTCAGCGGGCGGGCTCGACCCGGCCGTAGTGGGCGAGCACCCGCTGCAGTCCGAAGCCCAACGACTCGTACAGCCGGCCGGCGCCCGAGGCGTTCTCCGAGTCGACGCCGAGCCCGGCCACCGCGAAGCCCTGCTCGGCCATCGCCCGCAGCGACGCAGCCAGGCAGGCCCGGGCCAGCCCGGCGCCGCGCGCCTGCTGCCGGGTACCCACCAGGTGCACCCAGGCCTCCCCCGCCACCCACTGGCAGACCACCACGTAGGCCAGCACCCGGCCGTCGGAGTCCACGCTGACGTAGGAGCAGTCCGGCCGGAACGTCTGGGAGTCGAGCATGCTCTGCCAGTGCTCGGCCGTCACCGGGATCGAGCCCCAGTGGGTGCTGAAGGCGTCGTTGTGGGCCAGCCGCAGCTCCTCGGCCAGCTCGGCGGAGTACCGCCGCACCGGCAGCCGCGGCGGGTCGGGCAGCACGCCGGGAATCGGGCGGGCCAGCTCGTGGTAGTAGCGCACCACCTGATACCCGCGCCGCTCCAACAGCGGCCGGACCGAGGCTCCCTCGATACCGCCGGAGACCCGCAGCTGGACCGGCACGCCGGGGTGCCGCTGTGCCGACAACTCCAGCGCGCGGGCCTCCATCCGGTTCATGATCTCGGCGCCCAGGCCCTGGCCGCGCTGGTCCGGGCGGACCCCGCCGATGATCTCGGCCCGCACCCGGCCCTCGAACAGCCCGGAGCTGACCCGCAGCTGCCCGAACCCGACCAGGGCGCCGTCCCGCCAGGCCGCCACCGTGTCCAGCGCCGGGTCGACGCCGGGCTCGCGCAGCTCCTCGGCCAGCGCCATCGCGTCGTAGAACTCCTCGGTGCCGTCCGCGACCGCCAGCAGGTTGGTGAGTTCGGCCCAGTCCCCCACCGCCGCCACGCTCAGCGGTCGCCAGTCCGTGGTTGCCACCACCGACACGTCCATGCCTACAACCCCATCAATGTCGCACCGTTGTGCCACAGCACCTGCCGCAGCCAATCATCGCCGAAACCCCACTCCAGCAACGACTGGACTTGCCGGGCGTAACGGTAGGGAATGTTAGGAAAGTCGCTACCCAGCACGATTCGGTCACCGAGCTCCCGGAAACCGGCCAGTACCTCGGCCGGCACCGGCGCGATCCGGTCCAGGTACGGGGTGCCGACCATGGTGGTGTCCAGCCGCACCCGGCGGTAGCGGCGGGCCAGCTCCAGGTGCTCGGCGTACTCCGGCGCGCCGGCGTGCGCGATCACCACGGCCAGGCCCGGATGCCGGCGCAGCACCTCGCCGATCGGCCCCGGACCGGTGTGCGCACCGGGCAGCGGCCCGGACCCGCAGTGCACCACCACCGGGACGCCGGCCTCGTCGAGCAACCCCCACACCTCGTCCAGCAGCTCGTCGCTCGGGTCGAAGCCGCCGACCTGGACGTGCACCTTGAACACCCGGGCACCGGCGTCCAGCGCCTGCCGGACGTACCCGGCCGCGCCCGGCTCGGCGAAGAAGGTGGCGCTGTGCACCGCCTGCGGATGGCCGGCGGCGAACCCGGCACACCAGCCGTTCAACCACTGCGCCATCCCCGGCTTGTGCGGGTAGCACAGCGTCGGGAACCGCCGTACCCCGAGTGCGGCGAGGGTGGCGATCCGCTCGTCGGAACCGGTGCGGTAGTGGATCGGCCAGGCCATCCCGTAGTTCTGCTCGGCCTCGTCGAAGTACTGCCAGACCTTGGCCAGCATCGCCGGCGGCAGGAAGTGCACGTGGATGTCGGCCAGCCCGGGCAGGCCGAGCGAGCGCCAGACGTCCGGCACCTCGGCGTCGGTCAGCTCACCGGCCGGGCCGCCAGCACCGGCCATCAGTCGGTGCGGCCCTTGGCCCGCCGTCCCAGCACCCGGCTGATCTCCCGGTCGGCCTCCCGCTTGGCCTGGTCCTGGCGCTTGTCGTAGGTCTTCTTGCCCCGGGCCAGGGCCAGTTCGACCTTGACCTTGCCCTCGGTGAAGTACAGCGCCAGCGGCACCAGGGTCAGCCCGGACTCCTTGGTCTTGCCGATCAGCCGCAGGATCTCGCCCTTGTGCAGCAGCAGCTTGCGGACCCGGCGCGGGGTGTGGTTGGTCCAGGACCCGAAGGCGTACTCGGGGATGTGCACGTTGTGCAGGTACACCTCGCCGTCGTCGATGGTGGCGAACCCGTCGACCAGCGAGGCCCGGCCGAGCCGCAGCGACTTGACCTCGGTGCCCATCAGCACGATGCCGCACTCGTAGGTGTCCACCACGAGGTAGTCGTGCCGGGCCTTCTTGTTCTGCGCGATGATCTTGCGAACCGGCCGGTTCGACGAAGCCGCGACTGCACTAGCCATACCGACGAAACTACAGCCGGACGTAAAGCCGCAGGGTCAGCCAGGCGGTCAGCGCGGCCAGGATCACCCCGGCGATCAGCCCGACGCCGCCGGCCAGGATGATGTCGTTGCCCGAGATCGGCTGCAGGATCTTCGAGTGCACCTGGTCACCGAGCAGGCCGTCGAGGAAGACCACCTTGGCCACCCAGTTGCCGATCATCGCCAGCACCGCGCCGACCACCGCGGCCAGCATCGCCTCGATCACGAACGGCAACTGGGTCATCCACCGCGACGCACCGACCAGCCGCATGATGCCGGTCTCGTTGCGCCGCTGCTGGGCCGCCGTCTGGATGGTGTTGGCCATCTGCAGCAGCGCGCAGATCAGCACCACGAAGAACATCACGAACGAGCCGACCCGGCCGGTGTCGAACAGCCGCAGCATGGTCTTGAGGCTGACGTCCTGGTTCTGGATCTGCTCGACGCCGGCAACGCCGGCGTAGCGGGCCGCCACCGGCTGGTAGTCGGCCTTGAGGTCGCGCAGCTTGATGGTGAACGACGACGGGATCGCCCCGGGACCGGCCTCGTCGACCACCTTCGCGCCGAGCCGCTGCTTGGCGATCTGGGTGGCCTGCTCCTCGTTGAGGTACTGCACCCCGGTGATCTGCGGGTCGGCGTTCAGCCTGGCCAGCAGGGCCAGCCGCTCGGCGTCGGTCACCTTGTGCTTGCAGGGCGAGCCAGGGCTCTGGTTGGAGGTCTCGGTGCACAGGTAGATCGAGACGTTGATCTTGTCCTTGTACGCCTCCTGGGTCTTGGAGATCTCCTTGTTGATCAGCAGCGCCCCGCCCAGGAAGAACAGCGCGATCGCGGTGGACAGCACCAGCGCGATGGTCATGCTGGCGTTGCGCCGCAGCCCGGTCGCGACGCCGGACATGAGATAGCTAGCGCGCATGGCGGGTGCACTCCGTTCGGGGTTGGATCGGCGGCCGGTTCGACGGTGACTGGTTCGACAGCGACAGGATGAGCCTCACCGGCCGATGCCGTAGACGCCGCGGTTCTGGTCGCGGACGATGTGGCCGAGCTCCAGCTCGATCACCCGTCGCCGCATGGCGTCGACGATGTTGTTGTCGTGGGTGGCCATCACCACCGTGGTGCCCTTGCGGTTGATCCGCTCCAGCAGGCCCATGATGCCCTGGCTGGTGTCCGGGTCGAGGTTGCCGGTCGGCTCGTCGGCCAGCAGCACCAGCGGCCGGTTGACGAACGCCCGGGCAATGGCGACCCGCTGCTGCTCGCCACCGGAGAGCTCGTTCGGGTAGCGGTGCGCCTTGCCCTGCAGGCCCACCATCTCCAGCACCTCGGGCACCGAGCGGGCGATCGCGCGCTGCGACTTGTTGATCACCTCCAGGGCGAAGGCGACGTTCTCGAACACGGTCTTGCGGGGCAGCAGCCGGAAGTCCTGGAAGACGCAGCCGATCCCCCGGCGCAGCTCCGGAACCTTGCGGCCGGGCAGCTTGGCGATGTCCTTGCCGTTGACGATGACGTTGCCCTTGGTCGGGACGTCCTCGCGCAGCAGCAGCCGCAGCACCGAGGACTTGCCCGAGCCGGACGCGCCGATCAGGAAGACGAATTCGCCCTTGTCGATGTCGAGGGAGACCCCGTCCAGGGCCGGGCGGGTGCTGGCGGGATAGATCTTGGTGACGTTCCGGAGCGCGATCACGGGAGCCGATCCTACCGTTGCACTCCCCGGCTGCCCGGTTCGACGGCGCGCGGGCGGGTTGGCGGCCTCACCCGGGCAGGGTGCATTACAAGCCGATCACTGTTCTTGCGACGAACGCATCATTGCGGGCAGTCGGCGCATCATCCCGGCATGACCCTTCGCACCGTGCTGGTCAGCGCCGCCGTGCTGTTGTGCCTGCCCGTCGCCGGGTGTGCCGGTGCCCACACCGCCGGGACCGGACCCGGCAGCACCCGGGCGCCGGGCGGCGGGCAGGACTACGACGCCCAGGCGAGGGCGAACCGCAGCAGGGCCGAGGCTGACGCCCGCCGGTTGCTGGCGCTGGTCGACCTGCCGCCGGGCTCGGTCGAGCTCAGCACGGCTCCGGCGGCGCTTGCGGGACCGGCGCTGGGCCTGCCCCGGTCCGACACGGTCGTCAACCTGGCGACGTACTGGCGGGTGCCGCTGGCGTTCGCGGCGGTCCAGGACTACCTGCGGCAGCACCCGCCGGCCGGCCTGTCCGAGTGGGGCAGCAGCTCGGCCGGCTCCGGCGGCACCACCGGCACAGCCGGCACGACCAGCGGATACGGCTGGGCCGGCACCGGCACCGGCTCACCTGCCGGCCAGCTCGAGATCGGGCTCGCCGCGGATGCCGCCGACGGCACGAGCTACCTGCGGGCCGACGCCCTCACCGACTGGCTGGACCCGCACCCGCTGCCGGACGACGCGACCGGCCGGCGACTGCGCCTGGCGGCCGGTGACCCCTGTCCGGCGGAGGATGCCGGCATCGTAGGGGTCCGCAACGACGGCGACGGCTTCGATCGCAGCCTGCTACCCGCGGGAACTCCGCGGCAGGGGCTGCTGTGCAGCTATGCCGGCGGCAACGGCGGTTACACCCTGGTGCGTCAGCAGGCCCTGCCGGCCGCCGCGGCCGCCCGGCTCGCCGAGGCCGCCCACCGGGTGGACCTCGGCCATGCCAACGCCATCACGTCCTGCCCGGCTGATGACGGCGCGGCCACGCTGCTGCTCCTGGACTACCCGAACCGGCCGGCGGCCGATCTCTGGCTGCGGGTCGCCGGCTGTCGCTCGGCGTCCAACGGCTCGACCCGGGCGGTCAGCAGCGCCACCCTGACGGCGCTGTTCCAGGCGGTGCACGAGGTGGGCGGCTGACGGTCGCCCCGGCTAGACGGAAACACCCGAACAGTTCCGCGACAGATGCCAGAAGGTGCAAAAGCTCCTGTGGATTCCTTCCGGTATGGAATCGTCGGTTTGCCGATTTCGCCAGGGTGCGGAGTCCGTCAATCGCTGATTCAGGAGAAGGAGCTAGCACATGGCACGACGTCTGACTTCCTTGCTGGTCGCCGCGGGGGTGGCTCTGCTCACCGCGGGAATGCTGGCCGGCCCGGCCGGCGCCATCAGTACCTACAACTCCTCGCCGGCACCGGAGCGGACCGAGACCGGGGCGCTGCTGGTGCTCTGGGACAGCGACGGCAACGGGGTGCAGGATTCGTTCGACTGGCACTGCACCGGTGCCATGATCGACCGCGACACCTTTCTCACCGCCTCGCACTGCATCGTGCACTTCACGCAGAACACGTCGCTGACGCACTTCTACGTCTCGCTGGACCAGGACGTGCAGGGTGAGCTGGACGCGGCGACCGCACTCGGACTGTCCGGGGCGGCCGAGGCCGCGTACTTCGTGGCGCACGGCCAGGCGGTGGAGGGCACCGCCGTCGCCGACCCCGACTTCGGCAAGGCCCAGTCCGACCCGCACGACATCGGCGTCATCGACTTCGCCGGCCACGCCGTCACCCCGGCCGACCGGTGGACCTTCACCCCGGCCACCCTGCCCACCGCCGGGCAGCTGTCGGCGCTGAGCTCCAGCCAGCTGAACGCGGCACCCTGGCTGGTGGTCGGCTACGGCACCGAGGAGGCTGCCAACGGCGGCGGCCCGCAGACCCATCCGGGCGGCGGCGTACGGCGCAAGGCCAACCTGGGCTTCAACTCGTTGACCCCGTCCTGGGTCCGGCTGGCGATGAACCAGTCGCAGGGCTACGGCGGCGCTTGCTACGGCGACTCCGGCGGCCCGAACTTCGTGACGCTGAACGGCACCATGCTGCTGGCCGGCGTCACCGTCACCGGCGACACCCCGTGCTACGCCACCAACGTCGCCTACCGGACCGACTCCGCCTCGGCGCGGTCCTTCCTGGCACCGTTCGTGCAGCTGCCCTGATCCCGACAGGAGTGTGCTGCCCGGCCGGCCCAGTGCGCTGAACGCCCGGCGCACCGGGCCGGCTCACGCGGCACGGGCGGCTCACGCGGCGCGGGCGGCTCACGCGGCGCGGGCGGCTCACGCGGCGCGGGCGGTTCAGGCCGGCTCGACCACTCGGCCGTCATCGGTGACGGGGCTGGCCTGGTCCATGCCCAGCGACACCGGGAAGCTGGCCAGCACGAAGCCGCGGGTGGTCAGCAGGGTGGCCTGGTTGACCGCGAGCAGCAGCAGCAACGGGTCGTCCAGGTCCACCGGCGCGCTGCCCGGCGCCGGGATGGTGACCGTGGTGACGCCACGGAAGGACTCCCAGGGGATGTGCACCGGGTTGTCGCCGAGCACGAAGGCGGCCGAGCCGCTCGGATACCTCGCCCGGGACACGGCCAGCCGCGCCGGGGTGTACGGCGGTGCGCCCGCACCGGTCGCATAGCCGGCGATGCAACCGGCCGGAGCGCCGCCGACCGTCAGGTTGCTGACCGGTTCGCTGTAGAGGTTGAAGACGTAGACGAAGCTCCCCATCCGCGAACTCCTCGACGGTCGACGAAGTCAGCGCCGCGGCCCGGATGCCACGGCTACCCCTCTCATCGGCCCTGGTGAGGCGTTCCTTAACCGGTACGTCCTGACCAGGTACGCCTCGCCCGCGCCCGGCAGCTACGCCGAGCGGCGCCAGCGGATGCCGGCCTCGATGAAGTCGTCGATGTCGCCGTCCAGCACCGCGGACGGGTTGCCCACCTCGTGCTCGGTGCGCAGGTCCTTGACCATCTGGTACGGGTGCAGCACGTAGGACCGCATCTGGTTGCCCCAGCTGTTGCCGGCGTCCTTCAGGTCGTCCATCTCGGCCTTCTCCTGCTCGCGGCGGCGCTCGAGCAGCTTGGCCTGCAGCACCGCCATCGCACTGGCCCGGTTCTGGATCTGGCTGCGCTCGTTCTGGCAGCTGACCACGATCCCGGTCGGCAGGTGGGTGATCCGCACCGCCGAGTCGGTGGTGTTGACACCCTGGCCACCGGGGCCGGAGGAGCGGTAGACGTCCACCCGGATGTCGTCCTCGGGGATCTCGACGTGGTCGGCCTGCTCGACCACCGGCAGCACCTCGACCCCGGCGAAGCTGGTCTGCCGGCGGCCCTGGTTGTCGAACGGGCTGATCCGCACCAGCCGGTGGGTGCCCTGCTCCACCGACAGGGTGCCGTAGGCGTAGGGCGCCTTGACCTGGAAGGTGGCGGACTTGATGCCCGCCTCCTCGGCGTAGGAGGTGTCATAGACCTCGGTCGAGTAGTTGTGCCGCTCGGCCCAGCGCAGGTACATCCGCAGCAGCATCTCGGCGAAGTCGGCGGCGTCCACCCCGCCCGCCTCGGACCGGATGGTGACCAGAGCCTCGCGGGAGTCGTACCTGCCCGACAGCAGCGTCTGGACCTCGAGCTCGCCGATCGCCTTGGTGAGCTTGACGAGCTCGGCCTCCACCTCGGCATGAGCTTCGGAGGCGTCCGCCGAGCCCTCCTCGGCCTCGGCCATCTCCCACAGCAGCTCGGCGTCGTCGAGCCGGCTGCGCAGCTCCTCGATCCGGCGCACCTGGCCCTGGGTGTGGCTGAGCTTCGAGGTCACCTTCTGGGCGTTGTCCTGGTCGTTCCACAGCTCGGGGTCGGACGCCTGCCGCTCCAGCTCGGCGACCTCGGCGCGCAGCTTCGGCACGTCGAGTACCGCCTCGATGCTGGACAGGGTCGCCGACAGCTCTTTCAGCTCGGCGGGTACGTCGGTCACGGCCGTCAGCCTACTGGCCCGGCCGAGCCGGCGTCCGGGTCGAGCCGGCAGCCGCCGTCGCGGGGGCGTCGGGCCCGGAACCCGGCGGCGCGGTCGTGGTGCCGTCGGGCTCGTCGGCCAGCACCCGGCCGTACCGCTGGAGCACCCGCTCGCGCAGGTCGGCGTCGCCGCGCGGCACCGGCTGCAGGAAGATCTCGTCCAGCGACGGGAACTCGCCCCGCAGGTCGGCGTCGATGCGCACGCAGGCGGCCTCGATCTCGTCGGCGGAGGTGCCTTCGACGAAGTCCAACCGGACGCACAGCAGCACCCGGTGCACCCCGGTCATCATGGTCAGCACGTCGACCAGGTCCAGCACCTCCGGCTGCGCCTCCAGCCGGGCCTCGACGGCGCGGATCATCCGGACGTCGGCCTGCTTGCCGATCAGCAGGCCCTTGTTGGTCTGGGCCAGCGAGAAGGCGGCCACCACCAGCAGGGCGCCGATGGCAAGGGAGGCCAGGCCGTCCCAGACCTGCGAGCCGGTCAGCTGGTGCAGGCCCACCCCGGCGGCGGCCAGCAGCAGGCCCACCAGCGCCGCCGCGTCCTCCACCACCACGCTCTTGACGGTCGGGTCGTCCGGGTTGCGGATGTAGGACTTGACCGACCGGCGACCGCTGGCCGCGGCCCCCTTCGCCTGGCTGACCGCCTGCCGGAACGAGATGCCCTCCAGCACGAAGGCGATGGCCAGCACCGGGTAGTTGATCCACAGCTTGTCGTGCGGCTCCTCCGCCCCGCCGACGATGGTGCTGATGCCCTGGTAGATCGAGAACGCCGCGCCGGAGACGAAGATCGCCACCGCGGCCAGCAGCGACCAGAAGTAGCGTTCCTTGCCGTAGCCGAACGGGTGCACCCGGTCAGCCGGCCGCTCCGAGCGCCGCAGCGCGGTGAGCAGCAGCAGCTCGGTGGAACTGTCACCGACCGAGTGGGCCGCCTCGGACAGCAACGCCCCGGAACCGGTGAGCAGGCCCGCCACCAACTTGAGCACCGCGATGCCGGCGTTGGCGCCGAGCGCCAGCAAGACCGTCATGGTGCTCTCGCCGCCGCTCTCCTGCCCGGCGTCGACGTACCCGGCGGCGGGTTGGCCGGCGCTGCCGGCAGCCAGGTCGGCGCTGCCAGCGGCCCCGTCGGCGTGGTTGGCGCTGCCGGCGGCGCTGCCGTCCGCCAGGTCGGCGCTGCCGGCGGCCGGGTCGGCGCTGCCGGCGGCCGGGTCGGGCTCCGGTGGGTGGGGTGCCGTCCCGGCGGGGTGGCTGGGTGCGCTGTCGCTGGCGGGGTTCACGGGCTCCATTCTGCGCACAGTGCGGGGCTGGCCGTTCCCGCGGCGGACAGGCCGTCATTACAGACAGCGCGTAGTCACGGCGGCTACGCGGTGGCCGAACCTGTGGGTTTGGGCATTCCCCTAGCTGGACGGCCCGGCGCTGGCTATTATCGAACAAATGTTCGACTATGCTGCCGCGGCTGTCAGGGAGGTGACCGGTGCGCCCTAACCTGCCCGACTACGGCACGGTGCGGTACTGCCCAGCCGGGCACCGGCTGCCGAGCCCGGGCTCGCGGGTCGCGGGGCAGCCGATGGCCACCTTCCGGGTGCGGCGGGATGCCCGCCGGCTCGAGATCAACGGCCAGTTCATGGAGTGGCCGGCCGACGAGGTGTTCGTCCGCCGCTGCACCATCGTGGTCCGCGTCGAGAACCCCAACACCGGTCGTGAGGTGTCGATCCTGTGCGGCCAGGAGTGGGTGGAATCGGCGGTGGGCGCCCAGCACTGCTGAGCGCCACCGCGTCATCGCTCACCCGCGTGAGAGACGCAGGCTAGACCCCCGTGCGGGCCGTTGCCTGGATGATGCAGAGGAGACGAACTTCATCAGGGCGGTGGGTCGTGCCAGTAGTCGGCATGGTTGCTGGAACACGTAGCTAGGTACCGGGTCCCGGAGTCGTTCATGTAGAGGCACGTGCCGGTGTGGTAGTTCCTGAATTGCCAGGAAATTGAACCGTCTATCGAGACAACGGAGGACGCCTGCCACAGGAAGGCGTGGTTCGTAGGCGAGCAGCCACCGATAACCGCAGCTGTGGTTCCATCCACGTTGTAGAGGCAGTGCCCGGAGGTGCTCTTTATGACGCTGTAGGAAGCGTCGACGGAGTGGGTCCAGACGTACGTGTCGTACGGGCGGTTGATTTCGTCTATTAGGTAGACCCCGGCGTGATAGTTCTTCAGCGAGCCGGTGATAGTCGCGGCGCTCGCCGGGCTGGGGACCGCGACCGCTGACATGGTCAGCGCAATCATCACGCCGACTACTACTCCCAGCCGCTTCCTGAGGAACCTGAAGGCCATCAACCGCTACCTTTCATCCGGATCCGCTGGGTGAGTTTCGCAATCCTAACCAGGCGATATTAACGCTAAAACCCATCCCTAGTGATTTCTTCCGCTCGCCGGAATCATCCTGTGATGTTCATAGTTTCGAGCCTGGCGGGTACCAGCAAATCACTGGACGATGCCCTGGGCCTGGGAGCGGGCGTGCTGGTCGATGCCGTCAGGGTGGCCGATGATGCCCGCGAACGCCGGCCGGGTGTGCGCCTGGCAGTCGGCGAGCACCGTGCTGCCATCGGCGGATAGTGCGGCCTCGATCCGAACCGCGCCACGGCCGGCATCCTCGGCCAGGTAGCGCTGCACCGCGGCCTGCACGGCGGCAAGCGGCAGGGTGGCCGACAGCTCCCGGGTGCGGGCCGCCGGGCCGTCGATGGCGTTCGCACCGGCCACCGCCGCGCCGTCGCACACGCTCTGCAGGTCCCGCTGGCGGGTGAAGACGTCGCTGGCCAGCACCGCACCGGCGACCACCAGCAGTCCGATCAGGAAGAAGCCGAGGATCAGCGGGATGGTGGAGCCTCGGTCGTCCGCGATCACTCTCGGGATGCGCTTCCAGCGCGAGGGATTCCGGCTCATCGGGCAATGATCCGGAAGTCGTCGACGTGCACCACATACCGGCCGATCAGGGTGACGCCCCGGCCGGCCAGCACGGTGGGCACGCCCGGCAACGGCTGGCGTCGAATCACGCAGACCGCGAACACCGACGCCGGTGCCAGCGACGGCACCATTGCCGGCCCGCGGCAGTCCGATCCGGCGTCGACGTAGCGCACCTCGACCTCGTCGGGCGTCAGCCCCTGGCCGTACAGGGCAGCCCGCAGCGCCGCCTGCGCCCGCGCGTCCGCCTGCCCGGCGGTGGCCGAGGTGGCAACCGCGCGCCCGACGTCCCGGGCGGCGTTCGTGGTCGCCAGCCGACCCCGCTGCACCACGGCGACGGCCACGATCAGGTAGATCAGCGGCACCAGCACCAGCACCGCCACGAAGACGAACTCGATGATCGCGCTGCCTCGATCGCCAGCCATTTCGTCCTGAGCGCGAAGGGGCATTCTCACGGGTCGTCCTTCAACGACCGGCCGCTGACCTCGACCCGCACCAGCGCGCCGAGCGGCAGCAGCACCGACCGGATGGTCCCCCGGCAGCGCACCTCGGCGGTGGCGAGGCCCGTGGTGCCGTCGGCGACCAAGCCGCCCTCGCACGGCAACCGGCGAGCCATCCCCGGCCCAAGCGCATGTGCCAGCAACGCGGTGGCACGCTGCGCACCGGCCTGCGGGTCCACCCCGGCGTTCGCGGCGTACCGCGCCCCGTCCGCCGCCGCCGAGGCCGCCACCGAGCGGACGTAGAACAGCGCGGCCACCTGGATCACGGCGAGCAGCAGCATCACCAGCAGGATCGACATCAGGCAGAAGTCGACGACCGCGGAGCCCTGATCCCCGGTCGGGCGGCACCGTCGAACAGACCGACGCACCGGCACGCCGTCAGTTACCGGTCTCGCCGGTCACCGAGTCGATGGCGTTGCTGACCGCGTCGGTGATCTTCGCCTTGAACAGGCCGAAGATCACCACCACCAGGCCGGCCGACATGACCGTGACCATCACCCAGCCGGGCACGTCACCGCGCTCGGCCCCCTCGCCCCGGGCCCGCCGCCGGGCGCGCAGGTAGCCGTTGCCGAACCAGGCCGCCAGCAGGTGCGCCTGAACCATCCGTCAATCCCCTTTCCCGAGCACGGGGAATCGCGCTCGGATCGATGTATTACCTGGACAGCGACACCAGGGTCAGCAGTCCGGGGTAGAGCGAGAACAGCACCGTCACGGGCAGGATCAGGAACACCACCGGCACCATCATCTGCAGCTCCTTGCGGCCGCCGGCCTCCAGCAACGCCCGCTTGGAGAACTCGCGGACGTCGGTGGCCTGGGCGCGCAGCACCTCGGCCAGCGGCGTGCCCCGCTCGATCGCCACCAGCAATCCCTGCAGGAACCGGCTGAACGGCTCCAACGTGGTTCGCTCGGCCAGTTCGCCCAGCGCCTTCGCCAGCGGCGTACCGGCCTTGGCCTGGTCCAGCGCACCCTGCAGGTCACGGGTCAGCTCGCCCCTGGTCAACCGGCATACCCGTTGCATGGCGTCGACCGGTGCCTCACCGGCCAGCACGGCCAGCGCCAGCAGGTCGGCGATCACCGGGAACTCGGCCAGCATCGCGCGCTCGCGCCGCTGCACCTGCTGGGACAGCCACCAGTCCCGGCCCAGCACCCCGCCGGCCGCGCCGATCCCTGCCGCTCCCATCACCAGTACCGGGTCGACGCCACCGCGCAGGTAGGTCAGCCCGGTCAACGAGCCGGCGGCGGCGATCATCCCGACGCCACCCCAGACCACCTGCTCGATCCGGAACTCCTCGACATCGCTGGCTGATCCCAACCCGCCGAGCCGCCGGCGCACCGATGCCGAACCACCGACCAGCCGATCCAGCCAGCTGACCAGGCCCGCGGTGGCCGGCCCGAGCAACCGCCTTGCCACCTCCAGCGGTGCCGCCGGATCGGACGGGTGGGCCAGCAGCCGGGACGGGGCGGGAGTGTCGGCAAGGTAGGGCGCGATCCGGTCACCGATCCGGATCGCTTGCATCGGTGGCGCCGACCGGATCGCCCAGCCGGCACCCAGCGCGGCGGTCAGACCCAGAAAGGCGCCCAGCCACCAACTCGTCATGGCAGCCCTACCCGGTTCATCGCGATACCCGGGTTCATCGCAGCACCAGATTCATCGCAGCACCCGGGGCTCCTCGGGCAGCCGGCCGATCCGCACCATGATCCGGTACGCGACCAGGCACACCGCCGCGCCGATCGCCAGCAGCAGCACCCCGCCGGAAGAGTCGTAGCTCTGCAGGCTGGCCGACTGGCTGCCCAGCAACAACAGCACGATCCACGGCGCGGCGACCGCCAGCCGGGCCGCGCTGATCGTCCAACCCTGCCGGGTCTCGAGCTCCGCCCGGGTCCGCGCGTCGACCCGCAGCAGTTCGGACAGGGTGCGCAGCACGGTGCCGAGATCGTTGCCACCGACCTCGCGCGCCACCCGCAGGGTTTCGCACACCCGGTCACCGACCGGGTCGGCCAAGTCGTGCTTGAGCGCATCCAGGCATTCGGCGAACCGCCCGCTGGCCCGGTAGGCCACCGCGAACCGGCCGAACGCCGGACGCAACGGCTCCGGTCCCCGGCTGCCGAGCCCCGATACCGATTCCGGCAAGGACATTCCGGCCCTGACGGCCGAGGCCAGGTTGTCGATCGCCTCCGGCCACAGTTCGCGCAACGCGACCTGCCGGCGCTGGCGAAGCCGCCGCAGAACCGCCGGTGGGCCGAGGAAGGCGAAGGCCGCGAAGCAGGCTGCCACGGCCGCCGTGGTGGTGATGAGTTGCACCACCAGGCCGGCCAGCAGCGCCGCGATCAGCTGCAGGCTGAGCAGCTGGGTGGAGCTGACCGAGTCGATGCCGGCCTGCCGGATCAGCTCGTCCCGGCGGGTGGCCCAGCCCGTCCGGACCCTGTCGCGGTGCGGTGGCTGGGCGCCGCTGCGCCAGATGAGCAGCAGGCCGATGCCGGCGAGCAGTCCCGCGAACGCTCCCACTTCAGGCACCCGCCACCGTTGCGGCCTGGCCGAGCAGTTCGCCCAGGTGGTAGCCCGCCTGCTCGAAACGGTCACCGTGCGGCGGATAGCCGTTTCCACGCCGCAGCTGGCCCTGCCGGTAGCCGAAGATCTCCGAGGTCTCGATGACCTCACCCTCGGCCCGGCCGGTGACCGCGACGATCTCCCGGACCCGGCGCTGGCCGCGATGGTCGGTACCCAGGTGCACCACCAGGTCCACCGAGGCGGCAACTGTCGGCACCACGAACGCGGCGCTGACGTTCTCGCCGGCCAGCAGCGGCAGGGTACACATCTTCACCAGCGCCTCCCGGGCGGAGTTGGCGTGCAACGTGCACATGCCGGGCAGTCCGGAGTTCAGCGCGATCAGCAGGTCCAGGCACTCCTCCTGCCGCACCTCACCGACCACGATCCGGTTCGGCCGCATCCGCAGCGCCTCTTTGACCAGCCGGCGCAGGCTGATCTCGCCGGTGCCTTCCAGGTTGGGCTGCCGGGTCTGCATCGACACCACGTCCGGCAATGCGACCTGCAACTCGAAGACCTCTTCCGCGGTGATCACCCGCTCAGTCGCCGGGATCGCCGCACACAGCGCGTTGAGCATGGTGGTCTTGCCGGCCTGGGTGCCGCCGGAAACCAGCACGTTCAGCCCGGCCACCACCGAGGCCTCGAGGAACCGGGCGGCGGGTTCGGGCAACGAGCCGAGCCGGACCAGTTCGTCCAGGCCGGCCACGCTGATCACGAACTTGCGGACGTTGACCGCCATGTGCCGGCGGGTGATGGACGGGATCACCACGTGCAACCGGGAACCGTCGGGCAACTGGGCGTCGACGAACGGCACGCTCAGGTCCAGCCGCCGGCCGGACAGCCGCAGCATCCGTTCCACCAGGTCGGCGACCTCGGCGCTGGTCAGGATCACCGTGGTCAGCTCCGACCGGCCGTGCCGGGCGACGAACACCCGGCCGGGCTCGTTGATCCAGATCTCCTCCACCGCCCGGTCGTCGAAGAACCGCTGCAGCGGCCCGAACCCGGCGACCTGGTCGAATACGCTGCGCGCGGTGGCTTCGGCGTCTCCCAGCGGCGGCAGCGTGGAGACGGCGGCCCGGTCGGAGTAGTCGAGCAGCACCTCGTCGACCAGCCGACGGGTTGCCTCGGGTTCGAGCACCGGGTCGAGCTGGCGGCGGCGCACCAGTTCCCGCACCTCGCCCTCGACGATCGCCTGCGCGCTCGGCACGCCCACACCTCCCCGACTGATGCCTCAAGATCAACTCGGGGGGCAGCTTAACCATGTCTCGCGCAGTCTGCGCAGTTAAGTTCAGATGTGTGGATAACCACTAGATGATCCGTCTAGATGCGCGTTCCCGCCAATCTGCCACGAAGATCGCGCTAGTAGACGCCGGTCGAGTTGATCGAGATTGCAGCGTCCTTGCCGTGATGCATGAGCGCCTCGGCGGTCTCAGAAAAGCGTCGCGTGAAGCTCCGAAGCTCAGTGTCCGTGACAACGTCCACGATCACGGGATGAGTCACGGTCGGGTGGTCCCAGTCCACCTGCCCGGAGGCAATCGGCTTTGCGGTCATCTCGTTGCCGACCATCGACGCTTCGTATAGCGGGCCTCGGACTACGACGACTGGGAAAACGACGCCAAAGACCGGCGGGGACGGCCTCATGCTGAGTTCGTCAGCCCATGCCCTGGCATGTTTGGTTGCCGCCATGATTGCCGCATACGCGGAGTCCTGGTTGTTCTTGGCCGTCCTTGTAGGGCTGTCCCCGCGCGCGTCGTCCGACAAGTGGGCTGTCAGGAGAGCGTGGCCCGGCCGCGCTTCCTGTTGGAAGGTATGGCCGCCCTCGATGGCGGGGTGGACGCGTGCGCGCTCGATCCATGGCTCGCCGAGCGTGGTCGTGATTCGACTGAAGTCTGGTATGGCTGATTCGTAGTCCGGCCGACCCCGCACGATGACCCAGGGCTTCGCCGTGTACTTGCACTCGACGACGAGATAGGCGCCCATCGTGCCCTTGTCCGGTATCCGGACCTCCCTCGTGGCGATCACGTCTACTTCGCGGGGAGTCCCGGGACTCTCGGGGTCAGGAAGGTACTTGCCCTGGATGACACCGAGCCCCTGACTCATGAACGTTCTCGCGGTAAACAACTCGACCGTCACACCGGAGGAGTTCAACCAGTCGACCACGCTGGCGGTTAACGACTCGGGCTGCTCTGTCATAACTCAAGGATGGCTCAGACTGCCGACCAGATAAGCCAAGAGCCGACCTCGACCGACGGTCGGTCTCCGTGGGTAGCTATCAGGTCACGCAGCGCAAGCTGCGAAAATGCGACCCACATTGCCGGCACACGGGGCTATGTTCTCCCCACGTCCATCGGGGGAGGACACATGACGCTGCGCCGCGCACGGCTGGCTCTGTCCGCTGTCACCGCGACCGCCCTGGCGGTCGGCATGCTCGCCGTCACCGCGCCGGCCCACGCCGACCCGGGCGGGGTGGTGATCTCGGAACTGCACTACCACGCCGGCACCGACCTGGACACCGACGACTTCCTCGAACTGGCCAACACCGCCGCCAGCGCGATCGACGTCTCCGGCTGGAGCTTCACCGCCGGGGTCACCGTCACGCTGCCCGCCGGGACGAGCATCCCGGCCGGCGGCTATGCGGTGATCGCCAAGGACGCCGCCCGGTTCCAGGCGCTGTACGGGTTCGCGCCGCTGGCGGTGTACTCGGGCAACCTGAGCAACGGCGGCGAGACGGTCACCCTGGTCAACGCCTCGGCCGCCGTGGTGGACACGGTGACCTACGCCGACGCCGCGCCCTGGCCCGCTGCGGCCGACGGCACCGGCCCGTCTTTGGAACTGCGCGGCCTGCTGTTGGACAACACCCTCGCCGAGAACTGGGGTGCCTCCACCGTCACCGGCGGCACGCCCGGTGCCGTGAACTCCCTCGACGGCACCGCCCCACCGCCCCGGGCTACCGCGGTGCAGGCCAGCCCGCAGCGCCCGGCACCCGCCGAGCCGGTCGTCGTCAGCGCCCGGATGCCGATCGGCTCCACCGCGACCCTGTCCTACAAGGTGATGTTCGGCGCCGAGACCCCCGTCCCGATGCTCGACGACGCGGCCAGCCCCGGCGGCAGTGGCGACGGCGTGTACTCGGCCACCATTCCCGGCCAGGCGGCCGGCCGGCTGGTCAGGTACCGCATCGACGCCACGGCCACCGACAGCCGGGCATTCTCCTACCCGCCGTCCGGTGACTCGGTGCGCTACGCCGGCGTCGTGGTGACCAACCCCGCGGTGAGCACGAGCCTTCCGGTTGTCGAGTGGTTCATGGAGGACGCGGTCTACAACGACCTGCTGGCCAACCACCGCTACGACGATGTCGGCGGGCCGGCGGTGCTCGCCTACAACGGCACGGTGTACGACAACATCTCGATGCGGGTTCGCGGCAACACCAGCCGGTCGCGGGCCAAGGTGTCCTGGAAGGTCGAGATGGCCTCCGGGCATGACTTCGACATGGGCACCAAACTGCCCTATCAGCTCGACGAGTTCGCGATCATGGGCGATGCCGAGCCGCTGGCCGACGTGTCCTGGAACACCGTCGGCGCGGCCGGCGCCCGCCGGCTGGCCATCGTGCCGGTCCGCACCCAGCGCAACGGGCAGTTCTGGAGCGTCGGCAAGGTGATGGAACTCGAGGACGGCACCTGGCGCGACGACCAGGGCGTCTCCAAGTGGTCGATCTACAAGGGCGACGGCGGGTCGTTGGGGCGGACCGCGTCCCCGGAGGCGCTGGCCACCACCATGTCCGCCGGCTGCCCGCTGTGTGAGCCGGAGCCGTGGCTGGACAAGAAGACCAGGGAGGACGAGAACTTCGCCGACGTCTGGACGCTCAGCCAGGTCCTCGACGCGCCGGCCTCGGCGTCGCAACGCGCCTGGATCGACGAGAACGTCAACGTGCCCGAGATGATCAACTACATGGCGATCAACAGCGTCATGCGGCATGCCGATTCCGGTTGGTACAACTGGTGGGTCGCGCGAGACACCGAAGGCACCGGCCGCTGGGAGATGTGGCACTGGGACCTGAACTGGACCTTCACCACACCATCAGTCGACGGCAAGGGCGAGTTCCTCACCCCCGACACCTCGAACCGGTTCACCAAGGCGTTGCTGGGCTATTCCGACCTGCGCGACATGTTCTACCGGCGGTTGCGCACCCTGGCCGACCAGTTGCTGCAGCCGACCCGCTACGAGCAGGAGTGGGATGCCATCAGCGGGCCGTACCTGAGCGACTGGAACCTCGACCGCGCACTCTGGGGCGGCTACACGCCCAGCGCCTCGCGCACCAACTTCCTCAACGGGCTCGCCGACCGGCGCACCGTGCTGAGCGCGAACACCGGCCCGGGCAAGCCGGTTCCGCCGTCGCAGTCGGCGAGCCCGGACGTGGTCATCAACGAGATCATGTACCACCCCGCCGGCTCGGCCGACGCCGAGTACGTGGAGCTGTACGACCCCTCGGCCACCGAGTCGGTCGACCTGTCCGGCTGGACCCTGGACGGCGCCGGCGTCACCATCCAGCCCGGCACGGTGCTGCTGCCGCGCTCCTACGCCGTGCTCGTCCGCAAGGACACCGCGTTCCGGGCGGCCTATCCGGGTGGCGGCCGGCTGGTGGTTGGCCAGTACACCTCGAACCTGCCCGACACCGGCGGGACGCTCACCCTCCGGCAGGGCGCCCGGGTCGTCGACACGGTGAGCTACGGCGCCACCGACCCGTGGCCCGCTGCCGCTGACGGCACCGGCCCGTCCCTGGAACTGCGCGACCCGGCCAGCGACAACGCGCTGGCGGCCAACTGGTCGGCGAACCCGGCCGTGGCCGGCACGCCCGGCAAGGCCAACTCCATCGTTGCGGCGCCGGACACCACGCCGCCCTCGGCACCGGGCACCCTGACGGCCTCCGCCGTCGGCCAGACCCAACTCACCCTGAACTGGGGTGCGGCCAGCGACAACGTCGGCGTCACGGGGTACCGGGTGACCCGCAACGGGACGGCCCTGCCGGGCACGGTCACCGGCCTGACCGTCACCGACACCGGGCTGACCGCGGGGACCAGCTACAGCTACACCGTCCAGGCGCTGGACGCCGCCGGCAACGTCGGGCCGGCCGGCAACACCCTGCAGGTCAGCACCACGACCGACAGCGGAGTCCTGTTCTCCGACACCTGGACCGGCGCCGACGGCTCGGTCTGGGGGTCGGCATGGACACCCGGCGCGGCCTCCGGCGGCGTGACCCGGCAGGGCGGCACCGGCCAGCTGGCGGTCAACGACACCGCCGGCGCCTACGCCCGGGCACAGCTGACCGGGCTCGCGGCGCGGGCCGACAGCGACACCACCTTCTCCTACCGGTGGAACGCCGGGACGCCGGTCAGCTACCTGAGCATCTTCGTCCGCGGCTCGGGCGGCTGGCGCAACAGCTACCGGCCCACCAACGGCTACGGCCTGGAGCTGGCGTCGAACTCCTCCTCGGTCACCCTGTGGAAGACGGTCGCCGGCAGCAACACCTCGCTCGGCACGGCCAATGGGGCCCAACAGGTGGGCACCGGACGGCAGTGGTTGCGGGTGCGGGTGTCCGGCTCGACCGTCCAGTACAAGACCTGGCCGGACGGCCAGGCCGAACCCGCCACCTGGCGAGCCACCGTGACCGACACCTCGGTGACCACCGCGGGTCAGCTGTTCGTCTCGCTGAACCGGGGCAGCTCCAACACCGGGGCGAAGTCCGTCCAACTCGACGACCTGGCGGTGCGCTAACTCGGACTAACGACCGTCTTAGTCCGAGTTAATCCATCTAACTCGGACTAATGATACGGTTAGTCCGAGTTAGGAGGCTGGATGTCGCCGATCGCCGAGACAACTACTTCGCCCTGGCCGGCGCACGATCAGCAGATCATCCCATGGCAGCAGTCCTACCGCGGCGGCAGCAAGGACGACCGGATGCTGCGCGAGGTAACGGTATCGCTGCCGCCGATGATCGCTGAGCAGAGCGTCAGCGTCGAGGCCTCGCTTGCGGCGGACCTCGAATCGGCGATGCGAGAGATCACCGCTCTCGACACCACGCACGGCGCGCAGCTGGCGGCGCTCGGCCTGCTGTTGCTACGCACCGAGTCGGTCGCGTCGTCGAAGATCGAAGCGGTCGAAGCTGGCCTCGATGACTACGCCCGGGCGCTGCACGGCGTGCGGACCAATCCATCGGCAGTCTCCATGGCTGCCGCGACCACTGCCCTGGCCACCATGATCGACGAGGTGGCTCGGACCCACATGATCGAACGAAGCTCCCTCACCGCGGCCCATCGGGTCCTGATGCAGGACGACCCCGTCGAGGTGCGTTACGCCGGGCGGTTGCGGGACATGCAGAACTGGATCGGCGGCAGCGACTACTCGCCGCGCGGAGCGCTCTACGTGCCACCGCCGCCAGACACCGTCGAGGGCTACCTCGACGACCTGCTGCGCTTCGCCAACCGGGATGACCTGCCAGCTCTGGTACAGGCCGCACTTGCGCATGCCCAGTTCGAATCGATCCACCCCTTCACCGACGGCAACGGACGAATCGGCCGCGCGCTGATCAACGCCGTCCTGCGGCTGCGTGGCGCCACCACCTGCGTCGTCATCCCGCTTGCCTCAGCCCTGGTGGCACGCCGGGATCACTACTTCGACCTGCTGAACTGCTACCGCCGCGGCGACATCGAGCCGCTGCTGAGAACCTTTGCCGAGTCGGCCCGCATCGCCGCCGCCGAGTCGCGTCGAACGGCAGTTCGCCTGGACGACATTGCCCAGGAGTGGCACGAAACAGTCGGGCCAGTACGCCGTGGCAGTGCCACCGCCAAGCTGCTGGCTGTGCTGCCCGCTCGGCCCATCCTGTCGTCGGACGACGTCGTCACCCTGCTCGACGCTCCACGCAGCAGCAGCTTCGCCGCTCTCAACCGGCTGTCCGAGGCCGGCGTCCTTCGCCCGCTGACCGAGCGAAAGCGGAACCAGGTCTGGGGTGCCGCCCTGATCCTGGACGAGTTGGACGACCTCGGCCTGCGCATCGCACGCGCCACGGTCAACGCCGTTACGCCTTAGCCCGGCGGGCATTGTCGATCACGGCCTGACCCTGCGGTACGGCACGACCACCAGCCGGCCGTCCGGACCGGCCAGTACCCGCACCTGGGCGCCGAAGGACTCGGCGAGCACGGCCGGGTCGAGCACCACCTCGGGGGTGCCCGCGGCCCGGATCTCGCCGTCGACGAGCAGCACCAGCCGTTCGGCGAACTGGGCCGCCAGGGTGAGGTCGTGCAGCACGGACAGCACGGTCAGGCCGTGCTCGCGGCGTACCTCGTCGACGAGTTCGAGGGCCTCGACCCGGCGGCCGATGTCGAGCGCGCTGGTCGGCTCGTCCAGCAGCAGCACCGGGGCCTGCTGGGCGAGCGCGCGGGCCAGTACCACCCGCTGGGTCTCGCCGCCGGAGAGCGTGCCGAGCGGGCGGCCCGCGAAGCCGGCCATGCCGAGGCGGTCCAGCACCGTCTCGCTGATCCGCAGGTCGGCCGCGGATTCCCTTCCCAGGTAGGGAATGTGCGCGGTGCGGCCGAGCAGGACGTAGTCGAGCACCGGCATCGCCGCCGGCAGCTCCGGTTGCTGCGGGACCAGGGCGATGCGGCGGGCCCGCTCCCGCCAGGACAGTGCCTTCGCCGACCGGTCGCCCACCCGGATGGCCCCCTCGTGCGGCACCAGCCCGGTCGCGGCGCGCAGCAGGCTGGACTTGCCGGCGCCGTTCGGCCCGACCAGGGCGACCCATTCTCCTTCGGCCACGGTGAAGCTGGCACCGGTGACGGCCGGCGCGCCGTCGTAGCGGACGGTCACCTTCTCAAAGCCCAGGCTGATCACCCCGACCCCGGCCTGCTCGGGCGTCCCGGTCGGCGTCACCACCGTCTCCGAGGTACTCACAGCAATCCCTGACGGGTGCGGCGGGAACGCAGCACGGCAAGGAAGAACGGGCCGCCGACCAGGGCCGTCACCACCCCGATGGGCACCTCGCCGGGGGCCGTGACGGTTCGCGCGACCAGGTCGGCCAGCACCAGGAACGCGGCACCACCGAGCATCGCCACCGGCATCACGACCCGGTAGCTGGCGCTGGTCAGCAGCCGGACGGCGTGCGGGACGATGATGCCGACGAAACCGATCAGTCCGCTCACCGCCACCGCGGCAGCGGTCCCGAGCGTGGCCGCGGCGACGATGAGCAGCCGGGTGCGGGTCGGGTGCAGGCCGAGGGTGCCGGCCTCTTCGGCGCCCACCCGCAGCACGTCCAGCACCCGCCGGTGTGCGAGCAGCACCGCCATGCTCACCACCAGGTAGGGCAGCGCCAGGCCGACGTCGCGCCAGCTGGCCACCGAGAAGCTGCCGAGCAACCAGTTGTAGATCTGCCGGATCTCGTCGGCATGCTGCTGCTGCAGGAAGGTCTGCACGGCGGTCAGCATGGCCGCGACGGCCACCCCGGCCAGGATCACCGTGTACCCGCTGGACCGGTCGGGTCCGACCGAGGCCACCAGGTAGGTCAGCACCACCGCCGCCACCGCCCCGAGGAACGCCGCGACCGGGAGCAGCACCGACCCCGACCCGCCCGACACGATCGCCACCGTGGCGCCGAGGCCGGCACCGGCGGCCACCCCGAGCAGGTAGGGATCGGCCAGCGAGTTGCGCAGCACTCCCTGGTAGGCGGTGCCACTCGCCGACAGCGCCGCCCCGACCAGGGCGGCGAGCACCACCCGCGGCAGCCGCAGGTTCCACACGATGGCCTGGTCGACCGGCGGCACCGAGGTGTGCGCCCCGAACAGCCGCGCGAGCACGGTGCCCAGCACCTGCCCCGGGCCGATCGACACCGGACCGATGCAGGACGCCAGGATCACGGCGCCGACCAGCACCAGGGCCGCGACCGCGCCGGGCAGCCGCAGCTGATGGCGGCGTGCGCGCACGCCGCCGCCGCCGGTCAACGCCGAACCGGTCACGTGATCGGGTGCTCCTTCATCTCGGTCGAGATGGTCTGGAGCAGGTCGACGACGCGCGGCCCCCAGCGGGAGGCGATGTCGTCGTCCAGTGCCTCGATCCGGCCACCCTTGACAGCACCGAGTACCGACCAGCCCGGCCGGGCGGCGACCTTGGCCGCCGACTGCCCGCAGCACCTGGTATCGGCCAGGAACACGTAACCCGGGTCGGACTTGACGACGTACTCGCTGTTCAGCTGCGGGTACCCGCCGGCCGCGGCGGCGCCCTTGGCCGCGTCGGCGATGCTGGTCAGTCCGAGCAGCTTGAACAGCTGGCCGACGAAGGTCGACGTGGTGACCGAGTAGTAGGTCTGGTCGAGCTCGTAGTAGTAGCTGGCTTGTGCCGGCGGCTTCGGGGTCGCGGCCACGATGTCGGCGACCTTCTGCCGCATCGTGGCGACCAGCGCCGTCGCCTGCGGAGGCGTTGCCGGTGGCCTTTCCGAGCTCGGCGATCTGCTGGTAAACCTGTTCGAGGTTGGCGGCGGCCGGCTCGTCGACGACCGGCAGCTGCAGCGCCTTGAGCTTGCTGACCTGGGCAGGCGCGACACCGGACACCACAACCAGGTCGGGACGGTAGGCCGCGACCGCCTCGGCGTTGAGCTGGTAGGCGTCCAGGGCGGTGTGCGGCGCGGAGGTCGGGAAGGTGGAATTCTTGTCGACCGCCACCACCTGGGTGCCGGCGCCGATCGCGAACAGGTCCTCGGTCACCGTCGCCGACAGGGAGACGATCCGGGCCGGCTTCTTCTCGATCGTCACCGCGGTGTTGCCGGTCCCGACCGTCACCGGGAACACCGGACTGGAACTGCTGCCGCCTGACGACGGGCCGGCCGGGCTCGAGCCGCTGCCGGCCGGGGGTGAGTTGTCCGAGCTCGAGCAGCCTGCCGTGACCAGCAACGTCGCGGCCGACGCGAGGCAGATCGGCGTCGTCCACCGACGGATTCTCATCTGATTTCATCCTCCGTTCTAACCCAGGAGGACGAAGTGCGCTCGCCTAGGCCAGCCACCGAAGTAGGGCAGGCCTGTCCGAACCGCCCTTCCTCCGAGGACAGGTGTCGTGACGCAGGCAGGCGTCCGGGCTCGCCCCTGGCGGGGCAGTACCGTTGCGGGACAGCGCCGGATTCTCACCGGTCTTCGCTGCTGATGCGCCGTCTCACACCAGCCGTGAGACCGGCTGACGATAACACGCCGCAGCGCGCCACCGGGCCGCACAACTCCCCCGCCAGGACGTCAGCGCGGGCCCTCGCCCTCGATCTGAGCGGCCAGCCCTGCCACCGTCGTCTGGAGGTAGCCGGACTCGTCCTCGCAGAAGTACCACTAACCTGGAGGTCGGGTCGTCCGGGTGCATCGCGGCCTCCTGAGCACGCCGCGACGACCCAGGCCAGCCGCTTGTGAGGTAGTCCGGAATACGCGATCAGATGGAGTAGTCGTGGTGCGAACCGCCAACCCGCTGGGCAGCCCGTTGCCGCTGGTCGCGGCACCCATGTCCGGCGGCTCGACCACCGTCCGGCTGGCCGCCGCGGCTGTCGAGACCGGAGCGTTCGCCTTCCTGGCCGGTGGCTACAAGACAGCCGACGCGCTGGCCGCCGAGATCACCGAACTGCGCCGAAGCACCGACACCTTCGGTGTGAACCTGTTCGCGCCCACCCCGAGCGGCATCGGCGAGGCCGACTACCGCCGCTACGCCGACGAGCTGCGGGCCGAGGCTAACCGTTTCGGCCTCGAACTGCCGCCGGTGCCGCAGACCGACGACGACCGGTGGCAGGACAAGCTCGACCTGCTGCTGGCCGATCCGGTGCCGGTGGTGTCGTTCACCTTCGGCCTGCCCGGCCCGGCCGACCTCGCCGCGCTGCACCGTGCCGGCAGCCGGCTGCTGGTCACCGTCACCACCGTCGAGGAGGCCCGGGCGGCGGAAGAGGCCGGTGCGGATGCCCTCATCGTGCAGGGCAGTGACGCAGGTGGCCACAGCGGCACCCACGACCCCTATCGGACGATCACCCCGATCCGCACCGACGAGCTCACCCGGGCCGTCGGACAGGCGAGCGGACTGCCGCTGATCGCCACCGGCGGGGTGGACGGCCCGCAGGCTGTCGCCACCCTGCTCGACGCCGGGGCTGGCGCGGTCGCCGTGGGTACCCTACTGCTGCGCACCGACGAGAGTGGCGCCTCCCAGACCTACCGGGACGCCCTCGCCGACCCGGCGTTCTCCGACACGGTGTTCACCCGGGCCTTCACCGGCCGCTACGCCCGCGGGCTGCGCAACCGGTTCATCGACGACCACGAGGCAGCCGCACCGCCCGGCTACCCCGCGATCCACCACCTGACCCGTGGCGTGCGGCAGGCCGCCGCCGCGGCCGGTGACCCGCACCGGCTGCACCTGTGGGCCGGCACCGGCTACCGCAACGCCCGCACCGGACCGGCCCGCGCCGTCCTCGAACGGCTGGCCGAGAACCTGTAGCAGCACGGATGACCGGGCGACGGCGGCTCCCCACGGGCCCGGACAGCCGAGGGTCTTACAGCTCGGTCCGGCGGCGCAGGCTGCTGCTGGCCCGGTCGACGAGATGCGTCTCGTGCAGCGATGCCAGGTGCTCCTCGGGCACCGTGGCGCTCAACACCGATCGACCTGGTCCGGCGACCGGGACGGCCACCAGGTAGTCGGGCGCGCCGGCCGGCACATAGCCCCACGCGACGATCCGGCCGTCCTCGTCGTGCCAGATGTCGATGCTGCGGTCCGCAGCCGACGGTGTGGTCATGACAGCGTCTCCGAGATCACCGTGACCGTCACGACCGGGCGTGGCGGTGCCCCGGTGCTGGTCGAGATGTTGTGAATGTCGATGGTGTGGAAAAGAGTGCCGTCCACATGCTCACCGGTGCTGTGTCCCACCACCTCGACGTTCGGGATGAAGGCTCCTGGAAAGGACGGCGACCGCTGTGCCTGCACGTCGATGGCGATCGCCTGGTCGGGCGAGAATCCGTGCAGGAACACCCCCGGCCGTTCGTCCGGTTCCAACAGCCCGAAAAAGTACGAGCGGTACGCAACCATGGCTCCTCCTCGCAGAACATCGGTATTCCAAGGAGAAGGCAGCTCCCGTCACCGATACACCCTCGAGACCGCGGCCATCCCCGGCGATGAGCCCGGCCGCAGGCCGCCGCCGGGCGTGACATGCATTGTTGCGATGTCCTCCCACCTCCACGGCGAGGACGCCCGACAGTGCGAGGATGGCAGTTCCTTCGCGACCTCGGGAGCCCCCATGCACCGCACCCTCGCAGCGCGCGCGGCACTGGCCGCCGGCGCCCTGGTCCTGCTGGCCGGCTGCAGCAGCGACAAGAAGTCCGACGACTCCGCCCAGGCCGGCGGCGTCAAGCTCGTCAAGTCGGGCGAGCTCACCACCTGCACCCACCTGCCCTACCCGCCGTTCCAGTCGATCCAGGACGGCAAGGTGGTCGGCTTCGACGTGGCCCTGATCGACCTGGTGGCCAAGGACCTCGGCGTGACCCAGAAGATCATCGACATGCCGTTCGAGGGCATCAAGACCGGTGCCGCGCTCAACGCCGGGCAGTGCGACGTGGCCGCCGCCGGCATGACGATCACCGACGAGCGCAAGAAGAACCTCGACTTCTCCGACCCCTACTTCGACGCCACCCAGGCGCTGCTGGCCAAGAAGGGTTCCGGCATCACCTCGATGGACACCGCCAAGGGCCACAAGGTCGGCTCGCAGGCCTCCACCACCGGCGAGGACTACGTCAAGGCGCACGGCGCGGACCCGGTGTCCTTCGAGAGTTCCGAGGCCGAGCTGAACGGCCTGCGCAGCGGCCAGGTCGAGGTGATCGTGCAGGACCTGCCGGTGGTCAACGGTTGGCTCAAGGACTCGGCCAACTCGAACTTCGAGATCGTGGCCAACCTCGACACCGGCGAGCAGTACGGCTTCGCGGTGAAGAAGGACGGCAACACCGCGCTGCTGTCCAGGATCGACGCCGCGCTGGCGAAGGCGCACAGCGACGGCACCTACGACCAGCTCTACAGCAAGTGGATCGGTGACAAGCCCGCTGGCTGACGCGCCCGGCGAGGCCGCCGGCGCGCGCCGGCCCAGGCTGACCCGCCGGCAGCGACGGCGGATCAGCCTGGGTATCCAGTACGCGGTGTTCGTCGCGGTGGTGGCGACGCTGGCCGCCCTCGCCGACTGGCACACCCTGCGCCAGAACTTCGCGCGCGGTGAGATCGCGCGCGAGATGTTTCCCGAGGTGCTCACCGTCGCGCTGAAGAACACCGTCATCTACACGCTGACCGGCTTCGCCGCCGGACTGGTGCTGGGCGTGCTGATCGCGCTGATGCGGCTGTCGTCGGTGCCGCCGTACCGCTGGGTGGCGACGGCCTACGTCGAGATCTTCCGCGGCCTGCCGGCGCTGCTGATCTTCATCTTCGTCGGGGTCGGGGTGCCGCTGGCCTTTCCCGGCACCACGATTCCCGGTGGCACCGTCGGCAAGGTGGCCCTGGCGCTGGCACTGGTCTCGGCCGCCTACATGGCCGAGACGGTCCGGGCCGGCATCCAGGCCGTGCCGCGCGGGCAGCGGGAGGCGGCCCGGTCGCTGGGCATGTCCAGCAGCCGCGCGATGGTCAGCATCGTCATCCCGCAGGCGTTCCGCATCATCATCCCGCCGCTGACCAACGAGCTGGTGCTGCTGTTCAAGGACAGCAGCCTGGTGCTGTTCCTCGGCGTGCAACTGGAGGAACGCGAGCTCACCAAGTTCGGCCGGGACCTGGCCAGCACCAAGGCCAACATCACCCCGATCCTGATCGCGGGCCTGTGCTACCTGGTCATCACCGTCCCGTTGAGCTACCTGGCCCGCCGGCTCGAGGCCCGCAACGCCAGGGCGAACGCATGACCGGCACCCCTGATGGCGGCCAAGGCGGCGGCACCGTCATCGACGTCCGGGCGCTGCACAAGTCCTTCGGCACCAACCACGTGCTGCGCGGCATCGACTTCTCCGTCGCCCGCGGCGAGGTGGTCTGCGTGATCGGGCCGTCCGGCTCGGGCAAGTCCACCCTGCTGCGCTGCATCAACCTGCTGGAGGAGCCGCAGTCGGGGCAGGTGTTCGTCGGCGGCGTCGAACTCACCGATCCGGACGTCGACATCGACGCCGCCCGGCGCCGGATCGGCATGGTGTTCCAGTCCTTCAACCTGTTCGCGCACCTGACGGTGCTGGAGAACCTCACCATCGCCCAGCGCCGGGTGCTGCGCCGGTCCAAGCAGCAGGCCGAGCAGGTGGCGCGCGGCAACCTCGCCAAGGTGGGCCTGTCGGAGAAGGCCGGCGCCTACCCCGCGCAGCTGTCCGGCGGCCAGCAGCAGCGCGCCGCGATCGCCCGGTCGCTGTCGATGGGACCCGAGGTGATGCTGTTCGACGAGCCCACCTCGGCCCTGGACCCCGAACTGGTCGGTGACGTGCTGGCCGTGATGCGCGACCTGGCCGCCGAGGGCATGACCATGATGGTGGTCACCCACGAGATGAGCTTCGCCCGCGAGGTGGCCAACCGGGTGGTGTTCATGGACGGCGGCGTGGTGGTCGAGGAGGGCAGCCCGGCGCAGGTGATCGGCACGCCGCGGCACGAGCGCACCCGGTCGTTCCTGGCCCGGGTGCTCGACCCCGCCGCCGCGGCCGGTCCGGTCGAGCAGTAGCCCGTCCGGTTTCAGCCGGCGCCCGTCAGCTCACCACGCCCATCCGGCGCAGCGCCTCGACCACCTGCTCGGCGGCCTGCTCGGCCGACGTGGTGGTGGTGTCGATGTGCACCTCGGGGTCCCGCGGCACTTCGTACGGCGAGTCGATGCCGGTGAAGTTGGGCAGTTCGCCGCGCCGGGCCTTGGCGTAGAGGCCCTTGCGGTCCTGGTGCTCGGCGACGTTGAGCGGGGTGTCGACGAAGACCTCGCAGAACTCGCCCGGTCCCAGCAGGTTGCGGGCCATCGCCCGGTCGGCGGCGTAGGGCGAGATGAAGGACGCCAGCACGATCAGGCCGGCGTCCACCATCAGCTTCGAGACCTCGGCGACCCGGCGGATGTTCTCGATCCGGTCGATCTCGGAGAAGCCGAGGTCCCGGTTCAGGCCGTGCCGGACGTTGTCGCCGTCCAGCAGGTAGGTGTGCCGGCCGTCGGCGTGCAGCCGCCGTTCCACCAGGTTGGCGATGGTGGACTTGCCGGCGCCGGACAGCCCGGTGAACCACACCACGCACGGCTGGTGCCCCATCAGGGCGGCGTGCGCCTGCTTGTCCACCTCGATCGCCTGCCAGCTGATGTTGGTGCTGCGCCGCAACGCGAAGTGCAGCATGCCGGCGGCCACCGTGTCGTTGGTGAGCCGGTCGATGAGGATGAAGCCGCCCATCTCGCGGTTGTCGGTGTAGGGGTCGAAGGCGATCGACTCGCCGAGGCTGAGGGTGCACACCCCGATCTCGTTGAGGTCCAGCGAGGTCGCCGCGGTCTGCTCCAGCGTATTGACGTTGATCTTGTACTTGGGCTGGCTCAGGGTCGCGGTGGTGCGGCGGGTGCCCAGCTTGAACAGGTACGAGCGGGACGGCAGCATCCGGTTCTCCGACATCCACACCACGTGCGCCTCGAACTGGTCGCCGACCTGCGCGGCGTCGCGCACCGAGGACAGCACCTGGCCCCGGCTGACGTCGATCTCGTCGGTCAGGGTGAGGGTGACCGACTGCCCGGCCACCGCCTGCTCCAGGTCGCCGTCGGCGGTGACGATCCGTGCCACCGTGCTCTCGTTGCCGTGCGGCAGCACCTGGACCCGGTCCCCCGGCCGGACCGAACCTCGCACCACCATGCCGGACGCGCCACGGAAGTGCTGGTCGGGCCGGTTCATCCACTGCACCGGCATCCGGAACGGCGCGTCCGGGTCGGCGACGTCGGTCTGCACCTGCTCCAGGTACTCCAGCAACGGCGGCCCCGAATACCAGGGCATCCGGCTGCTCGGACTGGTCACGTTGTCACCGGTCAGCGCCGACATCGGGATCACCACCACGTCGGCGATCCCGATCTGGGCGGCGAAGCCGCGGTAGTCGGCCTCGATGTCGGCGGCGACCTGGGCGGAGAAGTCGACCAGGTCGAGCTTGTTGATGGCCAGCACGATGGTGCGGATGCCGAGCAACGACACCAGGTAGCTATGCCGGCGGGTCTGGGTCAGCACCCCCTTGCGGGCGTCGACCAGGATCACCGCGAGATCGGCGTTGGACGCCCCGGTGACCATGTTGCGGGTGTACTGCTCGTGCCCCGGGGTGTCGGCCACCACGAACTTGCGGTGCGCCGTGGTGAAGAACCGGTAGGCGACGTCGATGGTGATGCCCTGCTCCCGCTCGGCGGCCAGGCCGTCCACCAGCAGCGCCAGGTCCAGCTCGCCGTCCTGGGTGCCGAACCGCTTGGAGTCGGCCTCCAGCGCGCTCAACTGGTCGTCGAGGATCAGCTTGGACTCGTACAGCAACCGGCCGATCAGGGTGCTCTTGCCGTCGTCGACGCTGCCGCAGGTGATGAACCGCAGCATCGACTTGCGCTCGTGCGCGTCGAGGTACTCCTCGATCTCGGCGGGCGAGGAGCCCTCAGCGATTGGCGCGGCCATCAGAAGTAACCCTCCTGCTTCTTCTTCTCCATCGACGCCGCCGAGTCGTGGTCGATCACCCGGCCCTGGCGTTCGGAGCTGGTGGTCACCAGCATCTCGCCGATCACCTCGGTGATGGTGCTCGCGTCGCTGGCCACCGCCCCGGTCAGCGGGTAGCAGCCCAGGGTGCGGAACCGGACGCTGCGCTGCTCGGGCACCTCGCCCTCGCGCAGCGGCATCCGGTCGTCGTCGACCATGATCAGCGTGCCGTCCCGCTCGACCACCGGCCGGGGCTCGGCGTAGTACAGCGGGACGATCGGGATGTCCTGCAACCGGATGTACTGCCAGATGTCGAGCTCGGTCCAGTTGGACAGCGGGAAGACCCGGACGCTCTCGCCGGGGTTGACCCGGGCGTTGTAGAGCCGCCACAGCTCCGGCCGCTGGCGCTTGGGGTTCCAGCGGTGCGCCGCCGACCGGATGGAGAAGACCCGTTCCTTGGCGCGGGACTTCTCCTCGTCCCGCCGGGCGCCGCCGAAGGCCAGATCGAAGCGGTAGGAGTCCAGTGCCTGCTTGAGGCCCTCGGTCTTCCAGATGTCGGTGTGCACCGCCGAACCGTGCGTGAACGGGTTGATGCCGGCGGCCAGCGCGTCCGGGTTGCGGTGCACCAGCAGCTCCATGCCGCTCTCGGCGGCCACCCGGTCCCGGAACTCATACATCTGGCGGAACTTCCAGGTGGTGTCCACGTGCAGCAGCGGGAACGGCGGCTTGGACGGGCTGAAGGCCTTCTGCGCCAGCCTCAGCATGACCGAGCTGTCCTTGCCGATGGAGTAGAGCATCACCGGACGCTCGCTCTCGGCGACCGCCTCCCGGAAGATGTGGATGCTCTCAGCCTCGAGCTGCTGCAGATGTGTCAGCACTAAACCTGTCTCCTGCCTCGTCACCGGCTTCGGCTACCGGACCAACACCAGCTCTCGCGCGCCCGCCTTCCAGACTGCTCGCACGCTACCTGTCGCGGGCCGGTTCTGAGGAGGACGTTTTGGATGCTGTCATTGAGTTCGTGGTAATCGTGTGAATTACCGCCGGGACGGCAGCTGGTGACGCTGTGCTGGCCACTTGTTGACTCACCGTGAAGAACAGGCCGGATAGTTCGAGGAATACGGCGACATAGCCCTGTGAATACGGGGTAGTCGGCACGCTATCTGCGACCATCTGCGGCATGCCGGATGATTCGACCTCGAGTGCTACCGGCGCCGAGTCGACCCCCGTCACGGCGTTCCTGCCACGTCCGGTCGATCGATTTCCGGGCCCCGGACACGTGGTGACCGAGGACGTCCTGGTTGCCGCCGGGCACAAGCTGGCCGCCGCCGAGCACACGCTGGCCGCGGCCCGCACCCGGCTGGTCGACGCTCATGACGAGGCCCAGTCGCTGCTGCGCGACGCGACCCACCAGGCGATGCTGGTCGCGACCGCCGCCGAACAGGCCGCCGAGTGCATGCTGGCCGAGTCCCGGGCCGAGGCGGAGCAGGAACGGACCCAGGCCGAGCTGACCGCCGCGGCATTCCGCATCCAGGCGGAGCAGGTGCTGCTCGGCGCCCAGCGGGAGGCCGACCAGCGGCATGCCGACCTGGCTGCCGACCTGACCCGGTCCTGGAACGAGCACGAGAGCGAGCTGCGCGAGCTGCAGGCCGTCGCGCGGGCCGAAGCGGCGGCCACCCGGACCGCCGCCGACCAGCATGCCGCCGCCGTGCTCGAGCAGGCCCAGCAGCAGGCGGCGCAGCTGCTGGACGCCGCACAACAACGCCTGGACCAGGCCGGCCAGGACGCGGCGATCCAGTTGCAGGCGGCCACCGAGAACGCGGCGACCCTGCTCGACCAGGCCCGGGATTCGGTAACCCGGCAGCTGGCCGTCGCCGGCGAGCAGACCGCCTGGGCGCAGCAGGTCGTCGCCGGGTTGATCGACGCCGCGCACCTCGAGGCGGGTCGGGTCCGCCGCCAGGCCCATGCCGAGGCGGCCGCCGAGCTGCGCCAACTGCGGCTGCGGGTCAGCGGCGTGCTCGCCTCGGCAACCGCCAAGCTGCGCCGGCAGCGCGGCGAGCTCGACGCCGAGCTGCGGCTGGCCGCCGAGGCCCGGGAGCGTCAGCTGGCCGGCACGGCCGCCGAGTCGGCCGCGCTGCTGGCCGATGCGCACGCCCAGGCCGACACCATCCTGGCCGAGGCCGAGCAGGCCGCCGCCGTGCACCATGCCCGGGCCGAACGGCGGTTGGCCGAGGCGGAGGCCGGCGCCCGGGCGGTCCGCGAGCAGGTGGCCGAACAGGTCGGCCGGTCGCAACGGGAGATGTACGAGCTGCGCCGCGCCGCCAAGGCCGAGGCTGGCCTGCTGCTCGGCGACGCACGGGCCGAGGCGGCCGACCTGCGCGCCCAGGCCCAGCAGCTGCTGGAGTCCGCACGCGCCGAGATCGCGCTGCTCACCGAGCGGCGGGACGCCATCGCCGACGAGCTCGGCGAGCTGTCCGCCGCGATCGAGGCGCTGACGGACGCGACCGGCCCGCCCGCACCGCCGGGCCGGCATCTGGCAGCGGTCGAGCCGGCGACCGCCGGCTCGGTGGCGCCGGGCCTGGTGGCGGTGTCCGAGCCGACCCTGGGCCGGCATGCCCTGGTGGCACTCGACCACGCGCCGGCCGGCAGCGCGTCAAGTGCCGACCCGCCGGGGCGGACCCGGCTGATCACCAACCAGGCAGGCCGGCCGGCGTCGGTCGTGGCGGTGCCGGATGCCCCCGAGGACGCCAGCAGGGAGGACACCGAGGACGGAGACAGCACCTTCCTACTCACGCAGATGATGAGAGCGGCCCATGACCCCGAACAGCAACGAGGCCTTCCGGACGGTGATGCGCGGCTACGAGCCCGCCGAGGTCGACCGGCGGCTGGCTGAGCTGACCGCGGTCGCGGCTGCCGCGCAGGAGCGCGCCGACGAACTGGCCGGCCGGGTCGCCGAACTCACCGCCGCCGAGGAAGCGGCCCGCCTCGCCGCCGAGGAAGCGGCCTGCCTCGCCGCCGGGACCGGTGCCCGGGAGCCGGACTTCACCGACTTCGGCGGCCGGATCGGGCAGATGCTGGCACTGGCCCAGCAGGAGGTCGCCGAGTTGCGCGCCGCCGCCGCGGCCGAGGTGAACCAGCGGTTGCTCGAGCTGGATGCCACCAGCGCCCGCACCATGGCCGAGGCCGACCGCTACGCCGAACAGGTCCGAGCCGCTGCCGACCAGCAGGCGGACCGGTTACTGGGCGACGCCAGGCGCGCCGCCGACCAGGTCCTCGACGAGGCCGGCCGGCAGGCCGCCGCACGCCGGGCCGAGGCCGAGGCCATCTACGAGGGCCAGCGTGCCCAGGCGGCCCAGGCCGCCAGCGACTTCGAGCAGGCGCTCGCCCAGCGCCGGAACAAGGCCGAGGCCGACCTGCAACAACGCATCGCGATCGCCGAACGACAGCTGGCCATCACCCGCGAGCATGCCGAGCGGCTGCGGACCGAGGCCGAGCACACCGCGGCCGAGACCGGCCGGGAAGCCGCTCTGCTCCTGGACGATGCCGAGCGCCGGGCCGAGCAGCTGATCGCCGAGGCAAGTGCCCATGCCGAGCGGGTGCGCTCGGAGTCCGAACGCGAGTTGGCCGCCGCCACCGAGCGCCGGGACAGCATCAACGCCCAGCTGGCCCACGTCCGGCAGATGCTGGCCACCCTGACCGGCTCCGGCGCGCTGCGAACGCGGGTGGCCGCACCCTCCGACGACGGGTCGGTGACCGGACGGCCGGTGCCGGCCTCGCCGCAGCCGGCGTCAGCCTCGTCGGCGTCGGCGTCGGCGGCGGCGGACCAGGCGTCAGCCGAGCCGCAGCCGGCGACGGCCGGTTAGCCAGCCGGCGACGGCCGGGGTAGCCAGCCGATCAGCGCTGCGGGTCAGCTCTGCGCGGGCCGCGGGTACTCGCGCCGGTTGGAGTCCGCCTCGATCAGCCGGTTCAGGGTCTGCTGCACGTCGTTGGCCCGCGGGATGTTGACCAGCGTCTCCTGGCCGTTCTCACCGGCCGACTCGATGTGCAGGGTGCCGGACCGGAACAGCCGGTCGGACAGGGTCTGCTCGTAGGCCACGTCACTGATCCGGCCGAGCGTGATGTCGCGCCCGGAATGGCTGAACACCCCACGCCGGATCAGCACCCGCCGGGTGGTGATCACGTAGTGGGTGGAGCGCCAGCGGACCACCGGTGCCAGCGTCAACCAGCCCAGCAGCGCCAGCGCGACGACCAGGATCGCCAGCAGCAGGATGTGCCGGGTGTTGGCGTCGTCGTCGCCGCTGGGCAGGAAGGCGATGGCCACCCCGGACAGGGCGCAGACGAGCAGGAATGCCAGCACCGCCGGTACCAGGGTCAACCAGTGCGGGTGCAGGTGCTCGACGATCTCTTCGTCGTCGTTGATGAGCTTGTCCGGGTACGCCATCTGAACTCCCCAGGTCAGGCCGACGTCATGTTCGGTCTACGTTAGCGGACGCTCAGCGGACATGGGTGACATCTCCGGCGGCCACCGCAACCGGCGTGCCACCGCCGGACGGGCGGACCAGCAGCCGACCGGTGCCGTCGACGTCCACCGCGCGCCCGGTCAGGGTGGTACCGGCGAGCTCGACGGACACCGAGCGGCCCAGCGTCGCGCAGGCCGCCCGGTAGCCGCCGGCCAGCCCGCTGGCGGCGGCGTCACCGCCGTGTGCCTGCCAGGCGGTGTAGAGGCCGTCGAACCGGCTCAGGAACCCGACCAGCAGCTCGGCCCGATCGACCTCCCGATGGCCCTCGAGCAGCAGCGAGGTGGCGGTCTCGACCGGCAACTCGTCCTGCCCGGTCGAGACGTTCAGGCCGACCCCGACCACCACCGCGCCCGAGTGCTGCCCGGCCCCGGCCTGGACTGCGCTGGACTGGACCAGGATGCCGGCGACCTTGCGCCCTTCCGGTCCCAGCAGCACGTCGTTCGGCCACTTCAGCCGGGCCGCCGAGCCGAGCGTGCGCGCCAGCGCCAGGCCGGTCAGCAACGGCAGCCAGCCCCAGGCCGGGACGGGTGGCACCGGCCGGAGCAGCACCGAGAAGGTCAGGCCGGCACCGGCCGGCGACACCCAGCTGCGGCCCAGCCGGCCCCGGCCGCCGGACTGCAGCTCGGCCACCAGCACGGTGCCGGCCGGCGCGCCGGCCGCCGCCGCGGCGAGCAGGTCGGCGTTGGTCGAACCGGTCTCGGCTACCGCGTCCACCAGCCAGCGGCCGGCCAGCCGCGCGGTGACGGCGTCGGCGTCCAGCGGCCGTCTCGACTGTGCCAGCGGAGAGATCACCAGCCCATTGTCGCCCCGCCCGAACGGCGGCGGGCCGGAAGGCGGCACGCCGTCGGCGAGGTCGGTCACTCCACCGGCGGCGCCCAGCGGCGGCGGACTAGGCTCACCGCTCATGAGTGCTGACCTGCAGCCGGCCACGGCGGCACCGGACTCCGACGAGGCAGCCACCGCGGAGCCGGCCCCGGCAGCGACCTCCGACCCCGGTCGAGCAGACCCGCACAGCACCGCCGGCAAGCTGGCCGAGCTGGCGGCCCGCTACGAGGAGGCGGTGCATGCCGGCTCCGAGCGGGCGGTGGCCAAGCAGCACGCCCGCGGCAAGAAGACCGCCCGGGAACGGGTCGCCATGCTGCTGGACGAGGGCTCGTTCGTCGAGTTCGACGAGCTGGCCCGGCACCGCTCCACCATGTTCGGCCTGGAGCACAACCGGCCCTACGGCGACGGGGTGGTCACCGGCTACGGCACCGTCGACGGCCGGCCGGTGTGCGTGTTCAGCCAGGACGTCACCGTCTTCGGCGGCGCGCTCGGCGAGGTGTACGGCGAGAAGATCGTCAAGGTGCAGGACTTCGCCCTCAAGACCGGCTGCCCGCTGATCGGCATCAACGAGGGCGGCGGCGCGCGGATCCAGGAGGGCGTGGTCTCCCTCGGCCTGTACGGCGACATCTTCTACCGCAACGTGCAGGCGTCCGGCGTCATCCCGCAGATCTCGCTGATCATGGGCGCCGCCGCCGGCGGGCACGTCTACTCCCCCGCGCTGACCGACTTCGTGGTGATGGTCGAGGGCACCTCGCAGATGTTCATCACCGGCCCGGACGTCATCAAGACCGTCACCGGCGAGGACGTCAGCATGGAGGACCTGGGCGGCGCCCGGGTGCACAACACCACCTCGGGCAACGCCCACTACCTCGGCGCCGACGAGCAGGACGCCATCGACTACGTCAAGGCGCTGCTGTCCTACCTGCCCAGCAACAACATGGACCTGCCACCCGCCTTCGAAGCACTGTCCGAGGCCGAGCTTGCCGAGCGGGACGACTTCCTGGACAGCTTCATCCCGGACTCGGCCAACCAGCCCTACGACATGCACACCGTGATCTCCCACCTCGTCGACGACGGGGATTTCCTCGAGGTGCACGCCCTGTTCGCACCCAACATCGTCTGCGGCTTCGCCCGGATCGACGGCCAACCGGTGGGGGTGGTCGGCAACCAGCCGATGCACTACGCCGGCTGCCTGGACATCGACGCCTCGGAGAAGGCGGCCCGGTTCGTGCGGACCTGCGACGCCTTCAACCTGCCGGTGCTGACCCTGGTGGACGTGCCCGGCTTCCTGCCCGGCACCGGCCAGGAGTGGCAGGGCATCATCCGCCGCGGCGCCAAGCTGATCTACGCCTACGGCGAGGCCACCGTCCCCAAGGTCACCGTGATCACCCGCAAGGCCTTCGGCGGCGCCTACGACGTGATGGGCTCCAAGCACCTCGGCGCCGACGTCAACCTGGCCTGGCCGACCGCCCAGATCGCGGTGATGGGCGCCCAGGGCGCGGCCAACATCCTCTACCGCAAGGAGCTGGCCGAACTCGCCGGCGACCTGCCGGCCCAGGAGGCCCGCCGCGCGCAACTGGTCACCGAGTACGAGGACGCCCTGGTGAACCCCTACGTCGCCGCCGAGCGGGGGTACGTCGACACGGTCATCCCGCCGTCGGAGACCCGGGCGCTGATCGTGAAGTCGCTGCGCATCCTCAAGACCAAGCGGCAGAGCCTGCCGGCCAAGAAGCACGGCAACATCCCGCTGTGAGCACCGAACCCGGCAGCACTGCCGATACCCAGCCCAGCCCGGCCGAGCCGGTGCTGCGGATCACGTCCGGCCAGCCGACGGACGACGAACTCGCCGCGGTGACCGGGCTGTTGCTGGCCATCGCGCGCTCTCGCGCCGCCGCGGCGCCGCCGGTGCGGCAGGCCGGTGGCTGGGCCGACCCGGCGCTGCGGCTGCGCCGGCCGCCGCCACCCGGCCCCGGCGCCTGGCGCGCCTCCGCCTGGTACTGACCTCGTCTCGACGAGGGGCCTGCGGCTCACTGACGAAGGGCCGATCCGCCTGGCCATGCCAGTCGACGGCTGGGCATTCGGGTTCGGTCCGGGAAAGCGTTAATTTCATCATCGCAGGATGGGCACCTGCGGCAGGTCCGAGTGATCAAAACCCCCAGGTACCCCGACCGAAACAGTACAAGTGCTTGCTGGCGGGTCGGCTGCCAAGCGGGTCATGATGTTCGCCATGGCCCTGCCAGGCACACCTCGTTCGCGCTTCTGGGCGTCAAGCGCAGTCACGTCGAGCGGAATGGCGGCACTGGCGATAGCTGCCGCCAGAGTGGACGAGCATGCTGCAGGCGGGCATCTCGAATTGACTGTTACGGACCTCAGCGTGGGCTTCGCCTTTGTCATCGCGGGCTGGGCTGCCACAGGCCCGGCCCTCCAGCGTGCTCTTGTCGGCGCTGTCGGACCAGCATGGCTGGCTGGGTCGCTCTTCAGTTCGGCGCTGTCGTTGCACCAAGCGCTGTTGGCGGTAGCCCTGCTGACCTTTCCCTCGGGTCGGCTGCGGAATGTACCGAGCGTGCTCATTAGTGTCTGCGCGGTGCTTGTCGGGTGCGAATTTGTGCCGCAACTGGGTGTCGCCGGACTATTCGCCGGAGTAGCCGCGGTCGCGTTCTTGACGGCTTGGAACGAGCACGCTGCGACCTATCCGGTGTCTGCCGCAGCCGCGATCGTCGCTGTCCTGTGGTTCTCGTGGTGGTCGGTTCGACATGCGGCTGACACGTCACCGATTTTTATCTATGAGGCCACCCTCATCGGCGTGGCCGCGGGCTTCCCGCTTGCCACTCGGGTGTCCTCGTGGTCACGGGCTACGGCCGCCGATCGGGTGCTGGCAGATGTGCCGGTGGCGGGACTACCAGGGCTGCAGCTCGTGCTGGCAGCGGTGCTGAACGACCCAGGGCTGCGGATCGATCTTGGCGATGACGAGACCCGCAGGCTCGCCAGTAAGGCCGGAGCAAGAATCGTCTCATCCCAACCCGCAACGGAGCTGCGCGTGCTCGATGGCGATCAGTTGCTGGCCCGGATTCTCACCACGTCGCGCGCGGTGTCGGATCGGCTCACGGCCCGTGCGATCGAAATGGCGGTACGTCTGATGGTCATCAACCATCGTCTACGCCAGCAGCAGGCGCAACGACTCGCCGAGCTCGAGGCGTCCCGCTCACGACTTCTCGCCGCCGCCGACCGAGAGCGTGAGCGGATCGCAAGCAGGTTGCGTAACGAGGCTGGTGTCCATTTAGAACAGGCCCGCGTCGAATTCGCCGCGGGACGTCCGGCGGCGGACCCTGAACTGGCCGAGCTGATCGACTTCGCTGGGTCCGAGGTCGCAGCAGTTGCCGATGAGGTGGAACGGATCGTCGACGGCGTGCCGCCGGTTGCGCTGGGGGCGGGGCAATTGAGGGTGGCCATTCTGTTGCTCGCAGCGCGCATCCCGGTGCCCGTCGCACTTGATATCAGCGGTGACACGGCAGCTGACGTCGCGGTAGAAACCGCCCTGTTCTATGTATGTTCGGAAACCCTGACCAACGTCGCGAAGCATTCCACCGCTACCAATGTCGAGATCGACCTGCACCGGCAAGGTCCTCAGATCGTGCTGACGGTGAGCGACGACGGCCAGGGCGGGGCGGACTCTGCCGGCTCCGGGCTGCTGGGCCTGGCCGATCGGTTGGCGACGGTTGGCGGTCGGATTACGATCACCAGTCCGAGCGGCGCCGGAACAACGATCAGGGCCACTGTGCCATGGCGCTGATGCCAGGCTGGATCCTGGGCAACAATCTGCCTTCCGATGCCTCATGGTTGTCGGCAGGCATTCGGAACATCGACGTCATCGACAAGGGGATATTCGGAAGCGGCTTTACTCACCACGGCAAAGGCGGCTTTGGTGGCCGGGTCCCGCGACAGCGCGTCCAGGACGGGCTGCACAGCACTTCGCAACTCTGCCACCTGTGCCGGCGACGCGATGACGAACCGAACTCCCAGGTCGCACAGCTGCAGCGCCGGGGTTGCCTCGTCGTAGTGGAAGTCGATTGATGCCTGCACCGCCAGGTCTGCCGCGTCCTCGATCCAGCCTCGCTGCATGGACGTCAGAGAGCCGAACCTTTTTTGACTCAGCGACAGAACTGGCATGCGGGGCCAGAGCACCTCGTTGCCGACGGCCCACGGCAGCAGCGGGCCGTACCCGTTCAGCGCGTACTGCGCCACGTCCGTATCTGCCCCCTGCAGCCTGCCCGCCTGCACCAGATCGGGAAAGTCGAAGCCGGCCGATACCGGTGTCGCACCCAACGCTCGGATGGTTGCATCCTCTACAGGCGAGTTATACGAGCGAAAAGTGATTCCCTGCCAACTCCGTGGATCGACCAGAGCATGCTCAGTTGCCCAAGCTCGACGCAACGGACCAACGGTCAGGCCGAGTCCGACCACCCCAGAACCAGCGAGAGCCTGCAACAGTACCTGCGCAACCGGACCGCGTGCCAGCGCTCTTTCGGCCGCGTAGCTGCTCACCGTGCTCGGAGCCTCGATCGCTTCCAAACCTCGGATACCAGCCCGGCTGAAAGCCCGAGTGTTCGGCCAACCGCCATCCAGATCACCCGCAGCGATCGCCTTGACAATGTCGGTTTCGGCGGTGGCTGCGCCGTCTTCATAGTCGGACTCCACGGTCACCGTCATTCGATTACCTGAGAGGCGCTTCAACGCAGCGATGAAGGTCGTCGGAGCGACACTTTGCGAATTGGTATCCAGAGCATCAATGCTCGCGAACCTGAGCACCACGACGCTGCCACCGGTCTTGTCCGTCACGCCGGCGTGCTGGCATGCCACAACCAGCAGGCCGGTGGCTACAGCTGCTACCAGGGTAGCGAGACGGTTTGTCCTCCGGAGCATGGCCCAATCTCTCATCAGGAAATACGAGTCCACGGGTGGACGGTCCATTTGTTCACGGGCGGTTCGGTGACCTCGTCACCAAGACCGATGAAATTGGTAAAGGCAACTCCGCCTGGCACCCCCTTCCAATCCATCCGACAACCCCCCTCGCCACCGCAACCGCGATGTGACTGAGCATGGCGCACACATCCGGTGATGCCGACCAGCCTGCTCATGTCGTGCACGAACCACACGGTCGTAGAAGAGCCGCGCAGCGTCCCGATGTCTACTGTGTCGACCATCGAGGCGTTGTGATTGCCGCAGTCACGACCTGGAGCAGTGATGGGAATACAGGCCAGCCGGTAGGTATCGTTTTTGACGGTGAGGGTCCAGGTACCGGCAGAACTGAGATCGTGCACGCCCGACCTACCGAGATCGACGACGCTGAGCTGCGTCCGGTATATGCCCTCGGGCATGGGGGAAACCTGGGTGGGCACCGTCGTAGACGTGATGCTTGTCCCTGTGCCTGATGCGGTCACCACAGACGCGGTGGCGACGGCAGCTCGGCTTAGCGGGCGGACGAAGGCAGGGCTTGAACACCCTGCCGCGACCGTACCGGCGAGCGTCATTCCAGCCAGCGCAAGGAGTTCCCGGCGCTCTCGCAATCTTCGGCGGGACAATGCCACAACGCACCTCGCATCCTCGAACGAAATCCTAAGCGGCATCGTGATGGCCGCGCTACCGTGCTAACCCGGGTGCAAGTCAGGATCAAGTGCAGAATCGCGCGGCTGACGGCACACTGCTTGCATGCGCACGTCCCTGGCAGCCGCGACATGTGCGGTTGTCGCGACAACCATCATTGCCGTGGCGGTAACGGTGGTATCGCTGGGCTTGGCGCCTTTACCACCAGCGGGAAACGGACTCCCGATCGTTTTGAGCGGGCTGGGTTTGGGCTGCGCGCTCGTGCTGGTCACTACCTGCTGGCTCGTGGTTGTTGCCTACCCAGGATCAGCGATCGGGTTGTCGCTGGTGTCGGTCGCCTGGCTACTGCCAGGCCTTGCTGCGTGGCCGCTTCTGCCGGCGCAGGTACGCGCGGCGCTGCTCGCCGCACAGCCTTTAGCTGTCGCGGGTATCGCTCTGGCGATCACCGGGTGGCGACCGCGGCCGGCCGCAGCAGCCTCCGTGCTGACGTCGACAGGCTTGGCGACAGCGGCCGTCACTGTGCTTCTGATTGGATACGATCCATTCTTTGACCCCAACTGCCGCCGAACGTGCCTGGCGACCCACCCGATTGCCTCCCCCGGGCTGGGGACGGAGCAAGCGTTCGCGATCTCAGCTGTGCTCACCCTTGCCGCAGCGGTCGTGGTGGTGATGCTCAGCTTGCACGATTCCCCAGCGCCGCGGGCCGTGCGGATTGCCGGTGCGACGGCTGCGATGCTCAGCGCTCTGGCGGCTATCTGGCACTGGTGGTGGTGGCGACAGCAAGGCGGCGCGGCCGTCGAGGATCGGCTGCAGACTCTCGGCTCGGCAGTGATCGCATCGGCCTTGTTCGTAGCGGCACTGCAGACCAGGAGGATCCGGCACAACGTCCGCGCCATCGTGAAACAGCTGGCGGGCGACCTACCCATTGGCGGGGCTGCGGGGTTGGTGAGCTCCGTTCGGTTCGCGGTCCCCGATGTCGGCGGTTGGGTAGATGCGCAGGGCCAGCTGCTCACCGACGATAGGTCCTCGCATTGCGCGATCTTGTCCGACGTTGAGGTCCCCGCGGTGTGCTTGGTTCTAGGCCGATCCGTCAATCCGGCCCAGGTTCTGGCCGCCGTGACGCCGGCTCAGCGGCTGGCGCTCGACAACGCCCGCCTTCGGGCCGTCGGGCTCGTTCAACTCGCGGAAGTGCGTTCCTCGCAACGGCGCATTGTCGAGATGGCCGACCTGGAACGTCGCCGTATAGAGCGTGACCTTCATGACGGCGCCCAACAGCGGCTGGTTGCCGTGGCGATGCATCTGAGCTCAGGCCGAACGCGATCCGGCGGCGCGATCTCGCAACACCTCGCTGCAGGTGAGGCCCATGTGCGCGAGGCGTTGACGGCGCTGCGAAGCCTGCCCCACGAGTCCTCCGCGACTGTTCTTGGCACGGAGGGCCTTGTCTCGGCGGTCGAGGAACTGATCATGATCACACCAGTGCAGGTTGACCTTCAGGCCAAGATCGTGGCTGATCTGCCGAGCGAGGTGCAGTTGGCCGCCTACCTCGCGATCCTGGCGGCCCTGGATAACGTCGCCACTCACGCTGGCACCGACCACGCGTCGATCATGCTGCGTGAAAAGGATAATCAGCTGACTGTGCGGATCACTGACGACGGCCGGGGTGGCGCGATCATCGGCCGGGGACTTACCGAGGTCGCCGATCGGATCGGAGCCTTGGATGGCAGTCTCGACCTGGCCAGCAGGCCGGGCCAGGGAACAAGCGTGACCGTGCGGCTGCCATGCGTGTCGTAGTCGCGGACGATGTGCTGATCGTGCGCGCCGGCCTGATCAGAATGCTGACCGATGCGGATGTGAGCGTTGCCGGAGAGGCCGCCGACGCCGAGGGGTTGCTCCGGTTGGTCGCTCGCGAGAGGCCCGACGTGGCGGTGGTCGACATCCGCATGCCACCCACGCACCGCGATGAGGGCCTGGTAGCGGCTCGAATGATCCGTGATCGCTACCCGGCTACCGGAGTGCTGCTGCTCAGCCAGTATCTGGCGCCGCGCTACGCCCAGCGATTGATGGCCGACCAACCAGCGGGCTTGGGTTATTTGCTGAAGGAACGGGTCTCAGACCTGGCCGTTCTCATTGATGCATTGCATCGCGTCAGCATCGGCCACTGCGTCGTGGACCCCGCCATCGTCGACCGGTTGCTCGAACGCGAGCGTCGCGGCTCAGCGACCGCAGCCCTCAGCAAGCGGGAACGGGAAACGCTGGCGCTCATGGCGGAAGGCCACTCGAACACTGCCATCGCCAGCCGGCTCGGTATCGGCGAGCGCACCGTGGAGTCGCTGTGTGCCCAACTCTTTCGAAAGCTCGGACTCAGACCCGACCCCGACGTCAATCGGCGGGTCCTCGCTGTCCTCACCATGCTGAGCAGCTGCGGGATCATCCCGCCGCCTACGGCCTGATTTTGCCCGCCGCGTGCTAACACGGATGCCGAATGCTCGGACCTTGATGGATTGTCGACCCTTCGCCGCGGCGTTCCCCACGGGGCGCCCCGAGGAAAGGTCACTCAGATGGACATCGAAAGACCCAGCACGAAACGCCGTAGACCACCCGGCCTCGGCCGCGCCACCGTCGCTCTAGGTGCTGTGCTCCTCCTGTCGCCGGCGGTCAGTGCGCCGGCCGTCGCCGACACCGGGCGGCCTCGGTTGCTGGCGACGACATCCGCGCCCAGGCTCGAACCGCCGACGGTCAAGGTCGGCGTCCTCCCGTTCGGGATTGCGATCAATCACCGCACCGGCAGTCTGTACGTCGCCGACCAGAGCGGGCTGGCACTGATCGACGCGATGACCTGCAATGCCCAGGTCATCAGAGGGTGTGCACGTACTCCAGTCGCCGTCGCGGCGGGACGTGGAGGCATCGGAATTGTCCTGAGCGAGGTCACCAATACCGTGTACGTGGCCAACGGCGACGACAACACCGTCTCGGTCATTGACGGCGCTGTGTGCAACGCGAAGTTCGCAGCTGGCTGCGCAAGTGCCCATCCAGCGGTACCCGTCGGCCCGACCCCCAGCCATCTGGCGCTCGACAGCGGCACGGACACCCTGTACGTCGCTATCGAAGGGGGCAGCGAGGTGTCGATGATCAACACCTCATCCTGCAACGGTCACGCCACGTCCGGCTGTCGACTGGTAGCGCCAACCGTGCCGACGGGCGGCGCGCCGAACGGCCTCGCGATCGACTCGCGAACTCACACCCTCTACGTCAGCAACGGCGCAGATAACACGGTGTCGGTTATCGACATCACAACCTGCAACGCGCACATCCAGATCGGATGCAGCTCAGCGGCTCCTACGGTGCGGCTCGCGAGCCCGTCCGTCGGTGGGGCCTTGGATGAAGCTACTCACACCCTGTTCGAGCCCACCGCCAGCACTCCTACCGGAGGTGGGCTCGGCGGGTTGTCGATCATCGATACTGCACGCTGCAATGCTCAGGTTCACACCGGGTGTAGCCGGGCACCACGGCGAATCGGTCTCGGCAGCGGACCCATCGATGTGGCAGTGAATGCGCTCACCCGGCGGGCCTACGTCGTCAACGAATCGGACAGCGATGTCTCGGTCGTCGACATCACCCGGTGCAACGCACTACGGGCAGATGGGTGTCAGGCCGTTTCGCCCACGATGCGCATCGGCTATAACGGCGGCGGGGTTGCTGTCGACGCGACCACCGACACGATCTACGCGACTGGCCAGTACGGAGGCACCATGACCGTCCTGGACGGCGCCACCTGTAACCGGCATCGCAGCACTGGATGCCGGCATCCTGCACCGACGACCGCTGTCGGAGCAGACCCCGTCGGCAGCGCGCTCAGCCAGGCCACCGGCACGCTCTATGTGGCGAATCGGGGCGCTAACACCGTTTCCGTAATCGACACCAGCGTGTGTAAGGCAACGAGCCTGGCAGGCTGTCGCCGGCCCTGGCCTACAGTCGCAGTCGGTCAGGAGCCGGTGTCGGTCGTTGCCGACGACGACCTCGGCACCCTCTACGTCGCCAATATGACGAGCAGCACCGTGTCCGTCATCAATACCCGGACCTGCAACGCCAGGGTCACTCAAGGATGTGACGAGGCCCTGGCCACCATCGCAGTATCCGGAGGTGCCTTCGCCCTAGCTATCGATCCTCTGACACAGACCATGTACGTCAGTAACATCGACGGCGACACCGTGTCCGTCATCAATGCCCTAACATGCAGCGCTGACATCACCACCGGCTGCGGCCAGACACCGCTGGCCGTCCGGGCCGGCGTCGGGCCGGCCAGACTGGTCCTCGATCACGCCACGCATACCCTCTACATTGCCAACCAGAACGCGGTGTCCCTACTCGACACGGCAACCTGCAACGCGAGCACCTCGCTCGGCTGCTCGATCTCGCGGGTGAGCGTGCCCCTCGTAGCCTCGCCAGGGTTCATGGCAATCGAGGCGCGCACGGCCACGCTCTATGTCTCGATCGAAGACACCGCGAGCCTCGCGATGATCGACACCACCCGTTGCAACGCACGAATCACCGCCGGGTGCGGCAGCGTACCTGGCACCGTGAAGGTCGGCTACCTCCCGCTAGGCGTAGCCATCGACGATCGCAGCGGTGAAGTCTTTGTCAGCAATGTCGGAGACTCCACCGTTTCGGTCATCGACGGAACTCGATGCAACGCGGTGACCACGGTGGCATGCGGCAGACCGGCCCCCACGGTCGACACCGGCGGCCAGCCCCTCGGCCTCACCGTCGATGCAGGTTCTGGGACCTTGTACGTCGCCGATGCCGCCGATGCCGCCGTGTCCATCGTCAGCATGGGGCACCTGAGACATCCGAGATCCTAGGCTCACATCCGACCGGCTGGTGTCTGGCCAGGCTATCTGGCCTGGCCAGCTCCGGCCCGGTGAGTCCAGCACTCGCAGCGCTCGCCGCGTCAGGGCAACTCGTACGGCGGCGTGGTGTCGCCGAACACCTCGGCGCAGCCACAGCCGGCGCCCTGGGCGGCCGGCAGCTCGGCCAGGGTGGCGACCAGCAGCTCGCGCAGCTTCGGCAGGTTGGCCGCGAAGGTCGCCAGCACCTCGGCGTGGGTGACGCCATGCCCGACCTCGACGCCGGCGTCGTGGTCGGTGACCAGGCACAGCGAGGTGAAGCAGAGCGCCAGCTCGCGGGCCAGGGCGGCCTCCGGCATCGCCGTCATGCCGATGATGGTGGCGCCGCTGCGGCGGTAGTCCAGCGACTCGGCCCGGGTGGAGAACCGCGGGCCGTTGATCACCACCAGGGTGCCGTCCTCGGTCAGCGGGATGCCGGCCGCGCCGGCCGCCCGCCGCGCGCTGGCCCGGCCGGCCGGGCAGTACGGATCGGAGAAGGCCAGGTGGGCCACCCCGGACTCGCCGTCGGAGTAGGTGTGCGGCCGGCCCCAGGTGCGGTCCAGGATCTGGTCGGGCAGCACCAGCGCGCCCGGCCCGAGTTCGGGCAGCAGCGAGCCCACCGCCGAACCGGTCACCACCTGCCGCACGCCGAGGGACCGCAGCGCCCACAGGTTGGCCCGGTAGGGCACCCGGTGCGGCGGGAACCGGTGGTCGGCACCGTGCCGGGGCAGGAACGCCACCCGGCGTCCGGCCAGCAGGCCCAGGGTCAGCTCGCCGCTCGGCTCGCCGTACGGGGTGTCCACCCGCACCGTCTCGGCCTGGTCGAGCAGTGAGTAGAAGCCGGAACCGCCGATGACGCCGATGTCTGCCCGGGTCGCCGTGCCGGACTGTGTTGGGAAGGGGTTAGCCATGGCGCCCACGGTAGCGAGCCGGGCAGGTTGTGAGCTGCAGCGGTGGCGACGGTTTGGTACTGGACGGCTCGTCGCGGGATAGTAGGACGCCAGAACATCTGGGTTGAGCGACTGCCGGGAGCCGGGGATGAAGAGCAGGCACTACAACGAGGATCACCTCGCCTTCGCCGATGCGGTACGCACCTTCATCGCCAAGGAGATGCAGCCGGACTACCTGGCCTGGGAGGCGGCCGGGCTGGCCCCGCGCGAGCTGTTCCGGGCCGCCGGCGACAACGGCATCCTCGGCCTGCAGATCCCCGAGCAGTACGGCGGCGGCGGCACCGACGACTTCCGGTTCAACCAGATCCTCGGCGAGGAGCTGATGCTGGCCGGCGTCGGCGGCGCCGGCCTGGGCCTCACCCTGCACAACGACATCTGCATGCCGTACTTCATCCGCTACTGCAACGACGAGCAGAAGCAGCGCTGGCTGCCCGGCATCGCCTCCGGCGAGCTGATCACCGCGGTGGCGATGACCGAGCCGGGTGCCGGCTCCGACCTGGCCGGCATGCGCACCTCGGCGACGACCGACGGCTCAGGTGCTGACAGTGACCTGGTGGTCAACGGCGCCAAGACCTTCATCACCAACGGCATCAACGCCGACCTGGTGATCACCGCGGTCCGGACCGGGCCCGACCGGCACCGCGGCCTGAGCCTGGTCGTGCTGGAACGCGGCATGGCCGGTTTCGAGCGGGGCCGCAACCTCGACAAGCTCGGCCTGCACTCCCAGGACACCGCCGAGCTGAGCTTCTCCGACGTCCGGGTGCCGCAGGCCAATGTCCTGGGCGAGGTCGGTTCGGGCTTCTACAGCCTGGTCGCCAACCTGCCGCAGGAGCGGCTGTCGATCGCCATCTCCGGGGTGGCCGCCGCCCGTGCCGCCCTGAACTGGACGATCAGCTACGTGCGGGAGCGCAAGGCGTTCGGGTCCTCGCTCGGCTCGCTGCAGAACACCCGGTTCGTGCTGGCCGAGATCGCCACCGAGGTCGACGTGGCGCAGGCCTACCTCGACCGGTGCGTCGACGCCCTGATGATCGGGGACCTGACCCCCGAGGACGCCGCGAAGGCCAAGTGGTGGTCCACCGAGCTGCAGGGCCGGGTGGTCGACCGCTGCCTGCAGCTGCACGGCGGCTACGGCTACATGCAGGAGTACCCGATCGCCCGCGCCTACGCCGACGCCCGGGTCACCCGCATCTACGGCGGCGCCACCGAGGTCATGAAGGACCTGATCGGCAAGTCCCTCAAGCTCGGCTAGCGCCCTGCCCGGCCGGGACGCGCTCAGCCCGCGGTCGTACCGGCTCGGGTCAGCCCGGCTGGTTGTACCCGCACGGGATCCGCACGGTACGGCTGGCCTTGGTCAGCACCGGCATGCCGTCCATCTGCCGGTAGACCGTGATCGTGACCTGGGCCTTCCCGGGGTGCAGGCCGTTGCCGTAGAAGGCCATGCCCACCTTCGGCCGGGTGATGGTCGCGGTGCAGGTCAGTTCGCCGGCGCCCAGGGCGGTGCTGGCCCACGGGTAGCTGACGCCGTTCTGCACCAGCTTGATATCCACCAGGTAGTCGCCGGCCGGGCAGTTGCGCAGCTGGCCGCTCACGTTCACCGTGTCGTAGAGCGGGCCGTTGCCGACCGGGCTGGGGTCGTACTGGTAGATCGCGCCGGTCTTGTGGTCGATGGTCAGCTGCGCCTTCGGCGCGGCGTCGGCGGCGGGGGCCAACACTGCCATCGCCGTGCAGGCGACGAGGGTGCTCGTCAGGAGAGCGCGCATGGTGATCCGTCCTAGAACCTCGTGAGGTGGAGCCGACCGCGAGCAGAAACCGTCCCTCCGAGTCGGCTTACGGCGACGTTACTTCGACCAGACGTGGGCCGCAATTCCTATCCGGCTACGGTGCTTTTATCGTTACCACACAAGGAGTTACTCGATTCGATCATCTCGTTACGCTCCGCAGTCAAGTGATCTTCGGCCGCTCCGTCGGCGGGCCTGCGTGGGTGGCTGGGCTAGCCTCGGACGCCGGGTGCACCGCGTGGGGTGCCAGGTCAGATTCGGAGCGACACCATGCGGTTCCTGCTCGCCTCGGCGTCCGCCGGCCGGCTGCGGACGCTGCGCCAGGCCGGCGTCGAGCCCGAGGTCGAGGTGTCCGGGGTGGACGAGGACGCCATCACCGCGGCCAGCCCGGCCGAGCTGGTGCAGGTGCTGGCACACGCCAAGGCGGTCGCGGTCGCCGGCCGGCAGCACGGGACGCTGCTGGTGCTGGGCTGCGACTCGATGCTCGAACTGGACGGTTCCGCGCTGGGTAAGCCGGCCTCGGTCGAGGAGGCGATCGCCCGCTGGAAGTCCATGCGCGGACGCACCGCCGTGCTGCACACCGGGCCACACCCTGATCGAGGTCGTGGACTCTGATGTGCGCCGGACGCTGGACCGGGTGGCCAGCACCGAGGTCCGCTTCGCCGAGCCGTCCGACGCCGAGATCGCCGCCTACGTCGGCACCGGTGAGCCGTTGCTGGCGGCCGGCGCCTTCACCGTGGACGGCCTCGGCGGCTGGTTCGTCGAGTCGATCGCCGGTGACCACCACAACGTGGTGGGCCTGTCGCTGCCGCTGCTGCGCCGCATGCTGGCCGAGTTCGGCTACGCCGTCACCGACCTGCCAGCGCAACCAACCTGAGATTATGTGCTGCTCACTCGGGGAAGCCTGTCCCGACGGGTTAGGCGGGATGCTGGCTAGCATCTGGCGGCGGGTGAACAGGATGCGGTGATCGTTTACAACCTGGACAGAACTACGCGGTTGCATCTCCGCCGACGCTCACTCGAAGTCGTCAGCTGAGAATAGTTGGGTAACCTGCTGTTCTGTCGCCTCGACCATAATCCCTGCTCGACCACTACGCGTAACGAAGCAATCGGATATCACACCACCACCTAGGCGCGTGAAGGTCGGTCCGATTTCGAGAGATGTCCCCGCAGCCGTTTCCGAAAGCTCTACCACCGTTAACGGAAACGTACACCTCGACACCCACCCCTTGATTCCGCGATTCGGGTAGCGCGCTTCAAGCTCATTTGGCTCAGCGACGGTGAAGAATTCGACGCAGAAACGATCACCATTGTCGTAGTGGATCTGTACGAGACGACCGCCAGGTGGACAGATCACATCGGCAACGTCAGGGACTACCGTCCAGAAGTTTCCTTCGATACGCGCCCTGGGCCGTCCAGAGATCGTAGGCATGCGAACGTTCAATAGTAGGTAGCCGTCCTCGTCGCGCTCAAACCAGATACACGGCACCGAGCCGACTTGAAAAATGATTTCCTGCTCGTAGTAGAAGTTTCCTCCCACGACCGCGAGCAAGTCACGCCGGAGCCAGTCGAGCCTTCCACGCACGGTCAGAGCGCGCGCGGCGCCAATGCGCTTGAGTTCACGAAGCTGGTCGTCCGTGAAGGCGCCGTTGTCGGCCTTATCCGCGTGCTCACGGCATAAAGCGATCATGCCCTCAGGCCGATGATGCTTCTCCTTGCGCCACGGCGGATCGAAATGGTGCCAGGTGAGATACGGACTTCCACACCCGTCTACAGGGCAGCAAAAACCCACCTCGCTCCGGAGCTTCTGGCGCACAATCGCGAATGGTCTACGCCCTGGCGAATCGTTCATTCGCTCTCTTGACCTCATTAGAATGATGTTCAGTTACGCCCAGCACTCAGCCGTGTAGATGCGGGGTAGGGGCCGACCGATGAGTCCTATGACGTGCTCGCGATGCCGAGGAAAACTACGATTCCACGGTTGACGCGCACAGGTCCGCATCCTCCAGAACGCCGAGCTTGCCGCCCAGTCGGCGTCGGTGAACGGTCGTGATCTTATCAATCATGAGGCAACTCGTGGCATCCAACCCGTTAACGCCCGAGGATTCGATCTCCAACCGGAACAGCGGGGCCTCGCTGGCGTCGGTGGTGAACAGGCATAGGGTCACCGAGTCTGTGTCAAAGCGATCGTCCTGCAAGATGAGGGCCGGCCGCGGTTTGCCGGCGTGGTCACCGCCACCGGCGACGGTCCTAAATCTCGCCCCGCCTCAATCCTCAGGCCATTCCGATACCGAGTCGACGAAGGCTTGATCCGACTTCGGCCTCGCGGCTGGCCGCGACCGCACGAGACTGCCGGTGCGCCTCCTCGGCAAACCCGGAGGCATTCACGTCAGGAACCCAGATCTGTATCGGACGCAGACCCTGCGAGCGCAACCGAGCGCGGTAAGCCCGCACCCGGGCGCGAGCCGCGCTAGCCATCGCGCACCTCCGAAGTGTTCACCGGCGATAAGCCAGTTAACCGTCGAGATCGGTCAGACCGGCGGCACGCCGTGCCGCTTGTCGGCCAGCGGGCGGGCCTTGCCGGCCAGCGCGTCGAACCGCCGGACCAGCTCGGCCCGCAGCTCGGACGGGTTGATGATCGCGTCGATCACCAGGTCCGCCGCCAGCCGCAGCAGGTCGACGTCCTCCTCGTACTCGGCCCGCCGGGCCTTGACGAACGCCGCCTGCTCCTCCGGATCGGAATCTCGGCGATCTTGTTGGCGTACACGGCGTTCACCGCCGCCTCCGGGCCCATCACCGCGACCCGGGCAGTGGGCAGCGCGATGCAGGCGTCCGGCATGAAGCCCGGGCCGGCCATCGCGTACAGGCCGGCGCCGTAGGCCTTGCGGACCAGCACCGACAGCTGCGGCACGTTGGCCTCGGACACCGCGGTGATCATCTTGGCGCCGTGCCGGATGATGCCCTGCCGCTCCACCTCGGAGCCGATCATGAAGCCCGGCACGTCGGCCAGGTACAGCAACGAGACGTTGAACGCGTCGCACAGCCAGATGAACCGGGCGGCCTTGTCGGCCGAGTCGCCGAACAGCACCCCGCCGCGCACCGCGGAGTTGTTGGCGACCACCCCGACCGGCCGGCCGTCGATCCGGGCGAAGCCGGTGATCAGCTCGGCGGCGAACTCGGGCTTGACCTCGAAGAACGAGTCGGCGTCGATCAGCCCGTCGATCACCAGATGCATGTCGAACGGCATCGACTCGGCGACCGGCACCACGTCGTCGGCCAGCTCCTCGACCGGAGGTTCAGCGGCATAACAGGGCGCCGGCAGCCGCCAGTTCAGCGGCAGGTAGGAGAAGAACAGCTTGGCCTGCTCGAGGGCGTCGGCGTCGTCCGTCGCCAGGTTGTCCCCGCACCCGGAGACGGTGGCGTGCATCCGGGCGCCGCCCATCTCGGTCAGGCTGACCTTCTCCCCGACCACCATCTCGGCCATCCGGGGCGAGCCGAGGTACATCGAGGCGTTCGCCTCGACCATGATCACGATGTCGCAGAACGCCGGGATGTAGGCGCCGCCGGCCGCGGACGGGCCGAACAGGCAGCAGATCTGGGGCACCTTGCCCGACAGCGCCACCTGGTTGTGGAAGATCCGCCCCGCCCCGCGCCGGCCCGGGAACAGCGCCACCTGGTCGGTGATCCGGGCCCCGGCGGAGTCGATCAGCCAGAAGATCGGCAGCTCCTCGACCAGCGCGCGCTCGGTGACCCGGATGATCTTCTCCACCGTCCGGGCACCCCACGAGCCGGCCTTGACCGTCGGGTCGTTGGCCACCACCAGCGCCGGCCGGCCCTCGACCAGCCCCTGGCCGGTGACCACGCCGTCGGCCGGCAGCCCCGGGGCGCCGGCGTTGGCCAGCTGGCCGTCCTCGACGAAGCTGCCCTCGTCGAACAGCAGCGCGATCCGGTCCCGGACGTAGAGCTTGTCGGCCGCGGCGAGCTTCGCGGCCGCCTTGGCGGGCGGGGTGAGGGTGGCCGCCCGAGCAGCGGCAACCTTCTCAGCGTCACTCACGATTCAATCCACCCACCCTGGCAACCGTCATAAAAATCAGCCGTCATGGCGATCGATCCTTATGACAGTCGGCGGCGCTTGGCCTCGATCGCGAGACACTCTTCGACCGGCAGACACTATTCGACCGGCAGGCCGAGCGCGCGGGCGATGACCATCCGCTGCACCTCGGAGGTGCCCTCACCGATCTCGAGGATCTTGGCGTCCCGGTAGAACCGGGCGACCGGGTACTCCTCCATGAAGCCGTAGCCGCCGAACACCTGGGTCGCCACCCGGGTGGCCGAGACCGCGGCCTCGGTGGAGTACAGCTTCGCGATCGCGGCGGCCTGCTTGACCTCGGCGGCCGAGCGGCCGGCGTCCTTGAGCCAGGCGGCCTTGTAGGTCAGCACCCGGGCGGCCTCGACGGCCACCGCGAGGTCGCTGAGCGCGAACGCGATCGCCTGCCGCGAGCCGATCGGCTTGCCGAAGGTGTGCCGCTGGTTCGCGTAGCGCAGCGACTCGTCCAGGCAGGCCTGGGCCAGCCCGACCGCGAGGGCCGAGATGGCGATCCGGCCGTCGTCGAGGATGGCCAGGAACTGCTTGAAGCCGGCGCCGCGGCTGCCCACCAGGTTGGCCTCGGGCACCCGGCAGTCGTCGAAGACCAGGCCGTGGGTGTCGGAGATCCGCCAGCCGAGCTTGTCGTAGGGCGGCTGCACCTCGAAGCCGGGGGTGCCGCTCGGGATCAGGATCGCCGAGATCTCCGGCTTGCCCTTGTCCGTGGTGCCGGTCCGGGCGGTCACGGTCACCACCGAGGTGATCGACGAGCCGGAGTTGGTGATGAAGGCCTTGGCGCCGTTGACCACCCACTCGCCGTCGACCAGCTCGGCGCGGGTCCGGGTGGCGCCGGCGTCCGAGCCCGCCTCGGGCTCGGTCAGGCCGAAGCCGGCCAGGGTGCGGCCGGCGACCAGGTCGGGCAGCCACTGCCGCTTCTGCTCCTCGGTGCCGAAGCTGAGGATCGGGTTGATGCCCAGGCCCACCCCGGCCGACAGGGTGATGCCGATGGACTGGTCCACCCGGCCGAGTTCCTCGATGGCCACGCACAGCGTGGTGAAGTCGGCTCCGGCGCCGTCGTACTCCTCGGGAACCACCAGGCCGAACAGGCCCAGCTCGCCCATCTTCGGGATCAGCTCGACCGGGAAGTAGTGCTCGCGGTCCCACTTGGCCACGTGCGGGGCCACCTCGGACTCGGCGAAGTCGCGCACCACCTTGCGGAAGATCTCGTGGTCGGCTGACAGCTCGAAGGACATGGCGACTCCCCGGGACGCTGGGCGGACCGGCTGCGACAAGCGGGGCGCCGGCTCGGAACCTACAGGTTGACGTTTACGTCAACGTTAAGGACTATAGCGGCATGACCTCGTCAACGGAAGCCAGCCGGACCGACCGGCTCTGGACGGTGGGCGAGCTGGCCGACGAGCTGGGCATCACCACCCGGACGCTGCGCTTCTACGAGGCCGAGGGCCTGATCGCGCCGGCCCGGGCGGGTGCGGCACGGGTCTATGACCACCGCGACCGGACCCGGCTGCGGCTGATCCTGCGCGGCAAGCGGTTCGGCATGTCGCTGTCGGAGATCCGCGAGATCGTCGGGATGTACGACGGGGCCGCCAGTTCCGAGCGCCGCCAGCTGGAGACGCTGCTGGCCCGGCTCGGCGAGATCGCCGAGGACCTGCGCGCCCGCCAGCGCGACCTGGCCCGGACGCTGCACGAGGTGGACGAGGTCGCCGGCCGCTGCCGCGACCGGCTGACCGAACTGCCGTGAACCGGCGCACCGAACTGCCGGGACCGGCTGACCGAGCTGCCGTGAACCGGTCGCCGGATGGGCAACCAGGTCCCGGCGCCCGCCACCCAGGTCGGTAGCCTTCGCAGCACACCCGCTCCGGCCGCACTCAGGAGGCACACGCATGCGCAAGGTGCTCATCGCCAACCGTGGCGAGATCGCCGTCCGGGTCATCCGGGCCGCCCGGGACGCGGGGCTGGCCTCGGTCGCGGTCTACGCCGACCCGGACCGCGACGCGCTGCACGTCCGGATGGCGGACGAGGCCTTCGCGCTCGGCGGCAACACCCCGGCCGAGAGCTACCTGGTGATCGAGAAGGTGGTGGACGCCGCGGTGCGCTCCGGCGCCGACGCGGTGCACCCGGGCTACGGGTTCCTGTCCGAGAACGCCGACTTCGCCCAGGCGGTGCTGGACGCCGGCCTCACCTGGATCGGCCCGTCCCCGCAGGCGATTCGCGACCTCGGCGACAAGGTCACCGCCCGGCACATCGCGCTGCGCGCCGGTGCCCCGCTGGTGCCCGGTACCTCCGACCCGGTCTCCGGCGCGGACGAGGTGGTGGCCTTCGCCGCCGAGCACGGCCTGCCGGTGGCCATCAAGGCGGCCTTCGGCGGTGGCGGGCGGGGGCTCAAGATCGCCCGCACCGTCGAGGAGATCCCCGAGCTGTACGCCAGCGCGGTCCGCGAGGCGGTGAGCGCGTTCGGACGTGGCGAGTGCTTCGTGGAGCGCTACCTGGACCGGTCCCGGCACGTCGAGGCGCAGGTGCTGGCCGACACCCACGGCAACGTGATCGTGGTCGGCACCCGCGACTGCTCGCTGCAGCGGCGCAACCAGAAGCTGGTGGAGGAGGCCCCGGCGCCGTTCCTCACCGACGAACAGCGCGAGCGGATCCACTCCTCGGCCAAGGCGATCTGCCGCGAGGCCGGTTACACCGGTGCCGGCACCGTGGAGTACCTGGTCGGCAACGACGGGGTGATCAGCTTCCTCGAGGTGAACACCCGGCTGCAGGTCGAGCACCCGGTCTCGGAGGAGACCACCGGCCTGGACCTGGTCCGCGAGCAGTTCCGGATCGCCGACGGCCAGGCGCTGCGCTGGACCGAGGACCCGGCTTCGTTCGGGCACGCCATCGAGTTCCGGATCAACGGCGAGGACCCCGGACGCAACTTCCTGCCCGCCCCCGGCGTGGTGACCGGCTACCGCGAGCCGGCCGGGCCGGGGGTCCGGGTGGACTCCGGGATCGAGGCCGGCTCGGTGGTCGGCGGCGCGTTCGACTCGCTGCTGGCCAAGCTGATCGTCTGGGGCGAGAGCCGGGACGAGGCACTGGCCCGGGCCCGCCGCGCCCTGGACGAGTACGTCCTGGACGGGATGGCGACCGCGCTGCCGTTCCACCGCGCGGTGGTGCGTGACCCGGCGTTCGCCCCGGCCGACGGCGAGCCGTTCACGGTGTTCACCCGGTGGATCGAGACCGAGTTCGACAACCGGATCCCCGCCTTCACCGGCGCGGCCGAAGCTCAGCCGGACACAGCCGAGCGGGACCGGGTGGTGGTCGAGGTGAACGGCCGGCGGCTGGAGGTGAGCCTGCCGGCCGGCTTCGGCAGCGGCTCGGCAGCCGGCGGCGGGACGGCCGGTGCCCGGAAGGCGCCCAAGCGCTCGGCGGGCAAGCGGGCCGGGGCCGCGGCGTCCGGCGACGCCCTGACCGCACCGATGCAGGGCACCATCGTCAAGGTGGCGGTCAGCGAGGGCGACACGGTGGCGGCCGGTGACCTGGTGGTGGTGCTGGAGGCCATGAAGATGGAGCAGCCGATCAACGCCCACAAGGCCGGCACCGTCACGGGACTGTCCGCCGAGGCCGGCGCGGTGGTGGCCTCCGGCGCGGTGGTCTGCGAGATCAAGGACTAGCTGAAGACGGCTCCGGCGAGCCGGCCTGGGGTTACCAGGGCCGGCTCGCCGGGGAGAACGGGCGCCGAGGGTGGTCAGTCCCCCGGCGCCCGCCGCGTGTTACTACCTGCTTGGTACCGCAGGTGGATCAGGCGGCGTCGAGCACGGCCTCGATCTCGAGCGTGATCGAGATCTTGTCGCCGACCACCACGCCGCCGCCGTCCATCGGCATGTCGATGTCGACGCCGAACTCCTTGCGGCTGATCTCGGTGGTGGCGGTGAAGCCGGCGCGGGTGCCACCGAACGGGTCCGGGCCGAAGCCGTTGAGCTCCAGCTTCAGCGCGACGTTCTTGGTGTTGCCCTTGATGGTCAGCTCGCCGCGGACCAGGAAGTCGTCACCGGCGGGCTCCACCGAGGTGGAGGTGAAGGTGATGGTCGGGTACTTCTCGACCTCGAAGAAGTCGGCCGACTTGATGTGCGCGTCGCGCTGCGCCTGGTTGGTGTCGATCGAGGTAGCGTCGATCTCGGCGTTGACGGTCGAGGCGAGCGGGTCGGCGGCGGTGACGATGGTGCCGGAGAACGAGCCGAACCGGCCCTTCACCTTGCTGACCATCATGTGCCGGACCGAGAACGAGACGTCGGAGTGCGCGGCGTCGATCGTCCAGGTGCCGGCTACGTAGCCGGGGATCGAGGTGGCGGCGAGCGTCATAAGAAGGGCCTCCTAATTCGTTTAGCGCTCAACTATTTAGTGGTACCAACTCGATCCTCCGCCCGGTCATTCCCCTGGCGCTATGAGCTGGGTCACACAATCGCCGGGTGAGCACGTGATCGACAGTGCAGTCGACCGGGTTGGGCGTCAGTCCTGACGGCTGCGGACCATCAGGGTCTGCAGGCCGGCGCCGAGCAGCCCGGCCTGGTCGGACAGCGTGGAGCGGGCCAACCCGACGCCGGCACCGAGCGCGCTGCTGGCCTGCATCAGCACCCAGTCCTCGGCGCTCTGCCGCACCAGGTGAATGTCGAGGTCGACGTTGGCGAACGACCAGGCATCCCAGTCCAGCAGGGATGAGACGCCACTGGCCGAATCGGCGATCAGCGCCAGCCGCTGCAGGGTCGACATCGGCTCGCCGTCCAGCAGCGGAACCCGGGGCCGCACCCAGACACTCGCCGGGCCGGGCCGGCGCACCTGGCCCGAGACCACCCGCCACTCCAGGTGCTCGGCGTAGGGAAAGCCGTCCATGCCGAAGTCGGCACACTCCGACGGCCCCGGCACCGCCGGTTCGATGGGGACGGCGGCAGCGTGCTGGCCGGCTTGCTCGGTCATGCAGCCAGACCCGGGCCTGCAGGCAGGTCCGGCCGCCGGTGGCCAGCTCGGCCGAGACCAGCGCGGCGGTGCGGGCCAGCCGCAGCACCCGGGCCGACACCGCGAGCGGGGCGACCGGGACGGGGGCCAGGAACTCGGCCGCGATCCGGACCGCCACCAGGTCGGGGCGGCCGGCGGCGGCACCGGCCAGCTGCTCGGCCAGCCGGATCAGCAACGCGCTCGGCGGGCCGCCGTGCTGCAGGTCCGGCGACCAGGGACCGCCGCAGGCAGCGGCGCTGTGCACCGTGCCGGTGAGCTCGGCAGTTGCGGCGTCCCCGCGGACGTCGGTGCGCAGGCCGGCGAAGAAGGCGTTGTCCACTCAGGCAACGTTAGCGGCAGGGTTACCGGCAGACTGGAGCGGTGATGGCGCCGTCGGACAAGCCTGGTGCGCACCCCGGTGCGCTGCGCTGGCTGGGGTACGCCCTCGGCGGCCGGCTGCCGGATCGCTACGCCGACTGGGTGTTCGCCGATCTCACCGGTCCGGACTGGCGGCTGCGCGAGGCGGGCCGGATCATGCTGTTCGCCATCATCCCGATCACCGTCTTGCTGCTGCTGCCGGGCCGGTTGGAGATCCGCATCTACGCGGCCCTGTTCGTGGTGATCGGGCCGCTGTTCGTGGGGCTGGCCTACGGCGAGGAGCTACGCGACCGGCGGCTGCGCCAGCACGGCCTGCTGCCGCCGCAGGGCCCGGACCCGGACTGACGCCGCCCTGCTACTCCTGCGGCGCGGACTGCTGATCGCCGCTGCCTCCCCCGGCCCGGACAGGCGTTGCTACTCCTGCGGACCGGACTGGCGGCGGGCCGCGATCCGGTTGATCATCTCGATCCGCTTGGAGGCCAGCGAGACCATCTCGGTGGTGCGCGCCTCGACGTGTGCGTCGTCGGTGCCCGGCGAGAACACCATCGCCCAGCCGCCCTCGCCCTCCAGCGCCGGCACGCGCTCCACCAGCTCGGTGCGCGCGACGTGGTGCACGCCGTCGAAGTCGTAGTCCTCGGTCACCACCGCGACCACCACGTGGTCGTCGGGCAACAGTTCCACGTGCGCGATGATCGCCTCGGCGTTGTCGGCGAACACCGACGCCGCCCGGATCGTCCGGCGCGACCGCTCGACCTGCTCCGGTGAGATGTCCATCGTGTCGTCTTCCTGTTCTGTCCTCGGTGAAAACCGGCCCGCGTCAGGCGGCGTCAGTCGAGGTCGTCGTGATGCATCAACTGCCGGGCGGCCTCGGTGACCGAGCCCGAGATCGACGGGTAGATGGTGAAGGTGGCGGCCAGCGCGTTGACGGTCAGCCCGAGCTGGACCGCGATGGCGATCGAGTGGATCAGTTCCGAGGCCTGCGCCGCCACCACCGCCCCGCCGATCACCACGCCGGACGCCGGCCGGCAGTAGATCTTGACGAAACCGTCGGTGGCGCCCTGCATCTTGGCCCGCGCGTTGCCCGACAGCGGCAGCGTGATGGTGCGGGCCGGCACCGCGCCGGAGGTGACCGCCGCGTGGCCGATGCCGACGGTGGCGATCTCGGGATGGGTGAAGACGTTGGCGGCCACCGTCTTGAGGCGCAGCGGTTGCACCGCCTCGCCCAGCGCGTGCCACATCGCCACCCGGCCCTGCATGGCGGCCACCGACGCCAGCAACAGCACGCCGGTGCAGTCACCGGCGGCGTAGATGCCGGGCACCTGGGTGCGCGAGACCCGGTCCACCTCGAGGAAGCCGGCCTCGTTGGGCGCCAGGCCCACGTGTTCCAGGCCGAGCCCGGCGGTGTTGGGCACCGAGCCGACGCACATCAGCACGTGCGAACCGGCCACCGTGCGCCCGTCGGTCAGCCGCACCTCGACCTCGTCGCCGTGCCGGGTCACCGACGCGGCCCGGGCCTTCTTCATCAGGGTGCCGCCACGCTCGGTGAACACCTTCTCGATGACGTCGGCGGCCTCCGGGTCCTCGCCGGGCAGCACCTTCTCGCGGCTGGACACCAGGGTGACCGGCACCCCCAGCTCGCTGTAGCCGGAGGCGAACTCCGCCCCGGTGACCCCGGAACCGACCACGATCAGGTGTGAGGGCAGCTCGGTCAGGTCGTAGAGCTGGCGCCAGGACAGGATCCGCTCGCCGTCCGGCTCGGCGCCGGGCAACACCCGGGGGGTGCCGCCGGTGGCCACCAGCACCGCGTCGGCCTCGATCCGCTCGGGCTCGCCGGCGGTGCCGCGCACGTCGAGCGCGAAGGTCCGGCCGGGCTGGTCGGAGGCGAAGCTGGCTCGGCCGGCCAGCACCCGGACGCCGTGCTTGTCCAGCCGGCGGGCGATGTCGGCGGACTGGTTGGCCGCCAGCCGCCGCACCCGCTCGTTGACCACCGCCAGCTGTACCGCCACGTCCCCGCCCGCCGACGGGTCGAGTCCGACGGCCGGCGCGTCGCGGAAGGCGGTCACCTTCTCGGAGGTCGCGATCAGGGTCTTCGACGGCACGCAGTCGTAGAGCACGCACGCCCCGCCGACCCCGTCGGACTCGATAAGGCTGACCTCGGCGCCGAGTTCGGCCGCGACCTGGGCGGCCTCGTACCCGGCCGGGCCGCCCCCGATGATCGCGATACGTCTCACCCGCCCATTGTCGCGGATCTGACCCGGGCGCACCCGCGCGGGGCTGATGATCACGAACCGGTTTGTCGGTAGGCTGCGTGCTCGTGCTCCCCTACGCCGCATACGGGTCCAACATGGACCCGGCACAGATGCGCAGCAGGTGCCCGCATTCCCCGTTCGCCGGCACCGGCTGGCTGCCGCACTGGCGGCTCACCTTCGGCGGCGAGGACCTGGGCTGGGAAGGCGCGCTGGCCACCCTGGTGGAGGAGCCCGGCAGCGCGGTCTTCGTCGCCCTGTACGACATCACCGCCCAGGACCGGATCGCGCTGGACAAGTGGGAGAGCGCCGACTCGGGGCTCTACCGGACGTCCCGGCTGCGGGTGTCCACCCTGGACGGCGACGTGCTGGCCTGGACCTACGTCCTCAACGGCTACGAGGGCGGCCTGCCGTCGGCGCGCTACCTGGGCCTGATCGCCGAGGCCGCGGACGCCGCCGGCGCACCGGCCGACTACGTCGACGAGCTGCGCGGCCGGCCCTGCCGGTCCATCGGCGGCTGACGCCTCGGGGGCTCGCGAGCTCTCGCCGCCTTCCAGGCCTGTGGATAACCCCGAAGCCCTCGTCTCTACCGCTCTAGGGTGCCCTCGTGAGGGTTGGCGTGTATGTCGATGGCTTCAATCTCTACTACGGCGGCAGGGGAATCTGTGGTCGGGGCGTACCCGGCTGGCGATGGCTCGACCTACGGCGATTGGCACAGTCGGTGATAGCCACGCGATCCGGTTGCCTTCCCAGGTAGGCAGGTGGGTGCGACCGTTGGGGTGGTAAAAAAGTAAACCCGGCCCCTGAGGGGCCGGGCGGTATGGGGACATATTAGGTGGGCTTAGCGGACGTTCGCAAGCCGCCGCTCGGGAAGCAGGCCATTCCCATTGAGCCGACCAGCGGCCGGTGGTCTAATGAGCGCCGTATCACGGCCTTGAACCAAACCCTTCTCTCGCAACGGGGTGGTATCCGTGACCGATCTACCCGATGACCTCGACCTCGATCCGGACCTCGGCGTCGATCCGGACCTCGACCTGGACGACGGGCCGGATGGCGACCTCGCCGACACCGACGACCTGGACGCCGGTGATGCCGACGGCCTGGACGCCGGGGCGCCCGACCTGGACGCCCCGATCGACCTGTCCGCGCCGCCGGACCCGCTGACCACGCCGGACGTGCCGCCGGTGACGTTCGGCAGCACGGTGGAGTTCCCCGACGGCAAGACCGTGGAGGACCCCTACACCGACGCGCTCGGCTACGTCTATCCCGACCATCAGAGCTATATCGACGGCGTCAACAAGCACACCACGTAACCAGCGGCATGCATGTACACGTACTACAACCTGCTGATCGCCTGCCAGCTGGAGATGGACGCCCGGCTGGCCCGGGCAGGCAGGACGCGCGACCGGTGGCGTTATCGGCACCAGGACCGCCGAACTCAACACGGCATACCTTTCGATCATCAGGCAGTTCGGCGCCACCAAGGGCGGCAACAAGACCGGTGAGCTGTCGCGCAGGGCCGCCGGCTTCATCGCCGACCTGCCGTTCTTGACCATGCCGGCCGACGCCATCCGGCACGCCAACTGCCTGGACCTGCTCACCGAGAACGTCCGCTCCTCGCCTGCCGAGTGCCGGCCGCTGGTGCAGCTGGCCGAGGCGTACGAGACCACCCGGCGCCAGATCCTGATGACCCGCGGCTTCCGTGCCGTCCTCGACCCGTCCTCGGTGCTGGTCAGCGGGGCGGTGCGGACACTGACCGCGCTGGGCAGGCAGGAGCTGTCGCCGGCCCAGCGGCTGATCCGCCGGGCGCACCGGCTGGCCGCCGCCGGACCGCTGGGCTACGAGGAGCTGCTGGCGCTGTCCCGGGCCTACCGGCTGGCCGGCAGGCCCGGCCTGGCCAGCCACTATGCGGCCCGGGCGCTGCAGTGCGCGCGCGGCGCCCAGGCCGCCCTACCCGAACCGCAGCCGGCGCGGCGCCGGCTCGGCAAGGCCTGGGACAAGGGTTTCACCCGGTTCTGGCAGGAGATGACCGAGGTGGCGGCGGAGACCACCGTGCGGGTGGCCTCCGGCTACACCGGCGAGTTCGACTACGTCGACGACCGGACGCTGGCGACGCTGCGGGTGGGAGCCGCCTGGGTGGCGCTGGCCCGGGCCTACGCCGGGACGGGCGACCTTGCCGCCGCCGAACGGGCCGCGCAGGCCGCCGTCGACGCCGGGTTCACCGCCGGTTACGAGGTGCTGGCGGCCACCTACCGGTCCTCGGCCTGGTTCGGCGAGCAGGTCCTGGAACGCAATGCCCTGCTGAGCAAGGTCAGCCGGCGGGACTGGACCTTCTACCACGGCGCCTACCGCGGTGACCTGCGGATCGGCAGCGCGGTGCTGGCGACCCAGTACCAGAAGGCCAAGAAACTGCTGTCCTGAGCCGCAGCCCATTCTGGGAGGGTGCACCGGCCACCCTGGTCGAGGACAAGTGGGAGAGTGCGGCATCAAGTAGCGCTGCGCTCGGCCAACACCGCCTCGGCTGCGGACCGCAGACTCCCTCGCAGGCGCAGCGCCATCAGCACGGCGAGCAGGCAGATACCGATCTGGGCCAGCACGAACGCCTTGGGTAGCTCCAGACCGAGCAGCACACTGGCCACAATCGGGCCGATCGCGGTCGCACTGGTGGACAGCGCACTCACCGCGGCCATCGCACGCCCAGTCGCGGCCTCACCGGCAAGGGTGGCTGCCAACGGGGACAGCACCGGCGCCATCAGCGTGTCTCCGAGTGCGAGGACCGCCAGACCCCCGAACACCGCCGCGCCGGGATCGACAGCGGTGAACAGCGGCAGGGCGAACACCGCCCAACAGCCGGCCCACACCATGCCGGCCACCGCCAGCAGCAGCGGCCCGGCGATGTGCCGGGTCCGGGTGACCACGAGCGAGGTCAGGCTCGCGACCAGCAACTCCGACACCGCGATGCTCACGCCAAGGTTGCGGGGCGAGACGTGCAGAGCTGTGAGCGCGTAAGCCGGCAAGCCGGACGTGTACTGCGCCCAGCAGGCCAGCGTGATGACGAAGGAGATGGCCAGCAGCAACCGGATCCGGCGATCGGCGAGCAGCGTCCCGTAACCGATTCCCTGCGGCTGCCTCGGGCCGTCGGCACCGACTGCGAGGGATCGCGGCGCGGCGAGCACCAGCACGCTGCCGAGTGCGGACACCACCGCCGCGATCCAGTAGAGCTTGTGCATTTTGGCCGGGTCCGACAGTTGCGTCAGCGCCCCGCCGGTGATTGCGCCCACCGCCGAACCGCCGTTCATAGCGACGAAGGCCAGCCCGAACACGTCCCGGGTCCGATCGGGCGGGGCCGAGCGAACCAGCAGGACCTGGATGGGCACCCGGGCCAGCGAGGTGGTCGCCCCCAGGAGAGCGGCGGCAAGCAGGACACCGGGCGTCGAGGTGGCGTGGCCCAACGCGAGGAAGGCGAGCGCTGCCAGCAGCCGTCCCGACACCGCGACGGTCGCTGGCGAGAAGCGGTCGGCCAGGCTGCCGACCAGTGGCGCGGCAAGTGCCGTGCCGATGGCGAAGAACGCGAACGCGCCGGCGGCGGCGGAGGTCGGAAGCTGCCGCGTGACGGTGATGTCGGCATAGAGAAAGGGCGTGATGATCGACAGTGCCGCCGCCGACACCGCCGCTGCGAGGATCAGCAATACGGTCGCAGAGTTGACGATTCTCATGCCGAGGCCGCCCGTGTCGTCGAATCCGGCTGCCCGAGCCGGCCTATCTCGAAGCGGCGCATCGCACCGGTAGCGATCGCCCCCGCGAACGGCACGGCGGCGGAATGGAAGGCCCGCTCGCCGGTAAAGCCGCGGCGGCTGGCTTCGATGTGGAAATCTCCGCTCGCCCAGAAGCGTTCGAACAGCAACCGCAGCCGGTCCGGGCGGGGCCGCGCGAGGTCGAGGTCCGGCCGACCGGCGGCGAGGTCGCGGCCGATGTCGATGAGCCGAGCGGCCTCGGCCGCCCACTCGGAGTAACGGTGGTCTTGGCGAAGCAGTGCGAGTTCGGTTTCTACCGCCGGTAACGACGGAAACCGCATCAGCGTGCGGCTGGCCACCAGCGCCGAGCCGACTTCGGGCCGGACCGTGGCGAGCCGCAGCTCATGCTCGTCGAGCCAGCGCGCAAGGATCGGGGCAGGCAAGCCGCCCGGCCCGCACAGACCTAGGTGCTGCAGGTGCTCGTGAGCGATCGACTCGAGCCTGCGGATACCCGCCGGGTCTGAGTTGGGGTCAGCGACCGCGATGCCGTGCCAGCGTGCGAGCTGGCGCAGGCAGAGCGGGTAACGCCAGTCCGATTCTGCGCACAACCGCACGAAGTTCAATACCTCCAGCTCGGATACCCCGGTCGTCGGACCGTATCGTTGGCGCCACCGCTGCGACCAGATGGTGGGCGCCACCCCGGCAGGCACGGGCGGTTCAGCCTGATCGCGGAGCTGGCGCAGTGCCAGCACGGCGTCGCGGTGCTTTACGTCCTGACGCATGGCCCGCAGGGTGGTCGCCAACTGGCGGGGCAGGCCTGCTTCGGCCAGCAGGGTATTCCAGTGCCGCGCCGTGAATGGCAAGCGCCGGGCGGCCGCCACCATCGCACCCGCATCGGAGGCCGACAGCAGCCCGATCGCCTGCACGTGGGACAGCGTCGCCCGGATGTTGACCAGCGCATCGACGAACACCGGATACCCGTCGTGCATCCCGCCGTGCACCATCGCCACCTCGTCGTCGGCCTCGAGGTCTCCGTCCCGGTAACGGGCGAAGATCTCGCCGTAGCCCAGCATCCCGAAAGGATGCAGCTCGGCAGCCCGCAGCGCGCCCATGCTCGAGGCCCCGGCGACGATGACGCCGTCGTCGAGCAGTCCCAGCAGTTCCTTGTGCCGGACCGACGGGCTGTGCAGGAACAGGCCGTCGATGATCAGCAGCCGGTCACCGGCGGTCAGGCCGTAACCGAAGGCGTCCCCGAACGCGATTGGCGGACGCACCTCGGCGCCGGGAAGTTCTCGCCTGATCTCGGCCGCGGAGATGGTCGGTCCGGCCGTGACGACGGTCCGTCCCATTACGCCGGGATCTGCTCAGTCATCGGCGTGCGGATGCCGTGTGCGCTGCTGTGCAGGCCGGGAGCGAGAACTCGGACCACGGGCACGCAGGCGTCGCGGAACTCGAGCACCGCCGCCATCGGTTCGAATCCGGTCGCCTCCGTGACAGCCGCGGCAGCCGCCACCAGACGTTGCCTGACGCTGGCAGTCGACACGCTCCGCGCACCGGACAACGGGGCCGGACGCACCGGGCTGCCCGGGACCTCGGCGGGCTGGCCAAAGCGGCTGTAGGCCGAGCCTTCGATGTCCTCACGCGCCCCGCTGATGACGGTGAGCCGGGACTGAGCGGCTTCGGTGACTGCCCGCGAGATCGCCACGGCCGGATCGTCGTGTAGCCCGCAGCCTCCGAACAGGCCTCCCAGCGCGGTCGACCGCAATCCGGCATCGACGCACAGGTAGCCGGGCCAAGCCGTCCGATCGTGCAGGCTCACCTGGTTGCCGCGTTGGGCGATCCGGTCCAGCAACGCCCGGCAGCCGGCGTCGGCGATGCTGTCCGGGTCGATCCGGCTGCCCTCCCCGGCCGTGCGTGCTTGGCTGTCGCGCTCCATCAACTCGTACAAGCCGTGCAGCGCAGCCTCGTCATAGGTGTTGCCCGAGGCGAGCCCGCTGGTGTCCATGGTGAACAGGGGTGGCGCGAACCGGTCCTGCACGGCGACGGTGGTCAACACCGACAGGTACGGCAGCCAACTGTCCCGACCGGTGAGCAAGGTGGTGGCGCGGACCCAATCGATGCGTGCCGCGCCGTGGAAGATGCTGCCGACCGGGCGGGGCAGCCGAGCCGGGTCGTAGCCGAGCGTGCCGGCCAGGGAATCGGCGGTGGTCGACCGCAACTCGGCGGCGATGTTCTCGCTGTGCCAGCATTCCAGCGACTCCATGGCTGCCGACACCTTTGCGGCCGGCAACGTCGCCGCCTTGCCCTGGCTGACCGACAGCGTCATCGCGCCGGGACGGACCGCCTGTGCCGTGGGAATCCCGATGTCGTCCAGGCCGGTCAGGTCAGCGATGCGGGTGATGCCGGCCTTGTCGAAGTGAGGTTCGATCGCGGCCCAGGTCTGCTGCGGCTCCAGAACCCGGTGCGTCCCGTCCCAGAAGGCGATCGCATCGGCGTCGGTGCTGGCCGGGCACAGTGAACGGTGGTTCCAGGCAGCCCAGGACGGCCCGTCACAAGAGGTCACCGGCGGCTCGTCGCCGGGCACACGCCGGAGCGCTCTCGATCTGGTGGAGCGTGTGCCTACTGGGCGCTGTCGATATCCAGCGCCGCCTTGCTGAACCGCTCGGGTACGTCCGCGGTCTCGAACAGCTCGTCCAGTTCCATGGGCTTCCTCGTTCCGGTAGGGCCACGCGCGGGCCAGCGCGCGTCACCGTAACAGACATCACGGCCCTGACAGCCGATTTCCAACAAACGGCACTATCCGCCCGCCACCTGCCCCTCGGCGGCGCGAGGTCAGCGGGCGGACTGCTCAGCCGGGCTTGACGGAGCCGTTCCAGTACTCGTCCAGCAACGCGGTGGTGAACCGGACGCCGATCGCCAGGGCGTCCTCGTCGATGTCGAAGTTCGACTGGTGCAGGTCGTACAGGGGCGCCCCGGGTCCGCGCACCCCCAGCCGGGCCAGCGCACCGGGCACCGACTGCAGGTACCAGGCGAAGTCCTCACCGCCCATCGACTGGGCCGTGTCGGACACCGCCTGCGGCCCGAAGGCCGCCAGCGCCGCCCGGGTCTGGATGCCGACCAGGGTGCCGTCGTTGGCCACCGCGGGCACTCCCGGGTCGTAGTTGATCTCGATGTCGACGCCGGTCGGTGCCACGATCTGGCGGGCCAGCTCGGTGACCATCGACTCCAGGCTCTTCCACAGCCGGTCGTCGAGCATCCGCACCGTGCCGCGCAGCGTCCCGGCGGTGGGAATGGCGTTGGCCGCCGAGCCCGCCGTCACCGCTCCCCAGACCAGCGAGACCGCCGCCCGCGGGTCGATCCGGCGCGACAGCAGGCCGGGCAGTTCGGTGATCAGCTTGCCCAGCGCGAACACCACGTCGGTGGTCAGCTGCGGGCGGGCGGTGTGCCCGCCGGGACCGGTCAGCTTGATGTCGATCTGGTTGCACGAGGCGGTGATCGGGCCGATCCGCAACCCGATCTGGCCCACGTCGAGCTTCGGGTCGCAGTGCAGGGCGAAGATGTCGGTCACGCCCTTCAGGGCGCCCTCGGCCACCGCCGCCTCGGCACCGCCGGGCAGCCGCTCCTCGGCCGGCTGGAAGATCAACCGGACCGAGCCGGCCAGCTCACCCGCTGCCCTTGCCCTGGCCAGGCAGCCGGCCACGGCCAGCAGGATCGAGGTGTGCACGTCATGCCCGCAGGCGTGGCACACCCCGGCGTTCAGCGAGGCGTAGCTCACCGCCTTGTGGTCGGGCAGCGGCAGCGCGTCGATGTCGGCGCGCAGCGCCACGAAGTCCGGCCCGTCACCGATATCGCAGAGCACCCCGGTACCGATCGACAGCCGCTGGGGCGCCAGCCCGAAGCTGGTGAGCACGGTGCTGATCAGGCCGGTGGTGCGGTGTTCGGAATAGCCGACCTCGGGGTGGCTGTGCAGGTCGCGCCGCCAGCCCACCAGTTCGTTGTGGTGCACGCCCAGCCAGTCGAGGGCGGTGGGGTGGAGGCTGCTGGGCACAACAGGCACCTTATCGTCCGGCGGGCCGTGATCGTTTCAGCTTCGGCGTCCTAGCCGGTACTGGGCACGAAGGCGCAGAACTCGTTCCCGGCCGGGTCGGCCAGCACGTGCCAGTCGATGTCGCCACCGAGCGGGCGCAGCAGGGTGGCGCCGGCGTCGACGAGCAGCTGCGGGTCGGCCACCAGGACGTCCCAGTGCACCCGGTTCTTGACCGTCTTGGGCTCGGGCACCACCCCGAAGACCAGGTACTCGAACGGCATGCCGGAGGCTTTGGTCAGCGCCCAGTCCGCGCCGTCGCGCTCCAACTCCCCGCCCAGCACCGAGGCCCACCAGCGCGCCAGCGGCTCGGTCTCGCCGTCGGCACAGTCGACGACCACCTCGTACAGCCGGTAGTCCGGCACCTGGTCCCGGACGAAGCCGCAGAACTCCTGGCCGTCCGGATCGGTGAACACCGTCCAGTTCTCCTCCGGGGTGGCCGGCCGTTCCAGCCGGGCACCGCGGCCGGTCAGCTCGTCCAGCGAACCGGTGTGCACGTCCAGGTGTACCCGGTTCTTGACGGTCTTGGGCTCCGGCACCTGGTTGATCCAGACGGCCTGGGTCTTCGACGTGCCGGCCAGCCACACGCTGGAACCCGCGTGCCGGATCTCCAGGCCCAGGGTCGGCGCCCAGAACCGGGCGGCCTGCTCGACGTCGACGGCGTCCAGGCACAGGTCCTTGAAGGTGGCCAGCGGCGGGTGGCCGTTCCGGCTGCCGGTCACGGCCGGCCCGCCGTCGGTAGGTCCGCCGTCGGCAGGGCGGTTGCCGGCAAGCCGGCTGCCGGCAGGGCGGCTGCCGGCAGGCCCGCGATGATCCGGTCCGCGGCCTGCGCGGCGGTCAGCTCGCCGGCCAGCACCGCCTGCTCGGCGGCGGCCACCAGCGACCGGGCCGCCGGGGTGTCCAGCTGCTCCAGCAGCCGGTCGCGCACCATCGACCTGGTCCAGTCCACCAGCTGGTGGCGGCGCTTGGCCTCGAACCGGCCGTCGGCCAGCAGGGTGTCCCGGTGCCGTTGCACGTGCTGCCAGACCTCCTCCAGGCCGGTGTTGTGCAGGGCGCTGCAGGTCAGCACCGGCGGTTGCCAGTCCCCCTCGGCGCCGCGCAGCAGCCGCAGCGCACCCGACAGCTCCCGGGCGGCCCGGCGAGCGGCGTCGGCGTGCTCGCCGTCGGCCTTGTTCACCGCGATCACGTCGGCGATCTCGAGGATGCCGCGCTTGATGCCCTGCAGCTGGTCGCCGGTACGGGCCAGGCTCAGCAGCACGAAGGTGTCGACCATGCCGGCCACCACGTACTCCGACTGCCCGACGCCCACCGTCTCGACCAGCACCACGTCGTAGCCGGCCGCCTCCATCACCAGCATGGTCTCCCGGGTCGCCCGGGCCACCCCGCCCAGGGTGCCCGAGCTGGGCGACGGCCGGACGAAGGCGGCCGGGTCGACGGCCAGCCTGGTCATCCGGGTCTTGTCCCCCAGGATGCTGCCGCCGCTGCGCGCCGAGGACGGGTCCACCGCCAGCACCGCCACCCGGTGGCCGGCCGCGGTGAGGTTGCTGCCCAGGGTGTCGATGAAGGTCGACTTGCCGGCCCCGGGCATCCCGCTGATGCCGACCCGCTGGGCGGCGCCGGTGTGCGGCAGCAGCCGGCCCAGCAACAGCTGGGCCTGCTCGCGGTGGTCGCGGCGGCGGGACTCGACCAGCGTGACCGCCCGCGCGACAGCGGCCCGGTCACCGGCCAGCACCTCGTCGGCGAGCGCCCGGACGGCCCGGTCGGCCTCAGCCGCGCCGGGACCCGCCGCGGCCGGATCGGTGCCCGTCACGGTTCAGCCGGCGCCGGTCTGCTGGGCGTCCAGCGTCTGGAGCAGTTGCCGGGCGGCCGTCGCCAGCACCGTGCCGGGCGGGAAGATCGCCGCGGCGCCGGCCGCCCGCAGCTCGTCGAAGTCCTGCTCCGGGATCACCCCGCCGACCACGATCAGGATGTCCGAGCGGCCGAAGGCGGCCAGTTCCTTGCGCAGTTCGGGGACCAGGGTCAGGTGCCCGGCGGCGAGGGAGTTGACGCCGACCAGGTGCACGTCGGCCTCGACGGCCTGCCGGGCCACCTCGGCCGGGGTCTGGAACAGCGGGCCGACGTCGACGTCGAAGCCGAGGTCGGCGAACGCGGTTGCGATCACCTTCTGGCCCCGGTCGTGCCCGTCCTGGCCGATCTTGGCCACCAGGATGCGCGGTCGCCGGCCGTGCGCAGCCTCGAAGCGTTCGGTGGCCGCCCGGGCCAGCTCGATCTCCTCCACCTTGCCCTCCTGTTCGGCCTCGGCTCCGTATACCCCGGAGATGGTCCGGATCTGGCCGGCATGCCGGCCGAAGGCCACCTCCAGCGCGTCGGAGATCTCGCCTACGGTGGCCTTGGCCCGGGCCGCGTCGATCGACAGGGCCAGCAGGTTCTGCTCCAACCCGGCCGGCCGGTTGCCCTCGACGATCGCGGTCGCGGCCCGGGTGAGCGCGGCCAGCGCCCGTGCGCAGGCCGCCGGATCGCGCTCGGCCCGCAGCCGGGCGAGCTTGTCCGCCTGGGCGGCCCGTACCCCGGCGTTGTCGATCTTGAGGACGTCGATCCGCTCCTCGGTGTCCGGGCGGTACTTGTTCACCCCGATGACCGGCTGGCGACCGGAGTCGATCCGGGCCTGGGTGCGGGCGGCGGCCTCCTCGATGCGCAGCTTCGGCAGCCCCGCGTCGATGGCCGCGGCCATCCCGCCGGCCTTCTCGACCTCCTCCAGGTGCGCCCAGGCACGCCGGGCCAGGTCGTGGGTGAGCCGCTCGACGTAGCCGCTGCCGCCCCATGGGTCGATCACCCGGGTGGCACCGGCCTCCTGCTGCAGCAGCAGCTGGGTGTTGCGGGCGATCCGGGCCGAGAAGTCGGTGGGCAGCGCCAGCGCCTCGTCCAGCGCGTTGGTGTGCAGCGACTGGGTCTGGCCCTGGGTGGCGGCCATCGCCTCGATGCAGGTACGGACCGCGTTGTTGAACACGTCCTGCGCGGTCAGCGACCAGCCCGAGGTCTGGCAGTGCGCCCGCATCGCCAGCGACTTGGGGTTGGCCGGGGCGAACTGCCGCATCAGCTTGGCCCACAGCAGCCGGGCCGCCCGGAGCTTGGCCACCTCCATGAAGAAGTTCATGCCGATGCCCCAGAAGAACGACAGCCGGGGCGCGAACGCGTCGATGTCCATGCCGGCGGCCAGGCCTGCCCGCACGTACTCCACCCCGTCGGCCAGGGTGTAGGCCAGCTCCAGGTCGGCGGTCGCCCCGGCCTCCTGGATGTGGTAGCCGGAGATCGAGATCGAGTTGAAGCGGGGCATCCGGGCCGAGGTGAAGGCGAAGATGTCGCTGATGATCGTCATCGACGGCTGCGGTGGGTAGATATAGGTGTTGCGGACCATGAACTCCTTGAGGATGTCGTTCTGGATGGTCCCGGTGAGTTCGGCCGCCTGCACGTTCTGTTCCTCGGCCGCCACCACGAACAGCGCCAGCACCGGCAGCACCGCGCCGTTCATGGTCATCGACACGCTCATCCGCTCCAGCGGGATGCCGCTGAACAGCTCGCGCATGTCATAGATCGAGTCGATCGCCACCCCGGCCATCCCGACGTCGCCGATCACCCGCGGGTTGTCGCTGTCGTAGCCGCGGTGGGTGGGCAGGTCGAAGGCGACCGACAGCCCCTTCTGGCCGGCGGCCAGGTTGCGCCGGTAGAAGGCGTTGGAATCAGCGGCGGTGGAGAACCCGGCGTACTGCCGGACCGTCCAGGGCTGGGTGACGTACATGGTCGGGTACGGGCCGCGCAGGTAGGGCGCGATGCCGGGCAGGCCGTCGACGAAGTCCAGACCGGTCGAGGTCGGCGGCGGTGTAGAGCGGCGGCACCTCGATGCCTTCCGGGGTGGCCCAGCCGGCCGCGCCGCTCGGCCCGGGCCGGTCGGTGCCGGCCGGCGGCCGGCCCAGCTCCAGCTGGCCGAAGTCGGGGATCATGCCGCCACCTCCAGCAGATCGAGCAGCGCGGTCAGGGCGGCCACCGCGTCGCAGCCGGCGTAGACGGCGGCGTCGAGGTCCCCGCCGACCAGCGCCGGCGGGCCGGCGATCCAGACCGCTACCGCGCCGGCCGCCTTGAGCGCCGCCGCCAGCGTTGCGGCCTGCTCGGCGTAGTCCTGATCGGAGCCGCACAGCAGCGCCACTGTCGTGCCGCTCGCCTGGTAGGCCGCCACCAGCTCGTCGGGCTGCCCGGTGCCGATGACCGGCTCGACGCCGCCGGTGGCGAGCAGGTTGCGCGCGAAGCCCAGCCGGCCGGCGTGCGCCCGGGCCGGGCCGAGTGCCGCCAGGAACGCCCGCGGGCGCGCACCGGTGGCGGCCAGCCGGGCGTCGGACCGGTCCCGCAGCGCCTCGAACTCCTCGGCGTAGCGCCGCCGCGGCAGGCCACCGGCCGGCCGCGATTGCCCAGTGGGGTACGGGCGGCGGGCCAGCACGGTCTCGTCGGGCATCGCGAACTCGCTGACCCCGGTGATCGGATCCCGCCGGTGGGCCAGGTTGTCCCGGCGCTGCTGCCAACTCGTCTGGAGCAGGTCCGCGATCAGGCCGGAGCTCAGCGCGGCCACCGCCCCGCCGGCCCGCTCGATCGCGGTGAACTTTCCCCAGGCGAGTTCGGCCAGCTGCTCGGTGACCGACTCCAGGTACCAGGAGCCACCGCCCGGATCGAGCACCCTGGCCAGGCTGGACTCGTCATGCAGGATCGCCTGGGTGTTGCGGGCGATTCGGCGTCCGAAGTCCTCAGGCAGTCCGAGCGCGGAGTCGAACGGCGCCACGGTGATCGCCTGGGCGCCGGCCACCGCCGCCGCGAAGCAGCTGACGGTGGCGCGCAGCAGGTTCGTCCACGGGTCGCGCCGGGTCAGGGTGGCCGCGGCGGTGACCGCATGCTGGCGCTGGCCACGGCTCTGCTCGGGCGCACCGGACAGTTCGGCCACCCGGTGCCAGAGCCGGCGGGCGGCCCGCAGCTTGGCCATCGAGGCCCACTGGTCGGCGCTGACCGCGTACCGGAACTCCAGCTGCGCCAGCGCCTGCTCGATGCCCAGGCCCGCATCGGTCAGGTTTCTCAGGTAGGCGACGCCGACCGCGAGGCTGATCGCCAGCTCGTCGGAGTCGCTGCCGCCGGCCTCGGCGTACCGGCTGGCGTCCACGGTGCAGGCCAGCAGTCGAGGAAGGTGCGCGGTCGCCTGGGCCAGCCGGCTCAGCGGGGTCAGGTCCGGCGTGCTGCCCAGCTGGGCGGCCAGTCCGATCGGGTCCGCGCCGAGGGTGCCGGCCACCTCGCCGGGCGCCAGGTCGCGGGCCTCGACCAGGTCGAGCAACGCGCGGGCGGCGGCCTCGGTGTCCGGGCCGGCCTCCAGGGCCACCGGCGCCAGGTCCAGCAGCACCCCGTCCAGCGCCGCGGCCAGCGACCCGACCGGCACCCCGCCGGCGCCGACCCGCAGCCAGATCGAGGTGGCCCCGCCGGTGAGCTCGGCCAGCACCGCGCGATTGGCAGCGCTCGGGTCCGGCTCGACCACCCGCTGCCGGACGTCCCAGCCGGCCCGCTCGGCGGTGGTGCCGCGGACGAAGGGCGGTTCGCCGGGCAGCCCGGCCGCCTGGAGGCCGACCCCGTCCGGCAGGTCGGCGGCGGTGTAGAGCGGGGCGATCCGCAGCCCGTCGTAGCTGAGGTAGGACAGCGCGTCCTCCGGGTTGCCGGCGACCGGCTGCGCTCCGGACTTGGCCAGCACCGCGGCGACCATCGACCGCCACTGCTCGCGGCTGGCCGGCGGGAAATCCGCGGCCAACTCCAAGGGGGCTTCGGGCGCGGTCATAGCGCGATGTTAGAGCGAACCGGACGGTCCGGGTGCGAGGGCTGAGCCCGCTATGGCCTATCTCTCCGCCGTTCCGACGGTTGTCCACAGTGCCGGACAGGCACCTCGCAACCGTCCACAGCGGCCGGATCTGTGCCCGGTCGCCGTCGGCGTGGCGGCTAGGCTCTGCCCCGTGACCCAGACCGGAGACCCCACTCAGCAGCTGGCCGAGGGCCAGCAGGTAGCGCCGACCGACCCCGGCCGGCTGGCCGCCGAAGCGGCCCGAGAACTGGCTCGTAGGACCGGCGCCGAGCGGCACGACGTGGCCCTGGTGCTCGGCTCCGGCTGGCTGCCCGCGGTGGCCGCACTCGCCGAGCGGGCCAGCGCCGACGCGGAGTTCCCCAGCACCGACCTGCCAGGCTTCCTGCCGCCGGTGGTCGCCGGGCACGCCGGCACCATCCGCTCGCTCGAACTGGACGGCCGCCGCATGCTGGTCTTCTCCGGCCGGACCCACTACTACGAAGGTCGCGGGGTGGCCGCCGTGGTGCACGGCGTGCGGGTGGCCGCGGCGGCCGGCTGCACCGTCACGGTGCTGACCAACGGGTGCGGCGGCCTGCGCACCGACATGCAGGTGGGCGATCCGGTGCTGATCTCCGACCACCTCAACCTGACCTTCACCTCGCCGCTGGTGGGGCCGCGCTTCGTCGACCTCACCGACCTGTACTCGCCGCGGCTGCGGGCCCTGATGCGCGAGATCGACCCGTCGCTGGCCGAGGGGGTGTACGCGCAGTTCCCCGGCCCGCACTACGAATCGCCCGCCGAGGTGCGGATGGCCCGGACCATGGGCGCCGACCTGGTCGGCATGTCCACCGCTCTGGAGGCGATCGCGGCTCGTGCCGAAGGTTCGGAGGTGCTCGGCATCTCGCTGGTCACCAACCTGGCCGCCGGCATCACCGGCGAGCCGCTCAACCACGAAGAGGTGCTGGCGGCCGGCAAGGCGGCCGCGCACCGGGCGGGCGGGCTGCTCGTCGAGCTGATCGGCAGGCTGTGACCGTCCTGGTCACCGGTTCGGCCGGCAAGATCGGCCGTTGCCTGGCCCGCACCCTGCCGGCGCTCGGCTGGCAGCTGCGCGGCTTCGACCGGGAGCCCGCCACCGCCGGGATCGAGCAGGTTCGGGGCGAGATCACCGACCCGCACGCGCTGGACCGGGCGATGGCCGGGGTGCGGGCCGTGGTGCACCTGGCCGGCCAGGCCGTCGAGGCGCCCTGGCCGGTGATCCGCGAGGCCAACCTGGAGGGCACCTTCCAGGTGTTCGAGGCGGCCCGCCGGGCCGGAGTGCGGCGGTTGGTGTACGCCTCGTCCAACCACGCGACCGGCTTCACACCCCGGCCGGCCGACGGGTCCGAGCTGGCCGCCGACACCCCGCCCCGGCCCGACACGCTGTACGGGGTGAGCAAGGCCTTCGGTGAGGCACTGGCCCGCTACTACGTCGACCGGTACGGCATGCAGGTCGCCTGCCTGCGGATCGGCACCTTCGCCGATACCCCGCCGGACGCCCGTTCGAGGGCTACCTGGCTGTCCCCGAGCGACTGCGCGCGGCTGGTGGACGCCTGCCTGCGCACCGACCGGCTCGGTTTCGCGCTGGTCTGGGGCGTGTCGGCCAACTCCGACCGGTGGTGGTCGAGCGACGCCGGCGCGGCACTGGGTTACCAGCCGCTCGACGACGCCCGCCGGCACCGGACCGACCAGCCGGCCGGTGGCGAACCGCGTCCCAGCGACCGGGTGGTCGGCGGGGCGTTCACCGAGGCAGCCTTCGGGATCGACGAGGTGGCCGAGCGGGCCGGGAAGGGGCTGGGATGAGCACCGAGCTGTACCGCCAGGTCGCCGACTGGATCGCCGACGATCCCGACCCGGCGAACGCCGCCGAGCTGCGGCAGTTGCTCAGCACCGCCCAGGACGGTGACCAGGGCGCCCGGGCCGAGCTGGCCGACCGGTTCGCCGGGCCGCTGGCCTTCGGCACCGCCGGACTGCGCGGGCCGTTGCGCGCCGGCCCGAACGGCATGAACACCGCCGTGGTCCGCCGGGCCGCCGCGGGCCTGGCCGCCCAGCTGAACGCATCCGGACGGGCCGGCGGCATCGTGGTGGTCGGCTACGACGGCCGGCACGGCTCCCGGTCCTTCGCCGCCGACTCGGCGGGCGTGCTGGCCGCCGCCGGCTTCGACGCCCGGCTGCTGCCCCGGCTGCTGCCCACCCCGGTGCTGGCGTTCGCCGTCGGGCACCTGGGCGCGGTGGCCGGCGTGATGGTCACCGCCTCGCACAACCCGCCGCAGGACAACGGCTACAAGGTGTACGCCTTCGACGGGGCGCAGATCGTGCCGCCGATGGACGCCGAGATCGAGGCGGCGATCCGCGCGGTCCCCTCCGCCCGGGCGATCCCGCTCTCGCCGGACTACCAGGTGCTGGACGAGACGCTGGTCGGCGACTACGTGGCGGCGGTGGCCGGCCTGGTCGGGCCCGACTCGCCCCGGGACCTGGACGTGGTGCACACCGCGATGCACGGGGTGGGCGCCAGCGTGGTGCGGGCGGTGTTCGCCGCGGCCGGCTTCGCCACCCCGAGCGAGGTCGGCGAGCAGGCCGAGCCGGACCCGGACTTCCCGACGGTGAGCTTCCCCAATCCCGAGGAGCCCGGCGCGATGGACCTGGCGCTGGCGCTGGCCGAACGCACCCGGGCCGACCTGCTGATCGCCAACGACCCCGACGCCGACCGGTGCGCGGTGGGCGTCCGGTTCCCCGGCGGCCCCGATCGCCCGGCGGGCTGGCGGATGTTGCGCGGCGACGAGGTGGGCGTGCTGCTGGCCGACGGGCTGCTGCGCCGTGGCGTGCGTGGCACCTACGCCACCACGATCGTGTCCTCGACGATGCTCTCGGCGATGGCCGCCCGGCACGGCGTCGGGTTCGCCGAGACGCTCACCGGGTTCAAGTGGATCTCCCGCGCCGCGCCGGATCTGGTCTACGGCTACGAGGAGGCGCTGGGCTACGCGGTGGCGCCCCGGCTGGTCCGGGACAAGGACGGCATCTCCGCAGCACTCCTGGTCGCCGAACTCGCCGCCGGCCTCAAGGCCGCCGGTTCCTCCATCCCGCGCCGGCTGGCGGAGCTGTCCGCCGAGTACGGCCTGCACGCCACCAGCCAGCTGTCCTGGCGGGTGAGCGACCTGGCGGTGATCGGCGAGGCGATGAGCCGGCTGCGCACCGCCCCGCCCCGGCAGCTGCTGGGGCGGGCGGTGAGCGTCACCGACCTGGCGCCGGACAACGACGTGTTGATCCTGCGCTTCGACGGCGGCCGGGTGGTGGTGCGCCCCTCGGGCACCGAGCCCAAGTGCAAGGCCTACCTGGAACTGGTCATCCCGGTCGCCGGGGTCGACCAGGGCGGCGATGCCGGCACCGCCGACCCGGTCGACGAGACCCGGCTGCTGGCGGTTGTCGGATCCGCCGAGCGACAGGCCGAGACGGAGCTGGCGACGCTGGCCGCCGAGGTGAGCCGGGCGGTGGGGATGGCCGAACCACAAGCCTGACCGGCAGACCTACCGGTCCAGGTCCACGTCCAAGGCCGCCGCGCCCCGCTCGATCGCGATCCGCGCGTGCTGCAGGTCGTCCGGCTCCTGCGGCAGGTCCAGCACGAAGGTCCGGATGCCGCCGCTCAGGTACGTCGTCACCGCCCGGGCCACCTCGTCGTAACTGCCCACCAGGTAGGGCGTGACCGTGTGGTGGTACCGGAACGGACCCAGCCAGTACGCCTGCCCCTCGTCGTCGTCGTCGGTCGGCACCGCCGCCAGCTGCTTCTGCCAGGACGAGACGGAGGTGGGCAGCAGCAGCTTCATCCGCTCGGCGCCGTCCGGGTCGGCCGGGAACCGCTTGCGCGCGATCCGCCAGGCCTCGGCCGAATCGTCGCGCGCGATGATGCCGATGCCGATGCCCGTGCCGAACCTGTTCTTGGGAACCTCCGGGCTGACGAAGTCCTCCGGTGGCACCGGGAAGGAGAGCTGGGGCAGGCCCAGCGCCTCCCCCGCCTGCACGCTGGCCGCCGACGAGCCGGACATGTAGGACAGCGGCTGCAGGTCGGCGGGCACCGCGGAGGTGAGCCGTGCCCGGCGCAGGGTGAAGTACTCGCCGCTCTGATTGACCACGTTGCCGTCGAGCAACAGCTTGATGGCCGTCACGTACTCCGACAGCCGGGTGTACCGCGCGTCGTGCGAGACCTTGTCCGCCTGCACGGCGAGGTCGCGGCTGAACCCGCCGGTGACGAAGTTGATGTCGATCCGCCTGCCGTACAGGTGGGCCAGCGAGGAGATCACCCGGGCGCACGCGAACGGGCTCATGTCGATCGGCTGCACCGCGACCAGCGGCACGAAGCTGGTGGTGTTGGCGATGGCCGCGTGCGCCGAGGTCCAGGCATCGATCGAGGTGTTGTCGCTGTAGAGCAGGGCGCCGCGAAAGCCCGCCTCCTCCGCCCAGCGTGCGGACTCCACCAGCTTGGCCAGGTGCGACTCCGCGCGCAGGCCGATGCTGGATCGGCAGGTCGAGTACAGGCTGATTCCGTGAGCGGCCAGGTCCATGGCACGCCTTCCCTTCTCCGGACGTGGTTCTTGCGGTCAGAGCTGTTCGGTTGCCGACAGCGACGCCCGGCGTGCGATGCCGCTGACGGAGGGGTCGGCGAGGAAGTCCTGCAGGCCGATCTTGATGCCGAGCTGGCCCTCCAGCCGGGCGACGAGCACGGCGGACAGCAAGCGAGTGCCCGCCCAGGTCGAAGAAGTTGTCGTCGACGCCGACCCGCTCCACCCCGAGCACCTGGGCGAACAGCTCGCACAGCGCCTGCTCGGCGGCTGAGGACGCCTCCCGCCCGGCACCGCCGGTGTAGACGGGCTCGGGAAGTGCCCGCCGGTCGAGTTTCCCGTTGACGGTCAGGGGTAACGCCTCGAGCACCACGATGGCGGCCGGCACCATGTAACCGGGCAGCTCCGTGGCCACCGCGGTCCGCAACCCGGCCGGATCCAACCGGCTGCCGGCCGCGGGCACCACGTAGCCGGCCAACCGCTTGTCGCCCGGGCGGTCCTCCCGGACCACCACCACCGCGTGCTCCACCCCCGGCTGGGCTGCCAGCACCGCTTCCACCTCGCCCAGCTCGATCCGGAAGCCGCGGATCTTGACCTGCTCGTCCACCCGGCCCAGGAACTCCAGCTCGCCACCGGGCCGCCAGCGCACCCGGTCCCCGGTCCGGTACATCCGCTCACCGCTGGCGAACGGGCAGGCCACGAACCGTTCCGCGGTCAGCCCGGGCCGCTTGAAGTACCCGCGCGCCAGATTCGGGCCGGCCAGGTACAGCTCCCCCGCCACCCCGACCGGAACCACGTCCAGCCGCTGATCGAGCACGTAGCCGCGCACGTTCCACATCGGGCCGCCGATCAGCGGTATGTCGCCCGCCGACAGCGGCCGGCTCACCGAGGCGCCCACCGTCGCCTCGGTCGGACCGTAGCCGTTGAGCAGCCGCCGGCCGGGTGCCCAGGTGGCGATCAGTTCGGCCGAGCAGGCCTCACCACCGACCATCAGTCCCCGCAGTTCGGGCAGCTGCTCCGGTGCCGCACCGGCCAGCGCGGCCGGCGCCACCATCGCGTGGGTGATGCGCAGCTCGCGCAGCGTGTCGGCCAGCACCTTGCCGGCCAGCGACCCCTGCTCGGGTATCACCAGCACCGCTCCGGCGGTCAGCGCCGACAGCACCTCGACCAGTGACATGTCGAAGCTCAACGAGATCAGCTGCGCGAACCGGTCACCCGGCCCGGTCTGGAACGCGTGCACCAGGTACGCCGCGAAGCTCGCCAGCCCGCGATGGCTGACCAGGACGCCCTTGGGACGCCCGGTGGAGCCCGAGGTGTAGATGACGTAGGCCGGGTGGGCGATCCGCAACGGGGCCAGCCGGTCGGTGTCGGCCAGGCCGCTGCCGTCCAGCCGGGCCAGCGCGGAGGCCCGGTCCTCCTCGTCGAGCAGGACCTGCCGGTCGGGCATCGCCAGCTTCGACCCGGTCCGCCGGTTGGTGAGCACCGCGACCGGGGCCGCGTCGGTGAGCATGTACTCGATCCGGTCGCTCGGATAGGTCGGGTCGATCGGCAGGTAGGCCGCGCCGGCCTTGACGACGGCCAGCACCGCACCGATCATCTCCACCGACTTCGGCAACGCCACCGCCACCAGCCGCTCCGGTCCGGCGCCGAGGCTCACCAGGTGGCGGGCCAGCCGGTTGGACCAGGCGTCGAGTTCGGCATAGGACCACGAGGTGTTCCCGCAGACCACCGCCAGCGCGTCCGGGGTTCGCGCCGCCTGGGCCGAGATCAGCTCTCCCAGCGGCAGCACCGCAACGTCGCGCGCCGTGTCGTTCCACTCGACGGTGACCAGTTCCCGCTCGGCCGGCGTCAGCAGGTCCACACCGCTGACCCGCAGCTCCGGATCCGCGACGAGCTGGTCCAGCAGCCGCACCAGCCGCTCGCCCAGCGCCCGCACGGTCTCGGGGTCGAACAGGTCCGCCGCGTACTCGACGATGACGCCGATCCCGTCCGGGGTTCCGTCGGCCGCGTGCTGCTGGCGGAAGGTCAGCGACAGGTCGAACTTGGCCGCCTCCACCACCAGCGGCTCGTCCTGGGCCTGCAGGCCGGGAATGTGCCACTGCCTGCTCACGGCGTCGTCGTCGGAGGCCAGCATCACCTGGAACAGCGGATGATGGGCCGTGGAGCGCACCGGATTCAGCGCCTCCACCAGGCGCTCGAACGGCACGTCGGAGTGGGCGTAGGCGGCCAGGTCCCGTTCCCGGATCCGGCCGAGCAGCTCGGCGAAACTCGGATCGCCGGACAGGTCGGTGCGCAGCACCACGGTGTTGACGAAGAATCCCACCAGGTCGTGCAGGCTCTCGTCGTCCCGGCCGGCGACCGGTGTGCCGATCGCGATGTCGGCACCGGCGCCGGAGCGGGACAGCAGGGCCGCCAGCCCGGCCTGCAACACCATGAACACCGTCACCCGGTGCCGGTGCGCGAGCTCGGCCAGCCCGGCGTGCAGGCCGGCGTCGATGCGCACCGGCAGCCGCCCGCCGCGATAGGACGGATACGCCGGACGGGGCCGGTCGAACGGCAGTTCCAGCTGGTCGGGCAGCCCGGCCAACGCGGCCTGCCAGTACCGCAGCTGCCGGGCCAGCACGCCGTCGCCGTCCCGGTCGGCACCCAGCAGCTCGCGCTGCCACAACGTGTAATCGGCATACTGCACCGGCAGATCGGCCCAGTCCGGGCGCCGGCCGGACAGCCGGGCCCGGTAGGCCTGCTCCAGGTCGTGCAGCAGGATCCCGACCGACCAGCCGTCGCTGGCGATGTGGTGGGTCAGCAGCACCAGCACGTGCTCCTCGGCGTCCAGCACGAACAGCCAGGCCCGCACCGGAAGCTCGCCGGCCAGGTCGAAGACGTACCGGCAGGCCTGGCCGGTCAGTTCGGGCAGGTCGGCCTCGGCGGCCCGCACCACGGTGAGCTCGGGTGTCGCCTCGCCGGCCGGGATCACCCGCTGGTAGGCCTGCCCGTCCGCCGCCGAGAACACCGTCCGCAACGACTCGTGCCGCGCCACCACGTCACCCAGCGCCGCGGTCAGCGCGGCAGCATCCAGCCGGCCCCGCAACCGCCACGCGAACGGCACGTTGTACGTCGCGCTCGGACCCTCCAGCTGGCCCAGGAACCACAGCCGCTGCTGGGCGAACGACAACGGCAGCCGGTGCGGCCGGTCCGCGCGCACCAGCGGTGGGCGTGCCTGCCCGGCCTTTTCCAGCGCGCCGGCAAGCAGTTCGACCGTCGGGTTGTCGAACACCGCCCGGACGTCCAGCTCCACCCCCAGCACCGACCGCACCCGGCTGATCAACCGGGTCACCAGCAGCGAATGGCCGCCCAGGTCGAAGAAGTTGTCGTCCACCCCGATCCGGTCCACCCCGAGCACCTGGGCGAACAGCTCGCACAACAACGCCTCGGCTGGAGTGGCCGGCTCCCGGCCGGTGCCGGCCGCGAAGGTCGGTGCCGGCAACGCGCGCCGATCGAGTTTCCCACCTGGCGTCAACGGCAAACCGTCCAGCACCACGATCGCGGCCGGCACCATGTAGCCCGGCAGTGCCTGGGCCGCGGCGGCCCGGATCGCGACCGGGTCCGGCTGGCCGGCTACCGCCGGCACCACATAGCCGACCAGCCGCTTGTCGCCGGGCCGGTCCTCCCGCACCACCACCACGGCCCGGCCCACGCCGGGCTGGGCGGCCAGCACCGACTCGATCTCGGCCGGCTCGATCCGGAACCCCCGCACCTGGACCTGCTCGTCCGCCCGGCCCAGGTACTCCAGCTCGCCGTCCGCGCGCCACCGGACCAGGTCCCCGGTGCGATACATCCGCTCGCCGCTGGCGAACGGGCAGGCCACGAACCGCTCCGCGGTCAGTCCCGGCCGGTTGAGGTAACCCCGCGCCAGGCCCGGCCCCGCCAGGTACAGCTCACCGGCCACCCCCGGTGGCACCACCTCGAGCCGGTCGTCGAGCACGTAGCCGCGCATGTTCCAGATCGGGCCACCGATCGGCGGCGTGTCCGTTCCCGACAGCTGCCCGCTCATCGTGCCGACCACCGTCGCCTCGGTCGGGCCGTAGGCGTTGAACATCCGCCGGTTCTCAGACCACTCGGCGACGATCTCGCCCGAGCACGCCTCGCCGCCGACCAGCAGGCAGTCCAGCCCGGCCAGTTGCCGCGGCGTCGCTCCGATCAGCGCCGCTGGCCCGATCAGCGCGTGGCTGACCCGCAGCTCGGTCAGCGCGCCGGCCAGCAGCTCGCCGGCCAGCGGCCCCGGCTCGGGAAGGGCGAGCGCCGCACCGGCAGGCAACGACATCAGCAGTTCCATGACCGCCGCGTCGAAGCTCAGCGAAGCGACCTGCCCGACCCGCGATGCCGGCCCGATCCCCAGAACGCCGATCAGGAACGCCGACAGGCTGGCCACGCCGCGGTGGCTGACCACGACGCCCTTGGGGCGGCCGGTGGAACCGGAGGTGTAGATGACGTAGGCCGGGTTGGCCGGCCGCAGCGGCGCCGACCGGTCGGCGTCGGTCACGGCACCGGCGTCCAGCCGGGCCACCTCCGCGGCCAGCCGCGGATCGTCCAGGTCGAGCACGGTCATGCCCGCCACCGCCGGCAGCCGTGCCGAGGTGGCCCGGTCGCCGATGAGTAGGCCGGGAGCGGCGTCGGTGAGCATGTACTCGATCCGGTCCGGTGGGTAGCCGGGGTCGATCGGCAGGTAGGCCGCACCTGCCTTCACCACCGCCAGCACCGCGGCGACCATCTCCGGAGAGCGCGGCAGGGCCACCGCTACCAGTCGTTCGGGTCCGGCGCCGAGGGCGATCAGGTGCCGGGCCAGCCGGTTGGACCGGGCGTCGAGTTCGGCATAGGTCCAGGACGTGCTGCCCTGCACGACCGCCTCGGCAGCGGGCGTCCGCGCCGCTTGTGCCGTGAACAACTCGGGAAACACCACCGTGGGCACCTCGGGCGTGCTGTCCTGCCACCGGCCGGCGAGTGGCTTGCGTTCCGCCGTGGCCGGCCCGTCCACCTCGCTCACGCCTGCTCGGCCCGCACCAGGCTGGCGGGCCGCATGTCCGTCCAGTGCTCCTCGACGTAGGCCAGGCAGTTCGAGCGGGAGTCGGCGTCGTGCGCGGTTGTCCAGCCGTCCGGTACCGCGATGGCGGCGGGCCACAGGCTGTGCTGTCCCTCGTCATTGACCAGTACCAGGTACTGGCCGTCGGCGTCCTCGAAAGGATTGGTCACAACTACCTCACTCTGCTTGGCAGGAACCGCACGGGACCCGTCGCCGGGCGTGGTTACCCGCGCCGCCACGGGCGGCTCGCTCACCAGCCTGCCCGGGCCGGGCAATCGGCACATCTCCGCTGCTGCCATGCGATTTTCGGCCCGCACGATGGCGCTACAGCCACCGGACACCGAGCGGGTGGAGGGAAGCTCTCCGCGTGCTCCAGCCGGCTCAGGGCGACACGATCTGGTCGAGCACCAGCTGGGCAAGCTCCGGCGTCACCGCGTCCGGGCGCTCCAGTGGTGGCGTGGGGACGACCTGGCACCGTCCGGGGTCGGTGCCGGGAAGGACGAAACCAGGCTCGGCGGTCAGCACCGACACCGTGACCGCATCGGAGGGGACCGGCCCCGGCTGGTCGTTGCGGCAGGCCAACAGGAACGAGACCCACCCGCGATAGTTGCCCAGCACGCTGGTGAAGGACGGGTTGTCGGGATCGAGATCGAGGCCGGCCGCCAGTTCTTCCAGCCCGGCGCGGTAGATCTTCTCGACGCCCACCACGCAGTCCCATGGATCACCGTCGAGGTCGGGACACGGGTTGCTGCCCGCGCTGAGCTTGCGCTGGAACTCCGCGAACCGCTCGGTGACGTGGTCATCACCCGGCCAGGTCGGCTCGACCAGGACGGCGGTGACCTTGCGGGTCCCGGCGACGAGGTTGGCGATCCGCATGCCCAGACCCGTGGTGCTGCAATGGCCTACGACGAACACCTGGTTGTCCGTCGCAGCGGAGGGCTCGGCGGCCCGGAAGCCGGCAGCGGACTCCTCTGCCATCTCCGGCAGCGACGCGTAGCGCCGCTGTCCGCCCAGCGCGCCGAGCGGATCCACCTGGTAGATCCGCTGGCCGGTGGCCGCGTCGGCGAGCAGCTCGCTGAGCCGGCGGGTTCCGTTCAGCGTCTGGAAGTCGGCAACCAGGACGGCTGGCCCCTCCCCGGCGGTGAGCTGGCGGCAGAGCGGTCCGGCGTCAGCCGAGGACTGCATCGCGGTTTCCTTCCGTCAGGCGGCCCGGGCCGGCTTGGTAACAGCGTGGCCGCCACGCAGCCGGCCGCGCATCCTTGCCGTTGCCGAGGCCGCCTTGCTGATCGGCGACAACCCCTCGCGACCGCTGCCCCGCGCGAGCGAAGTGCGGCGCCGGTCTGCGCACTGTGGGAGCTAACCGGGGGCCCCACGCCTGCGATGGTTGGACGGACGTGTGGAGCCTCTCGAGGAAATGGGGGTGGGTGGTTGATGGTCACTGCTGTGGTTTCCGATGTCCGGGAGGTAGTGGCTGCCTATCCGGGCCTGGTCGATCTTGCGGTTCTGGCGCATGAGCAGGACCCGGTCGGCCAGGTTCTGGTGGCCTATGTGGTGCCCGCGGGTCCGGGCCTGAACCTGGCTGAGCTGTACAAGCACCTGCGGGACCGGTTGCCGGCAACCGCGGTGCCGGCGGCTGTCGTGGTGGTCCAGGCGATCCCGCTGACCCCGGCCGGGGAAGCCGACGCGCAGGCGCTGCCGGCGCCGGACCTGCGGGGAGTCGCGCCGTACCGGGCACCGGAAACCGCTCGCCAGGAAACGCTGTGCGCGATCTTCGCCGAGGTGCTGGTCAGGCCCCGGTGCGGCGTCGACGACAACTTCTTCACCCTGGGCGGCGAGTCGATCGACGCCATGCTGATCGCCAGCCGGGCCAGCGCCGCCATCGGGCAGGAGGTCTCGATGGACGACCTGTTCGACACCCCCACCGTCGCCGAGCTCGACCAGTTCCTGGACGCGCAGACGGCATAGCCGCAGGCTGCGCACGGCAGCGACAAAGATGTGCCGGCTACCCCGGGCGGGCAGGCTGGGTCAGCCGGCCACCCGGGTGGCGCGGGGTGGGCCGCCCCGGCCTGCGCTCGGCCGGTTGTACCAAAGCGGAATGAGGTTGTTGCTGTGACCAATCCTTTCGAGGACGCCGACGGCCAGTACCTGGTACTGGTCAATGACGAGGGACAGCACAGCCTGTGGCCCGCCGCCATCGCGGTACCCGACGGCTGGGTTGCCACGCACGGGGCCGACTCCCGCTCGAACTGCCTCGGCTACGTCGAGGAGCACTGGACGGACATGCGGCCCGCCAGCCTGGTGCGGGCCGAGCAGGCGTGACCGAGCCGGAACGGCCAACCCCGGCCGGGCAACACCTGATCCCCACCCACTGGAACGGCACCGCGCGGGAGGTGCCCGCGCTGACCCTGCCGGACCTGTTCACCGCGCAGGCAGCGCGCACCCCGGACGCGGTCGCCGTGGTCTCCGGCGCCACGTCCTGGAGCTACGCCGAACTCGACAGCTGGTCCAACCGGCTGGCCCGCCACCTGATCGCCCTCGGCGCCGGACCCGAACGACTGGTAGCGGTCGCGCTGCCCCGATCGGCAGAGATGATCGGAGCGGTGCTGGCCGTCGTCAAGGCAGGCGCGGCCTACCTGCCGATCGACCCGACCTATCCGGCCGACCGGATCGACTACATGCTCACCGACGCCGCGCCCATCGCGGTGCTCACCAACCAGCACACCGCGGCCACGTTGCCCGGCCAGGATCGGCACGTCGTCCTCGACGAGCAGGACCAGGCCGCCGCACTGGCCCGGCTCGACGGCAGCCGCGTGGACGACACCGACCGGCGCACCCCGCTACGGCCGGCCCACCCCGCCTACGTCATCTACACCTCCGGCTCCACCGGACGCCCCAAGGGCGTGGTGATCAGCCACCACAGCCTGCCGAGCTTGTTGTGCTGGGCGGCGCAGGAGTTCAGCGCCGGGGAACTGGCCAGGGTGCTGGCTTCGACCTCGCTCAACTTCGACGTATCGGTGTTCGAGATGTTCACGCCGCTGATCACCGGCGGCAGCATCGAGGTCGTCGCGAACCTGATGACCCTGGCCGACGCGGCCACCGCGCCATGGACCGGAAGCCTGATCAGCGCGGTGCCGTCGGTGATCTTCCAGCTGCTGGACGTTCGCGATGACCCGCCCCGGGCCGGCACCGTCGCCCTGTGCGGCGAGGCACTGACTCCGACCGTGCTGGCCGCGATCCGGGCCGCCCTGCCGGACGCGCGGGTGCTCAACATCTACGGCCCCACCGAGGCCACGGTCTACGCCACGTCCTGGGATGCCACCGGCCGCGACGACGCGACGCCACCGATCGGCCGGCCGCTGTGGAACATGCGCGCGTACGTGCTGGACGACCGGCTCGACCTGGTGCCGCCCGGGGTCGCCGGTGAGCTGTACCTGGCCGGCCCGGGCCTGGCCCGCGGCTACCTCAACCGGCCCGGGTTGACCTCGGAACGGTTCGTGGCCTGCCCGTTCGCCGGCGGTGAGCGGATGTACCGCACCGGCGACCTGGCCCGGTGGCGCGCGGACGGCGAACTCGAGCACCTGGGCCGGGTGGACGAGCAGGTCAAGATCCGCGGCTTCCGCATCGAACTCGGCGAGATCGAGGCGGTGCTGGCCGCCCAGCCGGGGGTCGAGCGGGCCGTGGTGGTGGTCCGGGAGGACCGTCCCGGAGACAAGAGCCTGGTCGGCTACCTGATCCCCACGGCCGGCAGCCAGCTGGATCCGGCCGGGCTGCGGGCCGCGGTGGCTACCACGCTGCCCGGCTACATGGTGCCGGCCGCGGTGGTGCTCATCGACACGTTGCCGCTGACCCTCAACGGAAAACTCGATCGGCGGGCGCTGCCGGCACCGGTCTACGCGGGTAGTGGCACCGGCCGGGAGCCGTCGTCGGCCGCCGAGCGGCAACTGTGCGAGCTGTTCACCCAGGTGCTCGGGCTGGACCGGATCGGGGTCGAGGACAACTTCTTCGACCTGGGCGGGCACTCGCTGCTGGTGACCAGGCTGATCAGCCGGGTGCGCTCGGCGCTGGGAGTCGAGCTCGACGTCCGGGTGGTGTTCGACAACCCGACCGTGGAGTTGCTGGCCCGGGCCCTGGAGAAGGCCGGGCAGGCACGCCCACCGCTGGTGCGGGCCGATCGGCCGGACCCGCTGCCGCTGTCTTTTGCCCAGCAGCGGCTGTGGTTTCTGGGCCAGCTGGAGGGTCCGAGCGCGACCTACAACGTGCCGTTCGCGTGGCGGTTCACCGGTCGGCTGGACGTCGAGGCGCTGACCGCGGCGCTGGGCGACGTGCTGGCGCGGCACGAGTCGTTGCGGACGGTGTTCCCGGCGGCGGACGGGCAACCCTGCCAGCGGGTGATCCCGGCCGGCCGGGCACCGATCGAGGTCGGCGTGGTCCGGACCGACGAGGCCCAGCTCCCGGCGTTGCTGGGGCAGGCCTGCCGGTACGTCTTCGACCTGGCCGGCGAACTTCCGGTGCGGGCCTGGCTGTTCGTGCTCGACGACGACGAGCACGTGCTGGTGCTGCTGACCCACCACATCGCCAGCGACGGCTGGTCGATGGGGGTGCTGCTGACCGATCTCGAACACGCCTACCGGGCCCGGTCGGCGGGCCGGGCCCCGGACCAGGCGGACCTGGCGGTGCAGTATGCCGATTACACCCTGTGGCAGCGCCGGATGCTGGGTGCCGACCGGGACGGCGACAGCGTGCTGGCCCGGCAACTGCGGTACTGGCAGGCGGCGCTGGCCGGACTGCCGGACCAGCTGCAGCTGCCCTTCGACCGGGCCCGGCCGGCCAAGCCGTCCTATCGCGGCGGGCAGGTCGCGGTGCGGGTCGAGGCGAACCTGCACGCACAGCTGACCGAACTGGCACACCGGCACCAGGTGACGGTGTTCATGGTGCTGCAGGCCGGGCTGGCGCTGCTGCTGTCCCGCTCCGGTGCCGGCACCGACATCCCGATCGGCGCGCCGGTGGCCGGCCGCGACGACGAAGGCCTGCACGACCTGGTCGGGTTCTTCGTCAACACCGTGGTGCTGCGCACCGACCTGTCCGGCGACCCCAGCTTCGCCGAGTTGCTCGGCCGGGTCCGGGAACGCGACCTGGCCGCCTACGCCCACTCCGACGTGCCGTTCGAGCGTCTGGTGGAAGCAGTCAACCCGGTGCGCTCGGCCGCCTACCACCCGCTGTTCCAGGTGATGCTGGGCTCCGACGACGATGCCGTCAGCCGGCAGTGGCACACCCCGGACCTGCGGGTCGAGGACGAGCCGCTGGCTGTCGAGGCGGCCAAGTTCGACCTGTCGCTGACCTTCCGGCAACGGCACGCGGGACTGGACGGCACCCCGGACGGGATCGACGGCCTCCTGGAGTACGCGGCCGACCTGTTCGATGCCGGCACCGTGCGGGCACTGGGCGAGCGACTGGTCCGGCTGCTGGGTCAGGTCGCCGCCGACCCCGAGCTGCAGGCCAGCGAGGTGGACCTGCTGACGCCGGCCGAGCGGGAACTGGTCATTATCAGGTACAACGAGACGGCGCACGACGTTGCCGACCGGCCGCTGCCGGAGCTGTTCACCGCGCAGGCGGCCCGCACCCCGGACGCGGTGGCGGTGGTCTGCGGCGACGTGTCGTGGACCTACGCCGAACTCGACGCCTGGTCCAACCGGCTGGCCCGGCACCTGGTGGCCCTCGGCGCCGGACCGGAACGGCTGGTGGCGGTCGCCCTGCCACGCTCGCCGGAGATGGTCGCCGCGGTGCTGGCCGTGGTCAAGGCCGGTGCCGCCTACCTGCCGATCGACCCGGCCTACCCGGCGGACCGGATCGAGTACATGCTCGCCGACGCCGCCCCGATCGCGGTCCTCACCAACCGGCACACCGCGGCCACGTTGCCCGGTCAGGAAGGGCATATCGTCCTCGACGACCGGGATCAGGCCGCGGTACTGGCACAGCTGGACAGCCGCGCCGTGGACGACATCGACCGGCTGGCCCCGCTGCGGCTCGACCACCCCGCCTACGTCATCTACACCTCCGGTTCCACCGGGCGACCCAAGGGCGTCATCGTCAGCCACCAGGGCCTGCCGAGCCTGCTGGGGTGGGCCGCGGCTCGGTTCGGTGCCGGGGAACTGGCCCGGGTACTGGCCTCGACCTCGCTCAGCTTCGACGTGTCGGTGTTCGAGATGTTCGGACCGCTGGTCACCGGCGGCAGCATCGAGGTCGTCGCGAACCTGCTGGTGCTGGCCGACCCGGCCGCCGGACCGTGGGCCGGCAGCCTGATCAGCGCGGTGCCGTCCGCGGCCTCCCAGCTGCTGGATCCCGCACGGGACAACCCCCGGGCCGGCACCCTGGTCCTTGCCGGCGAGGGGCTGTCCCCGGCCGTGCTCGCCTCGGTGCAGGCCGCGCTGCCCGGTGCGACGGTGCACAACATCTACGGCCCCACCGAGGCCACGGTCTATGCCACGGCCTGGGACAGCACCGGCCGGGACGACACGGTCCCGCTGATCGGCGGGCCGATCTGGAACATGCGCGCGTACGTGCTGGATCAGCGGCTGGCCGTGGTGCCGGTCGGGGTGGCCGGCGAGCTGTACCTGGCAGGGCCCGGCCTGGCGCGGGGGTATCTGAACCGGCCCGGCCTGACCGCGGAACGTTTCGTGGCCTGCCCGTTCGGCACTGGCGAGCGGATGTACCGCACCGGCGACCTGGTGCGCTGGCACGCCGGCGGCGAACTGGAGCACCTGGGCCGGGTCGACGAGCAGGTCAAGATCCGCGGCTTCCGGATCGAGCTGGGCGAGATCGAATCGGTGCTGGCCGCCCAGCCGGGTGTCGAGCGTGCCGTGGTGGTGGTCCGGGAGGACCGTCCTGGCGACAAGCGGCTGGTCGGTTACCTGGTACCGGGGGCCGGCAGCCAGCTGGATCCGGCCGGGCTGCGGGCCGCGGTGGCTGCCACCCTGCCCGGCTACATGGTGCCGGCCGCGGTGGTCCTGCTCGACAGATTGCCCCTGACCCTCAACGGGAAACTCGACCGGCGGGCCCTACCGGTACCCAGCTATACCGGCAGCAGCGGGCGGCTGGTCCGGCCGCAGGACCAGGTCGCCACCGACCTCGGCGGAGTGGACCTGTCGCCCCCGGCCGAGCGGCATCCGGTTCTCAGCCAGTGGAACGACACCGCGCGGGACGTGCCCGTGCTGACGCTGCCGGAGCTGTTCACCGCGCAGGCAGCCCGCACCCCGGACGCGCTGGCGGTGGTATCCAGCAACGCGTCGTGGACGTATGCCGAACTCGACGCCTGGTCCAACCGGCTGGCGCGCCACCTGGTGCAGCTGGGTGCCGGGCCGGAACGGTTGGTGGCGGTTGCCCTGCCGAAGTCGGTGGAAATGGTCGGCGCGGTGCTGGCGGTGGCCAAGGCCGGCGCGGCCTACCTGCCGGTCGACCCGGCCTACCCACCGGACCGGGTCGAGTACATGCTCACCGATGCCGCCCCGATCGCGGTCATCACCAACCGGCCTACCGCGACCACGTTGCCCGGCAAGGACCGGCACGTCGTCCTCGACGACCCGGACCTGGCCGGCCCGCTGGCTCGGCTCGACGGCAGCCGACTGGACGACACCGACCGGCTGGTCCCGCTGCGGGTCGAGCACCCCGCCTACGTCATCTACACCTCCGGCTCCACCGGACGGCCCAAGGGGGTCGTCGTCAGCCACCGTGGCCTGGCCAGCCTGTCGGCGTTCCTGATCACCAGCCTGGGGATCGGGCCGGAATCCCGGGTGGGGCAGGTGGCGTCGCTGAGCTTCGACGCGGCAGTCATGGATGTCGTGATGTCCTTCGGCGCCGGAGCGGCGCTGGCCCTTCCCCAGGCAGGGCCACTGGCCGGCGAGGTGCTGGCCGGGGCGCTGACCGAGCTGGGGGTCACCCATGCGCTGTTCGCACCGGGTGCCCTGACCGGGGCGGCCTCCGATCAGCTGGCCGGGCTGGAATGCCTGCTCGTCGGTGGCGAGGCCTGTTCGGGCCAGGTCGTTGCCGAATGGTCGCGAGACCGGCGAATGTTCAACGCCTACGGCCCGACCGAGGCGACGGTGGTCGCGACCATGAGCGGGCAGTTGTCGGGACGAGACGCCCCGCCGATCGGTGGACCGATCTGGAACATGCGTGCCTACGTACTCGACGACGGGCTGGAGCTGGTCCCGCGCGGGGTGGCCGGCGAGCTCTATCTCGCCGGGCCGGCCCTGGCCCGGGGCTACCTGAACCGGCCCGGGCTGACCGCGGAACGGTTCGTGGCCTGCCCGTTCGCCGGCGGCGAGCGGATGTACCGCACCGGCGACCTGGCCCGGTGGCGCGACGACGGCGAGCTGGAGTTCCTGGGCCGGGTCGACGAGCAGGTCAAGATCCGTGGCTTCCGCATCGAGCTGGGCGAGATCGAGGCGGCACTGGCAGCCCAGCCGGGTGTCGGCCGGGCGGTGGTGGTTGCCCGGGAGGACCGGCCCGGGGACAAGCGCCTGGTCGGTTATCTGGTGCCGGCCGCGGGGAGCCGGCTGGACCCGGCGCGGCTGCGGGCCGCCGTGGCCACGGAGCTGCCCGGGTACATGGTGCCGGCCGCAGTGGTGGTTCTGGACGCACTGCCGCTGACGGCCAACGGGAAACTCGACCGGCGGGCACTGCCCGAACCCATCTACCTCGCAGGCGCCGGACGTGAGGCCACCTCGCTCGTCGAGCAGCAACTGTGCGAGCTGTTCGCCCAGGTGCTCGGGGTGGAGCGGGTCGGCGTCGACGACAACTTCTTCGACCTGGGCGGGCACTCGCTGCTGTCCGCCGTGCTCGTCGCCCGGCTGGAGGGCCAGCTCGGCATCAAGGTCGGCCTGCAGGACTTCCTCGCCAACCCGTCCGTCAGCGGGATCACCCACCGAACCCAGCTGCCGGTGACCGAGCAGCTCTGACCGGACGAAGCCGCTCGGAACGCATGGTGGCCGACCTCGATCATGCTGAGCCGGGACGCTCAGGCCTCCGCTGCGTGATACCCACCGGTCGCCCTGGCGACCGCTGGGTATCACCCACGCGCAGAGCGGCGGTGGAAAGTCCTGCTCACGCCACGATGGGCTTTCTCCGCAGCGCAATTGCGGATACGACCGGCTCTGCTCGTTTTGGTTGACTTTTCACGAGCACGGTGCGACATCGTCGATGCACCTTGCACCCACACCGCTAAGGAGAATGAGTCGTGGATGCCAGCAGCGAGCCGGCCACCGGCCGTGCGGTCCTCGTCACCGGCGCAGTACAGGGCATCGGCGGCGCCATCGCGAAGCGGTTCGCCGCGGCCGGCGACCGGGTGGCGATTCTCGACAAGGCACCGAGCGAGGTCACCGAGAAGGCGCTGGCCGAGTTGGCCGGCACCGGGCACGTCGCGGTGCAGGCCGACCTGACCGACAGCGCCGCCGTGCTCGCCGCGGTGGACTCGGCCGCCGAGCAGCTGGGTGGCCTGGACGTCGTGGTCAACAATGCCGGTGTCTTCACCCTGCACCCGATCACCGAGGTCAGCTACCAGGACTGGCAGCAGCACTGGCAGGCCACCCTGGGAGTCAACCTGTTCGGCGCGGCCAACGTGATCTGGTGTGCCGTCCAGCACCTGAGGGAACGCGGCGGGCGGATCGTCAACGTCACCTCGCGGGGCGCGTTCCGCGGCGAGCCGACGGGACCCGCCTACGGTGCCAGCAAGGCCGGCCTGAACTCGCTCACCCAGTCGCTGGCGATCTCGCTCGCGCCGTACCGGATCGCGGTGTCGGCGGTGGCGCCCGGATTCGTCGAGACGCCGATGGCCAAACCCTACCTGGAGGCGCCGGAGGGGGACTCGATCAGGGCACAGAGCCCGTACGGCCGGGTCGCCCGGCCGGACGAGATCGCCGACGGGGTGTTCTATCTCGCCTCCGCCCAGGCCGAATGGGCCAGCGGCACCGTGCTCGACCTGAACGGTGCCTCCTACCTGCGGACCTGAGGCGGCCGGAACGGCGGACGCCGGCACGCGACGTCCGCCGGCCGGCCGGCTAGCTGCCGCTAGCCAGCCTCGTGACGGCGTCGTCGAGTACCTCGTCCGGAAGTGAGAAGCAGGCCCGGACATACGGGCGCTCCGGTGGGTTGAGGTAGAACGCCTCACCCGGCACCGTGCCGATCAGGTTGCGTTGCAACAGGATCTCGGCCGCCTCCACGCCACTGGACACTCCCAGGTTCGAGCAGTCGACGAACAGGTAGTACGAACCCTCCGGCTCGTTGGGGGTCAACCCCGCGGCCCGGAAGCCCTCGGTCAGGGTGCGGCGCTTGGCGTCGTACATCGCGCGCAGGTCGGTGAAGTAGTCCTCACCCAGCCGCAACGCCCGGATGCCGAGTTCCTGCAACGGAGTCGGCGCGCAGCCCACCAGCGCGTCGGCGGCCACCCTGATCCCACCGATCAGCTCCTGCGGCCCGCAGACGTAACCCAGTCGCCAGCCGGGGATGCTGAACGATTTCGACAGCGACGACAGGGTCAGCGTCCGGGCGCCGAGGTCACCGACCGCCGCCGGGGTGAGATGCGGGGCCGGGCTGAAGTAGATGTCCTCATACACCTGATCGGCAATGACTATCAGGTCGAACTCGGCCGCGACAGCAGCCACGATCAGCAGCTCGGCCTCGGTGTAGCGCCGCCCGCTCGGGTTGTTCGGCGTGCAGACGATCACCGCCCGGGTCCGGTCGGTGATCGCGGCCCGCAGCCCCGCCTCGGTGATCTCCAACTCCGGGGCGGCCAGCCGGACCGGTTCCGGGCGCAGCTCCAGCATCCGCAGCGCGGACAGGTGATAGCCGTAGAAGGGTTCGAGCACGAGCACGCCGTCGCCTGGATTGAACAGCGCGGTGAGGGTCGAGATCAGGCCGCCGGTCGCACCGATCGTGGTCACGATCTGGGTGGTCGGGTCGACGCTCAATCCGCTGTGCCGCTTCAACTTCTCCGCGGCGGCCTCCCGGAACGCGGCCAGCCCGTCGGCGGGGCTGTAGGTGTGGTCCACCCCCACGAACTCATGCGCGCCCTCGGCCAGCAACGACTCCGGTGGCGGCACCTGGCACAGTCCCTGCGCGAGGTTGATGGCACCGAGCTCCTGGCAACGCACCGTCATGGCCCGGATGGCGGACTGCTGCATGCCCTGCATCCGGTTGGCGACCTCAGCCACGTCTGTTCTCCTGGTTCCTGGCGTCTCGCATCCGTCGGCGTCGCTCTCAGACTTGCCTCCCGGGCCCTGGGTTGGCCTCTTTCATGTTGTCCGGTAGGAGTATTTGATGACGCACGGTTTGAGAAGCCGACCAGCTCACCCGCATGCATGCTGGACACGATGTCACCGTTGGAGGAGAGACACATGGTGGACCAGAACCTGGTCGATGATCTGGGCGCGGACGGCACCAGGATGAAGGTTGCCGTCCTGGGATCGGGCCTGATCGGCCTCGACCTGCTGGCCAAGATCGAGCGTTCGACATTGCTCGATTGCCGAATGGTCGTAGGACGCGACGAGAACGGCCGAGGACTGCGCAAGGCGGCGGCTCTCGGCTACGGGACCACCGCCGGAGGGGTCGCGTCGCTGGGGGTGGACGGGCAGGAGTTCGACATCATCTTCGACGCCACCAACGCGATGTCGCACCTGGAGCACCACCAGCACCTGGAAGCCCTGGGGGCGCTGGTCATCGACCTGACACCCAGCAGGATCGGGCACATGATCGCACCGACCGTGAACGGCGCCGACGCGTCCGTGCACGGCAACGTGAGCCTGATCAGCTGCGGCGGCCAGACCTCGATCCCGATCCTGCACGCCCTCACCCGGGTGTACTCGCCGAGCTACATCGAGATCGTCACGACCGCGGCCAGCCTGAGCGTGGGGCGGGCCAGCCGGCTCAACCTCGACGAGTACATCGACACCACGCAGGCCGCGATCCGTGCCTTCACCGGGGTGGACGACGTCAAGGTGATGCTCAACATCAGCCCCGCCGAGCCGCCGACCACGTTCCGGGTTGCGATCTCCATGGTCGGCGACGACTTCGACGTCGACGTGATCCGCAAGCACGTCACCTCGGTGGCGGAGGAGATCCGTTCCTTCGCAACGGGATTCGACATCGCCGCCTGCAGCGTCATCGACGGCAAGGCATTCGTCGCGGTCGAGGTGAAGGCGTCGGGAGACCTGATCCCGCACTACTCGGGCAACCTCGACATCATCAACTCAGCTGCCATCTTCGTCGCCGAGCAGTACGCGGCCGGCCGGGCGCCGGCAGAAAGGCCTTGATCAGAACATGAACGCGGGCACGCAGGAATCCGCCGCACCCATCCAGCGGGTGTCGATCTATGACCCGACGCTGCGCGACGGTCACCACGCCGTCCGGCACCAGCTCAATGCCGACCAGCTCCGGCGGTATGCCGCCGCCGCGGATGCCGCGGGCATGCCGGTGGTCGAGGTCGGTCACGGCAACGGCCTGGGCGCCTCGTCGCTGCAGGTGGGCCGGGCCGCGCTGAGCGACGACGAGATGCTCTCGGTGGTCCGCGAGCAGCTCACGCACAGCAAGCTGGGCGCGTTCCTGCTGCCGGGTTGGGGCACGATCGCCGACCTGAAGAAGGCGATCGGTCACGGCGTGGACGTGGTGCGGGTCGGGGCGCACTGCACCGAGAGCGACACCATGGAGCGCTATCTGGACTTCCTGCGCGCCAACGACGTCGAGGCGCAGAGCGTGCTGGTGATGAGCCACATGGCCTCCCCCGAGCGGCTGGCCGAGGAGTGCCGGCAGATGGTCGGCTTCGGAGCGACGGCGGTCGGGATCATGGACTCCTCCGGGCACTACCTGCCCGAGGATGTCAGCGAGCGCATCGCGGCCATCGCCGCCGCGGTCGACGTGCCCGTCATCTTCCACGGGCACAACAACCTCGGCATGTCGGTGGCCAACTCGGTGGCCGCGGTGCGGGCCGGCGCCACCGTCATCGACGCCTGTGCCCGGGGTTTCGGAGCGGGGGCGGGCAACACCCAGCTCGAGGTGGTGGTTCCGGTTCTCGAGCGGTACGGCTGGGGAACCGGCGTCGACCTGTACGCCCTGCTGGACGCGGCCGACCTGGCCGAGCGGGAGCTGATGCCGCAGCCCCCGACGATCGACTCGGTGGGCATCGTGAGCGGGCTGGCCGGCGTGTTCTCCGGATTCAAGGCCCGGGTGTACGACATCGCCAACCAGCAACAGGTGGACCCGCGTGACATCTTCTTCGAGCTGGGCAGGCGGCAGGCGGTTGCCGGCCAGGAGGATCTGATCATCGACGTCGCCATCGAGCTGAGCAAGCGCGCCGCCTAGCACCCCACCCCGGCACGGGTCGTTCGAGCGGTGCCGGCCGCGGTCGCGGGCGATGGCTCGGCGCTGCTCGTGGACAACGGGTTTCCGCTCGCGCAGAAGAGAGAAAACAGATGTACGAATTGCTGCACGGCATCCTCGTCGACGAACTCGACCTGGACGCCAGCGGTGTCAGTCCGGACGCCAGTCGCGAGGACGCGGGGCTCGATTCGCTCGCCATGGTCGAGCTGTCGATGGTCCTGCAGCAGCGGCACAACCTGCAGGTCAGCGACCTCGAGCTGTTCAAGACCGAGCGGGTGTCCGACATCGTGCTCCTGATGCAGGAGCGGGCCGGCGCCTGACCGTCGATCCGGCCCGAGCCGGTCCTGCCGCCAGGGCGGTCTCAGGCCGGTCCTTGCCCAGGTGAACCCTGCTGCCAGGGCGGGCTCAGGCTCCGGCGACCACCGGGCAGGTCCCGGTGAGCAGCCGGACCGGCGCCGGCGTGGCCGACGTCGGACGCGGGGCGCACCCGGTGCGCTGCAGGCTGGTGCCGTCGAACCGGTAGCTGGCCCAGTAGTTGTGGCCGGTGGCGTAGTCGGGCTGGTAGTCGTTCTCGGTGCCGAGCACGTCCAGCCAGCCGTCGTCGTCCAGGTCGGCGGCCAGTGGCCGGCCACCGTCGAAGCTGACGCTCGCCCCGCTGGGGGCACTGAGCATCCCGGAGCGCAGCAGCACCAGCTGGGCGAGCCCGGCATGCGAGCCGACCTCGGCCAGTACCGCACAGTGCGCCGTGACGGCCACGCTCGCCGGCCGGCACTCCAGCGCGGCGGCCCAGCCGAACCCTGAGCCGGATTGCCACCACTGCAGGTGCCGGCCGTCGCGCAGCAACTCCACCACCGGCGTGCTGCGATCGGGCTCGGCCAGGCCGGTCGGTGCGGCACTGGACCACAGCCGGGCGGAGTAGCCGTCGCCGAGCGGCAACGCCGGTGCGGGTGTGCACGAGTACTGCCGGCACGGCGCGGCAACGTCGCCGGACCCGGGCGGCACCGATGCACTGCTCGTCGGCCGATCACTGCCAGCCGGCGCTGCCGGCGGCCGTCCCGGCCCGGCACACCCGGCCAGCAGCAGGCCGACGGCCAGCGCCGGCCCGAGCAGCGCGGCCCGGCCGCGGCCGGGCCACCGGCTGCGAATAGCGCGTGACGTGATCATGACCACCTTGTCGGCAGACACCTTCCCGAACAGGAGACCTTCCTCGGATCGAGAACTGCTCCTGCTTCCATGACAGCACCGCGGCGCGTGTAGTACCCGCGCCCTCGGCATCGAGTCGGGATCAAGTAGGTAACGAGCGGGTGGCCGGCGACGCACTGGACGCCGGCCCCGGGGCGGCCTGGGCGCTCGCCGGCTGCTCGCCGACCTCGACCACCGACCGCAGGGTGCCCGCGGCGTCGATGGCCACCTCGGCGTAGACGCCGGTTTCGGCCGCCGCGGCCAACTCATCCGGCGTGCAGGCACTGCCGGCCGGCGGGCAGATGCTGCCCCCGGAGACGATCGGGGCGGTCGGCGCCAGCGCCGCGGTGTAGGTGTCCGGGCTGCTGACCAGGTAGCCGGAACCGTCCCCACCCGTCCCGGCCGGGTCGGGTGCGGCGAACTGGTAGGAGAACCGCCCGGTGGCCGGGTCGTAGCCGCTGAGGTGGACCACCGCGTTGCCGAGCGGGGCACTGCTCGACGGCGCCGGGGCCACCGGCCCGCCAGAGGTCGGTCCGGCAGTGACCGGCGGACCGGCCGGCGACCGGGTGGGCGTCGCGGTCGCGCTGGCAGCACCTGCCCGGGTGGCGGTTCCAGCCGTCCGGGCGGGCCGGGCCGAGGCACCGGCGCCGGATGCCACGGCAGCACTCGGCGTTCCGGCTGCGGCCGCCGGGTGGGAACTGCTCGCGGCGGGACCCGGTCGGGACAGCTGCGGACGGGCCGGGGCAGCGTGCGACGAGCCGGCAGCCACCACGTGCTGGGGCCGGGGTGGCACGTCGTTCGAGCCGATGGCCGAGGCGGTGATCACGGTGGCCGCCGCGGCGACCGCCACCGAGCCGCCGACCGCGGCGAGCAGCACCCCGCCACCGAGCACGAACGGGCCCACGGACAGCGGCCGGAGTGCGATGCGATCGAACCCCACGGGATGGACCAGCAGCCACCGGGCCAGGCCGCGGCGCTCGCGGGGTACCTCTTCGAACATGCAACGAGCTCCTGACGTCCACACCGGCTGCCTACTGGCTATGACGCTGTGCCGCACCCGAACGTTGCATGCACTCGTCCTGCCAGGACTTCCCAGATGTGACCACTCATCTATAGGACCCAGCTGAGGATCGGGTTACGAACGAGCTGAGGAGTGGTTAAACATGTCAGTTGATACCGCGGCCTGCAACGACCCTTGCCACCGCAAGCACCCACCGGCCGGCTCGGGCCGGACCACGGTGGCTAGCCGGCGCGGGCCGCGGACACGGTGGCTAGCGCGGCCCGAACTGGCGGTCGCCGGCGTCGCCCAGGCCCGGCACGATGTAGGCGTTGGCGTTGAGGCCGGAATCGATGCTGGCGGTGAACAGCCGGCCGGCCAGGCCGCTGCGCTGCACGGTCTCGACGCCCTCCGGGGCGGCCAGCGCGCAGATGACGGTGATGTCGCTCGCCCCGCGTGAGGCCAGCAGCTCGCAGCAGTGCACCAGCGAGCCGCCGGTGGCCAGCATCGGGTCCAGCACCAGCACCGGCCGGCCGGCGAGTGAGTCCGGCAGCGAGGCCATGTACGCGGCCGGCAGGTGGGTCTGTTCGTCGCGGGCCAGCCCGACGAAGCCCATCTGGGACTCCGGCAACAGGTTGAAGGCCGCCTCGGCCATCCCCAGGCCGGCCCGCAGCACCGGGACCAGCAGCGGTGGGTTGGCCAGCGTGGTGCCCATGGTCTCGGCGACCGGGGTACGGATCGGCACCTCGGTGACCGGCAGCTGCCGAGTGGCCTCGTAGACCAGCAGGGTGGCGAGTTCGCGCAGCGCGGCCCGGAACTCGGCGTTGCTGCTGGTCTCGTCCCGCATCACCGACAGGCGGGTTCTCACGATCGGGTGGTCCACGACGACGGTCTGCACGCGGCAGAGCCTAGCGGCGCGGGTGCCGGTCCGCCGACGAACGCCGAGGCACGACGCGCACCGGCGCACGACCTAGACTGGGCCGGTGAGTCTCACCCTGAGCCAACCCGCGGCCTCCGGCCTCGCCGACGCCAGTCGCGACGACGCATCGCTGCGCCGCTTCCTGCACGGCCTGCCCGGCGTCGACCAGGTGGGCGCCGAGGCCCGCGCGGCGGCCCTGGCCACCCGCAGCATCAAGACCACCGCCAAGGCGTGGGCGATCGACACCGCGATCTCGATGGTGGACCTGACAACCCTGGAGGGCTCGGACAGTCCGGGCAAGGTGCGCTCGCTGTGCGCCAAGGCGATGCGTCCGGACCCGTCGGATGCCAGCGTGCCGGCCGTCGCCGCGGTCTGCGTCTACCCGGACCTGGTGGAGGTGGCCGTCCAGGCGGTCCGCGGCACCGGGGTCCAGGTGGCCTCGGTCGCCACCGCCTTCCCGTCCGGCCGGGCGGCGCTGGCCACCAAGCTGGTCGACGTCGCCGAGGCGGTCGCGGCCGGCGCGACCGAGATCGACATGGTGATCGACCGGGGGGCGTTCCTGGCCGGGCGCTACCTGAAGGTGTTCGAGGAGATCGTCGCGGTCAAGCAGGCCTGTGGGCGGGCGCACCTGAAGGTGATCCTGGAGACCGGTGAGCTGGTCACCCTGGACTCGGTCCGGCGGGCGTCCTGGCTGGCGCTGCTGGCCGGCGGCGACTTCATCAAGACCTCGACCGGCAAGATCAGCCCGGCCGCCACCCCGCCGGTGGCGCTGGTGATGCTGCAGGCGGTCCGGGACTTCGCGGCCCGCACCGGCGAGGTGCGCGGGGTCAAGCTGGCCGGCGGGATCCGCACCAGCAAGGAGGCGATCCGCTACCTGGTGATGGTCAACGAGGTCGCCGGGCAGCGCTGGCTGGACCCGGCCACCTTCCGGTTCGGCGCGTCCTCGCTGCTCAACGACCTGCTGCAGCAACGGCACAAGCTGGCCACCGGCGCCTACGACGGCCCCGACTACGTCTCGATCGACTGAGGTAGCAGATGACTGACCAGTCGCCCGCCAGGCCCACCGCCGGGCAGCTCGCCGAACGGACCGACAGCAGCCCGTTCGACTACGCACCCGCGCCGGAGTCCCGCGCGATCGCCAGGCTGAGGCCGTCGTACGGGATCTTCGTCGACGGCGAGTTCCGCGACGGCCGGGGCGATGCGGTCAAGACCATCAACCCCGCCACGGAGGAGCCGCTGGCCGAGGTGGCCGAGGCGAACGCCGCCGACGTCGCCGACGCGGTGGCCGCGGCCCGGCGGGCCTACGAGGGCAGCTGGTCGAAGCTGCCGGGTACCGAGCGGGCGAAGTACCTGTTCCGGATCGCCCGGGCCATCCAGGAGCGGGCCCGGGAACTGGCGGTGCTGGAGTCCCTCGACAACGGCAAGCCGATCAAGGAGTCCCGCGACGTCGACGTCCCGACCGCGGCGGCGCACTTCTTCTACTACGCCGGTTGGGCCGACAAGCTCGGCTACGCCGGCTACGGACCGGACCCCCGGCCGATCGGGGTGGCCGGCCAGATCATCCCGTGGAACTTCCCGCTGCTGATGGCGGCCTGGAAGATCGCCCCGGCGCTGGCCACCGGCAACACCGTGGTGCTCAAGCCCGCCGAGACCACGCCGCTGACCGCGCTGACGCTGGCCGAGATCATCGCCGAGTGCGACCTGCCGCCCGGCGTGGTCAACGTGCTGGCCGGCGGTCCGGCGGTCGGCCAGGCGATCGTGGACGAGGCCGGCGTCGACAAGATCGCCTTCACCGGTTCCACCGCGGTGGGCAAGCAACTGCAGCGCTCGGTGGCGGCGTCGGGCAAGCGGCTGTCGCTGGAGCTGGGCGGCAAGGCCGCCAACATCGTCTTCGACGACGCGGCCATCGACCAGGCGGTCGAGGGCATCGTCAACGGGATCTTCTTCAACCAGGGCCACGTCTGCTGTGCCGGCTCCCGGCTGCTGGTGCAGGAGTCGGTGCACGACGAGGTGGTGGCCGCCCTGCAGGACCGGCTGCAGACCCTGCGGCTGGGCGACCCGCTGGACAAGAACACCGACATCGGGGCGATCAACTCCGCCGCCCAGCTGGCCCGGGTGACCGAGCTGGCCGACTCCGGCGACGCCGAGGGTGCCACCCGGTGGTCGCCGGCCTGCCCGCTGCCCGACCGCGGCTTCTGGTTCCCGCCGACGGTGTTCACCGGCGTCAGCCAGGCCAACCGGATCGCCCGGGAGGAGATCTTCGGCCCGGTGCTGTCGGTGCTGACCTTCCGCACCCCGCAGGAGGCGGTGGACAAGGCCAACAACACCCCGTACGGGCTCTCGGCCGGGGTGTGGACGGAGAAGGGCTCGCGCATCCTGTGGATGGCCAACCGGCTGCGGGCCGGCGTGGTGTGGGCCAACACCTTCAACCGGTTCGACCCGGCCTCGCCGTTCGGCGGGTACGGCGAGTCCGGTTTCGGACGGGAGGGCGGCCGGCACGGCCTGGCCGCCTACCTCGAAGGCGGGATCTGAGATGGCCAAGTCCAGCAGCAGGTCCGCCGCCACCGAGCGGCTGGCGGTCCGCAAGACCTACAAGCTCTACATCGGCGGGGCGTTCCCGCGGTCGGAGTCCGGCCGGTCCTACCCGGTCCACGACCCGGCCGGCACGCTGCTCGCGCACGCCGCGCAGGGTTCCCGCAAGGACCTGCGCGACGCGGTGACGGCGGCCCGCAAGGCGTTCGCCGGCTGGTCCGGGGCCACCGCGTACAACCGCGGGCAGGTGCTCTACCGGATCGCGGAGATGATGGAGGGCCGGCACGAGCAGTTCGTCGCCGAGGTGCAGGCCGCCGAGGGCGGTTCGGCCGCGGCGGCGGCAGCGCAGGTGGACGCCGCGATCGACCGCTGGGTCTGGTACGCCGGCTGGAGCGACAAGTACGCCCAGGTGGTGGGCGGCGCCAACCCGGTGGCCGGCCCGTACTTCAACTTCTCGCTGCCGGAGCCGTCCGGTGTGGTGGGCATCGTCGCGCCGCAGGACTCCTCGCTGCTCGGCTTCGTCTCGGTGGTCGCGCCGGCGCTGACCACCGGCAACACCGTGGTGGTGCTGGCCTCCTCCGACCGCCCGCTGCCGGCCGTCTCGCTGAGTGAGGCACTGGCCACCTCGGACCTGCCGGGCGGGGTGCTCAACCTGCTCACCGGCTCGGTCGCCGAGCTCGCCCCGTGGCTGGCCAGCCATCGCGACGTCGACTGCCTGGACCTGACCGGCGTCGAGCCCGCCGACCGGGTGCCGCTGGCGGAGGCCGCGGCCGACACCGTCAAGCGGGTGCTGGCACCGGCCGACTCTGGACCTGGCCGCCGAACCCGGCATGTCCCGGCTGGGCGCGTTCGTCGAGACCAAGACCGTCTGGCATCCGCTCGGCGTCTGAGCCGCCCACGGCAGCCCTACAGCCGCAGCGACGCTTCCGCCACCAGCGCCTTGGCGGCACGCAACGCGGCGGTGCGGTCCTGCTCGGACAGCAGCACGTCCCCGTAGTGGCTGGCCGGCTTGAGCCTGATCAGCGTTCGCAGCCGCCTGCCCGACTCGGCATGCACCCGGCCGAGCAGGTCAGTCGCGGCGGCGTGATCCGGCCCGGAGTAGCGCTCCCCGGTAGCGACCAGGCAGATGGCATCGCCGGCCGCGATGCCGGCGAGCACGCACAGGCCGACGCACACGTTGACCGCCTCGCCCTGTTCCTCCGTCGCGACCAGCTCCGCCACCTCGAGGTACTTGCCCGCTACCCGGGCCCGAGCACCGGCGCTGGCACGATCACCCGGTCGGGTGGGCAACTTCTTCGGAGCCACCGTCAGCCTGCCGCGGCCAGCGGTGCCAGCAGGGTCGCCACGTCCGTGCCGTAGAGGGTGACCGCGTCCTCGCGCAGCGACCGCATCAGCGGCTCCCCCACCGCGACGGCCTCGGTCAGCTGCCGGACGGACAGCTGCAGCAGCTCGAGCCGGTTGCCCGTCCAGGCAAGCACTCGCTGCTCCAGGGCCTCCAACTGGCTCAGCCAGGCATCGGCATGCCGGTCGGAGGCGTCGTCGCAGACAAGCAGCAGGTCCAGATCGCTGTCGGGGCCGGCCTGCCGGCGGACGAAGGAGCCGTACAGCGCGACGCTCACGGGTGCCGGATCGAGTGCCGCGATCGCCGTGGTCAGCCGGTCGACGAGTTCCTGACGAGATCCGATGGCGGCGAGGATTGCCGCGCTGAGGAGGTGGGCGCGATTGAGCCGATAGAGGTAGCCGGTGTTGGCTTTGTCCGCCAGCACCAGCCCGTGCCGGGTGAGCCGGTCCAGCACCGCCGCCTGTCCGGCGCGGGTTCCCCTCACCGACAGCCGTGCGATCTGCGAAGCCGAGAGCCCGGACTCGGTGCCGGCCAGCACCTCCAGAACCGCCGAGTCCAGGCTCGGAATCAACGAGTGCAGCGGTGACACCAGATCCATATCTCAAATGGTGCAGCTTTATCTGCATACTCGCAAGTATTTCTACTGCTTGCAGAAGTACTTGCAAAGAGCGAGCGGAGCTACCCAGGCCCAGCGTCGGTTTCGCTGGCGGCAACCCGCTAGGTTGCCTGTCATGCCGTCTTTCGTCGATCCGATCGTCGCCGTGTCACTGTCCGCCAACGGGCGCACCGGCCTCACTCTGTTCGCCCAGCCCTGGGAGGACGCCGACGGTGAGGAGTGGCAGGGCTTTCTCGGCGACGGCTCCAAGATCGTGCTGCTCGGCACCGCGGACGAGCTCAACACCTGGCTGGGCGACAATCCCGACCACGACCTGGCCGACCACCCGGCCTGGCCGTCCTTCGTCAACCAGGGCAAGCGCGCCCTGACGCCGGCCGCCGAGGCGCACTACGACTTCGACCGGGTCTACGAACTCGCCGCCGGCGAGCCGGACGCCGAGACGGTCTCCGAGCTCGCCGACACCGTCGACATGGCCGCCCGGGTCGCCGACTGCTGCGAGGACGGCATGCTGCGCTCGCTGCTGACCGGCACCCGGGAGTACGCGCTGCTGGTCGAGGGTGATACCGGATATTCCGGCAAGGACGGCGCGGCCGAGTGGTCCCGGCTGGGTGACGTGATCGCCGAGCAGCTGGGAGCGGGCGCTCACCCGGATCGAGTCCTGGCTGCGCTGGGAGGGGTCCAGCTCGGTTCCGGTGCCGGCCGCCGACGAGGACGGCGCCGATGAGGACAGCGCCGCCGAGGACGACGATGCCGAGTCCAGCTGAGCACACCGCCGCCGAGGCCAGCCGGTTGCTGGCCGACGGGTCGCTGACCGCCCGGCAGCTCACCGACTTCTACCTGGAGCGGATCGCCCGGCTCAACCCGCAGCTGAACGCGGTGCTGGCCGTGGACGCCGACGGCGCCCGGGCCGCCGCCGAGGCCAGTGACGGCCGGCGCCGGGCCGGCATCCCGCTCGGGCCGCTGGACGGCGTGCCGGTGCTGATCAAGGACAACATCGAGGCGGTCGGGCTGCCCGGCACCGCCGGTTCACGAGCGCTGCTCGGCTCGCCGCCGGACCGGGACGCCGCGCTGGTCGAGCGGCTGCGCGGCGCCGGCCTGGTGATCCTGGGTGCGACGAACCTGTCGGAATGGGCCAACTGCCGTTCGACCGTCTCCACCAGCGGCTGGAGCGCGGTCGGCGGCCAGACCCGCAACCCGTTCGACCGCGACCGCAACACCTCAGGCTCCTCATCCGGATCGGCGGCCGCGATCGCGGCAGGCCTGGCCCCGCTGGCGGTCGGCACCGAGACCGACGGCTCGATCGTGCACCCCGCAGGTGTCTGCGGGGTGGTCGGGTTCAAGCCGACGCTGGGACGCATCCCCGGCGCCGGGGTCGTGCCGATCAGCTCCCGGCAGGACACCGCCGGGCCGATGGCCCGCACCGTGGCCGATGCGGCGGCGTTGTTCGCAGTACTGTCCGGTACCGCGCCCGGGTCGCTGGAGACCGGCTCGCTGGCGGGCCGCCGGGTGGCGCTGTGGCGCCCGGACGGCATGACAGACGACATCACCGCGGTGTTCGACGCGGTGGCCGAACGTCTGCGGCAGGCCGGCTGCACCCTGACCGAGACCCGCACGGCGACCGCCAGCCCGTCCGAGGACGCCGAGACCGCCGCGCTGGTGGCCGAGTTCTCGGTGGAGCTGCCGGCCCATCTGAACGCCCGGCCCGGTGACCATCCGCGCACCTGGGACGAGCTGCTGGCCTTCAACCGGGCCGACGAGGTGGAGTTGTCGAAGTTCTCCGACGAGATCTTCGGACTCTGCGCGGAGCTGCAGGGCGGGGTGGACTCCGCGGACTACCGGCAGTCCCGCGAGACCGCCGAGGCAAGCTGCCGGCAGGGGCTGGCCGAGGTGCTCGGCGACGCCGAGTTCGCGCTGGCCCCGACCAACTCACCGGCCTGGCCGATCAGCTATGGCGAGGCGGAGCCGCACGGCCTGTACACCTCGTCGTTGTGCGCGGTGACCGGCGCGCCGTCGGTCACCCTGCCGGCCGGTACCTCGTCCGGCCTGCCGCTCGGGGTCAGCGTGCTCGGCCGGCGCGGCGACGACGAGCGGCTGCTGGCCTTCGCCGCCGATCTGCAGGCCGCACTCCCCCGGCTGGCCTACCCGCTGGACTGAACCTGGCGTACGAATTCGGAGACAGGCTTCGTGAACCACCGGTCCCTCAGGTGGCGCGCCAAGCCTCGACTGCGTGAATCAGCGCTATCTCCGGTAGCGGCTGGCCTGATAATCAGACACCCACGTGCGGGACGACAGCCACGAGCCATCGGCTTGCTTCAGCGCGCGCAGCCGGCCCCGGTACGCCGCGACGCGTAGGGCGTCCGCGCTGAGGCCCGTCTTGTCGTTCGCCAGGCTTGCCAACGGCACAAGCCGGTTCGGGCCGGCCACGACGGGCACGACAAATCGATAGAGGTTGCTGGTCACTGCCCGGGCAAGATGCTCGCCGAGCGGGCCGTAATCACCGTCGTCCGCCTTCCGCATCGCTGCGAGGTACTTTGCGCGTTCGTTCTTGAAGATGATCGCAGGCGGATAGCCAAGACGGACGAGGGCCAGATTGAGCAGCAACCGTCCGGTGCGGCCATTGCCGTCCAAGAACGGATGGATGCGCTCGAAGGCGTTATGTGTGCGTGCCAGAACTTCTGGAAACGGCTCGTCCTGGAGCTTGCGAAGGCTTTCCACCGAGTCGACCCAGTCGCGCATGAGCGGGTCGATATCGGTGAACGGCGGCGGCTTCATGCCGGCCGGGAACGGCTCGATCTCGTGCTCACGCCAATTACCGGGGCTTTCTGACGGAAAGGCATGCGGATGCGGAGCAACATTCCACACCGGCGTCATCACCCGGTAGTGCACCGATCGGATCTCCTGCAGTGATAGCAGTTGTCCGGTGGTCCAGTCGCCCGGCTCCACCCCTTGGCGGTACACCCACCGGGCGGCATCGGCGTAGCCGACCACCTCCAGGTACTCACGCAGTTCCTTGTCGCCAACTGCACGTCCCTCGTCGAGAAGCATGCGGACCTGGCTGAGGATGAGCGTGTTGCCTTCGAGGGCGGTGGAGTGATGCGCCTCCTGGTGCCACAGATCGGACCAGATGTCCTCAGCTTCGGCGGGGGACGGAAGACCGCCCAGTCGACTGTTCAGGTCAGCAATGGCCTCCTCCAGCCGGCCGTAGACCGACTGGCGGGAAGGGCGACCTCGGGCCATCGAAACTCCGAATTTGTTCGGTACAGGGCAGATTTAATGTACCGAACAAAATCGAAGTTGTCGTGCGTGAGGCAGATTTAATGAACCGAACACATTCGGCACGCCCGTGCACCGCGGGCGACACTCACAGGTTGAGGGCGGCGTAGCCGGGCTTGATCTGGCTGTTGATGATGGCCAGCCGGTCGTCGAACGGGATGAAGGCGCTCTTCATGGCGTTGATGGTCAGCCACTGCAGGTCCGTCCAGGTGTAGCCGAACGCCTCGGACAGCAGGGTCATCTCCCGGGTCATCGACGTGCCGCTCATCAGCCGGTTGTCGGTGTTGACCGTGACCCGGAAGTGCAGCCGGCGCAGCAGGCCGATCGGGTGCTCGGCGATCGAGGCGGCCGCGCCGGTCTGGATGTTGGACGACGGGCACATCTCCAGCGGGATCCGCTTGTCCCGGACGTACTGCGCCAGCCTGCCCATCTCGGCCGAGGAGATCTGCTCCTCAAGACCGGCGCCGGACACCGAGATGTCGTCGATGATCCGGACCCCGTGGCCGAGCCGGTCCGCGCCGCACCACTGGATCGCCTCCCAGATCGAGGGCAGCCCGAACGCCTCGCCGGCGTGGATGGTGAAGTGGAAGTTCTCCCGGCGCAGGTACTCGAAGGCGTCCAGGTGCCGGGTGGGCGGAAAGCCGGCCTCGGCGCCGGCGATGTCGAAGCCGACCACGCCGCGGTCGCGGTAGGCCACCGCCAGCTCGGCGATCTCGCGGGACCGGGCCGCGTGCCGCATCGCGGTGACCAGGGCGCCGATCCGGATGTGGTGGCCCTGCTCGGCGGCCGCCTGGGTGCCGTGGGCGAACCCCTCCAGGGTCGCGTCCACCACCTCGTCCAGGCTCAGCCCCTCGCCGACGTGCTGCTCGGGCGCCCACCGGATCTCGGCGTACACCACGCCGTCCGCGGCCAGGTCCTGCGCGCACTCGCTGGCCACCCGGTGCAGACCCTCGCGGCGTCTGCATCACCGCCACCGTGTGGTCGAAGGTCTCCAGGTAGCGGACCAGCGAGCCCGAGTCCGCCGACTCCACGAACCACCGGCCGAGCTCGACTGCGTCGGTGCTCGGCAGCTTGTCGTAGCCGATCCCGGCGGCGAGGTCGATGATGCGTCTGCGGTCGCAGCCCGCCGTCCAGATGGTCGTGCAGCAGCACCTTGGGAGCGGTCCGGATGGTGACGGGGTTCAGTTCGGCAGGCATGGGGTGCACGCTAGTCGCCGGGCAGCAAACCACTCCAACTGCCGGACGGTGCGGGCCTAGACTTGGGCTCATGACCGCACAGACGCCGAACCCGAGCACCGACGACACCGAACTGTCCGAAGCCGCGGCCGGTCCCGCCGAGCACACCAGCTCGCACGACATCCCGCTGTCGGGCGAGCTGACCGAGGCGATGGCCGCCAACTGGGGACCCGCTCCGGCGATGCCGCACCCGGCCGGCCGGGCCGGCGCGCCGTCGACCGGCGCGGCCACCTTCGCCCGCAACCGGGCGGCGCTGTCGGCAGCGTTCGGCGGCCAGCTGCTGGTGATCCCGGCGGGCCTGCCCAAGGTGCGCGCGTACGACACCGACTACAGCTTCCGGGCCTTCTCCGGCTTCACCTGGCTGACCGGTGAGACGGTCGAGGGTGCGGTGCTGGTGCTGGTACCGGCCGGGGCCGGGCCGGAGTCCGGGCACACCGCGACGCTGTACGTGCGCGAGTACGAGGGCCCGGGGACCATCGGTTACTTCACCAACCGGGCCTACGGTGCGCTGTGGGTGGGCAACGTGCCCACCGTCACCGACACCCAGACGGCGCTGGGCGTGGCCACCCGGCCGCTGGCCGAGCTGAGCCGCGACCTGGACGCCCACCGCGGCCGGCCGACGCTGGCGGTGCGCGGGGTGGACGCCAGCGTGGACGCGCTGCTGCCCGGCGTCGAGGATGGCCGGCTGCCGCAGGCGCTGGACGAGCTGCGCCTGGTCAAGGACGACTGGGAGATCAGCCAGCTGCAGGCGGCCTGTGACGCCACCTCGCGCGGCTTCGCCGACGTGGTCGCCGAGCTTCCGGCGCTGCTGGCGGCCGGCGGCCGGCGCGCCGAGCGCTGGCTGGAGGGCACCTTCTGGCGGCGGGCCCGGCTCGAGGGCAACGACGTGGGCTACACCTCGATCGTGGGGGCCGGCCAGCACGGCACCACGCTGCACTGGTGGCGCAACGACGGCGACCTGGCCGACGGCCAACTGCTGCTGGCCGACATGGGCGTCGAGGTGGACTCGCTGTTCACCGCCGACGTCACCCGCACCATGCCGGTGAGCGGGCAATGGACCGACGCCCAGCGCAGGGTCTACAACGCGGTGCTGGAGGCCCAGGAGGCCGGCATCGCCGAGGTCAAGGCCGGGGCCGACTTCCTGGCCGCCAACCGCGCCTCGATGTGGGTGCTGGCCGACCACCTGCACCACTGGGGGGTGCTGCCGGTGACCGCGGACGTCTCGTGCGCCACCGACCCGGACACCCCCGGGGCCGGCCTGCACCGCCGCTACACCCTGCACGGGGTCAGCCACATGCTCGGCATCGACGTGCACGACTGCGGCACCGCCCGCTCCGAGGTCTACCGGGACGGGCCGCTCGGCGCCGGCTACGTCCTCACCGTCGAGCCCGGGCTCTACTTCCAGCCCAACGACCTGTCGGCGCCGGCCGAGTTGCGGGGCATCGGAATCCGGATCGAGGACGACATCCTGGTGACCGACGGCGCGCCGGTGAACCTGTCCGGCGGGCTGCCCCGCCAGCCCGACGAGCTGACCGCCTGGATGCGGGACGTGCAGTCGCGGCCGGCCGGTGTGAGCCTGCCTGGCCACCCGTAGCCGGACCGGTGACCTCGGCGTTCGCCGGTGACCTGGTGCTGCCGCCCGGGCGCGGCATCCCGGACGGCCTGACGGTGCCGGCCGGCGAGCTGACCGAACGGTTCTCCCGCTCGTCCGGTCCCGGCGGCCAGGGCGTCAACACCACCGACAGCCGGGTGGAACTGCGCTTCGACATCGGCAACTCCGGCGCGCTGACCGAGCAGCAGCGGGCCCGGGTACTCACCCAGCTGGCGCCCCGGCTGGTGGACGGGGTGCTGTCGATCACCGCCTCCGAGCAACGCTCCCAGCTGCAGAACCGGCAGGCCGCCCGTGCCAGGCTGGCGCGCTACCTCAGCGAGGCGCTGGCGCCGCCGCCACCGCCGCGCCGGCCCACCCGACCCTCGCGCGGGGCCAAGCAGCGCCGGCTGGACGTGAAGAAGCAGCGCGGCCAGATCAAGGCCGGCCGGGCCCGGGTCCGCACGTCCGACGACTGACCCGACCCCGGCCCCGGCCCCGGCCCCCAGAGGACATACCAGGTCGAGCCTGGTCATTTTCCGCCCAGGGTGCAGACAATCCCCGTAGCATGCTGCCGGCGCGTCCGTCCGGTTCGAGAGGCTTCCATCGATGCACCAGCACAGCGTTGAGTCCAGCCACGACCGGGACCGCTCGCGGGACGGCGAAGAGGCCGAACGGGACGCCGCGCAACCGCAGCTGCGCAGGATGGTGGCGGTGCCCGGGTTGGCGGTGCCGCGCCCGGCCGCCGGACCGGGCGATCCGGTGATCCGGCGCACCCTCATCGACAACGCCGTCAACCCAGCAGCCAACCTCACCACCGAGCGCAGTTGCAGAACTACCCGTGGTGGACCGCGCTGACAGAGCAACAGCAGGCGCACCTGCTGGGCCTGTTGGACCCCGAGTTGGGCCCCCACAACCTGCAGCAGGCCCTGACCAACCTGCCGAGGCGCGCTGTGACCGGCGGCATGGACCTGATCAACAACGAGAGCTGGCACCTCATCACCCAGCTGGTCGAGAAGTACTCCGACGTGGTGTGCGCCGATCCGGCGATGAACGTCAACCTGACCACGGTCTTGAAGAACAAGAGGAACCTGCAGTTCAGCAACGTCAGCCAACTACTCCAGCATGCCGCCCCCGGCGCCCGCAACGCCGACATCTTCATCATCCATCCCGGGCCGTGGATCTATACCGCCAACACCCTGCACACCGACCTGCGGGCGGTGATGACGCCGGGATGTGTGGCCTACGTGCTCACCGACAACGAGACCGGCAGCGGTCAGGCCGCCACCCTGGTGCAGGGCCTGAACCAACTGGGCGGTTTCCAGGTGACCGTCCGAGACCTGGTTCCTGACCCGCAGGGTCTGGTGGACCTGGCGAACGGCCCGCAGGGCCCGATCACGGTCAAGCCCTACCACCAGGGTGGGTTCAAACTGATCCGGATCGTGGCCTGAACCCCGGCGCATCCGAATTGTCCGGCGCATTCGAATCGCCCGGCTCGACCGCCTGCGCCGGCCGACCTGCCGGCGGCGGCTCGGCTGGGCTACCCGGCTCGCCGCTGTCGGTCGGATCGCTGCCCGACCCACCCGGCTCATCCGACCTGTCCGGCTCATCCGGCTCCGCTCCGGGAAACCGTTCCGGCACCGGCGAAGGTGGCCGGACATCGAGCGGTACAGCAGGTAGGTCGCCACCACCAGCAGCAGCACCACGAACAGCCCGATCGGGCTGCCCTTGCCGTGGTCCGAGTCGGCCAGCGGCTGGGCCAGCACGGCCACGGCCGGCCGGCTCACGCGGCGGCCACCCGCTCGCGGACGCCGGCGAACAGGTCGTCCTCGGGGATGTCGGTGTCGACCAGCGAGCGGGCCAGCTCGAACTGCTCCCAGGGAAAGACCTCGCGCTGGATGTCCAACGGCACCTTGAAGAACCAGCCCTGCGGATCCACCTGGGTGGCGTGCGCGATCAGCGCGGCGTCCCGGCGGTCGAAGTAGTCGGCGCACAGGATGCGGGTGGTCACCTTGGGCTGGCGCATGGTGGCGGCGCGCTCCTCCCAGCTGGCCAGCCACTCCTGGTACGGGGACTCGATGCCGCGCTCGACCAGCGCGTCGTGCATCGCCTCCACCCGCTCGCGGGTGAACGAGACGTCGTAGTAGAGCTTGAGCGGCTGCCAGGGCTCCCCGGTGCCGGGGAACGCCTCCGGGTCACCGGCCGCCTCGAAGGCCGCCACCGACACCTCGTGGCAGCGGATGTGGTCGGGGTGCGGGTAGCCACCGTTCTCGTTGTAGGTCGTCATCACGTGCGGCCGGAACCGCCGGATCACCTCCACCAGCGCCCGGGTGGATTCGGCCAGCGGGACCAGCGCGAAGCAGCCCTCGGGCAGCGGCGGCAGCGGGTCGCCCTCGGGCAGCCCGGAGTCGACGAAGCCCAGCCAGTGGTGGGAGACCCCCAGGGCCCGGACCGCCTGCGCCATCTCGGCCCGGCGGATCTCGTGGATGTTCTCCTCGATCTCGGGACGGCCCTTGAGCGCCGGGTTGAGCACGTCGCCGCGCTCGCCGCCGGTGCAGCTGACCACGAGTACCTCGGCGCCCTCGTCGACGTAGCGAGCCATGGTGGCCGCACCCTTGGAGGACTCGTCGTCGGGGTGGGCGTGCACGCACATCAGCCGCAACTGCTCGCCGGTGCCCGGTCCGGCTGCCGGGCGGGCGGGGTTCGGGACGGGTTCGGAGGTCACGGATGCGGAAGTATCTGACACCCTGCCATTGTTCCCGATCGGCCCGAGGACCCCCACTCCCGGGGCGTGCCGGTGCGCTGGCGGGCGGCCTGCCGAGCCCGAAGTTTTCGCGCAACCAGCGACCGCGGTGTTACGTTCTACAGCTTCAGACACATCACCGGCACACCCCCGACCGGCAGTTGCCGGGCACAGACCGGCCCAGCCCGCCGGCCGGCGCAGCATTGGAGAGTCATTTCGTGAGTACCGAAGCCTCGTCGACCACCTGGCTCACCCAGGAGGCCTACGACCGCCTTTCGAAGGAACTCCAGCAGCTGATCGACAACCGGCCGGCGATGGCCCAGGAGATCAACGACCGCCGCGAAGAGGGCGACCTGAAGGAGAACGGCGGCTACCACGCGGCCCGTGAGGAGCAGGGCAAGCAGGAGGGCCGGATCGTCCAGCTGACCCAGTTGCTGCGCGCGGCCAAGGTCGGCGAGGCACCCACCACCGAGGGCACCGCCGGTCCCGGCATGGTGGTGACGGTGCGGTTCGGTGACGGCGATGCTGCCGGCGACGACGACAGTGACGTAGAAACCTTCCTGATCGGCTCCCGCGAGGAGGCCGGCACCACCGACCTCGACGTCTACTCCTCGGCCTCGCCGCTGGGACAGGCGCTGGCCGGTGCCCAGGAGGGCGAGCAGCGCTCCTACGCCACCCCGACCGGCAAGACGATCACGGTCACCCTGCTGAGCGCCAAGCCCTACCGGGGCTGAGCGGCTGGCCGGCGTCCGAACGGGGGCAGACCGCTTTCCGGCGCCGGACGTAGCCGAAATCCGGCGGGCGTCGTAGCGTCGGTCGGGTGACTACCGCACCAGAGATCGCCACGTTGGGCCAGCTCCGCGCATCCGGGCACGCGCACCGGGTGGTCAAGGCCGAGATCCGGCAGAACCTGATCGCCCGGCTGGCTGCCGGCCTGCCCAGCCTGCCGGGGATCGTCGGCTTCGACGACACCGTGGTCCCCGAGGTCGAACGCGCCCTGCTGGCCGGCCACGACCTGGTGCTGCTCGGCGAGCGCGGGCAGGGCAAGACCCGGCTGATCCGCACCCTGGTGGGGCTGCTCGACGAGTGGACGCCGGTGATCGCCGGCTCCGAGCTCAACGAGCACCCGTACGCCCCGATCACCCCGGCCTCCCGTCGGATGCTGGCCGAACTCGGCGACGACCTGCCGGTGAGCTGGAAGCACCGCAGCGAGCGGTACGGGGAGAAGCTGGCCACCCCGGACACCTCGGTCGGCGACCTGATCGGCGACGTCGACCCGATCAAGGTGGCCGAGGGCCGCTCGCTCGGCGATCCGGAGACGGTGCACTACGGCCTGGTGCCACGCACCAACCGCGGCATCTTCGCCGTCAACGAACTGCCCGACCTCGCCGAGCGAATCCAGGTGGCGATGCTCAACGTGCTGGAGGAGCGCGACATCCAGGTGCGCGGCTACCAGTTGCGGCTGCCGCTGGACCTGTTGCTGGTGGCCAGCGCCAACCCCGAGGACTACACCAACCGCGGCCGGATCATCACCCCGCTCAAGGACCGCTTCGGCGCCGAGATCCGCACCCACTACCCGATCGAGCTCGACGACGAGCTGCGCCTGATCGCCCAGGAGGCGGCGGTGCTCTGGGGTGCCGCCGACACCGGCGACGAGGGGGCTACGGCCGACACCACCGCGCACGGCGCCCCACTGGTTCCCTCGCACCTGCTCGAGGTGGTGGCCCGGTTCGCCCGCAACGTGCGCGACGCGCCCCAGGTGGACCAGCGCTCGGGGGTGTCGGCCCGGTTCGCGATCGCGGCGGTCGAGACGGTGGCCGCCTCAGCGGTCCGGCGGGCCGCCATCAACGACGAGCCGGTGGCGGTGGCCCGGATCTCGGACCTGCCCTCGATCGTGCCGGCGTCCCGCGGCAAGGTCGAGTTCGAGGACAGCGACGAGGGCCGCGAGTTCGAGGTGCTGGAGCACCTGCTGCGGCGGGCGGTCGCCGAGACCGGACGGTCGCGGCTGGCCGGCCTGGACCTGCGACCGCTGCAGCAGAAGTTCGACTCGGGCCTGCTGGTGGAATCCGGCGACACGGTGTCGGCGGACAAGCTGCTCGAGCAACTCGGCACCATCCCGGGACTGGCGGCCCTGCTGGAGCGGCTGGAGCCGGACAGCGTGCACGAGGGTCCGGCCACCGTCGGGATCGCCGCCGCGGCGGTCGAGTTCGCCCTGGAGGGGCTGCACCTGAACAAGCGGCTGGCCAAGGAGTCGGCCGGCGGTCGCACGGTCTACGGCGCATGAGCAGGCACAGCACATGAGCGTGCGCTACGGCGCCTGGTCGGGCGGCCCGGACCCGCTGGAACCGCCCTACGACATCCGGGAAGCGCTGGACGAGATCGGCGAGGACGTGCTGCGCGGGATGTCGCCGCGGGCCGCGTTGAACCGGCTGATGCGCTCCGGGGTGGACGGTCGCAGCGGCCTGGACGCGCTGCGCCAGCGGGCCCGCAACGCCGCGCGCAAGCTGCGCAACTCCGGCCGGCTGGACGGCACCCTGAGCAAGGTGCGGCAACTGCTGGACCAGGCGCTGGACAGCGAGCGGGCGGCGCTGTTCCCCGACCCGTCGGATGCGGCACGGCTGGCCGAGGACGAGCTCGACGCGTTGCCGTCGGACACCGCGCGGGCCGTCCGGCAACTGGCCGACTACCAGTGGCGTTCGGCGGAGGCCGCCGCGGCGTACCAGCAGATCTCGGACCTGCTGCGCTCGGAGGTGCTCGACGCCCAGTTCGCCGGGCTGCGCGACGCGCTGGCGAATCCGGACCCGCGAGCGATGGAGCAGATCCGGCAGATGCTCGCCGATCTCAACGACATGCTCGACGCCGACGCCCGCGGTGAGCACACCGACGCCGACTTCGCCGAGTTCATGGCCAAGCACGGCCAGTTCTTCCCGGACCAGCCGGCCAACCTCGCCGAGCTGGTCGACTCACTGGCCCGGCGGTCCGCGGCCGCGGAGCGGCTGATGAACTCCCTGACGCCGCAACAGCGCGCCGAGCTGGGTGGGTTGATGGACCAGGCACTGAACCAGGCCGGCCTCGGCGAGCAGTTGGGCCGGTTGCAGGCCTCGCTGCGCGCGGCCCGTCCGGACCTGCCCTGGGGCGGGTCGGAGCGGATGTCGGGCGAGCAGCAACTCGGGTACTCCGACGGCACCGGGGCACTGGCCGAGCTCGCCGACCTGGACGAGATCGCCGAGCTCGCCGCGCAGGACTATCCCGGCGCCAGCCTGGCAGACATCGACGAGGAACTGATCGAGCGGGCGTTGGGACGGCAGGCGGTCGAGGACCTGGACCGGTTGCGCCGGATCGAGCGCGAGCTGCAGCGCCAGGGCTACCTGGAACAGGGCAACCGCGGGCTGCAGCTCAGCCCGCGGGCACTGCGCCGGCTGGGCAGTACCGCGCTGCGCAAGGTGTTCGCGGCCCTGGAGACCGGTGGCCGGGGCGAGCACGACCTGCGCGATGCCGGTGCCGCCGGCGAGATCACCGGAGCCAGCAGGCAATGGCGTTTCGGGGACGAGCAACCGCTGGACGTGGTGCGCACGGTCCGCAACGCGGTGTTGCGCAGCGGTCCGGGCCGGGTGCGGCTCAGCGCCGAGGATTTCGAGGTGGTCGAGACCGAGCGCCGGAGCGCGGCGGCGGTGGCGTTGCTGGTCGACATGTCGTACTCGATGGAGCTACGCGGTACCTGGGGCGAGGCCAAGACCACCGCGCTGGCACTGCACTCGCTGATCAGCACGAAGTTCCCGCAGGACGCCATCGAGATCATCGGCTTCTCCGACTACGCCCGCACCATGACCCCGCGCGACCTGGTGCACCACGACTGGGAACGGGTCTACGGCACCAACCTGCAGCACGCCCTGATGCTGGCGCGCCGGCACCTGGATTCCCATCGCGGCGCCGAGCCGGTGATCCTGGTCATCACCGACGGCGAACCCACCGCGCACCTGGCGGCCGACGGCTACTCGGACTTCTGCTGGCCGCCGTCGGCGGAGACGATCGCGGCGACGCTGGCCGAGGTGCAGCGCTGTACCCGGCGCGGGGCCACCATCAACATCTTCATGCTCGACGACGAGCCGCGGCTGGTCGAGTTCATGCACGAGGTGGGCCGCCGCAACGGTGGGCGGGTCTTCCTGCCCCGGGCCGGCGCACTCGGCGAGTTCGTCGTGGCCGACTACCTCAAGGCGCGCACCGGGCGGCGCCGGGCCGGCTGACAAACCTGGGTGGGTTCGGCGCAGGCCGGCACCCGTCCGGGGACCGCGGTGGCTCGGCAGGTGCCGAGCCACCGCGAGGAACGAGGTGACTCGGCGCCCGCCGAGTCACCATCGCTCAGCGACTGGTCTTGGCCGGGGCCTTGCGGGCGGCGGTCTTCTTCGCCGGCGCGGCCTTGGCCGCGCTCTTGGTCGCGGCCTTCGCCGCGGTGGCCTTGGTCGCGGTTGCCTTGCTGGCGGTGGCCTTGGCCGTGCTGGCCTTAGCCGGAGCCTTGGTCGCCGTGGCGCGGGTGGTCTTGGCCGGAGCCTTGGCCGCCGTGCTGGCCTTGGTGGCGGTCTTGGCAGGAGCGCTCTTGGCCGCGGTGGCCTTGGTCGCCTTGGTGGCCGGAGCCTTGGTCGCGGCGGTCGCCTTGGTGGCGGTGCTGCGCGGCGCCTTGACCGGGCTTGCCTTGGCAGCGGTGGACTTCGCCGCGCCAGCCGCCTTGGCGGCCGGAGCCTTGGCCGCGGCGGTCACCTTCTTGGCGGGCGCCTTGGCAACCTTGCGGCGCCCGGCGACGATCTCCTTGAACTCGGTCCCCGGACGGAAGGCCGGCACCGAGGTCTTCTTGACCCGGACCTTCGCACCGGTGGCCGGGTTACGCCCGATCCGGGCGGCCCGGTCGCGCTTCTCGAAAGCGCCGAAGCCGGTGAGGATGACCTTCTCGCCCTTGACGACGTTCGCGTAGACCTCGTCGGTGATCGCATCCAGGATGGCTGCGGTGGACTTGTGGTCGGCATTCAGTCGAGCCGCGACGGCATCGATGAATTGGGTCTTGTTCAAGCTCGTTCCTCCAATGTGTCGTGCTACCAGCCGAAAGTGTGGCACCAATCGATCATCCATGTGAAATCTTGGCTCAAATCGTTTTGGGCGAGTCTTTCGGCGGTTCTCGGCCAAGATCGCAGTCAATCAAGGATTTCTCTTATGAGATAAGCGTATTCGAACGAGCATCCGCTAATCTGGCCTGGTGAAAACATCTTTGTCAGTTCGGCAGATCACACCCGCCGAAAGCAGGGAATTGCGCCGATCCGTGCTCCGGCCGGGCCATCGGAGTGGGTCCGAGCAGCCCGGCGAGGACCAGCCCGGCCTGGTGCCACTGGGCGCCTACGACGGTCAGCAGCTGGTCAGCGCCTGCCTGATATTTCCTGAACCATGCCCGTGGTTACCGGGCCAACCAGCCTGGCGGCTGCGCGGCATGGCCACCGAGCCGGAACGGCGCGGAACCGGGGCCGGCAGTGCGATCGTGCGCGAAGCACGGCGGGTTGCCCGTGCCGACGGGGCATCGGTGCTGTGGTGCCAGGCTCGGGTGCCGGCGGTCGGTTTCTACGTTCGGCACGGTTGGACCCCGTTTGCGGGCCTGTTCGAGAACGACCTCGGTCCGCATCAGCGAATGTGGCTGTGGTTGCTGACTTCGGAGCCCGCACCGGTGCCGGTGCCGATCCCGGACGCCTGATGTCACACCTCGCGCAGCCGCCGGGCACCGAGGTCGTTTCGGGTTAGCGGCGGGGCGATCCTGATCCGGGCACCCAGCACGTAGGAACCACTCGGTGCCGCAACCACCGGATCGAGCAGGCATTCGACCATGTCAGGCAGGTCGTCGGCCAGCCGGGACAGTCGCAGGACGACCTCGGTCAGCGCATCCAGATCGGCGGGCTCACCGCCGCCGTAGCCCGTGAGCAGCGGAAACGCCTTCGGGCCGCGGATCAGATCGGCAGCGTCCAGCGGGGCCAGCGGCACCACGGCGTAGGCGCGGTCGTGCAGCAGGTCGGTGGCCAGGCCGCCCACCCCGAAGGACATCAGCGATCCGAAGGACCGGTCGTCGTGCACCTGCAGGACGGTGTCGATGCCCCGGGGGGCCATCCGCTGCACGGTGGCCACTGGGAAATCGGCATCGTCGGCAATGCCGAGCGAATGCCAGGCCTCTGCCAGATCCTGCCGGTCGCGCAGGTGCAACCGGGCCGCGCCGGCCACCTTCACCGCCACCGGCCAGCCGAGCCGTTCGGCGGCCCGGACCGCCGCGTCGACTCCTCGGGCCGGCTCCGCGGGGACCAGCTCGATGCCGTAGCAGGCAAGCAGCTTGCGCGCCTCGACGTCGCTCAGCGGGCGCCCAGTGGGGGCACCGGTCAGAACGCCGGCCACCAGTTCGCGCGCGGCGACCGGGTTCACCCCGGCCAGCTCGGGCAACCGGCCGTGATCGCGGCGCCGCCACCGGGCGTAGCGGATCACCTGGGCCAGCGCCGCGACCGCGCTTTCGGGTGAGGAGTAGGACGGGATGGAGCCCCGGACCGGTGCCAGCGGCCCCGGCACGGCAAGCTCGGCCGGCACGCCGTCGAAGCCCAGAAACGTCGACAGCACCGGTTTGTGCTGCCCGGCAACGGCGTTGCGCAACTGCTCGGCGACCCCCTTCTCCTGCCTGCGGTGCATCGGCGGCACGAAGATGGTGATCACCGCGTCCACGTCCGGTGCCGCCAGTGCCTCGGCCACCGCGGCGCCGAACTCCGCCGGGCTGGCTGCCACGCCCACGTCCACCAGCCGGGCAAGCGGGATCCCCGCACTGGCCAGCGCCTCGATCACCAGCAGTCCCAGGGCGGTGGAATGCCCCACCACGGCAACCCGATCGCCGTCCGGTAGCGGCTGGGTGCTCAGCAGCAGGGCGACGTCGAACAGCTGCGCCAGCGTCTCGGTGCGGATCACCCCGGACGCCTCGAACAACGCCTGGACGCTGGCCTCAGGTACTTCTACCGAGGTGTGCTGCAGCCCGGCCACCATCGAGCCTCGGCCGCTCTTGACGGCCACGATGGGTTTGCGGTGCGCGAACCGGCGGGCGATCCTGGCGAACTTGCGTGGATTTCCGAAGCTCTCCAGGTACAGCAGGGCGATCTCGGTCGCCGGGTCGCTCTCCCAGTACTGCAGCAGGTCGTTGCCGGACACGTCGGCCCGGTTGCCGGCCGAAACGAAACTCGACACCCCCAGCCCGCGCCGAGCGGCCTCGGCGAGCACCGCGACCCCGAGTGCCCCGGACTGGCAGAAGAATCCGGCCCGGCCGGCGGGTGGTGCGACCGGCGCCAGCGAGGCGTTCAGCGACACCGCCGGGTCGGTGTTGATCACTCCCAGGCAGTTCGGCCCGACCACCCGCATGCCGTACCCGCGGGCCGCCGAGACGAGTTCGCGCTGCGCCCGGGCACCGGCCTGCCGGGCCTCGGGGCTGCCGGATTCGCCGAAGCCGCCGGACATCACCACCAGGCCACGCACCCCGTGCGCCCCGCACTGGCCGACCACGCCGGCGACCTCGGCCGCCGGAACCGTCAGCACCGCCAGGTCCACCGGGCCCGGGACCTCGGTGACGCTCCGGTAGCCGGGCAGGCCAGCGATCGAGCGGCCCCTGGAGTTGACCGGGTAGATCGGCCCGGAGAAACCGGACCGTTGCAGGGTGCGCACCACCAGGTGGCCGAGCTTGGCGGGATCGGAACTGGCTCCGACCACCGCCACCGAGCGCGGGCACAGCAGCCGCCGGATCGAGGAGGACTCGGCCCGCAGTTCCCGCCTGCGCATCACCTTCTCGGTCAGCTCGGTGGCCGCGATCTCGAACTCCAGGCTCACCTCGCTGCCCTCGATCTGCCGGGACGGCTGGTAGCCGGCGTCGAGGAAGACCCGCAGCATGGTGGCGTTCTCGACCAGCACCAGCGCCTCGAACCGGGCGATCCCCAGCTCCCGGCCGATCTCGGCCAGGTGCTCCAGCAACACCGAGCCGATCCCTCGGCCCTGGTGGGCATCGGCGATGACGAAGGCCACCTCGGCGCTGCGGCCCGCGACGGCCGGGTCGGGGTCCGGCAACCGGTCGAAACGGCCGACCCCGACGATCTGCGGGCCGAGCCAGGCGGCCAGCGCCACCCGGTCGACATTGTCCAGATGGGTGAACCGGATCAGGTCCCGCTGCGGGATCCTCGGATAGGCCGAGAAGTAGCGCAGGTAGCGGGTGCGCACCGACAGCCGCGCGTGGAAGGCCACCAGCGCGTCGGCGTCTGCCGGGGTCAGCGGTCGCAGGTGCAGGGTGCCGCCGTCGGCCACCACCACGTCGGCCTCCCAGCCGGGTGGGTAGTCGGCTCCGGCGCCGGCCATCAGTCCGCGCTCGCGCCGGTCGAGCGCCTGCCGGGGTCAGTCACGGGGATCGGCCGGATCCAGCCCGAGCAGCGGGTAGCTGGCGTTGCGGGTGGCCCAGATCGAGCGGTCCAGCCAGGACTCGCCACCGGGCGCCCAGGGTTGCGGCGCCGGCTCGCGGCCCTCCCCCATCAGCTCGGGCAGCGCGGCCTGCACCCCGCGCCGGCGCAACCCGTCCGTCCACGCCGCCGGGACACCGGTCCGCGGGTCGACCGGGCGGCCGGTCAGCTCGGCCAGCAGGTGCGTCCAGGTGCGCGGCACGCAGCGCAGCACCCCGTAGCCGCCGCCGCCCAGCGCCAGCCACCGGCCACCGGCGGCCTGGTGGGCGAGCCGGTGCAGGGCGGCGTAGGCGGCCCGCTGGCCGTCCACCGTCAGCGCCAGGTCCGCCAGCGGGTCCTCGTGGTGGGTGTCGCAGCCGCACTGGGTGACCAGCACGTCCGGTCCGAACGCGGTGACCGCGCCGGGCACCACCGCGGCGAAGGCCCGCAGCCAGCCGTCGTCGCGGGTGCCCGGCGGCAGCGCCAGGTTCACCGAGGTCCCCTCCGCCGCCCCGCTGCCGAGTTCGGTGGCGAAGCCGGTGCCGGGGTAGAGGGTGCGCGGGTCCTGGTGCAGCGAGATGGTCAGCACCCGGGGGTCGTCGTAGAAGGCGGCCTGCACGCCGTCGCCGTGGTGGACGTCGATGTCGACGTAGGCGACCCGCCGGGCGCCGGCGGCCAGCAGGGTCCGGATCGCCAGCACCACGTCGTTGAACACGCAGAAGCCGGCAGCCGAATCGGCCATCGCGTGGTGCAGCCCGCCGGCGATGTTCACCGCGTGCCGGGCCGGGCCGTTCCAGACCTGCAGCGCGGCCTGCCGGGAGCCGCCGGCGATCAGCGCCGCCGCGTCGAACATGCCGTCGAACACCGGATTGTCGGCACTGCCCAGCCCGTGACCGGTGAAGCCGGGATCGCTGCTGGCGGCGCGGACCGCGGCGAGGTAGTCGGCGCCGTGCACGCTCAGCAGCTCCGCCTCGGTGGCCGGGACCGGCTCGACCACCTCCAGCCGGTCCAGCACCCCCAGCTCGCGGGCCAGCGAGATCGTCAGGTCCAGCCGCACCGGGGTCATCGGGTGCTCGCCGAAGTCGTAGCCGAGGTAGCCCGCCCCCCAGACCAGGGTGGTCCGGCAGTCCGATCCGATGCCCGACGGCGAGCTCATGGGGTGAACGGTAATCCTCCCGGCCACCGCTGCCCGCTGCCGTACCGCCCGGTCCGAGCCGAAACGTGGCCTACCGGTCGCGCCGACTCCCGGGTGGCGTGCTTGGCTAGGCGTGTGAGGTTGGACATACTCAGGCGAGGCCCTTGGGTGAGGTCATACGATCGCCCGTTGAATGGAAGAGGCACCAGGCTCCGCAACGATCTCGAACGGCTCGGGCCGGACGTGCACCGTCGTCCGCCCGCCGCCGCCGACTGGCCCGGGAGGGACCCCATCGAGATGCACCAGACCGACGAGCTTCACGCCACCTCGATGTGTGCCGACCACCGGGGATGCGCGCGATGACCAAGGCTGCCCCCACCGACCGCGGCACCGGCGGCACGGGTGTCAATGCCGAGGGCCGGGCCCGTATCGCAGCCAAGACGCTGCGCACCGACCGCTGGTGGATGCCCCAGCTGATCACCGGGTCGGTGCTGTTCCTGTTCGCCGTCTACGCGACGATCCGTGCCTTCCAGAACGGCGACTACTACTCCGAGCCGTACCTGACGCCGCTGTACTCGCCGTGCCTGGGCGTCAAGTGCGTGCCCGACTCCAGCGACTTCGGCACCCCGATCGGCAGCTGGTTCCCGCTCTCGCCGGCGATCATCATCCTGATCTTCCCGCTCGGCTTCCGGATGACCTGCTACTACTACCGCAAGGCCTACTACCGGGCGTTCTGGCTCTCGCCGCCGGCCTGCGCGGTCGCCGAGCCGCACGGCAAGTACACCGGCGAGACCCGGTTCCCGCTGATCCTGCAGAACATCCACCGCTACTTCTGGTACGCGGCGATGGTGTTCTCGGTGATCCTGACCTACGACGCGATCCTCGGCTTCCGCGACGAGCACGGCAACTGGGGCCACATGGGCCTGGGCACCGTGGTGCTGCTGATCAACGCCGCGCTGATCTGGATCTACACGCTGTCCTGCCACTCCTGCCGGCACATCGTCGGCGGCCGGTTGAAGCACTTCTCCAAGCACCCGCTGCGGTACTGGGCCTGGGGCAAGGTCTCGGTGCTCAACGCCAAGCACATGCAGCTGGCCTGGGTCTCGCTGGTGTGGCTGGTCGTCACCGACTTCTACATCTTCCTGCTGGCTCGGGGCAGCTTCTCAGACCCGCGGTTCTTCTAGACCGGCCGTCGACCTCCCCGTCCGCGTAACGACATCCCAAGGACTGCTGCCGAATGAGCGAATACGAAGAGCACCGCTACGACGTCCTGATCATCGGTGCCGGCGGCGCCGGCCTGCGCGCGGCCATCGCGGCCCGGGAGGCCGGCCTGCGGACGGCCATCATCTGCAAGTCGCTCTTCGGCAAGGCGCACACCGTGATGGCCGAGGGCGGCATCGCCGCGTCGATGGGCAACGTCAACTCCAACGACAACTGGCAGGTGCACTTCCGCGACACCATGCGCGGCGGCAAGTTCCTGAACAACCCGCGGATGGCCGAGCTGCACGCCAAGGAGGCCCCGCAGCGGGTCTGGGAGCTCGAGACCTACGGCGCGCTGTTCGACCGGACACCCGACGGCCGGATCAGCCAGCGCAACTTCGGCGGCCACGAGTACCCGCGGCTGGCGCACGTCGGTGACCGCACCGGCCTGGAGCTGATCCGCACCCTGCAGCAGAAGATCGTCTCGTTGCAGCAGGACGACGGCAACGGCGTCGCCTCGGACGGCAAGCTCAAGGTGTTCGCCGAGCTGACCATCACCGAGCTGCTGCTCGACGACGGCGGCGCGGTCGCCGGTGCGTTCGGCTACTGGCGCGAGTCCGGCCGGTTCGTGGTGTTCCGGGCGCCGTCGGTGGTGCTGGCCACCGGCGGGATCGGCAAGTCCTTCAAGGTGACCTCGAACTCCTGGGAGTACACCGGCGACGGCCACGCGCTGGCGCTGCGGGCCGGCTCCAACCTGATCAACATGGAGTTCGTGCAGTTCCACCCGACCGGCATGGTGTGGCCGCCCTCGGTCAAGGGCATCCTGGTGACCGAGTCGGTCCGCGGCGACGGCGGCGTGCTGCGTAACTCCGACGGCAAGCGGTTCATGTTCGACTACGTGCCGGATGTGTTCCGCAAGAACTACGCCGAGACCGAGGACGAGGCCGACCGCTGGTACACCGACCCGGACAACAACAAGCGACCGCCGGAGCTGCTGCCCCGCGACGAGGTCGCCCGGGCCATCAACTCCGAGGTCAAGGCCGGCCGGGGATCGCCGCACGGCGGGGTGTTCCTGGACGTCTCGACCCGGCTGCCCGCCGAGGAGATCACCCGGCGGCTGCCCTCGATGCACCACCAGTTCAAGGAACTGGCCGACGTCGACATCACCAAGGAGCCGATGGAGGTCGGCCCGACCTGCCACTACGTGATGGGCGGGGTGCAGGTCGATCCCGACACCGCCGCGGCCGACGGGGTGCCGGGCCTGTTCGCGGCCGGCGAGGTGGCCGGCGGCATGCACGGCTCCAACCGGCTCGGCGGCAACTCGCTGTCTGACCTGCTGGTCTTCGGCCGGCGGGCCGGCACCGGCGCCGCCGAGTACGTGGCGTCGCTGGGTGGTTCCTACCCGGCGGTCAACGACAAGTCGGTGGCGGCGGCCGCGGCGTCCGCGCTGGCGCCGTTCGACACCGAGGACGGCGAGAACCCCTACACGGTGCACCAGGAACTGCAGCAGACCATGAACGACCTGGTCGGCATCATCCGCACCGCGTCGGAGATGCAGCAGGCGCTGGACCGGCTGGCCGACCTCAAGACCCGCTCGCGCCGGGTCAGCGTCGAGGGCCACCGGCAGTTCAACCCGGGCTGGCACCTGGCACTGGACCTGCAGAACATGGTCGCGGTCAGCGAGTGCATCGCCCGGGCCGCGCTGGTTCGGCAGGAGAGCCGGGGCGGGCACACCCGCGACGACTACCCGGCGATGAGCGCGGACTGGCGGCAGCGCAACCTGGTCTGCACGCTCGGCCCGGACGGCGACGGGCTGGGCGAGATCGTCGTCACCGAGAAGCCGGTCCCGTCGATGCGTCCGGACCTGCTGGAACTGTTCGACCGTGACGAGCTGAGCAAGTACCTGACCGACGAGGAGCTTCCGGTGGCCCAGGGCGAGGACAAGGCATGACGTACGAGGCGAAGTTCCGGGTCTGGCGCGGCGATTCCGACAACGGCGAGCTGCAGGACTACACCGTCGAGGTGAACGAGGGCGAGGTGGTCCTCGACATCATCCACCGGTTGCAGGCCACCCAGGCCTCGGACCTGGCCGTCCGGTGGAACTGCAAGGCCGGCAAGTGCGGCTCCTGCAGCGCCGAGATCAACGGCCGTCCCCGGCTGCTGTGCATGACCCGGATGTCGACGTTCACCGAGGCCGAGACCATCACGGTCACGCCGCTGCGGGCCTTCCCGGTGATCCGCGACCTGGTCACCGACGTCTCGTTCAACTACGAGAAGGCGCGCGAGATCCCGTCCTTCGCCCCGCCGCCGGACCTGGCGCCCGGTGAGTACCGGATGCAGCAGGTCGACGTGGAGCGCTCGCAGGAGTTCCGCAAGTGCATCGAGTGCTACCTGTGCCAGAACACCTGCCACGTGGTGCGTGACCATGAGGAGAACAAGCAGTCCTTCGCCGGCCCGCGCTACCTGATGCGGGTCGCCGAGCTGGACATGCACCCGCTCGACGCCCGGGACCGGCAGCGCGACGCCCAGGAGCAGCACGGGCTGGGCTTCTGCAACATCACCAAGTGCTGCACCGAGGTCTGCCCCGAGCACATCAAGATCACCGACAACGCGCTGATCCCGATGAAGGAACGGGTCGCCGACCGCAAGTACGACCCGCTGGTCTGGCTCGGCAGCAAGATCTTCCGCCGGGAGTCCTGAGCCGTCTCGGTCGGCCGCCGGGCGCGTCCCGGCGGCCGGTCAGCTGCGGGCGCGGTTCAGCAGCAGCACCGGCACACCCACCAGCACCAGCACGCCCAGCAACCCGAGCAGCAGCACGGTGCTGGACGAGCCCGGCCGGCCGAAACCGTAGCTGACCGCCGCCAGGCCGGCCGCTACCGCCAGCTCGATCAGGCAGCGGCGCAGCCAGCGGCTGAGCACCGGGGCACGCATGGGAACCGCCAGCGGCACGGCGGCGGCCAGCGCGGTGCTGGTGTGGATCAGGTACAGCGCGAGCGCATACCCGGCGGTGGCGGCCAGCGGCGGGCTGCCGTGCGCGCCGTAGGCGGCGAACCAGCCGCCGACCCCGGACCCGAGCGCCAGGCCCGCGCCGCCCTGGCCCGGACTGCGCACCGCGACCAGCACGCCCAGCACGGTGAGCACCGTCCAGACCGGGTCGGGGTCGGCCGGGACGGTGATCATCGCCAGCCCGGCCAGCACCGTCACCGCCCGCACCGCCAGACCGGGCCATGGGAACTCCCGCTCGCCCCAGAGCGGTGCCCACAACCTGCCGCGGCCGGCCGGCCGGCTCATCGGTGCACCCTGGCCGCCCGGGCAGCCCGGCTGAGACCCACCAGCACCTGATCCAGGCTGCCGCTGCCCAGCCAGGGCACCACCGGCACCCCGGCGTCGGCCAGCGATCCGGCCAGGTTGGCCCGCTCGATCAGCTGCAACCGCCAGGCAAGTTCCAGCCACGGCCCGGGCTCGGGCCAGGTCACCTCGGCCGGCAGGGTGTCGACCACCAGCACCGTCCGTCCGGCCCGGGACAGTCCGGCCGCCTGAACCGGCGCCGCGGTGCTCAGCAGCGGGCTGAGCAGGATCACCAGCGCCCGGCTGGGAATCCGGGCCAGCACCCGGCCGATCGTCAGCTCGCTGACCGCGGCGGTCCGCGCGTCCAGCAGGGTGTCCAGCAGCCGGAACAGGTGGGCCTGACCGGTGCGCAGCCGGATCGGCCGGCCGGCCAGGCCCAGGTCCAGCACCGCCACCCGGTCACCGTGCCGCAGGTAGTGCTCGGCGATCGAGGCAGCCGCCCGCACCGCGACGTCGAGGGTGCTCGCCGAGTCCGGCCAGCCGCTCACCCCCACCTCGACCGCGGAGTCGAGCACCAGCACCACCTCGGTGTCCCGGTCGGAATAGGTGGTGCTGACGTGCAGCTGTCCGGTCCGCGTCGACACCGGCCAGTGGATCCGGCGCAGCCGGTCACCGGGCACGAACGGGCGCACCCCGGCCGGGTCCGCCCCCTCGCCGACCCGGCGGGACCGGTGCCCGCCGACGATGCCGAGGGCGGCGGGCACCACGTCGGTGGCCGAGAACTGCGCCCGCAGCGGAAGGGTGACCACCGGCACCATCTCGGCGAAGGTGTGCGTGCTGCGCAGCAGGCCGTGCGCGGCGGTCGCCGTCACGCTCACCCGGCCGATCCGGCTGCGTCCCCAGCGCGGCGCGGTCAACCGGTGCTCGACCCGCACGTTGGAGTTCGGGGCGGCCGTGGTGGCGAAGTCGCCGCCGCCCTCGGCCAGCTGGGCCGGTCCCTCGGTGTGGGTGCGCAGCCGGATCACGTCGACCTCGCCGGTCACGTCCAGGTGCTGGGAGAAGGTGGTGGTCTGGCCCTCGAACAGGGTGCCGGCATCGGTGGTCACCCGCACCACCGGCGGCCGGGTCGGCCGGGTCAGCAGCGGCAGCACCACCGCCACCGCGAGCGGCAGGGCCAGCACCAGCAGGTCCTGGCGGCCGAGCAACACCGCGAACCCGAGCAGCACCGCGGCACTGCCCACCGTGCCGCCCAGGGCCAGCGTCGGGGACCAGCGCGCCGGCAGGGTCCGGTCGGCCGGCCCGGAGCGCCCGGCAGCTGCGGAGCCGTCAGCCGGCCCGGCGGTCATGGCCGGCTGGCCGGCATCCGCGGCCGGTCGGTGCCGGTGACCGGTGCCGGCACCTCCGCGAGCACCGCGGAGATCACCTCCGAGGGCATCAGCTGGCGCATCCACATCTCGGGCCGCAGCGTCACCCGGTGCGCCAGTGCCGCCACCGCCACCGCCTTGACGTCCTCGGGGGTGACGAAGTCGCGGTGGTTGATCAGCGCGTAGGCACGGGCCACCAGCAGCAGGGCGAGCGCACCGCGCGGGGACGCGCCGACCAGCAGGTGCTGGTGGAACCGGGTCGCGTCCACCAATGCGACGCAGTACCGCCCGACGCTCTCCTCCACCTCGATGTGCTCCACCACCTGCTGCACCGCGCGCAGCCCGGCGGCATCCAGCACCGGGTCGAGGGTGAGCGCCTCGGTCCGGCGCGCCATCCGGCGCTGCAGGACCTGCCATTCCTCGTCCTGGCTGGGATAGCCGAACGACACCCGGAGCAGGAACCGGTCCAGCTGGGCCTCCGGCAGCGGGTAGGTGCCCTCGTACTCGATCGGGTTGGCAGTGGCGATCACGTGGAACGGCTCGGGCAGCGCGAAGGTGCGGCCCTCGACGGTGACCTGGCGCTCCTGCATGGCCTCCAGCAGCGCGGCCTGGGTCTTGGGCGGCGTCCGGTTGATCTCGTCGGCCAGCAGCAGCCCGGCGAACAGCGGCCCGGGCCGGAACGCGAACTCAGCCTGACGCTGGTCGAAGACGTAGGAGCCGGTGATGTCGGAGGGCAGCAGGTCGGGGGTGAACTGGATCCGGCGGAACTCCAGGCCGAGCACCTGTGCGAACGAGCGGGCGGTCAGGGTCTTGGCCAGGCCGGGATTGTCCTCGATCAGGACATGCCCGCCGGCCAGGATCCCGGCCAGCACCAGCGCCAGCCGGCCCCGCTTGCCGACCACCGCCCGGCCCACCTCGGCCAGCACCCGGTCACAGGCCTGGGCAGCGGCCGGCACGCTGGTCACAGCGCCTCGAGCCGGGCCACCAGCGCGCTCAGCTCGGCGTAGCTGGGTGCCGGGTTGTCCTGCGCCGTCGGGCTGATCGTCAGCGACCACAGTTGTTCTCCTAGCACCTGGCGCGCCTGTTGGGGCTGCCTGTCGGGATGGATGCCATACCGCTGGCGCAACCGGTCGGTGGCCAGCCGGGCCAGCATCGGCCGGACGTTTCGGTCGTACTTCGAGCCGTCCGCACTGGCTGCCTCGAGCCGGTGCTCCAGTTGCCGCAGCCGGCTCAGGTAGGCGTTGCTGGACTCCTCCGGCGGCTCGAAGAACTCGGTGGGCGCCAGCGGCCCGACGGCGGTCTCGCGTACCAGTTGCACCAGTACCACGCTCGCCATCCCGATCCCGGCGCACAGTTCCGGTCGCAACTCGGTGCCCGCCGCGGCGGCGGCCAGCAGCACGACCACGCCCGCGGCCAGTCCGAGCCCGGCGGCCAGCAACAGCCGGGGTGCCGGCCGGGACGGTGCGCTAGCCACGGCCGGCCGGTTTCCGGGCGCCGGCCCCGTCGAGTTCCGAACGCAGCCGGGCCAGGTCGGCCCGGGCCTGGGTGACCGTCTGCTCGGAGATCGGGTGGCTGGAGAACCGGGCCTCCCGGTACAGCGCCGCCAACCTCCGCAGCGGCTGCTCGCTCAGCGGCAGGGTGGCGAGCAACCGCTCGACGAGCTCGGAGGACGTGTCGGCGGGGACCCGGCGCAGGCCGGCGGAGTCGACCGCCTGCTCCAGCCGGTGCCAGCACAGCAGTACCGCGTCGCGGATGTGCCCGCCGGACAACCCGGACAGGGTCGCGCCCAACGTGTCGGACACCCGCCGCGCCAGGTCGTCCGGGGCCGGCTCGGCCGGCGGGCCCGGCGCCCGGCGGGGCCGGCCCCGCCGCCAGCTGGGCAGCCGGGGCACCAGCGCCACCAGCAACCCGATCACCGCCAGCAACAGCAGGCTGGGCACCACCAGTCCCAGCGAGGACCACGGCACGTGGAACAGTGCGCGGCCGGACGGAGGCCGGCCGTGGTGGTCCGGCAGTGGGGACTGGGTGACGACGACGGTCGAGGGGGCACCGTGGGCATCGGGTGTCGAGTCCGACCCGAACGAGGCCGGCCGGGCCCGGGCGGCCAGCGCGACCAGCGCGAAGCCGGCCACACTCACCGCCGCCAGCCAGCCGGTGGCTGCCGGGAACCGCACCGCCGCCACCTGCACCGCCTTCCCGTCGCCGGCCGGTCGATCGAGTCCTGCCGGCTCAGGCCAGCGCGGCGCTGAGATCGGCCAGCAGGTCCTCGATGTTCTCGATGCCGACCGACAGCCGGATCAGGTCGTCGGGCACCTCCAGCGGCGAACCGGCTACGCTGGCATGCGTCATTCGGCCCGGGTGCTCGATCAACGACTCGACCCCGCCGAGGGATTCGCCGAGGGTGAACAGGCTGGTCAGCCCGCACACCTTGAGCGCCGCCTCCTCGCCGCCGCGCATCCGGAAGGACACCATGCCGCCGAAACCGGTCATCTGCCGGGCGGCCACCTCGTGATTGGGGTGCTGCGGCAGGCCGGGGTAGAGCACGCTGGATACCGCCGGGTGCTCGGACAGGAACCGCACGATCCGCTCGGCGTTCGAGCAGTGCCGGTCCATCCGGACGCCCAGGGTCTTGATGCCGCGCAGCACCAGGAAGGCGTCGAACGGCCCGCTGATCGCGCCCATCGCGTTCTGGTGGAAGGCCAGCTGCTCACCGATCTCGGCGTCCCGGGCGACCAGGGCACCCCCGACCACGTCGGAATGCCCGCCCAGGTACTTGGTGGTGGAGTGCACCACCACGTCCGCACCGAGGGCCAGCGGCTGCTGCAGGTAGGGCGAGGCGAAGGTGTTGTCCACCACCAGCAGCGCCTGCTGCCGGCGCGCGATCTCGGCGATGGCCGCGATGTCGACGACGTTGAGCAGCGGGTTGGTCGGCGTCTCCACCCAGACCAGCCGGGTGTTGGGCTGGACGGCGGCCGCCACCGCGGCACTGTCGTGCATGGCGACCGGCGTGAACTCCACTCCCCACCTGGTGAGCACCCGGGCCACCAGCCGGTAGGTGCCGCCGTAGGTGTCGTCCGGCAGCAGGATGTGGTCACCGGGGGTGCACAGGGTGCGCAGCAGGGTGTCCTCGGCGGCCAGGCCGGAGGCGAAGGCCAGCCCGCGGGCGCCGCCCTCCAGGGCCGCCAGGCAGTCCTCCAGCGCCGTCCGGGTCGGGTTGGCCGACCGCGAGTACTCATAGCCACCGCGCAGGCCGCCGACGCCGTCCTGCTTGTAGGTCGAGGTCTGATAGATCGGCACGGACACCGCCCCGGTCACCCGGTCCGGTTCCTGGCCGGCGTGGATCGCCAGGGAGTTGAAGCCGAGCCCGCCCGCCATGTCGGGGCCGTCCGTCGAGATAGCCATGGCGCCCAGATTACTGCCCGCTCCGCCGCCGCTGCCGGGTTTGGGTTTCGCCCAGATCACAGTCTGGGCGGGACGACACACCCACCGCGCGCGGTGGCAGGTACGCGGTAGGCGATGATTGACCAGATGCTTACCAGGCGGCGCACCGCGACCACGGCCCTCGCAGCCCTCGCGGCCGTGCTGCTGAGCACCGGTTGCGGCGGCGCGGCGGGCTCGCACGACCCGGCGGGCGCCGGATCGGCGGCCACCACGTCGCCGGCACCGACCAGCCCGAGTTCGGCGCCGACCAGCCCGAGCTCGGCATCGCCCACCAGCGCGGCCAGTACCCGGGCCACCGCCACGTCCAGCCCGGCCCCCGCGAGCACCGCGCCGAGCCGGGTCTCGGCAGGCCAGCTGGCCACGGACCTGACCCAGCTGTTCGGCACCGGTGGCAGCTACTCGGTGGCGGCGCTGGACGTGAGCACCGGACGGTCCAGCCAGGCCGGGGCGCACGGCGGCATGGTGCTGGCCAGCCTGGTCAAGCTCGACATCCTCGAGACGCTGCTCTACCAGCGCCAGCGCAGCGGCCAGCCGCTGACCGACGGCCAGGAGGACGACGTCGAGGCGATGATCGAGCACAGCGACAACGCAGCCGCCGACCGGCTGTTCCGGCTGATCGGCCGGCACCAGGGCATGGGCAGCTACAACGCGGTGCTCGACCTGCACGACACGGTGCTCAACACCGAGGGCCTGTGGGGACTGTCGACCACCTCGGCGGCAGACCAGCTGCAGCTGCTGCAGGCGCTGGTCTCGCCCGGCTCGCCGCTGGCCGCCGCGTCCCGCAAGCACGCCCTCGACCTGCTCGGCGACGTGGAGGCCGACCAGCGTTGGGGGGTCGGCGCGGCGGCCGACCGGGGCAGCAGCCCGCTGAACAAGAACGGCTGGCTCGGCGTGGACGACGACCGGGGACGGTGGGCGGTCAACAGCGCCGGACTGGTCCGGGTCGGCGGCCACCAGGTGTTGATGGTCGTACTCAGCCAGCACCAGCCCGGCTTCGACACCGGGGTGAGCCGGGTGGAGCGGGCGGCCAGGATGCTGGCCGCCTCGCTCTGACCCGGCAGCCCGTCGCTACCCGCCCCGCCCGGGTTACTTGCTGACCAGGTAGCCCAGCAGGTCCTGCCGGGTGACCACGCCGGCCGGCTTGCCGTCGACGTGCACCAGCAGGGCGTCCGCCCCGCCCAGCGCCTCGACGGCCCGGCCGACGGGCTCGCCGGAGCCGATGATCGGCAGCGACGCCGACATGTGCTTGTCCAGGGAGTCCGACAGCGCCGCCTCACCGGCGAACAGGGCGTCCAGCAGGGCCCGCTCCGACACCGAGCCGACCACCTCGCCGGCGGTGATCGGCGGTTCCGCGCCGACCACCGGCAGCTGCGACACCCCGTACTCGCGCAGGATGTCGATGGCGTCGCGGACCGTCTCGTTCGGGTGCGCGTGCACCAGGGCCGGGGTGTCGCCGCCCTTGGCGGTGAGCACCTCGCCCACGGTGGTCTCGGCACTCTGGTCGAGGAAGCCGTAGTCGCTCATCCACTTGTCGGAGAACACCTTCGACAGGTAACCCCGGCCGCCGTCGGGCAGCAGCACCACGATCACGTCGTCCGGCCCGGCCCGCTCGGCCACCCGCAGCGCCGCGGCCATCGCCATGCCGCACGAGCCGCCGACCAGCAGGCCCTCCTCGCGGGCCAGCCGCCGGGTGATCTCGAACGACGTCGAGTCCGACACCGCGATGATCTCGTCGGCGACGGCGCGGTCGTAGTTGTCCGGCCAGAAGTCCTCGCCGACGCCCTCGACCAGGTACGGCCGGCCGGTGCCGCCGGAGTACACCGAGCCCTCCGGGTCGGCGCCGATCACCCGGACCGGGCCGCCGGGACGGTCGGCCGACATCTGCTTGAGGTAGCGGCCGGTGCCCGAGATGGTGCCGCCGGTGCCCACGCCGGTGACGAAGTGGGTGATCCGGCCGTCGGTCTGCTCCCAGATCTCGGGCCCGGTGCTCTCGTAGTGCGCCCGGGTGTTGTTCGGGTTGGAGTACTGGTCGGGCTTCCAGGCGCCCGGGATCTCGCGGGCCAGCCGGTCCGAGACCTGGTAGTAGGAGCGCGGGTCCTCCGGGGCGACCGCGGTGGGGCAGACCACCACCTCGGCGCCGTAGGCCCTGAGCAGGTTGATCTTCTCCGGCGAGACCTTGTCCGGCAGCACGAAGACGCACTTGTAGCCGCGCTGCTGGCCGACGATGGCCAGCCCCACTCCGGTGTTGCCCGAGGTCGGCTCGACGATCGTCCCGCCCGGCTTGAGCTGCCCGGACTGCTCGGCGGCCTCGATCATCGGCAGGGCGACCCGGTCCTTGACCGACCCGCCGGGATTGAAGTACTCGACCTTGGCCAGCACCAGCGGTGCGGTGGCCTGGTCGAGGTGCCGGGTGATGTTGCGGAGCTGGACCAGCGGGGTGTTGCCGATCAGGTCGACAAGCGAGGTGTAGTAGCGCATGGGGCAAAGGCTAACCTCGGCTCAGCCATTCGGTAATACCGACCAGTAGATACGGGGGGCTGTTGCATGAGCCGGGCTTCGCGGGCGCGCCGGGTGGCGACCGCTGCCGCTTTCGGGACGGGCAGCCTGGGCGCGATCAGCGCGGCGGTGTACGGCGTGCTGTACGGCGAGTCGAAGCTGGCCCGCCGCCGGATCCAGCCCGCCGAGGCCGACCCGCCGCGGGCCGACGGGGTGTGGACGGCGCCCGGGGTGCCGGCCGGCGCGGCGCCGCTGGTGCTGGCGATGCTCGGCGACTCGTCGGCCGCCGGCTACGGGGTGCACACCGACGTCGAGACGCCGGCTGCCCAGATCGCGCTGGGCCTGTCGGCACTGGCCCGGTGCCCGGTCCGGCTGCGCAACGTCGCGGTGGTGGGCGCCCAGAGCTCGGCGCTGGCGCACCAGGTCGAGCTGGTGCTGCCGGAGCGCCCGGACCTCGCGGTGATCATGATCGGGGCCAACGACGTCACCCACCGGATCCGGGCCGCCGAGTCGGTCCGGCACCTCAACGCCGCACTGGCCCTGCTGGCCGAGCAGGACCTGCCGCTGGTGGTCGGCACCTGCCCCGACCTCGGCACCATCCGGCCGATCGCCCAGCCGCTGCGCTGGCTGGCCCGCCGGCTGTCCCGCACGCTGGCCGCGGCCCAGGCGGTGGCGGTGGTGGCCGCCGGCGGCCGGGCGGTCAGCCTGGGCGACATCCTCGGCCCGGAGTTCGCCCGCAGCCGGGACTACTTCTCCGACGACCAGTTCCACCCGTCCGCGCTGGGCTACGCCCGGGCCGCCGAGGTGCTGCTGCCCTCGGCCGCCGCCTGCCTGGGCCTGAGCACGGTGTCCGAGGCGGCCGCCCCGTTCACCTCCACCCGGGCCCGGCCGCTGGCCAACGCCGCCGCGCGGGCCGCCAGCCTGCCGGGCACCGAGGTAGCAGCCGGCCCAGGTGCACGGCTCCTCGACCGGACGGCGCGGCCCGTGGGCCCGGCTGATCCGCCGCCGCGCGCCGGCTGCCGTGATACCGCCCACCTCCGGCGGCGCCGGAAAGTTCACCCCTGCGACCATGGTGGACAGCGACCAGCCACAGCGCTGATCGCTCACTGTCGTCCGCGTTCTGGAACAAGGAGTCCCTGCCATGGCAAGCACCCCGCAGGCCGTCATCGTCGCCGCCGTCCGGTCCCCGATCGGCCGGGCCGGCAAGGGCTCGCTGGTCGAGATGCGGGCCGACGAGCTGGCCGCGCAGATGATCACCGCCGCGCTGGCCAGGGTGCCGCAGCTGGACCCGCACGACATCGACGACCTGATGCTGGGCTGCGGGCTGCCGGGCGGCGAGCAGGGCTTCAACATGGCCCGGATCGTGGCCACCCTGCTGGGCTACGACTTCCTGCCCGGCACCACCGTGACCCGGTACTGCGCGTCCTCGCTGCAGACCACCCGGATGGCGATGCACGCGATCCGGGCCGGCGAGGGCGAGGTGTTCATCTCGGCGGGCGTCGAGACGGTCTCGCGGTTCGCCAAGGGCTCGTCGGACAGCCTGCCCGACACCCGCAACCCGCGCTTCGACGACGCCCGGGCCCGGACCGCGCAGGCCGCCGAGCACGGCGCCGACGGCTGGCAGGACCCGCGGGAGCGCGGCGAGCTGCCCGACTCCTACATCCCGATGGGGCAGACCGCGGAGAACCTGGCGCTGCTGATGGGGGTCAGCCGGGAGGAGATGGACCACTTCGGCGTCCGGTCGCAGAACCTGGCCGAGAAGTCGATCGCGGACGGGTTCTGGGCCCGGGAGATCACCCCGGTGACGCTGCCGTCCGGCGACGTGGTCTCGGCCGACGACGGGCCGCGGGCCGGGGTGACCTATGAGGCGGTCTCGCAGCTCAAGCCGGTGTTCCGGCCGGACGGCCGGGTCACCGCCGGCAACTGCTGCCCGCTCAACGACGGGGCCGCGGCGCTGGTCGTGATGAGCGATCGCAAGGCGGCCGAGCTGGGCATCACCCCGCTGGCCCGGATCGTGGCCACCGGGGTCACCGGGCTGTCGCCGGAGATCATGGGCCTCGGCCCGGTGCAGGCGTCGAAGCAGGCGCTGGCCCGGGCCGGCATGTCGGTGTCCGACATCGACCTGGTCGAGATCAACGAGGCGTTCGCCGCGCAGGTCATCCCGTCCTACCAGCAGCTGGGGGTCGACCTGGACCGGCTGAACGTCAACGGCGGCGCCATCGCGGTCGGCCACCCGTTCGGCATGACCGGTGCCCGGATCACCACCACCCTGATCAACTCGCTGCAGACACACGACAAGCAGTTCGGGTTGGAGACGATGTGCGTCGGGGGCGGCCAGGGCATGGCGATGATCCTGGAACGGCTGTCCTGAGGCCTGCTTGATCGCTGCCAGCCCGTGCTGTGCTGGTCCCCCTGGATCGCCCGTGTGTGATACCCAGCAGCTGCTCTGGCGACCGGTGACTATCACACACGCAGGAGAACGCGCCCAGAACGTGGTGCGGCCCCGTCCCTCGCACAGACGAGGGACGGGGCCGACTGAAGGTGCAACTACTTCCGGGACGTCATTGTCCGGGTGTCAGTCGTTGCGGTGAGCCCTTGCGATCTAGTTGTTGCGGCCGGTGAAGTAGCTGAGCAGCCGCAGGATCTCCAGGTACAGCCAGACCAGGGTCACCAGGATGCCCCAGGACAGGTACCAGCCGACCTTCTCGTCCACCCCGCGGCGCACCGACTGCTCGATCATGTCGAAGTCCACGATCAGGTTCGAGGCCGCGATCACGATGCACAGCAGGCTGAAGCCGATCGCGATGACCGGGTTGTTGGCGTCGCGCAGCCCGAGGCCGCCGTCGACGAAGATGCCGGCGACCAGGTTGACCAGCATCAGGCCGACCACGCCCAGGGTCGCGGCGAACACGATCTTGGTGAACTTCGGGGTGACCCGGACCGCGCCGGTCTTGTAGACCACCAGCACGCCACCGGCCACCATGATGGTGCCGGTGACGGCCTGCACCACGATGCCGTTGAACCGGTCGTTGAAGAACTCGCTGATGGCGCCGAGCGCCAGGCCTTCCAGGGCCGCGTACAGGGTGGCGGTGACCGCGTTGGCGCGTCCGCTGAAGCCCATGTACAGGCCGAGCACCAGGGCACCGATGAAGCCGATCGCCATCACGGCGCCGGCGGCGGAGTCCGGTACCACGAACCAGGCGAAGCCGGCGGCCACCAGCAGGGTGCCGAGCAGCACCACCGAGCGGGTGACGACATCGTCCAGGGTCAGGTACCGCGACGGTGCGGCCGGCGGGGCCGGCTGGCCGTAGGACGGCTGGGCGTACCACTGGTTGAGCTGATCCGCCGACGGGGGCGGCGGCGCGATCGGACCGTTCGGGCCGCTGGGGCCCTGCGCCACACCGGGGCGTCCGGTCTTCTCGAAACCCCGCAGGACAGGGTTACTGGCCACGTTTGTTGCCTCCACCTCGTGAACCCGTGCCGGTCAGGTGCCGGCACGCGTGCGCTTACGTATACATCAACGGTCGAGGGTAGTGAGGTAGTTCCCGACCACGCGTCAGACAAGCAGCGGTAGTCCGGCGCGGTTGGCGGCCCGGCTCAGCCTGCGATCGAGGGTGGCCAGCGCGGCGCCGGTCCGCTCGGCCAGGACGAGATACGAGGCGTCGTAGGCGCTCAGTTCGTGGCGTCGACCGGCGGCCAGCACTCCTGCCAGCTCGACGGGGTGGTCGTCGACCTCGATCGGCAACTGCTGGAGAAGGTCGAGGAACCTGCTTGCCTGCGCCTCGCCCAGCCGGCCCCGACGCTCGGCTACCAGCAGGACGTTGGCAACTTCGAGGGGCCAGATGGCTGGGACGACAGCCCGGTCACCACCGCCCAACAGGTCCAGGACGGCCTCGGTCGCCGGCGTCACCTCGTCGGCGAAGCACCAGGTCATCGTGACGCTGGCATCGATGACGATCACCGATCAGCGCCGGCCTTCTTCGATCATGTCGCGGATGGAGGGCCCGTCGTGATCGGCGGGAACACGTGCCGTCCGCAGCGCTGCCACAACGTCGCGAGGATCTGGCAGCCGGGTATCCACCGGCACCAGCCGCGCCACCGGCCGACCGTGCTTGGTGATGGTCACGCTCTCGCCCTGCTCCACCTTGGCCAGCAGCCTGGGCAGGTGGGTCTTGGCCTCGTACGCGCCGATCGAGGAGAACTCCATGAATACAGACTAGTCTGCGACTGGTCTAATTTCTAGGCGTCGGTTATAGGGTTCGGCCGCGGTACCCCCGGTCGGACTCGAACCGACACTGGGCGGATTTTAAGTCCGCTGCCTCTGCCATTGGGCTACGGGGGCGCGCTCAGCAGGGTAACGGCCCGCGGCGCAGGTAGGCACCGTCCCGGCGCCTCACGACCCGGCGCTGGCCCGCTCGAAGTCGTTGCGCGGCGACTGCAACTGCCCCAGCGAGACCACCTCGCGCGGGAAGAACAGCGCGGCGGTCCAGTCGGCCAGCACCCGCACCTTGCGGTTGAAGGTGGGCACCCGGGACAGGTGGTAGGTCCGGTGCAGGAACCACGCGATCGGCCCGCGGATCTTGATCCCGTACAGCTCGGCCACCCCGCGATAGAGCCCGAGCGAGGCCACCGAGCCGACGTAGGCGTGCTTGTAGTCCTCCAGCGCCTGCCCATTGACGGTGCGCACCAGGTTGTCGGCCAGCACCTTGGCCTGCCGGACGGCGTGCTGCGCCGACGGGCCGCACAGCGCGTTCGGGTCGGACTTGGTCAGGTCCGGCACCGCGGCGGTGTCGCCGGCCGAGAACACCCCGTCCACGCCCTTGACGGTCAGGTTCGCCCGGCACGGCAGCCGGCCCTTGTCGTCGGTCGGCAGCCCCGACTCGGCGGCCAGCGGGTGTGCCTTCACCCCGGCGGTCCAGACCAGGGTGTCGGCCTCGAAGGCCTCCCCGTCGGACAGCTCGATCCGGCCCCCGGTCGCGGAGTCCAGCCGGGTGCTGAGCCGGACGTCGATGCCGCGCTCGACCAGCCGCTTGGCGGTGTAGGCCGACAGGCCCACCGACACCTCGGGCATGATCCGATCGGCCGCCTCGACCAGCACCCAGCGCATGTCGCCCTCGTCGAGGTTCGGGTAGTACCGGCAGGCGTAGCGGGCCATGTCCTCCAGCTCGGCCAGCGCCTCCACCCCGGCGTAGCCACCGCCGACGAAGACGAAGCTCAGCGCCCGGCGCCGGGCCTGGGCATCCTCGGTGGAGGAGGCGAAGTCCAGCCGGGACAGCACGTGGTTGCGCAGGTAGATCGCCTCGCCGATGGTCTTGAAGCCGACCCCGTGCTCGGCCAGTCCCGGGATCGGCAGCGTCCGGGCGATCGAGCCCGGTGCCACCACCAGCAGGTCGTAGTCCAGCTCGAAGGCCTCACCGGACTCCGGCTCCACCAGCGCGCACCGCCGGTCGTGTGAGATCCGGCTGACGCTGCCGGTGATCACCCGGCATTTCTTGAGCACCCGGCGCAACGGCACCACCACGTGCCGGGGCTCGACGCTGCCGGCCGCCGCCTCGGGCAGGAACGGCTGGTAGGTCATGTTCGGCTGCGGGTCGACCACCACGATCTCGGCACGGCCACGGGACAGCTTCTTCTGCGCCCGCAGCGCGGTGTACATGCCGACGTAGCCGCCGCCCACGATCAGGATCCGCTTCGGTCCGGCCATCTGTAGTCCCACGTCCCCTCGATTGGCCTTCTCTCCCAGGCTACGTCCGCTTTTGCAGGCCGTTGACCACCCCTCGGGCACGACTGCCACCAGGCCCGCTGCCGGCCCGACCTAGACTGGCCGCAACGCCCGGCGAGCTTCGGGCTCACGACAAAGGTGGGGGGACGATGGCTGGCGCAGGAGGCAGGTTCGCGTTCAAGCTGGTGGCGCTCGCGGTGGCGGTGCCGGTCGGCAAGGCGGTCAGCAACGTCACGTCGAAGGCCTGGGAGTCCGCCCGGCCGGGGCGGGCGCCGGTAAACCCGCGCGATGCCGACACCACCTGGTCGGACGCCCTGCTGTGGGCCTCGCTGACCGGTTTCGGCGCGGCGCTGGCCCAGCTGGCGACCACCAAGGGCGCCGACGCCCTGTGGCGGGCGATGACCGGTCACCCGTCCCCGAAGCCCAAGCAGCTGAGCGACGACAAGGGCCCCAAGGCGCCGAGCGTGGCCACCGCCATCAACGCCTGAGGTTCCGGGCAGCCTCAGCCTCTGAGGCCGCGACCAGGCGTCAGCGTCAGCCGGTCAGCAGGCTGAGCGCGATGCCGTCCAGGATGTCGTGCTCGCTGGCGATCACCTGATCGGCCCCGACGAACTCCATCACGGCCCGCAACACCAGCGCCCCGCCGCCGATCACGTCCACCCGGCCGGGATGCATCACCGGCAGCGCCGCCCGCTCGGACCGGTGCATCCCCAACAGCCGGTCGGTGATCTCGCCGACCCGCTGGTAGTCGATCACCGAGCCGTGGATGGCCTCGGCGTCGTAGGCCGGCAGCTCCAGCGCGATCGCGGCGATGGTGGTGACGGTGCCGGCCACCCCGACGAAGGCGGCGGCCTGTCGCACCGGCACGTCCGCGGCGGCGGCCTGCAACGCCTGCCGGACGTCGGCCACCGCCCCGGCGACCTGGTCAGCGGTGGGCGGGTCGTCGCGCAGGTGCCGCTCGGTCATCCGGACGCAGCCGACGTCCATGCTGTGCGCGGCGAGCACTGAGTTCGCAGCGGGCTGAGTGAGCATCGACCGAGGGACTCCGGAGGTGCGGAGCGAAGTGGCAGTCGGCGAGCCGAGCACCAGCTCGGTGGAACCGCCGCCGATGTCGGCCACCAGCAGCGGGTCGGCCACCCCGGGCAGTCCCGCCACCGCGCCGGCGAACGACAGCTCCGCCTCGGCGAGGCCGGTGATCACCTCCGGCTCGGCACCCAGCGTGCGCGCCACCATGGCCCGGAACTCGTCGGCGTTGCCGGCATCCCGGGTCGCCGAGGTGGCCACCATCCGGACCCGGCCGGCGCCCAGCTCGGCGATGGCCGCCGCGTAGTCCGCCAGCGCCTGCCGGGTGCGTTCGAGGGCGGCCGGGGCCAGCCGTCCGGTCCGGTCGACCCCTTCGCCGAGCCGGACCACCCGCATCTCGCGGTGCACGTCGGACAGTCCCACCGGGCTGCCGTCGGCCACCAGCAGCCGGATCGAGTTGGTGCCGCAGTCGATGGCCGCCACCCGGTTCACGGTTGCCGCCCTGCCGGCTCGGGAGCCGGTTCGACGCACGGGCCGGGCCGCCACCAGTCGCCCAGCGCGGCCAGCGCCTCGTCGCCCAGCGGGTTCACCCCGGGGCCGGCGGCCAGCGCGTGCGCCACCAGCACGTGCAGGCATTTCACCCGGGTGGGCATCCCACCGGCCGAGATGCCGCTGGTCTCGGGCACCTGACCGAGCTGTTCGCGCCGGGCCAGGTACGCCTCGTGCGCAGCCTGGTAGCCGGTGGCCAGGTCCGGGTCGGAGCCGAGCCGAGCGGTCATCTCCCGCATCAGCCCGGACGCCTCCAGGGTGGAGACCCCGGACACCGCCCGTGGGCAGGTCAGGTAGTACAGGGTCGGGAACGGGGTGCCGTCCGGCAGCCGGGGCGAGGTCTCCACCACGTCCGGGTTGCCGCACGGGCAGCGGTGCGCGACGGCCCGGATGGCGCGTGGCGGGCGTCCCAACTGCTGCCGGACGACAGCGGCATCCGCGGCGGTCACCAGGCCGGGATCGTTCGTAGCGGGCGCCGAGCCGGAATCGCCCGTCGGAGTCACCGGTCCGGGACCGTCCGCCGGTTCCGGGGACGTCACTGCGAGGCGTCGGTGTCGCGCACGCTGGACCACAGGGCCGAGTTCCAGCTGGGCCGGTGGCCGACCTTGGCAACCACCTCGGCGGGTGCCGGGGCCGGCGGGTCGATCGGGTTGCCGTGCGCGTCCAGCACCGTGTAGAGGGTGTCGCCGGGGCGGATGTACTGCAGCCGCACCCGGGCCTGCCGGGCCACGTAGGCCGGGTCCTGCCACAGCGCGCTCTGGTGCCGCAGCTCGGCCAGCTGGGCGTTGAGCTGCTGTTGCTGGCGCTCGGAGGCCGCCACCGAGGCGCGCCGGCTCAGGTAGGTCTGGAACGGCGAGGCCAGCACCACCACCAGGAACAGCGCCATCGCCGCCACCATCATCCGGCGGCCGGTCAGCGTGGGCGCGTGCAGCCAGCCCGGCCGGCGGCCGCTGCCCGGCGCCCGGCGACCTGCCGCCAACCGTCCCGCCTGCCCGGCCACCCGGGTACGCCTCCCGCCGGCCATCGGCTAGCTGCCCGCCCGGCGGAAGCGCGGGAAGGCACCGGCGCCGGCGTAGCGCGCGGCGTCGTCGAGCTCCTCCTCGATCCGCAGCAGCTGGTTGTACTTGGCCACCCGCTCCGAGCGGGCCGGCGCGCCGGTCTTGATCTGGCCGCAGTTGGTGGCCACCGCCAGGTCGGCGATGGTGGTGTCCTCGGTCTCGCCGGAGCGGTGGCTCATCATGCAGCGGTAGCCCGAGCGGTGCGCCAGGTCCACCGCGTCCAGGGTCTCGGTGAGCGAGCCGATCTGGTTGACCTTGACCAGCAACGCGTTGGCGGCGCCGCTGGAGATGCCGCGGGCCAGCCGCTGCGGGTTGGTGACGAACAGGTCGTCGCCGACGATCTGGATGACGTCGTCGAGCTCGGAGGTCAGCGCGATCCAGCCGTCCCAGTCCTCCTCCGACATCGGGTCCTCGATCGAGACGATCGGGTAGTTGGCGATCAGGTCGGTGTAGTAGGCCACCATCTGCTCGGCCGACTTCGCGCCGCCCTCGAACTGGTAGGCGCCGTCGGAGTAGAACTCGGTGGCGGCCACGTCCATCGCGAACACGATGTCCTCACCCAGCCGCAGGCCGGCCTGCTCGACCGCCTGGGAGATCACGTCCAGCGCGGTGCGGTTGGACTGCAGGCTGGGTGCGAAGCCGCCCTCGTCGCCGAGGCCGGTGGACAGGCCCTGGGACTTCAGCACCGACTTGAGCGCGTGGTAGACCTCCGCACCCTGCCGCAGCGCCTCGGCGAAGGTGGGCGCGCCGACCGGCGCGATCATGAACTCCTGGACGTCGACGTTGGAGTCGGCGTGCGCGCCGCCGTTGAGGATGTTGAGCATCGGCACCGGCAGCAGGTGCGCGTTCGGGCCGCCGAGGTAGCGGAACAGCGGCAGGCCGGCCGACGTCGCGGCGGCCTTGGCGACCGCCAGCGAGACTCCCAGCACCGCGTTGGCGCCGAACTTGGACTTGTCGGCAGTGCCGTCCAGGTCGATCAGGGCCGCGTCCACCAGGCGCTGCTCGCTGGCCTCGAAGCCGAGCAGCTCCGGGCCGATGTCGTCCAGCACCGCGGCGACCGCCTTGCGCACCCCCTTGCCGCCGTAGCGGGCGTCGCCGTCGCGCAGCTCCACCGCCTCGAAGGCGCCGGTGGACGCACCGGAGGGCACCGCCGCCCGGGCCAGGGTGCCGTCGTCGAGAGCCACCTCGACCTCGACGGTCGGGTTGCCACGCGAGTCCAGGATTTCCCGGGCGCCTACCGCCTCGATGCTGGCCACTGCTGTCCGTCCTCTCGACGTGTCTTCGTGCCGGGCGCGCACCTGTCGTGGCGCGAACACGGTTGGGACCTGCGCGGAGCAGGCCCGGGTAGAAGCCTATCCGGCGGCCCTGACGATCCGGCGCAGCTACTCGCCCGTCGGTACGGTGAGCTCCTGGGCGCCGGCCTGCTCCCGCGCACCGGCTTGCTCACTCGCCCGGACGGCGTCCCGGTAGTCCCGGGCGCTCTGCCGCAGCGCGTGCTCGGGGTCGACGCCGGCGCGCACCGCGTCGGCGACCACGGCCAGCAGCCGCTCGCCGATCCCGTCACCGGCCGGCAGCTCGACCCGCTGGCCGGCCCGCTCCGCGCGGCTGACCAGCTTGGCCGCCAGCGCCAGCGCAGGCTGGCCCATCGCGATGCCGTCGGTCACCGACTCGCGTTGCTTCTCGGCCTTCTTGATCGCGTCCCAGCTGACCTGCTGGTCACCCGCGGTCAGCCCGGCGGTGCCCGAGGCGAAGACGTGCGGATGCCGGCGGACCAGCTTGGCGACCAGGTCGGCGGCCACGTCGTCGATGCCGAACCGCTGGCCGGCCGGCGCCTCCTCGGCCAGCCGGGCATGGAAGAGCACCTGCAGCAACAGGTCACCGAGTTCCTCGCGCAGCGCCACCAGGTCGTCGGTCTCGATCGCTTCGAGGGTCTCGTAGGCCTCTTCGAGCAGGTACGGCGCCAGCGAGGTGTGGGTCTGCTCGGCGTCCCACGGGCAACCGCCGGGTGAGCGGAGCCGATCCATCACCCGCACCGCCCGGATCAACTGCTCGCCCGGCCCCGCCGGTCCGGTCACTGCTGGGTCGGCTGGATGTCACCGGGCAACGTCGAGTCGACCGACAGCACCGACGGCAACTGCTTCGAGCTGAGACCCTGCAACGAGAGGCTGCGCTCGTCCCAGCTGCCGTAGCGGGGGTTGAGCGACACCTTGTTCTCGATCTTGGCCAGCGCGTCGTTGATCTGCTTGTCGGTGGTGAGCTTGGCGCGCAGCAGGTCGAGCAGCTCGCGGTTGCGCAGCAGTACCGGCTCGAACCGCGCGGACAGCCCGGCCTTGGTGATCTGGTCGGTCAGGTCGGCCTCGGTGGTGCCGCTGAGCGCGGCGGCCCGGCCCGCGGCCAGCTGGGCGTCGGTCACCGGCGAGCCGGCCGCGGCCAGCAGCAGCGGGAACACCTGGTTGCGCACCAGGTACTGCAGCACGAACGTCTTGGCCGGGGTGCTGGTGGAACCGTCGGCGGACTGGATCGGCTTGGCGTTGGCCGGCAGGTAGCGCGTCAGCTCCTTCTCGGTGATCCGGTGGCCGTCGACCACGGCGGCGGTGCCGGCCTTGGAGTCACAGCCCACCAGGCCCAGGCAGGCCAGCAGCAGGACCGGCAGGACGGCGAGCGGACGGAGCCTTGCCGATCGGGTCTTCACGTCTTCGCTCTCCGAGTTCTCTGTGGCGGTTCCGGCGGCGCGCGTTGAGCCCCGTCATTTTCGCACGGCCACCGATCCGGCCGGCGCGGGTGTGGCAGCGAGCCGGTTGTGCTAGACCTGCACCGATGGACAGCAGCGACGCACAGCGGTACGCCCTGGGCAAGCCCGGCGCCTGGTCGGACAGCCCATGGGGCGAGGAGCACCACCTGGCGAAGGTGGGCAGCAAGATCTTCCTGTTCCCCGGCACGGTGGACGGCCGCAGCACGATCACCGTGAAGAACACCGAGGACGCGGTCGCCGAGCTCAAGCAGCGTTACCCGGAGCTGGCCCGCGCACCGCGTTACCTCGACAAGCGGCTGTGGGTGCAGCTGGACATCGACACGGTGCCCGACGACGAGGTCCGCGAGCTGATCGACGACTCCTACGACCAGGTGGTCGCCAAGCTGCGCAAGTCCGAGCGGCCCGGCTGACCCGGCTGGGCGCCGTCGCGTGTGTGATATCCAGCGGTGGTCAGGCGACCGCTGGGTATCACACACAACGGTCAGTCGCGCTGGCGCTTCTGCGGGTGGACGGTCTCGCCGCGTTCGAGCATGGCGACGAACTCGGCGATCCGCCTGACCCGGGTCTCCGGCCGCTTGACCTGGCCGATCCGGTAGGTGATGGCGTAGCGGTTCTGCGAGGTGAGCACGTCCCACATCGCCTGCGCTCGGGGGTTGGCGGCCAGCGCCGACGCCAGGTCCGGCGGGAACTCGGCCGCCGCGGAGCCCGCATAGGCGGCCTCCCACCGGCCGTCGGCCTTGGCGGCGTCTACCGCGGCGTGCCCGGCCGGCGTCATCCGGCCCTCGCCGGCCAGCCGGGCGACGTGCTCGACGTTGCGCTTGGACCAGGCACTGCGGGCCCGGCGCGGGGTGAACCGCTGCCGCATGCTGCCCTCGTCGCGCCGGGCGACCTGGCCGTCGATCCAGCCGAAGCACAGCGCCTCGTCCAGCGCCGCCGCGTAGGTGAGCGAGGTGACCTGGCCGCCCTTCTTGCTCAGCACCAGCCAGACGCCTGGGCGAGGCGGTGTGGTTGTCGGCCAGCCAGGCGCGCCAGGCGGCGGCGTCGGGCACCAGCAGTTCTTCCAGCTCGACGGCCACGGGCCCCGTCCTCCGATCTGCCGTCCCTAACCCACCGATGGCATCCTAGAAAGCGCCGGCCCGCGCGAGCCGCATCGCAACGGGTATGCGAGTCGGCTCCCGATCCCCGCACTAGGAGGACCCGTGTCCCGCGCAGCAGCTCGACCCCGCATCCTGCTGGCCAGGACGGGTCGAACAGCCCTCGGCGCGACCGTCGCCGGGAGCCTGCTGTCGAGCCTGGCGGCGGCTCCCGAGCGGGTGAACCGGCTCTTTCGGCGGCGGTTCCCGACGGTGGCCGTCACCGGGATGACCGGGGTGGGCAAGACCCAGCTCGCCGATCGCCTCGCGGGTCGGACTTCCGGCCCCACGACCGCCGAGGTCGGCTCGGCGGTGATGGAACGCCGCACCCGCCGCTCCGCTCGGTTGCAGGGCTTCCGCTTCCTGGTGGTGCCCGGCGACAACGCGGCGACCCGGCTCGGCGCCCTGGACGAGGTGTTCCACGACAACCCGGTGGACGGCGTCATCCACGTGGTGGCAGGGGGCCATGCCACGCCGCGGCGCACGGCGGGCACCACCGGACCGGCGAGCGCGACCCGCGAGGAGCAGCTCGCGGCCGAACTGGAGGACTGGGCGATCACGTCGCATCGGATCGCGTCGCTGGCCGTGCGCCGCGACCAGCCGCTCTGGCTGGTGATCGCCGTGACCAAGACCGACCTGTACCCGGATGAGGTCGACGACATCGTGCACTACTACTCCCCCGGCAGCCGATCGCCGTTCGGCGACAAGGTCGACGAGCTGCGGGCACTGGCCGGCGGCGCGAAGCTGTCGGTCGACGTGCTCCCGGTGTCGAGCCAGACCGGCGACGCTGTGCCGGCCGGCTCGGCGACGAGGCCTGGCGAACTGGTCGACGCGCTGGCGACCCGGTTGGCCCAGCTCAGCGGCCAGGCCTGATCCAAGCCTGGGGCGGGCCCTCGGTCAGGGCTGAGTGGGACTGCGCGGCCGGCGGCGCGAGGGACCCCGCCGGGCTGACGGCGACTGGCTCGGTTGCTGCACCACCGGCGCCAGCTCGCGAGCAGTCCGGACGATGCGCTCACGCACGACGGCCAGCGCCTCGTCCGGCACACCCGGATGCCTCGCAGTGTCGACGGATTGCAACGCGGCATGTACAGCCTCCACCGTGCCACTCACCAGGCGGGCGGCACGCTGGGCCGGCAGCCTGGGTCGCGACACGGACGTAACGCCGGACGGCGATGGCACGGACCCCGTCGATATCCAGACAACAAACTATTGTCCGGATATTCAGATAATTGCTGCCGGTCTGAGTACCCGGACATTGATAGGTGCCAGCGCAGCGGAACTCAGCCGATCCTGGCCTCCGAGGGCCGTTCCCGCCCGGTCTACCACCGGCGCGATACGCCTGGGCAGCACGCCGACTATGGCATTCTGGGTCCCTTCGCCGGGCGTGGTGTTCGGGTGAGCTGACAAGAGAGACCAGCACATGAGACTCGTCGCGGCCGGTGTGAGCGCTGCCGTCCTGATCGCCGGCCTGGCCGTGCCGGCTCCGGCCATCGCCGCCGGATCAAGGCCTGCCGCCGGACCCAGGCCTGCCGCCGGAGCCATGGCTGCCGCCGGCACCATGGCCGCTGGCGCCACGCAGAGCGGCACCGTGGTACCCGCCGGCGCGCCGGTCGGCGGCAGCCTGGTCACCGTGCCCACCCAGCGGCTGGTCGACACCCGGCCGTCCGGACCGGTGCGCAACGTGCTGGTGGACGCTTCCAGCCGGGTCGCCACCGGAGCGGTAGCTGCCGTGCTGGCCATCACCGTCACCAACCCGACCCGCTCGGGCTATCTCGCCGCCTACCCGGACGGGGCATCGGCACCAGCGCCGGTCGCGGCCAGCCTGAGCTTCGCCGCGAGCCGGACCGTCACCGGAACGGTGGTCGCCAACCTGTCGAACAACGGCAGGGCCGCACTGCGGCTGGCCGTGCCGGCCAATGTGGTCGTCGACCTGATGGGGTACTTCACCAGCCGGGCCGACGCTCGGGCCGCCGGCAGCTACCACCCGGTCAGCCCTCGGCGGATCGTGGACACCCGGCGCTCGGTGGGTGGCCACTCGCTGGCCGCCGGCGGCTCGGAGAGCCTGCAGGTGACCGGCCTGGCCGGGGTGCCCGCCACCGGGGTGAGCGCGGTGGCGGTCAACCTGATCGCGGTCGGCGCGACCGCGAACGGCTACCTGACCGCCTATCCCGACGGCCAGTCGCGGCCCCGCTCGGCCTCGCTGAGCGTGGCCGCCGGGCGGGTCGTCGCCAACCAGGTTTTCGTCGGGGTGGGCAACGGCCGGATCGGGGTGTTCAACGCGGCCGGCACCACCCAGTTCGTGGTGGAGCTGGTCGGCTACTTCGGCAGCGCAGCCGGCGGCAGCTACTACCACTCGGTGCAACCCAGCTATTCCGCTGACTGGAACGACCCGGCCCGGGTGGCCGACAGCCGCCAGGACCCGGTGCGCAACGGGGTGCTGACCGTGAGCCAGCCGGTGCTGGAGGGCAGCAGCGGCGGTTTCGCGCCCTGGGACTCAACCGTTCCGCCGACCGCCGTCATCGCCGCCGTCAGCGTGTTCGACCAGCGGGGCAGTGGAAACGTCACCGCCTTTCCGACCGGAAGCACGCCGCCGGCGACCACCGACCTGCCCTACTCCAGCGGGCAGGTCAGCAACCAGGTGCTGGCGCCGTTGGCCCACGGCTCGTTCTCGCTGCGGATCGCCGGCGCGGCCACCCAACTGGTGGTCGACATGAGCGGTTACTTCGCCCGGCTCAACCCGGCCACTGCCAGCGGGCTGTGGGGCTGGGGCTCGAACAGCGCCGGCCGCGCCGACCACACCTCGTCCTCGGCGCCGATCAGGATCGCCCCCGCCACCGGCGTGATCGGGTTGGGCACCACCAACTGGTACGCCAACTACCTGATCCGCGACGACCACACCGTATGGGGTTGGGGCTACGGCCCGTTCGGTGCCGGCCGCACCTACAGCCCGACGCCGATCCAGGTGCCAGGCGCGACCTCGGTGATCTCGGTCGTCGCCAACGCGCCGGACGACAACCGCTGGGGCACCGCGTACGCGTTGCGCTCGGACGGCACGGTGCTCGCCTGGGGCCAGAACGCCCGAGGGGAGCTGGCCGACGGCAGCACGACCGCGCGCAACTCGCCGGCGGTGATCGTCGGCCTGACCGGGGTTATCCAGATTGCGGCGGGCTGGACGGCCGGCTACGCCCTGAGGTCCGACGGCACGGTCTGGGCCTGGGGCGACGGCACCGCCGGCCAACTCGGCCAGGACGTCGCCGGCGGCTACCGCAGCAGGCCGGCGCAGGTGCCGGGCCTGACCGGCATCGTCGCGATCTCGGCGGACCAGAACGAGGCCTGGGCGATCTCGGCCGACGGTTCCCTCAAGCAGTGGGGTACCTCCTATATGGGCAACGGGCCGACCGGGCCGGCCGCGCCGCCCTGGACCGCCGGCGCGTGCCCGGCCCGCAAGGTCGTCGCCGCCGACCAGCACGGCGCGGTGCTGTGCCAGGACGGCACGGTGTGGGCCTGGGAGGTCGCGGTGTACCAGCCGCTGGAACACGGCGCGCTGATCCCGGGACTGACCGGGGTGACCGATCTGTTCGCCCAGGACACCGCGACCTTCGCGCTGACCTCGTCCGGCACCGTCTGGCGCTGGGGGTTCGATTTCTACGACTCGCTGGGCGACGGCTACATGTGGAACAGCGCGACCGGCGACAGCTGGCCCGAGATCTTCACCGCGCCGGCGCCGATGCCCGACCTGAGCGGCGTCACCATGATGGGCGGCTTCCGGGAGGGCACCTTCCTGCTGCGCGGCTGATGGTCGTGCGAGCATCGGCCCATGTTGGAGGAGCGCCGCATCCCGGTCCGGACGCCCGAGTGGCGGGCCGCCTACGAGCGCATCCAGGTGGCGATGGAGCTGACCTCGCGCCTGAACGCGCTGCCGTTCGGCGACCTGGCCTCCCGGGCAGCCCTGCTCGGCGAGCTGCTGGGCAAGCCGCTGCCCGAGACGGCGGTCGTGCACCCGCCGTTCTACTGCACCTACGGCCTGGGCATCTCGCTCGGCGAGCGGGCTTTCGTCGGCCAGGCCTGCTCGTTCCTCGACCTGGGCGGCATCACCATCGGTGAGCGGGCGATGATCGCCCCGAAGGTCACCCTGATCACCGAAGGCCATCCGATCGCGCCGGCCGAGCGCTACCAGGCGATCACGGTGGCGCCGATCGTGATCGAGGCCGGCGCCTGGATCGGCGCGGCGGCCACCATCCTGCCCGGGGTACGGATCGGGCACGACGCGGTGGTCGGAGCGGGTGCCGTGGTGGCCAGGGACGTGCCGCCGCTGACGGTCGTGACGGGAGCCGGTCACATCGAGCGCAGGCGCCTGGAGCCTGGCCCAGATCAGTGAAAGGCGTCTGACAGGACATTCGACAGTGTCCGATCGGCCACGCTCAGCCGCGCCGGGTGGTGCGCGCGGTCGCCTCTGCGGTCAGCGGATCCTCGGGCCACGGGTGCTTGGGATAGCGCGCCCGCAGGTCGGCGCGCACCTGCGGGTAGCCCTGCCGCCAGAACGACGCCAGGTCCGCGGTGATGGCCACGGTGCGGCCGGCGGGCGAGAGCAGGTGCAGCACGACCGGGGCGCGCCCGTCGGCCAGCGCGGGAGTCTGCGTCCAGCCGAAGGTCTCCTGCAGTTTCACCGCCACCACCGGTGGCTCGGCGCCGTCGTAGCCGACGCGGACCCGCGATCCGGACGGCACGGCCAGCCGGTCCGGCGCCAGCTCGTCGAGCCGGGTCGCCGCCGGCCAGGGCAGCAACCGGCGCAGCGCGTTGTGCACGTCGATGCGGCGCAGGTCGGCGGTGCGCCGCACCCCGCTGACGTCCAGCCACTCGTCCAGGCGTTCGAGCAGCGCGGCGTCGCCGACGTCCGGCCACGGGTCGCCGAGCACCGCGTGCAGGAAGCCGAGCCGGGCGCGCAGGTCGCGGGCGGCGTCGGTCCAGTGTCAGGGCAGTCGAGGCCCTGCGCGCGCAGCCCGTCGCGGACGGCGGCCTGGACGCGCAGCGGATCGGGGCTGCGCAGCGGGGCGGATGACAGCTCGATGGCACCGAGCCGGTCGACCCGTCGGGCGACGAGCGCGCCGTCGGCCCAGCCGATCTCCTCAGACGTGCCGAGCAGGTCGGCGGCCACCGCCCGGGCGGTCGCTTCGTCGATCGGCGCCGCGGCCCGTATTCGGGCATCGGCGCCGGCCGGGCTGCCGGTCGGCCACCGCGATCGCCAGCCACGGGATGCCCCGCAACGGTGAGGATTCGGCGAGCTGGCGCGCCGGTGCCGCCGGTCATCTGGTAGCTGGCCGTGTCCGCCGCCGCGGGCCCGGGCGATCCGGTCGGGATAGGCCAGGCCGACGACGGTGCCGACCGCGAGGTCGTCCGGCATCGCGGTGCGCGCCGGGCCGCCGCTGCCGAGCCGGCGCGCCTCCTGCCGCCAGCGGCGCGCGACGTCGCGGTCCCGGCCGTCGCGGAGTTCCCGGTAGCGGGCGGCCAGGTCGTCGCCGCGTCCGGTCAGCGAGTCGTCGGACAGCAGCGCCACGACCTCGCGCGCCCGCTCGGCACCGACCAGGTCCGCGCCGTCGAGGACGGCACGGGCCAGCCGCGGATGCGCGCCCACCGCGGCCATCCGCCGGCCCCGATCGGTGATGCGGCCGTCGGCGTCGGTGGCGTCGAGCCGGTGCAGCAGGGCGGTGGCGGCGTCCAGGGCGGCTGGCGGCGGCGGGTCGAGCAGCGCCAGGCCGGTGCCGCCCGGCGCTCCCCAGGCGGCGGTGGCCAGCGCGAACCCGGCCAGGTCGGCGGTGGCGATCTCGGGCAGCGGGTGCGCGGCGAGGTGGACGTGCTCGTCGGGCGACCAGCACCGGTAGACGCGCCCCGGCGCCTCGCGCCCGGCCCGGCCGGCGCGCTGGTCCGCCGAGGACTTCGACACCCGGGTGGTGATCAGCGCGCCGAGCCCGCGGGCCTGGTCGGTGCGTGGTTCGCGGGCCAGCCCGGCGTCGACCACGGCGCGCACGCCGGGCACGGTCAGCGAGCTCTCGGCCACCGAGGTGGTGACGACGACCCGGCGCCGCTGTGCACGGGTGAGGGCGAGGTCCTGCTCGGCGCGGGATTGCCGCCCGAACAGCGGGCGCAGGTCGGCGGGCACGCCGTCGAGCGCCCGGACGACGTGCGGCGATCTCCCTTTCGCCTGGGACGAAAACCAGAACGTCGCCGTCGCCTTCGGCGAGCGCGCGCCGGGTGACGTCGGCGACGTGGTCGAGCAGCCGCGGGTCGACGCGCTGGCCCGGCAGCAGCGGCAGCGGGCGCGGCGGCGGCGCCCAGACGATGTCGATTTCGTGCGCGGCAGAAGTGGCGGTGATGACCGGGGCATCGAGGGCGTGGGCGAGCGCCGCGGTGTCCGGGGTGGCCGACGTCGCCACCAGGGCCAGGTCGGCACGCAGCGTGGCGCGGACGTCGAGGCAGAAGGCCAGCAGCAGGTCGGCGTCCAGGTGCCGTTCGTGGCACTCGTCGATCACGACGGCAGCGACCCCGGGCAGTTCGGGATCGCGCTGCATGCGCTGGACGAGCAGCCCGGTGGTCACCACCTCGATCCGCGTCTGCGCCCGCCGACCCGTTCGCCGCGCATCGCGTAGCCGACCCGGCCGCCGGGCTGCTCGCCGAGCAGTTCGGCCAGCCGCCGGGCGGCGGCGCGGGTCGCGATCCGCCGCGGTTCGGCGACCAGGATCTGTCCGTCCAGGGCATCGGCGAGCGCGAGCGGCAGCAACGAGGTCTTGCCCGAGCCCGGCGGGGAAACCAGGATCGCCTTGCCGGTGCTTCTGACAGCGGCAATCGTCTCCGGCAGCACCGCCCGTACTGGCAGATCCGCCCCGGGCACGTCGGGCGGTGGCAGCAGGGACGGCACGTCCCGAGGCTAGCCGGGCTTGTCCAGCATGACCGGCCACCGGACGCCTGCGCTCAACTACCCGTAAGCCATTCGCGGGATTGGCTGGCACCTGTCAGCACGCCGGAAATCCCACACCTCAGGTGCGCGAGAACCTATCGGCCGCACAGCGCCAGCGAGACACACATCCTCGCGGCCTTGCACGGCGTCTTGCCAGCGAGCTCGTACAGGTGCTTGCATGGTCATTGCATAGCACCCGCTGAAATGGGTGCCAGCGCAGTGGCGAGAAGGTGGCGTTGTCCCCTACACTTCGTGGTGCTTGGAGCGTTGAGCTTCGAGAAGTGAGCCCGAGACCCGGCCGGACGACCGTGGCGCTCGGGCTTCGCGCTTCCTGGACCAGATATCAAACGTCGCGACGCACGTCTACGACGACGGGCTCGACGCGACGCCGCCACTGACCACCCTTAGCCCAACACCAGGCAAGGGCGTCGGGTATCGCCAGCAGCGGCTCGGAGCGCCGGTGAGCGTGCTGGTAGCTGATGCGATCACCTGCGCCCGCCGCCCGTGTGGCCTCGATCAGGCACTGACGGTCGAACTGACGCAGGGTCTCGTCGAGGTCGAAGACGATCCGGGCCTGGTCGAAGTTCTTGAGTGCGTCGTACACGATTGCCTCGATACACCGTGCCCGCCGGTCCCGTTCAGAGCCCACTCGGCCAGCGTCGTAAACAGTAGCCGTCAGCCCGAAGGTGGCCAGCCCGGCGATCGCATCCGCGATCGCGTGTCGCCGCGAGTCACGCTCGCCCTTCATGTGCAGCGCGGCCTGGCCGGGCAGGACCAGGCCACGTAGCTGCTGGCCGATCGCGTGCAGGTTCTCCTCGGTCGCGACGGCCGCCACGATGATGTAGCCCTTTGCCTTGGTTTCATCGACGAACAGCCGGGCTGTCACCGGTCCCCACCCGCCTTGGGTTTGATCAGTCTCTTAGGTTTGATGGGCTTCTTGGGCTTCGCCGTGATGGTCCTCGGGGGCGCCGCGAACGGACCGGTCAGTGTGTAGGTGTTTCGAACGGTGATGCCGTTAGGAGCCAACGGGGCCTTCCTGACCCGTTTCTCAATCAGGATCAGTCCGTGGTTCTGGAGTTTCTTCAGGCCGCGCTCAGCGGTATCAGCAGACCAGCCATACCAGGCGGGAACGCGTTCGGTGACCAGCTCGAAGCCGGGCTTCTCGTGCAGCGCGACGAGCAACATGGCGGTGGCAGACAGGTCGAGCTGTCGGTGCCAGTCCTCCGTCCAGAACCGGTGTGACAGGTTCAGGAAGCGATCGTTTTCGTCGGTGCCTTTTGGCCTGGTGTACGGCTCGCCGGTGCCGTCCGGCCGTAAAAGCGTGACGGTGATCTGCCGTTCACGCCCGCTGCGGGTACGGCTGATGAGCTTGCGGTCCTCCAGTCGAGTGAGCAACTTGGTGGCGGCTGTGGATGCCGAGCGGAGCCCTGCATCGCGGGTCGTGCCGAACGCGCGGGCCCAGGTTCGCAGCGGGAGCGTCGCGCTCCACCCATCGGTGCCATTGCTGATGAACGCGTGCAGTAGCAACAACGCTTTGAGTGCGCGCTCGTCGCCGTTCTGGACGAATAGACTGAGGGGGCCGGCACGGTTGGCCAGACGGCGGTTCGGGTTTTGCACGAACACCTTCGGGATCGGCGCGGCGGCGCGGTTAGATCGGCTTAGGAGTACGGCCCGGGTTTCATTCTCTGTCGCCGGCGTCTCATCGGCAGTGGTTGCCTCGTCGCTGCTCGGCTCGGCTGTCTGGTGCGTGGTCACGGAGCCAGAGTGCGCCGCTATGGCTCAGGAAGCAAGTCTATTGACCCCGCCTAAAACTGCCGGTTGAGCGGGTGTTGTGCAAGCACCCAGTGGAAGCACCTAGTGCCAGTTCCCCTGCAACTCCCTGTGCCAGATCTATGGCGAGCTGCTGGTTCGGCGCCACAGGTCAGTTACCGCTACAGCGACGAAAGATGGCACCGGCGGCGACACTCAGCAGATTCACCTTTCTGCCGGCTGGTCGACCTCATCATCGACCTGGAGCGGTTCCCATATCTCCGACGACACCCGGACATCTCACCTCGATGGGATTGTCGCCGTGCTCGAGAGGCGGGCTTTGAACCTGTCGACTCGGGGTAGCAGCGACCTCGGTCAGTTCGACTTAGCGGCATTAAGGCCGCCGCACCGAGAACGAGCCGACGTGGTCAGGTTCTCCACCTCTATCGCCAGCACTCGGTAGACCTCCAGCCTCAGCGGCCCACCCGGCAGGTACTCCCGCGGGCAGGTTAGCGTCGGGCCCAGCAGATCTGACCTTGAGAGAACTGCTCAGGGCATCGTCACCGGCTGCAGCACCACCGGGTGGTGGACGGTGTAGTCGAGCTCGTCAGCCTGCGAAACCGGCGGCTGCGTGAGGATGTCCATCACCTTGGGGACGGTGTTCGGGTCCGCCGTGCAGTGCGGGTCGGCCGAGGCCGCCGCGCACACCCCGAAGCTGTAGTCCCCGGGGGTGGGGGTGAAGGCCCGCGCGTTGTCGCTGGAGAAGCCGTCCTGGCCGGTCAGCGTCACGGTGAAGCCCCAGCCTGTCGCCGGCGTCCCACCCAGGGCCGCCTTAGTGACCGAGAACGTGATGTAGCGCGAGATCTGGTTCGCGCTGATCGCGATCGATCCCGGTGTCGCGCCGGTGGCGTCGATGAACCGCTGGCCGAAGCCCTGCACCTCGAGCATCCGGCTCCAGGCCCCGGCCGGCGCGATCGTGTAGTTCCGCTGCGGGAACGACGCGGCCGTCGAGGTCGGGCTCGCCCCGGGCTGGTGGACGTAGACGTTGATCAGCTGGGCGCCGAGCGGGCTGCCGAAGGTCGGGCTGAGGTCGCGGGTCTGCACCCGGAAGGTCACCGTCGAACCGGTGTCGTAGACCTGGAAGTCGGTCAGGTCGTAGGCACCGGCGTGGAAGTCGCCGGCCTTGGGATAGGCGTAGTTGCCCGGCCCGTTGTCGTCGCCGGTGGGGTCGGCGGTGTCGAAGAGCAGGGTGCCCTCCACCACGTCCTCGACGACCGTGCGGGTGGTCTGGGCGGTGGCCCCGTCCGCGGTGGTCGCGGTGATGACGATGGTGTTGGTGCCGGTGGCCAGCGTCACCGCCTGGGAGAACGACCCGTCCGGGCCGGCGACCGCCCGCGCCCGGGTGGTCGAGCTGCCGTGGTCGGCCGCGACGTCGACGATGTCGATGGTCGCGCCCGGCGCCGCCGTCCCGGTCACGGTGACCGAGCCGGTCGCGGCCGACTGGTCGGCCGGCGAGGTCACGGTCAGCGTGGTGGCCCGCTGGTGGTGGGTGACGTACCGGTTGACGGTCTGGCTCGGCGTCTCCACGCTGCGGCCGGCGGTCAGGTCGGCCACCAGCCGCACGAACGAGCCGGCACCCCAGGTCAGCGGCGCCGCCGATCCGGCGGGCTTTCCGTTGACGAAACCGATCGAGGCGACGGTCGGGTCGGTGCCGTAGGGCGAGGCCGGCACGTTCGCGGCGTCCCAGTCCTGTTCCGGCACCAGGCCGACGCCGGAGGAACCCGCCATGATCGCCGTCAGCAGCGAGCCGGCCCGCGGGGCATGGCCGGTGACGAGCTCCTGCTGGGCACGCTCCTCGGCCAGCACCGGCCAGATGTGGCCGGTTCCCTTGTCGGACGGGGCCCACGGCGCGCCTTCGACCGGGCAGTTGCCCGAGGCCACGTGGCAGTCGCCGTAGCCGTCGCCGTTGTAGCGCAGCCAGCCCGGCCCGCTGGCCGTCGTCCTGCCGATGGTGGCGTCGACGACCGTGAGCGAGTTGGCCACGTCGGGGTCCGACGCCGGCAGCTCGCCGAGCCGGACCAGCTCCAGGAAGCCCGCGTCGATGACCGAGCGCTGGTCCAGGGTGGCGCCGCCGTTGCCGACGTTGTAGCTGATCGCCGCGTTCGGGTCGCCGGTCTTGGACAGCCGGATGAAGTACGGGCTCGCGGACTTGGGGCCGTTGGTGGTCACCGTCCACTTCTTGATGTTGCGCTGGTACTCGTCAGCCGTCGCCAGCCAGACCCGCGCCTGGGCGGCGTCGCCGTGCTGCCGGGCGATGGCGGCACCGGCCACCAGCCCGGCGATCTCGGCCGCGATGGTCGAGGGCGAGTAGCCGGACTGCTCCTCCCAGCGCTCCGGCCCGGCCGCCGGGCCGTGGCTGATCAGGTAGGACGCCGCCGCCTGGATGTGCGGCCACAGCGTGTCATCGCGCGCCAGCCCGGACTGCAGGGCCATCAGGATCGGGTAGGCCACCTCGTCCAGCTGGGTGTTGAACGAGTCCGGTGCGAGCTTGCCGTTGACCAGCGAGTTGCGCGGCATCGAGCCGTCCGGCTGCTGCTGCTTGAGGAACAGGAACCGGGTGGCGGCCCGCGCGGTGGCGGTGTCGCCGTCGGTCAGCAGCGCCGTCCAGGCCTCGTACAGGTCACGCGCGAACACCTCGCGGTAGGAGCCGAAGTAGGTGTTGGCCGGGTCGCCGGCCGAGACGGCCTGGCCCCACGGCGAGGCCAGCGACGCCACGATCGCACCGGGGAAGGTCTTGTCCTCGCTGGCCTTCACCACGTTGGCCGACAGGTAGTACTGCTTGACCGCCGCGACCGCCTGGCTCCGGCTCAGCCCGGTGAACCGCTTGGCCGGACGCTTGAGGGTGCGGTCATAGCTCGCCCAGCCGCGCTGGTAGCGCTTGATCAGCTGGTGGAGGTTCTGCCGGACCGAGGCCTGCGCACCGGACACCGCCGCGGCCTGGGTGCTGCCGAAGCCGAGTGCCAGGGTGACGTCGTGGTGCCGGCCGAGGTCGAGGCCGGCCGTCTGCTCGACGTTGCCGCCCTGCGCGGTGTCGGTGGCAGTGAGCCGGTGGCTCCCGTCGAGCTGGACGAGGCCGTCGCTCGGCGTCCCGACAAAGCCGCTGCTCACCTGGGAGAACGGCCGGTCGGCACGCAGCGCCAGGTAGCTCGGGACGGCATAGTCGCGGTTGGCGGCGTTGGTTGCCGTTACCGTGTCGTAGGAAACCGGAACGGGCGTGCCGGTGCTGCGGTCGATCACCGCGCTGTCGGCGCCGCCGTTGCCCGCGCCGCCGCCACCGTTGCCGCCGACCGTGGCGTCGAGGCGGACGTAGAGGTGGTAGTTGCGCGCTGCCGGGATGAGCGGCTGGTAGTCGGTGTGCAGGACGACCGAGGCCCGGTTGGGGTCGGTCAGGTAGGTGGTGACCAGCCGGTACGCCCTGGACTTCGCGGTGGTGGTGACCGTGCAGGTCATGCCGGTGTCGTCGGAGGCGACGGTGTAGGTGGTGTCGCGGGTCTGCAGGTCGGTGAAGGTCGAGCCGTCGGTGACGATGTACTGCATCGTCTCGACGTTGGTGGTGTCGATGGTCGGCGCGTAGACGTCGGACAGCACGCCATTGGCGACGGTGTACCAGATCTTGGACGTGGTGTTGCGCGCCGTTCCCAGGCAGTCCTTGCGGGCCAGGTCGAAGTGGCTCAGCGCACCCGGACCACCGGCAGCGGTGCCCGCGGCGCTGACGGTGCCCGTGGTACCCGCCGCACTCGCTGGGGTGAACGGGATCAGCAACGCGGCGACCGTGGCCACCGAGGCGATCAAAACCGAGGTGGCCCGTGTGCGCATGGTGGTGCTCGCTTTCCGAATGCGGGTAAGACTGGACGACCAAGATCCCCCATGGCCAATCTCGTCGCCCGCGCGGTGGTTGTCAAACCCCGCCGAACGCCGCGTTCCCCTCACACACCCCCGGCAATCCGGGTGGCCTCAGTTGGCGAGCACGGCCCTGAGTACCGGGCCGAGAATCGCCTCCAGCAGGTCGGCGCACCAGGTCAGCAACGGCTGGTCCCGCAGCGGCTCGCCACCGAACTTCGCCTCCGCCCAACTGCCGTCCGGCTTCACCACACCCTTGGGACGGGCCGCCGCCATCGTCGACACCGCAGGCTTGTAGATCGCCTTGTCATATGTCCGCTGCAACCGCACCTGGGCCGACTCGGGCAGCAGCACCGGCGAGAACCGCACCGACTGGCCCTGCAACGACACCTCGGTGACGCCGAACTTGCGGCACACCACCTTGAACCGGGCCACCGCGAGCAGGTTCTCCACCTCGATCGGCATCGGGCCGAACCGGTCGAGCAACTCCAGGCGAACCGCGTCGACCGCCTCGTCGGTGGTCGCGTTCGCCAGCGCCCGGTAGGCCTCCAGCCGCAACCGCTCGCCGGGCAGGTAGTCGTGCGGCAGGTTGGCGTTGACCGGCAGGTCGACCTTGACCTCGCTGAACTGCTCCTGCTGCTCGCCGCGGAATTCCGACACCGCCTCGCCGACCAGCCGGACGTAGAGGTCGAAGCCCACCCCGGCGATGTGGCCGGACTGCTCGCCGCCCAGAAGGTTTCCGGCTCCCCGGATTTCCAGGTCCTTCATCGCGACCTGCATGCCGGCGCCGAGTTCGGTGTGCTGGGCGATGGTGGCCAGCCGGTCGTGCGCGAGCTCGGTGAGCGGCTTCTCCGGCGGGTAGAGGAAGTAGGCGTAGCCGCGCTCGCGCGCTCGTCCCACCCGGCCCCGCATCTGGTGCAGCTGGGACAGCCCGAAGGTGTCGGCCCGGTCCACGATCAGGGTGTTGGCGTTGGGGATGTCCAGGCCGGACTCGACGATGGTGGTCGAGACCAGCACGTCGTAGTCGTTCTGCCAGAAGCCGACCATGATCTTCTCCAGCGCGTCCTGGCCCATCTGGCCGTGCGCCACCGCGATCCGGGCCTCGGGCACCAGCTCGGCGAGCTTGGCCGCCGTCCGGTTGATCGACTCGACCCGGTTGTGGATGAAGAACACCTGGCCGTCGCGCAGCAGCTCGCGCCGGATCGCGGCCGAGATCTGGCGCGGGTCGTAGGCCCCGACGAAGGTCAGGATCGGGTGCCGCTCCTCCGGCGGGGTGAGGATGGTGGTCATCTCGCGGATGCCGGTCAGCGACATCTCCAGGGTGCGCGGGATCGGCGTGGCGGACATGGTGAGCACGTCCACCGCGGTGCGCAGCGACTTCAGGTATTCCTTGTGCTCGACCCCGAAGCGCTGCTCCTCGTCGACCACCACCAGCCCGAGGTCCTTGAACCGGACGGTCTGCTGCAACAGCCGGTGGGTGCCGATCACGATGTCGACGCTGCCGTCGGCGATGCCGGCCAGGATGGCGTCGACGTCGGCGGCGTGGGTGAACCGGGACAGCTCCTTGATGGTCACCGGGAACTGGTTCATCCGGCCGACGAAGGTCTGCAGGTGCTGGTGGGCCAGCAGCGTGGTGGGCACCAGCACCGCCACCTGCTTGCCGTCCTGCACCGCCTTGAACGCCGCCCGGACCGCGACCTCGGTCTTGCCGTAGCCGACGTCGCCGCAGATCACCCGGTCCATCGGCAGCGACTTCTCCATGTCGGCCTTGACCTCGTTGATCGCGGCGTACTGGTCGGGCGTCTCGACGTAGGGGAAGGCGTCCTCCAGCTCGCGCTGCCACGGGGTGTCCGGGCCGAAGGCGTGGCCGACGGTCGCCATCCGTGCCGAGTACAGCCGGATCAGCTCGGCGGCGATCTCCTTGACCGCCTTGCGGGCCCGGCCCTTGGTCTTGGCCCAGTCCGCGCCGCCCAGCCGGGACAGCGTGGGCGCCTCACCGCCGACGTACTTGGTGACCTGGTCGAGGGAGTCGGTCGGCACGAACAGCCGGTCCCCCGGCTGGCCCTTCTTGGCCGGCGCGTACTCGATGATCAGGTACTCCCGCTCGCCGCCGTTGACGGTGCGCCGCACCATCTCGACGTAGCGGCCCACCCCGTGCTGCTCGTGCACCACGTAGTCGCCGCTGGCCAGTTGGATCGGGTCGATGGCGTTGCGCCGCCGGGACGGCATCCGGGACTTGTCGAGCGCGGTGGTGCCGCGCTGGCCGGTCAGGTCGGACTCGGCGAAGACGGCCAGCTTGAGTTCCGCCGAGCTCAGCCCGGCCTCCAGGTGGCCGGTGGTGACGGTGACCACGCCGGCTTCGAGCTTGTCGATGCCCGGCACCATCCGGGCCGGCACGCCGGCGCCGTGCAGCCGCTCCAGGGCCCGGTCGGCGGTGCCGTGGCCGTCGAAGACCAGCGCCAGCTGCCAGCCGTCCCGGGCCCACCGGCCCAGGTCGCCGAGCAGCGAGTCGGTGTCACCGCGATAGGTCGGGGCGGCCTCGAACGAGGAGTCGACGGCGGCCACCGTGGCGAAGTCGGTGCCGGCCTCGGCGACCAGCTCGTTGTCGGTGCTGAACGGCGACAGCGACCACCACGGCATGCCGAGCTCTATCGCGCCGTCGGCCACCTCGTCCAGCGAGCGCAGCGACGCCGCGGCCAGGTCCACCGGGGCCTTGCCGCCGCCGGCCGCCGCCGCCCAGGACGCCGCCAGGAACTCCTCCGAGGTGGCCACCAGGTCGGCGGCCCGGGCCCGGACCCGTTCCGGGTCGCAGACCAGCACGGTGGTGTCGGCCGGGAACTCGGCCAGCACCAGCCGCAGTTCGTCGACCAGCACCGGGGCGAGTGACTCCATGCCCTCGACGGCGTTGCCGAGGCTGATCGGCTCGAGCAGTTCGCCCAGCTCAGGGTGCCGGTCGAGCAGCGCCGCCGCCCTGGCCCGCACCTCGGGGGTGAGCATCAGCTCCCGGCACGGCGGTGCCCACACCCCACCGGTGGCGATCTCCAGCGAGCGCTGGTCGGCGACCTTGAAGTACCGGATCTCCTCGACCTCGTCGCCCCAGAACTCCACCCGCAGCGGGTGCTCCTCGGTGGGCGGGAAGATGTCGAGGATGCCGCCCCGGACCGCGAACTCGCCGCGCTTGTCGACCAGTTCGGTCCGCGCGTAGCCGGCCGCGACCAGGGCCTGGACCAGCTCCTCCAGCTCGCGGCCCGAGTCGCCGACCGAGATGCTGACCGGCTCCAGGTCACCGAGGTCGGGAACCTGCGGCTGCAGGACGGACCGGACCGGCGCCACCACCACGGAGAGCCGGCCGGTGCTGGGATCGCTCGGGTCCGGGTAGCGCAGCCGGCGCAGCACCGCCAGCCGCCGGCCGATGGTGTCGGCGCGGGGCGAGAGCCGCTCGTGCGGCAGCGTCTCCCAACCCGGGTACAGCGCGACCTCGTCCGGCGGCAGCAGGCACTGCAGGCTGGCCAGCAGGTCCTCGGCCTCGCGGCCGGTGCTGGTCACCGCCAGCACGGTCCGCCCGGTACGCCCCGCGAGGGTGGCGATGGCCAACGGGCCGAGCGCGGCCGGTCCGGACAGCGTCAGCGGCCGGCTGCCGGCTCGGCCGGCGGCGGAGACCACGGTGGCCAGGACGGGGTCGTCGAGAGCGGCATCGATCAGTCCCGCCAAGCTCATGCATCGAGCTTACGTGGCAGTACCGACACCCTCCACCACACCACGTGCCGGCTGTGGGGCCCTGCTGCGCCCGCCTGTGGACAAGCGGTGCGGAGCCTCGACCGACGAGCGCGGCACACATCACAGCACTGGCCGAAACGAGTAATGTCAAACAGTTGTAAATTGCCGTCCTTGACCGCTACATTACGCCTCGCGGATTCGGGGGAATCGAAATGTTCGGTCCATCGGGCGTGCCCTGCGCGCCCTGGCAAGAAACGAGCGGGGCCGGCAGGCGGCTCCGCTCCGGTGCATTTTCCGCCTCCGCGATCGGCTGCCTGACACTGCTGTCGGCCTGGTGGTTGCCGGCCGGCACCGCCCAGGCGGCGAGCTACCCGCCGTCCCTCGACTGCGCGGTCACCGGCACCGTCGGCAGCGGGGGAATCCGGGTGCAGGGCATCGGCTTCCTGGCCGGTTCGACAGTCCGGATCAGCGCGGGTGGCCGGCCCAGCCGCACCGTCGCCGACGCGACCGGGTCCTTCCAGGCCTGGCTGCCCGCCCGGCTTCCGACTGCCGGCACCGCGCTGACCGCGGCCGGCTCCGGCTGCACCGCTCACGGTCTGGCAGCGAAGGATCCTTCGTCGAAGCCTGGCGAAACCCCACCGGCCGGCCCGCCGGACTCGGTACCGCCGGGCGAGCAGGTGGCGGTGGCGATCCCGGTCGTCTCGCTGAAGCATGTGCCGTCCCAGCTGTTCCTCGGGCTGGCCGGCGCGGTGCTGCTGACCGGTGCCGCGCTGACCGGACTGACCGGGCGCTGGGGGCACCGCGCCGAGGGCAGGCCCAGCTCCGAGACCTCGGTGTCGGGGAGCGGGCCGGTCGCACCGGAGGGCGCCTGACGGCAGGTCCGGGCGATGCCTGACGAAGGCACTGTGACCTGCAGTAATCGTATTTCCTGAATAGCGTCACCTTTAGTAATTAACGTTAATATCACTGGCGTAATTCAGCTCGATTCTTGCCCTGGCCGACCCGTTCCGGAAAGGACCGCATGCGCCCGGACGCACTGCCGCCTGGCTCCGGACGGCGCCGTCGACGGGCCCTGGCGCGCTACGTACTGGCGGCGTCGTTCGCCCTGGTGCTGGCCGGCCTGGTGTGGCTCGCGGTCACCGCCGAACTCGCCCGGCACCAGCTGCGGGCCGGCCAGCAGTCGGTGGGCCAGTTGCGCACCGCGCTGCTCCGCGGCGACCTGCCCGCGGCTCGCGTCGCGGCGGGCACGGTGACCGGGCACGCCCACTCGGCGCACCTGCTGACCACCGGGCCGGCCTGGTGGGTCAGCAGCCGGATCCCCTGGCTGGGGCAGCCGGCCCGCTCGGTGCGTGGTTGCGCGACTGAGGCCGACCAGCTGGGCTCGCAGGTGCTGCCTCCCCTGCTGGGCCTCGCCGACACCCTGTCCCCCGGCGGCCTGGTCGACTCGGGCACGGTTCGGCTGCAGCCGATCGTCGACGCCGCGCCGGTGCTGCGGCAGGCCGAAGCCCGGCTGCAGGCGGCCACCGAGCACCTCGACCGGCTACCGGCCGACACCTGGCTGGCACCCGCCGACCGCTCCCGGGCCGCCCTGCGCGCCGACCTGGCCCGGATCTCAGACCAGCTGCGGCCGGCCAGCCAGGCGGCCGACCTGCTGCCCGACCTGCTGGGTCGCACCGGGAGCCGCCGGTACTTCGTGGGACTGGAGAACGAGGCCGAGTCCCGCGGCATCGGTGGCATCCCCGGCGCGTTCGCGATCGTCACCGCCGACCACGGCCGGCTCAGCTTCGACCGGTTCGACAGCGACACCGCACTGAGCCGGGTGCGGACCCGCATCGACCTTGCCCGGGACCTGGGCAGCGACTACGCCGGCCGCTACCGGGCCGCCGACCCGGCGAACACCTTCGCCAACTCCACCATCAGCCCGGACTTCTCCCAGGCCGCGCGGATCTGGGCGGCGATGTGGCAGGCCGCCTCCGGCCAGCGGATCGACGGGGCGCTGGCCATCGACCCGACCGCCATCTCCTACCTGCTGAAGGTGACCGGTCCCGCCCGACTGGCCGACGGCAGCACGGTGACCGGGGACCAGGTGGTCAGCCTGACCCAGCAGGCGCTGTATCGCACCCACCCGGACAAGGCCGCCCGCAAGGCCTACCTGCTCGGCATCGCCCGCGGCATCTCGGCCCGGCTGCTGTCGGCGCACGGCTCGGCCGAACTGGTCCGGGCAGCCACCCGGGCCGCCGGCGAGCACCGGATCTTGGCCTGGAGCGCCGACCCGGCCGTGCAGCAGCGGTTGACGGCGAGCCCGCTGGCGGGTGTGCTGCGCGCCGGGCCGGGCTACCTCGCCGGTTTTGCCACGGTCAACGCCACCGGCGGAAAGCTGGACTACTACCTCACCCGGTCGATGACCTACACCCGGCAGGGCTGTGGCACCGGCAGCACCTCGACCTCGACCTTCACCCTGGCCAACGAGGTACCCGCCGGCCCGCTGCCCGGTTACGTCACGCTGCGACTGGACAAGCCCGGCTACCGCACCCGGCCCGGCGACAACAAGGTGCTGCTCAGCTACTACGGCACCCCCGGTTCGCGGGTCACGGCCATCACGCTGGACGGCCGACCGGCGGTGGGGGTGCCGTCGTCCGAGCACGGCCTGCCGGTGCTCACCCTGCCGGTGGAGCTGGCTCGTGGCGCGCGGCACACGGTGACGGTGACCGCCGAGGAACCGGCCCGCGCCGGCCGGACCGAGATCCTGCGGCAGCCGGCGGTGCATCCGGTGACGGTGACGACCCGGCTGCCCGGCTGCGACGCCGGCGCCACGAACGACCCGGCCAGGAGCAGCACACCCGCGCCGCCCCACGGTCGCTAGGCGCGCAGCCCGATCTCGATGTTGAGCGCCTGCCGCAGCATGGTGGACGAGGTGTGCACGGTGTAGGGCAGGTAGAAGACCTCGACGCCGACCTCGGCCATCTCGCGCTCCAGGCGCAGGCCCTTCTCGGTGCCGCGCCAGTCGTCGCCCTTGATCAGCACGTCGAAGTGCAGCTTGTGCCACATGTCCAGCTTGGTGGGGACGTCTTCCTCGACGGCCTCGTCGACGTAGCGGATGCTGCTGACGATCTCCAGCCGTTCGGCCAGCGGGATCACCGGGCTCTTGCCCTTGGCCCGGCGGCTCAGGTCGTCCGAGACGACCCCGGCGATGAGGTAGTTACAGGCAAGCCGGGAGTTGCGCAAGATGTTCAAGTGCCCGATATGGAACATGTCGTACACACCGGGGGCGTAGCCAACCCGTCGAGGTCCCCCCGCGTTCAGCCTGTCCACGACTACCCGTACCTCTCCGTGCTCATCCCTGAGCGCCACGTGCAAACAATGTTAAGATTAGACCATCGTACTGCCGATGTCTTGCTTTACATGTGCTTTACGAAAAGCCATCCGACCCACCCGGGAAGAGCGACTGGATCGATGACAGATACCTGGTTGGTGGCAGGCGGCGCGGGCTACATCGGGGCCCACGTCGTGCGCAGCCTGCAGGCCGCCGGCATCGGCGCGGTGGTGCTGGACGACCTCAGCACCGGCTCCGCCGATCGGGTGCAGGTGCCGTTCGTGCACGGCGATATCGGCAATCTCGACCTGGTGACCGCCACGCTGCGGCACCACCGGATCGCCGGAGTGATCCACTTGGCCGCCGACAAGCAGGTCGCCGAGTCGATGCGCGAGCCGCTGACCTACTACCGTCGTAACGTCTTCAATCTTATGCAACTGCTCAGCGCGATGGACCAGGCCGGGGTCGACCGGCTGGTCTTCTCCTCCAGCGCGGCGGTGTACGGCATGGTCGAGGCGGCACTGGTGGGTGAGGACCACCCGACCCGGCCGATCAATCCGTACGGCGAGACCAAGCTGGTCGGCGAGTGGCTGATCCGCGACCAGGCCCGGGCCAGCGGCCTGCGCTTCGCCGCCCTGCGCTACTTCAACGTGGCCGGCACCGCCACCCCCGAACTCGCCGACCTCGGCCGGACCAACCTGATCCCGATGGTGTTCGACGCGCTGGAGCGCGGCGAGCGGCCGGTCATCTTCGGCAGCGACTACCCGACCCCGGACGGCACCTGCGTGCGGGACTTCATCCACGTCGAGGACCTGGCCGACGCCCACGTCGCCGCGATCGCCGCGCTGGAGTCCCCCGCGGCCGCACAGGTCTTCAACGTAGGCTGCGGGCACGGCTACTCGGTACGCGAGGTGATCGACACGATCGCCGAGGTGGCCGGGCTCAGCATCGAGCCGCAACTGGGCGAGCCGCGACCCGGCGACCCGGCGACTGTGGTGGCCGACACCAGGCACATCAGCGCGGCACTGGGCTGGCGTCCCCGGCACGACCTGCGGGAGATGGTGCGCAGCGCCTGGCACGCCCGGTCCCCGCAGCTGTCGGTCACCCAGGGCTAACCCAGCCTTCCGCACGACCAAAAGGGCTTCCACGACATGGACAACACCGCGCTGCTGGCGCCGGACGGCTCCGCCGGAGCCCGGTTCGGCTATGCCCGGTCCCGGCTGGCCGGCGCGCAGAAGTCGACGGCCTCGGTGCCGGCCTACCTGCGCTTCGTCAACCGCCGGGCCGGCGGCCTGCTGGCCGCACTCGCCTACGCGCTGCGGCTCTCACCCACCCAGGTCACCCTGCTGAGTTCGGCGGTCTCGTTCGGTGGCATCGCCGTGCTCGCCCTGCACCAGGCCGCCGTGCCGGCCGGCATCGCGGTTTCGCTGCTGCTGCTGGCCGGCTACGCCCTCGACTCCGCCGACGGCCAGCTGGCCCGGGTACGCGGCGGCGGCAGCCGGGCCGGCGAGTGGCTCGACCACGTCGCCGACGTCGCCAAGATCAGTTCGCTGCACAGCGCGGTCGCCATCGCGGTGCTGCGCTTCTTCCACCTCGACTCGTTGCTCTACCTGCTGGTGCCGGTGGTCTTCGGCATCGCCAACGTGACTCAGTTCTTCGGGATGATGCTGCGCGACAAGCTCACCGTGGCCGATCCCAGTCGTCCCGGCGCGGCCGGCTCGTCCTCGCTGCTGGTCGCCCTGCTGCTGCTGCCGCTGGATCACGGCAGCCTGGCGCTGGCCTTCCTGGTGCTCGGCGTGCACACCCTCTTCCTCTGGGTCTACGGGTTGCTCGCACTGGCCACCGTGCTGTTCGCCGCCCGCTCGCTGACCAAGGCCTACCGGGGCCTGCTCGAGACCGGATCAGCGGCGGAGCCGGCCGGCTCGGTTCGGCAGCCGTGACGGTGGCCGGCACCGCCCAGCCGCCGGCCCACGCACTGGCCGGGGTGGCCCGCGGCGGCAGCTTCGCGGTGCTCGGCACCGGTGCCGGCTCGGTGTTCGGTTTCGTGCTGACCCTGGTGCTCACCCACGGCCTGACCACCACCACCGCCGGACAGTTCTTCAGTGCCACCGCGATCTTCCTGGTGCTGCAGACGTTCCTGTCCTTCGGGGTAGGCGCCGGCCTGGTGCGGTTCGTGCCGCGGCTGCGGGCTCTGGACCGGCAGGCCGACATTCCCGCGCTGCTGGTGGTGGCGTTCGTCCCGGTGCTGGTGCTGGGGGCGGTGGGCAGCGTCGCGCTGTGGCTGGCGGCGCCCACGCTGGCCGCCCGGATCGGCCACGACCAGACGGACGCCGCCCTGCACAGCATCCGCATCCTGGCGCTGCTCTTCCTGCCCGGCGTCGTCGAGATCGGGGTGGTGGAGTCCACCCGGGCGTTCGGCAGCGTCCGCAACTACGTGCTGTTGCAGCAGTTGGGCGTCCCGGCGGCCCGGCCGCTGCTGGTGGGCATCGCCGTGGCCGCCGACGCGCCGCTGTGGGTGGTGGTGCTGGCCTGGCTGATCCCGCTGATGCTGGCCCTGGCACTGGCCGCGCTGCTGCTGGCCCGCCGGATGCGCGCACTGTTCGGGCGCAGCCTGCCCTGGCCGCCCCGGACCGCCTCGGTACGCGAGATCGCCGCCGAGTACTGGAGCTTCACCGGCGCCCGCGGGGTGGCCGGGGTGATGGAGATCCTGCTGAACTGGCTGGACGTGCTGCTGGTGGCAGCGCTCGCCTCGCCGGCGCAGGCGGCCATCTACGCCGCGGCCAGCCGGTTCATCACCTCGGGCACCCTGGTGCTGCAGGCGTTGCGGGTGGCGATCGCCGGCGACGTCAGCGCCGCACTCGCCCGTCGCGACACCGAGCGGGTCAGCCAGATGTACTCGGCCGCCTCGCAGTGGGTGGTGTTGTCGTCCTGGCCGCTCTACCTGGTCATGGCGGTGTTCGCACCGACCGTGCTGCGGATCTTCGGCGCCTCCTACCCGGCCGGTGCGCACGCGATGACCGTGCTGTGCCTGGCGATGCTGGTCAACCTGGCCGCCGGCAACGTCGGCACCGTGCTGTTGATGGGAGGTCGCAGCAGCTGGGTGCTGATGGACAAGGCGGCCGCTCTGACGCTCAACGTGGCGGCCAACCTGGTGCTGGTGCCGCGGTTCGGCATCACCGGCGCGGCGGTGGCCTGGGCGCTGACCATCGTGCTCGACAGCGTGCTGGCATTCAGCCAGGTCCGCTGGGGGATGCGGATCGGCGGCAGCCTGCGCGGGCTGATACTGGCCGGCCTGGTGGCGCTGGGCTGCTTCGGGGTGCTGCCGGTGGCCGTCCGGCTGGTGGCCGGCAGCTCACTGGTCGCCATGTCGGTCGCGATCGCCCTATCGCTGGTGCTCTACCTACCGATGGTGTGGGTACGCCGGGACACCCTCGGCGTCCGGATTCTGCTCGACGCGCTGACCCGCCGCACCCGGGCGTCCTGATCCGGGGCAGCGCGGCGCCGACCCGCCGACTACCGGCGAACGTAACCTAAAGTTGACAGGACGTCGGTTAGCACAGCTCGTGAGGGGAACGTGAGCACCATGTCAGACCGGAACGCCGGGTGACCGGCGCGGTGCCCACCCCCGAGCCACCCTCGGGCGCGGGCCAGTCAGTGGTCACGCTCGGCCAGTTCTTCGCCACCCTGCGCCGCCAGCTGGTACTGGTGCTGGTGCTGACCCTGCTCGGGGTGGCGGCTGCCGCCGCGCTGTTCTTCACGACACCGAAGACCTATCAGGCGACCGCCGTGGTCGACGTCTCGCCGACCTCGGGCGGCAGCGCGACCTCGGTCAGCACCATCACCGAGTCGCGGATCGTGACCTCCACCTCGGTGGTGCAGGCCGCCCAGCAGACCCTCGGCTACACCGGCAACCTGACCGAACTCGCCGCCCAGGTCAACGTCACCTCGCCGCTGGACAGCCAGGTCCTCAACATCACCTTCCAAGCCGCGTCCGCGCACGGCGCCGCCGAGGGCGCGAACGCCTTCGCCCACGCCTACCTGGACTACCGGATCCAGATCGCCCAGCAGGACATCACCCGGCGGATCGGGCGCGTCCAGTCCCAGATCGCGGACCTGCAGAAGAAGCTGTCCGAACTCAGCTCGGGCGACTCCCAGCGCGGTTCGCTGCAGAACCAGATCCAGCAGCTGCAGAACCAGTTGAACGCCTACCAGACCTCGGTCGTCAACCCGGGCCAGCTGGCCGGGGAGGCGGTCGAGCCCAACGCCCCGAGCTCGCCCAAGAAGCTGCTCTACCTGGCCGGCGGCCTGCTGATCGGCCTGCTGGTCGGCATCGTCGTCGCCGTGCTGCGCGATCGTCGCAACGACCGGGTGCGCAACTCCGCGGAGCTGCAGCACAGCCTGGGCGGCGCACCGGTGATCGTCGAGTTCGCGGTGGCGGAGGGTTCCTCGCGCGGGCTGCTGGCCGCCACCGGAGCCACCCGTGGCGCCGAGGCCGACGCCTACCGAACCCTCGGCACGGCGGTCGCCGCGCACTCGGCCGACAGCCGGGTGGTGCTGCTGTGCGGCAGCGGGCAGGACGGCGTCAGCCTGGCTCCGCTGAACCTGGCGGCCACCTTCGCCCAGCAGGGCCTGGAGGCCGTGCTGGTCGGCCCGGAGCAGGCGGTCCGGCCGGCCACCGAGCTGCTCGACATGCCGGCCCCACCGGCACCCTCCAGTGGCCCGCTGGCCGACCAGCTGGTGCGGGTACGCGAACTGCCTCGGCTGCGGGTGCTGTCGCTGGGCGATGAGATCTCGCTCGGGGAGACGCTGCGAGCGGCCGGCGACACCCTGGGTGACCTCCTTCAGGACGCCGACATCGTGGTGCTGGACGGCATCAACGTCGAGCTGCCGAGCAGCTCGGTACGGCTCGGCCGGGTCGCCGACGAGGCGGTCGTGGTGGCCTACCGCAACCGCTCCACGCATGCCGCCCTGGCACGGCTGGGTCGCCAGCTGGCCCAGGTGGGCGTGCCGGTGCTGGGCGGCGCGCTGCTCACCCGCCGCGGCGGGCTGCGACTGCGCGGCGACCGGGAGCCCAACGTCGGCCAGCACGGCGCCGGCCGGGCCGACCAGCCGGGCGGGTCCCACGTCGAGGCACGCTCGAGCCGTGCCGCCGAAGTCGACCCGTCGCCGGCATACGAGCCGGTCGGCTACGAGCCGGCCAACGGCGAGTTGCCCGCCTACGACCCGGGCTACGGCGCGGTGACCGAAGGATCGCCGGTGCCTGGTTCCGGCGCGGCACCGGACTCGACGCCCGCCCATTCCGCCTTCCGGCCGTCCGGGTCGGGTGCGCGTGGGGCAACCTCCCGCTCGTCACGCTCGGCCTCGGGCCGGAGAAGGTAGCTCCGCATGCGCGTGCTGCTGGCCAGCTCCACCGGCGGGCATCTCGGCCAGCTCGAGGCGTTGCGGCCGTGGTGGTCCGAACACGAGCGGCACTGGATCACCTTCGACAAGCCGGACGCCCAGGCGATGCTGGCCGGCGAGACGGTCACCTGGGCCTACCACCCGACCACCCGCAACATCCCGAACCTGATCCGCAACTTCGGCGTCGCCTGGAAGGCGCTGCGCGCGTTCCGGCCGGAGGTGGTGGTCTCCACCGGCGCGGCGGTCGCGGTGCCGGTGTTCTACCTGGCCCGGCTGATGGGCATCCGCACGGTCTATGTCGAGGTCTACGACCGGATCGACAGCGCCACGATGACCGGACGGCTGTGCCGGCCGGTGTCGGACCTGTTCCTGGTGCAGTGGGACGAGCAGCTCCAGCTCTACCCGAAGGCCACCAACATCGGCCAGTTGTTGTGAGTGAGCATCGCAGCGAGCGAGGAGCGGAGCGAATGGGTGACCCAATGAGCGAGCACCGCAGCGAGCGAGGACCCCGTTCTCCATTGGTCGGCGTGGTCACCGTCGGCACCGACCACCACCGGTTCGACCGGCTGATGGACTGGATCGAGCGGTGGAGCGCCAGCCACCCGACGGCGGTGCGCTGGGTCGTCCAGCACGGCTCGACCCGGCCGCTGGCCGGTGCCGACAACTTCACCATGAGCCCGCGCGCCGAGCTGCTCGACCTGCTGCGGACCGCCGACCTGGTGGTTACCCAGGGCGGTCCGGGCGGCATCATGGACAGCCGGGCGTGCGGCATCGTTCCGATCGTGGTTCCCCGGCTGGCCCGGCTGGACGAGGTGGTCGACGACCACCAGGTGGCCTTCGCCCGGCAGCTGGCCCGGACCGGGCTGGTGCTGGCCGCCGAGACCGAGACCGAACTGCACGCCGCCCTCGACCGCGCCGTCGCCGACCCGAGCGCCCTGGCAGTCGGCGACAGCAGCAACGACGTCGGACAGACGGTGGCCCGATTCGCCGACGAGGTGGACCGGTTACTGGCGCGCAAGCCGCCCCGCATCGGCCGCTGGATCAGGGCGCGGCAGCCGGCCCGCTAGACCGGTTGGCGGCTCGGACCCGGCTTGGCGGCCCCAACCTCGACTAGGTGGTCCGAGCTGACGGGTTGGCGCGCCCGGGATAGATCCGGCGGCGGCGCACCGGCCACCGGGACCGCGAGGGCGGCGCGCCGGCTGCGCAGCGCCAGCGCGGCGGCGCTCATCGCCACCGCCAGCTGGATGCCGTCGTAGCCGTAGTAGAAGAACGTCACGAACGCTACGAACAGCGTGGCGTGCACCCACAGCTCGGCCTGGCCGCGCGCTCGCCAGCTCTGCAGCACCGCCAGGGCGAACCAGCCCAGGAAGAATGCCAGGGCGATGAACCCGTAACTGAACATGACGTTCCACACCTGGCCCTGGGTGCCGATCGATACGCCTACCGTGCCGGACGGCTGCGGTGCGCCGTGCCCGAACACCGGTGAGTTCAGCGCCCCGTCGAAGGCCTCCCGGTAGATGGTCTGGCGGCCCACATTGGTCTGGCTGTAGTGCAAGCGCTGCTGCAGGCTGCCCAGCACCCCGGCCGCGACCGCCACCGTCACGCCGACGGCGGCGCCGGCTATCACGGTCACCAGCGGCACCAGCCTGCCCCGGGCGGCCAGCCGGACCGCGGCGTAGCTGAGCACCAGGCCGACCGCCAGGAACATGCCGCGGTTCAGGGTGGCGAAGGCCGGCAGGCAGGCCGCGGCGAGCAGGCCGACCATCGCCAGCCGCCAGACCGGCCGCCGGAAGGTCGACAGCGCCGCGATCACCAGCGGCACCAGCAGCGCGACGTTGCATCCCCAGCTGTTGGTGTAGGGGAACGGGGCACTCGGGCGGTAGAAGGTACGCGGCGAGCCGTACGGGCGCTGCACCTCGGCGAAGGCGGGATGCACCAGCGCGTGCACGTACTCGTTGTTGCGGATGCTGACCGGCAGCAGGGCCTGCACCGGGGTGGACAGGCTGCCGCGCGGCAGCAGGACGCCCAGGTAGCCACCGGCCACCACCACCGCGAAGAACAGCACCAGGGCGCGCAGCACGACACGCTTGTCCAGCCGGTTGCGGCCGTTGTAGACGTAGAGGAAGACGATGCTGCAGCCGACGTAGTTGACCATCCGGACGCCGAAGCCGATCAGCCTCGAGGTCGTGGACACCTCCAGCACGGCCGCGCACGCCCACGCCACGAAGCCGAGCCAGAGGAAGAACGCCGGCGGCACCTCGATGTCGCGGCGCTGGATCAACAGCACCAGCATCGGGATCGCCACCACCGCCACCGCGAACGCACCCAGGCCCAGCAACCACCAGAGCGGGAAGCCCGCGAACAGCAGATAGACCGGCCAAGCCGGCAGCTCGCCGGCCGTGCCCGCGCCGGGGATCAGCTCGCGGGATCGGGTCTGGGGTGTCATCGCGGTGCCGTCAGGTATCCGTCTCAGATGCCGCGGCCGAACCGGCGGGCGGTGGCCAGTACCCGGTCGGCGCTGACCAGTCCGGTGGCCACCACCAGTGCGGCGTAGCTCTGCCGGGCCCGGCGCGACTTGCGCAACGAGCGCACCGCCAAGCGGGCGGCCGCGCGACGATTGCCCAGCGCGGCATGGGAGAACGCGATCTGGCCCTCGATCCGGGCCAGCCCCGCCGGGTCCTGCCGGAACTCCGGAACCCGCTCCAGCAGGTAACTCAGCGCCTCGTTGATGGTCTGCCAACGGCTGGCGAAGAAGGACGAGTCGTGCAGGTAGACCCGCGACTGCGGTTGCCGCACGCACACGATCGGGCCGAGCCGGGCGGCCCGCAGCAGCAGTTCGTAGTCCTCGGCGTAACTGCCGGGCAGCTGTTCGTCGACCAGGCCGATGTCGGCGAGCAACTCCGAACGCGGAATCAGGTAGGTGGAGGCGTTGGCCTCCAGGTGCCGGTCGTTGAGCAGGTCGGCAAAGGTCAGCGCCGGCAGTTCCGCCTCTCGGGGGATGTCGTTGCCGCGGTAGTGGTAGACGAAGCCGCAGGCCGCCGCGATCGCCTCGGGGTGCTTGCGCAACAGCTCGACCTGGGCGCGCAGCTTGCCCGGCAGCCACTCGTCGTCGTCGTCGCAGGAACCCACCAGCTCGCCGGTGGCGGCCAGGTAGCCGGTGTTGCGGTTGCCGGCCAGGCCCGGTGTCCGGTTGTTGACCAGCACCTGCAGCGTCCGGCCCTCGCGCAAGGAGACCTCGGGCATCACCGGGTCGGTGCCGTCGTAGACCACCAGGCACTCGATCGGGCCCGGGTAGTCCTGCTCGATCACCGACTGCACGGCGCGGCGCAGCAACTGCGGCCGGTCCTTGGTGGGGATCACCGCGCTGACCCGCGGCCAGCTCGCCGGGTCGGTCCGCCAGTCGGGGGCGGCAGAGCTGCTCACGTCGCCGGTTTCTCCGTTCTCACCCTGGTCGATCATCGCCACTGGAAGACCCGCACCCAGTCCACCTGCATATCGGCAGGAAGAGCCGTCTTCGGATCCGGACTGCCGGGAAAAGTCCCCCCGACCGCCATGTTCAGCCGGATGAAGAACGTCCCGGCGAACGCCTCGTCGATCCACGGCGCGGCTGCCTGGTCGCGCTCGAAGGTCAGCTTGCCGTCGACGTACCACCGCATCACGCCCGGACCCCACTCGGCGGCGTAGGTGTGGAAGCCGTCCGCGGGGCCGCCCTCGACCGGCACCACCGTCGACTGCTTGGGATAGGTGCCCTTGCCGTCGTACCACAGCGTCTGGTGCACGGTGCCTGCCTCGGGATCGCCGGCGTCACCGGTGCCGATCGCCTCCATGATGTCGAGCTCACCGTCACCGGAGCCGCTGGCCGGGCGCATCCAGAACGCCGGCCACAGGCCCTTGGACGTCCCCGCCCCGAGCGGCAGCTTGGCCCGCATCTCGAAGCGGCCCTGGTGCCAGGACGCCTTGCCCTGGGTACTCAGCATCGCCGAGGTGTAGTCGCGCCCGTCTGGGAAACGGCGATCGTTGTCGCCGCAGCGCACCGGCGTCCGCTCCCGGATCGCCCGCAGCGTGAGCAGCCCGCCGCCGACCTCGACGTTGGCCGGTCCGCTCATCAGGCAGGCCAGCTCCTTGTTGCCCTCGCCGAAGGTGGAGTGGTCCTGCGCCGTCCATTTCGTGGTGTCCAGGGTGGTTCCCTTGAACTCGTCGTCCCAGACCAGGTGCCAGGCCGGCTTGCTGTCACGGTGGAACACCACTGCCGCGGTGATGCCGGCGGCCAGTGCGATCACCAGCGCTGCCAGCACGAACCACCACCGGCCGACTCCACCGCGCGCCGGGCGCCCGGGCGCAGGCACCTCGGGCGGGCTGTCAGGCCGTGTCGCGGTCAGGTCGTCCATCCCCCGGTTCGTCAAAGCTGAGGTCCCGGCCCGTGATACGGGCCGGGACCTTTCCAGCTTATGTCACCGGTGGGATTGCGATGAGCTGCGAATCGCTCGGGTCAGCCCTTCTGGTACACCCGGACGTAGTCGACCACGTAGTCGCCGGAGCCCAGCGGCACACCGGCCACCGGCTTGCCGTAGTAGGCGGGCATGCTGCCCCCGACCTGCAGGTTGAGCCGGATGTTCATCGGCTCGTTGAAGGTGGGGTCGAGCCAGCTCAGCACGGACTGGGTCTTGGAGAACACCAGCCGGTCATCGACGTACCAGTTCACGATGCCGGGCTCGCGGTCCACCGCGTAGGTGTGCCAGCTGGCGGTGGTGCCGCTGGGCAGGATGTCCTCGTGACCGGACTTGCCCATGCCACCGTCGGTGGACTGGTGAATGGTCTGCACCGACTTGGTGGGCAGGCCGCCGATCGCCTCCATGATGTCGAGCTCACCCTTGTTGGTGTTGTCGCGCAGCCAGAACGCCGGCCACATGCCCTGCGCGGTGGGCAGCTTGGCCCGCATCTCGATGCGGCCGTACTGCCAGGACTCCCGGCCGATGGTGTCGAGGTAGCCGGAGGTGTACTGCTTGGTGGTGCTGCCGACGGTGTAGGACTCCTGGATGGCCCGCAGGGTCAGCGCACCGTTGCTGACGAACACGTTGTTCGACCGCGAGGTGACGATGGATTCCTCGTTGTTGGCCCAGGAGTTGTTGCGGACGTTCCACTTGGTGCGGTCGATGGTGTTGAAGTCGTCGGAGAAGACCAGCTTGTAACCGCTCGGTGCCGGTGCGGAGCTGGTCGGCGCCGGCGTGGGCGGGGCCGAGCTGGTCGGCTTCGGGGTCGCGCTGGTGGTGCTCGGGGCCGGTGCCGGCGCGGAGCTGGTCGGCGCCGGGGCCGAACTGGTCGGCGCGGAGCTGGTCGGTGCCGGCGCGGAGCTGGTCGGGCTCGGCTTGGGCTGCTTGACCGGCGCCGGCTGGCTCGGCAGCGACAGCAGCACCAGGCTCGGCTCGCTGACCAGCAGGCTCTTGCCGCGCGGCAGCGCCCAGGCCAGCACGTTGAAGTCGATGGTGCTCTGGTCGGTCGCGGCGGTGTAGACGGTGCTGACGTGCACCCAGCCGGTGCTGCGCAGCCAGGAGCTGGTGATCCTGGAGCCGCGGAACAGCATCCGCTGGTACTCCATCATCCGCACCGCCGAGGTGACCCCTGGCGCGTCGGTGCTGATCCAGGCACTGGCCTGGTAGGTGGCCCCCGCCACCGTCGCGTGCACGGTGTTCACCTTGTCGTTGAGCGCCATGGTCAGCGGGGCGTTGGTCATGTTGCGCATCCGGATGGCCCGGTTGCCGTCGTGACCGGCAACCACCGACAGCGCGCCACCGGCCCGGGTGAACCATCCCGCGGTGCCCGTGGCGAAGGTCGGGTCGGACACCTGGTTGGCGGTCGAGGCGGACGCGGAGGTCGCCGAGGCGTTCAGCGCGGTCACCGCACCGGCACTCAGCAGGGCGACCAGGGTCGCACCGATCCAGGACCTCTTGCGAATGCTGGGGCGAGCGGTGTGACGGCCATCCGTGGTCATAGTCACTCCTAGTAGTCGAGTACAGCCTCTATCGACAGCACCCCCTGGGAGCTAAGCAATTACGCGCAGTAATTTTTCGAGGCCGAAGACGGCGTTCGTGCCCCAATTTCCGCTGACTAGAAATCCCCAGATTTGCTGGCCTGGAGGGGCCTGACAAGGGGTGGCGGCGGCGTATACCAGCTCGTCTAGAGCTTCGTGAACGATTCATCAAACTTAACATTCTGATTACTTACAGTCATGTAAGTCGCTGCCCTTCAGCCGGCCGGTCGGCCCATCACCGCCCGTTGATCACAGAGCGTTGCGAACTGGGCAGATCGTCAGAGAACACCCACCACGAGACCGCGAGGCCGACATGCCGAAGCCCCTCCTGGCATCGCCGGGAGGGGCTTCGGGTCGTCCGGGACGCCCGGTCAGGCGTCCGTACTACTGAGCACTACTGGCCGTCACGGACCGCCAGGTCGTCGACCGAGACCGACTTGGCGCCGACGTTGGTGCCGCCGCGGACCGTCGATAGGAACAGCTGGCCGGCTGCCGTCACGTCGGTGTCGGTGGCCGTCGCCTTCCAGGTGGTCGGTTCGGCGGTGCCGTCGGTCCAGATCTTGAACTGGATCGTCGAACCGCTCACCCGCAGCCGCAGCCACTGCTTGGCAGTCGTCAGCGCCTGGCCGCCGGCCACCGACTGCACCGTGCTGGTGACGCTGTTGACGTTCTTCTGCAGCACCACGGTGCCGGAGTTGGACTGCAGCTGCAGGCCGTAGCCGTTCTTCGGCCGGTAGGCGTTCTGCCAGCCACCCGAACCACGCAGGTAGACGTTGAAGTAGCTCAGCGCGGTGTTGGACGACCAGCTGAACGAGGTCAGCAGCTCGCTGTCGGCCCGGGCCGCCAGCCCGGTCAGCTGGGCCCGGCTGTACGCGCCGGAGACGTCGTCCATGGCGAGCCGGCCGGCGCCGGACTGGACATCGGCGGTGCCGGTGCCCGCGGTGGTCGTCCAGGAGGCCGACCACGGTGTTCCGTCAGCGGCGGTGAAGCTGTCGCTGAACAGCGCCGGCGCCTCCGTCAGGGTGGTCACCGAGACGGCCGGGCTGTCACCGCTGACATTGCCCGCCGCGTCCGCTGCCCGCACCGTGTAGCTGTAGGTAGCGCCCGGGGTCAGCCCGGTGTCGGTGTAGCTCAGCGAGGCGGTGCTGCCCACCGGCGCGCCGTCGCGCCACACCTGGTAGCCGGTGACTCCCCGATCGTCGGTGGCCGCCGGCCAGCTCAGGCTGGCCCCCGTGGTGGTCACCCCGGTGCTGACCGGTTGGCCCGGAGCGGACGGCGCGGTGGTGTCTACCGGCACCGTGAAGGTGATCGGAGCCGACAGGCCGGTGTTGTTGGAGGTGTCGCGGGCCCGGGCCTGCAGCGTGTGGCTGCCGACCGCGGTGGCGTTCCAGGTGAACGTGTACGGCGCGCTGTTGGCGGTGCCGACCACAGTGCCGTCCACCAGCAGGTCGACCGAGGCGACCGCCTGGTCGTCGCTGGCCGTCGCGGTCACCGTCACCGGGCCGTAGGCCGAGCTGCCGTCGGCCGGGCTGGTGATCGCCGCGGTCGGGGCGGTGGTGTCGGGAGCCAGCGCGCTGACCTCGTTCGAGGTGGCCGACCGGTTGCCGTTGTCGTCGACCGCCCGCACCCAGTAGTTGGCGGGCAGCGCGCCGGTGGTGTCGATGTAGGACAGGCCGGTGGTGGAGATGATCACCCGGTCGTCACGCATCAGTTCGTAGCGCACCGTGCCCGAGTTGTCGGTGGCGGCGTCCCAGGTGAGCTTGACGCCGGTCGGGGTGCTGCTCATCCGCAGGTTGCCCGGCACCGACGGTGCCACGGAGTCCCGCGGGCAGAACTTGCCGAAGCCGCCCAGCCACTGGTAACCGGTGCCCTGGAAGGAGCCCTGCTTGAAGTCGCCGCCGAACCACATGCAGCCGTTGGAGTCCGGGGTCAGCTCCCAGCCACCGATTCCGGACCGGGTGTCCAGCGCACCGGGGTAGAAGTCGGGCAGGTACTGCCCGGTCTGCTCGTCCCACGCCCCGATGTACTTGATGTTGTAGACGTTGCCGGCCGACGGGATCGGGTTGGAGTAGTTGAGGTCGTTGGTGTAGACGTAGTTGCCGCAGTGGCAGCTGGCGTACACCACGCCGTTGTAGATGCCGATGGTCTGGATGTCTCCGCCGGCCTTGGTGATGTTCGAGCTCTGCAGGTGGAAGGTAGCCCGGTCGTACTGGCCGAGGATGTGCTCGGCGCCGCCCTCCCAGACCATGTTGCCGTCTTCCTTGATGGCCTGCTGGTAGGTGGCCGAACCCGATCCGGTGGACGGCACGAAGGAGCCCAGGCCCGGCACCAGGGCCGCGCCGGCGGCGGTGGTGACGATTCCCACCCGGGGTGAGGAGGTGCCGTTGACGTTGTCGAAGTACCCGGAGAAGTACACCCGGTCGCCCTGGGCGCTGGCGTCCAGCTCGACGACGGAGCCGTCGAAGTTGGGCTTCCAGGTGCCGTCCGGCTGGCCGTCGGAGACCCGCACCCGAGCCGCGCGACCGACCGTGATCGGGCCCTTGACCGGGGTGCCGCCGGTGATCCGGTTGAACCGGCCGCCGAGGTAGATCCAGCCGTCCTGGTAGTCCAGGGCGCGGACCTGGGCGCCGACGCCGACCTCGGTGGTGACGAAGTCGACCGAGGCGTTCCAGCCGGGCACCGTGGCGCCGGTGATCGGGTCCAGCTCGGCGATGCCGTTGTCGGCCACCCCGTTGACCATGGTGAACTCGCCGCCGACCACCAGCTTGCCGTCCGGGGTGGCCTGCAGGTCCCAGACGATCGCGTTCAGGTTCGGCCGGAAGCTGGACAGCCACTCACCGGTGTTGACGTCGAAGCCGGCCAGCCAGGCCTGGGAGATCTTGTCGGCCGGGGCCGGGTTGGCACCCTTCTGCACGTTCTGGAAGCCGCCGCCGACGTACATGATGTTGCCGATCTGGGCGAAGGTCTCGACCTCCATGTTCAGCTCGCTGACCGCGCCGGCGATGCCGGTGACGCCCCACGGGGTGTTCGGCGAGGTGGTCGAGGAGGCCAGCGGGCGCACCGTGCTGGCCGGCAGGCCGGCGGCCGGGATCGCCGAGAAGCCGGCGGTCATGAGCTTGGGCCGCAGGAACACCTGGGTGAAGGGCAGCGCCGACTTCTCGGTGGTGTACTGCCACAGGTAGCTGGTCGCGTTGTTCTGGCCGGAGATCCGGTTGCCGTACGCGAAGCCCATCTTGTAGTTGTGGTTGGCCTGCTCGTTGGTGGTCATCCGCAGGAAGTTCTGGTCGTTCAAGCGGGACCAGGACTGGGTGTTGCCACTGCCGGAGCTGATGCCGTCGACGACGATGCTGGAGAACAGCACGCCACCACCGATCGACCAGGTCCAGTCGGAGCGGTTGGAGGCGTTGATCCGCATCTCCTGGTAGCTGGTGCCGGTGGTGTCCTTGGCCCGGCGCACCCGGATGCCGTCGGGGAGGGCGTCGACCCGGCCGCCACCGAGCAGGCCCTGCACGGTGGGCGCCGGCAGGGTGGCCGGCGCGAACGCAGCGGTCCCGGTCGGGGTGGTGCGCAGGGATGCCACGCTGCCCTGGCCGCCGTAGGCCCAGGTCCAGCCCTCCCGGCCGCGCCCGACCAGCACCCAGCCGCCGCCGTCGGTGGTCTGGTCGCAGTAGAACTGCTGCGGCGCCACCAGCTGCTGGGTCTGCAGCCAGTAGATGCCGTCCGGGCTGGCCGGGTTCTGCTGCTTGATCGCCCAGCAGGACGGTGCGGCCAGTGCCGGCTGCGAGCCGTCCAGTACCTGGCCGGGCGGGGTGGCGGCGACGGCGGCCGGCGCGGTCAGGCCGCCCCCGGCCAGCAGGCCGGCGGCCAGAGCCGCCACCGCCAGCAGGGCGCGACCCTGCCGCAACCGTGCACCGATGGCCCTCGGGCCCTGAGCGTTGCCACTGCTGAGCATCGTTTCTTCCTCTACCTGACACGTGCCTGACAAGAGTGGGGACGGAGCGTTTTGATTCGGTCACACGGCGTAAAATCGGTGCTAAGAGCTAGCCTAAGACTAGCTCTTAGCACGAGCCGTGTAAAGCGGGAATGAAATCATTTCAGCCTTATGAGATAAGGCCAATCTCTGATTACATACCGTTATGAAGTGCGTACGCTCCGGAGTCAGATCCGTGTGAGGTCACGGCGTCGGCCGGATCGCCAGGTCGTCGAAGGTGACCGCCTTGGCACCGACATTGGTGCCGCTGCGGACCAGCGACAGGAACAGCTGCCCGGCCGCCGTCACGTCGGTGTCGGTGGCGGTTGCCTTCCAGGCCACCGGCTCGGTGGTGCCGTCGGTCCAGATCTTGAACTGGATCGTCGAACCGCTCACCCGCAACCGCAGCCACTGCTTGGCGGTACTGACCGCCTGGCCGCCGGCCACCGACTGCACCGTGCTGGTGACCCCGTTGACGTTCTTCTGGATCACCACGGTGCCCGAGTTGGACTGCAACTGCAGGCCGTAGCCGTTGCGCGGCCGGTAGGCGTTCTGCCAGCCACCCGAACCACGCAGGTAGAAGCTCAGGTAGCTCTGCGCGGTGTTGGACGACCAGCTGAACGAGGTCAGCAGCTCGCTGTCGGCCCGGGCCGCCAGCCCGGTCAGCTGGGCCCGACCGTAGGAGTTGGCCACATCGTCGATGGCGAACCGGCCGGCGTTGGACTGGGTGCTCACCGTGCCGTTGCTGGCACCGGTCGTCCACGCTGACGACCACGGCGTGCCGTCGGCCGCCGTCCAGGTGTCGGAGAACAGCACCAGGTCCGCCGGCTGGGTGGTCACCGAGACCGCCGGGCTGTCATCGCTGACGTTGTCCGCCGCGTCGTAGGCCCGCACCGTGTAGCTGTACGTGGTGCCTGCCGTCAGGCCGGTGTCGGTGAAGCTCAGCGAACTGGTCTGGCCGACCTGCACGCCGTCGCGCAGCACCCGGTAGCCGGCCACCCCACGATCGTCGGTGGCCGCCGGCCAGCTCACGGTCGCCGCCGTCTGGGTCACGTTGCTGCTGGCCGGCTGGCCAGGAGCCGACGGTGCGGTGGTGTCGGGCGGCACCGTCACCGTGACCACGCTCGAGAGCCCGACGTTGCCGGCCGCGTCGTGCGCCCGGGCCTGCAGCGTGTGGCTGCCGACCGCGGTGGCCGACCAGTCGAAGCTGTACGGCGCGCTCGAGTCGGTGCCGATCGAGGAGCCGTCTACCAGCAGGTCCACCGCGGTCACCGCGGTGTCGTCGGACGCGGTCGCGGTGACCGTCACCGGGCCGTACACCGAGGCGCCGTCGGCCGGGGCGGTGATCGCCGCGGTCGGGTCGGTGGTGTCCGGCACGACCGCGGTGACGTGCACGTCCGGCGAGTTGCCGGTGTTGCCGGCCGCGTCATGGGCCACCGTGCGCAGGGTGTGCGGCCCGGCGGAGGCCGTCCAGTTGAAGCTGTACGGCGCGGTGGTGGAGCTCGCCACGGTGCTGCCGTCGACCTGCAGGTCCACCGAGGTGACCCCGACGTTGTCCGAGGCGGTGGCGGTGACCGGCACCGTGCCGGTGCTCACCGTCGCGCCGTCCGACGGCGAGGTGATCGAGGTGGTCGGCGGCACGATGTCCGGCCCGGACCGGCCCGAGGCGGTGTAGTGCGCGTCGATCTGGGCCGCGGTCAGCGGACCGTCGTAGACGGCCACCTCGTCGATGGTGCCGGCGAAGTACGCTGCTGGCGGGCTGGTTCGGCCAGGCGTTGAGGTTGTCCCCACCGACCCGCCAGTAGCCCGCGTAGGCCTGGTTGTTGCTGACCGAGTTGCTGCCGATCAGGTGGTCGTCGACGTACATCGCCATGCCCGACGGCCCCTGCATCGCCACCAGGTAGTGCCACTGGCCGTCGTTGTAGGCGGTCGGCGTGGTGATCATGTCGAAGCTGCCGTTGTAGACGCCGAAGATCAACCGGCCGTTGTTGGTCATGTAGACGTGCTTGTCGTAGTTGCCGCTCGCCCCGGTCTGGGAATTGCCGAAGCCGATCAGCTTGCCACCGCTGGTGGTCGTGGTGTTGAACCACAGCTCCAGGCCGTACCGGCTCGGGCCACCGATCTGGCTGGACGAGGCGACGTTGCCGGTGCTGCCGTCGAAGCTCACCGCGTGCCCGGTGGCGCCGAGCGCGCCCGGCACACCCTGAGTGATGCCGCCGACGTAGTTGCCGGTGGTGTTGTTGTCGGTGCTGTCGGCAGCGGTGGCGGCGCCACCGGTCTCGTCCAGCCGCCAGAAGTGAGCAGGGGCGTCGTTGTAGACGGCCTTGCCGTAGTCGTCGGTCGGCACGGTGGACGGCGGCGGGGTACGTCCGGAGGCCGCGTAGTGGCTCTGCACCGCACCCAGGCTGAGCGGGTGGTCATAGACCGCGGTCTCGTCGATGCTGCCGTTGAAGAAGACGCTGGCCGGCTGGTCGGGCCAGCCGCCCAGGTTGTCGCCACCGACCCGCCAGTAGCCGTTGTAGGACTGGTTGCTGGTCTGCCCGTCGTGGCCCACCTTGGCCCCGTCGACGAACAGGTTCAGGCCGTTGCTGCCCTGGCTGGCGACCACGTGGTGCCACTGGCCGTCGTTGTAGGTTGCCGCGGAGGTGACCGTGTCGGCGAAGCCCACCCAGACGCCGAACTTCAGGCGCCCGTCAGAGGTCATGTAGACCTGCTTGTCGTAGGAGCCGCTGAGTGCCGGGTTGCCGTTGAAGTCGTAGCCGCCCTGCCGGTCGCCGAAGCCGATCAGCTTGCCGCCGGTGGTGCTGGTGGTCTTGAACCAGGTCTCCACCGAGTAGCTGGTCGGCGAGGGCAGTTGCTGGGAGGTGGCCAGGAAGCCGCTCGCGCCGTCGGTGGTGATGGCGGGGCTGCCGCTCACCGCGCCGGCCTGGTTGTAGCTCACCGTGCCCTGCGAGAGGCCGGCGTCGTGGCTGGCACCGGAGTCGGCCAGCACCGGGCCGGCGGTCTCGCCGTAGCGCCAGTAGATGGTCGGGTTGTCGTTGTCCACGGCCGCCTCGTAGGCGCCGCTCGCGGTGGTGACCACGGTCACCGACCGGCTGGCCGTCGACCGGGGACTGACGTTGGTGCCGTTGGTCTCGACGGCGTCGGCGGTGTAGGTGTGGCTGCTGCCCAACGGCAGGCCGGAGTCGATGAAGTTGACCACCGGGTCCCGCCAGAACAGCGCGTGCACCGGGGTGCTGACGATCGGCGTGCTGCCGCCGTCGCGGTAGATCCGCACGGTCACGTCGGTGTCGTCGACGTCCAGCGGGGCCTGCACGTAGACCGCCACCTGGCCGCCGGGCAGCGCCACCGCGCTCGGGGTGGCCGGCCGGGCCGGCGGGGTCAGGTCGCCGGTGGCCGGCGAGAACCGGGCGAAGCCCTGCTGGGTCTGGCCGTTGACGGTGGTGAACTCGCCGCCCACGAACAGCTGGTTGCCGTCGGTGGCCATCACTCGCGGGCCGAGCCCGGCGCCGTTCGGGCCGCCGTTGGTGTTGGCGTACCAGCTGGCCAGCAGGCCGCCGCTGGTGGTACGCGAGAGCAGGTGCCGCGACAGCCCCCGGCCCCAGCCCACCTCGGGGAAGGCGTCCGGGTCGACGGCCATGTCGGCGGTGCAGTCGTGGCTGTGCGAGCCGGTGTAGAGGATGTCGCCGATCGGCTGCACCGCCTGGGTGGCACCCAGGCACCTGCTCTGCCAGCGCAGCGAGCCGTCGGCGTTGTTCACCGCGAAGGTGCCGTCGAAGCAGCCGCCGCCGGTGCCCTCGACGCCGAAGTAGGCACCGGTCGCGTCGGTCTTGACCGACTTGGCCTCGACGATGCAGGCATCGGTCTTGGGCGGGATGACCGACGCGGCCGGGAACGGCAGCGCCGCGCCGCTGGCCGGGTCGATCATGGCCACCGCGTGGTAGGTGGGGTCACCGTTGACGCTGAGGAACGCACCGACCAGGAACAGCCGGTCGCCGGCCGGGGTAAGCGCGATCTGGTAGACGACGTTGTCCGGCGTGGTGGTGAAGGTGGCCAGCGCCGCGCCGGTGCTGGCGTTCAGCGCCGCCACCCGCCGCTCGGTGCGACCGCCGATGGTGGAGAAGGAACCGCCCACGTAGACGGTGGCGCCGAACGGCGCGATGCCGGCCACCCGGCCGTTGGCGTTCGGGTTCCACGAGGTCAGGGCACCGGAGGCGGCGGTGAACGAGGCGATCCGGTTGCGGGTCGAGCCGTCGATGGTGGTGAAGTCACCGCCCACGTAGACGGTGGCCCCGTCGGCGCTGGCGGTCAGCACCGACACGGCACCGTTCAGGGTGTGGTTGAACGAGGTGATCAGCGCCCCGGTGCTGGCGTTGAACGCAGCCAGGTTGGTACGGGCCACCTCGCCGGTGCCGGCTGCCGCACCGGGCGGGCGGACCGAGGTGAACGAGCCACCGACGTAGACGATGCCGTTGGCCGCGGCGATCGCGTTGACCGCGCCGTTGGTCTGCCAGCTCGAGGCGGCGTTACCCGGCACGGTGCCCTGCAGGGCACCGGCCGGTGTCGCGACCGTGAGGCCGAAGGCTGCCAGGATGGCAACGGTGATGGTCGCCAGCAGGCGTCGAACAGTCATTGATTTCCCCCGTTGTTACACCGTGCCGGCCCTGCTTCTCAGAGCGCTCGGTGCGATCACGCCGATATTGCGAAAAGTGCGGTGGAACCGATGTGCGCAGGTCTGGAGTTGTCGCCGGAATACAACTCCGGGTAATTACCAGTGACCTAGAATAACCTTATTAACAAAGGGTAAACAACTCTTACCCTAAGTGTTCGAGTCAGTACGCTCCGGAGCCGCGCGCCACGGCGCGGACGGTCTTCCACAGGATGAACAGGTCCTCGCTCAGCGACCAGTTCTCCACGTAACGCAGGTCCAGCTGCACCGACTCGTCCCAGCTCAGGTCGCTGCGACCGCTGATCTGCCACAGGCCGGTCAGGCCCGGTTTGACCAGCAGGCGGCGGTGCACGTGGTCCTCGTAGCGGGCCACCTCCAGCGGCAGCGGCGGTCGCGGCCCGACCAGTGACATGGTGCCGCGCACCACGTTGATCAGCTGCGGCAGCTCGTCGAGTGAGTACTTGCGCAGGAACTTCCCGACCCGGGTCACCCGCGGGTCCTCGCGCATCTTGAACAGCACCCCGTCACCGTGGTCGCTCTGCTCGCGCAGGCTGGCCAGCCGCTCCTCGGCGTCGGCGTACATCGACCGGAACTTCAGCATCACGAAGGTGCTGCCGGCCCGGCCCACCCGGACCTGGCGGAACAGCGCCGGGCCGGAGCTGGTCAGCCGCACGGCCAGGGTCAGAGCCAGGAACAGCGGCGAGAGCAGCACCAGCGCCAGTGCCGCCAGGCTGCGGTCGAAGGCGCCCTTGAGCACCCGGCGGAATCCGGAGAACTTCGGCTCGTCCACGTGCAGCAGCGGCAGTCCCGCCACCGGCAGGATGTGCAGCCGGGGGCCGGCCACCTCGGTCAACCCGGGCGAGACCACCAGCTCGGTCGAGCTGCCCTCCAGCTGCCAGGACACCCAGCGCAGCTTCTCCGGGCCCAGCGCGCCGGAGGACACCACCGCCACCGTGTCGGCGCCGGACAGCCGCACCGCGGTCACGATCGAGTCCACGTCACCCAGCAGCGGGACGTCGGCCTCGGCCAGGGTGTCGATGGTCAGCATGTCGGCGACCAGTTCCGACGGCACGCAGGCGCCGGCCACCCGCAGGCCGGCGTACTGGTCGCGGCGCAGCACCGCGCTGAACTTGGTGATCGCCTCGGAGTCACCGACCAGGAGCACCGACTTCAGCGCCCGGCCGCGGGCCCGCTGGGCGTGCAGCCACTTGCGGGCGGCGTAGCGGGCCACCAGGTTCAGCACCAGGGCCAGCGGCAGCGCGACCAGCACGAAGCCGCGGGCCAGGTCGGCGTGGGTCACGAACGAGGTGAAGCTGATCAGCGCGGTCAGGTACAGGAAGGCGCGGAAGATCCGCTGGAATTCGGCGGCACCCACCCCGACCAGGCGGGGGTGGTAACCGTGGTTGAGGCCGATCAGCGCGACCCAGGCCAGCGGCAGCGCCACGGCGACCGCCACGGTCGGCGCCGGCACACCCGAGGTGCCGAAGCGCAGCAGGTAGGCGATACCGACCGCCACCCAGGCGGTCACCAGGTCGGCGACCAGCAGTCCGCCCTGGTACTGGCGCAGCCAGCGCGAACGGCGACGGACGGCGCCGGTGTCGTCCGGGGCCGGCTCCAGGGTGCTGGCGTCGGTCCAGTCCGGCAGGGCCGGCGAGAAGCTGTCCGACAGGACCACCTTCACCGGGTCGGGGTGCGGTTCGAGCGCGGCCGGGGAACCGGTTGCCGGGCTACCCGCGACCGCGAGGCTACGTGACCTCGGCACATCGCCATTGTCTCCAGTTACGACTTCTAGGCCCGACCCAAACATCTTTCCCCCGTTAGCTACAGGCGGCGCACCGCCTGTCCCCCACTGCACACGACCGGAGCTGATTTATCCGGTTTTTCTGATGTGTTACTTCGGCAAGTGCAGGGAGGCAATCAGTTACTGCCGTCGTCCCCCCGATCGACGTCCGTAACATTGACGTTTATAGCTGGTGAAGTACATGTTTGGGAAGCGCTAAATTCCTTTCTGGGCCAGGAAACTTTAACCCAGCAGGCACTTTTGCGCTCTTCGTAACTAGGTGTCTGCGCACCGTGACGAAAATACGTCCTGGCGTGCTCGAACACGGGCCGTGACCGCTCCGTCCCCGACCTGGGAATCGCGGTGCGGGAGGATGGGACGGTGACTGTCATGCGGCCGGCAGGCCAGCCCGGCACCGGCGACGACGACTCTCCGCTGCGCCGGGACGTGCGCCGGGTCGGCCAGCTGCTGGGCGAGTCGCTGGTGCGCCAGCACGGCACCGGCCTGCTCGACCTCGTCGAGCGGGTTCGGGCCCTGACCAAGCAGAGCAAGGAGGCGACCCGGGTCGCGGACCGCGACGCCGCCCGGGACGAGGTCCGGACGCTGCTGGCCGGGTTACCGGTCGACACGGCCTCGGCGCTGGTGCGCGCCTTCTCCGCGTACTTCCACCTGGCCAACGTCGCCGAGCAGGTGCACCGGGTGCGCAGTCTGCGCGACCGGCCGGCCGAGCAGGGCTGGCTGGCCAGCTCGGTCGCCGCGGTCGCGGCCCAGGCCGGCGCCGAGGGATTGAGCCGGGCTGTCGAGGGCCTGGCGGTGCGCCCGGTGTTCACCGCGCACCCCACCGAGGCCAGCCGGCGGTCCATCCTGAGCAAGCTGCGCCGGCTGGCCGACGTGCTGGCCGACCCGACCGAGCCCGGCAGTGCGGCCCGGGAGCGGCAGGACCGCAACCTGGCCGAGATCATCGACCTGATCTGGCAGACCGACGAGCTGCGCCGGCACCAGCCGACCCCGGTCGACGAGGCCCGCAACGCGGTGTACTACCTGCAGGAACTCATCGACTTCACGGTGCCGGACCTCACCACCGACCTCGCCGCCGAGCTCGGCCGGCACGGTGCGACACTGTCCGCCGACGCCCGGCCGCTGACCTTCGGCTCCTGGATCGGTGGCGACCGGGATGGCAACCCCAACGTCACCGCCGCCGTCACCAACGAGGTGCTGCGGCTGCAACACCAGGTCGCCACCCGGGCGGTGCTGGCCGACCTCGACGCGCTGATCGCCGAGCTGTCCTCCTCCAGCGCCATCGTCGGGGTCTCGCCCGAACTGCTGGCCTCGATCGAGGCGGACCTGGCCAACCTGCCGGAGCTCGATCCGCGGGTACCGATCGTCAACGAGACCGAGCCGTACCGGTTGAAGCTGTCCTGCATCCGCCACAAGGTGCTCAACACCCGGCGCCGGATCGAGGCCGGCAGCCGGCACCGACCCGGTTGGGACTACCTGGGACGGCAGCAGCTGCTGGACGAGCTGGCGCTGATCGCGGCCTCGCTGCGCGACAACTGCGGCGCGCTGATCGCCGACGGGCTGCTGGCCCGGGTGCGGCGCACCGTCTCGATGTTCGGGCTGCACCTGGCCACCCTGGACATCCGCGAGCACGCCGAGGCGCACCACCATGCCGTCGGCCAGCTGATCGACCGGTTGGGCGAGGAGCACTGGCGCTACGCCGACCTGCCGCGCGACTACCGGCGCCGGCTGCTGTCGAAGGAGCTGGCCTCGCGCCGGCCGCTGGCCCCGACCCCGCCGCCGCTGGATGCGGCCGGGGCCGGGACCTTCGCGGTCTTCACCGAGATCCGGCAGGCCCTGGACACCTACGGGGTGGAGGTGATCGAGAGCTACGTGGTGTCGATGACCCGGGGCGCGGACGACGTGCTGGCCGCCGTGGTGCTGGCCCGCGAGGCCGGCCTGGTGGACCTGCTCGGCACTGACGCGTACGGCACCGACGCACACAGCACCGCGGGCTCCGGGGCCGGCCGGCGGCCGGTGGCCCGGATCGGCTTCGTGCCGCTGCTGGAGACCGTCGAGGAACTGCGCCGCAGCGGCGACGTGCTGGACGAGTTGCTGTCGGACCCGAACTACCGGCTGCTGGTCCGGCTGCGCGGCGACGTGCAGGAGGTGATGCTCGGCTACTCCGACTCCAACAAGGACGCCGGCATCACCACCTCGCAGTGGGAGATCCACAAGACCCAGCGCACCCTGCGCGACGTCGCGGCCCGGCACGGCGTCCGGCTGCGGCTCTTCCACGGCCGCGGCGGCACCGTCGGCCGGGGTGGCGGCCCGACCTACGACTCGATCCTGGCCCAGCCGTGGGGCGTGCTGGCCGGCGAGATCAAGTTCACCGAGCAGGGCGAGGTGATCAGCGACAAGTACTCGCTGCCGGAGCTGGCCCGGGAGAACCTGGAACTGACCGTGGCCGCGGTGCTGCGCGCCTCCACGCTGCACCTGGCGCCCCGGCAGCGGGCCGAGCAGCTGCGGACCTGGGACCACACCATGGAACTGGTCAGCGAGGCCGCGTTCGGAACCTACCGCCGGTTCGTCGACGACCCCGGGCTGCCCGACTACTTCCTGGCCTCCACCCCGGTCGAGCAGCTCGGCTCGCTCAACATCGGTTCCCGGCCGTCCCGGCGGCCGGACTCGGGCAGCGGCATCGGCGGCCTGCGCGCCATTCCCTGGGTGTTCGGCTGGACCCAGTCCCGCCAGATCGTGCCCGGCTGGTTCGGGGTGGGCTCCGGGCTGCGGGCCGCCCGCGAGGCGGGCCTGGCGGATGCGCTGTCCGACATGCACGCCAACTGGCACTTCTTCGCGACGTTCGTCTCCAACGTCGAGATGACGCTGGCCAAGACGGACCTGGAGATCGCCTCGCACTACGTCTCGACCCTGGTGCCGGCCGAGCTGCGCCGGCTGTTCGAGGTGGTCCGGGCCGAGCACGAGCTGACCGTGGACGAGGTGCTGCGGATCACCGGCGAGCAGTTCCTGCTCGACGACCAGCCGCTGCTGCAGCGGACGCTGAGCGTGCGCGACGCCTACCTGGACCCGATCTCCTACGCCCAGGTGGACCTGCTGTCCCGGGTGCGCTCGGAAGCCGGTGTGGCCGGTGATCGGATCGCCGGCGAGCAGCTGGGCCGGGCGCTGCTGCTGACCATGAACGGCGTGGCGGCCGGGTTGCGCAACACCGGCTGACCCCGCCTGTCGCTTGAGTTGCCTCGGCGGACGGATGACCCTCGTCGGTCTGCGGTCGCCGTGGGTTCTCGCTTGGCGCGGCCCGCTACAACCTCAGACAGCGACGAGCCCGAAGTAAACCTTGTATTCCGCGCCCTGTCCTGTGATCGACTCGGTTGCCACCTTCCACCCGATCCCCCGCTGATCCTTGTTCGGGGTACGGGTCGCCAGCACGATCATCTCCTTCGCAGTCAGGTGCAGCACGGTGTTGCCGAGGACATCGTCCCCTGTACCGAGGAGGTCGTTTATGGCAGAGACGATTTTTGAGCCAACCTCTTCCAGGATCGCTGCGGCAGCGGGTGCGAGGAACGGGCCCAGCCCGGGGACGGCCGCGAGTCCAGTGACGACCGCGGCCGATCCGGCACCCACCCCGGCTTCCACTACGGACTTGTACTCCTCCGGGTTCCCCTCGTCGTGCTCCATCAGTAGGACGCTGATCGCCATGCCTTCGGGCAGGCCGCGGTACAGCTCGACCAGGTCTGGTCGGGAGTCCCCGGCATCGACGTCCTCGTAGATCTGGGACCGAACCGGTGGGTTCTGGACGGAGGGCGCGACCACACCGAGCACGACGTAAGGCTCGTCAGACGAGGTCCACAGGCCATCTGCGTCGGTCTCCGCGAACGCGTACATTCCGGTGTAGTGGACCAGTACCTGGTTCATGTCGATCGCCCCAGTGTCGGGCCAGAAGTAGATCGCCCCATTCTCAAAACGGTTGGCCCGTCCTCCTTCGGAGAAGTCGACCTCGTCGGAGACAGGCATCCCTAGCCAACCGGTCGCGGCACCGAGCTGGTCGTAGCGCTCGCCGATGCGGCCATAGACCCAGGCGCACTGGCCGTCGGCCCGCTGGTAGATCGTGCCGTTCTGGTAGCGCACCCGGGAACCGCTGCCATGGTTTTCCGGCAGCCTGTTCGACAGCGGCGCTCCAGGTGCGCCCGCGAGCTGGGCATGCTTGGCCCTGAAAGGCTGCATTACCAGATCGAACATTGTGTGGTCGTTGACGGGGTCCACGACGACGTCGCCCCGCTTCGGCAGAACGATCTTGTTGGGCATGGCAGAACCTCCGGGTTGGTGGCAGGGCCGGGCTTCTGCGGATGCAGTGCAATCTCAGGCGGACAAGACCAAGTCACTAGAGACTGCTCGATGGGGCGCCCGGTTCGATTTGATTACCCCTCCTCAGTTCTAGCGACCCTCCTGGCCCAACCCAACCCCTCTTACCGAGCTGGAAACGCTCCTTGACATCCAGCCAAGACTTGAGATGTCGTGCTTCTGCTGGGAGTAGCCCCATGGACGTCGATCTCGAGCTGGCCGCCAGCTTTCTCGCGCTGGTGGACGAATGGCATTACGGGCAGGCCGCCGCAGCCCTTGACCTGACCACGTCCGCGTTGACCAAGCGGATTCAGCGACTGGAGCGCCAACTCGGTGTCCGTCTGGCGGAGCGGGGGCCCGAGGGGTTGACCGGTCTGACGGCGGCGGGGATGGACTTCGCGCGAGTGGCCCGGCCCCTGCTCCAGCACGCCCGCGCTGCCGTTCAAGCCGCGCGAACAGCCTCCACCGCCAACGTGCTGCGCGTCGGCATCCCAGCGGGGGCCGGGGCATTGGTCGCGGCCATGGGATTGCGCGGTGTAGAGGACCGCGTCTGCCGGGCGTACCCGGCCTGGCGCGTCGCCATCGTGGAGGTGCCGTTCCCGCTCGTGACGCGCTGCCCCGCGGAGGAGCAGGTGGACGTGCTCCTGACGATCGCCGCGGTCCGCCATCGGGAAGTGGATTCGATCCCATTGCCGACGAGGAGCGCTCGCATCGGTCTGATCTCGGCCCGACACCCCCTCGCTGGCGCGCGCGAGGTGCCGGTCGTGCGCTTCTGCGAGCACTCGCTGCTGTACAACCCCGCCATCCCGGAGGAATGGATGCAACCGTTTTGGCTCGCTGACGTGCGCTGCCGCCGAGAGGCTCGGCTGACCGCCACGCACGGGTCGAACAATCAGCGCGTGATGCGCGACGTCCAGAGCGGAGCCGCAGCGATGGTTACCCTCAGTCCCGACCGCCACGTGCTACCGACCGGCCTTGAAGGTGTATCGCTTCTCGGCGCGGAGCCGGTGACTATCTACGCCGCGAATCGCCTGCGCGATCGGCGCAGCGTCGTACGCAGTTTCCGTGATCTCCTGCGGGCTCTCGAGCCCCAAATCCTGCAGTGACTGACAGCGGCCAGCCGCGCCGTCACGGCCCCATAGTCGCTGAGACCTGAGCAGGTTCTCGGCATCGGAGCGCGTCTGGTTGACCCGGACCGCAACAGACGTCGTTGACGAGCTCCGAGCAAACCCGATGAGACCAACGAGCGGAGTTCGGGTGCCGCGAACGACGCGTCCGAAAACCGCCAGTGATGCTTCGGCCGGCAGGGCAGACTGGACCCATGCCGATCGACGACGACGCCGCCTACCGGGCGGTGCGCAGCCGGGACGCCCGCTTCGACGGGATGTTCTACACCGGCGTCCGGACCACCGGCATCTACTGCCGGCCGTCCTGCTCGGCACGCACCCCGCACCGGCGCAACGTCGGTTTCTACCCCAGTTCGGCGGCCGCCCAGCGGGCCGGCTTCCGGGCCTGCAAGATGTGCCGGCCGGACGCCACGCCGGGCTCGGCGGACTGGAACAGCCGGGCCGACCTGGTCGGCCGGGCGGTGCGGCTGATCGCCGACGGGGTGATCGACCGGGACGGCGTGGCGGGCCTGGCCCGCGCGCTCGGCTACTCCGAACGCCAGGTCAGCCGCACCCTGGTCGACGCCCTGGGCGCGCCACCACTGGCACTGGCCCGGGCTCAGCGCGCCCAGACCGCGCGGATGTTGCTGGAGAGCACCGACCTGGCGGCCTCCGACATCGCCTTCGCGGCCGGTTTCGCCAGCATCCGGCAGTTCAACGACACCATCCGCGAGGTGTACGCCAGCACCCCGAGCCAGTTGCGGGCCGCCCGCAACACCGCCGGCGGCGAGCCCGGCACCATGGACCTGCGGCTGGCCCACCGGTCGCCGATGGACCTGTCGGCCACCCTGAGGTACCTGGCCGGGCGGGCGGTGGCCGGCCTGGAGGACTACGACGGCACCAGCTACAGCCGGACCTTGCGGTTGCCGCACGGGGCGGGCCTGGTGTCGCTGACGCCGGCCGCGGGCTTCGTCCGGGCCCGGCTGCGGCTGCTCGACCACCGGGACCTGGCCGCCGCGGTGGCCCGGGTCCGGCGGCTGCTCGACCTGGACGCCGACCCGGTCGCGGTGGACGACGTGCTGTCCGCCCAGCCGGCGCTGGCCGCGCTGGTGGCCCGGCGGCCGGGCCTGCGCTCCCCCGGCACCGCGGACGGTTTCGAGATGGCGGTCCGGGCGATCGTCGGCCAGCAGGTGTCGGTGGCCGGTGCCCGCACCGTGCTGGGCCGGCTGGTGGCCGAGCACGGCCAGCCGGCCTTCGACGGCGCCGACTGGCGGCTGTTCCCGCAACCGGCGGTGCTCGCCGAACTGGACCCGGCCACCCTGCCGATGCCACGCTCGCGCGGTCGCAGCCTGGTGACGCTGGCGGCGGCGATGGCCGACGGCAGCCTGGTGCTGGACGCCGGCTCCGAGCGGGCCGGCACCCGGGCCGCCCTGCTGGCACTGCCCGGCATCGGGCCGTGGACCGCGGACTACCTGCTGATGCGCGCGGTCGGCGACCCGGACGTCTACCTCGGCACCGACCTCGGCGTCCGGCAGGCGGTGCGGCGGCTCGGTCCGGCCGCCGCGGCTGGACCCGGCCGCCACCGCACCCTGGCGCAGCTACCTGACCCACCACCTGTGGGCCAGCCTCGCCGACCCGGATACGACCTGTGCTCCTGACCCGATCTCCCTAGCAGACAAGGACATCTGATGATTCACAGCTATCTCGACTCACCGCTCGGCCCGCTGTTGCTGACCGGCGACGGCGAGGCGCTCACCGGGCTCTACACCGACCAGCACGGGCGGATCCCGGCCGAGCTGGGGCACCGGGCCGACGCGGAGTTCGCGCAGGCGCGCGGCCAGCTCGAGGAGTACTTCGCCGGCAAGCGCCAGGACTTCGACCTGCCGCTGAACCCGAAGGGCACCCCCTTCCAGCAGCGGGTGTGGCTGGCGCTGCGCCGGATCCCGTACGGCAGCACCGCGACCTACGGAGAGATCGCCGCCGAGCTCGGCAACCCGCAGTCCGGCCGGGCGGTCGGGGCGGCCAACGGCCGCAACCCGATCTCGATCATCGTGCCCTGCCACCGGGTGGTGGGCAGCGACGGCAAGCTGGTCGGCTACGCCGGCGGATTCTCCGCCAAGCGCTGGTTGCTCGACCACGAGCTGGCGACGGCCGGCCACCGGCTGGTCGCGGCCGGCTGAGGCATCCCGACACGGATCGGCCGGCTCTGGTAACCGAACTACCAGAGCCGGTCGATCTCACCCGGGTAGAGCCCGATGCGGGCGTGGCAGAAGCTGGCGGCGTACTCGCGGGCATGCTCGGTGAACAGCTGCGCCAGTACGAGTTTGTCGAACTGATCAGAGGGAAACGGGTTATCCGGGGTGCCGCCGACCAGCACCGTGCCGGGCAGCACCCGCCAGCCGGCCCGCTGGTAGAAGGCGGCCAGCGGCCGGTCGCAGCTGAAGATGCCGAGGTCCGCCCCGCCGGCGGCAAGCCGCTCCCGGGCCGCCACCACCAGCCGGTGGCCGTGGCCCTGGCCGCGGCGCGCGGAGTCGGTGACCACCGCGCTCAGCCCGCTGGCCGCGAAGGTCTGGCCGGCATGGCTGATCTGCTTGGACAGCACGGCCAGTGAGCTCAGCACCACCGCCTGGTCGTCGACCAGCAGCATGGTCACCGGCCGCAGCGCCGGGTCGTGGTCGGTCACCGGCTCACCGGCACCGCGCGGCCACGCCTGGTCCCGCAGGGCAATCACCTGCTCGCGCAGCGCGCCCGGCACCGCGTGCTGCGGGAACGACAGGACGCGCACCCGGCCGCCGACGCGCGAGGTCAGCTGACGGTGACGGTCTTGCAGCCCAGCCGCGGGTTGCCGGTGCCGAGCCGCACGTTCAGCGCGTAGACGCAGACGGTGTGCCGGCCGGCTGCGCACGCTGCCGACCGTGAAGGCGAAGCCGGAGTTCGGCCCGAGGTGGGTGGCCGACGCCACGTCCGGACGGGCCACGCCGGTGCGGTACCGGCCGCGCATCCGGCCGTCGACGTAGACGTCGACGTTGAGCAGGTAGCTGGGCAGATCGGGGTCGGCCGCCCAGCCCCGCGGGCTGACGCTGCCGCGACCGCCGGACACCGAGTCGAGATAGCCCTTCGGGTTGTGCAGCGCCGCCGCGGCGTTGGCCTGGTTGACGATGCTCATCGCCTGGCTGCCCACCCCGATCGAGATCACCGGGTGCGCGGTCGGGTTCAGCCAGCGCATGATCGAGTCCAGCGAGGCGGACGGCACTGCCACGCAGCCCAGGGTGGGCTGGCCGTTGGCGATGTGCAGGAAGAACGCCGAACCGGCGCCGGGCACCACCGGGAAGCGGTTGTAGTCGATCACCACGGCATGGGCGTACACCGGGCCGGTGTAGTAGAGGTTCTCGCTGTTGCCGCCGGGCGAGTTGGTCTGCACCTGATGGGTGTTGTAGGCCGGCGAGGACGACTCGCCGTTCCACCAGTCCCGCGGGCCGGCCTGGAAGTACGGCAGCTTGGTGCCGTTGTTCGGCTTGTTGCCGAAGGCCTGGGTCAGCCCGAACACGCCCGCCGGGGTGACCGCCTTGCCCTCGCTGGCCTTGCCCACGCCGCGCTCTCCGATGTAGGCGCTCACCGGCCCGGCGGCGTGCCAGAAGCCGCCCAGGCTGGAGCGCTGCCACAGGTCCAGCTTCGCGGTGGTGGAGGTCGAGCTCGCGGCCTGCACGGTGATGACCTGGTTCGGCGCGGTGGCGGCGTCGGCCGGCGGTGGCGTGCTGCGGCGCGAGTGCGACGGTCACCGCGAGCACGGCACCGGCCACCCCGGTGAGCACGGCGGTCAGGACGGCGAGGCTGGCTTTCATCGTTCTCCCTGTGCAGGCGGTGCGGCAGTCGGCGGCGGCCGGTGTGTCCCCGGTCATCCCGTCGGAACCAGCCGGAACCGTATCGCACCGGGCGGCATCCGGCCGGCTGGGCGCCGGCTGCAAGCTCGATCAACCGCTGCCCGACCCCCAGGGGGGATCAGGAGTGGAACTCGTTCTGGGCCGCTTCCAGGCCCTTGGCCAGCACCGCCTCCACCGCGTCGGCGGCCCGGTCGAACAGCACGGCCAGGTCCTTGCGCTCGGCCGCGGCGAACTCGCGCAGCACGTAGTCGGCGGGGTCCTGCCGGCCGGGCGGGCGGCCGATGCCGAAGCGCACCCGCAGGTAGTCCTTGGAACCCAGCGCCGCGCTGGTGGACTTCAAGCCGTTGTGGCCGCCCTCGCCGCCGCCGCGCTTGAGCCGCACCGCGCCGAACGGCAGGTCCAGCTCGTCGTGCACCACCACGATCCGCTCGGGGCCGATCTTGTAGAACCGGCTGACCGCCACGACCGGGCCGCCCGATTCGTTCATGTAGGAGCGGGGCTTGGCCAGCACCACCGGCTGCCCGGCCAGCCGGCCCTCAATGACTTCAGCGCGCGCGCCGGCAGAAGATCGGTGCGCCTTGAACGAACCGCCGATCCGGGCGGCCAGCTCGTCGGCGATCAGAAAGCCGGCGTTGTGCCGGGTGCCGGCATACCGAGGGCCCGGATTGCCGAGCCCGACGATCAGATAACGCTCGTCGGTCATGGCAGTCCGGGCCTCGGGTGGCGGGGTGCCGAACCAGCGCCGCAACCAGTGCGGGCCGGGACGGCGGTTCGTGGGGTGCCTCGGGCCGGTCGGCTCAGGACTCGTCGGAGGGCGCGGCGTCCTGCTCGCCGGCCTCGCCCGCGGTCTCCTCGCCGGCCTCGGCCTCGTCGCCGGCCGGCTCCTCGACGATGCCGAGCTCGGCGATCGAGGACGCGGTGTCGGCTTCGATCTCCTCGGCGGTGGGCGCCGCGGTCACGTTGAGCAGCAGGGTCTCGGCGTCGGTCACCAGGGTGGCGCCGGACGGCAGTGCCAGGTCGCCGGCGGTGATGTGCGAGCCGACGTCCAGGCCCTCCACCGACACCTCGATGCCGGTGGGCAGGTGGGTGGCCTCGGCCTCGACCTGCACGGTGGTGTGCTCCTGGCCGAGCATGGCGCCCGGCGCGATGTCGCCGACCACGTGCAGCGGGACGTCGATGGTGACCCGCTCGCCGCGCCGGACCGCGATCAGGTCGACGTGCTCGAAGTCGCCGCGGATCGGGTGCCGCTGGACGGACTTGGGAATGGTGAGCTCGTCCTTGCCGTCCACGGTCAGGGTCAGCAGCACGTTGCCGCCGCCGTGCCGGATCGCCTGCGCGAACTCCCGGGCCGGCAGCGACACGTGCCGCGGGTCGGCGCCGTGGCCGTAGATGACGGCCGGGATCTTGCCGGAACGGCGGGTACGACGGGCGCCACCCTTGCCGAACTCGGTACGGACTTCGGCGGTCAAACGGACTTCAGCCACGGTGGCGCTCCTGTTGCATAAGTGTCGACGGTCTGTGCTGTCGGATATCGGTAACGGGCGGGTCGATCGCGGTGCTGCTCGAACGCGCGGCTGTAGCGGGCTCACGGGTGTGCCCCCGTGGCCACCACAGATCACAACGCAGCGCTGGCAAGCACCGCGTCGATAACGGAAATCCCCTGCACCAGCCTGCCGAAACATCCAACCGGCTGCCGCGCGGAGCTCCCCTCGCCGAGGCAACCCTGCAATCCTACAAGGGCACTGCTGCGGCGACGAAATCGGGTCGCGGTGCCGATCGCGCACCGGCTACCGCCGGCCCGGTACCGGCCGCCCCGTCGAGCCGGGCGCGAGCGCGCACTAGCATCGCTGCCGTGTCCCAGACTGCCGGCCGGGTGATCGTCCGGGTGCCCGCCAAGATCAACCTTCAGCTGGCGGTGGGGCCACTGCGTCCGGACGGCTTTCACGAGATCGCCACGCTGTTCACCGCGCTGGACCTGTTCGACGAGCTGACCGCCGACCCCGCCGACGCCCTGACGCTGCGGGTGCGCGGCCCGGAGGGCGCGGGCCTGGCCACCGACCGGGGCAACCTGGCCTGGCGGGCGGCGGAACTGCTGGCCGAGCACGCCGGCGTCCCTGCGCGGGTGGGCTTGAGCATCGACAAGAACATCCCGGTCGCGGCGGGGCTGGCGGGTGGTTCGGCCGACGCCGCTGCCGCGCTGCTGGCCTGTGACCGGTTGTGGGGACTGGGCCTGCCGGCCGAGCAGTTGGCGGCGCTGGCGGCCCGGCTCGGCAGTGACGTGGCCTTCGCGCTGCTCGGCGGGACGGCGGTCGGCGCCGGCCGCGGCGAGCGGTTGCGCCCCGTCGACGGTGCGGCGAGCTTCAGCTGGGTGCTGGCGGTGGCCGACGGCGGCCTGTCCACACCGGCGGTCTACGCCGAGTTGGACCGGCAACGCGGGGCTGCGGCACGAACCGCCGCCGATCCGGCCGCGGCGCTGGCGGCGGGCGGGGTGGAGGAGGCGGTCGCCAGCGGCGATCCGGAGGTGCTGGCCGGCCGGCTCGGCAACGACCTGCAACCGGCGGCCGTGGCGCTCGCCCCGTACCTCGCCGACACCCTGGCGGCCGGCCGGGACTGCGGCGCCCTGGCCGGCCTGGTCTCCGGCTCCGGGCCGACCTGCGCGTTCCTGGCCCGCGACGACGAGCACGCCCGGACGCTGGCCGGTGCGCTGGCCGGCACCGGCAGCTGCCGGAAGGCGCTCGCGGTGACCGGCGGCACCGCCCGCCCGACGGTGCTGACACCGGTTCCGCATGGCTAACCCGACCAATCTCGTCAACCTGGAGAACGTCGGCAAGGGCTACGGCACCACCACGGTGCTGGAGTCGGTGTCGCTCGGCGTCGCCGCCACCGACCGGATCGGCGTGGTCGGGCGCAACGGCGGCGGCAAGTCCACCCTGCTGCGCATGATCACCGGCGCCGAGCCGCCGGATTCCGGCCGGGCCACCGTCACCGGCGGCCTGCGGATCGCCACGGTCGGCCAGTCCGACGCCACTGCCGACCAGTCCGCCGGCCGGCGAGCCGCCGCGGCCACCGTCCGGGACCTGGTGCTGGGCGACGTGGCCGAGCACGTCTGGGCCGGCGACGCCGCCGTCCGGGCGGTGCTGGCCGGACTGGGACTGGCCACCCTCGGCCTGGACAGCCCGGTGGACCGGCTGTCCGGTGGGGAGCGGCGCCGGGTGTCGCTGGCCGCCGCGCTGGTCACCGACGCCGACCTGCTGGTGCTCGACGAGCCCACCAACCACCTCGACGTCGAGGGGGTCAGCTGGCTGGCCGACCACCTCAACGGCCGGCGCGGCGCGTTGCTGGCCGTCACCCACGACCGCTGGTTCCTCGACGCGGTGTGCACCCGCACCTGGGAGGTGATCGACGGCGGCGTGCGCAGCTTCGACGGCGGTTACGCCGCCTACGTGCTGGCCCGGGCGGAGCGGGCCCGGCAGGCCGGCGCCACCGAGGCCCGCCGGCAGAACCTGCTGCGCAAGGAGCTGGCGTGGCTGCGCCGGGGAGCGCCGGCCCGCACCTCCAAGCCGAAGTTCCGGATCGAGGCCGCCGAGGCGTTGATCGCCGACGTCCCGCCGGTGCGCAGCAGCCTTGAGCTGCGGGCGCTGTCGGCCAAGCGGCTGGGCCGCAGCGTCTACGACGTCGAGGACGTGACGCTCACCGTGGGCGCCGGCAGCCGGACCCTGCTCTCCGACGTCAGCTGGCATGTCGGGCCGGGCGACCGGATCGGCGTGATCGGGGTGAACGGCAGCGGCAAGTCCCACCTGCTGCGGCTGCTCGCCGGTGAGCTGGGCCCGGATTCGCTCGCGGCCGGCACGGTACGGATCGGCCAGACCGTCCGGGCCGGCTACCTGTCCCAGGACGTCGCCGAGCTGCCGGCGGGCCTGCGGGTGATCGAGGCGGTGACCGAGGTCCGGGGCACCGCGGTGCTCGACGGGGTGGAGCTGTCGGCCGGCCAGCTGGCCGAGCGGTTCGGTTTCGCCAACGAGCGACAGTGGACACCGGTCAGCGACCTGTCCGGCGGTGAGCGGCGCCGGCTGCAGCTGCTGCGGCTGCTGCTCGGCCAGCCGAACGTGCTGCTGCTGGACGAGCCGACCAACGACCTGGACACCGACACCCTGGCGGAGCTGGAGAACCTGCTCGATTCCTGGGCCGGCACCCTGGTGGTGGTCAGCCACGACCGGTACCTGATCGAGCGGGTCTGCGACTCCACCGTGGCACTGCTCGGCGACGGCTCGCTCGCGGCACTGCCGGGAGGGATCGATGAGTACCTGCGCCGGCGCGCGGACCAGCGGCAGGCCGCCGCTCCCGCCAGCCAGCCCGCGCCTGCCAAGGCCGAGCGCAAGGCGGATCCGCGGGCGGCCCGCAAGGAACTGGCCCGGCTGGAGCGCGAGATCGCCAAGGCCGAGCGCCGGGAGGCCGAGCTGCACCAGGCGCTGGCCGAGCATGCCACCGACTACGCCCGGATCACCGAGCTGGACGGCGAGCTGCGCGAGGTGCTGAGTGCCAAGGAGGCCGCCGAGCACCGGCTGGCTGGAACTGTCCGACGAACTCTGAGGGCTCAGCCGGCTCAGGTGTCCAGCGACAGCCGGGGCTTGGCCTCCAGGCCGCGCAGGCCGTTCCAGCCGAGGTTCACCAGGTGCGCGGCCACCTCCTCGCGGCGGGGCTTGCGCACCTCCAGCCACCACTGGCCGGTCAGGGCCACCATGCCCACCAGCATCTGGGCGTACATGCCGGCCAGCTTCGGATTGAGCTTGCGGGCGCTGAACTCGCGCACCAGGATGTACTCCACCTGGCTGGCGATGTCGTTGAGCAGGCTGGAGAAGGTGCCGGTACTGGTGGCCACCGGCGAGTCCCGGACCAGGATCCGGAAGCCGTCGGTCTGCTCCTCGATGTAGGTCAGCAGGGCCAGCGCCGCCTGCTCGACGAGCGCCCGCGGGTTGCTGCCGGTGAGGGCGGAGGTGATCGCGTCGGTCAAGTTGCGCATCTCGCGGTCCACCACGACCGCGTACAGCCCTTCCTTGCCGCCGAAGTGCTCGTACACCACCGGCTTGCTGACCCCGGCCCGGGCAGCGATCTCCTCGGTGGAGGCGGCCTCGAAGCCCTTCTCGGCGAACAGTGCCCGGCCGACGTCCAGCAGTTGCTCGCGCCGCTCCTTGCCGGTCATCCGAACCCGGGGGGGCCTGCTCTGGCGGTCAGTCACCGGGCCCATTCTTCCAGTGCGGCGCACCGGTGGCGCACCGGCGCCTTCACCGATCGGCCGGCAGTTGGGATCATGGGCAGATGACCGACTCGCCGACCGCCACCGCACCGGATGCCGCCGACCAGCCGGAGGCCGCCGATCCGCTGCTGGCCGCCGCCCGGCAGGCAGACGCCACCGACGAGCTGGCCTGGTTGCGGGATCGCTTCGAACTGCCCGACGGCGTCGTCTACCTGGACGGCAACTCGCTCGGCCCGCTGCCCCGGGCGGTGCTGCCCGCGGTGACCGACCTGGTCGGCCGGCAGTGGGGCCAGGACCTGATCACCTCCTGGAACGTGCACGACTGGTGGGGGCTGCCCCGCCGGGTCGGCGACCAGCTGGCCGGCCTGATCGGCGCGGCGCCGGGCCAGGTGGTGTGCGGCGATTCCACGTCGGTGCAGCTGTTCCAGACGATGGTGGCGGCCTGCCGGCTGCGGCCGGGCCGGTCGATGCTGCTGACCGACGGGGCGAACTTCCCCAGCGACCAGTACCTGGCCGACTCGGTGGGCCGGATGCTCGGGCTGCAGGTGATCCGGTTGCACCCGTCGGAGCTGGCCGGCTACCTGGCCGAGCACGGCGCGCAGGTGGCGGCGGTGTCGTTCTCGCTCGTCGACTACCGCACCGGTGAGCTGTTCGACGCCGCCGAACTCACCCGGATCACCCACGCCTGCGGCGCGCTGATGGTCTGGGACCTCTGCCACGCCGCCGGCGCGCTGCCGGTCGCGCTGGACGAGGTGCGGGCGGACTTCGCGGTCGGCTGCAGCTACAAGTACCTCAACGGCGGCCCGGGCTCGCCGGCCTTCATCTACCTCGCGCACCGGCACCAGGCCCAGGTCGAGCTGCCGCTGACCGGCTGGAACGGCCACCGCGAGCCGTTCGGCCTGAACCCGAGCTACGAGCCGGCCGAGTCCGTCGAGCGGGCCCGGATCGGCACCCCGTCGGTGCTGTCGATGGTGGCGCTGCAGGCCGCCCTGAGCGCCTTCGACGGGGTGGCCGTGGCCCGGCTGCGGGCCAAGTCGCTGGCGCTGACCCAGCAGGTGATCGACTTCGCCGACCAGCGGCTGGCCCGGTTCGGGGTCGAGGTGGTGACCCCGCGGCAGCCGGAGCTGCGCGGTTCGCAGGTGTCGCTGCGGATGCCGGATGCCTACCAGGTCTGCCAGGCCCTCATCGAGCGCGGCGTGATCGGCGACTTCCGGGCGCCTGACCTGCTGCGACTGGGCTTCCCGCCGATGTACCTCAGCTTCACCGAGGTGCACCGCGGGATGCAGGCGCTGGCCGAGATCCTGGCCGACGGCAGTTACCGCGAGCCCAGGTTCGCCCGGCGCGCGGCGGTTACCTGACGGGGGCGGTTGCCTGACGGGGGCGGTTATCTGACGGGGGCGGTTGCCTGACGGGACGGCTCAGGCCTGCTGCTCGGCGGCCCGGCGGGCGGCCAGCTTGTCGAACCGCTCCCGGCGCGGCCACCGGACGTCGCTGGCCCAGCCCAACTTCTCGAACAGCCAGATCGTCCGGGCCGAGATGTCGAGCTGGCCGCGGTCCACCCCGTGCCGGGCGCAGGTCGGGTCGGCGTGGTGGCTGTTGTGCCAGGACTCGCCGAAGCTGAGGATCGCCAGCGGCCAGAAGTTCGCCGACTTGTCCCGGGAGGCGTAGGGCCGCTCACCGATCAGGTGGCAGACCGAGTTGATCGACCAGGTGACGTGGTGCAGCAGGCAGATCCGTACCAGCGAGGCCCAGAAGAACGCGGTCAGCGCACCGGTCAGCGACCAGCTGAGCAGCCCGCCCAGCACCGCCGGCGCGATCATCGTGAAGGCCACCCAGCGCGGGAACTGCCGGTCGATCCGCACCAGGTCGGCATCGGCGAGCAGGTCGGGGGCGTACTTCTCCTGGTTGGTGTGCTCCGGGTCGAACAGCCAACCCACGTGGGCGTACCAGAAGCCCTTCATCAGGCCGGCGAACGAGTCGCCGAAGCGCCACGGTGAGTGCGGGTCGCCGTCCCGGTCGGAGAAGGCGTGGTGGCGCCGGTGGTCGGCGACCCAGCGGATCACCGGGCCCTCGATGGCCAGCGACCCGGCCACGGCCAGGGCGATCTTGAGGCCGCGGTTGGCCTTGAAGGCGCCGTGCGTGAAGTAGCGGTGGAAGCCCACCGTGATCCCGAGGCCGGAGACGGCGTAGAAGGCCAGCGCCACCACCACGTCGGTCCAGCCGATCCCCCAGCCCCAGGCCAGTGGAACCGCGGCCAGCAGGGCCAGGAACGGCAGCAGCACCACCACGTACAGCGCGATCTGCTCGCCGCTGCTCTTGTGTCCGGCCAGCACCGGCTTGGCACCGGCGGGTTCGTCCACCGGGCGGTCGGTACCGACGGTGTTGTCGAGCATCGTCATGGCTGGCTCCTTCGGGAGTCGCGGTGAGTGCTGTGCGCGGCGCGGCGGGTTCGGCGCGGCAGGTTCGCGGGGCTGGTCGGGCCCCTGGTTACTCTACCGTAACTTACGGTACCGTAGGTTAGTCAAGTCTGACAGCCGGACGTGCCGATTGGTAAACTGCGGGCGCCGGGTGGTCGCTCACGAACACGGTTCACAGGACGTGGCGGCCACGCAGTGGGAGATGGGGTAATCGGCAGCCCGCCGGCCTTTGGAGCCGTGCAGTCTGGGTTCGAATCCCAGTCTCCCAGCTCACGTGGCGAAACGAACTCAGCCGCCGCGGGCGTGCCGCGACGGCTGAGTCCGGTGACCGATGACGGCGAGAGCGCCGTCCGGGTCAGTTCATCCGAGCGTCAGTACCGCATCTGCAGGTGCTGATGGGTGCAGGTGTCGGAGAAGTAGTTCACCCGGGGGGGCATCGCGATGCCGGTGCGCCCCGAGCAGCCGCTCTGGCCCAGCCCGGTGTTGTAGCTGAACCCGGTCAGGATGTTGGCCAGGTAGACCACGAAGGACCGGTCCAGGCTCTCGTTGTCAGAGCCGGACCCGGAGGTGAAATTGGTCGTGGCGCCCGAGACCGGGTCGGTCAGGCCGCCCATGTCGGTGGCCAGTCCCATCGGGTGGTAGTACTGGTCGCAGCCGTGCCCGGTGACGATGTTGTCGAGGAACAGCTGGTACCGGGTGGTGATCTGCAGGATCACCTGCAGCAGGTCCTTGTCGAGGCTGATCGTGTTACCGCAGGTGTCGGAGTTGGTGATGGTGTGGCCCTGGCTGGTCGCCGTCAGGTCGGAGTAGACGCCGGAGTTGCCGGTCAGGTTGCCGCCCCATTTGGCCAGTAACTGGCTGGCCAAACCGGCCGCGGTGGTCGCGGGCACGTTGCCGTTCCAGTTGCCGCTGACCGGCACGGTGTTGGTGGCGCCGAAGCCGTAGGCGTAGTCCGAGCCGCCGGCGCTGGTGGCGTCATTGCGCAGGTGCAGGGTGCCGTCGGACTTGTTGTAGTAGCCGATGCCGGCACCGCCGATGCCGTCGAAGTTGCCCGACACCAGGGCCATGTTCGAGACCCCGAAGCTGTAGACGTAGTCCGAGGCACCGCTGGTGGTGGCGTCGTTGCGCAGGTGCAGGGTGCCGTCGCTCGGGTCGTAGACGCCGATGCCGGTCTTGCCGTCGCCGTTCCAGTCACCGGTCACCGGGATGTCGTTGCCGTTGCCGAAGCCGAAGGCGTAGTCCGAAGAACCGCTGGTGGTGGCGTCGTTGCGCAGGTGCCAGGTGCCGTCGGTCTTGCTGAAGTAGCCGATGCCGGTCTTGGCGGCGCCGGTCCAGCTGCCGCTGACCGGGATGATGTTGCTGTTGCCGAAGCCGTAGGCGTAGTTCGAGCTGCCGGTCGTGGTGGGGTCGTTGCGCAGGTGCAGCGTCGAGTCAGTCGGGTTGAAGTAGCCGATGCCGGTGGTACCGTCGCCGTTCCAGTCGCCGGTCACCGGCAGCCCGTTCGCCGGCCCGAACCCGAAGGCGTAGTCCGACCCGCCCGGCGTGGTGGCGTCGTTGCGCAGGTGCCAGGTGCCGTCGACATGGCTGAAGTAGCCGATGCCCCAGGTCCCGGGAGTCTCGGCACTGGCCGGTGCGCTTGCCACGACCTGGAGTGCGCCACCGAACAGCGCGGTCGCTGCGATCAAAGTGATCACCCGGCGCGCCCTGCCTGCCAGTGCGGCACGGGCGCGTGACCGGGTACATATAAACAACATAAATCCTCCGATAAAGGGTGTAATGGCTGGCGAAGCTTAGGCACAACCCGTTCGAATCCGACTCAAGGCCGCGAGCCGGCGTGTCCTCGGTGCTCGGCGGGCAGGAAGCACCAGGACGCGAGGAGGGGCCGAGGAGTTCGGATAGGCTCGCGCCTGTGACCGCCATCGACACCTCGATCGCGCGCCCACCGCTCACCGTGGTCCTGCTGGCCGCCGGTGAGGGCACCCGGATGAAGTCGCCGGACCTGCCCAAGGTGCTGCATTCCTTCGCCGGCCGTTCGCTGCTCGGCCACGCGCTGGCCGCCACCTCGGGGCTGGCTGCCGAGCGCACCGCCGTGGTGGTCGGGCACCGCCGCGAGCAGGTCGCCGACCACCTGGCCGAGATCGCCCCGGACGCGGTGCCGGTGGTGCAGGAGCAGCAGAACGGCACCGGGCACGCGGTCCGGATCGCGCTGCAGCAGCTGGCCGCCGACCGGCCGGTCACCGGCACCGTGCTGGTGCTGCCCGGCGACGCGCCGCTGCTGCTGCCCGAGACCCTGGCCGGGCTGCTGGCCGCGCACGCCGACAGCGGCGCCGCCGCCACCCTGCTGACCAGCGAGCTGGCCGACCCGACCGGGTACGGGCGGGTCATCAGGTCCGGCGAGGCACACCGGCCGGACGCGGTGCTGCGGGTGGTCGAGCACAAGGACGCCGGCCCGGACGAGCTCACGGTGCGGGAGGTGTCGGCCCTGGTGTACGCCTTCGACGCCGGCCTGCTGGCCGATGCCGTCGGCCGGCTCAGCACCGACAACGCCCAGGGCGAGGAGTACCTGCCCGAGGTGGTCGGCATCTTCGTCGCCGAGGGCCGCGACGTGCGCGCCCGTACCGCGCCGGCCGCCGAGATCGGTGGCGTCAACGACCGGCTGCAGCTGGCCCAGGCGCACCGGGTGTACAACGACCGGTTGCTGGCGCAGCACATGCGGGCCGGGGTGCGGGTGATCGACCCGGCGACCTGCTGGGTGGACGCTCAGGTGCGGCTGGAACCGGACGTCACCCTCGCCCCGAACGTGCAGCTGCACGGCCGCACCGAGATCGCCGGCGGCGCGAGCATCGGCCCGGACAGCACCCTGACCGACACCGTGGTGGGGCCGGGCAGCTCGCTGAACCGCACCGTGGCCAACCAGGCCCGGATCGGCGCCGGTGTCACCGTCGGGCCGTTCGCCTACCTGCGGCCCGGCACCGAGCTCGCCGACCGGGTGCACATCGGCACCTACGTCGAGGTCAAGGCCTCCGACATCGGCACCGCGAGCAAGGTGCCGCACCTGAGCTACGTCGGCGACGCCAGCATCGGCGAGCACAGCAACATCGGCGCCGCCACGGTGTTCGTCAACTACGACGGGGTGCACAAGCACCGGTCCCGGGTGGGCGACCACGCCCGCACCGGTGCCGACAACATGTTCGTCGCCCCGGTGACCGTCGGCGACGGCGCCTACACCGCGGCCGGGTCGGTAATCACCTCCGACGTCCCGCCCGGGGCGCTGGGGGTGGGTCGGACGCCGCAGCGCAACGTGGCAGGCTGGGTGGTGCGGCGTCGGGCCGGCACCAGCTCCGCGGCTGCGGCCGAGGCGGCGATCGCGGCCGAGGAACCGGCGGGCAACGCGGAGACCGGCCGGGACTCCGCGAGCGGTACGAGTGCTGGGGGCAGCGAGGCATGAACAACCTGCAGGTGGAGAACCGCAAGAGCATGACGCTGTTCTCCGGCCGTGCCTTTCCCGAACTCGCCGACGAGATCGCCGGGCACCTCGGCATCCGGGTGACCCCGATGACGGCCCGGGACTTCGCCAACGGCGAGATCTTCGTCCGGCCGGAGGAGTCGGTGCGCGGCTCGGACGCGTTCGTCATCCAGTCCCACACCACCCCGATCAACCACTGGGTGATGGAGACCCTGATCCTGGTCGATGCCCTCAAGCGCGCGTCGGCCAAGCGGATCACCGTGGTGGCGCCGTTCTACCCATACTCCCGGCAGGACAAGAAGCACCGCGGCCGGGAGCCCATCTCGGCCCGGCTGATCGCCGACCTGCTCAAGACCGCGGGCGCGGACCGGATCATGTCGATCGACCTGCACACCGCCCAGATCCAGGGCTTCTTCGACGGCCCGGTGGACCACCTGTTCGCGCTGCCGCTGCTGGCCGGCTACGTCGCCGAGACCTACGCCGAGGAGCAGCTGACCGTGGTCTCCCCCGACACCGGACGGGTGCGGGCCGCCGAGCAGTGGGCCGACCGGCTCGGCGGGGTGCCGATCGCGTTCATCCACAAGACCCGGGACCCCAACGTCGCCAACGCCGTGGTGGCCAACCGGGTGGTCGGCGACGTGGTGGGACGGCTGTGCATCCTGGCCGACGACATGATCGACACCGGGGGCAGCGTGGTGAAGGCCGCCGACCTGCTCTACGAGGCCGGGGCGTCCGACGTGATCATCGCCGCCACCCACGGCATCTTCTCCGAGCCGGCCGCCGACCGGTTGAAGAACAGCAAGGTGCGCGAGGTGATCATCACCAACACGCTGCCGCTGCGTCCGGAGCAGCGCTTCGACAAACTGACCGTCATCTCGATCGCGCCGATGATCGCCCGGGCCATCAAGGAAGTGTTCTCCGACGGTTCGGTGACCAGCCTGTTCGACGGCCGCAGCTAGGTTCTCGCCTCCGCCGGGGCTTCCGCTGCCGTGGCCTCAGTGGCTTTGGCTGTGGCGGCCTTGGCTTCGGCGATCCGGGCGAAGGCGGCCACGTCGAGGGTCTCGCCGCGCGCGGTGGGATCCACGCCGGCCCTGACCAGCAGTGCCTCGGCCGCCGCGCCCGAGCCCGCCCAGCCGGCCAGTGCCGAGCGCAGCATCTTGCGGCGCTGGGCGAAGGCGGCGTCGATGACCGCGAACACCTCGTCCCGGCTGCTGCTGCCGGCCGGTGGCTTGGCGCGCGTGAACCGGACCAGACCGGATTCGACATTGGGCACCGGCCAGAACACCGAGCGCGGCACCAGGCCGACCCGGGCGGACGGCCCGTACCAGGCCAGCTTCGCGCTCGGCACGCCGTACACCTTCGACCCCGGCGCGGCCACCAGCCGGTCGGCGACCTCGAGCTGCACCAGCACCAGCCCGTGCCGGATGGTCGGGAAGGCAGCCAGCAGGTGCAGCAGCACCGGCACCGAGACGTTGTAGGGCAGGTTGGCGACCAGGGCGGTGGGCTGCGGGTCGGGCAGGGACCGTACCGACAAGGCATCGGCCTCGACGACGGTGAGCCGGCCGGCGGCGCCGGGCAGGAACCGTGCCACCGTCAGCGGCAGCTCGGCGGCCAGCCGGGGGTCGATCTCGACGGCGGTCAGCTCGGCGCCGGCCGCCAGCAGGCCCAGGCTGAGCGAGCCGAGGCCGGGGCCGATCTCGAGCACCGCCTCCCCCGGCGTGACCTCGGCGGCGGCCACGATGCGCCGGATGGTGTTCGGATCGTGGACGAAGTTCTGGCCGAGCGTCTTGGTGGGACGGATGCCCAGCCGCTCGGCCAGTTCCCGGATCTGGGCCGGGCCCAGCAGCTCACTCAAGCTGGCAACGTGTCGATCGAAGCACCGAGCTACTTGCTGTCGGGAGCGGGCGTTGCGGCCGGCTTGCTACCTCCGGCTGGCGGGCGAAGGTTGGTCTGTGGAGCCAGACGTTGGGACCTTGCCGCCCCTCCTGGACAGTGGATCGCGCTTGACCGCAGTCTGTGCTTCACGTCGAGCCTGTATCGCCATCGGGTACCTCCGCGTCAGCTCTAGGGCACCGCTGGCCCTGAGTCATTCTATTCCGTGTCGCCGTCAGGCGGTGCACTCTGGCCCGCCGTGAGGAACTCCACGACCAGTGCTTCCGTGCAGGGGATCCATGCACCGCCGGTACCCGGCTGTTGGGCGACGAACTCACCGTTCTCGCCGACTTGCCAGGCTGATTCGACGAAGACGGCGGGCGGCTCGGGAAATGTCGTGAAGTAGGAGCCGCGCGCAAAGGCTCCCCCCTTCCAGGAGCCATCCTTGCCCAGCACGCGCACGAAGCCAGGGCTGCGAGCTCCGTGATCGACTGCCCAGTCCCAGGCTGTCGGAGTGGCGTCATACCGAAGGCCGCCACGTTGTTCGCATTGTGCGGCGAGCCAGGACAGTGCTTGATTGACCCGCATCCCGGGCAGGCTGTCGGCCAACCGGCGACCAGGCGCCAACAACCACCGACCGCGCGCTCGTGCGATGAATTCACCGATCAACCACCGACGCGCAGCCAGCAGGGCTGCCAGGGCTGGGACCGCGAAGAGCAGCGTGAGGGCGAAGATGCCCGCCTTCCTGGGATGCCCGGTTACCCAAACCTCCGTATCAGGCGCCGTCCGTCCGGTGGCCCGGAAGATCACCGGTCCGATAACAATCAGATAGACGCTAACCAGAACACGCTGGCAGCAGGGCGCGGAGGATCTTGTTGGTGGTATCGCGATTCTGTGGAGTCTCACCTGCGAGGCGGGTACGGTCGGCGCTGATCCACGCCTGGAAACACCTGCATAGGGCGCGCGCCGTGCCATGGATACACCGGTCTAGAACGTCTCACATCCAGACAATCTCCCGGCCGGGTCCCCGAGTCGCTTGAGTTCGAAAGCCCACCTTCGTGGGATACCCGGTTAGTCGAGCTCCGTTCATGCGCCGTCCGTGCGGTGGTCCGGTACCGGTCCGATCACATCAATAGACGCTGACCAGGACCACGCTGGCAGCCAGGGCGCGGAGGATCTTGTTGGTGGTGTCGCGATTCTGTGGAGCCTCACCTGCAAGGCGGGCACGGACGGCCTGGTACACGATCCCCGGCAGCACGCACGTGACGAGGATGGCGAGCTGAGTAGCGGTGCTGGGCGTCATGATGGCCTGACCCTAGGCGTTGACACTGACAGAACCCGGGCTCGCTCACCAACACGTGCCCGCCTGCGCCTGTGGAACCGCGATGCCCGGGTGCGGTGAGCACCCGGGCATCGGATCGAACTGTGAACGCGGCTCCAGCCGCGTCAGCTCAGTACCAGTCGGTGGCCTGCGAGTGCGCCCAGGCGCTGCACGGAGTGCCGTACACGCCGGCGATGTAGCCGAGTCCCCAGCTGATCTGGGTCCGCGCGCTGGTCTGCCAGTCGGCACCGGCCGAGGCCATCTTGCTGCCCGGCAGCGCCTGCGGGATGCCGTAGGCGCCTGACGGGTTGGCGGCGTTGGTGCGCCAGCCGCTCTCCTTGTTCCACAGGCTCACCAGGCAGGAGAACTGGTCACCGCCCCAGCCGCGGGCCGCCACCATGTCGGAGGCGATCTGCTGGGCGGTGCCGGCCGGCACCGGACCGGCCTGCTTGCTGCCGACCGCGGTCCGCTGGCTGACCGGCGACTGGACCAGCCGGTTGTCATAGACGGCCCGGCCGACCAGCTTGCCGTCGACGAGGCGCAGCTGGTAAGTCACCTGGCGCAGGCCGGCCTGCCCGGCGCTGAGCACCGTGCTGCTGCCCGCCGGCTGATTCGGGTCGTCCTGCCGGACGGTGTCGAAGGGCACGTCCTGGCGGACCACGGAGTACTTGTAGGTCACCCGCTGCACGGTGACGACCTGCCGGTCACCGATCGCGGAGGTCAGCTTGGGCGAGACCAGGTCGTGCGCGCCGAGCCGCAGGTGGGCCTGCGCCAGCGCCTGCCGCACGGTCGGGCCGAAGGCCAGCAGCCGCACCGTCTTGCCGTCAGCCCGGAAGGTGACCAGCTTCGGTGAGGTGACCGACAGGCTGGTGGCGCTGGCGTCCAGTCGCTTGGAGCGCGACACCGACACCAGGTTCTGGGTGCCGTAGCCGAGTTGGTTGAGGGCCTCGTCGACGGAGTCGGCGTTCACCCAGACATCGCGCGCCTTGCCGTTGACCACCAGGTGCAGCAGGTGGCCCCGGCGCACCACCACCGAGTCACCGTCGGACACCGCCGCGCTCTCGTCCGGCGCGACCAGGTCGTGCGCGCCGACCGCGATGTGGGCGGCCCGCAGCACTCCCTCGACATCCGCGGCCTCGGTGTGTACCTGGCGCAGCTGGCCGTCCACCCGCAGGTTGACGGTCTTGCCGGTGGCGCTCACCCAGCTGGCGGTGCCGCCGAGCAGGCCGGCAAGCACCAGGCCGTACAGGCCGAGCTTGAGATTGCGATGCAAAACAGAGACTCCTCAAATCATTTCTGCCGGCGGCGCGCAGCGCACGTTACAGCGCGCGGGAGCGCTGCGTTCCTCGAACGGGACCACAGCGTGGGCTCCGGCGCTCACCGGATGGGTGAAGCGGGTGGAAGGAACCGGACGGCAGGAGCTATAGACGCTTCCCACAGACCGGCCAGGGGCTGGCGCCCCGGGCGTTGTACAGCCTGGTCGCGACGGCGATCTGCTGCTCCCGGCTGGCGAGGTCCGCGCGCTGCGCGTAGGCACCCCCGCCGTTGGACAGCCACGTCCCGTAGTCGAACTGCAGGCCGCCGTAGAAGCCGTTGCCGGTGTTGATGTGCCAGTTGCCGCCGGACTCGCAGGCGGCCACGGCGTCCCAGTTCAGCCCGTTGCTGGCCGCCGGCGGCGGTGCCGGGGTCGAGCTGGGCGGCGGAGCCGGAGTCGTGGTGACCACCGGCTTCTGCTGGGTGCCGACCTTGGTGACCTGGTTCACCGGCGCCGACAGCACCGAGCTGGTGAGCAGCGTCCGGCTGGCCAGCTTGCCGTCGAGGTAGGTCAGCCGGTAGCGGAGCTGCTTGACGCCGGCCCGGCCGGTGCTGACCAGGTTGCTCTCGCCGACGTAGCTGCCGGCGTCCTGCTGGGTGATCCGCTGGAAGTCCAGCGGCACCGACACCACCGAGGTGGCGTACCGGACCCGCTGGATCAGGATCACCTGGTTCGGCTGCACCAGGCTGCCCCGGGGCGCCGACAGCCGGTCCGCGGCGTTCAACCGCACCTTGGCGTTCGCCAGGGCCTCAGCGACGGTCCGGACCGCGGTGACCGTCATCGTCCGGCGGTCGACCTTGATCACCACCTGCTTCGGGGTGTCCAGGGCCAGCGAGGTGGCCGCCCCGCGGGCCAGCGTGTCCAGCCGCGTCGAGCGCGACACCGACACCACGGCGTCGGAGTTGTACCCGAGCTGGGCCAGCGCCTCGTCGACGGAGGCGGCGTTCACCCAGACGTCGGAGGTCCTGCCGTTCACCGTCAGGTGCAGCAGGTGGCCCCGGCGCACCACGATGGTGCCGCCATTGCCGATCGAGGCCCCGAGGTCGGGAGCGATGAGGTCGTGACTGTCAACTGAGACACCAGCGGCGGACAGCACGCCCGAGACGTGCTTCGCGGTGGTGGAGATGTGCTTGACGTTTCCGTCGATCCTGAGGTCGACGGTCTTGCTGGCGGGTGCGATGGCCCAGGCGGCAGTGCCACCGAGAACGCCTGCCATCACCAACCCGTACAGGCCGTACTTCACGCTGCGACGCAAGAAAACCCCTTGATCGTGTGCGGCCACTGTCGGCCTGTCGCGTTCTGCTCGGTCACAGCACCGTAACGGCCGAAGCGTAGTACGGCCAAACTCTGGATTGCTTTCTGCGTGCTGAATCGGGCGTTACCACCCGAAAAGCTGCTCGCCTGTAGACATTATTGTGGCACAGACCACGGCCTCGTCTAGATTTTTGAGCGCGGATAAACTGCGCACAACGTGCGGAATGAGGTATGGGGCGTTCGGGCGACCGCGGTAGGGGTGCGGGGTCAGGAACGGCGCGTCGGTCTCCACCAGCAGCTGGTCCAGCGGGGTCACCGCGGCGGCCTCGCGCAGCGCCGGCGCGTTGCCGAAGGTCAGCACGCCGGAGAAGGACAGCAGGTACCCGGCGTCGACGCACTCCCGAGCCATCTCGGCGTCGCCGGAGAACGCGTGGAAGACCACCCCGGCCGGCGGCGCGCCCTCCTCGCGCAGGATGCGCAGCACGTCGGCGTGCGCCTCCCGGTCGTGGATCACCAGCGGCTTGCCGACCTGCTTGGACAGCTCGATGTGCCGGCGGAAGTGCCGCTGCTGGTCGGCGGGCTCGGTGCGGTCCCAGTAGTAGTCCAGGCCGGTCTCCCCCACCGCCACCACCCGGGGATGGCGCAGCAGCTCGGCCAGCTCCCGGTAGTGCGCCTCGGTCAGCCCCGCCACCTCGGTGGGGTGCACCGCGAGGGCGGCGTAGACCCCCTCGTGGTCGGTGGAGCGCAGCGCCGAATCCCACTCGCCCACCTCGCAGCCGACGTTGACCACCCGGGTGATCCCGACCGCCGCGGCGTCGGCCAGCACCGCCGCCGTGTAGTCCGGGCCGGCCGGCTCGCCACGCCGGGACCGGCCGGCTCGCGCCGACATGGCGTCGAGGTGGCAGTGCGAGTCGAACACCGTGCCGGCCAGCGGCGCCGGGGCGGGCGGCGGCTGGTTGCGCTCGGACCGATCCCTGCCCGACGTAGCGGCTGACCCGGCCGTCATGAGTCGGTGAGCCGGGCCAGCTCCTCGTCCACCACCGAGGGGTCGAGCTTGGCGATGATCGGGGTGGGCGCGGCCAGCGGCCGGCCGACCTCGATCGGCTGCGAGGCCCAGCGCGCCTCGGTCCGGTAGTCGCCGGTCAGCACCGAGTAGGACGGCGAACCGGCCGCGGTGGGCTCGTCGACCTCGACCAGGTCGGGCATCGCCGACCAGGTGCCGCTACCGCCGAGCGCCTGGTGGACCTGCTGGGAGGTGCTCGGCAGGAACGGCGTGAACAGCGTCTTGAGGTCGTCGACCACCTGCAGGGTGGTGTGCAGCACCGAGGCCATCCGGTCCGGGTCGGTGTTCTTCAGCTTCCACGGCGCGGTGTCGGACAGGTACTTGTTCGCCTCGCCGACCACCCGCATCACCTCGCCGAGCGCGGCCTTCTGCCGGTTCCTGCCGATCAGCCCACCGACGGTGTCGAAGGCCGCCGCCGAGGCGGCCAGCAGCGTCCGGTCGACCTCGGCCAGCTCGCCCGCGGCCGGGATCGAGCCGAGGTTCTTGGCGGTCATCGAGATGGTCCGGTTGACCAGGTTGCCCCACCCGGCGACCAGCTCGTCGTTGTTGCGACGGACGAACTCCGACCAGGTGAAGTCGGTGTCCTGGTTCTCCGGGCCGGCGCTGGTCAGGTAGTAGCGCAGCGCGTCGGCGTCGTAGCGCGACAGCATGTCGCCGACGTAGATCACCACGTTGCGCGATGAGGAGAACTTCTTCCCCTCCATGGTGAGGAACTCGCTGGACACCACGTCGAACGGCCGTTTCAGTGCCCCCAGCTCGCCGGGCGTGCCACCCTTGGCGCCGACGCCGGAGTAGCCGAACAGCATCGCCGGCCAGATCTCGGCGTGGAAGACGATGTTGTCCTTGCCCATGAAGTAGTACTGCTGCGCGTCGGCGCCCTCGGCCCACCAGGCCCGCCAGGCGTCCGGGTCGCCGGTCCGCGCGGCCCATTCGATCGAGGCCGACAGGTAGCCGACCACCGCGTCGAACCAGACGTAGATCCGCTTGTCGTCCCGGTCGCGCCAGCCGTCCAGCGGCACCGGGATGCCCCAGTCCAGGTCGCGGGTGATGGCCCGCGGCTTGAGGTCGTCCAGCAGGTTCAGCGCGAACTTCTGCACGTTGGGCCGCCAGTGCGACTGCCCGCGCAGCCAGTCCGAGAGGACCTCGGTGAAGGCCGGCAGGTCCAGGAAGAACTGCTCGGTGTCGACGAACCGCGGCGTCTCACCGTTGATCTTGGACTTCGGGTCGATCAGGTCCGCCGGGTCCAGCTGGTTGCCGCAGTTGTCGCACTGGTCGCCGCGGGCGCTGGGGTAGCCGCAGATCGGGCAGGTGCCCTCGATGTAGCGGTCCGGCAGCGTCCGGCCGGTGGACGGGCTGATCGCGCCCAGCTCGGTGCGCGCGAAGATGTAGCCGTTGTCGAGCAGTCCCTTGAACAGCGCCTGGGTCACCCGGTAGTGGTTGGTCGTGGTGGTGCGGGTGAACAGGTCGTAGGACAGCCCCAGCTGCTGCAGGTCCTTCGCGATCACCAGCGCGTTGCGGTCGGCGAGCTCGCGCGGCGAGACGCCCTCCCGCTCGGCCTGCACCTGGATCGGGGTGCCGTGCTCGTCGGTGCCCGAGACCATCAGCACGTTGTTGCCGGCCATCCGGTGGTAGCGGCTGAACACGTCGGACGGGACGCCGAAGCCGGCGACGTGCCCGATGTGGCGCGGGCCGTTGGCGTACGGCCAGGCCACCGCGGTCAGGATGTTCTTCGGCGGCGCGCCGGTCACGGTTGGGCTGTTCACACACCCAAGCCTAGTGAGCGGGCCAATTCGAAATTCGGCGCAGCGGTTCAGCCGGCCCCGGTGGGACTGTCCCGCTTGGCCGAGACCACCGCGTCGAACACCACCCGCTTGCCGACCCCGGCGGACGCCGCCACCTCGGCGATCGCCTGCTTGCGGTGCTGGCCGGCCTGCTCCCGGGCCCGGACCTGCTCGGCCAGCTCCGCCGGCTCCGGCTCGGCAGCGGTGGCCGGGCGGCCGGCCACCACCAGGGTGAGCTCGCCCCGCACCTCGCCGGCCGCCCACCGGCCAAGCTCGGCCAGCGAGCCGCGGATCACCTCTTCATAGGTCTTGGTCAGCTCCCGGCACACCGCGGCCGGCCGGTCACCGCCCAGCGCCTCGGCCAGGTCGGCCAGCGACACCGCGACCCGGTGCGGCGACTCGAAGAACACCATGGTGCGTCGCTCGGCGGCCAGCTCTGCCAGCAACCGGCGCCGCTCGCCGCCCTTGCGGGGCAGGAAGCCCTCGAAGCAGAACCGGTCCACCGGCAGCCCGGACACCGCGATCGCGGTGGTGACCGCGGACGGGCCGGGCAGCGAGGTGACCGGCAGGCCCGCGGCGATCGCCGCCGCCACCAGCCGGTAACCGGGATCGGAGACCGACGGCATGCCGGCGTCGGTGACCACCAGGACGTCCTGGCCGGCCCGCAGCGCCGCGATCAGCTGGGGCACCCGGCCCTGCTCGTTGCCCTCGAAGAACGACAGCACCCGGCCGGAGATGGCGATGCCGAGGTCGGCGGCCAGCCGGTGCACCCGCCGGGTGTCCTCGGCCGCGACCACCGCGGTGTCGGCCAGCGCCCGGGCGAGGCCGGTGGAGGCGTCGCTGGCCCGGCCCAGCGGCGCACCGGCCAGCACCAGCCGGCCCGGCTGCCCGTTGGCCGGCAGCGGGGTCGACGACCCGGACTGCCCGGTGGCTGACTGCCCGGTGGCTGACTGCCCGGTGGCTGACCGGGGCGCTGGCGGCGCGGGCAGGTCAGTCATCGGCGGGTTCCATACCCCGAGACCCTACGATCACTCGGGTGAGGACCGCGACGCTGCCGCCCGCGCGCACCAGCCCGGCGCCGCAACCGACCCGGGCTGGTCCCACCGGCGCTGCGCGGCTGGCGGCCGGACTCGGTGCTGACCAGCTGGCTGTGGACGCTGCTGGTCACCGCGGTGGCCGCCGTCATCCGGTTCTGGGCACTGGGCTTTCCCGAGACCAAGAGCTTCGACGAGGTCTACTACGCCACCGAGGCGCAGGAGATGCTGCGCTACGGCTACGAGGACAACCGCGGCTACATGTTCATCGTGCACCCGCCGCTGGGCAAGTGGCTGATCGCGCTGCCGTCCTGGCTGTTCGGCGACGACGCGGTGGGCTGGCGGCTGGCGCCGGCGATCGCCGGCACGGTCAGCGTGCTGATCATGGTGCGGCTGGCCGAGCGGATGTTCCGGTCCACGCTGCTCGGGGTGCTGGCCGGCGCGCTGCTGGCGATGGAAGGCATCTCGGTGGTGATGTCGCGGGTGGCGCTGCTCGACATCTTCCTGCAGACGTTCGTGCTGGCCGGCTTCGCGGCGCTGGTGGTCGACCGCGACCAGGTGCGGGCCAGGCTGGGACGGCTGTACGCGGCCGGCGTCGACCTGAGCTACCGGGTGCCGTCACTGGGCCCGCGCCCGTGGCGGCTGGCCGGCGGGGTGCTGCTGGGCCTGGCGCTGGCGGTGAAGTGGAGCGCGCTGTCCTACTGGCTGGGCTTCGCGCTGCTGTCGGTGCTGTGGGACCGCGGCGCGCTCAAGAGCGCCGGGGCCGAGCAGCCCTGGCTGGCGACCTTCCGGCGCTCGGTGCCGGCCGCGGTGGGCTCGCTGCTGGCTGCGCCGGTGGCTGCCTACCTGCTGAGCTGGACCGGCTGGTTCGTCGGCGAGAACTCCTGGAACCGGCACTGGGGCGACAGCCATCCCGGCACCGGGCTGTTCGGCCTGCTGCCGTCCAGCCTGCGCAGCCTGCTGAACTACCACCACCAGGCCTATCTGTTCCACAGCCACCTCTACGACCCGCATGCGTACAAGGCCAACCCGTGGTCCTGGCTGGTGCTGGGCCGGCCCACCTCCTTCTACGCGCCGTCCGGGGTGACCGGCTGCGGGGCCACCACCTGCACCCGCGAGATCCTGCTGATCGGCACCCCGCTGATGTACTGGGCGTTCGTGCCGGCGCTGGTCTGGTGCCTGTGGCACTGGGCGACCACCCGGGACTGGCGGGCCGGCGCGGTGTGGCTGGCGTTCCTGGCCGGCTGGGGGGTCTGGCTGCAGAACACCCGGCGGACCGGCTTCCTGTTCTACATGACGCCGCTGACGCCGTTCCTGGTGCTGGGCCTGACCCTGGCCATCGGCGCGATGCTGAGCCGGGCGGCCGAGGACGGCGGCAAGGCCGGTTGGCTGCCGGCCTCGACGCGGGCGCACAGCCGTGCCTCGGATTCCGGCGAGGTTGCACCGGCGGGCGGCCCACGAGCGGTCGGGCCACGAGCGGTCGGGCCACGAGCGGTCGGCCTGCGCGAGTGGGTCGCGCTGCAGGGCATCCCGCTCAGCCGGCTGGTGCGTAGCGTCGCGGTGGCGCTGTGGCTGGGCGTGGTGGTGGCCGACTTCGCCTGGATGTGGCCGCTGTACACCGGCGGCATGCTGACCAACCACGAGTGGCAGCTGCGGATGTGGCTGCCCGGCTGGATCTGAGCCACCTGAGTTGAGGGGGATGGCGTGCGGGTCCTGCTGACCGGCGGTGCCGGCTTCATCGGCCGGCACCTGCTCGCCGAGCTCACCGCGCTCGGGCACCAGGTGCGGGTGCTCGACTCCTTGCGCCCGGACGTGCACCACGACCAGGCGCCGTCGCTGCCGGCCGAACTCGTCCGGGCCGACGTCCGCGACCCGGACGCCGTGGACGGCGCGCTGCGCGGGGTCGAGGCGGTCTGCCACCTGGCGGCGAAGGTGGGGCTGGGCGTGGACGTGCAGGACCTGCCCGACTACGCCTCCAGCAACGACGTCGGCACCGCGGTGCTGCTGGCCGGGATGGCCCGGGCCGGGGTCGGCCGGCTGGTGCTGGCGAGTTCGATGGTGGTCTACGGCGAGGGCCTGGGACGCTGCCCCGCGCACGGCCCGGTGCGACCCGGACCGCGGACCGAGGCCGCCCTCGCGGCGGGCGGGTTCGAGCCGCCCTGCCCGGTCTGCGGGCTGGCGCTGAGCCCCGCCCTGGTGGGCGAGGACGCCGCCGTCGACCCGCGCAACGCCTACGCCGCCAGCAAGTCCGCCCAGGAGCAGCTGGCCGCGTGCTGGGCCCGGTTGACCGGCGGGCAGGTGGCGGCGATGCGCTACCACAACGTCTACGGCCCGGGAATGCCGCGCGACACCCCGTACGCCGGCGTCGCGGCGATCTTCCTGTCCGCGCTGCGCTCGGGGCGGGCCCCCAGGGTGTTCGAGGACGGCGGCCAGCGACGGGACTTCGTGCACGTCCGCGACGTCGCCGCCGCCTCGGCGGCCGCGCTGGCGGCGCCGGTGGCCGTCGGCACGCTGCGGGCCTACAACGTCGGCTCGGGCACTCCGCGCACCGTCGGCGAGATGGCCACCGCGCTCAGCCGGGCGGTCGGCGGCCCGGCCCCGCAGGTGACCGGCGAGTACCGGCTGGGCGACGTCCGGCACATCACGGCCGACTCGAGCCGGCTGGGCGCCGAACTGGGCTGGGCGCCCGCGGTGGACTTCGCCGAGGGCACCGCCGAACTGGCCCGGGTGCTCTAGCTGATCGGCTGGCCGAGACCCGGGCGACAGATCCGGGGCGGGGTGATCAGGCAACCACCGGCAGCTGGATCACGAACGAGCAACCGCCGCTGACGTTGTCCACCCGGACGGTTCCCGCGTGCGCCTCGATGACGCCGCGGGTGATGGCCAACCCCAGCCCGGCGCCGGCCGGGTTGGCCAGGTGCGGGGTCCGGGCGGGCTCGCCACGGAAGCCGACGTCGAAGACCCGCGGCAGTTCCTCGTCCGGGATGCCGCCGCACTCGTCGCGCACCGCGACCTCGGCCAGCTGGGCATCGGCCCGCACCCGGACGTCGACCGTCCCGTCGGCCCGGGTGTGCCGGATCGCGTTGGCGACCAGGTTTGTCAGCGCCCGGTTGAGTTCCGGTCCGTTGCCGACGACGGTGGCGACCCCGTCGGCGCTGCCCACCAGCCTGACCCGCTGGGCGGCGGCCAGCGGTTCCAGCGCCGCCACGCAGTCGGAGATCAGGTCGTCCAGCGAGATCTTCTCGACCTGGGCGGCCAGGCCGCCGGACTGGATCCGCGACAGCTCGAACAGGTCCTCGACCATGGTCGAGAGCCGGTCGACCTCGGCCCGGATCTGCTTGTAGTAGGTCTCCGGCGCGGCCACCATGTCGTCCTCCAGCGCCTCGGACATGGCCCGCAGCCCCGCCAGCGGGGTGCGCAGGTCGTGGCTGACCCAGGCCACCAGCTCCCGGCGGGCGGACTCCAGCGCGCGCTCCCGATCGCGGGACTCGGCCAGCCGCGCCGCGGTGTCGGCCAGTTCGGTGCGCAGCTGCTCGATCTGCGGGAAGGACACCGGCCGGCCCTCGCCGGGCAGCCGGCCGTCGGCCAGCGCGGCGATCGCCCGGCTGAGCACCCGGTTGTCCCGGTAGAAGCGGCGCGCCGCGGCGGCGGCCGCGGTGGCCGCCACCAGGCCGGCGATCACCGACATCGAGATCGCCATCGGCGCGACGCTGCTGGACAGCAGCATCTCGTGCACGCTGCCGACCAGCGCCGCGACCGATGCGACCGTTCCGGTCAGCACGATGGCGGCCATCGTCCAGGCCACCGAGCGGCGCTGCAGCGGATAGCTGATCAGCCAGACCGCCAGGCCGCCGGCGATCGCCCAGCCGAGCCCGACCAGCAGGCTGTGCAGGTCCGGGCTCACGCTCGCTCCATCCGGTAGCCGATCCCCCACACGGTCTGGATCAGGGTGGGCATCCTCGGGTCCGCCTCGATCTTCTCCCGCAGCCGGCGCACGTGCACCGTCACCGTGGACTGGTCGCCGAAGGTCCAGCCCCAGACCTCGTGCATCAGCTCCGCCCGGCTGAATGCCTGGCCGGGGTGGGCCATCAGGAAGGCGAGCAGGTCGAGCTCACGATGGGTCAGGGCCAGCTCGCGCCCGTCCCGGGTGGCCCGCCGGGCCAGCGGGTCGAGCGCGATGGGGCCGATCACCAGCAGCTGCGACGAGCCGGCCGACACCCCGCCCCGGCGCAGCAGCGCGTCCACCCGCAGCACCAGCTCGCGCGGGGAGAACGGCTTGGTCACGTAGTCGTCGGCGCCCACCTCGAGACCGGCGATCCGATCCTCCGCCTCGCCGAGGGCGGTCAGCATCAGCACCCGCAGGTCCGGATGCTCGGCCCGCATCCGCCGGCACACCTCGATCCCGTCCACCTCGGGCAGCATCAGGTCGAGCAGTACCAGGTCCGGCGGGCGGGCGCGAACCTCGGACAGGGCCTGCGCCCCGTTGCTGACGTGCCGGGTGTGGTGACCGGCGCGATCGAGATAGCCGAGGACCACCTCGGCCAGGGTCGCGTCGTCATCGACCACCAGAACCTGGGCCACCCTCCGATCGTAGGCGTCCGCGCCGGCGGGGACGGCGAGAGTTAAGCGGATGGTAAGAATGCCGGCCGGCCGCGTTCCGTAACGTGGGCCGGGTGAGCGACCCCGCGCTGGACATCGTGCTGCCGTGCCTGAACGAGGCCGAGGCGCTGCCCTGGGTGCTGGACCGGATCCCACCTGGAATGCGGGCCGTCGTCGTCGACAACGGCAGCAGCGACGGCTCGGCCGAGCTGGCCAGGGCCGGCGGCGCGTTGCTGGTCGAGTGCCGGCAGCGGGGCTACGGCGCCGCCTGCCATGCCGGAGCGCAGGCGGCGACAGCCGAGCTGGTGGCGTTCTGCGACTGCGACGCCACCCTCGATCCCGGCGCGATCGTGGCGATGGCACAGCTGATCGCCGGCGGCGAGGCGGACCTGGTGGTCGGCCGGCGCCGGCCGGCCGGGCCCGGGGCCTGGCCGCTGCACGCCCGGCTGGCCAACCGGGAACTGGCCCGGCGGGTGCGGCGGCGTACCGGCGTGCCGCTGACCGACGTCGGGCCGCTGCGGGTCGCCCGGCGGGAGCCCTACCTGGCACTGGGGATCGCCGACCGTGGCAGCGGGTACCCGGTCGAGACGGTGGTCCGGGCCGCCGACGCCGGCTGGCGGATCGTCCAGGCAGACGTCGCCTACCTGCCCCGGACGGGACGTTCGAAGGTGACCGGCACCCTGCGCGGAACCCTGGGTGCGGTCCGCGACATGTCGGCCGTGCTGTCGCGATGACGGCCCGGCCGCGGCGGTTCGGCACCATGATCGTGCTGGCCAAGCAACCCCTGCCGGGACGGGCCAAGACCCGGCTGACGCCGCCACTGCGTCCCGACCAGGCGGCCACGGTGGCGGCCGGCGCGCTGACCGACACCCTGGTGGCCGCCGCCGCGGTGGACGCCGCCGACCACCTGCTGGCCTTCGAGGGTGACCCGACGGGCTGGCTGCCGGCCGGCTGGCGGTGCACCCGCCAGCCGGCGGGGACGCTCGACGTGCGGCTGGTTGCCGCCTTCGCCGCGGCGGCCCCGGGCCGTCCGGCGGTGCTGGTCGGCATGGACACCCCGCAGTTCCGGCCGGAGCAGCTCGCCGCGTTCGACCTGACCCGCTACGACGCCTGCCTGGGGCTGGCCACCGACGGTGGTTTCTGGACCATCGGCTTCGCCGACCCGGCCGCGGCGGCGGTGATCGGCGGGGTGCCGATGTCGACGGCCGACACCGGGGCGATCCAGCTGGCCCGGCTGCGCGAGGCGGGGTTGCGGGTCCAGCTGCTCGACGAGCTCAGCGACTTCGACACCTTCGAGGCGGCCCGGGCGATCGTCGGCCAGGCGCCGGACGGTGCCTTCGCCCGGGCCATGCGCCGGCTGCGGGTGCCGGCGGGCAGCGCCGGTGGATAACGGGGCGCTGCATCCCTACGAGCAGTCGCTGCGCACGACGGCCCGGCTGGCGATGGTCGACGGTGGCGGGCGCGAGGTCTGCCTCGACGTGGCCCGCTGGCTGGCGCCCGCGGACCCGGCCGACGAGACCGTGCTGGCCCGCTGCACCGGCCCGGTGCTGGACATCGGCTGCGGACCCGGCCGGCTGGTGCGGGCCCTGTCCGAACGCGCGATCGCCTGCCTGGGACTCGACATCGCCGAGACCGCGGTCGGGATCACCCGTGGCCGGGAGGTGCCGGCGCTGCTGCGCGACGTGTTCGCCCCGATCCCCGGCGAGGGCCGCTGGCCGACCGTGCTGCTGATGGACGGCAACATCGGCATCGGCGGCGACCCGGGACTGCTGCTGGGCCGGATCGCCGGGCTGCTCGCCGCGACCGGTCAGCTGATCGTCGAGACCGACCCGGACGCCGAACTCGACCTGGCGTCCACGGTGCGCTTCCTGGTCGAGGGCAGGCCGGTCGGGCCGCCGTTCGGGTGGGCCGAGATCGGCCTGCAGGCGTTGCGCCGCCATGCCGAGCCCGCCGGGCTCTACCCGGTCGACGCCTGGTCGGCCGGCGGCCGGAGCTTCGCCACCCTGGCCTCCCGCCGGACCCTGAGCAGGTAGGCGGCACCGGTCACCGCGGCGATGGCGGCCAGGATGATCACCAGGTTGGCCAGGTAGTTGCGTTCCAGCAGGGCCTGCCCGGGCTGCGACTTGCCCTGCCGGTAGATCAACGGCGCCGCGACCAGCGCGACCAGGCCGGCGGTGATCAGGCCGCCCTGCAGGTAGGCCCGTGCCCGGCCGGGCACGAACCTGGCCAGCAACCAGCCGGCAGCCACCACCAGCCAGGACAGGATGCCGTCGTGCAGGACGAGTGCCGCGACCAGCCAGATGCCCAGTTGCCTGGGCTGGGTGGCCTGCGCGAACTCGAAGATCCGCCAGATCCCGTAGCCCAGCAGGGTGGCCCCGAGGGCACCGAGCAGCCAGCGCGCGGTCCTCACCGGCCCACCGCGATCCGGCTGAGCCACTTGGTGTTGAACACCCCGGGCCGGTCGGGCGCGATCAGTCGCAGCGGGTAGCCGTGGTCGACCGTCAACCGCTGACCGTTGAGGTGGGTGGCCAGCAGCGCGCCGTGCAGTTGCGGCCCGGAGATCACCGAGCGCCGGAACGGGCCGTCCGGCTCCAGCGAGGTGAGCACCACCCGGGAGTCGGTGCTGCCGCCGGCCCTGCTCACCAGCTCCATCAGCTCGATGCCGATCCACCGGGCGCCGGCACTCCAGCCCTCCACGCAGCTGATCGGAAGCGACCGCCGCACCCCCGCCATCGCCTCCAGCTCGGCCAGCGTCAGCTCGAACGGCCTCGGCCCGGAGACCCGCAGCAGGTAGGCCGGGGCGACGGCGAGCTGCCGGACGCCGGCCTGGGCGGCGGTGCGGTTGATCGGCACCCCGAGCGGGCCGCGTCGCGGTTCGCGTACCCCGAGCAGGGCCACCGGAGCCAGCGGGGTCAGCGTCTGCCCCGCGGTGGTCAGGGCGACGATGCCGGCACCGGCACCGCTGGCGATCAGCACGCCGCGCCGGCTGATCCCGCCGGCCGCCTCGGTTGCGGGTTCGGCACCGGCGGCTGGTCGATCGAGGGCGGTGTCGACCATGGGGTCCGCCAGGCCGCGCCGGATGATCGGGAGCTTGACCGCGACGTGCAGCAGCAGCGAGCCGATCACCACCCAGGCCAGCCAGTGGTGGACGTCGATGAAGGAGAACTTCCACGGGTACCAGGTCAGGATGTTCAGCACCCCGATCCCGACCTCGACCAGCGACGAGCTCACCAGGACGGCGATGCTCAGCCGCTCCAGGGCGTGCACGACCGAGCGGGCCGGTGGCCATGCGAAGAGCTTGGGAAACACCGACCACAGCTTGGTGATCAGCAGCGGCACGGACACCAGGCCGGTGATGACGTGGATGCCCTGGCTGAGCCGGTATCCCCAGGCCGGGGCGGCCGCCAGCGGCAGCCAGGACCAGGGTGAGTACTGGTAGTGGCTGAGCAGGCCGGTGACGAAGCACAGGCCGAAGGCCAGGCCGAGCAGCGAGCCGACCCGTGCGGTGATCGCCTCGGACCGCACCCCGTCGCCGAACACCGGCCAGAACGGCGGCCGGCGCCGCAATGTCGCCCACCCGGGTCGCGACCGCGCCTTCGTCCTGTCCATGCCACCGAGTCTGGCGCACCGACGCCCGCTCAGGGCTTACGAGGTGAGGAACGCCGGTACCGGGCACGGCGGGGCCGATCGCCCGCCTGGCAGGCTGGGCCAGGTGAGTGCGGCGCCGACCACCGACCCGCGCCGCCGGCTGCTCGGCGCCGGGCTGCTGGTCGCGCTCGGCCTGCTGGTCGGCCTGTACGGCTACGTCAAGTTCGACTCGGACCTGCCGCACCGGGTGCTGTGGCAGCAGGCGGTCAGCGTCGGGCCGTACCTGCTCGCGGTGCTGCTGCTCGCCCTGCTCCGGCTGGCCGCCCGTCCGGCGCTGTGGTTGATCCTCGGGGTGGCGACCGTCCTGCAGGTCCTCGCGCTGTGCACGCCGCCCGGCTCCTCCGACGACGACTACCGCTACCTGTGGGACGCCAAGGTGCAGCTGGCCGGCATCGACCCCTATCGCTACCCGGCCGCGGCGCCGGAGCTCGAGCAGCTGCGCACCCCGTTCTTCTTCCCGGACCGGGTGCGCTGCGCCTGGCCGATCGAGAACGGCACCGCCTGCAGCGCGATCAACCGGCCCGAGGTGCGCACGGTGTACCCGCCGGTCGCCGAGGCCGCCTTCGTCCTGGTGCGGCTGGCCTCGCTCGGCGGCCACGGCGGGCACCTGCCGATCCAGCTGGCGGCCGGGCTCGGCGCCGTCGGAATCGGCTGGCTGCTGGGCCGCCACGCCCTGGCCCGGGGCCGGCCGGTGTGGCCGGTCGCGCTCTGGGCGTGGTGCCCGCTGGTGGCCACCGAGTTCGGCAACAACGCCCACATCGACTGGCTGGCGATCCTGTGCTGCGTGCTGGCCCTCGGCTGCGAGGCGGCCCGCCGGTCCGGGATCGCCGGCCTGCTGGTCGGCGCCGCGATCGCCACCAAGATCTATCCGGGACTGGTGCTGGCGTCGCTGCTGCGCCGCCGGCCGGTGCTGGTGATCGGCTGCGCGGCCGGCCTGGTGGCGCTGTGCTACCTGCCGCACGTGCTGGCGATCGGGCCGGACGTGCTCGGCTACCTGCCCGGTTACCTGAAGGAGGAGCGCTACACCAGCGGCGGCCGGTTCCTGCTGCTCGAACCGTGGCTGCCCGGCCCGGTGACCCCCGTGGTCGCCGTGCTGGTGCTGGCCGGCGCCGCCGCCTGGGTGTACCGGCGCACGAACCCGGACGCGCCGGAGGATTCCGCCGTGCTGCTGGCCGGGGTGGTGATCCTGCTGAGCACCCCGTCCTACGGCTGGTACGCGCTGTTGCTGCTGGCCCTCGCCGTCATGTCCGGAGCGCTGGAGTGGCTGCCGGTCGCGATCGTGCCGAGCTTCTACTACCTAATCGACAGCGACTTCCATCTCGGCGCCGGTTTCGGCACCGCCTGCTACGCCGCCGCCCTGCTGGCCAGCCTGGCCTGCTTCGGGCTGCGCCGGTGGTCGGCGTCACGCGGCCCCCGGGAAGTGTCGATATCCGGACCCGAACGATGGCACCCTTGAGGTATGGCCATGTCATCGAATGTCTCCGCCAACATCCCGCGTCCCGGGCTCGACCTGGAGTACCCGATGTCACTCGGGGTGTACGACAGCTACCAGCAGGCGCAGAAGGTCGTGGACTTCCTGTCCGACAACGAGTTCGAGGTCCAGAACATGGCGATCGTGGGCACCGAGCTCAAGACCGTCGAGCGGGTCACCGGACGGATCACCCGGGCCAAGGTGGCGGTCGCCGGCGCCATCTCGGGCCTGTGGATGGGCCTGTTCGTCGGGTTGGCGTTCTCCATCTTCGGCAGCGGCAACCAGCTGGGCTTCCTGATCAGCACGCCGATCTTCGGGGCGATCTTCGGCCTGATCTGGAGCCAGATCGGCTTCACCGCGGTGACCCGGGGCGGCACCCGGGACTTCTCCTCGGTGAGCCAGGTGGTCGCCACCAAGTACGAGGTGCTGGTCGAGCACCGGTTCGCCGAGGGGGCCCGGGGGCTGCTGGCCACCATGCCGGCGAACTGACCCGGCCGACCGGTTGACCCGGGCGACCGGTTGACCCGGGCGACCGGCTGACCCGGGCTCGCTGACCCGGCCGGCTCGCTGACCCGGCCGGGCACCGGCCGTCAGCCGGACTGCTCCAGCACCCGGAACGTGATGCCGGCCCGCACCAGCCGGTCGATCAGCGGCTGGCCCATCGCCACCGCCGGAGTGAGCTGTCCCGCGGCCGTCGGCAGCTCGTCGAAGGCCACGCACAGGGCCGCCTCGGCGAGCATCTTGGCGGTCTCGTCGTATCCCGGCTCGCCGCCGGCCACCTCGGTCACCACCCGGCGGGTACCCGCGGTGGCGTAGAACCGCATCCGGAACCAGCCGGCGGCCCGCTGCTCGGCCGTCGGTCCGGTGCCGGGCTCGAAGCGGCTCAGCAGCAACCGGCGGGCCGGCGGCAGCTGGGCGAGGCCCGCCAGCGCGGTCACGCCGAGCACGCTGGCCCCGGCCACCCGGAGCTTGCGCACGCCGGCGTAGTGGGAATAGCTGAAATCCGGCCCGTAGCGCGGCAGCGCCCGGCCGGAACGGGCCACCACCACCGGGTCGATGGTGGGCAACGGCAGCAGCCACATCCCGTGCTCCCGGCGAGGCGGGGTGCGCACCGCCCGGGAGCGCCGGTCGGCCGGTCGCTGCTCGCGCTCCCGGCGGGCCCTGGCCGCCGCCGCGGACTCCCGCACCCGCGACAGTGCCGTGACGGCCGAATGCACCGTCCCCGCCGACGGCCGGCCGCCGGCGCGCAGCACGCCCTGCACGGCGATCGGCAGGTCGTCGGGCAGCAGGCCGACGGTGAAGAAGGCCCCGAGGTCGTGCGGGATCGAGTCGAAGCCGCAGCAGTGGATCAACCGGGCGCCGGAGGCCAGCGCCTGCTGGTGGTAGGCGGCATACATCCGGTCGACGAACTCCGGCTCGCCGGTCAGGTCGAGGTAGTCGGTGCCGGCCGCCGCGCAGGCTGCCACCAGCGGCTCACCGTGGCGCAGGTAGGGACCGACGGTGCTGACCACCACCCGGCTGGCGGTGGCCACCGCGGCCAGCGAGGCCGGGTCCTGCGCGTCGGCGGTCAGCAACGGCAGCTGGCCCAGCGCCGGGTCGACGGCGCTCAGCTCGTCGCGGACCGCTGCCAGCTTGGCCGGGTTGCGCCCGGCGAGCGCCCACCGGCAGCCCGCCGGGGCGTGCCTGGCCAGGTAGTGCGCGGTCAGCCGGCCGGTGAAGCCGGTGGCACCGAACAGGACGATGTCGTAACTGCGCTCAGGCACCGGGCCACCTCTTCACTCCCCTGGCGAGGACCGGACGTCCCCACAGCAGCCCAGTGTGCCGGGCGGCGTCGGCCGGGCCGGCGGCGGAGCCGCGAACCGCCTGTTCGGAAAGGGCTGAAGATGATCCTCAAAACTATTGCCCGTAAAATTGGAAAAGCATAATGTGTGCCTTTCCACCCCGCATCGCCCTTACCGTCGGCCCGTCGCTTTCGCCGATCTCCCGCCGTCCCGCAGACATCACACACGCATTTCCACCCTCTCTTCGGCCTGCCCGGGCCGACCTTCGCGCTGTCGCCAGTCCCCGCGCGGCGGCACCGCTCACCCAATCAGCGGGGTAGTCACTCGGGGGTCAGCATGCAGTCACATCAGAGCCTCACCGCGGCCTATCTCGAAGCCTGCGGCACCGCCGGCGTGCAGGCCGGCGACATCACCCGCACCGTCGCCGACAGCGTCACCGCCACCAGCTACGGCGCCCGGGCGCTGACCCGGCCGGTGTTCCTCGGCGCCGGTGAGCACCGCCAGCTGACCGAGGACCTCGGCAACATCCACGACGCCGTGGCTGCCATTCCGGCCCGGATGTTCGACGGGGACCTGGCGCGCTTCGGCCGGGCCGTCGGCATGACCGACCGGCAATTGGCGGCGGTGTTGCGCAGTCACCGCGCGGTGCCGCCGCGGTTGTCGCGCGCGGACCTGGCCATGAGCGAGTCGGGTTTCAAGCTGATGGAACTCAACATGGGCAGCACCATCGCCGGCTTCGACAACGGGTTCCTCAACGAGGGAATGCTGGAGAACCCGTTCATCGCCCGGTTCGTCGCCGAACACGGCCTCGGCTACCTCGACACCGTCGCCGAGCTCGCCCACACCATCCGGGCCGAGTGCGCGGTGCCCGAGGGCAGCCGGCCGATGATGGCCATCGTGGACTGGCCGGACAGCTACCTGACGCTGGAGCCGCAGCTGCGCAAGAGCTCGGAACTGCTCGCCCGGCACCAGCTGGACCCGCACCCCTGCCACATCGGCGAACTGCGTTTCGCCGACGGCGCGGTCTGGCTCGGCGAGCGGCGCGTCGACATCGTCTACCGGCTGTTCACGATGACCGACTGGCTGGACGAGACCGGGCCGGCGCTGATCGAGCCGGTGCTGGATGCGGTGGCTCGGGGCGAGGTGAAGATCTTCACGCCGATGGAGGTCTACCTCTACGGCAGCAAGGGGTCGCTGGCGATCCTGTCGGACGAGGCGAACCGGCACCTGCTCACCGAGGCCCAGCGGCAGAGCGTCGACCGGCTGCTGCCGTGGACCAGGATGGTTCGGCCCGGTCCGGTCACCGTCGACGGCGTCCGGGTCGACCTGGAGCAGTACGTGCTCAGCCACCAGGACGAGCTGATCCTCAAGCCGACGTTGCTCTATGCCGGCAAGGGAATCGTCCCGGGCTGGCTGACCGACGCCGAGGACTGGCGGGAGCAGATCGCGGCGGCGATGGGCGGCCCGTTCCTGGTGCAGCACCGGATCCACCCGGTGGTCGAGTGGTTCGCCTCCGACGACGGGCTCGCGCCGTGGACGCTGGTGTGGGCGGCGTTCACCATGACCCGGGGCGCCGGCGGGATGTATATCCGCGGGGCGAAGGGCACGGTGTCCGGCGTGGTCAACATCGCCATGGGTGCGACCGGCACCTGCTGCTTCGTGGCCGGCGAGGACGCCGGCGACCGGGTTCCGGCCACCCTCACGACGGCTGAGGTCACTGCCGTCGGCTGAGGCCGGTTGCCGCGAGCCGGGCGGTGGATGACGGACCGGGACGCGCATGGCAGGGTTGCCTGATGACCCTGTCCGCGCACCGGCCGCCGCCGAGCGCATGACGCGACCCGGGCCGGGGCCGCACGCGGGCCTGCTGACGGCGCTGCGCGAGCTGCGGGACGTGGCAGCCGGCCTGCCGCTGCACCTGCAGGCGCCGGGTGCCGCCGAGGCCCGGACCGAGCGCGACCAGTTGGTGGCCCAGCTGTCGGACTACCTGATCCCCCGGCTGGAGCAGCAGGACGCTCCGCTGCTGGTGGTGGTCGGTGGCTCCACCGGCGCCGGCAAGTCGACGCTGGTCAACGCGCTGGTCGGCCACCCGGTCAGCCAGGCCGGCGTGCTGCGCCCGACCACCCGGTCGCCGGTGCTGGTCTTCGCTCCGGAGGACGCCGGCTGGTTCACCGGTGACCGGATCCTGCCCGGCCTGGCCCGCACCACCGGTCCGGAGCTGGCGGGCGGCCAGGCCGGCCGGTCGCTGCGGTTGGTCGCCGCGCCGTCGCTGACCCCGGGGCTGGCGCTGCTGGACGCCCCCGACGTCGACTCCTTCGTCGAGGCCAACCGGGAGCTGGCCGTGCAGCTGCTGGCGGCGGCCGACCTGTGGCTGTTCGTCACCACCGCCGCCCGCTACGCCGACGCGGTGCCCTGGGAGCTGTTGCGGGTGGCCCGGGAGCGGGCCACCGCGCTGGCGGTGGTGCTGGACCGGGTGCCGCCGAGGCGCTCGGCGAGGTCGAGGCGCACCTGCGGCAGCTGCTGGACCGCGAGGGGCTCACCGACGCGCCGCTGCTGGTGGTGCCGGAGGCTCCGCTGTCCGACGGCTCGTTGCCGGACGCGGCGGTGGCCCCGGTGCGGGACTGGATCGGCGCGCTGGCCGCCGATGCCGGCGCCCGGGCCGAGGTCATCCGGGCCACCCTGACCGGTGCGGTGAACAGCCTGCAGCTGCGCGGGGCGGCGCTGGCCTCGGCGCTGGACGCCCAGGAACGGGCGGCCCGCGAGCTGGGCCAGGCGGTCGATGCCGCCTACGACGAGGCCCGCGCCACGGTCGGTCACGAGCTGAGCGGCGGCACCCTGCTGCGCGGCGAGGTGCTGGCCCGCTGGCAGGAGCTGGTCGGCACCGGCGAGCTGATGCGCACCCTGGAGTCGAAGATCGGCTGGGTACGCGACCGGGTCGCGGCGGCGGTGCTGGGCCGGCCGTCGGCCGCCGCGCCGGTGGAGCTGGCGTTGGAGAGCAGCCTGGAGGGCCTGCTGCGCGACGCCGCCGAGCGGGCCGCGAGCACCGCGACCGCCGCGTGGGCCCTCCGCCCGGACGGCCGGGCGCTGCTGGCCGCCAGCCGCCTCGAGCTGGACCGGGCGAGCCCGGACTTCGGCGGCCACGCCGAGCAGGCGGTCCGGGCCTGGCAGGGCGAGGTGCTGGAGCTGGTCCGGGCCGAGGGCGCCGACCGCCGGCAGCTGGCCAAGCTCGCCTCGTACGGGGTGAACGGGGCCGGCTCGGTGCTGATCGTGGCGCTGTTCGCTCAGACCGGCGGCCTGACCGGTGGCGAGATCGCGATCGCCGGCGGCACCGCCGCGCTCAGCCAGAAGGTGCTGGAGGCGATCTTCGGCGACCAGGCGGTGCGCTCGCTGGCCGCCCACGCCCGGCAGGCGCTGCTGGCGCACGTCGACGCGCTGCTCGCCGCCGAGGCGCAGCGGTACACCCGGTTGCTGGCCGAAGCCACCCCGCCGGCGGGCGCGACGGGCCGGTTCCGGGCCGCGGTTCAGGCCGTCGACGCCGCCCGCACCGCGCGGGCCGGTTCGTGAGCCGGCGGCCCGCGGAGCTGGGCGCCCGGCTCGACGCGCTGGACCGGGCGGTGCGACTGGCCGGCGGCCGGTGCGACCCGGCGCTGCTGGCCCCGGCCCGGGCGCTGCTGGACCGGGCCGCGGCGCGCCGCCGGCTGTCTCCGGACAGCACCGTGGTGGCGCTGGCCGGCGGCACCGGCAGCGGCAAGTCCAGCCTGTTCAACGCGCTCGCCGGCGAGCAACTGGCGGCCACCGGCGTGCGCCGGCCCACCACCAGCCGGTCCCGGGCGGTCCGCTGGCCGGCCGCAGGCGGTGCAGCCGAGGACGGCGTGACCGAGCTGCTGGACTGGCTGGAGATCCGGGACCGGCACGTGCTCGCCCAGGGATCGGGACCGGCCGGCTCCAGCTCGCCCGCGCGGGCCGACTCGCTGGCCGGGTTGGTGCTGGTGGACCTGCCGGACTTCGACTCGACTGCCGCGGCGCACCGCGCCGAGGCCGACCGGATGACCGGCGTGGTGGACCTGCTGATCTGGGTGCTGGACCCGCAGAAGTACGCCGACGCGGCGGTGCACCGGCGCTACCTGCGACCGCTTGCCGGGCACCGCGAGGTGATGCTGGTGGTGCTCAACCAGGCCGACCGGCTGGACGCCGACGCCCTGGACGCCTGCCGCCGCGACCTGCAACGGCTGCTGGCCGACGACGGCCTGGCCGGGGTACCGGTGCTGGCCACCTCGGCCACCCGCGGGGACGGCCTGCCGCAGTTGCGGGCCGCGCTGGCCGACCGGGTCCGTACCCGGCAGGCCGCCACCGCCCGGCTGCACGCCGACCTCGACGATGCGGTCACCGCGCTGGAACCGCTGTGCGCGCGGGAGTCCGCAACGGGCCGCCGGGACGCCGGAGACAGCGAGGACCGGCTGGTCGCCGCGTTCGCCGCCGCCGCCGGGGTGGGGGCGGTCGCCGACGCCGCCGGCCGTTCCTACCGGATGCGGGCGACCGCCAGCGTCGGCTGGCCGCTGACCCGGTGGCTGGCCCGGTTGCGGCCGGACCCGCTGCGCCGGCTGCACCTGGGCACCGGCTCGACCGGGCTCACCTCCCGGCCGGAGGCCACCGGCGCGCAGCGTGCCCAGGTGTCCAACGCGGTGCGCGAGCTGGTCCGGCACCGGGCCCGGGGCCTGGCACCGGCCTGGCAGGCCTCGGCCACCGCTGTGCTGGAGGCCCGCCAGGCCGAACTTCCGAACCAGCTGGACCAGGCGATCCGGACGGCCAAGCTCTCCCACGACGACCGGCCGGCCTGGTGGGCGGCGGTGCGCGGGCTGCAGTGGCTGTGGTTCGCCGCCGCGATCGCCGGCCTGGCCTGGTTGGCCGTGCTGGCGGTGTTCGGCTACCTGCAGCTGCCCGGGCCCAGCCTGCACCTCGGCCGGGCGCCGGTGCCGACCCTGCTGCTGCTCGGCGGGCTGCTGCTCGGAGCTGGCGACCTCGGTGCTGGCCCGGCCGTTCGTCTCCGCCGGTGCCGCCCGCCGGCGCGCCCGCGCCCGTCGCTCGCTGGATGCCGGGGTGCGGCAGGTGGCCCGCGACGGCGTGCTGGCACCGCTGGAGGCGGAGCTGGAAACCGCCACCGCATTCTGCCGCGAACTTTCGGCCGCCCGCCGCTGAGTGCCGGACGGTCGGGTTAGCCGGGCAGTCGGGCTCAGCCGAACATCCGCAGCTGGGTCTGCAACTGAGTGGACAGCCGCCCCGAACAGCGCGGTTACCAGCGTGCTGGCAGGCCAGTGCTTGACATACCTAATATGAAGTACAAGTATATGTATGTCACAGCTAGAGAATATCTATCTGAACCTTTGAGGGGGAAGCATGTCAGCACTGGAAGCACTGTTGACTGATCTTGCAGATCTACATGAACAGACTGCAGTGAGGATCAGAAGGTTTGTCGATGAGCAAAAGGGTTCCACTGCAGCGAGGGCATCTGTCGACGAGCGAGTCGTCCTGGCTGCACGGACCATGCATCAGACGATGGGGACCCGGCAAGAGGAGATCCTGAGGCTCATTGCATTGGCACACCCGACAGGCGTCGGGACCGGATATCTCTCCAAGACGATGAACTACGACCAGCCGAACGTCTACTTGACCCTCAAAGCCATGATCAGGCAAGGGCTCATCGTGAAGGACGAAACCTCGCATCCGCACCGGTACGGCCTGTCAGACGACCTGCGTGATGCAGCCGAGCGGGATCGCAGGTGAGGTGCCATCCCGCTGTCATCAGATCGCCGGTGAGCCGCGGCATGGGCGGCAGAGCTCTCGACGTACGACGCTCTGCCACAGATCGCCCGCTAGCACCGACGCCGTCAGACCAGCGCCTCGTCCTTGGCCTTGTCATCGACCTTGACCGATTCCAACGGCGGGACGTCGTCGTCGGAGCCGGCGTCCTCCTCGGGCACGTGCAGCACCACCAGGTGGCCGAGGTCGAGATGGGCCAACTGCACGTGGGTGCGGAAGGCCCGGAAGCCGGTCTCGATCGCGGCCACCAGCTCCTTCTCCGAGAACGCGCCGCCGAAGATGTCGGTGCGGTTCATCAGGACCGGTGGGAATCCGCAGTCCACCAGCAGCCGGTTCAGCAGCACCATGGTGTTCAGCCGGCCGTTCGCGTCGTGGAAGTAGTGGCCGACGTGCAACGCCCGGACCAGCCGGGCGACGGCGCCCAGCGTGGCCCGGCGCTTGGCCAGCTCGGAGGCCTCGCTGCCGGCGACCGTCCTGATCTCGGTGTAGTACTCGCGGAACAGGGTGCTCACCTCGGCGTTGGCAGCCGACTCCTCGCGGTTGGTGGTGACCAGCAGCTGCATCGAGTTGTCGGCGCGCACCCTGGCGACCCGCAGGCTCGAGGAGAAGTCGGTCAGCGGGCCCTGCCCCTTGTAGATCTCTCGCAGCGAGAGCCACATGGCGGGGGCGCGCCCGACGGTCGAGCTGAACCGGCCCGCCTCGTGTCCCTCCGCGACCACGTCGTTGACGCCCCTCACCTGAGCATCGCGATCCGGGTCGTCCGGGAAGATACCGATGGCCGACATGCCTGTCTCGTCCAGGCCCAGCATGCCCTCGGCACGCAGTTCCGCCAGCGCCTTGGGATTCGGGAATTCGCCGTGGGTCATGGGGAACTGGATGTCCTGGGCCGACAGCTTGTGCGGCACCGGGCGAAAGGCGCCGTTGGCACCCTTGGACAGGGTGTCGCGGGTGACGGCCTGGTGCATGGCGTCGTAGTCGCCGAAGCTCAGCTCGTGGCCGTCGGAGTTGGCGACGTAGGTCTCGAAGGCCCGGCTCATCGCCGCGTAGTACCCCGGCGACTGGTCGCTGTCGAAGCGCATCGCGTTCTCGTCGTCGGTCTTGGTGACGTCGTGCTTGTCGCCTTCGATGAACAGCTTCCACCACTCGTCGCGCGGCAGGTTCGCCAACGCCGGCCGGGTATCGTCCACCGGTGCCACGGCGTCGGGGGCCAGCTTGTCCAGCGCGCGCTGCACCAGGCTCATCGCCAATGTCTCGTGGTCGGCCGGGTCGAACACGCTGCGGTGCAGAGCGACCAGCAGGGCCTTCAGGGTGACGGTGTTATTCGCCGCCTGCAGCTGGCCGACCCAGGTCGCGAAGGCTGCCCGGTCGGCTGTGTCGTGGTCACCCTTGAACACGGCGTAGCTGCCGTTCTCGTTGAGCTTCATCCGGCGCACCGGGCCGGCCGGGCGGGGCAACCGGCGCAGCTCGGGCGGGTGCGGGCAGCCGGGATGCTGGTGGCTGTCTCGCTCGGCCACCGGGTGCGACGCCGGCTCGACCCGAGCGGCCTGCCGGCGCAGCGCCGACAGCACCCCGTCGGCAGCCCGGTCGGCGGCAGCCTCGGCCGGGTCGTCCGCGCGCCCGATGGTGCCGCCGCTTCCGGATTCCGGCTGGCCGATGTGCCCGAGCTCGTGGGCGATCAGCCGCTGGCCGTCCGGCTGGTCCGGGCGGTAGGAGCCGGCCGAGAAGTAGATGTCGTGCCCGTGGGTGAAGGCGACCGCCTGCACCGAGCGGGTGAGCGTGGCGGCCTCGGCGTCGGCATGCACGCGCACCGGCGACAGGTCGCGGCCCAGCGCCTCTCCGGCGCTCGCGCTCAGATCGCCGGGCAGCGGCTCGCCGGATCCCTGGTTGCGGCGCAGCGCACCGAGCACGCTCTGCGGGATGGCCGTCCCGCCGAGCGGATCGGCGTCGGCTTCGACGTGGGCGCGCCGGACCGCTGAGCCCACGCTCAGCCCACCGAGCGGCAGCAGCACGCCCGACGGCTGGCCGGCGCCGGAATCGCTGTCGCCGGACCGGTCCGGAACTAGGGCAGGGTCGGATGCCTTCGCGTCCCGAGCGGAGGCCTTCACGTCATAGCCTTACCTAGAGCTAACATCCCGTAGGCCGACACCGTACCGCTTTGCCGGCCTTGCGGTAGTCAGAACCCACCATTCGCGCGCCGCCGCCCATGCCTGCTCGCCGGGATCAGATGCTGATGCCACGTCGGGCCAGGAACACCTGCGGGTCGACCCGCGGGCCGAACATCCCGCCGACCCGGATCTCCAGGTGCAGGTGCGGTCCGGTGGACTGGCCCTCGCTCCCGACATAGGCGATCTTTTGCCCCACCGAGACGTGCTGGCCGGCGGACACCGCGAGCACCTTCATGTGGCCGTAGATGGAGGTGAAGCCGTTGCCATGGTCGATGACCACCCAGTTGCCGAAGCCGGACGCCGGCCCGGCCGCGACCACGGTGCCGGAGCCGATGGCATAGATCGGGGTGCCGTAGCCCGCCGCCAGGTCGTCGCCGGTGTGGAACTCGCCCCAGCGCATGCAGAAGCAGGTGGTCATGTAGAAGCTGCCGGCCGGTAGGGGCAGCGTCCACGGCTGGTCGTCGGACGGCGGTGCCGCCGACGGCAGCGGCACCGAGGACCCTTGTTGCTGCTGGCGCCGCAGCTCTTGCTGGCGGGCCCATTCCGCCGCCTGCCGGGCCCGCTCGGCGGCCTGCCGGGCCCGCTCGGCCCGTTGCCGGGCCCGCTCGGCGGCCTGCCTGGCGCGTTCGGCGGCCTGCCAGCGCTCGAAGGCACGGCGCTGGTTGGTCAGGGAGGCCAGCCGCCGGGCGGCGACCGCGGTCTGGGCGGTCAGCGTGGCGCGCCGCCGGTTGTAGTCCGCCTGCTGCTGCCGGAACGCCGACAGCTTGGCCATCGCCCGGTTCTTCTGGTCCTCGGCCTGCTGCTGCAGTTGCTCGGCCCGCTGCAGGGCACGCTTGCGGCCGGCCTCGGCGTTCGACAGCGCCACCGTGTTGGTCTGCGCGGTGGCCAGGTGCTGCTGCTGCGCGGTGCCGAGGTAGCGCTGGTAGGCCATCGCCTCCAGGGCGCTGTTCGGATCGGTGCTGGACAGCAACGCGGTGATCGAGGGCTGGTGGCCGTAGACGTAGGAGGAGAAGACGTAATCGGCGATCTGGTGTCGCGCCTGGACCACCGTGGTGCGCGCGGTGTCGACGGCCTGGTTGGCGGCCTCGACGTCGGCGACCGCGTCGGCCAGCGCGGCATTGGTCGCGTCGTAGGTCGCGATCGCGGCGTCGGTGTCGGCGGCGGCGGCGTCCAGTTGCCCCTTGAGCAGCACCAGTTGGGCCGTCACGGCACCGAGTTGCTGCGCGGCCTGCTGCTTGCTGGCCTGGGCGGCGGCGAGTTGGGAGTCCGTCGGGTTCACCGGTTTCGGGGCCGCCTGCACCGGGGCGCAGAGTCCCAGCAGCAGGCCCAGCGCGGTCACGGTGGTCAGAGCGGCGCCGGAGCCGGTCCGGCGCGCGGTGCGCAACCCCACGCGGTGGCCCTCCTCACCTGCCCGCCGACGGCTCCATCCACTGGCCATGCGACTTCCACTGGCCGTTCGACAGCATGACACACCAGTCACATCTGTGCCGCGAGCCTCATCCGTCACACAAGGGCGAGTTTTCCCGGCCGGCCCATCCCACGGCCGGGAAACTCGCCCCACCTATCCTTCGGCCGGAAACGGCTGGTACTTAGCGCGACGAGGGAACCGCCCGGCACCAGCTACGGCGAGCGTCGCGGGCGAACGTCAGGGCGGTCCGCAGGAAGCGGTGATTTGAGGGCAATCACGACCAAGCCTGATGAACCACCTTCGAGTCAGTGAGATCACCGAAGGTACCGGTGACCCACTGCAGGTCCTCCAGAGTGACCTTCACCGCAGACCGGCGCGCATCCTGTGCAAGTAATCGGCACAGGTATTCGCTGCGGGAGAGTCCCAGCCTCGCGGCATGGGAGTCGATGGCGACCAGCACATCTTGAGGTACGTCTCGGATCAGGATGTCAGGCACCGCTATCTCCCTCACCTCTCGCGGGCTACTCCGCTCTGCGATGCCCTACAGCCAGCGCAGCACGTTCAGCCGGATCGCGGCGGCGGCCTTGTCCAGCCCGGCCAGGCAGTCGGCGTCGGTGTCGGCGACCGTGGTGACCAGGGCATACCGGCCGGGGATATGCCCGTAGGGCGGCAGCCGCAGCTCGTGTCCGGGCAGCACCACCGGCACGGCACTGTCGACCGTGCCGGGCAGGGCGCCGGCGTCGATCTCGACCGAGCGCAGGATGCAGTCGCGTTCGGGATAGAGGAAGCGCACCGCCGCGACCTGGGCAACTCAGTCGGCTCGAAGTCCGGTCGGCGCCCGCAGGCCGCGTCGGCCACCGCCCGTCCGATGTTCACGCCGAGCGCCAGCCGGGCCAGGTCCGGGATCCGGTCACCACCGACCCGGGCGTTGATCTCCACCACCTTCGGGCCGTCCGGGGTGAGCCGCAGTTCGGTGTGCGTCCAGCCGGTGGTGTAGCCGACGGCGGCGTGCGCGGCGCGCAGCACGCCGAGCAGCCCTGGGTCGGCCAGCAGCGGATCGTCGGCCCGGACCAGGTGGCCGACCTCCTCGAAGTACGGCGGGAAGTCGGTCTGCTTGCGCGCCATGAAGCCGACCGCCGGCTCACCGTCCAGCCAGGCGGCGTCCACGCTGACCTCCGGACCGTCCAGGTACTGCTCGACCAGCACCTCCGCCCCGGGCACCTCGGAGCTGCCGTCGGTCCGCGCGCCCCGGGCCACCCGGAACCGGCTCGCCAGCTGGTCGGCCGAGTCCACCCTGACCACGCCGATGCTGGCGAACAGCCCGCGCGGCTTGAACACCAGCGGGTAACCGAGCTCGGCGGCGGCCTGCCGGGCCTGCGGCAGCGAGGTGACCAGCACCGACTCCGGCTGCGGCACCCCGGCGGCTCGCAGCGCCTGGCGGGTGCCCTGCTTGTCCCGGCACAGCTGCACCGCCTCCGGCGTGCTGGTCGGCAACCCCAGCCGCTGTGCCAGCCGGGCAGTCTGCACCACCAGCGTGTCGTCCCAGGCCAGCAGGCCGGCCGGCCGCACCGGGGTCGCTGCCGCGACCAGCGCGTCCAGGTCGTCGAGATCGAGCACCGTATGCCCGGCCAGGTAGGCAGATTCCCAGGTCGGCTCGCGATCGGAGAACATCCACACCTGCTGCTCGCGGGCCACCGCCGCCAGCAGGTACTCCCGGTACACCGGCATCCGCCGGAAGGCCAGCAGGATCAACATGCCGGCACCCACCTTCCCCGTCCTACCCCTCCTGCCCGAGCACCTCAGCCAGCCCGCGCACCGTCCGGTTCAGGTACAGCTCGCGCAGCGGCGGGGTGGGCAGGCCCGCACCTCGCATTGCGGCGAACAATTGCACGCCGAGCAGCGAGTTGCCGCCCAAAACGAAAAAGTCATCGTCCAGGCCTACCCGGAATCCGAACACCTGCTGCCAAACCGCATGCAACCGGGCCTGCAGGTCGGTGGCGTCCTCCGGCTGCGCGCCGAGCTCTCCCCCGGCCGTGCCGACCGGTTCGGGCAGCCGGGCGGAATCCAGTTTTCCGTTCGGGGTGAGCGGCAACGCCGGCAGCGCGGTGAAGGTGGCCGGCACCATGTGCTCGGGCAGGAACCGCGCGGCGTGCTCGCGGACACCGTCGACGCTGCCACCGCCGGACAGCACGACATACCCGTCCAGCCGGGCATTCGCCGGATTGTCCGGATCCTCGCGCAGCAGCACCGCCGCCGCCCCGACGCCGGGCGCGTCCAGCAGCCGCACTCGGATCTCGTCCAGTTCGATCCGGAAACCGCGCAGCTTGACCTGATTGTCCAATCGGCCCAGGTGTTCCAGCCGGCCATCGGGCAGCAACCGGCCCCGGTCGCCGCTGCGGTAGCGCAGCCCGGAGGTCGTCCGGCCGCCCTGTGAACCGGCGTGCGGGTCGGCCTGCGGGTCGGGGAGGAAGCGCTGCGCGGTCAGCTCGGGCCGGTCGAGGTAACCGGCGGCAACCCCGGCGCCGCCGACGTAGATCTCGCCGGCCACCCCGGGCGGCACCGGCCGGCCGGCCGGGTCCAGCACGCTCAGGTGCCAGCCGGGCAGCGGGCGTCCCACCGACCTCGACCCGGCCAGCGCCTCGCGCCGCCCCAGGGTCTGGGCGGTCACGTGCACGGTGGTCTCGGTGATGCCGAACATGTTGACCAGCCGGCACCGGCTCTCCGGATGCCGGTCGAACCACGCCAGCAGCGGCCTGGTGTCCAGCGGCTCACCGCCGAAGATGACCAGCCGCAGCGAGTCCGGCAGCCGCCGGGTGCGATCCACCTCGGCCAGTTGGCCGAACGCGCTCGGCGTCTGGTTGAGCACGCTGACCTGCTCGGCGTGCAGCAACTCGGCGAACTGCTGCGGGTCCCGGGTGCTCCAGTGCGGCACCACCACCAGCCGGCCGCCGGTGGCCAGGCAGCCCCAGATCTCCCAGACCGAGAAGTCGAACGCGCTGGAGTGGAACAGGGTCCAGACGTCGTCGGCGCCGAGCCCGAAGCCGTCCGCGGTGGCGGCGAGCAGGCTGGCCACGTTGCGGTGCGAGACCAGCACGCCCTTGGGACGTCCGGTGGACCCGGAGGTGTAGATGACGTAGGCGGTGTCGTCGGGCGTGCCGGCACGCTCCGGCACGGCCGGCCCGCCCGGCGCGTGCAGGCTGCTCGGGTCGAGCGTCCGGACCCCGGCCAGCTGTGGGAACTTCTCGGCGATCACCACCGCCAGCCCCGCGTCGGTCGCAGTGTAGGCCAGCCGCTCGTCCGGATAGCCCGCGTCCATCGGCACATACGCCGCTCCGGCCTTGAGCACCGCCAGCAGCATCACCACCAGGTCGAGCGAGCGGTCCAGGCAGACCCCGACCCGATCCCCGCTCCGGACGCCGGCAGCGTGCAGTGCGGCCGCCGCCCGGTCGGACCGTTCGTCCAGCTCGCGGTAGCTCAACCGCTGGCTCTGGAAGCACACCGCGATGGCATCCGGGCGGGATTCGGCCTGTGCCCGCACGGCATCGTCGATCCGCCGGCTGGTCCCGGACGCCGGCAGCGGACGGCCCAGGCCGCCGAGCTCGGCCAGCTCCCGCAGTTGCTCGGCGTCGAACAGGGCAAGCTCCCCGATCGGCGCGTCCTCGCTCGCCGTTGCCAGGCCGCGGTAGGCGGTGCCGAGCATCCCGACCAGCCGTTGGACCACCGCCGGCGCGAAGCTGTCGTACCGGAACCAGCAACTGCCCGGCAGCTCGCCGTCCTCGGTGGGCTCGCCGACCCAGATCGCCAGCGGGTGCACCGGATCCAGGAACGGCCGCACCGCACCGGTGGCCAGCCCGATCACCGGCCCTGCGCCGGCCACCGGATGGTCCAGGGCATGTCGAACCGCGGCGAGGTAGCCCGCCACGGTGCTGCTCCCGGCGCAGTCGAAGTCCGCGCTGCCGCTGGGATCCAGCCCGACGACGGCGCGTTCTCCTCCCGTGCACCGGGCCAGCACCAGGCCCAGCGCACCGGCCAACGCCGCCTGGACATCTGCCATTTGCCTCGCCACGGAAAGGGTGAACGTCACCATTCCGGTGCCGCCTACGCCAGGGCTGCCGAGTCCCCAGTCCGGCGGCTCGGCGCGGTCCAACCGGGCCAGGTCGTCCCGCAACCGCTGGTGCGCCTGCGGATCCGCGGCTGGCAGCACCGTCGCGGAGAGCGCCGCGTGCAGCACGGAACCCGGGTCGGCCGCCGCCCGGTGCGCCACCACGACCAGGTCGGCGGCCCCGTCGGCATAGCGCAGCAGCACCACCCGGACGCCTGGGCCGGTCGCCGGGTCGACCGGCCGGGTCAGCTCGCGGTCCCGCCGAGCCGCCGCGAGCGGCCCATCGGCCGCGGCCGGCAGCAGTTCCTGCCACAGCCGGGTGCCGGTGGCCTGAGTGACTCGCTCAGCCAGCTCCGCGACGTCGGTGCCGGGCGCGAGCCGCGCCACCATCGACCGGCACAGCCGGCCGGCCTCGGTACCGGCCCGCCTTGCGGCGGCAGCCGTCGGCGGCGGGGTGCACGGCTGGGCGGTGATCGGCTGGGTAGTGGTCGGCTGGGTAGTGGTCGGCTGGGCGGTCATCGGCTGGTGAACCCGCCGTCCACGGTCACCACGCTGCCGGTGACCTGCCGGGACTCCTCCGATGCCAGCCAGAGCGCCGCGCCGGCGATGTCGTCCGGCTCGATCAGGGCGTTCATCGGCTGGGCGGTGACGAAGGTCTGCTCGTGCTCGGCCACCGGGACGTCCAGCGACCGGGCGATCTCGGACAGCATCCGGCCCTCAATCGCCGGGTCGTCGCGGACCGAGCCGGGGCACAGCGCGTTCACCCGCACCTTGAACGGTGCCAGGTCCAGGGCCGCCGCCTTGGTCAGGCCGACCAGCGCGTGCTTGGCGGTGACGTAGCCGGCGAAGTTGCGGTAGCCCACCAGCCCCGCGGTGGAGGCGACGTTGACGATGCTGCCGGACCGCTGCGCGCTCATCGCCCTGCCGACGGCCCGGATCATCCGCCAGGCGCCGGATACGTCGACGTCGAGCATCAGGTCCCACTCGTCGGCCTCGATGTCGTGCACCGGCTTGCCGGACGGGGCGGCTATGCCGGCGTTGTTGAGCACCACGTCGATGCGGCCGAACCTGGCCAGCGCGAGGTCGACGGCGTCCTGCACGGCCTGCAGGTCGCGCACGTCGGCCTGCACGCTCAGCACGGTGGCCGCCGGGCCGCCGGCCTCGCGGCACGTCTCGGCGGTGTGCTCCAGCTGGCTGGCGGTGCCCAGCGGGTACGGCACCCCCGCCAGGTCGTGTGCGATGTCGAGCAGCAGCAGGTCCGCGCCGGCCCGGGCGAACGCCACCGCGCAGGCCCGTCCGATGCCGCGGGCCGCACCGGTGACCACCGCCACCTTGCCGCCCAGCCGTCCGTCCGGCCGGGAATCCGGCCCCGACAGCGGGACGGTCACCGCAGCGCCGCCAGTTCGGAATCCATCAGCCGGACCAGCTCGGCCGGCGAGTCGACCAGGTACATGTGGTTGCCCGGCACCTCCCGCAGCTCGCAGCCGGCGGTGCTGGCCGCCTGCCACTGCGCGGCCTGCTCCCGCGAGACCAGCTCGTCCTCGCTGCCACGGATGGAGATGATCGGCACGTCGACGGTCTGGCCCGGCTGCGCCAGGTAGTTCTCGTGCATCTCCACGTCGGCACGCAGGGTGGGCAGCAGCATGTCGCGCAGCTCGGGATGCTCCAGCGCCGGATGGCTGTAACCGGCGAAGCCCCGTACCTGCAGCAGGAAATCCGCGTCGGTCATCCCGGTGGCGCGCACCTCCCGGCGGGTCCACGGTCCCGGCGAGCCGCTGACGAAGACCCGAACCAGGTCCGGCTGGGGCAACTGGCGCAACCGGTATGCCAGCTCGAAGGCGAGCACCGCCCCCAGGCTGTGGCCGAACACCGCCACCGCCGGGCTGCCGGCCACCAGGTCGAGTGCGGTCGGCAGCAGGTCGTCCACCGCGGTCACCGCGTCGGTGAAGGGCGGCTCGGCGAAGCGTTCGTCCCGGCCGGGCAGCTGCAGCGGCACGATCCGCACGATGTCGGCGGGGTATTCCTGCGCCCGGCGGAAGGCGGAGGCGCCCGCGCCGGCGAACGGCAGGCACAGCACCGGAATCTCTGCCATCCTCAGGCCCCCCACTCCGCCGACGCGGGCTGGGCCTGCTGGACGGCATCGAGAACCAGGTCGGCCGTGGCGGCCGGGTTGGTGCGCACGAAGTAGTGGCCGCCCACCGGCAGCCGGCGGAACCGCACGTCGGAGGCGAGCAATTCCCAGCCGGCGTAGTCCTCCCCCGCCCGGGCCAGGCCGCGGTCGTCGTCGGCGGCCACCACGGTGACCGGGGTCGCGAGCTGCCAGGCCGGCCCACTGGATACGGCATCGATCAAGTAGCGGTACCCGCCCCCCACGTCGTGCCGGAAGATCCGGCCCATCCGGTCGGTGTGCTCGCGATCCAGGCCGTCCAGCTCGGTGTAGCCGGTTTCCTCGACCATGTAACGGATGATCTGCTCGTCGGTCCAGGTGTCCATCAGGGCGATGTTGTTCGCCATCTCGGGCACCGCGGGCAGCAGCTTGGATCCGAGGAACACCTGCCGAAGGTCGAAGCCGGCGTCCTCCAGCACCCGGGCGAGCTCCATGGCGACCGCGGCGCCGCCGCAGTGGCCCCAGACGACGAGCGGCAGGTCGGCCTTCGCCTCGATCTCGACCACGGTCCGGCGAACCGCCTCGGCGATGTCGACGAACTCGCCGTCCGAGACCGGCGCGTGGCCCGGCAGCTCCAGCCCCCACACCACGATCTCGTCGGTCCGTTCGGCCAGCTCGTCGGCCAGCGGCTTGAAGTTGATCGGATGCCCGCACGGGTGCGGCACGCAGATCAGCGCGCAGCGAGCGCCGTCCGCGGTCGGCGAGAGCAGTTGCAGCAGTTCCTCGGCAGGTTGCTGGCGCCGGTCGGCCAACCGGGCCAGCTCGTCCAGCACCGGATTGCGGGTCAGGTCGCCCAGGGTGACCAGCCCGTCGAGCTCCAGCACCACCCGCAGCGCCGACAGCGAGTTGCCGCCGAGGTCGAAGAAGTTGCTGGACGGCCCGATCTGAGAGGGCGGCAGGTCCAGCACGATCGCCCATACCGCGGCGATGGAATCCCGGATCGCCCGGTGCGCCTGGGGACTCGCCGGCGCTGCCGGGACGGCGGGCTCGACGACCGGCTCATGCGCCGCCGAGCGAGCCTTGCGCAGCTATCAGCGCCGCGTCCTCGGCCGCCAGCAGCGGCCGGGCGGCGTGCGGGGCCACCGGCTCGCCGGCCATCAGCTCCAGCACCCGGACGAAGTAGCCGCCGACCCGGTCGATCTGCGCCTCGGCGTAGAGATGGCTGTGGTAGTGCAGGCACAGTCGCAGCTCGTCGTCGGTGTAGTGCCGGGAGAACTCGGTCCGGAACGGGAACTCGGTCTCGGAGTCGACCTGGATCTGCAGCAGCGAGAACTCCGGCAGCTGCCGGAGGTTCTTCATCAGGTAGAAGTGGGTGAAGTTGAAGGTGGTGTCGAACAGCTGCCGCTGGGTGCTGAGATCCTGCTTCATCCTGGCCATCGGGTAGCGGCGGTGCGGCAGCAGGTCGAGTTCGGCCTGGTACACGCGGCGGATCAGCTGCGCCCAGGATTCACCAGCCTCGGCGTCCTGCACGGCTTCGCCGGTCGGGTTGAGCTCCATCCGCAGCCGCAGCGGCACGCTGTTGAGGTGCAGTCCCAGCGTGGTCTCGGCCCCCGGCAGCTCGGGACGGCCGCTGTGCTCGTAGCCGGTGGTGACCTCGGACTGGCCGGACACCAGGGACAGCACCTTGAGGTGCGCGGCGAGCAGCACGTCCTTCATCGGTACCGACAGCGAATCGGCCAGCGCGCCGACCCGCTCGGTGAGGCCCTCGGGCAGTGGCACGTCGCGCATCACCACCCGGAAGTCACCGCTGTCGCTGGGCACCGGGCCGGTGCGGCACGTTGGTCGAGACGGAACCGTCCAGCACCCGCAACCAGAAGTCCCGGGACGCTTGCGATCGCAGCGCCTGCAGTTCCAGGCCGATGAAGTTACGCAGGTGGTTGTCCACCGCCGGCTCCCCCGACGGGTCCGCGCCGCCGCGCACCTGGTGGTAGAGGCTGAACAGCTGGGTGTGCAACAGGCTGATGCTCCAGCCGTCCAGGGCCGAGTTGTGCTGGCTGACGGTGTAGCGGTACATCTCGTCGGTCAGGATCTGCACGTGCAGGGTGACCAGCTCGCCCCGCTCCCAGTCGAAGCGACGGGACTTCTCGGCCGCCAGCCACCGCTGGTGCCAGTCCGCCTGGGCCGCCTCGTCCAGGTGCCGCAGGTCGGCCACCGACAACGGTGGCCGGACGTCGCGGTGCACCACCTGCAAGAACTCGCTGAAGCCGGTGAGGTGGTAGGTGGTGCGCAGGATCGGGTGGCGCCGGCTCAGCAGCCGCACCGCCTCGGTGAACGCGGCCTGGTCGAAGGCGCCGTCGATGTCGTAGCTGAGCACGTCGTGGTACTGCCCCAGGCCGCCGGTGATCTCGGTCTGGAAGATCAGGCCGGCCTGCAGCATCGACAGCGGGTAGGCGTCCTCGGCGTCGGCGGGCAGCAGCGCCCGGTCCTCGGCAGAAACCAGCTCGAACGGCTGGAAGCCGCCGCGGGCCGCCACGTCGGCCTGCTCGGTAACGGTGCCGGCACCGATGCTCTCGGCCAGCGCGGCGATGCTCTGGGCCCGGAACAGCTGCGCGAAGGTGAAGTCCAGCCCGGCGGCCCGGGACTTGGCCAGCACCTCGACGAAGTGGATGGAGTTGCCACCGAGGGCGAAGAAGTTGTCGTGCACGCCGATCCGGTCCTTGCCGAGCACCTCGCGCCAGATTCCGGCCAGGGTCCGTTCGGTGGCGGTGCGCGGCTCGACATGGGCGCTCGCCCTGGCCCGGGCCGCCTCCGGGCCGGCCAGCCAGGCCCGGTCGAGTTTCCCGTTCGGGGTCAACGGCAACGCGTCCAGCACCAGGATCCGTCCGGGCACCTCGTGCTCGGGCAGTGCCTGCCGCAGGTGCTCCTTGAGCGCCGATTCCGGCACCTGCTCGCGCAGCACCACGAACCCGCGCAGTGCGGTCTGCCAGCCGTCGTCGACGGCCACCACCGCGGCGTCGGCCACCGCCGGATGTGCCCGCAACCGCTCGGTGATGCCGCCCGGCTCGACCCGGAAACCACGCACCTTGACCTGCAGGTCCACCCGGCCCAGGTAGTCCAGCCGGCCGTCCGGCAGCCACCTGGCCAGGTCACCGGTGCGGTACAGCCGGCGCTCGGCCACCGCCGTGCCGTCGACGAACCGTTCGGCGGTCAGCTCCGGCCGGTCGAGGTAGCCGCGGGCCACTCCGATGCCGGCGACGTACAGCTCACCGGGCAGGCCGACCGGTGCGGGCCGGCCGGCCGGGTCCAGCACGTACAGCCGGAGGTTGTCGATCGGCCGGCCGATCGGCACCCGGGCCGATCCGGCCAGTCCCCGGGTCGGCTGGCAGGTGACATCCACCGTCGCCTCGGTCGGGCCGTACAGGTTGACCAGGTCGGCACCGGGAAGTAGCTGCTCGAACCGGCCGACCTGGCTCGGGGTGAGCGCCTCGCCGCTGGCGAAGACCCGACGCAGCCCGGCCAGCCGGCCCGACGCGCCGGCACGCTCGGCCCAGACCAGGAACAGGGTCAGCATGGACGGCACGAAATGCACTGTGGTGACCTGGTGATCCTCGATCGCCGCCGCCAGTCGCGCCGGGTCCTTCTCCGCCCCCGGTTCCGGCAGGGCCAGCGCGGCGCCGGTGAACGACCACCAGAACAGCTCCCACACCGACACGTCGAAGGACACCGAGGTCTTCTGCAGCAGCACGTCGCCGGGACCGATCGGGTAGGCGCGCTGCATCCAGGCCAGCCGGTTGACCACGCTGCGATGTTCGACCAGCACCCCCTTGGGCGCACCGGTGGTGCCGGAGGTGTAGATCAGGTAGGCCGGGTCACCGGCGTCGCCCCGCGGCTCGACCGGGCCCGAGTCGGCGGCATAGCTTTCCTCGGCGTCCAGATCGAGCAGCCGGGTATCGCCGGCCAGTTCGGCGAAGCGGGCCTGGGCGAGCACCAGCTGGGCTCGGGAGTCGGCCAGCAGGTAGCCGATCCGGGCAGCCGGGTAGGACGGGTCGACCGGCAGGTAGCCGGCGCCGGCCTTGAGCACCGCCAGGATCGCGACGACCAGTTCCGGCGAGCGCTCGGCCAGCAGCGCGACGACCGCACCCGGCCCGACGCCGACATCGCGCAGGGTGTGCGCGAGCTGGTTGGAACGCGCGTCCAGCTCGGCGTAGCTCAGCGTGCCGGCGGAGCTGAGCAGCGCGGGCGCGTCCGGGGTGGCGGCGGCCTGCCGGGCGAACAGGCCGTGCAGGGTGGCCTCGGTGTCGAACGGCCGCTCGGTGTCGTTGGCGGCGGCGATGATCGCGGCGTCCTCGGCAGTGCTCAGCTCCAGCTCGGCCACCGGACGGTCCGGCTCGGCGGTGGCGGCAGCGAGCATCAGCAGGTACTGCCGGGCGATCCAGCCGATGCTGCTCTCGGCGTAACGCCCCGGGTCGTAGCCGGTACCGAGCTGGAGCGCACCGTCCGCGCGGTAGGCGGCGAACCGGACGCCGAGCCCGGCCGGGGCGGCCGGCGGCGCGTCGGCCAGCTCCACCCGCACGTCAGCCGCACCCTGGTCCGGGGTCGCGGCCTGGACCGCGGCGGACACCCGGCCGAGCAGCTCGCGCAGGGTGCCGGCCGGATCGGTGCGCAGCACCAGCCCGCCGGGCAGCCCCAGCGACACCTCGTCGGCACGGGTGTAGCGGCCGAGCAGGGCCACCGCGCCGGCGCCCAGCAGCACCTGCAACATGTCCTCCCGGCCGCGGCTGATCCGTCCCAGCCGCTCACCCAGCTCGGCGGGCACCGCGACCGGCGCGAGCTCCGTCCAGCGGCTGGCCGCAGCTCCGGGCTCGGCGGGCTCGATCAGGTCGGGCACGATGCTGGCGAAGTCGTCGGGAAAGCCGATTGCCGGAAGGGCGGTCGCGCTGGATGACATGGGGACGTCCTATGCGGTTGAACGGGTCGGTGGGGGAGGCAGGTCGGTGGTGGGATCAGAGGTCGAAGTCGAACGCTGTGGTGGGGGCGGCGTAAGCAGTGGCGGTGAAGGCACCCACCGGCGTCGCGGGGTCGGCCAGCGCGGTGTCGAGGATGTGCAGGAAGGCATCGCGCCACTGCTCGACGTCGGCGCGCCGCAGCAGGGTGCTGGAGTAGTGCCAGGCCACCCGCAGGCTGTCGCCGGTCTCGTAGAGCTGCAGGTTCAGGTCGAACGCGCTCTGGCCGGTGGGTTCCAGGCTCACGTCCACGCCGTGCCCGGCGAAGTCCAGGTGCAGGTATCGGCTGCTGTGCAAAGCGATCAGCGCGTCGAACAGCGGCGTCCGGCGGTAGTCGCGGACCGGTGCGGCAAGCTCGACCACGTCGGAGAACGGTAGGTCGGAATGCGCGAAGGCCCGCTCGGCGGTGCCGGCGACCTGGCGCAGGTAGTCGGCGAAGCTCGACCCGGGGTCGGCAGCCAGTCGCAGGCAGACGGTGTTGGCGAGCATTCCCACCGTGCGGTGCAGCCCCGGAGCGGTTCGGCCGGATACCGGGGTGCCGAGTAGCACATCGGCCGAACCGGTGAGCCGGGCCAGCACCAGGCCGTACGCGCCGGCCAGCACCGCGAACAGCGAGACGTCCTGGCGGCGAGCCAGCTCGCGCAGCGCGCTGGTCCGGTCCCGGCCGAGGTCGAACTCCAGCAGGTCGCCGGCCAGCGGTCGCAGCGGCGGACGCGGCACCGCGAGTGGCAGGTCGGCGCGTGCTGGCGCGACCGCGAACACCTGCTGCCAGTGGCCGCGCTGCTGCTCGCGCAGCGCCGAACCGGCCGGCCCGGCCAGCCAGGTCGCGTAGTCGCGATACCGGACGGCCGGCTCGGCAACCGGCTGGCCGGCGTAGCGCGCTGCCAGGTCGGTCAGCAGGATCTGCAGGGAGAAACCGTCGACGATCAGATGGTGCAGCTCCAGGCGCAGCCGGAGCCGGGATCCGGACCGGTGCAGCTCAGCCCGCCAGAGCGGTGCGGTGTCCAACGCGAACGGCCGGCTGGCCGGACCAGCGGCCGGCTCCTCAAGCACCAGCACGTCGAGCACCGGCACCGGCAGCTCGATCACCGGCTCGATCCGCTGCCGGACCTCGCCACCGATCAGGACGAAGCGGCTGCGCAGTGCCTCGTGCCGCTCGGCGAGCTGGCGCAGGGCCTCGACCAGCCGGACCGGGTCGGTGCCGGGCGGCAGTTCCAGGCTGACCGGCACGTTGTAGTGCACCGCCGCCGGATCCTTGAGCTGTTCGAGGTAGAGCTGTCGCTGCTGCGGGGTGACCGGGTAGCTTTCGGCCTGGTCGGCCGGTGGGATCGCCGGGGCGGGTGCGGCGTCGGCGTGCCGGATCAGCTCGGCCAGCTGGGCGAGGGTGCCGGCGTGCAGCACCTGGCTGACCGGCAGCCGCCGGCCCAGCCGCTCGGCCAGGCCACCGGTCAGCAGGGTGGCCGTCAGCGAGTCCGACCCGAGGTCGCGCAGGTCGTGCTGCATGCCGATACCCACCATGGCCAGGGCATTCTCGGCCTGCTCCACCAGCAGCCGCTCCAGCTCGTCGCGTGGCGCGAGGTGGTCGGCGCTGGTGACCAGTTGGGACGCCTCCGGTTCGGGCAGCCGGCCGCGGTCGAGCTTGCCGCTGGCGTGCAGTGGCAGCTCTGGCAGCTCGATCAGGTACGCGGGCACGGCGTGTGCCGGCAGCAGCCGCTGCAGGTAGGTCCGCAACCCGGTCACCGGCCGGCGCGGCACGTAGTAGCCGCACAGGTACTTGTCGGCGCCGCTGGGCCGGGGCCGGGCGGTGACCGCGGCGTCGGCGACGTCCGGGTGGGCGAGCAGCACGTTCTCCACCTCGCCGAGCTCGATCCGGAAGCCGCGTACCTTCACCTGCTGGTCGCGCCGGCCGAGGAACTCGATGGTGCCGTCCGGGCGGAACCGTCCGAGATCGCCGCTGCGGTACATCCGCCCACCGCGGAACGGGTCCGCGACGAATTTTTCCGCGGTCAGCTCGGGCCGTTCCAGGTAGCCCGCCGCGACCCCGGCGCCGCCGAAGCACAGCTCGCCGGGCACGCCGACCGGGGCCAGGTTGCCGTCCGGGTCGAGTGCGTAGGCGGTGGAGTTCGCGATCGGTCGCCCGATCGGGACGCCGGCCCGCTCGTCAAAGCCGGCGCGCTCGATGCGGTGGGTGAGGGAGTAGGTGCCGTTCTCGGTGGGCCCGTAGGCGTTGATCAGAACCAGCTCCGGGCAGGCCGCCAGCACCTTGGCGACGTGCGGCGGGGACAGCACGTCGCCGCCGGTGTAGAGCTCGCGCAGCGAGCCGAAGGTGGCCGGGTCCTGCTCGACGATCTGGTTGAACAGCGGCGCGGTAAGCCACAAGGTGTTGATCCGCTCGGCGGTCAGCTCCGCCCGCAGTGCCCGGGCGTTGAACAGGACGTCGTTGTCGACCAGGTGCAGGCTGCCGCCGTTGAGCAGGGTGGCCCACAGCTCGAAGGTGCTGGCGTCGAAGGAGATCGACCCGGTCAGCAGCACTCGGGTGTGCGGTCCGAGGTCGGAGTACTCGACGCCGCGCACCAGCCGCACGATGTTGCGATGGGTGACCCGCACGCCCTTGGGACGGCCGGTGGTGCCCGAGGTGTAGCACAGGAAGGCCATCGCCTGGTCGGTAGGAAGGTCGGGCACGATGGACTCGTGCTCGACCTGCTTGGACCCGATCGGATCGCACGGAACGAGGGCCGCCGGGTCGAGCACCGTGCCGTCGAACGCGGCCTCGAGCGGCGAATCGGTGACCAGCACCTGGGCGTGCGAGTCGGCGAGCAGGAACTCCACCCGGCCCTGCGGGTAGTCCGGATCGATCGGCAGGTAGGCGGCACCGGCCTTGAGGATGGCCAGCACGCCGGCCACCAGGTCGGGGGTGCGTCCGGTGCGCAGCGCCACCGGCTCGCCCGGCCGGACGCCCGCGGCCCGCAGCGCACCGGCCAGCGTCTCGGCCCGGCCGTCCAGCTGGGCGTAGCTCAGCCGCTGGTCGCGCCAGCTGACGGCGAGCGCGCCCGGCGCCCGGCGGACCTGCTCCTCGAACAGCCGGTGCACCGCTTCGTCAGCCGGGTACGGCCGGGTGGTGTCGTTGAAATGGTCGACGATCAACGCTCGTTCTCGCTCGTCGGCCAGCTGCACGGTCCGGACCGGCTGGTGCAGCTGGGCCAGCACGCGGCGCAGGTGCTCGGCCAGCCGGGCCACGGTGGCCGGGGCGAACAGGCCGGTCCGGTAGCCGATCCGCAGCTCGGTGCCGGCGTGCAGCACCAGCTCGACGGCGTCATCGCCGGCAGGCTCAGCCGGCGCCTGGTCGGTGAACCGGACCGGGGTGTGCCGGGCCGGGCCGTACCGGCCGGCGGAAGGCAACTGCTGCCCGGGCAGATCCGGTTCGACCGTCAGGGACAGTGCACCGGATCGGCCGGAAAGTTCGGCGTCGAACAGCAGCTCGGCCTGGCCGGTGTACTTGTAGAGCAGCACGGCGAAGGCGGCGAGCACCTCGTCCGGGTGGTGGCCGCCGGCAGGCACCGACAGCCAGGAAAGGTCGGACGAGCCGGCCGCCGAACGGGGATGGTCGGCGACCAGCGAGACCGGTTCGGGACTCGGCTCAGGATTCAACAGCGGCCGGCTGTCGGTCGACAAGGGCATTCACCCCCAGCCGGAACGGGACGTTCCGGAAGATCAGCACGGTGAGGAAACCGGGCGACGCGGCCAGGATCGTCATCACGATGACCAGCCCGGTGTAGTGGCTGCCGCTGAGCAGGATGCCGCCGAGCGCGGCACCGACCGGCAGCGAACCCGCCATCGTGGTACGCATCAGGGTCATCGCCCGGCCGCGCATCTCCGGTGGCGTCCGGGTCATCCGGACCACCCCGCCCAGCACGGTCATCGGCGCGGACAGCACGCCGATCAGGATCAGGCCGAGCGAGATCACCGGCAGGTGCCGCGGCAGCAACATCAGGAAGGTGGCACCGGTGACGATTTGCAGCTGACCGATCCGCAGCATCTGCTTCTCCGAGGTCTTGAGCGCACCGGAGACCAACGAGCCGATCAGTTCGGCGGCGGCCAGGACGGCGAGCAGCAGCCCGAGGATGCCGGCGCTGTCGGAGAAGGAGAACTTCGCCAGCCACGGCAGCGCCACCAGCAGCGCGCCGGAGGCCATGTTGAACAACGCGAACGAGAGCGTGAGCAGCAGCAGGAACTTGTCGTGAATGATCATGTCGAACACCGGCGCCCAACCCGACACCCGCTTGGTGTCGCCGCCCTCGACCCGGGCCGGCCGGTCCAGCGGAGCGGAGATCCGGCTGATCAGGAACGCGAACACCAGGTAGGTGGCGGCGTCGAGCAGCAGGACGTTCGCCGAGCCGATCAGGGCGATCAGCAGCGCGCCGAGCGCCGGCCCGGCCACGTTGGCAGCACCCATCGCGGTGGATTCCAGGCCCATCGCGGCCTGCAGGTCGCTGTCCGGGACCAGTTCCGGGATCACCGCCGGGGTGCCGGCGAGCGGGATGATCTTGAGCAGCCCGTAGACCAGAGCCACCGCGTAGAGCTGCCACATCTCCAGCCAGCCGAGCGTGTGCGCCAGCGGGATCAGAGCCACCACGATGCCCCGGAACACCGAGTCGTAGATGAACAGCTTCCGGCGGGAGAACCGGTCCAGCAGCGGACCGATCACCGCGCCGCCGACGATCACCGGCAGGGTGAGGCAGACGCCGAGCACGCCGAGACCGCCGGCGCCCGCCCGGTCCACGGTGATCCAGGCCAGCGCGGTGTAGGTCGCCCCGTCGCCGAGCAGGTTGAGGGTCAACGCCGTCCACAGCAATCGGTAGTCCTTGATTCGCAGGACAGCCATGTACGCCTTCACAGGAAACCCTTTCGCAACGTAGACAGCCCGGACACGCCAGTCCGGCGCGCCCAGCAGACACCGGGCGCGCATACCATGACATTTTTTCTCCCGGCGGTCACCAGTACTGCCGAGATTTGCGGCCCGAAGTCGCATGAACTCCCCACTTCGCGGGTGCCTGGTGCGCTGCCCTAGTCCGCTGTATCCAGCTTTTAACGTTGAGCCTATTTACGTCTGACATACACTTCATGCGCTTATATAAGCTAATGGCCAAATGGACGAACTCCTTGCGGCCGGTCCCGACAGATATCCCGATTCTGGGAGTCCTACTCGACTGCGACGGAGTTCTCGTCGACAGTGAGTCGCTGTCGGCCTCGGTGTTGACCGTGATGCTCGGCGAGAAAGGTCTCGACCTCAGCATCGCCGATGCGCTCACCCTGCTCCGTGGCCGCCAGGTAGCAACCTGGGTTGCCGAGCTGTTTGCCGACCTGCCGCTGGCGGGCACGCCCGAAACGTTCGTGCCCGATTACCGGGCGCGCGTCTCGGCCGCCTATCGCGAGGGGTTGCTACCCGAGCCTGGCGCGCAGGAGCTGCTGGACCGGATCGATGTGGCGTACTCGATCGTATCGAACGCGCCCGAATGGAAGATCAGCGAAGGCCTGGAGTGTGCAGGGCTGACCGCCCACCGCGCACACCAGTACGTCAGCGCTTACGACCTGAACTCCTGGAAACCCGAGCCGACCGTGTACCTGGCGGCGGCTGCCGGGCTCGGTGTACCGGCCGCACAGTGCATCGCGGTCGAGGACAGTGATGCCGGCATCCGCGCCGCCCGGGCGGCCGGTATGCGTGTCGTGCACTACTGCCGCGACATCGCCGTCCCGAGCCATCCGATGGCCTCGGCACGCAGTTGGAACCACCTGCAGACCCGCCTACTCCTCGCCTCCCCCGCAACTCAAGGAGCTGCTGTATGAACCTCCGCCTACTCCCCCGCGTCGCACGGCAAGGCTCGGCCAGCAGAGCGGCCGTCCGGATGCGGCCGGCCGGCAACGTCCCGCAGCCGGCGCCGATGCGGCAGCCGGCCGGCGGACATGCCGTGCTGGCCGAGCAGATCCGGTCCGCCCGATCGACCAACCCCTCCGTGGAGTTCTGGTTCGACTCGCACCCGCGTATCCACGCCCCGAACACCCCTGCCTTGGAGGCGGTCGCCTGCAGCCTCGGTCACTACGGCCCGTCGGCGGCAGGCTCGCCCGAACTTGCCGACCAGCTGACCGGCGTCACCACCAATCCCATCCTCATCGAGGAATACGACGCGATGATGCGGCAGCGACGCCGGGCCAATGCCCCGCGTTCGGCAGCCAATCGAGACACCAGCTACCACACCCACATCGTCTCGGCAGCCGAGGCGATGGGTGACCTGCACGGCAGCTCGGCCGGCCGGTACGGCTGGGTGTCGGCGCAGGTGTCACCGGCGCACACCTTCAACACCCGGGCCATCGTGGAGGAAGGCCTGCGGCTGGCCGCGCTCGCGGAGAACGTGATGGTGAAGGTGCCGGGCTCGCTGGAGGGATATCTCGCCATCGAGCAGCTGGTCGGCAACGGCGTATCCGTCAACGGCACGCTGAGTTTCAGTCTGGCGCAGTTCGAGACCTTTGCGCTGGCGGTTGCCCGGGGCCGCGAGCAGCTGAGCGAGTCCGACAACCGCCGGGTCCGCACCGTGGTCACCCACATGACCGGCCGCGTCGGTGACGCGGTCCGGGCGTTCAACGGGCCGGCCACCCTCGACATCCGGGCGCTGCGGCTGGCCGAGGCGGCACTGGCTCGGCTCGGCTCCGACCTGGTCGCCGAGATCGAGCCGCGCAGCACCATCCTGCTCTCCAGCGTGCGGGTCGACCCCACGATGACCGAGCAGTGCCTGCACCTGACCGCCACCCTGGACAAGCCGGTCGCGTACACGATCAAGCCCGACACCTACGCCGCCCTGGAACTGGTCGACACCGTAGGGGTGTTCCGGCCTGACCCGCACCTGCTCGACGAGGTCGAGTTCGCCGGCCTGAACCCCACCCACGAACTCATCCGCCCGCTGTTCAACCGCAGCCTGCCCGCCTCCCAGTTCTGGGCCATCCCGCAGTTCCTGCAGACCCTGGCAGAGGCCAGTTCCTCACACCTGAAGCTGATCGGAGGGGTACACGCGGCATGAGACTGTCACTGTGGAGCCATCCGCGCTCGCGATCGACCGCGCTGGAGCGCTACTTCCAGAATCGGGGCGATGTCCTCACCCACCACGAGGTGCTGGCCGACTACTACTACATCCATCGCCGCGCCGAACCGATCGGTCACGCTCACCTCGACGGTGAGCGCGGCCTGACCTACGAGCAGGCTGCCGCGCTGTTGCTGGCACCGGCCGACCGGCCCGTGGTGCACAAGGACTTTCCCTATCACGCCATCGACGAGCTCTGTGCCGACCCACGCTGGCTCGGCGGCCACCACCTGATCCTGGTGCGCGAACCCCGGGAGACCATCTACAGCAACCTGCGCCTTCGAGAGCAGGTCAGTGCCAAGAACCTCGGTTACACCGATCTGTGGCGGTGGTACTGCCATCTCGAGGCAGCCGGCGCACGCCTGCTGGTCATCGACGCCGAGCGCCTGAACGTCGACCCCGCCGGCACCATCGCCGAGCTCTGCCTGTTCGCCGACCTGCCGTTCGACGAGCGGCATCTGGTCTGGTCAGCCGATATGAATTCCGACTGGGTCAAGTGGGCCGGCTGGCACGTCGACGTGGCACAGAGCCGCGGGCTCGGCCGGACGGCAAGCGTCCCCGCGGACTGGACGGTGCCCGCACCGCTGGAGGGCGTGCTGGCCGAGGCCTGCGATATCTATGCCCAACTGCAACGGCGGATCCTCTCCAGGTCGGTGCCGGCATGAGCGCCTCGACGGCAGGAAGCTGCATCGTGACCGGTGCTGCCAACGGCATCGGGCGCGCGCTCGCTCACCAGCTGGCGGGCCTCGGCTACGAGCTGCTACTCGTCGACATCGACGGCCAAGGGCTGGAGTCGCTGGCCGGAGAGCTGCCCGTGGTGCCCACGAACGTGGTCGCGGACCTGGGCGGCCCCGCGGGCGTCGAGCAGGCGTGCGAGGCGATCGGCAAGCTGGATCGGCCGGCAGCGCTGGTGAACAACGCCGGGATGTATCGCGGGAACCCGTTGCACACCTACGACGTGCCGATGATCGAGCGCGACTACTGGGTCAACGTGCTGGCCCCGATGCTGCTCACCCAGGCCTACGCCGCGCCGCTGGTGCAGCGGCAGGAGCAGGGTTGCGTCGTCAACGTCTCTTCGACCGCGGGTGAGGTCGGCAGCTCCGACGCCGTCTACGGATCGTCGAAGGCGGCGGTGATCGGGCTGACCAAGTCCCAGGCGATGAACTACGCACCCTGGGTGCGGGTCAACTGCGTCTCGCCCGGCATGGTGCGCGGCACCGCCATCGAGGACCGGATACCGGCGTACCGGCATACCGAATACGCCCGCCAGGAACAGCTGAGTACCCGTCTCGACGCCGGCTCGGTGGCCGAGGTCATCGAGTTCCTGATCTCAGCCGCCAGCCGCAACCTGACCGGCAAGATCCTGCCGGTCGACAACGGCGCCTACCCCCGCTGACCGGCCTGCGTCCGTTCCGGACGCAGCGGAAGGAGTACTGCCATGCAGCTCAGCCTGCCGTCGCACAGCCGCATCCTCATCGTCGGATACGGCGACCTGGGCAAGAAGATCGCCAACGCCCTGGTGCTGGACCCCCGGGTGTCCGCGATCGGGGTCGCCGCCCGCTCGGGCGATCGGATCGAGCGCGACGCGAACCTGTTGCGGTTCACCGCGATGAACCACGGGTACTGCGGTGACATCGCCGGTTACGCCCTGGACCTGGAAGATGCGGGATCCACCGTCGCCGTGCTGGACCGCTTCGAGCCGACGATCGTGGTCAACTGCGCCTCGGTGCAGTCCTGGAGGCGGCTGACCGAGCTTCCCGATGCGCTGTTCCGCGAGCTCGACGAGGCCCAGTACGGCCCGTGGCTGCCGATGCACCTGGCGCCCGCCAAGGCGCTCGGCGAGGCGGTGCGAGCCCACGGCGGCTCCCCGGTTCACCTCAACTGCGCCTTCCCGGACGCGGTGGGGCCGGTCCTGACCCCGCTGGGGGTGGCCCCCACGATCGGCGGTGGCAACGTCGCCAACGTGGTTCCGGCCCTGACCTGGTCGGCGGCGCGGACGCTGGGTGTCCCCGTCGGCGAGCTGGAGGTCCGGCTGGTGGCCCAGCACTACTACAGCCATCGACTGCCGCGCTCCGGCGATGCGGGCGAAGCCCCCGCCGCGCTGGAGATCCGGCATCGCGGGCAGATCGTCGACCTCACCCGGCAGCTCGAGCCCATCCAGCGCGGCGTCTCGACGTTCTGTCGGCGCACCGGGGGCATCGACGGCCAGTCCCTGACCGCATCGTCGGTGCTGACGGTGCTGCGAGCGCTGCTGAGCGACCGGCCGGTGCTGGTGCACGCTCCCGCCCCGGCTGGCCTGCCAGGCGGCTACCCGGTCCTGGTGAGCCGGGACGGCATCGAGCTGAGCCTGCCGGACGGGCTGACCGAGGCCGAGGCCATCGACATCAACCAGCGGGGGCAGTACGCCGACGGCGTGCAGCACATCGACCCGGATACCGGCGTGGCCACGATCCGGCCGGAGCGGCTGGCCGTCCTGGAACGGCACTTCAAAGTCAATCCCGAGCCCATCGACCCGGCGACGGCGTGGCAGCGAGCCTATGAGATGCACGAATCCTTCTGCGCGCTCCAACTAGCCATGAGCGCAGCATGACGGCGCAACTGACGCTCGACCAGTACGGGCAAGGCTTCGCGGCCCGCTGGGACGAACTGGTCGACTGGCAGCGCCGGCTCGAGGTCGAGGGCGCCTTCCTGAACCGGGTGGTGGCCGGCACCTCAGCGGGACGCGAACTGCTCGACATCGCCTGCGGCACCGGATTCCATGCCGCTCACTTCGCGCGATCCGGCTACCGGGTCGACGCCGCCGACGGCAGTGCCGAGATGGTCGAGCGGGCCCGAGCCAATCTCATCGACCTGGGCGGCGGGATCCGCATCGAGCAGATGTCCTGGCAGGCGCTGCGTCCGCTGTCAGCTCACCGCTACGACGCGGTGATCTGCCTGGGCAGCTCGATGCCGCACGCCAGCGCCGAGCAGCGCCGGGCGTTGCTGCGCCGGATCCACGGCCTGCTGGCCGTCGGCGGCGTGCTGCTGGTCGATCATCGCAACTTCGACTACATCGTCGACCATCAGCAGATGCCGCCGGGTCGCAGCGTGTACGCCGGCAAGGTCGCGGTATCCCTGGAGGCCAGCGACCAGGCAGAGCACGACCTTCGGTTACCGCTATCCCGACGGCTTCTTCCGGACCCTGACCGTCGAGTCGTTGCGCTTCGCCCAGCTACGCGCGGAGTTACGCGAGGCGGGCTTCGGCCAGGTCGAGTCGTTCGGCGATCAGCGGCCGGCCGGCTCGGCCGACGACTCCGGCTTCTTCCTGCACCGTGCCGTCCGCACCGCATCCGAGGATCCGGCCCCCGCTCTCGAGGAGACTGCCCAGCCATGACCGAACGAGTCGGAACCCCGGTCCAGCGGTGGCTGGCGGTCCTGCTGATCGCCCTGTTCGTGGGAGTGACCTACGGCTTCGGCATCTACGTCTTCAGCCAACTCCTGCCGACCATGTCTGACGACCTCGGCTTCTCCTACGCCACCGCCGGTCGCATCACCGGGATCGGTCAGTTCGCCTTCATCGTCTTCGCCTTCGCCGCGACCTGGCTGAGCCGCCGGTTCAACGGCGCCGTGGTAGTGATCGGCTCGGCAGCACTGTGCACCCTGTGCCTGGTGGGGGTTGGGCTGACCAGCAGCACGGTGGTACTCACCGCGTGCCTCGCGATCGCGGCGGGCACCTCGGCGTCGGTGTACGTGCCGATCGTCGAGATCGTGCCGCGACTGATCGAGGAGAACCGGCGCGGCACCGCCCTCGGCATCATCTCCAGCGGCACGACCTACGGGGTCTTCATCTCCGCGGCAATCATCCCGATCCTGACCCACACCATCGGTTGGCGCGCGGTCTGGTTCGCCGTGGCCGCCATCTCGCTGGTGCTGATCGCCTTCGCCTACCGGCTGTTCGCACGGTTGGGGCTGTTCTCCGAGGTTGCCGACCGGGCGCCGACCGGGCAGCCTCGCGCCAGCGGCCCTCACTGGCCGCCGCGTTCGCGTTTCTCAGCCTCTGGATGATCGGCATCTGGGTCATCAAGTTCATGAACGGCTTCTCCTTCATGTCCTACCAGAACTTCCTCGCGCCGCTGCTGCGCGACCACGGCGGCCAGTCCATCGAGTACTCCTCCGCGGTGTGGATGACGATCGCCGTGGTGGGTGCGGTGGCCGGCTTCGCCGTAGGCCGGCTCGGTGACCTGCTGGGGCTGCGCCGAACATTGACCCTGTGCTACGGGATGTTCCTGCTCAGCTGCCTGCTGCTGCACGGCTCTCAGAAGGGCTGGATGCCGTTCGCCGCGGCCGCCCTGTTCGGGCTGAGTTTCTACCCCATCTACGGCTTGGTGCCGGCCTATGTCGGGCGGATCTCCACGGTTGCCCAGGCGACGCTGATCTTCGGACTGGCCAACGTCTTCCAGGGCGCCGGCGGCGTGGTGGGCAATCTGGTGGGTGGCTCGGTGGCCAACGACGTCGCGTGGCTGCCGAACTACTACCTGCTGCTCGGCGCCGGGGCCTTCGTGCTCGGCCTGGCCACCCTGACACTGCCGTCGGACCGCAGGCCACGGCCAGCCGGGATCGAACCCGTGGCCCAGGTTGCCGAAGCGGCAATACCGGCCCGCGAAGGGGTCGAGGCCTACTAGGTCCGGACCCGTGCCGCGGCTACCCCTCGTGGCGTAGCGTCCGTCGAGGAGGAGGCGATCTGGCATGAAGAAGCTCATCAACGACCCGCAGGACGTAGTGGCCGAAGCGCTGCTGGGCATCGCGGCCGCGCACCCCGACCTGCGGGTCGACCACCGCAACCGGATCGTCTCCCGGGCCGATGCCCCACGTCCGGGCAAGGTCGGCCTGGTCTCCGGCGGCGGTTCGGGTCACGAGCCGCTGCACGCCGGATTCGTCGGGCCGGGCATGCTGGATGCCGCGTGCGCGGGTGAGGTGTTCACCTCGCCGGTGCCCGACCAGATCCTGGCCGCCACCCGCCTCGTCGACGGCGGCGCCGGCGTGCTGCACATCGTCAAGAACTACACCGGCGACGTGATGAACTTCGAGATGGCCGCGGAACTGGCCGCGGCCGAGGGCGACACGCAGATCCTGACGGTGCTGACCGAGGACGATGTCGCGGTGCAGGACAGCACCTGGACGGCCGGTCGGCGCGGGGTCGGCGTCACCGTCCTGCTGGAGAAGATCGCCGGTGCCGCCGCCGAGCAGCACCGGCCGCTGGAGCAGGTGGCCGACGTCGCCCGCCGGGTGGCGGCCAACGGCCGCAGCATGGGACTAGCGCTCACCGCGGGCACCGTGCCCGCGGCCGGCAAGCCGACCTTCGACCTCGGAGCGGAGGAGATGGAACTCGGGGTCGGCATCCACGGTGAGCCGGGGCGCAAGCGGGTGGCCCTGGCACCGGCCCGTGAGATTGCCGAGATGCTCGTCGAGCCGGTGCTGGCCGACCTGCCATTCGGCAGCGGCGACACCGTGATCGCCTTCGTCAACGGCCTCGGCGGCACCCCGTTGTTGGAGCTTTACCTCATGTACAACGAGGTGAACAGGATCCTCACCGGCCACGGTGTGCGGGTGGCCCGATCGCTGGTCGGTTCCTACATCACCTCACTCGACATGGCGGGCACCTCGGTGACGCTGCTCAGGGCCGACGAGGAGATGCTCTCGCTGTGGGACGCGCCGGTGCGGACGCCGTCGCTGCGCTGGGGCTGCTGACCGATGGCTGAGACGGTGTCGATCTCCGACCTGGTCCGGTGGGTGCGAACCTTCGCCGGGCTGGTGGCCGAGCACCGCGACGTCCTGACCGGCTTGGACGCCGCGATCGGCGACGGTGATCACGGCACGAACATGGACCGGGGCATGCGGGCCGCGGTCGCCGCACTCGATGAGGAGGATCCCGGCACGGCCAGGGCACTGTTCAGCAAGGTGGGGATGACCGTGGTCTCCACCGTCGGCGGTGCCAGCGGGCCGCTGTTCGGCACCCTGTTCCTGCGGGTCGGCAGCGCGCTGGGCGATGCCACGGACGTCTCACTGGCCCAACTCGCGGCCGGCCTGCGCGCCGGCCTGGACGGGGTGACGGCTCGCGGCAAGGCCGAGCCGGGTGACAAGACGATGCTCGACGCGCTGACGCCGGCGGTGCAGGCGCTGGAATCCGCCGCGGTGGCGGGCACGGACAAGGCCGAGGCTTTGCGGCTGGCGCTGGCCGCCGCCGAGGCCGGCCGGGACGCCACCACCGCGATGCTTGCCCGCAAGGGACGGGCGAGCTACCTCGGCGAGCGCAGCGTCGGTCACCAGGACCCCGGTGCCAGCACCGCCACGCTGCTGATGGCCGCCGCGGTTCAGGCACCGCTGTGACCCCCGCCGGCCCCGCCGCGGTGGGCCTCGTCGTCGTATCGCACAGCCGCGCGCTGGCCCACGCCGCCGTGGAGCTTGCCTCCCAGATGCGCCAGGGACGTCCGGTACCGATCGCGGTGGCCGCCGGCGTGGACGAGGTAACCCTCGGCACCGACGCCGTCGCCATCGCGGCTGCGATCGAGCAGGTGGCCGGCCCGGCCGGTGTGGTGGTGCTGATGGATCTCGGAAGCGCGGTACTCAGCGCGGAGCTGGCGTTGGAACTGCTCAGTGACCCGGACCTGGCCGGCCGGGTGGTCCTGTCGCCCGCCCCGCTGGTCGAGGGACTGGTCGCGGCCGTGGTGGCGGCGGCCGGCGGTGCCGGACGCGCGGAGGTCGCCTCCGAGGCGCAGCAGGCGCTGCTCGGCAAACTGGCCCAGCTGGGCGGACCAACAGCTGCCGGCGATCCGGCCGAGACAGCCGACGACGGGTGCGCGCCGGGTGAGGACACCGGCGCCGACGAGGTGGCCGAGTTCACGGTGACCACCCGCCACGGCCTGCATGCCCGCCCGGCCGCCCTGCTGACCGGCGTGGTGCGCGGGCTGGATGCCAGGGTTCAGCTGCGCAACCTCAGCACCGGCGTCGGCCCGTTACCGGCGGCCAGCCTGAGCAAGGTGGCGTTGCTCGGTGCGTTGCACGGGCACCGGATCCAGGTGCTCGCGTCCGGACCACAGGCTCGCAAGGCGATCGAGACGGTGCTGGGGCTCGCTGAGCGGCACTTCGACGACACCGTGGCGGAGGTGCCGGAGCCGGGTCGGGTGGCCGGGACCGGACCGCAGCCTGCCTCGCCGGGGATCGGCATCGGGCCGGTCCGGCTGCTGCGAAGCGCACCGCCCGGTGAGCGCCGGACCCCGCACGGCGATCCGGCGCAGGAGTGGCAGCAGATCACGGCGGCACTGGCGGCGGTGCGGCAGCAGATCACCCGGTACCGAGAACTCGCGGCACGGTCCGGGCCACAGCAGGCTGCCATCTTCGATGCCCACCTGCTGCTGCTCGACGACCCCGAACTGCTCGCCGATATCCGATCCCGGCTGGCGGCCGGTGCGGATGCGGCCACTGCCAGCGGGCAGGCGTTGGCGGAGGTGGAGCGGCAGTGGGCCCAGCTGAGCGATCCGTACCTGCGCGCGCGCGCCGAGGACGTCCGGGCGGTCGGTGCGCAGCTGGCCGCCGTGCTGACCGGTGAGCAACCGGTGGCCATCAGCGGGCCGGGCATCGTGGTGGCCGCCGAGCTCACCCCGGGCCAGGTAGCCGAGCTGGACGTCGATGCCGTGCACGGCATCGTGCTGGCGTACGGCAGCGCGACCTCGCACGCGGCGATCCTCGCCCGCGCTCGGGGTATCCCAGCCGTGGTCGGCGCCGGTGCCGCCGTACTGCAGTGGCCCGAGAACAGCCTGCTGGTCATGGACGGCGGCACGGGCGAGTTGGCCGTTGACCCGCCGGAGGCGACCGTGTCGCGGATGCGCGGCCGGGCTACGGAATTGGCCGCTCGAGACAGCCGAAACCGTGCTGGGGCGAACCGGCCGGCTCGCACCACCGACGGGAGCACCGTCGAGGTCAAGGCCAATCTCGGTTCGCAGGCCGAGGCGCTGGCGGCAGTGGCCAACGGCGCGGACGGCGCCGGTCTGGTCCGTACCGAGTTCCTGTTCCTCAACCGCGACCAGGCGCCGGACCGCGACGAGCAGGCCGCCTGCTACCTCGCGATCGCCGAGGCGATGGCCGGGCGCCGGGTCACGCTGCGCACCCTGGACGTCGGCGGGGACAAGCCGCTGAGCTACCTCCCGGTACCGGCAGCGGACAATCCACAGCTCGGCTGCCGGGGCATCCGGTTCAGCCTGCAGCAGCCTGAACTGCTGGTCTGCCAACTCGCGGCGATCTGCGACGCCGCCCGGAAGGCACCGGTGAACGTGCTGTTCCCGATGGTCAGCACCGTTGCCGAGCTGCGCGAGGCACGGCGGCTGCTCGATGAGGCCGCCGGCCCGGACGGGCAGCCCGACGGACTGCGGGTCGGCATGATGGTCGAAGTTCCCGCCGCGGCCCTCAAGATCGCGAGTTTCCTTTCCTACCTGGACTTCGTCAGTGTCGGCACCAATGACCTGACGCAGTACACGCTGGCGGCCGAGCGAGGCAACGCCACGCTCGCGGGCCTGGCCGACCCGCTGGATCCCGGCATGCTGAGCCTGGTCGGCCAGATGTGCCGCACGGTCGCCGGCCGCATCCCGGTGGCGGTCTGTGGCGAAGCCGCGGCCGACGATGCAGCGGTCGGCGTCCTGCTCGGGCTGGGAGTTCGCGAGTTCAGTGTCGCGGTTCCGGCAATACCAGCCGTGAAGGCGCGGGTCCGGTCATTGGACGCCCACCATTGCCAGGCCGTCGCGGACAAGGCCGTCGGTCTCGATGACGCCGCCGCGGTCCGCGCGTTGGTTGCCGACACCCTGCCCGCGGGTCGGGTGAGAGGTTAGCCCGCGTGCTCGCGCAGGTACTCCCGGCAGTCCGGCAGCCCGCGAGCCGTGATCAGGCTGTTGATGTTGTAGCAGTGCAGCGCGCCGCCCATGGACGCCAGCAGCCGGCCGACCGGGGTGGGGTACTTCTGCGCCATGTAGCGGTAGTTGCCGCGGGCCTGGTAATTGAGGTCGCCCGGCTTCTTGGGGTGCGGGTAGTGCACCGAACTGGCGGCCCGGTTGAGCACGAACCGCGCGCCGTTCAGGAACAGCCGGTAACCCAGGTCGATGTCCTCGCCGCCCCAGCTGCGGAAGTACTCGTCGAACCCGCCGACGGTGCGCACCAGGTCGGTGGGGGCGGAGACGTTGCAGGTCCAGTAGAAGACCCAGGGCGCGGGCAGCTGGTCGAAGTCGTCGCCGTGGTTGGCATAGAACGGCTCCCGGGTGTCCGTCCACCGCCCGCTCCGGTGGATCCGTTCGAGGCCGTCGTCCAGGTCGTGCGCGTCGAGGATGCGGGTGAGTTCCTCGACCTCGGCGGCGGGGCAGTCGAAGCCGAAGACGTAGCCGCAGACCGCGACCGGGGCGTCGGACTCCTCGTGGCTGCGCAGGTGGGCGGCCAGGGCTCGCGAGTGCAGCAGCACGCCGGTGTCCACCATGACGCAGACCTCGCCGGTGGCGTGCGCGATGCCGACGTTGCGCGCCTGCGCCACCCGCCATCCCTCGTCCGGCTGGAAGAAGTACCTCAGGTTCAGCCGATCGGTGTAGCCGGCCGCGACCTCGGCGGTGTGATCGCTGGAGCCGTCGTCGACCACCAGCACCTCGATGTCAGCCGGTGCGACGGTCTGGGCCACCAGCGAGTCCAGGGTGCGGCGCAGCAGCTCGGCCCGATTGTAGGTCGGGATGACGACACTGCACCTTGAGGCCACCGGTCAGACTCCTGCATCGGGTGGGTCCAAACCCGGCGGTTCCGGGACATGTTCCCGGCCGAGTATGTCCACAGCAGTGGCCTGCGGACAAGGCACGGATGGCTTTCAGTACTCGTAGCAGCCGTGGATAGCTGGTCCGCCGGGGCTCCAGACGATCTCGTCGTACCGGACCCAGCCGCCCACGCCGGCGCTGGTGTTGCGGACGTAGAAGTACGGGGTGCCGAAGCTGTTGTTGAGGAGGCAGAAGACGTCGATACCCTGGCCCGCAAAGCCGGTGTTGGCCACGTCGCAATCGTTGAACGGGCCGCGGTGCAGCTGGCTTCCGCCGAACGCGATGCTCCGGAAGCTGAAGTAGCCCCCCTCATAGACGTCGTGTGGCTGGGCCCAGCCACCACAGCGGGCCGGGTCGGCGGCGGCCGGGCCGGCGGACACCAGCAGGGTGCCGAGGGTGAGCGCCACCGTGCCTACCGCTGCGAGCAGTCGAGATGCCATAGCTACCTCCTGGGGGTTTTGGGGTACAGGAAATGTGGTGCCTCGGCACCGGGTGCGCAAGACCTCGATCAGAAGTTCGGCAACTTTTACGGTTCGCCGCTCAGGCCGGACTGGGGCCGAAACAGCCTCTATGCAGAATTCGGCCCCAGTGGGATAGTTACGTCGCCATCCGGCCGGAGTCGGCGAATCCTAATTCCAGCTCTTCCACCCAGGAGCCCAGGATGAGAATGGCACGTCGCTACCTGTCCATCGTCGCTGCGGTCGCACTGTGCGTGCTGTCCGTGCAGGCCCCCGCCGGGGCTGCCACCAGGGGGCACGGCACGACGGTCTCAGTGCTGGGATCGACCAGCTACGAGTACGTCAAGTCCTGCTCGAACACCGCGCCATACCCGTGCGGCACGTACAACCAGCAGCTCCAGTTCACCATCTACACCACCAACCAGGGCAGCGCCCCGATAACCGTCGGCTACCAGACGATGGACGGCACCGCGGTCGCCGGCAGTGACTACCAGGCCACCTCAGGGACCGTCACGATCCAGCACGACTTCCCGCAGGCCTACGTCCTGGTCACCCTGTTCAACGACGGGGTGAGCGAACCGAGCGAGACCGTGAAAATGAAGCTGACCAGCTCCAGCTCACCGGCCGACATCAGCTCGGTCGGCACCGGCACCGTCCTGGACGGCGGCCTGATACCCACCGACTGCAACCTCGGCAAGACCGCGCCGAACCAGGAGTCGATGACCTGCACCAACCGGCCGGCCGGGCAGACCTGGTACCTCGACGTCGAATGCCATTACCCGCTCGGTGATCCAGAGCTGGTCGGCAACCAGGTCACCGGCAACGGCACGTCGTCCGGAACCTGCAACATCGGCACCACCACGGGCTACGCGACCTTGCAGACGGTGTAGTCCGCGCAGGGTGGTCCGGTATCGCGAGGTACCGGACCACCTTGCTCCGTATGACCATTCTCAACCGGCGGGCCGGGGCAGTCCGATCGGGTTGGGATAGGGGAGGACCGTCGTGGCGGCCTCGGCCAGCGGCGTGAGCAGTTCCGCGAGCCGGCGCTGCTCGGCCTGGTCGAGCGCCGTCCAGGGCTGGACGGCCAGCCGGTCGGTGCGGCTCTCCACAGCCCGGTGGGCGGCCTGTCCCGCAGCGGTGGGGCGGCCGTCGTCGGCCAGCCAGCCGCGGCGCACCAGAGCCTGGGCGGCGTCGTCCCACTCGCTGTCGGTCCAGCCGCGGTTGGGTTGCAGCTGTTCGCGACCGCCGTACAGCGCGTCACGCAGCACCAGCGCCTGGCAGCCGTCCAACTCGGCGTCGACCAGGGCGACGATGTGCCCGTCGCCGCGGTGCTCGCGCAGCACCGTGGCGGCCTGCCACAGCCGGGCCAACGGCTCGGTGGGGCGGGGCAGCGCGGCATTGGCCGCGCCGAGCACCCGGCCGTCGGTCACCGCGGCCTGGGCCGCCGCCGCCAGCAGGTCCGCGGCCGCCGCCCATCGTTCCGGCTCGTCGGGCAGCACGGCCCGTAGCGTGGCCACCGCGCCGTCGACGCGAGCGGCGAGGGCCTGCTCCGGCGCCGCCCGCTGCCACACGTCGGGCACCGCGCGGGCCACCATGGCCGGCGCGAAGGAGAAGAACGCGGCGGTGACCGGCGCGGCAGTCACCGCCCCGAGCGGCGCGGCGCGACCGGCGAAGTAGCCACGCCAGAAGCCGCGCAGCCCGGCGCCCTCGAAGGCGGCCCGGGCCTGGGCGCCGAAATAGGTGACCGCGTGCAGTGGCTCGTACAGCTGCCACAGCTGCCGGACGAACTCGGTCGATTCCCGCGGCGGGCCGGGCCGGCCCGCTACGTCAGCAGCGTCAGGCATCGCTCGGGACTTTCCACGTGCGCGTTGTGGCCGAGGCCGGGCAGGGTCAGCGCCGGCACCCCGAACTGCCCGAGCTGGTCGTCGGTGTTCATCGGGTCGAGTTCGCCGCGCGCCAGCGTGACCGGCGCCGGCGAGCTCGCCACCAGGCCGGCCAGGTCCGGCGCTCCGACCCCGAAGGCCCGCGGGTCCAGCGCGAGGCGCCACCGGCCGTTTTCCTCGATCAGCCCGGGGTTGATCGCCGGGTCGTCCGGGGTGAGCAGGCCGGCCAGTCCGGACACCCGCAGGTGCCGGGCGACCGCCTCCTCGCGCGAGTCGAACCACGCCACCGGGCGCTCGGCCAACGCCTGTGCCCTGCCGAGTTCCTCATCCGCCCAGGCGACCTTGATGCCCAGTCCGACAACCCTGGACACCGGTGCCTGCGCGGCCAGTGCCAAGCCGACCACCCCGCCGAGGGAATGCCCCAGCACCACGGTCCGGGGTTCGACGAGGGGTTGCACCGCCGCGGCCAGCGCGTCGAAGGTGTAGTCCGGCAGTGGCGCCGAGCCGCCATGGCCGGGCAGGTCGGGAGCCAGCCACCTGCCTGGCCAGCGCTCGGCCAGCACCGGTTGCCAGCCGGCCCACACGTCGCCGGTCGCGCCGAGCCCGTGCAGCAGGAGCAGGAGCGGGTCACCGGAACCGCCGCTCAGCACCCGAAGGTCGCCATCCATGCCGGGATTCTGTCACCCGGCAACGACGCCGCGGATGATCGGTAGGGCAACGGGGCAGACCAGGGTCCGGTGGAAGGCCTTGTCGGCGTACTGCGGCACGCTCGGGGCGCGTCGTGGCGTGCGGTCAGACGCCGCGGACGGCGAGCTCGCCCAACTCGTCCCACCCGGTTCGGCCCTCGAGATTCTGGCTGATGATGCGTGGCGTCTCGACCAGGTGCGGCGGCAGGTCACGCTGGGCCGCCTTGAAGTGCTCGGAGTTCACGTGCTCGCCCCCGGCGTCGCCGTCGCGGAACGCCTCGACGAGCACGTACTCGGCGGGGTCGTCCAGGCTGCGCGCCCAGTCGAAGAACAGGCAACCGGCCTCGGCGCGAGACGCCTGGGTGAACGGCCGGCTGATCTCGGGCCACGCATCGGCGTCCTCCGGCCGTACCCGGAACTTGGCGGTGATGAAGATCAAGATGCTGCTCCCATTCGGTGCGGTTCTGCGGGCGGATTCTCGACACGGGTGGACCGCAAACCTCGCCGCCGGCTTATCCGGTCAGGCCGTTGAGAACCTCGACCAGTTGTTTCTCGGTGTCGTTGCCCAGTTTCTCGAATACGAGTTTCGCCACCGGGGCCGCTGCCTTGGCCGCGCCGTGGAACTCGACCTGGTTGGTGTAGGTGATGTCCGAGCCGGTGCCGGTTGCGGTGACCTCGATCAGCTCGGTGGAGGTCGCCGTCTCGTTGCGCCCTACCAGCACGACGCGGTCGTCGGAGAGTTCCTCCAGGGTGTAGATCAGCTCGGTGCTGATGCCGGCGATCTTGGAGACGTTGCGCCATGACGAGCCGACGCGAACCGGGCCGCTGTCCTGCCGCGTGCACTCTTGCGTGCCCGGATCCCACTGCTCTGCATGGCTGAAGTCCGCCAAGTAGGCGATGACAACGCCTGCCGGGGTGTTCACCGAAAAGCTGCGCGTCACCGTAGTCATGAAATACCTACCTTCTCGACCGCGGCGGTCGCATCTCTGTTCAAGGACCGCTCGCCCCGGCCTCCATTATGTCCCCCGCCGGGAGGGGCGCCGGTCGACCAAGTCCGGAGATGAGCGGCTCACGGCAACTGACGCGACATCGCCGCCCCAGAGCGGATTGCCTGGACCTCAGCTGCGGACGAGAAATTAGCGGATCGTGAACAATGGCTATCAAGGATGAGCGCGCCATCGTCGGCCGCCTCAAGGACCGCGTTCGCCGCTTTGAGGTCCTAGCGGCAGGCGAGCCGACGCCTCCGCTCGCCTCCTAGGCGCGCGTGGCTAGTCGCGACGGGAGTTCCAGGTGTCCCGTCTCCACCACCTGGAATGCGATGTCGTACAGCTTCTGGTGAGAATGCTGGCTAGCGATCCGCAGCGCGTCGAACGCCTGCTCCTCGGTCAACTTGTGGTTAGCCATCAGGATCCCCATAGCCGCGCCGATCTTGCGGTTACTCCTGAGGGCGTTCTCCAGGTGCTCGTTCTTCTCCCGGTCAGCGGCCCGGGTCAGCGCGATGGCGCTGTGCGTGGCCAGAATGGTGATGCCGCTCATGTCGGCCTCCTGGAAGGCGTCGGGCTTCCTGGCGTAGGTGTTGAGCGCCCCCAGAACGTTCGAGCCCTCCAGGTACAGCGGGGCGGACAGCATGCTCATCACGCCCGTGGCCTTGCTGGCGGCGGGGCCGAACATCGGCCACCGGCCGTCAGCGGTCAAGTCGCCGGTGTGGGTCAGGTCCCTGGTCCGCAGCGCGGTCAGGCACGGCCCCTCGTTGGCCGCGTACTGGATCTCATCGACTTGCAGGGCCAACTCGGCCGTCAGGGCGATCGTCTTGTAGCTCTCAGATCGGGTCTTGGTGGTGATCGCCGCGTACTCCGCGCCGGGGATCGTGGTGGCCGCGAGGCGCACGATCCGCTCCAAGGTCCCAACCATGGTGGGCTCGACGACGAGAGAGCGCGCTACATCCGCGAAACGATCCGCGTACCAGCCGGGCATCAGGCGATGGTAAAAGAGGACATGTCCGAGATCGCCTCACGATGGGCGCATCCCGCAAGTGATCCGAGAGAGACTGCGTGGCTAGACCCATCCGAACGTACACCACGTCAGCGCCGTGATGACGCTCGCCGGGCTTGCCCATCGGCAATGCGTTCGTGCTCCACACCCAGGTGGGTCAACTGTGCAGAGAGCCGTCCCTAGCTCACGTTTGGGTGGAGCCGCTGTTCCTCAAGGGCAAAGCCCCGAGGAGGTAGCTACAGGTACGAGCGTTCTCTGGGCGACTGGGGAGCCCTGAGGTCGAAGTTGTACATCGTTGACCCCTTCCCATTCATGACTTGATGTGCTGGTCCAGCTAACCGGCACTCTGGGACGCCATCATGCGGTAAGGGTCAATTCAACGATCCGAATGGGTTTTCCCTCGGCATTCTCTGACTGATACGAATGTATGACGCCGAGACCGCGATCGACTGTTGCTATCACGCGGTGAGACCGTCCGTTACCAAGCAGCCGTGCGCCAGCTGGGCTGAGAATCACCTTTGGTTCACTGCTCTCACAGACTTCAACGAGCGCCGGGTATCGGTGGGGCCACAACAACTTCGGTAGGTCAAAGAAGTCGTGGTCGTCATCCCCGGCGGGGATACGCGACGTCGCCCCGGGCAGCAACACCCAGCCGTGACCGTCTGCCTGCCAGCGGATCTGGGAGGGAGCGTTCCCCGGTCCTACGAACTCTGTCGTTGTGGCCGTATAGCCTCGCCAAGAGCACGGTGCTCGAACTTCTCCACCAGCACCAAGTAGTCGTACGCCGCACTCCCCAGCTCACTAGCGCCCAGCTCGACCAAGCCACAAGTTCATACACCGCCGGCGAGTCACTCAAACAGATCGGCCGGCGGCTCGACCGGGACGCCGAAACCATCCGCCAGGCTCTCAAGCGGGCCGGCGTCCAGTTGCGTCCGGCCGGCGGCCGGCGATCTCGCCGGAGCACTGCTGCCTAACCCCTCCTGCTGGCGAGCCGGACCGCCGCAGAATTGATCATCGCCGACAGCCACAGCCGCAGCGGTGACAGCCCCTGGCGCTCCAGCGGACAGCATGTTCTATGAGCTAGTGAAAGCCAAACACGTTTGCTCATAGCTACTTTCAGCGGACCGATCCATGCGAACCCCCAATGACGGGACAATTGGCCGCATCACCCAGGTCTGCTTCCGCGGCAGATCCTTAGGCCTCGTCAGCAAGATCATCGTCGGCATCTGACTCCATATCCGGTGCAAAGTTGTGGGGCTCTGTAAGGTGTTTGGGGGTTCTACGCGTGAACTTAATCGTGGGAATCACCCTCTCATCCACACTGATTGCGCCTGACTCTTCCTGCCACCAATTGATGGCTTTAATATCGGGGTAGGCACCAGTATCCTCGCTATCAAGACCCTCGCCTTGCCGTTCGGCTTCTGTCCGGCCGCCACGAATCATTACGCTACCGCCACCCACAACGCTAAGTCGGTTTAAGTTTATTCGCCCTTGGGGCCTGTCAGATCTTCGTACGGTAATATTTACCCGACCTCGGACAGTTAACCATCTAAAGCTTATCCCAGTTCCTGCTGCAGATGCAATAAATTTGAAACTTATATTGAGCCTTGCAGCCGGCACGACTTCGATATTAGTAAAGTTTGCATAGTGCTCCCCGTCCCCACTTAGGGAGAATTGGGGCATATAAAGGTCGCCATCGATTCGGCAATTCGAGAAGTCCACACTCTGAAACGCATTCATGCGCGCGATGCGGTTCTGTCCGGAGAACTTCGCACCAGAAAAGTCGACGCGACGCTCGAACCGTGGATCCTGCAAAGCTACATCGACGAGATCGGCGTTACTGAAGTCGAAGGTCAGGCCACTCCAGGAGACCTCACGCGTGTCTGCCCGTACATGGTCCGCGATTAATCTCATGATGGTTCGCCGAACCTGTGCCTCGCCAAGTCCGACGAACTTGGGGTCTGGCATACGAAGATAAGCACAGAGCACGTTGGTGCACGTCTGCCGCTCGTCCTCCCAGTCATCCGCGAGTCGCGCCATCGCATATACACCCGCAAGTCGCACGGCGGCTTTTTCGTGGCCAAGCTGGTGTGCAGCATCTTGGTAGCGCTTGGCAAGTCCCTCTGCATCAGCGCGATGGCCAGCGGCCTCCTCGACGCGCTGCTTTCGATACGCGTACACCACCGCAAAGATGCCGCCTAATAGGGCCGTGAAGGTCGCCGCATCTCTGGTGAGGTCAAAGAGGTCTGCGGATTCGAGTGCTCCGGTCCTCGGATACCACCAGCTAATGTGGAAACCCTTAAGCCGCGCTAGACCGATGAAGAGCGAATAGACGGCGACTATAGCGAATATAAACGTGGCAGCGAGTAACGGCACCATCTTGTACATGCGTGGCGCATGACGACCCGAGCCAACGCGTTGAACAGGCTCTTTGAGACGTTGGTCCACCCAGCTGGTAATAGAAAGCCAACGGCCGTCCGAATCGCCCATAACCAGAGGGTAACCGCACGGCAGCTGTCATGTCGTGGGCGCTACCGTGCTGGTATACAGTTGGATCTTCCGCTCCCACGGATAGAACGGCTAGTTCCACTACGAAGCTGGCACCGTCCACCGCGCCCCCGGACGGGCCCAGTCATCCCTGCGCGATAGTCACGACCACGAGCGGTGATCTGACACGCCGACTAAGCTCGCTACATGTCGATGGTCTTGAGCACACACGTCAACTCGATAGCGGAGCTAATTGAGGCGGTCAAAGAGAGCCAATTTGCCTCCCGCCCACTCTGGTATCGAGGTCAAGCTGGAGCATCCTGGCCCCTGCAACCATCAATCCAGCGACGCGCACGCGTGCAGGGACCGTTGGGAGAAAATAACGTCGTCCAAAGGTTTAGAACCCGGGCTAGCGTGCGCCATCCGAATACGCCGGCGTATGAAGACCGGTCTGCATGGCTAAGTCTCATGCAGCACTATCGGCTGCCAACGCGTCTACTCGACTGGTCTCGATCGCCATTGGTAGCCGCGTACTTCGCAGTGGAAGCACACTTACCCGAGGTCCGTGAAAGGCAGCTTCAGCCACGTTGCGGCGTGAACCAACAGGCTCACGATGATGCGGTTATTTGGATTCTTGACCCGCACGAACTCAATCGAAGAGTGGCAGGCGCGTCTTATACTTTGTCAATCCAGTCCCGCGAATGCGCCGATTTGATCGACGGGGCCTTTTACCCGCCAAAACCACCGACGGGTGATCAGAAAAGCAGCTCAAAGCCTGACGTGCTAGCAGTCATGGCTTACGAGACTGACCTGCGAATGTTTGTGCAGCAGGGTTCCTTTACAATCCACGAATGGTCACAGCAGACGCTCGATAAACGGTCGGATGCCAGGCACTTTCTACAGAAGCTGGTGATACCAGGCGACGTAGTCGATGACCTCGCAGCTGAAGTAGAGATTTGTGGTTTGGTCGAAGGCGACATTTACCCAAATCTTGAGCATCTGTCTACCGAGCTAACGCATCTACTTGAGTAGCGGCACCCCCCGGCGGTACTCAGCATGGGGGCGCAAACTGAGTCAGCCAACCTCTGGAGCGATGGTGATCCACCGATATGCATCGCGCAGGTGACCCGCGGACATCGGGCATCTATTAGAACAGGCTAAGAGGCGTGGGCAGAAGACGCCGCAGGATGCGGTTCGGAAGCCTGTCGGCTCGCAGAATCGTCGTCCCGCAACGCTCCGACTGCAGGGAGGGTTTGTCAGCCTCCAATCGCCTTTGCGCACGGCGCCCGTTAGGTAGCGTGTGACATCCATTCAGCAACGAACCCCGCCGAATGCTCATGGTGCTCGATGGCGACCAATCGTCGATGGGCGTTCAGTTCGGAGAGCGAAGGTGGCGGCGAGCGAGTACTCGGCTATCTTTCGGATCGCGACCCACGCCAGGAGTCCAGCCGCGAGGCTGCCCCGTCCGAGCACGACGAGGTAACTGTCGCTGGTCGCACACGCCAGCCACGCTGCAGTGACCACGACGGGCATGGCGGTGGCGGTGAGGAGACAACTGCGGCCGATCAGTGCCGCGCCGGCTAGATCGCGCTCGCCGGCCGCAGCGTATCCGGCTGTCGCGGTGCCCAGAAGAAGACACAGAACGATGCCGAGCGTGCGATCGGACACGAACACTCCGTCGTAGCGGATCCCTAGGTCGCCCAGCTGGGGCAACACCCCGATCGCGCCGAGAGCAACCCCAAGGAGGGTGGCTGCATAGATCGCACTGCTGCGTGATGCATCACGACGTGTGACGACTTCGAGCGACATGATGCCCGTCACCTCCGCGCTCTATCGGGACCATTGACGGTAGCCCCTGGCCGCGCGGCGTCGCCACATCACGTTCGGTTGCGTTGACGATGGCGGTCGATCGGGAGCGCCGCAGAACTCGCCGCATCGATCGAACACTGCTCCTGAGGTCGATTTCGTTGCAGCGCCGCCGTACCGAACGGCTTGACGAGCCCATGCCGCATCATGTGTGCATGTCGGAACGCCGCCTCGAAGGCATCATTGAGCTTCACCGCACGTTGCTTGTCGACGCGACAGTTTAGGTGCGCGGTTCCCGCTGCAACTAAGAGACGGCCAAGTCGACCTCTGGTTTCCCACCCTCCCGGGAAACGCCTTGACGGCGGAGCATGCTGAGCTGCAGTGGCCGCTGCCCGACCCGCCCCTGCGCGCTCGAACGGTAGAGGAAGGGTTGGGATACGTCCCTTTTACCAAGCGGCCCGGCCATCCTCGCCCGCTCGCGGCGCTCGTTCATAAGGTTGCCGTCCGTGCAGTGCTCGACGTTGATTCGGGGAAGGAGCTGTGGGCCTACGCGCGTCACTTCGCTGCCCACTTCAACCCTTGGTCGACGATTGCCTATCAGTGGATTGACTTGTGGGCACCGCATGCTCGTTCCGACAGCGTGCCCATAGAGACTGAATCACAGGGGCAGCTCTGGGATTTGGACAGTGATCCAGTCCAGGTAGCTGGATGGAGTCATGGAGTCGCGATCACGATGGGTGATTCCAAAGCCGCGCTTGATGTCACTATCCTCTCGGCCGCGATGGAACGAGCATCCAGGCAAGAAGCGCCCCCTACGGAGTGGGCCTTCCTCCTCCGGGCCAGACGGGCCGGCGACGCGCGTACAGCTGTAATCGAAGCAGCAACAGCAGTAGAGATCGCACTCGCTCGCTGCATCCATGACCGGCTTCATTACCTCACAGAGGCAGCACGCGATCGGGTTGTCGTCGCAGCGAACGGGCTGGTTGGCCTCCTGCTGCTCATGGAGGAGATTGACGGCGTAACGCCGAGTACTTGGAAGCGGGCAGCCGAACGTCTGGCAAACCCTAGAAACCAGGCTGTCCATTCTGGTGTCGGACCCGATGATGCCTCGATGGCACTGGCCGAGGCCGAGTCGATTCTCGATCGGTATGCACCGTTGCCATCGGCGACCTAGGCCCACGAGAGACTCCTGAGGACCACGATAAGTAGCGACCAGCTAAGCGACTGGGTCCGCTGGACGGGCGCCTAATGCCAAATCCACGAGTGTCCCATCGAGATCTGCATCTGGTCGGGTGCAGATTGGCATTACCAGTGGCTACTTCGGCTCATGAGGCTTCTTCAGATCGGCCTTCGCTAGCCTCAACACTTCCTGCTGGGCGGCAGCGATTTCATTAATGGTAGGCGGACGGCTGCAACCGGCCGGCAACTTGCCATCAGTAGTATCACCTGAGCACGCCGCATCGTTAAAGAAGTTCTGAAGTTTGCTTTGCATTTTCGTCACGTTTGCAGCTGCATTATTGGTTTCAGGAGATACAAAGAGTTCCAAGGCGTCAGTCTCTTCCCCCAACTTCAGTAGGTCTGCCTGCAAGTCCGCAAGGCTCGGACCACTGGAACTCGGCACGGGCTTATCTGAGGCTTCCACAGTTGAGATCGCGATCTCTGCCCGGAGAAGCGTGCCTGCTGCTTGAAGCCATGTACGGATCGCGGCAGCCTCTTGTTGGTGCCAAAAGATACTGTTGTCGCGCTGGTCGGCATCCCGAACGCTCCACGCCAGGCCACCGAAGGAAGCGCCAGCCACGATCAGCGCCACGAGGGCCGCTAGGCTTGCGGCTATGAGCACTGTCCGGCGTTCGTACCGCCGGTCGTCCTTATGCTTCCGAAGCTGGGTCTCTCCGTTGCTTATGGGCGTGGTCACTTGCGGCTCTACAGAGCCACTGCTATTGGCCATAGACTAGATAGTGCCATCTTTCGATGCGTACACGCGGCAAATCTCTGTATAAACCCTCATCAGTAGGGCAGGGCTTACCTTATGCCGGTAGAGCTTAGCCGCCAGCTAAGAAAGATCGACAACTAGGGTTAGGCTGCTCACGGCAAGTCTCTAGCTCAGAGCACTTACCAAGTCCGCAGTTCGAATCTACAGGAAGGGGTCGGCGTGCCCACGGTCGGGAAAAACGGCACATTGGCGGAAGGAACAAGGCCCAGGGCGAGTTTGCAAACCGGGAGCAACAGGTAGCAAGAATCCATGAGGCCGTAAGCGCCTTGAAAAGCTCGGGTCTATTGCGCCTTCCAGATGGCCGCGAAATTCCTCATGGTGCCGAGCCGTACCGATGGGTGTTTACATTCAACACTCAGGCCGCTGTTGCCAACCTCACTCAATTAGCGATCGGCGAAAACTTCGTCCGCGGCGAGATTGATGTGTATAGGGGATTTAGCTGAGTTATTGAATTGCAAAACTAGCTTTCCCCTTGGAATTACATCCAAGCTAGTACGTGGGCTGGTATTTGATGTGCTTCGGCAGGGTTTTGCGCATGTCACCAACAACGAGGCAATAAGTCACCATTATGATCGTGCCAACGACTTGATCATCGAGTTTTTCGATGAAGGATTCGCTCTCTACTCTCAAGCGATCTTTCAGGACAAAATCAAACTCTAGAGGAAGCTGCAGAAGCCAAGCTGGAATAAATGTGGACCAATCTGCGACTTGCGCCGGGAATGCGCTTGCTCGATATTGGGGGTGGTTGGGGTGCGGTCTCGAAGTTTTGCGGCCAACGCGGTGTGTGGAGGTGACCGCATTAACCTTGAGCAGCGAATCCGCGGCTCACATGCGGAATCTAAATGCAAATCTTGGGCTTGATCCAAAATGTAGTAAAACAGCAGGACTTCTTACATTACTACAGCGAGAGGAAATTCGACGCAATTTCAATACTGGGAGTCTCGACCGGGCTCGTAACGCCGCTCGGCTCTACCGAGAGGTCCCAGACGACACCCGCCGACTCCATCAACCAGAGCTTCTACGAAGCCTTCTACCTCGATGACGACGGGCACCGAGCCCAGGTAACACGTGACGTCCTCAAGTCGCCTTCGACGAGATCACCCGACGCCTCTTGGGTCCACCAGCGGCAGAAGCAGCTCGCCTTTGGTACCCGCCACACGCCCAAAGGAGCAGAGAAGAGCGAAGTAGGGCAGACAAACGAAAACGGACCTGATCTACCGACCAGGCCCGTTCAGGAGAACCAAAACCCCCTTACTCGCTGGCTCAGGACCAGGTTTCGAGTAAGCGTGTCGTGGTGGAGCTGAGGGGATTCGAACCCCTGGCCCCCTCGATGCGAACGAGGTGCGCTACCGGACTGCGCCACAGCCCCCAACCAGTCCCGAAGGTTACCAGCCCGCCGGTCCGGCCAACCAACCGGCCGCGACAGCCCGAGCAGCCGTCGCACTGCCCCGGTGCGGACTCGATGGCGCCGTCAGACCGCCCGGCGCATGGACCGCTCGTCGAACTCCTCCTCGACGTACAGGCCGGTCAGGTCGATCGTGTCGGCGATCCCCCGTAGCTCCACGTCCTCGTCGTCGATCCGGACGGCGTCCTCGGGTTCGGCACGAAAGGGCAACTGCTCGGTCGCGTCATATCCCCTGGGCCGGGCCAGCTCGGAGCGCTGCTGGCGATTCTGGCGCCGGTCCCGGTCATGCAGCGCCTGGTTGCGCAGGAAGAAGAGGTAGCCGGCGAGGGAGGCGACGAACAGCAGGCCGACCGTCCAGGCCAGCATGCCGCCGGCGGCCACCCCCCACAGCAGGCCGAGCACCGTTCCGGCGGTGAGGATGGCCAGCGACCGCCGTCGGCGGGCCATCATCTGACGGCGCGCGTCGGACAGGTCGGCCTTGGCGATCTGGTCGGGGTACATGACTGCCTCCATGGCGGCGGGCACCGGCCGGCGTCCCGCGGGTGGAACCTGCGGCAGCCGCGGCGGGCCACCAGGAATGAACACTTGGGCGTGACTGGCCGGCCGGCGATCCGCGGCCGGCACGGCGTCGGTCACCGCGCCACGGCTGGACAGCGCCCGCATCGCACCGCCGAACCGGGCGACCGACCGTTCGCCCGCCCGGTCGTCCTTGCGCTTGATGAGCATCGGTACCACGACGATCAGCCAGAGGACGGCGAGCACCAGCACCGTCATCGTCGGCGAAATCATTGTCGTCTCCCGTCACACCTGTCACATGCTGCAGGCAACGCTAGGGGGCCGATTCGTCCGGAGTCCGCAGGCGCGCCGGGTGTCAAGGTCAAGTGCTGCTTTACAGTTCGGTCAAGGCGGCACGCGGAAACCGGGGTCGAACTCAGCCGGGTGGCACCGGCAGGGCGCTGAGCCGGGACAGCACCGTGCCGGACAGCACCTCCTCGGTGGTGATCGCGTAGGACAGGTGGTCCCGCCAGTCGCCGTCGATGTCGAGGAACCGCTCGTGATAGCCCTCCCGGCGCAGCCCGAGCTTCTCCACCACCCGGATGCTGGCCTGGTTCTCCGGCCGGATGTTCACCTCCACCCGGTGCAACCTGGCCTCGGTCAGGCAGTGATCGATCACCAGCGCCAGCGCGGTCGGCGTGATACCGCGACCGGCCACCGCCGAGTCGATCCAGTACCCGACGCTGGCCGACCGCAGCGCCCCGCGCACGACGTTGGACACGTTCAGCTGACCGACCAGCCGGTCGCCGTAGACGATGCCGAACGGCAGCATGGTGCCGAGCCGGGCGGCCGAGCGCAGCCGCGACAGTGTCCGGTGGTACTCGACGACGGAATTGCGCACCTGCCAGGACTGGCTCGACGTCGGTTCCCACCGGGCCAGCCACTCGGCGTTGGCCAGCCTGCTGCGGCTCCACGCGCCGGCATCCCGGCGCTGCAACGGCCGCAGCGTCACCGGGCCGGCCGCCAGCACGGCGGGCCAGCCAGGATGCAGCTGCGACATCTCAGCGCTGGGCGAGCATCAACGGCTGGACGGTCACCCGCGAACCCGGCACCACCTCGGTGACGTCCTCGTCGAGCACGATCAGGCAGTTCGACGCGGCCAGCGCCGCCACCAGGTGCGAGCCGTTGCCACCGACCAGCGACACCGAGTACCGGCCGTCCGCCTCGCGGTGCAGCAGGCCGCGCCGGTACTGCCGCCGGCCGGCGGGGCTGTCCATCCGCTCCAGCGCCATCGCCTGCACGGTCTGCCGGTGCACGTTGCGCTTGCCCAGCAGCTTGCGGATCGCCGGCCGGACGAACACCTCGAAGGACACCAGCGACGACACCGGGTTGCCCGGCAGGCAGAAGATCGGGGTGCGCTCCCGGCCGAGCGTGCCGAAGCCCTGCGGCGATCCCGGCTGCATGGCGACGGTGGTGAACTCCACGGTGCCGAGCTGGCTGAGCGCCTCCTTGACCACGTCGGAGCTGCCCATGCTGACGCCGCCGGTGGTGACGATCAGGTCGGCACGCAGCAGCTGGGAGTCCAGCACGTCGAGCAGCCGGGCATGGTCGTCGGGGATGATGCCGACCCGGTAGGCGTCGGCGCCGGCATCCCGGGCGGCGGCGGCCAGCATGTAGGAGTTGGAGTCCGACACCTCACCGAAACCGGCCTGCTTGCCGACGTCCACCAGTTCCGAACCGGTCGAGATCACCACCACCCGGGGACGCGGCTGCACCATCACCCGGTCGTGCCCGACGGCGGCCAGCAGGGCGATCTGCTGCGGCCCCAGGGTCGCGCCCGGGGCCAGTGCCAGCGCGCCGGCGGCCAGGTCCTCGCCGGCCCGCCGGACGCACTCGCCGCTGCGTACCGGCCGGTGGATCTGCACCCGGGCCACCCCGCGGTCGGTGTGCTCCAGCGGGATGACCGCGTCCGCACCGGGCGGGATCGGCGCGCCGGTCATGATCCGCATGGCGAGGCCGGGCCCCATGCCGGACACCGTCCGGGCCCCGGCCAGCACGTCGCCGACCACCGGCAGCGCCACCGGCTGCGCCTCGCTGGCCTGCCGCAGGTCCACCGCGCGCACCGCGTAGCCGTCCATCGCGGCGTTGTCGAAGCCCGGCAGCGGTGCGTCGGCGTGCACCTCCTCGGCCAGCATCAGCCCCTGGGCGTCCAGCAGCGCGAGCTGGATCGCCTCGATCGAGCCGATGGTGCTCAGCACCTTGGCCAGCTGCTCGGCCACCGGGCGCAGCGGAGCCCGCCGCCCGGCAGGTTGCTCGGGCTCGGGCTCGGCAGCGTCCGCGGGCACCACCGGGATCGTGTCGGTGGGCCAGTCGCTCTCGCTCACTTAGGGTGCGCTCCTCCGGCTCGGGCGGCGGCTCTGGCGGCGGCGCGGTGCCGTCGCGGTTGCCCTCCAGGCTGCCATCTGCGACTACTCCAGGGTGCGGACGAACTCGGTCAACCAGGCGGAGAAGTCCGCGCCCAGTTCCGGATGCTCACATGCCAACCGCACCACCGCGCGCAGGTAGTCCTGCCGGTCGCCGGTGTCGTACCGGCGGCCGGAGAACACCACTCCGTGTATCGGCACCCCATCCTGCCCCAACACCCGCATCGCGTCGGTCAGCTCCAGCTCGCCACGCGCACCCAGTTCGGTACGGCGCAGCGCGTCGAAGATCTGCGGCGGCAGCACGTAACGGCCGATGACGGCGAGGTTGGACAGCGCCTCTTCGGGCTTCGGCTTCTCGATCAGGGTCTCGATCGCGATCACCCCGTCGACCACCTCGCCGGCCGGCTTGATGCTGCCGTAGAGCGAGATCATCCGCCCCTCGACCTCGATCAGCCCGACCACGATGCCGCCCTTGTCGGCCTGGACCTCCAGCATCCTGGCCAGCAGCACGTCCCGCTCGTCGATGATGTCGTCGCCGAGCAGCACCGCGAACGGCTCGTCGCCCACGAACGCCTCGGCGTAGGAGACCGCGTCGCCCAGGCCGCGTGCCTCGCGTTGCCGGGTGTAGTGCATCCGGGCCAGCTCGTTGGACCGGCGCACCCTGGCGAGCCGGTCCTCGTCGCCCTTGCGCTCCAAGGCCTCCTCGAGCTCGGGAGCGGCGTCGAAGTGGGCCTCGATGGCGTCCTTGCCCCGGCCGGTGATGACCAGGACGTCCGCCAGGCCCACCCGGGCGGCTTCGGCGACGATGAACTCCAGCGCCGGGACGTCCACCACCGGCAGCAGTTCCTTGGGCACCACCTTGGTGGCCGGCGCGAACCGGGTGCCCAGGCCCGCTGCCGGGATGACCGCCTTGCGGGCGCGCGAGACGGTGGCGGCGGGGCGCGCCTGCTGTTCGGACGTCATACCCGCGAGACTAGTCAGGTGACCGACAAGACCGCGCTGCGCTCTCAGCTGGCCGCCGCCCGGGCGGCGCGGACCGACGAGCAACGCGCTCGGGACCGGGCCGCGATCCGGGCGCACGTGCTCGCCGGCTGCCGGGCCGGCCGGGTGCCGCCCGGCAGCCTGATCGCCGGCTACCAGCCGTTGCGCACCGAACCCGGCTCGACCGAGCTGCTGGCCGAGCTGGCCTCCGACGGGCACCGGGTGATCGTGCCGGTCACGCTGCCCGATCGTGACCTGGACTGGACCGCCTGGCCGCCGGCCGACCAGCCGGCCCCGCTCGGGGTGGCCGCGATCGCGACGGCGGCGCTGGTGCTGGTGCCGGCCTTCGCGGTGGATCCCGCCGGGCACCGGCTGGGCCGCGGCGGCGGCTCCTACGACCGGGCCCTGGCCAGAGTGCCGGGCGGCACGCCGATCGCGGCCCTGCTCTACCGCGACGAACTGCTGCCCGAGGTGCCGGTCGAGTCCTGGGACCTGCCGGTCAGCTCGGTGGTGACACCGGACGGCTGGCGCGACCTGACCACCGGATAAGCAGCTTCGGCACGACCCGGGTGGACGCGGGAACACTCCATGCCGCACCATGGTTGGCAGTCGTAAGGCGAGAGTGCTAACTCGCCGCCCACCGCAGCACGCCACGAGGAGCCCGACACCGATGCCGACGTACCAGTACGCCTGTACCAGCACCGACTGTGGCCTGCGTTTCGAGCGGGTCCAGGCGTTCACCGACCCGGCGATCAGCGAGTGCCCGCAGTGCAGCGAGCGGGTGCGCAAGGTGTACGGCTCGGTGGGTGTGGTGTTCAAGGGTTCGGGTTTCTACCGCACCGACAGCCGGGAGAAGGCCGGCTCGGGTGCCAAGTCCGAGTCCGGCGGGTCCGTCAAGAACGGCGACACCGGCAAGGGCTCGGACACCAAGGGCTCGGACGCGGCCAAGGGCTCGGACGCGGGCAAGGGTTCGGACGCGGGCAAGGCTGCCTCCGCTGGGTCGTCGGGTTCGGGCAACGGGTCCGGCGGGTCCGGTTCGGCGACCAAGGCGCCTGCTGCCGCGACCGCCAGCTGACCACTCAGCTCGGCAGCGGTCCAGCCGCTGCTGCCCGGCTGTGGACGGCCGGCGGGTTGTCCACAGATCGGCCGGCGGTCCGCCTGAGGTAGGCCGGACGATCCAGGCTGTCGTCCATGCTGATCTCTCGACTCCGCTGGTCCGGCCGGTTCTCGACCCTGGCCGGCTGGCCGCGGCGCGCGGCCGCCCTGCTGTGCCTGGCGCTGGCGGCGTGGTCCGCCCTTGCCGGCCGGAGCACGCCCGCCCCGGAGCACCGGTCGACGGTCGTCGTGGCCGAGCGGGCCCTGCGGCCGGGCCACGTGCTGGCGGCCGCCGACCTGCTGGTAGCGCGCTGGCCGGACGCCCTGGTGCCGGGCGGCGCGATCCACGACCTGTCCCACGCCGCCGGTCACACCGTGGCCGCCGCCATGACCAGGGGTGAGCCGCTCACCGCGGCACGGTTGCTGGACACGGGCATGTCGGCCGCCCTGGCTCCCGGGCAGGTGGCCCTGACGATCGGTCTCGCGGGCGACAACCAGGCAGCGATACTGCAGGCCGGTGCTCTGGTGGATGTCTACGCCGCAGGCACCGACCCTGCATACATTGCCGATAATCCATTGCCGCAGAGCACCGGCCGGCCGTTGGGTACGAGCCTCCGGGTGCTGGCCGTGCTGCCAGCCTCGAACGGCCCGCCCGGCGCCGCCGGCCCCAGCCTGGTGCTCGCCGCCGACCGGACCACCGCAGCTCGGCTTGCCGACGTCCAAGCGGGACAGTTCCTGGCTAGTCTGGTGGCTCCGTCATGAGTGCCGCAGGGACGGCGACCAACAGCGTCCTGCGACCTCCGAGTCGAGGGGTGGACCATGATCAAAGGCTTTCGGGACTTCATAATGCGCGGCAACGTCGTCGATCTGGCGATCGCCGTCGTCATCGGCACCGCGTTCGCCGCCGTGGTGAGCGCGGTGGTCTCCTCGATCATCCAGCCCATTCTCAACGCGCTGCCCGGCCTGTCGGTGAACGGGCTCAGCTGGTCCATCCGCGGCGGGGCGCTGGCCGACAAGACCACCATCAACTTCTCGGCGATCATCAGCGCGCTCATCACGTTCCTGGTGACGGCAGCCGTCGTCTACTTCATCTTCGTGGTGCCGATGACCAGGATCCAGGAACGCCGGGCCCGGGGCCTGACCCCCGAGCCGGACGCGGTTCCCGAGGACATCCTGCTGCTGCGCGAGATCCGCGACGCCCTCGGCGTCCGGCCGGAGGGCACTGCCGGGCCGACCCCGCAGCACCCGCAGCTCTGAGGTAGCGGCCCGCTCGACCCGCGGGGCGGCCCTGCTCCGCAGTGACGCGTGGTCGTCCTCAGCCGGGTTGGCGGTCGCTGTCAGCCGTGGTGCGGCGGTCGCTCGGCCAGGTACCAGTCGTCGCCGTACTGGCCGGGATCGTCGCCCCAGCCGAGATCGGCCTCGTCGCTGGAACGCTGCGGCAGCAGATCGCCGGCCGGCTGGCGTCGAGGACTGCCCGAAGGCGATGATGGTGACTCCAGTGGTTCGCTGTCAGAGGGTTCGGGGGGTTGCTGACTGTGCTGGGCTTCGGTCACCCCGCCAGTGTGCGCGCCCTGTTCTGATCAATACGAGGAGGCCATCGCGATGTTGGACAAGTTGAAGAAGATCGCAGAGCAGGCGAAGGAGAAGGCCGGCCCGTTGGCCGAGCAGGCCAAGGAGCGGGCGACCGAGCTCGCCGCCGAGGCCAAGGAGAAGGCCGGCCCGCTCGCCGAGCAGGCCAAGGAACGTGCCACCGAACTGGCCGGCAAGGCCGCTCCCGCCGTCGCCCAGGGCGTCGACAAGGCGGCCGACAGCCTCGACAAGGCGACCAAGGGTCGCTACAGCGGCCAGATCGACAAGGTGCAGGGCGTGGTGCACGACACCGCGCAGAAGGTGGAGGACAAGGCGGCCGGAGCGGCTGGGACGCCCGGCGCCGCGGCCGGCCCGGTCGAGGTCCCACCGCCGGCCGCGACACCGACGCTGCAGACCGACCCGGGCCTGGACTCCCCGGCCGCGAACCCGGACGTCCACCAGGACGAGCAGAGCTGATGCCCGCCCAGGTCACCGTCCGGTACTGGGCTGGCGCCCGCCGGGCAGCCGGCCTGGCATCAGAGGTCCTGACCGCCGACACCCTCGCCGACCTGCTCGGCCAGCTCCGGACCCGCCCGGGGCTGGCCGAGGTCGTCGGGGCCAGTTCCGTGCTGGTCGACGAGGTCTCCCCCAGCCGGGACGATCACCCGCTGGCCGCCGGCGCGGTGGTGGACATCCTGCCGCCGTTCGCCGGCGGCTGACCGGGTCCCGCCGGCTCCGCGCCGCAGTAGCCGAACGCGCCGCAGTAGCCGAACGCGCCGCGGTAGCTGAACGCGCCTGGCAGCGAAGGGTCGCTAGCAGCCGAGGCTCACCCGACAGCTCAGGGGCAGTTGACCCACTCGTCGGTGCCGTCGGTGAACACCTGGCGCTTCCAGATCGGCAGCCGGGCCTTCACCTCGTCCACCAGCCGCTGGCAGTTGTCGAACGCCTGCCCGCGATGTGCCGCGGTCACCGATGCGACCAGTGCCACATCCCCGATCCCGAGCATGCCGATCCGGTGGCTGACCGCCACCGCCAGCACTGCCGGGTCGGCCGCGATCTCCTCCGCGACCTGGCGCAGGATGCCGGCCGCGCTCGGGTGCGAGCTGTACTCCAGTTCCACCACCGTCCGGCCGTGGTCGTGGTCGCGCACCACCCCGCAGAAGCTCACGTCGGCGCCCGCCGCCAGGTCGCGGGTAGCCGCCGAGTGGGCGGCCACGTCCAGCGGCGTCTCGCTGACCTCGGCGATCCGGACCTTGTTGGTTAGTACCGTCATACCCCACCTCCGGGGCGGTGGTCGCCGCCGCTGACCTGGTCGAGCAGGTGGCCCACCAGCGGCTGCAGCACCGCCAGCCCGTCCCGCACGCCGCCGGGCGAACCTGGCAGCGTCACCACCAGCGCGTCCCCGATCAGGCCGGCCACCCCGCGGGACAGCACCGCGGTCGGCACCGCGTCGGCGTTGGCCTGCCGCAGCCGCTCGGCGATGCCCGGGATCGACCGCTCGATCAGCGGAGCGACCGCCTCGGGAGTCACGTCGGTCGGGCTCAGCCCGGTGCCGCCGGTGGTCAGCACCAGTCGGGCGCCGTCGGCGAGCACCTGCCGCACCGCCTTCTGGATCAGCGCCACGTCGTCGGGCACCACCAGCTTGGCCAGCACGTCGTAGCCCCAGTCGCGCAGCGTGTCGGCCAGCAGCCGGCCCGACTCGTCCGGGCGCGAGCCGGCGGCCGACCGGTTCGAACAGGTGATCACCGCGGCCGATGTCGAACCGGTCATGAGCCGTCCCGTTCCCAGTCGCCGCGCCGCCCACCGGACTTTCGCTCCAGCTGAATGTCGGTCAACACCGCCGACCGGTCGACGGCTTTCACCATGTCGTACAAGGCCAAACCCGCCGTGGCGACCGAGGTGAGGGCCTCCATCTCCACGCCGGTGCGGTCGGCGGTCCGGACCGTCGCGGTGATCGTCACGCGGTCCGCACCGAGGTCCAGGTCCACCGTCACGCCGTGGATCGCCACCGGGTGGCACAGCGGGATCAGCTCCGGCGTCCGCTTGGCCGCCGCGATCCCGGCGATCCGGGCCACCGCCAGCGCGTCACCCTTGGGCAGGCCGTCGGCGCGCAGCAGTTCGATCACCTCGGCGGTGGTCCGGAACACTCCGGACGCCCGCGCCTGGCGGACGGTGACCTGCTTGTCCGTGACGTCCACCATCCGGGCGGCACCGCTGGCATCGACATGGGTCAGTTCCACGCTGCCAGCCTAGCCATCCGCGGCGTGCCGGCCGGTTGGCCCTTGCCGAGAATCTGCGAGCTTTGTTCGGATAACCACCAGGGTGGTAGTCGATGCGCCATTCGCGCATGCCACAACCACCGGGGGCCCGCCACCGTCGACAGCGGCTCGCCCGAAGTCCACGATCTCGCTGATCGGCTCATTCGCCGCCGCCTCCGACCGAAGGTGGGGGTGAACCGTTGCGCCCGGAAAACCGATCTGCGGCGATCGAGGACCGTGAAGAGGACGGAGCGCGTGGCTTTCGCAGATCGTCTGGAATCGCTGCTGGTACGCGGCGACGTGCGCGCCGCCACCGCAACGCTGCGGTCACTGGCCGGTGAGGAGCTGCGCGAGGCCAGGGACTGGTTCGCGCGCAGCAAGCGATGGGTCGGCGAGCTGCACACCCTTCCGTACCAGGGTGCTGACGACGAGCGGTTCGACAGCCGGTGGGACGCGTACTGGATCGTGGCGCTGTGTGCCGTGCGGCTCTGCGGGCCGGCCACCGCGGCCGCGCGGGTGCCGTGGCAGCACCTGTGGAGCTACCGGGTGTCCCCGGGCGAACTCGCGTTCGTCGAGGCGTTGCGGCAGGCCGACCGCAGCTGGGTCGGCGACTTCGCCGCGGCGGCCGCGCAGGCTCGGCTCGGCGGCAATGCCCGCAACGTCGAAGCCACCCTGACCCGGGTCGTCCGGGCCGGGTTGGTCCATCACCACCTTCCCGCGCCGAGCGGGCCGGTGTTCTACCGGTCGTGGCTGGCCGGCAGTCCGGCGCTGGAGCTGCCGTCCGGCCGCGGCGCGGCCGAGGACGCGGAGCGGCTCGCCCGCGATCCCCTGATGCCCGACCTGCTGTGGCACTACCTCGCCTCGGGGCACTGCGGTCACGATCCCTGGTTGCCGGCCGCCACCGCGGAGCTGGTCCGTCGCGGGAACCTCGACCGCAGCGCCCTGCTGGAACATGTGCTGGGTCTGTTGACCGCACCGCAACGGCCGAAGAGCCAGGCGGTCCTGGCGCAGGTCGCCGCCGCCCTGGACGTGCGGGCGGACGAGGTCCCGGGTGGGCTGACCTACCTGCTCGGGGTGATGGCGACGAGCCACGGACAGGTCGTCCCGGTCCTGCTGCCGTTGGCGGCAGAGCTGGTGACCGATGGCGAGAGCCTGGTGGAGCTCACCCGGGTGGTCGCCGGACGGGGTGAGCTGCGCCCGAAGCAGGTCCTGCTCCGGGCGATCCAGAGCGATCCCGTCCGGAGCGCGGCCGGTACTCAAGTGGCCGCTGAGGCGCTGGACATGCTGGGTGCCGGCGACGACGCGGCGTTCTCGGCGCAGGTGGCCCGGGTTCGGAGCCGGCTCGGAATCGGCACAGCCGCACCTGAGCAGCCCGAGCGGCCGGCCCGGTGCGGGTTGTGGGACGCGGTCCCGGTGGCGGTCGAGCCGGAGAGACGGTTCGGCCGGCTGGTCGGTGGCCGGCAGGCCTGGCGCGCGGTCCTCGACGCCAAGGCCCGGAACACCGACGAGCGCGACACCCGGCGGATGGGCGATGAGCTGCTGACGGAGATGGCCCGGGGGGAGTTCGACGGTGCATTCCTCGCAGACGAGGTGCAGCACCTGCTGGACGCGGGCCGGTTCGCGGCGGCCGACTTCGCGCGGGTCTTCGGTGACGTGTTCCTCGCCGGTGGCCTGCGGCAGGGCTGGCCGGTCGCCCTGGAGATCGCCGATGCCGCCTGCCGGGCCGCCCGCCCGCCGGCGGCACTGCCTGCCCTGCTGCGCATGCTGGCCTCGTTCGCGCACGAGGTGCCCGCGCAGGACCTGCCCCCGGCACTGCTCGAGCTGGCCACCGGGGACGGTCACACGAAGGCCCGGGTCGAGGCGCGCCGGCTCGGTGCCGTCCTCGCCGGTTGCGACGCCGAGACCTTCCTCGCCCGGCTGCGCGCCCCGGACGCCGCCGCCGGCGCCCCGTCGAGCAGCCACCGCCCGTCCGCGCGCGGGCTGTGGCGGGAGGACGACGACGTCGACCCGCTGCCCTCGCAGCGGCCCGTGGTACCCGGGTCGAGCCGTCTCGACGCGCTGCGCGAGGCGTTGAGCGAGAACTTCAACTACTACACCCAGAGCCACGTCGACGTCTGCTTCTGGCCGCCGAGCCACCTGGTGCCGACGCCCGCGACCAGCCTGACCAACCCCGAGCTGGTGCTCGCCGCCACCGTGCGGGCGATCCACGAACGCGGCGCCGAGCAGGTACGCGCCGCACTGGCCGGCATCCCGCGCGAGTACCCGCCGGTCGACGTCGTCGCCGCGATCGACTTCTGGGCCACCGGAGGCCTCGATACCGCCATGTTCTGGCGGATCGCCGGGCACGCGCGCACCTACCGGTCGCTGGATGAGGCACTCGCGCGGGATCCGTCGCTGGGCTACGCCGAACGCCGCGACCGCGTCGACGCGCTGGTGTTCCGGCCGGTGCCGGGAGACGATCCGGAATCGGTGCTGCTGCCGCGCCCGCTCGACTCGGCAGTTGCCCGGCTGGCCTTCCTGCGCGCCTGCGAGTCGCTGCTGCTGGCGGAGGCGAACCCGGTGGTGCTCGCGACCCCGACCTGGGCCGACGGGACGCTCGCGTTCAGCACCCTGCTGGAGCGGCTGGCGAGCGGGAACGGGGCGGCGGTCGGCGCCCTCGATCTGGTCCAGGCCCTGTACCGGCTGCGACCGGTCGATGCGGCAGCGCTCGACCAGCTCGATCGTGCGCCGGTGCCTACCAGCGCCGCGCTCACCACCCCCGACGGCCGGACGACCTGGAACGCCCTCGATGTGATCACGGAGTGGGTCGCCGCCGGTGGGCTGCCCGCGCTCGAACCCGTCGCGGTGGACGGCCGCTGGACGACCGGCACCGTGGCCCCGGTGCCGTGGTCGCGCTGCGCGGCGCTGCCGGCCGAGCTGCGCGAGGATCCCTGGTACTGGTCGGCCATTCCGAGCGACCAGGTTCGGCTGATGCCGCGCTGGGCCGACCGGGCGATCGAGCATGCCCACCTGGCCGACGCCTACTTCGATCCCCGGTTCGTGCCGGGCAGGGCGGCCGGCCCGCTCGGGGAGCCGTTCCACGACCGGATCCTGGGGTTCCTGGCCGGCAAGCCGAACGGGTCGTCGGAGCCCCTGCTCGCGACCGTCGTCGATCTCGCCCGGCACGACCGCCTCGATCCGGACGCCGCGGTCGCCGCGGCACTGGGCCGGCACGCCGCCGGCATCCTGGCGCTGGGCAGGCTGACCCAGGGCTTCGCGGACGTCGTGGAACGCGGCGGCCTGCGCGGTCTCTGGCCGTCGGCGCTGGCGATCGCCGCGGCGCTCACCGAAGTGCCGAACAAGCCGTCGGGCCTTGCGCAGTTGCTCAGGCTGCTCACCGGCTACGCCGCCGAGGTGCCCAAGCCCGAGGTACCGGAGGAGTTGCGCAGGTTCGCCGCCGCTGCCGGCAGCACCCGCAGCCAGGTGGAGGCACGCGCGCTGGTGGCCGCGCTGGAGGGGCGATGACCGGCTACCTGGCCGAGTCGAGGCTCACCGGCGCGGCGGACGGGCAGCAGCTCGATCTGGCGACAGCGCTGGCACTCACGCCCGACGGCCCGGTCGCGAACCCGGTCTTCTTCTCCGGCTTCCTGGCCCGTCCCGATGTCGCCGCGGCGGGACTGCTCGCGGTCGCCGACGTCGCGTCCCACCGCTACGCCGACGCCGGCCTGGCCAAGCGGCTCGCCAACCTCGACCCCGTCGTCACGGCCGGCGGCGACCGGCTGCGGTTCGAGTCGTTCTCCGCCTGTAACGGCGTGCACGCGCGGCTGGATCTGCTCGGCGAGGCTCTGGGCAGCGCGGAGGTCGGCTTCGGCACCACCAACGTCGACGTCAACCTGCCGTTGCGGACGGCGCTGGCGCGCGTCAACCGGCGGAACCGCTGTACCTGTCGGTCGGCGACGAGGAACTGCGCGCCTCGTCGCTGACCGGGACGCACGTCGAACGCAAGGTGCGGCTTCCCGAACGCTGGATTCGCGGCTTCGCCGAGGTACCCGCGCTGACCCGGTCGATGGCCCGGGCGGGGGAACTGCACGGACCGGCGATCACCCGGTTCCTCAGTGGGCTGCCGCGGGTCGCGCCGCCCGGCCCGACGCTGTACGTCCTGTGCGCTGGGCCTGCCTGGCGCACCTCGCACCGGCCGGTCGCCGGGTCGGTACCGCTGCCCGGCGCGAGCCGGTTGCGCGGTGCCGATCGGATCGCCCGGCACGCCACGGGACTGTCGCTGTACGCGGCACCGAACGGGACGACGGCGTGGGTGTTCGACCTCGGCGACGCGCGGTTCACGCTGGTGATCAGCCCGGATCCGTATCGCGGCTTCTCCGGCGAGGGCACGTTGCTGACCTTGCTGGCCGGCGGCGACGGCGAACAGGCGGGCCGGCAGTTGCTGCCCCACCTGGCGTGGTCACCCGTCATCGTTCCGGGTGAGCTCGCGACCGCCACCGGGATGACCCAGGCCGGCCTGGATACCGGGCTGGCGTGGCTGGCGGCCTCCGGCCGGCTCGGCTGGGACCTTGCCGAGGCGGCCTGGTTCCACCGCGAACTGCCGATCGACACCGAGCGGATCCTGCGGCGCAATCCGCGCCTGGTCTCGGCGCGGGCCCTGGTCAGCGACGGCGGGGTGATCGCGCGGGCCGACGGCTGGCAGGTCGCGGGCACCGAGCGGGAGTACTACCTCGTCACGCGCGAGTTTGTGTGCGACTGCGCCTGGTACCGCGAGCACCTAGACGGCCGGGGTCCGTGCAAGCACATTCTGGCCGTTGTTTTCCTCGCCTCGGAAGGGAACGCGGGCATCCTGGGCACCGCTACGAGTGTGCCGGCAGCCCTGTAGCGGCGGTCGGCGCCGCCGATCGGCAGCCGCCGGGGTTACCGGTGCGGCTCCGGTAGCATCGCAGCCGTAGCAGCGGGCAGCCCTGGGCAGATGTGGTCAGCTCCTTGACCATCACCTCTTGTTGCTCACGCCCTCGTAGCTCAGGGGATAGAGCGCCGGACTCCTAAGCCGGGCGTCGCAGGTTCGAATCCTGCCGGGGGCACACATTTCAGCGACCCAAGGTGGCTCTTTCAAATCTGGGCAAGCCCATGACCTGCCGTGGTCTTTCGCCGAGCGGACCTGAGCAAACAATCGGAGCGAGCAGAATTAGGTAGAGCTTGCGATTGGTGTGCGCCGTTCTCGACACCACCGCGGTGTGGAACGACTGGCTACCGAAGGGTCTGGCGTGGAAGGTGCTCGGCGCGATGGCCGCCGGCGGCGACAGGCCTATCTACGTGCAGTTCCTAAGGACCGTGCTGAATGAGGCCGCCTCAAAGTAGGTAGCTATGTCTTGAGCATTCACTGAACGCGGTAACAGTGTCAGAGGCCCAAGCTAGGTTGCTGCCATGACTGAAAACAAGTGGCCTCGCGACCGATACACAGGTCCTGGGGGCGGCCTTTACACGGGCCCAGGTGGAGGGATGTACACCGGTCCCGGCGGTGGCGCCTACACCGGTCCGGGCGGCGGCGCGTACACAGGTCCCGGCGGTGGCGCGTATACAGGGCCTGGCGGAGGTCTGTACTCCGGACCTGGTGGGGCGATCTATACCGGACCGGGCGGAGGTCTCTACACGGGACCAGGTGGCGGCGCATACACAGGACCTGGCGGAGGCCTGTACACCGGGCCCGGTGGAGGCGCCTACTCTGGCCCAGGTAGCTACCTGAGAAATTGGCCGCCAATCCCCGTTCTCGTCGCGCACCTCGAACGTATGGGTCAAAAACACCTTGCGGCTCTTTTGCGTCGAACGTACAACCTTCGCTAAATTACACAGGGGCACGACAATCTCATCGCCATTCGTCAACGTCTAGGACTGCCTGCAATCGCACACCTAACGCCCCGCGCCGATATTCAACCAACAAGCCGAGTCATACAGAATAGGCTTGGGTCAACCCCCCTCGTAGTTGAGCTACGTCAATCACTGGCCTGCATAACCGCGTGGGCGAATCCGAAAGCCAGCCCTGCCGATCGCCCGGCGCAGCGCGTTCGGTGCTACCTCATACCGCGCAGCGACCTGCGCGAGAGCCAAGACCACTCGCCTCGTACAACCGACCAGCCGGCCTGCACCTGCTCGGTGCATCAGTGGTACCTCAGACGGGGATGGTCACGCCACGCCGCCGCTCCAGTCGGCGCGACCCAACTGAAACCCTTCAGCCGACAGCGCCCGCTTGACCGTGTTGGGCGCTACGCCCAACCGCCCACTGATCGGTTCGGTTCAGACCGAAACCCTCGGCATACAGCCGAACCGCCTCAACCACCTGATCCCCAGTGAGCACCGGTACCTCTGGCGAATTGGGACGGGGTGCCGCTCCAATGTGCCTTCGCCGTCTGCCGATGCAACCCGTACCGCTCCCCGGCTCCGTCAAGCACATGCCAGCTCGTTGTCGGCCACCAATGAATCGATCTCCTCGGGCTGCAGTTTGCGGTTCGGCCGCAGTAATCTGGACCACTCCGGCGGACAGGCACGATTGTCTCCTACCAGTCCGCGACAGCTACGCTGGCCCGAAGCACCCGCTCAGTGACATCAGAAAGGTTGGAAGGCACTCTCAAGTGCACTTCCAAGCGCCTGGGTGGCATGCCGAACGTCAGCGAGCTGCGGTCGGCGCCGGCTCGACGGTCCACTCCAACCCCCCACGGGCTTAGCAGGGAAGAGAGCCGCAATACCTCGACATGCTGGCATAGGCCGTCAGCGTTTCGCTGACACCGTTCTGGGTGATAGTCACCGAGACGGCGAAGTAGGCGTCCTTGTTGGGCAATGCAATGCCGCAGTCGGACCGGTCCGATGTGCAACCGTCGACGATGGCACCTTGATATGCCGTCGGAACACTCCACGAGTAGGTGGAGGGCGCGGTCACATTGTCGACCAGGAACGCCGCAAGGTACGTGGAGGAATTCTGACGATTCCTGCAGGTCGTGGTGTAGGGCGGGGCCGTCGGACTGGGGGAGATCCGGCAGCCGAAAGTCTCGCCGCCGAGGGCAGAGGCGGTACCAGAGGCGAACGTGCCGGCTGCCGTGAGGGCAACTGCGGCAGTGAGCGCGGCGACAATTCTGCGCATGGGCGGGCATCCAATACAGTCGGTTGCGGAATAACTTGTGCTCCATATTAGGTAGATAAGTACGAATCACAAGGGCTACCCGGATTTGCGTAACTATGCCCGCTTGAGCGACCGTTCGACGTCCTGGTGCGCCACAGTGGCCATTACCGAGGTTCCAGCGGGCACTCAGCCAGGTTTCCAACTTGCGATCGGCGACTACCGTCGCAGGCGTGACGGCGTGTTCGGCGGCCCCGCTCAGCAGCGCAACGGACAGCCGCGCCCGCCGCCAACTCCGGCAACTTCGTGACGCGGTCGGCCCGTCTCAGGTGCTGCGGCTGGTGCGGTCGGCACCGCTGACCAGCTCGGTGGTCCTGCTGGTGCTCATCGCCACCCTGCTGCTGAGAACCCACCCGGCCGACCTGGACGACGTGGTCGCCTGGTCGTCCACCAACATCCACAACCTGGGCCGGCATCCGGTCAGTTCGCTGGTGGCGAGTGCCTTCGTGATACCCGGCAACGTGCTGCCCGAACTCGCCCTGGTGACCGCCGGGCTGGTGATGCTGGAGCGCGCCATCGGCACCCGGCAGGCACTGGCCGTCGCGGCAGGCGGCCATGTGCTCGCCACCGTGCTCACTGAGTACGGCGCGGAACTCGCCGGCCGGCTGCACCTCATCGCCGCAGCGCCGGACCGGCCGGACGTGGGCATCTCCTACCTGATGTTCGCCGTGCTGGGCGGCGCGATCGTGCTCCGCTCAGGCGCCCTGCGGCTGATCGGCAGCCTGCTGCTGGCCGCGACGGTGGCGCTACCGTTCCTGGCCGCCCCCGGCCTGACCACCACCGGGCACCTGCTGTCGCTCGGCATCGGCGCCGGGTTCATCGGCTGGCTCCGGCACGCAACCTCTCGACGCACGGGCGGCAGCCCCGACCAGGCGAGTGGCCAAGCAATCGTGGTACCTGGCGAGCCGTCGGCCTGACCCGACCACGAACTCGAGTCAGCGCCGAGCGCGGCCCATCCGGCTGCTACCCGCGATCAGGGTGATCAGGAAGAAGATGCCGGCGAGGATCGTCAGCCAGATCAGGCCCTTGATCACCGCGCCGATCACCGCGATCGCGACCCAGATCAGCAGCACCACCAGAATGAACCGGACCATGTGACCTCCTTCGTCTAGCACCAGCCTAGCCGCGCAGAGCGCCACCGGATGGCCTCGATTCCCAGGAAGAGGGTGCATCATGCTGCGGTGGCCGGCAGACATCCGATCAGGAACCTGCTGCTGCCCACCCTGCTAGCCGCCGCCCTGATCGGGTCGGGCCAGGCGCTGGCGACCGTGCCGCTGGACCAGCCGATCGGTGCCCGCACCCCGCTGGCCGGCGCCGACCGTCCCACCATCGATCCCACCACCGGGCCGCTGTTCTTCGCCGGCCTGGACCGCCCGCACAGCTGTTCGGCGGCGGTGGTGGCCAGCCCCAGCCACGACCTGGTGCTCACCGCCGCGCACTGCATCACCGGCAGCGGGGCCGGCGCCCGGTTCGTCCCCGGCTACAGCCACGGCAGCACGCCGTACGGCGTCTGGACGGCCCTGGCCGCCTACGTCGACCCGGCCTGGATCACCGACCGCGACCCGGCACACGACGTGGCGATCCTGAAAATGCAACCCCAGCAACTCGACGGCACCCGCCGGGGCGTCGAGGACGTGGTGGGCGCCAACCTGCTCGGCACCGAGCCCGCGGACAGCACCGAGATCGAGGTGCCCGCCTACCCGATGGGCCTCGACGACGATCCGACGGACTGCCGGGCCGAGACGCACCACACCGGCCGGTACCCCACCTTCGACTGCCCCGGCTACCCGGGCGGCACCAGCGGCGCGCCGTTCCTGGTGTCACTCGGACCACCGGACGGGCGGACCTACGACCACCTGGTGGTCGGGGTGATCGGCGGGCTGCGCCAGGGCGGCTGCCGCGACGACACCTCCTACTCCGCGCCGTTCGGCCCGCAGGTGCACCGGCTCTGGCTCCGGGCCAGCAGCGACGCGCCTGGCGACACCGTCCCCGCTCCGGGCCGTTCCGGGTGCTGACCTGACCGGAGCCGCCATGGTGTTCGATGGGCGCACCGACCCAGGAGGACCGATGCCGAGCGCCGACGAGATCCGCGATGCCCAGCGCGCCCGGTGGGCCAAGCACTCCGCGAGCTGGGAGAAGTGGGACTCGCACATCCAGGCCCAGCTGGGCCCGGTCGGCACCGCCATGATCGACCACCTCGGCGTCGCCGCCGACCAGCAGCACCTCGACATCGCCGCCGGCACCGGCGAGCCGGGCCTGAGCGTCGCCAAGCGGGCACCGCACGGCCGCGTCACGCTGACCGACCTCTCCGCGGAGATGCTGGCGGTGGCCAACCGCCGGGCTGAGGCTCAAGGCATTTCCAACGTCGACACCCAGGTCTGCAGCGCCGACGCCCTGCCGTTCCCCGACGCCAGCTTCGACAGCGTCACCGTCCGCTTCGGGTACATGTTCTTCCCCGACCTGGCCGCCGCGACCGCCGGGTTCGTGCGGGTCCTCAGGCCCGGCGGCCGGCTCTGCTCGGCGGTGTGGGTCAAGCCCGAGGAGAACCCGTGGACGGCCATCGCCCTGCAGGCCATCTCGACCGAGGTGGAGGTGGTGCCACCAGCGCCCGGCAGCCCGGACATGTTCCGGTGCGCCGCCCCGGGGTTCGTCAGCGCCCTGTACCGGGACGCGGGACTGCGCGAGGTCGACGAGTGGGATGTCGGCATCGAGCTGGTCACCGAATCGCCCGAGCAGTACTGGGACATGATCAGCCAGCACCTGTCCTACCTCGCCACCACCCTGCAGCAGCTCGACGAACCGGCCCGCCAGCGGGTCCGGGCGCACGCCATCGCGGCAGCCAGCAACTACCAACAGGACGGCGCGACCCGGGTTCCGGGCGTGGCCCGGTGCATCGTGGGTACCAAGTAGCGGTTGTGCCCCGCGCCGGGTGGTTCTAGACAGGCGGCATGCCTGAACCCACCGCCAACCACCTCCCGCCGGTCACCGACCGCCAGTCCTGGCAGCTGAAACTCGACGAGCTGCTCGGCCGCGAGAAGGCCCATACCCGGGCCGGGGACGCCCTGGCCGCCGAGCGCCGCCGGTTGCCCATGGTCGAGGTCGACCCGACCACCGAGCTGACCGGCGCCGACGGGCCGGTGCCGCTGCTCGACGTCTTCGACGGCCGTTCGCAGCTGATCGCCTACTTCCACATGTGGCACACCGGCAAACCCGCCGCCGAGCAATGCGTCGGCTGCACCTTCTCCACCAGCCACATCACCGAGCTGTCCTACCTGCACTCCCGCGACGTCAGCTACGCGACCTTCTGCGAGGGACCGTACGAGGAGAGCTCGCGCTACCACGACTTCATGGACTGGCCGACGCCCTGGTACGCGGTGCCGCCGGAGTCGGTGGCCGAGCTGGTCGCGGACCGGCACTTCGGCATCCTGGTCAGCTACCTCCGCGACGGCGACCGGGTCTTCGAGACCTACTGGACCACCGGGCGCGGCAACGAGATCATGGCGCCGTCCTACGGGCTGCTGGACCGCACCGTCTACGGCCGGCAGGAGGTCTGGGAGGACTCGCCCGAAGGCTGGCCGCAGTCCTTCGACACCGTGGGCGGCCAGTTCAGCCTGGACGGCCGCCCGACCGCCCAGTGGTCCCGCCTGCGGGCCGGCCGCGACGACGATCTCGGCACCGCAGGGAATCGCGACGACGACCTCGGCACCCCACCGGGATGATCGGGAAAGGTCAGCTGCGGCCGTCGAAGTAGGCGCTCGCCACCCGCTTGGGGACACACATCGCCCAGGCGTCGGGCACCAGTTCGGACAGCTCGTCGAGGTCGAGCTCGGTAAGCCGGACCCGGACCCAGTTGTAGCGCAGGTCCGACGGGATCGGCAGAAAGAACTTCGCCGGCTCCGAGGCGACCAGCGCGGCGCGCTCCTCCTTCGGGAAGGCGAACCCCATCGACCGCTCGTCCGGCGAGACCGACAGGTAGACGATCCGGCCGACCTTGAACTTGATCCGGTCCTGGACGAGCGCCTCGTAGCTGCCGGGCAACGGCAGCGCCAGCCGCCGCACCTGCTCAAGGGTGACCATGCCGCTAGCCCTGCGGCGCCTCGATCGCGATGCCCTCGAGCGGAAGCTCGACCGGCGCCGCTCCCGCCTCGCCATCCTTGCCGGGCTCGGCCTCGGTGGGCTCGGCCGGTCGCGACCCGGCGGAGTTGCGGATGCCGGCCATGGCACACGGCGCCGACACCAGCGCACCCAGCGCCAGCACCCACCAGACCCGGTGCCCGAGCACCGTGAACAGCGCCGCACCCACCACCGGTCCCGCCGCGGTGCCCAGCCCGAACATGAACTGGAAGCTGCCGATGTAGCGGCCCTTCAGGTGCGCGGGACCGGCCATCGCGGGGTAGGCGAACACCGTCGGCGCGCCGATCACCTCCGCGGTGGTCCAGATCAGGGTGCCGAGGATGATCACCGCCGGCCCCAGCGGCAGCCCGTAGCAGCCCATGCCCAGGCCCACCAGCAGCATCGCCACCCCGACGGTCAGCTTGAGCGGCCAGCGCTGCGACAGCTTGGTCAGCGGCAGTTCGAAGGCGATCACCAGCACGCCGTTCAGCGCGACCGCCACGGTGTACCAGAACACCGGGACGCCCTCGGCCTTGACGTCCAGCGGCAGCGTCGACAGGTACTGGGTGTAGATGCCGGCATTGAGCACGGTGGCGATCAGGTACAGCACGTAACGCCGGTCGCGCAGCACGTCGAGATAGCTGCCGGTCGGCACCGCGAGGTCGGAGTCGCCTGCTGGCCGGGCTGGTGCGGCGCGGCAACGTGACCAGCGCCAGCCCGGCATAGATCAGCGCGACCAGCGCCTCGCCCCAGAACAGCAGGGTGAACCGCTGATGGTCGAGGTTGTACAGCGCGTACCCGAGCAACGGGGCGGCGGTGGTGCCGACGTTGAGCCCGAACCGGTACATCGCGAAGATCATCACCTGCCGGCTCTCCGGCGTCAGCTCCGACAGCAGGGTGGCCGAGGCCGGCCGGAAGATCTGGCTGACCAGGCCGACCACCCCGACCGCGATCAGCAGCAGGTAGTAGTCGTGCAGGTAGAGCAGCGACAGGATCAGCACCGCCGAGCTGGTCATGCTCAGCACGGTGGCGTTGCGCGCACCGAGCCGGTCGGCCAGCATGCCGCCGATCAGCACCCCGATCACGCCACCGATGCCGTAACTGCCCAGCCCCACCGCGGCCTCGGATGCCGAGTGGCCCTCAGCGATGAGGTAGAGCACCAGGAAGATATTGAGGAAGCCACCTACTCGGTTGACGAACACCCCGGCGAAGATCGCCTTGACCGCGACGGGTGAGTCGTTGAAGGTGGTCCAGATGCCGGCCTGAGCCGGCTGCTGCGACGCCTGTGTCGCCATGCCACTCACTTCCTTCTGCACACGCCGGGGGTCGTGCGGCCCACCCTGAGCAGGCGGCAGGCACCATTAAAGCTGATGCGCCCGGCATCGCGGCTTTCGGGAGAGCCCGGGCCCCGCAGCGGGCATTTCCGCCACGCTCGGCGCGGTCGGTAGGGTCTTCGGAGGAACGGCAGCGGCGGCGAACGGGTGGGAGGGTTGCCAGTGAGCGGGCCTGACGCCCTCATCGCCGGGCGCTACCGGTTGGTGAACCGCATTGCCAGCGGTGGCATGGGAATCGTCTGGCAGGCCTGGGACGAGCTGCTGCAACGCCCGGTGGCGGTCAAGCAGCTGCGCCCGCAGCCGGGCCTGTCCGAGGCCGAGACGGAGCTGATCAACCAGCGGGCCATGCGGGAGGCCCGGATCACCGCCCGGCTGCACCACCAGCACGCCGTGCCGGTCTACGACATCGTCGAATACCAGGGCAAACCCTGCCTGGTCATGCAGTACCTGCCCTCCACCAGCCTGCAGCGCGTCGTCAACGACCAGGGGCCGCTGCCGTTCACCGATGCCGCCCGGATCGGCGGTGAGGTCGCCGCCGCGCTGGCCGCCGCGCACGCCGCCGGCATCGTGCACCGCGACGTCAAGCCCGGCAACATCCTGATCGCCGAGGACGGCGCCGCCAAGATCACCGACTTCGGCATCTCGCACGCCCTCGGCGACACCACCCTCACCTCCACCGGCATGGTCACCGGCACGCCGGCCTACCTGGCGCCCGAGGCGGCGCGCGGTGAGGAGTCCAGCTTCGCCTCCGACGTCTTCTCCCTCGGCGCCACCCTGTATGCCGCCACCGAGGGGGTTCCGCCGTTCGGCAGCGAGCAGAACCCGATGGCGGTGCTGCACCGGGTCGCCTCCGGCCGGGTGAACCCGCCGCAGCGCAGCGGCCCGTTGACCCCGCTGCTGCAGCGGATGCTGTCCGCCGACCCGGCCGACCGGCCGCCGATGCTCGACGTCGCGCACACCCTGACGGCGCTGCACGGCGACAGCGCCGAGGACACCACGGTGTCGATCCTGCCGCTCAGCTCACCGCCACCGATCAAGCCGCCGCCGCTGTCGGACCGGACGGTCGTCCAGCCTGGTCCGGCCGAGCCTGCCGCGGTGGCACCGGTGATCGGGTCGGCAGCAGCCGCCGGTCCGACCGAACTGATCGGACGGCCCGGCCCGCCCGCGGCGGCCGGAACGACGGCGCTGCCGGTGGCCGGCGGTCCCGGCGGCCCGCCGCGGATCGGTCCGCCGGCCGGCGGCGACCGGGAGCCGGAGCCGCGCCGCTCGGCCGGCCTGCTCGTCGCCCTGGTGGTGGCGCTGCTGCTGATCGGCGCCATCGCGACCGGCCTGCTGCTGCTCAACCGCGACAGCGGCAACAACACCGCCACGCCGCCGGCCAGCAGCCCGCGCTCGGCCAGTGCGCCGCGTACCACCGCGAAATCCAGCACCCCGCCGCCGAGCACCTCCGCGCCGGCCAGCAGCCAGACCAGCCAGTCCAGCGCGCCGCCGTCCTCGTCCAGCAGCGCGCCGCCGTCCTCGTCGAGCAGCGCACCGGCGAACTCGCCCAGCGCGAGCGAACTGGCCAAGGCAGTCCGGGACTACTACGCCCTGCTGCCGGACAACACCGACGAGGCCTGGACCCGGTTGACCGAGAAGTTCCAGAACGGCCGGGCCGGCGGCCGGCAGACCTACGACGCGTACTGGCAGAGCATTCAGAAGGTCTCGGTGAGCGACGTGACCGGAAGCCCGCCCGGCACCGTGGTGGCCACGGTGAACTACACCTACAAGGACGGCCGCAAGGTGTCCGAGCAGACCACCTTCGGACTGGTGTCCTCCGGCGGCACGCTCAAGATCGACAGCCAGAGCTGACCTGAACGACGCGAAACGCCCCGGCAGCCGGAGCTGCCGGGGCGCTACCTCGGGGATCCCCGGCTGTCGACCAGCCGGAGACCGGTATTACCTTCCGTCCGCGTCCGCGGCCGACTTCACGGCCTTCGGGTCGGCCGGGCTGCGCGGTGCGGTCTGGCGCGCCTGCAGCATCCGCTCACCGAGGTCGGACAACTGCTTGCGGGTCATCCCCTCGCGCACCTTGGGGAACCACTCCTGCTCCTCTTCCTCGATGTGGTGCAGCACGTTCTCGATCAGCACCGTCGTCTTGGCGTCGAAGCGCTCGTGGTCGGCCTTCATCGTGCTCAGTTCGGCGCACAGCACGTCGGCGACGTGGTGCTCCTCGAAGGACTCCAGGATGTCGTCCTCCAGGTCGGGCAGCTGCCCGCGCACCTCCGGGTAGACCAGTTCGTTCTCCAGGTAGGTGTGCACGGTCAACAGCTCGATCATCCGCCCGACGAGTTCGCCCTTCTTCCGGGCGTCGTCCTCACCGGCCTTCTGGAACTGCCGGAAGATGGCCTTCATTTCCTTGTGATCGGCTTTCAACAGCACGATCGCGTCGTTGGACATCGCGCTCCTTTCCTCAGGTCGCCTGGCGACGGGTGATGTGGCCGAGCCGGCCGGGTTGTACGCAGGCTCAGTTACGGCTTTCCTGCACGGCGTCCTTGGCCTCGACGGCCTTGTCCTGCACGTCCTGCACCGAGGACTGGCCCTCGTCCTTGACCGTCTGCGCGGCCTCGGCGGCAGTGTCCTTGACCGACTCGACCGCGTCCTGGGCCGGCTGCTTGAGGTGGTCCGCGACCTCCTTGACGGCATCGGACACCATCGGCGCGGCCTGGTCCTTGACCTGGGTGGCGGCCTGCTTCTCGCGCTCGCTGACGGGCAGCATGGAGCCGATCAACCAGCCGACACCGGCGGCGATCATCCCGGCGGCCAGCGGGTTTCCGGCCGCGCGAGCCTTGACGGTGGACGGGGCGCCGGACACCGCACTGCCCAGGTCCGAGGCCTTGTCGGACACCGTGCTGCCCATGCCAGAGGCCTTATCGGAGGTGGTGGACCCCAGGTCGGAGGCGGTTCCCATCACCCGGTCCTTCACACCCGTCACCGCACCGCGGGCCTTGTCCACCTGGCGGCGCGCCACGTGGCTCGGCGTCACCTTGTCGGTCAGGGCGTTGACATCGTTGGACAGGTTCGCGCGGGTCCGCTCGATCTCGGCGCGAATCTGGTCCGGGTCGTTGCTGGTCGTCATCGGGTTTCCTCGTTTCCTGCGACAGCGCTGGGAATCTTCTTGACGGTGTCCGCGGTCCTCGGCACACCGGTGACGTTCTTGATTTCCTTACGGCCGGTCGAGGCCAGCACCGCGGCGATGATCGCCCAGATGACGGCGACGATCAGGGCGGACCAGCCACGGCCGGTGGCGTTGCCGATCGACCACCACAGGGCGATCGAGACGAACAGCAGCACCATGTGCGCCGCGATCCCCGCGCCGGCAAGCATGCCGGTGCCCCGGCCGGCCTGCTTGGCCGACTGGCTCAGCTCGGCCTTGGCCAGCGCGACCTCCTGGCGCATCAGGGTGCTCAGGTCGCCGCTGATGTCGGACAGCAGGTCCCCGATCGAGGCCCGCTCGGCGGTCGGTGGGCTGCTGCCCTCGTAGGAGGTGCTCACAGGGTGCCGCCCGCAGTCGTGCCGCCGGTGTTCGGGTACCCGGCCTGGCCGTCCTCGCTGGAGGCGTAGGGCCGGACCACCTCGATCTCCTCGACGGTGCCGAGCACCCCGGCACCCTCGCCATCGCCGTACTGCGCGCCGCCGTACTGGGTCGTGCCGCCGTACTGCACGCCGGAGCCGTACTGGGTGGTGCCCCCGTACTGGGTGGACTGTGACCCGGTGGCGCCCTCGGCCTGCTCGCCTGCCGATTCCTTCAGGCCACGGGTCATCCGGCCGGCCAGCAGGCCCGCACCGGCTGCCAGCAGCAGGAAGGAGCCGGGACGGCGGCGGGCGAAGTGCTTGACCTCCTCCAGCACCTCCCCGGGCTCGCGCTGCTCCAGCCAGCCGGCGAACTCCCGGGTGCGCTGAGCGCCCTGGCGGGCGAGGTCGGCGGCCGGACCCGAGGCCTGCTCGCCGGGCTGGGTCAGCTTGTGCAACTCGTCACCGAGCGAACGCAGGCTCTGGGCGAGCCGCTGTTGCTGCGACGAAGCCTGCTCGCTCAGCTCCGAACCGGCTTGCGCCAGCAGGTCCTTGGCCTGCCGGCCGGCTTCGGCACCGACAGTGGCGACTTGTTCCTTGGCCACGCCGGCGACATGCTGGCCTGCCTGCACGGCGCCCTGGCCGACCTGGGACGCCTGGTCCTTGGCCACATCGGTGGTGCTGGAATCGGATTCGGTGGTGCCGGGGGCCGGCGGTGCGACATGTCCGGTGTCATGCGGTGCGGCGTAGCCCACCGACGGCGGGCCACCGACGGAAGCGAGTCGTCTCCGCATCGGTGGCCAGCGGGGTAGCGGTGTAGGGCGGGGTGTATCCCTCGGTCATGGTGAACTCCTCGAGTTCGGCAGGGCGAGCGCTGTGGTCTCAGCGAGTCGTGTGCGACGTTGGTATCCGGCGTTCGGCGGTATCGCCGTTCAGACATCAGACGTCGGTCAGCTCAGGGGGCCGCGCCTCGCGGTCCGGGACGAACGGTCGGCAACCGATTGGTGCCATCCGGTGGGACAGGAGGTCCGAACGCGGACACTCCTGAGAGGTGGGTCAACCCGCCTTGCCTGCCATCGGGAAGCGGGTGAGGTGAACGGACGCCCAACCGAGCATCGAAAGGCTCGTGATTGAGCCGTGCGCGGGCCGAGAAGCCCTCACTAGGCCTTGACTCTACGGGCTGCCTGGTTACGGACGCAATAAACGCCGGAGCCGGTCACTGCTATGGGCGCCGACCGCCCCGGTTTCCGTTTTGTGGGAGCGGAATTGCAATTACTAACACCCTAGGAATAGCTTGGAAAAGGCTCGATAAGCAGCTGCGGACGGTTGGCTGCTCGAATGTCGCCGGCTTGACCGCCTCCTCGCCCTCACTGTTGGAGGCTCACATGACTCGTTCCACCCCCGGCTCACACACCGACCCGCGCACCGATGTGCAGAAGGCCGCGATGGCAGTGGGCGCGGTATTCCTGCTCGTCGGCGTGCTCGGCTTCGTCCCCGGAATCACCACCAACTACAGCGACATGTCCTTCGCCGGACACGAGTCGATGGCCAAACTGCTCGGCATCTTCCAGGTCTCGGTGCTGCACAACATCGTCCACCTGCTGTTCGGCGTCGCCGGCATCGCGCTGGCCCGGCAGGCCCGCACCGCACACCTGTACCTGGTCGGCGGCGGCGTGATCTACCTGGTGCTCTGGGTCTACGGCCTGGTCGTGGACCACGACTCCGACGGCAACTTCGTGCCGCTGAACTCTGCCGACAACTGGCTGCACCTGGTGCTCGGGCTCGGCATGATCGGCCTCGGCGTGCTGCTCACCCGCCGCACTCCGGTCACCGCCGGCACCGACCGCCCGGGGTACTGACAGCCGCACCCGGCACTGGCGACCGGCGCCGACGCGTCACCGCGGCGGCGCCGGGTCGTTAGTTCCAGCGAACCCGTCGTTCGCTGGAGGTACTTCGTGCGCCACGCCGCCCTATCCGCCGTTCCGGTCGCGCTGCTGTGCGCCGCCGTCGGCGTGCTCGGCTCGCCCCTGACGCTCGGCGGTGCGCCGGCCGGTGCGGCAACCGGCTACCGCGTGCAGGCACTGCACTTCGCGGTGACGGTGGGCCCGGTCGGCGACCGGCGGCAGTGCGATGTCGTCGGCGACCTCTACACCCCGGCCGACGCCTCACCCCAGCACCGGGTGCCGGCGATCCTCACCACCAACGGCTTCGGCGGTTCGGCCGCCGACCAGGCACCGTTCGCCCAGCGTTACGCGGGCCTCGACTACGCCGTGCTCTCCTACTCCGGCCTCGGCTTCGGTGGCTCCGGCTGCAAGATCACCCTCGACGACCCGGACTACGACGGCGCCGCGGGCAGCCAGCTGGTGAGTTTCCTCGGCGGCGCAGCGGGAATCGCGTACACCGATGCCGGCCACACCGCGGCGTTCCCGGCGCCGGATTACATCGTGCACGACGCACTCGACCACCGCGGGCGGGCCCAGCCGCACGACCCGCGGGTCGGCATGTGGGGCGGCTCGTACGGCGGCCAGATCCAGTTCGCGATCGCCGGCATCGACCCCCGGGTGGACGTGCTCAACCCGCAGATCACCTGGAACGACCTGAGCTACTCACTCGATCCGAACAACGCCGCCGGCAGCACGCCCGGCGCGACCAAGCTGAGCTGGGCCGGCGCCTTCTCCGCGATCGGCATCTTCGACGGCGCGCAGTACGCCGCGCAGGACCCGCAGCGGCTGATCGGCTGCCCCAACTTCGCCGACTTCGTCTGCCCCGCGCTGGCCACCGCCGGCAGCACCGGGTACCTGCAACCGGGCGACGCCGCCAAGCTCCGGCACGCCTCGGTGGCCGACTACCTGTCCAAGATCACCGTTCCGGTGCTGCTGGACCAGGGCGAGGTGGACACCCTGTTCAACCTCAACGAATCGGTCGCGACCTACCAGGCGCTGCGCCGCCAGCACACGCCGGTGGCGTTGATGTGGCGCTACAACGGCCATTCCGGCGGCACCCCGTCGGCGGCCGGCGCCGCCTACGAGGCCAGCCGGATCCAGGCCTGGTTCGACCACTACCTCAAGGGCAGCGCGGTGAGCACCGGCCCGGCGTTCGCCTACTACCAGGACTGGTCGGGCACCGTCGCCACCGCGTCCGGCTACCCGGTCGGCAAGCCCCGCCGGCTCTACCTGTCCGGCACCGACCTGGTCACCGGCGGCATCCGGACCGGCTCGCAGACCTTCACCACACCGCCGGCCGGCGCGCCGAGCACCCTGGGCAACCTCGACGTGGTGGGGTCGAAGGCCGACGTCCCGTTGGACAACCCCGACGTCAACCTGCCCGGCACCTTCGCGTCCTGGACGGGGGCGCCGCTGTCCGCACCGGTCACCGTGGTCGGCTCCCCCACCCTGGACGTCCAGCTGTCGGCACCGGCCGCGGCGCTGAGCCAGGGCAGCGGGCCGGCCGGTCAGCTGGTGCTGTTCGCCAAGCTGTACGACGTCGGCCCGGACGGCACCGCCCACCTGATCAACGGCCTGGTGGCGCCGGCCCGGATCGCGGACGCGACCGCGCCCGTGCACATCACGCTGCCGGGCATCGCGCACCGCTTCGCCGCCGGCCACCGGATCGCGCTGTACCTGGCGGGCGGTGACACCAACTACCGCGGCGGCCAGCTGCCCGTCCCGGTCACCGTGAAGACCGGCTCGACCGGCCAGCTGCTCACCCTGCCGGTGGTCTGACCGGCCGCGTTCTCAGGCCGGCGGCGTCCAGTCCGGCCGCCGGCCGAGCAGCGCGACGATCCGGTCCAGGGTGGGCAGGCCGGGGTCCAGCCGGTGACCGGGCCCGAACGCGAACCCGGGTCCGCGGGACGACGGGTCGTCCGGCACCCGGACCGCGACCGCCAGCGCGGCCCGCTCCACCTCGGCATCGAAGGCGACCGGCGCACCGATCGACCTCGCCAGGTCCCAGGCATGCACCACCTCGTCGACCAGGTGGAACCCGATCGCGGCGGTGGCCGGAAAGGACCCGCCGTCGCGGATCTCCGGCAGCCAGAACTGCCGCTCCAGCACACCGGGCTCGGCGAACGCCGCGGTGACCCGGTCCGCGGCCGCCGTGTAGTCGGCAACCAGGTTCTCGACCCTGGACGGCCGGGGCTTGAAGTCCTCGAGGCTGGTCGGATTCCCCGAGGCGGCCAGGGCAAACCCGTGGTACTGCCCGAGCATGTGCGCGATCAGGTCGTGCACCTGCCAGCCCTCGCACGGGGTCGGGTCATGCCAGCGCTCGGCGCTGACCAGCGCGACGAGCCGCGCGGTGACGGCCATCGCCCGCCGGTCGAGCTCACCGATGTTCATCGCACAGCCCGGCGCTGCTGGTCGAGTTCTTCCAGCAACCGCAGCCAAACCTCGCTGACCGTGGGGTAGGACGGCACCACGTGCCACAGCACCGGCACCGGGATGCGCGCCACCACCGCCATGGTCGCCGAGTGCACGAGCTCGGCGATCCCGGTGCCGACGAAGGTCGCCCCGACCACGACGTCGGCCTGCCGGTCTAGGACCAGCTTCGCCCGGCCGACGTAGTTCTCCCTGAGCACGTAGCTGCCGGCCAGGTTCGCCAGGTCGTATTCGACCGCCTCGACGTCCAGGCCCTGGTCCCGGGCCTGCTGCTCGGTCAGGCCCACCGAGCCGATCTCGGGGTCGGTGAAGGTCACCTGCGGTACCTGGTCGTGGTCGGTGACGTCGGCATGCCGGCCGGACAGTCCGGTTTCCAGCGGCCGGCCGGCGGCGCGGGCGGCGATCACCTCGCCGGCGATCCGGGCCTGGTACTTGCCCATGTGGGTCAGCAGTGCCCGGCCGCACAGGTCCCCGATCGCGTACAGCCAGCTCCCCTCGACACCCTCGACGCACAGCTGGTCGTCCACCGCCAGGTAGCCGCCCGGCTCCAGCCCGACCGTCTCCAGTCCCAGGTCGTCGCTGTGCGGCCGGCGGCCTGCCGCCACCAGCAGCTCGTCGGCGGTGAGCTGCTCGCCGCTGTCCAGGGTGACGGTCACCTCGCCGCCGTGCCGGTGCCCGACCGGTGCGTCGCTGACCTCCGCCCGCTGCGCCCCGGAACGACCTTGGCCCCGGTGCGGACGGTGATGCCGGCACGTTCGAAGGCCTGCCGCAGGATCTCGCCGGCGAACGGCTCGTTGCGGGCCAGCAGGCCGGGCGCGCCCTCGACCACGGTGATCTCCTCGACACCCAGCCCGTGCAGCCAGGTCACCGACTCGCACGCCACCACGCCGCCACCCACCACGACCATCCGGCGCGGCACCTCGTGCATGTTCGTGACGTCGCGGGAGGTCCACGGCCGGGCCTCGGCCAGCCCCGGCACCGGTGGGATCGCCGCCGAGCTGCCGGTGTCGAGGACCACCGCGTGCCGGGCAGTGAGCACCCGGGTGCCGCCGTCCGGGCCGGTCACCGTCACCTCGCGCACCCCGGACAACCGGCCGTAGCCGCGTACCACGTCGATGCCTGCGCCGAGCGCCCACTTCACCTGTGAGGAGTCGTCCAGCTGGTTGACCACGGCGTCGCGGCGGGCCAGCACCGGCCCGGGGTCCAGCCTCCGGTCGCCGAGCAGCTCCCGCACCCCGGGCAGGTCCCGGCCGGCGGCCAGCAGCTCCACCGGCCGCAGCAGCGCCTTGCTCGGCATGCACGCCCAGTACGAGCACTCGCCGCCGAGCAGTTCGGCCTCCACGATCACCGCCTGCAGGCCGGAGAACTGGGTGGCGTACTGCGCCGCGTTCTCGCCTGCCGCACCGCCACCGATCACGATGACGTCCCACTCGCGACGATCCGGATCCACTGCCGCGGCCATCTTCACCTGCCCCTTCGCGTGGTCGAGCCCGCCCGGCCCACCGCCGGTCGTCCGCCACGTCTCGTGTTTCGAGCATATGGGCTCGGCGCAGCCCGGCCGCGGCCCGAACTAGCATCGGAGGCAACCCAGCAGAAGGGGTGCGGCTGTGACCACACACGAGACCGGCGCCAGCACCCAGGCCGCCGCAGACCCGGATCGGGAACGGCGCCTCACCGAGCTCGTCGCCAGCCTGAGCCTGGAACAGCAGGTCCGGCTGCTGACCGGGGCGGACATGTGGACCACGTACGGCGAACCCGCTGTCGGACTGCGGCCGATGGTGCTCTCGGACGGCCCGTCCGGGGTGCGCGGGGCCGTCTGGGACGAGCGCGACCCGTCGCTGAACCTGCCCTCGGCGACCGCGCTGAGCTCGTCCTGGGATCCGGACATGGCTTACCGGTACGGCCAGATCGCCGCTGCCGAGGCGATCCGCAAGGGCGTCGAGGTGGTGCTCGGGCCCACCATCAACCTGCACCGCAGCCCGCTGGGTGGCCGGCACTTCGAGGCCTACTCCGAGGACCCGCTGCTCACCGGGGTGATCGGCGCGGCCTACGTCCGGGGCGTGCAGTCGGCCGGCATCGCGGCCTGCCCGAAGCACTACGTGGCCAACGACTTCGAGACCGAGCGCTACACCGCCAGCGTGACGGTGGACGAGCGCGCACTGCGCGAGCTGTACCTGGCGCCGTTCGAGCGGGCCGTCCGCGACGGTGGCGCCTGGACGGTGATGTCGGCCTACAACGCGGTGGCCGGGGTGACCATGTCCGAGAACGACCTGTTGCGCGACCCGCTGTGCGATGAGTGGGGCTTCGACGGGCTGGTCATCTCCGACTGGACCGCGGTGCGCTCGCTGGCCGCCGCCGGTGCCCGGCAGGACCTGGCGATGCCCGGTCCGGACGGCCCGTGGGGTGCGGCGCTGGTGGCCGCGGTGCGCGCAGGCGAGGTGGCCGCCGAGGCGGTCGAGGAGAAGGTCCGGCGGCTGCTCCGGCTGGCCGGCCGGGTCGGCGCGCTGGGCGAACCGGCTCCTGACCGCCCCCGGCCGATCATCGACCTGGACTTCGCCCGGCAGGCCGAGGTGCGCGGCATCGTGCTGGTCCGCAACGCCGGGCCACTGCTGCCGTTGCGGGCGCCGGCCAGCATCGCGGTCAGCGGCCAGCACGCGGCGCTGCCCCGCACCCAGGGCGGCGGCAGCGCGACCGTGGTGCCCACCGAGGTGCTCGCACCACTGGCCGGGCTGCGCCAGGCGCTGCCCGCGACGGTGGTCAGCTACCACCTCGGCGCTGCGGTGCAGCAGGGCATCGCCCCGCTGCCGCTGGACACCCTGACCGACCCGGAGACCGGCTCGGCCGGGCTGCGGGTGCGGGTCCACGACACCGCCGGGACGCCGGTGCTGGACGAGGTGCGCTTCGCCAGCGACCTGGTGTGGCTGGGCAACCTGCCGGCCGGCGAGCTGGCCGGCCTGGAGATCGTGACCGACTACCGGCCGGCCGAGACCGGGCCCGTCGAGCTCGGCTTCGCCGTCGTCGGGCCGACCACGCTCGGCGTCGACGGTGCCGAGCTGCTGACGGCCGACGCCACGGTGCCCGGCGACGACCCGGGCAGCGGGCTGTTCGCACCGCCGGCCAGCGCCGTCCGGGTCGAGCTGGAGGCTGGCCGCAGCTACCGGCTGCGGCTGGTGCACACGCTGACCGGCCGGACCCGGGTGCACCGCTCGCTGGCCGTCACCCTCGGCTCCCGGCCGGTGGTGGACTCCGCCGACGCCCTGATCGCCGAGGCTGCCGAGGCGGCCCGGCAGGCCGAGGTCGCCGTCGTGGTGGTGGGCACCACCGAGCAGGTCGAGTCCGAGGGCTTCGACCGCGACTCGCTGTCGCTGCCAGGCCGCCAGGACGACCTGGTGCGGGCGGTGGCGGCGGCCAACCCGCGCACCGTGGTGGTGGTCAACGCCGGCTCACCGGTGACCCTGCCGTGGCGCGAAGAGGTCCAGGCGGTGCTGCTGACCTGGTTCGGTGGCCAGGAGTACGGCCGGGCACTGGCCGACGTGCTGACCGGCGCCGCCGAGCCGGGCGGCCGGCTGCCGACCAGCTGGCCGGCCACCGAGGCCGACGTGCCGGTGCTCGACGTGAGCCCGGTGGACGGGGTGCTGCGCTACGACGAGGGCATCGACATCGGCTACCGGGCCTGGCTGCGAGCCGGGACCGAGCCCGCGTACCCGTTCGGCTTCGGGCTGGGGTACACCAGTTTCGACTACCTGTCGATGTCGGTGGACCGGCATCCGTCCGGCAGCGCGGACGAACTGGCCACCGTCACCGTGCAGCTGCGCAACACCGGACCCCGGGACGGCCGGGAGGTGGCGCAGGTGTACCTGTCCCGTCCGGGGTCCGCGGTGCACCGTCCGGTGCGCTGGCTGGCCGGCTTCGCCAGCGTCGAGGTGCCGGCCGGCCAGACCGTGCCGGTGCCGATAGCGCTACCCCGGCGGGCGTTCGAGCACTGGCAGTCCGGCTGGGCGCTGGAGCCGGGCAGCTTCACGGTCCAGGCCGGACCGAACGTGGCCGACCTTCCGCTGCGGGCGGAGTTGCACCTGTGACCAGGTCCTTGCCGAGGTGGATCGCCAGTTCCCGCCCGCGGTAGTACCCGAACCCGGGCACCGGCAGGTAGTCGCACGACCGGTACAGCTCGACCGCCTCGGGCTGGCGGTGGCCGGTCTCCAGCAGCAGCCAGCGCACCCCGTCCCGGCGCGCGGCGTCCTCCAGGTAGGCCAGCATGGTCCGGGCATGGCCCCGGCCGCGCATCGCGCTCACCACGTACATCCGCTTGACCTCGGCCGACGGCGCCGCCCAGGACGTCTCGGGATCGTCGTCGTCGTGCCGGCGCCAGCCGCCCATCACGACCGGCTCGCCGCCGGCGTAGCCGACCGCGAACAAGCCGCGGGGTGGGGCGAACTCCCGCGGGTCGACCGGGGTGGAGTCCGGGCCGCCGTAGCGCTGGACGTACTCGGCCTGCACCTCGGCGATCAGCCGCTGGGCATCGGGATGGTCGTAGCCGATATCGGTGATGGACAGGCCGTCTCGAACGGGCAGGCCGACGTGCGGTGAGCTCACGCAGGCATTATCGAATGCCGCCCGTTGGCGGCGTGTACCGGTGCGGCCGGACCGACCGGTACAGCCGGACCGACCGGTGCGGCCGAAACGACAGGCGTGCCCGGACCCGCGATGCCGACCGGCGTGCCCGGGTCGACTATGCCGACCGGTGCGGCCGGGCCGGCGATGCCGATCGGCGAGACCCGGCCGGCCAGCAGGTCCGAGGAGTCCTGGGTGTCCAGTGGCCGGGACAGCAGGTAGCCCTGCGCGCGACCGCACCCCAGCGTCCGGACCTGCTGCAGCTGCTGGTAGTCCTCGATGCCCTCGATGGTGGTCTCCAGCGACAGCGCGTCGGCCACCTGCAGCACCGCGCGCAGCAGCGCCGCCCCGGCCAGCTCGCCGTTGAGCCGGTCCACGAAGGACTTGTCGAGCTTGACCATGTCCAGCGGGAAGTTCACCAGCTGCCCGAGCGAGGAGTAGCCCACCCCGAAATCGTCGAGGGCCAGCACCACCCCGAGGCCCTTGAGCTGGTTGAGGACGGTGACCACGTCCACGGTGGGGGTGGCCAGGCTGCTCTCGGTGATCTCCAGGACCAGCGCCGAAGCCGGCAGTCCCGCCACCCAGAGCGCCCGCTGCACCTCCGGGATCAGGCCGGGGTCCGACAGCTGCCGGGGCGAGACGTTGACACTCACGGTCAGCGCGTGCTGGGCGGGGATGCTGCGCCGCCACTGGGCCAGCTGGTTGCAGGCCTGGCGCAACACCACCGAGCCGAGCCGGTCGATCAACCGGGACTCCTCGGCGAGGGTCACGAACTCCTCCGGCGAGATCAGCCCGCGCTGCGGGTGCTGCCAGCGCACCAGCGCCTCCATCGAGACGATCTCGAGCGTGCGCAGGTCCAGCACCGGCTGGTAGTGCACCACCAGCTCGTCGGACTCGATGGCGCGCTCCAGGTCGGCCTTGAGCGCCAGCCGGGCCATCGCCTCGGCGTGCATCTCCGGGGCGTAGGTGTGGCACCGGCCGCCGCCGTCCCGCTTGGCGGTGTACATGGCCAGGTCGGCGTTGCGCAGCAGGTCGCCGGCATCCTCGCCGGCCGAGGGCAGCGCGATGCCGATGCTGGCCCGCACGGTCAGCGTCTGGCCCTCGACGACCAGCGGCGCCGACAGCGCAGAGAGCACCCGCTCGGCGGCGTACACCGCGTCCTCGGCACCGGTGAGCTGGCGCAGCAGCATCACGAACTCGTCGCCGCCGAGCCGGGCGGCCACGTCCCCGTCGGCCACGCAGGTGCCCAGTCGTTCGGCGATCGCGATCAGCAGCGCGTCGCCGGCCACGTGGCCCAGGCTGTCGTTGACGGTCTTGAAGTCGTCCAGGTCGAGCAGCAGCACGGCCATGCCGTCCTCGCGCCGGCCGGTCGCGTTCAGCGCGGCCGTTACCTGCTGGATGAAGTACGTCCGGTTGGCCAGCGGGGTGAGCGGGTCGGTGAAGGCCTGCACCCGAAGCTCCTGCTCCAGCCGGCGGTGCAGCGTCATGTCCCGGAAGCTCCACACCCGCCCGACGGTGACACCGTCGATCCGTTGCGGCTGGGAGTAGCGCTCGAAGAACCGGCCGTCCAGGAACTCGATCTCGTCGTGGCTGCACTCGGCCGGACTGGCCATCAGCTCGTCGACCAGCCGGCTGAAGCCGTCCGGGTCGACCAGCTGGTCCAGCACCGAGGATCGCAGCTCGGCATCCTGTCCGGCTGCCAGCACCGCCGGGTCGATCCGCCACATGTCCAGGAATTTCTGGTTGTGGCCGAGGACGCGTCCGGCCGCGTCGATGACCAGGATGCCGTCGGCGGTGGCGTCCAGGGTGGCTTCCAGCAGCGACATCGACAACGTCACCCGGGCATGCTCCGCGGCCCGCAGCACCGCGACCGAGGCCAGGCTTGCCGCCCAGCCGGCCAGCTCGCCGTCGGAGTCCTGGGCGACCGCACCGTCGGAGTAGTGCAGGCTCACCCGGCCCAGCGGGTTGCCGTTGGGCGCGGCGAATTCGACCGAGTGGCCGGCCGAGGCGAACCGATCCAGCTCGGCGGTGTCGAGGATGCCGTGCGAGCAGCAGAGGATGCTCCGGCCCAGCCCGGCGCCCGGCTGCACCTGGATCAGACAGCGGGCGGCGCCGCTGACCGCCTCGGTGGCGATGGCGAGTTCGGTCAGGATCTCGGTCAGCTCGTCGCCGCGGGCCACCCGTTCCACGATGTCGGCATGCTCGGCCAGCAGCAGCTCGGTGCGCTTGCGGGCGGTGATGTCGTAGAGCAGGCCGTGCTGCACCGAGCCCGCCCCGACCTGCTCCACCACGGCGTCGTCGAGCACCCAGATCACCTGGCCGTCGCGGCGGATCATCCGGTACTCGACCTGGCATCGTCCGGACCCGGGCGACACGGTCTCCGAGCGCAGCACCCACGGGCGGTCGTCGGGGTGCAGCTGCCGGGCCCACAGCCCCGGGTCGGCGATCAGATCCTCGGCACCGAAACCGAGGATCTCCTTGATCTGCGGGCTGGCGTAGAGCCACTGCCCGTCCGGCCCGGACTCGGCGGCGTAGATCGCAGCCGGCAGCCGGTCGACCAGCCCGGCCAGCAGCAACTGGCGCAGCTGGGCGCTGCCGGCCATCTGCTCCGCTGGCTCCGGGCCGGACGCGTGCATGGCATACATCGCGCTACCGCCATCGTGTCGTGGGACCCCCGGGCCCCAGTCCTGACGTCATCGACTAACAGCAAAGTAACGATCCCACGCCGTGCGCGTCCGCACCAACCCGAATGGTGCCGGGCGGAACGGCAATCCGGCGCTTCGACGCGCCGGATTGCCACCCACTGAATTGCCGAACGGTACCTACCTGGGTATTGCGACGTTAAACGAACCGGGCTATGCCGGTGACCGGGGCGGCTCCTGACATATCCCGGGACAAACGCTACCGATGATTGGAGTCGCTCACCTGCGCTGGGCACAGGCGGGCAATTCAGCTCTCGGTAACGGTGATGTCGTCCAGCACGAACGAGGTTTGCAGCGTCGAACCCTCGACGACGGTGAACGAGATGCTGGTGGTGCCGCTCGGCAGGGTGAAGGTCTTCTGCGCGAATCCGGCGCTGTGGTTGAGGTTGGAGTAGGTCGCCAGCACGGTGCTGTTCGCTTTGACGGTCAGGGTGTCGTAGGCGATCGTGGTGGTGGTCTCGGCGGTGTCGATGTGCAGGAAGAACGACAGGATCGCCGTGCAGCCGGCCGGCACGGTCACCGACTGGGAGAGGGTGTCGGTGTGGGTGGTGCCGTAGCCGCCCATCCACGCCTTCCAGGAACCGGTGTGGGCGGGCTCGGAGGCGGAGTTGTCGACCACCCCGGCCGAGGCCGTCCACGGGGCTGCGGTGCCGGTCTCGAAGCCGGTGTTGCCCAGCTTCTGTCCCGGTGCCGCGCAACCACCACCCGTGCCGCCGCCGGTGCTGCCGCTGGCCAGCCACTCGGTGCCGTTCAGGGCGACCGTCGCGTCAGTGCCGGCCGGGTCGTTCCAGCCGTTGAAGAGGGTGTTGCCGGACTGGCCGGTGCCGTCGTCGATCGGCGAGGAGTCGCCCCAGAACAGCACCCGGCCGGTGCCGAAGGTGGACGAGGCCACCGCCGCCCCGGTGGTACCCGATGCCGAGAAGCCGCTGCGGAAGATCTCGCCGCGCACGCCGGCGTTGTCCGCCGGCCTCAGGGTCACCGTGGTCCCGTCGCGCACGATGGTTCCGGTAGCGGTCCCGAACGGGCCGCGGATGATGGGGTCGGACCCGGCAGCCGAGCCGATCACGTTGGGGTTCTCGTTGCTGATGTCGAGCAGGTCGATGGAGAAGCCGAACGGATCGGTGGAATCGACGCTGTTGTTGCTCATCAGGTCGTTGAGGATCTTCGGCGAATCCCAGCCGTCGTTGTTGCGGTCGCTGCCGGTGTGGTCGGAGACCATGAACAGGCCGCCCCCGTTGCGGACGAAGTTCATGATCGCGGTCTTCTCCGCGGCGGTGAACACCACGTTCGGCTCGGGCAGTACGAAGGTGGCGTACTTGCTGAGGTCCTGGGCATTGCTGGTGTCGCCGTAGCTGATCCGGCCACCGGCCGGCAGGGTGGCGAGTGAGTACCGGCCGGTCCGCTGCAGCGCCACGCCCCAGGCCGAGATCGCCCCGGTCCAGGAGGTCTCCGACGTCGGGTTGGCGTTCTGCTTGAGCGGGTCGGGCTGGGCGGTGGAGATGATCCAGTCGGCGTTGCCGGCGGTCTCGCCGTGGCTGGCGTCGAAGAGCACCTTGTACGGGGTGGTCGCCGCGGCGGCGGGTGCCGGGCCGCCGGTCAACGTCAGGGCGCCGACCGAGCCCGCGGCAGCCAGCAGTACCGCGATGACTGCAAGAATTCGTCGCTTCCCCGTGCCGGATCGCTGCATCGCTCGAGCCTCCATGAAGTGTGTTATGGCCGGATTCGACCTGCTCGCACCCTAGGGCAGCGGAGGTAGGTTCGCAGTACGAAATTCGTGTAATTCGTTCACATCTAAGGCTCTGCGGCGCCTCGGGCTGGGCTTGAATTCATTGACAGTGGCTACAGCCCATATATACGATTCGGCGGCATATTCAGGGCCGACGGCTCCCGTTACCCGGGAGGTAATTCCCAGCGCTCTCAAGCGGAAGGGTTTTCGGGTGGCCACGTTCGCGTTGACCGACGGCGATAGTCCCAACACCTTCCGGTGCTGTCCGGCAGCGCGTATTGAACGCGGCCACGCATTTGGGTGTCTGCGCAAATTGCATCGACGCTATTACAAGCCTTTTCAGGGCCGGCAGGTTTCGGCAACGGATTGTCGATGACGGTTCCGGTTTCGGGAGGCGGGGCACCGGCAACCCCGGCGGTGCCGACGGCCCACCCGCTGCGCAACGCGGAGCTGTTCGGACCGGAGTCCCTGCAGTTGCAGGAGCGCTTCGACACCCGGCGGCTGGCCGACCGGCTCGTCGAGCATTTCGTCCGGCCGGAGCTCTCGGCCGAGCAGATGGAGTTCGTGACCGGCTGCCGGATGGTCTTCCTGGCGACGGTCACCGCCGCCGGCCAGCCCGAGTGCACCTACAAGGGTGGCCGGCCCGGCTTCGTCCGGGTGCCGGACGAACGGACGCTGCTGCTGCCCTTCTACGACGGCAACGGCCTGTTCTCGACGCTGGGCAACATCCGCGCCACCGGGCGGGTGGGGCTGTTCTTCATCGACTTCGAGAACGGCTACCGGCTGCGGGTGAACGGCACCGCACAGGTCACCGAGGCCGACCCGGATGCCGACCCGGGCGCGCTGGTGCTGGTGACGGTGACCAGCGAGGTAGTCTATGACCTGTGTGAGCGTTATGTGCACACCATGCGTTTCGAGCACGAGTCCGAGTACTGCCCCGCACCGGGTTACCAGCCACCGCCTGCTCCCTACCTGGCCAAGCCGCTCTACGACGGGGTCCGCCCCGGCGAACCACCGGCCGCAGCGAGTGCGGGCCGTGGCGAAGGGAGCGCCTGAGATGTCCGGTATCACCAGCGATCGGTCCGTTCCCTCCTCCGGTGTGCCGGCCTCCGAGCCGGCCCGGCGCCGCTCGCTCGGCGGCTCGATGCCGGCGATGACCGTGCTGGCGATCGCCTTCACCATCCTGTGCTGGTCGGCGGCGTTCGTCGGCATCCGCGACGCGGTCCGGCACTTCTCGCCCGGTTCGCTCGCCCTGTTCCGGTACCTGATCGCCTCGGTGGTGCTCGCCGGGCTGCTGGTGGCGACCCGCACCACGCTGCCGGCCCGCCGGGACTGGCCGCGGATCTCGCTGGTCGGCCTGTTCGGCGTGGCCACCTACAACCTGGCGCTCAACTACGGCTCGCAGTACATCAAGGCCGGGTCGGCGGCGTTCCTGGTCCAGACCGCGCCCCTGTTCACCGCCATCTTCGCGGTGCTGCTGCTGGGTGAGCGGGTCACCACGATCGCCTTCCTCGGCATGGGCATCGGGTTCGCCGGCGCTCTGATGATCTTCTTCGGCGAGGGCAAGAAGGTGGCGCTGGAGCCGGCGTCGCTGCTCATCCTGCTCGCCGCGATCGCCTTCAGCCTGTTCTTCATCAGCCAGAAGCCGCTGCTGGCCCGGTACAGCCCGATCCAGGTGATCACCGTCGCGATCTGGATCGGCACGGTGCTGATGATCCCGTTCGGGCTCCACATGGGCTCCGAGATCGCCGACGCACCGGCCTCCGCGATCTGGGTGGTGGTCTTCCTCGGTGTCTTTCCCGCCGCGCTGGCCTACGCCACCTGGGCCTACGTGCTGTCCCGGATCCCGGCGTCGAAGGCCGGCAGCTTCCTCTACATCGGCGGCCCCACCACTGTGATCATCGCCTGGATCTGGCTGGACGAGATCCCGTCGGGGCTGTCGCTGCTGGGTGGCCTGGTCGCCCTCAGCGGTGTGGTGATCGTCAACACGTGGGGGCGGACCAAGGGCCGACCGGTCAGCCTGAACCGGCGCTCGGCCGCGGTACCTCCCGCCCCGGCAGTGCAGGTCTCCCCCACCGACGGCGGCACCGAGCAGACCTGAGCCACCCGCCCGAGGCGGCTGCGCTACCGGGAGGCGTCGGCAAGCACCCGCAGCAGGTTCTCGCCGGTCAGTGCCGCAAGCTCGGCCTCCGACCAGCCGCGGTCCATCAGCTCGGCGATCAGCGCCGGGTAGCCGCTGACGTCCTCCAGCCCCTGCGGCAACTGGTCGCAGCCGTCGTAGTCCCCGCCGATGCCGACATGGTCGAGCCCGGCAACCTCGCGGACATGCTCGATGTGGTCGGCCACCTGGGCCACCGTCGCCACCGGCCGCGGATTGCCGGCCGCCTCGTAGCGGGCGATGGCCGCCAGCCAGGCGTCCCAGTCCTCGCCGTCGTCACCCCGCTCGCCCATCGCCGCCTTCACCTCCACCTCGAACGCGCGGCACTGCTCGCTGACGAAGTACGGCACGAAGGTGACCATGCAGACGCCGCCGTTGCCGGCCAGGGTCGCCAGCACGTCGTCGGGCACGTTGCGCACGTGGTCGCAGATCGTCCGGGCCGAGGAGTGGCTGAAGATCACCGGCACGCTGCTGACCGCCAGCGCGTCGCGCATGGTGTCCGGCGAGACGTGCGACAGGTCCACCAGCACGCCCAGCCGGTTCAGCTCCCGGACCACCTCGCGGCCGAAGTCGTTCAACCCGCCCAGCACCGGCTCGTCGGTGGCCGAGTCCGCCCAGGGGACGTTGTCGTTGTGGGTCAGCGTCAGGTACTTCACCCCGAGGCTCGCCATCGCCCGCAGCACCGGCAGCGAGCTGTCGATGGAATGCCCGCCCTCGGCTCCCATCAGGCTCGCCAGCCGGCCGGTGCGCCAGGCCTGCCGGATGTCGTCCGCGGTGCGGGCCAGCACCATCCGGTCCGGGTAGCGCTCGGCCATCCGCAGCACCACGTCGATCTGCTCGAAGGTGGCGGTGACCGCCCGCTCGCCGGCCCAGCCGGACGGCACGAACACCGACCAGAACTGCGCGCCGACGCCACCCTCGGCGAGCCGGACCAGGTCGGTGTGGCTGCGGTCCTGCCGCTGGCCGATGTCGTAGGCGTCCAGGTCGTAGTTGACCAGATCCCGCAGCGCGAACGGCAGGTCGTTGTGCCCGTCGATGATCGGATGGCGGGCCAGCAGCTCCCGCGCGGCACCATGCTCACTCATAGCGACACGCTCTGGCCCGGGTCGAGGTGCTGGAAGCGGGTGGTCCCGTAGAACTGGGTAGCCCGATCGACCTGGGATTCGTAGAGGGACCGGCCGGTGTCGTTGAGCAGGCCGTCGTGCACCTGGAAGGCCCGCGACGCCCGCACCGAGACGGTGAAGTCGATGGTCTCGGCGAGCTTGGACCAGGGCGCGTTGATCGGCACCAGCAACGCCTCGACCACGGCATTGGGCACCGTGTAGGAATCGCCCGGGTGGTAGACCGCGTCGCCGACCAGGTAGCCGACGTTGGCGACCACCGGGATCGAGGAGTGGATCAGCGCGTGCTGGCCGCCGTAGGTGCGCACCTGCAGGCCGCCGGCCACGAACGACTGGCCGGGCCCGACCGCGGTCACCCGGTCGGCGAGCACCTGGTTGCCGGCCAGCTGGTCGGCGACCGACTTCGGGGCCCAGACCCGCAGGGCGGCGTTCTGCCCGGCAGCCGCGGCCAGCCGGTCGACGTCGACGTGGTCGGCGTGCTCGTGGGTGATCAGCACCGCGTCGAGATCGGCCAGCGCCGCCGGCACGTCGGTGAACACACCCGGATCTATGGCCAGCCGCCGGTCGCCGTCGGTGATCCGGACGCAGGCGTGGCCGAACTTGGTCAGCTCCATGCAGGCAGTCCACCACATCGGCAACCGTTCGCCTACCGTCGGGGGATGCCTGCCGTGATGTGGTTCCGCCGCGACCTGCGACTCCTCGACAACCCGGCGCTGGTCGCCGCCACCGCCGCCGCCAAGCAGGCCGGCGACCGGTCGGTGCTCGCAGTGTTCGTGCTCGACCCGGCGCTGCTCGAGCCGGCCGGCGCGCCCCGGGTCGCCGTGCTGTATCGCACGCTGCGGGCGTTGGACGAGCGGCTGAGCGGCAACCTGGTGGTGCGGCACGGCGACCCGGCGAAGGTGTTGCCGAAGCTGTGCCGCGAGGTCGGAGCCGGGTCGGTGCACTGCGCGGCCGACTACGGCCCGTACGGCGACCGGCGCGACGAGGCGGTGGCCGACGCACTCGGCGACGTCGGCCTGCACCGGTGCGGCTCGCCGTACGCGGTGGAGCCGGGCACCGTGCGCAACGGTAGCGGGCAGAACTTCAAGGTGTACTCGGCCTTCTACCGGGGCTGGCGCGCGCACGGCTGGCCGGAGCCGGCCCGCTCGGTACGTCCGGACTGGGTATCGGCCCACTCCGACGGGGTGCCGGACGAGCCGGAACTGCCGGCCGGGCTGCGGCTGCCGAAGGTCGGCGAGGCGGCCGCCCGCCAGGCCTGGCGGGCCTTCCGCACCGAGCGTGCCGACGGCTACGCCGACCACCGGGACCGGCCGGGTGAGGACCGCACGTCGCACATGTCGGTGCACCTGAAGTGGGGCACCATCCACCCGCGCACCCTGCTCGCCGACCTGTCCGACCGGCACGAGACCTACCGCAAGGAACTGGCCTGGCGGGAGTTCTACGCCGATGTGCTCTACGCCCGTCCCGACTCGGCCCGGCGGTACTACCACCCGCAACTGCAGGGGCTGCCGTACGCCACCGGGAAGCTGGCCAGGACCCGGCTGGCCGCCTGGTCCGCCGGCCGGACCGGTTACCCGATCGTGGACGCCGGCATGCGCCAGCTGCTGGCCGAGGGCTGGATGCACAACCGGGTACGGATGATCGTGGCGTCCTTCCTGGTCAAGGACCTGCACCTGGAGTGGACCGACGGTGCCCGGCACTTCATGCGCCATCTCATCGACGGCGACCTCGCCAGCAACTCCCACGGCTGGCAGTGGGTGGCCGGCACCGGAACCGACGCCTCCCCGTTCTACCGGATCTTCAACCCGGTGCTGCAGGGCAGGAAGTTCGACCCGGACGGGGCCTACGTCCGCCGCTACGTTCCGGAACTGGCACAGCTGCCGGCCCGCCACATCCACGAGCCGTGGCTGGATCCGGACGGGCCGCCGGCCGGCTACCCGGAACCGATCGTCGACCACGCCGCCGAGCGGGAGGCCAGCCTGGCGAACTACCGGGACCTGCGCCGGGCGTCGAGCTAGCCCGCCAGCTCCGCCGCCGGGGACTCCCGCGTCAGCGATTGCACGCTGACCCGCGTGGCGAACGGCGCCAGCAGCTCGGCCAGTTGCTCGCCGGCGTGGGCCACCGCCCGGACGAGAGCCGGTGCGGCCGAGACCCGTTCCAGCACGAACACGACGGCGGTGGAGTCCTCGTCCACCTTGGTGCGATCGGAGTCGCGGTAGTTCCAGTGCCGGGTCAGCACCTGCGAGCCGGCGGCGTAGACCACCTCACCCGGCCGGGGCTCCTCGGTCTCGTCCGGTTCGCCCAGCGGGACGAAGCAATCCCCCGCGCGGGCCGGCCGGATCTCGATCGGGCCTTCGACCTTGGCCAGGTCGAAGGCGCCGGCCGGCACCCGGTGGCGGACCGACATCAGGTTGTAGGCGTCGACGGCGGGGGTGATGCGAGGCAGCCGGTGCGAGCCGGCCAGCCGGCGCAGCAGCGCGTACACGCTGGGCCGCATCCGGCGTGGGTTGGTGCCGAAGCTGCGGAACGCGGCGAACCAGGAACTGATCGCCTCCTCGTCCTCGGTCGGAGGATCGAACCGCCCTGATTCGACAAGGCTTTCCAGCTCGGCCAACTCGGCGTCCAGCTGCGGCCAGGCTTCCCGGTTGCGCACCCCGGTGGCGGTGACGAGCCGGATCTCGAAGTCCGGGAAGGCGGTGACCACGGCGTCGTCGACAGAGATCCGCATGAGGTGGGTGCGCTGCCCTTCGTGCTCGACCGGCCCGGACCCGGCTCACCGTACTGCACACATCTCCACGGCCGGGTCAGCAGCCGGTGGCCAGCGGCAGGGCCGGTTGCGCATGGATCTCGGCCACCGTCGGGGCGTGCAGCGGCCCGCTCGCCACGTACAGGAGGGCCAGCCGGTCGGTGCGGACCAGCCGCAGCGAGCCGGAGCGCAGGTTGGTCGCCGCGAACGCGCGGATGGTCCGGTCGGAGGCGGTCCGGCAGCGCGGCTGCCCGATCAGGACGGTGTCGATGCGTTGGAGCTCGTCAGGCAGTCGCAGGTACAGCGGGGTCAGCCCGGTGTACGTCGACACCTCGATCCGCAGGAATCCCGTCGCCAGCACCGCGCCGTGCAGCCCGAGCCGGGTGCGGATCCCCGGGAGCGCGCCCGGGCCGTCCCGCTGCAGGCGCGCGACCTGCCCGAGCTGCCCGATCGAGGCAACCGCGATCGCCAGCAGCGCGCAGGCAGCTGCCAGGGCTGCAGTGGCGCGTACCCGCCGGTCGGACCGCACCCGACCGGCCCACTGCGCCAACTCCCAGCAGCCCAGCGCCGAGAGCGCCACCGCGGCCGGCGCCCAGAGTGCCCAGTAGGAGGACTGCACCACCCCGGCCAGCCAGCAGTGGAAGATCACTGGCGCGACCAGCGAGGCGACCAACCAGGCCACCAGTCGGTCCCGGCGCAGCACGAGCGCGGCCAGCATGGTCAGCGGG
>CAWCNK010000003.1:0-413127 GCA_963796905.1 uncultured Actinomycetota bacterium | reverse complement strand
GACGTGGGTCCGGCGGCTGCGGACGCGATCTCGATGGTTGTGTCCTGAATCATGGCAGCCACTCGAAGCCCTGGTGCCTGGCGAATGCCGGGCACGATGACCGCCGCAGAAGGGAGTCGGCAACACGAATGCGCGTGGCGACCGGCCTTCTGACGGTGGCGTCCGCCCTCGATATGGATCGCGAGGAGACCGGGTGCCGGGAGTGCCGGCGCACATGAAGATCCTGGTCACCGGCGAGCCGGCTTCATCGGCTCTCATACGTGCGACCGCCTTCTGTCGCTGGGACATGAGGTCATCGTGCTTGATGCGCTGACCCGGCCGGTCCACCGGAACGGGCGGCCGGCATATCTGACTCCGTGGACGGATTTTTACCAGGGCGACACGCGCAACCGCGAGCTGGTTACTAACCTTCTGCGCCGGGTTAACGCCGTCTACCATTTCGCTGACTACCGGGACTACCTGCCCGATTTCTCGCAGTTCTCCGACGTGAACGTGGTCTCGACCGCCCTGCTCTACGAGATCATCGTGGCCGAGCGCCTGGACCTTGCCCGGGTCGTAGTCGCCTCGTCGCAGGCCGCGATGGGCGAGGGACTCTACTGGTGCCCGGTCGACGGCGAGCAGACGCCCGGGATGCGGCCGGAGAGCGCGCTTGCGGCGCGCCGGTGGGACATCCCCTGCCCGGTGTGCGGCGGTCCGATGGAACTGCGGACCACGCCGGAGGGTGTCTCCAATCCGCAGAACGCCTACGGCATGTCCAAGCTCGCCGAGGAGATGATCGCCATCAACCTGGGGCGCCGGTACGGCATCCCGACCGTCGCGCTCAGGTACAGCATCGTCCAGGGTCCCCGGCAGTCGGTCTACGACGCCAACTCGGGCGCCTGCCGCATCTTCTGCCTGAGCTATCTGCTCGGCAAGCCTCCAGTCCTGTATGAGGACGGCGAGGCAATCCGGGACTACGTCAATATCGAGGATGTGGTGGACGCCAACGTACTTGTGCTCTGGGACGACCGCGCCGCCGGGCGGGTCTTCAACGTCGGGGGCGGCCAGGCGGTCACCACCCGGGAATTCGCGGACATCGTCAGGCGCCAGTACGGGTCGGACCAGCCAGGAATAGTGACCGGGGAGTACCGCTTCGGCGACACCCGGCACAACCTGTCCGACATCAGCGCACTGCGGGCGCTGGGCTGGGAGCCCCGGCGCACGCCGGCCCAGTCCGTGGCGGCGTACGCCGCGTGGCTCGACGATATGGACGGCCTGGACGGGGTGCTGGCCGAGGCCGACGCGCGGATGCGTACCCTCGGGGTGGTCAGGAAGGCGGCATCATGAAGGTGGGGGGAGCCCAAAGGTGGTTTGTTCTGGTTGGCGCATTGCTGGCGCCCTGCTTTTTCCCGTCCTGAACCCCATGTAGACGAGCGCGGCTTCTTCTGCCGTACCTTCGATGCCGATGTGATGCGCGCGGCGGGAATAGACCCCGCTCCTTCCCCGCAGGCGCCTCTCCCGCTCGTCCCGTGGCGTGGTGCGCGGCCTGCACGTGCGTCGCGGGAATGGTGAGGCAAAGCTCGTACGGTGTTCATATGGGGCAATCTTCGATGTCATCGTAGATTTGCGGCCAGCTTCGCCGACATACGGCAACTGGGACAGTTTCGAGCTCTGTGATAGCGAGCAGGTCTCGCTTTACGTTCCGGCCGGCTGCGCACACGGATTTCAGGCCCTCACCGACCCTGCGGACGTGTCATATCGCATTGACCGGACTCATGACCCTGCTGAGGATGTGTCGATCGCATTCGATGATCCTGACCTAGCCATCCCGTGGCCCTTTCCCGTTACCAGCATGTCTCAGCGAGACCGGCATGCGCCGCGGCTCACGGACGCGGCACGGTTGCTTACGTGAGCAGGTACCTGGAAGGCTGCGGACGGTGATCAGGACCTGGATTTCATTCCCCTGACCGGCCTAGCGGCGAGCGCTTGAAGACGGCGTTTCCACAGTGCTTCGCGGGCGACCGGTCAGGCCAGCCATCAGGCCGCGCGGATAGTGCCACAGCGCCATGTCCAGGGCGTTCAGAATCAGCTTGGTCCGCTTGCGGGCCGCCGCCCCAGCCCGGAACTTAGCGGAGCTGGTGATGAACAGTCGCTTCCGCATGTATCAGGAGCGGGCGCCGCAGATCCTATAGTGGCCGGGTGGTGGTGCCCACCACGTATATCCAAATTCCTCTCCAAAAATCTGGGGGCTGGCGATGAGGGTTCTCGTTGCGGGCGATCGTGGCTACATCGGCGCCGTCATGGTCCCGTTCCTGCGCGGAGCCGGGCACCAGGTCGACGGGCTAGACCTAGGTCTCTACGAGGGATGCGACCTCGGCCATGCGCCAGAGGGCATCGGCGCGCGCCGACCGCTCGACATTAGGTACGCGAGGCCCCCAGCTGGCTGGCTACGACGCGGTGGTCTGCCTGGCCGCGCTGTCCAATGACCCGCTCGGTCACCTCAACCCGGCGGCGACGTACTCGATCAACCACGAGGGAACGCTGCGCCTGGCCCGGGCCGCCAACAGGCTGGCATCGAACGCTTCCTGTTCGCGTCCTCGTGCAGCCTGTACGGCGCGGCGGGCTCGCGCGGCCGTAGCCGAGGATGCGGAGCTGTTCCCGGTCACGCCGTACGGCGAGACCAAGGTGCTGGCCGAGCGTGACCTGTCGCTGCTGGCCGACGACACGTTCAGCCCGACCTACCTGCGCAACGCCACGGCTTATGGCGCATCCCCGCGGCTGCGCCTCGATATCGTCGTGAACAACCTCACCGCGGTCGCGATGACGACCGGCCAGGTACGGCTGGAAAGCGATGGATCGCCCTGGCGGCCGCTGGTGCACATCGAAGACATCAGCCGGGCCTTCCTCGCTGTGCTCGAGGCTCCGCGCGAGCTCGTCCACGACGAGGCCTTCAACGTCGGCCGCGCGGAGGACAACGTGCAGGTCAAGGACATTGCTGACCTGGTACGCGACGCGGTGCCGAATCCGAGCGTGTCGCTCGCCGAAGACGCCGGGCCAGACCTGCGCAACTACCGCGTCGACTTCTCCAAGCTGGCCGCAACCTTCCCCGATCTTGAGCCTGCGCTGGAGAGTGCAGGACGGCGTCAACGAGCTGGTCGGCGCCTACGCCAAGCACGGCCTGACCTACGACGACTTCATGTCGGCGCGCTTCGTCCGGTTGCGCCGGATCCGCGAGCTGGTTTCGGCCCGCCTCATTGACGAGATGCTACGACGCCAGACCACCGCGCCTTTCCCTGCGCCCGGTGCGCAGATCGCGCACGAGGCACGGTGATACCCGCGTCCGTGACGACGGTCCGGTAACGTCCGCTCCGGCGGCTCGCCGATCGCGGACGCCGCGGGCATGATCAGTGATTTTGCGCAGGTGAAGGCTTCGGCATAGCGAGCCCGGCATTCCATCCCGCGCAGCCGGGCCAGACCGAGGAAGACTTCGTCGTCCCACCAGTCACGATTGCGTTGTGACGGGAAGCACTTATGCAGCAACTCCACCTTGCGGGCGGCGATCTCGGCCGACATCGGGACGTACATCGACGGCCGGCTGATGTCGCCGTCCCACTTCGGGATCTCGTAGGCCAGGTAGAGCTGGTCACGGAAGACGGTGGGGATGATCTCGGCTATGGTCCGGTGGTCCTGATGCGCGTCGTGCGGTGACGGCGCGAGGATGACATCGGGCGAGCACGATCGCGCGACGGTCTCGAGAATCTCCTTCACCTGGCCCCATACTGCGGGCAGCCGCCCTCGGGCAGATCGAACAGCTCGATGGCGAGGTCAGCGTCGGGCAGGAAGGCGCGAGCCGCGTTTCGCGCCTCCTGCTGTCGCTCCGCGGTGCCCGTCAGCACCACGTAACGAACTCGCGGCCGACCCGGGGCCAAGCCGAGCAGCAGCCCGCCGGCGCCGATCTCGATGTCATCGGGATGCGCGCCGATCGCCAGCACGGACAGCGGGCCGCCCGACGGCGACCCTAGGTGCAAGGACAGCATGCCGGCTCGCTACCGGGCTGCCACGGTCGGACCGGCGCCATGCCGAGCCAGCACGCTGCCCTGGCCGCACCCGAGCGTTCCGGATCCCAGACCATCCACGGGCAGTGGCCCCGCTGGTACATCTCCTCCAGTTGGGCCCGCTCCTTCACCGTGTCGGCGGGTGACCAGTACCCTTTGTACGGGAAGGCGAGGACCCGTCCGCGGGGAACCAGTCGCACGAGCACGTCCTCAACGAGGTCTTCGCCCTCGTTGAGATGATCGAAGATCTCGGGCCGGAGCACGAAGTAGCCGCCGTTCTCCCACTGGCGCAGATCCTGCATGGGAGTCACGCTCGTGATGAGCCCGTCTTCGCCGATATCCACCACATGATGTGACGACTGAGGTGGCACTGCGAGCAAGCCGCCGCGCTGCTGGCTTCGAACCGCGCGATCATGTCGGGCAGCGGCGCGTTCGTGAAGACGTCCGCGTAGTTGGCCAGGAACATCGGCTCGTCCTCGACGAACCGGCGGACCCGCCGCAGCCGTTCCCCGATCGCCGAGTTCAGGCCGGTGTCGACGAAGGTGATCCGCCAGTCGGAGATGTCGGTCCTGAAAAGCTTTGCTTTCCGATCTCCGCGCTCTAGAACGAAATCGTTGGACCTGGTTTCGTCGTAGTTCAGGAAGAAGTCCTTGACGTACGAGGCGCCGTAACCGAGGCAGAGCACGAAATCGGTGTGGCCGAAATGCGCGTAATACCGCATGACATGCCATAGCATCGGGCGCTCCCCGATCATCGCCATCGGCTTCGGGCCAGTGTTGACGCCGTCGCGCATCCGCATCCCGAGGCCACCGCAGAAAAGCACGACTTTCATGATTCACCCCACAGAAACGATTTGGAGTTCGGGGATCGGGAAAACTAGCTTTCCCCCCCACGATCCGGCATAGCTGAGCTGGCGGCTGATTTCCTCCCGCAGGTTCCACGGCAGGACGAGTATGTAGTCTGGCCGGGTCTCGGCCAGCCGCTCCGGCGCGTGGATCGGAATATGCGTGCCCGGCAGGAACTTCCCTTGCTTGACCGGGCTGCGGTCGACCGTGTAGGAGAGCAGGTCCGACCGGATGCCGCAGTGGTTCAGCAGCGTGTTGCCCTTGCCCGGGGCGCCGTATCCGGCCACGGAACGCCCTTCGCGCGCCGCGGCGAGCAGGAAGCCGAGCAGGTCGCTCTTGATCTTCAGCACGGCGGCCGCGAAACCCTCGTGGCCGGCGACAGTGTGCAGGCCCGCGGCCTCCTCCGCGGCCAGCACCGCCTTGACCCGCTCGGTCGGCTCGCCGCCGTTCTCCTCGGGGCGGGCGTAAACGCGCAGCGATCCGCCGTGCGTGCCGAGTTCGTCCACGTCGAGCACGCGCAGCCCGGCCGTCGCGAGCGCGTGGGAGGAGGTGAGCAGGGACAGGTAGGAGAAGTGCTCGTGATAGATGGTGTCGTACTGCCGGCGCTCGATCAGGCGGAGCAGGTGCGGGAACTCCAGCGTGACCATGCCCTCGTCCTTGACGAGGGCGCGCAGCCCGGCCGCGAAGCCCCGGATATCCGGCACGTGAGCGAAGACGTTGTTCGCGGCCACGAGGTCGGCCCGGCCGCGCCGGTGCGCGATCTCGCGTCCGGTTTCGGCACCGAGGAACTGAACCTCCGTCGGGATGCCGCGGGCGCGGGCCGCCTCGGCCACGTTCGCGGCCGGCTCGACGCCGAGCACCGGGATGCCGGCCGCCTTGAAGTGCTGAAGCAGGTAGCCGTCGTTGCTGGCCACCTCGGTGACCAGGCTGTCCGGGAGTCAGATCCAGACGTCCGATCATCGCCTCCGCGTACCGCTTCGCGTGCGCGACCCATGAGTCGGAGTACGAAGAAAAGTAGGCATAGTCGGAAAAGATATGCTCACCGGAGACATAAGCGGGAAGCTGCACGAGCAGGCATGTGTCGCACAGGCGAACGTGAAGTGGATAGAAGACCTCGGCGTCGTCGAGTCTTTCCTCGGGAACGTAGCTCTCGCATAGCGGAGACATCCCGAGATCAACGAACGTGCGAGTAAGCGGTGCACCGCACAGACGGCAGTTATGCGACGTTGGCATAGCGCCAACACCTCCGACTTTCCACCTGGTCAAGGACCGGGCTAACATTGGTAATCGCAACGAGTGAGTCAGCTGCGGGAAAAAAGGACGTAAATGGACAGGCATCTGTGCCGGGCGTGCCGGGAGCCAGCGGGTCACCTTGTGCTGGACCTCGGTGAACAGCCGGCCTGTGACTATTTCCCGCGGTGCGACGATCCGGGTCCCGACCCCGTGTACCCGCTGCAGATGTGGCTGTGCTCATCGTGCGGCCTGGCCCAGTTGCTCGCCGACCCCACCGTGCCCGAGGAGCCGAGGGGCACCGAGCCCGCTGCGCTCGTCGCGCAGGCTGCTGATGCCGTGGAAAGGGTCGCTGCGGCGGGATTCCTGCCGGACCACGGCGTGGTCGCCGAGTACGGCAGTCCTCATGGCGGGTCCTGGCTGGGCCTGCTGACCGCTCGCGGGCTCGTGCCGTCTGGATCCGGCGGGCAGGCGGACGTGATCGTTGACTGCTTCGGCTTGATGCACGCCGCAGACCAGCGCAGGGCCCTCGCCGAGCGCGCGTCCAGGATTGCGCCGGGCGGAGTGCTGTTGCTGCAGTATCACGCCCTGAGCACCATCATCGGCGGCCGGCAGTGGAACGCACTCCGGCACGGGCACTACGCGTACTACTCCACGACCGCGCTGACCGCGATGCTGGCAGCGGTCGGCTTCAGCCCGGTCACTGCCTGGCAGTTCAGCCTCTACGGCGGCACCGTCCTGCTGGCCGCGTCCAGGGACGGGGAACGGAACGGCCGGCCCGACGCCGTCGTGCAGTCGCTCGTTGCCGAGGATGCTCGCGTCGGCGTCTGCGATCCCGGCGCTTTCGCCGGCCTGCAGCGGGATGTGCGTGCTCACGCTAAGGCCCTGCATGACTGGCTGGTGGCGGAACGGTCCGCCGGACGTAAGGTGCTCGGCTACGGCGCCGCATCAAGGGCGGTCGCGCTGTTGTGCCAAGCGCGAGTGGATCGTCGGCTCCTGCCGGCGGTGATCGATGCCTCGCCCGCCAAGCAGGGCCTGCGGATGCCGGGAACCGACATCCCGGTGGCCGCCCCCGCCCGGCTGGCCGCGGACAAGCCGGACGCGGTGCTGCTGTTCGTCCCGGACCTGCTGGCCGAAGTCCGGGATGCCTATCCGGAAGTCGAGACCGCAGGCGGCCGGTGGGTGGACGCTCAGGCATTTGGCTCAGGACGCTTGCAGCAGGACGCGCAGCCGGGCCAGGCATCGTGCCCGCGTGGGGCCGATGCTGCCGATTGGCAGCCCGAGCTCATCGGATATGTCGGCGTAAGACACCGGCGGGTCGGCCATGAGCAGCTCGAGCAGCCGCTGCCACCGCCAGGGCAGGCGGGACAGCGCCTCGCGAACGACCTTTGCGCGCTCGTCGGCGAGAAGGCGCTCGTCGATCTCGGGCCCGTGCGGCACAGCGCCATTGAGTTCGACGTCATCCTGGCTGGGGACAACCCTCTTGCGCGCCGCCAGGCAGCGCAGGCACTCGTTCCGTGCGGTCGCCGCCAGCCAGGACCCTAGCCGATCCGGGTACTCGATACGGTCAATGTGCTCGAGCAGTCGCAGCCAGGTCGTCTGGGCGACGTCGGCGGCATCGCTTTCTACCAGCTTGAAATCTACGGTAATGGACCAGATCAGCCTCGCGTACTGATCAACCAGGCGTTCCCACGCCTGGTGATCCCCGTTGGCGGCGCGCCGCATCAGCGCCGCCACATCGAGGACGCCGAGATCCTGGTCGAGCATCGTCGTCAATTGCTCTCTCCAATTTCTGATCGTAGAGACACGCAGGCCGGCCGCTTCCCTCACGACTCCGTGACGGCACGCCGGCCAAGCGCGGTTACCGGCCTTCGGGTTTACGTTCATGCGGGCTGTCATTCCGCGGATGTCACCCGCGTGTCCATCCGCCAGGCAGGCTCTAGTACGCACCGGAACCACGCATGAGTACCGAGATCGTCTTCCACATGATCTGCAGGTCCAGGGCGAACGACCAGTTCTCCACGTACCGCAGGTCGAGCCGGACTGATTCGTCCCAGGACAGATCCGATCGCCCGTTGACTTGCCACAGGCCGGTAAGACCCGGCTTGACCACCAGCCGCCGGCGGACATGCTCGGCATATCTCTCTGCCTCATCTGGCAGCGCGGGCCGGGGGCCCACCAGCGACATGTGGCCGAGGAACACGTTGAAGAGCTGCGGCAGCTCGTCGATCGACCAGCGCCTCAAATGCGCTCCCACCGCGGTCACCCGGGGATCCTTGCGGAGCTTGAACAAGACGCCGTCGGAGTCATTGCTGGCCATCAGCTGCGCCCGGCGCTGCTCGGCGTCCACGACCATGGTCCGGAACTTGTAGATCGTGAACGCGCGTCCGTCTTTACCGACTCTGAGCTGAGTGAACAGGGCAGGCCCGCGGTCGTGCAGCCAGATGGTCGCGGCCACGGCCGCCATCGCCGGGGCCAGCATGATCAGCGCCGCGGCCGCCGCGCACCGGTCGAACAGGCCCTTGAGGACCAGGGGGAAGCCGGTCAGCCGCGGGTGATCCACGTGCAGCAAGGTGAGCCCGGCCGTCGGCCTGATCGTCGTCCGCGGACCCGCGACGTCGAGCAGCGCGGGCGAGACGCACAGGTCGGTGCCGGTCTTCTCGAGCTCCCAGGCAAGACTGCGGAGCCTTCTGCCGTCCATCTCCGGGCAGGCGGTGACCGCGACGGTATCCGCATCGAAGGCCTTGACCGCGGCCGTAATGTCGTCCAGGCCGCCGTACACCGGCACGCCCGCCACCTCATCGCGTTCGCCCGGCCCGGCCACGCAGGCGCCGACCACCGTCAGCCCGTGATACTGGTCCCGCCTGAGCTCTTTGACCAGGTCAGCCACCGCAGGCTCATGGCCGACAGCGATCACGCTGTGCAGGCACTTGCCGGCTGCGCGCCGCCGGTGCAGTCGCTTGCGCATCCAGTACCTGGCGCACAGATCGAACATCGTGACGCTGGGCAGGGCGATGACCACGTAGCCGCGGGATAGTTGCAGGTTGACCGCATACGAGAAAATCGCGACCGCCGCGGTCAGGCTCACCCCGGCGTTCAGCACCCTGCGAAACTCATCGGAGCCGGTCCCGATGAACCGGGTGTCATACGCCCCCGCCATCCACAAGGCTGTGACCCATAGCAGGGGCAGCGCGAGGCTCAGGGCCAGGTAGGTCCGGGTTACGTCATTGCCGAAGCGAATCTGTGCCGCTGCCAGCACGCCGCCCGCGGCACAGCCCAAGTCGACCACGGCGACCCGGTGAAGGTAGTCCCTGGCCCAGTTGGATATGCGCCCGGCGGCCTCGCGATCAGACCGGTCGCGGACGACGGCATAACCGGACACGGGTACCCGCATCCCGTGGCCAGCCGGCCGCCGATGACACCGCCAGCGACAAGGACGAGGACCCGGCCCGGCAACCTTTTGCGGGCTGAAGCCAGCCGATTGCGACCCATTGACCATCCGCTCCAAAGGACATCAGCAATGCGCTCCGATGGACATGCGTAATCCAAGGGAATTCGGACTGGCCGTCTCGCCTTGCTATGTGATGAGGTCGCCCTTCGGACCGCATTCACGAAGACCAAACTCCCCCCACGGCTGGAATCTATTCTTCGCCTAGCACGCCGCCTAGCATGGGATGCGCGGATTCCAGGGCTCTTCCAGCCGTCTTCCCAGGGCATATGGAACACGATAAGAAGAGCCGATCGGGAAACTAGCGGGCGCCGCCAGAAGGCTTGCTCAATTCCGCAGGCGTAAGATGCTGCCCGGGCATGCAGTCAATCGACCGCGCTTCGATGGCGTAGACATTCACCCGTGCGCTCAGCGTGATATCCGGTGGTTCGGGTTACTCCTTGTGCCATGGCGCGCTGAGGCGGGGCGGCCGCGGGTGCCCGGGAACAGCAGCGAGCACGTCTCGGTGAAGGCGCCCGGGACGTATTTCCTCTGCTTTCCTTGGCCAGGCCGGACTGCATGCATTCCAGCGCTCTTCCAGCAGCGCCATAGGAAGCGCCTGCAGCACGGCAGGCAGGAGAAGTCCGGGTAAGCAGTCGATCGAGCGTGCGCTCCTGCCACCGGGAGCGGCCAGAGCGGCACGCAATTCATCCCGGCGATGCCGTGGAAGACAGTCATACAAGGCCGCGCGGACGACCGGATGGCGGAACGCGTAGCCTTCGCCCCGTTCCTCAAGGAGGCGCAGCCGCAGCGCGCGGTCCAGCGCATCGAAGAGGACCGGAATGTCCACCGGAGGTTTCAGTGCCGCCGCTCCGGCGCGGAGCTGGCTCAAGGAGATCTCAGTAGCGCCGACGGCAGCGGCCAGCCCCAGCACCCGGCGCAGGGGCTCGTCCATGAGCGCCAGCCGCATCCCGATGAGGATGCGCCTACGGGCCGGCAATCGTGCGGCAAGCCACGAGAGGTCCTGACAGCCTTCGTCCGCGGCGACTGGGCTGCCGTGCGCGTTCATGCCGTCGACAAGCTCCCGGACGAACAGCGGATTGCCCCGCGACTGTGCGTAGATCTGGGCCAGGGTATCGTCGCTGACGTGTGCACTGGGAAGCATGGCGTGCACCAGTTGATCGGTGGCCTGCCGGGACAGGCAATGCAGGTCGATTCTGAGCCAGAGACGCTCTCGCGTCATCGCCTCGATCATTTGCCGGAGGCCGGCGTCGGCCTCGATATCCGGGTCTCGCAACGCCCCGACCATGAGCAGCGGCGTGCCGACGGCCAGATGAGCCAGGTACCTGATCAGATCGAGGCCGACGGCATCAGCCTCGTGCAGGTCGCCGAGGACCAGAAGGACAGGCTTCGTGCGAGCCAGGTCCATCAGGAACTGAACAATGGAAGGGAAGAGATCGAGATAGTAATCGCGCAGATCGGGCGCCGGAGCCGGGAGCGGAATCCCGGCCCCCAGCGAAGGCACGAACCGTGCCAGGCCCGGGTATGCGCGCGCGATTTCCGCGCGCTCGGCCTCTGACCGGTTCGCCGCGTAATCTTCAAGCGCGACCGCAAACGCGCCGCAAGCGAACTGGTACGCATGCGCGCCCCTGCCACCGCAGAGCGTAACGGCTCCTCGCGCACTCGCCTGGATCGCGAACTCGTCCAGCAGCCGGGTCTTGCCGACTCCCGTCTCTCCACTGACGACGATCATGCCCGGCTGCTCACCGTCGCGTTGCATGAGCTGACCGAACATATGCCGGATCACTCGCTCCCGGCCGACGAAGGGGCAGCCATTAGCAGCAGCGTGGACGGGCGATGACCGGCCAAGGTCGCCGTGGCCGTTAACCCGGTCCCGCCCCGACCGCTGCAGCGGACGGCGGCTTGCGAGTATCTCATCACAGAGCGAGATGGTTTCCGGTTGAGGCGGGAGATCGAGTTCCTGCCGCAAGATCGCCTCGCAGCTGTGGAACTGGCGTATTGCCTGGTCCGGTGCTCCCATCCACGCGTACAGGCGCATGAGCTGACGATGAACGGATTCTCGCGTCGGGTCTTGCTGGAGCACATCGCGAAGCCGTTCCGCCGCTTCGCTGTAGGAGCCGCGCCGCTCGAGCACCTCTGCCATCCCGAGCAGCAACCGGATATGCAACTCCGCCAGGGCATTGCGACGCTCGGAGCACCAGCTCTCGTAGCGGTCCTCCGGCAGCAGCTCACCGCCGTAAGCAGCGAATGCAGCCTCATACGCTGCGATTTCCCTGCGGCGCAGCGCGTCCTCGGCAAGCTGCTCGAACTCGTCCGCGTCGACTACGACATGCTCGGTGTTGAGGACGAGCATGCCGTCCGCCAGACGGAGATACGCCGAATCCTGACGTCGCGGAAGGCCGGGTTGCAACGCGCGGCGGGCGACATGAAGAGCCTTACCGAGGCTATTGAGCGCGGATTCCGCGTTCACTTTCGGCCAGAGGACGTCGATGACCTGCTCGCGGTGCAACGCGTGCCCCGGTTGGATGGCTAGAAGCTTGATCAGGGTCTTGGCGCTACGCCTCGGCCAATCGGATACGGCCTGCCCGACGTCGCTGCGTTCAATGCAGAATCCTCCGAGCAGCCTCACATGCAAAGGCGCAATCCCGTTCGGCTCCGGAATGCCGCGCCTGCGGGGCACCTACCCCGGGCGGCGGCGGATGGATGTCCCTGCGTGCCCGGGCCGGAACGCCCAGAGACACAATGAGCGTCACTCATCGCCTGCCCTCCGCCGACGTTGAAGCTTGGCTGGGTGACGCTGCCCGACTCGGGCTGTGCGCGGGCCGCACCAACGTCACCCGGACGGATGGCTCGTGCTTCGGCAGGCACAGATCCACGACGCGAATGAATCGACGCCGCCGAGGACGCGCACCGTCTTCATGCGGATCGCGTCAGTCAGGCGAGGAGAGGAAGCACCTTTCAGATCTAGCAGACGACCGCCGTCTCAAGCCTGACGTGACGGGAAGCCGACGCCACATCGGAACTTGACCAGGCTGATGCCAGTATTTTGGACTTATCATCGAAAGCCCCCCACTCTGGGCTCTGCGACTCGCTGTCAGGTCGAAGGCGGTGGCGAGGCCACCCACCTCCTTATATGCCACCGGAACAGCAGACGGCTGGACCATCCCGGTCGGGATACGTAAGATACCAGCATGGTCCATAGGCCCGCACGTTTCAACACATGAGTCAGTGAAATTTGCATGAATGGACGAAATATAACCTCTTACACGTAACAATAAACTCACAAGTCACAACAGTCGCTCTTTCACCATGCGGTGAGCGCTTCGCTGGCGGTCAGGGCGGACCGCACCTCGTCCGTGGCTGCAGATACGTCGGCCGTGCTGGCCGAAGTTGAGGGTGCTGCTGCCTGTTTGACCCGGATGGGCCGGGTATATAGATGCCTGTGGCCGCCCGGAGCCTGGCAGGTCGTCTGGGCCGAGCTGCGGCCTCAATAGGAGCGGTCTACCGGGATCAGGTCGGTGGCCATCTCGAGCACGATGGCCCGGAGCTTGTCCTGGTCGTCCACCTGCTGCAGGTAGAACACGCAGGTCGCGCCGACGGCGAGCACGGCGGTGGTGGCGCGCACCCGGTCGCGCAGCGGGGCCTCGGGCCCGGCCAGCACGTCCACGAGCGCGTCCAGGCGGTCCCGGAAGCGCGCGAAGCGCTCCTTGCCCGCCTCCATCGTCTGCACCGACGCCCGGTTCTGCTCCAGGAAGCGGAAGACCTCGTTGCCGCCCAGCACGATGCTGACGTAGCGGTCGAGGACCTCGCGGCGGGTGTCGTCGCTCTGCGGCTGCTCCTTGGCCCAGTCCAGGAGGGCGTCAATCTCGGCGAAGTAATCGTCGGTGAAGCTGTGGACGATGTTTTCTTTGGACTTGAAGTGGTAGTAGAGGGCGGCCTTGGTCACGCCCAGGCGCTCGGCGATCTCGCGCAGGGACGTCTTCTCGTACCCCTGTTCGGCGAAAAGCTCGAGGGCCACCTTCTGCACGCGGGACCGGGTGTCGGTCCGCGGCGTGGGACCCGTTGACCCCGCGTCGCGCATGTCCGTTCGTACCCCTAGACGGAGCTGGGGCCGCCTTTTTTACTTGACGGCCGGTTAATTTCGGTCCTAGCATAATAACTTGCCGGCCGGTAAGTCAACGATGCGGCACGGGCCGACGGGAAGACGGCGGACGAGAACTGGAGGGGTGCGGTGTCGCCTGGACTGAGGTAGCGAGGAACGAGCGACGAGGGCCCGCCGCCGCAGGCGGCCATGCCAGCAAGGCGGCGCCTCAGGGCGCCCGGAAGCAAGCGGTAGGGAGCGGACGGGTGGCAGAAGGAACGGACGGCGCAGGGGCCGAGTCCGGCATGACCGGGCCAGGCAGTCCAGTGCCAGCCAACACGGGGCCAGCCAACACGGGGCCAGCCGACACGGGCCGGAGTCCAGGCCGCTGGCGGCCAGGAACACCAGTTCGCGCAGCCCGGCGCCGGCCGGCACCGGGATGGCCAGGAAGCCGATGATCCAGGCGGCCACCGCGGCGAAGGCCACCCGGGCCGGCTGCTGGGAGTAGCCGAGCGCCTCGGTGACGCACACCGACGCCGCGCCGACCAGCAGCCAGGTGGCGATCGACCAGCCGGTCAGGCCCAGCATGGTGCGCCACGGCCGGGGTTCCAGCTGCACCCGCCCGCGGGTCAGCTTGGCGCCGAGCGCCAGCAGCCGGCCGAGTGCGGCCGGATGCAGCGCGCCCAGGCCCAGCGGGATGAGCGCCAGCATCAGCCAGCCCCAGCTCAGCCCGGCGCCGTCGAGGGCGACGAACGGGGCCAGCACGCCGCACACCACGGCGGCGGCCACGCACATCGCGGCGTAGCAGATCAGGGTGGTGACGTAGCCGGTGGCACGCGAGATGCCGGCCCGGGCGGCCAGCTCGCCGCGTCCGAGCACCGGCCACACCCCACCCGGGACGTACTTGCCCAGCTCGCCGCCGAAGTACCAGGCCACCGCGTCCCGGCGCCGGGCCGGCGCGCCGAACACCTGCAGGCAGCGCCACCAGAGCAGTCCCAGGCCGGTCATCCCGCCGGCGGCGGCCAGCAGCGCGAGCAGCAGCCAGCCCGGCTGGGCGTCGCCGAGGGCGGTACGGATGTCGTGCCATTCCCGGGCCAGGGTCAGCGCGCACAGCGCCACCGCCAGCACCGCGATCACGATGCCGGCTGCCTTGATCAGGGTGGCGAGCCGGCTCCGCCCGGGCCGGTCGGCCGCCGGTCGGCTCAGCGTCGGTTGGCCGGCCGAAGGCTGATCCAGCGAGGGATTGCCCGGTGGCACGGACGCGGGCGCGTCGCTGTCGGATACCGGCACGGACACCGAGCTTAGTGCCTTGCGGACTCCTCTCCGGCCAGCCGCCGGGCGGCCATCTCCCGGTTCGCCTGCACACCCGACCCTCCCCGCACGGGTGGTTCCGCATCCGATGCGGTCGCCCTGGCGTGCAAATCGGATACGGAATGCCGAGATACGGATGCCGAAATCCGGTGCGGCCGGGACGGCGCGCGCGGTTCGCTAGGATCTCCCCGCCCGGTTCCCAACCCCGGTCTGGAGTCCTGCCCGTGCCGCGTGTGCTCGTCGACGCCACGGCCATCCCCGCCCAGCTGCGCGGCGTGGGGCGCTACCTGGACAACCTGCTGCCCGCGCTGGTGACGGCCGGCGCCGATCTGGTCGTGCTCGCCCAGGCCCGTGACCGGGACCACTTCGCCGAGCTGGGCCTGGACTGCGTGCCGGGCGTGTCGGTGCCGGCCGGCCGGCTGGGCCGGCTGGCCTGGGAGCAGTACGGGCTGCCGCGGGCGGCGGCCAAGGCCGGTGCGGACCTGCTGCACTCACCGCACTACACCTCACCGCTGCGCTGGTCCGGCCCGCTGGCCGTCACCGTGCACGACGCCACCTTCTTCTCCAACCCGGAGTGGCACACCCGGTCCAAGGGCCCGTTCTTCCGGGCCGCGACCCGGCTGGCGGCCCGCCGGGCCGACGTCTGCATCGTGCCGGCCCAGGCCACCGCGGACGAGCTGTACTCCCGGCTGGACCTGAGCCCGGACCGGGTGCAGGTGGCCCACCTGGGCGTCGACACCGAGCTGTTCTCCCCGCCCGACGCCGCCGCGCGGGCGCGGGCCCGGGCCGCCGCCGGCCTGGAGCCGGACGAGGACTTCGTCGCCTTCCTGGGCACCCTGGAACCGCGCAAGAACGTCCCGGCGCTGATCCGGGGCTGGGTGGCGGCCTGCGCCCGGCTGGACGGCCGGCCCCCGGCGCTGGTGCTGGCCGGCGGCGCCGGCTGGGACCGGCAGCTGGAGGACGCGGTGGCGGCGGTGCCGGCCGGGCTGCGGCTGCTGCGGCCGGGCTACCTGCCACTGGCCGACCTGCCGGGACTGCTGGGTGCGGCCACCGTGGTCGCCTACCCCAGCCTGGGGGAGGGCTTCGGGCTGCCGGTGCTGGAGGCGATGGCCTGCGGGGCGGCGGTGCTGACCACCCGCCGGCTGGCCCTGCCCGAGGTGGGCGGCGACGCGGTCGCCTACACCGAACCGGACGACGCCTCGATCGCCGACGCGCTGGGCTGGCTGCTCACCGACCCGGAACTGCGCGCCCGGCTGGGCCAGGCCGGCCTGGCCCGGGCGCAGCGGTTCAGCTGGGCCGCCTGCGCCGAGGCCCACCTGGCCGGCTACGACACGGCGCTGCGCCGCAGCCGGCAGGCGGGCCGGCGGTGACCGGCGCCGCGCCGGACCCAGCCCAGGCTCTGGCCGTGTCGGTGGTGGTGGTCACCTTCTCCCCGGGTGGCTCGCTGGCCGGCTTCCTGGACAGCCTGCGCCGGGCCACCGACCGCACCGTCGAGGTGCTGCTGGCCGACAACGGCTCGCTGGACGGGGCCCCGCAGGCCGCCGCCGAGCGGCCCGGGGTGACGCTGCTCAGCACCGGCAGCAACGTCGGCTACGGCCGGGCCGCCAATGCCGGGGTGGCGGCCACCGGCGCCGACTGGGTGGTGGTGGCCAACCCGGACGTGGTGTGGCAGCCGGGTTCGCTGGACCAGTTGCTGGCCGCCACCGAGCGCTGGCCGCGGGCCGGCGCGCTCGGGCCGCTGATCCGCGAGCCGGACGGTGCGGTCTACCCGTCGGCCCGGGCGCTGCCCACCCTGGGACGCGGCATCGGGCATGCGGTGTTCGGCTGGTGGTGGCCGGGCAACCCGTGGAGCGTGCGCTACCGGCAGGAGAACGAGGACCTGCGCGAGCGCACCGCCGGGTGGCTGTCCGGGTCCTGCCTGCTGCTGCGCCGGCAGGCCTTCGACTCGGTCGGCGGGTTCGACCCGGCGTACTTCATGTACTTCGAGGACGTCGACCTCGGCGAGCGGCTGGCCGACGCCGGCTGGCTGAACGTCTACGTCCCGGCCGCGGTGGTCACCCATGCCGGGTCGCACTCCACCTCCCGGCATGCCGCGGCGATGACCTCGGCGCACCACCACAGCGCCTGGCTCTACATCAGCCGGCACTACCCCGGCGCGCGCTGGCTGCCGCTGCGGCTGGTGGTGCGGGCCGGGTTGGCGGTACGCGAGCAGCTGTCACTGCGGCTGTCGCGGGTCAGCGCCGGCGCCCGGCCGCACCGCAAGCAACGCGACCGGGGCGACCGGACCGGTACCAGCAGCACGAGCAGGGGGACGAGCTGACATGACTGCGTTGCCGTCGGGGACGGTCGAGGCGATCGTGCTGGTCGGGGGCAAGGGCACCCGGCTGCGACCGCTGACGCTGTCCGCACCCAAGCCGATGCTGCCCACCGCGGGGGTGCCGTTCCTGACCCACCTGCTCTCGCGGATCCGCGCCGCCGGCATCGAGCACGTGATCCTGGGCACCAGCTACCAGGCCGAGGTGTTCAGCGAGCACTTCGGCGACGGGGCGGCGCTCGGCCTGGAGCTTGGAGTACGTGGTCGAGGTCGAACCGCTGGGCACCGGCGGCGCGATCGGCAACGTCCGGCACCTGCTGCGCGGCGACACCGCGATGATCTTCAACGGCGACATCCTGACCGGCTGCGACCTGACCGGCCTGCTCGACGAGCACCGCCGCTCGGCCGCCGACGTCACCCTGCACCTGACCACCGTGGACGACCCGCGCGCCTTCGGCTGCGTGCCCACCGACGCCGACGGCCGGGTGACGGCGTTCCTGGAGAAGGACCCGAACCCGGTCACCGACCAGATCAACGCCGGCACCTACGTGTTCTCCCGCGCGGTGGTGGAGTCCATCCCGTCCGGGCGGCCGGTGTCGGTGGAGCGGGAGACCTTCCCGGGCCTGCTGGAAGGCGGCGCCCGGGTGACCGGCTACCTCGACACCAGCTACTGGCGCGACCTCGGCAAGCCGGCCGACTTCGTGGCCGGATCTGCCGACCTGGTCAGGGGAATCGCCCCCACCGAGGCGCTGCCCGGGCCCACCGGCGAGGCGCTGGTGCTGCCCGGCGCGAAGGTCGCCGACTCGGCGGTGCTGACCGGCGGCTGCACCGTGGGCCGGGACTGCGAGATCGAGGCCGGCGTGGTGATCGACGGCGCGGTGCTCTTCGACGGCGTCCGGGTGGCCGCCGGTGCCACGGTGCGGGCCAGCATCGTCGGCCGGGACGCGGTGGTCGGCGCCGGCACCGTGCTGGACGACGTGGTCATCGGCGACCGCTCGGTGCTCGGCTCCGGCATCGAGTTGCGGTGCGGCGCCCGGGTCTGGCCGGACGTGGAACTGCCCGACGGAAGCGTGCGGTTCTCCGCCGACGGGTAGCCGAAGCCGGCTGGCGCTGTCAGTGCCGTCCGGCAGAATGGGCCAGGTCATGAGCAGCACCGCGCCGGCCGAGCTTCGCTGGCGGCCCTCGTCCCCGGTCGATCTGGCGCGCACCCTGTTCCCGCTGTGCCACGGTGCCGGCGACCCGACCGCCCGGTTCGTCGACGGCACCTTCTGGTGGGCCTGCCGCACCCCGGCCGGCCCCGGCACGCTGGCCCTGAGCGTCGATTACACGACCCTGAGGGCCGATCGCACGGCCGGCCGACCCCACCCGGACGTGCTGGCCCGAGCGTGGGGCGACGGCGCGGACTGGCTGCTGGCCGCGGTGCCCGGCCTGCTCGGCGACTCCGACGACTGGTCGGCGCTGGACGTCAGCGGCCACCGGGTGCTGGCCGAGGTCCGCCGGCACCGGCCCGGACGTCCGGCTGACCCGCACCGGCCTGGTGCTGCAGTCGCTGGTGCCGGCCTGCCTGGAGCAGCGGGTGACCGGCCAGGAGGCGTTCCGGGCCTGGCGGCTGCTCACCCAGGCCTACGGGGAGCCCGCACCCGGACCGGCCCAGCCCCGGATGTGGCTGCCCGCCGACACCGGAGCGGCTGCTGGCGGTGCCGAGCTGGGACTGGCACCGGTTCGGGGTGGACGCCAAGCGCTACCGGGCGGTCCGGGCGGCGGCGACGGTGGCCGACCGGCTGGAGGAGTGCGTCGAGATCGCCCGGACGTCGGGACTGGACGCCGCCCGGCGCCGGCTGGCGCTGGTGCCCGGGGTCGGGCCGTGGACGGTGGCCGAGACCACGGTGCGCGCGCTCGGCGACCCGGACGCGGTCAGCGTCGGCGACTTCCACCTGTCCAACGTGGTGGGCTTCGCGCTGACCGGTGCGGCCCGCACCGACGACGCCACCATGCTGGAGCTGCTGGCGCCGTGGGCCGGCCAGCGGGCCCGGGTGGTCAAGCTGATCCGGCTCAGCGGGCTGACCCCGCCCAAGTTCGGGCCGCGGTTCAGCCCGAAGGACATGTCCCGGATCTGAACCCCGGCCCGCGTTGGCAGCATCGGCAACTACCTGATCGCCGCCTCGTCGTCGAAGCGGGCCTGCCGGTACGGGGTGAGGGCCAGCACGACCGACACCACGGCGAAGCCGGCGGCCACCGCATACAGCATCGAAGCGGGCCTGCCGGTACGGGGTGAGGGCCAGCACGACCGACACCACGGCGAAGCCGGCGGCGACCGCGTAGAGCATCGGGCGGTAGCCCACCGCGTCGGCGAGCAGGCCACCCAGCGGTGCGCCGAGCACGATCATCGCCCGGTTGATCGAGCGCCGGGTGGCGTTCGCCCGGCCCTGCAGGTGATCCGGCGTGCTCGACTGCAGGTAGCCCATCTCGTTGGCGTTGGACATGCCCATCGTGATCCCGAGCAGCAACTGCCCGGCGGCGAAGGCCGCCCAGCCGGCCGCACCATGGCCACTGACCGACATCACCACCCAGGCGACCGCGTTGCCGGCGATGCTCGCGATCACGACGTGGCCGGCACCGAAGCGGGCGCCGAGACCGGTGGCGTTCAGCGCGCCCAGCAGGCCGCCGACGCCTCCGACCGCCAGGGCCAGGCCGAACGCGAACGGGCTCAATCCCACTGTTCGCAAAGCGAAAAGCGGCAGCGTCGCGCCGGCCACCGCGTTGACTCCGAACCAGCCGTGGGTGCACAGCACGTACGGGCCGATCGTCCGGTGCCGGTAGACCCAGCGCAGCCCCTCGGCCGCCTCGCCGCGCACGCCGCGGAGCGAGAACCGCCGCGACGGCGGCTCGGCGAGGCGGATGCGCATCAGCAGCAGCCCGGACGCGAGGTAGCTGGCCGCGTCGAACAGCACCGCCCACGGCGCGGTCAGCAGCGACACCAGCCCGCCGGCGAGCGCCGGTCCCGACGTCTGCGCCACGGCGTCGCTCTGGTCGAGCCGGGCGTTGGCGGGGGTCAGCAGCCGCGGCGGCACCAGCCGGGGCAGGAAAGACTGGCCGGCGGCCTCGTTGAGCAACGAGGCCAGCCCGAACACGATCATGAACACCACCAGCACGGCCAGCGACAGCCGATCGGCGACGGCCAGTGCTGGGATGGCGACCAGCAGCACGCAGCGAACGAAGTCCGTCGCCACCAGCACCGGACGGCGGCGCGCCCGGTCGACGAACACCCCGGCGAACACCCCGACCAGCAGGTACGGCAACCACCGCGCGGCGTTCACCAGGCCCACGTCGGCGGCTCCGCCGTGCAGCGTGACGACGACCAGCACCTGGATGGCCAGGGTGGTGATGTAGGTGCCGAACGCCGAGACGGTGGACGCGGCCCAGAACGGCCGGAAGCCCGGGCAGTCCCGCAGCTGGGTCGCCTCGCCCGCCATGGCCGATCTGGTCAGGCCTGCCCGTAGGCGTCCAGCACCGCGTCCGCCAGCTGCGGCCAGGCCTTGATCGCCCACGGCCCGAACCGCTTGTCGGCCAGCGCCACCAGGGCCAGCCGGGCCTGCGGGTCGATCCAGAACATGGTGCCGCTGCGTCCGAAGTGGCCGTAGGTGGCGGGGGAGTTGCGCGGCGAGGTCCAGTGCGGGTCCTTCTCGCCGCGGATCTCGAAGCCCAGCCCCCAGTCGTTCGGCCGCTGGCCGCCGTAGCCGGGCAGCACGCCGAGCAGGCCGGGGAACTGCACCGTCCACACCCCGCGCAGGGTGTCCGGGTGCAGCAGGCCGGTCGGGGACATCAGCTCACCGATGAACCTCTGCAGGTCATCGACCGAGCCGGCGGCGCCGGCGGCCGGCGAGCCCTTCAGCTCGGTGGAGGTCATCCGCAGCGGGCCGAGCACCGCCTCGGCGAGGTAGTCGGCGAAGCCGATGCCGGTGGCGCCGGTGACCAGCCTGCCGATCAGGTCGAAGCCGGCGTTGGAGTAGATCCGCCGGGCACCCACCTCGCCGGCCCGCCGGAACGAATCGGTGGACAGCCCCGACGCGTGCGCCAGCAGGTGCCGCAGGGTCATGGTGCCGAGCTCGGCGGCCAGCTCCGGAGCCAGCGCGTCCGGCGCGTAGTCCGGCACCGGCCGGTCCAGCTCGAGCGCGCCCTCCTCCACCGCGACCAGGGTGGCCAGCGCGGCCAGCGGCTTGGTCACCGAGGCCAGCGGGAACTGCCGGCCGGTGTCGCCGATCTCAGCCAGCACGCCGGACGGCCCGAGCACCGCGGCGGCGGCGTTCGGCACCGGCCAGTCGGTGACCTGCTGCAACGGGTTCATCGACCAGCCACCCGCCGGACGGCCCGCGCGATCAGGTGCGGCAGTTCGGGCGAGACGCCGTCCGGCAGCTCGGTCACCTCGAACCAGCGCAGGTCGTCGGACTCGGAGCTGATCGCCGGGACGCTGCCGGCCGGCGCCCGGCCGACGAACTGCACGTCGAAGTGCCGGGTCGGCAGGCCCAGCGAGCAGGTCAGGGCGTGCACGTCCAGGTCGACCGGCACCGGGTCCAGCACGATGCCGGCGATGCCGCTCTCCTCGGCGGCCTCCCGGGCGGCGGCGGCCAGCAGCGAGGGATCGGTGTCCTCGATGTGCCCGCCGAGCTGCACCCAGGCACCCACCCGCGGATGCAGGGTGAGCAGCACCCGGCGGCCCTCGGCGTCGAGCAGCAGGGTGCTGGCGGTGACGTGGCCGGGCGCGCAGGCGATCCGGGTGGCGTCCGGCCGGGCCGCCAGCAGGCCGTAGAACCCTTCCCGGATGGCGGCCTGCCCGGTGCCGTCGGCCGGGTCCAGCGCCATGGTGGCCAGGGTGGCCAGCACGTCGGCGTGCAGCGCCGTCACGTCCGGCCCGTCGGCTCGACGCCGGCCTGCGCGCGGCCGAGCGCCAGCGCCTCGGCGGTGCCCATCCGGAACAGGTCGCTGCCGGGGTCGCGCAGCAACGCCGGCGGCACCCTTGCCGTCGTCGGGACGGCCACCGAGGTCCAGCCCGCGCAGCACCGCGACCGGGATGTCGGACAGCTTGCCCTTGACCAGGTCGCCGGCCGCGGCCAGCTCGTCGGCCACCGCCACCTCGGTCACCTCGAGCAGGTTGCCGTGGGCGTCCCGCTCGCCGCGCCGGTCGTGTACCGCGGCGAGCCCCGCCACCCCGATCGCGACGTCGGTGATGCCGTGCCGCCAGGGCCGGCCCATCGAGTCCGAGATCACCACCGCGACCTGCCGGCCGGTGCGCTCGGCGATCTCGGCCCGCAGCCGGCGGGCCGAACCGTCCGGATCTTCAGGGCAGCAGGGCGATCTCGCCGCCGGCCACGTTCGAGGCGTCCACGCCGGCCGCGGCCATCACCAGGCCGTGCCGGGTCTCGACGATCCGCAGCGGCCCGCGCCGGGCGATCACCCGCACCGTCTCGTCGTCGATCGCCTGCTGCCGGGCCCGCTCGCGCTCGTCCGGGTCGCCGGAGGTGGCGATCAGCCGGCCCTCCACCTTGGAGACCACCTTCGAGGTGACCACCAGGATGTCGCCGTCGGCCAGCTCCGGCGCGCACCGCAGGATCTCGGCGGCCAGGTCGTCGCCGGGACGCAGCTCGGCCATGCCGGGCACCGGCAGCACCTCGATACCGGTCACCGACCCGTCGGGCGCGGTCACCGGCCGGCCAGCCGGACCGCGTCGGCCACCATGGCGGCGGTCGCCTCGGGGCTGCTCATCAGCAGGTCCCGGGCCAGCACCGGCAGGCCCTCGATCCGCACGTCGTCGCCGGTGTGCACCAGCCAGCCGTCCAGCACGCCGCCGGCCGACCGGGCGCCGTAGAACCCCGCCACCCCGGCCGCCGAGGTCTCGACGCCGAGCACCGGCAGGCAGGCGTCGGCCATGCCGCGCACCGGCGCGCCGCCGATGATCGGGGACAGCCCGACCACCGGGGCCGGCCCGGTCCGCAGCGCCTCGCGGATACCGGGCACCGACAGGATGGTGTTGATCGACACCACCGGGTTGGACGGGGCGATCAGCACCAGGTCGGCCTGCGCGATCGCGTCCAGCACACCGGCCCCCGGGCGGGCCGTGTCCAGGCCGACCTGGACGAAGTCCAGCGCCGGGATGCCGGCCCGGTGCCGCACCCACCACTCCTGGAAGTGGATGGCCCGCCGGTTGCCGTCCTCGGTGATCACCACGTGCGTCTCGCAGCGCTCGTCGGTCATCGGCAGCAGCCGGATGCCGGTCTGCCAGCGCTGGCACAGTGCCGCGGTCACGTCCGAGAGCGGGTAGCCGGCCGCCAGCATCTGGGTACGGACCAGGTGGGTGGCGATGTCGAGGTCACCCAGGGCGAACCAGGTCGGCTCGGCGCCGTACTCGGCCAGCTCGTCCATGATCCGCCAGGACTCACCCTCGCGACCCCAGCCTCGCTCGGTGTCGACGGCACCGGCCAGGGTGTACATCACGCTGTCCAGGTCCGGGCAGATCCGCAGGCCGTGCATGGTGACGTCGTCGCCGGTGTTGATGATCGCGGTGACGTCCGAGCCCGGGAGCCCGGCCGCATAGGCCCGGACGCCCTGCAGGAACCGGGCTCCGCCGACGCCACCCGCCAGCACCGTGATACGCACCCGGCGAACCTAATTCATCGCCGGCCGGCCGCCACAGCCGGGCGCCGGGCGAGAGCCGGCCGGGAACGTGCCGAGCGCCGACCGGGAACGTGCCGACCGCCGGCCGGGAACGTGCCGAGCGCCGGCCGGAACGTGCCGAGTGCCGGCCGGACCCGCCGGGGCCGGCCGGCAAGTCAGCGGGACAGGAACGGCACGGTGTGCGCCCGGCGCATCGCGGTCAGCCCGTAGAACACCGCGGCCAGCGTGGCGTCCCCGCCATGGCCCGAGGTACGCAGTTGCGGTTCCAGCCACTGCTTGGCCAGCCGCCGGCTGCGGCGCGGCGCCGGCCGGGCCGAGGCGCCGTGGCCACCGGCCAGCAACACCAGCAGCACCTGGTCCAGGGTGTCCGGCGCCTGCTTGGCCGCCAGCAGCTGCAGGATCTGCTGTTGCCGCAGCGCCGTGCTGGCAGCCTCGACGTCGACCAGCCGGCGACCCTCGACCTGCCAGCGCCCGGCGGCGATCAGCGCCTCGGTCGCGGCCGACCGGTCGGCGTCGACATGGCTGAACCAGCGCTTCCACAACGCCGGCCGGCGGGTGGCCACCGCCCGGTGCAGCGCGTCGGGCAGTGGGTTGCCGGTGTCGGAGTCACCGATCGCCTCCGGCCTCAGCCGACCCACCAGCCGGCCGCTACGGGCCAGATCGGTGAACAGCGCCGCCCGGACGGCGATGCCGACCTGGTGCGGGTGGCTCACCCGGCCGGGTGCGTGCCAGGACAACCGGCACACCGCCAGGGCCAGTTGCTCCGTGCCGGTGGGCGAGCCGGTCATCGCGACCGGCCAGGGACGGGTTCGGGCGGGACGGCGCTCGGCATCCGAACAGCTTAGGTGTCCCGGCGCTGCTGGGCACCTGGCGTTCCGGATGCTCGGTTCACGGCACGCCCGCGGTGGTTAGGCTGCCAGGTGTGAGCCAGCCGCAACCGTCCTCCTCCGCCGTCCGCCGTGCGTTGCGGCGGGCCCGCGACGGCGTGGCGCTGGACGCCACCGAGGCCGCGGTGCTGATGTCGACCCGCGGCGACGCGCTCGGCGAGCTGATGTCGATCGCGGCCGGGGTGCGCGACGCCGGCCTGCGGTCCGCCGGGCGGCCGGGCACCATCACCTACTCGCGCAAGGTCTTCATCCCGCTGACCCGGCTGTGCCGCGACCGCTGCCACTACTGCACCTTCGCCACCGTGCCGCACCGGCTGCCGGCGCCGTACCTGGAGATCGCCGAGGTGCTGGCCATCGCCGAGCAGGGCGCGGCGCTCGGCTGCAAGGAGGCGCTGTTCACCCTGGGCGACCGGCCGGAGGAGCGCTGGCCGCAGGCCCGCGCAGTGGCTCGACGAGCGCGGCTACAGCACCACCCTGGACTACGTCCGGGCCGCGGCCGTCGCGGTGCTGGAACGGACCGGCCTGCTGCCGCACCTCAATCCCGGGGTGATGAGCTGGGACGAGCTGCAGCGGCTCAAGCCGGTCGCCCCGAGCATGGGGATGATGCTGGAGACCACCGCCCGCCGGCTGTTCACCGAGCCCGGCGCGCCGCACTTCGGCAGCCCGGACAAGGATCCGGAGGTCCGGCTGCGGGTGCTCACCGACGCCGGCCGGCTCACCATCCCGTTCACCACCGGGATTCTGGTCGGCATCGGCGAAACGCAGGCTGGAACGGGCCGAGTCGCTGTTCGCGATCCGGGCCAGCGCCCGGGAGTTCGGCGCGATCCAGGAGGTGATCGTGCAGAACTTCCGCGCCAAGGACGACACCGCGATGCGCAACGACCCCGACCTGGACCTGGACGAGTACCTGGCCACCCTCGCGGTGTCGCGGCTGGTGCTCGGGCCGCGGCTGCGGCTGCAGGCGCCGCCGAACCTGGTGGACCTGACCGAGTGCCTGCTGCTGCTCGAGGCCGGGGTGGACGACTTCGGCGGCATCTCCCCGCTCACCCCCGACCACGTCAACCCCGAGCGGCCCTGGCCGGAGCTGGACAAGCTGACCGACCTGTTGGCCGGCCGCGGCCTGGCGCTGACCGAACGGCTCACCGCGCACCCGTCCTACGTGCGGGCCGAGTCGCCGTGGCTGGACCCGCGGCTGCTGCCGCACGTCCGGGCGCTGGCCGATCCGGCCACCGGGCTGGCCCGGACCCGGGCCGACGGCGCGGTGCTCAGCCCGGCCGGCCTGCCCTGGCAGGAGCCGGACCCGGACTGGGTGTCGAGCGGGCGGACCGATCTGCACTCGGCGGTGGACACCGACGGTCGCAGCAGCGACCGGCGCAGTGACTTCGACGAGGTCTACGGCGACTGGGACGCGCTGCGCGAGCGGGTCTTCTCGCCGGGCTCGAGCGCGCTGGACTCCGAGGTGGCGCAGGCGCTGCGGGCCGCCGAGCGGGACCCGGCGGGGTTGACCGACGCGCAGGCGCTGACCCTGATGCAGGCCGACGGGGCGGGCCTGGCGGCGGTCGCGGCGCTGGCCGACGAGCTGCGCCGCGAGGCGGTCGGCGACGACGTCACCTACGTGGTCAACCGCAATATCAACTTCACCAACGTCTGCTACACCGGCTGCCGGTTCTGCGCCTTCGCCCAGCGCGCCACCGACGCCGACGCCTACACGCTGTCCACCGCCGAGATCGAGGAGCGGGTGCGCGAGGCGGCCGCCGACGGCGCCACCGAGATCTGCATGCAGGGCGGCATCGACCCGAAGCTGCCGGCGTCCGGCTACGTCGAGCTGGCCCGGGCGGTCAAGCGGGCGGTGCCGGCGATCCACCTGCACGCCTTCAGTCCGATGGAGATCGTCAACGGCGCGGCCCGGGCCAACCTGTCGATCGAGGAGTTCCTGATCGGCCTGCGGGAGGCCGGGGTGGACTCGCTGCCCGGCACCGCGGCCGAGATCCTCGACGACGAGGTGCGCTGGGTGCTGACCAAGGGCAAGCTGCCCACCTCGGCCTGGATCGAGGTGATCAGCACCGCGCACCGGCTGGGCATCCCGACCACCTCGACGATGATGTTCGGCCACGTCGACCACCCGCGGCACTGGGTGGCCCACCTGCGGCTGCTCGGGCGCCTGCAGGACGAGACCGGCGGCTTCACCGAGTTCGTGCCGCTGCCCTTCGTGCACAACCAGTCGCCGATCTACCTGGCGGGGCTGGCCCGGGCCGGCGCCTCCCAGCGCGAGGTCAAGGCGGTGCACGCGATGGCCCGGATCCTGTTGCACGGCAAGATCGCCAACATCCAGACCAGCTGGGTCAAGCTGGGCGAGGCGGGAGCCGCGGAGATGCTGCGCGGCGGCGCGAACGACCTGGGCGGGACGCTGATGGAGGAGACCATCTCGCGGATGGCCGGCTCCGAGCACGGCTCGCGCCGCTCGGTCGCCGAACTCGAGGCGGTGGCCCGGCTGGCGGGCCGGCCGGCACGGCAGCGCAGCACCTCCTACGGCCGGCTGCCCGAACCGTCCTGACCGGGCTCGGCTACCCTCGTCCGGCAGCCTCCCGGACGTCCCAACCGCCTCAGTCGTCCCAGTGATTGTGTCTGCAATACCAATTTCACGCGAATAGCAGACCCCCGCTTGACTTATGGGGAACGACACGGGTGTAATTCCAAGTGTGTCGTACGGCTTATGTGGGCCTCACAGCAGCCGATACAGCTCGCAGGAGCAGGGCACTCCCGGCAGATCCACTTCCATTTCGTAGGAGACACCCCGTGACCGATACCTCGCACCTGGCAGACGCGGACCTGTCGGCGATCTTCGGCCTTCCCGACGAGCAGAGCTGGCAGGAACGCGCCCTGTGCGCCCAGACCGATCCCGAGGCGTTCTTCCCCGAGAAGGGCGGCTCGACCCGCGAGGCCAAGAAGATCTGCGTCGGCTGCGAGGTGCGCGGCGAGTGCCTGGAGTACGCGCTGGAGCACGACGAGCGGTTCGGCATCTGGGGCGGCCTGAGCGAGCGGGAGCGGCGCCGGGTCAAGCGCCGGGCCAGCTAGCTCGCCCGCTCGCGCCGGGTCGTTCCTCGCCCGAGTCACACCGGTTCTACTCGCTCCGCTCCAGGCTCGTCCCTCGCCCGATGCTCACTCGCCGGGAGGGGGTCGATCTCGTCGGTGGACCGGCCCAGCAGCCGGGCCACCTGCTCCACCACCACGTCATGGATCAGATCGGCCAGGTCCTCGCTCTGCGCGGCCCGGCTCTCCAGCGGTCGCCGGTAGACCACGATCACCGGCACCTTGATCCCCGCCACCCCGTTGCGGTACAGCCGGGACAGCGGCACCGCGTTGTCGTCCAGGACGTCGGAGTCGAAGTCGTAGTCGGCCGTCCCGCGGTGACTGACCTCCGGTACGTCCTCCACCGCGAACTCCACCTGCGCCAGCTGCTCGGCCAGTCGCGGCTGCAGGTGATCGACGGCGTGCAGCACCATCGCGTCGAAGGCATCGCCCCGGCTGTGCGCGATCGGCACCGGCCGCGGCGCCAGCATCCCGCGCAGCCCCCGGCCGTGCCGGTCCCGTCGCCGGCCCGGGCGGCGCGCCGGTTCCTCGCTTCCCATGCCGCGAGCCTAGTGCGATCCGGCCGCCGATCAGCGACGATCGGCCACCCGCGAACGATCGGCGTCCCCGGCACGTCGCTCACCGGCAAAGGCGTTGTCGGGGGCTAGTGTCGGCCGCTGTGAGGCATGTCCGTCGCTGTACCCGCACTGGCTGCGGCCAGTCTGCCGTGGCGACGCTGACCTACATCTACTCCGATTCGACGGCCGTGGTGGGTCCGCTGGCCGCCTTCGCCGAGCCGCACTCCTACGACCTGTGCGAGGAGCACGCCGTCCGGTTGACGGTGCCGCGGGGCTGGGAGGTGGTCCGGCACGCCGGGGAGTTCCCGTCCCCGATCCCGCATGCCGACGACCTCGAGGCGCTGGCCGACGCCGTCCGGGAGGCTGCCCGGGTCGACGTCCCGCGCGAGGTCCGCGCCGACGACGGCGTGCTGACCGGCCGGCGCGGTCACCTGCGGGTGGTCCCGCCGCCGGTCTGAGCCGGGCCTGAGCCACCTCCTCGGGCGCGCCGGGTCATCGCCTAGGCTGGCAGACGACACGAGCAGCACCGGAGCCGTGCCGCCGCTGGCTCCGTGCGACTGGGCGAAGCCGTTCAGCACCGATACCGCCAGGAGAGGCGTCCGCAGGGTGATCAACCTTTCCGACATCGTGAAGGCCTACGACGTCCGGGGAATCGTTCCCGACCAGCTCAACCCCGAGGTCGCCCGGGCGCTCGGCGCGGCCTTCGTGACCGTCACCGGGGTGCGCGCGCTGGCCGCCGGGCGTGACATGCGCCCGTCCGGCCCCGAGCTGCTGGCCGCCTTCGCCGAGGGTGCCACCAGCCAGGGCGCCGACGTGGTCGACATCGGGCTGGCCTCCACCGACCTGCTCTACTTCGCCAGCGGGCAGCTGGGCCTGGCCGGCGCGATGTTCACCGCCAGCCACAACCCGGCCCGCTACAACGGGATCAAGCTGTGCCTGCCGGGCGCCCAGCCGGTCGGGCAGGACACCGGCCTGGCCGAGATCCGCAGCACCGCCCAGGGCTACCTCGACACCGGACTGCCGTCGCCGGTGGACCGGCCGGGCAGCGTCACCAGCCGCGACCTGCTCGCCGACTACGCCGGCTACCTGCGCGGCCTGGTGGACCTGTCGGCGTCCCGGCCGCTGAAGGTGGTGGTGGATGCCGGCAACGGGATGGCCGGCTACACCGTGCCGGCGGTGCTCGGTGGCGCCGTGCTCGACCCGCTGCCGCTGCGGATCGTCGAGTTGTACTTCGAGCTGGACGGCAGCTTCCCCAACCACGAGGCCAACCCGCTGGAACCGGCCAACCTGGTGGACCTGCAGCGCCGGGTGGTCGAGGTCGGTGCCGATATCGGGCTGGCCTTCGACGGTGACGCCGACCGCTGCTTCGTCGTCGACGCCGACGGCAACCCGGTCTCGCCCAGTGCGGTCACCGCCCTGGTCGCGGTCCGGGAGCTGGCCAAGGCGCCGGGCTCGGCGGTGATCCACAACCTGATCACCTCCAAGGCGGTCCCCGAGATCATCGCCGCGCACGGTGGCCGGCCGGTCCGGACCCGGGTCGGGCACTCCTACATCAAGGCCGAGATGGCCGTCACCGACGCGGTGTTCGGCGGCGAGCACTCCGCGCACTACTACTTCCGCGACTTCTGGCGCGCCGACACCGGCATGCTGGCCGCGATGCACGTGCTGGCCGCGCTCGGCGAGCAGGACGGCACGCTGACCGCGCTGACGTCGCAGTATGAGCGCTACCACGCCTCGGGCGAGATCAACTCAGAGGTGGCCGACCAGGACGGCCGGGTGGCGGCAATCCGCGACCGGTTCGCCGACCGGACCACGGCCAGCGACACCATGGACGGGCTGACCCTGGAACTCGCCGACGGATCCTGGCTCAACGTGCGGGCCTCCAACACCGAGCCGTTGCTGCGGCTCAACGTCGAGGCACCCACGCCCAGCACGCTGGCCGCCGTCCGCGACGAGGCGCTGGCCGTCATCCGGTCCTGAGAGGAAGTCCCGTGTCTGTCTCCACCGACCTGCTAGCGATCCTGGCCTGCCCGAGCGCCGACCACGCCCCGCTGCGGCTGGAGACCAGCGGCAGCAGCGAGGAACTGGTCTGCACCAGCTGCCTGAGCCGGTTCCCGGTCAGCGACGGCATCCCGGTCCTGCTGGCCGACGAGGCGGTGCCCGGTCCGCGGGGCCTGGGGGTTCCGGCCGACCTGCCGGACACCGGCGAGCCGGCTGCCGGTGAGCCGGCTGCCGGTGAGCCGGCTGCCGACCAGGCCGGCACCGACCGGGCCAGCACCGACCGGCCCGCCGCCGAGCCGCCGGAAGCCGCTCCGTGACCGCCTTCTCCCAGGAACTGCTCGACGACCCGCAGGCGCTGATCGCGGCCGACCGCGGTGGCCTGCTGCGGGCGCTGGCCGGTGCCGGCGCCCAGGTGCGGCGCAGCGTCGAGACCTTCGGCGAGTTCGGCCTGGAGCGGCTGCGCGACACGAGCACCCCGCGGGCCGTGCTGGTGGCCGCCGACGCCGCCGCCCCGTACCTGTCCAACCTGCTGGCCGCACTCGCCTCGGCGAACGCGCCGGTGATCGACTGGCGAGATCCCACGCTGCCGCGCTGGGCCGGCCCCGCCGACGCGCTGCTGGCGGTCTCGGCCGACGGCCGGCATCCGCGGTTGGCCGAGCTGGTCGCCCAGGCCGACCGGCGCGGCATGGTGATCGCGGTGACCGCCCCGGCCCGCTCGCCGGTGGCCGCCGCGGCGGCCCGGCACCCGGTCGCCGACGTCAGCCACCTGGCCCAGGTGCCGGCCCGGGCGCTGTGGTGGGCGCTGGCCACGCCGGCCCTGCAGGCACTCGACGCGCTCGGCCTGGCCCGGACCGTCCCGCTGCTCCGCCAGGTCGCCGACAGCCTGGACCAGGTCGCCGAGACCGACCGGCCGGACTCCTCGGCCTACACCGGCCCCGCCAAGCTGCTCGCCGCCGAACTCGCCGAGTCGGTGCCGGTCATCGCCGGCATCGGCACCACCGGCACCGTGGCGGCCCGGCGGTTCGCCGGTGCGGTGCAGCTGATCGGCGGGTCCACCGCGATGGCCGCGGCGCTGCCGGACGACGTGGCCCGGATCGGCTCGCTGCTGGAGTTCGCCGCCACCGAGGCCGACTTCTTCGCCGACCGGGTGTCCGAGCCCGCGATCCGGCCGCGGCTGGTGCTGATCGGCGACGACGACCGCTACGGCGAGCCGCAGCAGAGCCTGTGGGACAGCCTGGGCGACGACGCCGGCCGGCGGGCCGCCTCGGCGCTGGCGGGACTGGCCGCCAGCCGGAGCATCGGCAACTCCCGGATCCTGGTGCCCGACGCTCCGCCGCTGGTCAGGTTCGCCGCGGCGTCGGCCACCGGGGACTTCGCCGCGACCTATCTGGCCCTTGCCCGCGGGATCGACCCGTGTGCGCCGAGACTGGGAGAGTTGCCACATTGAGCCCCCTCGCCGCGTCCGAGCGTTCTGCTAGCCGACCCGGAGCGCGGGCGTGAGCGCGCAGGGCGGCAGCAAGGCGGTGCTGGCCGCGCTGGGGGCGAACCTCGGTATCGCGGTGATCAAGTTCATCGCGTTCCTGCTGACCGGGTCGTCCTCGATGCTGGCCGAGGCCGTCCACTCGCTGGCCGACTCCGGCAACCAGGGTCTGCTGCTGCTCGGCGGCCGGCGGTCCCGGCGGCAGGCGACGGCCGAGCACCCGTTCGGGTTCGGCCGCGACCGCTACGTCTACGGGTTCCTGGTGGCCCTGGTGCTGTTCACCGTCGGCGGCCTGTTCGCGCTGTACGAGGGCATCCACAAGATCAGCGACCCGCACCACGTCGACTCCCCGGCCATCGCCATCGGCGTGCTGGTGGTCGCGATCGTGCTGGAGTCGCTGTCCTTCCGCACCGCGATCCGGGAGTCCCGCGAGCTCAAGGGTGCGGCCAGCTGGCCGCAGTTCATCCGGCGGGCCAAGGTGCCGGAGCTGCCGGTGGTGTTGCTGGAGGACTTCGCCGCGCTGGTCGGCCTCACCTTCGCCCTGGTCGGTGTCGGGCTCGCCGCGCTGCTCGACGAGCCGGTCTGGGACGGCATCGGCACCGCCGCGATCGGGGTACTGCTGATCGCGGTCGCGGTCATCCTGATCATCGAGACCAAGAGCCTGCTCCTCGGCGAGGCGGCCAGTCCCGCGGCGGTGAAGCGGATCGAGGCCGCGCTGGTCGCCGACCCGGCCGGCGGCATCACCGGGGTGATCCACTCCCGCACCATGCACCTGGGCCCGGACGAGGTGCTGGTGGCGGCCAAGGTTGCCATGGCGCCGGGCCGCACGCTGGTTGACATCGCCGGCGCGATCGACGCCGCCGAGGCCCGGGTGCGCTCGGCCGAGCCGGCCGCCCGGGTGATCTACCTGGAGCCCGACATCTACCGTCCGGAGCGTGCCGGCGGCGAGTCGTGACGGCCGACCCGCAGCCGGCGGCTACCGACCGGCCGCGGTTGATCGGGCTGCAGAACGCGATCCGGGACTATGCCTGGGGCTCGGTCCGGGCCATCCCGGACCTGCTGGGTGTCGAGCCGACCGGCCGGCCGGCCGCGGAGCTGTGGATGGGAGCCCACCCGGACGAGCCGTCCCGGTGGGCCGAGCATCCCGACCGGCCGGCGCTGGACGCGCTGATCGCCGCCGATCCGCGGCACTGGCTGGGGGAGAGGTGCCTGGCGGCGTTCGGGCCACGGCTGCCGTTCCTGATGAAGGTGCTGGCCGCCGACCGGGCGCTGTCGATCCAGGTGCATCCGAGCCAGGCCCAGGCCGAGGCCGGTTTCGCCGCCGAGGAGCGGGCCGGCCTGCCGCGCGGTTCGGCCGGCCGCAACTACACCGACCCCCACCACAAGCCGGAGCTCGCCTACGCGCTGACCGACTTCGAGGCGTTCTGCGGGTTCCGCCCGGTGCCGGCCACCCTGGATCTGCTGGCGGCGCTGGCGGTGCCGGAGCTGGCCGGCTACCTGCCGATGCTGGCCGGCCCGGACGGGCTGCGCGCCACCTTCGCCGCCCTGCTGGGCCTGGCCGGCCAGCCCCGCGACCGGCTGGTGGCCGCGACCGTGGCCGGCTGCCGCCGGCTGGCCGAGCAGCCGGGTCCGTGGGCGGCGGCGGCGCGCGCCTCGGTGCTGGCCGCGGAGGACTTTCCCGGCGACATCGGCGCGGTGCTGGCACTGCTGCTCAACCACGTCCGGCTGGCGCCCGGCGAGGCGATCTACCTCGGTGCCGGCAACGTGCACGCCTACCTGCGCGGGATGTGCATCGAGATCCTGGCCAACAGCGACAACGTGCTGCGCTGCGGGCTGACCGCAAAGCACATCGACGTCGCGGAGCTGCTGCGGGTGGCCGACTTCTCCAGCCTTGCCGAACCGCGCTGGCAGCCGGCCCGGACGGCGAACGGCCGGCAGGTGTTCGAGGTGCCGGTGCCGGACTTCCGGCTCTCGGTGCTGGAGCTGTCCGACACGCCGGTGCCGCTCGAACCGGCCGACGGCCCGCGATTGCTGCTCAGCGGCCCGGGCCCGGTGACGGTGCGGTGCGGTGCGCGGCCGCGGACGCTGCGGCGCTGGGAGTCGGTCTTCATCGCTCCCGGCGAGCCGGCCTGCACCGTCTCGGGCACCGGCAGGGCATTCGTGGCCGGCACCAACCTGGCGGCCGGCTCCTAGGATTGAGTTCACCGAGATCGATTCCGGCGGCTCCGCTCTGGGCGTCCTGCCTCCGGGACAGCCGTGAAGGTGCCACGATGGGACGATGAAGCCTCGCGTTCTGGTAGTCGACGACGACTCCTCACTGGCCGAGATGCTCGGCATCATGCTGCGCTCGGAGGGTTTCGAGCCCGCCTTCGTGCCTGACGGCTCGCGGGCCCTGGCCGCCTTCCGCGAGGTCAAGCCGGACATCGTGCTGCTGGACCTGATGCTGCCGGGGATGAGCGGCATCGACGTCTGCCGTGCCGTCCGGGCCGAGTCCGGCACCCCGATCATCATGCTGACCGCCAAGACCGACACCGTCGACATCGTGCTCGGCCTGGAGTCCGGTGCCGACGACTACGTGGTCAAGCCGTTCAAGCCCAAGGAGCTCACCGCCCGGATGCGGGCGCGGTTGCGCCGCTACGACGAGACCGGCGGCGAGACGCTGCAGATCGGTCCACCGGACTCGGCCGTCAGCATCGACGTGCAGGCCCACCAGGTGGTCCGGGACGGCGTGCAGATCTCGCTCACGCCACTGGAGTTCGACCTGCTGGTCGCGCTGGCCCGCAAGCCCCGGCAGGTCTTCACCCGTGAGGTGCTGCTGGAGCAGGTCTGGGGTTACCGCCACGCCGCCGACACCCGGCTGGTCAACGTGCACGTGCAGCGGCTGCGCTCGAAGGTGGAGCGCGATCCGGAGCGTCCCGAGGTGGTGCTGACCGTCCGCGGCGTCGGCTACAAAGCCGGGCCGCCGTGAACCCTGCCACTCGTCGGGTGCTGCCCGGTGGGTTCGAGGCGCTGCCGGCCCAGGTCTACCGGTGGCTGCAGGGCGCCCTCGACTGGCTCGACCACCGGCTGCGGCCGGCCCTGGTGGCGCTGTCGGCCCGGTGGCGGCGCTCGCTGCAGCTGCGGGTGGCCACCACCACGATCCTGGTCACGACCTTCATCGTGCTGCTGATCGGGCAGTTCCTGGTCGACCAGATCGGCAACGGCGTGCTCAAGGCCAAGCGCGACGCCTCGATCACCCAGGCCTCGCTGGGCCTGGAGGCGGCCAACGCCGCCTTCGACGGGGTGGCGCCGGGCGACCCGGTCTCGATCCGGCAGGCCGTCGACCAGATCACCTCCGACCAGGTGCAGTCCACCGCGACCCTGGGCAGCGGCGCGCTGTTCACCAAGGTGGTCCGCTCGATCGACCAGTCGGTGAACCGGCAGCTGCCGGTCAGCCAGCTGATCCCGGACGCGCTGCGCCGTCAGGTAGACCGGGGCACCCTGGCCGTGCAGTACGCCCCGGTCCGGACGCCGGGCCAGCCGGGGGAGGTGCCCGGCCTGATCGTCGGGCAGCCGATGACCACCCAGGCCGGCGCGTTCGAGCTGTATTACCTGTTCCCGCTCACCGCCGAGCAGCGCACCCTGGGGCTGGTGCAGCGCACCGTCCTGATCGCGGGCCTGGCCCTGGTGCTGCTGGTGGCGATGATCACCGTGCTGGTGACCCGCCAGGTGGTGCGTCCGGTGCGGGTGGCCGCCCAGACCGCCGAGCGGCTGGCCGGCGGCGAGCTGTCCCAGCGCATCCGGGTCTCCGGCGAGGACGACCTGGCGCTGCTGGGCGAGTCGTTCAACGACATGGCCAACAGCCTGCAGCAGCAGATCCAGCGGCTGGAGAACCTGTCCCGGGTGCAGCAGCGGTTCACCTCCGACGTCTCCCACGAGCTGCGTACCCCGCTGACCACCATCCGGATGGCTGCCGAGCTGCTCTACAGCAGTCGCGCCGACTTCGCCCCGGAGCTGGCCCGGTCGGTGGAGCTGCTCGGTCACGAGTTGGACCGGTTCGAGAGCCTGCTCGCCGACCTGCTGGAGATCTCGCGCTACGACGCGGGCGCTGCTCACCTGGAGACCGAGCAGGCCGACCTGCGCGGCATCGTGGAGCGGGCGGTGACGGCGGCCCGGCCGCTGGCCGCCCGGCACGGGGTGGAGCTGCGGTACGAGCTGCCGGCCGCGCCGGTGGTCGCCGAGATGGACGCCCGCCGGATCGAGCGGGTGCTGCGCAACCTGCTCGGCAACGCCCTCGACCACGCCGAGGGCCTGCCGGTGATCGTCCAGGTCGGCGCCGACGCCGCCTCGGTGGCGGTGACGGTGCGCGACCAGGGGGTGGGGCTGCGTCCGGGCGAGGCTGCCCTGGTGTTCAACCGGTTCTGGCGCGCCGACCCGTCCCGCAGCCGGCTGACCGGCGGCACCGGGCTGGGACTGGCGATCAGCCTGGAGGACGTCCGGCTGCACCACGGCTGGCTGCAGGCCTGGGGCGCCCGGGGCCACGGTGCGGTGTTCCGGATGACGCTGCCCCGGGTGGCCGGCGGCCAGCTGAGCGGCTCACCCCTGCCGCTGGAACCGCCGGGGGTGCTGGCATGAGGCTGAACTTTCACGTCGGTCCGCTCCTCGCTCGTTCCTCGCTGCGATGCTCCCTCAGCCGGCTGAACCGTCACGTCGGTCCGCTCCTCGCTCGTTCCTCGCTGCGATGCTCCCTCAGCCGGGTGCTGGCAGTGTTGTTGCTGCCGGTTGTGGTGGCGTTGACCGGCTGCACCGGCGTGCCGACCGACTCCGCCCCGCTGGTGGTGCGCACGGTGGACCACGGCGGCGCCGGACGCGCTGGCCAACATCACCCCGAAGGCCGGGGCCGCGCCGCGCGACCTGGTCATCGACTTTCTGACCGCGTCGGTAGCCGCCGACGCCCGGCACTCCCAGGCCCGCCAGTTCCTCACCAACGCCGCGTCCCGCAAGTGGCAGGACAGCGGGGTGACGGTGCTCAACGAGATCACCGTCGCGCGGGAGAAGTCCACCGGGGCACACACCATGCGGGTCGAGGTGTCCGGTCCCCGGGTCGGCCAGCTCGACGACAAGGGGGTGTTCACCCCGTCGTTGAAGGGCCTCGGACTCGGTGACGTCGAGACGTTCTCCTTCGATCTCGTCCAGGTCGAGGGCCAGTGGCGGATCAACCAGCTGCAGCCGGGAGTGCTGCTCAGCAAGACCTCCTTCGACCGCTCCTACCAGTCCCGCAAGCTTTACTTCTACGACCTGTCCGAAACCGTCCTGGTGCCCGACCTGCGCTACAGCGCGCTGGGTGGGCAGGCCCTGGCAACCTGGTTGCTGACGGCGCTGGTGACCGGTCCCCGGCCGGAACTCACCCAGTCGGTGATCAACGAGGTGCCCGACAAGGTCACCGGGGCGACGGTGGTCAACAGCGACCCGATAGCGGTGGAGATGCCCGGCTCCAGCCAGCTGGATGCCAACGGCCGGAACCGGCTCGCCGCGCAGTTGGCCTACACGCTGATCCAGATCCGGTTCGCCTCGGGCACCCAGCTCGCGCTGACCGACTCCGGGCGCCCGGTGGCCGTGCCGGCCGGACACGGCACCACCTTCGTGGCGACCGACTTCTCCGACGCGCTACCCGACACCGTCGCCCCGGCTGACCCCTACTTCCTGCGCGCCGGCGCGGTGATCAACGGCGATGACACACCGATCGCCGGACCGCTGGGCCGGCCGGGCGCTGGCCTGACCTCCGTAGCGCTCCGGCACGCCGACAGCGGCGCGTTGCAGGTGGCGGCGGTCGTCGGCAACCGGCTGCAGGTCGGCACCACCAGCCGGCTGGCCCCGGTCAGGCTGCCGGCCGGTGCGCTGAGCCGGCCGGAATGGCGGCCGCGGACCGGTGACGCCAACGCCGACGTATGGGTCGGCGTCGGCACCCGGGGCTCGATCTACCGGGTCGGCAGGGACGGGGTCGGCAGGCAGGTCTCGATCACCTCGTCGGTGGGCGGGCTGCCCCTGGGCCAGGTGATGGCGTTGCGGTTCAGCCCGGACGGGGTGCGGCTGGCGGCCGTGCTGCGCGGCGCCGACGGCTCGCTGACGGCCTGGATCGGCGCAGTGGTGGTGTCCTCCAGCAACATCCGGATCGACTCGTTCCAGCCGTTCACGCCGGCCCGGCTGGCGGTCAGCGACCTGGCCTGGACCGACGCCACCAAGCTGTTGCTGCTGGCCCGGGAGCCGGGCGACGAGACCCGGGTCCGGCCGGTGTCCTCCGACGGTTCGGAACTCGGCAATCCGACCAGAGCAGCCGGGCTGCCGGGTCCGCCCACCTCGATCGCGGCCGCTCCGCAACAGACACCGCTGGTGTCGGCCAGCGACTCGATCTGGACCCTGGGGGGCGGGGGCTGGAAGCCCTACCCCGGCCCGACCGCCACGCCGGGCATCAACCCGGTGTTCGCGGCCTCGTAGCGGGGCCTGCCCGGCTGATCGCGCGGTCGGCCGGCGGTGCTCAGTCCGTGACTTTGTACGCGGTCACGATCCGGTCGCCGCTGCACCAACTCGTCATACCGCCCCCGAAATCGTAGGGATTCGCCTTGCCGTGGGCACCGAGGCTGGTGCCGTCCTCATAGAGGACGCCGTCGCGGCAGGTGTAGGTGGCGGCCGAAGCGGTGGCAGGCGTGACCGCCACCACCGCGGCGCAGGCCGCTCCAACCAGGCCGCTGAGTGCGGCGGTCCGGCGCAACCGATCACGGGTTAGAACCATCAGGTCATTCCTCTGCGGGGATAGGCGAAACTAGCGCTGACGGGGGCAAATAGGGATCTTGCCGGAAAGCTAGAGCTGCTGGCAGGTGCACGTCAAGGCCGATGATCGACTGCTGTGGACAGCGCGGCGCTATGCGGGTTGACAAACCCAAGGGTTGCTACGATGCGCGTATGCCCGAAACGCATCATTTCAACGGCGGTCCGTGGAACGGCTTGTTCCGTGAATTGCCTAACGACGCCGTGGCGGCGGGGACAGTTCGCTCCGGATGACGCGACGGACGGTGGGTACGTCCGAGAGCCCTCGTCGCCTTATCCGTGGGTTTGGACTCCGAACGTCGTGAAGGGCTCATAGCGGCTGCCCGTGTCGTCCATCACGACAGACAAACTGTCGTACATATGGGCGTAGAATTATTGGCATGAAGCAGGAATTCAGCGTCCCGAAACTGGTTGCTCAACTGCGGTCGGAGCTAGACGCATACCTGCTGCTGGGAGAACTGCGCTGGGGTCTAGACGGCCCGGAGGCGTGCCCGAAGTGCGGCGCGGCCGGACGGCAGTACTTCCTCAACCCCGCCATCGGTGCCAGCCGTAAGACGCGGACCGGCAAGGCGTCGGAGCGGCGGGTGTGGAAGTGCGGCCACTGCCGTAACCAGTACAGCGTTCTGGTGGGCACGATCTTCCACGGCACCAAGATCAGCATTCGGACATGGCTGCTGGTGCTGTTTGAGTTCTGCTCGGCTAAGAACTCGGATCAGTGCATGGGAGGTCAGTCGCAAGTATGAGGTGACCAACGAGACCGCGTGGCACATGATCCACCGCATCCGGGAGGCGACCAAGTACGAGCCAGTTGCCGGGCTGCTCGGCGGTGCGGTCCAGGTCGATGAGACGTGGACCGGTGGGGAGCCGAAGAACTGGCACGCGTCCGACCCGCGCCACGAGGCGCGGAAGCGGGACGTCCGGAGCAAGGGGCCAACCGACAAGCAGCCGGTGGTGTCTCTGGTGCACTACGAGACCCGCGGCAGGCACGCCCGCGTGGTGGCTGACGTGACCGGCAACTCCCTGCTGCCAGCCATCGAAGAAATGATAGACACCAAGCGCACCCGCCTTCACACCGACGGCGGCGCGGGGTACCAGCGCATTGCCTCACAGTTCGCCGCGCACTAATGGGTGCACCACAAGGGCGGGGAGTACACGCGGGGCAACGTCAGCACCAACCTCAACGAGGGCTTCCACGCCCAGCTAAAGCGGTCCCTGGACGGCACCCACACCACGTCAGCGTGGAGCACCACAGCGCTACCTGGACCAGTTCGCGTGGCTCTACACCCACTGCAAGCTGACGGACTCTCAGCGGGTGCGGCGACCTGATCGGCAACCTGGAAGGCCGACGGTTCATCCACAAGCCACTGGTGGTGAAGGTTGACTTCTAAGACGTGTCGGCGGGCTAGGATCGAGCACGAACGGAGACCTAACAACAGGCGAATGGTCCTTGCGCCCGTGCAGGAAACCTGTACATTGGAGTTGCAGTCTTTGGAGCTGCAACTCTGGATGGCTCTCCCGTTGGGGAGCCTGGGGCCGGGCCGAAAGGTCCGGCCCCTTTTGCTTTCGGAGGGGTCGTCATGGAGCGTTGTGCAGTTTTCATTGATGCGGGGTACGTCTACGCGGAGGGCGGTCGAATTTGCGTAGGCTCAACTGCCCGGTCGAAGTTTACATTGGATGCTCAAGCCTTTATGACCTTCATTCAAGGCCGTGCGCATTTGGTGGTGGGGAGCGCCCACTCTGCGTCTCTACTGGTATGACGCCGCCAAGGACGGTATCCGCACAGCCGAGCAACTCAAAATTGCCGAGCTTCCGCAAGTTAAGCTCCGACTCGGCCGGCTGAACAGTCAGCGGCAACAAAAAGGCGTCGATGCGCTGATCTACCGTGACATGATTACCCTCGCTCAAAATCGAGCTGTTACACAGATGGTGCTGGTAAGCGGTGATGAGGACCTACACGAAGCCGTAACTGCGGTGCAGGATCTAGGGATTAGGTTGACTCTTGTTGGCATTGAGCCCATGCCTGGGCAATTCAACCAGTCTAAGGAGCTTGTGCTTGACGCTGATGAAGTTGTGGTGCTCACCCGTAGCGAGATAGGGCACATGTTCACATCGTTGGCCAATGGTCCTAGCGCCCAGACTTTACCGTTGCCTCTTACAACAGTGACCAGCGATCAGGTGAAGCAAGCTGCCGAAGCGTTTGCAGAGGGTTGGGCTTCCAATGCTGCGCCAAACGACCTAGCGGAACTTATTGCCAACAAGCCCCGCGTTCCGCAGCCCCTCGACCGCGAATTGCTTACCGAAGTAGAGCGCCTAACGAATAGCAGTCTGAGAGGCAACGATGCAGCCCACCGCAATGCACGTCAAGCGTTCTGGAAAACCATACTCAGCAAACGAGCCCAAGTGATATCTGAAGCTTAAGCCTGCACGTATGGGTGCATAGAATAATCGGCTCAGCCACCTCGACCACCCGGCCCTTAGGCGGAGGGCTGCTCGTCAATGTCGCCATAATCGTGTGTCGGCCCCCTCTGGCGCTCGCCGCCTCCGGGCGGCTGGGGAGTTCGCGCGAGCCTTTGCAGCATCCTCCGGGCTGAGGCGCAGCATCGCGCGTAGGAAGTCAGACGGGCTGACGCCTTCCGGCTCTGAGCCGTCTGCCTTGTCGCTCATCGCTCGGCAGGCTGCTGGGTGCTCTTGAACAGACTGTTGAACGCGGCTACGTCCATCTCGCCGTCATCGGGCTCGCCGTAGATGGCGTCCAAGGTGATGGCGAAGGAGCGACCAAAATCAGCATCCGTACTGGCTGCTGGTGATCTTCGAGTTCTGCACTCCAAGAACTCGATTAGCGCGTGGGAGATCAGCCGCAAGTACGAGGTCACCAACGAAACCTCCTGGCCCATGCTGCACCGCATCCGCGAGGCCACCAAGTTCGACCCACCAGCCGGGCTGTTCGGCGCGGTTCAGGTCGATGAAACCTGGATCGGTGGGGAACCGAAGAACCGGCACCGCAACGACCCCGCGAACCGCCCCGCGCCTACGGCACCAGCGACAAGCAACCGGTGGTGCCCCTGGTCCACTACGAAACCCGGTCGGCGCACTCCCGGGTGGTGGCCGACGTGACCGCCAAGTCCCTGCTGCCCGCGATCAAGGCCGTGATGGACCCCAAACGGACCCACTTGCACACCGACTCAGCAAAGGCCTACCAGCAGCGCGCCGGAGTTCGCCGCCCACGAGTACGTCAATCACTCAGCGGGGGAGTACGCGCGCGGCAACGTGTCCGCCAACCTCAGCGAGGGCTACTTCTCACAGTTGAAGCGGTCCCTGGACGGCACCCACCACCACGTCAGCGTAAAGCACCTACAGCGCTACCTGCACCAGTTCGACTTTCTCTACACCCACTGCAAAGCCCACCGACTCCGACCGGATGCGCCTCGTCCTGGGCAACGTCGCCGGACGGCGGCTCCCCTACCAAGCGGCACCGGCCAAGGTCGACTTCTAGCCGATCAAGCCGACGGCTTGGGCAGCGGCAGCATCACCCTGTACCCACAATTGGCGTGCGGCGCCCGTGTGTCGCTGTCCTGGCGCTTGGCGCTCTGGCAGTGATCCGTACGGCCTTTCTGGAAGGCAGTGCCACGCCACGGAATTCCGGGTCGTAGCCTGTCCCAGCGCATTTGAAGCAATCCAATTCTGTACCGGCAGGGATCGGGATTTGCCGGTGGCCCAAACCCTCGTAGTCCAACTGCACGGTGCGGCTGTTGGGGAAGGTCTTGGCACCCTTACACATTGAGCACACGGCGATCTTCTCCAGGAACGTCCTGATGAGGCTGCGCACCTGCGGTAACCGAATGTCGGCGTCCTCTGTCGCGGCCAGCCGCTCCGTTACGTCTCGGTACATGCCGGGCAGTGTACGACCGGGCGTCCGTAATTCTAGTTGCGCAGTTCACAGGGGCACCTGCCGGTGGGGGGTGCGCAGCATTTCTACGCTGCCGCTATGTCCGACAACAATCAAGCTGACAGCGCCGACCAGCAGGTCGATGGCCGACAACGCTCATTCCGATGTGGTGCAGTACATCCCTCAAGCCACAGGTGCGAGCTGAACAGCGGCCACGACCGGGTTCACAGTGCCCGAGTCGAATCGCGGCCAGGCGAGCCGCTGGAATGGACTGGGTACCTGACTTAGCCGGCTGTCCTCTACAGCGGCCCGTGTGCCACCTGTCCCCTATGCGTGTTAATGTGACCGCCGTCATAACCCCGGGGGAAACGTTGACTGACTATCGGATCGTTTGCACCAACAAGGAAAGCGACCACGGCCACATCACCAATGTGGGGCTCGGGGTCGGCGACGGCACCTACTACAGCCGGCCAACCGTTGCTGAGGTCTATGCGCTGATCGACGCCGGGCACACCTTCCACACTGGAAGTACCGCCGACGGTAACTACGCGACTGTCGCCAAGTTCACCTGTACCCATTGCGGGCGGGGGACGCTCAGGTCACATGCGGACCAGGCGTGGAACAACAACCTGGACAGCCTCGGCAACTGCAACACCTAGCTGAGTTCGGTCATCCGGCCGTAACCGGTGCGCCGGATTGGTTCCGGCGCACCTTCGGTCCCCGGGTGGCAGGTGTAGCCCGCGCCGACTGCCAGGCAGTTGGCGATGAACTCAACCAGCCAGTCAAGGTCCGCGACCGGAACCTCGATCATGTAGCGGTTGTCGAGGGTGAGTAGCACCTTGCCACCCTCGATTGGGCAAGCGTCCAACTAGGGCACCCGGTACCCGTTCACGACCACTGCGTGTGACTTGAACGGGCCGATGATCTCAACGCTCACCGCGACCACCTGCCGTCTGTGGGTCCGTCAATGACGCATGCGCCGGTTATCCACAGAACGGCCGGTGAGCGGGCGCCGCCTCTGACCATCCGGCACGCTGCGGGTATGAGGGTATTGCCCGACTTGCTGGATCTGCTGTGGCCGTCGACCTGCGTGAGCTGTGGTCGCGGGGACACGGTGTGGTGCTCGCTGTGCCGTCCGCCGTCCGTGCCGCTCCCGATCGCGCTGCCCACAGCGCCGGCCGCCCCGCCGGTGACGGCCGCCGGCGACTACGGCGGTGCGCTACGCCAGGCGCTGCTGGCCTTCAAGGAACGCGGTCAGCGGGCGCTGGTCGGCCCGCTGGCCGCCTACCTCGGCGATGCCGTCGACGCCGCCCGGTGCCAGCTCGGTAGCCCAGGCGGGCCGGCCGGCCAGCCGATCCTGGTCCCGGTGCCGTCCAGCCGGTCGGCGGCCCGCCAGCGCGGTGGCGACCACCTGCTGCGGCTGGCCGCCGAGGCTGCCGTTCCGCACGGCCTGGCGGTGCTGCCCGCGCTGCGACTGACCGGCCGCGGCCAGGACTCGAGCCGGCTGTCACCGGCCCAGCGGTCGGCCAACCTGGCCAACCGGATGCAGGCCCAGTCGGCGCGCACGGAGCGGCCGGTGCTGATCGTGGACGACATCGTCACCACCGGTGCCACCCTCGGCGAGGCCGCCCGGGCGCTGCGGGCGGCCGGCTGGCAGGTGGCCGGGGCGGCGGTGATCGCCGCGACCCGGCTGCGGATCGGCGAGGGCAAGGCACTCACCGGGGCGACCGAAAGGCACCCACCGGGCGCACCGCTCGGCCGCCATCAGCATGTTCCGACTGGGCAGATGTCCCGTCAGCGGCTACGTTCATATGACCTACCGAATTAAGGCGCCAGCGAGTAGTTGCTCGGGCCGGCCAGCTTGGGGGGAACGGCCTGTCCGGCTGTGGCTCGGAGCGTCGCGAGCAGCAGGAGGTCGCGTGGATATTGTCGTGAGAGGCCGCAATGTCGAGGTGCCGGACCACTACCGGCAGCACGTTGCGGAGAAACTGGCGAAAGTCGAACGCTACGACCAGCGGATCTTCCGAGCTGACGTCGAACTCCTCCACGAGAAGAATCCCAGGCAATCCGAGATCTGCCAGCGGGTGGAGATAACCTGCCGGGCCCGCGGCCCGGTGGTGCGGGTCGAGGCCTGCGCGGCCGATTTCTACAAGGCCCTGGACATCGCCGTCGAGCGGCTGGCCCGCAAGTTCCGGCAGGCCGCCGATCGCCGCCGGGTGCACCACGGCCGGCACACCCCCACCTCGGTCGCGGCGGCCACCGGCGCGCTGATCGAACCCGAGGCTTTCATCGCCGCCCAGCCCGACGAGCCGGCCGCCGAGGACGGGGCGAGCGACGGCCCCGGTCAGGTGGTGCGCGTCAAGGAACACCCGGCCAAGCCGATGACCATCGACCAGGCGCTGCTGGAGATGGAACTGGTGGGCCACGACTTCTTCCTGTTCGCCGACGCCGACGGCGGGCACCCGAGCGTGGTGTACCGGCGAAAGGGTTACGACTACGGGGTGATCCGGCTCGTCGAGTGACTCCGACGCCGCCGGTGGCCGGTCAGCGGGCGAAGCGGGGCGTCAGCTGCCGGTATCGTGGCCGGATATGACCGCCACCGACAACGCCGTCCAGCTCGCCCGGGTCGCCGCCCAGGCCGCCTCGGACAAGCTGGCCTCCGACATCGTGCTGATCGACGTCAGCGACCGGCTGGCCATCACCGACGTCTTCGTGATCGTCACCGGCAGCAACGAGCGGCAGGTCGAGGCGATCGTCGACGAGGTCGAGGAGAAGCTGCGGGCGACCGGCACCAAGCCGCTGCGCCGCGAGGGCCGGCGGGACGGCCGCTGGGTGCTGCTGGACTACGCCGACATCGTGGTGCACGTCCAGCACGCCGAGGAGCGGGTCTTCTACTCCCTCGAACGGCTGTGGAAGGACTGCCCGGTGATCGCGTTCGACGACGGCCGGCCGGCGGCGGCGACCGGTGCCGGAACGTCCACCGCGTCCGGTAGCGGAGTCGGGCCGACGGACGAGGCCTAGTGGAGCGCCGGCTGGTCATCCTGCGGCACGGCCGGACCGCCTGGAACGCCGAGCGCCGCTACCAGGGCCAGGAAGACCCGCCGCTGGACGAGGTCGGCCAGGCTCAGGCGCTGGAGGCCGCTGCCCTGATCGCGGCCATGCGCCCGGACGTGGTGGCCTCCTCCGACCTGCGCCGGGCCGAGCAGACCGCGCGCAAGGTGGTCGCCCTGACCGGCCAGCAGCTGGTCTTCGACCGGCGGCTGCGCGAGCGGCACCTGGGCCACTGGCAGGGCCTGACCCGCGACGAGGTGCAGGCCCGCTACCCGCAGGAGTTCGCCGACTGGCTGGCCGGCCGCGACGTGGTGCGCCGGGGCGGCGAGAGCCGGCAGGACGTCGCCACCCGGGCGGTCAAGGCGCTCGGCGACCTGCCCGAGGTCGGCCTGACGGTGCTGGTCAGCCACGGCGCCACCTCGATGTGCCTGTCCGCGGCGCTGCTCGGACTGCCGCAGACCCCGTCCATCCTCGGCCCGCTGGCCAACTGCCACTGGACCGAACTGCGCGACGGCGGGGACGGCTGGACGCTGCGCGCGCACAACGCCGGCCCGCCCGGGCCGGTCATCCCGCTGCTGGCCCCGGACGGCGAGCACTCCGACGCCGAGGCCTGACCCGCCGTCCGTTCCTGTCTCGGCGACACCCCAGAGACCGGACTACCCGCGCGTCATCCGGACGGTCGCGGGTACTATCGGGGCCATGGGTACCTGCCTGCTCCTTACCGAGCCGCGCTGAGTCTGCTTCCCGGACCCAGTGCGGCTCGAGCCTCTGCATGCCACGCAGGGGCTCTTCGTCTGTCCGGGGCCTGCTTGAACATCCCAGCATCGGCCCAGCCCACCTCTGACGCTTTCCGACCAGGAGACCCAGCATGACCGCGAGAACCGCGCAGTCGAGCGGCAGCACCCAGCCCGGCAACGAAGCGCAGCCCGGCAACCCAGCGCAGCCCGGTAACGCGGCGCAGCCGGGCGAGGAGTCGCCGCCGTTCCGCTACACCGCCGCGCTGGCGAACGAGATCGAGGCGCGCTGGCAGGCCGAGTGGGCCGAGCGCGGCACCTTCGACGCCCCCAACCCGACGGGCCCGCTGAGCGACGGGTTCGACCGGGTGGCGGGCAAGCCGCACACCTTCGTGATGGACATGTTCCCCTACCCGTCCGGTTCCGGCCTGCACGTCGGGCACCCGCTGGGCTACATCGGCACCGACGTCTACGCCCGGTACCGGCGGATGTGCGGCGAGAACGTGCTGCACACGATGGGCTTCGACGCCTTCGGCCTGCCCGCCGAGCAGTACGCGCTGCAGACCGGCCAGCACCCGGCGACCACCACCGACCAGAACATCGAGACGTTCCGCCGGCAGCTGCGCGGGCTGGGGCTGGGCCACGACCGGCGCCGCGGGGTGTCCACCACCGACCCGCAGTTCTACCGCTGGACGCAGTGGATCTTCCTGCAGATCTTCAACTCCTTCTACGACCACCAGGCCGACGGCGGCATCGGGCGGGCGCGCCCGATCGCCGAGCTGATCGCCGAGCTGGACGCCGGCAAGCGCGAGCCGGATGCCGGCACCAACGGCTTCGGCCTGCCCTGGGCGCAGCTGGACGAGGTGCAGCGCCGCACCGTGGTCGACCGGCACCGGCTGGCCTACGTCGCCGACCTGCCGGTCAACTGGTGTCCGGGCCTGGGCACCGTGCTGGCCAACGAGGAGGTCACCGCCGACGGCCGGTCCGAGCGCGGCAACTTCCCGGTGTTCCGCAAGCCGCTGCGGCAGTGGATGCTGCGGATCACCGCCTACGCCGACCGGCTGCTGAGCGACCTGGACGCCATCGACTGGCCCGAGAAGGTCCGCACCATGCAGAAGAACTGGATCGGGCGCTCGGTCGGTGCGCACGTGCAGTTCGGCACCCCGGCCGGTGAGCTGACGGTGTTCACCACCCGTCCGGACACGCTGTTCGGGGCCACCTACCTGGTGCTGGCGCCGGAGCATCCGCTGGCCGGCGAGCTGGCCGGTTCGGTGTGGCCGGACGGCACCTCCGCGGCGTGGACCGGCGGCTTCGCCAACCCGGCCGAGGCGGTCGCCGCCTACCGGACCGAGGCCGCCGGCAAGTCCGAGCTGGACCGCCAGGGTGCCGACGCCAAGGCCAAATCAGGCGTGTTCACCGGGGCATTCTCGACCAACCCGGTGACCGGTGCCGCAACTGCCGATCTTCATCGCCGACTACGTGCTGATGGGCTACGGCACCGGCGCGATCATGGCGGTGCCCGGCCAGGACGAGCGTGACTGGGACTTCGCCGACAGCTTCGGGCTGCCGATCGTGCGCACCGTTCAGCCGAGTGCAGGCTTCGAAGGAGGGGCCTTCACCGGCGACGGCCCGGCGATCAACTCCGCCAACGACGAGCTGGATCTGAACGGGATGGGCGTGGCCGAGGCCAAGGCCGCCATGATCGAGCACCTGGAGCGCACCGGCACCGGACGCGGCGCCACCACCTACCGGCTGCGGGACTGGCTGTTCAGCCGGCAGCGGTACTGGGGTGAGCCGTTCCCGATCGTGTTCGACGACAACGACCAGCCGATCGGGCTGGGCGCGGACATGCTGCCGCTGCTGCTGCCCGAAACCCACGACTTCACCCCGACGTCCTACCCGCCCGACGACGTCGACTCCGAACCGGAGCCGCCGCTGGGCCGGCTGACCGACTGGGTGCACGTCGAGCTGGACCTGGGTGACGGGCCGAAGCGCTACCGCCGCGAGACCAACACGATGCCCAACTGGGCGGGCTCCTGCTGGTACGAGCTGCGCTACCTGGACCCGACCAACGACGACCTGCCGGTGGACCCGGAGGTGGAGCGGTACTGGATGGGGCCGTCCGCGGATCGGCCGTTGGGCGGGGTGGACCTGTACGTCGGCGGTGTCGAGCATGCCGTGCTGCACCTGCTGTACGCGCGGTTCTGGCACAAGGTGCTGCACGACCTGGGTTACATCTCCAGCTCCGAGCCGTTCCACCGGCTGGTCAACCAGGGCATGCTGCAGCTGCCGGCCTACACCAACGCCGACGGCTTCTACGTCGAGGCGGCCGAGGTCGTCGAGGCCGGCGGCCGGTTCAGCCACCAGGGCGAACCGGTCAACCGGGAGTTCGGCAAGATCGGCAAGAGCCTGAAGAACGTGGTGACCCCGGACGAGTTCGTGGCCGGCTACGGCACCGACACGTTCCGGCTGTTCGAGATGTTCTCCGGCCCGCTGGATCAGTCCCGGCCGTGGGACGCCAAGGCGATCGTCGGGCCGTACCGGCTGCTGCAGCGGATCTGGCGGGTGGTGCTGGACGAGCGCACCGGCCAGCCGCACGTGGCCGACGTCGAGGTGCCGGCGGAGCTGAACCGGTTGCTGCACCGGACCATCGCCGCGGTGCGGGAGGGCTACCAGTCGCTGCGGTTCAACACCTCGATCGCCCGGATCACCGAGCTGAACAACGCCGTCACCCAGGCCTACCCGGACGGTGGCACCCCGCGGGCGGTGGCCGAGGCGATGGCGTTGATGCTGGCACCGCTGGCCCCGCACGTCGCCGAGGAGCTGTGGGCCCGGCTGGGACACGAGCAGTCGCTGGCCTGGCAGCAGTTCCCGCAGCCGGACCCCGCGCTGCTGACCGAGGACCAGGTCGAGATTCCGGTGCAGGTCAACGGCAAGGTGCGCTCGGTCATCTCGGTGCCGGCCGACGCCGACCCGGCCGCCCTGGAGGCTGCCGCCCGGGCCGACGAGAAGGTGGTGGCGGCGCTGGCCGGCCGGCCCAGCAGGCGCGTCGTCACGGTCCCCGGTCGGCTGATCAACTTCGTCGTCTAACGTTCGGCAGATGGCAGTGCAGCAGCAGGTCACGGTGGTCACCGACTCGACCTCCTACCTGCCCGGCGGGCTGGCCGAGGAGCTCGGCGTGCAGGTGGTGCCGCTGCGGGTGCAGCTCGGTGGCCGGACCGGCCTGGAGGGCCTGGACGTCACGCCGGCCGACGTCTGTGCCGCGCTGCGGGTCCGCACCACGGTGACCACCTCGCGGCCCACCCCGGCCGAGTTCGTCGAGGTGTACCGGGCGGCGTTGGACGGCGGGGCGAGCACCGTGGTGTCGCTGCACCTGTCGGCGGAGCTGTCGGGCACCTGCGACTCGGCGCGGCTGGCGGCGGCGGAGTTCGAACCGGACGCGGTGCGGGTGATCGACTCCCGGTCGGCGGCGATGGCGCTCGGCTTCGCGGTGCTGGCCGCCGCCCGGTCCGCGGCCACCGGTGCGGCCCCGCAGACTGGTCGAGCAGGCGGCCCGCTGGTCGCTGGAGCGCACCTCGGCGCTGTTCTACGTCGACTCGCTGGAATGGCTGCACCGCGGTGGCCGGATCGGCACGGCCGCCGCCCGGTTCGGCACCGCGCTCGCGGTCAAGCCGCTGCTGCACCTGTCCGACGGCCGGATCATGCCGCTGGAGAAGGTGCGCACCGCGTCCAAGGCGATCGCCCGGCTGGTGCAGCTGACGGTGCGGGCGGCCGGCACCGACCCGGTGGACGTCGCGGTGCAGCACCTGGCCGCCCCGGAGCGGGCCGCCGAGGTGGCCGGCCAGCTCAAGGAGGCGCTGCCGCAGCTGGGTCAGCTGTACGAGTCCGAGGTGGGTGCGGTGGTGGGCGCGCACGTCGGGCCCGGGCTGCTCGGGGTGTGCGTCACCAAGCGCTGAACAGATCGCGTTCCGAGCCGTCGAGCAGGTCGCGGTCCTCGGCCCAGTCCGGGTCGGCGGGCCCGTCGAAGATGGCAGCGATCTCGGCTCCGGTTCGCCAGCTCTTACGACGTGGGGCGGTCAGTTCGGCGATCTCCCGGCCGTCCACTGCGATGGTGACCGACTCACCGGCGGCAGCGCGGCTGCGTGCCGTTGCAGCTCCTGCACATCCACTACGGGCATCTCAGCCTTTCGGGCAGTGTCCGGTGCCGATCGGGAACCGGGAGTTGAAGGTGTAGTTGCCGCCGCTGGGTCCGGTGTTCAGGCGGACGTACAAGCCGTCCTGCGCGATGCAGGCCTGCTTGTCCTGGCTCTCCATGCCCAGCCAGCGGTACCAGCGCAGCCGCACCCAGATCGAGCTGTTCGGCGGCACCGAGACCACGATGGCGTCCGGTTGCTGGCTGAGAACCTGGGCCGGTGAGTCCACCAGCGAGGCGAAGTCGGCGACCTCGTACAGCGTCCAGTGCGCGTTGCGCCAGGCCGGGGTGAGGTAGGGCAGGCCGGTCGAGATCAGCGCCAGCTCGTCCCGGCCGAACGCGGTCAGCTCGGCGTCGGGCACCGCGACGTACTGCACCGCGTTGTCGACAAGGAACTGCTGGTAGGACACCGGCGTCGGCTTGCGCTTGTAGAACACCGCGTCGTTGAGCCGGACGTCGGTCTGGCGCAGCCAGCCCCGGGCCAGCGGAACCCCGCGGGCCAGGTACACCGAATCCCAGTGGCCGGCCATCTCGGGCACCTCGACCCGTCCGGTGAGCGGCCCGCGGGCCCGGATCTCCTCCGACAGGGCGGTGTAATACGCGCTGTAGCCCGAGACCCGGCCGGTGCTGGCTATGGTGGCCGGGTTGACCGGCAGCTGCAGCGCGAGGATGCCGACCAGCGCCAGCGCCGTGAGCAGCCGGGTGCGCCAGTGGATGAACGAGGCGGCGATCGGCAGCGCGAACAGCACGCCGAGCCGGGTCGCGTTCGACCCGACCGGGGTGGGCAGGACGAAGGCGGCGACCAGCAGCACGATCCCGATCCCCGCGCCGAGCCGGATCGAGTGGCAGCGGCGCGGCACGGTGGCCAGCACGATCGCCAGCGCCGTCAACGACTTCAGGCAGTCGACGAAGGTGAACGGCTGGTGCCCGCCGTCGCCGAAGACCATCGTGATGACCGCGGTCGCCAGGCCCGACGGCAGGATCAGCACCGCGGCGGCGAGCGGGCGCCGCATCAGCAGGGCCGCTCCGCCGGCCACCCAGAGCAGCAGCGCGGCCACCGGGCTGGCGCCGCCGCAGAGCAGGCTGAACAGCACCGCCAGTGACACCGCCAGCCAGCGCGGCACCCGGGTGGTGGTGAACAGGGTGATCGCGACCAGCCCGCAGGCCAGCCCGCAGGCGAAGGTGATCCGGCCCTCCACCACGTTGGCGACCTGGGTGACGGCGGCAGCCATCCCGCCCAGGATGGGCCGCGCGGGCCTCAGGCGGTGCAGCAACCGGGTGGTGTACCAGGTGCCGATCACCGCGGCCAGCGCGCCGGTGACCTTGGTGCCGAGGTGGGCCATCAGCGCCGAGGCCCACAGGGTGTAGCCGTACTCGACGGTGCCGCCGAACCACCGGAAGTCGATGATCGAGACCGGGTACCGGCTGGCGAAGTCAGCCCGCGCCAGCTGGGCGGCGAGGTCTGAGTTCATCGGCGGCAGCAGCAGGAAACCCCATGCCAGCAGCACGGCGAACCCGGTCGCGATCAGGGTGGGCCGGTATCCGGATCGCCAGAGGCGCCTGGCGAAGGCCGCCGGACTCCGCGGCCCGGCCGGCGGTGCGTCGGGGGACGCGGCGGGCACGGACGTCACGGGCACCTTCGAAGTGTCCCATCCACAGCCAGCCGCTTTACCCACAGCCGTCCCGACGGCCGGTCCGGCGCACTCCCGGCTGCCTAGCGTCGTGCGGGTGGAACGAGGTCACGAGCGTGGGTGGGCAGCCAGGTTGGCGGTTCTCGGCAACCTGGTCGGCCGGCTGCTGGGTGGCTCCGCGTCGGCACAACTCGACGCGCTGCAGGCCGGCGAGCCGGCTCGGCCGCCCGGCGCCCGGCTCAACCCGGGCCGGCGCGGGGTGCTCGCGATGGCGATGGTGACCGTGCTGACGGTGCTGGTGGCCGGTGGCTGGGTGCTGGCGTCGCGACCCCATCCGATGCTGGCCGCCGAGTCTGCGCCGACCCCGGCGGTCAGTGCGGCGCCGAGCGGGTCGGCCGCCATGTCGACCTCTCTGCCGGCCGGCCGGTCGGGATCGAACGCGCCAGCTGGTCCGGCGCTGGTCGTCGACGTGGTGGGCAGGGTGCGCCGGACCGGGATCTACCGGCTGCCGCCCGGCGCCCGGGTGGACGATGCGGTGCGGGCGGCCGGTGGCCTGCTGGCCGGGGTTGATCCGGTGTCGGTGAACCTGGCCCGCAAGCTGGTCGACGGCGAGCAGGTGGTGATCGGGCTGGCCGCACCGGCCGCTGCCGGTGCATCGTCGTCGGCTGATCCCGCAACGTCACCGGCTGGTACCGGACCGCTCGATCTGAACTCGGCCACCCTGGCCCAGCTGGACGCGTTGCCCGGCGTCGGGCCGGTGCTCGCCCAGCACATCCTGGACTGGCGTACCGGGCACGGTCGCTTCGACTCGGTCGACCAGCTGAACTCGGTGTCGGGCATCGGCGACAGCAAGTTCGCCGATCTCAAGGCCCTGGTGAGCGTGGGATGAGCGAGCCGCTCGACCTGCGGCTGGCCGCGGGTGTGCTGGCCGGCTGGGCGGCGGTGCTGTGGGGGCTGCAACGCGGCGCCGCGGCGGTCGCCCTGGCGGTCCTCGGCGCGGTCGTGGCGGCGGTGCTGCTCGCCATCGCGGCCCGCTGGTGGCCGCTGCTGTTCGCCGGCGCGTTCGCGGCCTGCTGCGTGGCGGTGTTGCTCGCCCCGCTGGCGGTCCGGTTGCACGCCGCCCACGACGGCGAGCTGGCCGGGCTGGCCCGGGCCGGCGTCGAGGTCAGCGCCGAGTTGCGGGTGGGTGGCGATCCGCGCCCGATCGGCGGCAGCTCCGGCGCGGCACCCACCGTGGCGGTGGACGCCCAACTGCGCGCGGTGCTGCGCGGCGGCCAGTGGGTCCGGGTGTCCGGCGCGGTGCTGGTGCTCGGACCGGCCGCTGCCTGGCACGGGGTGCTGCCCGGCCAGCGGGTCCGGTTGGACGGCAGGTTGCGCCCGCCGCTGCCGGGCAACCTGCTGGCCGCCACCGTCCTGGCGCGCTCGGCACCGGAGCTGGTCGGCCGGCCGCCGTGGTGGCAACGCGGTGCCGGCCGGCTGCGCTCAGGCCTGCGGCAGGCGTCGGCCGACCTGCCGGCGCTGCCCCGGGGGCTGCTTCCCGGCTTGGTGGACGGCGACACCAGCGAGCTGGACCCGGTACTGACCGAACGGTTCCGGGTCGCCGGCCTCAGCCACCTCGTCGCTGTCAGCGGTACGAATTTGTCTCTCACGATCGGCACGGTGGCGTTGCTGCTCAGGCGGGTCCGGGCCTCGCCGGTGACGATCGCGCTGGTCAGCGCGGTGGTGCTGGTCGGCTTCGTGGTGCTGGCCCGGCCGTCGCCCAGCGTGCTGCGGGCGGCGGCGATGGCCGGCCTCGCGTTGGCGGCGCTGGCCACCGGACGGCAACGTGCGGCGCTGCCGGTGCTGGCCGCGGCCGGCTTCGGCCTGCTGCTGTGGCAGCCGGGCCTGGCGGTCAGCGCGGGCTTCGCACTGTCGGTGGCGGCGACCGCGGCGTTGCTGCTCCTCGCACCGGGGTGGGTCCAGGCGCTGCGCCGTCGGCGGGTGCCACCCGGCCTCGCCGAGGCGCTGGCGGTTGCCGCCGCGGCGCACCTGGCCACCGCGCCGATCATTGCCGGCCTGGGCGGGCAGATCAGCCTGGTCGCCATCCCGGCCAACGTGCTGGCCGAGCCGGTGGTGGCGACGGTGACCATCCTCGGCCTGCTGGCCGCACTCGCGTCGGTGCTGTGGCTGCCGCTGGCGGTGCTACTCGCCCAGCTGGCCGGCTGGCCGTGCCGGTGGCTGGTCTGGGTGGCCGAGTACTTCGGGTCGTTGCCAGGTGCCTCGCTGCCCTGGCCGGCCGGGGTCTGCGGCGGCCTGCTGCTGGCGGGGGCCAGCACCGGTCTGGTGCTGGTGTGCCGGCGCCCGGCGGCCCGGTCGCTGCTCGGGGTGGCCGTGGTGCTCGGCGTGCTGATCCAGATACCGGGACGGGCGGTGCTGGGCGGGTGGCCACCGCCCGGCTGGCTCGTCGTCGCCTGCGACGTGGGCCAGGGGGACGCGCTGGCGCTCAACGCCGGCCGGGGCAGCGCCGTGGTGATAGACGCGGGACCGGACCCGGTGCCGGTGGACCGCTGCCTGCACGAGCTGGGCATCACCCGGGTCCCGGTGCTGGTGTTGAGCCACGACCACCTCGATCACGTCGGCGGCCTGGCCGGGGTGCTGCACGAGCGCCAGGTCGACCGGGTGCTCGGCTCGCCGCTGTCCGAGCCCGCCTCTGGTGTCAGGTTGGTGCTCGCCGCGCTGGCCGAGCGTCACCTGCAACTGGAGCCGGCCCGGACCGGCCAGCACATCGACGCCGGGAACAGCCAGCTCGACGTGCTGGGTCCCAGCCATGTCTTCGCCGGCTCCCGGTCGGACCCGAACAACTCCTCGGTGGTGCTGCGCGCGACCGTGGCCGGAGTGCGGATCCTGCTGCCGGGCGACGCCGAGGTCGAGGCCGAGGACGACCTGCTCGCCAGCGGCACCGACCTGCGCGCCGACATCCTCAAGGTGCCGCACCACGGCAGCGCGTACTCCGACCCGGCGTTCCTGGCCGCCAGCCATGCCCGGCTGGCGTTGATCTCGGTGGGGGCCGGCAACGACTACGGCCACCCGGCGCCGACGACGCTGGCCGAACTGGGCCGGCTGGGCATGCCGTTCGCCCGTACCGACCAGCAGGGCGACATCGCGGTGGTGAACCGGGCCGGCCGGCTGGTGCCGGTGGTGCGCTCGCCCGGCACGGCAACCGGTGGATTCCGCTTGACCTTGCCGCAGCGTCAACCCCTAGCGTCGGCGCGAGCACCGCCGGTGCGGGTGGTGAAGGTCTGAAGATGTCGGGGAGGAACGGCGTGTCCTGGTCGATCACCGAGGTGGCCCGGATGTCCGGGGTGAGTTCCCGGACGCTGCGGCACTACGACGAGATCGGCCTGCTGCCGCCGGCCCGGGTCGCCGACAACGGCTACCGCTACTACGCGCAGGCCGAGTTGCTGCGGCTGCAGCAGATCCTGTTGCTGCGCGAGCTCGGCCTGGGCCTGGCCGACATCGCGAGCATCCTGGACAGCCAACTCGACGCCGTGCAGGCGCTTCGGGTGCATCACCGGCGGCTGCTGGCCGAACGGGACCGGCTCACGGTCCTCGCGCGCACCGTCGCCCGCACCATCGACGAACTCAGCATCGACGAACCGCACTCAGCCGAGCCACGCTCGCAGAAAGGCACGACCGTGAACCGCATCAACCGCCCGGAGAACCTGTTCGAGGGTTTCGACCCGTCGGCATTCGACGACGAGGCCCGCGAGCGTTGGCCGGAGGAATGGGAGCAGTCGCAGGCCGTCACCGCCACGATGACCGAAGCGGATACCGAGCGGCTGCAGCGGGAACTGACCGCGGCCATGGTCCGGATGGCGGAGCTGATGGTGGCCCGCGCCGCGGTGGACAGCCCGCCCGTGCAGGCCGAGATCGACGCCACGTACCGGTTCGTGAGCCGGTTCTGGACCCCGGACGCCGCCGCCTTCACCAACCTGGGCCGGATGTATGTCGAGGACGGGCGTTTCAGGGCCAACTACGACCGGATCGCCGAGGGACTGGCCGAGTTCTATCGCGACGCGATGGCCCACTACGCCACTGCCGTGCTCAGTCGCCCGTCAGACTAGCCGTCAGACCAGCCGTGACGTCTCTCGGATCGCCCGGCCTGGCAGGGCAAATCTCGTCAGCGGCCGGGGGAGCCGGTGCGCAGGGCGATCTGGTCGATCGCGCCGGCCGGTACGTCGAGGCTGACCTCCTGGCCGGTCCGGCTGACGGCCAGCAGCCGGCCGGTGCCGTCGGTCGCGAACAACCAGCGGCTGTCCGGCGACCAGGCCAGGCTCCGGCTGCCACCGGTCCGGTCCGGCAGGGTGGTCACGCCGGTGACCCGGACCGCGCCGGTGGTCAGGTCGAGCAGGTGCAGGTTGAGGCTGCCCTGCCCGTTGGGCTGCAGCAACGCCGCCGTCCGGCCGTCCGGAGAGACCACGCCAGCATTCTGGGCGTACGCGTCCAGCGACGTGCCCAACGTCCGCTGCCGGCCGGTGCCGCGGTCGGTGACCACGCTGGTGCACCGGTAGCTCTCGTCGCACTCCTGCGTGACCCAGCGGGTGGGGCCGACCGCCAACAGCGATCCGCTGGTGATCCGGTGCAGGCCGTCCGGCCGGGCGTCGTACACGCCACCGGTGCCGGCCATCAGCACGTTGCCGGCCCGGTCGGAGGCCCGCACCGCGGCGTCCTTCGGGATGGGCAGCTGGATGCCGGCAGGCCGGCCGTCCAGGGTGAGCAGCGAGAGCGCCGACCCGGTGCCCGCCCGGGTTTCTGCCCACAGGTGTCCTGGGTCCGGTCCGGGCAGCACCGCGAAGGCCTGGTCCAGCGCGGGTGGCAGCGGGGCGGCCGGCTTTCCATCGCGCACGACATATCCGGGCAGCAGGCCGACCGGGTGCACGATCGCCCGGTCCGGACCCACCGCGAAGTAGATCCGGGTGCTGTCGCTCACGTCCGGCACCCCGGTGCGGGTCACCCGGCCCTGCCGGAGTTCGACCCGGACCAGCACGCCCGGCCCCTGCCCGAACAGTTCCCAGTCGGCCGGCACGTCCAGCAGCGGATGTCCGGAGTCGGTCACCGACACCGAATTCGCGGTCCCCAGGCCGGGCGGCGGTGGATGGATTCCGGACGCGAGCCCGGCCGCTGACGAAGATGGCGTCACCGAGCCGGCGCCGCCCGCCGAGGCGGGGCGCGGCGGATCGGTGCCGCGCTGGGTGCGGGTCAGCAGCAGCGCCGCCAGCACCACCGCGGCGACCAGCGCGTACCACCACCGCCAGCGCCGTGGCGGGGTCGGACCGGCCGCCAGGTCCGGGTCCGGCCCGAGCCAGTGCACCGAGTCCAGGTCCGGCTCGCGATCGCCCACCGTCCCATCCTGCCCTGCCGGGGTATGGCACCGCGAGGACCGGCCCGGCGCGACCGCCTCAGCCGGTGCGGTGGCGCAGGGCCAGCTGGAGCACCGGAGGGAGCCGCACGCCCAGCGGAGCTGCCTTGCCGGTGGCCCTGTTGACGATCACCACCTGCCGTTCGGAGCTGACGAGGAAGAGCCATCGGCTGTCCGGTGACCAGACGTAGGAGGCGCCATTGGGCTGGTCGACGCCGTTCGGGATCACGTCCAGCTGGCGGTGCAGTCCCGAATCGAGATCGACCAGCTCCATCGTGTCGGTGCCGACCCCGCCGCCCGATCGGGGAATGGCCAGCGTCCTGCCGTCCGGCGAGAGGGTCAGGTTCTGCAGGTACGGTTCGACCTCCGCATCCACCCGGTGGTGTGCGCCGCTGGCCCGGTCGGTGGCGACCAGGGCGCAGTTGAGGCTGTCGTCGCACTCGGTGGTGAGCCAGCGGGTGGGCCCACTGGCCACCAGCGTTCCCGTGGAGATCCGGTGCAGGGAGCCGGGTTTTGCGTAGTAGACGCCACCGGCCATGCCGGACACCAGCGCGTAGCCGGCCCCATCGGAGCCGACCACCGAACCCGTCGTCGGAACGTCGATCGTGGTGCCGGTGGGCTTGCCGTCCAGGGTGGCCAGCGCCAGCCCGTTGTCGTGCTGCACCCACATGTGTCGCGAGTCCGGAGCGGGCAACAACGTGAAGCTGTCCCGCAAGGCCGGCATCTCGGCCGCCGGCTTGCCGTCGCGCACCACGGACGGCGGGGTGGCGTCGGCGGGGCGGACGATTGCCCGGTCGGCGCCGACGAAGAAGGTCACCGGAATGTCCGAGCTCGACTTGGGCACGGCGGTGACGGTGACCCGTCCGAGCGCCAGCTGGACCCGGATGACGCTGTCCTCGCCCCGGGCGAACAGTTCCCAGTCGGCGGGCACGTCGAGCAGTCGGTGTCCGGCGCTGCTCACCCGCATCGGAACACCGCTCGGCAGGTTCGTGACCGCAGGCGTGGGATTGGCGAACGCCCCCGGGGAGGACGAGGCCGGCACCGCCGTCGATGCCGAGACCGACGCCGAACTGTGGGACGTGGCGGCTGCCGCGGCCGGCGCGGCGGCCTGATTGGTGCCGTTCTGGGCACGGGCAACCAGCAGGGCCACCACCAGCGCCGCCGCACCGCCGTACCACAGGTAGCGCCGCCGGGGGTCCGCCGGCGGCTTGCCCTCGTCGGGATCCGGCCCGAGGTCGAGCCAGTCGACATCGCCCGGTCCGGGGTGCTGGTTACTCACCCGGTCATTGTGACCGCCGGGGGAGGATACGCACGGATAACGCATAAAGATCAGGCCGAAATGTTGTCCGGCGCCGTCCGTCCTGCAACGACGTGCAACAGTTTTTCTTCCTGACCCGTTTGAGAGGTATGACGACACAGATCCCCGCGCCGCCGGGGGTGCGGCACGGCCGGCCTGGAACCGCCCGGCCGGGATCTGACCTGGAGGTGGCGGTGCCCGACATCGGCGTCCAGGCCTGCAGCGGCCAGAGTCTCGGCGACTTCGCCCGCCAGCACGGGTTGGGGCTGACCCGGTTCGCCTACCTGGTCAGTGGGGACCGCGGTCGCGCCGAGGACCTGGTGCAGGACGTCCTGCTGGCCATGCACCGCCGCTTCGGCGCCCGGCTGGAGATCGAGCAGCCGCTGGCCTACGCCCGCCGCGCGATCGTCAACGCCAACACCAGCTGGAGCCGCCGGCGATCCAGTGCCGAGCTGGTGACCGCCACCCGCGTGGACCAGCCGGCCTACGACCCCGATCCGAGCCCGGGCCAGGAGTTGTGGAAGCTGCTGGCCGGGTTGCCGCACCGGCAGCGCGCGGTGCTGGTGATGCGCTACTACCTCGGCTACGGCGACGCCGAGATCGCCGAGATCCTGGGCTGCCGGCGCGGGACGGTCCGCAGCCTGGCCTCCCGCGCACTGGCCGACCTGCGCGGCGCGGCCGGCATCGCCCTGCTGCAGTCCTGCGACAACGGGATCAACCGATGAACACTCCAAACTCCGACGACCTCGAACGCCAGCTGACCGAGCTGTTCGGCCAGCGGGCAGCGACCGTCACGCGAGCACCGTCGCTGGGCTTCGTCTCCGAACCAGAGGATCGTGTCCGCATTGCCCGGCCGACCACGTCCCTGCGCGCCACGCCCACCCTGCTGGTGGCAGCGGCGGTAGCGATCGTCGCGATCGCGGGCACCGTGCTCGGATTCCGGGGGTTCCATGACTGGCAGATCGGCAACTACCGCCCGGTCTATGCCCCCGTCCCGGAGCCATCGGCTATCACACCGGCACCTGCGCCGTTCTGCCTGAGCGTGCTGCCTGCCGCCGAACGCCGGACGACCACCACCGGCACCGTTGCGATCGTGCGCTACGGATGGACGAGCGACAGCGTCACCGCGCGGGCCGATGCGCCTGACGGGCAGTGGGCGAGCGGTGCGGCGTTCGTCGGGGGACGGATGAGTGCGGGCGTCCCGGTGTACCGATTGAGCGCGGACTTCACCTTCCGCCCCTCACCCTGCTGAACTCCCGACCCCAGGCCCGGGCTGGCTCAGAAAGATGCCGGTGCCGCCCTAGCCGGGCTTGGACGCCTCGACCAGCACCCGCTGGGAATGCGAGACGAACGGCCCGGCCCGCCGGATCTGGGAGTGCAGGTCGGCAAGCCGGGCCCGGTACCGCCGCACCGAGAAGTCCGGGACCGTCCAGATCACCTTGCGCAGGAACACGATCACGGCGGCGATGTCCTCGAAGCGCACCTCCAGCGACTCGTGCCGGACGTCGAGTGCGACCAGGCCGGCCGCCGTCAGCCGTCGCACCGCCCGTTCGGTGCCGTCGCCGTCGGGATGCGGTTGCGGTCCCAGGAAGAACTCGTACAGCTCCCGGTTGGAGCCGATGCCGATCTGCTGGGACAGGTAGCGGCCCCCCGGACGCAGCACCCGGGCGAGCTCGTCCCACAGCACCACGGTCGGATGCCGGCTGACCACCAGGTCGAAACTCGCCGCTCGGAACGGCAGCGGCTGGTCGTCCGCGGCCTGCACCACCCGTCCACCCAGCGGCGCCAGGTTGCGCCGGGCGATGGCCAGGTTCGGCGGCCAGGACTCGGTGGCGCACAGCATCGGCGGCGCGCTGGCAACGCCCGCCAGCACCTCACCGCCGCCGGTCTGCAGGTCGACGGCTGCCGTCGCCTCAGCCATCCGCCGGCTCATCCGCTCGGCGTAGCGCCAGGAGGGCCGCTCTTCGCTGGCTCGCCCGTCGAACCAGGAGAAGTCCCAGCCGGCGACCGGAACCGCCTGCCCCTCGGCCAGCAACCGTTCGAACTCCGGATCGGCAGGCACGCCGGCCAGGGTGCCAGACGCGAGGCCGGTTCAGCGGCCGGCGAGGTGCTCGGCGGCGAACCGCAGCTGGGCCGCCGCCTGGCTGCGCCAGTAGCCGGCGTCGTGGCCGCCCGGTGAGATGCCGCCCGCCGGGGTCGGCGACAGGGCAGAGCGCAGGTCTCGGGTGACGACGGCGAACCCGTCCGAGGAACCGCAGTCCAGCCGGAGCGGGATGCCGTCCAGCAGGCCCAACCGTCCGAAGACGGCGTGCTTGTCGAAGTCGTCGGCGTCGTCGAACGCGCCGTCGGCGCTCTGGCCGGCCTGGTGCCAGATCGCGGGGCTCTCCGCGAGGGCCACCGCTGTCCTCGCCGGACCCAACCGCCCGGCCAGGTACAGGGCACCGTAGCCACCCATCGACCAGCCGAACAGCCCGACTCGGGAGGTGTCGAGCCCGCGCCCGCGCAGCAACGGCAGGAATTCGGACAGGACCATGGCCGCGGGGTCGGTGTCGCGGCGCGGGTGCCAGTACTCGTGGTCGCCGCCGTCCACCGCGGCGATCGCGAACGGCGCGCTGCCGCGGTGCACCGCGTCGGCCAGGTACCGATGCAGTTGCAGGCTGCCGGCGAACGAGTCCCGATGGCTGCCGCCGCGGCCGTGCAGCGAGATCAGCACCGGCAGGCCGTCGCGATCCGGGCCGGGCGGGTAGGCCACCGTCCAGGACGTCCGGGCGCCGTGCCGGGCGGCCGAGACGAAGCTGCCGCTGGCCAGCCGGCCGGGAGCCGTTGCCGGAACGCCGGCTGGTAGCCGCTCGCGGCCGGCGAATCCGCCGGGAAGCCAGCCGGCCTCGACCGCGGTCAGCCCGGCCGCCGCGGCGAGCGCACCGGCGCCGCCGAGCAGCACCGCCCGGCGGCTGGGGTGGGTCAATGCCGTACGCGGTAGCGCACGTGCGTGACGGTCGGCGATCCGGTCACCTCGACCTGCTCCAGTGCCGGCGTGCCGACGCCGTCCAGCAGCCGCTCGCCACCGCCGAGCAGCACCGGGGCGATGTGCAGGTGCATCTCGTCCAGCAGGCCGGCCGCTAGGTACTGCTGCACGGTCTGCGCACCACCGGCGATCGCGACGTTCTGCTCGCCGGCCGCCGCCCGGGCCTGCGCCAGCGCCGAGGAGATTCCGTCGGTCACGAAAAAGAAGGTGGTGCCGCCGCGCAGTTCCAGCGGCGGGCGGGGATGGTGGGTGAGCACGAAGACCGGTACGTGGTAGGGCGGCTCGTCGTCCCACCAGCCGATCCAGCTCTCGTCCCAGGCGCCGTCGCCGCCGCCGAACATCTTGCGTCCCATGATGTAGGCGCCGATGCCCCGGGTGTCGGCCTCCACGATCCGGGAGTCGGCGTTGTGCTCGCCGCCGTCCATGCCGTGCTGGGCCCGCCAGCTGGCGGTGGCGAAGACCCACTCGTGCAGCTGCATGCCGCCCGCCCCGAGCGGCTGCTCCAGGCTCTGGTCGGGCCCGGCGAGGTAGCCGTCGAGCGAGATCGAGAGCTGGCAGGTGAGCAACTGCACGGTGGACCTCCCCAGGTGAACGCGTCACGTCAGGCGTCGTGCGCGGTGGTGGCAGTATGGGCCGGGTGCCGCCCGCTGAGACCGTAGCCCCGCTGACCGTGGTGGTGGGGGATGAGGAGTTCCTGGTCAGCCGGGCGCTGGAGGACCTGCGGCACGCGATCGTCGGCGAGGACCCGGACGTCGAGCTGCACGAGGCCGAGGCCGCCACGGTGGAGCCGGCCGAACTGCTGCAGCTGCTCAGCCCGTCGCTGTTCGGCGGACGCCGGATGGTCGTGCTGCGTTCGGCCCAGGACCTGCCCGCGGCCCGGGTAGCGAGCGTGGTGCCGCTGCTGCTCGACACCGACCCGGACACCACGGTGGTGGTACAGCACCTGGGCGGCGCGAAGGGCAAGGCGGTGCTGGACGCGGTCCGCAAGGCCAAGCCCACCGAGATCAGCTGTGCCCGGGTCACCCGGTTCGAGGACCGCCGGACCTTCCTGCGCAACGAGGTGCGCCGGTTCCGGGGCCGGATCACGCCCGAGGCGGCCGCCGCGCTGATGGACGCGGTCGGCAGCGACCTGCGCGAGATCTCGGCGACGGTAGCCCAGCTGGTCGGCGACACCGGCGGCTCGATCGACGTGGACGCGGTGGCCGCCTACCACCGGGGCCGGGCCGAGGTAAGCGGGTTCGCGGTGGCCGACCAGGCGGTGGTGGGCAACGTCGCCGAGGCGGTCACCAACCTGCGCTGGGCGCTGCACGTCGGGGTACCGGCGGTGGTGATCGCCGACGCGCTGGCCGACGGGGTCCGGACGGTGGCCCGGGTGCTGGGCGCCGGGCCGGGGGACCCGTTCCGGTTGGCGCCGGTGCTGGGCATGCCGCCGTGGAAGGTCAAGCGGGCCCGGTCCCAGGCCGGCGGCTGGAGCGAGCCGGGGCTGCGGCACGCCTTAGGGGTGGTGGCGGATCTGAACGCCGACGTCAAGGGCGCGGCTGCCGACCCGGCCTACGCGCTGGAGTCGGCGGTGCGCCGGATCGCCGCCGCCCGCGCCGAGCGCTGAAACTGCTCTGGTCCCTTCGGTACATGAGGTTCGGGTTCTGTCATAGGCCCTCCGTAACGTCCCATTCGTGGCATCAGCAACCCAACTTCCTACCTGGGCCGTCTACGTGGTCAGCCTTGGCACCCCGGCGTCAGCCTTCGTCGGGGTGCTGGTGGGCAACCTCCTGACGCGTCGGGGAGCCAAGGAACTCGAGCAGCGTTCCAAGCGCGAGGAAGTGCTCCGCACCCTGAGATGGGCGGCAGAGATGGCTGTATCGGAGGACGCAGGCAAGGCGCAGCTCGGCTTCGCTGAACTCCAGGCACTTGCCGAGTCAGACTTGTTGGAGGTCGGCCAGAAGCTGTTCATAGATGCGGCTCTGGAGGCGGTTGTCAGGGAGCCGGAAGAAGAACTCGAAGAAGCTGGCGAGGACGCCCGAGCGGTTCGACGCAGAGACGAAAGTGAACCCACCGGCGAGGCCGAAGGCGCCGTATCATCTGAGGACGACGTGAGAGACGAGGGCAGCGAACGTGGCTAAGCAGGTCTACGTAACCCGTGTCCAGAGAGATGCGGCCAAGCTGCTCGTTGACCGCAGTGCGATTACCGGCCGGTATGTCTCACCTAGCGTGCGGAAGATCGCTAACGCCGAACCTGCCGCCGGACGCAAGGTGGACTCTCGGACCACCGCGGAGAAGAAGTAGGCGTAGCTGCGTCCGGGGCAGCACACAGCCCGCGTCCTGGCCGGAGCCGGGTACGCGGGCTGAGGTTGGTCGAACTAGAGCGAGTTGGCGCGCTGCGCCATCGCCGACTTCTTGTTGGCGGCCTGGTTGGCGTGGATGACGCCCTTGCTGACGGCCTTGTCCAGCTGCCGGGAGGCGTGGCCGAAGGCGGCGCTCGCCTTGTCCTTGTCGCCGGCGTCGGCGGCGGTGCGGAAGGACCGGATGGCGGTCTTCAGCGAGCTCTTGACGCTCTTGTTGCGCAGCCGAGCCGCCTCGTTGGTGCGGATCCGCTTGATCTGGGACTTGATGTTCGCCACGAAGTTAGCCTCGAATGCCGATCGTTGGTCTGCTGATGGTCGCCGACAGAGTCGTCAGACAACCTCGCCAGGCTACCAGTGGGCTCGGTCGCGCCCCAAATCAGCGGGATCGGGGTTCAGACCAGCGGGGTCGGGGTTCAGACCAGCTGGGTCGGGGTTCAGACCAGCGGGCGGGACCGGACGTTGACCAACTCGAACCGGGTGTAGAGGAAGGTCCGGACCGCGTCCGGGTCGGACAGCACCTCGGTGACCGGGCCGTCATCGGCGCCGTCCATGCCGTAGGCCATCGCGGTGCCCTCGGCGAAGTACACCGGGCTGTCCACCGGCGCCACGTCGGTCAGCCGGACCACCACGTACCGGTCACCGATCTCGCCGACCAGCTGGGCCACGTCGGCGTCGGTCTCGGCACCGGGCGCCTCGGCGGTGTGCACCGACAGCACCTGCTGCCAGTCGTCCTCACCGCCGGGGGCGGTGTTCACCAGGTCACCGGCGAGCAGGGCAGGGGCGGGGACGCGGTACTCGGTGACGGCACGGACGTCGACAGGTGGCTGGCTCATGCCCCCATCCTCGCATCCGTCCGGAAGTGCGGACCGGCATCCGGGCCGTGGGAGAATTGAGGCGGCCGAACCCCGACCGCACAGAAAGCAGCCCGTGCCCGCGATCCCCAGCCCAGCCGGCAACACCCCGCCCGAGCGCATCCGCAACTTCTCGATCATCGCCCACATCGACCACGGCAAGTCGACCCTGGCCGATCAGATGCTGCGGCTCACCGGCGTGCTCGATCCCCGCCAGGCCAAGGCCCAGTACCTGGACCGGATGGACATCGAGCGCGAGCGCGGCATCACCATCAAGGCGCAGAACGTTCGGATGCCCTGGCGCTCGACCCAGGACGGGACCGACTACACCCTGCACATGATCGACACCCCCGGCCACGTCGACTTCACCTACGAGGTGAGCCGCAGCCTGGCCGCCTGCGAGGGCGCGGTGCTGCTGGTCGACGCCGCCCAGGGCATCGAGGCGCAGACGCTGGCCAACCTGTACCTGGCGCTGGAGAACGACCTGCAGATCATCCCGGTGCTGAACAAGATCGACCTGCCGGCCGCCCAGCCCGACCTGTACGCCGCCGAGATCGCCCACATCATCGGCTGCGACGCCGACGACGTACTGCGGGTCTCGGCCAAGACCGGCCAGGGCGTCGAGGACCTGCTCGACGTGATCTGCCGCGACGTGCCACCGCCGGTGGGCGAGGCCGACTCCCAGGCCCGGGCGATGATCTTCGACTCGGTCTATGACATCTACCGGGGCGTGATCACCTACGTCCGGGTGATCGACGGGCACATCAGCCCCCGGCAGCGGATCAAGATGATGTCCACCGGCGCCACCCATGAGCTGCTCGAGGTCGGCGTCATCTCACCGGAGCCGGTGGTCAGCAAGGGCCTGGGCGTCGGCGAGGTCGGCTACCTGATCACCGGGGTGAAGGACGTCCGGCAGTCCCGGGTCGGCGACACCGTCACCGATGCCGGCAAGCCCGCGTCCCGGCCGCTGGGCGGCTACCGCGACCCCAAGCCGATGGTGTACTCGGGCCTGTTCCCGATCGACGGCTCGGACTTCCCGCTGCTGCGCGACGCGCTGGACCGGCTGCGGCTCAACGACGCCGCGCTGGTCTACGAGCCGGAATCCTCCGGGGCGCTCGGTTTCGGTTTCCGCTGTGGTTTCCTGGGCCTTCTGCACCTGGAGATCACCCGGGACCGCCTGGAGCGGGAGTTCGGCCTGGACCTGATCTCGACCGCGCCGAACGTGGTGAACCGGGTGATCCTGGAGGACGGCCGGGAGTACGTGGTCACCAACCCCTCGGACTGGCCGTCCGGGCAGAAGATCGCCGATGTCTTCGAGCCGATCGTCAAGTCGATGATCATCGCCCCGAGCGAGTACATCGGCGCGATCATGGAGCTGTGCCAGAGCCGGCGCGGCACCCTGCTCGGCATGGACTACCTGTCCGAGACCCGGGTGGAGCTGCGCTACACGCTGCCGCTGGGCGAGATCATCTTCGACTTCTTCGACGCCCTGAAGTCGCGCACCCGCGGCTACGCCAGCCTGGACTACGAGGAGGCCGGCGAGCAGGCCGCCGACCTGGTCAAGGTCGACATCCTGCTGCAGGGCGAGGCGGTGGACGCGTTCTCGGCGATCGTGCACAAGGACAAGGCCTACGCCTACGGCGTGATGATGACGACCAAGCTGCGCGAGCTGATCCCGCGCCAGCAGTTCGAGGTGCCGATCCAGGCCGCCATCGGGTCGCGGGTGATCGCCCGGGAGAGCATCCGCGCGATCCGCAAGGACGTGCTCGCCAAGTGCTACGGCGGTGACATCACCCGCAAGCGCAAGCTGCTGGAGAAGCAGAAGGAAGGCAAGAAGCGGATGAAGATGGTCGGCCGGGTCGAGGTGCCGCAGGAGGCCTTCATCGCCGCGCTGTCCACCACCGAATCCCCGGACAGCGCGCGCAAGTAGCGCCCAGGTTCTCCTGCGGCAGCCGGCTGTTGCCGGCCTGGCAGGCCATTTCTGCCGTGCCGTAGCGTCCGGCTCGGGCGCTGGCGCAGGCGCCCGGAAGGGGAGCGGCACGTCATGACGGCACGGGAGCAGGACTACACCGCCGCGCTGGACGCGGCGATGGCACACGCCCGCCAGTGGCTGGCTTCGATGCCCGACCGGCCGATCCCGCCGCGCCGCGGTGCCGACGAGGTGGCCAAGGCCCTCGGCGAACTTCCGGACGGCCCGACCGACCCCGCCGCGGCCGTCGACCTGCTCGGCGAGGCCGTCGAGGGCGGCTTGATGGCGATGCCGTCCGGGCGGTTCTTCGGCTGGGTCATCGGCGGGACGCTGCCCGCCGCGCTGGCCGCCGACTGGCTGGTCAGTGCCTGGGACCAGAACGCGGCCATGCGAACCCCCGCTCCGGGCGTGGTGGCCGCCGAGGAGACGGCAGCTCGCTGGCTGCTCGAGCTGCTCGGCCTGCCGGCCGGCGCCGCCGTCGGCTTCGTGACCGGCGCGACCATGGCCAACTTCAGCTGCCTGGCGGCCGCCCGCGAGCAGGTGCTCACCGACGCCGGCTGGGACGTCAACCAGCAAGGCTTGAACGGGGCGCCACCGATCACGGTGCTGGTGGGCGCCGAGCGGCACGTGACGGTCGACGTGGCGCTGCGCTACCTGGGGCTCGGCGTGCCGACGGTGGTGCCGGCCGACGACCAGGGCCGGATCCGCGTCGACGCGCTGACCGAGGCGCTTGCCGGGCGGCCCGGCGCCGGCCCGGTGATCGTCTGCCTGCAGGCCGGTGACCTGCACTCCGGCGCGTTCGACCCGTTCGGAGAGGCGATCGCGGTCGCGCACCAGCACGGCGCCTGGGTGCACGTCGACGGTGCCTTCGGGCTGTGGGCCGGCGCCAGCCCGACGCACCGGCAGCTGGTCGCCGGCTACGCCGAGGCCGACTCGTGGGGCACCGACGCGCACAAGACGCTCAACGTGCCCTTCGACTGCGGGATCGCGATCGTGGCAAAGCCGGCCGCGATGCGCCGGATCTTCGGCTTCGACGCCGACTACCTGGTGCCCGACGCCGCCGGCGACCCGCTGGACCGGGCCCCGGAGATGTCCCGCCGGGCCCGCGGCGTGCCGACCTGGGCGGCGCTGTACTCGCTCGGTCGTACCGGGATGGCCGAGCTGGTCGACCGGTTGGTGCACAACGCCCAGGCGCTGGCCGCCGGCATCGCCGCGATCGACGGGGTCGAGGTGCTCAACGACGTGGTGTTCACCCAGGCCTGCTTCGCGGTGGGCGACGACGAGCGCACCCGTGCGGTGGAGCGCCGGCTGCTCGCCGACGGCGTCACCTGGATGTCCGGTTCACGCTGGGCCGGGCGGCAGGTCATCCGGATCTCGGTCAGCAACTGGTCCACCGACGACGAGGATGTGGCCCGCTCGATCGACGCCGTCCGTCGCGCGGTCGAGGCGTGCTAACCGGCTTGTCTGAGCGCTTCCGCCGGGTCGACTGTGGGACGCAGCCGAGGGCTCGCAACTCACCCGCTGATTGGTGGATCGGAGTTCAGGGCTGGTTGGTGTCATAGGTACCGACGCCGAGTGCCAACCAGGCTTGCAGCAGTTGCCGATCACCCGCGGCAGCCACGAGGTCGTCCGTGGTCAGCTGGCGAGCCGATGCGCAGTGAACCGCGTCGTAGCCGCGAAGGTCGTGCAGGCGAGCGAGTTCGGCGGCGTCCCGCACCAGTCGATCGTCGACCTCGACGACGGCGATCTCAGCCCAGAGGGCGTCGAGCGCTCGAAGACTCGCCTGATGGGTACGGATGCTGATCCGCTTCAGCCGCCTGGCTTGGGCAAGAGCTGCGGCGGTCTCGACATAGCCGAGTCGGCTGGTGACTACAACATCGGCGGCGTCCCAGAACCTCCTGCAGGCGGCGCTGCTGGGTTCGGCAACGAGCAAGGGAACGAGGGCTGAGGCGTGGAGGTAACCGATCACCGCCGCTGCTCGGCCACCAGATCGCTGACGCTCCCGCTGCTTGGAAGCGGTTCGGTGGAGGGCTGCTTTCGATGAGCGGCCTTCGTCACCCGCCCTTCCTTGACGAGTTGCTCGAGACGGCTCGGCTGATCTATCGGAACGATCCGGGCGATCGGCCGGCCGTGGTCGGTGATGGTCACGATCGCCCCGGTTTGGACCTCGGCCAGGTGGCGGCTGAGGCTGTCACGCAATTCTTTGATCCCGACATCCACGGTAGCTCCAAGTGGCTAGTTTCAACATCTCCATTCTAGCCACCATTTTGCTCGGACGGCGGTCTTCTCACGGGATGCCGCTGTGGTCGACGGAGTCGGGCTGACCGGGAACCATCCAGGTTCATCAGTTGAGATGGCATAGGTAGCCGCCCGGCCTGTTGGGTGTGGGCTGTGCCGGGGCGGGACCAAGTCGGGGTCGCAGCCCGATCGAGCTGATCATCCCGGTGTCGTCGGACCGCAGGACCGTGGTACCAGGCGTGCGCTGTCGGAATTACCACGTGGTGCACCTGTTGGGACAGCTTTCCAACCCTGGGGGCGCCTGACTTCTAAACGTCAGGGCATGGCCGACGGGGCACACTCGCGACGACCCAGCCGATCGCCCGAGAAATCATCAGACAGCCATAACGCCGAACAGGGACTGCGATCCAGATTGACGGTCCGTCGCGTCGATGAACTATATGGAGCCGTCGGGATCGGCGGACCCACCTTGCGCGTCGAAACAGGGCGTAACGCCGATTTCGGCGGATGCGATGGCTGGCGTTTGCGCGTCTGGCAAGGTCGACCTGAGCGGCACTCAGCCAGCGATATTTGACGCGCTCAGGCCGCTCCAAGCCGCTGAACCAATGGCCTCGCCTAGCGATGACCTGCTTCGTTCAGCGGCCGCGACGCCTCGGGTGGGTTGGTGTGACGGGGGACGAACGCCTGCCGGAGACCGAGGGGCTCCGTCCAGGCCCTGTTAGACGGACTGGGTCGAGCCGATCGAGGCTACGGAACGTCTGGGCCATCGCTCTGGCGTCGTCCGGGTGGCAGGCCACCTCCTTGAAGGCAGCTCGTATGAAGACCGCGTTGATCGTGTCCACCATTCGACGGGTTGTCACGCTCACCGCCGCGAAGCGCTTTGCCGTGAACGCCACGGCTGTACGCCTGGTTAATGGGCCGACGATGAAGTCGGCATCGCCTAGGGCGAGAGAATCCTTGAATCCGTAGGTGTCCTCGGCAAGCCGGGCGTGCGCGATGGGCGTATCCCCAATGGCGAAGCCAGGGAGCCTGGTGTCGCTGATCTCGATGATCTGGAGGTAGAAGCCGTTGAGCATATTGGCCGCAAGGTCGTGCTGCCGGATCATGGTATTAACGAGGGTCATGGGGTCGGCGGTGAGCCTGTCGTAGACCTCATGAACCAGACTGTCCAACTCGCCTTCCTTGGGAGGCCGGCCCTTGTCAGCGATGAAGCGCTTCCGGACCTCTGCTTTGCTGGCGAACGGAGGCACATGGTCGGCGCGAAAGCCCGACGCGACTCGTTCATGGAAGTGCTTGAACGACGGACTGCGAATAAGGTGGATCGCGAAGAGGTTGGCAACGTCTGCCTTCTGCTGGGGGCCGCGTCTGGCGAGGCCAATCGTTCGCACCTCGTTCAGGACGCGGCGCTCAACGGAGCAGAACGCTTTCTCAAGTAGGTCATTCGGTACGCCCGCTTGAACAAAGGTGGTGAAGCCCCGCTCGCGGAAGTTCGACTTGATAGGGCGGTCCGGCTCGATCAACGCACCAGAGCTAGCGTCGAGTACTGCGACGCGTTTGTCGTGGGAGGCGAAGTTCTGTTGGTAGCCGCGAGAGACGAAGTGGTCCTGCGGGAGTTCGACTTCCTCCATAGCGCTGACGATAGAGGTCGACTCGGACAGATTCCGAGTGATCCTGGGCGCGCACGTCAGGCCCAGTCGACGAGCATGGCTCTAATTCCCACGCGCGCGAGCCAGCGAACCTGCGCGATAACAATCGTTCTACGCGCCGTCTGCCGGCGTTGTCAGCGGATTCGCGGGCATCAGTCTCGCTCGACTGCGACTGATTCCAGTTTTGTAGCCATACCGCGCCAAGGGCTCCAAGTGCGCCAACGAATGCGGCGAGCAGAGCGACAAGTGTGTCCATGGAACCGTTCTACCGCGCAGTTGAGACATTTCTTGACAGACCCGTTTGGTTGCCCACGCAGCGCCGCACGTCTCATCTGCCACCCAGGGCGGTGCCTCATAGGATCTTCAATGTGACCGACGCGCACGATTGGCTCCCGGAGCGCCATCTTGGCGTCGCCGCGACGCTGTCACATGCCGACGAGGTGATGGGGCAGGTAAGCAATCTGCTATTCGACTACCAAACGCAACCTGAAGGCGTCATCGTGCTGAAGGAGATCCCGGCTGGCTCCTACAGCCAGACCGTGGTGGAGGGTGTGGCTCCGATCCCGCGCAAAGTGCCGTTGCTTGTGGCTGATGCGCTGGTGGCGCTGCGTGCCGCGCTCGAGCACGCTCTGTTCGCTGAGGTCGAGTTCCTGGACGGCGCACCGCTGGATGAAAAGGCGGCCAAGCTCGTTGAGATGCCTGCGTGTGACGCTTACGGCAAGTTCGAGGACTGGACGAAGAAGCGCGCCAAGAACGGCCCGCTGTCGCTGCGAGCGGGCAGCGAACTCGTGCGGCGGATCCATGGACTGCAGCCCTTCCACCGGCGGAGCGACCCTCAGGCGCATCCCTTGGCTCGGCTAGTGCTCTACACGAACCATGCGAAGCACAGGACGCCCGCGATTACGGCGGTTCGCCTGGCCGCCATGTACGGCGATGATCAGGTGCCCCGTTCGATGCACGACCTGGCTCCTCGGCCCGAAGAGCCGCTACGCGCCGGCGACGTCATCGCAGAAACCCCTTTCGGCACTAGAACCCCCGTCACTCTCTTTCCAACGATCGGGATCAATCGACCGGGCACGGACCGGTGGCCAGTCCTGATGACCGAGCTCGATGAGATCTCCCAATGGGTCCGCACCCAGGCGGTGCCGCGCCTCATCACCGGCACAGAACCGCCCGAGCCCGCACTCCCGACGCGCTACCAGATAACGGTCGGTCACTTGGACGAACGCCGCGCGATCTCGGCCGGCTCGATGACTTCCGTCGCGGATCGCCACGCGGCCCGCCTGAACGCGGCCGCGGTCCGGATCGACTTGGTCGACATCATCGGCGACTTAGACGGTTCCCCGGCCAAGGACCAGATCGTGGCGTGGGTGGCCTGCCTGACCGACGATGAAGTCCTCGCTCGGATGTCCAAGCTGAAGCCGACGCACAACCGCGACCCTGGGATCATGCGGCATAACGTCGAGATTCTGAGGGACCTGCGTGACGAGGCGTTGGCGTTTGGGCGCGACGGTCAACGCGTTCCAGAGATTGGCTGAAGAGCAGCACCCTGCGGCACCTGGAGCCTGCTGTCTAGCGGAATGACGTCTCCGAAGGGCAAGGCCGTAGTTGAAGAACGGAATGCAGCTCAGCTTAAGCTGCTGCTTGCTTCCGTTCGCCCGGCCAAGTCAATGGACGCGGGTATCGACGGATATCTTGCGTCGATGCGGAGGAGACGTCACAGCAAAATGGTGTCGGAATTACAACGTTTGTGCACCTGTTGGGACAGCTTTCCAACCCTCGGCCTTGACAGCAGGCGACGGGAACCGGCAGGTCTTTGACGGCTTCCCAGGCTGATGGCTTGAGATGAAGGTTGTTAGCGCGCGGCCAGTCGCAAAATGGCGGCTCAGGCCTAGTGGCTGCCGACCACGGAGAGTACACAGGCGGCAAGCGCGTCCGTTTTACAAACTCCAGCAGCCTGGGTTCCGCGGCTCAGGCCATCCCAGATTCGACAAGTACGCCTACATGACGACTGTAGGCTGGCTGCCGGATCGCCACATCGTGCTGCCCTCCAGCAGTGACGACTGCTGGAGCATCGACTCTGCTCGACGGCGGCCTCACCCTCAGCCGCCGTGCGGTGCCGGACAGCCAGCAGTGCCGACGCCAGTGGGCTACTGCTGCGACGTCAACGAGCGGAGTAGGAATGCCCTCGGCAATGCATCACCTACGCAGGCTAGGTCGTATATCAGCATCGGTTCGACGTCGTCGGGTCTTGACGGCTGCGAGCCGTCCGCGACCGCAGGGTCGCCGTTGGGCCGCCACCGTCGCGAAAGGAAATCCGGTCATTTGGCTGATCTGGCTATTCGAATGGCCCACGGCGTCGCTGAGGCAAAGAGACCGAAGAAGAAGCCAGCGAGTATGAGCAGCACCTGCGCCAAGACCCCAGCGATGTTCTGCTGGTGGTCGTCGCGAATCTCGGTTGCCACGAGCCCGCCTGGCCGAACGCTCCAGGCGCGAACGCCACCGGCAGCGGCCGCGACTGGAGCCGGCTCGATTGCATTGAGACTGCCGCGCCTGGGTGGCGCGATGTGAAGCGTGTAATCCTGCGCTGTTGTATACATTAGGCTGGCTGGCACTTTGTCGCTTTGATCCATTGTTGTAATAAGCGTCTCAGGGTTGCTCACAGATAATTCCGCTAGGCCTACGAACGACTCTCGTAGCGACGATGCGCTGACGGTCGTCCCAACCTGGATATTTACATTTTTTGCGTTCGCGAACGGTGGTATGTGACAGATCGCGAGGAATGGCCAGCCACCGCTTGTGGAGACCCAGGTTGTCTTGATCTGCACGTCATTTCCTCGGACATCCGTCCACCGAGCGCAGATCGAGGGATCCTGCTCGCCTCCTGCCGCTGCAATCGCAACCTGCAAGTCATCTCCATCAATCTTGCTGGCCGCGCCATTCGGAAGGGTGTAGGCGAGGGTGATCGCGTGTTTGAGCGTGCCGTCGAGCGTGACGTTGTTGCCAAAGGTGTAGGCGCTACCGAACTGATCGAGTGCAAGTTCGCCGAAGCTAACCGAGATTCGGGCCGTGTCACCGGCATCTGTCCCAACCTCCACGTGCCAGCTCGGTCTGCCTGAGCCTCCCGTCGGCTGAAGTGAGTCGAGCGCAGTGATGTCGTTCTTGCTGAGGTACACACCGACGGGAAGCGGTTCTGGCACCGCGTCACTAGTCGCTCCTGCGTCTTCGATCCTGAAATAGGCATAAATGCAGCACGCTGCACAGCTCAGGATGAGCAGTAGCGCGACGATTCCCCACGCCCTTCGCATGAAATGAGCACCCACGACGGTGATCGTGCCACGCCCGCGAGCATAAGGAGTGGCTGATGAAGTGATCTATGACAGTCTGACCTCATCCACCGTGCTTGTTCCAATGCGGCTCGCTAGCCGACTACGGCGATTGGGTCGCCTTGGGACTGTGTTCGTGTTGGATTGAGCGCAGGAGGCGAGGGCGGAGTGGCGTCGTCGGCGGTTGCGGACGATATCTATGTAATTGAAGGTCGCGTTGGCAAGTCCGATCCTGGTCGGCCGGTCGTTGACCTGGACCCATTTTGCCGGCCTGGAAACCGCGGTGTATTGCCGAAAGGTCTTGGCCGTCGAAGGTGAGCCGCGCCCGTCACACGCAATCGGCAGCGGTGGAACTTGGCGGTGGGAAGCCACGTCAAAATTACAACGTTTGTGCGGTCTTGGGACGGCTTTCCAACCCTCGGCCTTGATAGCAGGTTAGAAACATGTCCAGCAGGCACCTGCTGGGACTCGAACCCGAACTCGTTGGGTAGGCGTCAGCGCAGGCCGTCGAACAGGTCCTGCTCCGGCAGCGGCGCCTCGGTCCGGTCCTGCACCCGGACGAAGGTCTCGGTGCCCATGAAGTCGGTGAACCGCTCCTTGCCCATCTTGAGGAAGAAGATGTTCTCGCCCTGGCTGGCGTGCGCGGCCAGCGCGTCGTACTTCTGGCCGCCGAACGCGCTGGCGTCCACCCAGGTGGTGATCTCGTCGTCCGGCAGCCCGATCTCCGGTCCCTGCTGGTCCTCCGAAGGCTCCTCCCAGTCGGCGCCCAGCTCGCGCATCAGCCTGCCGAACTCCTCGAACGCCGAGCGCGGCACCGTGGTCCAGTAGACCTTCGCCGGAATGCCGGTCTCGGCGACCGCGGCCATGGTGATCCGGTGCGCCTGGATGTGGTCGGGGTGGCCGTAGAAGCCGTTCTCGTCGTAGGTGACCACCACGTCCGGCTGGTACTGGCGCATCAGCTCGGCGAGCTTTCCGGCCGCCTGGTCCACCGGCGTGCGCCAGAACGAGCCGGGCGCGTCGATGGTCGGCCAGTCCATCATTCCCGAGTCGCCGTAGCCGAGCAGTTCCAGATGGCTGACGCCCAGCACCTCGCAACTGCGCTCCAACTCCCGCTGGCGCAGCTCGACCACCTTGTCCGGGTCGTGCCCCGGCTCGCCGGGCTTGACGCCGTCCGGGCCGTCGCCGCAGCGGCCGTCGGTACAGGTGACCAGCACCGTCCGGATGCCCTCGGCCGCCGCCTTGGCCAGCACGCCGCCGGTTCCGGTGGCTTCGTCGTCGGGATGGGCGTGCACGGCCATGAGCGTCAGGGGTCGATCGGTCATACAACCAGCTTAGGCTCGCCGTATGACACAGCTCCTCGCGACGGTTGCCGCGGCGCGGCCGGCGTGATGCGCGGTGGCGCCCCGGTTGGCAGCAGCTGGTACGGGCTGGAGCCCGACCTCACCGACCGCGCTCTGGCCGATCGGGCCTGCCTGGCCGTCCTCGACCTGGTGCGGTCGCGGTGCGTGACGGCGTCCGTCGACGCCTACTCCGATTACCAGGAGGAGCTGCCAGCACCGGCCCGGGCCGCGCAGGACGAGCTGCGCGCCAGGGGCGCGTCGCGGCGGCGCGGCGATCCCGGCATGGCGGTCGAGCTCGATCCGGCCGATCCCCAGGACTGGGCCCTGCTGCGGGCGTTCGCCGCCTGGTCCATCCACGTCGAACTCGACAGCGCCGGAGGAACCCTGGCGGTCCTGCACGACTGTGGGCGCTCGATCAGCGCCGAACTCAGCCCGGCCGAGGCCGACGGGCTGGGCAGAGCCCTCGGCGGGGAAGTCCGGGTAGCGGCGCTTGGCACCCGGCGCAGGGGCCGGCCGGTGCTCGGCCGGCTCGGTCGCCGCACCCTGCCCCCTCAGGTCTTCACTGCGACGCTGCGGTCCGAACTGGGGGAGCCCCGGCGGCTGCGGCCGATTTCGAGCAGCCCCCGGTCGCGGGTCTGGCGTGCTCGGCTCGCGGGCCGCCCGGTGGTGATCAAACAGATCGTGGCCAATGCCGACATCGACGACGACGCCGACCAGCGGTTCAGCCGCGAGCTCGCCGGGCTGCGGCTCGCCGCTCGGGTCGATCCGCCGGTGGTGCCTGCCCTGCTCGGTGCCGACCCGGATGCCCGGGTGCTGGTGCTGCAACGGTTGACCGGTCGGCAACTGTCGCAGGGCTGGCAGCTCGACTATGCCGCCGCCCTGGCTCGGTTCCATGCGGCCGGCCGGCACGTCGAGCCGGGGACGTTGCCCGCCTGGCCCGGCCCAGAAGCCGAGGATGTCACCGCCTTCCTGGCGCTGGCGGAGTGGCTCGGGATCGCGGTGCCTGAAGCCCTCGCCGCCGACCTGCAGGCCGTGGTCGGGCGCAGTGAGCAGAGCAATGCGCGGTGCCTGCTGCACGGCGATCCGTGCCCGGACAACCTGGTGGCGACGCCGCTCGGCATCCGATTCTTCGACCTGGAACAGGTCGCGTTGGGCGACGGGCTGGTCGAGCTTGCCTACCTGCGGATGGGCTTTCCGACCTGCTGGTGCGTGACCTCGGTCGCCGCGCCGGTGCTGCGCGCCGCCGAACAGGCCTACCGGGACACCTGGCTGGCCGAGACCGGCGAACCGGCGCGCGGCGACCTCACCGAGGCCTGCATCGGCTGGCTGCTGCGCGGCGATGCCCTGGTCGCGCGAGCCGAGCGCGGCACCGTCGATCAGTTGGGCCGCCTCGCCGACGCCGACTGGCGGTGGGGAACGGTGACCGCCCGGGAACGGCTGGCCTACCGGCTGGGAGCGGTCGCGGAGCTGATCGGCGACGACGGCGCACATGCCGAGTTCGGCAGGCTCGCCGGCGCGATGCACGATGCCATGCTGCGGCGCTGGCCGGCACTGCGCCGGCCACCGGCCCGAGCGACCATCCGGCAGGTCTAGGCCCGACCGGCATTGCCCCGGGCGGTCCCGGCGCGAGAAACCGGCTCGACGCGGCTGCGATGATCGGCCGCGTGAGCGAGGACTACCGAGCACTGAACCTGGCCAACTGGGACGAGCGGGCACCGGCGCATGCCGCCTCACCCGGCTATGCGCTGCAGCGCTTCCGCGACGAGCCGGACTTCCTGTCCAAGGTGGTGCGCTTCGACCGGCCGCTACTCGGCGACATCACCGGCCTGCGCGGCCTGCACCTGCAGTGCCACATCGGCACCGACACGCTGTCGCTGCACCGGCTCGGTGCCCGGATGAGCGGGCTGGACTTCTCCGGCGCGGCGCTGGCCGAGGCCCGCTCGCTGGCCGAGTCGGTGGGTGCCGACATCGACTACGTGCAGGCTGACGCCTACGCCGCGGTCGAGCAGTTCGGCACCGAGCGGTTCGACCTGCTCTACACCGGGGTGGGCGCGCTGTGCTGGCTGCCCGACGTGGCCCGCTGGGCCCGGCTGGTAGCCGACCTGCTGGTCCCCGGCGGCCGGCTGTTCATCCGGGAGGGCCACCCGATGCTGTGGTCGATAGAGGACCCACGCCCCGATCACCTGCTGGTCGTGGACTACGCCTACTTCGAGACCGAGCAGCCGGTGGTGTACGAGGAGGAAGGCACCTACGTGCCGACCGAGGTCGAGTTCACCCACAACCGCACCGCCAGCTGGAACCACGGAATCGGCGAGATCATCACCGCGGTGCTGGACGCGGGGCTGCGGCTCACCGGGTTCGTCGAGCACCGGTCGGTGCCGTGGGAGGCGCTGCCCGGCGAGATGGTGCGCGACTCCGACGAGGAGTGGCGACTGGTGGACCGGCCGGAACGGCTGCCGCTGACCTACACCCTGCAGGCCGTCAAGGCCTGACCGTCACGCCTGGGCGGTGCCCACGAAGTAGGCGGTGCGCACGGTCATCGGGTGCAGCGTGCCGTGGCCGGTGCCCGGTGCCAGCCGCACCTTCCACAGCGGAGAAGTCCGGTCGATGCCGTCCGAGCGATCGGAACCCCAGATCACGTCCCCGCCCTGGCAGGAATAGGTGCCGTACATGTCCGGGTGCCCGTCCAGCGACGCCCAGGCACCACCGACCCGCAGGGTGCACCGGACGCCGTTGCCGAGCACCAGCCCGAGCGGCGACGGCGTCGCCGGCGGTTGCAGGACGGGCAGCCGGCCAGCCGTGTTGATCCGGACGACCTGTCGCTGCCAGGGGTCGCGATAGCAGTACGCGGTGGTCGCGGTCGCCCCGTTCCAGCAGGCCGGGGTGTACTCCGCCGACGGGCCGCAGCCCACCACCCCGGCGTCGACGGCGGGCGGCGACTGGTAGGCATTACCGGGCCGGCCATCACCGCAGTCGGACCGAGCCGCAACGCTATCGGCGACCACGGTGTAACCGGCCACCACCCGGCCCCGGCTGGTTACCGGCCGCCGGACGATCTGCTGGGTACGCGGGGCGGGTGTGCTCGCCGGTGCCGACGTCCGGCTGGCCGACGCCCGTGGCGGGCTGGCAGTGGTGGACGCGGGTGCGCTCGGCAGCGGTCGCGCCGAGGTCCGGACGGCCGGATTCGCGGCCGAGGCGGGCGAGGTCGCCACCGGACCGGCAGCCTGGTGCGTCTGCGTCTGCGTCTGCGGCTGGTGGGTGGCGTGGGAGCTGCAACCGGCGGCGAGCAGCAGTACCGCTGCCGCAGCGAGAGTGGCGAGAGGGCGCATGGACCCGGTGTCCGTCCTGGTCGAAGAGATACGTGCGCCTGATAGACCCGAATGGCTGGCCGCAGGTTGCATGCCACGCATCACAAGTTGATCTCGAGCTGAATCCGTGCTGGTTGCCGCTCGATTTCGGGCTGGCTACCGGCTCAGCCGAGCAGCGGCTGGACCTCTGTTGCGACGAAGCGCGCGAACTCCGCCAGCGGCGGTGCCTGCTCGCCGACCGACAGCAGCGCGACGGTGCTGGCGCCCGCCTCGACGTACCGGTTGACCTGGTCGGCGACCGCACCGGCCGCCGGCCGGTCGGCGATCGTCACGAAGACCACCACCTCTGGTGCGGTGTCCGAACCTCCCGCCCGCCCGGCACGTACCCGGCGCACCGCCTCGGGCAGCTGCTCGATGGAGGTCTCGCCGGTCAGGATCACCCCGTCGCCGACCGAGCCGGCCAGCTCCAGGGTCCGTGGGCCGACCGCGCCCACCAGCACCGGCGGCACGGACGGCGGCGGCCAGGCCAGGGTGACGTCCCGCAGCGTGACGTAGCGTCCGGACGTCGAGACGGTCTGGCCGTGCAGCAGGTTCCGCAGCGCCGTGGCGTACTCGTCCAGCAGGGTCATCGGCGAGGACACCCGCGCCCCGACCTGGCCCATCCAGTCCAGCACGCCGTGCCCGACGCCGGGCACCAGCCGCCCGGGGAACAGCCGGGCCAGCGTCGCCAGTTCCATCGCGGTCAACGCCACGTTGCGCAGCGGGACCGGCAGCAGGCCAATGCCGACCCGCAGCCGCTCGGTCCAGGCCAGCACGGCCGCCGCGGTGGCGATGCCGCTCTCGGCGAAGCAGTCCTCCCACAGCCACAGCTCGGCGAGGCCGGACTCCTCGGCGGCCAGTGCCACCGGCCGCAGCTGTTCGGGTGCGAGGTCCGGCGGAAAGATCACGCCCAGGTTCACCATGACCGTAGTATCGCGCAGTCCCGGGTAGCCGGGCGCGCCCCACTCGGTGGTTGACGATCCTGCCGATCGGGAACAGGCTGGGTCGGTGAAGCTCAAGCTCGATCTGCACGACATCTACAACAGAGGCGATGACATCGACCGAGCTCTGCGTGCGATCATCGCCGAAGCGGTGGCCAAGAAAGCGCCGCTCGTCGAGATCATTCCGGGTAAGGGATCAGGCCAGCTCAAGAAGCGGGTGCTGCGTTTCCTCGACCAGAAAGAGGTCAAGGTGCTGTACCACCGGGTGGAGAAGGACTCCGACAACTTCGGCCGGGTGTTCGTCCACTTCCGCTGGAAATAGACCAACGGGTGCCAGATGCTGCGGGCGCCTGGTTCAGCCGAGCACGCCGCGTACCGAGGCGTGGCCCTTGAGCAGGTTGCGGGCGATGGTCCGGCGCTGGATCTCGTCGGTGCCCTCGTAGATCCGCAGCAGCCGCAGCTCCCGGTACCACCGCTCGATCGGCAGTTCCCGGGTGTAGCCCATGCCGCCGTGCACCTGCAGCATCCGGTCCACGATCTCGTTCGCCTTGACGCCGCCGAAGAGTTTGGCCATCGACTGGGCATGCCGGGAGTCCAGGCCGGCGTCGGACTGCCAGGCGGCCGACAGCACCAGCCAGCGCAGCGCCTCCAGCTCCACCGCCGAGTCGGCGATCATCCACTGGATGGCCTGCCGGTCGGCGATCGGCTGGCCGAAGGTGACCCGGTTGCGGGCGTGCTCCATGGCCATCTCGATCAGCCGCTCGCAGGCACCCACCGCCCGGGCCGGCAACAGGTAGCGTCCGCGGCCGATCCACTGCATGGCCAAGGTGAAACCCTGCCCCAGCTCGCCGAGAATGTTGCGCTCGGGCACCCGTACCTCGTCGAAGACCAGCGCGGCCGGACCCCATTCGCCCATGGTGTCGATGTAGTTGGACGTCCAGCCGGCAGCGCGGTCGACCAAGAAGCAGGTCACCCCGCCGTCGACACCCTTGTCGGGATCGGTAATCGCGAACACCATGGTGAAATCGGCCTCGTTGCCGCCGGTGATGAAGGTCTTCTCACCGGTGATCACCCAGTCCGAGCCGTCCTTGCGGGCGCCGGTGCGGATCGCGGTCAGGTCCGAGCCCGCGCCCGGTTCGGTGATCGCGAAGCAGGAGGTCCGCTCACCGGCGATGGTCGGCAGCAGGTACTCCTCCTTTTGCGATTCGTTCGCGTGGAACAGGATGTTGTCGGCGGCGCCGCCGAACCGGAACGGCACCAGCGAGCGGCCGAGCTCGGACTCGATCAGCGCGGCCAGCACCGCGGACAGGTTCATCCCGCCGTACTCCTCCGGCGTCTGGACGCCCCAGAAGCCGGACTGCCGCGCCTTGGCCTGCAGCTCGGCCAGCTCGTCGGCGGTGATGCCCGGCTGGTGGGCCCGTTCCCGGCGCAGTACCTCCGGTTCCATCGGCAGGATCTCGCGACGGACGAAGGTGCGCACCCAGTCCCGGGTCTCGGTCTCCTCGGTGCTCAGCGACAGGTCCATGGTCGGATGTCCTTTCCTTCGCGGCGAAATCCTTCAGCGGTACGAGCTGATCGCCGCGTACTCAGGGCTCGATCACGATCTTTCCCACCAGCTCGCCGGCCTGCATCGCGGCAAGTCCCTCGGGCACCTGCTCCAGCGGCAGCGTCCGGTCGATCCGTGGTCGCAGGCCGGTCACGCGCAGGAACGAGATCAGCTCGCCCAGCTCGGCCCGGGTGCCCATGGTGGAGCCGATCACCTGCAATTGCAGGAAGAAGATCCGGTTCAGTTCGGCCGGCGGCATCGCACCCGAGGTGGCGCCGGAGATCACGATCCGGCCGCCCGGCCGCAGCGATTTCACCGAGTGCGACCAGGTCGCCGCCCCGACCGTCTCCAGCACCGCGTCCACCCGCTCGGGCAGCCGGGCGCCGGACGCGAAGGCCTCATGGGCGCCCAGTTCCAGCGCGGTGGCCTGCTTGGCCTCGGTGCGCGCGGTGGCCCAGACCCGGTAGCCCGCGGCCCGGGCCAGCCCGATGCAGGCCGACGCGACGCCGCCGGTGGCGCCCTGCACCAGCACCGTCTGGCCGGGCCGCAGCCCCGAGTTGACGAACAGCATCCGGTACGCGGTGAGCCAGGCGGTGGGCAGGCAGGCCGCCTCGGCGAAGGACAGCTCGGCGGGCTTGGGCAGCAGGTTCGCGGTGGGCACCGAGACGAACTCGGCCAGCGCGCCCGGGTGCTTCTCGCTCAGCAGCGAGCGGCCCGGATCCAGGGTCTCGTCGCCGGTCCAGTCCTCGGCGCTGATCACCGAGTGCAGCACCACCTCCTGGCCGGTTGCGGTGTCGATGCCGGCCGCGTCCCCGCCCAGGATCATCGGCAGCTGGGACTCCTTGATGCCCACCCCGCGCAGCGTCCACAGGTCGTGGTGGTTGAGGCTGGCCGCCTTCACCCGCACCGTGCTCCAGCCCGGCTTCGGCTCCGGTTCGGGACGCTCGCCGACGACCAGCCCGTCCAGCGGGGCGTCCGGGTTCAGGGCACTGGCGTAGGCAGCTCGCATGCCCCGACCCTAAACGCGGCCCGGTGCGAGCGCTGCGGCGGCCTTGATCGCGCCGCCGCAACGACTGTCATACCGAGCGGTCGCCAGGACGACCGATCCTTATGACAAATCGCTGGAACGGGAGCGAGGGTCAGAGCAGTTCGGCGGGCACCCGGCTCAGCGCGCGCTCGATGGTGGCCACCAGCTCGCGGGCCGACGCGGCGGTCAGCTCGACCGCGATCCGCTCGCCCGGTGCCCCGGCACCGGTCAGGTCGATGTTGAGGGTGTGCTCGGCCTGGGCGTGCACGGGATGGTCGTAGTACACGGTCGCCTCGGTCAGCGCGATCCAGCCGGAGCGGGCCTTGCCGCTGCCGGCGATGGTGGCGTGCTCGGTGTTGTAGGTGCACATCGCGCGGTCAGCCGATCGTCCGGGCGAAGAAGTCGGCGATCTTTGCGTAGCCGTCCACCGCCTGCTGCTGGCGGTAGCTCGGGCGGTCGGTGCCGAAGAAACCGTGCCCGGCGCCCTCGTAGGAATGGAACTCGTGCTCCTTGCCGTGCTCGGTGAGCAACCGGTCCAGAGTCGCGACGTCCTCCGGCGAGGGATGGCTGTCCTCGGCGCCGAACATGCCCAGCAACGGGCAGCTCAGGTTGGCCAGCTGGTCCTCCAGGCCGGTGACCTGCAGCGGGTAATCCGCCGGCGGGGTGCCGGTCACGAACGCGCCGTAGCAGTCCACCACGCCCTGCAGGTCGAGGTTGCAGCCGGCCAGCACGGCCTGCCGGCCACCCGAGCAGTGCCCGATCACCGCCACCTTGCCGTTGCTGGCCGGTAGCCGGCGCAGGTGGTCGGCCGCCCCGCCGACGTCGCCGACCAGTCGCCGGTCCGGTACCCCGCCGCGCTTGCGGGCCAGCGCCGCGGCGTCGTCCGGGTCGGCGCCGGGTGCCTCACGGGAGTACAGGTTGGGCAGCAGCGCCAGGTAGCCGTCGGCGGCGAACCGGCGGGCCACCTCCTTGCTCCAGCGGTCATAACCGGGCATGTGGTGGATCAGCACCACCGCTCCGTACGGCCCGTCCCCGGTCGGGCCGGCGAAGTAGGCCTCGATCCTGTCGCCGTCCGCACCGGCGATCGAGATGGTTCCCGCGGATATCGCGTCGCTGCTCATAGCTGTCCGTCTGCTCCTCAGCTGCTCGCCCGACCTGCCTCTAGGCTGGTGCGGTGCCACTTCCCCGGACGTCCTGGCGTCGGCGTCCGTTGCTGGTCCTGATCATCCTTCTCCTGCTGCTGGTGATCGGGTACGCCGCCCGCGCGCTGGACGGCAACCACCGGTCCGGCTCCCGGCCGGCCGGCCCACACGCCACCGGCGGCCTGGCTCACTACGGTGCCGGCGACCCGGCTCGGTACGCCACCGGCGACCTGGCTCAGTCGTCCTGGACCGCCCAGCGCGGCGGTCGCTTGGCGGCGAAGGCGGCGATGCCCTCCTGTGCCTGCTCGCCGGCGAAGTAACGGGCCGACAGCTCGCTCATCCGGGCCAGGTCCTCGGCCATCGAGATCCCGGCGCGGTCCCGGCGCAGCAGCTGCTTCGTCCCGGCCAGTGCCGCGGGCTCGCACAGCCGCAGCATCGCGGTGTAGCGGTCCACCTCGGCGCGCACGTCGGCGGTGACGCTGGACAGCAGGCCGATCTCGCGGGCCCGGGCCGCCGAGAAGGTCTCGCCGGTGAGGAACAGCTCCAGTGCCGGACGGGGCGCCAGCCGGGGCAGCAGCGGCACCGAGATCACCGCCGGCACCAGCCCGAGCCGGACCTCGGTGAAGGCGAAGTCGGCGGTCTCGGCGGCCACCGCGATGTCGCAGGCCGCGATCAGCCCGATGCCGCCGGCCCGGGCCTTGCCGGCCACCTCGGCGATCAGCGGCTTGTCGTAGTCCCACAGCCGTTGCAGCAGCGCCGGGAACGCCACGATCGGCTGGTCCTCGGCGGCCACCCCGGCCACCGTGGTCAGGTCCATCCCCGAGGAGAACACCGGGCCGGTGTGGGCCAGCACCACGCAGCGCACGCCCGGGTCGGCGGCCGCGTCGTCCAGCCGCCGGCGCAGCAGGCCGAGCAGCTCGGCCGAGAGCGCATTGCGCCGCTGCGGGGCGTCCAGGGTGATCCGGGCCACCGACTGGGCAACCTCGTAGCGCACCGTGCTCACGTCGCTCGACACTCCTTCGGTCGTGGGCCGCCGGCCGGGCGCCGGCCGGCGGGAAAGCGCACCGACCGGCGGGTCGGGTGCAGCCGCGCACTGCAGGCATTCAACACTTAGCCCATGCCCTCCGCACTGCCGCACGGCGATCCGGCGCCGCCGAGCGGGCGCCTGACCGAGACCGCGCTGCTCAGCCTGCCCAACCAACCCCTCGGCTTCTACGTGCACGTGCCGTTCTGCGCGAGCCGGTGCGGCTACTGCGATTTCAACACCTACACCGCCCAGGAGCTGGGACCGGGCGTCAGCCAGGGCTCCTACGCCGACACCGTGCTGGCCGAGATCCGGCTGGCCCGCGAGGTGCTGCCGGCCAGCGCGCCGCCGGTGTCGACGGTGTTCTTCGGCGGCGGCACGCCGACCCTGCTGCCGGCCGAGCACCTGGGCCTGATGCTGGCCGAGATCGGAGCCGAGTTCGGGCTGGCGCCCGATGCCGAGATCACCACCGAGGCCAACCCGGAATCGGTCACCCCGGCCTACCTGGCCAAGCTGCGGGACGCCGGTTTCACCCGGATCTCGCTCGGCATGCAGTCGGCGGCCAGCCACGTGCTGGCGGTGCTGGAGCGCCAGCACCGGCCGAACCGGGCCGTCCAGGCGGTGGCCGAGGCCCGGGCGGCCGGCTTCGCCCACGTCAACCTCGACCTGATCTACGGCACCCCGGGCGAGACCGACGCCGACTGGCAGGCCTCGCTGGACGCGGCGATCGGCTCGGGCGCCGACCACGTCAGCGCCTACGCGCTGATCGTCGAGGACGGCACCCCGCTGGCCCGCAAGGTTGCCACCGGGGTGCTGCCCGCCCCGGACGACGACGTGCTGGCCGACCGCTACCTGCAGGCCGACGACGCGCTGGCCGCGGCCGGCTTGTCCTGGTACGAGGTGTCGAACTGGGCCCGGACGCCGCAGGCCCGGTCCCGGCACAACCGGCTGTACTGGTCCGGCGCGAACTGGTGGGGCGCGGGCCCCGGTGCGCACAGCCACGTCGGCGGCACCCGGTGGTGGAACGTCAAGCACCCGGCCCGCTACGCCGCGGCACTGGACGCCGGCCGCAGCCCGGCGGCCGGCCGGGAGACGCTGGCCGAGCGGGACCGGCTGACCGAGCGACTGCTGCTCGAGGTGCGGATGGTCGAGGGCCTGGACCTGACCGGCCTGCCGCCGGCAGCCGTCCGGCAGGCCGAGCAGTGCCAGAGCTGGGGGCTGGCCGAGCGGGAACCGCTGGCCCGCGGCCGGCTGGTGCTCACCCAGCGCGGCCGGCTGCTGGCCGACGCCGTGGTGCGCGACCTGCTCGACGCCGTCTGACGCGACCTGCCCGTTGCCCGACGCGGGTCAGGCCTGCTTGCGGGGCCGCAGCTCGTCCAGGTCGAGCACCCGGACGTGCAGGGTGTGCCGTTGCTGCAAGGCCGCCCGGACCGCTCGGTGCAGACCGTCCTCGAGGTAGAGCTCGCCGTCCCACTGCACGGCATGCGGGAACAGGTCGCCGTAGAAGGTGGAGTCCTCGTCCAGCAGCTTGTCCAGCGCCAGCTCGCGCTTGGTGGTGGTCAGCTCGTTCAGGCGCACCGGGCGGGGCGCGACGTTGGCCCAGTCGCGGGTGGACAGCTTGTGGTCCGGGTAGGGCTTGGAGTCCCGCACCGCCTTGAAGATCACGTCCTGCGTACCTTCCGCCTTGCGCCCGCGCCGTCAGCATCGTCCTGCAGCACCCTAACCGGTGATCGGCCACCCGGCTTGGGCGTGCGTGGAAACTGTGCAGGTCCGATACCGTCCAGCGCCGATCGTCACCACTAAACTGGGAGCCGGCGCGAATGCCGGGTGAACACTGCGAGAACTGGTGGGGAGGGTGGCACGGTGAACGTCGAGGATCGCAAGCTCGAAGTACTGCGGGCGATCGTCGAGGACTTCATCGCCACCAACGAGCCGGTCGGCAGCAAGGCGATCGTGGAACGGCACAACCTCGGGGTGTCGCCGGCCACCATCCGCAACGACATGGCGGCCCTGGAGGACGAGGGACTGATCCACCAGCCGCACACCTCGGCCGGCCGGGTGCCGACCGATGCCGGCTACCGGCTGTTCGTCGACCGGTTGACCTCGCTCAAGCCGCTGTCGGCGGCCGAGCGGCGGGCCATCGAGAAGTTCCTGGACACCGCCGTGGACCTCGACGGGGTGCTGCAGAACGCGGTCCGGGCGCTGGCCCAGCTGACCCGCAACGTGGCTGTGGTGCAGTACCCGACGCTGTCGCGGTCCCGGGTCCGGCACATGGAGACGGTGCTGCTCAGCCCGTCCCGGCTGATGCTGGTTCTGATCACCGACACCGGACGGGTGGAGCAGCGGGTCGTCGAGCTGCCGAACCCGGTGGACCCGGACGACATCGCCGACCTGCGCACCACCCTCAACGCCCGGTTGCGCGACCAGCGGCTGGCCGACGCGCCGACCATCGTGGCGGAGTTGCCGGGCACCGTGCCGGGCCACCTGCGCAGCCTGGTGAACATCCTGTCGACGGTGCTGCTGCAGGCCCTGGTCGAGCACCCGTCCGAGCGGGTGGTGCTGGCCGGCTCGGCGAACCTGACCGAGCGGTCGCTGGACTTCCCGGCGATCCGGCCGGTGCTGGAGGCGCTGGAGGAGCAGGTGGTGCTGCTGCGGCTGCTGGACCAGCAGTCCAGCACGTCCGGCCAGATCCTGGTACGGATCGGCAACGAGAACCTGCACGAGGGTCTGCAGGCCGCCTCGGTGGTCTCGGCCGGCTACGGCCCGACCGGCATGTCGCTCGGCGGCGTCGGGGTGCTCGGGCCGCGCCGGATGGACTACGGGCTGATCATGGCCCGGGTGGCCGCGGTGGCCCGCTACGTCGGCGACCTGCTGGCCGAGGGCTGAGCAGCTCCCTTTCCGTACACTCGTCCTGAGCAGTTGGCACTCAGGATTGCTGAGTGCCAGTCAGAGACTTTGAGGTGAATGCACCGGTGGCAGGTACCGTCCGGAATTACTACGGGTTGCTCAATGTGCGGTCCGACGCGACGCCGGAGGAGATCAAGCGCGCGTACCGCAAGCTCGCCCGCGAGCTGCATCCGGACGTCAACCCCGATCCGGAGGCGCAGAACCGGTTCAAAGAGGTGACCACCGCCTACGAGGTGCTCTCCGATCCGGAGAAGCGGCGGATCGTCGACCTGGGCGGCGACCCGCTGGCGCCGGCCGGCGGTGGCGGCGGCAACCCGTTCGGGGCCGGCTTCGGCGCCTTCGGCGACATCTTCGAGACGTTCTTCACCGGTGCGAGCGGCGCTACCCGGGGCCCGCGCAGCCGGATCCGGCAGGGTGCCGACGCGCTGTTGCGGATCGAGCTGAGCATGGCCGAGATGGCCTTCGGCGTGCAGAAGGACATCGCGGTCGAGACCGCCGTGCTGTGCCAGACCTGCTCCGGTGACGGCTGCGCGCCGGGCACCCGGCCGCGCACCTGCGACACCTGCGCCGGCCGCGGCGAGGTCTCGACCATGCAGCGCTCGCTGCTCGGCCCGGTGATGACCACCCGGCAGTGCCCGGCCTGCGGCGGCACCGGCCAGCAGATCCCGTCGCCGTGCCCGAACTGCGCCGGCGAGGGCCGGGTGCGGGCCCGCCGCAGCATCACCGTGGACGTGCCGGGCGGCATCGAGGACGGCATGCGGATCCGGATGACCGGGCAGGGCGAGGTCGGCCCCGGCGGCGGCCCGGCCGGCGACCTCTACATCGAGGTCACCGAGCAGCCGCACGAGACCTTCACCCGGGAGGGCTCGGACCTGCACTGCACGGTGGCGGTGCCGATGACCGCCGCGGCGCTGGGCACCGAGCTCAGCCTGCAGAGCCTGGACGCCGAGGAGCGGATCGAGATCCGGCCCGGCACCCAGTCCGGATCGGTGATCACCCTGCGCGGCCGGGGAGTGCCGCGGTTGCGCAGCGCCAGCCGTGGTGACCTGCACGTTCATGTCGAGGTGCGCACGCCGACCCGGCTGGACGAGACCCAGGAGAAGCTGCTGCGCGAGCTGGCCGAACTGCGCAACGAGGACATCAGCCTGGGCGGCAACCGGGGCGGGCTGTTCTCCAAGGTGCGCGACGCCTTCGGCACCCGCTGAGCCACCGGCGCGAGAACGGACCCGCCGTGACGCCGCCGCTGTTCCTGGTGCCCGACCTCGGCACCGGCGACACCCTGGTGCTGACCGGCGCCGAGGCCCACCATGCCGCCACCGTGACCCGGCTGGCGGTGGGGGAGCAGGTGCTGCTGTCCGACGGCCGGGGTGGCCTGGCCGAGGCCCGCGCCAGCCAGGTCAGCCCGGACCGGGTGAGCTTGGAGGTGCTGTCCCGCCGGGTCACCGACCGGCCCCGGCCCTGGGTGGTGGTGGTGCAGGCGTTGCCCAAGGGCGATCGGGGCGAACTCGCGGTGGAGCTGCTCACCGAGCTGGGCGCGGACGAGATCGTGCCGTGGGCGGCGGGCCGTTCGATCGGGCAGTGGAAGGGCGACCGGGTGGCCAAGGGGGTGGCCAAGTGGCAGCGGACCGCGCAGGCGGCGGCCAAGCAGAGCCGTCGCCCCTGGATCCCGGTGGTGGCCGAGCTGGCCGGCACCGAGCAGGTGGCCGGCCGGATCGGTGCCGCGAGTGCCGCGGTACTGCTGGATTCCGACGCCGACCAGCCGCTGAGCCGGCTGCCGCTGCCGGCCGACGGCGAGCTGGTGCTGGTGGTCGGCCCGGAGGGCGGCCTGACGCCGGCCGAGCTGGAGCTGTTCGGCGCGCGCGGCGGCCGGCCGGCCCGGCTCGGTGCGGAGGTGCTGCGTACCTCCACGGCGGGTGCGGCGGCGCTCGCCGTGCTGTCGGTGAACCTCGGCCGCTGGGGGCAGAGCGTGCCGCCGTCGGCCGGCTCGCGCTAGCGTCTGGTCATGGACTGCCTGTTCTGCAAGATCGTCGCCGGTGAGATCCCGGCCGCCGTGGTGGCCCGGGGCACCGGCTGGCTGGCCTTCGAAGACATCGACCCGAAGGCGCCGGTGCACGTGCTGGTGGTGCCCGAGCGGCACCTGGCCGACATCGGTGAGCTGGGTTCGGACCCGCAGGCCGCCGCGGCCGTGCTGGCCGGGGTCGGTGCGGTGGCCGGCAAGCTGGGCCTGACGGCCTACCGGACGGTGTTCAACACCGGCGCCGAGGCCGGCCAGTCGGTCTTCCACGCGCACGCCCACGTGCTGGCCGGGCGCAGCCTGAGCTGGCCGCCCGGCTGAGCTGTGGGTCACCGGGCCGAGGTCCGAGCCGCCGGGCGGGCCGGCCGGCCCGCGGTCCCGGCACGCCACGACGCGGCCGATCGCGCATAAGTCCGGTTTGGTTATGGCCTCCGGCGGGTAAAGTGGATCCTGACCATCGCCAGCGGTAGCCCCATCGGATGACGGAAAGCAGCGCAGAAGCACTTGTCGGAACCGACACCAGCACGGCCACGCCAACGCGTCCAAACCCCGTTCGTGGTGCCTGGGAAGCTGCCGATGGTGGCTCTGCTCGGGCCGCGCGACGAGCTGTTGAAGCTCATGGAAGCGCGACTGGAATCCGAGATCCACGTGCGCGGCAACGAGATCACCGTCACCGGCGAGCCTGGTGAGAACGCCCTGGCCATCCGGCTTTTCGAGGAGTTGGTTGCACTCATGCAGTCCGGACACGACCTGACCCCGGACTCGGTCGGGCGCACCCTGTCGATCCTGCAGGCCGACACCGAGCAGCGGCCGGCCGAGGTGCTCAGCCTGAACATCCTGTCCCGGCGGGGCAAGAACATCCGGCCCAAGACCGTCAACCAGAAGCGCTACGTCGACGCCATCGACTCCCACACCATCGTCTTCGGCATCGGCCCGGCCGGTACCGGCAAGACCTACCTGGCGGTGGCCAAGGCGGTCCAGGCGCTGCAGGCCAAGCGGGTCAACCGGATCATCCTGACCCGGCCGGCGGTCGAGGCCGGTGAGCGGCTGGGCTTCCTGCCCGGCACCCTCAACGACAAGATCGACCCGTACCTGCGGCCGTTGATGGACGCCCTGCACGACATGCTCGACCCGGAGTCGGTGCCCCGGCTGCTGCAGGCCGGCACCATCGAGGTGGCGCCGCTGGCCTACATGCGCGGGCGCACCCTCAACGACGCCTTCGTGATCCTGGACGAGGCGCAGAACACCACGCCGGAACAGATGAAGATGTTCCTGACGCGTCTCGGTTTCGGCTCCAAGATCGTGGTCACCGGCGATATCACCCAGGTGGACCTGCCCAACGGCAGCAAGTCCGGGCTGCGGGTGGTCCGCGACATCCTCTCCGACATCGACGACATCGAGTTCGCCTACCTGGATTCCAAGGACGTGGTGCGCCACCAGCTGGTCGGCCACATCGTCGAGGCGTACTCCAGGTTCGACTCGGTCTGAGCCCGGCTGAGCGGACCTTCGTGAGTATCGAGATCAACAACGAATCCGGCGTCACCGTCGACGAGCGCGCCATCGGCTCGGTCGCCCGGCACGTGCTGGACTCGCTCGGCATCAACCCGCTGGCCGAGCTGTCCATCCTGCTGGTCGACGAGGCCGCGATGTCGACCCTGCACAAGCAGTGGCTCGACCTGGACGGCCCGACCGACGTGATGGCCTTCCCGATGGACACCCTCGACGACAAGCCGGGCATCGGCCCGGAGCCCGGGCCGTCGCTGCTGGGCGACGTGATCCTGTGCCCGTCGGTGGCAGCCGGGCAGGCCGTCTCGGCCGGGCACAGCACGGACGCCGAGCTGTTCCTGCTGACCACCCACGGCGTGCTGCACCTGCTGGGCTACGACCACGGCGAGCCCGAGGACGAGCGCGAGATGTTCGAGCTGCAGGCCCGGCTGGTGACCGGCTGGGCGCGGGACAACGGCCGCGAGCCGGTCCGCACCCCGCTGCCGGGCACCGCCGGCGAGAAGCGCGGCTGACATGGACTGCGCCAGACGCTCGGGGACGAGCTGACGTGACCGGCATCTACCTGGTGCTGCTGATCCTGGCCCTATTGCTGGTGCCGGCGGCCGGTGCGCTGGCCGCGGTCGACGCCGCGCTGGCTCGGGTGTCGGTGGCCCGGGTCGAGGAGGAGTACGTCCGGGCCGGCCGGCGCGGCGCGGCCTCGCTGGCCCGGGTGCTCGCCGACCGGGCCCGGCACACCAACCTGATCCTGCTGCTGCGGGTCGCCGCCGAACTCACCGCGACGGTGTTCGCCACCGTGGTGGCCACCGCGCAGTGGGGCACCACCTGGCCGGTGGTACTGCTGACCGTCGCGGTGATGGTGGTGATCTCCTACGTCCTGATCGGGGTCGGCCCGCGCACCCTGGGCCGCCAGCACGCCTATCCGGTCGCCCTGATGGGCGCCGGCCCGGTGCTGGTGCTGGGCCGGTTCTTCGGCCCGCTGGCCTCGCTGCTGATCCTGCTGGGCAACGCGATCACCCCGGGCAAGGGGCTGCGCGACGGCCCGTTCTCCTCCGAGGTCGAGATCCGCGAGCTGGTGGACCTCGCCGAGTCGCGCGGGGTGGTCGAGCGCGGCGAGCGGGAGATGATCCAGTCGGTCTTCGACCTCGGCGACACCATCGCGCGCGAGGTGATGGTGCCGCGCACCGAGGTGGTGTGGATCGAGAGCACCAAGACGGTGCCGCAGGCGCTCACCTTGTCACTGCGGTCGGGGTTCAGCCGGATCCCGGTGGTGGCCGACAACGTCGACGACGTGGTCGGGGTGGTGTACCTCAAGGACCTGGTGCGCCGCTCCCAGGACCAGGAGCGGGCCCGCCAGACCAAGCTGGACGAGGTGATGCGGCCGCCGACGTTCGTCCCGGAGTCCAAGCCGGTCGACGAGCTGCTGCGCGAGATGCAGGCGCACTACACCCACCTGGCCATCGTCATCGACGAGTACGGCGGCACCGCGGGGCTGATCACCATCGAGGACATCCTGGAGGAGATCGTCGGCGAGATCCGCGACGAGTACGACGTGGTGGAACGGCCACCGATCGAGGAGCTGGAGGACGGCTCGGTGCGGATGACCGCGCGGCTGCCGGTGGAGGACCTCGGCGAGATGTTCGGGGTCGAGCTGCCGCGCGGCGACGACGTCGAGACGGTCGGCGGGTTGCTGGCCCAGCAGCTGGGCCGGGTGCCGATCGCCGGTTCGTCGGTGGACGCCTACGGCCTGCAGCTCACCGCCGAGAGCGTGGGCGGCCGGCGCAACCGGATCGACACGGTGCTGGTCCGCCGGCTGGACGATCCGGACGAGGACGAGGACACCGATGGCTGAGCCTTCCCCGACCGGCCCTTCTCCGACCGGCCCTTCTCCGGACGGGTCGTTGCAGGGTGAGGACGCCAAGCTGGTGACGCTGGCCCGCGCCACCCGGGCCCGTACCGGCGCCGTCCACGGTGCCGCCGTGCGCGACACCGACGGGCGGACCTACGCCGCCGCGGACGTGGTGCTGCCGTCGTTGCGGCTCACCGCGCTGCAGGTGGCGGTGGCGATGGCGGTCTCGTCCGGGGCGCCCGGCCTGGAGGCCGCGGTGGTGCTGTCGGCCGGCGCCGAGGACGACCCGGACGGTGCCGCCGCGGTGGCCGACCTGACCCCGTCGGCGCCGGTGTACGCCGTCGACGAGGCCGGCCGGTTGCCCGGCTGAGCGAGGCCCAGCCGGGCAACCCCCGTATCCGACCGGGTTACCAGGTCCAGGCCCGCACGCCGGCCAGCGTCCCGACGTAGACCGCGTTGGAGTAGATGGCGGGCGCGGCGAACCGGTTCACCGGCCCGGTGGCCATCGTCCACAGCGTCGTGCCGGTCGACGGGTCGAGCACGTGCAGCACGCCGGCCCCGTAGTCCAGGACGAACAACCTGCCGCCGCCCACGGTCGGGGTGCCGTTGATGTTCGAGGCAGCGCGCCACAGCGGCGTCATGGTGCCGTTGGAGTTGATCCGGACCGCCCGCACGCCGTCCGTGCACGGCACGAACACGGTGGTGCCGACCACGGCGGTGCCACCGAAGGCCGTGCACAGGCTGGCCTGTGACACCTGGCCGCCGATCCCGCCCAGCTTGGCCTTGTTCAGTACGTAGGCCACCCCGCGCTTGCCGACGATGAAGACGTAGTTGCCGACGATGGTCGGGCCCGACGTACCCAGGTCCAGGTCGGCGGCGTTGTCGTCGCGCCAGGTGCTGGGCGAGAACGAGTCGGTGATCTTCTGGCCGGCGAGCTCCAGCACCGAGTCGGAGTAGTCGTAGCTGCCGGTGCCCGCGGTGGCACCATTGCCGACCGCGACCAGCAGTCCGGCACCGGGCTCCTCGATCGGTCCGGGCGGGTTCCAGATGCCGCCCTCCCGTGAGGTGGGCACCGTGAAGTTCCACAGCGTGGCGGTGGTGGGCGAGGCCAGGTCCAGCCCGACCACGCTGCCCCGGTAGCTGCTGCAGTCGCCGGCCAGCCCGCCGTACGGGACGTAGACCCGGCCGCCGGCCACCAGCAGGGCGCCGCGCTGCTGCATCGCGGTCGGGCTGATGCCGGGGACGCTGGAAGGCACGTCGACGTTGCGGGACCACTTGACGGCGCCGCTGCCCGGGTCGATGCCGTAGGCGATGTGCCGGATCGGGCTGTTGAGGATGGCTACCACGATCACGGTGTTGTGGGCCGCGTCGTAGGCGGGGGTGCCGGTGATGCCGGTGGGATCGATGTTGCCGCACGGCAGGGCCGAGCGGGGCACCGGTGCGCCGAGGTTGCGCCGCCAGACGACGGTGTTGCCCGACAGCCGGTAGACCGAGTTGTTCTCGGTGGCCGCGATTCGGATGCCGTGGTTGACGATGATCGGCTGGCCGTACACCGCGCCGTCCAGCGGGATATTCCAGGCCAGGGTGGGCTGGACGTTGTCCCGTTTGGCGGTGATCGCGTAGCCGGCCCGGGCGCCGTTGCCGTGGTAGGTGGGCCAGTCGGCATACGCCGTGGTGGCGGTGGTGCTCGTCGTAGCGGTAGTGGTCGCAGCGGTGGTGGGTCGGGCGGTCGCCGGCTGCCCGGCACCGGCCGGGTCGGCCGCGACGGTGAGCATGGTGGCTGCCAGCACGGCGGCGGTGGCGCCGCCGATGGCCAGGTATCTCGAATTGCGAGTCATATATCGAGTGTGGACCCGATGATCCGGTCCGGCATTTCCGGCGGGGTCACAGGGTGTTTCGAACGGCCTCGATGACGGCTTCGGCGTGGACAAGATCAGCAGCGAGGTCGGCGCGGCCGATGGTGATGTCGTCGTATTCGGCCTTGTTGCGCCGGCGCCGCATGCGTTGGAACTCGCGCGCGCTTGGGCTGGCGATCACAGCTTCGGCGTAGATGCCGACAGCCTCGTGAGAGCCGGCGATAGCACGCACCCGGTAGCCGGAGGCGAGCATGTGTGCGGTCACCGCAGTGCGGGTCGCGTCGTAGCCGGTCACGTAGGCGACCTCGATGTCGATGGCAGCAATCGTGCGAGCCGCCTCGAGCTTGGCTTCGGCACGGGCCAGCCGGGCCAGGGCGCTCGGACGATCGGCCGGTATGCGCTCGAGACGTCGCGCGGTGATCAGCGCGGTGACGGCCGCAGGCAGCGTCATCGCCGCAGGTCCAGTTCGACCAGCGGCTCGGACTTGAGGTGCGTTACGAATCCGGTCGGGTTGATCTCCCACTCGACGGCCGTCAACACCGTGACGTTGACATCCCGACCGAGCGTGCGGGAGGCGCTGTCGGCTGCCGCACGGATCTCGGCTACGTCTGCGCTGCCGACGACCATGAGGTCGACGTCCTGGGGAAGTGGGCCCGGTTGGCCGTGGTAGCGGCGCGCCCATGAGCCGTAGATCAGTGCCCGGTCGACGTCGTGCAGCCCGCGAAATTGGGTCTCCAGGACGGCCTTGGGCCCGATGGTCTTGAGCAGGATCGAGTGGAGTTCGTCGAAGATCGGGGAGGTCGTGTTCGCCCAGACGCTGCGGCGCCCGCTGCGTAGTTCGGTTTCGAGCAGGCCGGCTTCGACAAGCCGCTCGACCTCTCGCGCCACCGTAGGCTGAGGGCGGCTCGACCGGCCCATGAGTTCGGGGATCGTGAAGCGACGTTCCGGCTCCAGGTAGGTGACGCCGAGGATCTGCAGCTGGGTGTCGCTGCGGAAGATCGGCGCGAGTGGCGGCGGAGACTTACTCACACAACGCATTCTTCCATGCGTTTTGTGAATAGCCAACCCGTTCGCCGCGACGATCTGGACGACTTCGTCTCGTGCTACCTGCCCGAGAAAGCGCGTGGCGGAACTGAGGTCGGAGCGGTGTGAGCGGCGCCCGGCTTCGAGGGGGCGGCCTGCCGACCCGTGGCTACCGGCACCCGCCAGGGCTGGGAGGATAGCTTTGTGACCGGATCTTCCACCGACTACCGCTCGGGCTTCTGCGCCTTCGTCGGCCGGCCGAACGCCGGCAAGTCCACCCTGACCAACGCTCTGGTCGGTGCCAAGATCGTGATCACCAGCGACAAGCCGCAGACCACCCGCCGAGCCGTCCGCGGGGTGCTCAGCCGGCCGGACGGCCAGCTGGTGATCGTGGACACGCCCGGACTGCACCGGCCCCGCACCCTGCTCGGCCAGCGGCTCAACGACGTGGTGCGCGAGACGCTGGCCGAGGTGGACGTGGTCGGTTTCTGCATCCCGGCCAACGACAAGATCGGCCCCGGGGACCGGTTCATCGCCGCCGAGCTGCAGGCACTGCGTGCGCCGGTGATCGCGATCGTCACCAAGACCGACACGGTCAACAAGCAACGGGTCGCCGAGCAGCTGATGGCGATCAGCCGGCTCGGTGAGTTCGCCGAGATCGTGCCGGTGTCGGCCCGGGCCGGCGACCAGGTCGACCTGCTGGCTGACCTCCTGGTCTCCCGGCTGCCGGCCGGTCCCCAGCTCTACCCCGACGCCATGACCACCGACGAGTCCGAGCAGTCCCGGATCGCCGAGCTGATCCGCGAGGCGGCGCTGGCCGACGTGCGCGACGAGTTGCCGCACTCGATCGCGGTCACGGTGGAGGAGATGAACCCGCGCTCTGACAACGCGGCCGACAGTTCCGGCCGTCCGCCGCTGATCGACATCTTCGCCACCCTGCACCTGGAACGCGCCAGCCAGAAGCCGATCATCCTCGGTCGCGGTGGCAGCCGGCTCAAGCGGATCGGCAGCGAGGCGCGGGGCGGAATCGAAGAGTTGCTCGGGCGGCCGGTGTTTCTGAACCTGCACGTCGCGGTGATGGGCGAGTGGCAGCGCGACCCCAAGATGCTCGACCGGCTGGGCTTCTAGGAACCGAGGTCGCAGAGCACTCATGCTGAACCGCTATCGCGCCGCCTTCTCGGCCCCTGGAGCGGTGGAGTTCTCCACCGCAGGCTTCCTGGCCCGGATCACCCTGGCGATCTACCCGATCGCGATCGTGCTGATCATCTCGGGGAGAACGCACTCCTACGGCTACGCCGGCGTGGTGAGCGGCAGCTACGTGGTGGGCGGGGCGTTCGGCAACCCGGTCGCCGCGGTGCTGGTGGACCGGTTGGGCCAGCACCGGGTGCTGCCCCGGCTGCTGCTCGCGCACCTGGCCTGCACCGGGCTGTTCGGCGCTCTGGTCACCGTGCGCGCCCCGCTCTGGACGTTGCTGCCGCCCGCGGTGCTGATGGGCGTCACCATGCTCAACATCGGCGCGCTGGTGCGGGCCCGGTGGTCCTACGTGTGGCCGGGCGACGCGCCGGAACGCTCGACCGGGTACTCGGTCGAGTCCACCCTGGACGAGGTCATCTTCGTGATCGGCCCGCTGATCGCCACGCTGCTGGCCCTGCACACCCACCCGCTGGTCACCCTGGGGCTGGCCGCGCTGGTGATCACCGTCGGCTCGGTGTGGCTCGCCGCGCTGCGCGCCACCGAGCCGCCGGTCCAGCCGCGCCAAGTGGGAGAGCGGCACGATTTCGCCCTCCGCTACCGGGGAATGTCGCTGATCACCTGCGCAATGGTGTTCATGGGGGCGGTGTTCGGCAGCGCCGAGGTGACCATGGTGGCCTTCTGCGGCCAGCACGGTCACCGGTCCAGCGCCGGCTGGGTGGTGGCCAGCTTCGCGGGCGGCAGCATGGTGTCGGCGCTGTTCTACGGCGGCCGGCACTGGCATGCCAGCCTGCTGCGCCGGTTCACCATCTGCGCCGCGCTGTTCGGGGTGCTGCCGTTGCTGTGGCTCGCCGCTAACACAGTCGGCGTGCTGGCGCTGTGCGCCGGGGTGATCGGGCTGGGCATCGCGCCCACCCTGATCGGGGCGTTCGGGCTGGTCGATGAGATCGTGCCGCCCGGATCGCTCACCGAGGGGCTGACCTGGATCGGCACCGGTTTGTCGGTGGGCTACGGCCTGGGCGCGGCGGTTGTCGGCGGCATCGCCGACCGGCACGGCGCCCGGGTCGCGTTCTCGCTGCCGGTCGGCTGCGCGCTGGTCTCTGCGGTGTTCGCGCTGCTGCTGGCTGCCCGGCTGCGAACTCCGGCTCGCCCGACGGTCGCCGCCGCGCTGTGATCGCCGGGCCGCCGCCCTCCGCGGCGGTGCCCGACCCGGTCCGTCGGCTGGCGGCCGGTGCGCCGGTCCGCCCGGTGTGGCGCAACGAGCTCGGCGGCCTCACCTTCGCCGTCGGCGCCGACCGGTACGTCAAGTGGGCACCCGCCGGCTGCGGCCTCGACCTGGGCCGGGAAGAGATTCGGCTGCGCTGGGCGGCGGCGTACCTGCCGGTGCCCGAAGTACTCGACAGCGGCACCGACGAGTCCGGCAGCTGGCTGGTCACCCGTGCGATCGCCGGTCGCAACGCCGTGCACCCGCGCTGGCTTGCCGAACCCGAGACCGCCGTCCGGGCGCTGGGCAGCGGCCTGCGCGCGCTGCACGAGGCGCTGCCGGTCGCGGACTGCCCGTTCTCCTGGTCGGCCGAGGGCCGGCTCGCGGCCATCCTGCGGCAGGGACCGGCCGACCCGGGGGAGTGGCATGCCGAGCACGCCGGCCAGCCGGTGCCATCGCTGCTCGGCCGGCTGGCCGACCCGCCGCCGGTCGAGCGCCTGGTGGTCTGCCACGGCGATCCATGCGCGCCCAACACGGTGCTGGACGCCACGGGCCGGGTCGCCGGGCACGTCGACCTGGGTTCGCTCGGGGTGGCCGACCGGTGGGCCGACCTGGCGGTCGGCAGCTGGAGCCTGGACTGGAACTACGGCGCGGGCTACCAGTCGCTGTACTTCCAGGCGTACGGCATCGAGCCGGACCCGGACCGGATCTCCTACTACCGGCTGCTGTGGGATCTCGCCGAGTAGCTCGCTTCCCGGGATCGTAGGCTTGGCCGGTGGTGATCAGCTGGCTGGCAGCCTTCGCCGACGTACCGGAACCGCGGGTCGATACCGCGCTGCACTTCTGGGCGGCGGTCACCGCGTGCTCGCCGCGCGAGCCGGCCGGATACCGGGACCAGTACCTGCCACTGGCCGGTGACGCGGAGGATCCCTATCTCTGGGTGCAGCGGGTGGATCGTCCGGCGCAGGACGGCGGTTGGCATCCCGATTTCTACGTGGCCGATCCCGTCCTGGCCTCCCGCCGCGCGAGAGAGCTGGGTGCGGCGGTGGTCCGCGAGGTGCCCAATCTGACCGTGCTGAGCAGCCCGGCTGGGCAGCCGTTCTGCTTCATGCGCCACGATCAGGAGCAGCGCCGGGCCCGGCCACGCCGCTGGCCGGCCGGCCAGCACAGCCTGCTCGACCAGATCTGCCTGGACATCCCGGCCGAGGCGTTCGACTCCGAGTGCGCCTTCTGGGCCGGCCTCACCGGCTGGCCGCTGATGGACACCCCGGCCGGGTTCAGAAGGCTGGCCCGACCGGCTGGCGTCCCCCTACGAATCCTGTTGCAGCGGTTGGGCACCGACGATGCCGCCCCCGCGCGAGCGCATGTCGACCTGGCCTGTGACGACCGGACCGCCGAGGTCCGGCGGCACGTGGAGCTGGGCGCCGCGCCAATCCGGGTTGCCGAACGCTGGACGACGCTGCGCGATCCGGCCGGGCTGGTGTACTGCGTCACCGACCGCGATCCGTTCTCCGACTGACCCTCGGCAGCCGGCACCGCGCCAGCTTGCCGCCCGGCTCCGTCCGGCCAGACGCTTGAGCAATTGCTCAAAACCTGCTCTACTTGAGCAGACGCTCAAATCCTGTGATGGTGAGGTGCGGCGATGGGCACGAACGAACTGCGATACCGGCTTCTACCGATCGGCCGGAAGCTTTACGCCCGGCTGGTCACCGGCTGCGCGGCGACCTCGGGCTGGGGTGGCTGCGGCGCTCCTCACCCCGCGGATCGTCAACTGTTCACCCCCGCCCCGTGGTCCCGGCGTGCTCCTGCCGGCCGCGTCCACGCTGCCCCGGCACGGCCGGCGGCAGCCGGAGGCCGGTCGCGATGAACCACCCAGCCGGGTCGTGCCGCCCTACACTGGCTGCCTTGAGCACGCGCTCAAGAACGGCTCGAGTGCTCAAGGACGAGGAGTGCCTGACGGTGAGCGCTGATACCCGCGAACGGCTGCTGGCCGGCACGATCGTGGCACTGCGGGACAAGGGGATCGCGGGCATCTCGGCCCGGTCCATCGCCGCGGCAGCCGGGGTGAACCAGGCGCTGGTCTTCTACCACTTCGGCAGCGTCGACGAGCTGATCATCGCCGCCTGCCAGGGCGCGACCCAGGAGCGGGTTGCGCTGTATGCCGACCGGCTTGCCGGCGCCACGTCGCTGCGCGAACTGCTCGAGATCGGGCTGGACCTGCACGAGGCGGAGCGGGCCGCCGGCAACACCCAGGTGCTGGCCCAGGTGCTGGCCGGCGCGCAACAGAACGCCGTCCTGGCCGAGGCGGCCAAGCAGGCCTTCGGCTTGTGGATCTCCGAGATCGAGTTGGCCTTGCGGCGAATTCTCGCCACCAGCCCGATCAAGGCCGCCCTCGACATTCCCGGCCTGGCCCGGGCGATCGCGGCCGCGTTCATCGGCCTGGAGCTGTACGAGGCCGCGGATCCGGACTCGTCCCGGCATGCGATGGCGGCGCTGGGTCAGCTGGCGATCCTGACCGACGTGCTCGACGATCTCGGACCGGTCGCCCGCCGGGCGCTGAGTTCCCGGCTCCGCCGCAGCAAGGCAGCTCGCGCGGGCTAGCCAGCGGACCGATCCACAGCAATGCTGGTCAGTGACGCAACCTTCGCCCACAGGTTCGCGTCTATAGACAGACGACACACCAGTCATCGGCACGGGGGGTGAGCGATGGCGGATGTACCTTCGGCAGCTCAGGATTCGGCCCTGTCTGCGGGAACGCCTGCCTGGTCTGCATTGCAACAGATCAATCTCGACGCGTCACTGGGCTTTCTCGCCGCCCGGAGCAGGTATCTCAGATCCGTGGACGCGCGCGGGCGGCCGGCGACGGCCGGCGTGGAAGTCGTCGGCATCGGGTTGGACGAGATCCGTCGGTCGTTGCTGCGCAGGAGCTGCCGGGAGCTGCTGTCCATCGGGACCGGCAACAGTGCCGAGCGGTTCGAAGCCCATGCCGCGGTGGACTGTGAACGCCTTGCTGCTGGAGTTCGGCTGGTATCGCTGTATGACTACCCCAGCACCGACGAGAGCGGGCATGCCGAGCTGGCGCGCCGGCGCGGGCGGGGCAGGTCGTACTACTGCGCCTCTGCCATCCAGCTCAAGATCTACGACCGGCGCTGCGTGGTGATGGAGATTCCGCCGGTACGTGGTGAGCGGACCGTGATCGCGGTGTCGGATCGAGCAGTAGTCGCCGAGGCGATGCGGTACTTCCGGGTGGTCTACCGCACGGCGGTGCCGGTCGAGGCGATCGCGGGTGGGGGACCGGTGCCGGAGTTCACCGAGCGGCAGCACCAGGTCATCCAGCTGCTCGCGACGGGTCGCACGGACCAGGAGATTGCCATCGCCCTCGACGTCAGCCTTCGTACCGTGCGCTATGACATCGCCGCCGTCACCCGCCAGCTCGGAGTCGAGTCGCGGTTCGCCGCGGGCGTCCGGCTCGCCCGTCTGGGCATGGCCGGGTGACGCAGCCCGCCGGTATCGGCTTCTCGGCCCGCGCCGCGCCGTCGACAGGCCCCTGACGGGCCGCATATCTGGGAGAATGACGGGGTGCCGCTCTACCGTGACGAAGCCGTGGTGCTGCGCGTCCACAAGTTGGGCGAGGCAGACCGGATCGTCACGTTGCTGACCCGCCGGCACGGCCGGATCCGGGCGGTCGGCAAGGGGGTGCGGCGCACCACGTCGCGCTACGGCGCCCGGCTGGAGCCCGGCAGCCACATCGACGTGCAGCTGCACACCCGCACCGCGGTGCCGGACGCCGAACGCGGGCACCCGCGCCATCCCGGGCTGGACCTGATCACCCAGGTCGAGTCGGTGGACAACTACGGCGCCCGGCTGTCGGCCGACTACCCGGCGTGGACGGCGGCGGTGGCGATCTGCGAGACCGCCGAGCGGCTCACCGCCGAGGAGGGCGAGCCCGCGCTGCGGCAGTACCTGCTGGTGATCGGCGCGCTGCGCTCGCTGGCCGACCGCGAGCACGAGGCCACCATGATCCTGGACGCCTTCCTGATCCGGTCGATGTCGCTGGCCGGCTGGGAGCCGGCGCTGGCCGAATGCGCGGTGTGCTCGGCACCCGGCCCGCACGGCGCCTTCAACGTGCCGGCCGGCGGGGTGGTGTGCCCGAACTGCCGCCCGCCGGGCTCGGTACGACCCCAGGCAGGTTCGCTGGGCCTGATGACCGCGCTGCTGTCCGGCGACTGGGCGGGGGCCGAGGCCGCGGCCGGGGACCTGCGCCGCGAGGCCAGCGGCCTGATCGCCGCCCACCTGCAGTGGCACCTGGAGCGCGGCATCCGCTCGCTGCCGCTGGTGGACCGCTGAGCCGAGGCGGGATGGCAGGCGTACTACGGTGACGCCATGCCCGCCCGCCGCTCGTCCTGGCCGGACCCGCCGCCGCACCCGAGCGGCGCCCGGCCGCCGGACATCCCGGCCAACCTGCTGCCCAGGCACGTCGCGATCGTGATGGACGGCAACGGCCGGTGGGCCAACAGCCGTGGCCTGCCCCGCACCGAGGGCCACCGGGCCGGCGAGGCGGCCCTGATGGACGTGCTGTTCGGGGCGATGGAACTCGGCGTGCCGGTGGTCTCGGCCTACGCCTTCTCCACCGAGAACTGGCGGCGCTCGCCGGACGAGGTCCGGTTCCTGATGGGCTTCAACAAGGACGTGATCCGGCGCCGGCGCGACGAGCTGAACGGCTACGGCGTGCGGATCCGGTGGGCCGGCCGCCGGCCCCGGCTGTGGCGCAGCGTCATCGACCAGCTGGAGGACGCCGAGCAGTTCACCGAGCGCAACGACCGGCTGACCCTGCAGTTCTGCGTCAACTACGGCGGCCGGGCCGAGATCGCCGACGCCACCCGGCGGATCGCCGAGCTGGCCGCGGCCGGCCGGCTCGACCCGGCCAAGATCGACGAGAAGCTGTTCGCCCGCTACCTCGACGAGCCGGACCTGCCCGACGTCGACCTGTTCCTGCGGTCCTCGGGTGAGCAGCGCACGTCGAACTTCCTGCTGTGGCAGTCGGCCTATGCCGAGCTGATGTTCCTCGACACCCCGTGGCCGGACTTCGACCGGCGGCACTTCTGGGCCGCCTGCGCCAGCTACGCCAGCCGCGACCGCCGGTTCGGTGGTGCCGTCGACGCGACGGCGAACGGCACGGGCGCCTCGTGATCGCGCTGCTGCAGTTCCGTCCGGACGACGCGGCCGGCGAGTTCCAGGCGCAGGCCGAGCAGGCGCTGCGGCTGCTGGCCGAGCGGCCGGGTTTCGTGCGCGGCACGGTCGGCCGGTCCACCGACGATGCCGGCAGTTGGGTGCTGTTCACCGAGTGGGAGTCGGTCGGCGCCTACCGGCGCGGCCTGGGCGGCTACCAGGTCAAGCTGCACGCCACCCCGCTGCTGTCCCAGGCGCTCGACCAGCCCAGCGCCTTCGAGGAGCTGCTGCGCATCGACCCGGACGGCGGCGAGACCAGCCGCACCAGCGACCGCGCCGACGACGCGGACTGGACCAGCCGGTAACTACGCGCGCCAGAGATCGACCGCGATCTCGCGCAGCCGCTCGCTGAACAGGCCGTCCGGGCCGGCCTCGGCAAGCATCTGGCGAAGCGCGGCCTCGAACTCACCGCTCCGCTCGCCGAACAGGTGCGGAGCGGCGCTCGACAGCGAGAACACGCTGGCCACCACCTCGTCGGTGCTGCGCGTGACCACCGAGCCCGCGACCACGATCCGGGTCGGGTCGGCGAAGCCGGCGGCTGAGTAGATGCCAGCCTCGACCCGCCCTCGGGCCGTCTCGTCGATCGGGACGTCGGGCAGGCTGCCCTGGCCGGCCCGCCGCCGCGGGCCCAGGAAGCGCCGGACCAGCTCGCCGATCTCCCGCCGGGGTGGCCTCGGGTGCGGCAGCGGCAGGTCGTCGGAAATACCTTCGTGGGTGGTGGCGTGCACGTGCGCCAGGACACCGTCCGCAGCGAGCACGTCGTGCAGCCTGCGGGCCACCAGGGCCCGATCCATCCAGTGGAAGGACTGGGCCAGGGTCACCGCGCGGAACGGGCCGAGGCGGGCGGGAAGCTCCTCTGCCCGCTGGTTCAGCCACTCGACGTTGGACACCCCGGCGGCGTGAGCCTGCCGCTTGGCCTCGGCCAGCATTGCGGCATCGGCGTCCAGGCCGATCGCCTTCTCGAACCAGGGCGCCAGCGGCAGCGTGAGGGAACCAGGCCCGCAGCCGACGTCGAGCAGCCGGCCGGTGCCGTCCCACCCGAACGTGCTGACCAGCGCGGCCACCAGTTCGGCGGGGTAGGGCACCCGGCCCCGGGCGTAGTAGCCGGCGCTGCCGGCGTACAGCGACGGGTCCCAGGACCAACCTGTCCCGCCCGGCTCAGCCATTCGACCAGTATGTCCACCGGCCGCGCCGGCAGCTCGGGCGCCGTCACGCCGGGACGGTAGGTTGAACGGCTGTCGGGTAGCTGGTGACGAGAACCGGTGTGAGGTGAGGAACCTGGTGGCGACCGAGTCGGAGCTGACCGCGGCGTCCGGCACCGACCCGGCGGAGCACCGGTCCCCACAGCCACGCGAGAGCCGCTGGCTGTCCGCGCACGCCCTGACCGTCATCCGGCGGGTGGCCGTCATCGCCTGGGCGCTGGCGCTGTTGTTCTGGTTCCACCGGGTGGGCATCACCTTCGACCGCAACACCCTGCTGGTCTATGTCACGACCGGGCTGCTCGCCACCAGCATCGGCCGGCGCAGCACGCTGAGCGTGTTGCGCGACTGGCTGCCCTTCGCCGCGGTGCTGCTGGTCTACGACCTGTCCCGGGGCGCCGCCGATGCGCTGGGTCGGCCCACCGAATGGCACCTGCAACTCGACTTCGACCGCTGGCTGTTCGGCGGGACGGAGCCGACGGTCTGGTTGCAGTCGCAGCTGAAGGAGCCGTTCCCGCCCTGGTGGGAGATCGGGGTGAGCCTGGTCTACGTCTCCTACTTCCTCGCGCCGTGGGCGGTCGCCGGGGTGCTCTGGCTGCGGGACCGGCAGGCCTGGCGCAGGTTCGCGTTCCGGTTCGTCACGATCTCCTTCATCGGGCTGGCCGGCTTCATCGCCTTCCCGGCCGCACCGCCGTGGGCGGCCTCGCAGTGCACGGCCGCCGACGTGGCGGGCGGCCCGTCGGACCCGCCCTGTATCGACGCCACGGTCGGGACGCTGACCACCGGGGGAATGCTGGGCAAGGTGCACCCCAGTCACGGCGGAGCCGCCGCGTACGCCGAGCGGATCGGCACCCGGGGCTGGAACAAGCTGGGCATCCCGCAGGCCAAGGCGCTGATCGACGAGGGGCAGGCGGGCTCCAACCAGGTGGCCGCGGTGCCCTCGCTGCACGCCGCCATCTCGGGCCTGCTGACGGTGTTCTTCTGGCCGCGGGTGCGGCGCCGGTGGCGACCGCTGCTGGCCGGCTACGCGCTGGCGATGGCCTTCGCGCTGGTGTACTCCGCCGAGCACTACGTCTTCGACATCCTGCTGGGCTGGCTGGTCACCGCCGTCGTCTCGATCGGCTTCACCCGCTGGGAGCGGCGCCGGCAGGGCCGGCCCGCCGGCCGAAGGTCAGCCGGCACTGGCCCGGCGGCGGCCGGCACTGGCCCGTCGGCGGCCGGCGCTGGCCCGCCGGCGGCCGGCACTGGCGAGAAGCCGCTGGCCGCTACCGATACCCTGGGAGGACCGTTACCCGGCCGTCCCTGATGGAGAACCGCAGTGCCCGTTGATCGCAATGACGCCGTCGTCAGCCTGTCGAAGCGCCGTGGCTTCGTCTTTCCGGCTGCCGAGATCTACGGCGGCACCCGGTCAGCGTGGGACTACGGCCCGCTGGGCGTGGAGCTGAAAGAGAACCTGCGCCGGCAGTGGTGGAAGGCGATGGTGACCGGCCGCGACGACATCGTCGGCCTGGACTCCTCGGTGCTGCTGCCGCCGGCGGTGTGGGAGGCCTCGGGCCACCTGGCCACCTTCTCCGACCCGCTGACCGAGTGCACCTCCTGTCACAAGCGCTACCGGGCCGACCACCTGGAGGAGGGCTACCAGGCCAAGAAGGGCCGGCTGCCCGAGCACGGACTGGCTGACATTCCCTGCCCGAACTGCGGCAACCGCGACATCTGGACCGAACCCAAGCAGTTCTCCGGCATGCTCAAGACGCACCTCGGCCCGGTGGAGGACGAGTCCGGCCTGGCCTACCTGCGTCCGGAGACCGCGCAGGGCATCTTCCTCAACTTCGCCAACGTGATGACCACCTCGCGCAAGAAGCCGCCGTTCGGCATCGCCCAGACCGGCAAGTCCTTCCGCAACGAGATCACGCCCGGCAACTTCATCTTCCGGACCCGGGAGTTCGAGCAGATGGAGCTGGAGTACTTCGTCGAGCCCGGCACCGACGAGCAGTGGCACGAGTACTGGATCGAGGCCCGCTGGGATTTCTACGTCGGGCTCGGCATGAACCCCGACAACATGCGACGCTTCGAGCATCCCAAGGAGAAGCTGTCGCACTACGCCAAGCGGACCGTCGACATCGAGTACCGGTTCAACTTCGGCGGCAAGGAGTTCGACGAGCTGGAGGGCATCGCCAACCGCACCGACTTCGACCTGTCCACCCACTCCGAGCACTCCGGGGCGGACCTGAGCTACTTCGATCAGGAACGCAACCAGCGCTGGACGCCCTACGTCATCGAACCGGCGGCCGGTTTGACCCGGGCAACGCTGGCGTTCCTGCTCGACGCCTACACCGAGGACGAGGCACCCAACACCAAGGGCGGCGTGGACAAGCGCACCGTGCTCCGGTTCGACCCGCGGCTGGCGCCGGTCAAGGTCGCGGTGCTGCCGCTGTCCCGGCATGCCGACCTGTCGCCGATCGGCCGCGACCTGGCCGGCCAGCTGCGCCAGCACTGGAACGTCGAGTACGACGAGACCCAGGCGATCGGCAAGCGCTACCGCCGCCAGGACGAGATCGGTACCCCGTTCTGCGTCACCGTCGACTTCGACACCCTCGACGACCAGGCGGTGACCATCCGGGAGCGCGACAGCATGACCCAGCAGCGGGTGGCGCTGGACAAGGTCTCGGACTACCTGGCCCCGAAGCTGATCGGCTGCTGATCGCATGACCACCCTGGTGGGGCGGCCCGCGCTGACACCGGCGGCGCCGCTGCGGCTCGGCGAGCGGATCACCGTCGACCCGCCGGTGGTGCTCGCGCCGCTGGCCGGCATCACCAACGTGGCCTTCCGCCGGCTGTGCCGGGAGTACGGGGCGGGCCTCTACATCTCGGAGATGATCACCTCCCGGGCGCTGGTGGAACGCAACCCGAAGACGCTGCGGATGGTCACCTTCGCCGCCGACGAGACGCCCCGCTCGATCCAGCTGTACGGGGTGGACCCCGGCATCGTGGCCCGCGCGGTGCGGATGATCGTGGCCGAGGATTTGGCCGACCACGTCGACCTGAACTTCGGCTGCCCGGTGCCCAAGGTGACCCGGCGCGGTGGCGGTTCGGCGTTGCCGTGGCGGATCAACCTGTTCTCCGACCTGGTCACTGCCGCCGTGACCGCGGCCGACGGCCAGCTGCCGGTGACGGTGAAGATGCGGCTGGGCATCGACGCCGACCACCTCACCTACCGCGAGGCCGCGCTGCGCGCCCAGGACGCCGGGGTGGCCTACGTCGCGCTGCACGGCCGCACCGCCGCCGACTTCTACGGCGGCCAGGCGTCCTGGGAGCCGATCGCCGAGCTGGCCGGCCTGCTCGACATCCCGGTGCTGGGCAACGGCGACATCTGGGAGGCCGCCGACGCGGTCCGGATGGTGCGCCAGACCGGCTGCGCCGGGGTGGTGGTGGGCCGGGGATGCCTCGGCCGGCCATGGCTGTTCGGCGACCTGGCGGCGGCGTTCGCCGGCGGCGAGCAGCTCACCCTGCCGGGCCTGGACCAGGTCGCGGCGGCGATGTACCGGCACGCCGAGCTGCTGGCCGACTGGCTCGGCGACGAGCGCGGCGTGGTCGACTTCCGCAAGCATGTCGCCTGGTATCTCAAGGGATTCTCGGTCGGCGGCGAGCTGCGGATGGCGATGGCACAGGCCTCCTCGCTGGCCGAGCTGGCCGGCCTGCTGGCACAGCTCGACCAGAGCCAGCCGTATCCGTCCCAGGTGCTCGGCCAGCCGCGCGGGCGCACCACCGGAGCCCGCCGGGTCACCCTGCCCGAGGGGTGGCTGGCCGACCGGGAGTCCCGCGAGGTGCCGTTCGGGGCGGAACTGGCCGACTCCGGCGGCTGAACGGGCAGATCTGGCACGCTGTCCGGCATGGATCTCGACAGCGGCGCGGGACTGCTGCACCGATTGACTTCGTACAGCCCCGACCGGGACTGGGACGTCCCGGCCGACGACCCCCGGGTGCGGCACGACCTGGTGCCGGACGACCTGGACACCCAGCCGCCGCAGCTCAAGCAGTACGACGCCGGCCTGCCGGTCACCCGGTTGCCGCGCGAGCTGCCGGCCCCGGATGTCAGCGCCGCTGCCGTGCTGGCCGGCGTCCCGGCTCCGGCGCAACCGCTGGACGCCGCGCAGCTCGGCCGGATCCTGTACCTCGGTGCCGGCGTGGTCCGGTCCGGCGAGCGGTCCTGGGGCACGTTCCTGTTCCGGGCCGCGGGCTCGGCCGGCGGCCGGTTCCCGATGGAGATCTACGCCAGCACCCGGGACGTCCAGGGCGTGCCGGACGGGGTGCACTGGTACGACCCGGTCGGCCATGCCCTGGTGCAGGTCGGCCCGCCGGCCCAGGGAACCGCCAGCACCCTGATCGTCACCGGGATTCCGTGGCGCACCGGGTGGCGCTACGCCGAGCGGGGCTGGCGCCACCTCTACTGGGACGCCGGCACCGCGCTGTCCCAGCTGATCGCCGCGGCTGACAGCGTGGGTGCCCGGCCGCGGCTGCGGACCCGCTTCCCCGACGCCGCGATCGCCGACCTGGTGGGTGCGGACGGCGTGCACGAGTTCCCGCTGGCGGTGCTCAGCTTCGGCGACGGGACGCCGGCCACCCAGGCAACCGGCCCGGCCACGTCCGGCTGTCTGCCCGCGGTCGAGTTCGACCTGTGCACGCAGGCCCAACGGGCCGGTGACGGCACCGAGTGGGGCCCGGCCTGGCCGGCCGGCCAGGCGCTGGCCGACATCCCCGACTCGCCCGCACTGGACGAAACCATCCTGCGGCGTGGCTCGCAGCGGCTGATGGACCGCACCGCCACCCTGCCGCGCCGGCTGCTGGACTGGCCGATGGCCGCGGCGATGCGCGGCATCGAGGTGCCGCACTGGGTGGTGGTGCACGGGGTCGCCGACACCGCTCCCGGCGTCTACCGCTGGCCCGACCTGGACACCCCGGTCAGGCAGGCCGAGCTGCGGGACGAGCTGTTGCGGATCTGCCTGGACCAGTACCTGGCCGCGGACGCCGGCTACGTGGTCATCGGCGCGGTCGACGGCGCAACCCTGGACGACCGGGGCTACCGGGAGGCCCAGCTGGCCGCCGGCCTGGTGGAGGGCCGGCTGCACCTGGCGGCCTACGCGCTCGGCGCGACCGCGTCCGGCATGACGTTCCTGGACAGCGAGGTGCCGGCCCTGCTCGGCGAGCCGGAGGACCTGGTGACGCTGCTGTTCACCTGCGTCGGGGTCGGCGAGTACGCCTCCACAGCGGGCGGTCGACCGGGCGCGCCGGTGGCGGTGAGCAAGATCGACGCACGCGTCCGGGAGTGAGGTTTCCCTCCTCCGCACCGGGGCATGCAGACCGCAATCGCTTACGCCCCCTATGGTTCGAGGCAACGACTGTCCGTCTCACAGTGTGGTGGTGCGCGATGACCAAGTTCGTCTACGACTTCGCCGAGGGCAACAAGGACCTCAAGGACCTGTTGGGCGGCAAGGGCGCCAACCTCGCCGAGATGACCAACATGGACCTGCCGGTGCCGCCCGGCTTCACCATCACCACCGAGGCCTGCCAGACCTACCTGGCCACCGGGCGGCAACCGGCCGAGATGGCCGAGGAGGTGTCCGAGCACCTGGCCGCGCTGGAGCGCACCATGGGCAAGAAGCTCGGCCAGACCGACGACCCGCTGCTGGTCTCGGTCCGCTCGGGGGCCAAGTTCTCCATGCCGGGCATGATGGAAACCGTCCTCAACGTCGGGCTGAACGACCAGTCGGTGCGAGGCCTGGCCGCGCAGGCCGGCAACGAGCGGTTCGCCTTCGACTCCTACCGCCGGCTGATCCAGATGTTCGGCAAGACGGTGCTCGGCATCGACGGCGAGCATTTCGACGGCGCGCTGGAGGCGGCCAAGCAGGCCCGCGGAACTACCAACGACCTCGACCTGGACGCCGAGGACCTGCGCAAGCTGATCGAGACCTACAAGCAGCTGGTGGTCGAGTTCGCCGGCCGGGAGTTCCCGCAGGACCCCCGCGAGCAGATGGACCTGGCCGTCCGGGCGGTGTTCGACTCCTGGAACGCGCCGCGGGCGGTGCTCTACCGGCGGCAGGAGCGGATCCCGGCCGACCTCGGCACCGCGGTGAACATCGTGGCGATGGTGTTCGGCAACCTGTCCGACGACTCCGGCACCGGGGTGGCCTTCACCCGCGACCCGGCCTCCGGCGCCAAGGGGGTGTACGGGGACTACCTGTCCAACGCCCAGGGCGAGGACGTGGTGGCCGGCATCCGCAACACCCTGGCGCTGGCGGACCTGGAGAAGCTGGACAAGAAGTCCTACGACGAGCTGCTCGCGATCATGGCCCAGCTCGAGGAGCACTACCGCGACCTGTGCGACATCGAGTTCACCATCGAGCGCGGCAAGCTCTGGATGCTGCAGACCCGGGTCGGCAAGCGCACCGCCGGGGCCGCCTTCCGGATCGCCACCCAGCTCATCGACGAGGGGCTGATCGACGAGCAGGAGGCGCTGCGCCGGGTCAACGGTGCCCAGCTCGCCCAGCTGATGTTCCCGCACTTCGACGAGACCGTGGCGCACAAGAAGATCGCCCAGGGCATGAACGCCTCGCCGGGCGCGGCGGTGGGCAAGGTGGTCTTCGACTCCTACACCGCGGTCAAGTGGAGCCGCAGCGGCGAGCGGGTGATCCTGGTCCGGCGCGAGACCAACCCGGACGACCTGAACGGCATGATCGCCGCCCAGGGCATCCTGACCAGCCGCGGCGGCAAGACCAGCCACGCCGCCGTGGTGGCGCGCGGCATGGGCAAGACCTGCGTGTGCGGCGCCGAGGGGATCGACGTCGACACCAAGGCCCGGCACTTCACGCTGCGCGACGGCACGGTCTACCCCGAGGGCACCGTGATCTCGATCGACGGCACCTCGGGCGAGGTGTTCCTCGGCGAGGTGCCGGTGGTGGACTCCCCGGTCGTCCGGTACTTCGAGGGTGAGCTGGACCCCGAGGCCGCCGACGCCGACGATCTGGTCAAGGCGGTGCACCGGCTGATGAGGGTGGCCGACGGCAACCGCCGGATGGCGGTGCGGGCCAACTCCGACACCGAGGAGGACTCGGCCCGGGCCCGGCGCTTCGGTGCCCAGGGCATCGGGCTGTGCCGCACCGAGCACATGTTCCTGGGCGACCGCCGGCAGCTGGTGGAGGCGCTCATCCTGGCCGACACCGACGACGAGCGGGAACGGGAGCTCGCCGAGCTGCTGCCGCTGCAGCGGGAGGACTTCAAGGGCATCTTCGAGGCGATGGACGGCCTGCCGGTGACCATCCGGCTGCTGGACCCGCCGCTGCACGAGTTCCTGCCCAACATCACCGAGCTCTCGGTCCGGGTGGCGGTGGCCGAGTCCCGCGGCGAGCCGCGCGAGGGCGACCTGCGGATGCTGCAGGCGGTGCACAAGCTGCACGAGCAGAACCCGATGCTGGGCCTGCGCGGCGTCCGGCTCGGCCTGGTGATCCCCGGCCTGTTCGAGATGCAGTCCCGGGCGATCCTGGAGGCGGCCGCCGAGCACCAGCGCAAGGGCGGCGTGCCCCGGGTGGAGATCATGGTGCCGCTGGTCGGCGCGGTGCAGGAGTTCGAGGCGATCAAGGAGGACATCCTGGGCGTCGCCCGCGAGGTCCGGGCCGAGACCGGCCAGCACCTGGAGGTGCTGATCGGCACCATGATCGAGCTGCCCCGGGCGGCGCTCACCGCCGGCCAGATCGCCGAGTCGGCCGAGTTCTTCTCCTTCGGCACCAACGACCTGACCCAGACCACCTGGGGCTTCTCCCGCGACGACGTGGAGGCGGCGTTCTTCAGCCACTACCTGGAGAAGGGCATCTTCGGCGTCAGCCCGTTCGAGTCGCTGGACCGCGAGGGTGTCGGCGAGCTGGTGCAAGATCGGTGCCGAGCGCGGCCGGGCGGTCCGGCCGGGCCTGAAGCTGGGCGTGTGCGGCGAGCACGGCGGCGATCCGGAGTCGGTGCACTTCTTCGACGCGGTCGGGCTGGACTACGTGTCCTGCTCGCCGTTCCGGGTGCCGGTCGCGCGGCTGGAGGCCGGTCGCGCGAACCTGGGGTCGAGCAGCGAAACCCGCTGATCGGCAGCCGGTTCCGGTAGCCTCGACGGCGTGTCCGGTCGTCTGCGAAGCCTTGCCACCTCGGCCGTGACAGCAGCCCGGACAGCTCTGGAACGGCGCTCGGCCGACCCGCCGATCGGTCGCCGGGAGGGCCCGACGGTGCTGCCGAACAACAAGGTGCTGCAGTCCATCCTGAAGGAGTACTCGCTGCACTCGGTGATCGACGACGACGGCGATCTGGCGGTGCGCTGGGACAGCTTCAGCATCTACTTCTTCCACTACGGCCAGGACCAGGAGGTGCTGCAGGCCCGGCTGTACCTCAACCGGCGGTTCGAGGTCGAGCTGCGCCCGGCCCTGGCGCTGGTGCTGGACGACTGGAACCGCAGCAAGCTGTTCCCCAAGGCGTACACGGTGCTGCCCGACGACGGCCTGGTGGGCATCTGCGCCGAGCAGGCCTTCGACTTCGAGGGCGGCATCACCCGGCAGCAGCTGAAGTTCACGGTCGGCATGTGGTTGCAGAGCCTGCAGCAGTTCGCCGACTGGACCGAGGAGCACGTCTGAGCGGCAACGGCGAAGGCGGTCGCTACGGCTATGGCTATGACGAGGCCGACCAGGCCCGTTGGTTGCCGGAGAGCGACAAACGGGCTCAAGTTCAGGTTGACGGTCAGCTCAGTCGGGGCGCTTTCCAGCGGGACCGGGCCCGGGTGCTGCACTCCTACTCGTTCCGCCGGCTGGCCGACAAGACCCAGGTGGTAGCGCCCGGGCAGGACGACTTCCCGCGGACCCGGCTGACCCACTCGCTGGAGGTGGCCCAGATCAGCCGCGAGATGGGGGCCGCGCTCGGCTGCGACCCCGATCTCACCGACGCCGCCGGGCTGGCGCACGACCTGGGCCACCCGCCGTTCGGCCACAACGGCGAGGACGCCCTGAACCAGGCCGCAACGGACGGGGGGTGCGGAGGATTCGAGGGCAACGCCCAGACGCTGCGGATCCTCACCCGGCTGGAGGCCAAGGCGGTCACCTCGGACGGCAGTTCCGCCGGACTGAACCTGACCCGGGCCAGCCTGGACGCGGTGTGCAAGTACCCCTGGGCGGCCGGCACGGCCGGCACGGCCAGTGCGGCCGGTGCGGAAGCCTTCGACGGCAGCGCCGGGAAGTTCGGTGTCTACGCCGATGACCAGCCGGCCTTCGAGTGGTTGCGGGACGGGCGGTCGGACGGCCGGCGCTGCCTGGAGGCCCAGGTGATGGACTGGGCCGACGACGTCGCCTACTCGGTGCACGACGTCGAGGACGGCGTGCACTCCGGACACATCCGGCTGGCGGTGCTGGCCGGCCCGGGGCACGAGTCCGAGGTCGAGCAGCAGGCGCTGTGCCAGCAGGCCAGCCGGTTCTACTCGCCGCTGGAGGTCGACCTGCTGCGCCCGCTGCTGGTCGACCTGCTGCGGCTGCCGGCGCTGGCGGACCTCGCCGGCTACGACGGTTCCTACGCCGCCCAGGCAATGGCCAAGCGGGCCACCAGCGAGCTGACCGGCCGGTTCGTCACGGCCGCCGTCCGGGCCACCCGGGAGCGCTACCCGGACGGTCCGCTGGGCCGCTACCGCGCCGAGCTGGTGGTGCCGGACCGGGTTCGCGCCGAGTGCGCGCTGCTCAAGGCCATCGCCTACCGCTACGTGATGCGCCGGCCGGGCGTCGAGGCGCAGCTGGCCTGGCAGCGCGGCATCCTCACCGACCTGGTCGAGGTCCTGCTCGAGCGCGGTGAGCCGGCGCTGTCGGCCACCCTGCGCGAGAGCTGGCGGCAGGCCGACGGTGCGGCCGGCCAGCTGCGGGTGGTGATCGACCAGGTCTCCCAGCTGACCGACTCCTCGGCGCTGGCCTGGCACCGCAAGCTGGTGTCCTCCCGGTAGTTCCGGCGTCCCGAGCTGTCGCTGGCGCGTGTCACCGCTGCGCAACAGTGTCGCCGGTACGCAACTAGACTCGGCCGCATGGCCGGCCGGATCCGCGACGAGGACATTGCCGCCGTCCGGGAACGGTCCGACATCGCCGACGTGATCGGCCAGTACGTCGAGCTGCGCAACGCCGGCGGCGGCAACCTCAAGGGCATCTGCCCGTTCCACGACGAGAAGTCCCCGTCGCTGTCGGTGTCGGCGTCGCGCGGGCTGTTCCACTGCTTCGGCTGCTCGGCCGGCGGCGACGTGATCCGGTTCGTGGAACGGATCGAGCACCTGTCCTTCGGCGAGGCGGTGGAGAGCCTGGCCAGCCGGGCCGGCATCCAGCTGCGCTACGCCGAGGGTGGCTCCGGCCCGCAGCGGCCGTCCGGGCAGCGGGCCCGGCTGGTCGAGGCGCACGCGCTCGCCGCGGCCTTCTACACCGAGCAGCTGGCCGGTCCCGAGGCGGCGCCGGCCCGCGAGTTCCTGTCCGGTCGAGGCTTCGACGCCGCGGCCAGCGCCCAATTCGGCTGCGGCTACGCCCCGGGCGGCTGGGATGGCCTCACCAAGCACCTGCTCGGCCGCGGCTTCAAGCCGGCCGAGCTGACCCTGGCCGGGTTGACCCGGGAATCGGCCCGCGGGTCGCTGGTGGACCGGTTCCACCGCCGGCTGCTGTGGCCGATCCGGGACGTCGGTGGCGAGGTGGTGGGCTTCGGGGCCCGCCGGATCTATGACGACGACAAGATCGAGGCCAAGTACCTCAACACCCCCGAGACCCCGATCTACAAGAAGAGCCAGCTGCTCTACGGCATGGACGTGGCCAAGCGCGAGATCGCCCGGCAGCGGCAGGCGGTCATCGTCGAGGGCTACACCGACGTGATGGCCTGCCACCTGGCCGGGGTGACCACCGCGGTGGCCACCTGCGGCACCGCCTTCGGCGGCGAGCACGTCAACGTGATCCGGCGGCTGTGGTCGACCAACAGCGCCGAGGAGGCGCAGGCCACCACCAAGGTGATCTTCACCTTCGACGGGGACGCGGCCGGCATGAAGGCGGCCGAGCGGGCCTTCAAGGACGAGCAGAAGTTCCTGGCCCAGACGTTCGTGGCGATCGACCCGAACGGCAAGGACCCGTGCGACCTGCGGCAGTCCGGCGGCGACCCGGCGGTGCGGGCGCTGATCGAGGCCAACGTGCCGATGCTGCGCTTCATGCTCGGCACCATCATCAAGCGCTTCGACGTCGACACCGTCGAGGGCCGGGTGGCGGCACTGAAGCTGACCGTGCCGCTGGTGGCCCAGATCAAGGACCCGTCGCACCGCTTCGAGTACGCCCGCGAGCTGGCCAGGCTCAGCGGCGTCGCGAACCCGGACGAGATCCTCAGCCGGGTGCGGGCGATGGGCCGGGCGGCCGACGGCCAGCACCGTCCGGCTCCCGCCGCGCCCGCCCAGTCAGCGGTGCCGGGGGTGCCGCCGAAGGTCGGCCAGGCCGAGCGAGAGGTGATCAAGGCGGCCCTGCAACTGCCCGAGGTGGTGGCCGAGCAGTTCGACCTGTTGGGTCCCCAGGCGTTCCTGACCGCGGTCTACCAGCAGCTGCAGGCGGCCGTCGCCGCCGCCGGTGGGGCTGCCGCCGGCCGGACCGGGCCGGCCTGGGTGGAACGGGTAGCCGAGCACCTGCCGCCGGAGTCCGAGGCCCGCACGGCGGTCAACGCGCTGGCGGTCGAGCCGCTGCGCTCGGGCACCGACGCCCAGTCCCGCTACGCCGAAGCCATGGTGATCAACCTCGCCGAACAGGTGGTGGCCCGCGAGGTGGCGCTGTTGAAGTCCAAGGTGCAGCGGCTGGACGCGACCAGCGACGCCGAGGAGCAGGGCCGGCTGTTCGGTCAGCTCATGCAGCTGGAGCAGCGCCGGCGGGCGTTGCGGGTCAAGGCGATCGGCGGTGAGGCGTGATGGCGATTTTCCGACGCCGGGTCCGGCCGCCCGCGGGGTTGCGCAGCCTGCTGGCCCCGGACGAGCGGGTGCTGGCGGTGGCCGAGGACGGCCCGGCCGCGGTGGCCGCCACCCAGTTCGGCCTGTGGCTGCCGGTTGCCGGAGGCCTGCCGGCCTCGGAGTCGGCTGCTGGTGGCGAGGCGGAGCCGGCCGGCTGGCGGCGGATCGGCTGGGACCAGGTGGTCAAGGCCAGCTGGGACGAGGTCGGCCTGCAGGTCATCGAGGGTGAGCTCGCCGGGGGAGTGGTGACCGACCGCCCGACCCGGACGCTGCGGCTGGCCGAGCCACGCAACCTGCCGACAGTGGTCAAGACCCGGGTCGAGGCGAGCATCGCGCGCTGGGAGCAGGTGCGGGTGCCCGGCGGCACCGCGCGGATCGTGGCCCGGCGCCGGCCCGGCACGGACGGCCTGATCTGGACCGCCCGGCTCGACACCGGGACCCCGGACTCCGAGGCCGCCCGGGCGGCCATGCTCGGCTACCTGGACCGGGTCGCCGGCTCAGCAACCGAACAGGCGTTTCTGAGCTGAATCACAGCTGGCTTTCCGGATGGTTCGGGCACACTACCCGGATGGGGAACTCAGGCGACGACTTCGGCACCATCCCGCCGTTCTTTCTGTGGTTCTTCGGGTTCGTCATCGTGATGATGGTGTGCATCGTGGCGGCAGGAGTGGTAGCGGCGGTCCGTAATCGCCGGGTGCTGCGTGAGGCCGGCCTCGATCCGCTGGCGGTGGACTCCCAGCTCGCCGTCCGGCTGATGCGCAGCCAGGCGCTGGCCGAGCCGTCGGCCTCGAAGTCGGTGTCGAGCAGGCTGGCCGAACTGGACGAGCTGCGCAACCGCGGGCTGATCACGTCGGAGGAGTACGCCACCCGGCGCGCCGAGATCATCGCCGATATCTGAGGATTCGGCCCCGGCGCGAGAGGTTCAGCCGGCGGTCGGTCCGGTGCGGGAGGGTTTCTAGTGCCGGTGGCCGTTGACGGTGCTGGTGCGCTGACCGGAAAGGCGCCCGCCGACCCGGTTCATCGCCCGCTCGGCCGCGCCGGCGGCCTGCGCCTGCAGCACCCCGGCGGTAGACTGGACGGTCTGGCTTCCGGCGATCCGGCGGGCCGCCGCGACGATGTCCTCGTAGCGCTGGCGACCGGCCCGGGCGCCGAGCACGTAGCCGACCGCGATGCCGAATAGCAGCTTCATCCCTCGTCCGCCTTTCGCCGATGTCCTGCGCCCAGTGTCCTCGTGGCCGGGGGCAGCGGCGAGTCCGGGGGTGCCCATGGGTTATTCTTCTAGCCGCTGCCTGCTCGGCTGCCGGTGTACCTGCCGGTCGTCGGACGGCGGTGCGCGGTCCCCCGTAGCTCAATTGGCAGAGCATTCGACTGTTAATCGAAGGGTTACTGGTTCGAGTCCAGTCGGGGGAGCAGGGATTCTGTAGTTTCAGGGCCTCCAGCGTTCGCGCGGAGGCCCTGAGTCGTTTCTGATGCCTCGGGGGTAACCGGGTCAGGCAGAATCCTCGCATGGCGCAGCGGTTGACAGAGGTCTCGGCACCCGACGGACGCACGCTCGGGGTGGCGCAGTGGGGCGATCCGGACGGCTCTGCCGTCTTCTTCCTGCACGGCATTCCGGGCTCCCGGCTGGTCGTCCCCCGGGACGAGGAAGCGATCCAACGCGCGGGGCTGCGGCTGGTGACCTACGACCGGCCGGGCTACGGCGCCTCGCACCGCCAGCCCGGCCGGCGGGTGGTCGACTGCGCCCAGGACGTGGCCGCCATCGCCGATGCGCTGGGGCTGGATCGGTTCGCGGTGTCCGGCTTCTGCGGCGGGGGTCCGCACGCGCTGGCGGTGGCTGCCTGCCTCGATGGCCGGGTGACGGCCGCCGAGTGCCGCAGCGGCTCCGCTCCCTTCGGGGCCGAGGGTCTGGACTTTTGGGCCGGGATGAGTCCGGAGGGCGTCGCGGAATACGGCTGGGCGCTCGATGGCGAGAGTGCCCTGCACGAGAACCTGATGCGGCTGGCGGAGGAGAAGCTGGCGGGGATGGCGCTGGACCGGGCGAAGCTGCATGCCGCCCGGGACGCGCAGGCCGGCGCCGAGCTTGCCCGTCCCGAGGCCGTGCGGGAGTTCGTGGACGTGATGCGCGACGGGTTCACCGCCGGAATCTGGGGCCGGGTCGACGACAACCTGGCCGTCCTCGCCGGGTGGGGCTTCTCCCTCGACGAGATCGCGGTACCGGTCACCGTCCGCTACGGCGCCCAGGACCCTGAACTCTCGCCGGATCACGGCGCCTGGCTGGGTGCGCACATCCCCGACGCCAAGGTGGTCGTGGACCCCGACGGCGGCCACTTCATCGATCCCGCCACCCGCATCGAGGAACTGCGCGCCCTGGTCGCGGCTGGCTGACACCGCCGCGGTCGCGTCCCCGTTCGCGTCGTCCCAGGCACCGAACGCTGTGCGGCGCGAGACGTGCTACGGCGTGCTACGCTGGCTGCGTGCGGACGGTGAGCCATCGCGAGATGCGAAACAGCAGCGGTGAGATCCTGCGCGCAGTGGCCGCCGGTGAGACCGTCGAGGTGACCAACAACGGCCAGGTGGCGGCGCTGATCACACCGCCCGGTTCGGATGTGCTGACCCGGCTGGTCGAACTGGGCCAGGCTCGCCAGGCTCGCCGGCCGGCCGCGGACCTGGCAGGTATCGATCGGCGTCCCGCGCAGTTGACCAGTGCCGAGATCGTCAAGGACGTCCGAGGCGCCTGGTGATCTCCTACCTCGACACCTCGGCGGCCATGAAGCTGCTGGTCGAGGAACCGGAATCGGCAGTGCTCACCGGCCACCTGATGGACCTGCCAGCCAACCACCGGCTGGTCGCGTCCTGGCTGCTGCACACCGAGCTGCACTGTGCCGCGAACCGGCATCCGAACGAGATCCAGCTCGGCGCGGTCGGCGTGGTCCTCGATGTCGTGACGCTGGTCGACCTGTCCCGGGGCGACCTCCTGACCGCCGGATCGCTGCCGGGCGGACTGCGCTCACACGACGCGGTCCACCTTGCGGTCGCGCTGCGCCTGGGAGCCGACGAGCTGATCACCTATGACGACGAACTGGCTGCCGCGACCGCGGTGGCCGGCCTGGCCGTTGTCCGCCCAGGGGCAGCGAGCTGAACCGTCCGGCGGTCACACGCCGGGGATGCCGTCGTCGATGCAGAGGATGTTGCCCTCGCTGTCCTTGAACCAGGCCGCCTTGCCCATCCCTTCCATCGAGGCGACGCCGTCCTGCCACTGGGTGCCGGGCAGGTCGTACTGCTCGAAGACAACGCCTTTGGCGCGCAGGTCGCTGGCCTCGCCGTCGACGTCGGCGACGTGCCACTGGGCGATGGTGTGGCCGGCCTGGCCGGCGTAGTCGGTCTGGTAGATGGTGAACACCGAGCCGCCGTCGGTGCGGTAGATCAGCACTCCCTCGGCCATCTCGCTGGCCGGCACGAGGCCGAGCTTGCTGGCGTAGAAGTCGCGTGCCCTGCCCAGGTCACTGGCCGGGATGTTGGCGGTGATCGTTGCGGTGTTGAGCATGACGTGCCTCCCCGTGGTGAGGCCGTCCGCGTCCGCGATGACGTGTCGGAAGAACCCACTGCCGCGGCACGAATGGCCCGGTGCGTGATCCGGGTCAGAGTACGGAGCGCGGCCAGCAGCGGCAAGGATCGGGTTGCAGTCAGCCCGCACCCCGCGATATCGGCCGCAGACCGAGCCGAACGGCCGAATCACTGATATTTTCGATTCGCGGCTCAGCAACAGCCGTCATCCCCGGGCTCGACAGCTCCCCCGAGGCGTGCCTGCCGAGTCCGGTCAACGGGGCGAGGCGACTCTTCGATGATGATCAGCCCAAGTGACACCACTACCAGACCCACCGACCTCGATCACCTGAACACCCTGTACGGGCAGAGCGAAGACCCCTGGCACATGCGCAGTGGCTGGCAGGCCGAACGCCGGCGCGAGGTGCTGCTGGCCACGCTGAACCATCCGCGCTACGGCAACACCTTCGAACCGGGCTGTGCCGCCGGCGAGCTGACCACGGGCCTGGCGCACCGCAGCGACCGGGTGCTGGCCGTCGACGACAACCGGCCCGCGCTGGCCGAGGCCCGGGTCCGTACCCGGCACCTGTCCAACGTCGACCTGCGCTGGATGCAACTGCCCGAGCAGTGGCCGACGGAGGAGAGGTTCGACCTGATCGTGCTGCACCAGGTCGGTTACCGGCTCGACCTGGCGGCCTGGGCGGCGCTGGCCACCGCGGCGCGCAACAGCCTGGCTCGCGACGCCACCGTGCTGGCCTGCCACCACCAGCACACCTTCGCCGAGCGGATCCTCGACACCCAGACCCTGCACGGGATCCTGGACAGCATCCTCGGCCTGCCCCGGCAGACCCAGGTCGTCGACGCCGATTTCGTCGTCGACGTCTGGACGAACCGGTCCGTGCAGCCGCGTTAACCGGCTGCCGGTTTGCCGGTCAGTCAGCTTCCGGACGGCTGCTGGCCGTCCTCGATCGCCCAGCCGGCACCGTGCGCCCGCTGGATCAGCTCGTTGAGCACCGGGCCGATCACCTGCGGAAAGCCACCGAGCTGGATGGCGATGCTGAACCGTTCCGAGGTGACGCCCACGCTCGGGTCGGTCGGGTCCAGCATCATGTGCTCGCTCTGGGTCAGCACCTGGGACAGGATGCCCCGAGCGGTCAGGAAGGCATTGATCTGCTCGACCTCCGTCTGGTCGACGGTCTGGAAGAACACCTGTCCACTGATCCACCCGGTCATGTCCATCCCGCCATCCTTGCAGGGTGGGCCACCCCACAGTGCTACCGCCTTGCCCTGCCGCCACCGCTAGGGAAGCGTCGGCCTGCGTGAGCGACCAGCATCCGTTCGATGCCGACACCGCGGTGGCCGGTGCCGGAGACCGTTACCGGGCCACCATCAGCGACCGCTGGGGAGTCGGTGGCGGCCACGCCAACGGCGGGTACGTCCTGAGTACCTGCCTGCGTGCGCTGCGGCAGGCACTGGACAAGCCGGACCCGCTGGCGGTGTCGGCGTTCTACCAGCGCCGGGTCATGCCGGGCCCGGCCGAGATCGCCGTCGACCTCGGCCGGGCCGGGCGGCGGCTGGCCACCGGCAGCGCGCGGTTGCTGCAGGGCGGGCAGGAACTGGTCCGGGTGACGGCGAGCTTCGCCGACCTGTCGCAGGCCAGCGGTCCCACCGTCGTGGCGGCCGGCGCGCCGGAGCTGCCGGCTCCCGAGGACTGCGCGGACCTGTTCGGCGTGCTGCCGGCCGAACCCGACCTGACGGCTCCCGGTATCACCGGCCGGCTGGAGTGCCGGGTGCCGCGGCTGCCCGGGTGGCGGCAGGGCACGCCGAGCGGCCGGGCCGAGGCCGAGTTCTGGATGCGCCTGGCCGGCGGCCGGCAGCCCGACACCCTGGCGCTGCCCGGACTGGTCGACATGGCGGCGCCGGCGGTGTTCGAGCTCGGCCACTACTTCTCCACCACGATCGAGCTGAGCGTGCACGTGCGGGCCCGGCCGGCGCCGGGCTGGCTGGCCTGCCGGGCCAGCACCCGCTACCTCATCGAGGGCTACCACGAGGAGGACTTCGAGATCTGGGACAGCGCCGGCGCCCTGGTCGCACAGTCCCGGCAGCTGGCGCTACTGCTGGACTGAGCCCGGGCGGCTGGACCTAGTCGGCCAACTGGTCGCGGGCCGCCTGCAGGGCACTCGTCGCCCGGTCGGCCTCCTGCTCGGCGGCCTGGCTGGTCCGTTGCGCGGCGCGGCTGGCCTGCCCGGTCCGCCAGAGGAGTTCCTGGGCCTGCTCCAGTTCGGCGCGCAACTGCTCCACCCGGGCGGTGGCCTCCTGGTGCAGCCGCTCGGTCCGCTCGGCCTCCTCCCGCGCCCAGTCCAGCGCCCGGACCGCTTCGGCATGCTCGGCCTCGGCTCGCTCGAGCTGCTCGGTGTGCCGTTGCCGGCGCCGCTCGTGCGCCTCCGCAGCGGAGCTGCTGAGCTTGGCGGAGCTGCTGAGCTTGGTCGAGCTGCTGGACGCGGCCGACGCGCCGGCCTTCGTACCGCGGGACCGGGTGCCAGCCGGGCTCGTTCCCGGCTTCTTGGCGGCCGGCGCGGCGGGCTCGGCGTCGGCCCCGGCCGGTACCGAGGTCAGGTGGCGACGGCGGACCGGTGCGGCCACCGCGTCGGTGACGTCCACCTCGCCGAACCCGGTGTAGGACAACACCGCGGTCAGCCGTCCGGACAGCACCGCCGCCTCGGCTCCCTCGTCGGCGATCGCCGCCTCGAAGGTGCCGCGAATCTGGGCCAGCACGGCATCGGTGACGGTGCGGCCGTCCCGCTCGGCGATCTCGCGCACCAGGTCGGTGAGCCGGTGCAGCAGCTGCTGGCGCTGCTCGGACAACGCCCGCAGCTCAGGCCCGCGCAGCTGCCGGTGCGCATCGCGCATCTGGGCGGCCAGCTCGGTCAGCTCAGCCAGCTCGGCAGGCTCGGCCCGGACCAGTTCATTGACCAGGGCCGCGGCCTGCACGGGCTTGCGGAGCTTGCCGATGCTGGCTGCCAACGCCTTGTCACCGTCGGCCTTGGCCTGCGCCGCCAGCCGGGTCCGGTGGTCGGTGAACTCCTCGGCAGGCACTCCGTAGAGCTCGTCGGCTGCGGAGTCGAGATCCACGGCTCAGCTGCCCTGCGGGTGGCCCGGATGCGGTTGCACACCATGTTTCTACCCTGATCGGTACCCGACGGCCGGTCCGGTAGTGCGAGAAACCTCCCGGATCGCTGTCGGGACGGTATTCCGAAGGCGGCCTGGCGGCTGAGCTGCCACACTCTGCACTCGCCGGCCGGCGTCCGCCCGAGTTGTCAGCGGGTGCTGGCAGCATCGAGCCCGCAACTGGACGACCGTGCCCGCCGGGGCCGGGGAGATGGAGCGATGTGGACACCGATTCCGAGTACGCCATCGAGGTTCGCGGGTTGGTCAAGCGTTACCGGGGCAGCCGCGGGAAGGCCGGCGTCGAAGCGGTCCGGGGCATCGACCTGACCGTCCGGCGGGGCGAGGTGTTCGGGTTCCTGGGTCCGAACGGTGCCGGCAAGACCACCATCGTGCGGATGCTGTGCACGCTGCTGCCGATCACCGACGGGCAGGCCCGGGTGGCCGGGGTGGACGTGGTGCAGAACCCGGCCGAGGTCCGCCGCCGGATCGGGGTGGCCCTGCAAGAGGTGGGGCTGGACCCGCGCCAGACCGGTCGCGAGCTGCTGGAGTTGCAGTGCGGGCTGTACCGGGTGCCCCGGCCGGCCGCACGGTGCGCCGAGCTGCTGGCGCTGGTAGGGCTGTCCGAGGCTGCCGACCGGGCCATCAAGACCTACTCCGGCGGCATGCGGCGCCGGCTGGACCTGGCGACCGCGCTGGTGCACGAGCCGCAGGTGCTCTTCCTGGACGAGCCCACCACCGGACTGGACCCGGCCAGCCGGGCGACGGTGTGGGACGAGGTGCGCCGGATCAACGCGGCCGGCACCACGGTGTTCCTGACCACCCAGTACCTGGAGGAGGCCGACCAGCTGTGCCAGCGGCTGGCGATCATCGATGACGGCCGGCTGGTCGCCGGTGGCACGCCGGACTCGCTCAAGGCGGAGCTGGGCAGCGACGTGATCACCGTCGGGCTGCGGCCGGACGAGCACCAGGCCGCCCGCGGCGCGCTGGCCGCGCTGCCCGGCCTGGACCACCTCACCGATGCGGCCGAGGGGCTCGCCGTGTACGTCAGCGAGGGGGCCGCGGCGGTGGCAGACGTGGTGCGGCTGCTGGTCGAGGCAGGCATCCGGCCGGGCACGGTATCGCTGGCCCGGCCGACGCTCGACGACGCGTTCCTCGCCGCCACCGGCCGGCGGATCGAGGGTGGCAACCCGGAGGCGGCGGCATGAGGGAGGTCCTGTTGCTGGCCCGCCGGGCGGTCCGGGAGGTCTACCGGCTGCCCGCCGCCACCATCTCCGCGGTGTTCATCCCGGTCTTCTTCATGGTCGTCAACATCGGGCAGGTCAACAAGATCTTCTCGCCCAGCACGCCGTTCCTGCACGGCCAGCATTACGTGGCCTTCCAGTTGCCGGTGTCGCTGGTGTTCGCGGTCAGCACGGTCACCTCCGGTTTGGCTATGGTCACCGACATAGATATCGGCTATGTAGACAAGCTCTTGGCGGCACCGATCCGGCGCACCGCGATCGTCTGGGGACGGCTGGCCGCCGATCTGGTACGCGGCACCGCGGTGTCGGCCCTGGTGCTGTTCGTGGGCTTCCTGCTCGGCGCCCGGGTGCGCTCCGGCGTGGTCGGCGTCGTGCTGCTGATCCTGCTGTCGGCGCTGTGGGGCGTGGCCTATGCCGGCATCGCGATGGCGGTGGCGTTGAAGAGCAAGAACGTGCAGACCACCAATGCCTCGTTCATCGTGTTCTTCCCGCTGCTGTTCCTGACCCCGAACTTCGTGCCGCTGGAGCTGCTGGCCGGCCCGTTGCGCACGCTGGCCCGGCTGAACCCGGTCACCTACGTCATCACCGGGCTGCGCGACCTGGTGCTCTTCCGCGACATCCACTGGGGCTCGCTGGGCGCCTGCGCGCTGACCATCGCGTTGACCGGGGTGGTGCTGACCTTCCTGTCGCTGCGGGCGTTGAGCCAGATCGCCGAGTGAAGCATCACGGGCTGGGGTCGGCACCACCTCACCGCGAGCGGCGCCGCTGCGCATGTGACAATCGGTGCTCCTGCTGGCTCGCCGAGCCGCGTGCCTGGGAGTGCTCCTTGGTCGGCATGCCGCAGGGGGCGGTAGCTCAGCCGGTTAGAGCAGGGGACTCATAATCCCTGGGTCGTGGGTTCGAGTCCCACCCGCCCCACTATCCCAGTGTAGTGATTCGGTTGATGCCTCCTCTTGGCCTTCGGTTGATGGGTTGCGGCTTGTTCGGTTGATTGGTGACACTCCCGGTTCATGAGGGAGTTGTCTGTGGTTGAGCAGCGGTATGAGGCCGTGCGGGCGGTGGTCGCCGATGGTGAGACGGTGACGAGCGTGGCGGCCCGGTTCGGGTGGCGCGTAAGACGGTGCATGCGTGGCTGGCCCGGTATGAGGCTGGCGGGCTGGAGGGTTTGGCGGATCGCTCGCATCGGCCGCGGTCGTGTCCGCATCAGATGTCGGCGGCGGTCGACGTGGCGCTGGTGGAGTTGCGGTTGGCGCATCCGTGATGGGGTCCGCGGCGGTTGAGCTTCGAGCTGGGTCGGTGCGGGAAATCGCCCGCGCGGTGTGTGATGGCCTGAGCGCGGCGCTGCGGGCCCACGGGGTGCCCGAGCAGATCCTTACCGACAACGGCAAGGTGTTCACCGGCCGGTTCAACAAGCCGCCGGTCGAGGTGCTCTTCGATCGGATCTGCCGGGACAGCGGTGTTCAGCACCTGCTCACGGCGCCGCGGTCACCGACGACCACCGGCAAGATAGAGCGGTTCCACCGGGCGATCCGGACCGAGTTCCGCACCGACCGGCACCGAGCTACGCACCCCGACTGATGGCCCGAGCCGCCCCACAGCGACCGCGGTGACGGCGTCTGGGTTGCCCGGCGGGCCAGCAAAGTCGGGGTCGTCTGCCTCAGCTGGCAGCAGGTCTGCCTCGGCGCCGCGGCGGCCGGCCGGCCCACCGACGTCTGGGTCACCGACCAGGTTCTGCAGTTCTACGATGGCGACCGCCTACTACACCCAGCAACGCGAGCACCAAGGAGAGATCCGAAGAAACGAGCGTCGATCCCGCCGGGACAGTCCCGCACGAAGGTGTTACAGACGAGTACACCGAGGCGAGGTCACCCGCTCTTTCGACCGGGCGGTTCAACCCACTCAGCGCGTTCGCTTCCAAACGGACGGAACGCTGCGGCTTCTCCCACCAATTCGTCGGTTGTGAAGATGCGCTTCGCGGCGAGGAAGCCAGGGGCCGGCGGTAACGGCATGAACCGATCCGATGGGCCGACAAGCCATAGAGCGACCAGATACCACGCAGGGACACGAAGTAGGCGTGCGGTGTAGTGGTTGTCGGCGAGTGCAGCTTCGGCGCGCGCCGTCGCTAATGCTGTTGCCGTGGACCTCACGAAGTAGCCCAGGTCTAGAACTAGTGGCGCCTCGCCATTGATGGGTATCTCGCAGGCGGCGACCGCCCGCAGCCCTTGGGTGATCGGGAATCGCCAGGCTTGGAGCGCAGCACCGCTGAGATCGCCCTGCGCCATGGCGTCATGCGTTGCGGCGTAGATGGGCAGCGCGCCTAATACATCGACCTCGGTCGGCTCCGCCAATGCCGTGATCCGGCGCTGGCTGAGGGTCTGATGGATAGGTTCTAGCAGGACGCGGCGGGTCACGTCATCCGGGATCGCGTCGACGATGATCGCCACGACCTACCTCCCATGGGGTTGTCGTCAGGGTTGTGAGAACGTCGTGCTGCTGTAGGACCCGATGCCCTGGTACGCGCTCACGAATTGGTCGAAGTCACAAATCGAGGCTCCGTACGCTGGGTCTTGCAGATGCAAGGACAGGCCTGACGCGGACGACGACGTCTCGTAGCCGGTGATGCCTACGAAATGCGCCCCACCGCCTTGCCACAGGATCTCGGCAGCGATGGGCCGTCCGGCATCCAATTCCGCTCGGATGCCTGCGACGTCGAGCGGGCCTGAGTTTCGGTTGAAGTGATGCGTCGGGTGGTCGAGTGCTTGATCGGCCCCGGACTCGCCGTTGCAGGGCGCCTGCGAGGGCTGGCTCGCTGGATCACAGCAGTTGAGGGTGAACGGCGGATGTATCGTCTGGAAGACGAGCGTCACTACCGAACACTGGGAACGCACGATCCTGTCGTAGTAGTTCGAGATTCCCGAGCCCACGGCGACCCAGCACCACTGCGACTGATCCTGCATTGGGATCTTCGCCGCGATGTCCTTCGTGATCGCGGTACCAACTCCAACCCCGGCAGCATTAACTGCGACGAAGGAGGGTGGGCCGCCTTTGGACTGTGTTTCGATTTTGCCGAACTGGTCCTGCCAAGCGCTGGTTCCTGACCGCGTCGTATGCCACAGTTGCCCGTCGGAGCCTAGGCCGATCACCTGCAGAGTCTGTCCGTCGGTGGACCCACAGGCCACTGCCCGGTACGCCGAAGCGCCGCCGTGCGACTGGGTTTGCACACTTCCGAAGTTGGCCTGCCAGACGCCGTTTGCGCCCCGCAGGGTATGCCAGAGTTTCCCGTCGGATCCGACACCGACGATGTGCAGATCGTCACCCGCTCCGGCACAGCTGACGCCGGCGAAGGAGGGTGGGCCGCCTTTGGACTGTGTTTCGATTTTGCCGAACTGGTCCTGCCAAGCGCTGGTTCCTGACCGCGTCGTATGCCACAATTGCCCGTCGGAGCCTAGGCCGATCACCTGCAGAGTCTGTCCGTCGGTGGACCCACAGGCCACTGCCCGGTACGCCGAAGCGCCGCCGTGCGACTGGGTTTGCACACTTCCGAAGTTGGCCTGCCAGACGCCGTTTGCGCCCCGCAGGGTATGCCAGAGTTTCCCGTCGGATCCGACACCGACGATGTGCAGATCGTCACCCGCTCCGGCACAGCTGACGCCGGCGAAGGAGGGCGGGCCGCCTTTGGACTGTGTTTCGATTTTGCCGAACTGGTCCTGCCAAGCGCTGGTTCCTGACCGCGTCGTATGCCACAGTTGCCCGTCGGAGCCTAGGCCGACCACCTGCAGAGTTTGTCCGTCGGTGGACCCACAGGCCACTGCCCGGTACGCCGAAGCGCCGCCGTGCGACTGGGTTTGCACACTTCCGAAGTTGGCCTGCCAGACGCCGTTTGCGCCCCGCAGGGTATGCCACAACTTTTGATCGCTACCCACCCCTACTACCTGAAGCGGCACAGCAACTCCTAATCATCGTCGCCGGGTTAGCTCCTCGCGCAAAGTACACACGCATTCTCACAAGTTGACTGATTTGTAATCGTTAATTACGGCGAGAAAATCGACCAGAACATCGGTATTTTCGGCTCAATATTCACGCGTGAGACCATCTGGGTTGAGGGGAAGGTCGGGCAGGACGATGGGGTGGTCCTCGAGTTCCATGTGCCGAACGGGTCACCTAGCTGACTCGTGTGCGTGCTCATCCACTGCGACAGCTCGCGCTCGCCGTTAAGGATGGTCATCCGGGTGCCCGAGCCGACGCGGCGCAGCTGGATGCCTAGCTCGTCGGCGAGCAAACAGCCCAACGTCTTGCGCAGCGTGGAGCCTTCGGCGTTGCCGGTGTGGTGAGTGCGGATGCGGCTGCGGCTGCGCAGCCTCTGTGTGCTGGGCGCTCGACCCTTGGCCGGCGCTTACGCGGGCTGATGCCGGTGTAGAGCGGCGTGTACCCGGCGCGCTGGCGGCAGTCTGACGTGTCAATCGCAGCGGGAGGCGTGTCGAACCACCAGCCGTGGACACCTGCCGCAGCCGGAACCGGGCGCGGACGCGCAGCGGAAGAAGCGTGCCGAGATCCGCCAACGCGACGGCGACTGATCCGGCACGACTGATCCTGCAGGAACCCACAGTCCGTGTTTCGCGTCGGCGTAGGCCACGATCGTCAGATGGCCCTCACTTACCAGCAGCTTGTCTCGATGACCGACGCCCATCGCCGCGGCCGATTGTTCGAGGACTTCATCGCACAGCTGCTGCGCGATGAGCATATCGAAGTGGTGCAGGACGCTGGCCCGGCCGACGGCCGCCAGGTGGACCTCGACGCGGTCATCGGCGATCACCACTACCTGATCGAGGCCAAGTGGCTTCGAGGACGGGCTGGGAAGCCGGCCGTGGCCGAGGTGATAAGCCGCCTCGCTGGCTGCGCACCAGGGACGGTCGGTGTTCTAATCAGCGCCACCGGCTTCACCGCCACCGCCTCCGAGCACGTCCGCTCGCACCCGGCCACACCGGTGCTGCTGGTCACCGGGGCGGATATCGAAGCCGCTGAACGACGGCGTGACCTGCGCGACCTCCTCGAGCGCAAACGCCACCAGCTCCGCACCTACCGCCGCGTCGAAGTCGACCCCAGCATCTGGAAGCCCGGCTCCGCGACCGGTAACTACCCCGAACCGTCGCGCCTGTTCCTCACCGCCGATGGTACCCGCACGCCGATGCTGGAGTTGCCCGGACACTTCGGCCCGTCGGTGTTCACCCTAGAGATGCCCGACCTGGATTCGCTGCCCGGGCACAGTGTGACGCTGGAAGTTACGCTGCCGGCCACCAGCCGTGCCGACCTCGACGCAGTCCTTGACCAACTCGCCGCGCACGGCTGGATCACCGCTGACGGCGCCTGGCGGATCGCCCAACAGGGCCTGGCGTGGAACGGGTTCGGTGTACGGGCGATGCTCGACGCACTCGCTGACCCGGATACTCGCTATCGGCACCAGCGGATGCACCACAGCGAAACGCTCACTTATGTCGACTTGGCCCTGGGCGGCACCTACGCGCTAGCCGCAACCGTGGCCCGCAACGGGCGCGACCGAGTGTCGTTTGCGTCGCTCACCTTCCTGCTGCCAGGCATTCCACTCGATCTTGACCCGCTGCACACCCTCGCTCGAGCGCTCGGCGGGTTCCCCTCTCACGGCTTCCGCCCGTTGTCCGACCCGGCACGTGAGGTTGCCGTCCTGCGTCCAAGGCACTCCTGCGGCCGGCGCCCGCTAGCGCGCATCGTCGCCGACAATATGCCGGAGACCGACAACGAGCAGGACTGGGTCGTCGGCGTGGTCGTTCCAACCCCGACGGCGTGGGCTTGGACGCGGCACCGCAGCGGACTTGATCTTCGCGATCTGGCGAGTGAATCCAGCGCTGCTATCGTCTCCCTGATGCAGTGGCATTTGGTCGAGGACAACCCGACGCACCTCCTGACCCATGTCGAGTCACTGTGGGTCGGTCACACCCGCGTGGTTCGAGTGCGCGGCGACTGGGACGACGGCAACTCCGCACCGAGCCGTACCCAGTTCCTCAGCCGGGCCGTCACAACTGCCGTCGCGTACGCGCGGCGGGGCGGTCGACCTCGGATCGTCCGGATCTGACCAGCACGAGTTGGCCCGTGCCGGTTGATCATCCAGAAGCCGACCGACGAGCAGGTCCGGCTGCTACAGCCTGCGACCCGACCCGTGCATATTGACTGGCCGTGAAACTGCACAAGTACCGGATAAGGATAGCCACCTTTGCCCTGTCCGCTAAAGGCATTGGCGGCCTTTCTGTCGGGTGCAGTGTGCTCACACTTTATGGTGCTGCGAGTGGGCGAGCGGCAACAATCCCTAGGGAAAGCGGATGCCAGGTGCCTACCGCGCCGCTACATTAATGAGGCCGCTCTCTGCCGAGCAGTTAGAAGCCGGGTGTGTCGCGACCGCCAAGCCATCGACTGGCAGCCGCATTGGGCGCGCACGATCGTGTCGATACCGCCGGGGCGCTCGCGGCGAAATGTTTCTGCGCCGCTGACCCGGCGCCATACCCCTGCAGTTGCGGTGTCATTATTTCCGAGCAGGATCAGCGGCGGACGAGCCGCCGCATTCAGCTACCAGCCCTAGGCCTCCTCATGTATGTCTGCTGGGATCAGCTGAATCTCCGCGAGCTTACTGGCCCTAACCTGCAACTGAGCTGCCTTTTGCTCATCACCGTCCAGAGATGCCTGATATGCCTGTTGAAACAGTACGAGTGCACTAGAGTGACGATCTGCCCTTGCCATCGCTCGCCCGAGTAGTAGGCGGGTAAAAAGCCAACCCATTGCGAACCCACAACCGAAACAGTAGATAGTCAGGCCACCCACGAAGACCGTGCCTGCATCACCCGCTTGCAGGGTGCCCCCCGTCATCTTAAATAATCTGCCTAAAGCGGCAGCTATCGCAGTCGCCTGAGTAAGTCCCACGCCGACCAGGATTTTGGTTAACCAGTCACTAATTTGCTCAAGATTGGTATTGGCAACAATTAGCGTACGTGCTTCCAAGCCTTGGCCCTGACCCATCTTGGGGTCATCAGAGGTCAGAACTCGAGGAACTCCAAAGAGAAACCCCAACAGTGCCCCGACAATAGCGCTTGCTGCTCCAACGACCAATATGAGAGAAAAGGTGGTCCACCCCTGCTGCTTGAACGCAAACGGCACAATCGCCAGCATTGGCAACGTCGCCGCGACTACTAACGTCTTTACGAGCAGTCTAAGCCTACCGACATCCGGTGCCGTCATGCGCTCTCAGTGCCTCCCAGAGTTGCTGTCGCACGTCGCCTCAAGAGAGGCAAACGTTCCTAAAGTTAAGCATCGCAGCACGGACACCTTCCAGCCGGCTCTTCCGCTTGGTCGGCACCGCTTTGCGCTATCCGCGCTCAAGCACGAGTGGCCCTCCGGTTGCTCATGCGGACCTCGGTCGGGTGAGCGGACCCGGCCGCTGCAGTCGACGCCGCGACACGTACATATTGACCGGGGGGTGAAGCTATCGAAGGATCCGACGAGGACAGCCACTCTGCCTGTCGTACAGCAGCTTCGACTCAGGTGTCGTTAGATACGCTGACAGAGGTCATAAAAAGCCTCGCGGTTGGTCTCGGGGTCGAAGCGCTCGCCATGGGTTGGGAACCAGACCGCGAGGTGTCGGTAGGTGGGCTTTCCACCGCAGGTAGTCAGGTCGTATGCGGCGAAGTCGGCGGGCTGGGCGTAGGACTCGGCGACGGAGGCATTTGGTGGCTCGTAATTCGCGGTGCCGTGCCCATGCGCGATGGGTCCTCCCCAAGAATCCCAGGTGATGTCTGTGAACAGGCCTGTGGGGTCACCGCCGTTGAAGACTCTCGCTGGCTTCACGCTGCCGAATCCCTCGCTGTAAGGGAATAGGTTTGGGAGTCCAAGCGCGGGCAGCGATGCGGCCCGGTTGAGGGTGATGGTGTATTTGTCGTGATGGTTGAACTGGTCGATGAGGGCGTTGTATTCGCTGTGGAAGAAGGCGATGACGCCGCCGATGGCCATGACGGGGGCGAGGAGCAGTCCTTTCACCCCGTAGATCTGGAGGATCTGCTTGGGGTTCAGACAGCCACTGATGATCGCTCCGCTCGTCCCTTCGGCGAGCCCCTGGGTGCAGCTGTGCGCTTGTAGCGCGTCTCCGAAGTAGTCGACGGCCTTCTTGTCTGCGCCGGCTCCGAAGCGGGTGAGGATGTTGGTGAGGGTTTCGATGCCGACCTGTAGGGCGTAGAGGGATTGCCCGAGGCCGTCCATCTGGGTACTGATGCTTTCGCCGCCTCTCACACCTCCGCCGGCTAGCAGGTCGGCATTGAACACGGCTGTGCCGCCCGGTTCGACAATCGTTGCATTCCCGGACGTGAGGTGGCTCAGCGCGCTAAGGGCGAGGTGATTGTAGTGATTGGAGATGACGTTCATATTGGGATGGGCGATCTCCATCGGGTACCGGCGGTGAACGGTGACCTTCAGGACGCGCGTGCCGTTCTCGATCCCGAAGCACCAGTACACGGCATCGGAGCTGCTGGAGGTGACCGTGTATCCGTCGCCGCGGGCCTCGGACTCGTGCTGGCAGGTTGGTTTCGTGACCGTCTGGGTGAGTCCGCCGGTGACGTCGTCGATGAAGTCAGCCTTGAACGCCGCGGCGAGGTCTTTCGTATCGAGCCAGAGGACGCCGAACAGGCTGAAATGAGATGTGGTGAACGCGGCTGATGCGCCGTCGCCCGACAGTGTCGCGGGCAGGTACGTCCACGGCAGTGAGGCGGACTCCTTGGTCGCGGCCACGACCGGTGTTCCCGCGGCAAGCGTGCGATTCAGCTTGATCGTGACAGTCGCGCTCGACGGTAGAGGCCCGCTGGGGCCGAGCGCGAAGACGTGAGACGCGAAGGCGATACCGCGGCCTGGCGCCGCCGCGGTTCCCTTATCGGTGACCGTGGGAGCGACGGACACCCCGCTCACCACGACCGGTCCAGCTGTCGCAGCAGCAGAGCTGCCCGACTTCCCAGCGGCAGCTGACGACGAAGCAGCATGACGGCCATTGCCGCCGGTGCACCCCGCTACCAGCGACACCGCGACCGCCACCGCGACGACCTGTCGAACCATGCCCAACCCCTCCGGCCTACGACTTGACAGGCTATCGGGAAAGCCGCCTGTCGTAGGCGGAACGACTGACGGTTCTTCGATACGCGTGGGTGCCCGAACAGGGTGTCGAACCACGTCGTTCCGCCCGTGCATTACGACTGGCGGTGAAGCTCGGAAAAGTGGCCGTCGAGAAGTCGTACATATTGCCGACTATGCGCCCCATCGACACGTGGACAGTGGATTCGATGTCGCGCGATATGTGCGCCCTCGAGGAAGGTTGAAGCGAAACGTTCGGATGATCGATGGGTAGGAATGCGATGCGATGGACCGACGCCCCGCATTGTGCAGTGTCCGCGCAGGCCAGGTGCAAAGTGGGGGTACGACTGTCACCCATTATGAGCCGATGCGAAAGCGGAGCCTCGGCCCCGACGCCGCGCAGCGACAATCACAACTGAGATCGGGAGGTGGGCAAATGACTTCGCAGTCGAGCCCAGCTGACTGGAATGTTTGCCGTGCCCGGTTCACTGCTCTACGATTGCGATGATGAAGGGGGACCCAATGCCAGCATCGATTAAGGATCATACGACTATAGTTAGGCTCGCTCAAGCTAACCGTAAGGAATTGTACCGAAGCCGGCGTAAACTGCTGCGAGCCAGTACTCCCGTTTCGTTTCTCAAAATCCTCGAAACGCTTCCAAAGCTCTCCGCTCGCGAAAAGCGATCGATCGAGAAGCTAAAGGCCGCAGCTAAGAGGGAAAAGGTGGTATTTCGGCGTCTGACTCCTAGGGAGCGGGTGTTTGTGGCGTCTGTGCGGTCGTTGCTTAGCAACGAAAGATCCATCGACGCTCAGATCAGGGCGCTTAGGGAAGAACTGAAGAGGCACGAACAGGAAGCGATTGGCCTTCGAGTCGCAATCGACATTTTGGTTGACGGCAAGGGCGTCATCTATTCACCCAGAGCTCCCTCGCGTGCAACGGCACGTGACGAAGCGGAATCTGACCCGGCCGGTGAGGACGTTATCGGCGCATGTGCCGGGGCGCTGGAGGGTGGCCTTGTCGGAGCGATCATAGGTGCGATCGTGGACTCGACCATCGCCGTAGTGCTCGACGGCGGTGAAGGCGGCGATGATGATCCGGGAAGTCCCGTCGATGCAGGGCCTCAGGATGGGGACGAAGGACTCGAATGACGTGGGTCCCCGCGCATGCGAAGCACCGGCGGCGCATGCTCGAATCAGCCCCGTTGCCAGAACCCACTGATGGGAACAGGTGGCCTGGAGATACACCTTTGACAGAACCCGCATTGGTTGAGGTCGGGATGCGAGCTGACCTCCCGCTCTACGGCTGGGCCCCCGAGTGGTGGTCGCTGCTGGAGGACTTTGCTGGGGTTGCCGACGAGCAACCGCAGCGCTCTCAGTTCGACGCGTTTCCCGATACCGCCATCGGCCGGCCGCCGCAGCTGCTCTATCCGGTCGAGACACTGCCGGCCGATATCCGAGACGGGCTCCGCGCACTCGCTAGCGCCGTCGACATCCCCCTCAAGCTCACCGGCGAACCGGACGGGCGGTTTCCGCTGCACGCCGACCTGTTTCCCAGCCGGGTCCTACTCAACGTCTTCGAACGTCCCGACCCGGTGGAGGGCGAAGCACTACTGATGCAGGCCAGCCGCTTCCTGGGATTGCGCGAGCAGCGAGTCAGTGCTGAGGAGCTCAGGTGGGTCAGCGAGGCACTCTCCGGGGTCAACTGCGCCGAGGACGGCTACGGCACCTTTCAGTCGTTGGTGTGGGGCCGGTCTTTCTCCGACGAGTTGCGCGTGCAGACCATGGCCGAGTCGCTACGCATCCGGTTCGGCCCGGGCGAGGGTTACTGGATCCACGACGGAACCTGGCTACACGGGCGCGGCTACCTGTCCGAAGACAAGGCCACGTTCAGCCGGCTGCACCGGCTGACCTATGCCACCCGTAACTTTCACTCGCGGGACGTACAGCCGCTGTCCAGCATCGACCTCGACTTTCTCACGGCCTGACCCGTGGCCGGCATGGAATCCGAACACGCGCCGAGGAACTGGATGAGGGCCGTGCTTGGTCTCGCCCGCGCTCGGGGGCGGCGGCTTCGTGATCCGCTACGGATACGCGACGTACGGCTGATGTGGGCCTCGGATCTGCTCAGCCTCATCGGGGACTTCGCTGCCGTGCTTGCGCTGGGTGTGCTGGTCCTCAGCCGGACCCACTCGCCGATCGCGGTCGCGCTGGTCAGCGCCGCAGCGTTTGCGCCCGCATTCGGGATCGGACCGCTGCTGGCAACCGTCGCCGACCGATTCGCCTACCGACACGTCATGATCGCCTGCGACCTGTTCCGGGCCCTGTGTTACGGCGCGATCCTGCTGATCACGCTGCCGCTGCCCGGCCTGGTCGCGACGGTGTTCCTCGCGCACTGCGCCAGCTTCCCGTTCTCAGCCGCGCGCGGCGCGCAACTGCCACAGATCGCCGGCGCGCACTACGGTGCCGCGCAGTCGCTGTCGCAGTCGACCGGGCAACTGGCAACACTGCTCGGCGCGGCGACCGGGGGCACGTTCCTGCTGCTGGGCGGTGCCCGGGGCGCGCTGTTGGTCAACGTGCTCACCTTCCTGGCCTCCGCCGTGTTGGTAGCGGCAGTGCGCAGCCGGGCTCGTACCGAAAGCGACCCGGACGTCACGCAGGCCGGGTACCTGCAACGGATGAAAGCTGGTTGGGCGTCGTTGCGGGGTGATGCGTTGCTGTTCTGGCCGGCGGTCATGGTGACCGCGTCAGCTGCCGGGTCCACCGCGGTGATCAGCATGGTCGTCGTCGCGGCGCACTCGGTCCGGAGCGCGAGCACATCCGGAGGAGCCTTCGCCGCAGTGTTGAGTGCGGTCCTGGCGCTCAGCACGATCGTCGCCGGCACGCTGGCCCCGGCCGACGGTGAACAGCGGCACCTGCTCAGGGTCGGTGCGTGGATGGCGCTGGTCTCGCACGCCATCGCCGTGGCCCTGTTGCTGCTGATCGGTCCTGGGCCGCTCGGCGTCACAGCCCTGGTAGCTGCCTACACGGTCCTAGGTCCGTCCTGCTCGATGACGGTGCCCTGCGTGACAGTCGTGGGTCAGCGACTTCCCGCAACCAACCGGGCGAGCGTGTTCGCGCTGCTGGAGGCGCTGCTGCTGGCGGGCCAAGCCACCGGCGCGCTGGCAGGTGGCTGGGCGGTCAGCACCCTCGGCGTGGGGCCGGGCCTGATAGTGCTGCTGTGCCCAGGGATCCTCGTCTGCGCGGCGGCCATCGGCCGGCTGCGGACCGCCCCGACAGCCGTACCCACCGCCTGACCTGCACACTCACGAATCAGCCGGTTGTTCGTCCGGAAGCGGGCAGTCACCGCCGGCCGCGGCAGCATAACGCCTGGCCTCCACCCGCGCTTGATGCTTGTAGTAGCCCTTACGCTCGATGCGCCGCTGGAAGCTCGCGTGCACCTCCCGCCACTCCTCCGCAGTGAGGCTCTCCAGCCCTTCGGTGATCTCGACGTTGTTGAGGTTGGCACCCGAACAGAGAACGAAGAACCGCGAACGGCTCCGGCTTCTCATCCGAGATCATGCATGCACCCTATGACCTTGAGCCCAGTGCTCGGGCTTACGCGGTCGTCGGCAGCGCCGCACTGGCCCACCAGGCGCCCCCCGGAAGATCGCTGTCAGCGCGGGATGGGTCGATCTGGGCGCTTAGGTGAAAGCCGGTGGAGAAGAGCCCTGCCGAGGGCGATACTGAGCTCTTACCGCGTGGCCGGCCGTCGCATCGCGCGGATCTCGTAGAGCAGCGTGCTGACCGCGACCAGGGCCACCGCCGATCCGTAGCCGAGGGAGGTACCGCGCAGGCCGGTGTCGGTGATCAGCACGCCGGCCACCAGTGCGGGAATGCTGAACGCCAGGTAGCTCACTACGTAGATCGCCGAGATCAGTCCGGCTCGCTGGTGCGGTTCGGCAAGCTGGCTCACCGTCCGGAACGCACCGAGGAAGGCGGGTCCGAATCCGGCGCCGGCGGTCACCGCGCCGAGCACGAAGATGGCCAACGTGGTGCTGGCGACGGCGAGCACGAACAGCGCGGCGCCGACGAACAGCAACCCGATGCCGATCCTGGTCATCGCCTCCGGTGCGTACCGCCGGAGCAGGACGGACGTCACGGCGCCGGAGCCGGCGAACACGCCGAGGACCAGTCCGACGACGGCGTGGTTGTGCTGAGCGAACACGACGGTGAGCAGGGAGCCGCCGACCGAGAGGATCAGGCCGCCGAGCATCCAGGTCGACACCATCGTCGGCACCGCTCGCAGGAATGCGCGCCGGGCCGGGGCGGGCACGGAGATCCGCGGACGCAGCGCCGCTCGCGCACCCGCCTTGGGCTCAACGGTTTCCGGAAGCAGCGCGACGGCGACCACGAGTGCCAGGAACGCGGAGGTGAAGATCGCGAACACCAGCCGGGTCGGATACGGCCCGTACTGGATGAGCACTCCGGACAACACCGCGCCGAGGCCCAGGCCGCCGGTCGCGGTGACGCTGTTGATCAGCGATCCGAGCCGGGAACCGGTGGCTGGCTGCAGGTCGAGCAGGTACGCACCGAGCACGCCCACCGCGGCGCCGGTCGCCAACCCCTGCACGGTCCGGGCGGCATACAGCTCCGCGACAGTGTGCGCGTCCCAGAAAATCGCCATCGCGGCAGCCTCGACCACCAGCGCCACAGCCAGCACCGGCCGACGGCCGAGATAGTCCGACAGCCGTCCGACGGTCAGCAGACTGGTAAGCAACGCCAGCACATAGATCGCGAAGATGGCGGTCAGCGTGCTCGTGGAGAACCCGAACTCCGCCTGATAGACAGGGTAGAGCGGGCTCGGCGCGCTGGAGGCGGCAAGCAGGGTCGCCGTCATGGCCGCCACCAACCAGAAGGCCGCTCCGCGCGCGAGTGTTGCGCGGGCGAGCAGCTGGCCGCGCGGGCCGGACTCGGCAGTGGGAATCTGTGATCCTGATAGCAGCGTTGCCATGGTGGGCTCCAAGTCGCCTATCGTTCGAGTTGTATCGAACCGTTGAAACCAGCGGCTCTGGCCGAACGTTCCAAGAAAGTCGAACTGTGATGCCCGCCACACGCGAGATGCCGCATCCGAGACTGGCCGATGTCCAGCTTCCTGCGGTGCTGTTCGCCCTGAGCGACCCGGCCCGTCTGGACCTGATCGGGCAACTTGCCGCACAGGGTCCGCTGACCGTCGCACAATGCCAGGCCACCGACCCCGACGTGCCGAAGTCGACGTTCTCCCATCACCTCAAGACGCTCCGCGAGGCCGGGCTGATCCAGAACGAGCCGGCCGGCCGGCAACGCAGGATCACCCTGCGCCGGGCGGAGGTCGACGAACGCTTTCCGGGACTGCTCGATGCGGTCCTCGCGGGCGACACCTCCTGACCCCGCTCTGCCGTCCGGGCTCCCGATCAGCCCTCGGCGGTCCCGGAGCGCTGCATTGTGCCGATGACCCAGATCCCCACCTTCCAGCAGGCTGTGACGAGGATGTCGATCACTCTGGAGCAGGGCTACCGATTCGGACTGCTGCAACTGGGCGAACGTCAGCTGACTGGCCGGCTCGGTCAGTTGGGCCGCCGCAGGATCAGGTGGGCCAGCTGGCCGAGCTGCCGGAAGGGATCGGTCGAGGACAGGTGCTCCTCGACCTCGAGCAACGCGGCTAGCTCCGCCGGATCGGCCGGCGGCTCCGGGTCGAGTTCCTCGGTGTCCACGGCGATCCGCAGCCCGTACCAGTCCTCGAGGGCCAGGCCGTGCGCGGCGCCTACCGCGATCAACGCGTCGAAGTCCTGGGCACGGGCTGGCGCCCCGATTTCGTTGATGTAGTTCATGTCCCGAGCCTCGACTCGGCACCGGCGGTGCTCCGCGATCGCCTCTCGGGCAGCGAACCAGTCCTGCCGGGCGGCCGGCCGCCAGAGTGCGGAGGTGGTCGTCCGGACGGCCAGCGAGAGCAGCCCGCCTGGCACGACCCGGTCGGCGAGCGCCGCGACGGTCTGAAACGGATTCGGCAGGTACATCAGCACGCCGAGCAGCAGCACCGCGTCGAACTGCCCCGGCACCGCGTCGAGTTCGTCGACCGAGCCGGCATGCAGCCTCACCCGACCCCGCACCTCCGCCGGCTCGTCGTGCAGCGCGGCGGCGAAGGCGGACAGCATCGCCGGGTCCGGCTCCACCGCCGTGACCGAATGCCCGGCGCGAGCCAGCCGCAGACTCTGGGTGCCCTGCCCAGCGCCGACGTCGAGGACCGTGCCGGGCCTGGCGAGATGGCGGTCCAACTGGCGACTGATCAGCTCCTGCCGGACGAGGTTGCGCACCCGGCCGAGCCGATCGAGCCAGAGCGACCGCCCATCGACGAACGTCCCATCCATAGTGGGAACCCTAGATCGCCCTGGGTCAACCTGTGTCGGCAAGGATGTCATCCCACCTGCGGCGGCTGAGCGCGTCGAGCTTCTGGACCTACCGTTGAATCGAGAGGCGACCCAGTGCTCGGGCACGGCTGCGTGCAGGACGTAGATGAGATTGGCTGAGCTGGGGGTTCCGGCCAGATGTCAGCCGAAGGTCAACCCGCCCGGGCGGCTCTCGCGAAGAGCGGCCAGATGCTCGTCGTAGTTCATGACGTCGAAGATGGACACCCCATCGAGCATCCGGGCCTGAAGTCCCTTCTCCCTGGCCTCGATCGCCTCCGCGGCGTCGACCGCGGCGGCGAACTCGTCCTGGGCGCCCACGACAAGCCCGTCGTCGTCGCCGACGATCAACTCGCCGGGATCGACCCGCACACCACCGAGGGACAGGCTTAGCCCGGTCTCGGGAAGCGCCTTCGCCGGGTAGGCGTTCGGGGCAAAACCGGTCGACCAGACCGGCATCGACAAACCGGCGAGGGTGGCCGTATCACGGCAACGCCCCAGGATCACCAGCCCGGCAAGGCCTCGGCGCTGCGCCTCGGTCGCGAAGAGCTCACCCGCGACAGCCCGGTCCTCGCCGCCGGCGTCCACGACCAGGACATCCCCTGGACCGGATTCCCGAAGTGCCTGAAGGACAGACATCAAATCGCGATTCGCCCGAGCTGTTACTACCCGCCCTGCCAGGTGGCCGCCCGGCGCAACCGGACGCAAGGAGGCGGGCAGGATGCGCAATGTCGGCGCGGCGTCGACCAGGCTGGTCGTCGAGAGCTCACACAAGCGGTCAAGCACGGTCCTGGCTGTCATGGAGTCATCCTTAGCGCATCGGTTGGGCCAGCCGAATCAGTACCGTACGCGACGCACAGGCCAGAGCAGCTACCGTGCTGATGATGCTCTCGACATCGGCCTCCGGCTGTAGGCGGTCCCGGTCAGCAGCGTGCGCGCAAGCATGCGCAACGGGTCGAAGACGGTCACGCTGCACTCCGCCAACGACGGCAGCAGCAGTGGTAGCTCGGTGCATCCGAGGACGACAGCCTGGGCACCGCGGGCCGTCAGCCCAGAAATCGCGAACTCGATCAACGGGGCCGGTGCGTGGAGCTCGCCCGATTTCACCCGGCGGATCGCCTCGTCGACGGCTGCCTGGCCGGCTTCGTCCGGCAGCAGAGGCCGGTAGCCGTGGTCGCGCAACGATCGCTGGTAGGTCTGGGAGTGCACCAACCCCGCGGTGGCCAGCAAGCCCACCGCGCTCGAACGTGCCAGGCTTCGACCCAGCGCGTTGACGGCGTTGTCGATGAGATGGACCAGTTCGAGGTCGGCGTGCGAGTTCCGGACAGCGGCCATGACCGGCGCGAGGATCTCGGGTGCATGCGCCGAATTGCAGGGTATGCCGATGCGCGTTGCACCTACCGAGGCGAGCGTCTCGACCTGAGCTGCGATCGCGATACCCGGATTGACAGTCGCCCGGCCCAGCAGGTAGTCCGACCGGTCCCCGATGACGGCCGGGCGACTGACCAGGACGAATCCAGCATGGTCCTGATCGCGCTGCGCCGGCTCCAGTTCGACGAGGTGTCGCGCGAGTTGGACACCAGCAGCTGGCCCCATGCCGCCGACGATGCCGATGAGTGGCGCCCTCGACCGCGTCATGGCAGCAAACACAGCTAGATCAGCCGATCAGGGGCGCGGACGTAGCTGGCAGATGGTAGACCGACAGCTGCCCCGGGCCCGTCCGGATCAGCTCCTCCAGCCGGGCCAGCACCTGGGCGACCAAGGCAGGTCGAGACACGAGCGCACCGTGCGCGAGCTGGTCCAACTCGACCCGGAAACCCTGATGCAGCAACCGAACTCGCAGCTCGCGGGCGGTCAGGCCGGCCAGGGCCAGCTGTTCCCGCAGTGTCGCCTCGGCCTGCTCGACGAGGTTCAACCGGTTGAGCGTGACCGGTACCCCCACCGCGATCCGCGAGGCCAGGCAGGGCATGGCTGGTTTGTCGGCCACCCGCAGCGACCAGAACCTGGCCAGTAGCCGGACGTCCCGCTTGCCGAGTCCGGCATCGGCGAGCGGCTCGATCACCTGCAGCTCCCGGGCTGCCCGCAGTCCCGGCCGGTGCGCGGCCCGGTGGTCGTCGGCGTGGGTGCCGGTCGCCACCTGGTGGATGCCGCGGCGGGCGGCCACGGTGGACACGGCGGTCAGGACGGTGTGCTTGCAGAAGTAGCAGCGGTCGCCCGCATTCCTGCGGTAGCCGGGCACTTCCAGCTCGGCAGTCGGGATCTCGATCAGTTCGACGCCCAGCTCCCCGGCCACCGTGCGGGCGAGTGCCAGCTCGGTGCGGGCGAGGCTGGGGGAGTCCGCGATCGCGGCCTGGATCCGGCCGGTAGGCAGCGCTCGTGCTCCAGCGGCCAGCACCAGGGCGGAGTCGACCCCGCCGGAGAAGGCGACGACGACACCGTCGAGCATCCGCATCCGGGCCAGCAGCCGATCTGCCAGCTCGCCGGGGTGCTGCGCCAGCCCGGTCACTGGAAGTACCGTCCGCCGTCGACCACCACGGTCTGGCCGGTGATGCCGCCGGCCAGGGCCAGCGCCAGGACCGCGTCAGCCACCTCGAACGGCTGCACGACCCGGCCCAGCGCGGTGCCGGCCAGCAGGGACTGCATGGTTGCCTCGTCGAGCGCGTCGGTCATCGCGGATGCCACCGGTCCGGGCGCCACGCAGTTGACCCGGATCCCCTGCGGGCCAAGGGATCGAGCGGCCGAGCGGGTCAGCCCGATCACCGCGGACTTGGCCGCGGCGTAGTGCGGCCCGAACGAGCCCCCGGTGAGCGCGGCCACGCTGGAGAGGTTGACCACGCTGCCGGCCGCGGCCTGCAGGGGGCCGATCAGTTCCCGCATCACGAAGAACGGGACGTCCACGTTGAGCCGCTGGCAGCGGTGCCACTCCTCGTCGGTGGTCTCGGCGAAGCCGGTGGGGCGTGCTCCGCCCACGCAGTTGACCAACAGGTCGACACCGTCCCAGTGCGGTGGCAGGGACCGGGCCAGGGTGCGGGCGCCACCGTCCTCGGTGAGGTCGACCCGCACCGGGAAGAGCTCGCCGGGGCCGGTGAGACCGGTCAGGCGGTCCTTGCGGTTGTGGTACTGCGCCACGACGGCGGCACCACGCGCCAGGCAGGCGGCGGTGACCGCGACGCCGAGGTCACCGGAGGCGCCGGTGACGACGACGCGCTCCAGCCGGGGGTGATCAGTGTGCACGCGGTGCTCTTTTCAGGACGGCCTTCGGTTCCAGCAGGAAGTCCTCGAGACTGCCGTCGTGCGGCAGCCCGGGCGCGGTGCTCCAGGGCGGGATCGTTCCGCAGACGAGCTTGCGGATGCTGGGCTCGAGGTAGGCCCGCGTCCACGGCCCGGCATCCGCCTCGGCCGGCAGCCCCGCCTCGGCCGGCAGCCCGCCTCGGCCGGCAGCCCCGCCTCGGCCGGCAGCTCCGCCTCGGCCGGTGGCTCCGGTTCGGCCAGCAGGTTCAGCACGAGGCTGTTGCGCAACGGTGCCAGGCCGTCCGCGGCCCGCCAGGGCGCCACGATGACGAACGGGAAGGGCAGCTCGACCTCGGGCACTGCCATCCCGGGCGGCGCTGACAGCACCACCGGCCGGGCGATCAGCGATCCGTCCCGCGCGGTGACGAACGGGTTGTCCGCATAACCGCTTTCATCGGCCAGCCCGGACGCCAGCAGGTCGCCGAGTCGGGCGCGCACGGCCTCGGCAGCCGCGACCGGCAGGGCCGGCAGCACCGCTGCCGGCTCGGTGACCGGATGGACGGGCCGGGCGGACAGTGAAGCGGCCAGCGCCCGCGCCAGTGACTGGCTCTCACCTGCGGTCCGGATCACCGAGAGGTTGGTGCAACGAACCCCGCCGTCCCCGGCGACCGCGTCGGCAAGGTGGGAGAGCAGCGCCTGCGATGCCGGTCCGGCACCGGTGAGCAGGGCCTTGCTGAAACCGGGGCCGCGCACCAGCACCGACGGGTGCCCGGCCCACCGGCGCACGGCCGCCGGGCCGCCGTAGACGATCGCCCGGTCGGCCGAGCGGACCAGCAGATCGGCGGTGGCGTGCGCACTCGGCAGCACGGCCAGCCGCTCGGCTGCCAGGCCGGCCGCGACCAAGGACGCCGACAACCGGTTCGCAGTGAACGGGTCGGTCGATCCCGGCCGCACCAGCACGCGGTAGCCGGCGGCCAGGCCGCGTACCCAGGTGACGTGCGGTTCGGGATGGTTGCTCGGGCAGATGACGGTGAGCAGCCGCCCCCGTGGTACCCGGCAGATCACGGCGTCGACGCCGGCCGGTCCGGCCGCGGGGTTCGCGACCGGCCGGGAGGCGACCGCGTCCAGGTACTCCAGCTCGGCGCGGATGGTGGCCAGTGCCCGGCTGTACACGCGGACCGGAACCCCGCAGGCGCTTGCCGCGTGCCGGCAGTACTCCGCCGGGTTCAGCCCGTCCAGCACCTCGGTGGCGAACCGCCGGCCTGCCTCGGCGAACAACCCGGCCGGGACGGCGGTGTCCTCGGCCCGGCTGAGCCGGCGCAGCGCCGACTGGACCAGCAGTGGCGGCGCCGTGTACACGGTCGCCACCGGCTCGCCGGTAACCCCGATCAGCGGTTGATGGTCGGCACTGTCCAGCGGTTGTCCGCCGATGCTCGGCCGGATGACCTGCAGGCCCATCAGTAGACCCCTTCGATCACCGTGCGAGCGGTGCCGCGGTAGGGCTGCACGTCGGCCAACTCCACCCCGTCACCGGCGGCGGGCCGCAGCCGGACCGCGGTGTCCCGCTCGGCGACGTTGGGCAGGAACATGTCCTCGCTGAGCAGGTGCACCAGCACCCGGCCCCGTTCGCCGTAAGCCACCTCGAGGCCGGTCTCCGGCTCGAGCACCTCCACCTGGGCGTTGGGCCAGTACGGTCGGAACACGCACAGGTGCTCGTCGCCGGGCCGGCGGACCCGCTGCGGGGCGATCCCCATCAGGCTGTTGCCGTACAGGCCGACGACCGAGGCGTTCGGGAAGAACTCTTCCTCGATCAGCCTCAGCGAGGTGCCGCTGATGCTGGTGCCGCTCCAGATCAGCGCGCGCAGGGTACCCGCCAGCCGTTCGTAGAGCTCGGTCCTGGCCACCAGTGCCTCCAGCACGGGCGGGGTGACGAACAGCACCGCGACGTCCTGGTCGGCGGCGATCTGCGCGACCTGGTCGAGCACGTGCTCGACGTACTCGGCTGCCAGGTCCGGGCGCTCGGTGGCGATCAGCCGCTTCACCCAGCGCGGGTCGAAGTCGATGGTGAAGCAGGCGCTGGTGCGGTACTCGGCCAGCAGTCGCACGGACCGCCCGACGATGTGCGGACCGGTCGGCCCGACATGCAGCCAGTTGCCCTCGTCCGGGAATCCGTGTCCACGCAGCACCTCGCTGACCCATCGGACGTTGGCCAGCCGGGAGCTGTGTTCGACGATCCGCTTGGGTCGTCCCAGGGTGCCGCCGGACTCGTAGACGGCGAAGGGGCGATCGGCCTTGCCGCGCGGGATCAACCGAGCGACGTCGACCGTGCGCAGTTCCTCGCTGACGTCGGGGAACCGCCGCAGGTCGGTCAGCTCGTGCACGTCGGTCAGCGGGTCGAAACCGAGATCGGCGGCCCGGTCCAGCCAGAACGGCGTTCCGGTTTCCGGGTCGAAGTGCCACTGCAGCATCCGGCGCAGGTGCGTGCGGAGATCGACCGGGAGCTGCGGCGTGGTGACGGGCGCGATCACACGGTCACGATCCCTTCTGCCCCGACCCGGCTCCGCAGCCGCAGCGCGTTGCCGACCATCTGCATGCCGTGCTCGGTGAACAGCGATTCGGGGTGGAACTGAACGCCTTCGATCGGCAGGGTGCGGTGCCGCAGGCCCATGATCTCGCCGGTGCCGGTCCAGGCGGTCGCGACCAGGTCGACCGGCAACGCCTCGGCCTCGACCACCAGCGAGTGGTACCGCGCCACCGTCAGCGACTGGGGCAGCCCGTCGAAGATGCCCTGCCCGTCATGGGTGATTGTCGAACACTTGCCGTGCATCGGCTCGGCTCCGTGCCCGACCCGGCCACCGAACGCCGCGGCAATCGCCTGATGGCCCAGGCACACCCCGAAGATCGGTATCTGCGAACCCAGCTGACGTACCACCTCGATCGAGATGCCCGCGTCGAGCGGATCGCCCGGCCCCGGCGAGATGAGGATCAGCTCCGGCGCGAGGTCGGCGATCTGCCGCACCGTCACCTCGTCGTTGCGGCGCACCACGCAGTCGGCTCCCAGTTCCCCGGCGTACTGCACGAGGTTGTAGACGAACGAGTCGTAGTTGTCGATCACGCAGATCATGCGGCTGCTCCTGCCATGGCTACCCCGATGACCCGCGCGCTGGAGCCGAGCTTGGCCAGGCACTCGGCGTACTCGGCGGCCGGCTGCGAGTCGTGCACGATGCCGCCGCCGGCCTGCAGGCGGACCTGACCGTCCCACAGCACCAGGCTGCGGATCGTCAGGAACAGGTCGACGTGGGCCAGGCCGAACGAGCCGACGGCGCCGGAGTACAGCCAGCGGCGGGCCGGTTCGAGGTCGTCGATGATCTGCATGGCCCGGACCTTGGGAGTGCCGGTCATGGTGCCGGCCGGGAACGTCGCCCGGATCAGCTCGTCGGTGCGACTGCCGGCCAGGATGTGGCCGCGCACGTCCGAGGTCAGGTGCATGACGTGGGAGTAGCGCTCCACCGCCATCAGCCGGTCCACCCGCACGCTGCCCGGCCGGCAGACCCGGCCCAGGTCGTTTCGGGCCAGGTCGACCAGCATCCGGTGCTCGGCAAGTTCCTTGACCGAGGAACGCAATTCGTCCTCGATCAACCGGTCGGCCGGTCGATCCGGGCCGCGCGGGCGGGTCCCGGCCAGCGGGCGGATCAGGGCGGTCCCGCCGTCCAGGGTCAGGCAGGGCTCCGGCGAGGCGCCGACCACCTCGAACCGCGGGCCGGCGTACCAGAAGTGATACGGGGACGGGTTGATCGAGGTCAGCCGGTCATAGACGGTCAGCCCGTCGGCGGTCGCCGGCGCGGTCCAGCTCAATGACAGCACGAGCTGGAACACGTCGCCGTCGAGGATGTGCTGCTGGGCCCGGCGGACGGCGGCGGCGTACGCCTCGTACCCGAGGCTGAACCGGCCCGCACCGACGCTGACCTCGCCCCGCGGCACCGTGCCGGCCCGGTCGAGGATCCGTACCACCTGCGCCGGCCGCGGCCCGGGCGGCCGCCGGCGAGGATCCCCGGCCGATCACCCGGCCGTGCCCGTCCTCGAAGCGGATCAGCACCTCGGGCAGGAAGAACTCGTACACCGGCATCGGTCCGGCCGGGTGCCGGCTGGGCAGCCGTTCCATGTCGCGCACCGCGTCGTAGCCGAGCACGCCGTACCAGGCCGCCTCCCAGTCGCAACCGTCGACGGGCAGCTCCAGCCCGGCGAGGAAGTCCACGGCGTCGGCGAGCGGCGCCGGGCCGGCGCCGCCCGGATGCGACAGCACGGCCAGCTCGCCGACGGCAAGGGTGACCGGTCCCCGGCCACCGGCCGCGGAGCCGAGCATCACCCGCCCCGCCGGGCGCAACGCGGCGGCCGCTGCCACCGGCGTCACCGGCGGCAGCGGCAGGACGTGGCGGTACAGCCGCGAGCCGGCAGACAGCGCCGAGGCGATCGTCGCCAGGCTCACGTCCTGGCTCCCACCAGGCTCGGTACCCGGAACTGGGTCCGTTCGTGCGCGCTCACGGTGCCCCCCATCGCGTAGACGAAGGCGGCCTTCTGGATCGCCCGCGGCGGGCACCCCTCGAGGTAGATGCCGAGTTCGCGGTTCTCGTACAGGCAATTGCCGACCAGCACGACCACGCCCGACAGCGTCGGCGCCTGGATCTGCGGCCCGCACAGGATCGTCATCTCGCCGTCCCAGGCCAGCAGCTGGTCGGCCAGCGCGTGCAGGGCCCCGGCCAGGAACCGGCTGCACGCCCGGCAGGCATGCTCGGCGTAGACGTGGATCCCCGGCCGCGGCGAGCGGATCTCGACCGGGGCCTTGACCATGTCGAAGGCCAGCTGCCGCGGGGGAGTGCCGAGCATCTCGATGTCGGCCTTGTCGGCCGGACCCATGCCACGGCCGTAGGCGTCGCGCAGGTAGGCCACCTCCGCGGGGTCGAAGCCGGCCAGTTCGCCGACCGCGACATCGAGGGCGACCGCGTTCCGGCTCGCGGCCAGGAACCCCACCGCGCGCGCCCGCCCGTCCATCGGGTAGTTGCCCTCGATCACGGTCGTCCCGTCACAGACCACCAGATCCTGCGGTCGCATCAGGTTGAGGTCGACCGTCGACTCGTCGACGCCGGCCATGTGCACGATCCGGGTGGTGTAGCCGGGCAACAGCCCGACCAGGTTCTTCATCGCGTTGGAGTAGACGACGCTGGCGTGCGTGCGCAGCTGGGGCACCCCGATGAAGTAGTCGCAGTCGAGGATGATCTCCGGCACCGCGATCGGAATTCGCAACGAGGTCGCCCCGGCGATGCTGGTGATCCGCAGCGGCAGGTCGTCGAAGCTCACCACTCGCGCGTACCGGGCGGCGTCGTGCTCGCCCAGCAGCTCGTAGATGGCGTGGGTGCGCTCGGCGATCACCGGCCGGCCGCCATGCTCGGCCACCGTCCTGGCGATGGCGGCCAGCAGGGTGGTGCTGACGTGGAAGCCGGGTCGGGTCTGGAACAGGTTGGGTTTGATCAGGACGGTGTCACCGGCACGCAGCCCGGCCAGCGGCGAGCCGATCAGTTCCAGCAGCTGTCGCAGGGCATCGGCGATCGCGCCGTCGTCCGGCGCCGGGGCGAGCGCGACCTGGTACCGCGGCCCGGGCGCGGCTGGGTCAGGCGTCACCGATCTCCTCCATCGCCAGCACCCGGGTGGGCGCCGCCTCGGCGCCGGCGACCTTCATCGGCAGGGCCATCAACTGCACCACCTGGCAGCTCAGCTCGTGCAGGTTGGCCACGTACTCCAGCAGCGGGATGCCGGCGGCCAGCAGCCGGTGGTGCACCGGTGACTCGGCATCGCCCGGGCGTTCGGTGATGCAGTCCAGCCCGAACAGGCTGGCGCCGTTGTCGATCGCCCAGTCCGCGGCCGAGGGCGTGAGGTAGGGCGGCCGGTCCCAGTAGTCGGCCTGACCCCAGTTGTTGCGCAGGTAGTCCGTTCGGACCAGCAGCCGGCTGCCCGGTTTCCAGACCGGCCGCAGCACCGCCTCCAGGTCCTCGCCGGTCACCGGCTCGAGGTCGTGCTTGTGCGACAGGTCGGCCACACACGCCCGGCCCACCAGGGTCTCCAGCGGAACCTCGTCGATGCCCTCCGCGCCGGGATAGAAGTGCAGCCGGTACTCCATGTGCGTGCCGTTGTGCGGAAAGACGTGCAGGTAGGAGAAGGTGCGCTTGGTGCCGTACGGGTCGGTCTCCGGCGTCATCGAACGCTCGCTGACGAATTTCGGGAACCAGTCCGCGGGATAGGCCGGCATTCCGTCGTAGAACCCGTGGGTCAGGTCGATGAGCCTGGTCGTGGTGCTGGTCATGCCTCGAAGCATGGATCGGCACGCCATCGAAGGGGTATTCGCCTTACATCACGACAACGACCGGGTCGATGTAGGGCACTCGGCCAGGCAAGGCCGCACCCGCGGCTACGAGCCGGTCAGCACATGAAGACGCAGCTGCTGCGGGTGTTCGGGTTGGCGCTGCGCGAGATCACGCCGTTGCCACCGGGCGGCACCATCCGCCCGTAGCTGCCGGCGAAACCGTTCGGGGTCAGGAAGGCCCCCCACAGGATGTGCCAGTCCTGCCGGTCGCCGGTTCGCGGGTCGATCACGGCCTGCCGGCCGGGTCGGACCTCCTGCTGGACCAGGGCACCGCCGGCGGCACCCGCCTCGATCGCCTCCTGCCAGCTGCGCGGGTCGGCATGCCGGCCGACGACCACTCCCTTGCCGCCGTACAGGTTGGTGGGTTTGAGCACCAGTTCGTCCCGGCGTGCCAGGCACTGCTCGATCAGCGGCCGGTCGACAGGGGCTCCCGGCCGGCCCAGCATCCGGCTCCACGGCACCACTCGCTCGATCAGGCTCCGCTCGGTGGGAGTGAAGGTGGCGGTGTCGCCGGCCCGTTCGGACAACAGCGCCAGGGTGCCCTTGTTGCCGTACAGGTTGCTCGACATCGGGGTCCACAGCACCACGGTGCCGTCCTGGTGGGACCGGAACACCGGTTCCAACAGGGCCTGCCGGTCGGGATGGTCGAGCATCTCCTCCAGGGCGAAGTAGCGCAGGATCAGATCGATCGGTGTTCCGTCCAGCTGTGGCTTCCCGCCGACGAATTCGAGATCGCTGAGCTCACCGACCCGGCTGGTCAGGCCGTGCATGGCCAGTTGGTCGGCCACCGCCTGGCGCTCGGGGCGGTAGGCCGCCAACCCGCCCGGTGCCTCCAGGACGGCCACCACCGGATCGTCGGCCACCGGCTTGGCCGCCCGCCGCAGGGTGACCGCGATGTCTGCGCAGGTGTCGTACTGGAACAACCCGTACTCCGCTGCGAACCGCGCGAACTCCGGCACCCGCAACAGCGCCGGGGCCAGCAACCCGACCATGTCCAACCCGGCGAGCGCACTGCCGACATTGAGTTCCAGCAGCCGGTAGCCGGACCCGTCGTGGTACATGTCCGAGCGGCCGTACATCGGTGGCGGCGCGTCACCGAGCCGCCGCATCAGCGCGGCGCGCCGCTCGTCGATGCCCAGGAAGCCGCAGAACCGGCCCAGGTCACCGTCGAAGCACCGCGCCGGCAGTTCGGTGAGCAGCCGGAAGACCGCGGCCAGGTCGTCGCCGAAGCCTCGCAGTTCCGCCTCGTCGGCGATCAGGGGCCGGTCCCACACCCGCCATAACGCCCACCAGTCGGCGGGCAACCCCACCTCGGACAGCAGGTGAGGCAACCGGCTTCCCGGTCGGGCGCATTCGTTCAGATAGGCCTCGGTGGCCCGCTCCGCGGTGGTCGGCACGATGTTCGGCTCCTTCGCCGGTCGGCTCTGCCCCGATCAGGCAAGAGCGGGGGTCTCCGCCGCCTTACGGGCCTGCAGATGGCCGAGCACGCAACGGTATTGGACGATGACGACGGCGGCCATCAGCAGGTAGAGGGTGGCGATTCCCCAGGAACTGACGACCGCTCCCAGCGAGATGGTCAACGCTGCCAGCGCCTGGGCGACGCGGATGTTGAGGTTGTAGGCAGCCATGTACCGGGGGCGCCCCTGCTCGGGAACCAGTTCGGCTGTGAGCGACTGGTTGACCGGCACGTTCAGCAACTCACCGATGGTCCGGATGAGCCCGCCCAGCAACAGCACCCAGACCGACGTGGTCACGACCAGCATCGCGAACCCGACGGCGAGCAGCGTGATGCCCACGTAGAGCCGTGCCCGGTCGGAGACCCGACGCAGCAGGGCGCTGGAGAACAGCGCCAGCACCACGACCAGGATGGCGTTCTCGGCCTTGAGCACACCGAGCATCCGCGGACCGTCGATGTGGCCGAAGCCGAACAGCGACTGGACCGGCATGGCCTCGGCCAGCCGGATGCCGACATAGTTGTTCGTCTGCAGTTCCAGGGTCATGCCCAGGGTGGCCGCGATCAGGAACCGGGTGAACACCCGGTCGAGGAAGACCAGCCGGTATCCGTCGATGAGCTGGCTGAGCCCGCTCGGCCGGTCCGGCGCGGCAGCCGATCCCGGCGCCGGTGGCGGCTTCGTCTCCGAGATCAGGGCGACGGTGGCCAGCAGCGAGCCGGCCATGCCCGCGGCCGCGATCACCGGCAGCAGGCCGAAGTGGGATCCGTAGAGGAAGCCGCCGAGCATCGGACCGGTGACCAGTGCCAGGTTCACCGCCCAGTAGTTGACGGTGTAGACGAACTTGCGGTTCTCGCTGGTCGTCACGTCGACGATCATCGAGTCGTTGGCCGGCATGGCCGTGCTGGTGCCGAACTTGACCAGGACGTAGCTGAGATATACGGCCAGTGCTCCCCAGTCGGCCGCCTGCGCCAACGCCATCAACCCGAAGCAGATGAACGCTGCCAGCTCGCCCAGGATCAACACCGGCCGGCGGCCCCAGGCGTCGGACAGGTGGCCCCCGATGAGCATTGCCGCGATGCCGAGCACGGCCAGCAACAGCACCAGCACACCGGTGATCCCGACGCCGAGCCGCTGCGCCAGGTAGATCGCGATGAAGGTCGTGATCATGGAGTCGATGACCTTCTGGACGAACATCACCGCCATCCGGACCCGGACGTTGCGCGGCAGCGCGAAGAAGTTCACGGGGTGACGACCTGCCCGGCCAGCGCGGGGACGTCGACGTCGACGGTGATCATCGAGCGCACCAGCTCCGCCCGCGCGAGTGCCTGCTCGGCGTCGGCCCCGGTGAGGATGACGAACCCGTGGCGGGTCCACGAGCTGACCGCCGGCGCGATCGGCTGGCCCACCTCGAACGGGAAGCTGACCGAATCCACGAAGTCCAGTTCCCGCACCGCTTCCAGGCCGTGCACCGCACGCAGCATGCCCGACGGCAGGTCGAGATAGGCGATGTGTGCGACCGAGTCCGACCGCGGGGCTGGCGGCACCCGGCCGGCCAGGGCCCCGAACACCTCCTGTTCCAGATCGATGCCGGTGGCCAGCCGCACCAGCACCGGGATCTTGTCGCCGCCCAGGCGGGCCTGGGACTCCACGATCCGCGGGCCGTCGGCGGTGACGATCACTTCGGTGTGCGCCGGGCCGCACCGGTAGCCTGCCGCGTTCAGCAGCGTGACCGCCAGGGCGGCCACCTGCCGGGTCTGGTCGCTGTCGGGCTCCGGGAACAGATGTCCCATCTCCACGAAACGCGGCAGCGGTCCCAGCATCTTGCGAGTGACCCCGACGACGTGGTGGACCCCGTCGACGGTCAGCGTCTCGACGCTGAACTCCGGTCCCCGCAGGTACTCCTCGATCAGCAGCGGCCCGTCATAGCGGTATTCGGCCAGGGACTCGCCCCAGGCCGGCAGGTCTGCCGGATCGGTGAGCAGGTAGGTTCCCCGGCTGCCGGAAAGGCTGGTCGGCTTGAGGACCACCGGCAACTCGAAGTCGGCCAGCAGTCCCGCCACCTCGCTCCAGTGCCCGGCCTCGGCGAACCGGATTCCTGAGATGCCGCGCTCACGCAGCAGCCGGCGCATGGCGAGCTTGTCGTTGACCTGGGTCACCGCCCGGGGTGGGTTGACCGCCCGTCCGAGCTCGGCGGCCGTCTCGTAGGCCGTCATCATCGACTCCTCGCCACCGAGGTGCCAGACGTAGTCCGCGTCGAACTCCTGTGCGGCCGTCCGGATCGCCTCCGCGTAGGCCGCCCGGTCGGTGAAGTCCACCAGCCGGAATTGCGCCACCATCGACCGGACCTCAGCCAGGTAGGCCTCGGCCTCCGCGCCGTAGAGCCAGTTGGCCACCGCCCGGTCCCAGATGGCGCTGATCCGGAATCCCTCCGCGTGGGCCTTGGCGATGTAGGCCCGGTACGGCATCACCATGACGAGGTTCGACATACCCGGCTCCTCGAAGTCTGTTCGCCTGGCCACGCCGCAGCGGGCCTCGGATCCCGCGCGTGCCGATCAGCCTCGCGGGCAAGCGCATCGGCCGGCCATCGACGATGCATCGGTCACGCTCCGCCGGTGCTCACCACGATCTGGGCGGCGGCGGTCTCGGCCCGGCGCTGCGCCAGGTAGGGGTACTCGGCGGTGGCCAGGACGTGGCCGATCCGATCCTCGTTCACCCGCAACTGACGCACGACCGAGCCCGGGGCGACGTAGGCCACCGCCTCCCGCACGCCGGGCACGCTCCGGGCGATGTCCAGCCCGGTCACGGTGTCCACCACGCCGGGATCCGCGCTCAGGTACCGGATCGCCGCTCCGGACCGGGGCAACGGGACCGGCCCGACAGATTCGCCCAGGTACTGGCGGACCACGAGTTCCATGGTGTCCACCCCGAGGCTACGGTCCATCAACTCGGTGATCCGGTCGCCTGCCGGGCGCGGATTGATCTCGACCAGCTTCGGACCGTCCGCGGTGTACTTCAGCTCGACGTGCGCGATTCCCAGGTCGAAATCCACCGCCCGGGCCGTGGCCACCGCGGTGCTGGCCAGCTCGTCGCGCACCGGCTCGGGCAGCACGGACGGGAAGGTGTGGCCGAGCTCGACGAACCGGTTGCCCACACTGACGGTTTTGTCGGTGATCCCCAGGACGTGGTACGAACCGCCCTGAGCCAGCACCTCGACGCTGACCTCGAACCCGACCAGGCATTGCTCCACCAGCACCTCGGGATGCGTGGGCTGCCCGCGCAGGTTGGTGGGCCGGGCCATGATCGTCGTGAAGGCCGCGCGTGCCTCCTCCGCCGTGGTGCAGCGCACCACGTGTGCCCCGCTGGTCTCGTCCGCCGCCTTGACCACGCAGGGAAATCCGATCTCCCCGGCCGCCGCGACCGCCTCCGCGAGCGTGGTCACGACCCGGAAGGCCGGCCCGGGCACCCCGCGTTCGACACACCGGCGGCGTTGTTCGACCTTGTTGCGGGCGATCCGGATGCCGTCCGGATCCGGGCCGGGCAGGCCCAGTTGGCGGGCAGCCTCGGCGGCCGGCACCACCTCGTACTCGGCGACGGACAGCAGGGCGCTCAGCGGCGCCTGCGCATCCACCTCCTTGACCGCCACCAGCAGCGGGGCCAGCTCATGCGTCGGGCAGGACACGAACTCGTCCACGCAGGTCCGCAGTACCTCGCTACCTCCGGCCGCCGCGTGGTACCGGTCCAGGCCGCAGCTGAAGAAGATGACGTGCAGGCCCAACCCGCGCGCGGCCCGCAGCGCGTCGAAGCCCGACCCGGACAGGTTGGACTCGACGAATCCGATCCGTCTCATGGTGCGCCGCCTTTCGGTCAGTCGTAGGTCAAGCCACCGGAGCGGGCCCGCTTGATCTCGAAGAAGTGCGGGTTGTGCGCCAGCACGAGGGCTGCGTCGAAGGCCTCGGCAGCCGCCGTGCCACGCGGGATCGCGTTGAGCACCGGGCCGAAGAAGCCGACTCCGTCGATGTGGATGGCCGGGGTGCCGAGGTCCTCACCGACCGGGTCGAGGGCCCTGCGGTGGCTGGCTCGCAGTTCCTCGTCGTAGTCGGTGCTGTCGGCGGCGGCGGCCAGCCCGGCCGGCAGCCCGACCTCGGCCAGCGCCTGGCCGATGACCTCGGAGTAGTCCTTGTTGCCGCCGTTGTGGATCCGGGTTCCCAGCGCGGTGTACAGCTGTCGCAACACACCGTCGCCGTGCTCCCTGGCCGCCGCGACGCAGACCCGCACCGGCCCCCACGCCCGATCGCAGAACTCGCGATACCACGCCTCGATCTCGCGATTCTCGTTGAGCACCGCGAGGCTCATCACCTGAAAGCTCAGGTTGATCTCACGCTGCTGCTCGACCTCGAGCATCCACCGGGAGGCGATCCAGGCGAACGGGCAGGCCGGGTCGAAGAAGAAGTCCACCTTCGGGGTGGTCGGTGCCGGCTGGGCCATCTCGATCACTCCTCGGTGGGGGCCGGCGGGAAGAGCGTGTTCAGCGCGCCGTAGCCGAGCCAGGGCGAGCCGGCCGTCAGGGTGCCGGCGCCCAGCAGTTCGCGGGCCAGCTCGCCGGCCGCGGTGTAGGCGGCCTGGGCCAGCGCCGGACCCACGGTGACCCGGCGGACGCCGGCAGCCCGCAGCTGCTCGACGGTGGCGCCGCCGGCGGCGGTGAACACGTTGATCGGCAAGGGGGAATCAGCCGCCAGGTCGGACAGCACCCGCAGGTCCGACAGGCCGGCGACGAACAGGCAGTCAGCGCCGGCCGCGGCGAACGCCTCGGCCCGGCGCAGCACCTCTGCCGGCCGTCCGGACGGGTCGCCGACCCCGCGCATGTAGACGTCGGTGCGCCCGTTGATCACCAGATCGGCAACGCCGTGGGCGACCGCGGCCTTGCGGGCGGCGGCGATCCGGGCGGCGGCCTCCGGCAGGTCGAACACTCCGTCGCCGCCCGGCCGCCCGTCCTCGAGGTTGATCCCGACGACACCGGCCTCCAGGACCGCGGTGACGGTCTGGGACACCTCGACCTCGTCCGCGCCGAAGCCGGCCTCCAGGTCCGCGGTGACCGGCACGTCGACCACCTCGGCGATCCGGCGCAGCAGCCGGAACAGGTCCGCGCGGGGCAGCTGCTCGCCGTCGCGGTAGCCCTGGCTCCACGCCAGGCCCGCGCTGGTGGTGGCCACAGCCGGTGCGCCGGCCTGCGCGAAGAGGGCGGCGCTGGCCACGTCCCACGCGTTCGGCAGCACCAGCACACCGTCGGCATGCAACCGGAGCAGCGCGCTGGCCCGCTCCGGTGGGCTGAGACGACTCATGCGGTCCTCGATTCGGTATCCACGGTATGTATCCAGCCAAAGGTATCCGGCGCCCGACCGTAGTGGATATCCGACAGTTCCTTGCGTAGCTGCGCCACCACCGCACCGGGACGGCCGTCGCCCACCGTCCACTCCCGGTCCTCGGCAACCACCTGGCCCACGGGCTGGACGCCGACCGCGGTCCCGGTCGCGAAGGCCTCGACGTACCGCCCGGTTCGGCAACCCCTTTCCCACTCGTCCAGGGCCACCAGCTCCTCGCTCACCTGGTATCCGGCGCGCTCGGCCAACCGCAGGACGCAGTCGCGGGTGATGCCGGCCAGCAGGGTGCCGGTCAGCGGGGAGGTGACGATGCGGGGGCCGGCGTCGGTCCGCTCCACCAGGAACAGGTTCATCCCGCCGGATTCCTCGATGTAGCGGCGGTCCCGGGCGTCCAACCAGACCACCTGGTCACAGCCGCGCGCCTGGGCCTGCCGCTGGGCGAGGTAGGCGCCGCCGTAGTTGCCGCCGCACTTGATCTCCCCGGTGCCGCCGTCGGCTGCCCGCACGAACTCGGTGGTGGCCAGCAGCCGGAGCGGCTTGGGACCTGAGGAGAACGCCGGCCGGACCGGGCCGCCGAACAGGACGAACAGGAACTCCTCCGCCGACCGGTTGCTCAGGTGTGTCTCCGAGGCGATCATGAACGGCCGCAGGTAGAAGCTCTGCCCGGCAGCGGCCGGCACCCAGTCCCGGTCGACCCGCACCAGCGCGCGCAGCGCCGCCACGAAGTCCGCCGCCGGCAGGGTCGGCATCGCCATCCGGGCGGCCGACCGGTTGAAGCGGGCCGCGTGATCGTCCGGACGCAACAGCGCACGTCGGCCATCCGGACGCCAGAACGCCTTGAGCCCCTCGAAGATCGTCTGCCCGTAGTGCAGGGCCATCGTCGCCGGGTGCAGCGACAGCGATTGCAGCGGTCCGATCCTCCCGTCGTGCCAACCCAGGTCGGGCTGCCACCGCATGCTCACCATGTGATCGGAGTACGTGGTACCGAAACCGGGTCGGCCCATCAGCTCCGCACGGCGTTCGGGCGAGACGGCTTGCGCGGGCTCCGAGCGGAACTCCAACCCGGTGACGGTCATGCGGACTCCTTGCGGACGAGTTCCGGGTCGACGGCGCGATCAGCCGAGCGAGTCGACGGTGGCGAGGTTCTTGCCGGCGCGGTCGCTCAGGTAGCCGGGCAGGTCGGCGTACTTGTCCCGCAGGAACCGCTTGAGGGATTTGCCGGTGAGACCGAGCGGGTAGTCCTCCTCGCCGTGGACCACCTCCACCATCGCCAGCGGCGGCCGGCCCAACGGGCTCAGTGCCGCGTTGGCCGTCGCCAACACCTTCTCCGGGTCCACGGCCCCCAGCACCACCGCGATGGCGACGCTCTCCGAGCCGTTGACCCCGGCGACCACGGTGCACTCCTCGACGCCGGGCACCTCGTTGAGCACCAGTTCCTCGGCCTGCACCGAGTACAGCGGTCCGGAGGTCGTGTGGATGACGTCGATCGCCCGGTCCACCTGGTAGAAATTGCCCTCCTCGTCGCGGTAGGCGATGTCACCGGTCAGCCAGTAGCCGGCCAGCATGCTGCGGTAGGTGGTGTCGGGGTTACCCCAGTAACCGGGCGTCAGCGACGGTGGCTGAGCGCCCAGGTATCCGAACTCGTACGGTGCGGCCAGGGTGCCGTTCTCGCGGACGATCGCCACCTCGGCGAAGCCGACCGACCGGCCGACGCAGCGGTCGTTGCGCTCGCTCTGCAGCGTGCGCGGCTTCATCAGCACCCCCCAGCCGAGTTCGGTGGTGCCCAGCCGGTCCAGGAAGGTCGACGGCGGGCAGTGCGGCGATCGCCGTCCGAGCACGTTCTTGATGTGCCGCTCGTGCACCGCGTCGCCGATGGACACCCAGAAGCTCACCGAGTCCAGCTCGCCCTGTGACGGCGGCAGCGCGGCCATCTCGGGGTAGGCGTGGCCGAAGGCCATCACCATCGTCGGCCGGTGCTCGGCGATGGCCGCCGCCAGCGTCTCGCCGTCCACATCCCGCCAGGGCAGGAACGGCTGGCCACCGAGCACGGCGTAGGAGGTGAACGCGATGCAACCCTGGTGCGACTGCGGAAGCGCCGTCATGATCAGGGCGTCCGGCTCCTCCTTGTAGTCGAGGACCCGGAACTTCGGCCCGGCCACGATGGTGCGGTGGGTGTGGATGGTCGGCTTGGGTATGCCGGTGGTGCCGGAGGAGTGCATCAGGCCGACCGGGTCGTCGGGGTGATGGCGGAACCGGGCCTCGTCGGCAAGGGTGGCCGACTCCGGGCCGGGTACTTCTTCCATCGTCGTCGTCCAGGCCAGGGTCAGGTCTGCCAGATCCGGGGCGATCCGGCCCAGCCGTTCGGCGTCGGTGTACAGGCCGACGGCGCCGGTGCGCTGGCACAGCGCGACCGCGGTCTCGCGCGGGGCCTTGCTGTTGATGAGCACCGCGATGGCGCCGAGCTGGGCGATGGCGGAGTAGTGCACGAAGTAGGCGATGGAGTCAGGAAGGAAGACGGCGATCCGGTCCCGCGGACGCACGCCCCGCTGCCAGTACCAGGCCGACCAGCTCTGCACCAGGTGGTTGAGGTCGCGCAGGCTGAACTCGGTGCGGGTCTGCCCGTCGGTGTAGGGGATCGGAGTCAGCGAGGAGATGAACGGCTCGTCCGGGAACGGGTTCAGCTCCAGCAGCGCGGGCAGCAGGTTGCCGCCGCCGATGGTGGTATCCGCGGCCACCTGGGCGCGCAGCTCCGGCGACAGGACGGTGTTGTGGGTCAGAATCATGGTCATCGCTTCCTGAGGTCACGTGGGCTGTAGGGGCGACAGGTGCTCACCCGCTGCCCGGCCGGCGATGGGCTACCCGCAGCATCACAACCCGTGCTATCGGCGCTGTCTCCGTCGGGCATCCGCCGAACATCGGACAGTGGCGGGCGGGCGCGACGTTCGAGCTATCCGCACCGCACCTCGCCCCGGTCCGGTTCAGCAACCGTCCGGCCCCGCGCGTGTTGCCACACCAACTCGTGGAAGTGGTATCGCCCGGCCGTGTTCTGCCGGAGCAGGTGCACGTCGAAGAGCTCCTCCAGCAGCCGATCCGCCTCCGGCACGGACAGGTTCGCCAGGGCGGCGGCGTCGGCAGCGCCGAACTCCTCGTCGGGGACGTGGATGAGGCCGAGAACGCCCAGCAGGCGCTGCTGCTGCGGTGACAGGTGCCGGTAGGAGGCCTCGAAGAGCGCGGGCAGGTCATGCCCGCCCAGGGAGAGTTCCCGCAACCTGGTCCGGTCGTCGCGCAACCGGTGGATCAGGTCCGTGAGCGTCCACGCGGGCCGGCTGCGCAAGCGTCCGGCGGCGATGCTGACCGCCAGCGGAAGCTTCGCGCACAGCGCGACCACCTCGGCCACCGCGTCGGACTGCCCGACCACGCGCCGGGCACCGACGATGCGGGTGAACAGCTCCACCGCGTCCGTGTCCGGCATCAGATCCAGCGAGCAGGACGTCGCTCCGTCCAGGCCGACCAGCCGCCGCCTGCTGGTGATGATGACCTGTGCCTTTCCGGTGCCGGGCAGCAACGGGCGGATCTGCCGCACGTCGAGGACGTCGTCCAGCACGACCAGCACCCCCCGATCGGCGACCTCGGCCCGCCAGCGGGCTGCCCGCGGCTGCAGACCCGCCGGAATCTCCTCCTGCCGCAGCCCGAACTCCAACAGCAGCCGTTCCAGGGCAGTTTCCGGAGTCAACGGCTGCTGATCCGGAGCGTGCGCCTGCAGGTCGAGCAAGAACTGGCCGCCGGGATAGCCCGGGCTCAACTGGTGGGCCAGCCGCACCGCCAACGTGGTCTTGCCCGTACCGGCCATGCCGTCGATGGCCACGATGCGCAGGGCGGTCCCGGTGGCCGGGCCGGGCACGCCGAGCGAGCGCAACTCCTCGGCCCGGCCGATGAAATGAGCGGAGTGGTAGGGCAGCAGCGCTCTGCCGCTGGCCGCTGGGGCGGGTGGCTGCCTCAGTTCGACCGGTCGTTGCCTGGCCGCCGGTGCGGCGCCGGTGACACCGTGCAGTTCGGCCATGGCCGCCGGATCGTCGCGAAGGATCTGCTCGTACAACCGCCGCAGTTCCAGGCTCGGCTCGACGCCGATCTCGGCCCGCAGCAGTCGGCGGCCCTGCTCGTAGGCGGTCAGCGCGTCGGCCTTGCGGCCACTGGCCAGCAGCGCCAGCATCAGCAGCCGCCGGGTTTCCTCCCGAAGCGGGTGTTGAGACACCAGTTCGCCCAGCCGTGGTACCACGACGGCTCCCGGCTCACCGCCCTTGAGGCGCAGCTCCAGCAGTTGCTCGGTGGCGCACAGCCGCTTCTCCTCCAGGCTGGCGGCGATGATGTCGAGCACCGATCCGCTGAGCCCGGACAGCGCCGGGCCCTTCCACAGCGCCAGCCCCTGTTCGAGCAGGTCGATGGCCCGGGTCGACTGCCTCTCGGCGGCAGCGGCGCCGGCCTGGCCGACGAGGTTGACGAACCGGTGCGCGTCGACGTCCTGCGAGCAGACATCGACGCGGTAGCCCGGGCCGTCCTTCAGGATCATCGACTTGGCGGGCCCGAAGCTACGCCGCAGTCCGGAAACGGCGTTGTGCAACTGCCTGCGGACCGTCGCCGGCGGCCGGTCGTCCCAGACCGCCTCGATCAGCCGATCAGCGGTGACCACCCGGCCGGGTTGGTGCAGCAGCACCACCAGCAGCTTCTGCTGTCGCACCCCGCCGATGTCCACCGGGCCGTCGTGTTGCGCGCGAAGATTTCCGAGCAGCTCAAAGTACATCGGTCGCCCGCCCGAATCCCGACACCACCGAAATCGCCTGGTTGAGATTCAGCCGGGGGTCGCACAGCGACCGGTACCGAACTCCCACGCCGAGGAACTGATCGCTCGGCGCGCACTCCAGGACGTCGTCGGGGGTGGTCTCCAGGTGCAGCCCGCCGGGCCAGACACCCGTCGCGCGACAGCTGTCGCGGAACCCGAGGACCTCGGCCTGCACCGCGTCCAGGTAGCGCACCTTCAAGCCGGCCGTCGTCTTCACGGTGTTGCCGTGCATCGGGTCGCACAGCCAGATGACGGGGTGACCCGCGTCAGCCACCGCACGCATCAGGGCGGGCAGCCGGTCGGCCACCTGCGCCGCCCCCATCCGGGAGATGAGGGTCAACCGGCCCGGTCGACGATGGGGATCAAGCCGGCGGCACAACGACAGCAGCTTCTGCTCGGACATCTCCGGCCCGACCTTGCAGGCGACCGGGTTGACCACCGACGCCAGTAACGCCACATGGGCCCCGTCGGGCTCGCTGGTGCGGTTGCCGATCCAGGGCACGTGGGCGCTGGAAAGGAAAGTGCCTAATTGCGAATCGCGGCGGACCTGGGGAATTTCGTAATCGAGTATGAGCATCTCATGAGTCATCCACACCCGTTCGTCGATATTGTCTGCCGCGATTTCGCGCAGTAACTCGCTGACGGTTCGGGCCGCTCGGTAACCATTGATGAGGCGCCGCGGATCGGGCATCCGCGCCTCGGGGTCAGGGGCCGGATCGTTGACCAGATGGCCGCGGAAGGCAGGCAGTTCCACCCCGGCATGGAACTCCGTCGCGGTGGACCGGGGCTTGGCGAACTGGCCGCCCAGGCGCCCCAGCCGGACCACCGGCAGGCTGGTGTCGTGACTCAGGATTGCGCAGAGCGAGCGCAGCATTCCGACCTTGCGGTGAACGTGAACGTCGGTCGATTCGGCCGGATCCTCGGCACAATCCCCGGCCTGCACGACCAGCGCCCGGCCCGCGGACACCGCTGCCAGGCTGCGCTGGGCCTCGGCGATCTCGGCGGCCCACACCAGCGGCTCGGCCGATGCGAGAAATCCGGTGGCTTCCGCCAGATCCGGGTGGTCCCGCCATGCCGGTTGCTGGCTGGCAACCAGCGCCAGGGTGTCACTCCACGAGCCGGGCTCAGCGAATGGCGATCGCGTCTCATTCAGAAGTGACACGTCTGATACCTCAAAGGGGATATTGGCTGAGCAGCCGTCAACGCCCGGGCTCGACCGTCTCATACAAAAGCGAATCGGAGGGTGCCAATTCGTTGGGGGACCGTAGCAAATCCGATGCCCGGTTTGCAATAGGTTCATCGCTTTAGTACGGAGTACGCAGTCAAGGCATCTTAGGGGGTTTCGTCCCACGGCTGCGCCGAGCCGGCGATCACAGCAGGGTGGCCGCTGCCTTCACCTCGTCGAGGACCTGGCGAAGCGGTCGTCCGGTGGCTTCGGCTGCCGCCTGAACGTCGGCGTACTCCGGCTGCACCGTGATCACGGCGCCGTTCAGGAAGCCTCGCTTGACCTGCACCGTCCCGCCGTCGTGCTGGACGCTGACGCTGTCGCGGTGCAGCGAACGCCGCTCGACCGGGTGCAGCCGCACCCCCAGGGTCGAGGTGTGCGCGAAGATCGCGGCACAGACGCCGTCCACCCGGTCCGGTGCGACCAGGACCGTCAGCTGCATCCCGGGCCGGCCCCTGTGCGCGGTGACCGGGGCGCACCAGGCGTCGGCTCCGCCCGCCGTGCGCAGGGTGGTGAGGACGTCTGGCCACAATCGTGGATCGAGGTCGTCGATGGTGGCCTCGACCGTGACCAGGTCGGTGCTCACCCAGCTCGGCGCCGACGACCAGGGCTGGCCGACGACGACCCGGACGATGTTGGCGTGCCCCGGCGGGTCGGCGGTGCCGGCCCCGACGCCGACCGCGACCGGGGTGCAGGCAGGCATCGGCCCGTATGAGTCGGCGAGGGTGACCAGCAGGGCGGCGCCGGTCGGCGTGCACAGTTCGCGGGCCGCCGGATGTGCGGCCACCGGGGCCCGGGCCGCGCTCAGCAGCGCGAGCACCGCCGGCGGCGGGACGGTCAGCCGGCCGTGCTCGGCGGTCACCGTGCCGCCCCCGACCGCGATCGGGGACACGGTCACCGTCGCGTCCAGCAGCCCCAGCAGGTCCAGGGCGATGCCGCAGCCGACCACGTCCACGACGGCGTCCTGCGCCCCGACCTCGTGGAAGTGCACCTGCGCCGGCGCCACCCCGTGGACGTGGGCCTCGGCGTCGGCGAGCCGCTGGAAGACCTCGACCGCGAAGCGCTCGACCGCCGGCGGCAACCGGCCGGCGACGATCTGCTCGACGAGTTCGGGCAGGTGCCGGGCCCGGTCGGTGGCCGGCGCCCGCACCGACAGGTACCGCGCCCGCAACCCGTGCCGGCGTACCACGCTGTCCTGTAGCTGCACACCCTCCAGCGGGATGCGGGACAGCCCGGCGCGAATCGTGTCCAGGTCCGCGCCGGCATCGATCAGGGCCGCCAGCAGCATGTCCCCGGCACAGCCGTTGCCGGCGTCGATCCAGGCAACGCTCATGGGTCGGGCGGGGGCGCGGCCAGCGCCCGGTAGGAGGCCCGGGCGATGCGGGCGGCCGCGACCCCCGCGCCGAAACCGTTGTCGATGTTGACCGTGACCACGCCGGCGGCACAGGTGTTGAGCGTCGCGAGCAGGGCGGTGAGCCCGTCCAGGTGCCAGCCGTAGCCGACGCTGGTGGGCACCGCGATCAGCGGGGCGCCGCACAGGCCGCCGAGCACGGACGGCAGGGCTGCCTCCATCCCGGCGACAGCCACGATCGCGTCGGCGGTGTCGATCCGCTCCACCTGGGACAGCAACCGGTGGATCCCGGCGACCCCCACGTCGACGATCAGGTCGGCTTCGGCGCCGAAGACCGCCACCGTCGTGGCGCACTCCTGGGCCACCGGCAGGTCCGACGTCCCGGCGCAGACCACGGCGACCCGGCCGCGGCCGGCGGGTGGGTCGCCGAGGACGACGGTCCGGGCCAGGTCGTCGACCCGGGCGCCGGGCAGCCGGCGCCGGCAGTGTTCCCGGGCCGCCTCGGCCACCCGGGTGGCGAGGACTGCCCGTTCCGGATGCGCCTCGTGCAGTCGGCTCAGTGACGCGACGATCTGTTCCGGTGTCTTGCCCGCGCCGAACACCACCTCCGGATCCCCGGTTCGGGTGGCCCGGTCCAGGTCGAGCTTGGCGAAGCCCAGGTCGGCCGTAGGTGGTCCGCTTCCCGTGACACCGGCCGTAGGCATGACGGTGACCCTAGTGTCAGGAACGAAAGGTGTAAACCGTACCTACCGTCACCGACCGGGCCGCGCGGCCATGGAGTGGGCAGGCGGTCCCGGTCAGGAGAGGACAGCGTCAGCGCCCGCCGTACAGCACGACGCCGGAGCGGTTCTGGGAGCCGACCGAGGGACGCTGGCTGTGGTCCTTGGTGGTGGTGACGATGCCGATCACCGTGGCGGCGACGAGGACCAGGCCGACGACGCCGGTGAGCAGGGAAGACATGACAGGGAGCTCCGTTCGGATGTCAGGGGGCAGCAGCGGCCACGGCGGCCGGCTGCGGTGCGGCACGGTGGAGAAGGCCGGCGATCCCGGCGCCCTCCCGCGCTGCGGTGCGTCCGGCCGGGTCGCCGACCTCGGCGAGGACTCGGGAAACGGCGGCGGCGGTGTCGGCCCAGCTGAATCGCGAGGCATGGGCCCGGGCTTGGCGGCCGAGAACAGCGCACCGCCCGGGGTCGGTGAGCAGGTCGGCCAGCGCGGCGAGGTAGCCGTCCTCGCCGCCGTCGACCAGCACACCGGTCTGACCGTCGACGATCGATTCGGCGAGCCCGCCCGCCGTGCCGAAGGCGAGCGACGGGGTGCCGTGCGAGCCGGCCTCCACCACCGACAGCCCCCAGCCCTCCTTCACGCTGGGCACCGCGCCGACCCAGGCCCGGGCGAGCAGGTCTGCCTTGGCCTGCTCGTCGACGAACCCGTGGAAGGTCACGATGTCCTCGACGCCGAGCCGGCGGGCCAGCCCGACCAGCTCGTCGGCCCACCAGCCCTGCCCGACGATGTCGATGTCGAGGTCCGGGAAGCGGTCGCGAAGTGCCGCGGCCGCGCGGATCACGATCTCTACGCGCTTGTGCGGGACCAGCCGACCCAGCACGAGGACGCGTGGCGTGCCGGAGCGGGCCACCGCCGAGGGCAGCGGCCGCGGCGTGCCGTTGTAGGCGACGCTCACCCGGGCGGGGTCGATGCCCTGCCCGGCCAGTTCGGTGCGGGTGCACTCGCTGACCGTCAGGTAGCGCGAGCGGCGATAGAGCCGCGGCGCCACCCGCGACTCGAGCAGCCAGCCGAGAACACCCAGCCTGCCGAAGACGATCGGCCACTGCTCGCGGTGCACGTGGTGTAGCAGCACCACGACCGGCTTGCGGGTCACCAGCCGCGACAGCCAGGGCGGTCCGTTCTGCACGTCGATCACGACGTCCGGGCGGACCCGCCTGGTCAGCAGCGCCCACGCCGCGCGCGGGTAGACCCCCAACCGGCCGCCGGCCCGCAGGTAGCGCACCCCGTCGCGGGTCTCCTCCGCCGGGCAGCCGGCGACCGCGGCGCACAGGATGGTGACCCGGTGACCGTCGGCGGCGAGCAGCCGGGCCACGGTCTCGACGTACTGCTCGCTGCCGCCGGCCTCCGGATGCCGCACGTCGCGCCAGTTGCAGATGACGACCGAGCTCACCCTCACGTCCCCGCTTCGGGCTGCGGGCGGACGGTGGCCTGCGCCGGCACGGCGTGCTCAGGTTGGTGCTGCGATGCCACCCCGATCCGCCCCGCGTCGGGGTGGGCGCTGCGGTTGGCCAGGTCGAGGGCGTGGCCCACGGCGTGGGCGTCGGCCGTGGGATTCGGACGCCACGGGCCGCGCAGCAGGAACGACAGCGGGCAGAGGGCAACGGCGCCGAGGGTGCAGATCCAGAACCAGGCTCGCCACTGTCCCGGGCTGTCCGCCTGCGCCTTGAGGACCTTGGGCGCATCCGCGGCGAGCAGCTTGAGATTCTGCTGCGCGGCCTGGTCACCGGCCAGCGTCAGCACCGTCGGCGCGCCGACCGTCTCGATCGCGTTCTTCTGCGCCACCGGGTCATCCGGCGCCGCGGCGAGGTCGTTGAAGACCTGCGGGTGCGCCTGCGCCTCGGCCAGCAGCAGCCGCAGGGGCTCGCTCCTGGTGAAGTAGGCCTGCGCCTGGAGCACGGCCGGCCCCTTGTCGACGAGCGGTGTGGCGGCCGAGACGATCAGCGGGATCGTGATGACCGCGCTGGCGACCGTCACCCGCAGGATCCAGCCCCAGATGGCCAGGCCGGTGGCCGACAGGGCGGGGTTGTGGTGCTCGACGGTCTCGGTGAAGGCAGCCATCCACGGCGCGTACGCGGCACCCAGCCACACGCCGGTGAGCGCCAGCAGAACCGCGATGGAGGAGAAGGTCGGTGAGCCGGAGCCGGCCTTGGCCAGAAAGGCGATCTCGACCGGAACCGTGGCCAGGGCACCGGCGAGGACGAGCGGCTTGCGGACCCGCAGCCTGTCCGACAGCGCTCCGAATACCAGCATGGACACCGCCGCCGTGGCCCACAGCCAGTTCAACAGCGAGTTCGACTGGCTGGCGGTGAAGTTCAGGTCGGTCTGGAAATACACCGGGAGCACGCCGATGGCGGTGTAGTACATCAGCAGGAACACGCTGATACCGATAGCCGGCCCGACGATGTCGAGCCGGAACATCTGCCGGTACGGGTGCTGGGTGGCCGCCTCGTGCGACAGCCCTGCCTCGCTCGGCGCCGTTGCGGTCCCGGCATCGAGCGCACCGATGATGCGGTCGCGATCGGCGCGGTTGAGTTCACGCAGGAACAGCAGGCCCAGCACGCAGACGGCCAGGCCCGCCCAGCCCGCCACCTCGAACTGGAACTGCCAGCGCGGGTGGCTGTCCAGGGTGTGGCTGGAGACCTCGGTGACCAGCAGGCTGCCCAGCACCGGTCCCACCGTCCAGAAGGCCATCGCCTGGGCGCGGCCGACCTGGGGGCTGAAGTCCCGCATCAACGCCGGCGTGACCACCAGGATGACGCCCTCGAAGATTCCGGCGGAGCCGAAGGCGATCCCGTACTGCAGGCCGGTCGTCACGTGGGGTATCCACAGCAGCGTCACCAGGGAGACGCCGAACAGGCCGACGATCGCCATGTTGCCGCGGCCCACCCTGTCGGCAATGCCCGAGGCCAGCGAGCCGATCGCCCCGATCGCGTTCGCCACCGCCGTCACGACGGCGAAGTACAGGAAGGAGATGTGGAAGCCGCTGAGCAACTGCGGCGTGACCGCCCCGCTGATGAAGTTCTCGTAGTACGCGACAACGGTCGCGGCGAAGACGATCGCCAGGTACCAGATGCGCCGGGCGCCGGTCGGGTACGCCGGCAACTCGCGCCGCCACAGGCGGTGCAGCGGTGCTGGCGATGCGGTAGCGGCAGTCATGCTCTCTCCTTCTCCCCTCCGGGAGGGTGGACGACATCACCTATGCGGACAAGACGCTGAATTGCCTAGATGGGGAACGAGCACTTGGCGTGCCGAGTACGGCACTGAGCGCGGGCGCGCCAAGTCCCCTGCCGGCCTTCGGATGTGAACGGGCATCGGGCCCGTTGAAGGCCGACCGACCTCGTACATCCGGCTTCGTACGGCTAATCGATGAGCAATTGCGCGAGGGTGATGACTCCTCGGAACCTTTGAACGATCGGACAGGCGGAAGAGCAGCACATCGCCGAGGCCAAGTTGGCTGAGCCCGATTCACCAGAGGGAGTGCACGATGAAGAAAGCGCATGCATTGCGTACCACCCGGCTCGGAGTGACCGTGGCCGGGACTGCAGCGACGCTCTTACTGGCGGCGGCGCCAGCGCAGGCGTCCGCTACAGGATGTGCGGGCAACGTCTGCATGTATGTGGCAGGAAACGCTGGTGGTACGGTCCTAGTTCAGGCTTGGGCGCGAAACACCAGCTTCTATGGCTCGTTTAACCTAACAGGTCCAAATGGTATTAATCGAACAAGTGCGACCCAAACGTGGATAGGCCAGAAGGGTAACTACTGGTCAACGAGCATCGGCGGCGCCCCTGCGGGCACATATTGCGTCACCGGTAACCCTGGGCAAGGAACCGCCTGCGAGCACGTCTCCTGAGTCACAGATTTCAGGCTGGGAGGACAGTGCCTGACTGTCCTCCCAGCAGATCCGTCGAGAAGAAATCCGTACGAGGTCGTACAGGGATAGGCGAATTGGTGGGTACCGGGATGGTGCTACTGGGCTTAGCCTAACCATATGGTGCTAGATGCCGGATATGAGAACCTTCGAGGCGTTGGCGGTGGGAACGTCGTCCGACCGGAGGATATTTTCGACGGACGGGACTTCGCGCAGGCGCTGACCCATATGAGAGTGATAGCTGGCCTTAGTGTGCGGGATGTCGCGCGGGCCACAGACATCCCGGCGGCAACACTTGGCGGGTATTTCAGCGGCCGGCACCTACCCTCGCGACCGAAGGAAGCGCTACTTCCTATCCTTCGTGTCTGCGGTGTCAGCGGAGAAAGCGATGCCGTTTGGATCGAAGCCTTGGCTCGAGTTCGCCGCAATCCCGGCCCGCGGGGCCAAGGTTTCGTCCGGCCTTACCCCGGCTTGCGAAGCTTCGACGTGGCGGACGCAGAATGGTTCTTCGGCCGAGAGACCCTTACCCAGCGGCTTGTCGATCACGTGCATGCCGCCCTCGAGGACTTGGGCAGAGTCCCGATCGTGGTAGTCACTGGCTCCTCGGGCTCAGGCAAGTCATCGCTGGTGAAGGCTGGCCTGATGCCGGTACTGGACCTACGAACCGTCGCGATGACCCCCGGTCTTAGCCCGATGACCGAACTGGCAACCCAGCTGGCGCCGATGTGCGGCCGTTCGGCGACTGAATGCGAGGGTGGTCTTCGGCAGTGGTTTGTAGGTGGCACCCCACCTAACCTGGACGCCGAAGACTCGTCGCTGCTCTTCGTGGTAGATCAGTTCGAGGAATTGTTTGCGCCAGCCGTGACGGATGAGGATCGCTCGATATTTCTCGCAGTGCTGGGCGCACTGCTCACCGACTGGCCGGGCGCGGGCACGCGGGTGGCAGCGGTGCTCGTATTACGCAGTGACTTCTATCGTCAGGCGAGCGAGGAGCCGACTCTGCACCGGGCATTACAGGAGGGGCAGGTGCTGCTCGGTGCGATGTCTGTGCCCGAGTTACGCAGTGCAATCGTGGAGCCAGCACGCCGAGCGGGCGTTACGGTAGACGACGACCTCGTTGAACTCGTGTTGCGTGACATGGCTGCATTCGGGGGCCGTCGTGCTGCACACGATCCCGGGGCGCTCCCGTTGATGGCGCACGCGCTGATGGAGACTTGGCAACACATCCACCGAGGCCGACTGACCCGGGCCGGGTACCTGCGCACTGGCGGCATCGAACGAGCTGCCCAACAGACCGCCGAGAGCACGTACCTTAGCTTGGACGAGTCCAGCCAAGTGTTGACTCGGCGCATTTTTCTTCGGCTTGCGCATGTCGAAGAGACCGTCCCGCTTACGCGGCGGCGGGCACCCAGAACCGAACTGCTGGAGTTGTCAGATGAGGTTGGCCAAGTTGAATGCGTCCTAGACCAATTCGTGAACGCCCGCCTGCTGACCTCGGACTCCGATGAGCTAAGCCTGAGTCACGAGTCATTGTTGCTCGCCTGGCCCCGGCTATTGGAATGGATCGAGTCCGATCGTGCCAACCTCCGCTGGCATCGACGACTGACAGCCGCAGCCCAGCAGTGGGATGCCGAGGGGCGGGATGAGGACGCCTTGTGGCGTGGGCTTCGGCTGGAAGGCAACCAGCGATGGCTTGCTGCCGATTCCGAGCGAGCTGGGGATCTGAACCGTACGGAGCGAGAGTTCTTGGCGGCGAGTGCGCGGCTGGAAGGCAGAAGACAGGTCGAGATCAGGACCCGTATGCGGCGCACGCGCCAGTTGCTGGGCACCGTCAGCGTGTTCGCCATACTTGCGTGCCTGCTCGCGGGGATTGCCGTCGTTTCGCAGAGTCGTAGTAGTCGCGCCGAACGCAATGCCGCACACCAGCGCGATCTTGCCCAGTCTCGGCAGTTGGCTATTGAGGCCGCTCAACTACAGGCCGTCGACCCAGCTCTGGCGAGCCAACTCGCTCTTGCTGGATTCTATGTGTCGCCGACGCTGGAGGCGCGCTCTGCAGTGCTCGATGCGCTTGCCATCGCGACGCCGACTCGGCTCCTTGGACAACCGGGTCCTACCCCGATAGCGCTATCCGGGGATGGCGCCTACCTTGCAACGGCCAACGCTGTCACGGGAGCTGTGCAACTGTTCCGTCAATCTGCCGGTAACCAGGTTCCATCCCGTATCGGCACCGTACCTGGTCATGGCAAGGACGCTCAACAATATGCCTTGGCGTTCGCTCCGCACTCCGCCGTCTTGGCAACCGGCGGGCAGGATTCACTTGTCCGGTTGTGGGATATCGCGGATCCGGCTAGTCCGAGGATGTTGGGAACTCCGTTGCCCGGCATCACCGATGCGGTGGAAAGTATTGCATTCTCACCGGATGGTCACTTGCTTGCAGTCGGCGGAGGTGGCCATGTCATCGTGCTTTGGAATGTTTCCAACCCAGACCATCCGGTTTGGCTTAAACCGATCGCCGGCCTGCCGGGTGTGGTGCACACTGTGGCCTTCTCGCCTGATGGGACTGTGCTCATAGCGGGCGGTGAAAACGGCCTGTTGAAGCGATGGCGGATGAGCCGAGCCTCGGTCGCTCCGCTGTCACCACTACCAGAAGCGCCCCCAGCGAATACGACAGTCAACTCCGTTGCGTTCTCGCCTGATGGTTCGTTCCTGGCTGTGGGTAGCAAGGATTCCAAGGTCCGGATCTGGCGTTCGCCAGCCGGCGACTCTCCGTCAGCAGCACCTCACCAGCTGGTCGGCTTTTCCACGTGGGTCAATGTGGTGGCTTTCTCACCTGACGGTCGAACGCTTGCGGCAGGTGGCTCCGACAATAGGGTGCTGACGTGGGACGTCAGCACATGGCACGCACTGCGCACCTTTCCCCATCCGGGGCCGGTGACAGGCCTGGCCTTCCTACCTGACCGCTCACGTCTGGTGACAGGTTCTGCCGACGGAACGACGCGGCTGTGGCCGTTGCCCGGCCCGGTCCTCGCCGGGGCGCAAGATAATGTGTTCGCACTTAGCTTCAGCAGCACAGGCACCTTGGCGGTAGGCACAGCCAAGAACGACCACGCCGTTCGGCTCTGGCAGCTGACTAAACCTGACAAGCCGGTCGAACTGCGGGCGGTCGCGGCGCCGAAAGGAACCTTGTTGACCGGTGCGGCTGCCATTTCGGCCGATTCACGGCTAGTAACAGCAGGAACAGATAATGGAATGGTGCTCCTGTGGGACACTACGGTCCTTGAGAAACCTCATCTGGCCGCAACCCTTACGGGACTTTCGAAGGTCATAGAATGGCTGACGTTCAGCCCGAATTCACAGGTGTTGGCAGCCGGCTCGGACGATAACGTGATCCGCCTATGGGACGTGGCCGATCCAAGGCGCCCGCACGTCCTTTCGACGCTACGTGAACCGACCGGCTACGTCTTCAGTGTTGCATTCTCACCCGACGGCAAGATCCTGGCGGCGGCCGGTGCTGACCACAAGGTGAGGTTATGGGACGTCGGACAGCCCTCGAGCCCACACTTGTTAGCGACCCTCGACGCATTTGAAAGTTATGTGTACAGCGTGGCCATCTCTGCGTCCGGGAACCTTTTGGCAGCTGGTAGCGCTGATCACTCGATCCGCATCTGGAACATCGCTGAACCAAGCCACCCGGTACCGCAGGGTGGGGCGCTAACCGGACCGACCAACACGGTATTCGGACTTACGTTCTCGCCTCGGTCGCCATATCTTGCTGCTGGCAGCACCGACGGCACGGTCCGGGTATGGGACGTCAGCCGGCCAAGCGAGCCTGCACCACTCGCCGTGTTGCGAGCGGCCGATCTAGAAGTGTTTGTAGTGTCGTTCAGCCCTGACGGGTCGACACTGGTAGGTAGTGGAACAGGCCGGGATGTCCACCTTTGGCCAGCTGAGACCGGCACTGCCGTCAATGCGTTGTGCAGAATCGTGGGCGATCCCATCACCCGAGAAGAGTGGGCACAGTATGCGCAGGAACTGCCGTACCAACCGCCTTGCCATTAGCGCGGATCGGCTCTTGCGTTCGAGACCGGGATGGCCATTCGGGCTTGCTCTGACTGCTCGCCGGTAACGATATTGACGCTGCGACGAGCCGAGCGCTGACTACGGTTCGGGATCACGCGCCTACCGGGAGCACCTCGATGGCGTCGCCACGGGTGAACGGCCCCTGGCCGATCGGGATCGGCCACCACGCGTCGGCCCGGACCAGCCGGCTGAGCGATCCGGCACCGTGGCCAGCGCTCGGCACGGCCACCGGCGAATCGGCGCGATCGGGCCCGGTATCCAGCGACACCGGCACCCAGTCCTCGACACCCGGCGGCGAATCCCAGTCGCAGCCGAGTTTCACCTGCAACGGCTCGCGATCCGCGGCCCGCTGACCCTCCAACTTCTGCAGCAGCGGTGCCGCGAACAGCTCGAAGATCACCGCGGCGGCCAGAGGGTAGCCCGGCACCCCGATTGCGGGCACCGACCGTGCGACGTGCTCGTCGGCGCCGGGTCCCGACCGGTCCGCTCTCACGTGACCGAGCAGCACCGGATGCCCGGGCCGGACCGCGACCCCGTGCACGGCCACGCCACCGACCCGGGCGAGAACCGTGGCCGTGTGGTCGTCCCGGCCGCGGCTGGAGCCCGCCAGCACCAGCACGAGATCGGCCGTGGCCGCCGCCTGCCGTACCGCGGCGGTGAGCCGGTCGGGATCGTCCGGCTGCACCTCGGTGACCACGGCCACCGCACCGCAGCGCTCGGCCAGCGCGGCGAGCATCACCGAATTGCTGTCGGTGAACTCACCCGGCCCGAGCACCGAGCCGACCGGGCGGATCTCGTCCCCGGTCGGGACGATCGCGACCACCGGCCGCCGGGCGACCGCGAGGCTCACGTACCCGGCGGTGGCGGCGACGCCGAGGTCCGCCGGGCGAAGCCGGTGGCCACCCGGCACCAGCAGCCGGCCGGCCGGGAAGTCCTCGCCGACGGCGCGGACGTTCCTGCCGGGGGCCACCGGGCCGGCGATCACGGCGTTGCCGTCGGTGCCGACGGTGACGCGTTCCCGTTCCACGACCGTGTCGGTGCCCGCGGGCAGCGGATCGCCGGTGTCGGCCCAGCAGAATGCCGAGGCCGAAACCCAGGCAGTGGCATCGAGGCTGTCCCAGGCGAGCGCGATGCCGTCCATCGCCGCGCACGCGAAGCGGGGCGACGGCCGGCGCGCGTGCACCGGCAGGGCGGTGACCCTGCCGAGTCCCGCCTGCACCGGCACCTGCTCGACGGCCGGGCCGGCCGACCACCCCGCGTCCGAACATGCCCTCACCCACTGGGCGTACGCGACCTGCGGGCTGGGCTGGTGGTGCTCAGCGGTCATGGACGCATGCTCGCAACCTCTCCGGGACGCAGCCGCCGGCCGGACTCACCCGGCCGGGTCGCTGGCCGGACCGACCGTCACCGCGACCCCGTTGAACACGGCATTGCCGGACACGGCGTCGGCGGTGGAGTTGTCGGTGAGCGCGTTGACGTTCACCCCGGGGTGCTGCGCGGCGACCTGTTGCTTCGACCCGGCATGGCCCCAACCGTGCGGCAGGCTGACCACGCCCGGCATGATCGTCTCGGTGGACTCCACCGGCGCGATCAGCTCACCGACCGCCGACCGTACCCGGGCGTGGCTGCCGAGCCCCAGCTTCGCCACGTCGCTCGGATTGACCTGCAACGTGCAGGTGTTGCTGCCACCGACCAGGCTGGGCACGTTGTGCAGCCAGCTGTTGTTGGACCGCAGCTGCCGCCGCCCGATCAGCACCATCTCCGGAGCCGGGGCGTCCAGCAGCGCGCTCAGCCGGGCGGTCTCGGTGGCCATTTCCGGTGGTGCGAGCTCGGCCAGGCCGGAGGGCGTGCAGATCACCTCGTCCAACCGCGGTTCCAGCGCGCCGAGATCGATACCGTGCGGCTGTGCGCGCAGATCGGCCAGGGTGAGCCCGTACGGGCCCGCCTTGAGCAGGGCGTCCAGCATCAGCTCGGGTGGGCTGTTCCCCTCCAGGCCGGCCCGCACCTCACCCGGATCCGCACCTTCGAGCGCCGAACCCGGCAGCTGGGTGGTCAGCCCGAGCAGCCCGCCGAGCAGCATCTCGTGGAACCCCGCCGGGTCGGCCTGCGCCCCCTGGCCCATCGCGATCAGGATCAACCGCGCCATGATGTCCTCCTCGGACAGCTGGTCGGCCTCGAGCGGGAGCGCCGGCGTGGAGAACCGGGCGTAGTTGCGCACCGTGATCATGGTTTCCAGCAGGTCGTAGTGCGGCATCTGCAGCATCCGGGGCGGCGGCAGGATCACGTTGGCGAGCTTGGTGGTCTCGTTCAGGTACGGGTCCACGCAGACCATGAAGTCCAGGCTCTGCATCGCCTTGCTGAGCCGTGGGCCGTTCGGGGCCGACAGCGCCAGGTTGCCGGCCACCACCACCATTGCCTTGACCTGACCCTCGCCCGGGGTCTCGATCTCGTCGGCCAGGGTGGCCACCGGGAACTCGTCGAGCATCTCCGGCATGCCGCGTACCCGGCTGCGCCAGCGGCCGTAGGTGAAGGGCTTGGGTCCCCAGGGCATCTGCAGGGTGGCCGCCTTGGCGAACATCACCCCACCCGGACGGTCGAAGTTGCCGGTGAGGATGTTGATCACGTCGACCAGCCACTGGCTCAGCGTGCTGAAGTCGGCGGTGCAGGTGCCCACCCGGGAGTAGACCGCGGCGCTCGGTGCGGCGGCGAGCTCGCGGGCCAGCCGCTGGATGGTCGCCGCGGGAACGCCGCAGGCCGAACTGGCTGCCTCGGGCGTGAAGTCGGCCGCGAGTTCGCGGAGTTCGTCGATGCCCTCCACTCCGATGTTCACCGACGTGAGGTTCTCGGCGAGCAGGGTGTGGACGATGCCGAACAGCAGGAACGCGTCGCTGCCGGGCCGGCTGAAGACGTGCTCGTCGGCCATGTCGGCGGTGCGGGTGCGCCGGGGGTCGATGACCACGAGCTTTCCGCCGCGCCGGCGCAGGGCCTTGAGCCTGCCGGGGAAATCGGGTGCGACGGCCAGCGAGCCGTGCGACTCGGCCGGGTTGGCGCCGAGCACCAGCAGGTAGTCGGTGCGGTCCACATCCGGCACCGAGATGCCGAGGCCGTTGCCGAACATCAGCCCGCACGCGACATGCTTGGGCAGCTGGTCGATGCTGCTGGCGCTGTAGACGTTGGGCGAGCCCACCGCCTGGGCCAGCGCTCCCCGGTAGAGGATGCCGCCCATGGTGTGGAAGGTGGGGTTGCCGAAGTAGGTGGCGACGGAGGGCCGGCCGTAGGTCTCGATGACGCCCATCAAGCCACGCTCGATCTCGGCGAACGCCTCGTCCCAGCTGACCTGGCGCCACTCGTCGCCGGTCCGGATCATCGGTAGCCGGAGCCGGTCCGGGTCCTCGTCCAGTTGGCCGAGGCTGGCACCCTTGGGACAGATGTAGCCCTTCGAGAAGGGGTCTTCGGAATCGCCGCGGACGGACAACACCTTGCCGTTGTCGTCGAGGCTCAGGCGCAACCCGCAGATGGCGTCGCAGATCGGGCAGGTTCGGTAGGCGGTTCTCATCAAGGCTCCAGGATCGTCAGACTCCGGACACGGTCTCTGTCTCGTCGAACCAGTCGCTGCTCACCCGCGACCACCGGTTAATCCTCACGTGCGCCTGGCACCCGGCCCATCTCTCGACGTGCCGTCCCCGAAGCTGTCGCGGGGCCGGCGGTCCCAGCGACCGCCGGCCCTGCGATGGCAGCCCGAACCGGGACTGCTCGGGTACTGCTGGCAGTGCGATTCCTCAGGACAGATCGGGGCTGACCGCCGGGAGCCCGGTGGCTACTGCCTCCTCCACCAGGGACCCGCTCGTCGTGCGGTACTCGGTCACGAACAGCTTCGGGTGGGACTGGTGCATGCGCTGGATGACCAGGTCGTAGGGGAAGTCGTCGAACTCGCCGTAGTGCGTGACGAACTCCATGTGCTGCCGGTTCTGCGCGTCGTAGGGCTGGTAGAGGCTGTCCGCCGTGCCGTCGAACTCGAGCGGCGCCATGCTGTAGAGCCGGCACAGCATCTTGTTGAAGACCGGTGTCGCCTTCATCCAGCGCCCGTCCAGCCATACCGAGGTCAGGCCGTGGAAGAACATGTTCCCGCCGACCAGTTCCCGCAGCTTGCCCGAGGCCAGGTGATTGCGTACGTCGGCATACACCAGCCGGCTCGGGATGCCGACGGCCCGGCACGCGGCCGCGTACACGATCGACTTGTGCAGGCAGAATCCTCGACCCTTGCTCAGGATGGCGCTTGCGCGCAGGCCGTCGCGGCTGAGGTCCGCGTCGTAGACGTCGTACAGCAGCTGGTCGCGCACCGCGTAGTAGAGCAGAACGGCATTCTCCCGCGGCGTACCCCGCCGGCCGGCAAGCGTTCGGTCGACGAACTGCTGCACGATCGGGTCCTCGTGGTCCAGGCTCGCGGTCGCGGCCACCAGGTCCGGGGCGATCCCGTCAACTGTCATGTTCTCTCCATCTTGCTTGTTCGTGACGTCGGCTTCACTTGATACCGATCATTCGGCCGATCTTGCTGCGCTGGATTTCCGAGGTGCCCGAGTAGATCGTTCCGCCGGTGGCATCACGAAGGTCCTTCTCCAAGGCGTGGCCGACGGTGTAGCCGCGGCCACCGAATATCTGTACTGCGTCGAGTGCGGACTTGAGATTTGCTTCACTGGTAAGGAGTTTGGCGACCGCAACGTCCGCCAGCACATCCCTGCCTGCCATCAATCGCTCGGCGGTCTGGTACATCCACATCCGAGCGGTCTCCACGCCGATCTTCATGTCCACGATCTTGGTGGACACGAGCTGGTACGAGCCGATCGGCGCCCCGAACTGAACCCGGGACCGGGCGAAGGAGATACATCGCTCCATCCGGTGCTGCATGGTGCCGACGCTGGTGATGAAGTTGCACAGGATCTCCCACTTCATCACGTAATCCAGCAGCAGGAACCCCTGCCCGACCCGCCCGACCACATTTGCCGCCGGGACTCGGCAGTCGTGGAAGGACAGGTCGCCGAAGGGCGAGGTCCGCAGGCCCATCTTCTCGACCGGCGGGCCGATCTCGAAGCCCGGGGTACCGCGCTCGACGGCGAAGACCGACATGCCGAACGGGCCGGCATCGGCGCCGGTCTGGGCATAGATGAGGAACAGATCGGCGACCGGCCCGTTGCTGATGAAGCACTTCTGTCCGTTCAGCACGAAGCCGTCGCCGTCCCGCCGTGCTGTCGTCCTCATCGCTGCCGCATCGGAACCGCCCTGCGGCTCGGTGATCGCATGCGCCCCGATCCGGGTGCCGGCGCAGATACCCGGCAGGTAGCGGCTCTTGAGCTCAGCCGACCCGAACTTCTGCAGGGGCACGCCCGCACTGACGATCTGGGTCGCGACCGAGAAGTTCAGCCCGTTGTCGCGACAGTGGTAGCCGAGGCCTTCGAGCACGTACATGGTGGTGAGCAGGTCGTGCGCTCCGCCTCCCCACTCGGCGTCGAAGGGGAGGCCGAACAGGCCGGAGTCTCCGATCAGCTTCCACTGCTCGTGCGGAAACTCGCTGTCCTGGTCACGCTGGATATGCTCCTCGCCCCACGCGGCAAAGCTATCTGCATAGCCTTGCCGCAGTGCCTGCTGCTCCTCGGTCCACTGCTGCATGAGCGGTCGCTCAGTAGTTGGAGAACTCGAGGCTGAAGTCGTGCCGCTCGTTCCCCTCCAGAGCCGGCGAGAAGACGCAGATCAGGCGCATGTCCTCGTGTTCCCCGCCGACCAGGAAGTGCGGGTCGTTCTTGTCCAGTGCGTACATCATGCCCGGCTTGAGCGGGTATTCGTTGCCCTCGGCATCGATCACCGAGCCGCTGCCGGCGATGCAGTAGCACGCCTCGAAGTGGTTCTTGTACTCCAACGGCGACCGCGTCCCGGCATTGACGATCGTGTCGGTCAGCGTGTATCCCAGGCCGTCCTTGGCGGTCAGGAAGCGCCGGCTGATCCCATTGCCCCACTGGACGTCTTCGACCTCGGAAATGTCACGGATAATCATGTACGAAAGACCTTTCTGGTATTAGCCGATCGGGCTGTCCTGCCGGCGTGCGGCGTGGTTCACGAATTCGCAGATTGCGTTGACGGAGGCAAAGTTCTTCTCGGCGATCTCCACCTCGTCGAGGGGGAGATCGAACCGGTTGCCGAGCCAGGTGATCACCCTGAGCAGGTTGATGCTGTCGATGACCCCGGCCGCGATCAGGTCGTAGTCGTCGTCCAGCTGGTCGGGCTGAATATCGGGTATGAACTCGGCGATGATGAATTCTTTGATGACGTGTTTCTGGTCCATGGTCATGTCCTGTCGAGCACGGTGCGGATGAGGGTCTGGCGGTCGACCTTGCCGGTCGACGTGGTGGGCAGTGGGGCGTCGGTGAGGGCGAACGTTGAGGGGATCGCGGCCCGGGGGAGCTGGCGCCGGCACCGCTCGCGCAGCGTCAGGCTGTCCGGCGAGCCGGGCGCGGAGCGGCGCACCACCGCATGGATGCGGGTTCCGGCGGTCTCGTCGGGCACCCCGACCACCGCGGCCTCGAGGACCGCGCTGTGGCCGAGCAGAACGTGCTCGACCTCCGCGAGGTTGACCCGGGTTCCGCGCACCTTGACCTCGAAGTCGTTGCGACCGAGCAGGGTGTAGAGGCCGTCGGCGTCCCGCCGGACCAGGTCCCCGGTCCGGAAGTACGGCTGTCCGCCGTCGGCTGCGGCGACGAACTTGCCCGCGCCGGCGGCCGGGTCCAGGTAACCGTGAGTCTGGAAGGGCGTCCGCACCACGAGTTCCCCTTCGCCCGGCCCGTCCAGCAACGTGCCGCTGCCGTCGGCGACGAGGGCGTCCACGCCGCCGATCGGACGTCCGATCGGCAGGTCGGTGGTGGTACCGGCGGCATCCACCTCGTGCAGGAAGCTGTCGTTGGTCTCGGTGCTGCCGTAGACGTTGAAGATCCGCGCGTTCGGGAACAGGTTGGGCAGCTGGCCGAGCAGCTGTGCCGGCACCTTGTCCCCGGTGGCGATGATGTGCTCGACGCTGGCGAACGGGTCACCGGTGTGCGCGTCGGCAAGCAGCCGGTAGAACATCGGGACCGCCTGGAGCACCTGGATCTGTTCCGCCTGTACCAGCTCGGCGAGGTACCTGCCGTCGGTGGCGCGTTCTTGCTCGACCAGCACGACGGTGCCGCCGGCCTTGAGGGTCGCCCAGATGTCCAGCAGGCACAGGTCGAAGCTGAGCGGTGCGTAGTTGAGGACGCGGGTGCCGGTGCGCAGTGCGAACTGTGCCGCGGCCCAGTCGGTGAACCGCTCGACGGCTCCGCTCGACAGCGGCACGATCTTCGGCAGGCCGGTCGAGCCGGAAGTCGTGAGCATGAAGGAGACATCCGCCTCGTCCGCGCTGTCTGCCGCGCCGTCGGATGCCGCCGCAGGCCGGCCCGGATCGGCCTCGGCGTTGGAGTCGGCGTTGGGGTCGAGGGAATGCACCCGGATGCCCGGCCCGCCGCCCGCGGGTACGGCCGCCAGCAGGTGCTGGCAGCCGGCCCGGCCGAGCAGGGTGTCGAGGGAGTCCTTGCCGAGGGCGGTCGAGGGCAGCAGGAACGCCCGGCGCGCCATCAGGCAGGCCGCGATCAACGCGATGGTCTGTGCCGACTTCTCCGCCCGGATGGCCAGCCGGCCCGGGCCGTACAGTTCCAAGTGACTGCGCGCTGCTTGCGCCATTTCAGCGAGTTCGCTATAGGAAATACGATTATTTCCCTGCACCACGGCAAGGTTGTCGGGCTGTGTGCGACCGTATTCAAGTAGTTGAGCCGGCAATGAGAATACGGCCGTCATGCGGGAATTGCCGTATTGTTACGCGGGCAGCGAGCAATTAGCTTTCGGTGCGCGGGGTTGCCCGAGAGCAGCGGCCAGCGTGAAAACACCACATCCAGATCGGGCATGACGACTAGTATGTGAGCGCCCCGAACCCCCGCCAACTCCAACGTTGCCGGACCCCGGACAGGTCTCGAGCGGGCCCGTGACCACAGCTTTCCCGTACTGTCGCAGCCCTGTTCGACGGTCCATTAATAGGTACCGACCAGCGATTCTCCCGCTGCATTCCCGACGATATAGGAAATAGTGAAACCCCGCCATTCGCCTAGGTACCTGATGTAATCGGGCCCCGACATTTCTTGCGTGCTGAGCGGCTGGAAATAGTGCCGTCATGAAGGCGTGGCGGGTTTCGAGAATTCCGGCCCGGCCGCCGGCCTGCGGGACGGTTGCCCGGCAGCCCGTCGCCAACGTCCAGGTCAGCCGGCTGGCGAGGAGCGCCTGCATCGCGCAACGCAGGAGGTAGTCAGGCAGCGGGTAGCTGGCAGGGTGGTCCGGAGTGGGTGGTGCCGCGGGTAGCCAAGCAACCGACAGCCTCACATCGCTGTGCCGGATGCCTGGCATGGCGGCCGTGGCGAGGCTGCGCACACCCGGGCGGCGGGCAACCACGGAGATGCCCGGAGCCGCTGCCTGGAGCATCGTTGCGAGGAATTGACGGCAGGACTCCGAGAAACGACGTGTGTTCTATCAGGATGCAGCTGACGAAGCCTAAGCAATAGAACATGGAGCTCGAAGATGAACCAACCGGACATCCTCGGAGAGTCCGCGACGCACTATCCGTTGAGTTCACGCCAGCGTGACGCGAGCGGGTTGGCCCGCGCGCCGAAGCACGTCATTCCCCTGGTTCTGCGGTTCAAGGGCGACGTGGACCTCGGTGCTCTGCAGGGCGCACTGGACGATGTCGTCGAGCGGCAGGATGCCCTGCGCACTCAGGTCACCTACGACGAGACCGACGGCAACATCGGATTCTCCGAAGTGCTGCCACCCCTGCCGGTCCCGCTCACGGTCCGAGATATCGCCGTGCCCGCCGGGCGAACCCGTGACGAGGTGGCCGTCGACCTGCTCGTCGAACTGAACGACGAGTCGATGCCGTTCTCCGTCAAGCCGTCGGTGCGCGCCACCCTCTACCGCTTCGACGAGCACGACGCGGTGCTCACCCTGCTGCTGCACCACCTCTTCTGCGACGGCTGGTCGGCCGACGTGTTCCGCCGCGAGCTCGCGGCCTGCTACAAGAGCAGGGTGACCGGGGTACCGCACGAACTCCCGACACCGGCCCCGTATCGCGAGTTCGCACTGTGGGAACAGGAGTTCCTGCAGAGTGAGAAGGCTGCGGTAGCGCACCGTTACTGGGCGGACAAGCTGGCCGGGGCCGAGATGTTCACCATGCCGACCGATCGGGCTCACGATGCCGGCACCCTGATGCCGCGCAGCGCGATCGGGAACTTCTCGATCGACCCCGAGGGCCTTGCCAGGGTCTCGGCGACCGCGGCCCAGGACCGTTGCAGTCCGTGGCACGTCCTGCTGGCCGCACTCATGGTTGTCGCGGAGAAGGCCACCGGCCGCTCGGACATCACCCTGTTTACCTCGAACAGCGGCCGCCGCCCAGCGTTCTACGACACCATCGGGTTCTTCGTCAACACGATCCCGCTACGCCTGGAGTTCGGACAGTGCCGGAGCTTCCGGGACCTCATGCTGCTCGCCCGCACGGCCGGCGCGGAGGCCCGGCGGCACGAGCTTCCGTTCGCGACGATCCTGGACCTGCACCCGGACCTGATGAAGGGAGCCGCGAACCCGCAGGCCGCGATGCCCATTTTCAACTATTTCACGGCATCGTCGGCGCAGGACGACACCGGGTTCGGTACCAGCGTCGAACCGGTGGTCACGCCCGAAGAGCTTGCTACCTCATTTCTTCGCGGTGGATTTATCTGGACCTTTCTGGTGGCCCCACCGGGAGAATTCCGGTGCGGCATCGAATACGAGCCCGACGCGTTCGACGCGAGCACTATCGATCGCTGGGGGTCGGAGTTCATCGAGCTGGTCCTGGCGATCGCGGACGATCCGGATCGGCCGTGGAAGGCGCTGTGACGGACATCAGATGGAGCCGCCCGCCGCCGGCCTAGCCCCGGCGATCGGGGCGAACGAGCAGCGGCGACCGCCTGCCGGGCGGCTGGCAACGCTCGACCGCGGGCCGGCGCACACGGGGTCCGCGGCCACTGTTTCGTGCCGCGCGGCCCAGCAGGATCCCATCGGGAGCGGTGGGGTCGGCGACTGCACAGGACGGCCGGTAAGGGCTGACAATACGTTTCCATTCCGTATGGTGCAGACGATCGTAGATGTATACGCTCCCTTGGTCTTTGGATGGAGGGCAATGGGTCCGCAGTCACGCGGGCACCATCTCTCCCAGTTGAAAGGGTTGTTGAGTTGGGGATCGACAGGCGCAAATTCCTGGCACTCGGTGCCGGTACGGCAGCGGCTGCCGGGCTGACTGTCGCCGTGCCCGGCGGTATCGCCGGCGCGGAGACCATACATGGACGGCAGGACAAGCATGGGAAAGAAGGGTGGGCGGCGCCGTCGAGTTCGGACCTGGCCCGCTCGCTGCCGGGCGGCTTCAGCAGCCGGTTCGCCACCGCGAACGGCATCCGCCAGCACTACGTGATCGGCGGCAAGGGCGAACCGCTGGTGCTGCTGCACGGCTGGCCGGAGACCTGGTGGATGTACCACAAGATCATGCCGGCACTGGCCAAGCGCTACCGGGTGATCGCGGTTGACCTGCGGGGTGGCGGTGACACCGACACGCCGGCGTCCGGCTACGACAAGAAGACCATGGCCCGCGACATCCGCGAGCTCATCCGGGTTCTGGGTTACAGCAGCGTGAACATCGCCGGGCACGACATCGGCTCGATGGTGGCGTACAGCTTCGCCGTCAACCACCCCGACGCCACCCGCAAGGTGGCCATGCTCGACGTGACGCACCCGGACGAGAGCTACTACGAGTTCCGGTTGCTGCCGGCACCGGGCCAGCCCTTCTTCCCCTGGTGGTTCGCGTTCAACCAGGTGGCCGTGCTGCCCGAGCAGCTGGTCGCCGGCCGGGCACGCTACCTGGTCGACTGGATGTTCGACCACCTGCTGGTCAACCAGGCCGCGGTCACCGACTTCGACCGGGCCGTCTACACCGCCGCCTACAACTGCCCGGAGGGCATCCGGGGTGGCAACGGCTGGTACCAGGCGTTCGCGCAGGACATCATCGACAACGCCTCGTACGGCAAGGTGACCGCGCCGATCCTGTGCCTGGTCAACAGCCTGTTCTACCCGAGCACGGCGGCCACGCTGCCCAGCAGGGGCACCGACGTGACCGTGCACGAGATGAAGAACACCGGTCACTACTTCGTCGAGGAGCAGCCCCAGGTCACGCTCAACGAGCTCACCGCGTTCTTCGGCTAGATCGCTCACACCCACAGCGGGTGCTCGTGCCAACCGGCACGGGCACCCGCTCTGTGTTTTGCGGTCGGGCAATGCCGCGCCGCCAGGCTCCGCCACCTCCCACGGGCACGCAGCTGGGCGAGGCCGCCGGCTACTGGATCTGGTATCCGATCCGGGTGCCCTGGCCTGCGTTTCGGATACGAGACCACGGCCGAGCCCGCACCGTTCCCGCCGGCGCACCCTGGTCGAACCCGCCAGGTGTCCGGACATGACAGAAGTCGGGGCTGGCAGGATCTGAAAAGATCCTGCCAGCCCCGACTCAGGTCCGGTCGTGCCCGGGCGTCACGCCGCGTGGGCGGGAGCTCCCACCGGCTGGCTGGCCGGCCGCGGCGGGGTCGGTGCCGGCCCCCGCCAGGACTTGCGCAGCACCTTGAGCATGAACGCCGGGCGCATCAGCGCGCTCGGCGGGTCCACCATGCCGGCCGCCCGCATGTAGGCGGCGGTGATGCTGCCGTCCCGGGTCGCGGCGGCCTGCACCCGCGACAGGTAGGCCTGGCCGATCCGCACCTTCAGCGTGCGGCGGCCGGGGACCTCCGGGTAGCTGAGGTCGACGGTGTGGGTCATCTCCCAGGGCGCGTCGATGACGTCGCGGGCCAGGTCGGCAAAGTACTGCAGCGGGTCCGGGGTGGCGCCGCTGTGCAGGTGCGAGCGCAGCACCAGCGCCGACAGCGCCGCCACGGTCTGGCCCTGCGCGTAGACCGGGTTGAAGCAGGTCACCGCGTCGCCGGTGACCAGCAGGCCGCTGGGGAAGCTGGTCAGCTTCTCGTAGTGGCGCCGGATGGTGGTCGGGAACCGGAACGCCACCGGCTCGTCGAGCGGGTCGGCGTGCTGCAGGGCGTCGTAGATGTCCGGCACCGCCAGCGACTTGACGAAGTCGTAGAAGCCGGCCTGGTCGGTCGGCGGGTGGTCACCGAGCAGGCCGTAGACGGTCAGCTCGACCTTGCCGCCGTCGGTCTTGGTGAAGATCGCTCCGCGCGGGATCCGGGGCGAGGCCACCGGGATGATCGCCAGGTCGCCCTGCCAGGGGTCCTCGCGCAGGGTGTAGTGCTGGGTGACGTAGCCCAGGCCGATCTTGGTCTTCTCCTCCTCAACCTGCGGGTAGCCGAGCTGCGCCAGCCAGAGCGGCGTGCGCGAGCCGCGGCCGGTGGCGTCCACGACCAGGTCCGAACGGAGCGTCTCCTCCGGGCTGTCACCCTGCAGTCGCTGCACGCGCACGCCGGTGACCGCGCTCTTGTCCGGGGTCGTCACCAGTCCGAGGATCTCGTGCTGCTCCAGGAACCGCACGGCCGGCAGCGCCTGGGTGCGTTCCCGGATGTAGCGCTCCATCACCGGCGCCGTCGCCGGCACCGCGAGCAGGTCGACGAAGTGCGGCAGGGCGCGCTTGCCGTCGAAGTACCAGCGGACGTCGCCGGCCATGTCGCCGCTCGGGCAGCCATCGGCGATCATCTGTGCGGTGATGCCGGGGAACAGCTCCTCCATGACCAGCCGGCCGCGGCAGTGCAGCGCGTTGATGTGGCGGCCCTGCGGGCGGCTGCGCCGCGGTCCGCTGACACCTGCCAACCGGTCGCGGTCCACCACGACTACCTCGTCGTAGGCGTCCGCGAGCACTCGCGCCGCGAACAGGCCGGCAATGCTGCCGCCGAGCACGACGGCACGCGTGTTAGTGACGTTGTCCATTTACTGTCGCTTCCTTGAAGTCTCGGATACGGGGTCAAGCCAGGCAATCGACGCAGTGGCCGGTCATCCCGACTCCCGCGCTGGCGGATAAGCCGTCCAGCGTGCCTAGGCCAAATTCGCACTCGGCGGCCGAATAGGCATCTCCTTACGTGCGGTTGCAGCTGAGCAACGAGCCTCGGCCACCTGATCTCCAGCCACCGTAAGGTAAATCGCGTCGTCGCGTGCTACGCCGCTGTGCTGTGACGGCTGTTGTGCGCTGCGGACCGGCAACGTGTCACGGGGTGCACCTTGCCCACCTTCGGACCAAAGGGGTGGTGGCGCAACCACGAAGGTGCGACCCCCCTCCCGCCGGTGGTGACATCGACGCCGCGGCCACGAAGCACGCGCTGGCCATCCGTTCGCTACACCCCAGGGAGCCACATGACCACGGTCGGAACCGATGTCAAAGTCGATCTCGACGGCGAGACGCTCAGCCTTCCAGATCTGCGCCGCATCGCCGAGGACCACGTACCCGTGGCGCTCAGCCAGCGCGTGCTGGAGCGCGCGGCTTCGAGCCGGGAGCAGTTCGAGGACACTGTGCGGCAGAACATCCCGGTCTACGGGGTGACCACCGGCTACGGCGAGATGATCTACATGCTCGTCGACACGGCCAAGGAGACCGAGCTGCAGACCAACCTGGTGCGCAGCCACAGCGCCGGCGTCGGGCCGCTGCTGAGCGACTCCGAGTCGCGGGCCCTGGTCACCGCGCGACTGAACGCGCTGGCCAAGGGGCACTCGGCCGTGCGGCCGGCGGTGCTCGAGCGCATCGCGCTGTACCTCAACGAGGGCCTGACGCCGGCCATCCCGGAGATCGGCTCGCTGGGCGCCAGCGGTGACCTCGCTCCGCTCGCACACATGGCCAGCACGCTGATCGGCGAGGGCTACCTGCTGCGCGACGGCAAGAAGACCCCGACCGGTCCGGTGCTGCGCTCGCTGGGCATCGAGCCGCTCAAGCTGCACTTCAAGGAGGGCCTGGCGCTGATCAACGGCACCTCGGCCATGACCGGCGTCGGTGGCCTGGTGGCCGAGTACGCCTCGGCCCAGGCACAGCACGCCGAGATCGCCGCCGCGCTGGTCATCGAGGTGCTGCAGGGCTCGCTGAGCCCGTTCCAGCCGGAGGGCCACGACGCCCGGCCGCACGCCGGCCAGATCGCCAGCGCCGCCAACATGCGCACGCTGATGAACGGCAGCAAGCTGACCGTCGAGCACGCCGACCTGCGCCGGCAGGTCGCCGCCACCAAGGAGAGCGGCAACAGCGAGGTGGTCCGCTCCGACGTCTACCTGCAGAAGGCGTACTCGCTGCGCTGCATCCCGCAGGTGATCGGCGCGGTCCGCGACACCCTGGGCCACGCCCGGCTGAAGCTGGAGATCGAGCTCAACTCGGCCAACGACAACCCGCTGTTCTTCACCGACCGGGAGATCTTCCACGGCGCGAACTTCCACGGCCAGCCGGTCGCGTTCGTGATGGACTTCATGTCGATCGCGCTCACCCAGCTCGGCGTGCTGTCCGAGCGGCGCAGCAACCGGCTGCTCAACCGGCACCTGAGCTACGGACTGCCGGAGTTCCTGATCAAGGGCGACCCCGGCCTGCACAGCGGCTTCGCCGGCGCGCAGTACCCGGCCACCGCGCTGGTCGCGGAGAACCGGACCATCGGCCCGGCCAGCATCCACAGCGTGCCGTCCAACGGCGACAACCAGGACGTGGTCAGCATGGGCTTCATCGCTGCCCGCAACACGCGCCGGGTCCTGAAGAACAACCACATCATCCTGGCGCTGGAGTTCCTCGCCGCCGCGCAGGCGGTGGACGTCTCCGGGCGCGGGGACCGGCTGAGCCCGGCCGGCCGGATCACCTACGACACGGTCCGTTCGCTGGTGCCCACCCTCGAGGACGACCGCTACATGGCAGACGACCTGGAGCTGGTCGCCGCCGAGCTGGAACGCGGCACGTTCATCGATGCCCTCACCAACGCCGGCGTCAACCTCCACTGAGGAGAGAATCCACATGACTACCTATCCGGAAGCCCAACAGGAGACCTCAGCACTCTCCCTGCAGCAGCAGTTCCTCTGCCTGTTCGCCCAAGGCTTCGAGGCCGGGCCGTTCGGGCCGCAGTACACCGAGGTCGGTGGCTGGCGCATCCGCGGTCGCGTCGACGCGGACATCCTGCGCCTGGCGCTGGCCGACGTGGTCGATCGGCACGAGGCGCTGCGCACCATCGTGCATCTCGAGGACGGCGGCTCGCAGACCATCGTGTCCGCCGGGCAGCCCGAGCTGCGGGTGGTCGAGCTGTACGAGCCGCCGGGAGCGGGCCGGGACCAGCGCGCCGAGCAGCTGATGGTCGAGACCGAGGCTCGGCCGTTCCAGGTCGACGACGTCCCGTTGCTGCGGGCCGTGCTCGGCCGCTTCGACGACCAGGATTCGGTGCTGGTGCTCAACAGCCACCACAGTGCCGCGGATGTCTGGTCGCTGCAGGTGGTCCTGCAGGACCTGGCCGAGTGCTACGCGGCGCGCAAGGCGGGCAACGAGCCGAAGCTGCCCGAGGCGACCCAGTATCGCGACTACGTCACCGCGCAGCTGGCCGAGGCCGGCGGACCGGCGGTGGCGAAGTCCAAGGAGTACTGGGCCAAGACGCTCGCCGGGGCCCGGGTGCACACCGTGCCGGTGCACCACACCCCGCAGACGCCGGGGACCAGCTACCACCGCTTCGTCACCGGTTCGCACCTGTCCACCGAGGTGATCAAGCTGTCCAAGGCGACCCGCAGCTCGCCGTTCATGGTGCTGCTCGCCGCGTTCAACGTCTTCGTCAACCGGCGTACCGGTGCCACCGACATCACGGTGCCCACCTTCGCTCCGGGGCGCCAGACCCGCTTCCAGGACACGGTCGGGTCGTTCTTCAACTTCGTCCCGTTGCGGATAAACCTGGAGGGCTGCCAGACCTTCCGTGACGTCATCACTCGCAGCAGGACGGCCTGCCTCGGCGCCTTCTCCAACGAGCTGCCGCTGCTGCACCTGATGAGCGTGGCGCCCGAGCTGCTGGCCTCGGTCGGCCCGGAGGCGGTGCCCTGCCTGTTCCAGGCCGTCCAGCCGCCCTACCTGGCTCAGGGCAAGCAGGTCGGTGACCTGGAGTACACCGCGATCTGGCGCCGGGTCATCCCGCAGGCGCTCGGTTCGGAGACCCCGGACGGCCAGATCTGGTCGATGCACCTGAGCCACACCGAGGTGGTCGGCGGCCTCAGCTTCAGCCGTCACCTGTTCGAGCAGGCCGAGATCCACCAGCAGGTGGCCGAGTTCCTCAACGTGATCGGCGAGCTGGTGGCCGACCCGGATACATCGATCTGAGGTCTTACCCTATGACTGTCACTGCGAACACCGTGCAGGGCGAGGTACCGCAAGCCGAGCTCGAGGTCACTCCGGAAATCCTGATCGAGCGGGCCAAGGCCATGGTGCCCGACATCGTGGCACGTCAGGCGGAGACGGAGAAGCGGCACTACTACGCCGAAGACACCCACCAGGCGTTCTCCGACGCCGGCTTCTACCGGATCACGGTGCCCAAGCGTTACGGCGGCTACGAGTTCGGCTTCGAGACCTTTCTCCAGATCGCCATGATCCTGTGCCGGGCCGACCCGTCGACCGGCTGGATGTACTGCCTGGGTGCCGCGCACTCGCTGTTCGCCGGCAGCATGTTCGAAGAGAAGACGCAGGCCGAGATCTTCAGCGGCACCGATTTCATCGCACCTCTGGTCAACAACCCGTACGGGACGGCCCGGCGGGCCGCGGACGGCGGCTGGATCCTCAACGGTGTCTGGAGATACTGCTCCGGCGCACCGTACGCGACGCACTTCATCGGCAACACCATGATCGTCGGGGACGACGGTGCGCCGCAGGGCCCGCTGCTGTTTATCGCGCCGCGCGACCGGTGGGAGATGCTCGACGACTGGGGCAGCCAGCTGGGGCTCAAGGGCAGCGGGTCGCACAGCATCCGCTTCTCCGAGGCGCACATCCCTGCCCACTACGGCATGGAGGTCCAGTTCGAGGAGATCTCGGTGCTCGGCGGCACCCCCGGGCAGGACCTGCACGAGCATCCGCAGTACGGGGGTGCGCCGGCCTCCTCGATGGCTCTGGAGGGCGCGCACATCGCGGTCGGCATGTGCCAGGGAGCCCTCGATGCCTACACCGAGCTGATGTTCTCCCGCACCACGATCCTGCCGCCGTTCCCGCTGCGGGTGGACGACCCCGACTTCCAGCTCTGGTACGGGCAGGCCAGCGGCATGATCGCCGCTGCCGAGACGCTGGTGCGGGCCGCCGCACGTCGCTGGCACGAGCTGTCCGAGCAGCCGCTCGGATCGTTCACCCCCGAGGAGGACCTGCGGCTGGCGATGCTCGCCCGGGAGGGCACCGACCTCGCCTGGCGGGCAGTCGACGAGATCATCCAGCCGACGGCCGGCAGCACCTCGGTGCGTCCGGGCGAGCGCCTGGAGCGGATCTGGCGCGACCTGTCCACCGGTCGCACGCACGCCAGTTCCGCGATCCTGCTGCCCACCCTGGTCAATCGCCTGTACACCCAGATACGCCTGTCGAGCGGGCGCGGATGACGCGCCCGCTCACCGGCGACGAGTACGTCGAGAGCCTGCGCGACGATCGCGAGATCTTCCTCTACGGCGACCGGGTGAAGGACGTCACCACCCACCCGGCGTTCCGCAACCCGGTCCGGATGACGGCCCGGCTCTACGACGCGCTGCACGACCCGGCCAACCGGGACGTGCTGACGACGGCGACCGATACCGGATCGGGGGGCTTCACCCACCCCTTCTACCGCACCCCGCACACGGTCGAGGACATGGTGGCCGACCAGCGGGCGATCGCGGCGTGGTCGCGGATGAGCTACGGCTGGATGGGACGCAGCCCCGATTACAAGGCCTCGTTCCTCGGCACGCTGGGGGCCAACGCGGACTTCTACGCGCCCTACAGTGCAAACGCCGAGCGCTGGTACCGCGAGTCGCAGGAGAAGGTGCTGTTCTGGAACCACGCCATCGTGCACCCGCCGGTGGACCGTAACCTGCCACCCGACCAGGTCGCCGACGTCTACATCAGGGTCGAGCGGGAGACCGACGCCGGGCTGATCGTGAGCGGGGCGAAGGTGGTCGCCACCGGGTCCGCGCTGAGCCACTACAACTTCATCGCGCACTTCGGACTGCCGTTGCGCAAGAAGGAGTTCGCCCTGATCGCGACCGTCCCGATGGGCGCGAGCGGGGTCAAGCTGATCTGCCGGCCGTCCTACGGTGCGGCGGCGGCGGCGATGGGCAGCCCGTTCGACTACCCGCTGTCCTCGCGACTGGACGAGAACGACACCATCCTGATCCTGGACAAGGTGTTGGTGCCGTGGGAGAACGTGTTCGTCTACGGCGACCTCGGCAAGGTGCAGATGTTCGCCGGCCGGTCCGGCTTCTCCGAGCGGTTCACCTTCCACGGCTGCATCCGGCTGGCCGTCAAGCTGGAGTTCATCGCCGGCCTGCTGGCCAAGGCCCTCGAGCTGACCGGGACCAAGGACTTCCGCGGCGTGCAGAGCCGGGTCGGTGAGGTACTCGCCTGGCGCAACCTCTTCTGGGGCCTGGCGGACGCGGCGGCCCGCAACCCGGTGCCGTGGGTGAACGGGGCGCTGCTGCCCAATGCCCAGTACGGCATGGCCTATCGCTGGTTCGCCCAGATCGGCTACCCGCGGGTGCTGGAGATCATCCAGCAGGACGTGGCCAGCGGGCTGATCTACATCAACTCCAGCGCATCCGACTTCGCCAATCCCGAGATCCGGCCCTACCTCGACCGGTTCCTGCGCGGCTCGGACGGTTCGACCGCCGAGCAGCGGGTCAAGGTGATGAAGCTGCTGTGGGACGCCACCGGCACCGAGTTCGCCGGCCGGCACGAGCTGTACGAGCGCAACTATGCCGGCAATCACGAGAACGTCCGGGTGGAGCTGCTGAACGCCCAGCTGATGTCCGGGCAGATGGACGCCTACAAGGCCTTCGCCGACCAGTGCCTGAGCGAGTACGACCTCAACGGCTGGACGGTCCCGGACATGTGGGCTCCCGACCAGCCGCCGGGACTGGCCGGACTGGAACAGTGCTGACCTCGTTGCCTCCTCCGGCCTGCCCGGTGGGGTAGCGGCGGCCGGTAACGGCTACCAAGGGGCCGCTCGGTGAGTACCTGCCGAGCGGCCCCTGGTGCTGCCATCCGCAGAGAGCCGGCGGGCCGTCCAGGTCTCGCTCGTCCTGCAGGGCCGTGTGATGCTGTCGGCTGGTTCGGCGCCGGCAGCAGCCTGCACAAAGCTCCGCGCTCTTGCCTCCAGGTCCTGAAGGCAAGAGCGCGGGCGATCCTGGCCGTGAACGTCGCCGGCGACCTCGTGGGCCTTGTCCCGGTTGCTGCACCCCCGTCTACGGCCAGGATGTCTGTCAGCCGCCGAGCCGGACGCGCTCGGCCTCGATCTGTTGCCGGGCCGGCAGTCCCTGGCCGTCGGCGGCCGAGTCGGCCCGCTGGGCGTAGTCGTCGAGCAGTTGCTGCGCCTGGTCGTTGGCCCGGCTGAACCGGGCGGCCACGTCGGCGCCCTCGACCAGCACGTCGTGCATGGCCTGCATGGCCGTGCTCTGGATGGGCAGGAAGTTGCCCAGCACCACACCCCGGGTGGCGGGGGAGTCCGGGCTGATCCGGAGCTGGTCGATGGCGGCCTGGTAGTGCGGGTTCTTCTCGAACCAGCCCTCGCTGGTGAGCAGGTCGATCGAGGACTCGGTGGTGGGGATGAAGGTCCGCCCGTGGTCATAGACGGCGGTGGCGTTGCCCGGGTTGTTCATGAACTGGATGAAGGCCAGCGCGCCGTCGCGGGTCGCCTCGTCCAGCCCGTCGCGCAGGAACAGCGACTCGCCGGCGATCAGGTTGCCCGCGTAGCCGGCTCGTTCGTTGTAGGGCATCGTGCTGACCTGCGCGTGGAATCCGGCCTTGCGGGCCTTGCGCACGACGGGCCCGATCTCGGCCGACGAGGTGAGCAGCATCGCCACCTCGCCGTTGAGGAAGGACTGCATGCAGCCCCACCAGTCCGAGGACTTGCCGGTGTAGTGGTAGTGGCCGGCCTGGTGCAGGTCCCGCCACCAGGTCACGTAGGCCAGCATCTCCGGCGACATGTAGTCGATCTTCTCCGCGCGGCCCGACCTGCCGTTGTCGTGATCGGCGATCAGCGCGCCCTGCTGGGCCACGGACTGCTGGAACAGCCAGCCGAAATTGGGCCAGGTGATCCCGCCAAGGCGGGCGCCGTCCCGGCCGGCGACCGCGGCGCAGGCTGCCTCGATCTCTGCCCAGGTGCGGGGTGGTTCGGTGATGCCGGCGGCGCGCAACGCGTCCATGTTGGAGAAGAGCAGGACGGTCGAGGTGTTGCGCGGCACCGAGGTCAGCTCACCGCCGAAGCTGTAGTACGCCCGCATGTTGGACACGATGTCGTCGAGGATCACCGGCTCACCGAGGATCTCCTCCCGGCCGCCGACCGCCTTGGTCACCGAGGTGAACAACGGCGCCCCGTCCGGCCCGCGCAGGTCCTGCGCCTCCTGGAGATAGGTGTACTGGTAGGCGGCGATGTGCGGTGCCGTTCCCTCCCGTGCGGTCCGGGCCATCTCCCGGGGAAAGGCACCCACGCCGACGGCGTCGACGACCACCTGGTACTGCGGGTGCTTGCGGTTGAACAGTTCTGCCTGCCTGCGGATCGGGTCGACCAGCTGTTGCCACATCGGCCAGCGATTGAGCCAGATGTTGATCGTGGTCTTCTCGGCAGATTCGGGCATCAGTCTCGCCATCTCAGGTGGGTTATCGGGAGTTTCCCCGGATTTTCATGCTCCGCACCGCTACCTGCGGGCGCATCTCTGCCCGTGCTTGGGGGCGGCCGGACGCGGGCACGCGGGCACGCGAAAAGAGGACGGGACCGCCGTGAGGCCGGACCGTAGTGGGGGTGTCCGCCATGACCCCACCCGCGACCGATGTGCCGGTGCACCTGCTCGTCAGGCGCCTTGCCGAGTCCGCACCGGAAACGTCGGTCGTCTCCTGGGAGGACGGCCTGATCTGCGCGCGGGACCTCGATCGGCACGCCGCACGGATCGCCGCCGCCCTGACCGGCATGGCCGGCCGCCCGATCGCGGTGCGGGTGCCGGCCGGGCCCGACCGGTACGCGGCACTGCTCGGGGTGCTGCGCGCCGGCGCCGTGCTGCTCTGGTCCGGTACCGGCGCGACCGGCGAGCGTGGCCGCGGCATCCTCGACGACATGCGCCCGGCAGCGGTGCTGACCGGCAGCGATCCGGACGAGCTCAGCGAGGTCGCACACCGCGCAGACCGGCGTCCCGCTGATCGACGTGAGCGCGTTGCCGGATGAGACCTCGCACGAGCCGGACGTCGCGCCGGAGGACTGGGCCTACGTCGCGCACACCTCGGGCTCCACCGGACGTCCCAAGGGCGTGCCGCAGACCCATGCCGCGCTGGCGCAGTTCAGCAGCTGGTTCGCGAAGGAGTTCGGGCTGGCTCCCGGCGTTCGGGTGGCGCAGTGGGTGTCCCCGGACCACGACCCCGCGTTGTGCGAGACGTTCGCGACGCTGGTGGCCGGCGCGGTGCTCTGCCCGGTGCCCGAACCGATCCGGGCCCACCCCGGCCGGCTGCTGGCGTGGCTGGCCGAGCAGCGGATCGACGTCCTGCAGACGGTTCCGAGTTTTGCCCAGCAGTTGCTGGTGGAAAGCACCGAGCGATCCAGGGTGCCACTGACGTTGCGCCGGCTGCTGCTGATGGGCGAGGCCGTCTCGGAGGGCCTGGTCCAGGGCCTGCAGGCCGCGGCGCCGGGGATGGCGCTGGCCAACCTCTACGGCCCCACCGAGACGGTGGCCGCGACCTGGCACCGGATTCCGCCCGGCAGCCGGGGTGTCGTGCCGATCGGAGCGCCGATTCCCGGCCGGGAGGTGCTGCTGCTCGACGAGCTGGACGCAGAGTGCCCGGCCGGCGAGGTGGGCGAGATCGTGATCGGCAGCCCGTACGTGACCCCGGGCTACCTCGGCGTCGAACCCGGCGATCCGGTCTTTCGCGCCGTGCCCGGTCGCGGGCCCGGGCCCTGGTACCGCACCGGAGACCTGGCCCTGCGCCGGCCCGACGGGCTGCTGGAGTTCCGCGGCCGTCGCGACCAGCAGGTCAAGATCCAGGGCCATCGGCTGGAACTGGCCGAGGTCGAAACCATGTTGCTCGAGCACGGGTCCATCACCGAGTGCGCCGTGCTCGGCTCGGCCGGCCCGGACGGCATCGTGAACAAGCTGATCGCCTTTGTGGTTCCCCGCAACGAGCCGTGTCCGGCCGAGTGGCGTGCCCACCTGCGGCAGCGCTTCGGCGAGGTGATGCTGCCGATGATCTTCCGAACCGTGCCGGGGGCGCTGCCCCGCAACGAGACCGGCAAGGTCGACCGCCGGCAACTGGCCGAACCGGGCCGGCAGCCGGCGTAGTCCGCCGCCAGCCGGGATGGCAGGTCCGAAGATGCACCGCCCCGTCCTCCGGCCACCAGAGTCATACCTAATGCCGTCATGAAACAAGGAGGATCGATGGAAACAGTCACCACGCTGCCGCGAAGCGAGCTGCTCAGGCGTGCGACCGAGCTCGGACCGGTGCTGCGATCGAGCGCGCAGGCGTCGGAGGATCGCAGGCAGCTCAGCGACGAGGCACTCGAAGCGCTGGGCGGCTCCGGTCTGCTGCGGATGCGCGTTCCGCGGCGCTATGGCGGTTACGAGTCAGACATGCGCACCGTCGCCGAGGTGTTGGCCGAGCTGGCCCGCGGCGATGGCTCAGCGGCCTGGACGGCGTCGGTCTGGCTGATCAGCAGCTGGATGGTCGGCCTGTTCCCGGACTCCGTGCGCGAGGAGGTGTTCGCCGATCCCGACGTGCGGATCAGCGGCATCCTCAGCCCCGGTGCGATGGCCGCGCCGACCGACGGCGGCTACCTGGTCAGCGGCAAGTGGTCGTTCAACACCGGCTGCCAGCAGAGCGACTGGAACGTCAACGCCGCCGTTCGACCCACTCCGGACGGCCAGTTCGAGCCCGTCATGGTGCTGATCCCGATGAGCGACCTGCACGTGATCGACGACTGGCACACCGTCGGCATGCGCGGTTCCGGCAGCGTCACGACCGTCTGCCAGGACCTGTTCGTGCCGGAGGACCGGGTGCTGCCGGTGGGCCCGGTGATCTTCGGTGTGCACCCGATGCAGCAGGACCCGGCCACCCCGATGTGGCGCGCGCCGTTCATGCCGGTCGCCTGCACGACCGTCGGCTCGGTCGCCTACGGCCTGGCCGAGGCTGCCAAGGACGCCTTCCTCGAGCGGCTGCCCGGCAGCAAGATCACCTACACCGACTACACCGAGCAGAGTGCCGCCCCGGTGACCCACCTGCAGATCTCCAGCGCGACGGTCGGGGTGGACGAGGCCGGCTACCACGTGCGGCGGACCGCCGACCTGATCGACGCCAAGGCGGAGTCGGGCGAGCAGTGGACCCTGGAGGAGCGGGCCCGCGCCCGGCTGGACCTGGGTGCCACCTGCCTGCGCGCCAAGGAGGTCGCGGACGTGCTGGCCAACGCCAGCGGCGGCACCTCGCTGTACAACAGCGTCCCGATCCAGCGCATCGAGCGCGACATCAAGGCGCTGAACCTGCACGCGATCATGCACCCCGACACCAACTACGAGCTCTACGGGCGCATCAGCTGCGGCCTGGAGCCCAACACCCAATACATCTGATCTCGCCTGGAGAAGATATGAGCACCCAGCAGTCCGCTCTCAGCACGGAAGAAATCACCCAGCGGGTCAGGGCGATCTGGACCGACATCCTGGGCCCGGGTTCCGACCGGCCCGGAGCCACGTTCTTCGAGCTCAACGGCCAGTCCATCGCCGCGGTGCAGATCGCCGCGGCGGTCGAGGAGCAGGTGGGCATCACCCTCGACATCGGCGACCTGTTCGAGGACCCGGACGTGGAAACCCTGACCAGCGTCGTCCTGGCCAAGTCCGGCGAGTCGGCTGGCTGATCGTGACGACCACGGAGACCGCCAGGCACGAACTGACCCACGTAGGACCGGATGCTGATCTCGAGCATGTGGTGGCGATCCTCGAACGTGACGGCGGGGTGATCGTCGAGGACTTCATCGATGGCGAGACCCTCGCCGGGCTCCGAACCGACCTCGAACCCGGTCTCGAGGCGGCCGCCTACAGCGAGAGCGGCTACGACGGGCAGCGGACCAAGCGGCTGTCCAGCCTGTTCCAGCGGTCGGAACACATGAGCACCGTGGTGACCCAGCGGCTCTACCTCGGCTCGGCCCGGCGGTTGCTGCAACAGCCGACCCACATGTGGATCGGCAAGGTCCGGATGGAGGTCACGCCGAGCATCCAGATCAGCTTCACCCAGGCGATCAGGATCGATCCGGGGCAGGGCCGGCAGCCGTTGCACCGCGACGACGCGATGCATCTGTGGCGGCACCCGGGACCACCGTGCCGGCTGCAGTTGATGCTGGCCCTGACCGATTTCACTGCCGCCAACGGTGCGACGCTGCTCATCCCGGGCAGCCAGCACTGGGACGACGAGCGGGCCCCGGCCTACTCCGAGACGGTCTCGGCCGTGATGCCCGCCGGCTCCGCGCTGCTCTGGCAGGGCGGCGTCTACCACGGCGGCGGGGCAAACACCACGGACCAGTCGCGCTACAGCCTGTCGCTGGCGCTCGATCTGGGCAACCTGCGGCAGGAGGAGAACCAGTACCTCGCCGTTCCCAGGGAGATCGTGCAGACGCTGCCCGACGAGGTGCAGCGACTGCTCGGCTGGGAACGCTGCCCGCCGGGCCTCGGCCAGGTCGAGACGCAGGATCCGATGCTGCTGCTGGAGCAGTCCCAGCAGGAGCTGGCCACCCGGCCACGGGGTGCGAATCCGTTGACGTAGCGGCGCACTCGACCGCGCCGTCACCACCTGCAGCCGGTGGGCCCCGTTACCACAGGGCCCACCGGCTGCGGCGTCTCGGTTGCCCAGGGCTGAGCTCGCAATTCGGGAGATGCCCACGACTGCGGGCGGGCCCGAGACTGACCGCTGAGCTTCGGATTTCGAGCTTGCTTGACACGATGCGCCGGTCCGGGCGATGCCTGCTGCTGGTTTGGGAAGGATCGCTATGGACGCACAGGACAACATCGCCGCGCCGCTGGCCGGCCGGCGCGAGTGGATCGGGCTTGCGATCCTGGCACCCTTCGGCTTGCTGCTGTCCATCGACGCCAGCGTGCTGTTCCTGGCGCTTCCCGAGCTGAGCGCAAGCCTCAAGGCCGACAGCACCCAGCTGCTGTGGATCACCGACATCTACGGCTTCCTGCTCGCCGGATTCCTCGTCACCATGGGCAGGTTGGGCGACCTGGTCGGCCGGCGCCGACTGCTGCTCACCGGCGCCGCCTGCTTCGGCCTGATCTCACTCCTGGCGGCCTACTCGACCAACGCCACGACGCTCATCGTTGCGCGCGGGCTGCTCGGCATCGCCGGGGCCACCATCGTGCCGTCGGCGGTTGCCCTGATCGGCACGATGTTCGGCCACCCGAAACAGCAGGGCATGGCCATCGCCGTGTTCATCAGCTGTTTCATGGGTGGCGCGGTGGTCGGCCCGGTGGTCGGCGGCATCCTGCTGACGCACTTCTGGTGGGGATCGGTCTTCCTGCTCAACGTGCCCATCATGGTGGTCATCGTGATCGCGGGGCCGATTCTGCTGCCGGAGTTCCGGGATCCGGCCGGGACCCGACTCGACGCGACCAGCGTCGTGCTCTACCTGATCGCCATCCTGCCGTTGATCTACGGCATCAACGAGCTCGGGCACGTCGGCTGGCAGGCCGCCCCGCTGCTCAGCGTGGTGTTCGGGTCGGCGCTGGCCGTCGTCTTCGTGCGCAGGCAGCGGACGGTGCGTGAGCCGTTGCTCGACCTCAACCTGTTCCGGCATCGCGCGTTCAGCGCCGTCCTGACGATCAGCCTGTTCGGCATGGCGGCACTGTCGGCGATGGGGCTGTTCTTCACCCAGTTCGTCCAGGTGGTCAAGGGCTGGTCGCCGCTGACCACCGGGTTGTGGACGGTGCTCACGGCCGTCGCCATGATCTCCAGTTCGTTGCTGTCGCCCTTCCTGGCGCGGCGGGTGCGACCCGGCACGGTGGTCGCGGCCGGTCTCAGCGTCATGACGGCCGGTTTCCTGCTGATCAGCCGGGTGCAGGTCGACGGGCCGGTAGCGGTGCCGATCGTCGGCGTCGTCGTGGTCACTTTCGGGGCCGGGGCGTTCGCCTCGGTCGGCACCGGCCTGCTGATCGGGTCGGTGCCACCGGAGAAGATCGGGGCGGCGGCATCGGTGTCCGAGACCGGCGGCGAACTCGGAACCGCGATGGGCATCGCCACCCTCGGCAGCGTCGGTATCGCGCTCTACCGCAACCTGCTCGACGTGCCCGCAGGGCTGCCGGCCGGCGCCGGGCACTCGGCCAGCGAGAACATCAGCCGTGCCAAGGAGACCGCCGACGGCCTGCCGGCGGCGATGGGGACGGCATTGTTCGACGCCGCCAGGTCGGCTTTCACCACCGCGTTCCAGGGTGTCACGCTGATCGCCGCGATCGTGGCTGCCGGGCTGGCCGTGCTGGCCTTCGCCACGCTGCGGGACGCACCGCCGACCGGGACCGTGGCCTCCGGTGCCGGAGAGCAGGCCGGTTCGGCGGAGCAGCCCGGTTCGCCAGATACCCCGACGGTGGCCGCCCCGCTGCCGATCGTCGACGCCGGCTAGCGGGAGGGCCAGTTCGGGCCCGGCGGATACTGGCGGGATGACCGAGCCCGCTCCACCCGAACGGACCGCGGACGGCCGCTACATCGTGGTGGACGGCCGGCGGTGGCGGGCCAGCGACCCGGCCATTCCGGACCCGCTTCGGCAGGAACTGGTGGCCGAGCTGATGGCCGCCCGCCGGGACGTCCGCAGCGATCCGGCGACGGCGCGCCCGCGGGTGCAGGATGCCAAGGTGGCGCTGGGGGAGCGGGGTGAGCCGTGGTGGCAGCCCACCCCGGACGGACAACGACAGCGGTTGGCAGCGGCGATCCGGGTGCTGCTGCGGCATCGCAAGCCCGAGGCCACCATCTGCCCCAGCGACGCGGCCCGGGTGGTCGGTGGGACGACCTGGCGCGAGCTGATGGACCCGGCGCGCGAGGTCGCCGGAGACTTGGCCGGCGACGGGATCATCGTGGTGCGCCAGCACGGGTCAGACGTCGATCTCGGCACGGCGGTCGGCCCGGTGCGGCTCGCCCGCGGCCCTCGATGGGAACGGTCTGCCGACTAGCAGCCGGCACCCCGATCGCCGAGCTGACTCAGTCGACTACCAGGAAGTTCTCAATAGGGTCGAGGACGGTGATGGTCACCTGGACGTGGAGGGGACTGTTCCAATCGACATGGATACAGAACTCGACGCCGCCGGTACCGCCTTCGGGATCGTGTGGCCCGATGTTGGTGACATAGACGTTCGCGTCACCGAGGTGCGGCCGGCCGGTCGAGTCGTAGGGATCCGTGCCGGCCGCCCACTCCGCCGCGGTGATGATGACCGCCGAGCGCTTGGTGATGGCGTCCCAGTTGTAGTTCGCCCGCAACCTGCCCTGCACGTTGCGGTAGATGAGACGGATCGAACGCGCCATGGCAACCTCCCTGGTTTGCTGCGGTACCTAGGTGAGGTGGTCTGCCCGGCAGAAATACGGTCTGCAGGCTCAAGCCGGACGGTTGGATTGATGTGGGCCGAGCAGTGAGCACTGTCGGTGTCCCCCGGGTGCGTCGAGGTTTGACGTCCGAGGTTGCTCGAACCGGGCACCGGCATCAGAAAGTTGTTAGGGTGATGTGACGTGCCCCAAGCAACGGGGTTGGGCAGCTTGATGGGCCGGTTCGTGACACTTCCCCCCGCCGTTTCCTCCGAGGTGCGGCTGTGGGCCCGTGCCCACGGCAGGGCCACCCTGCTCGCAGACGTCAGCACCACCATGTCCGGCTCGTTGAACGTGCGCCGTTCGGCACTGCGGTTGATCGGCCTGTTGCGGCCGGCCTTCGCGGACTGGGTGCTGCTGGGGCTGCCCGGCCCGGACGGCGACACCGAGCTGTTCGGCGGCGCCGACGATTCCGAGCTGCGCCGGGTGAGCGCCGCCGAGGTGGCCGCGCTGCCGACCCTGGCCCGGATGCTGCGGTCCGGTCAGACCGAACTGCTGCACGTCGATGCCGGCAGCGGCCGGGCCGACGGGCTGGACGGGCTGGTGCCGCATGCCGGGTTGCGGCAGCAGGCGCACCAGCTCAAGCCCGCCGACGTGCTCGGCCTGCCGCTGCTGGCCCGCGGCAGCGTGATCGGCTTCCTGGTGCTGGTGCGCGCCCAGGGGGCCGGCTTCGCGGTGCGTGACATCTCCCTGGCCGAGGAGATCGCCCGCCGGTCGGCACTGTCCCTGGATGCCGCCCGGCTGTTCCGGTCCCGGCTGGACACGGTGGCAGCGGTCCGGGCCGGCCTGGGACCGGCGCAGCCGGTGGTGCCGGGCCGGTTCCGCTGCGCGGTGGCCAGCCGGTCGGCCGGCGAGGAGGTCCGGGCGAGCAGCGTGCACTACGACGTCGACACCCTCGACGGTGACCTGGTGCTGTTCGCCGGCGCGGCTACCGGGCACGGTATCGAGGCCGCCACCGCGGCGCTGCGGATCCGGCAGGCGCTGCGCACCGCGTCCCGGTTCACCCGACAACCGGACGAGCTGATCGCCGCGGCCGACAGTGCCGGCGGTGCCGGGCGCGAGCTGGCGGTCGCCTGGGTCGACTGTGCCGGGCAGCCGCCGATGCTGCGGGCGGCCACCGCCGGACCGGTACTGCTGGTGGTGCAACGCTCGGACGGCAGCCTGGTCGATCCCGCCGGCCAGCAGGTGCCGCTGCGGCCGGGCGACGTGCTGCTGTGCGTCACCGGACCGATCGCCACCGGTTCGGTCGGGATCGGCAGCGGCGACCCGGCCACTGATCGCGCGGCGCTGCTCGCCCTGGTTCACCGCTACCGCGGTACCGGTGCCCAGGTGCTGGTCGAGGCGATCGAGCAGCACACCGTGGAACGGCTCGGCGAGCAGCAGCAGGACTTCCTCGCGGTGGCCGTGGAGTTGCAGGGGTGAGCTCGACCGTCGACCGGCTGGCCGAGACCCGGCAGCGTTTCTTCGACGCGATCGACCACCTGGACGCACAGGCGGCCGCCGAGACCATCGGGCAGGCGCTGCGCGACGGCGCGGACCCGGTCGACCTGATCGAGGACGTCATCGCGCCGTCCCAGCGCCTGGTCGGCGAGCGCTGGGAGCGCGGGGACTGGACGGTGGCCCAGCAGCACGCCGCCACCGGCCTGGCCACCGCCGCCGTCTGCGCGCTGGACGTGGCGATGCCCGCCGCGGATCGCGGCCTGGTGGTGCTCGCCTGTGCCGAACGCGAGTGGCATGCGCTGCCGCTGCAACTGATCGGGGCGACGCTGCGGGCCGGTGGCTGGCAGGTCAGCCTGCTCGGCTCGGCGGTCACCGCCGGCCGGTTGTCGCGCACCCTGCACGAACTGGGGCCGGACGCGGTGGCGGTGAGCAGTTCGGTGCTGGCCAGCATCCCGAACGCGCGCCGCTGCGTCGAGGCCAGTACCACCGCCGGCATCCCCATCGTGGTGGGCGGCCCGGCGTTCGGCACCTCCGACCAGCGGGCCCGGGCGATCGGCGCGACCGCGTGGGCGCCGACCGCGCGAGCCCTGCCGGCCGTCCTCGACACGCTGCCGCAGGTGGTGCGGCCGGTGCCGGCGCTGCCCCGAGCCGTGGTCACCGAGCAGGCCGGACTGGACGCCCAGCACGCGGCGCTGGTGAGCCGGCTGGTGGCGCGCTGGCGGCTGACCGAAGGGGTCCGGCCGGACCAGACCCAGCCGGACACGGTGGCCGACCTGGCCGTCGACGTGGTCCGGCAGTACCTGCACGCCGTGCACGCGGCGGTGCTGCTCGACGATCCCTCGGTGATCTTCGACATCCATCGCTGGGCGCTGTCGGTGTTCTCCACCCGCGGGGTGGCCGACGCCCCGGCCACCATGGCCGAGCTGCGGGCGCTGGTCGCCGACGCGCTGGCCGAGTACCCGCTGGCATCGCGAGCCCTCGCGGCGACCGGCTAGCGAGGACCCGTACGAACCCGCGCTGCCTATCGTGGGCGGCATGGCACAGCGCCCGTCCGGACCGATCAGCCCGCAGCCCCCGTCCGGCGACGCCGCCGCGGCGGTCCGTAGCTTCGCCCTCGGCCTGCCCGGCGCCCTCGAGCGCGACCACCACGGCATCCCGTCGTTCCGGGTATCGGATCGGATCTTCGCCACGCTGCCCGAGCCCGGGCTGCTGCGGGTCTTCCTCGGCGAGCAGGCCATCCAGGCGGCGGTTGCGGAGTACCCGGACGCCTGCCGTCCGGTCTACTGGGGACGCAAGCTGACCGGTGTCGGGATGGATCTCGGCCGGGCGCCGACGGAGCTGGTCCAGGAGTACCTGACCGAGGCCTGGGCCGCCCGAGCCGCCCGGCAACCGCGGGCAGCCGGGCTGGAGCGCAGCTGATCCGTCCGGGCCCGGAATGCTCGCCGAATAACAGTCGGAAATGCTTTGAGGGGTATTGGTACCGGCCGCTGACTGCCAATCTGAGCAGTGCGGAAGGAATATATCCGCATGCAGCAATACGACGTGGCATCACCTGGTGCCGCATCGTTTTCTGCGAAAGCTGCTTCAATTATCGACAGGCACGGTCATGCCCTGACAAGGGCATCGTCGGGTGCGTTCTCACCCGCTGGCGCTATCCTGCCCGGTGTCGTTGCACCAACCGCTGCACTACCGGACGCACCGTGAATGCTGGGCTCCGCGCGGCCCGGCAGCCCGTACTTCCTGGGCCGACGGGCTGCTTCTCATCGGATCGACATCCGGCCCGTGGTGCTCAGAACACCGGTCCCGGCGCAGACACCGGGCAAACCGGAAGCCGCTTTAGGCTGTACCTAGGAAATTGCTTGACAGGGCTGTCTAATTCGCGGGACGTGGGTTAGCCTGTGCCGCGCCGGGGCTTGAATATCATCACGAGAATCGACGGCCGGCAACTTTCTGCGTGTCCATAGAATCGGAGAACAATTCGTGACCGAGCAGTCAGCGCCGACGCGTCCGGCCGCATATAGCGAGCGCATGCACCAGAACGCACTCACCGACACCTACCTGGCGGCCTTCGACGCCAGCGGGATCAGGCCGAGCGAGTTCCATGGCGCTGTCCAGCCGTTCACGGTCGGCACCAACATGGAGGGCCGCTGCCTGACCCGTCCGGGGTTCCTGCAGCGCGAGCAGGTGCAGCAGCTCGGCGCCGACCTGGAGACCCTGTACCAGTGCCTGACCAGCCTGCCCGACCGGCTGTTCGGCGGTGACCTGGCCTCGTTCGTGATCGCCACCGGGGTGCCCGCCCAGCAGGTCAACGCCATCGTCCGGGGCCGTGGCAGCGCGCCGAGCCGGCTGTCCCGGGCGGATATGTACGTCGACGACACCGGCTTCCGGGTTCTGGAGTACAACATGAGCGCCTCGCTCGGCGGCATCGATGCCGCCACCCTGAGCCGGGCCTACATGGCGCAGCCGTTCATGGACGACTTCGCCGCCGAGCACAACCTGGGCTTCATCGACACCATGGTCGAGGCGGCCGAGACGCTCAAGGCCGAGTGCGACGTCCAGCCGGGCACCCGTCCGATCGTGGCGTTCTGCGACTGGCCGGGCAGCTACCCCGACCTGGAGGCGCAGCTGATCAAGAACACCACCAACATCAGCAAGCTCGGCGTCGAGGCGTTCCCCTGCCACCTGGGCCAGATGCGGATCGACGAGAACTCCGAGGTCTGGGTCGGCGACCGGCACGTCGACATCATCTACCGCAGCTTCCTGATCGAGGACCTGCTCGACCCCACCGGGCCGGCCCTGATCGAGCCGGTGCTGCGGGCCGCCGAGCGGGGCAAGGTGAAGATCTTCTCGCCGATGGACGCCGAGCTCTACGGCAGCAAGGGTGCCCTGGCGCTGCTGTCGGACGAGGCCAACCGCGGTGCGTTCGACGAACAGGAACTGGAGGTCCTGGACCGGATCCTGCCCTGGACCCGGATGGTGCGCCCCGGCCCGGTCACCGTGGACGGCCGCAGCGTGAAGTTGGAGGACTACGCCCTCACCGCCCGCGACGAGCTGATCCTCAAGCCGGTGATGCTGCACGGCGGCAGCGGCGTGGTGCCCGGCTGGCAGACCGATCCGAGCCAGTGGGCCGGCATGGTCGCCGACGCCATGGACGGCGAGTTCGTGCTGCAGCGGCGCATCCACCCGCACACCGAGCTGTTCCCCTCCGACGAGGGACTCAAGGAGTACCTGCTGGTCTGGGGCGCCTTCCTCGGCGCCCGGGGCTACTCCGGGGCGTTCCTGCGTGGCGGGCCGGCCGAGGCGCAGAGCGCGGTGGTGAACACGCTGACCGGCGCGTCCGGTTCCTGCTGCTTCCACGAACTTCCCTGAGCCGGGCAGCAGTTCCCGGACACCGACCAGCCGGGCGCCGTCGCGGCCACCCACGCGACGGCGCCCGGCGCACCATCGGCAGCCCGAGACAGCCCGAGACAGCCCGAGACAGCCCGAGCAGGCCAAGCAGCCCGAGCAGTCCGAGCAGTCCGAGCAGTCCGAGCAGTCCGAGCAGTCCGAGGCAGTCCTGGCTCAGCCGGCGAACCGCAACCGGCTGACCAGCCGGGTGGTGAGCAGCCCGTCGGCCAGCCCGAAGCGCACCAGGTCGTCGAAGGCGCGCTGGTCGTCGCGGGCGGCCCGCAGGCCGGCGTCGGTCAGCGCGGTCCAGCCGCCGAGCTGGGCCAGCGCGGTGGTGTGCGCCAGGTGCCGGCCCAGTCGCCGCCGGCTCGCCGTCCGGTACAGCGAGCCGGCATCGGCACCCGCACGCACCGCCCGGGCAGCGGCCCGGCCGGCCAGCGCACCGGAGACCACCGCGTAGAAGATTCCCTCGCCGGTGAAGGGATTGATCATCGACTGGGCGTCGCCGGCCAGCAGCACCGGTCCGGCAGGGATCGGCGGGCGTCCGGAGGACAGCGGCAGCCGGTGCGCGCGCAGGTCGACGGGCTGGTCGAGTCCCGGCAGCAACGCCCGCATCCGGGCCAGCAGGTGATCCCGGCGCAGCGGTTGTCCGCCGAGCAGCTCGCCGTAGCCGACGTTGGCCCGACCGTCGCCGATCGGGAAACTCCAGGCGTAGGCGGGCCAATCCCGATCGGTCATGGTGATGAACTGGCTGCCGGCCAGCTCGCCGAGCCCGGCCGGCTCGGCGGCATACCCGCGCATCGCCAGCGCGACCGGTCGCGAGCCGGACCGTCGCCGGCCCAGCCGCGGGGACGCGGCCAGGCCGCGGCGCACCACCGACTCGGCACCGTCCGCCCCGATCACCACCGAGGCGTGCAGGTCGGCGTCCAGCCGCACCCCGCCGGCGGTCACCGCCACCCCGCGAACCGGATGCCGGCGCACCTCGATGCCGCGCTCGCGAACCTGGCCCACCAGCCGGGCATCGAAGACCCGCCGTGGCAGCACGTGCACCGGGTGCCGCATCTGCCGGTGCAGCTGGACCCCGCCGGGTGAGCGCAGCGCGAGGCCGGTGACCGGAACCGTGCCGGCGAAGACCCGCGGCACGTCGAAGCCGAGGGCCGCCAGCTCGGCGTCGACCTCGTGGGCGATGCCGTCCCCGCACGGCTTGTCCCGCGGGAAGTCGGCACGGTCGAGGACCAGTACCCGCAGCTGCGGGTCGGCCCGCACCGCCGCCATTGCCGCGGCGCAGCCCGCCGGGCCGGCGCCCACCACGATCACGTCGTAGCCGGCCGGACCCATCCCCTCACCCTAGGGTGCGCCCGGCTGCTGGCAGGGTGCGGCCGGGAGGTCAGCCCGGCAACGGGGCCGGCCGGTGCTCCACCCGGTCGGCCAGCCGGCGCAGCGTCTCGACATTGCGCAACCGCAGCAGCCACCGCTGCACCGGATTGTCCAGCCAGCTGCCGGGTCCGGCGCGTCGGCGCCTCCCGGATCGTCACCTCGGTGAGCTCCGGCGAGCGCTCGTCCAGCACGATCTCGACGGTGGCCTCACCCAGCGGCCAGCCCTTGGCACGCATCAGCAGCCGGCGGCCCGGCTCGCAGGCCAGCGACTCGGTCTCGTCGGCGAGGACCAGCGGCCAGACCCCCACCTTGTGATGGATCTTGCTGCCCACCTCGGGCCAGCGGGCGTCGACGTCGCGGATGTGCGAGGCGCCCACCACCCATCCCACGTAGGCCCAGCCGTCGGAGAGTTCGGCGAAGATCCGGTCGGCGCCGGCGCGCATCGACGTGTGTACCTCGGTCACTCGTGTGGCTGTCATGCGGCACCCCTCGGTCGGCGTGGCCTAGCACGCACGTCGGCTACCGGCTCAGCCATGACGACCCTATCCCACCGTTCGGCGCACCTTCTCCGGCGAACCAGAGGGGCCGGGGCGGCGGTCAGTCCCCGGTGCCGTCCGCCATGACCTCCAGCGCGCCGCTGCGGACGTCGTAGACGCAGCCGATCACCGCCAGGTCGGCGGGCAGGTACGGCGAGCTGCGGATCTTGCGCACGTCGTGGGCCAGCACCGCCCGCTGATCGGAGATGGTGCCGAAGTCCAGGCTGCGGGTGTCCACCCCGGAACCGGCCAGGATGTCGGCGTGCACCTGCTCGTCGGTCACCTTCGACATCCGGCAGTCGGTGTGTGCCACCACCATCACCCGCCGGACGGCCAGCAGGTGCACCGCCAGCACCAGGGTGCGCAGCACGTCGTCGGTCACCCGGGCGCCGGCGTTGCGCAGGATCTTGGCGTCGCCCTTGGCCAGGCCCAGCATGGCCAGCGGCTCGATCCGGGAGTCCATGCAGGTCACCACGGCCAGGCCCCGGGCCGCCCGGCCTTCCAGCTGCGGGTCGCGGTAGCCGGCGGCATAGTCCCGATTGGCCTGGAGCAGGTCGGAGAATGCTTCGGTCATCCCTCCACTTTCCCAGAGGCCCGGTCGCCGGGCTTGCTTCGGGTGCCAGACTCGGTCAGGTGACCACCCCGCCCAGCCAGCTCGTGCTCGCCTCCCGCGCCGGACGGTGGGTGCTGGCCGCTGCCGTGCTGGGCAGCGGGATGGCCATGCTGGACGCGACCGTGGTGAACGTGGCGCTGCCCCGGATCGGGAAGGACCTGGACGCCGGCCTCACCAGCCTGCAGTGGCTGCTGAACGCCTACACCCTCACCCTGTCCGGGTTGCTGCTGCTGGGCGGCTCGCTCGGTGACCGGCTGGGCCGGCGGCGGATCTTCGCCCTCGGGGTGCTGTGGTTCGCGATCGCGTCGGCCGGCTGCGCGCTGGCCCCGACGGTGCAGGTGCTGATCGGCATGCGGGCGGCGCAGGGGGTCGCCGCGGCGCTGCTCACCCCCGGGTCGCTGGCGATCCTGGAGGCGGTGTTCCGCCGCGAGGACCGGGCGGCGGCGGTCGGTGCCTGGTCGGGGCTGGGCGGCGTGGCCACCGCGATCGGACCGGTGCTCGGCGGCCTGCTGGTCGGCGTTGCCCCGTGGGGCTGGCGGCTGGTGTTCCTGCTCAACCTGCCGCTGGCCGCCGTGGTGCTGGTGGTCACCCGCACCTGGGTGCCCGAGACCCGCGACGAGCAGGCCGGCGGCCGGCTGGACCTGGTCGGTGCCGCGCTGGCCGCGCTCGGCCTCGGCGGCGTGGTCTATGCCCTGACCGAGGGACCGGTGCGCGACTGGCCGGCACCGCTGGTGGTCACCGCCGCGTCCGGGCTGGCCCTGCTGATGGCCTTCGTCGTCAACGAGCACCGGCGGCAGTCGCCGATGATGCCGCTGTCGCTGTTCTCCTCCCGGCAGTTCAGCGCCGCCAACCTGGTGACCTTCCTGGTCTACGCGGCGCTGTCCGGGTCGCTGTTCCTGCTGCCGGTGCAACTGCAGCTGGTCAGCGGGTTCAGCCCGGTCGCCGCGGGCAGCGCGCTGCTGCCGGTGACCGTGGTGATGCTGCTGCTGTCGGCCCGGATGGGCCGGCTCGCGCAGCGCATCGGGCCGCGCCGGCCGATGGCGGTGGGCCCGGTGCTGGCCGGGCTCGGGCTCGCCCTGCTGGCCCGGCTGGGCCCGGACTCGGACTACCTCACCGGGGTGCTGCCCGCGGTCGGCATCTTCGCCCTCGGGCTGGCCGGCACCGTCGCGCCGCTGACCGCCACCGTGCTGGCCGCCGCACCGGAACGCCAGGTCGGCATCGCCTCGGCGGTCAACAACGCGGTGGCCCGGACCGCGGGCCTGCTGGCGGTCGCGGTGCTGCCCGCGCTGGCCGGCATCACCCCCAGCGCGCTGGCGCACCCGGCGGCTCTGTCGTCCGGCTTCCACCGCGCGGTGCTGATCGCCGCGGGGCTGTGCGTCGCCGGTGGCCTGCTGGCCTGGCTGACCATCTCCGACGACGTGCTGGCCGATCCGGCCGAGTCGGCTCCGCCCGTCCCGGCGGCCGGCCCGCCGGCGCCGCCACCCGGCCTGCCCGGGCACTGATCGCGCTGGGCCGGTGGTGCCCGCTGGAGCGTCCGAACCCGGATCCCCGAGACCGGCGGCTCAGCCGGCCGGCGCTCGGGAAGCTGTCTGCGGTGCCTGGCCGGCCCGGGGTGTCGGCAGGTCGGGCAGCGTGCCGGTCTCGACCACCTCGGCGGCGACCGAGCGCAGCTTGCGGTGCAGCTGCTGGCTGGCCGTCCGCAGCAGGGTGAAGGCCTGCTCCTCGGTGAGCTTGCGAGCCGACATCAGCACGCCGAGCGCCATCCCGATGGACCGGCTGCTCTCCAGGGCGGCCTCCAGGTGGGTGGCCTGGTCCTCGGCCTCGTTCAGCGCCACCAGGCTGGCCGCGAGGGCCGCGAAGATGGTGGCCGTGTCGACGGCGTCGGAGTTGAAGGCACCCGGCTGGTCGGCATAGAGGTTCAGGGCTGCCGCCCGGTCGCCGGCCAGCCGGAAGGCCAGCACGCTGCGGACCGGGGTCTGCGCCGCGGTCGCCCGGGCGAACCGCGGCCAGCGCGGCTCGTTCTCGACGTCGAAGAGCAGGTAGTCGGCGGCGTCGGTGGCCGCGGACAGGCACGGCCCCTCGTGGAACTGGTACTGCAGCTCGTCCACCTGCCGGGCCACCTCGTCCGACACGCTCACGCTGTGGCCCTGCAGGCCGCGCATCGCGGTGATGCTCGCCCAGTTGCAGCCCTCGACATGCTTGACCGCCAGGTCGACGATCCGGCGCATCGCCGACTGGTTGTCACCGGCACCGCGCAGCTCGGCACTGAGCGCCGCGAACTCACCGGACAGCTCCAGCATTTCGGTGGTGTCCACTGCCCGCCCCCCTTACAAGTTGGTCGCCACGAGTGTTGGCGACGCGAGCATCTTGCATGATGGCCGCTCGATGGTGCCAGCTATCCGAACTTGTGCGCGTGCCAACCGGGCCGTGTGAGACAGCCGAACGGTTTGTGTAGCCACGGTGTGAATGTCATGAACATAGAATTTGGTGACTGCGATCTGCCGTAAACGTAAGGGAATTCTCATGAAAACTCGCCCGATGAATTAACGTGATCGAGCCATTGACGACGTATTGCATTTCGGTTACGTTCACGCGGAACTACCCAAAGCGCCGGTTATTCCGGCCTGTATTCACCCCCGTTCTGCCCCCGCCGTGACGGCGTCTGAGAGGAGTCCCCGTCCGGCGTCGCTCTGCCATGCCCGGCGCCGGACCGGCACGGGCTGGAACCACCGGCAACCCGTTCAGCCCCGAGCGAGCTGCCCGTACCTGTCGTCCCCCAACCCCCCGAAAGGTCGACAATGACATTGCACACCCGATCGCGCCGGCGCGGCGCGGTCCTCGGGGTCGCGAGCCTCGCGGCCCTCGCAGTCACCGGTATCGTCCAGGCCGGCTCGGCCGGCGCCGCGACCGGCAACCCGTACTCGCCCGCCAGCGGGCACACCTACCGGCACGGTGTGATGCCCACCATCGGCGGCCAGGCCAAGATGAACTCCTACGCCAAGGCGCACCCGGCGACGATCACCGCCACCGGCCCGCAGACGCTGTCCTACGGCGGCGGCATCGACGGCATCGGCGTGTCGAGCGGCCACTCCAAGACCTACCTGATCTTCTACGGCAGCCAGTGGGGCACCCAGACCACCGACGCCAACGGCAACGCCAAGTTCTCCAACGACTCGGCCGGTGCGGCCGGCGCCACCCAGCAGATGTTCAAGGGCATCGGCACCAACAACGAGCTGTGGTCGGCCGACCTGACCCAGTGGTGCGACGGCGCCGGCGTGACGACCGGTGCGACCAGCTGCCCGGCCTCGGGCGCCAGCTACATCCCCTACCAGACCGGTGGCGTGCTGTCCGGCGTCTGGTACGACAACTCGGTCGCCTCGCCGGCCACCGCCAGCGGCCACCAGCTCGGCCAGGAGGCGGTCAACGCCGCGGCCCACTTCGGCAACACCACCGCGGCCTCGAACCGGTACGCCTACTACGTGATCCTGTCCCCGCACGGCACCAACCCGGACAGCTACCAGGGCCAGTACTGCGCCTGGCACGACTACAACGGCGACACCACCCTGACCGGTGGCGCGGTGAGCTCGCCCTACGGTGACATCGCCTTCTCCAACCAGCCGTACAACATCGACTCCGGCGCCGGTTGCGGCGTGGGCTTCGTGAACTCGCCCGGCACCCTGGACGGCTGGACGATGACCCTCGGCCACGAGTGGCACGAGATGATGTCGGACCAGAACCCGGCCGGTGGCTGGACCAACCACACCACCAGCTCCTACAGCGGCCAGGAGAACTCCGACGAGTGCGCGTGGCTCTCGCCCGGCACCTCCGGCGGCGCTGCCAACGTCTCGTTCGGCTCGTTCGGCACCTACGCCGAGCAGGCCAGCTGGTCCAACGACACCAACAACTGCGCCATCAGCCACGCCATCGTCACCCACGGCACCGGCGGCGTGACGGTGACCAACCCGGGTAGCCAGACCGGCACGGTGGGCACCGCCAAGAGCCTGACCATGTCGGCCAGTGGCGGGACCGCCCCGTACACCTGGTCGGCGACCGGGCTGCCGACCGGCCTGGCGATCAACTCCTCGACCGGCGTCATCTCCGGTACCCCGTCCGCCGCGGGCACCTTCAGCTCGACGGTCACCGCCACCGCGGCGGCGGGTGGCTCCGGCTCGACCACCTTCGGCTGGACGATCAGCACCACCGGTGGCGGCTGCAGCTCGCCGGGCCAGAAGTTGGGCAACCCCGGCTTCGAGACCGGTTCCGCCGCTCCGTGGACGGCCTCGACCGGCGTGGTCGACAACTCCACCGGCGAGGCCGCGCACAGCGGTAGCTGGAAGGCGTGGATGAACGGCTACGGCACCACCCACACCGACACCCTGTCCCAGTCGGTGTCCATCCCGTCCGGGTGCACCGCGACGTTCAGCTTCTACCTGCACATCGACACCGCCGAGACGTCCACCACCACGGCCTACGACAAGTTGACCGTCAAGGCGGGCAGCACCGTGCTGGCGACGTACTCCAACCTGAACAAGAACACCGGGTACGCGTTGAAGAGCTTCACGGTCCCGGCCGGCACCACCAGCGTCAGCTTCACCGGCGTTGAGGATGCCTCGCTGCAGACCTCGTTCGTGGTCGACGACGCCGCCTTCACGGCGAGCTGAGCCGGCACCGGACAGCAGCACACCAGTACTCGGCGCCCCCCGGACCACCAGGTCCGGGGGGCGCCGGCTGTCTGCGGGAGGCCGGGCGGAAATCGTGCCCGCAACCCCTCATACCCGCCGCTTCCGGGTCGATAGGAACCTCATGGTCGGGGAGCCACGGGGTAGTACGGACGGCGTCAGTCGCCCGTCGATGCTTGCACCCTCGCTGTTCACCGCCTTCTTCTATCCGTCCCTCATCCTGGGCTGGGCACTGCTCGTGCTGGCGGTCCGGTCGCTGGCCGACTCGAACCTCAGCGGTGCCGGCGCGCCGCTGGCGATGACCGCGGTGCTGCTGGTCGTGCTGGAACTCCGGCCACTCATCCAGGGCCGCGGCCACGATCCGCAGGGCGTGGTGATGTCGACCGCGTTCGCCTGCGCCATCCTGTTCCTGTGGGGGCCGTGGCCGGCCATCGTGGTGGTCAGCATCGCCTCGATGGCCGCCGACCGGCGGGCCGGCAAGACGCCGTGGAAGGTCTTCTTCAACGTCGGGCAGTACAACCTGTCGATCTGCGCCGCCTGGGCGGTGATGGCGTTCAGCAGGGGGACCCCCTCGGTGGAGGAGCCGCTGCGGGCGCTGTCCGGGACGGACCTGCCGTGGATGGCGGGCGCCTGCGTGGCCTACTTCATCACCAACCTGGTGCTGGTCTCCGGAGCGCTGGCCTGGACCAGTTCGTTCTGGCGCTTCATCTTCGACGACTTCTGGCACTACACCGCCACCACCTTCTCGGTGCTGGCCCTCTCGCCGCTGATCGTCACGGTGGCCAACGCCGCCTGGGAGTTGCTGCCGCTGCTGCTCATCCCGCTGGTGCTGGTCTACAAGATGGCCCAGATGTCGGTGGAGCGTGAGCACCAGGCCGGCCACGACCCGCTCACCGGCCTGCCCAACCGGTTCCACCTGCAGTCCTCGCTGGCTGCCGAGCTCGCCCGGTCCAAGCGGGACGGCCGGCCGTTCGGGCTGCTGCTGATCGACCTGGACCACTTCAAGGAGGTCAACGACACGCTCGGCCACCACGTCGGCGACCAGTTGCTGATCCACTTCGCCGAGCGGCTGAGCAACGCGGTGCGCCCCAGCGACCACGTCGCCCGGTTGGGTGGCGACGAGTTCGCGGTGATCGTGCCGGACGCCGACGAGGCGGCGGTGCTCGGGGTCGCCGAGCGCATCCGGGCGGCGCTGGAGAACCCGGTGTCGCTGGAGGGGATGCGGCTGGAGATCGAGGCCTCGATCGGGCTGGCGATGCATCCCGACCACGCCCTGGCGGCCGAGGACCTGTTGCGGCTGTCCGACGTGGCGATGTACGTCGCCAAGGAGTCCCGTTCCGGCGTGGTCACCTACTCATCGCACCGCGACCGCAACTCCACCGACCGGCTGACCCTGCTCGGCGAGCTGCGCCAGGCGCTGGACGCCGACGCGCTCACCGTGCAGTACCAGCCGAAGGTGTCGTTGCACGACCAGTCGTTGCTGGGCGTCGAGGCGCTGATCCGCTGGCAGCACCCGCAGCGCGGCTTCGTCCCGCCCGAGGAGTTCCTGCCGATGGCGGAGCGTTCCGGGCTGATGCACCTGGTGACCGACGGCCTGGTGAGCCGCGCCTTGGCGCAGATGGCCGAGTGGCGGCTGCTGGGCCTGTCCGTGCCGGTGACGGTGAACGTCGCGCTGAGCGACCTGCTCGACGGCCACCTGGCCGAGCTGGTGATGACCGGCCTCAGCCGGTGCGACCTGCCGCCGGAGATGGTGCAGCTGGAGATCGACGAACGGGTGCTTGCCCAGCACAGCGACGAGCTGACCGCGGTGCTGCACGAGCTCGATGCCATGGGCATCAGGCTCGGCCTGGACGACTTCGGCACCGGGTACTCCTCGCTGTTGCGGCTGGAGACCCTGCCGGTGCGCGAGATCAAGATCGACCGGGCGTTCGTCAGCCGGCTCGGCGAGGGCCGGGCCTCGGCCGGGGTCGTGCGAGCGATCGCGGACCTCGCGCACGCGCTGGGGATGCGAGCGGTCGCCGAGGGCGTGGAGACCGAGGCCGAGTGGCGGCTGCTGCGCGAGCTCGGCTGCGACGGTGCGCAGGGTTGGCACATCGCGGCCCCGATGCCCCCGGCCCGGGCCACCGAGTGGTTGCTGGCCCACGCGGCCAGCAGGCAGCCCGCGCTGGACAGCCCGGCGGGACGGCAACCGGTGCGCGACGGCATGCCCGCCCGCGCCGAGGTGGCGTCCTGAATACGGTAGGGAACCAGAAGATGGCCACCCCGCCCGCCAGCAGGCCTGCGACCAGCACGGAGCTGGGCGGCATGGCCGGCGAGGTCGACCGGCGCGGCGCGCTGCCCGAGCGTGCCGTCCGGCAGCTCGGCATCGCCATCTGGGTCGTCATCTCGGTCGGCTACATCCTCAACCTGATCGGTGCCGGCGGCCCGATCGACGCGGTGCGCACCGCCCACGTGCTGACCCTGGCGGTCTTCTTCGTGCTGATCCTGGCGCGGATCGCCATCGCGGCGGCGGCCCGGCTGCGCCGCCGCAGCGCGCTGTGGGTGCTGTTCGCCGCCATCACCCTGTGGGCCGCCGGGTCCGCGGTGCTCAACGCGAGCTCACCCGAACCCGACCTGACCCATTTCCCGGCACCCGGCGAATGGCTGTTCCTGGCCTCCTACCTGGGCATCGCCGGTTACCTGATCATCGACACCGCGCACCGGTTGAACGCCGCGGTGGACGGCTGGCTGGAAGCGGTGGTGGTCTGCGGCGGTACCGCGTGCCTGGCCGGCAGCCCGCTGCTGCTGCGGGTCGGCGGCGCGGCCGGCGGCCACGGCGTGCCGCTGCTGCTGGCGCTGCTCTACCCGATGATCGACGTCGCGCTGATGCTGCTGGTGGTCGGCCAGGTGGTGCTGCGGGTGCGCCGCAGCCTGGAGCGATCGGCGGTGCTGTGCTTCGGCCTGGCGCTGTTCGCGGTCGCCGACCTCAACTTCGTCGCCCACCTCTCCCAGGGCACCTACGGCTTCAACCTGGTGGACGGGTTGCTGTGGGCGGCCGGCTTCGCCCTGATCGTCGAGGCGGCCTGCCGGCCGGGTGCCGAGGTGCTCAAGGCGCTGCCCCGCCGGCCCGGGCCGCTGCTGATGGTCACGCCGGCCTGCATCGCGATCGCGGTGCTGGCGGTGCGCCCACATGCCGGGCTGGGTCCGTACCTCACCTGGCCGGCGGTTATCACCCTGCTCGCCGCCGGCGGCCGGCTGGTGCTGGCGCTGCGCGAGGCCAAGGGCGCGGCCGAGGCGTTCGCGCTGTCGCGCACCGACGACCTGACCCTGTTGCCCAACCGCCGCTCGGTGATCGCCAAGCTGGACGCCGAGCTCGCCTCGGATCGGCCGCTGGCGCTGATGTTGCTCGACCTGGACGGCTTCAAGGACGTCAACGACACCCTCGGGCACGCAGCCGGCGACCAGGTGCTGCAACTGGCCGCGCACCGGATGCGCGCGGCCTTGCCGGCGTCGGTGATGATCGGCCGGCTGGGCGGCGACGAGTACGCGATCGTGATGTCCAGCGACGACGCCCTGGTGCTGCTGGAGACCGCCCAGCGGATCCTCGAGGTGCTGCTGGAGCCGACCCTGGTGGAGGGCATCGAGCTCAGCACCAACGCCTCGATCGGGATCACGATCCGCTCGCCGGAGGACACCCAGAGCGTGGAGCTGCTCCGGCGGGCCGACGTGGCGATGTACCAGGCCAAGTCCACCCGGGCCGGCGCGGTGCTCTACGACGTGCTCTGCGACGACTTCTCCCGCAACAAGCTGCAGCTGGCCGAGGAGTTGCGCAAGGCCATCCCCGAGGGCCAACTGGTGCTGCACTACCAGCCCCAGATCGACGCCGCGACCCAGCAGGTGTGCGGCCTGGAGGCATTGGTGCGCTGGCAGCACCCGCAGCGTGGCCTGCTGCACCCGATCGCCTTCCTGGCCGCGGCCCGGCGCGAGGGCCTGATGCTGCAGCTGTCGCTGGCGGTCGGCCGGATGGTGGTGGAGGACCTGCGCCGGTGGCGGGCCAACGGCCTGGACCTGCGGCTGTCGCTGAACTGCGCGCCGCCGGAACTGCTCTCCGGGGTCTTCCTGCCCCGGCTCTACGACGCGATCAACCAGGCCAGGCTGCCGAGCGAGAGCGTGGTCATCGAGGTCACCGAGGACAGCTTCATCGCCGAGCCCGCGCGGGCCCGCACGATCCTGCGCGACATCCGCGCACACCGGGTGCAGATCGCCATCGACGACTACGGCACCGGTTTCTCCTCGCTGTCCTACCTACGTGACCTGCCGGTGCAGGAACTCAAGATGGACCGGTCCTTCATCGCCGCCATGAACACCGACACCCGCAGCCGGATGATCGTCGCCTCGACCTTCCAGATGGCCCAGGCGCTCGGGCTGCGCACGGTGGCCGAAGGGGTGGAGAACGCCGCGACGGCTGCCGACCTGATCGCGATGGGGGTCGACGTGCTGCAGGGCTACCACGTGGCCAAACCGATGCCGGCCGCCGAGGTGGAGACCTGGATCCGCAACCGGACCACGGTCTCCGACGGCGGGTTCGCCCCGCTGCCGGCCGACGGTCAACGCCGCGACAAGTAGCTGTTCCGGTCAGGCCGGCGCACCGGCCACCGCCGCGGTACCGATCGGTTGTGCGGGTTCGGGAACCCGCTCGACGTAACGGAATTCGGCCAGTGGCGGCACCCGGATACCGTCCAGCCCGATGCCGTAGGTGAACAGCCGGTGCGCCTCGGGGCTGGTGACGCGCTGCTGGTCGAAGGCCTCGTCACAGTGCCGGTACACCGGCGTGCTGGCCCGTGAACCCAGGTAACGGGCGGGCTGGGCTCCGGGCAGCGGCCGGCCGGTCATGCCCGCCGCCGCCAGCAGGAAACGCACCCGCTCGTCGATGATCATCACGGCGGAGCGGACCTCGTTGGCCCGGACGGCCAGTACCAGGCCGTGGAACAGCGCCGCCGAGGCCAGCTTGCCGGCACCGGAGAGACCACGCCGGCAGCCCAGGGTCGCCACGTCCCAGGTCTGGCTCGGGTCCAACCGGGCCGCCCGGGCCGCCCTGGCCACGTCCAGGGACCAGGGCGGCCGGGCCGCGTCGTGCAGCGTCTTGAGCCCGAGCGCGGTGGGCCGGATCAGCCGGCAGGCGCCCAGCACGTCGCCGCTGTCGTCGGCCAACGCGATGAACACCGAGGCGGCCTCGTACGGCCCGTACTCCTCGGCCAACTGCTGGCGGGTGTTGCCGTAGGCCCGCAGGAAGACCTCTGCCTCGCAGTCCCGGGCGGCCGCGAGCAGGTCTGCCTCAGGATTGAAGCGCAGGCTCAGTAAGGCGGCACTGTCCATCCTCAGTCCTCCCAGCCGGCCGGTTCCCCGCGAGTGGCGGCAAGCCTACTGCCGGATCGGCCGATCGGACATACCCCGATCGGGGCAGGCCTGCGGCGGGGCCAGCAGGCTCAGTTGTTGTAGGGCATGGTCGGGAACCAGCCGTAGCCGAACAGCGACGGCACCCGGATCGTCCAGTAGACGACGGTGAAGACGCCCACGGTCAGCAGCATGGCTGCCGTCACTCGCGCCACCCGACCGGGCCGGGCGCTCATCCAGCGCACCAGCCAGCCCCGGCCGATCGCCATCAGCAGGCCGAACAACGCCGCCATGATGAGCATGTTGCCCAGCGACTGCAGCACGAAGATGGCCGCGCCGTAGACCGGGTTGTTGTGCTCGGCGGCGTAGAGGAACAGCTTGTGGAACAGCGGGAACGGCCGTCCGATCAGGAAGCCGCCGACCAGCGCGCCGAGGACAACCAGCCGGGCGTTGGGACGGCGCCGGGAGATGCGCGCGAGCGGGTCCGGCACCAGCCGCAGTTCGGCCAGGCCCAGGTAGATCAGGGCCAACCCGATCAGGCCGAACACCACCGAGGACTGCACCAGCCGGACCGGCATGCTGCCGACCGTGTCGGTGGACAGTTGCGGGATGCGGGTACCGAGCCACGCGCCGATGGCACCGTAGGCGGCCGACACCGGCAGCATGCCGGCCACCAGCCAACCCAGCGGGCGCAGCACGGTGCGCAGGCTCGGCCGCCGGCCGTCCTGCTGTTCGACCATCGGGCCGACCGCGCCGAACACCGCGATGTTGCAGGCGGTGAAAGAGCCGGCGACACCGGTGACGAACGCGAACACCGCCCCGGACAGCAGCCCGCCGATCGGGGTGGTGCGCGCGTCGTGGCCGAGGGCGGTCTTGGCGATGTTCTGGCCGATGCCGGTGTCGACCAGCTTGGCCGACCACAGCACCGCCAGCACCAGCCCGGCCAGGAAGCCGATCAGCAGCGTGCGCCCGCGCAGGGCCGGGTGGTGGACGGCAGGCGCGCGTACCGGCCTGCTCGTGTCGGTGTTGACCATGGTGGGGGTTGCCTTTCTCTGCCCCGGCTCGGCCGGGATCGACGAACGGACTAGATACTTGTTGTATCTATTGATCCTTGCTGAGAGTCCCACCCGCTCGGCATCCTCGGATACTTCGCAGGTGCCCTGGGGCTACGTTCGATCGTCCGGTGTAAACAAGGAGGTTCCGGGGCATAACGAAGGCAGCAGGTAGGACCTGGTGAGCTCGGCACTGGCCGAGAGGCGCTACTCGCCGGCAACCGGCCAGAATTTCGGCGAATGCGGATCGACCCTCCGCACCCGGGGTCGGCCGGCTTGGAGTTCGGGCGCGCCGTGCGACTGCCTACCCGCACAGGTAGGGCAGGCGCTGGTGGGCAGGGTGTCAGACGCCGGGGTAACGGGGAACACGATCGGCCCGTTACGACATGAGGAGAGACATTGCCTACCTTTCTCGGCTCACTCCGAGGCTTGGCGCTGGCCCCGTCGCTGGAGAAGGTGAGCTTCGCCGGGCGCGGGTTCGCCATCACGCCGACGGCGGCCACCGACCGGCTCGAAGCGGTGCCGCAGGCCGTGGTGTGCGGCTTCGAATGGGCAATCGCCGCTCCCAACCTGACCGACGTCAACCGCAGGCTGCGGCTGGTCGATGAGGAACAGCGCGGGTTCGCCTACGAGGGCGCCACGATGGCCTACACCATCCTGGACACCATCCGGGGTCACCGCACCCGGGAACTGCTCGACGGCGCCGGTGAGAAGCACATCCTGCTCGCCTACATCGGCATCGGCTTCGCGATGGCGAGGCTGCCCCGGCCGCTGTGGAAGAAAGTGCTTCCCGACCTGCGCTCCCGCTACCACCCGACGATGAGCTGGCTGGCGGTGGACGGCTACGGCTTCGACCGGGCCTACTTCGACACCGAGCGCTACGTCGACCGGCAGGAGATCCTGGATCCCTATCCGTGGCAGGGCTGTTCGGAGTACTTCCCGCGTGCGGTGGACCAGGGCATCGGGCGCGCACTGTGGTTCATCCACGGCGCCGACCCGCGCAAGGTCGCCGCGGCGGTGCGCCGCTTCGCAACCAGCCGGCAGGCCGACCTGTGGAGCGGCGTGGGCCTGGCGTCGACCTTCGCCGGCGGTTGCTCGTCCGAAGGCCTGACCCGGTTGCGCACCGAGGCCGGCGGGCACTGGGCCGAACTCGCGCTCGGATCGGTGTTCGCGGTCAAGGGCCGGACCTATGCCGGCTACGTCCCCGAGCACACCGCGCTGGCCAGCGAGCGGTTGACCGGCCTGCCCGTCGAGGGTGCCAACGCACTGGCCGACCGCACCGAGGTCGACTCGCGCGGCAGCGGGCCGTTGCCGCAGTACGAGATCTGGCGGCAGCGCATCCGGGCGCACTTCGCGGCTTCCTGACCGCGCCACCGCTACCGTCCGCACCCCGGGTCGTGCGCTGCCCGAAGGCGAACAAGCTTCCTGCCTGGCGAGGAACAGGCTTGTGCTGCCTGGCAAAACGACTAGGCACGCCGGAGTAAGCGCGGCATTTGCGGCGCAGGCAGCATTCGATCATCACGATCTCTGGGTCGCTTCACAACCCGTCGAGGGAGAAACACATTGTCCGGCTACCGAGCGCTGCGGCGCCGCATCCTCACCCCGAACATGTCGGCCACCAAGCTGGACGTCCGGGGCTTCAACGTCAAGGACGCCGCATCCCAACAGCTGCTGGAGACGGTCGGGGCGACGTTCCTGACCGGGTACGGCCACGCCGTGGAGGCCCGCACCGTCGCCGAGTGCGAGCAGCGGCTCGAGCAGGTTCCCGAGCGATTCCGGGGTTTCGCCTACGAAGGCGCTGCCATGGGCTACGCGATCCTGGACGGAATGCCGGTCGGTTCCACCCGGCACGTGTCGAAGTTCCTGGCCGGCCGGGGCCACCAGCACGCCTACATGGCCTACATCGGCGTGGGCTGGGCGATGGCCCGGCTGCCCCGGTTCCGGTGGTCGAAGTTCAGCGTTGCCGATCCGCTGATGCGCTGGCTGGTGCTGGACGGTTTCGGCTTTCACCAGGCCTACTTCGCGACCGAGAAGTACGTCACCCGGCAGTACCAGGAGCCCGAGTTCCCGTGGCCGGCAGAAGGCCCGCAGTGGTACGCCAACCACGCCATCGACCAGGGGATCGGCCGGGCGATGTGGTTCGTCGGCGGCACCGAGGCCGACCTGGTGGCCACCATGATCGAGAAGTTTCCGGAGTCCCGGCAGCCGGACCTGTGGAGCGGCGCGGGCCTGGCGGCCACCTACGCCGGCGGTGCCGACGCCCAGGAGCTGGAGAACTTCTTCGAGCGGGCCGGCAAGTACCGCCCGCAGGTCGCCCAGGGTTCGGCGTTCGCCTCCACGGCTCGGATCGAGGCCGGCCTGTTGGTTCCGCACACCGCGGTGGCCACCGGAGTGTTCTGCGGCCTGGACCCAGAACAGGCCTCGCAGGTCAGCACCGACCGCCGTCCCGAGCCTGTCGACACCGAGGACCTGCCCGCCTACGAGCTGTGGCGGCAGCGGATCGCCGCCGCCTTCGTCGACCTCGGACGGGTGTGAGCGGATGGCAACACCGGTCATCCTGTCGCCCCCACCCCGCCGCACGCCGCCCGGGCCGCCGCGCACCGCGACCTTCGGCCTGCTGAGCAAGCTGACCGCCAACCGGCTGGCCCTGATGAGCCAGGCCGCTGCCGAGTACGGCGATGCCGTCCGGATGGCGATCGGCCCCAAGGTGCTGTACTTCTTCAACAGCCCCGAGTACGCCAAGCACGTGCTGGCCGACAACGCCGGCAACTATCACAAGGGAATCGGCCTGGTGCAGGCCAAGCGGGCGATCGGTGACGGCCTGCTGACCAGTGACGGGCCGTTGTGGCGCAAGCAGCGCAAGATGATCCAGCCGGTGTTCCAGGCCAAGCGGATCGCCCAGCAGGCCGGGGTGATCGCGGCCGAGACCGGCCAGCTGGTGGAGCGGCTGAAACGCCACGCCGGTGCCGGCCCGGTCGACATCACCCAGGAGATGACCGGGCTCACCCTCGGGGTGCTGGGCCAGGCGTTGCTGGACGCCGACCTGTCCGCCTACGCCGGCGTCGGGCACTCGTTCGAGGCTGTGCAGGACCAGGCGATGTTCGAGATGGTGACGCTGGGCATGGTTCCCATGTGGGTGCCGCTGCCCAAGCAGTTGCGGTTCCGCAAGGCGCGGGAGAACCTCGAAGGCGTCGTCGACAGGCTGGTCGCGGACCGGTTGGCGCGGGGCAGCGGCGGCGACGACGTGATGTCACGGTTGATCGACTCGACCGCCCAGGAAACCGACCCCGCGGTCGGCAGGCAGCGGATGCGCGACGAGCTGGTCACCCTGTTGCTGGCCGGGCACGAGACCACCGCGAGCACCCTGAGCTGGACGTTCTTCCTGCTCGACAAGCATCCGAACGTCTGGCAACGGCTGCACGACGAGGCCGTCGAGGTGCTGGGCGACCGGCCGCCGGAGTTCGAGGACCTGCACCGGCTGACCTACCACTCGATGGTGGTCGAGGAGGTGATGCGGCTCTACCCGCCGGTCTGGATCCTGCCCCGGCTGGCCCAGGCCGACGACGAGATCGGCGGCTATCACGTGCCGGCCGGCGCCGACGTGGTCATCGTTCCGTACACCATGCACCGGCATCCGCGACTGTGGACCGACCCGGAGCGCTTCGATCCGGAACGCTTCAACCCGGCCCGGACGTCCAACCGCCCCAACTACGCCTACATCCCGTTCGGGGCCGGTCCGCGGTTCTGCGTCGGCAACCACCTCGGCATGATGGAGGCGGTGTTCGCCATCGCGTCCGTGGTGCGCACGCTGCGGCTCACCATCCAGCCGGGGTACCGGGTGGTTCCCGAGCCGATGCTCTCGCTGCGGGTGCGCGGTGGGCTGCCGATGCTGGTCTCGACGCTGGACTGATACCGGCTACCGGGCGTGGCGGCCCTGCGCTGCGGACGAACGATCGGCCCGGTGCCGCGGACCTGCCGCGGCGCCGGGCCGATGCCGTACGGCGTCTCTGCCTTGCCCTGGTGTTGTTCCCGCTTCGTAGGGCCGTCCTTGCCTGCCCAGGCACGGGCAGCCCAGGGCGGTCAGCCCTCGATCCGCTCTAGCGACCCGGCATGCCGGTACCCGGGCGGATGCATCATCCCTGTGCATCCGCCCGGGTAGTCCGGACCGGGCCAGCTGGCTCGCCTGGGTCAGGTCACCACCAGGCGAGCGTCGCCGGCCCAGCTGCGCTCGGCGCCGGCGGCGCCGACCGTGCGCGGCTGCTGCCACTTGTCCCGGTCCCGCGCAGTCGCGGCGACAGCCGGTTCCCGGCTGTCCAGTTCGGGCAGTGCCAGCAGGATCGGCAGGTCGGTCAGCCGGGGCGGCCGAAGCTCGACGTGCGCGGTCGCAGTACGGCCGGCCACCACCTTGACCGGGCGGCTGGCGGCCACCAGCAGCGGCTTGCGCACCCAGGGCCGGGGGTCCAGGTTCTGCACCGCCACCGCGGTGGCGTACAGGTACCACTGGCCTTCCGGGACGGCCGGCAGTTCGTAATTGCCGGCCTCGTCAAGGATTGCGCAGACCACCGGAGTGCCCTGCGGAATGGTGCTGTCGAACAGCGACACGTAAATCCGGACGGGTTGGTCGAGCTCGGGCATGGTGACCGAACCGTGCATCGCACCCAGCGGATGTCCGGCCGGCACCGGATAGTCAGGAGCCGGAATACCGGCTTCGGACAGGAAGCGATAGCGAGCGGGCGAAATCCCGACGCTCCGGGTGAACCGGCTGGAAAACGTGCCAGGGCTGTTGTATCCGACCTGGTAGGAGATGTCGGTAACGCTCATGCTGGTCTCGAGCAGCAAGTTCTTCGCCTTGTACAGCCGGATGGCGGTCAGGAACCGGCCGGGCGAGGTGCCGGTGATGCTGCGGAAGAAGCGGGAGAAGTAGAAGCGGCTGAACACCGCCATATCCGCCATTTCCTCCAGCGACAACGGTTCGTCGTATCGGTCCCACATATTTGTGATCACGCGTTCGACGGCAGTTTGCACAGTTCCTCCTTGGATCTGTTTCGAGCAAGCTCAAGTGGGGCATGGCATGCCAATGCCCATGGACAAATTAAGGTAAAGATGAGTTAAACGCGTGATTAAGGTCTGTGCAATTACCCAGCTGTCATTGTCTAAATGACACGAGCCGGGTGGCCGGTGCGGAGAATCGCCATCGGAAGGGTCGTCGGGTTGTCAGGACAGCAAGTTGAAGATTCACCGAATCAGCCAATCCGCTGATTGTCCTGGACAATGACATAATTGTGCCCACCCTGTTACCGATGTGAGTACCTGCTGCATTGACCGAGCCTGGTTGAGGCCGACCATAGCACCGTCTGTGTAAAAGAGACATACTGACTGGTTCTGTTACCCCCCGCAGTCGAGCAGTTGCAGCGGGCGCTCTTTAGTCTGCCTGCTCCGGCGCGGAAAGGGAAGTTTTGGGATGGGTTGAGCACGCGCGGAGAGGCAATCACTGGTGTCTGCACAGGGTCTCATTTGATGCCCTGTCGGGGTGCCAGGTGACTGGAAGCTCGGTACTGCCTGGCCTGCGCGTACGTGGGCGACGGAGGGCCCCTCGGTGCTGGATCCAGCCCGTCCTGGACAAGTGGTGAACCGCTCCGTAGCCTGCCGCCGACCATTGCGAGATTGCCCACCAAGACCGCGCGATGCCTAACGGAACCGCGCTTGCCGACGGCAAGTGGATCGGCCACCAACAACCAAATTTACCTTGTTATACAGGGGTTTTATCGCTCATCGTTGCGATCGGGCGACGGTTGGAGCGATCAGCTCGGGCAGGTGTGCGGGGTTGGCATCAAGGCCGGTTCGCCGTCCGTTGGACAAGGCTGCGGGCCAGCTGGCGAAGCCCGGTTCCCAACCGGAACGCCGGTCGCCGGTGAAGCTGAATACCTAGGGCGAGGTGGGCTTGAGACGCTGATCACGGCACAGGCAAAGTGGCTCGGCTCGGGATCGAATGTAACCTGGCAGCGAGCGGTATGAGCGTCACATTCAATTCCGAATCAGGGGCTGCCTCGACTTTAGCTTCGAGTTATCTGTTAATGCTTGTACCTACGCTTTGGTATTGGAGTCGGCGCCTCTCCAGATATTTGCTGCGAACTGCTGTCGAGTGTCTGCCTAAATGGGTCGCCTTTTGAACACCAGTACTCGCGAATGCCGGCACACCAAATCGGCGGAGGGTTCGCTCAAGCATTATGATTCAGCCTCATCCAGCTGCAGCCATTGAATTACCGCATTCGTGAAGGCCGAAATTGCCGGGTAATGCGTTACCAACCTGCTCCCGGGCTCGAAGGGGGTAGCTGCGCCCGTTGCAACTGCGGGCTGCGGGCTATGCGCACAGCCGGCCGAAACTGCTGAACAGCCGATGGGCTCGGCACAGGGCGACAAAATCGGTCGCACGAATGGTGACGCCGAATGACCTCCGGCATCCAGCCGAAAACAATGCAACGGAACTCCCGGGCGAACACCGCGGCAGTCGTGGTCGCTCCGGCGCTGCCGGTGCCGGCGTGGCCCGGACCAACACCCGGGCAGCCTGGTGGATCGACCCGATGCCCGGGTCGCGCACGGCACTGGCGAAGATGCCGGGTAGCCGGACCCGCCGGGACGATGCTTCTGCCGGCCCGGCAGGTGCGTGCCGGTCGAACGGAATGCGAGCACTCTGCCTGCGGCGCGACCGTGCCACCAACCCGGCCCGGCACCCGGACCGCGGAAGGAACTACCGACATGCTCGACAAGGCCGAGCCGGCTGTGCTGCGGGTCGCTGACCGTCCGGGCACCGTGGTGCTGCGGCTGAACCGGCCCGCCGTACGCAATGCCCTCGACGCCACGTCGGTGGACCGGCTCGCCACCGTCCTCACCGAACTCGACGACGACCCCGACGTCCGGGCCGTGGTCCTGACCGGCTCGCCGCCGGGCTTCTGCGCCGGATCGGACCTGACCGAGCTCGCCGGGTTGCCGGTTGCCGAGCGGATCCGCCACGAGGCCCGCGCCGGATACCTGGCCCGGACCCTGCAGCAGCTCAGCATCCCGGTGGTGGCGGCGGTGGAGGGCTTCGCCCTGGGCGGCGGCTTCCTGCTGGCGACCAGTTGCGACATCGTGGTCAGTGCCGAGCAGGCCCGCTGGCAGCTGCCCGAGGTGGGTCTGGGCTGGGTGCCGCCGTGGGGACTGCAGAGCCTGCTGGCCCGGGTGGGACCGGTCACCGCCCGGCGGTTGGCCTGGGGTGAGCAGGCGTTGTCCGGGCAGCAGGCGCACCGGCTCGGCGTGGTGGACGAGGTCAGCGAGCCCGGCGGCGCCCTGGACCACGCGCTGGGCATCGCGGCCAGGCTGGCCACCCTGCCACCGCACGCGGTCGCCTCGACCAAGCGGGCGTTCGCCGATGCCGGTGCCGGATCGGCCGAGGGCCTGGATGCCCGGACCTCGTGGATGTTCGGGCTGGACTGTTCCTCCGCCGCCGCCCAGCTGAGCTTCGACCGGTTCGCCCGGCCCACCGGTGACCCGGGCTGATGCGCGGTCCGGGCCGGCCCGCGAGCAAGGTGTGCGACCTGGCGAGCGCCGTGGCGCTGATCGGCGACCACCAGTCACTGGCCTGTACCGGGGTGCTCGGCTGGATCACGCCGGACGCGGTGCTGCAAGCGCTCGCCGAGCGCTTCGAGCGGACCGGTTCGCCGCGCGAGCTGGACTTCTTCTTTCCGTGCGCCACCGGGGATGCGATGGGAATCGCCGGCATGGACCGGCTCGCCCGGCCGGGCCTGATGCGCCGGATCGTCTCCGGTTCCTACATCAATCCGCGCCATCCGGTGACCGGGGCCAGGCCGGCGCTGACCGGGATGATCCAGCGCAACCAGGTAGCCGCGCACAGCTGGCCGATCGGCGCCTGCGTGCACTGGCTGCGGGAGGTGGCACGGGGCAGTCCGGGTTACCTGACCCGGATCGGGCTGGGCACCTACATAGACCCGCGGCACGGCGGCGGCCGGTTCACCGACCTGGCCGAGGACGGGCTGGTCGAGCTGGTGCACTTCCGCGGCGAGGACTACCTGTTCTATCCCAGCTGGCCGCTCGACGTCGGGATCCTGCGGGCCAGTTCGGCCGACGAGGACGGCAACCTGTCCTTCGAGGACCTGCCGCTCACCTCGGTGAACCTGGCCCTGGCGTTGGCGGTCAAGGCCAGCGGCGGAACGGTGATCGCCCAGGTCGGCAGGGTGGTGCCACGCGGCAGCCGGGCCGCCCACCAGGTCCGGATACCGGGCGTGCTCGTCGACCGCGTGGTGGTGGTCCCCGGCCAGCCGGTCGGCACCGACGTGCAGTCCGACCCGGGATATCTGGCACCGGTGCCCGACGCCGTGCAGCGGTTGCCCCGGTTGCCCGCCGGGGCGGACAAGGTGATCGCCCGCCGGGTGGCCGCCGAGCTGCGGGCCGGGGAGACCACCATCCTGGGCTTCGGCGGGTCCTCCGACGCGATCCTGGCGATGGCCGAGGACGGCGGCCTGGCCGACGGCCGGCTGAACGACTACGTCTTCACCACCGAGCACGGCCCGTTCGGTGGGGTGGTGATGAACGGCTGGCAGTTCGCGGCCAACTACTCGCCCGACGCCCTGCTGGACGGCGCGTCCCAGTTCGACTTCATCCACGGCGGCGGCTGTGACTTCGCGGTGCTCGCCTTCGCCCAGATCGACGGCGCCGGCAACGTCAACGTCAGCCGGTTCGGTGCCACGGTGCCGGGTGGCGGCGGGTTCACCGACATCGCCGAGAGCGTGCGCCGGGTGGTCTTCGCCGGCACCTTCAGTACCCAGGGCCTGCAGGTGTGCAGCACCGCCGGACGGTTGAGCGTGCGGCAGGAGGGCCAGATCGCCAAGTTCGTCGCCGAGGTGGACGCGGTGACCTACCGGGCCGGTGCCGGTGTCCGGCGCGGCCAGCAGGCCCGGATCATCACCGAACGCGCGGTGTTCGACATCACAGCCGACGGCATCGTGCTCGTCGAGATCGCTCCCGGCGTCGACCTGAGGCGCGAGGTGCTGGACCGGATGGGCTTTCCGGTCACCGTCGCCGACCGGTTGCGCACCATGGACGCGGCGCTGTTCCGGCCATGACCCTGCCTGCCTGGTGTCGGCAGGCCGTGACCCTGCCTGCCTGGCTGCCGGAACTCCGGCAGAATGTCGCTGGCCGGTGACCGGCAGCGCGGGAGAGGCGGAGCGGATGGGTGCGACCCGGGTGATGTCGGTGCCGGTGCCGGGCGCCCGGCTGCACTGCGAGGTCACCGGCTCCGGGCCGGTGCTGCTGCTGATCGCCGGCGCGGCCGGTGACGCGAGCACCCTGGCACCGCTGGCCGCCCGGCTCTCCTCCGCGTACCAGGTGGTCACCTACGACATGCGAGGCCTGTCCCGCAGCGTGCTGGACGGGCCGGCCGAGGACACCCCGATCGAGCTGCTGGCCGACGACGCCCGTCGGATCCTCACCGCGCTGGGTTCCGAGCCCGTTCACGTCTTCGGTACCAGCGGCGGCGGCCTGGTGGCGTTGGAGCTCACCGCGCGGCACCCCGAGCTGATCCGGACGCTGATCGCGCACGAGCCGGCGGCGACGGCGCTGTTGCCCCATCCCCAGCAGTGGCTGGACTTCCTCGACGAGCTGGCCGAGCTGTACCGGCAGCACGGCGCCGGGGTGGCGATGGGCCGGTTCCTCGACGGCATCGAGGCGGTGCCGGGCCCGGGCACCTCCCGGATCGGGCAGCCGTCCCTGCCACCGGCCGAGGACGCGATCGAGCAGATGTCGCCGCGGACCCGCGCCCTGCTGCGCCGGGCACAGGCCAACATGGAGCAGTTCTTCGCCCATCACATCCACCAGGCGGCCCGGTACCAACCCGACATCGAGGCACTCGGCAGGGCTGCCGGCCGCATCGTGATCGGCGTGGGCCAGGCCTCCGTGGGCCAGGCGGCCTACCAGGCCGCGCTCGAGGTGGCCAACCGGCTCGGCCTCGGCGTGGTGGAATTCCCCGGCGACCACATGGGATACGCCACCAAGCCCGCCGAGTTCGCCGCCGCCGTGGAGCAGGTGCTGGCGACCGGCTGAGCCAGCGGCGCACCGACGAAGAGGCGCCGTCGCCCCGCCCCGGCGCACCATCGTCGCAGGCCACATGTGCCGCACCGGTCCCGGGCGAGCCGGGCGATGCGATCGCGGCAGGAGGATCCCGAGGTGACCGGTGCGAACCAGCCGGACGGGACGGCCCGCTCGCCGCTGGACGTCATTCGCGAACTGGTCGGCTCGCCGGGCCGCACCCATCCCTATCCGCGTTACGAGCTGCTGCGCGCCCACGGCCCGGTGGTGGCCGTGCGCCCGGGCTTGACGGTCGTCGTCGGCTACGCCGAATGCGATGCCGCGCTGCGCAACAGCCAACTGCGGGTGCAGGACGGGCCGAGCTACGACGCCATCTATCCCGACTGGCGTGAGCATCCGGCGCTGCGCGGCTACATCGACTCGATGCTCTACCGCAACCCGCCCGACCATGCCCGGATGCGTGGCACGGTCAGCGGCGGCTTCACCCCGCGCCGGATCGGCGGGATGCGCACGGCCGTCGAGCAGCTCACGGAGCAGTTGCTGGACCGGTTGGCGGCGGCCGGTGGCGGTGGCGCACCGGTGGAGTTCGTCGCCGAGTTCGCCTCGCGGCTGCCGATCGCGGTGATCAGTGCGCTGCTCGGCGTGCCCGCGCGCGACCAGGCCTGGTTCCGCCGGATCGCCGCTGACGTGACGATCGCCCTGGAGGGAATCACCAATCGGGCCGAGCTGGCGGTCGCCGACCTCGCGATGACCGAGCTCGGCGAGTACTTCGTGGCCCTGATCTCCCGCCGCCGGCTCGAGCCGGTCGACGACCTGGTCAGCAGCCTGGTGCACGGCGGCGGGCAGCTGTCCGAGCAGGAGCTGGTCGCGAACCTGATGCTGCTGCTGACCGCGGGGTTCGAGACCACCAGCTTCCTGCTCGGGCACTGCCTGCTGCTGGCCCTGGAGTCCGGCGAGCACGCCCGGCGGCTGCGCACCGAGCCGGGCTTCGAGATCGGTTACGTCGAGGAGGTGCTGCGGTTCGAGGCGCCGGTGCAGGCCACCAGCCGCTGGGCTGCCGGCGAGATCGACCTGCTCGGCCACCCGATCCCGGCCGGCACCAAGGTGGTGCTCATCCTCGGGGCGGCCAACCGCGATCCGCGCCGGTTCGCCCGACCGGACCGGTTCGATCCCGACCGCGGCACCAACCAGCCGCTGAGCTTCGGCGCCGGCAGCCATTTCTGCCTCGGTGCGCCGCTGTCCCGGATGGAGGCACAGATCGCGCTGCCCAGGTTGTTGCGCCGGTTCCCGGAGCTGGCCCTCGCCGGCCCGCCGGTGCGGCGCGACACCTGGGTGGGACGCGGCCTGGACGAGTTGCCGATCCGGCTGGGCTGAGGCCGGAGCGGGCCAGGCCGGGCGGGCCAGGCCGGTGCGCGTGAGGCCGGTGCGGGTCAGGCCGGTGCGGGTCAGGACGCCCGGCTGGCCGCCTTGCGCGCCAGCCACGCCTCGTGGGCCGCGCGCACCCTGGCCCACAGCGCGTCGAGCTGCTCCGGTGCGCAGTCGGTCAGCCGCAGCCCGAAGATGTCACCGAGCGCGTCCTGCCAGTCGGCCCGGGTGTCCAGTTCGCGCACCGTGCGCCCACTGCCGTCGACGTGGCGCAGCAGGCAACCGGTCAGCGCGTCGATGCTGTCGGCGTTGCGGTGCATGACGGTCAGGGCCCGGACCAACCGGGATTCTCCTGACGTCACCAGGTAGTGATGCCAGTGGGCGAACTCGCGTTGCCGGGCGGTGGCCGGCCGCACGTCCAGGCCGGTCACCGACGCCCTCGGGTCGAGGTCCAGCCGCAGCCCGCCCGGCTCGGTGCCCGAGCGGCTCAACCGGTAACTGAACGGACCCTGCTGGTAACCACCCGGCCTGGCCGGCAGCGGCTCGTACAGGCCGTCGCCGAGCCCGACATCGACCAGCCAGTGCTCCCCGTCCAGCTCCACCGACAGCGCCAGGTGCGGCGCGGTGTCGGCGTTCACCGCGGGCATGGCGGCGCTGGCCTGCACCCCCGCCGCGTGCCGGCTGACCCGGTAGCCGAGCGCGGCCAGCAGCACCGAGAACGCGGTGTTGAGCTGCACGCAGTAGCCGCCGCGGCCGGCCAGTACCCGGTTGACCGCATGATGCGGTTGCACCGAGGTCCAGCGACCGAGCTGGATGTCGAGCACCTCGTAGGGAATCCGCTCGACATGGGCGCGGTGCAGGGCGAACAGACCCACCGCCGACGGCCGGCCGGGATCGTCGATGTTCAGCCGGCGCAGGTAAGCAGCCACGCCTTCGGCAGAGATGGCAGGCATCGACCCTCCTCGCCGGGCATGCGGACACCGGTGCCGCCCGCGCGGGGCACCGTCTTCATGATGAGTGCCCGCAGGCGGCACTGCTGTCTTCGATCGTGCCTATCGCAACGGCATAAACAACTACAACTGCGGCTGGGTTGCGCACTCGCAGAGATGTCCGGCCGCCCCACCCGGCCGCAGGATGAACCAGGCCCGACGGGTATGCCTGCCAGCTCGGGCACCGCACCACATGAAGGGCCAGCACCATGCGAGACCTTTCCGGCCCTACCACCTCCACGGTCTGCCAACCGGCCGTGGTCGCCGCCGACCCCGCCGCGTCCACCGGCACCGGCGCACCGGAGGCCTGCGTCACCGCCCGCTGGGAGGACCAGCTGCCGCAGCTGATCCGCCGGCTGGGACTGGCCACCGACGGGGTGGTGCAGGTCGGTGCGCACGTCGGCCAGGAGGTGCCGGCGCTGACCCGGTGCGGTTTTCGCCGGTTGGTAATGATGGAACCCAATATCGACCACATTGCAGCACTTCGCGCAGCAACTGCACGTGCACCACCGCGGTGCCGGCCTGCCCGAGCCGCGCCACGGGCTGCCCGCCCACGAGGTGGTGCTGGCGGCCGCGGGCCGGGAACGCGGGCAGCTGGTGCTGCACGTCACCGAGTACGACCAGCAGTCCAGCCTGCTGATGCCGTTGCTGCCGATGGCGGTGATCCGTCAGGACACCATCGCGGTGCTTCCGGTCCGGGAGGTCCAGGCGGGCTGCAACGTGCTGGTGGTCGACGCCCAGGGCGCCGAGCTGGAGGTGCTGGACGGCACCGACCTGACCCGGCTGCAGCTGGCCGTCATCGAGGGCAGCACCTGGGCCCGCTACAGCGGCGGCGCCACCCTCGACTCGATCGCCGCCCACATGCGCGCGCAGGGTTGGCGCCAGGTCGCGACCTGGGCGCACGTCCGGCCGCACGTCGTCGACGTGGCCTGGCTGGCACCCGAGCACCAGCTCGGTCGGGCGGCGCCGGGCTGAGCAGCCATCAGCCGCCCGGCACTACCAGCGGAAGCTGTGGGCGAACTCGGTGAGCAGTTCCGGGTCGCCGTCGATCACCCGGATGCTGCCGCTCTCCAGCGCCTCCTCCGGGGAGATCCGCCGCATCAGCAGGGGAGCGAGCGCATGCTCGGTCTCGATCACCAGGTCGGGGTGGGCCTGCGGGCCGTCGCTGACGCCGAGTTCGCCGTCCCGCACGCTCACGCTGAGCACCACATCGGTGATGTGCAGCTCGTAGTTGGCGGACTTGGGTATGCGGGACTCGGCCATCGCGGTCTGGTAGCCGGCCCGCATCGCCATCATCAGCGAGCTGGGGGTGTAGATGTCGTCGGGCTCCGGCATCCCCATCGACTGGACACCCCAACGGCCCAGGGCGATCAGGATGTCGTCGAGCTCGCGGCCGTAGTCGGTGAGCTCGTACACCACCGCGGTCGCCGGGCGGGGCAGGATGCGCCGCTGCAGGACCTTGGCCTGCTCCAACTCCTTCAGCCGTGCCGACAGCACGTTGGTCGGAATGCGCGGCAGGCCCTGGCGGAGGTCGGTGAAGCGCTTGGGGCCGGCGAGAAGGTCGCGGACGATGAGTAGTGCCCAGCGCTCACCGACGATCTCCAGGGCACGGCTCACCCCGCAGATCTGTCCATAGCTTCGTCTCGCCATAGGCCGGGACTCTACAGGTTACTTGTTTTGAAAGAGCGCGATCTTGCGCAATATGTTCAGGAATATCCGGACCGGGAGTTGGGGGTTTGCCAGCGTTTGCTCTGGGTGGCAGGCAGTGAGCGTACGCCGTGCAGACGATCGAAGCCAGCCCCGACACGGGTCCGAACGGTGCCGCCCCGATGCCGGCAGAGATCGGCCCGAGGTTGGCCCGAGGTTGGCCCGAGGTTGGCCGGACATGCCGGTGGCGGGGCGTTCGACCCGAACACCCCGCCACCGGTTGGCAATCCGAGCGCTACCCCTCGCCCGCGCCGTTGGCCAGCACCCGGGCGTGGCCGCCGGAGTGCTGCACCATCTCGAACTGGGCCAGCGCCGCGCGCAGCGGCTCGGGCACCCGGGTCGGCTTGGTGTCGGTGTTCGGGCCGCGCATGCACGCGATCCGTTGCCGCCCCCGGGCGATCAGCTCCTCCAGGCCGTGCCGCAACCGGACGTAGTCGAAGGCGAAGCCGATCTGGGTCTGGGTCAGGTCCTCCAGGCGCATCCGGATCGAGAGTTCGTCGAAGGCGCCGATCTCGACCATGAACTCGCACTCGACCTTGAGGGTGAAGAGCTTGAGATCCTCACGCAGATCCTCCAGCACCGCCGGTGCCCGATCCCGCAGGAACATCTCGCGACACCGGCCCTGCCACCTCAGGTAGTTGACGTAGTAGACGTTGCCCACCAGGTTGGTCTCTTCGAAGCCGACCAGGTGCCGGTACTCGTAGTACTTCTCCACACTCAACTCCCGTCCTCGGCCAGCATGGTGAACACCACCGGCTCGGCAACGTCCTGCACTGTGGTGCAGAACGTGGCAATCCGTGCCGAACCCGACCGCAGGGTGACCCAGCGTTCGGTGCCCGGCTCGCCGACGGTGATCGGCTCGATCCGGGCCCGCCCGACCTTGCGCAGGCACTCCACCGCTCCCCAGACCCGGGTGGCGGCCAGCGACAACTCCTCGCCGCGCTCGGCGGCCAGCAACTGCGCCAGGGCGAACGGCTCCCGGCCGAGCAGGTCTGCCCAGTCCTGCTCGGACCTGGTGGAAACCACCTCCACGTCACAGCCGACCGGCTGCGGGCCGCCGGCGACCGCGAAGGTCAGTCCGGCCGCGTGCGAGGAGGAGACCTCGACGCCACCGTCGAGTTCGGGCTTGCCGTCCGGTCGGTAACGAACCGCCGCCGGCTTGCCCAGCGCCCAGCTCAGCGCCTTGGCGGTCTGCTCGCGACGGGCCGCCTGGCCGTAGGCCGGATGCCCGCCGTCGGGCAGCACCGCGCACCGCAGGGCGATGCCCTCCAGGTTCGGCTCGGTACGCCGCTCCAGGTAGGGCCCGAGCAGGCTGGCCAGCCACGGGCCGGACCCGTCCTGCTTGCGGACCGCCTGCAACCGCAGCCCCTCCCACCGCTCGACCAGCTTGCCCGCCGGGTCGCGGACGTCGAGGTCGTAGAGGTAGGTGTCGCCGTCGCGGTGGCGTTCCACCGCGTGCAGGATGAGCGTCTCGCTGTCGGCCACGGCGTGCCGGTCGGCCAGGTACAGCCGCTCGATGCCGGCCGGCAGCAGGGTGGCGTCCGGCACGCAGCACTGGATGGTGTGCATGAGGGCGTCCCGGGTACCGGGATCTGCCAGTACCAGGTCCTGGGCGAGGAAGCCGGCGAACCAGTCGGCTGCGGCCCGGTTGCGGATCTTGGCCGTGCAGCTGGTGGCGGCCAGTTGCTGGTAGCCCAGCAACCGCTGGAACCGGGCGCCCTGGAAGAGCACCGGGCCGTAGAGGTCACGGCCCGGATCCAGTGGCAGCAGTTCCGGCCGGGCAGCCGGACCCACCGTCTCGGGCAGGCTGGTGGAGTACCGCAGCGTCGCCCGGAAATGATCGGCCTGGTAGCCGGTGTCGCTGCTGCGGATGACCGCCTCGACGTCACCGTTGTCGGTGACCAGGGCCGCGACCCTGATGGTGGTCTGCCCGTCGACCGGTACCACGATCGGCCGCAGGAACTCCACATCGGTGAGCACCGGTGGCCGCACGTTGCCGGTCAGGGCGGTCGCGGCCTGGGCCATCGCCTCCATGCCCAGCACTGCCGGGAACAGCAGGTCGCCGTCGAGCAGGTGGTCCGGCAGGTACAGATCGCCGCTTGCCGACAGGTCGGCGTCGGCCACCAGCTCGATGCCGGCGTAGTGCACCTGCGTCCGGTCCAGGAACCGCAGCAGCGGAAGCTCCTGCTGTTCCAGGGTGATCGTCGGCAGGCCCTCGGCCCGTCCCATCACCACCATGGCGGTCGGCGCGGCCGGATCGGCGAGCACCCGGTTGAGGATCTCGATGCCCTCCTCGGTCCGGATCGGCGAGATGCCCTCACGCATCAGCGACTCCAGCACGCCGAGCCGCTCACCCATGCCCGAGCCGGACCACACCGACCATTCCAGCGCCACGCACCGGCAGTCGGGGTACTCCTCGGCCACCCGGTAGGTCAGGTCGGTCAGCCAGTCGTTGGCGGTGGCGTAGTCCGCCTCGCCGCGCAGGCCGGCCCGGCCGATGATGCTGCCGAAGGTGACCAGCAACCGCAGCGACGCCGGATCGGTCGCCGCCAGCACGGCCTCCAGCCCGCCGATCTTGGGCGCCAGCGTCCGCTCGAAGGCTGACTGGTCGAGGTTGAGCAACGAGTTCGGCTCGTTGCGGCCGGCGCCGTGCAGCACGCCGGTGACCGGTCCCAGGGTGGTGCGGACCTCCTCGACCGCCGCCTTCACCTCCTCGACGGAGGTGACGTCGGCCCGGACGTAGCAGTGCCGCACGCCGGCCGCCGTCATCCGCTCCAGGTTGGCGGCGAGCTCGGTGTCGGCCTCCGGGGCGGACCGGCCGAGCAGGCCGATCGCGGCACCGGTGGACCGAGCCAGCGACAGCGCGCACTCGGCCGTGATGCCCTTGCCGCCCCCGGTGACCAGCAGCACGTCCTGCGCCCCCAGCGGCGGCTGGCCACCGTCGGCAAGCCGGACCGGCCGCAGCACCGGCACCCGGCGGAAGCCGTCGGCGTCGTAGCTGACCTCGGAGAAGCCCGCGGTGGCCGCGACGTCGGCGACGATGCTGCGCACCGCGGCGGAGGCCTGCTCGGCTGCCAGGTCCGCCGGAAGCGGCAGGGTGACCACCGTGGTGGCAACCGCCGGCGCTTCCAGGCAGAGGGTCTTGGCAAGCCCGGCCGCGCCGCGCCGGTCACCGACCACCACGAACCGGGCGGGTGCCGGCAGCGCCAGCACCGCGCGGGCCGCGGCCAGCATCAGCGGGACGTGGTCCTCGTCGCAGTCGCGCGGCAGGCACAGCACCACGCCACTGCCGAGCTCGGCACGGCGCAGCGCCTGCCGCAGCTCGGGGGCCAGCGGGTGCCGCTCGCTGGCGAACACCTCCCAGTTCCCGCTGCCGGACGGGCCGGCCGCGGGCCCGGCGGCAGCCGGCACCTTGTCGATCCCGAAGGCGCGCACCCACGGCGCGACGCCCAGTGCGGCGCCGGCCGGCTCGTCGGACTCCAGCGCGTTCTCTCCCAGTTCGTCGAGCAACTGGGCGAGTTGGGCCAGCGTCGAGGTGGCGAAGGTGGAGGTCGCCATCGGCGCGGTCAGGCCGAGCTCCCGCGAGGCCTGGTTGACGATCTGGCCGACCGTGATCGAGCTCAGGTGCAGCTCGTCCAGCGGGTGACTGGTGGCGCTGACCGCCTCCAGTGGCAGCTCGGCCCGCTCGGCGGCCAGCCGGCGCAGCACGTCCAGCGCGCTCTGCGGCGAACCGGCCGGTGCCGGTGCCGGCTCACCCGGTGCCGGCTCGGCCACCGACGGGCTTGCTGCCCCCGGGGACCGGGACGGCTCGCCGGCCGCCGGGACCGGGGTGGGGTGAAGGGCCGGCAGGCTCGCGCCCAGCTCGTCCACCGGCGCCTGCTCGCAGGGGCTGGCGAAGAACCGGAACTCCTTGCCGATCTCCAGCGTGCGGGTGAACCGGTCGCGATGCAGCTCGGTGGGCCGGATGTCGGCTCCGAGCACGTAGCAGGCCGCCACCGCCCGGAACAGGCCGGCGAGGGAGTTGCTGTCGGTCTCGAGGGAAACCGTCGGCACGAACGGCACGATCTCGCTCACCAGCCCGCGCAGGATGGTGCCCGGACCCACCTCGAGCAGCAGGTCGACCTCCCCGGCCAGCGCGGTCACCGCCTCGGCGAAGCGCACCGGCTCCCGCACCTGGCGGGCCAGCAGGTCGGCCAGGTCGACGTCGGCGGGTAACTGCTCGCCGGTGACGGTGGACACCACCCGCCGCCGGACCGGTGAGAACCGGTCCTGGGACAGGTAGTCGTGCAGCGCCTCGGCGGCCGGAGCCACCAGCTCGGAGTGGAAGGCGTGCGAGACCGGCAACCGCATGGCGGTCAGCCCGTGGCCGGCGGCCCGGGCGCAGACCCGGTCCACCGCGTCCGCCGGGCCGGACACCACGGTCTGCTTGGGACCGTTGTAGCCGGCGATGTCCACCGGTTCGCCGTCCAGCAGCGGCTCGACCACCTCGGGTGAGGTGAGGATGCTGGCCATGGCTCCGTCCACGGTGCCGCTGTCGGCCATCAGCCGGCCCCGGACCCCCGCGATCGACAGCAGCGTCGTCTCGTCGTAGGCGCCGGCCCAGTGCAGCGCGGACAGCTCGCCCAGGCTGTGCCCGGTCGCGGCCACCGCCTCGATGCCGAGCAGCCGCAGCAGTCGCAGCCCCGCCACCGAGGAGGTGGCGATCCGGGGCTGGGCCGCCGCCGTGTCGGCCAGGCTGCCGGCCGGCAACGGGTGGTCTCGGTAGAGCTCGTCCACCATCGCGAAGCGCCGGCGGATCGCGCCGCCGTCACTGCGCCGTCCGGCACCCTGGCCCGGGAACAGCAGTCCGATCCGGGGCGTCACGGCGGCATGGCCGAGGAACACCCCGCCGTCCAGGTCGAGCACCGAGCGGGCGCCGTTGTCCAGCAGCATCAGCAACTTTCCGAGTCGCTGCTCGGCCTGCTCCGGGCTGCCCGCCAGCACCGCCGCCCGGATCGGGCGGTCGGCCAGTTCCGCCGACAGCGTGCCGGCCAGGTCGCCGAGCTCGGCGAAGGACATCTTCGGCGCCATCGCCGCCAGCTGGCTGATCCGGCCGCGCAGGTCGGCGATGCTGGTGGCATCGATGAGCAGCAGCTCGCAGTCCTGCCGGGACCGGACCAGCCGCTCCACCTCCGGGTCGATCTCGGTCCGGCGCGAGCCCGCCTGCTGCTCGAGCACCACGTGGGTGTTCATCCCGCCGAAGCCCATCGAGGACACCCCGGCCCGGATCGGGCCGTCCGCCGGCCACAACTCGGCCGTGCTGGGCACCCGCAGCGCCGGCCGCTCGCCGAGCAGTTCGGAGTGCGGGTCGACGTGCCCGGTAGCCGGCGGGATCACCTGGTGGTGGATGGCGAGGATCGCCTTGAGCAGCCCGCCGACACCGGCCGCGGCCTTGGTGTGGCCGATGTTGCCCTTCAGGGTGCTGATCGCCGCAGCCGGCGCGTCGGGGCTGGCCTGCCGCCGGGCCGCGGAGAACGCCTGCAGCTCGGTGGCGTCGCCGACCGCGGTGCCGGTGCCGTGACCCTCGATGTAGTTGACGGTGTCGAAGCCGAATCCCGCGGTGCGGTAGGCCCGTTCGATGGCCAGCTGGTGACCGGCCGCCTCCGGACGGGTGATGCCGCCCTTGCCGTCGGAGGAGTAGCCCCAGCCGACGATGTTGGCGTAGGGCTTGAGGCCCTGGGCGATCGCGTCGCGCTCGCGCATCAGGACCAGCATGCCGCAGCCCTCGCCGGGCCAGAAGCCGTTGGAGTGCTGGTCATAGACCCGCATCTCGCCCTTGGCGAGCGCTCCGGTCTTGGCGAAGCCGATCACCTCGAACGGGTCGATCGACAGGTCCACCCCGCCGGCGATCACGGTGTCGAGGTGGCCCTCGGCGAGCGCGTTGCAGGCGGTGGTGACCGACAGCAGCGACGACGAGCAGGCACCGTCGACGGTGTAGCCGCCGCCGTTGAAGTCGAAGTGGTTGCAGATCCGGCCGGCGATGGTGTTGGCCAGCCCACCGGCCAGGGTGTCCTCGTCGATCGGGGCGAACGGGCTCTTGTAGCGGGCTTCGAGCTGGTCGAGGAACTCGCCCAGCGCGGTGTCGTCCCAGCCCTGCTCGCGCAGCGCGGCGCCGACGGTGCGCCGGACGTAGGGCCAGCGCAGCCGCATGATGCTGGCCCGGCTGAACTCGCCGGTCAGGCTGTTGCCGATCACCACGCCGGTGCCCTGCCGGTTCAGGCCCTCACCCTTGGGGAACCCGGCATCGGCCAGGGCCCGGGCCGCGGTGTCCAGCGCCAGCCAGTGGGTCATGTCGGTGGAGCGGTAGGTGACTCCGGCGACCCGGTAGGCGACCCGGTCGAACTCGAATCCCTCGATGACGGCGGCCTTCTGGGTGTAGAACCGGTCCGGCGCGGCAGGGTCGGGGGAGTAGTAGTCCTCCAGCCGCATCCGCTCGTCCGGCAGCCGGCGGAAGGCCCGGCGGCCGGCAAGCACGTTCTCCCAGAGTTCGTCGGGGGAGTTCGCGTCCGGGTAGCGGCATGAGATGCCGACTACGGAGATGCGTTCCAAACTCATACTGCCACCGCCGCGGGGGTTGCCACCGGGTGCTCAGCGGCCGCGAGCGCGCGGCGTTGCCTGGCCTTGCCGATGAAGTGGGCGCCCCACCAGCCGAGACCGCGCAGGGCGCAGACGGCGGTGGTGGCGAAGAACAGGGTGTAGACGACGTTGAACTCCATCAGCACGGCGTAGACCAGGGCCACCGAGGAGCCGAACATGAACTGGTTGCGGGCCTTGGACGGGGTGGTGCCCGGGTCGGTGATCATGTAGTTGGTGAACAGCACGAAGGCGATTCCGGTCATGGCACCGAGTGCCGAGAACAGGGCCACGTCCCAGATCCAGTGCCGGATGATCGCCTGCAGGAAGAAGCCGCCCATCCAGCCGACGATCAGGGCCACCCGCTTGGTCAGCATCGCGTTGATGACCGTGCCGGACACGGCGATGATCAGCGGGATCATGACCCGGAAGTAGGTGTTGGCGTTCTCCGAGAACTGGTAGGGCGGGGCGATGCTGCACCAGTGGCTGAAGCACAGCAGTACCGCGGTGATGCCGAAGTTGGACGGGTTCATGAAGTGCCGCATCCGGCCGTTGATCGGTGCCTGCAGCACGTGCTTGGCGGCCACGCCGACCACCACGCCGAAGGCGACCGGCCAGAACTGGTTGTTGGCGTAGAGCAGCATGTTCACCGCCAGCGCGGTGATGTGCGACGGCAGCAGGGCCTCGTAGACCCCTCGCGCGCCGTTGCCCCGGTACTTCGGCTGCCGGCGGTAGACCCAGGCGCTGATCGTCTCGAAGACGATCTCGGTGGTGTAGCCCACCAACACCGCGAGGAAGGGCCACAGCCACGGCTGCTCGAACCCGAGCCAGGAGTAGCCGAAGATGTTGAGCACGCTGATCGAGATGGCGAAGTTGCGCAGCGCCAGGTACCGGGGGTCGGCCGGGGCCTTGGTCTTGGCCACCACCGCGGCGGTGGGTGCCGGCGGGGCGGTGGTCGTGCCGGTCTGGGCTTGCTTCGGGACGGTGGCGGTCATCGGCTTGAAACCTCCTCGAGCGGTGTCCGACAGGACGAGGGAGTGGACGCCTGGCGTCAGCTGGAGCTTCTGCTGGTGGAGCGCACCGCTGGTGTCACGCCACTGCAGGTTCACGGTCGCGGCTCCGGAGAAGGAGCCCAGTCCGAAGTGCACGTCGAAGCTGCGGTAGCCGGCGTGGCCGCTGCCGCCGTCGAGCTGGGATACCGCCGTGCCGTTCGGGGTGGTCACGGTCGCGGTGGCGTTGTAGGCCGGCGTCCCGAGGTTGGCCAATCCGGTGCCCGCGACCGAGCTGCTGTCGGTGGCCGGCCGGTACAGGTGCAGGTCCAGGTAGTTGCCCCGGTTCGGCGACTGGTTGGCGTAGAAGGCCGGCGGGCCCCACTGCCGGGCGATGGCCCAGTCGAGGGTGCCGGTGCCGGTGGTGTCCGCCATCGCGATGGCCCGGGTCGGGGTGGGCACCGCGGTGCCGATCTGGTCGGATGATGTTGACGTACTTGCCGTCGGAGTTCTTGGCGTAGAAGGCCATCTGCTGCCGGCCGCCGATGTCGTCACCGGGCTTGACGTTCGGCCACATGGCCGGGTTGCTGAGCAGGTCGTCGTTGGTCATGGCCATCTCCTGCAGCCACGACCACCGGTCGATGTCACCCTTGACGAACCCGTCGGCCTGCAGCACGGACATGTTGCCGTTGTTGAGGAAGTCGCCCATCTTGATGTCCCAGCACCAGCCGGTCCAGGCCATGCCGTACTTGACGGCCTCCTGCTTGAACGGCGCGATGCCCCGGCTCAGCTGGTCGGCCATGTCGGCGGTGTCCTTGGCCTGGTTGATGAAGACGAAGTTGCTTTCCTGCAGGCCCCACTTGGTGGTGATGTTGCTGACCGTCAGGTCGAACTTGCCGGTGTGGTTCAGGTCGGCGAAGTCCGCGCCCATGCCCTTGAACGAGCCCTTGCCGAGCACGAAGGACTTGGCGGTGGTCGGGGTGCGCTGCCCGCTGGCCTCCTCGAGCCGGATGCTGCCCGGGGTCGACCTGTTGTACAGCAGGTGGTCGTGACCGAAGTCGTTGGCGATGTAGAGCTCGGGCAGGCCGTCACCGGTCAGGTCCGCCCCGGCGATGGCCAGCGTCCAGCCGGTGGACAGCTGGTAGGGAACGGCGGCCTGCTGCTCGATGTAGGTGGCAGTGGGCTTGTCGCCGGAGGTGGCCGAGTACCAGCGCAGCACCCGGTCGCCGCCACCGTTCTTGGCGGTGGACAGCGAGTTGTTCATCTGACGACGTTGTTCTGCCCGTTCGGGTTCGAGCACGTCGGACTCGGGGAAGTAGTTGCCGATGATGATGTCGGGGTGGCCGTCACCGTCGATGTCACCGACCCAGTCGGCGTCGGTGTTCCAGCGCGGGCCGTGGTAGCGGCCGTCCACCGACTGGTAGGGCAGCAGCTCCTGCGGGGAGTAGGCATCCGGCGACAGCGAGGTGGCGCCGGCCTTGGCGAGGAACAGGATCGGCGTGCGGCCCCAGAACGACGACCAGGATGTCCATCCGGCCGTCGCCGTTGAAGTCACCGGGGTGGCAGGTGGTAGGAGCCATCGCGGCGTCCATCGGAAGTGGCTTGGCGTCCAACACGAACGGGGCGAACCGGTCGGCGGCCGGCGCTGTCGGGGTGTAGGTGACGACCACCGAGTTGGTCCGGGTGTCGACGATGCACATGCCGTCGGAGCGCCCGTGACCGACCAGGTCGTTGATCGCGATGCCGGCACCCACCGATGAGATCCAGGCCGCGATCTTGGCGTAGGCGCGGTTGACCGTCCGGATCGTGTTCATCTTCTGGTTCTCGTAGCCCGCCGGCATGGCGATGGGCATTTCCTGGAACTTGTACTGAGTTGCCACCGAGTCCGCACCGTAGGTTGCCACCCGGCTCTGTGCGACCACGTACAGCGATACCAGGACTAACGCGGCTACCAGGCCGGGGACGAGTTTGCGGAGACGTTCTCGGGATACTGCCATGATTCACCCTTCAGGTAACCAAGATCGACTGCCGAGGGTCGAACGAGGGGAAGTGACGGAGGAGGGGCGCAACGCGACACGACGCCTGGGGTGCCCGTCCCTGCGCTCTGACAGGAACAAGACCTCAGGCGCCGTATCGCCTGCCTGCTTGCCGGGTTTCGAAGGCTGTGCCTCGGCCCGCCTAGCGACCATCCAAGGATGCGGTTCCGGGCGCAGATGATCTTCTCTTTACGTGCCCGTCTACCAGAATTAGCCTGATCCATTGGCAAAACACCACACCTCACGGTGAGGGAGCGAATCTGCCGGCGCGCTGGGAGCGGCCGTGCGGAGATGCCGCCTCACTGCATAGCGACGAGGTATTCGGCAGTGCTGGCCGGGACACCGCGGTCAGCCGGTACGCCGCGGTCAGCCGGTACGCCGCGGCCAGCCGGGATGCCGCGCTCAGCCGGTACGCCGCGCTCAGCCGGTACGCCGCGGTCAGCCGAGGCGCAACCAGCAGCCGATCTGGCGGGCCGCCGCCATGCTGGCCCACGAGGTGGTCGCAACCAGCGCCTGGTCTGTGGGCTGGTGCCAGCGGAAGGCGTCGATGACCTGCTGGTCGACCTGGTAGGAGGCGAGCGCGGTGAGCAGCACCAGCCGGCCGGCGGCGCGGTCCTCGGCCGGCAGCGAGGACACCTCGTCCTGCACCCAGGCCCGGCTCAGGCCCGGTGGGCCGCCGTCCCAGCGGGTCAGCCGGGCGTGCAGCGCGGCCCGCACCGAGGCGGGAACGTGCTGCCGGCCAGCTGCCTCGATGGCGGCGCTGGCCCGGGCGAAGGCGTCGGCGACCGGCGGGCTGCCCGCCGCCCAGGCCAGATCCTCCGGCAGCGCAGCGGCCGGTAGCAGTTCCAGCGAGGCGCCCGGCTGATGGTCGGCCCGGGCGGCGTAGCCCATGAACCGGCCGAGCATCCGCAGCGCGCTGCCGCGCGCCGCGCCGGGAACGTTCGGCGGCAGCGGCGAGTCGGCCAGGAAGATGTCGACCATCCGGTTCAGGTAGTGGAAGGTGACGGCCACCCCGGCAAGCTCGGGTGCCTGGTCACGGGTGAACGGCACCTCACCGGTGTGGCTGTCCGGCCGGCTGCCCGACCGGCGCGCCCAGCGGGCGATGGCGCGGGTCCGAGGGTCGGGGATGGCGTCGATGTCGTCGGCCGAGACCGCGGTGCCGGTCGGGGTGCCGAGCAGGGCGGACAGCGTCGCCGCGTGCACCGTGATGCAGTACGGGCAGGAATTGCCTAACGAAACCGCCGCGGCGACGGCTTCCTTGGTGGCCCGCGGCACCCGGCCGTCGGCCAGCAGCGACTCACGCAGCATCATCCAGCTGGCGGCCAGCGGACCGGGTGCCGGTGAGTGCAGCGCCACCGGCGGGGCCAGCATGCCGAAGTCCCGCTCGGCCTGCCGGTACACCCGGGCGACGGTGTCGTCCGGGCCGCCCACTCGGCTGGCCGTGCCGCCCGGGCCCATCCGAACCGGTGAGACATGCCGGACCTGGTCCAGGGATCGGCGCAACGCCTTCTGCAGCAGGGCCGTGACCATCAGCGCTCCTCGTGGAATGTTCGGAGTGGAGTGGCTGCGCGGGTGCTGATCGGGTCAGTCGCGAAGCAGTTGCGGAACCAGCTTGTTCGCCGCGGCACGGGCGCTGGTGCCGCCGTGCGGAGCCGGCGCCCCGTACGTGACGTTGATGCCACGCTGCTGGGCGGCCCGCACGATCGCCGGCATCGCCCGCTCGGCGAGCGCTGCGATGGTGTTGGCCGGGTTGACATTGAGCGCGCAGGGCACCGCGGAGCCGTCGGTGACGAAGATGCCCGGATGGCCGCGCAGCTCGTGGTTGTCGTCCAGCGCCGAGGTGTCCGGGTCGTCACCGATCCGGCAGGAGGCCAGCGGGTGCACCGTGTAGGCGCCGACCACGTCGTTGGTCCACGGCATCACCTTGGCGATGCCGTCCTTCTCCAGGATGCTCTTGACCGCGGCGTCGGACTTGGCCCAGCCGTTCAGGGTGTTCTTGGTCGGCTGGTAGCTCAGCGGGCCGAGGCCGAACATCTGCTGGGACACCCGCATCGAGTTGCCGGTCGGCGGCGGCGGCCCGAAGACGCCCTCGTTGTCGTCCTCGGACATGGTGAAGATGGTCAGCCAGGACTTCCAGTGCCGCATCATCTCCTTCTTCTCCTTGCCGAACCAGGTTTCGGGCCGGAGAAGTCGGCGACCTGGGCCAGGATCGTGCCCAGGCCCGGCGGGAAGTACAGCTGCTCCAGGGAGAACCGGTCGTACTCCGGCAGCGAGCCGTCCAGCCAGTCCCAGCAGGCCGCCACCGGGCCCTTGCCGATCTGGCCGGCCTCGAAGGCGATCCCGTCGCCGCGGTCCAGGCCCAGCACGTCCCGCAGCCTTGTCCTCGTCGAGCACCGCGGTGTTGAGCCGCTCGCCGTTGCCGGAGAAGTACTTGCCGACCGCGTCGCGGCATCGTGCCGAGCTCGGGCTCGGAGCGCATGCAGGATGACCGGGGTCGCCGCGGTGCCGGCGGCCAGCGATGATCATCTTGGCGTCGATCGTCCCGCTGCCGGTCAGCACCCGGTAGTCGACGTCGTGCAGGGTGTTGTAGTGCACCCGGTAGCCGCCGTCGTCGTTGCGGGTGATCTGCTGCACCTCGTGCAGCGGCCGGATCTCGGCGCCGTGCGCGATCGCGGCGGGCAGGTAGTTCAGCAGCAGCGAGCGCTTGGCGTCGAACTTGCAGCCGGACATCATCCAGTTGCAGTTGGTGCACAGTTCGGTGTCCACCGCGGCCGGCACCGGGTTGCAGGTGTGGCCGGCGTTGTTGCAGGCGGCTGCCCACACCCCGCCGGCGTAGGGCACCGTCTCCCAGCTCTGCTTGCTGATCGGCAGTGCCTCGGCGACCCGGTCGTACCACGGCTCCAGGCTGTCCCGGCTGATCGCGGACGGCCACATCCGGCGGCCGATGCTGCCCTGGCGCTCGAAGATGTAGCGCGGCGCCCGCGGCATGGTGGCGAAGTACACCACGCTGCCGCCGCCGACGCAGTTGCCGCCGAGCACGCTCATGCCGTTGCCGACGGTGAATTCGAAGATCCGGGTGCTGGACGAACCGAGCTTGAAGTCCTGGTCGAAGTCCTCGGCCTCCAGCCATGGCCCGCGCTCGAGCACCACCACCCGGGCGCCCCCGGCGGCGAGGTGGTAGGCCGCGATCGAGCCACCGAAGCCGCTGCCGATGACCAGGACGTCGGTGCTCTCGGTGCTGCTCATGCGGGGCTCCCGGTCTCGGTGGTGTTGGGGTGGATCTCGGCGAGCTTGCGGCCGTAGGAGTAGCGGGGGAACCGCCACAGGCCGTCGTCGTCCGGCGGTGCGAAGCCGAGGGTGAGCAACCCGGGATGCCCGGCGGCCAGCGCGTCGGCGGTGTGCATGTGCGCGCCGGTGTCCCAGGCCATGTTGGAGAACATCACCAGGTTCACCCAGCCCTGCCGCTCCGGGTGCTCCCAGGCGGTCAGCCGCAGTACCAGGGCGACCCGCTGGTCGTAGTCGAGGCTGACGAACGCCGGCACCGACTCATCCAGGGTGATGTCGTTGTCCTTGGCGTAGTTCTGCGCATGGCCGTTGAGCATGCCGGCCAGGCCGCCCAGCCACGGCGACAGGCCGCCTGCGTCGGAGTGCAGCAGTTCCAGGGCGCCGGCAGCCACCGAGCCGCCGTCCTGCGACACCCCCGCGATCGCCCGGTCATCCGGCCAGCGCTTGTTGCCGGGGACGATCGTGTCGGCGAAGGCCTCCAGGGTCATCACCTTGGTCTGCTCCTCGTCCGAGGTAGCCGGTTCCATAACGTCTCCTGTCTGGACCGGATCCGGAGCCGGTCGGGATGGGATTGGCCGGGTCGGGCCGGTCAGCGGGCGAACTGGCCGGGCCGGCGGCCCTCGCCGGCGGGCCCGCGGTAGGCCTGGGCGATGTCGAGCCAGTGCTCGGCGTCGTCACCGACGGCGGTGAGCGCGAGGTCGTCGCGGTGCCGGCGCCGGGTGACCAGCAGGCAGAAGTCCTCGGCCGGGCCGCTGATCCGCTGCGTGGCACTGTCCGGCCCGAACTGCCACAGCGCACCGGACGGTGCGGTCAGGTCGTAGCCGAACTCCACCGGCGGCGTGGGCTCGTTGCGGGCCAGGTACCCGAAATCCCAGACCCGGACCGCGAAGGCCACCAGGAACCGGATCCGGTCGGTACGGACCGGCTGGACGCCGAGGGCGTCGGCGATGTCCTGGCCGTGCGCGAAGGCCTCCATCATGCCGGCCATCATCAGCACCGACGGCGGCAGCGGATTGACCAGCCACGGGACCAGCTGGTCGCCGGGGACCGAGGACAGCGAGTTGACCGCGGTGTGCCGCTCGGTCTTCCACCGGTCGAAGAGCACCTTGGGCGGATCGGAGAGGTACTCGCCCAGGGCATTGGCCACGTTGGCCGTGAAGTCCTGGCTCAGCCGTGCCATCAGGGCGCGGAAGGCGTCGGCATCGGAACCGGCGAGGCCGGCCACCTTGAAGGTCGCGGCCAGGTGCGCCACCTGGTGCGCGATCGTCCAGCCCGGCGCCGGCGTGGGCAGCTGCCACTGCTCGTCGTCCAGCCCGGCCAGCATCGCGTCGACCTCGTCGCACTCTGCCGTCAGGGCCCCGGTGGGATCCGGTTGCTGGGTCACGTCTGCCCGTCCTCTCGTTACAGCCTGCTGGCTCGGTTCCGCTTCGGTTCCGAGCGTGCTGCAGGGCTGCGCCCGAGGTGTCTTTGCCCTTGCCGAAAGGCCGGGTAGGGCTATCTGGAAGTCCGGGTTTCCAAGCTCCGGGGCCGCGGGCGAGCGGTCCGCCGCGCCCGGTGGGAGCTGGCTGGTGCGGGCTCGTCAGTGGCCGGGGGTGAACACCGCGCGCACGCAGCCGTCCAGCCGGCTGGCGAACAGCTGGTAGCCGTGCGCAGCCTTGGCCAGCGGCATCACGTGGGTGGCCAGGTGCCGGGTCTGCAGTTGGCCGCGCATCATCCGCTCCAGCAGCATGGGGATGTAGCGCTGGCCGTGTTGCTGGGCGCTGCGCAGGGTGAGCCCCTTGTTCATGATGGCGCCCAGCGGGAACTTGTCGACCACGCCGCCGAACACCCCGAGCACGAAGACGCTGCCGCCCTTGCGGCAACTGAGGATCGCCTCGCGCACCGCCAGCGGCCGATCGGTCCCCGAACGTCGCTGTTGCTTGAAACCGTCGTAGCCGTAGAGGGGCGCCGCCTGGTCGGCGACCATGCCGACCGCCTCGATGCAGACGTCCGGCCCGCGACCCCCGGTCCGCTCGCGGAGCTCGGCCGGCACGTCGGTCCGGCGGTAGTCGAGCAGCTGCGCGCCGGTCCGCCGGCCGGCCTGCTCCAGCCGCTGTGGCAGGCTGTCGATCACGATCACCTCGGCGGCGCCGAGGGTTCTCGCGGCCTGGGCGGCCAGCTGCCCCACCGCGCCGGCCCCCCACACCGCGACCACGTCGCCGGGCTTCACCCCGCCGGCCTCGGCGGCCATCCAACCCGCGGGTGCCGCGTCCGAGGCGAACAGCGCGGTCAGGTCGTCCACCTCGTCCGGGATGGCGAACATGCCCTGGTCGGCGTAGGGAACCCGCACGTAGTCGGCGTGGCTGCCCGCGAAGCCGCCCAGCGCGTGCGAGTAGCCGAAGCACCCGGCCGGTGCGTAGCCCCACAGGCTCTCCGGCACCGCCGGATTCGGATTGCCGTTGTCGCACAGGGAGAAGAGCTGGCGCTGGCAGTACCAGCAGCGGCCGCAGCTGATGAACGAGCACACCACCACCCGCTCGCCGACCCGGCGCCGGGTGACCGCGGAGCCGACCTCGACCACCTCGCCCATGAACTCGTGACCCAGCACGTCGCCCGGACGCATGGTGGGCAGGTAACCGCCCAGCACGTGCAGGTCCGAGCCGCACGCCGAGCTGTAGCGGACCTTGACGATGGCATCGTGGGCATTGAGCAGCTTCGGGTCGGGAACCGTCTCGACCGACAGCTCGTCGACCCCGGCCCAGCACAGTGCTTTCACACCACGTCTTCCTGGTCGGTGTCACCGGACATCAGGTCCACCAGTAGTCCACGGGCCGGACGGCGGCGGCCGGCCGGTTGCGGATGGACCCGAAGCACCTCGCCGGCCTCGACCAGCTGCCGGCAGTGGTGCAGCGCGGTATGGATGCGCCGGGCCGGGTCCTCGCCCTTCCAGGTGGCGGGGTCGGGCCTGGGTCCCGGCCGGGTGCGCACCGACAGCTCGGTGCCGCGCCCGCCGGGCGCCGGCCGCAGGCGGGTCTCGATCAGGTCGTCGAGCTGGGCCAGCGGCGCGGGCAACCGGCCGGCCGGGGCGATGTCCTGCGGTGACGCCAGGATGGTCACGCTCTGCCACCGGAACGGGTCCGCACCCGTTTCCTCGTCGAAGTCGTCCACCAGCTCGTCCACCGGCGGGCGCTGCCGGGCCAGCCGGCGCCGGACCGCCCGGGCGGCGGCCACGCCCGAGGACCGGAGCGCGGTAGCGATGTCGAAAAGCGTCATAACCTGATTCTTGGCCGGCGGTAGTGGGCAGTCAGGGCCGACCGGTCGAGCACAGTCAGGCATGCTCCCCACCGGGCGGGTACCCGGGGTCGTGCGCAGGGACATCCGGAGTGTCCGTGACCCTTCCGCCTTCCGTCAAGGTTGCCGTCCGGGGTGCGCCCACCGTATCGCGACGGGCACATCGGGGCCGTCGCGCGGCGGGAACCCGGTGCTGCCGCTGTCCACTCCCAGCGTGCTCTCCTCGGGCGAACCTATGATCGATCGGTGACCACTCGGGGCCCGCAGGCCGTCGCATCGCTGGCCGACCTGGACGCCGAGGTCGTCGACTGCCGGGCTTGTCCACGTCTGGTCCAGTGGCGAGAGCAGGTGGCGCGGGACAAGCGCGCGGCGTTCCGGTCCTGGGACTACTGGGGACGTCCGGTGCCCGGCTTCGGGCCGGCGGACGCGGCGATGGCCATCGTCGGGCTGGCCCCGGCCGCGCACGGTGCCAACCGGACCGGCCGGATGTTCACCGGCGACCGGTCCGGCGACGTGCTCTACGCCGCGCTGCACGAGGTGGGCCTGGCCTCCCAGCCGACCTCGGTCGCCGTGGACGACGGCCTGTCGTTACGCGGCGTGCGCATCACCGCGCCGGTCCGGTGCGCGCCGCCGGAGAACCGGCCGACCCCGGCCGAGCGTGACACCTGCCGGCCGTGGTTGGAGCGCGAGCTCCAGCTGCTGCGGCCGACGCTGCGTGCGGTGGTGGTGCTGGGTGGATTCGGCTGGCAGGCGCTGCTGCCGGTGCTGGCTGCCTCGTCCTGGCGGGTGCCGCGCCCGCTGCCGGTGTTCGGCCACGGCACCCGGGTGGAGCTGCCGGCCGTCGACTCCGGCCCGGCGCTGGCGCTGTTCGGGTGCTATCACGTCAGCCAGCAGAACACCTTCACCGGACGGCTGACCCCGGCCATGCTGCGCGAGGTGCTGGCCCAGGCCGGGACTGCCGCCGGCCTGCTTCCGGCGCCCGGCCGTGGCTGAGGACCGGCCGGCCGCGGCGTCGCGGACCGCGACCGCCCTGGACCGGTTCCAGCAACGGCACCGGTGGGCCGGCCTGCCGCTCGCGGTGCTCTACAAGTTCCTCGACGACCAGGGCAGCGCGCTGGCGGCGCTGATCACCTACTACGCCTTCGTCTCGCTGTTCCCGCTGTTGCTGCTGCTGGTCACCCTGCTCGGCTACGCCCTGCACGGCAACAAGCAACTGCAGGCCGACGTGCTCAACTCCGCGCTCAGCCAGTTCCCGGTGATCGGCGAGCAGCTGCGGACCTCCATCGACCCACTGCACGGCCGGGTGCTCGGCCTGGTGGTCGGGATCGCCGGCAGCCTCTACGGCGGGCTGGGGGTGGCCCAGGCCGGCCAGAACGCCATGAACAAGATCTGGGCGGTGCCCCGCAACGCCCGGCCCAATCCCTTCAAGGCCCGCGGCATCAGCCTGCTGTTGCTGTTGCTGCTGGGTGGCGGGGTACTGGCCACCACGGTGCTGTCGGCGCTGACCACCAGCGCCGGCGCGTACGGCAGCGATCTCGGGGTCGGCGCCCGGGTGCTCACCACGGTGCTGTCGGTCGCCGTGAACGCCGTGCTGTTCGTGGTGGCCTTCCAGCTGATGACCGCGGAGCAGATCACCGTGCGGGAGGTACGCAACGGCGCGCTGGCCGCCGCGATCTGCTGGCAGCTGCTGCAGGAGGTGGGCACCTACTACATCAGCCACCAGCTCAAGGACGCCAGCGCCACCTACGGGGTCTTCGGCCTGGTGCTGGGGCTGCTGGCCTGGATCTACCTCGGCGCGCTGGTGATCGTGCTGTGTGCCGAGTACAGCGTGGTCCGGGCCCGAAGGCTCTGGCCGCGCAGCCTGCTGACCCCGTTCACCGACAACGTCCGGCTGACCGAGGGTGACCGGCGCGCCTACGCCTCCTACCCGATGACGGAGAAGCACAAGGGCTTCGAGACGGTGGAGGTCGAGTTCCACGAGCCGGACGGATCTCCGGACGGGTCCGGGTCGCCGCGGCCGGGGAGCCGGGGAGGTCCGGAGGCGGGTTAGTCAGGTCGCCGGAGTTCTTGTCCTCGTAATTTCATTCATACGATTCAAGGTGGTAGCAGACACCTGTCTGGCGTAATTACTGAGGTGTGGTTCAGCGTTCTTCGCAGACACGATTGAGACATATTTTCGTCTTACCAGCAGTCACCGGGCGGTCCGGTCCGGAGCGGGCTACCAGGTGTGGTTTATCCCGGACGCGGCACGCCGGCGCATCAGGTCCGACATCGCGTCGATCAGCAGACCCTCCAGGTCCGACTCGGCCGTGGTCGCGCACCCGAGAGCGGCCCGGACACCGGCGGAGGCCAGGTCGGCCCGGAAGCCGGCACTCAGGAACGGGCCGGCCTCGGGCCGCCCGACCGCGATCAGCGCCACGATCTGCCGGGTGCCGTAGTGGCCGAGCAGGTCGCCGGGGCCGAGGCCGGACTCGATGGACCGCAGGATCTGGCGCTGCTGCCCGGCTTCGTCCGGATCGATGATGAGCAGCGCGACGTGACCCCGCATGTCGTAGAGCCGCTGCTGTACCTGCACCCGCCAGGCCAGTTCCGACCACAGGCCGGTGCCGGCGTCGAAGGCGTTCTCGGCCTCTACGGTGTGGCGAAGCGAGCCCAGGTGGATGGCGAGCAGGATCGGCAGCGCGGCCAGGGCGGTAGCCTGATGCCAGATCATGGCCAGTCCGAGGCCGGCACCGATGGCCTGGGTGCCCACCTCGATGAGGTGCGCCCGGGGGACCGCTGCCAGCGTCCGCCACACGTGTCGCGTACCCGAACCTCGGATCAGAACGGCGACGATGCCGATGTTCGTCGCCCAGAAAGTGAGGACCGCTGCTGGTAGTGCGAGCCCCTCCGGTTCGAGGTGACGTAGCACGTACGCCGCGAGCAGGCAGGACGCCGCGGTGCCGATGGTGCTCACGACGTACTTGACCGGGCGCCCGTTTCCGACCGCCCGGCGCGAGGGCCACTCGCCAAGGTTGACCAGCACCACCAGTGCCACGATCAGCGCGGGCGGCAGCAACACGACGCCCGCGAATGTCCATACACCGAGCATGTCCGGGATACGGTCGGCCACTACGGCACGCCGTAATACTTCTTTCCATCTGAGGCAGTGTGAATACGCCAAACTAAGCGCAGTCAAGAGCAGGAAGCTCTGTATCTGCTCAGTCATTAAGCGTGCCTGCCGTACGTGTGAGGGGGTGTATTTGCCGTGCTGGAAAATTACAACTGGCCGTCTGCATAACACGGTGCGGGCACCGCCGAGGGGCTCGGAACACACCCACGATGTTCCGAGCCCCTCGGCACGCCGTACCAGGGCCGCCTGCGTCAGCGAGCGGAAAGGTCATCCGAGTACCCAGGGGTGGCTGAATACTGTCCGTAACGATCGTTACAGACCGTACCCGGTTGGTTTCGATCTGTCATCACGAGACAAACGACGCAAGGCCGGCGAGTGACTAACCCTCGGCCTGTGGTGCCATCGCATCCGGAGCGGTCATCTCGTGCTCCGGCAGCGGCGCCGTCAGCCGGGACCTGGCTCGGTGCCGGCGCACCGCGAAGACGGCCAGCCCGACGATCACCGCTACCAGGATCGCCTGGCTGACCTTGCCGGCATAGTCCTCCAGCCGGTGGTAGCTAGCCCCGGCCAGGTAACCCAGCAGCGTGAAGCCGAGCCCCCAGGTCAGCCCGCCGAGCGCGTTGAACAGCAGGAACTTCCGGTACGGCATCTGGGCGGCGCCGGCCATGCCGGGCATCACCGCGCGCAGGAAGGCGGTGAACCGGCCCAGGAACACCGCCCGGCCGCCGGCCCTGCGCAGGAAGTGCTGGCCGCCGGCGATCGCCTCCTGGTGCTTGGCGAACACCCGGCTGGCCAGCAGTCGGCCACCGTAACGCTTGCCGACCTCGTAGCCGACGCTGTCGCCGAGAATGGCGGCGGCCACCACGACCATCGCCATCACCGTCAGCGACACCGAGTGCCGGTAGGCCAGCACGCCACCGATGATGACCGCGGTCTCACCCGGGAGCAGGAAGCCGATGAACACCGCCGCCTCGGCAAAGGCCAGACCCCCGACGAGGGTGTAGGCGGGCAACCCGGAGAAGTTCAGCACGGGCTCCACGATCGCGCTGGTCACGCTCATGGACACACGGTACGGGAACTTCGCCGAGCTGCCCCGGCTTTGCCGTGCTCACCTCAGGCCCTGCCGTCACCTTCTGGTTCCGCGTGGCCGGCTGCGCCGGGGCGCCCCCGCTGTCGCCGCGGGCTGCCCGGTGCCGATGGACCGGGCCGGCGATTGACCCGCTCTGAGGAGTCCCGCACCATGGACCGGCAGATGCCGCGATCGTGCCTGGCACCGTGCCGCGCGGCAGGACAGGAGGGCCCGGTCATGCAACCGCGCACAGCACCCGCCGTCCCAGCACGGTCCGGCGACCGGGCGCCGATGCGCAACCGGGTCACCCCGTGGGGGGACATCGTGGCCATCGAGCAGCGCGGCGCCTGGCTGGGCAACCGCGGCATCCTGCACGAGGGCACCGACGTGGTGAGCTTCCACCGCAGCAACCTGTGGATCACCTGCCGGCTGCGGTACCGGGACTGGCGGCTGCGGCAGTGGGAGCCCGGGCACTTCACGGTGCTGTACTTCTTCGACGAGGCGGTCGCGCTGGCCGCCGGGCACCGGCCCTGCGCGCTGTGCCGACGGGAGGACTACAACGCCTATCGCTCGGCGTGGGTGGCGGGCCACGCTGGTGCCGACGGGCGGCCCGGTACCGGCGCGCGCACCGGTACCGGCGGCCAGGCAACCGCGCTGCCGCTGGCGAAGGAGATGGATCGCCAGTTGCACCACGAGCGGATCGTGCGAGGCACCCATCGCCGTCGGGTACACCCGATGGCGTGGTCGGCGCTGCCCGACGCGACCTTCGTGGCCCTGGACGGTGAGCCGCACCTGGTGCTGGCCGACCGCCTGCATCGCTGGAGCCCGCAGGGTTACGCCGCGGCCCGGGGCCGGCCGCGGACCGGGAGCGCCGAGGCCATCACCCCTCCGTCGACGGTGGCCGCGCTGCGCGGCGGGTATCGCCCGCAGGTCGACGCCGGCGCGCGGGCGGGCTGAGCCTTCCGGAGGTGGGCTGCCCGGCCCGCAACGGCCGGGGTTGGGCGGCGGCGCGCCGCGTTTCGCGGCGCGCCGCCAGTCTGAGACCTGGCTGTCAGGTCGAACGTGTCCGATGGCTGTCCAGCCATCGGACAGCTGAACGTGCCGTGCGGCTACTTCTTCGAGGTGGCACGGTCGAGCACCAGCGAGGTGCCGATCGCGGTCAGCCAGGCGTCCTTGGCGAACGCGGTGCCCGCCAGCGTCGGCAGCATCTGCTCATCGTGCAGGCCCGGGGTGCGCACGTACATGCCGAGCAGGCTGACGGAGTAGCCGGTCAGCATCAGCCCCGACAGCCGGGCGCCGATCAGCGGCAGCAGCAGCATGCCGCCGACCGTCATCTCGGCGATGGCCAGTGTCTTGAGCAGCACTGCCGGCGGCACCGACTTGAACCGCGGGTAGGTCGCGGTGAACACGGCGTGCACGCCCTGTGCGAACGCCTCGTCACCCCGGAGCTTCATCCGTCCGGAATGCAGGATCAACGTACCGGCGGCAATTCTGCCCGGCGCGCGACGGATCTTGGCTGCTGAGAACACTGCGACTCCTGTCAGGTCGACACCACTGTCAATGGCCCTCAGCGTGCCACGGTCGCAGCGACTCGCCGTTTGCGTTATTGCCCTGCTGCACGGCTTGAAACTCCACCGTCGACGGTCCGGCAATTCCGCGACATCTTCTGATCGCGGCGCTTCCTAGACTCGCTGCACCGGTTCGGACCACCTCGTCACTGTCGACCCCGCCGCGCCGACCAGCACTTGTGCGGCATGCTGGTGCTTTCGCGCGTGAAGGAGGCAGGAACAGTGGCTAACCAGTCCCGCGAGATCCGGCTCGCAGCCCGCCCACGAGGCGAGCCGATCGCGTCCGACTTCCAGCTGGTCGAGACCGAGGTGGCCGATCCCGGCCCGGGTCAGGTGCTCGTGCGCAACCTGGTCATGTCGGTGGATCCCTACATGCGGGGGCGGATGGACGACCTGCCGTCCTACGCGCCGCCCTGGCAGCTCGGCCAGCCGGCCGAGGGGGCGGCGGTGGGCGAGGTGGTCGCCTCGCAGGTGCCGGACCTCCCGGTCGGCTGCCTGGTGCTGCACGCGCTCGGCTGGCGGGACTACGCCCTGCTGCCGGCGGGGCAGGCGACGAGGGTCGAGCCGGTGGCGGGGTTGTCGTCCTCGAGCTACCTGGGTGTGCTCGGGATGCCCGGACTGACCGCCTACGCCGGGCTGTTCGAGGTCGCCGGTTTCCGTCCCGGGGAATCGGTGTTCGTCTCCGGCGCGGCCGGCGCGGTGGGCAGCCTGGTCGGTCAGTTCGCCCGGTTGCGCGGGGCGTCGAGGGTGATCGGCAGCGCCGGGTCGGCCGCCAAGCTGCACTTCCTGACCGAGGAGCTGGGCTTCGACGTGGCCTTCGACTACCACGAGGCACCGGTTCGCCAGCAGCTGCGGCAGGCTGCCCCGGACGGGATCGACGTGTACTTCGACAACGTCGGCGGTGAGCACCTGGAGGCCGCGCTGGCCTGCCTGAACCTGCACGGCCGGGTCGCCCTGTGCGGCGCGATCTCGTCCTACAACAGCACCGAACGGCCGGTGGGACCGGCCAACCTGTCGGTCGCGATCGGCAATCGGCTGACCCTGCGCGGGTTCCTGGTCACCGACCACGGCCACCTGCGCCAGGAGTTCCGGGAGACGGTCTCCGGATGGCTGGCGGCCGGGCAGCTGGTCGTGCGCGAGACCGTGGTGGTCGGCCTGGAGCAGGCGGTGCCGGCATTCATCGGCATGCTGCGCGGCGCCAACACCGGCAAGATGGTCGTCCGGCTGGCGTCAGACCCGGTGTGAGGAGTGCCGATGCGTCGTTGAGCCCAGTTTCCATCCGCCGCGGTGCATCGATCCGAATTGCCGTCACGCCACCCCCCAGGAGTACGACATGAACGCCTCACTCGCCGACCTGAACGAATTCCCGTTGACCGCCGCCGACCGCTGCGACCGCTGCTCGGCCCGTGCCATGGTGGTCACCGTGACCCGCAGCGGCGGCACCCTGCTGTGGTGCGCGCACCACTACGGGGTGAACGAGGCGGCATTGCGTGCCGGCGATGCGGTGGTGGTCCGCGACCAGCGGCCGACCAGCTAGGCCGGCGTCCCGCCGTCGGTCCGGTCCGGCGGCGGGCTGCTCAGCGGCGGGTTCGGCGCGCGCACCACGACCACCGGGCAACCGGCCTCCCGGACGCAGTACTCGGCCACCGAGCCGAGCAGCATGCCCGGGAACGCCGCCCGGCCCCGGGCGCCGACCACCAGCAGCGTGGCGCCGTCGGACTGGGTCAACAGCGCCGGCCCCGCCGGTCCCTCCAGCACGTGCCTGGTGATCGTCACCGAGCCCGCCGGCACCGCGCCGTCGGCCAGCACGCCGTCGATCACCTCGTCGAGGGTGGCGGCGGTCTCGGCGGCGAGGTCCGCGCCGGGCGGGATCCGGGTCAGGTAGTTCGGCCAGCGCCAGCTCGACACCGCGCGCAGTTCCGCTCCGGTCAGCGCAGCCTGGCTCAGCGCCCAGCGGGCGGCGTCCCGGCTGGTCTGCGAACCGTCGATGCCGACCACGATCACCGGCGACGGGCCGGTCACGGCATGTCCCGCGGCTGCCGGTCACGACCGGTTCGATCGTCACGGGCGGGTTCGTCCGGCGGGGGCTCCACCCGCAGCGGGTTCACCTGCCGCCACAGCAGGAACAGCAGGCCCAGCACCAGCATGCCCAGCCCCAGCCACAGGTTGATGTTGATACCGCTGGCCTTCTCCCGCGCCGAGTCGGAGGTGAAGAAGCCGGCGATGGTGAGCATCAGGCCGTACAACGTGAACAGGCCGCCGATCAGCAGCCGGATGTCGAACAGCTTGGCCGCCGCGGACTTCGGCTCGGCCTCGGCGCTGCCTGCCGTGCTCGCTGAAGCTGCGCGGCCGGTGCCGGAATGGGGTTCGGACATGGCTGCCTCTCAGGCGAAGACGACGGACAGGACGATGACGATGCCGATCGAGACGCTGGCCAGCAGCTTCGGCGAGGCCCACCAGGCCGGCTTGGGCACCGAGTCCGGGTCGGGGGCGTCCGGATCGGGCACGCCCCACACCAGGCCGGCGAGCTCGGCTACCGGTTTCGGCCGGGTGACCAGGGTGACCGCGACCGTCACCACCAGGTCGGCGACGAACGCCGTGATCGCGCCGTAGAAGTTCAGCATCTGGGCGTTGATGGTGCCGTGCGTCGGGTCGAACACGCCGCCCTTGTAGAAGTAGGCGATGTGGTAGCCGCCGAAGTGCATCACGCCGGCACCCAGGGTGCCGGCCACCAGGCCCCAGAAGCCGGCCCACGGGGTGGTCCGCTTCCAGAACATGGCGATGATGAAGGTGGCGAACAGCGGTGCGTTGAAGTAGGAGAACAGCAGCTGGATGTAGTTCATGATGTTGCTGTAGCCGCTGGCGATGAAGGCGGTGCCGATGCCGATCAGGATGCCGACCACGGTCACCACCCGGCCGACCCGCAGGTAGTAGCTGTCCCGCCGGCCGCGCACCACGTAGGTCTGCCAGATGTCATAGGTGAACACGGTGTTGAACGAGCTGACGTTGGCCGCCATGCCGGCCATGAAGGCCGCCAGCAGGCCGGCCAGCGCGATGCCGAGCGCGCCGCTGGGCAGGAACTTGTTCATCAGCAACGGGATCGCGTCGTTGTAGGTGAGGTCGTCGGTCTTGCCCAGGTTGGGGATCAGCACCAGGGCGATCAGGCCGGGCAGGATGGTGAGCGCCGGGATGAAGATCTTCGGGAACGATCCGATCAGCGGGGTGCGCTGGGCCGCCGACAGGTCCTTGGCCGACAGCGCCCGCTGCACCTCGGCGAAGTTGGTGGTCCAGTAGCCGAAGGACAGCACGAATCCCAGGCCCATCACGATGCCGATCCAGTCGCCCAGCGGGTTCGTCCAGTGCCCGACGTTGGTGCCCGACCAGGTGGAGAACGAGTCCGAGCCCAGCGCGGTGTGGGTCACCTTCTCCTTGAGCCCGTTGTAGCCGCCGACCGCGTGCAGGCCGATGATGACCAGCGGGACCAGGCCGGCGACGATCACGAAGAACTGCAGTACCTCGTTGTAGATCGCGCCGGACAGCCCGCCCAGGGTGATGTAGGCCAGCACGAACAGCGCCGAGATCACGATGGAGAACCAGATCGGCCAGCCGATCAGCGCGTTGATCACCAGCGCCAGGGCGTACAGGTTGACCCCGGCGGTCAGCACCGCGGCGGCGGCGAAGCTGCCCGCGTTGAACAGGTGGGTGGCCGGGTTGAACCGCCGCAACAGGAACTCGGGGACGGTGCGTACCCGGGAGCCGTAGTAGAACGGCATCATCACCACGCCGAGGAACACCATCGCCGGCACGGCGCCGATCCAGTAGAAGTGCAGCGTCGACATGCCGTACTGGGCACCGTTGGCCGCCATGCCGAGGATCTCGATGGCACCCAGGTTGGCCGAGATGAAGGCCAGCCCGGTCACCCAGGCCGGCAGCGACCGTCCGGAGAGCAGGAAGTCCTCACTGGTGGCGATGGCCCGCCTGGCCAGTACCCCGATCCCGACGACCAGCAGGAAGTAGATCGCCAGGATGGTGTAGTCGAAGAAGTTGACGTCGAGTCGTAGCACTGGACCGCCTCCCGGCGCCGCGCGCGGCGCTACCCGAATCCGATCGGGGCGAGGCAGGCGAGCTAACCGCTGGACCGGCCGGTGGGCCGACCGATCCGGCACGCAGCGTCAGCGCACCCGAACGAGGCTGCCGGTTTGAGCCTGCTTGGGAACCTACTCAGACCGGCACCATTTGCAAGCGGGCCGCGCGGTGGGCTCGGCGAGGCTCGTCGACCGGCCGGGGGTGAGCTACTGCGGCCAGGTGTGCACCGGCTCGTTGCTGTGCATGTACTCGACGTAGCGGCCGAGCATCTCGCGCAACGAGTCCCGGCGGTCCAGCGGCCGCTTGTCGTCGTCGATCCGGTGGAAGGTCTGGGCCTGCCACTCGGCGCCGTTGACGTGGGTCGTGCAGCGCTGCTCGATGATGCCCAGCAACCGGTCGCGCACCGCCGGGTCCACCCCCCAGCGGTCCAGCCCCTGGTAGGCCATCGGCAGCAGCCGGCGCAGCACCAGTTCGGTGGCCGGTACCTCGCCGAGGCCGGGCCAGTACAGGTGGGCGTTGATGCCCTGCCGGGCGCCGGCGTAGAAGTTGTCCTCGGCGGCGGCGAAGGACATCCGGGTCCAGACCGGCCGGTCCTCCTCGGCCAGCATCCGCAGCAGGCCGTAGTAGAAGGCGCCGTTGGCCAGGATGTCGACCACGGTGGGGCCGGCCGGCAGCACCCGGTTCTCCACCCGCAGGTGCGGCTTGCCGCGGTAGACGTCATAGACCGGCCGGTTCCAGCGGTAGATGGTGCCGTTGTGCATCCGCAGTTCCTGCAGCCGCGGGGTGTCGCCGCGTTCGAGCACCTGGACCGGGTCCTCGTCCTCGCAGATCGGCAGCAGCGCCGGGAAGTAGGTGACGTTCTCCTCGAACTGGTCGAAGATCGAGTTGATCCAGCGCTCGCCGAACCACACCCGGGGCCGGACGCCCTGGGACTTCAGCTCCGCCGGACGGGTGTCGGTGGCCTGCTCGAACAGCGCGATCCGGGTCTCGCGCCAGAGCTCCTTGCCGAACAGGAACGGCGAGTTCGCGCCGAGGGCCAGCTGCACGCCGGCGAGGCTCTGAGCCGCGTTCCAGTTGCGGGCGTAGTCCTGCGGGCTCACCTGCAGGTGGAACTGGACGCTGGTGCAGGCGGCCTCCGGCGCGATCGAGTCGGCGTAGGTGGACAGCCGCTCGGGACCGTCGATGGCGATGTGCAGGTCCTCGCCGCGGGCGGCGAAGATCTGCTGGTTGAGCAGCGCGTAGCGGGCATTGGCGCTCAGCACGTCGTGGGTCAGGTCGGCGGCGGTCAGGGTCGGCAGGATGCCGATCATCACGATGTGGGCGCCCTGGCCGCGCGAGCGCTCCTCGGCGTCGTTGAGGCTGGCCCGCAGCGCCGCCTCCAGCTCCCGCATCGTGGTGCCGGCCAGCTGCCGCGGCGGGACGTTGATCTCGATGTTGAACTGGCCGAGCTCGGTCTGGAAGTCGGGGTTGGCGATCGCCTGCAGCACCTCGGCGTTGCGCATCGCCGGGTCGTGCTTGGCGCCGATCAGGTTGAACTCGATCTCCAGGCCGGTCATCGGGCGTTCGAAGTCGAACTTCGACTCGGTCAGCATCCTGGCGAAAACGTCGAGGCAGCGCCGTACCTTCTCCCGGTAACTCTGACGGTCCTGCCGGGTGAATTCCTTGCTCTTGACGTCGTCGCCCATGCGAGGCACCTCTCTGCTCGTCGAAGCGGCCTCCTCACAGCTTGGCAGAATTTGCCGGTCCAGGTCGAGGATGGGCAATCCGGGACCAGGGCCGGGACGTCCATCCTGCTCAACCGCGGCGCGCCGCAGCGCGGCCGGGACGGCGCCGCTAGGGTCAACCGGTGATGACCGTTACCACCACCACCAGCCCCGCCGGGCCACTGGTCGACGCCGTGGGTGTCACGCTGCGGCTGCAGGACCGGCATGCCCGGCTGCGCGGGGTCCGGCTGGCCCAGGAGATCCGGATTCCCGGCGACCAGCTCGAGTTCCACTACCGGCGCGGCTGGTGGCGGCTGCGGGTGCCGCGCCCCGCCGTGGACCGGATGGAGTACCTGCTGGAGCTGCGGCATCCGAACGAGGGCCGCGAGACCATTCCCGACCCCAGCAACCCGCATCGGGTGGCGGGCGCGTTCGGTGACAAGTCGGTGGTGGAGTTCCCGGGCTACCGGCGGCCGGAGTGGCTGTCCCGGCCGGGCGTGCCGGGCGGCGTCACCGAGCTGGCGATCGGCAGCCGGCAGCTCGGCAGCACGGTCCGCGGCCTGCTGTGGGCGCCGGACCTGCTGCCCGCCGACGAGCCGGCGCCGCTGCTGGTGGCGCACGACGGGCCGGAGTACGCCACGCTCGCCGGCCTGCTGACCTTCGCCGCAGCGCTGATCGACGAGGGCCGGCTGCCGCCGCTGCGGGTGGCCCTGCTCGCCCCCGGCGACCGCAACCGGTGGTACGCGGTGAGCCCGGCCTACGCCCGCGCGCTGACCGGCGAGGTGCTGCCGGCGCTGGCCGAGCTGGTGCCGAGCACCGTCCGGATCGGGATGGGGGCGAGCCTCGGGGCGCTGGCGATGCTGCACGCGCACCGGCTGTTCCCGACCGGGCCGGCCGCGCTGGACGGGCTGTTCCTGCAGTCCGGCAGCTTCTTCGAGGTCCGGTTCGACGCGCACGAGCGGCGCTTCGCCAGGTTCGGCCCGGTGACGCGCTTCGTCCGGGAGGTGACCCAGGCGGTGGCCGACCCGCGGCCGGTGCCGGTCCGGATGACCTGCGGGACGATCGAGGAGAACCTGGCCAACAACCGGGCGATGGCCGCGGCGCTGGACCGGCTGGGCTACGACGCGCAGCTGGCCGAGGTACGCGACGTGCACAACTACACGGCCTGGCGGGATGCCCTCGACCCCCACCTGGTCGACCTGGTGAAGGTGGTGACCAGCCGATGAGGCGTCATGAGCAGCAGCTGTCCGGGGACTCCTTCGGCGGCCGGGTGGTGGCCTACGGCCACTACGGCCGGCCGGTGCTGGTGTTCCCGTCCGAGCAGGGCCAGGCCTACGACTTCGAGAACAACGGCATGGTCGGCGCGGTCGCCGACCTGGTGGAGGCCGGCCGGGTCAAGTTCTACTGCGTGGACTCGGCCGACCGCTACTCCTGGTCCGACACCAGCGTGCCGACCGAGGAGCGGGCCAGCAGGCATGCCGGCTACGAGTCCTGGGTGCTCGACCAGGTGGTGCCCTGGATGTCGGCCGACAGCGGCGGGGTGAGTGAGTTCGTCACCCTGGGCTGCAGCCTGGGCGGCTTCCACGCGGCCAACTTCGCCCTCAAGCGGGCCGACCTGTTCCCGCTGGCGATGTGCTTCTCCGGCAACTACGACCCGACGACCTGGCGGTCCTGGGGCGAGCTGGGCATGCAGACCTACTTCAACAACCCGATGTCCTACGTCGCCAACCTCGAAGGCGACCACCTGGACTGGCTGCGCAGCCGGATCTCCATCCTGCTGGTGGTGGGCCAGGGCGCGTGGGAGGTACACCCGACCCAGTCGCTGCCCAGCGCCCGGGCCTTCGCCGAGGTGCTGGCCGCCAAGGGCCTGCAGTACGAACTCGACCTGTGGGGCTACGACGTGCCGCACGACTGGGGTTCCTGGCGGACCCAGCTGGCCCACCACCTGCCCCGTTTCTGTTGACCCCACCCTGAGCTAGCTTCGACCCTGCCAGCACCGGAATTCGACGACGGAGGCCGCATGACCGAGACCACGCACCTGATGGGCCTGCTGCTCGGCACCGAGGAGGACTGGCCCACCGCGTTCGAGTCGATCGTGCGGCGGCTGGGCTCGGTCGGCACCGGTGCCAACGCCGAGCACCTGCACCATTTCGACGTCGAGCGGGTCACCATCGAGCCGTTCAACCTGCGCTACAAACCGCGCTACGACCTGGTCATCGACCGGCTCGCCTACTGGTACTACGTGCCGCGCGAGTGGTTGAAGAAGGCCGCCCTGATGGACGACGTCTACCTGCTCAACAGCCCGTTCACCTTCCAGAGCATGGAGAAGCACGCGGCCTACTGCGCGATGATGCGGCTCGGGCTCAAGGTTCCCGAGACCGTCCTGGTGCCGTACAAGAACGCACCGGAGCACGCCAAGTACGCCTACACCGCCGCCCGCTACAACCAGGCCTTCGACCTCGACGTGATCGCCGAGAACATCGGCTACCCGATGTTCATGAAGCCCTACGACGGCGGCGCCTGGGTCGGGGTGAGCCAGATCCGCAACCGCGACGAGCTGCACCAGGCCTACGACGAGTCCGGCCAGCGGCTGATGCACCTGCAGAAGGCCGTCGACGGCTACGACGTCTTCGCCCGCAGCCTGTCCATCGGCGCCGAGACCATGGTGATGAACTTCGACCCCGGCCAGCCGATGCACGCCCGCTACTCGGTCAGCCACAACTTCCTCTCGCCCGAGGTGGGCGACGAGGTGATCACCATCGGCCGGCTGGTCAACGCCTTCTTCCGGTGGGAGTTCAACTCCTGCGAGACGCTGATCAGGGGCGACGACGTCTGCCCGATCGACTACGCCAACGCCTGCCCGGACGTCGCGCTGACCAGCCTGCACTACTACTTCCCGTGGGCGATGTCCGCGCTGGTGAAGTGGTCGGTGTTCTGCACCGTGACCGGCCGCAAGCCGCGCTACGACCTGGACACCCGGCGCTACTTCGACATCGCCGACCGGCAGGACCTGTCGTATTCGGAGAAGCTGGCCGCCTACCGCCAGCTCGCCGACGGCTACTTCGACGTCGAGCGCTACCAGGAGTTCTGCGCCAGCCGGCTGGCCAACCTGGACGAGGTGGTGCTGGAGTGGGTGGCCGGCCCGGACTTCGACCAGCTGCTCGTCGACACCGTCCGCTCGACGTTCCCCGCGCACGAGCAGGACCACTTCGTCGCCCACTACCGCGGGCTGCTGGGCGCCTGGGTGCGCGACCAGCAGTCAGCGGGCTGATCGGTCGATCCTCTAGTCGTACGGCTGGCTGGCCGTACTGCCGCTAGTCCTGGAGCGGGCTAGGCGTACATCAGCGAGCCGGGCGTGGTGAGCAGCTCGCCGGTCTCCAGCCAGGTCTTGAGGCCGGACAGGATCATCGGCCAGCCACCGTAGACCTCGTCGTTGGCGTCCTCGGGGAGCTGGTCGTGGGTCACCACCAGCCGGCAGGAGTCGCCGACCGGCTGGATCTCCCAGGTGATCCGGGTGGTGCCCGCGGCGATCACCTCGGGGCTCCACAGCATCCGGGCGCTCTGCACCAGCCGGCGTGGCGGGTCGATCTCGAGGATCTCCCCTTCGCCGAGCGGGGCGTTCGCCTTCGGGCTGGACTGGGTGAACCGCGAGCCGACCTGCCAGTCGCAGTCGATGCCGACGCCGAAGCTGTACTTGCCGCGGATCTCGGAGTCGGTGATCGCCTCCCAGAGCCGTTCCGGCGTGGTGCGGATGTAGATCTCGAACACCTTCTCCATGGTGGTCTCCAATCGTTGCTTGAGCTCGCTCAGGGCAGCAGCCCACGGTTCGGCGTACTTGCTGACCCACCGGTCGTGGACCAGCCGGATCGGGACGGGGTTGAGGAAGTGCAGCTTCTCCCGGCCGCGCCGCCGGGTCACCACCAGGCCGGCTTCCTCCAGCAGCTTGAGGTGCTTGGCCACCCCGAACCGGGTCAGCTCGAACCGGGCCGCCAGCGCGTTCAGGCTCTGCCCATCCTCGCGGAACAGCTCGTCGAGCAGGCTGCGCCGGGTCGGGTCGGCCAACGCTCGGAACACCTCGTCCACGCCGCCGAAAATAGGTGACCAAATGGTCACCTGTCAAGCTGGCCGAGACGCCGGGGGAGGGGAGTTCGGATTGTCTCGTCCGGGCGAAGATTGCGAAGTCCAGAAATAGTTTGCGAGCAGGTTGCAAAGTCCAGGATTGATTCGCGAGTCATTGCAGGCTCGGGTGTGGGGTGTCCCGAAGAATCGCGGATGTGCCCGCGCTGCTGACCCCGATGGCAGCCGTTGACCGACTGCGCCCCGGGCGGCTGAGTTGAGATGGCGCGCAACTGAGTGGAGGCTGCATGTGGTTTCGACTTGTCTATGACGGCCTGCTCCCGCCCAAGGGCGATGCCGACGAGAAGGAGACGATCCGGGCGGTGCTGCGACCTCAGCTCGAGGAGCTATGGACACACCTGCCGCTCGTCGGTGAGGCCGCCACATACCTGACCCCAGACGGCGAGGTCTCGGTGCTCCAGCGGCTGGGCCAACACGTCTACGCGCCGCTGGTGTGTGAGCGCCTTGAACTGCTCGCCGAGCTGGACATCCTGATCCTGCGGCCTGAGCGTCCCGGGCGGATCGTGACAAGCAGCGCCGACATCGACAACCAACTCAAGACCTTGCTTGATGCCCTCTCGATCCCGAGCCAGGCACAGGCGATCTCATTGACCGCCGAGCCCTCGACCGAGGCCGAGCCGACCTACACCTTGCTCCGCGACGACAAGCTAGTAAGTCGTCTGAACGTCGAGACTGACCGGCTGCTGGGCAGTCTCGATGAGTCCAACTCGGTTAGGGTCACCATCCGGGTGTCGCTGCGGCCTCGACGGATCATCTACGCGAACCAACTGCTCATCGCTTAAGCACCGGTGCGGCGGATACATGCCGGCTTCTTCGCCGCGCGCTTGCGCTCAGAACGTCACCGGTCAGCGCGTACAGGTCCACCCGGATTGGGCGATCAACGCGACCGCGCAGCTGACTTTGATGGCCCGGCCAGGTTAGGCCGATAGCACGCCCGTGCTGAGCTGGCTCGGCCCGGACGGCGGGGAGGAGCGAGGTCGCCCCGGTTGATGCGTGCCGGTGTGGTTCGACGACGGCTGCCGGTGCGGCGGTCGTCGAAACCGCAACCTTGATCTGGACAACCCGACGGCGCGCGTCCACAACAAACCTGCGAAACCCTGCTTGAGCGGCAGGTCGCTCGCAAGCTTCGGCTAGACGGGACAGATGTTGTCTCGTCCGGACGAAGTTTGCGAAGTCCAGAGATAGTTCGCGAGCGGGTTGCGAGAGTCCAGGATTACTTTGCGAGTCGTTGCAGGCTGCGTCAGGAACAGTTATTGACGCCGATGTGGCTCGGCCGTCTACTTACTCTTAACCGCAATGAGGGGGCTGACCATGCACTTCGGACTTGGTGACGCGCGGGCCGCTAACGTATGGCGAAAGCGTGGCGTTTCGACATCCGCAGACCGAGAGGATCCCAAGTACAGCGAACAGATGAATCTCGTGCCGCTGCGACTTGACGAGGAGATCGTGCGAACGACGCGCGGTTACAGCGAACCTGACGGGACGCGCAGAGGTCGGTTGCGGGCAGGACCGGTCGTGATCCACGAAACGTCTCTCGGTGATTACCTAGTCGACACGCCCAAGGCATTGCCACCGGTTCCTTTGGGTGGTCACATCCGGCGTCTTCAGCGTGCTGCGGAACTAGTGGCGCCTCCGGAACAGCCTCGGCGGCTACTGGGGTCTGATGTCGAGCATTCGTCGGCGGGTCGAGGCCAGCTGCGTCTGACCGCGCCCGGTGTCGGCTCGTGGATAGCGGATCCGGCGACCCCGCTTGGTCGGGGAAATGAGGTTTCCGAATCGGACCCGTTCGAATCAGTCAAAGCCGTCTGGCGATCACGCCGCTGGGGCCGCTGAATCCCTCGGGCTGCGGTGCTGGGCTGGCCAGTGTCCAAACCTGACGTGCGGACGGCGCTGGATCTGGGGTGACAAGGCGCCACAGCGCGTTCGCGCCTGCAAGGTGTGCTGGCACAAGTTTTCCGCGTCAGGTTTCAGGCAGCGAGTGCGGCGTTCGCCCGAGGGATCGCGGAGCATTCGGACGCAACGGATTGGCGACCCCGACGCGGCGTCTTCGAATTTGCAAAGTTGATCCGGACGGTCAGCCTGGAGGTGTCCGGACCTACTTTGCGAACATCAGCTATGGGGGATCGCGCCCGCAACCTACGGCCGGACGAGACACGGATTTACTGCAGGGGGAGCGGGCGGCCGAGCAGGTAGCCCTGGCCCTGGCAGCAGCCCAGCGTCCGGACCGAGGTCAGCTGCTCCTGGGTCTCGATGCCCTCGGCGACGGTCTTGATGCCGAGTTCCTGGCACAACCCGATCAGGCTGCGCACGATGGCCCGCGCGCTGCGGTCGACCGCGATGGGTGCCACGAAGCTGCGGTCGATCTTGACCGTGGAGACCGGCAGGTCGCGCAGCAGCGACAGCGAGGAGTAGCCGGTGCCGAAGTCGTCCAGGGCGATCTGGACGCCGAGTTCGGCCACCTCGCGCACCTCCTTGACGGCGGCCGGCGAGGCCTCCACCAGGGCGCTCTCGGTGATCTCCAGGTGCAGTTGGTCCGGGGTCAGCCCACTCGCCTCGAGCCCGCGCCGGATCTCCGGCACCAGCTGGCCGCGGCCCAGCTGGCTGCCGGAGGCGTTCACCGCCAGCCACCGGGCACTGCCACCGGTCAGCCGCGGGTCGGCAGCAGCCTGGCAGCAGGTGGTCAGCATCCACCAGCCGAGCGGCACGATCAGCCCGGTCTGCTCGGCCATCGGCAGGAAGTCCTCCGGATCGAGCAGGCCCTGCTCGGGGTGCTGCCACCGGACCAGCGCCTCGTAGCCGACCGGGGTGTGGTCGTCCAGCCTGATGATCGGCTGGAAGTAGGGCACCAGGCCGCGGTCGGACGCCAGCGCGCTGCGCAGCGCGTGCTCCAGTTCCAGCTCGTGCACGGTGACCGGCTTGTCCTGCGTCGGGTCATACATCTCGATCCGGGCCCGGCCCCGGCGCTTGGCGCGCAACAGGGCGAGGTCCGCCTCGCGCAGCACCTCGTCGGGGTGGTCGTGGCCAGGTCCGCCCACCGTGATCCCGATGCTCAGGCTGGCGGTGTGCAGGTGGCCACGTACCACCAGCGGTTGCTCCAGCGCCTCGGTCAACCGGTGGGCGAGCTCGTGCAGCCGCCGCGGGTCGTCCTCGCCCGGCGCCAGCACCACGAACTCGTCACCGCCGACCCGGCCCAGGGTGACGCCGGCCGGCAGCGCGGTGCGCAGCCGCTGGGAGAGCACCAGCAGCAGCTCGTCACCCGCCTCGTGCCCGAGGCTGTCATTGACGATCTTGAAGCGGTCCAGGTCGCAGTACAGCACTCCGGCGGGCTTGCCGGCCGCCAGCGAGCCCGCCAGCAGCTCCTCCAGCAACGACCGGTTCGGCAGCTCGGTCAGCGGGTCGTGCATGGCCCGGTGGGCCAGCCGGTCCTCGGCGTGCTTGCGCTGCGTGACGTCGTTGATCTGCACCACGATGCTCTGGATGTCGCCCGCCGAGTTGCGGATCACGCCGACATGGATCAGCCCGAACACCACGTGACCGTCGGCGTGCACCAGCCGTTTCTGGCTCTCGTAGCTGTCCCGCAGGCCGTCCAGCAGGTCCTGGAACAGCGCGGTGCCCACCTCGACGTCCTGCGGGTGGGTCAGCTGGGACAGCCGGCGCTGCAGCAGTCGCTCGCGGGAGTAGCCGAGCATGTCCACCAGGGAGTCGTTGACCTGCAGCAACCGGCCGTCGGAGTTGACGATGGCCGCACCGATCGGGCTGCGCTCGAAGGTGACCTGCCAGCGGTGCTCGGCCTCCCAGCGGCGGGCCTCGGCGTGGTCGCGGGCCCGGGTCTCGGTGATCGCCACCGCGGCCTGGTTGGCGAACAGTTCCAGCACGGTGCGCTGCTCGCCGTTGGGCAGCTCGCCGCTGGCCGGCTGGTCCACGCTGAGCACGCCCAGCAGGGCGCCGTCCGGGCCGAACAGCGGCGCGAACAGGCTGTCCTCGAGGTTCCAACCACCCGGCCGGACGACCGACACCACGGCCGGGGGAGTGCTGTCGGTCCAGGTCGCGATCCGCCCGATCAGCTCGCGATCCTGGTCGTGGCCGTAGAACCGCAGCGAGCCCCACGGCTCGGCCGCGGCCAGCAGGTCCTGCCAGTGCCGCAGCGAACTGCCGCGTCCCAGCAGCGCTCCGATACCGGGCGGACCGGCCACCGCGCGCACCACGACCTCGCCGTCCGGCTCCACCACGTTGATCGCGGCGGCACCGAATTCCAGGAATTCCACGGTGGCTTCGGTGATCCGCTGCAACGTCTGGCCGACGTCACCGATGGTGCCCAGCTCGCGTACCACGTCGAGCAGCCGCTCCAGCCATGATCGGCGCAGGGTGCCGATCGTCGGCAGCGGCGAAACCATCATCGCAGTTTCACACATACCGCACAATCAAACCAGCGGTTAGCGGATCTGCTGGTGGCGCGTACCTGGTGGCGGTCATGCCTGCAGCACGACCGCCAGGCCCTGGCCGACCCCGATGCAGATCGCGGCCAGGCCGTAGCCGCCACCCCGGGCGTGCAACTGGTGGGCAAGGTGCGCGACCACCCGGGCCCCGGAGCAGCCCAGCGGGTGCCCGAGCGCGATCGCGCCGCCGTGCACGTTGACTATCGCCGGGTCCAGCTCGGGCCAGTCGGCCAGGCACGCCAGCGCCTGGGCGGCGAACGCCTCGTTCAGCTCCACCATGGCCAGCTGGTCCCAGCCGATGCCGGCCCGGCGCAGCGCGGTGTGCGCGGCCTGCACCGGACCGATCCCGAAGAACTGCGGCTCGACGGCGGCAACCCCGCGCGCCACGATCCGGGCCAGTGGCTGCCGCCCGGCGGCCCGGGCGCCGGCGGCGTCGCCGATCAGCAGGGCCGCGGCGCCGTCGTTGAGCGGGCTGGAATTGCCGGCGGTCACCGTGCCGTCCGGCCGGAACGCCGGTGCCAGCTTGGCCAGCGCGGGCAGCGAGGTGTCCGGCCGGATGCTCTCGTCCCGGATCAGGTCGAGGCCGGGATAGGCCACCACCTCGGCGTCGTAGACCCCGCCGTCCCAGGCCGCGGCGGCCTTCTGATGGCTGGCCAGGGCATATTCGTCCTGCGCCTGCCGGGTGATGCCGTACTTCTCGGCGAGCAGCTCGGTGCACTCGCCGAGCGAGCGGGTCCAGTCGCCGGGCATCGCCGGGTTGACCATCCGCCAGCCGAGCGTGGTGGAGTGCAGCGTCTCGGCGCCGGCCGGAAAGCCCTTGGCCGGCTTGAGCAGCACCCACGGCGCCCGGGTCATCGACTCCACGCCGCCGGCGACGGCCAGCGACGCATCGCCCACCGCGACCGCGCGGTTCGCCGCGATCACGGCCTCCATGCCCGATCCGCACAGCCGGTTGAGGGTCACGCCCGGCACCGAGGTGGGCAGTCCCGCCAGCAGGGCGGCCATCCGGGCGACGTCCCGGTTGTCCTCGCCGGCGCCGTTGGCATCGCCGAAGAACACGTCGTCGAGCCGGGCCGGGTCCAGCTCGGGCGAGCGCTCGACCAGCGAGCGGACCACGTGCGCGGCCAGGTCGTCCGGCCGGACGCCGGCCAGCGCGCCGTTGTAGCGCCCGATCGGGGTGCGGACCGCGTCCAGGACGTAGACATCGCTCATGCCTTCATTTTGCCTGACCTCCGGCGGGCGCCGGGTTTGTCGGCGCGGGTGTTTGAAGTCGGGGAGGGGCCGTGCAAGGCTGGGCCCATGCCAGCCGCAGACCCATCTTCTCCAGATCAGAGCGCGGCTACCGGGCCGGACGCACCGACCGCTGGCGCCGGGCAGGAACCGGCAGCCGACGAGGTCAAGGCCCGGTTCCGCGACGCGCTGGAGCGCAAGAAGGGCCGGCACGCCGACGGGGTGGGCGGCACCGGCCCGAACGGCGGCAAGATCTCCGACGTGCACACCCGGGCCGGCGGCAAGCGCCAGTTCCGGCGCAAGAGCGGCTGACCGGACCGCTCCCGCGACCCGAGTAAGCGGTCTGTGAAATTGATTGCCTGACCGGCTGGCGCCGGCATGGCATCATGGGTCACAATAACCACGTACGTACCACCGCTTTACTTCGTGATGGCTGCGCTTGGGGAAGACGTAGCCGTCGAGTCGAAGTGCGGAGGTGCGCGATGTCTGCTGCTTACGTGGCGTCTGCCACGCGAGGTGTGGTGTTCATCCACTGCTGCCCGCCGGCCATCGGTCCCCATGTCGAATGGGCACTGGCCGGCGTCCTCGGCCGACCCTGCAAGCTGCAGTGGAGCGCCCAGCCCGCCGCCGCCGGCCAACTGCGTGCCGAAGCCACCTGGGTCGGCCCGATCGGCATGGCCGCCCGGCTGTCGGCCTCGCTGCGCGCCTGGCCGATGCTGCGTTTCGAGGTGACCGAGGAAGGCACCGGCGCTACCGACGGCGAGCGGCTGGCCTACGTCCCGGGCCGGGGCTTCCACCGCAGCACGGTCTCGGCCAACGGTGACGTCGTGGTCAGCGAGGAACGGTTACGCGGGCTGCTCAGCCGGGCCACCACGGCCGACGAGTTCGCCCACGGCCTGCACGAGATCCTCGGCACCTCGTGGGACGCCGAGCTGGAGCCCTACCGGGCCGCCGGCGACGGCTCGCCGGTCATCCTGATGCACAAGGTGGTCTGAGCGCCGCTGCTCCACCAGATCAGGCCGAGCCCGGCTCGTCGGCGGGTCAGAGCTTGTGGAACAGCAGCGAGGTGTTGTGCCCGCCGAAGCCGAACGAGTCGTTCAGCGCCGCGGTCACCGTCATCTCCCGGGCCTTGGTCGGCACGTCCACGGCCAGGTCGTCCTCGGGGTCGTCGAGGTTGATGGTCGGCGGCACCACGTCGTTGGCCACGCTCAGCACGGTGGCGATCGCCTCGATCGCCCCGGACGCGCCGAGCAGGTGGCCGGTCATCGACTTGGTGCCGGTGACCACCGTCTGCTCGCCGAGCAGGGTGGAGATCCAGCGGGCCTCGGCCATGTCGCCGGCCGGCGTCGAGGTGGCGTGCGCGTTGACGTGCACCACGTCGGAGGGGCTGAGTCCGGACCGGCGGATCGCCGACCGGGCCGCCCGGACCTGGCCGCCGCCAGCCGGGTCGGGCTGGACGATGTCGTAGGAGTCGGCGGTGATGCCGGCCCCGCCCAGCACCGCGTACGGCTGGCGACCGCGGGCCCGGGCCGAGGACAGCCGCTCCAGCACCAGCACCCCGGCGCCCTCGCCGAGCACGAAGCCGTCCCGGTTCTTGTCGTAGGGGCGCGAGGCCCGCTCCGGCTCGGCGTTGCGGGTCGACATCGCCCGCATCTGGGCGAAGCCGGAGATGGTCAGCGGGTGGATGCACGCCTCGGTGCCACCGACCACCACCAGGTCGGCCCGGTCCAGCTGCAACAGGTCCAGCCCGTAGGCGATCGCCTCGGCGCCGGACGCGCAGGCGCTGACCGGGGTGTAGACGCCGGACCGGGCACCGACCTGCAGGCCGACGTAGGCCGCCGGCCCGTTGGGCATGTTCATCGGGATCATCAGCGGCGAGACCTTGTCCGGACCCTTGGCCAGCAGGATGTCGTGCTGGTGGATCAGGCTGGTCACCCCGCCGATGCCGGTGCCGATGGCCACCGCGACCCGGGCCGGGTCCAGGCCGTTCTGGTCCGAGGTGCCCTTGAAGCCGGCGTCCTCCCAGGCCTGCGCGGAGGCCACCAGGGCCGCCTGCTCGGCGCGGTCCAGCCGCCGGGCCTGCACCCGGGGCAGGATGCTGGCCGGGTCGACGGCCATCGGAGCGCCGATCCGGACCGTGATGTTCGCCGCCCAGTCGTAGGGCAGCGCCACCACTCCGGACGTCCCGGCCAGCAGCGCCGACCAGAAGGAGTCCACGTCGCCACCGAGCGGGGTGGTCGCGCCAAGCCCGGTCACCACCACCGGGTCGTTGGTCTTGCCCGCGGTGTCGGTCATCGTCTCAGGTTTCCTTCTGTGTCGGTCGGTACGGCTGGGCCGGCGGTCGGGTACGGGACCCCGCGGTGCTGATGGGCCAGGTGTGCTGCCTGGCGGGCGGGTCAGCTGGTGGGGTTGGAGCTGATGTAGTTGACGGCGTCGCCGACGGTCTTGAGCTTGGGCAGCTCCTCGTCGGGGATCTTGACGCCGAACTTCTCCTCGGCCGCCATCGCGACCTCGACCATGGACAGCGAGTCGACGTCGAGGTCGTCGGTGAAGGACTTGTCCTGGGTGACGTCCTCGGCCGGGACGTCGGCGACCTCGTTCAGGATCTCCGCCATGCCCGCCAGGATCTCTTCGGTTGTTGCCACAGGGGTGCTACCTCTCTGCCTCGAAGGCGGCTGCCTTCACGGAGTGCCCGGGTCCCGGTCGGGAGGGGCATGCTTCGATACTGCCCGCGGGCCGGGCCGCGGTTGCTGCCGGGTGGCTGCTCAGGGGAACGATCGGCCCGCGACAGCCCTCGCTCAGGGCGTCAGGATGACCTGAGCGGCATAGGTCAGGCCGGCACCGAAGCCGACCAGCAGGACGGGGGCGCCGCTGGCTGATCTCGCCGCGCTCCAGCATCTTCGACAGGGCGATCGGGATGGACGCCGAGGAGGTGTTGCCGGAGGTGATGATGTCGCGGGCGACCACCACGTTCGGGGCGTCCAGCTTCTTGGCGATCAGGTCGATGATGCGCAGGTTGGCCTGGTGCGGGATGAAGCCGGCCAGCTGGGACGGGGTCAGCCCGGCCGCGGCGCAGGCCTGCAGGGCGACGTCACCCATGGTGGAGGTCGCCCAGCGGAACACCGACTGGCCCTCCTGGCGCAGCGTGGCGGTCGCCGGGTCGGTGGTGATGGCACCGGCGCTGTCGCCGTCCGAGCCCCACACCACCGGTCCGATGGCGGCCCGCGTCGCTGGCGGTCACCACGGCCGCCCCGGCGCCGTCGGCGAAGATGATGCCGGTGCCGCGTTCCTTGAGGTCGACGTAGTCGGTCAGCTTCTCCGAGCCGACCACCAGGACCGTGCGGGCGTGCCCGGCGAGCACCGCGTTGGACGCGGCGTTCAGGCCGTAGACGAAACCGGCGCAGGCGGCGTTGACGTCATAGGCGCCGGGCGCCGGGATGCCCAGCCGGCTGGCGAGTTCGGCGGCGCCGCCGGGAACCTGCTGCTTGCCGGTGCAGGTCGCCAGGATCACCAGGTCGACCTCGCTCGGCGAGATCCCGGAGTTGGCCAGCGCCTTGCTGGCGGCGCCCACGGCCATGTCGAGCATCGACTCGTCGACGGCGAACCGGCGCTCGGCGATGCCGACCCGGGTCTGGATCCACTCGTCACTGGTGTTCACGCCGCGGGCGACCAGGTCGTCGTTGGTCACCACGGTGGGCGGCTGGTAGTGCCCGAGACCCGCGACCCGGCTTCCGATCGGACGGGGCGGGGTGGACAGCTGCAGGTTCATTCCGACATCCCGATGGCAAGCGGGGCGGCCTGCTGGCCGCCGGATGGGGTGGCAGCCTGCTCGTCGAGCAGGCGCTGCGCCGTTTCCAGATCTGCCGGGCTCTTGACGGCGACCAGTTGCACGTCCGGCAGTTCCCGGCGTGCGATTCCGGTCAGGGTGCCGGCCGGCGCGAGTTCGATGGTGCCGGTCACCCCCAGGGTGCGCATGGTGTCCAGGCAGCGGTCCCACCGGACCGGCCGGGTCACCTGGCCGACCAGCCGGGCCAGCACGGTCGGCCCGTCGCCGACCACGGCACCGTCGGCGTTGGACAGCAGGGTCAGGGCCGGGTCGCACGGCTCCAGCTGCGCGGCGACGGTGCGCAGCTTCTCCTCGGCCGGGCTCATGTAGCTGGTGTGGAAGGCGCCGGCGACCTGCAGCGGCCGGACCCGGGCCCGCGGCGGCGGGTTCTCGGTCAGGGCGGCGATGCCCGCCACCGAGCCGGCGGCCACGATCTGGCCGGCACCGTTGCGGTTGGCCGGGGTCAGGCCGGCATCGGCGATGGCGGCCACCACCTCGTCCGGGTCACCGCCCAGCACGGCGACCATCGAGGTCGGGGTGAGCGCGCAGGCGGCGGCCATCTCCGCACCGCGCCTGGTCGCGAACGACATCGCCTGCTCGGCCGTCAGCACGCCGGCTACGGCGGCGGCGGTGACCTCGCCGATGCTGTGGCCGGCCAGCACGACGTCGCCGTCCGGGGCGCCGGCACCCGGCAACCGCAGCTGACCCGCGGTGACCAGCCCCATGGTCACGATCAGGGGCTGGGTGACGGCCGAGTCGCGAATCTCGTCGGCGTCGGCCGTGGTGCCGAGCCGGAGCAGGTCCATGCCGGCCAGTTCGGAATACCGGGCAACCTGCTCGGTCACTCCGGCCAGTTCCAGCCACGGTGCGAGCATGCCCGGCGTCTGGGCGCCCTGTCCCGGGGCGAGAACTGCGATCACCCCTCTACGGTCTCGCGTCCGGGGTCATCTTCGCGAGCACGGCACGCACAGTGTTCGGCTGCTGAATTTGGAGGGTAGCTACAACCATCACCGGGTGTGACTGCATCTGTAAGCGATTCCAATGCAGTGATTCCGCTAATTCCGGCAGGTCACGCCCGGATTACGGCGAGGCGGGCCCGGTAGGCGCCGGCTCCGCCGGTGCTCGCTCCGGCGACGCGCCGTTCTGCTGGCCGGCCGGGCGGGACGGGCCGTAGCCGTTGAGCCGGCCCAGTACCAGGGCCAGCTGGATGGTGAAGGCCCCCCGGGCCTCGGTCGGGGCATGGCCGCACAGCTCGGCGGCCCGGCGCAGCCGGTAGCGCACCGTGTTGGTGTGCACGAACAGGGCCCGGGCAGTCGCCTCCAACGCCCGGCCGCTGTCGAGGTAGCCGACCACCGTCTCCAGCAGCACGTCGCCGCCCTCGACCAACGGCTGGTAGACCGTCTCGATGAGCTCCTGCCGGGCGTTGAGGTCACCGGCGATGGTGCGTTCGGGCAGCAGGTCCTCGGCCGACACCGGCCTGGGTGCGCCCGGCCAGCCGGCCACCGCCCGCAGGCCGCTCAGCGCGGTGGCGGTCACCTCGGTGGCGCCCTCGATGCGCGGCGCCGAGCCGCCCACCACCACCGGTGCGTCGTCGAACTCCTCCAGAACCGCCTGGGCGGCCTCCAGCGGATCGGCGATGCCGCCCAGCACCACCACCAGCCGGCCGCCGTGCACCCCGGCCAGCACGTCGTAGCCGGCCCGGCGAGCCGCCCGGTGCACCGAGTCCAGCGCCGCGGTGGGGTCCCGGTCCAGGCGCGCCGAGCCGACCACGGTGGTGACCGCACCCTCCGTCCGCCAGCCGAGCGCGGCCAGCTGGCTGACCGGCGAGCCCGCCTCGGTGGACCGGGTGCCGCGCACCAGGCCGTCGATCACCAGTGCCTCGAGCCGGGCGTCCCAGCGACCGCGGGTCTCGGCGGCACCCGCGTAGACCCGGGCCGCGGCGAAGGCGATCTCGCGGGAGAACCGGAGCACCGCGTCGGCCACCGCCTGCTCCTCGCCGGGCCCGGCCAGCGACGGGACGTGCTCCTCGACCACGGCGATGGTCTGGCGCACCAGCTCGACGGTCTGCTGCAGCGACACCCGCCGGGCGAGCTCGCGCGGGGCGGTGCCGAACACCTCACCGGTCAGCCGCAACACCTGGTCGGGGGAGCGCAGCCATTCCACGAACGAGCCGATGCCGGCCTGGGCGACCAGCATCACCCAGGACCGCTGGTCGGCGGGCAGCCGGCGGAACCAGGCCAGCTGGTCGTCCATCCGGGCCAGGCTGTGGGTGGCCAGTGCTCCGGAGGACTGCTCGATCCGGCTGATCGTCGCCTCGCTCAGGGTGCCCTGCACGCCGCGAGCCTAGTGTGGGATCGGTGAATTGGTTCGAGATCCGGCGCGGTGCCGAGCGGGTGCACACCCGCACCGAGTGGCTGGACTCGGCGCACTCGTTCGCGTTCGGCTCGTACTACGACCCGGCCAACCTCGGCTTCGGGGCGCTGCAGGCGTTCAACGCCGACGTCCTGCAACCGGGCTCGGGTTACCCGATGCACGCTCACCGCGACGTCGAGATCCTCACCTGGGTGCTGGCCGGATCGCTGACCCATCTGGCCGAGGGCGGCCAGCCCACCGTGCTGGTGCCCGGCGACCTGCACCACGTCAGCGCCGGCAGCGGCATCCGGCACACCGAGTTCAGCACCTGTGCAGACCGCCCGGTCCAGCTGGTGCAGATGTGGCTGCGTCCGGATGTCTACGGCGCGCCGCCGCGCTCGGCCCGGCTGGCGGTGGGGGAGCGGCTGGCCACCGGCCGGCTGGTGCCGCTCGCCTCGGGACGGGCCGACCCGTCCGGGACGGACCTGCTGCGCATCCGGGTCCAGGCCGAGCTGTCGGTGGCCCGGTTGCCGGCCGGCGCCGCGGTCGCCCTGCCACGGGCTCCCTACGTCCATGCCTACCTGGCGGCGGGCTCGGCGAAGGTCAACGGGCTGCCGGGCGAGCTGACCGCCGGTGGTGCGCTGCCGGGTGAGCCGGCCGAACTGGCTGCCGGCGACGCGCTGCGGCTGCGCTCGCCCGGCCCGACAGCAACCGAGGAACCGGTCCGGGTGACCGCGGATCGGGCCGCCGAGCTGCTGGTGTGGCAGCTGCCCGACGACGCCGCGGCGGCACCGCCGGGCTGAGCCGCACGCGTGGCGGCGCGAGCACCTACGCTGGCTGGGTGTCCGCCGTAGCTGGTCTCGATCTTCCCCGCGACGCCGCCACCGAGCGGCGCCGGCTGGCGCGGCTGGTCGGCCGCCGGCGAGGTGCTGGTGCTGTCCGGCGCCGGGTTGTCCACCGAGTCCGGCATTCCCGACTACCGCGGGCCGACCGGGCGGCGGTTCCCGGCGACCCCGATGACGTACCAGGAGTTCACCGGCAGCGCGGCGGCCCGGCAGCGGTACTGGGCGCGCAGCCACCGTGGCTGGCAGCGGATCCTCGACGCCCGGCCGAACCCCGGCCACCACGCGGTGGGCCGGCTGCAGCGGGCCGGCCTGCTCAGCGGGGTGATCACCCAGAACGTCGACGGCCTGCACCAGGCCGGCGGCGCCCGCGGGGTGATCGAGCTGCACGGCGGCCTGGACCGGGTGGTGTGCCTGGCCTGCCGGGCGATCAGCCCGCGCGCCGAGCTCGACGAGCGGCTGGCCGAGGCCAACCCGCGGGCCCGGGACGTCGCCATCAGCGGCCCGGTCAAGCCGGACGGCGACGTCGAGCTCGCCGAACCGGACGTCGAGCGGTTCCGGGTGGTGGACTGCCTGGACTGCGGCGCTGGTCCGCTCAAGCCCGACGTGGTGTTCTTCGGCGAGAACGTGCCGGCGGAACGGGTGGCCCGCTGCTACGCCCTGGTCGAGGCCAGCCGGCTGCTGCTGGTGCTGGGCTCGTCGCTGACCGTGGCCTCCGGCTTCCGCTTCGTCCGGCGGGCGGCCGCCCGCGGGATCCCGGTGGCCATCGTCAACCAGGGCGCCACCCGGGGTGACCCGCTGGCCGAGGTGCTGCTGGACTCCCCGCTCGGGCAGTTGCTGCCCGCGCTGGCCGCCGAGGCGATCGGCCGCTGATGGACCCGCTGCGGCTGGATGACGTCGAGTCCTTCGATCGGTTGCCCGAGGTCGGGGTGGCCGAGCTGCGCGAGCTGCAGCTGGCCCGGTTGCGCTGGTCGCTGCGGCACGCCTACGACAACGTCGCCCACTACCGGGCCGCCTTCGACCGTGCCGGGGTGCATCCGGACGAGCTGACCACGCTGGCCGACCTGGCGCGTTTCCCCTTCACCAGCAAGGCCGAACTGCGCCAGAACTACCCGTTCGGGATGTTCGCGGTGCCACGCGAGCAGGTGGTGCGGGTGCATGCCTCGTCCGGCACCACCGGCAAGCCGACCGTGGTCGGCTACACCGCCGAGGATCTGGCAACCTGGGCGGCGGTGATGGCCCGCTCGATCTACGCCGCCGGCGGCCGGCCCGGTGACATCGTGCATGTCGCCTACGGCTACGGCCTGTTCACCGGCGGGCTGGGTGCCCACTACGGCGCGGAGCGGCTCGGTTGCACGGTGGTGCCGGTCTCGGGCGGGATGACCGCCCGCCAGGTGCAGCTGATCACCGACTTCCAGCCGCGGATCATCATGGTCACCCCGTCGTACTTCCTGTCGATCCTGGACGAAATGGCCGCCCAGGGCATCGACGCGGCCGAGACGTCCCTGCGGATCGGCATCTTCGGCGCCGAGCCGTGGACGGAGGCGATGCGCGCCGAGATGCAGCAGCGGGCCCGGCTGACGGCGCTGGACATCTACGGGCTGAGCGAGGTGATGGGGCCGGGGATCGGGCAGGAGGCCGACGGTCATCCCGGCCGGCTGCAGGTGTGGGAGGACCACTTCTACCCGGAGATCGTCGATCCGGATACCGGCGAGGTGCTGCCGGACGGCGAGCAGGGCGAGCTGGTGTTCACCTCGCTCACCAAGCAGGCGATGCCGGTGGTGCGCTACCGCACCCGCGACCTGACCCGGCTGCTGCCGGGCGGCGCCTACCCCGCCTTCCGCAGCATCGAGAAGATCACCGGACGCACCGACGACATGATGATCATCCGCGGTGTCAACGTGTTCCCGACCCAGATCGAGGAGCTGTTGCTGCAGGTGCCGGGGCTGGCGCCGCACTTCGAGTGCGTGCTAACCCGGCCCGGCCGGCTCGACGAACTGTGCGTCCGGGTGGAGGCGCGGGACGCCGGCGCCGATGCCACGGCGCTGGCCGGCCGGCTGGGCCAACTGGTGAAGGACCGGATCGGGGTGAGCGTCGCGGTCGAGGTGCTGGCACCGGAGTCGATCCCGCGCTCGCAGGGCAAGGCCGTCCGGGTGCAGGATCGGCGCTGACCCGGCGGGCCATCGTTGACCCGGCGGATCATCGTTGACCCGGCGGATGGAACCGAACAGATCGGAGGACGGCAGGATGGATCGGATTCGGCTCGGCGAGCTCGAGGTGTCCCGGCAGGGCCTGGGCTGCATGGGCATGAGCGAGTGGTACGGCCCCACCGACTGGGACAGCTCGATCGCCACCATCTCAGCCGCCCTGGACCTGGGCGTGAGCTTCCTCGACACCGCCGACGTCTACGGTGCCGGCCACAATGAGGTGCTGGTCGGCCGGGGGATCGCCGGCCGTCGCGAGGAGGTGCAACTGGCCACCAAGTTCGGCATCGACCGCTCCGGCGGCGACCAGGCCCGGGTGATCCGGGGTGAGGCCGGCTACGTCAAGCGGGCCTGCGAGTCCTCGCTGCTGCGGCTCGGGGTGGAGGTGATCGACCTGTACTACCTGCACCGGCCGCCGCAGACCGCCGAGATCGAGGAGACCGTGGGCGCGATGGCCGAACTGGTCGCCGAGGGCAAGGTGCGCCACCTGGGACTGTCCGAGGTGGACGAGGCGCTGCTGCGCCGGGCGCATGCGGTGCACCCGATCACGGCGGTGCAGAGCGAGTACTCGCTGTGGACCCGGGACGTCGAAGCGGTCGCGCCGGCCATGCGCGAGCTCGGGATCGGGCTGGTGCCGTACTCGCCGCTCGGGCGTGGCTTCCTCACCGGTGCGCTGGACCTGGCCTCGCTGGACGACAAGGACTTCCGGGGCGCCAACCCGCGGTTCGCCGGCGAGGCCGGCCAGGCCAACCTGGCGATCGTGCGGGCGGTGGCCCAGGTGGCCGAGCGGCACGGCGTGGCCGCGGCACAGGTGGCGCTGGCCTGGGTGTACGCCCAGGCCGAGCGGCTGGGGCTGCCGGTGGTGCCGATCCCGGGGACGAAGCGGGTGCGGTGGCTGGAGCAGAACGTGGCCGCGCTCGAGGTGCGGTTGACCGAGCAGGATCTGGCCGAGTTGGATGCGCTGGGTACTCAGGTGGTGGGCGCGCGCTACTGAGCGTTAGCGCCGCTCGCGGGTTGGGTGGACGGGACGTGAAATTCGCGGACCGGGATGGCGTAACGGTTAGCCGTATGAACTAATGCCGTAGTCCTAGCGCGGCTCGTTCAACCCAGATCCGGCCGGCTATCCGTGCATCCGTGGAAGGAAATCCTGTCGATGCCCGACCTGACCACCGCTGAGCAACCCGCTCGAACCACCTCCCCGAAGGGGCTGCGTCCCCGCCTGCCGTTCCTGGTCGGCCTGCTTCTGGCCATCGTCGGCCTGACGTTCGGCGGCATCGCCACCGCGTCGGCGCACAACGGAAACAACAACAACGACGATCACGGCCGAAGCAACGGCAACGTGCTGAGCTGGTACACCGGCAAGGCGCCGACCCCGGCGCCGACTCCGAAGACCGACGCCCAGGTGCCGAACGTGACCCTGGTGGAGAACGCGATCAAGGCCTACTACGGCGACACGGTGGCCGCCAGCGGTGACCACATCCCGTCCACGACCGGCAACTACGCCAAGCAGGTGGCCGGCATCGAGGCCTCGGCCCAGTGGTACCTCAAGACCTACAAGCCGAAGTCGCACGACCCGCAGGCCAAGGCCAAGAAGGCCATCGTGTTCGACGTCGACGACACCACGCTGAACACCTACAACTACGAGATCTTCTCCAACTTCGCCTACAACCCGACCACCAACGCCGACTTCGTCAACACCGCCCGGTTCCCCGAGGTCTACGGCATGCCGGCGCTGGCCAAGTACGCCTCGCACCACGGCTACACGATCTTCTTCATCACCGGTCGTCCCGAGGCCCAGCGGGCCGGCACCGTCACCAACCTCGCCAAGGTGGGCTACGACGCGCCGGACGCCGACCACCTGTACCTCAAGAACAACGCCAGCCCGCCGCCCTACCTGTCCTGCGGGTCGACCTGCACCACCATCCAGTACAAGTCCGGCACCCGGGCGCACATCGAGTCGCTGGGGTACAACATCGTCGCCAACTTCGGTGACCAGTACTCCGACCTGACCGGTGGCTACGCCGACCGCACCTTCAAGATGCCCAACCCGATGTACTACCTGCCGTAATTCGCTGTCAGTTCCGACGGAGCCCCGGCCGACACTGGCCGGGGCTCCTTCGCGTCCAGTGTCGGAAACTCAAACCCGAACATGCTCCGACGCGGGCCGCCCGAAGTGGGGGGTCACCTACCGCCGCGCGATGCCGCCCCACCGTCTTTGCCGAAACGCTGGCGTGCTGCCTGCCTGCTCACCCCTAGGACGTCGGCGATCTCGGTCCAACTGCGGCCGTGATTGCGCGCGACGGCGACTGCCCGCACCAGAGTGAGGTGCGCGATGTCGACCGTGTCAAGGGCGGCACCGATTCGACGCATGTCTGTTCGGTCGTGATCGACCGTGACGTGCGGGTCGTCGAGGTCGAGCGCGTGCAGGCGGGCGAGCGCGTCGGCGACCTCGTCTTCGAGCATCTCCTGTTAGCGGCGCTGTTCGGTCACCAACTCCGAGACCGAACCTGTTGCCCGGGCACGGACGACCTCACGAGCAATCGGACGGTCGGCTACCCGCGGCTCACCCAGCACGCCCTGCCGGGTGAGCCGCTCGATCAGCGCCGTCGTCGTGTCCGTGACGTGTAGGTCCGGCGAGCCGGTCAGGTCAGGCATCAGGCAGAGCCTTCCGCCGAGCCGGCGTGGGCGGCTGCGACGTCGGTGATCCGGTACTTTTCCAGCGCGTCGCGGGGTGCCTCGGGCTTGACCTCGCCCCGCTTGGCCAGCTGGGCCAGCACGTTCACCACGATCGACTCGGCGTCGATGTGGAAGAACCGGCGGGCCGCTCCCCGGGTGTCGGCGAAGCCGAAACCGTCCGCGCCGAGCGAACTCCAGTCCCGACCGGAGGCCTGCACCCACTGGGCGATCTGGTCCGGCACCGCGCGCATGTAGTCCGACACCGCCACCACCGGTCCACTCGACTCGGCGAGCCGGCTGGTGACGTAGGGCGTGTGCGGTTCGGCATCCGGGTGCAGGAAGTTGTGCTCGTCGGCATCGAGGGCGTCCCGCCGCAATTCGTTCCACGACGTCACCGACCAGACGTCGACGTCCACGCCCCAGTCCTGGCCGAGCAGTTCCTGCGCGCGCAGCGCCCACGGCACCGCCACCCCGGAGGCCAGCACCTGGGCCCGGGGCCGGCCCTGCTCGCCGAGCGCGGGTGAGATCAGGTGGATGCCGCGCAGGATGCCCGGCACGTCGACCCCGGCGGGTTCGGCCGGCTGCGGGATCGGCTCGTTGTAGATGGTGAGGTAGTAGAAGACGTCCTCGCCGTGCGGATGCTGCTCGGACGAGCCGTACATCCGGCGCAGGCCGGCCTCCACGATGTGGGCGATCTCGTAGGCGTAGGCCGGGTCGTAGGCCACCACCGCCGGGTTGGTCGAGGCGATCAGCAGCGAGTGCCCGTCGGCGTGCTGGAGCCCCTCGCCGGTCAGCGTGGTGCGGCCGGCGGTGGCGCCCAGCACGAAACCACGCCCCAGCTGGTCGGCGAACTGCCAGAACTGGTCGCCGGTCCGCTGGAAGCCGAACATCGAGTAGAAGATGTAGAACGGGATCATCGGCTGGCCGTGGGTGGCGTACGCCGTGCCGGCCGCGATCAGCGATGCCGTGGAGCCGGCTTCGCTGATGCCCTCGTGCAGGATCTGCCCGGCGGTCGACTCCTTGTAGGACAGCAGCATCTCCCGGTCCACCGCGTCGTACTCCTGCCCGTGCGGGGAGTAGATCTTGGCGGTCGGGAAGATCGCGTCCAGCCCGAAGGTGCGAGCCTCGTCCGGGATGATCGGCACGAACCGGTTGCCGATCTCCTTGTCGCGCATCAGGTCCTTGAACAGCCGCACCATCACCTGGGTGGTGGCGACGTTCTGCTTGCCGGAGCCCTTCTTCAGGTCGGCGTAGGCCGCCGCCTGCGAGGTGGGCAGCACCAGCGGCTTGGACCGGTCGACCCGCTTGGGCAGCGCGCCGCCGAGCGCGGCCCGGCGCTCCTTCATGTACTGGATCTCGTCGGATTTCTCACCCGGGTGGTAGTACGGCGGCAGGTCGGCGTCCAGTGCCTCGTCGCTGATCGGCAGGTAGAGCCGATCGCGGAAGGCCTTCAGGTCGGCCTTGGTGAGCTTCTTCATCTGGTGGGTGGCGTTGCGGCCCTCGAAGCTCTCCAGCGTCCAGCCCTTGATGGTGTGCGCCAGGATCACCGTCGGCTGGCCGACGTGCGCCCGCGCGGCGTTGAAGGCGGCATAGACCTTGCGGTAGTCGTGGCCGCCGCGGGAGAGCATCCGCAGCTCGTCGTCGGTCTTGTCCTCGACCAGCTTGCGCAGCCGCAGGTCGTCGCCGAAGAAGTTCTCCCGGATGTAGGACCCGGACTCCACCGTGTAGGTCTGGAACTGCCCGTCCGGGGTGGTGTTCATCTTGTTGACCAGCACACCGTCCCGGTCGGCGGCCAGCAGCGGGTCCCAGTCGCGACCCCAGATCACCTTGATGACGTTCCAGCCGGCGCCGCGGAAGTACGACTCCAGCTCCTGGATGATCTTGCCGTTGCCGCGCACCGGGCCGTCCAGGCGCTGCAGGTTGCAGTTGATCACGAAGGTGAGGTTGTCCAGCTCCTCGCGGGCGGCCACCCCGATCGCGCCTAGCGACTCCACCTCGTCCATCTCGCCGTCGCCGAGGAAGGCCCAGACGTGGGAGTCGGCGGTGTCGGCGATGCCCCGGGCGGCCAGGTAGCGGTTGAACCGGGCCTGGTAGATCGCCCCGATCGGACCCAGGCCCATCGAGACGGTCGGGAACTCCCAGAAATCGGGCATCAGGCGCGGGTGCGGGTAGGAGGACAGACCGTAGGGCGCCTTGGACTTCTCCTGCCGGAAGCCGTCCAGGTGCTCTTCGGTGAGCCGGCCCTCCAGGAAGGCGCGGGCGTAGATGCCGGGGGCCGCGTGGCCCTGGAAGTAGATCTGGTCGCCGTTGCCACCGGCCAGGTCCTTGCCGCGGAAGAAGTGGTTGAAGCCCACCTCGTACAGCGACGCGGCCGAGGCGTAGGTGGCGATGTGCCCGCCGACGCCCAGGTGCTTGTTGGCCCGGCTGACCATGATCGCGGCGTTCCAGCGGATGTAGGCGCGGATGCGCCGCTCGATGTGCTCATCGCCGGGGAACCAGGGCTCGCGCTCGGGCGGGATGGTGTTGATGTAGTCGGTGCTGCGCAGCGCCGGCACGCCGACCTGGCGCTCGCGCGCCCGTTCGAGCAGCTTGAGCAGCAGGAACCGGGCGCGCTGGCGACCGTCGTGGTCGACCGCCGCGTCGAAGGATTCGATCCACTCCCGGGTCTCGCCGGGATCGATGTCGGGAAGCTGACTGGGCAGCCCGTCGGTGATGATGCTGTAGCGATCACGAGTCACCCCTCCAGTGTCCACCTTCGGGCCGGCAGATGTGACCTCTGAGGTTTACCGGCCAGTAACGGAGTGCCCGGCCGGCTGTCTTGAGGTTTGCCCGGCGGTGCCCCAGAGGCTTGCGTCACCGGCGAAGTGTGGTTATCTACCGGAGCACGATTACCAGCGGTGAGGACGCGCCTCACCGCTTCGGCACCATCTGGAGGCTGGTAGTGAGCACCACCCCCGGTACCGGGGACAACACGACTGCATTGGTCGACCGCCTGGGCATCGAGCCAGGCATGGTCGTGCAGGAGTTGGGATATGACGACGACGTCGACCAGGCTCTGCGCGAAGCGATCGAGGACCGCCTGAACGAGGACATGGTCGACGAGGACTCTGATGAAGTGGTCGAGGTCGTCCTGCTCTGGTTCCGGGAGGACGACGGCGACCTCGTCGACGCCCTGGTGGACGCTATCGCCCCACTGGCCGACAACGGGGTGATCTGGCTGCTGACGCCCAAGCGCGGTCGGGCCGGTTACGTGGAGCCCTCCGACATCTCGGAGGCGGCGCCGACGGCCGGGCTGTCCCAGACCTCGCTGCTGCCGTTGTCGGCCAACTGGACCGGCGCCCGGCTGGTGCCCCGGCGGGCCAAGGCCGGCGCGGACCGGGGCAAGGGGGACCGGCGATGAGCTTCATGGCCGACCCGGTGTCGGTCCCGGGGATGAAGCCGCTGGCGGCGGGAGCGCCGGCTCCGGAGTTCCGGCTGCGCGACCAGAACAATGAGGTCGTGACGCTGTCGTCGTTCCGGGGCTCCAAGGCCGTGCTGCTGGTGTTCTACCCCTGGGCGTTCACCAGCATCTGCACCGGCGAGCTGGGCGCGATCCGGGACCGGATCGACGAGTTCGCCAACGACGCGGTGCAGGTGCTCACGGTGAGCATCGACTCCTCGTTCGCGCACAAGATCTTCGCCCAGCGTGACGAGCTGAACTTCCCGCTGTTGGCCGACTTCTGGCCGCACGGCGAGGTCGCGCAGGCCTACGGGGTGTTCAACACCGACGCCGGCGTGTCGAACCGGGGGACCTTCCTGATCGACCGGGACGGCATCATCCGGTTCAGCGAGGCGAACGAGATCGGCGTCGGGCGGGATCCCGAGCGCTGGCTGGCCGAGATCGCGGCGCTGACCTCCGGGGTTGCCGGCTAGCAGCCCGGTGGGCTGGTGGGGCTTCTGCGCCCTGAACGGGCTGTCAGCCAGGCGGGGCCGTCGCCCCGGCCCGGCTGCCCGTCGCCAGGTTCGTCCGAGCTGCGTCAGCCGGCCTTGCCCGCGATGGTGGCGTCCGGCACCTCGGTCAGCCGGCCGGTCTTGATGTCGTAGAGAAAGCCGTAGATCGGGATCTCCGGCGAGACCAGCGGGTGGTTACGGATCCGGGTGACGTCGGTGACCACGGCCTGAACCCGGTCGCCGATGGTGTGCCAGTTGACGTACTCGGACTCGGTGGTACCCGAACCGGTGCCGACCTCGTGGAAGCCGTCGGCGTCGAGCCTGGCGGTCTCCAGGCTGTTGGCCCACATGTCCCGCAACTGCTCGTCGGTCACCAACTCCATGCCGCAGTCGTCATGGTGGATGACGAGCCATTCCTTCGTGCCCAGCAGCTTGTGCGAGATGGCCAGCGACCGGATGGCGTCGTCGGTCGCCCGGCCGCCGGCGTTGCGGATGACGACCGCGTCACCTTCGGAGAACCCCGCGAAATCGGGTGGGATGAGCCGGGGGTCCTGGCAGGTCAGGATGGCGAACCCCCGCTTGGCGGGCAGTGAGAGCTCGGACTTCGCACCGAAATCGGCGGCGTAACGCTCGTTGGCCTGCAGGATCTCATCGAGAACGGACATGGTTACTCCTTCATACCTCTGCGGTTTCTTCGCGACGTGGCTGATGCGCAGACGTCGCGGTGCGCGGGTTGGAAGTGCGCCCTGAGTTATCCAACGTATGAGCAACCCGGAGCAGGTTCCCTCTTCTGACGTGCTGTGGGTCGCCGCGGATGCCCTGATCAGGCGCGGCCGGCGAGCCGATCGTCCAGCGAGGCCTTGCGGCTCTTGGCCGCCGGTTCGGGGCCGGCCGGCTCGGTCGTCTCGGCGTCCTCCACGGCCCGCCGGCGCTCGGCGACCGCCATCACGAACGGTGCGCACAGGGCCAACAGCCCGAACAGGTACCACTGCACCACGTAGGCCGCGTGCTGCGGCTCCTCGGCGCCACCGGCCGGGTTGGACATGTCGGGTTCGGGCAGCGCGGTGAGGCCGGCCGTGCCGGGTTGGCCGGGCAGCAGCTCGGCGTAGCCGTCCCAGACCGGCGTGCCGATCCTCCCCGCCTGCTGGACGGGGTTGACGGTCTCGACCTGGCCGGCGGGCAGCCGTCCGAACCGGTCGGCCTTGGCGTCGGCCGGCTGTAGCCGGGCGGTGACGGTCACCGTGCCGGACGGGCTGGCCGGTACTGGTGGGCTGGTGGTGGCCGCCCCGGTCTGGGCCACGAAGCCGCGGGCGACGAGCAGCACGCCGGCGCTGGTTTTCAGCGGGGTGATCACCGTGTAGCCGACATCGCCGGCCACGCTCTGGTTGCGCAGCAGGGTCTGCTGGGCGCTGAGGTAGCTGCCGGTCGCGGTGACCCGCCGGAACTGCTGGGTCTTGCCGGTCGAGGTCGCGGCGGTGGCGGGCCCGAGCACCGTGGCTATGTCGGCGGGGGAGTCCCGGTTGTCGAAGCGCAGGTGCTGGTTGGCGTCGTGCTTCTGGTGGAACCGGGCCACCTGCCAGCTGCCGGCCAGCCCGCAGAGCACGGCGAGGAGCACCATCAGGGCGAACAGGCCCAGGTAGCGCGGCTGCCGCAGCGTGGAAAGCACGGGTTGACAGTACGGCGGCAGGATGTATTCCGGCCCGACCGGTACCCTTTCCTCCGTGTCGCCGGTTCGGTGGCTCGGTCGTGATCGTCGGCCGGCCGCTGTCCAGCGATGCGGGCGCTTAGCTCAGCGGGAGAGCACTCGGTTTACACCCGAGCGGTCGTTGGTTCGATCCCAACAGCGCCCACCCTGTCGGTCTTACTCGAACCAAGACCGGGTGGATGAGGTAATCCAGTCGGCGATCGGCCCTGTCCGCAAGGACGGGCTTCATCTTGTTCTGTGGCCGGGCAGCAAAGTGAACAAGTTCAGTCTTCGTGCGCCAATGACGAGGAAACCTCGCGGTACGCGTCGGCCTGGGCGATCAGGTCTTTGCCCTTCTGCTCGACGGTCGCGACCGCGTCAGCTCCGGCAACCCAACGGGCGGGCGGTTCGGTGCGGCTGGCGAGGTTGACGAGAGCAGCGGCCAGCTTGGCCGGGTCCCCGCCCTGCTTGCCGTCCATGCTGTTCCAGTTGGCTACGGTCTGCCTGGTGCGCTCGGCGTAGTCGTCGATCGACGGCTCGGCGTACTTCGTCGAGTTGGCGGTGAGTAGGTCGGTCCGGAAGAAGCCGGGCTCGACGACCATGGTGTGAATGCCGAACGGGGCGACTTCGGGCGCGAGCGATTCGATCCAGCCCTCGATGCCGAACTTGGCGGCCGAGTACGCCGTGCAGAACTCCTGTCCGATGATGCCGCCGGTCGACGAGATCGCCACGACCAGGCCGGAGCGTTGCCTGCGCATGAACGGCAGTACCGCGCGGGCGACGTTCAGCGGCCCGAACAGGTTCGTTTCGACCTGCGCGCGGAAGTCGTCGGGCGTGATCTCTTCGAAGAATCCGGCGTAGAAGTTTCCGGCGTTGTTGACCAGTACGTCGATCTTGCCGAAGCGGTCGACCGCAGCCTGGGCGGCGGCCCTCGCGTCGCCGACACTGGTGACGTCAAGTTTGACCACCTCCAGGTCAGCGTGCTCGCCGACGGCCGCAGCGACTCGTTGCGGGTCGCGCCCGGTGGCGACGACCGCGTGACCGGCTGCCAGCGCTGCCTTCGCAATGTCGGTTCCCATGCCTCGGCCCGCGCCGGTGATCAGCCATACGTTCTTGTCAGTCTCTGTCATGTCGCTCTCCTGTTACCCGGTTCGCGTTGCCGGTTATCTAGTTCGCCTTGCCGTTATCTGGTTCGCCTTGCCGTTATCTGGTTCGCCTTGCCGGCGCGGCGCTCGCGCGTCATGGCGAGATGGGTCTGGTCAGCCGTGAGCGCATCCGCCGGAAGGGGAGTGAAGGCTTCCCGATCGGTCCGGATGCCGTCCAGGAACATCGTGAGGTGGCGCCGATAGACGTCGGGTGCGACGGAGCGGGTGGTGTCTATCACCGCAGCCAACGCGACCTGGATGAGGATCAGATCTGTTTGATCGAAGTCCGGACGTATGACGCCCTGCTTCTTCGCTCGCTCGACGAGCGTGGTGATGAGCGGCGCGATGCGGTCGCGGGCCTCGCTGACGCGGGCGTCACCGAGCGCAGAATTGTTCATGATCTGCGTGAGGCCGCGATCTCCGAATTGCATGCTCAACGTGCGTTCCAGGAACGACACCAACCCGTGCCAGGCGTCGGAGTCGTCGAGCGCCTCGCGTGCTACGGCTGCAACCTGTTGTAGCCGCTGCTCGAAGAGGGCATCGATGACCTCTGCCTTGTTCGCGAACCGGCGGTAAGCCGTGCCGACCCCTACGCCGGCGTGGTGGGCAATGTCGTTCAGCGTGATGTCCAGCCCGTGCTCGGCGAACAGCTCACCGGCTGCGGTGAGCAGGCGCTCGCGATTGATCGCGGCGTCCTTCCGGAGCGGGCGGGTGGGGGACTCGGGCATGCCTCATCCTAACACGTAAGCGGATGGGATCTATCCGCTTACGTGCTAGGGTGGCTGGTGGACGGCCAGCGAAAGGAGCGCAAGATGGCAACAGTCCCCACCATCACCCTCAATAACGGCGCCGAGCTGCCGGCGATCGGCCTGGGGGTCTTCCAAACCCCGCCCGATGAGACCCGCGACGCGGTCACCACGGCGCTCGACACCGGCTACCGCCACATCGACACCGCCGCCGCGTACGGCAACGAGCGCCAGGTCGGTGAAGCCGTGCACGCTTCAAAGCTCGATCGCGGCGACGTCTTCATCGAGACCAAGGTCTGGATCAGCGACTACGGCTATGACGAGACGCTGCATGCCTTCGACAAGAGCGCCGGCAAACTCGGCATCGACCGGATCGACCTACTGATCCTGCACCAGGCGCTCCCGAGCGCGTTCGACAGGACGCTCGACGCCTACCGGGCGCTGGAGCAGTTGCTTGAGGACGGCAAGGTCCGCGCCATCGGCGTCAGCAACTTCATGGTCGAGCACCTCACCAAGCTGCTCGACGTCGCCAAGGTCGTTCCGGCCGTCAACCAGATCGAGTTGCACCCGTACTTCCAGCAGCGCGAGGTGCAGGCGATGAACGCCGAGCACGGCATCCTGACACAGGCCTGGTCACCGATCGGCGGCATCACGTTCTATCGCGAGGGCGAGAACACCAGCACGCTCGAAGACCCGACGATCGTCAGGATCGCCGAGGCGCACTCCAAGAGTCCTGCCCAGGTCATGCTGCGCTGGCACATCCAGGAGGGGCGCTCGGTCATCCCGAAGTCGACCAAAGCGCACCGCATCGCCGAGAACTTTGACGTCTTCGACTTCGACCTGACCGCGGGCGAGATCGCAGCCATCGACCGACTCGACACCGGCAAGCGCGGCGGCCCCGAACCGGGTGCCATCACGCTGGAAAGCATGGGCCGAGAAATTCCGGAGGCCTGATCGAGCGCCGCGACGACAGCAACGCCACAACGAGGGAGCACATATGAAGGCAGCAATATTCGAGGGCAAGGGCAAGATCGCGATCGCGGACGTGCCTGACCCGGTAATTCAGAATCCGGGCGAAGCCATCGTCAGGGTGACCCATAGCTGTATCTGCGGCTCGGACCTCTGGTTCTACCGAGGGCAGTCGCCGCAGGGCGAGCGGATCGGCCATGAGTTCATGGGCGTCGTCGAAGCCGTCGGTGACGGCGTGCAGACGATCAGGGTGGGTGACTTCGTCATTGCGCCGTTCGTCATCTCAGACGGCACCTGCCCGGAGTGCCTGGTCGGTGAGACCCGGTTCTGCCGGCACGGCATGTTCTGGGGAACCAACGGCTACGACGCAGGCCAGGGCGAGAAGGTTCGCCTGCCCTTTGCAGATGGCACGCTCGTCGTTGTGCCGGGCGGCAACGATCTCGACGACCACATGCTGAGGGCGCTGTTGCCTCTGACCGACGTTCTGCCGACCGGCCATCACGCCGCGCTCGATGGCCACGTCGGCAACGGTTCGACGGTAGCCGTCATCGGTGACGGAGCGGTCGGCCTCTGCGCGGTCGCCGCCAGCAAGCGCCTCGGCGCCTCGCGCATCTTCCTGGTCAGCACGCATCAGGACCGGGCCAAGATCGGCACCCGGTTCGGCGCCACCGACATCATCGACGCCCGTGGCGAGGACGCGGTCAAGCAGATCAAGCAAGCCACCGAGGACCTCGGCGTCGACTCCGCCCTCGAATGCGTCGGCACTCCCGAATCCTGGGACACCGCCTTCGACTCGGTGAGGATCGGCGGCAACATCGGCTTCGTCGGTGTTCCGCACAACGTAGCCGACATCCCGGTATCGAAGCTGTTCGGCTCTCATAAGGGCATCAAGGGCAGCGGCGCATCGGCGCGCGCCTACATACCGGAACTCATGGCCGACGTGCTGAACGGCAGCTTGGACGTCTCGGCGATCTTCACCAAGGAGATCTCGCTGGACGACATCGCCACCGGCTACCAGGACATGGACGAGCGCCGTGAGATCAAGGTTCTGGTGAAGCCATGAAGTGGATCGAACCGCAGACATCCAAAGGGCCGGCTGACTGGTTCACCGGCGACGTCCACCCGACGATCGTGCTGAGCGGCGAAGCACCGTCCCGAATCCGGATGGGGTCGGTCCACTTCGCGCCCTGCGCGCGAACGGCCTGGCACTCCCACGCCCTCGGGCAGTACCTCCACATCAGAGAGGGCACGGCGTTCGTCCAGGAGCGCGACGGAAAGATTCAGGTACTGAGGCCGGGCGACACGATCTACACCGCGCCTGGCGTCGAGCACTGGCACGGAGCCAGCCCGGACAGCTTCATGGTTCACCTGGCCATCTGGGAAGCACCTGACGGCGACGGGCCGGAGACGCGGTGGGGCGACCATGTCACTGATGAGGAGTACCAGGCTGTGTAGATCTTCGCCGCCGGCCATTCCATGGCCGACCGCTGATCGGCCCGTTTCTAGGGAAGCATGCCTTAAATCAGGTATTCAGGGAGCGTTGAGGAGCGCCGAAGTAGCTCCGAACCAGCCCTTCCAACTGTCTCATTCGTCCCTGATGGCCACCGGTCGACTCACGCTCCCAGCGGGGGCGACTGCAGCGCGGGGTATCCTGTCTCGATGGATTGCTTCGACGCGTTCCAGTCCCACGGGCCGATCCGGCGTGGAGCGGTATGACTGACCTTCGCCGGCAGAAACTCAAGCAAGGCCTGTGCCAACTCACCGACGACGAGCTCCGCAAGATCATCGACCACCGCAATGGTGGCGGCAACATGGTCTATGACAACTACAACTACGAAGAGTCGACCGGTTTCTATTGACCGCTGGCCATAGGGCTCGGGGTTCCCGAGTGGGTGCAGCAACACGACGACCCGGCCGCCATGACCGATGACCGGGTGCGCGAGCTCATGTACGAGCTCGGCGCGGCTCGAGCAGGGTTCACGTTGAACCCGATGAAGGGCACGGTCGGCGAGTTCTACCGGGACAACCGTGCCCAGGACATTCACGATCTGTGCGAGGAGATCCTCGCCGATCGGCGGCGTCCGGCTGGGTCTGGCGAGCGCGATGCCAGGTTCTGAGGACAGCGCAGCGGCTGCTGCGGTGCGGCCCGCTCGGGGCAGCTTCGTGGTGGTCGCCGGCATCGACGGCGCCGGCAAGAGCACGACGAGCCAGGGACTGGTGCGGGCGCTCGGCACGGCGGGGCTCGATACCGTGCTGCTGCCGAGCCGGCACGCCGCCCTGACAGCTGATCCACCATTCCTGCAACGGCATCTCGATCGGGTCCGCGATGCCGTGTGGGAGAACGACGGCGACGACCGGCAGGAGCTGTTCGGCCACCGGCACTACTTCCTGCTGCTGGCGGCCTGGTACGACGCCCTGGACCGGTTGATCCTGCGTCCCGCGCTCACCGCCGGGCGCACGGTCGTCTGTGACGGCTGGACGCACAAGCTGCTCGCCCGGTCGCGGGAGCGCGGCGAGATCACCGCGGGCCTGACAGCCGAATGCTTCGGCCAGCTGACGCAACCGGACCTGACCCTGTTCCTGGACGTGCCGCCGGAAGACTGCGCCGCGCGCAAGGCGTCGATCAGCCCTACCGAGGCGGGCCAGCACGACGGCTACGGCGGTGACCGGCGCACCGGTTTCATCCAGTACCAGAACCGGATACGTGACCACCTGCTCGCGGTCAGCCGAAGCCAGGGCCCCACCCGGCTGGTGGATGCCACCCGCGTTCCGTCCGACGTGATCGACAGCTGCCTGCACTGGATTCTGGCTGGCCAGCCCGACCTCGATACCCGCTGCGACGGTGTGCGACGCCGGCCGGAACCCGGGCCGCGAGTTTCGGCCGTTCGGCACGGTGAACCGGATGGGTAGAGTCAGAGCCTTGCCGAGCGGTAGCACCGTCGCCGCGATTGCCGCTGTTTCGGCCGGACAATCCACCTACTGCTGAGGAGTAGCCCGTTGCCTCTCGTCACCCCACACCCCGATCCGGTGCTTGCCGACAGCGGCAGGAACGCACCGATCTTCGTGGCCCTGGAAGGTATCGACGGCGCGGGCAAGACCACGGTCCTTCGCGAGATCGGCCGGCGGGCCGCCGACCAGGGGCTTCCGATCCTCGCGCTGGAGAAGAAGAGCCGGACCCATCCCGATCCGATCGTGCAACGGCAACTCGTCGGCCTGCACGACCTGCTGTGGACGGACTGGCAGGCCGATCCCTTTCTGACCATGGGTCCGCTGCACTGGGCACATCTGATGGCCGGCTGGTTCGCCACCCTGCAGCAGGCCTTCGTCGAGCCGGCGCTGCGCGAATCCCGCACGGTCATCGTCGACACCTGGGTGTACAAGTTCATCGCTCGGCTGCAGGCCAAGGAGCTGATCCCCGACGCCACCGTGCTGACCATCTTCGACAGCATCACCAGGCCGGATGTCGTGGTCAGGCTGAACATCTCGCCCGAGGTCGCGCTGCGGCGGAAGGAGCGCCTGACCATCGGGGAATCGGGGAATCCGGCCAGCGGCCGGCCGAGCGAGCAGGACTTCCTCACCCATCAGGCAGATCTTGCCGCCCGCCTCGACGCGTTCGGCCGCGCCGAGGGGTGGTCGGTGATCGAGGTCGACGGGCTCAGCGTGTCCGAGGTCGCCGATGCGGTGTGCGAGCTCCTGGACAAGCCACCCTCCGACCGGATGGACAGTGCTCACCCAGCAGGGCGGCTGCCATGCCCGTGACGGCGGCGGTGACGGATCAGGCCGAGAGCACGGCAAAGACCGTGCGTGCCCGGGTGGTCCAGGATCATCAGGGATGGCAGGACGGGCCGGCAGGGGAGCGGCTGCGCCTGCTGGTAGACGATGCCGGCTCCGCCGCGGTGCTGGTCGCCGGCCGCGGTGAAACCGGGTTCACGCTGGCCCCGGTGCACGGTGCGCTGTCACCGCGGGTCAGCTACCTCGATCCGGCCGCGCTGCCCGCTACCACTGCCCGGGCTGTCGCGGCCCGCGAACGGTTGTGCCGCCGAGGCGTGGTAGCGCGGGTCGCCACCGCCAGCCTGTGGGAGGCGATCGGTACCGCCGTCATCCGGCAGGTCATCCGGGCGCCGCAGGCACGCATCCTGCTGCACGCGATGCGCGAACAACAGGGCAACGCGGTGGACACTGCGTTCGGACCACTGCACTCGTTCCCGGGCGCCGAGCAGGTTTTGTCGATGTCCGACGAGTCGTTCTCCCGGCTCGGGCTCGCCTTCAAGGCCCCGCACCTTCGTGCCGCGGCGACCGCCTACCTGGCCTGCGCGGATTCCTGGCGTGACTGCTCCCCGGCGCAACTGCGCGAGCGCCTGCTTGAGGTGCCCTACATCGGGGACTGGACCGCCGGCGTGGTGGTGTCGGATTACCACAACGATTTCAGCGCATACCCGACCGGCGATCTCGCGGTCAGGCACTGGGCCCGGCAGTTGGTCCCGGAAGAGCCCTGGCCTCGGGAGGAGAAGGCCTTCCGTCTGTACTGGGAACGATTCACCCACCCGATGCCAGCCGAATGGACCGTGACGTTGCTTGCCTGGGGAGCCGAGGAGGATGTCGATGCCTGATCCGCACACCGTGGTCGCCGGCGGCGATCTATCGCAGCCGCTCGACATCCTGTTCGTCAACGCGCCGCTGCGGGACTACTCGATCCGCCCGCGCGTGAACGACTTCACCCTGCCGGTGCTCGGCATGGCCTACCTGGCGACCTACGCGGCGGCGCAGGGCTGGAACGTCGCCGTGCTGGACGCCGAGGCACACGGCCTGGGGCTCGACGACACCGCCGGTGTCGTCAACCAGCTGGCACCCCGGTGGGCCGGCTTCAACCTGCTCGCCCCGACCTACGAGATCAGCGCCGAGGTGGCCTGCCGGTTGGACGGCGGGATCAAGCTGATGCTCGGCGGCCATCAGGCGAAGGCGATGCCGCAGGAGATCCTGTCGGACGAGCGGATGGCGGCCTGCCACGCGCTGGTGGTGGGGGAGGGGGAGACGCGCGTCGCCGAGCTCCTTGCCGATCATCGCAGCCGGGCCTCGCTGCCAGGGGTGTTCTGGCGTGACAAGTTGCTGGGCACCGTGGTCAGCGGTGGCGGCCCCGGCTCGAGCCATCACCTCGCGCCCGACATCGACTCGCTTCCCTTCGTCGATCGCACGTTCCTCGCCCAGGACCCGTTCCGGCACCCGGACGGCAGCCTGGAAGCCAACATGGTGGGTGCTCGCGGCTGCCCGTACGACTGCTCGTTCTGCGGTGCCGCGGTGTCGGCCAACAAGGACATCACCATTCGCACCCGGGCTCCGGAGAACATCATCGCCGAGATGCTGCAGCTGCGTGGGCAGGGCGTGACGGTATTCCGTTTCGTCGACGACCTGTTCCTCGGCGCCAAACGGGTCATCGACGACATGATGCGGGCGTTCTCCGAGCACCGGATCGGCGAGTGGGCCCGCTGGGACGCCACCGGACGCATCAACGTGCTGGCCCGGCTGGACGATGCCGACATCCGGCGGCTGGCCGCCAACGGCCTGCGTGAGGTGGCACTCGGCATCGAGTCCGGCAGCGAGCGGATGCTGCGCCTGATCGACAAGCGGATCACGCCGGAGATGACCCGGACGGTGGTGAAACGCCTGGTCGACAACGGCATCTCGGTGAAGGGCTACTTCATCCTGGGACTGCCGACCGAGACCTGCGCGGAGGTGGACGAGACCGTCGCGCTCATCCACGACCTGTGGGAGTTGACCGCCGACACCCCGGCCATGTTCCGGGCGTCGGTGTTCGAGTACCGGCCCTACCCGGGCACGCCGGACTGGCACCGGCTGATGGCGACCGGCCGCTACACCGCCGAGCAGCTGCTGGACTACAGCCCGGTCGACCTGACCGGCGCCGGCGTGGACGAGGCCATGCGGGAGCGCGACGAGTTCAACTTCTCCGTCAACCTCCGGCTCTCCGACGCGCCGACCGAGTATGTGCGCCAGCGGCTGACGGACCTGATGCGCGCCCAGTACGAGCGCAAGGCCGCGCACGCGCCGGCTGCCGAGCCAGGCGCGCGGGCCAGGTGATCCAGCGATGTCCCTGGTAGTCCTGGGCCCCTCGGCCAACATGGTCCGAACCGCGCACCAGCTCGACACCGACCTGGTCATCGTCGGGTTGCCGGGCAGCGCGAAGGCGGATTTCGTCCGTCCGGAGAAGGATGAGTTCTTCACCGTCGATTACCACGACGCCGATCAACTGCAGGCCTTCGCGGGGCTGCTGCGGGGTCGTGGCGACATCGACGGCGTGGTCTCCACCACCGAAACCGGCCTGGAACCGGCCGCGCGGCTGGTCGAGGCCCTCGGCGCGGCTGGCAACGCGGTGTCGACCGTGCTGGCCTCGCGCGACAAGCGGCTGATGCGCCGGCTGCTGGCCAGCGAGGCGCCGGAGCTCACGGTGCCCTTCGCGCCGGCGTCGGAGGAGGCTGCGGTAGCCGCGCTGCTCGACTCGCATCCCTGGGCCGTCTTCAAGCCGGCGCACGGCACGGGCAGCGCCGGGGTGCGGCGGGTGGACGGCATCGAGGACTTCCTTCGGATACCGGCCTCGGACCGCGCCGAGGGTTTGGTAGAGGCCTTCCTGACCGGGGTGGAGGTGACGGTCGAAACCCTCAGCTCGGCCGGCCGGCACACCGTCGTGGGCATCGCCGAGAAGTGGATCACCGAGAACTTCGTCGAGGTGGGACACGTCATGCCGGCGCCGTCGCTGTCCACGACGCAGTGCGAGCAGGTGGGCGTGGCGGTCGGCAGGCTGCTGGACATCATCGGGCTCACCGACGGGGTTGCCTGCACCGAGGTGATCGTGGACGGCGACGACGTCAGGATCGTCGAGACCCACAACCGGCTCGGTGGGGACGGCGTTGCCGACCTGATCCACGCCACCACCGGCCTGGACTGGCGGCTGACCGCGCTCGGCTGGCCGGTGGATGCGGTGCCCGAGCGCGGGCCGTGCCGCGCGCCGGCGGCGGCGATGGTGTTCTTCGTGGCCGAGGAGGGCGTGGTCAGTTCGGTGCTGCGGCAGGCGCCGGAGCTGGCCGGCGTGACGTTCGAGCTGTGGGCGCCCACCGTGGCGGTCGGGGATACGGTCGGGCCACTCAGGAGTTCAGACGATCGCGTGGGCGCCGCCCGCCTGGTCGGGCCCAGCCCGCAGGTGTGCGCGAAGGCGATCGAGCATGTGCTGTCGCTGAACGTCGTGACGACGGTGGGGGGTGAGCGATGCGTCCCCTGATCATCAACCGGCACACGCTGAGCTGGACGGTGGGCGAGCACGGCCGCTACCTGCCGACCCCGCCCGAGTCGCGCGCCCTGCTCACCAGGACGTTCGCCGGCGGCCTGGATGGCTACCGCAGCGCCGACTTTCCCGACGTGACGATCTGCGACATGACCCGCCCGGGCCACCTGGAGGCCGTGGCGAGCTGGCTGATCGAGTCCCGGCAGCTGACCCACATCGTCGCGCTGCACGAGAAGGAGATGATCCTGACGGCCGGCCTGCGGGAACGCTACAGGCTGCCGGGCATGACGGTGGCCGAGACGCTTCCGTTCCGCGACAAGCTGCAGATGAAGGATGACCTGGTCGCGGCTGGGTATCCGCACGTGCCCGCCTACCTTCCCGCCACGACGACCGCCCCGGCCTCGGTTACCTGGTCAGGCCGGACGGTGGTCAAGAGCAGGTGGGGACTCGGGGCATCCGAGGTCCGGGTGGTCGACGACCCCGCCGCGATCCCCGATGCGATCAGGGACCTGAACGCCGATCCGTCGACGCTGGAGATCGAGCAGTTCGTCACCGGCACGATGTACCACTGCGACTCGGTGGTCTCCGACAGCGAGGTCCGCTTCGCCTCGGTGTGCGAGTACCTGCAGCGGCCCGGCAGCTTCGCCGTCGAGCGGTACCAGGGCTCCGTCGTCCTGGGCGCCGGCCCGATCCGGACGCTGCTGCTCGAGCACAACGCGAGGGTCCTGCGCGGGCTTGGCCTGCGGGCCGGCGTCACCCATGCCGAGTTCTTCATCACCCCGGCAGGTGACGTGGTGTTCTGCGAGGTCGCGGCCCGTCCCGGCGGCGGTGGGATCAGTGACATCGTCCGGTTGTCCTACGGCGTCGACCTGGTCGAGAACGCGGTGCACCTGCAGCTGGGCTGCCCGCCGGTGTTGCCGGGCCTGCGGGCCGGCCGGACCAGGCTGCCGGGTCGGACGTCTACGGGGTGCTGGGCATCTTCCAGTACGTGCTGGTCGAGGACCTGGGCAGCCGGCTGGCCGACCGGGTGCCGGGAATCGTGTCCTACGCCTTCCTGCCCCCCGAGCTCCCGGGCCGGGTGCGGCACGCCACCGACTACGGGCACAAGCTGATCATCCAGGCGCCGTCGCGGGCGGACTTCGACGAGCGGCTTGCGCAGATCCTGACGCTGGTCGACGACACAGTGCGCGAAAGGGGTTGACCGATCGCCATGTTGCTCACCATGGACGAGCTTGCAAGCACGGACTCCGACGTCCGGCTGGCCGAACTCGCCGGCACCTTCCGCCGGATCGTGACCGACGACGCGTTCCCGTGCATCTTCAGCCACCTTCCGTTCGCGGCTAATGCGGCCTACTTCTCACTGGTCCGGGCCGAGCCCGACCTGGGCCGTGCCGTCTACGCGGAACTGCGGTCGCTGCTGCAGGTCCTGCGCACCCGGCCGGAGGCGATCGCGGTGGTCTTCGTGGACGGCGGTAGCGACGAGACGGTCACCCTGGACGACGATCTCCGGCTCGCCCGGGCCGTCGTGACGGCCGTCCGCGCGGAGGAGCGGCGCAACCACGGGCCCGAGTCGCTGGCCCCGTCGGACCCGAGCTGGTCGCTCAAGGTCGACGGGGTGGAGATGTTCCTCAACTTCAGCTCGCCCAACCACCTCGCCCGGACCAGCCGCAACGTCGGCCCGGTGTTCACCGTCATCGCGCAGGCCCGGGCATCCTTCGACCACGGCGGCCGGGCCGGCTCGGCCGCCCGCGAGCAGATCCGGCGGCGGCTGGCGGCCTACGACGACGTCGCGCCACACCCGTGCCTGGGGCGCTACGGCTCCCCGGGTAATCGAGAGGCGTTGCAGTACTTCCTGGGGGACGGCACCGCCGCCCACGACGTGGTGGAGGTGCCGCATGACTGACGTGCTCGAACGCGAGACCCGCGCACTGCGCACGCTGATCGCCTCGTCGGTGGTGTCGAAGGCGGCGGACTACGGCCTGTCACTGGTCGCACCGCTCGCGGTGCTGGACGCCACCGGCTCCGCGGCCACGGCGATCTTCGTGATCTCGTTGCGCGGGGTCGCCTACGTCGCGTCCCCGCTGATCGGTTCGCTGATCGACCGCCTCGAACGACGCTTCGTCTTCGCGCTGTCGCAGTTCATGCAGGCGGCGTGCGTGGCAGTCGTCGCGGTCGCCCTCGACAGCGAGTACCTGGTCGCCCTGATGCTGCTGGTCTCGGGCCTGGGCGGGGTCGCGTCCTCGATCACCGGCCAGTTCGTGCTGATCCCGGAACTGGTGGCGGCCGAGCGGCGGGCGCATGCGGTGGCCCGCCTCACCGCCGCCATCGAGTTCGCCAAGGTCGGTGGGTTCCTGATCGGCGGCGTGACGGTCGGGGCGTTCGGCGCGGTCGGCTCGTCGCTGTTGATCGTGGCGCTGTACGCGCTCGCCGGCGCGATCGCGCTGAGCCTGGCGAAGGTGGCGGTGGAAGCCGCCGCGCCCACCTCGTTGCGCCAGGACCTGGCCCTCGGGTTCTCCTGGCTGGCCAAACCCGACATCGGCTGGCTGGTGCTCAGCATGTCGGTCGCGAACCTGGCGGTGGGCGGCCTGGCCACGGTGCTGGTCACCGTTCTCGACGAGCACGGCGCATCGCCGACGGTCATCTCGGTCTCGCTGGCGATCGGCCTGCTGGCCGGCGCCGTCGGGGCCCGGATGGCGCCCTGGGTGCTGGCCGGCCGGAGCCTGGAGACGAAGATCCTGGTCTACCAGTCCATCTCGGCGCTGGCCCTGCTGGCGATCGCGACGGAGCTGGGCAGCGCGGTGTTGATCGGTGGCTTCGCGGTCATGTCGCTGGCGCTCGGGCTGAGCAACGTCGCGTCCATCTCGTTCCGGCAGGACGTGATCCCGGTGGCCGTCGCAGGCCGGGTGAACAGCGTGATCCGGATGTTCATCGCCGGCGCCATCCCGCTGTCGGGATTCATCTACGCGGGCGCGGAGGCTGCCCACCTGTGGCTGTGGCTGCCGGCGGTCGCCCTCGCGGCACTGTCGCTACTCATCTGGGTCACCTACATGGTCAGATTCGACAGCAGGCAAGGTGAGGCGTATGCCCGATAACGTATGGCTGATCCTGGGGCAGGTAGGGCTCGGGTTCGCCGGCCTGGAGAGCCGGACGGCGCAGGGCGCCGTCGCGGTCCGGCTGCCGGACCAGCCCGCCGGGCCGCCGGCGGTGACCTGGCTGCGCTACGACGACATCGTGGCCGACGAGCTCCGGTGGTGTCCCGGTGCCGACGGCCGCGGTGACGAGCGGCAGTTGCCGGTCCTGGCCGGCCGAACCGCGGTCTGGAGCGGTGTCGCCTTTGACGCCCGGCCGGATGCGCTCCGGCTCGGGGACGGCACCGACCGGCCGGCGCCGACCTTCCTGGTCCACGAACGACCGGGCGCTGACGCGGGCGAGGTTCGCCGGACCGTCTATGCGTGCTCCCGGATGCGCGAGTCCGGCCTGCTGTTCGGGCGGATCGGCGAGCACCACGCCGACAGCGCCAGTTCGTTGCTGACGTCGGTGGTGCAGGTCGGCCGGGCCGATCCCGCCGTGCTGCGCCGGATGAGCGACGAATCCCGCCAGACCACGAACTTCTTCCCCGACATCGAGATCGAGCTCAAGTTCACCTTCGACTCCGAGGTCTCGCCCTGGGTCGTCACGTCCAGGTTCGCCGAGGCGGTGCAGCGCGGGGAGTTGCTCGACTTCATCCCCGACGTCGGCAACGAGTACCAGCGCTGGAGCTACGAGCAGGACACCTTCGCGCTGGAACGCGACGGGGTGTCGGCGGGCTACGCGGCGTTCATGCTGACCCCGAGCGGGGAGTACGTCGTGAAGTACAAGATGTATCCCGCCGACGGGCTGCGCCGGCAGGAGACCTTCGACATGGACGTGCGGATCGAGCCGGCGCGCTTCCAGGACTACCTGCGCCAGGCACTTCCCGACCTGGACGCCACGGCGCTGCCGCACCTGACCAGGTCCCGCTTCGACGTCAACGTGCAGTCCACGAGAACCGGCCACTACTTCGGGCTGGAGATGGACGAGGTCACCGCGGCCGGTCAGACGCTGCGCCAGCTCGAACTGGAGTACCACCGCTCGCAACTGGTGGCCGGCTGCGGGCAGGACAGCGTCGAGCCGGAACTGATGCGGCTGCGGGACCTGGTCGCGGCAACCCTGTCCGGGTGGGACTACCGCTACCAGGTCGGCTACCTGTCCAAGCTGAGCTTCCTCAGGGGCCTGCAGGCCACACCTACTTGAAGACGCAACTTCCAGCGAGCTGCCGGCGAGCGTCCTGCATTATGGACTGAATAGGGGCCACGCCTTCCCAAATGCTATGCGTTTTGCTGAGCAGGTCACTTCTTGCTAGATGCAATCACTAAACGTGCCTATAAGTGACAGTGGAGGAAATTCGTAACCGTTAGCGACGCTATATGCGAGTAAGCTAAGCGTAGTTGTGCTTGCCGCAACCGGTGCGGAAATCGCTAAGGATGTCTTAGAGATGCTGCGAGCAAAACAAATCCAGCCAGCCCCTTGGGCGACTCCGGCCACTCCGCCCCACAAAAATGATCCGGGGCTTATCTGAGGCCCTTGAAATAGGAAGTATGTACAAGCGGTTAGCAGGCCGGCCGAAAATCCTACGATGACGGTAGCCCGCGGTGAGCTCCGGCGAACGGCAGTACTCATCGAGAAGTTGCCGCTACCCCATAAAACTGCGGCAGTGATGGCCAGGATAATCACGGCCTGATTACCTTAAAGTGGACCGTGCCGATGCCACTATGGTCCTTCAACAAATGGCGTGATAGCGCGGAGGGTCGACGGAGCGAACTCGGGAGGTCACAATTACGAGGATGCATCCGGGGCAGCATTTAGAGACCGTTTCTCTCAGTCGTAACCCGCTAGCGTTCTAGCTAGATGTCCAAACGACATCTATACCCTTATGGGAGTAGATTCCTCTTCTGGCGTTCCCTGCGGCATATCGAATCCGAAGAACGCTCATCGCTTCGCCTTCGGTATCCCAAGGAAGATCACGGTAGCCACCGGAATTTAAGTAATCGGCCAGTGCTTGGGTTCCTAGCCCCCATAGCCCTGCCATAGTCCAGAGATGCTTACCAGGAGCCCAGGGATTTCGATATCGCGCTAGAAGTGCGTACTCAAAATTGTCGGATTCTCCGAGGTACTTGGCAGAATCGATCGATTTGAATTCATGCTCCTCATCACGCGATCCAACGATTAGTGTCCGTTCATGCCCGGGTTCGAATCGCGCATAAATGCTGTTTCTCGACTGGAGTCGATGCCCGTGGGTGTCGAAAACCCATTCGGTGACCCTGTTACCTCGAGGTGAGCCGATCAAGATGATGTCGCCATTCTGTAAGAATCGTTCAGCATCCTCGCTAAGAATGTCAGCATCAGCAAAGACTTCAGTACTCAACCCCAAAAGAGAGGCGCCTGCGTCGACCGCTCGGGCAACGTCGAGGTCCATACGCGGAAGGTACTCGTAACCCTCGGTGGGATGGATGTACGACGGCACCACAATCGGGAGGGTTGCTCCCTTGGGCGGGTTTCCGAGCAACTTACGAATGTGAAGCGCATCCGAAGTTGCGGCGCACAAGCATTTCAAAAATTGCATCAAGCCATCTTGCTTAAAGGGGGTGCTCCAATCGTCAAGGTTTATTACTTCCAGTCCGCGACGTCGAAGATCCTCAACCTGGTGCAAATTCGCGCCAAAAACAGTGATGTAATGACGTCGTTCTAACGGGGCCAGAGATAGAAAGACGCGATCGTAGAGAAGACTGAAGTCGGGGTCGTCAAGACTGTAGCCGAGAAAGAGAAAAGTTGTCGTTGCTAAGTCGGTTCGCAGGCGCTCACTGAGATGAGCATGGCGAGCGTCATAGCGTAAGAAATCGTCGCGTGTTAGTACAAGCGAAGTTGCGATATCGATGCTTCCATGGATCTTGCGTACATGACAAATATCGCGGCTAGTGTGGTCCTTAGCATCCTCTTCCGTGGCAATCGTCTCGAATTCGCGGCCCCGGTGATCCAAGGCATCCTCTAATAGGAGATCAAAATTGGTAGTATAATATAAGTCGCACGGAAGATCGGCCAGGAGCTCAATGTCCTTCCGAAGGTTCGACCCCTCGTCGTGGTATCAGCGTTCGCACCCGTTCTGTCAAGCTTTTGCGACCGAAGCGGTTCTCGTAGTATTGAGGGATGGCTGCAAGCTGGCTTAGCTGGAGGCGACCATGTAGAGGCGCATCATCTATCCCAAGATCCTCGGCTAGTTGGTCAACCAGTTGAAGCCATGTGGGCATACCTGCCGCAGCGGAGGCTCCAGCTCCGGTGAATACGGAAACCTGCCCTCTACGGAGTTCTCGGACCAGCCCTGCTGGCAAATCCTTATCGTTCACCAAACCGCCTCACTCTCGCGCCATTAGCCGCCGAATGCTACAGGTGCTCGAGGCTGGGTATAGTCATTTTCAATGATGAGTCGGCATGTTTTTTGCGGACTTCCAGGCTGTTGTACCGCGTGTATAAGCTGGTGTGCTCAGTCTGCCGGATGTCGACTGGACTGGGTGCCAAGCGGATGCGCCTTGCTCTATAGACCTGTTTCACCCGAAGCAGCTAGGCGGCTCAGGAGCGGTAGCGTTGTCGTAGTCGACTTCTGAGTCGCCCTCCGCCTCCTGCCAACCTGGGATGTCCTCTGGGTGTAAAGGGTTGGAGTGCGGGTCTGCACATAAGTTGCCGCCAGGTCACCAGCGGTCAGTTTGGAGCCCTGTTTCATGCCGTCGAGTTCTGCCGTCACCGCCTCGCCGGCCCAGGCTGTCCAGGCGGGCGTCCGCGGCACCTACGTCGCCTTCATCGGCTCCGGGTTCGCCTTCGCCAGCTGGGCCTCGCGGATCCCGCAGGTCCGCGATCACCTCTCGCTCTCGCCGGCCCGGCTCGGCCTGGTGCTGCTCTGCATCGCCGCCGGCTCGCTGCTCGCCCTGCCGCTGTCCGGGCCGGTGGTGCACCGGCTCGGCAGCCGGCGGACGGTGGCGGGGATGGCGGTGCTGCTGACGGTGGGACTGGCGACGGTCGCCGTCGGCTACCTCGCCGGCCTGGTCCCGGTCGTGGTCGGGCTGTTCCTGCTGGGCTTCGCCAACGGCGCCTGGGACGTGGCTATGAACGTCCAGGGCGCGCTGGTCGAACGCCAGCTGGGCCGCTCGATCATGTCCCGCTTCCACGCCGGCTACAGCGTGGGCACCGTCGCCGGCGCGCTGGTCGGGGCGGTGATGGTCGCCCTGGGAGTGCCGGTCACCGCGCACCTGCTGGTGGTCGCGATCGCCGTCGGGGTGGTGGTGCCGTGCGGCGCCCGCGGCTTCATCGCCGACGCGGCCGGCGCCGCCGAGGACGCCGGCCAGCCCGGTCGGCGCAGCGCGCTGGCGGCCTGGCGGGAGCCGCGCACGCTGCTGATCGGCATCTTCGTGCTGGCCTTCGCCTTCGCCGAGGGCACCGGCAACGACTGGATCAGCGTCGCCACCATCGACGGCTACCGCACCTCCGCCGTGCTCGGCACGCTGGCCTTCGCGGTGTTCCTGGCCGCGATGACGCTCGGGCGCTGGTTCGGCCCGGGCCTGCTCGACCGGTACGGCCGGGTGCCGGTGCTCAGGGTGCTCGCGGTGCTCGGGATCGCCGGCACGCTGCTGTTCGTCTTCGCGCCGGCCACCCCGCTGGCGTTCGCCGGCACCGTGCTGTGGGGCCTGGGCGTCTCGCTCGGCTTCCCGGTGGGCATGAGTGCTGGGGCGGACGAGCCGAGGTACGCCGCGAGCCGGGTCAGCGTCATCGCCTCGATCGGCTACTGCGCCTTCCTGGCCGGCCCGCCCACCGTCGGCTTCCTCGGCGACCACGTCACGGTGCTGCGGGCACTCACCTCGGTGGCGGTGCTGCTCGGCCTGGCCGCGCTCATCACCGCGGTCGTCGCCCCGCCGGCAGCCCAGGGCGCCGAGCGTTAGCGGTTGTTAAGGATTCGGTTGCCACCGCGGGAGTCGCGCCGCCCTAGGGTGTGACCATTCCGTCAGCCCGATGCTCCCGCGAGGTGGACCGTGGACTCAGACAAGCTAGCCAAGCCCGATTTCTCAGACCTGAGCGCGCTGTTCATCAACACCACCCTGACCCGCTCGCCGGCACCCAGCCACACCCAGCTGCTGATCGACCTCAGCGCCGGCATCATGACCAAGCAGGGTGTCGCCGTCGACCAGTTCCGGGCGGTCGACCATGACATCGCCACCGGTGTCTACCCGGACATGCGCGAGCACGGCTGGCCCTCCGACGAGTGGCCCGAGTTGTTTGCCAGGGTGCTGGCCGCCGACATCCTGGTGATCGCCGGCCCGATCTGGCTCGGCGACAACAGCAGCCAGACCAAGAAGGTCATCGAGCGGCTGTACGCGCACTCCGGCGAGCTGAACGACCGCGGCCAGTGGCTGTACTACGGCCGGGTCGGTGGCTGCCTGATCACCGGCAACGAGGACGGCATCAAGCACTGCGCGTCCAACGTGCTGTACAGCCTGCAGCACGTCGGCTACAGCATCCCGCCGCAGGCCGACGCCGGCTGGATCGGCGAGGCGGGCCCGGGTCCGAGCTACGGCGACGAGTTGCCCGACGGCACCCGGGCCGGCCTCGGCAACGACTTCACCAACCGCAACACCACGTTCCTGACCTGGAACCTGTTGCACCTGGCCGCGCTGCTCAAGCGGGGCGGCGGGTTCCCGGCCTACGGCAACCAGCGCCGGGAGTGGGACGCCGGTGCCCGCTTCGACTTCGCCAACCCGGAGTACCGCTCGTAGCTCTCCGGCTGTTGTGTGAGGCAGATGAGAACGACGCGCCGCGATCTGCGGGCCGAGCCAGGCGGCCAGTGCCACCCGGTTGATTGCGCACCACAAATTTTAGGGAGGCAAAGCTCTTGTGAGTTGTCGGTGGGCTGGGGCATAGTCCGCAGAGGCACCCAAGAAGTGGGTTGCCGCCGCGTTCCCAACGGGTAGGAAGGTAACCATGCGTCCTCGACGACGTTCCGCGACGATCATGCTGTTGGCAGCCGGGGCGTCAGTGCTCACGGCTGCGGGTCTCACCACCGCTACTGCTGCCCCCAGTGCGCCAGCAGCGTCCGCCGCCGCCTCCTCCGCGCCGCAGAGCGTGATCGTGGTGCTGCGCGACCAGCTGGCAGCCACCCCGGCCAACAAGCACGACATGGCCCCGCGCCGGGCCAAGGCGGTCAGTGCCCAGAACACCGTCCTCGGCCGGCTGACCGGCAGCACCCCGACCAACGTCAAGCACTTCGCGCTGGGCAACGCCTTCTCGGCGACCGTCACCCCGGCGCAGGCGGCAGCCCTCGCCCTCGATCCGCTGGTGGCCTCCGTGGTCCCGGACCGCAAGGTCGAGATCGCCCAGCCGGCCCAGCCGGCCTCGAACACCACGCACAAGGCGACGGCCGCGCCGCAGGTCGGCGAGAACGGCCCGTACGCCGTCTGCCCGACCGACCCGGCCAAGCCGCTCATCGAGCCCGAGGCGCTGCAGTCGATCAACGCGCTGCGCACCGACGGCAAGCCCTACGCCCAGCAGCTGGCGACCGGCGCGGGCGTGAAGGTCGCCTTCATCGCCGACAGCATGGACCCGAACGTGCCGGACTTCATCCGGCCGGACGGCTCGCACGTCTTCATCGACTACCAGGACTTCTCCGGCGACGGCCCGAGCGCGATCTCCGACGGCCGCGAGGCCTACGGTGACGCCTCCTCGATCGCCGCCCAGGGCACCGTGGTGCACGACCTGTCGCAGTTCGTCAACCAGGCACACCCGCTGCCGGCCGGCTGCAACATCCGCGTCGTCGGCGTGGCGCCCGGGGCCAGCCTGGTGGGCCTGGTGTTCGCCAGCAACTCCTCGATCCTGCAGGCGATCGACTACGCCGTGAGCACCGACCACGTCGACGTGCTCAACGAGTCCTTCGGCCTGAACACCTACCCCGACACCAGCATGCGCAACAGCCTGACGCTGTTCAACGACGCGGCCGTCGCCGCGGGCGTGACCGTGACGGTGTCCTCCGGCGACGCCGGCATCACCAACACCATCGGCTCGCCGGCCGACCCGCACGTGATCCAGGTCGCGGGCACCACCGACAACCGGCTGTACCTGCAGACCGCCTACGCCGCGGCGAACTTCTCCAACGGCACCTGGGTCAGCGACAACATCTCCGCGCTGTCCTCCTCCGGCATCACCAACTTCGGCCGGACCGTGGACCTGGCGGCTCCGGGTGAGGGCAACTGGGCGGTCTGCGCCCCGGCCTACACCGGCTGCCGCAACTTCCAGTCCCCGCCGCAGCCCACCGACCTGCAGTCCTTCGGCGGCACCAGCGAGTCCGCGCCGCTGACCGCCGGCGTGGCCGCCCTGGTGATCGAGGCCTACCGGTCCAAGCACGGTGGCGCCTCGCCGAGCCCGGCGGTGGTCAAGCAGATCATCACCGGCACCGCGCACGACCTCGGGCCTGCCCGCCGACGAGCAGGGTGCCGGCCTGCTGGACGCCCGCGCCGCGACCGAGGCTGCCCTGACCTGGCCCGGCGGCGGTTCCGCGCCGGCCGGCGTGAAGTCCAACCTGGTCACCGACGACGACCAGTTCACCCTGGTCGGCAAGCCGGGCAGCACGCAGTCCGGTCACGTCAAGGTCACCAACGTCGGCACCAAGCCGCTGACCGTGGCCGCCGCCACCCGGGGCTTCCGCACCGTGGCCTCGTCCCAGCAGAACGTGGCATTCGACTCCACCACGCTGCCGACCTTCACCTACTACAACGGCCAGACCTGGGCGTACAAGAAGGTGACGTTCTCGGTGCCAGCCGGGACGCAACGGCTGTTCGAGCGGATGGCCTTCCAGGCGACCGGCCCGAACGACATCGTCCGGCTGACGCTGCTCGACCCGTCCGGCCGGTTCGTGGCCAACAGCCGCCCGCAGGGTGGCACGGCGACGGCGAACTACGCCAACGTCGACGTCCGCAAGCCGGCCGCCGGCCAGTGGACCGCGGTCCTGTACTCGCTCGCGGGACCGACCGGCTATCACTCGGCGCCGATCATCCTGCGCAGCGACTCCCAGCAGGCCACTCCGGTCGGCCGGATCAGCCCGGCGGTGTTCACCCTGGCACCGCACCAGAGCAGGACGGTGACCGCCACGTTCACCCTGCCGGCCGACAGCGGTGACACCGACTACGCGGTGACGTTCGCCAGCTCCGACGGGCACCAGACCGCGGTCTCGGCGATCCTGCGGGCACTGATCGACACCCGTCACGGCGGCGCCTACTCCGGTGTCATCACCGGTGGCAACGCCCGTCCGGTGTCGCCGGGGCAGACGTTCAGCTACGCCTTCGACGTGCCCGCCGGCAAGCGGGACCTGGACGTGTCGCTGAACCTGGCCAGCGATCCGAACAACTTCGTCGACATCGTGCTGATCGACCCCAACGGCCTGCTCGCCGACGTGGGTAGCAACCAGACCTTCGACGCCACGGGCAACATCAGCTCCGGCCTGCACGCCCAGTTGTTCGACGCCCACCCGATCGCCGGGCGCTGGCACCTGGTCGTGGTCGTGCAGAACCCGGTCAGTGGGGCCGAGATCTCGCAGCGGTACTCCGGTGCGGTCACGTTCAACGGGCTGCAGTCGCACGCCACCGGGCTGCCGCAATCGAAGGACACGGTGCTCAAGGCCGGCAAGCCGGTGCAGGCGACCGTCTACATCCGCAACACCGGGGTGCAGCCGATCGCCGTCGGTGCCGACCCGCGGCTGAACAAGGTGCAGACGCTGCAGCCGGTTCCGGTCTTCGGAACCACCAGCTTCGACCTGCCGGACACCGGCAACGCGCCTGCCTACATCCTGCCGCCGGACACCTCCCGGTTCACCGTGGCCGCCAGCAGCACGGTGCCGGCCCAGGTGGAGATCCAGGAAGGCTCCAGCGCCGGGGTCGACCTGTCCGGTGACCTGCAGGCCGCCAAGGCGGGCAGCAGCGTCTCGGTGGTCAGCATCGGTGAACCGCACGGTTCGATCACCCGTGGCCTGTGGTTCGCCAACGTCAACGAGGTCGGCCCGTACACCGACGCCGGGCCGCCGCCCGGCGAGACCACGGTCACCGCGTCGATGCGGACCGCGGGCTTCGACCCCGCGGTCACCTCCTCGACCGACGACCCGTACCGGATCTCGGTGGACCCGACCTCGGACGGCTTCGGCACCCCGGTGCTGATCCAGCCGGGTCAGGTCGGGGCGATCCAGGTCACCATCACGCCCCAGGGCGCGAAGGGGTCCGTGGTCTCGGGCCACCTGAACATCGTGACCCCGCCGTTGCTGCCGACCGGGCCGACCGCCCTGCCGCAGGTGACGTCCGGTTCGGTGATCAGCACGCTGCCGTACTCCTACCGCATCGGCTAGCAGCCTCTGCCGTCAGCGGCCCCGTGCGCTTCGTGCGTACGGGGCCGCTGGCGTTCGGCCCGGACAGACAGACCCGCGGGTGACACCGACGGGCAGCAGGGCACATCGCTTTAACACTCCGACCGTGCCACTCTGGCCGACGGCACCGGCGCCAGCCGGAGCTGTCGGTCTCGAGGCCGGCACGCCAGCCCAGCTCATGCCGGGCCGCACGAAGGTGTCCAATGCCCACCACGGTCAACGGAGTCCCCACCCATGTCCTGCTGGTTCACGCTGTCGTGGTGCTGCTGCCCCTTGCCGCGCTGCTGGCGATTCTCGGCGCGGTGTGGCCGGCCGCGCGGCGCCGACTGGGCGTTCTGACACCGCTGACCGCGTTGGTCTCGGTGCTGTTCATCCCGCTCACCACCAACGCCGGCGAATGGCTGCAAGAGCGGGTTCCGAATAGCGAACTGGTGCGCCGACACGTCCGGCTGGGGGATGGCCTGCTGGTCTGGGCAGGGCTGCTGTTCGTCCTCACCACCGCGCTCTGGCTGGCCGACATCGCCCCCGCTCGCGGTTGGAAGTTGCCGGCGGCCGTGCTGTCGCGGGCGGGCCGGGTGGTCGGCTCCGGGCTGCTGTGCGCGGTGGCGGTGGTCGCGGTGGTGCAGATCTACCGGATCGGAGACTCCGGTGCGAGGGCGGCGTGGGACCACCGGCTGGTCAGCGCCGTTCCGGGCGCCCCCGGCTGACTTCTCAGCCGGTCGGGGTGCTCGGCTCAGGACACGCTGTCGCGGATCTCGAGCAGGATCGGGATCAGGGACAGCACCAGGGTCACCGCCATCACCACGTTGAACGCGCGGAACTGGGCCGGCTTGGAGATCACCCGGCGCAACCCCACCCCGATCAGCAGCCAGGCCGTGGTGCACGGCGTGCCGAACACCAGGAAGATCAGCGCGACCGCCAGCACCTGCCACAGGAACGGCCCGTCCGTGGTGGTGTAGGTGACCAGCGCGCCGACGATCATCACCCAGGCCTTGGGGTTGACGAACTGGAACAGCGCCGTCTTGGTGAAGGTCAGCGGCCGGGTCGCGCGCGCCTGGAGGTCGTTCACCGGGGCGGTGGCGATCCGGTAGGCCAGGTACAGCAGGTAGGCCGCCCCGATCGGCCGGAGCACGTCCAGCACCACCGGCCAGCGTTCCAGGAAGCCGCCCAGGCCCACCCCGACCAGCACCACCATGATCGGAAAGCCGGTGTTGATTCCCACCACGCCGGGAACGCTGCGCCGGAATCCGAAGCTCACCCCGGACGCCATCACCAGGGTGTTGTTCGGTCCCGGGGTGCCGCAGGTGGCCAGCGTGAACACGATCAACGACAGGTAGTTCATCGCGCGGGTGGCCTCCGTGATGCTTCTAGCGGCGAAACTACCCGAATCGATCAGCGCCGCCCGGTCGCCCGGCGAGGTTCGGTCACCCGGCGCCGCCCGGTCACCGGCGCCGCCCGGTCACCGGTGGTCCTGCAGGCTGCCCCGGCGGCGGATGTCCAGGGTGGCGCAGTGGAAACCGCCGGACAGCGTCCGGGAGTGCCGCAACCGGGTGGGGGCGACGGTGACGTCGCGCTTCTCCAGCTCCCGGATCAGGTTGGTCTGGATCTCGGAGACCACCGCCAGGTCGGGCCGGATCATCATGAAGTTCATGCCCTGCCAGATCGAGGCCCGCGGGTAGTCCCAGGCGTAGCCGGAGTCGAGGAGGTCCGGGCACCACAGGATCTCCCAGTTGGCAAAGATCTCCGGCACCTGGTCCGGCTTGACCCGCTCCGGGCTGATCACCACCAGGCCCGGCCGCACCAGGGTGATGGTGGTGTCGATGTGGGTGCCGGGATAGACGTCGCGCACCGCGTGCACCCGGTAGCGCTCGCCGAGCACCCGCTGCAGCCAGCGCAGCCCACGGTCGTTGCCGCTGCACGAGACCAGGTAGAGGATGTCCTCGCCGACCCGCAGCACGTTGGCCGCGTCGAAGACCGGCTCGTGGTCGTTGAGGATCACCCCGTTGGCCGGCCGGATGTTGTAGGTGTCGTCCAGCAGTTGCGGCTTGGGGGCCGAGATCCAGTTGGTCCCGCTGTCGAAGTACTCGCGCAGCAGGTTGCGGTAGGCGAAGGTCTCGAAGTACCGGGTGCGATTGGCCATCGGCGTCTCGATGATGGTGTCGCCGATCGGCAGCAGCAGGTCGCGCGGGCAGTAGTTGTACTCGCCGTCCGCGGTCCAGTCCGGGGTGCCGAACCGCTTGGTGTGGTCGGTGACCTCGGGCCGGCGCACCGTGACGCCCTCGGACTCCAGCAGCGCGACCAGGCCCTCCAGGTCCTCCCGGGTCTCAGCGATCACCCGGTCGTCGTACGGCCCGGTCGGGATGTCGGCGGGCGTGGCGACGTTCTCGCAGTAGTCCAGGGCGAACAACCCGCGGTCCGGCGACGGCACCCGGGCGCCGTCGACCACCCCGACGATGATCTCCTCCAGCGGATCCCACTCGTTGTGGATGTCGACCAGGGACATGTCGCTCCTCTCGCGAACCGGCCACCGGGCAGGTCCGGCCGCCCCGCGGGGGGACGGGACGGCCGGACCACCCGAACACGGCACTAGCTAGGTGGTGAGGTTATGGGGGTTCATTGCAGTATCCGCTGCACTGACCGGCCACCGCACCAACCTGGCAGGGCCGGCGTCAGTGGTTGATCTGGAACCAGGGCTGCGCCCAGCCGGAGTAGGTCTCGCCCCACTTGCTCTTGATCTCGGCGATGGTGGTCTTGGTGAAGGTGCCCGAGCCGTGGATGTCGGTGGACACGAAGGAGCCGCCGCCGATCGAGATCATCACGTGCCCGAACCCGCTGGACCCGCCGGAGAAGAACGCCAGCCCACCGGCCGGGACGTTGCTGTCGCCGGCGTGCTTGTAGCTGCTCGGGATCGCCAGCCAGTGCGAGCGGGCACTGGTGGAGCCACTTGCCGACCAGCCGTAGGCCAGCGCCATCACGTGGTCACAGCGTCCGTCGTAGTCGGAGTGGTAGGTGGTGGTGATGTGGTTCTTGGCCCAGGTGACCGCCGCGCTGCAGCTGTTCGGGTTGCCGAGCCCGGCTCCCGAGCAGCTCTGGGTGGGGGTGCCGCCGCACAGCGGCGCGACCAGGGTGTCCGAACCGGTGTAGACGTAGGTGTCGCTGACATAGCCGCCCTTGGCCGGCACGTGGTCCCAGATGTTGCTGGTGCCGTAGTGGCCGGTCACGGTGTCGCCGTAGGTCTGGCAGTCGATGGAGATGCCGGCGCCGTCGGCCAGCGAGCCGACCGCGGCGGCGCCGACGTGCGGGGTGGCGCGGACGGTCAGCGACGCGCCGTTGGTGTTGACGGTGCCGCCGGCGGCGGAGGCGACCGAGTACGCGGAGATGCCGGCCAGCAGCAGGCCGGTCAACGGCACCAGCAGGGCCACCTTGCGCAGGGGATGGAATCGGGACATGCAGGCTCCTCGGGGGATGAGCGGGAACGGGGGAAGATCACGTAGTGCGCGATACTTCTACCATTGCCGCCAATAGCCCGCTATACGGCCCGAATCGGCTACAGCGCACCGCGGACCTCCCGAATGGGTCTACAGCACGCGCGGAGTTACGGACCGGAGCCCTCCGGCGGCGCGAACACCACCAGCACGGTGAGCGGCTCGGTCTGCTCGACGAACCGGTGCGGCTCGCCGGCCGGCACGTAGATCACCGAGGACGGCCCGACCGGCACCCGCTCGGTCGGCGTCTGCAGCACGGCCCGGCCGGCGACCACCACGTAGATCTCGTCCTCGGTGTGCGGCTGCTGCAGGTCGGCACCGTCCAGCGGGACGGAGTAGGTGCCGACGCTCAGGTGCTCGGTGCGCAGGTGCGTCACCCAGTGCCGCGGTTGCCCGTCGGGTGGCTGGGTGAACCGGCCTGCCTCGGACAGCACCTGCATCTCGGGCTCCTCTCCCAGCGCCTCGGACGCCTACCGTCTCACATCCCCCGCGGCGGCGTCCCGCCTCGCCCGGGCAGCGCGAACCCCACCCCAGGCGGGAACGGCCGCGTCCCGGGTGCGGCTGACCGACCGCACCCGGGACGCTGTTCGAAGGTCAGCTCAGCAGACCGCGTCCAGGTCGCAGATCAGCCCGCTCACCTTCGGGGTACCGAAGCCGGTGACGTAGTCCCAGCCCGGGCCGGTGGCGTACAGGCCGTTGCTGGCCGGCAGTCCGGTGGTCAGGTCGAGGGAGTTGACGTCGAAGAAGTCCCGCCCGTACGAGGCGGCGTTCTTGCCGACCCGGTACAGGGCGTAGTTGGCGAAGCCGTTGCCGGCCGAGCTCGGGGCGGCCGACTGGATCCGGGTCCACATCCCCGCCCACAGCGGCGAGGACAGCGACGTGCCGCCGCCACCGCCCTCGGTGAAGGTGCCGGCGGAGACGATGTCGTAGCCGTTGCCGACCACGTCCCCGGACTGGGCGCTGACGTCGGCGATGCCCCGGCAGGTGACGGTCGGGTCGGTCACGCACGGCAGGCTGACCCCGGTCGTGCCCTGCTGGTAGTCCGGCGCCGGGGTGAACAGGGTGGAGCCGCCGCCGGAGAACGCCCAGCCGTACTCGCGGCTACGGTGGCCGTTGCCGTCGGTGTAGAGCACCGTGCCGCCGACCGCGGTGACGTAGGGCAGCGAGGCGGGCGAGTTGGTCACCGGCACCACCTGGTTCAGCACGCCGTTGCCGGCACCGACCACCGGCAGCGCCACCACCGGGCAGGACGAGCCGGTGTCACCGGTGGAGACGAAGATGGTCTTGCCCTCCAGCGCGGCCTGCCGGGTGATCTCGGTGAGCGCGGCGTCGGAGTTGTTGCCCAGGCCCTGGGCGACCGGCAGGCTGGGCTCCAGCAGGGGCTGCCCGGCGATCGGGCTGACCACCGGGATGGTCTCGCACTCGCCGTAGCTGGCCGAGGCCTGCAGCGGGCCGGTCGGGTCGTCGGTGAAGGTGGAGAACACCCGGTTGACGTCGGCGTCGGACAGGTCCGAGCCGAAGTACAGCGCGAGGTTGCTGACGTTGGGCGCCATGCCGGTCGAGGCCTGGGTGTCGATGTTCCACTCGGTGTGGCCGGCGTCGTCGCCGAAGTCGGTGTCACCGGCCGGGTGGATGACGCTGACCGGCACCTGGGGCAGCCCGAAGTGGCTCTCGAAGGCCCGCAGGTCCGAGATCACGCCGTCGGTCTGGCCCTCGCCGAAGATGGCCACCTGCTGGCCGGCGCCGGTGTGGCCGCTCGGCTGGGAGTAGACGCTCCACAGGTCGCTGGGGGAGGTGCCGCCGATGCAGGTGGTCAGCAGGCAGGTGCCCTGCGACGTCCTGCTGGTGGTGGTGACCGGACGGGCCGGCAGCGAGTAGTGCTGCAGCGTGTTCAGCCCGACCACGTTGGCCACCCCCAGCGCGGCCGGCGAGACCGGGGCCGAGGTGTTGGCCAGGAAGGTGCCGCCGTTGAAGCCGAAGCTGTGGATGCTGGTGCGGAAGGTCGAGGCCACCGCGGCGGCACCGCCGTGCACCGAGTAGACGTCGCCAGCGGCCGATACCGAGTCGATGGTGAGACCGCCGCCGGTCAGGTAGTCGGAGACGGCACCGCGCCGGGCCGCCGGCACGCCGAACCGGTCGGCGAACTGGGCCGGGGTCAGGAAGTGCCGGTAGCTCGGGCTGGCCGGGTTGTGCTCGGCGGCCAGCAGCGCCTTCTCGCCGGCCACGTCCGGCCGGGTGACGGTGACCACCAGGCGCATCGGGGTGCCGGCCGCGGCCGTCCCCAGGTCGCTGGCGTTGGCCAGGCCCGGCAGCACGTTCTGGGTGATGGTGAACAGGTCGGTGCTGGCCGAGGCGGTGACCGGGACGGTGAGGGCCAGGCCAGCGGCGGCAGCGGCAACCAGCGCGACCGCACTTCGTCGGGACATACATGCTCCTGAGGGGTGAGGGCAATGCGGACGATCCCCGTGTGGTTCCTGGCTAGCTCAACGGCCGAGGGCGCGAAAAGCTACGCCGAGGCGACCGTGCAGCAGTATGACCCCTCTAGAGGTGTTATAGGAATCTTATGCACTATCGGATGATCCGTTCCTGGCCTACCTGTCGCCTGGCGCGGGCGTCTCGCCGGACGGTCGGGCCGCAGGAGCTGGCGGTGCCGCACGGAAACCCGGTGGTGCGCTCGGCTAGCGTCGGGGGAGTGAGTGCCACCATCCTGGTCCGCGACGGCAGCGCCGCCTTCGGCTCGCGGTGGCTGTTCCGGGGCCTGGACCTGGTGGTCGCGCCAGGCGCGGTGATCGGGCTGGTCGGCCCGAACGGCGCCGGCAAGACCACCCTGCTGCGGATGCTGGCCGGGCTCGCGCAACCGGAGACCGGGTCGATCACCCGGGTGCCGGCCGAGGCGAACGTCGGCTACCTGGCCCAGGAGCCGGACCGGCGTCCGGGCGAGACGCTGGCCGGCTTCCTCGGCCGGCGGACCGGGGTGAGCGAGGCGACCGAGGCGATGGAGCGGGCCGCCGCGGCGCTGGCCGACGACGACCCGGCCGGTGCCGACTACCCGGCGGCGCTCGATCGCTGGCTGGCCCTCGGTGGCGCGGACCTCGACGATCGGATCCCGGCGGTGCTGGCCCAGTTGGGCCTGACCACCGGCCCGCAGGCCCTGATGACCTCGCTGTCCGGCGGTCAGGCCGCCCGGGCCGCGCTGGCCTGCCTGCTGCTGGCCCGCTTCGACGTCTTCGCCCTGGACGAGCCGACCAACGACCTGGACCTGGCCGGGCTGGAACTGCTGGAGCAGTTCGTCACCGGCCAGCGCGCCGGGCAGGTGATCGTCAGCCACGACCGGGAGTTCCTGGCCCGCACCGCCACCGAGATCGTCGAGCTGGACTCCGCCCAGCAGCAGATCGCGCACTACGCCGGCGGTTACCAGGCCTACCTCGACGAGCGAGCCATCGCCCGGCGGCGGGCCCGGGAGGCCTACGAGGAGAACGCCGAGCGACGGCAGGATCTGGTGGACCGGGCCCGGATGCAGCGCAACTGGCTGGAGCAGGGCACCCGCAACGCCCGCCGCAAGGCCGGCAAGGACCCCGACGTCGTTACCCGCAAGTTCCGGCAGGAGAACACCGAGAAGCAGGCGGCCAAGGCCCGCCAGACCGAGCGGCTGCTGGAGCGACTGGAGGTGGTGGACGAACCCCGCAAGGAATGGGAGCTCCGGCTGCAGATTGCCGCGGCGCCGCGCTCCGGCACGGTGGTGGCGGTCCTCGACCAGGCGGTGGTGACCCGGGGCGACTTCCGGCTGGGGCCGGTCAGCCTGCAGGTCGACTGGGCCGACCGGATCGCGATCACCGGCGCCAACGGCAGCGGCAAGTCGACCCTGCTGGCCGCCCTGCTGGGCCGGCTGCCACTGGCCGAGGGACGCCAGCACCTCGGCGCCGGCGTGCTGGTGGGCGAGATCGACCAGGCCCGCGGCCTGCTCGGCGAGCACGAGACGTTGCCGCAGGCCCTCGGCCGGCTGCTGCCGGACTGGCCGGACGCCGACGTCCGGACGTTGCTGGCCAAGTTCGGCCTGCGGGCCGCGCACGTCGACCGGCCGGCGGGCACCCTGTCGCCGGGGGAGCGGACCCGGGCGGCGCTGGCCTTGCTGCAGGGTCGCGGCGTCAACCTGCTGGTGCTGGACGAGCCCACCAACCACCTGGACCTGCCGGCCATCGAGCAGCTGGAGCAGGCCCTGGACAGCTACCCCGGCACGCTGCTGCTGGTCAGCCACGACCGCCGGCTGCTCGACGCCGTCCGGGTGCAGCGGCGGATCGCGGTGGACGCCGGCACGGTGACCCTCGCCTGAGCCAGCCGTCGCCTGAGCCGGCCGGCGGCCGACGCCGGCCGTCGCCTGAGCCGGCCGTCGCCTGAGCCGGCCGGCGGCTGCCGGATCAGCCAGCCGCCGGATCATCTGGCACACACACGCTGCTCGGTAGCCTGGGCAGGTGCCCGTCGATCCCCAGCCGCGCCGACTGCTGGTCGATCCCCAGCTGAGCCGCCGGCAACTGCTGGGCGCGCTCGGCGGCAGCCTGGGGATCGGCCTGCTGGCGGCCTGCTCCGCACCGATCGATCCCGTCGGGACCGCATCGCGTTCGTCGTCGGCGACCCGGCGGGTCACGGGCACCGGGCCGGTGTCGGTCCGGTCCTGGGCGGCCAGCCGGGGCACCCCGTTCTGGATCGCGCACCGGGGCGCCGGAGACGTCTATCCCGAGCACAGCCTGCCCGGTTACCGGGCCGCGGTCGCGATGGGCGCACCGTGCCTGGAGGTCAGCGTCGCCATGACCTCCGACGGGGTGCTGATCTGCATGCACGACCTGACCTATGACCGCACCACCACCGGCAAGGGCGTGATCGCCCTGGAGTCCTCCGGTGTGCTGGACCACATCGGCATCTGGCAACCCCAGCTGGGCCCGGCCTGGGTGCAGGACCCGCTGCCGGAGGTGCCGCGGCTGGAGGCGGTGCTCGCCGAGTTCGGCGGCAAGGTGGTGATCTGCCTGGAGGCCAAGGACGACGCGGCCTACCCGGCGATGATCGCGCTGGTGCGCCGGCTCGGCCTGAGCGACAGCGTCATCGTCAAGGCCTACTACTCCAGTGCCCGGATACCGCAGGCGAAGGCGGCGGGCTACCGGATCTTCTCCTACCTCAGCTCGTCGGACATGAACGAGCAGACCATCGCCGCCGCGGCCGTCCGGCTGGACCGCAACGACCTGCTGGTGTTGCCGGCCGTCGCCGACGACTACGTCAGCTACTACCCGGACGAGCTGATCGCCGCGGCCAAGGCACACCGGGTGCCGCTGGCGGTCTACCAGGTCCACCGGCGTGCCGATGCCGCGCACTACTTCAAGCTCGGGGTGAGCGGTGCGGTCACCTCCGACTACGGCTACACCAGCACCGCGGTTGCCACCACCGGCTTCGACAGCTGGGCCAGCAAGCGGATCAGCTCCGGTGAGAAGCCGAAGGTGCCCGACGGCAGGTCGCTGTCCGGCGCCTGGACCTCGGTCAACGAGTTCACCCTCAAGACCGGCAATTCTCGGCAGTTCGTCACGCTGGGCCAGTTCTGCCCGGTACCGGCGGCGTCCTCGCAGTACCGGGTGCGGTTCTCCGCGGCCTGGAGCCGGCTGCCGGCCGACCCGGCGGCCGCCGTGTCGCTGGCCTGCTGCCATGCCGACGACCGGTACTACGAGGACGGCATGAGCGCCGGCGACGGCTACCACGCCACGATGTCCCCGGACGGCACGCTGCGGGTCTACCGGCACAGCGCCGACGCCCCGGACGAGTTGCTCGGCCAGGCCCGCACACCGTCCGTCCAGGCCGGCCAGTGGGTGTCGCTGCGGCTGGACGTCTCACCCAAGTCGCTGATCTGGCGGCGTGCCGACCTGGCCGACGCCACGCAGGTGGTGGTGCTCGACTCGGCGGTGCGGGGCGGGTACCTGACGATCGGGCGGTCCAGCTCCGACACCCGGGCGGCGCTGTCGTTGCGCGAGTTCTCGGTCGGGTAGCGCACTCGGCACGCTCTTATTGCCATTAACTTGCAAGAAGGGCCCCCCGTCGCTAGCGTCGAGTCGGGCCGCGATCGCGGCGGAGGGGAGCGCACGCGCGGCGTATGACCACAGCAACCCAGCCGGCTCCCGGCCCGGCGACCGTCGGCAGGACGCTCAGCTTCAGCCGGGACGAAGTCATCCGGCTGCTGGCGCTGTTCGGGTTCGTCGCCGCGCTGCACATCGCCGGGTTCGGGCTGTTCTACTACTACAACTCCCAGCCGCAGTTCCACTCCCTCGGCGACGGCAAGGGCAACCTGGTCTTCGCCGGCGCCGCGACGCTGGCCTACGGCTTCGGCCTGCGGCACGCCTTCGACGCCGACCACATCTCGGCGATCGACGACACCACCCGGTACCTGCTGGCCAAGGGCAAGCAGCCGCTCGGCGTCGGGTTCTTCTTCTCCCTCGGCCATTCCACCATCGTGCTGGCGCTGTCGGTGCTGATCGCCTTCGCCGCCAAGGCCGCCACCCGGTTCCAGGCCAGCTTCTCCGGCACCGGCGGACTGATCGGCACGCTGGTGTCGGCCAGCTTCCTGTACCTGATCGCCGCACTGAACCTCGCCGTCCTGGTCGGCATCGTCCGGATGTGGCGCAAGGCCAAGGCCGGTCAGTACCAGCCGGACGAGCTGGACGTGCTGCTGGCCAACCGCGGCCTGCTGAACCGGATCTTCCGGGGCCGCTACAACAAGTTCATCAACCACTCCTGGCAGATGTACCCGGTCGGCATCCTGTTCGGGCTGGGCTTCGACACCGCCACCGAGGTCGGTTTCCTGGGCCTGTCGGCGACCGCCGCGGTCGGGGTGGACGGCAGTGGCGTCACGCTGCCGCCGCTGGCGATCCTGTCCCTGCCGCTGCTGTTCGCGGCCGGCATGTCGCTGATGGACACCTTCGACGGGGTGTTCATGACCAAGGCCTACGGCTGGGCGTTCGTCACCCCGATCCGCAAGATCTACTACAACCTCACCACCACCGGGCTGTCGATCTTCGTGGCGTTCGTGATCGGCTCGATCGAGGTGCTCGGGCTGCTGACCGACAAGCTGGAGCTGACCGGGCAGCCGTGGGACTTCATCGCGGGCCTGGACATCAACACCGCCGGCCGGGTGATCGTGGGGGTCTTCCTGCTGGCCTGGCTGGGTTCGGTCGCCTACTACAAGCTGGCCAAGGTGGACGAGCGCTACGCCGACGCGGTGAACGGCTCTGACCCGGCGGCCTCAACCGCCGGCAACTAGCGACGCGGGCGGCCCGGCGCGCTGAGGTCAGCGGACGCCGCGGGGCCGGAACTGGATGCTGATCCGCGGCCCGACCGGCCGGCTGGTCTTGGGTACCGCGTGCTCCCAGGTGCGCTGGCAGCTGCCACCCATCACCACCAGGTCGCCGTGGCCGAGGTTGTACCGCAGCGTGCCCGTGCCCCCGGCGGCACCACCGGGGCGGGGACGCAGCAGCAGCGGTCGCGCCGCCCCGACCGACAGGATCGCCACCATGGTGTCGGCGGTGCGGCCACGCCCGATCCGGTCGCCGTGCCAGGCCACACTGTCCCGGCCGTCGCGGTACAGGCACAGGCCCGCGGTGCGGAACGGCTCGCCCAGCTCAGCTGCGTAGTGCGCGGACAGCTGGTCGCGGGCCTGCTCCAGTGCCGGACAGGGGAGGGGCGTGCTCTCGTCGTAGAAGCTCAGCAGCCGGGGGACCGCCACCGTTCGCTGGTACATCTCGCGCCGCTCGGCCTGCCAGGCCACCTCGGCGAGCAGCCGGTCGAACAGCGCGTCGGCGCCGCTCAGCCAGCCGCGCCGGACGTCGAGCCAGGCGCCGCCGGCCAGTGGCTGACGGGTGACGGTGCCACCGAGCGCCCCGAGCGCGATGTCGTCGGCCTGGTCGCTGTTGAAATCGAGCAGCGAGGCCTGCAGTGCCGCGGACATGGCGCCAGGCTACCGCGCGGACTCGAAAGTATGTTCGATCGAGGCTCAGGCGAAGCTGTGTTCGTAGTTCTCGCCCAGCAGCCGGACGGCGGCCGCCAGCTCGACCGGCCGCGACCACAGGTAGCCCTGCCCGTAGGTGCAGTCGGCCTCGCGCAACCAGCGGGCCTGCTCGGCCAGCTCGACGCCCTCGGCGACGGTGGTGAACCGCATGCCCCGGCTCAGGTCGATGATGGCGCGGGCCAGCGAGGCGTTCTGCGGGTCGGTGGTGATGTGGTCGACGAAGGACTTGTCGACCTTGAGGACGTCCACCGGAAGCTGGCTGAGATAGGCCAGCGAGCTGTAGCCGGTGCCGAAGTCGTCGATCGCGACCCGGACGCCGAGCTCGCGCAGCGCGGTCAGCCGCGGGGCGACTTCGGCCAGGTCGCGCAGCACCACGGTCTCGGTGATCTCCAGTACCAGCCGGTCCGAGGCCAGCCCCGAGGAGGCGAGCGAGTCGATGACCGCCTGCACGAAGCCGGGCTGGGCCAGCTGCTGGGCGGAGACGTTCACCGACATGGTGGGTCGCTGCCCGCCGCGCTGCATGCCGGCCGCCGCGACACACGCCTCCCGCAGCACCCAGGCACCCAGCGGCAGGATCAGTCCGGTCTCCTCGGCCATCGGGATGAACCGCGCCGGCGAGAGGAAGCCGCGGCTCGGGTGCTGCCAGCGGACCAGTGCCTCGAACCCGACCACCCGGCCGGTGGCCAGCTCCACGGTCGGCTGGTAGTGCAGCATCAGCTCGGTGCGGTGCAGGGCGCGCTGCAGGTCGGCCCGCAGCTCCAGCCGGTCCAGGGCCTCGGCGTGCAACCGCGACTCGTACAGCGCGATGCCGGAATTCCGGCCGTCCTTGGCCGAGTACATCGCGACCTCGGCGTTGCGCAGCACCTGCTCGGCGGTCATCTCGCCGGGCACCGCCTGGGCCAACCCGATGCTGGCCCGGACGGTGACGCTCCGCTCGCCCAGCACCAGCACGGGCGCCAGCGCCGCCTGGACCCGCTCGGCCAGCGCGTGCGCCTCGGCGAGGTCGGCGGCGTCCACCAGGATCGCGAACTCGTCGCCACCCAGCCGGGCCGCGGTGTCGCCGGCCCGGATCACGCCGCGCAACCGGCGGGCCACCTCGACGAGCACCTGGTCGCCGACGCTGTGACCGAGGCTGTCGTTGACGGACTTGAAGTCGTCCAGGTCGCACAGCAGCACCACCAGCTGGGTGGCCGCGCCCGGCCTGCTGACCAGGGCGTGGGCCAGCCGGTCGTCGAACAGCTGCCGGTTGGCCATCCCGGTCAGCGCGTCGTGGAAGGCCTGGTGGCTGAGGCGATCCTGCAGCTCGCGCCGGCCGGTGACGTCGCGCAGGGTGAAGACCAGGCCCCGGACGGTCTCGTCGCCGAGCAGGTTGCCCACGGTGCCCTCGACGTGCAGCACCCGGCCGTCGGCATGCAGCATCCGCAGCTCCAGCTGGGCCTCCTCGCCCAGGCCGGGGGCGGCCAGCAGGTGCAGCAGCGCGCTGAGGTCGTGCGGGTGCACCAGCCGGGTCAGCCGGGTGCCGACCAGCTCGTCGCCGGGCACCCCGAGCACCGAGGCGACCGAGGGGGTCACGTAGGAAACCGTCGAGTCGGCGTCGCAGACCGCCACCACGTCGGCGGCGTTGCGCACCAGCGCGGCCAGCCGCTGCTCGCCGACCGCGCCCAACTGCTGCTCGGTCAGCTGCTGCTGCAGCGCCCGGTGCCGGTTCACCAACTTGCGGAACCACACCATCCAGCCGAGGGACGCCGCCACCAGCAACAGCGCGTAGGCGAGCCGGGCCTGCAGGTCCAGCAGGCGGTGCCGGGCGGCCAGCGCGTCGCCGAGATCGTCCGCGGTGGCCCGCAGGGTGGCAAGGTCGGCAGCTCCGGACGCGGCTGCGGCGCCGGTCGCGCGCAGCCGGGCCGTCGACACCCCGGCGCCGGACAGCTGCCGGCTGACGGTGACCGCCCGCTGGCCCAGGGCGCCGGTCTGTGCCGCCGTCGCGGACTGCAGTTGCCCGCGCAGGCCGGCAACCGCGACCTGGGCGTCGGCCACCGGCCCCACCCGGCCGTAGACGCCGCTGAGCAACGCGAATTCCGCGCACACCACCAGGACGGTGCCGGCGACCGTGGTCAGTACCCGGCGCCGCGAGACTGTCGTAGCGTGCCGCATCCGTGCGGTCGTTTCGGCCACTCACGTGCTCCTGCATCGAGTTCCTGTCGATGCCTAATCGGCGTCCGGCAGCCAGATGTGAGCTGCCGGTGAGGTGGACCTGCCCACCGGGACGCCTTCCGGTGGGGCCGAAGCGGCGGGGACGTCCGGGCTCGGCAGGCCGCGGAAGGAGGCAGTAGCGTTGCCAGCCGTGCCCAACCTCGCCGACGTCCTCGCCGCCCTGGACGACTGGTACCCGCCGTCGACCGCGGAGTCCTGGGACGCGGTCGGGCTGACCTGCGGCGATCCGGACGAGCCGGTGCAGCGGGTGCTGCTGGCCGTCGACTGCGTGCCGGCCACCGTCGCCGAGGCGGTGCAGGCCGGCGCGCAGCTGCTGATCACCCACCATCCGCTGCTGCTGTCCGGGGTGCACGGGGTGCCGGCCACCGACCCCAAGGGGGCGCTGGTGCACCGGATGATCCGGGCGGGCATGGCGCACTTCGTCGCCCACACCAACGCCGACGTGGCCGCCACCGGGGTGTCGCAGGCGCTGGCCGACTGCCTGGGACTGCGGGCGGTCGAGCCGCTGGACCCGGACCCGGCCCCGGCCCTGGACCACCTGACCGTGTACGTGCCGCCGGCCGACCGCGACCGGCTGGTTGCCGCCCTCACCGACGCCGGGGCCGGCGCGGTCGGCAACTACGACCAGGCCACCTTCACCGCGTCCGGGCAGGGCAGTTACCGGCCGCTGCCCGGCGCCCACCCCGCCGACGGCGAGGTCGGCGTGCTGACCAGCAAGCCGGAGCTGGCGCTGTCGGTGGTGCTGCCCCGGCAGCGCCGGGCCGCCGTGCTGGCCGCCATGCGATCGGCGCACCCGTACGAGGAGGTCGCCTTCGTCCTCACCGAGCAGCCCCGGCTGGCCGCCGGCACCGGCACCGGGCGGATCGGCATGCTCTGCGCACCGACCCGGCTGGCCGAGTTCACGGTCGAGGTCGCGGCCCGGCTGCCCGACACCATCTGGGGGGTGCGGGCCGCCGGCCATCCGGACCAGCGCGTCGAGACGGTGGCGGTGTGCGGCGGCTCCGGGGCGTCCTACACCGAGCTGGCCCGGGCGCACGGCGCCGATGTCTACCTGACCTCGGACCTCAAGCACCACAGCACCCTGGAGGCGGTCACCGAACGGACCTACCCGGTGAGCGGCCCGGCCGACCTGTCGGCTGTCCCGATGGCGCTGGTGGACGCGGCGCACTGGGCGACCGAGTGGCCCTGGCTGCCGGTGGCCGCCGAGCAGTTGCGGCAGCGCTTCGGCGACCTGGAGGTCACCGTCTCGACCAAGGTCACCGACCCCTGGACCCTGCATGCCGGCTGACTGTCACACTGGCTACCGGGTGCCCGCCCAGCTCCACGTCCCGTCCACGCCAGAAAGCCGAAGCCCGTTTCGTGAAAGCTGACCCGTTCGTCCAACTGCGGCTGCTTGACCTGCAGGCGCTCGACACCGTCCTGGCCCAGCTGGCCCACCGCCGGCGCACCCTGCCGGAGCTGGCCACCATCGCCGGTTGCGACCAGCGGGGCGCCGACGTCCGGTCCCGGCTGGTCGACGCCGAGACCTCGCTGGCCGACCTGGCCGGTGAGCAGCGCCGGCTGGAGGCCGACGTCGACACCGTCCGGCAGCGGGCCGACAAGGACCAGCAGCGGATGGCCTCCTCCGGGGTGCCGGCCAAGGAGATCGCCGGCCTGCAGCACGAGGTCGCCTCGCTGGCCCGCCGGCAGGGCGTGCTGGAGGACGAGCTGCTGGAGGTCATGGAGACCCGCGAGAGCGCCGAGGGGCAGGTCGAGCAGCTGCGCGCGGAACTGGCGGTGGTGCTGGCCGATCGGTCCTCCGCCGAGACAGCCCGGGACGCCGCGTACGGCGAGATCGACGCCTCGGCCGGCCAGCGCCAGGCCGAGCGGGCGGAGCTGGTCGCCGGCCTGCCGGCCGACCTGCTGGCGCTGTACGACAAGGTCCGCGAGGTCAACGGCGGGGTCGGCGCGGCGATGCTGCGGCAACGGCGCTGCGAGGGCTGCCGGCTGGAGCTGTCCGGCTCCGAGCTGAGCGCGGTGCGCGCCGCCAAGCCCGAGGACGTGCTGCGCTGCGACAACTGCCGGCGCATCCTGGTGCGCACCCCCGAGTCGGGGCTGTGACCGCGGGCCGATCATCTGCAGGCCTTCGGGTGGTGGTGCAGGCCGACGGCGGCTCGCGCGGCAACCCCGGCCCGGCCGGCTACGGCGCGGTGGTGCTGGACGCCTCCTCCGGCGCCACGCTGGCCGAGCGCAAGGCGGCCATCGGCGTCGCGACCAACAACGTCGCCGAGTACCAGGGCCTGATCGCCGGCCTGGGCGCGGCGGCCGAACTGGGCGCCACCGAGGTGCGGGTGCAGCTGGACTCCAATCTGGTGATAGAGCAGATGGCCGGGCGCTGGCGGGTCAAGCACGAGTCGATGCGCCCGCTGCACCGGCGGGCCACCGAGCTCGCGGCCGGCTTCGAACAGGTCAGCTACGAGTGGATTCCCCGGGAGCGCAACCGGCACGCCGACCGGCTCGCCAACGAGGCGATGGACGCCGGCGACCAGCCGGAGCGCCCGGAGCCGGCCGAGGCGGCGCGGCAGGAGGAGTTGCCTGCCGCTGCCACCGGTTCCTGGATGCCGCCGCAAACCGTCCCGACCCGGCTGCTGCTGGTCCGGCACGGGGTGACCGCCTACTCCGTGGAGCACCGGTTCGCCGGCCGGTCGGACCTCGAACTCACCCCGGACGGTCAGCGGCAGGCTCAGCTGGCGGCCGGCCGGATCGCCCAGCTCGGCCCGGTGGACGTGCTGATCTCCTCGCCGCTGCGCCGCACCCGGCAGAGCGCGCAGCCGATCGCCGACCTGCTCGGCCTGCAGGTCGTGGTCTCCGACGGCATGGTCGAGGCCGATTTCGGCGACTGGGACGGCTATACCTACGACGAGGTGCGCCGGCGCTGGCCGGCCGAGCTGGACCGCTGGCAGGCCGACCCGGCGGTGGCGCCACCGTCCGGGGAGTCGTTCGACGAGGTGACCCGGCGGGTCCGGCGGGCCCGGGACCGGATCCTCGCCGAGCACGCCGGCAGGACCGTGGTCGTGGTCTCGCACGTGTCGCCGATCAAGATCCTGGTCCGGCTGGCCCTGGAAGCCCCGGCCAGCGCGCTGTACCGGATGTACCTGGGGCCGGCCTCGATCTGCGCCATCGACTACTACGCCGACGGGCCGGCGTCGCTGCAGTCGTTCAACGACACCGCGCACCTGGCCGGTCTTCCCGGCTGACTCCGCCGGCCGGGCTGTCCCGCCGGCGGTCTCAGCGCAGCTGCAGCGGTCCGGCCACCAGCCACAGCGCCGCGGTCACCGCGGCGACGATGAACGGGGTGGTCAGCACCCCCAGGGCGTGGAACTCGACCGCGCGCGGTCGCTCGGCGACCGGCAGGGTGCGCCGCCACAGCAGGGTCGCCAGTGAACCGGGGAAGGTGGCGTTCGGGCCCAGGTTGACCCCGACCAGCACGGCCAGCACCGCCAGCGGGGAGCCGGCCACCAGCGGCAGCAGTGCCAGGGTGGTCGGCAGGTTGTTGACCAGGTTGGCCAGCACCGCGGCCAGCAGCGCCAGCCCCAGGATGGCCAGCAGGCCGGTGCCGGACGGGATCAGCTGGCGCAACGGCCGCTCGGCACCGGACTGCAGCACCCCGGCGACCAGCACGCCCAGGCACAGCACGAACGCGCAGAACTCCGGGCTGGCCGCCCGCACCAGGGCCGCCGGGGTCAACTGCCCTCTCAGCAGGGCGGGCACGGCCAGCGCCAGCACCCCGGCCAGCGCCGCCCAGGCCGGTGCGATGCCGGCCGCCGTGGTCGCCACGAAGCCGGCCACGGTGAGCGCGAGGACGACCAGGGCACCGACCGGCGGCGCGACCGGCTCCGGGGCCGGGCCGGCCACCGCCCGCAGGTCGCGGCGGAACGCCAGCCGCAGCGACGTCCAGTCCAGGGTGCAGGCCAGCAGCCAGGGCAGCGTCATGACCGCGGCGAACCTGGCGAAGCTCAGCCCGCTGGCGGTGAAGGCGAGCAGGTTGGTCAGGTTCGACACCGGCAGCAGCAGCGAACCGGAATTGGCCAGGTGCGCGCAGGCATAGCTGTGCGGCCGGGCCGGCACGGCCAGCCGGACGGTGGTGGCCAGCACCACCGGGGTCACCAGCACCACGGTGGCGTCCAGGGTGAGGGTCGCGGTGACCAGCGCGGCGAAGACCACCACCAGCCCGAGCAGCCGGGTCGGCGCGCCGCCGCTCAGCCGGGCGGTCACGCCGCCCAGGTAGCGGAACACCCCGGCGTCGGCGGACAGCTTGCCGAAGGCCAGGATCGCGGCCAGGAACGCCACGGTCGGGGCCAGTCCGGCGACGCTGTGCCGGGCCGTCGGCAGGTCGGTGACACCGAGGACGAGCGCCAGCAGCGCGCACGGCACCGCGACCGCCGCCTCGCTGATTCCCCGTGGCCGGGCCACCGCCGTGCCCAGGCAGACCGCGAGCAGCGCCAGGCCCGCGAGCAGGTGCAGGCTCACCCCTGCGGTCGCCGGGTGTGAGGGGCTGCCACCCGACACACAGTAGTGACGCCGGCTCGGGGCGCTGATCCGGAGCCCGTCGTCGCGCGGCACGCCATCCCGGACGGTTTCGTATCCGTTCTTCTCGCCCTGGCGTCCGAATCGGATACGAAACCGCGGAAGGTACGAACCGAATCGGATGCGAACCCGCGCGAACCCGGATCCATGCGGTCCGGCGACTCCCGAGATCGGCGCTACGATGGCCCGGCGGCGGACGAGCCGACCGGGCGACCGCGTCAGCCTGCGTGCAGGCTGCCGAGGAAAGTCCGGGCTCCACAGGGCAGGGTGGTTGTTAACGGCAACCCGGGGTGACCCGCGGGACAGTGCCACAGAAAACAGACCGCCGGACGGTTCGAGCGTGCTCGGACGGTCCGGTAAGGGTGAAACGGTGGTGTAAGAGACCACCAGCATCCCGGGTGACCGGGATGGCTAGGTAAACCCCACCCGGAGCAAGGTCAAGAGGCTGTACCGGTTCGCCGGTCAGCTGCGCAGGCGTTCGAGGGCGGCCCGCCCGAGCCTGCGGGTAGACCGCTGGAGCCTGCCGGCGACGGCAGGCCGAGATGGATGGTCGCCGTTCGGAGGATTCTCTCCTCCGTCCACAGGACCCGGCTTACAGGTTGGCTCGTCCGTCGCCCTCACGCCCCGGCCGGCACGAGCGGCTGCCGGACGCGACCCCGCGGCCCGGCGGTCGGCTAGCGTGAGGCACAAACGGCGACCGGCCGAGGTCGCCCGGCAGCGGAGGCGCCGATGGCTACCGATGACCTGACCGGCACGTACTGGTACTGCCAGGAACACTCCACCGTCGAGCCGTTCGACGGCTGCGACAGCCACCGGCGGATCGGCCCGTTCGACACTGCGGCCGAAGCGGCCAAGGCGCTGGACACCATCGCCGAGCGCAACCGCCGCTACGACGCCGAGGACGCCGCCTGGGACGGCTGACCGGCCTGCCGATCAGCACTCGCGCTGTGTGATACCCACCGGTGCCTGGAGCGACCGGTGAATATCACGCACGTCAGCGACCCGAACGCGGTCAGTGGTAGCTGTGCTCGGCACCCGGGTAGATGCCGGCCTGTACCTCGGCGGCGAAGGCATGGGTGGCGGAGGTCAGCACCTCGGTCAGGTCGGCGTACTGCTTGACGAACTTGGCCGGCGTGCCGTCGGCCCGCAGGCCCGCCATGTCCTGCCAGACCAGCACCTGCGCGTCGCACTCCACGCCGGCACCGATGCCGACGGTGGGAATGGTCAGGTCGTGGGTGATCTTCTTGGCCAGGTCAGAGGGCACCACCTCCATCACCACCGCGAAGGCGCCGGCGTCCTGCAGCGCGCGGGCGTCCTCCAGCAGCCGGTGGCCGGCTTCGTCGCCGCGGCCCTGCACCCGGTAGCCCGACAGCGTGTTCACCGACTGCGGAGTCAGCCCGATGTGGGCCATCACCGGGATGCCGGCGGAGCTGAGCAGCTCGACCTGCGGGGCCATCCGGGCGCCGCCCTCCAGCTTGACCGCCTGCGCGCCGCCCTCCTTGAGGAACCGGGTGGCCGTCTCGAGGGCCTGCTGCGGCGAGGCCTGGAAGCTGCCGAACGGCAGGTCGGCGACCACCAGCGCCCGGCTGGCGCCGCGGACCACCGCCCGTACCAGGGGCAGCAGCTCGTCGATGCTGACCGGGACGGTGGTGTCGTAGCCGTACACCACGTTCGCGGCCGAGTCACCGACCAGCAGCACCGGCACGCCGGCCCGGTCGAAGATCCGGGCGGTGGTGTAGTCGTAGGCGGTCAGCATCGGCCAGCGGTCGCCGGACAGCTTGGCGTTCTGCAGGTCGCGGATGGTGACGCGGCGGGTCGATGTGCCGCCGTAGAGCGATTCGCTCATCTCGGGTCCTCTGGGTTCCTCGAGGCCGGCACGCCGGTCCCCGGGCGGTAGGTGGACACGTACATGGTGCTCCTGTGGCGGGCGGTTGCAAACCCGGGGAGAGCTGGGTCACCTTCCGCCCGGCCGGCCCGGGCTCAGGCCCCGGACGCGCTGTGCTCCCGCCAGCGGTTGGTGATCGGCAGCCGGCGGTCCTTGCCGAACGCCTTGAGGCTGATCTTCGGCCCCGGCGGGTACTGCCGCCGCTTCCACTCCGCGGCGTCGGTCATCCGTGCCACCCGGGTCACCAGCGCCTCGTCGAAGCCGGCCGCCAGCAGGTCGGAGAAGCCGGCGTCGGAGTCGACGTAGAGGGCCAGCAGCCGGTCCAGCAGCTCGTAGTCGGGCAGCGAGTCGGTGTCCAGCTGGCCGGGCCGCAGCTCCGCCGACGGCGGCTTGCTGATCGAGTTCTCCGGGATCGGCGGCTGCTCGCCGCGCCGCACCGCCTCGGCGTTGCGCCAGCGGGCCAGCTGCCACACCAGCGTCTTTCGGGACGTCCTTGATCGGGGCGAAGCCGCCCACCGCGTCGCCGTAGATGGTCGAGTAGCCGACCGACAGCTCGCTCTTGTTGCCGGTGGCCAGCACCAGGTGCCCGTGCTGGTTGGACAGCGCCATCAGCGTGGTGCCGCGGACCCGGGCCTGCACGTTCTCCTCCGCCAGCCCGGTCAGCTTCAGCGACTCCACGAAGGCGCTGACCATCGGCGCGATCGGCACCGTCTGCAGCGGCGCGCCCAGGTTGGCGGCCAGCCGCACCGCGTCGGCCAGCGAGTGCTCGGAGGAGTAGTCGCTGGGCAGCGCCACCCCGTAGACGTTCGCCCCGCCGATGGCGTCGGCGGCGATCGCGGCCACCACCGCGGAGTCGATGCCGCCGCTCATCCCCAGCACCACCGAGGAGAAGCCGTTCTTGACGGCGTAGTCCCGGGTGCCGGTCACCAGGGCGGCCCACACCTCGGCCTCGTCCGGCAGCCGGCCGGCGATGCCGAGCGGCTCGGCCAGCGGGCCGGCCAGCGCCACCGGCGGCAGCGGTGCCTGGCACCGGACGATGGCCAGATCGTCGGCCCGGGTGGCGGTGTTGCCGGTGCTGGCCGGCAGGTCCAGCTCGAGCAGGTACAGGCCCTCGGTGAACTGCGGCGCCCGGCCCAGCAGCGTGCCGTCGGCGTCCACCACGAACGAGTCACCGTCGAAGACCAGCTCGTCCTGGCCGCCGCACTGGTTGACGTAGACCACGGCCGCGTGCGCCTCGCGTGCCCGGCGCTGCAGCAGCGGCAGCCGGACGTCGTCCTTGTTGCGCTCGTACGGCGAGCCGTTGATGTTGACCAGCAGGCCCACCTCGGCGACCGCGGCGGCGGCGAACGGCCCGCCGTCCTGCCAGACGTCCTCGCAGATGGTCAGGCCGATGTCGAGATCGCCGAACCGGACAACGGTCAGCCGGTTGCCGGCGGTGAAGTAACGATCCTCGTCGAAGACCCCGTAGTTGGGCAGGTGGTGCTTGAAGTACCGGGCCACCACCTGCCCGTCCTGCAAGAAGGCGGCGGCGTTGCGCGGGCCGCCGTCGGTGTCCAGGTAGCCCACCACCACGCCGAGCCCGCCGTGCCCGGCGGCGGCGAGTTCGGCGGCCAGCGTGGTCAGCGCCGCGCACGAGGCCTGCCGGAACGACGCCCGCAGCACCAGGTCCTCCGGCGGGTAGCCGGTCAGCGTCATCTCGGGAAAGACCACCAGCTGGGCGCCGCCCTCGGCCGCCTGCCGGACCCGCTCGCGCACCATGGCGCGGTTGCCGTCCAGGTCGCCGACCACGAGATCGACTTGGGCCAGGGCTATCCGCAGGACGCTCACCCGCTCAGTCTGCCGCGTCCGGCGTCCGGAGTCGCCGGTGCCTCGTTGTGATCTTCTCGCCGTTTGTTCACAGTCACATCTGAGATCGTTTCGTATCGAGCCGTGTCCGCGATGCCTCTGAAAGTAGGTCACAATGGTGGCGCGACGCAGGGCCCGCACCCGGCCGCGTCGGCAAAGCGAGCTGGAAGGAACGGCAGTGGCGGGTTTCCGGGACAAGTCGGCGGCGGCAGTTTCTCTGCTGCTGGCCACCGTGCTGCTGGCAGCCTGCTCGCAGAAGAAGGAGACCCCGGACGCGGCCGGCACCGGGGGACCGAGTACCGGTGCGCCCGCCTCCAGTTCGGCGCCGTCCAGCGCGGCCCAGGCGTCCGCGGCGGTGTTCCAGCTCACTCCCGCCGGCGACGCCACCGGGGTGAACCCGGCAACGCCGGTCCGGATCTCGGTGACCGGCGGCTCGCTGTCGACGGTGAGCCTCACCAACCTCGAAGGCAGGCAGGTCAAGGGGACGCTGGCGGCCGACCACTCGTCCTGGACCTCGGCCGAGGTGCTCGGCTACGACCGCTCGTACCGGCTGCAGGCCAGCGCCACCAACCCGGCCGGCCGGGTTGCCACCAGCGACACCTCGTTCAGCACCCTCAAGCCCGCCAACATGACGATGCCCTACATCCAGACCGCGGCGGGCGGTGCCGTCCGGCCCGGCGTCACCTTCGGCGTCGGCCAGGTGGTGCGGGTGCACTTCGACGAGCCGATTCCCGACCGCAAGGCCGCCCAGGCCGCGCTGAGCGTGCAGACGGTGCCGGCCCAGGTCGGGGCGTTCAGCTGGCTGGACGACTCCAACGTCTACTGGCGTACCAAGAACTACCTCAAGCCGGGCACCAAGGTGACGATCACCGCCAAGGTCTACGGCAAGGACTTCGGCAACTCGCTGTTCGGGCAGGCCGACGTCAGCACCTGGTTCCGGGTCGGCGCCAAGCACGTCTCGATCGCCGACGACAACACCAAGATGATCAAGGTGTACTCCAACGACAAGCTGGTCAAGACCATCCCCACCTCGATGGGACGGCACGTCAGCATCCCCGGCGACACCGGCCCGATCGACCTGCGCACCAACTCCGGCCCGCACGTGGTGGTTGGCGGCGAGAAGAACATCGACATGAACTCGGCCTCGTTCGGGCTGAGCAAGGGCAAGAACGCCTACCGCACCACGGTGCCGGTCGGGGTGCGGATCAGCTACGACGGCGAGTACGTGCACTGGGCGGACTGGTCGGTGCCGCAGCAGGGCAAGACCGACACCTCGCACGGCTGCCTGAACGTCTCGCCGGCCGCCGCGTACTGGTTCTACGACTTCTCCGTCCCCGGCGACATCGTCGACGTCCGCAACACCGGCCGGACGCTGGCCGAGTGGAACTCCGGGTACTGGAACGTCTCGTGGGCCAAGTGGGTGGGCGACGGCGCCGCCTGAGCGCGTTCCCCTAGCTGCTTCCTGCCGGATTCGGCTGGCCGGCGACTGTCATGGATTTCGATCGTCCTGGCGGTCGAACCTTATGACGGTCGTCGGTGGGCGGCAGGGCCCGTAAGCCCGGCTGGAACCCGTCGGTGGGTCGTAACACGCCCGTCACAGGTAACCGGCAGACTGACCAGTCGTGGATCGTCAGCAGGAATTCGTGCTCCGCACGCTGGAGGAACGCCAGATCCGGTTCGTCCGGCTGTGGTTCACCGACGTGCTCGGTTACCTCAAGTCCGTCGCGGTGGCGCCGGCCGAACTCGAGGGCGCCTTCGCCGAGGGGATCGGCTTCGACGGCTCGGCCATCGAGGGCTTCGCCCGGGCCAGCGAGTCCGACATGCTGGCCCGGCCGGACCCGGCGACCTTCCAGGTGCTGCACGGTGACGACGGCCGGCCCAGCGACACCGCCCGGATGTTCTGCGACATCACCATGCCCGACGGTTCGCCGTCCTGGGCCGACCCGCGCTACGTGCTGCGCCGGGCGCTGTCCAAGGCGGCCGACCGCGGGCTGACCTTCTACACCCACCCCGAGATCGAGTTCTTCCTGCTCCGCAACCGTCCCACCGACGGCACCGAGCCGCAGCCGATCGACGACGGCGGCTACTTCGACATGACCAGCCACGACACCGCGCACGACTTCCGGCGCAGCGCGATCATGGCGCTGGAGGCGGTCGGCATCTCGGTCGAGTTCAGCCACCACGAGGTCGCCCCCGGCCAGCAGGAGATCGACCTGCGCTACGCCGACGCGCTGTCGATGGCCGACAACATCATGAGCTTCCGGCACATCATCAAGGAGGTGGCCCGGACCCGCGGGCGTGCACGCCACCTTCATGCCCAAGCCGTTCAGCCACCAGCCCGGCAGCGGCATGCACACCCACCTGTCGCTGTTCGAGGGCGACCGCAACGCCTTCCACGACCCGGCCGACGAGCTGTACCTCTCGGCCACCGCGCGGTCCTTCATCGCCGGCCTGCTGCGGCACGCCCGCGAGTTCACCGCGGTCACCAACCAGTGGGTGAACTCCTACAAGCGGCTGTTCGGCTGGTCGGCACCGGGCCAACTGGTGGAGGCGCCGACCTACGTCTGCTGGGGGCACGCCAACCGCTCGGCGCTGGTCCGGGTGCCGATGTACAAGCCGGGCAAGGCCAACTCCACCCGGGTCGAGGTCCGCTCGCTGGACTCGGCGTGCAACCCCTACCTGGCGTTCGCGGTGCTGCTGGCCGCGGGCATGCAGGGCATCGAGAAGGGCTACGAGCTGCCGCCGGGGGCCGAGGACGACGTCTGGTCGCTGTCGGACACCGAGCGCCGGGCGCTGGGCTATGACGACCTGCCGCACAACCTGGCCGACGCGCTGCGGGCGATGGAGGACTCCGAGCTGGTCGCCGAGACCCTGGGCGAGCACGTCTTCGAGTTCTTCCTGCGCAACAAGCGCTCGGAGTGGCGGGACTACCGGGCCGCGGTGACGCCGTTCGAGCTGACCCGCTACCTGCCCTCGCTCTGACGGCCCGCTCGCCGACGGCACAGTAACCTGCAGCCATGGCTACCGCACGCCCTGACCGCCCTGTGCTGGTCATCGAGAACGACACCGTCGCGCCGGTGGGCCGGCTGGACGACTGGCTGCGCGAGGCCGGCGCCGAGCCGGTGCTGTGCTCGCCGGCCACCGGCCAGCCGCTGCCGGCCGACCTCGGCGACTACTCGGCCCTGGTGGTGCTGGGCGGCACGATGAACGCCTATGCCGACGACGAGGCCGGCTGGCTGCCCGAGCTGCGTGCGCTGATGGCCGAGGCGGTCCGCACCGAGCTGCCCACCCTGGGCGTCTGCCTGGGCGGCCAGTTGCTGGCGGCGGCCACCGGCGGCCGGGTCAGCCCCGCCCGGACCCCCGAGTACGGCGCGCAGCTGGTGGCCAAGCGGCAGGCCGCCGCCACCGACCCGCTGTTCAGGGAACTGCCGATCACCCCGGACGTCCTGCAGTGGCACGTCGACGAGGTCAGCGAGCTGCCGCCGGGCGCGGTGCTGCTGGCCGCCTCGCCGGTGTGCGAGGTGGAGGCCTTCCGGGTCGGCCGGCTGGCCTGGGGGATCCAGTTCCACATCGAGACCACGCCCGAGATCGTCACCGAGTGGGCCCGCAACGACGCCGAGCTGCTGGCCGAGCATGACCTGCCCGCCATCCTGGAACGCAGCATCGCCGCGCATCCGGACATCGCCGAGACCTGGCAGCCGATGATCGCGGCCTTCGTCGCGGTGGCGGCCGAGCCGCCGGCGGCCGGGCCCACCGGGCCGAGGCTGCTGCCGATGGCCGGCGCGAACACCACGACTGCCGAGCCGATCACCGATCCGGCCGCCATCCGGGCAGCCCTGGCGGCCGAGCTGCAGGCTTCGCGTGAGCCGTTCGGGCACTGAGGACGGCCCACCGGCGCCGCCCACCGGCCGGCTGACCGCCCGGCTGGCCCGGGCCGGCTTCGCCGATCCGGTGCGGGCCGCCCAGCTGCTGACCGGCCCGGCGCTGCAGCTGTGGGACGCCGAGCAGCACGAGGCCAGCGACCCGGCCGCGGCGGCCGTGCTGTCCGCGCTCGGCCGCACCGCGGCGCCCGACCAGGCGCTGGCGCTGCTGGCGGTGCTGGCCGGCACCGAACCAGGTCCCGAGATCGTGGCCGAGCTGCGCGCGGCGGAGCGGTTCCGGATCCGGCTGCTGGAGGTGCTCGGCACCTCGCAGGCACTCGGCGAGCACCTGTGCGCCCATCCGCACGACGCGCTGCTGCTGCGCGGCTCGGCCGACGAGCTGCCCAGCGTGGCCTCGGCCGCCGACCGGTTGGCCGAAGCGGTCGGCGCCTCGGCGGCCGAGCCGGTGACCGGCACCGCCGGCCGGCCGGCCACCCTGACCGGGCTCGACGCGGTGCGGGCGCTGCGGTCGGCCTACCGCCGGGAGTTGCTGCTGGTGGCCGCCCGCGACCTGGCCCACGAGCTGGACCTGCGGCAGGTCACCGAGGCGCTGGCCGACCTGGCCGGCTTCGTGCTGTCGGCCGGGCTCGCGGTCGCCCGGGCCGGGCTGCCCGCCGACGCCGCCGGCTGCCGGCTGGCCGTCATCGGGATGGGCAAGGCGGGTGGCCGGGAGCTGAACTACGTCTCCGACGTCGACGTGGTGTTCGTCGCCGAGACCGAACCGGCCGCCGATGACGCCGGCGGCAGGGCCTCGGACCGGGAGGCCGCGGCACTGGCCAGCGCCACCCGGCTCGCCGCCGACACCATGCGGATCTGCGGCCAGGCGGCCTGGGAGGTGGACGCCGCGCTCCGGCCGGAGGGACGCTCCGGGGCGCTGGTGCGCACCCTGGACAGCCACCAGGCCTACTACCAGCGCTGGGCGTCCACCTGGGAGTTCCAGGCGCTGCTCAAGGCCCGCCCGCTCGCCGGCGACCTGGAGCTGGGGGAGCGCTACGTCCAGGCGCTGTCCCCGCTGGTGTGGACGGCCTCGCAGCGTCCCGGCTTCGTCGCCGACGCCCAAGCCATGCGCCGGCGGGTGGTCGCACACCTGCCGGCCGACCAGCTGGAGCGCGAGATCAAGCTCGGCCCGGGCGGCCTGCGCGACGTCGAGTTCGCGGTACAGCTGCTGCAACTGGTACACGGCCGGGCCGAGGCCGCGCTGCAGGTCCGGGCCACCCTGCCGGCGCTGGCGGCGCTGCGCGACGGCGGCTTCGTCGGCCGGGACGACGCGGAGAGCCTGGCCGACGCGTACGAGTTCCTGCGGGCCACCGAGCACCGGCTGCAACTGGGCAAGCTGCGCCGGACGCACCTGGTGCCCGAGGACTCCGAGGCGGTACTGCGGCTGGCCCGTTCGCTGGGCTTCCGGCCGGACCAGCGCGGGCGACGCGGTGACCGTGTGGCGCGCGGAGTGGGCGCTGCACGCCCGCGAGGTGCGGCGGCTGCACGAGAAGCTGTTCTACCGCCCGTTGCTGGAGGCGGTCGCCCGGGTGCCCACCGAGGCGCTGCGGCTGACCCCGGACGAGGCCCGGCGGCGGCTCGAAGCCCTCGGCTACGCCGACCCGCCGGGCGCGCTGCGGCACATCGAGGCGCTGACCGCGGGGCTCTCGCGCCGGGCGGCGCTGCAGCGGGCGTTGCTGCCGGTGATCCTGTCCGAACTCGCCGACGCCCCCGACCCGGACGCGGGGCTGCTGGCCTACCGGCAGGTCTCCGACGCGCTGGGCACCAGCCCCTGGTTCCTGCGGCTGCTGCGCGACGAGGGCACGGTGGCGACCCGGCTGGCCCGCCTGCTGGGCACCTCGCGCTACGTCACCAACCTGCTGATGCGGGCCCCGGAGGCGTTGCAGATGCTGTCCGGCGACGACCAGCTGACCCCGCGCGCCGCGGCCGACCTGCGGGTGCTGATGGGCACCGCGGCCGACCGGGCGGTCCAGGGCGAGGACCCGGCGCAGGCCGGGCCCGCGATCCGCGCGCTGCGCCGGGGGGAGCTGCTGCGGATCGCGCTCGCCGACCTGCTCGGCCGGCTCGAGGACACCGAGGTGGCACTGGCGCTCACCGACCTGGCCGACGCCACCCTGGCCGCCGCCCTCGGCGCCGCCGAGAAGATCGTGGCCGCCGAACTGGGGCTGGACGAGCTGGGCCTGCGGTTCAGCGTGATCGCGATGGGCCGGCTGGGCGGCCGGGAGCTCGGCTACGGCTCGGACGCCGACGCGCTGTTCGTCTTCCAGGACCTGACCGCCGGCGCCGACGCCGGTCGCCGGGCGAACCTGGTCGCCGAGCGGCTGCGGGCGATGCTGGCCGCGCCGTCCCCCGATCCGCCGCTGCGGGTGGACGCCGACCTGCGGCCGGAGGGTCGCAACGGCATCCTGGTGCGCTCGCTGGACTCCTACGCCGAGTACTACCAGCGCTGGTCGTCGGTGTGGGAGGCGCAGGCGTTGCTGCGGGCCCGGTTCTGCGCCGGGGACGCCGAGCTGGGGGAGCGGTTCTGCCGGCTGATCGAGCCGATCCGGTACCCGGCCGGTGGGCTGGCGCCGGCCGCCGCGGTGGAGATCCGCCGGATCAAGGGGCGGGTGGACGCCGAACGGCTGCCGCGCGGCGCCGATCCGCACACCCACACCAAGCTCGGCCGGGGCGGCCTGGCCGACATCGAGTGGACGGTGCAGCTGCTGCAGCTGCGGCTGGCCGGCCGGCTGCCCGGGCTGCGCACCACCTCGACCCTGACGGCGCTGCGAGCGGCCGAGGAGGCCGGTGCGCTGACCGCCGACGACGCGGCGGCCCTGGCGGCGGCCTGGCGGCTGGCCGGCCGGGTGCGCAACGCGACCATGCTGGTCCGCGACCGGGCCGAGGACCAGCTGCCCAAGCCCGGCCGGGTGCTGGAGGCGGTCGGCCGGGTGCTGGGCTACCGGGCCGGTTTCGAGTCCGGCCAGCTGATCGACGACTACCGGCGGGTCACCCGCCGGGCCCGCCGGGTGGTCGAGGCGGTGTTCTACGACCGGCCGGGCGAGGGCTACGAACCGGTCGACTGAGACCGGGCGCCCCCGCGGTCGGCCGACGACGAGCCGGGTGGTCGCTGGCCCGCCTCGTCCGCCTGCTTGTTCTCGGCGGCCGGCTTCGGCAGGTGCCGGTGGATCGGGGCTTGCACGAACGCGCTGCGACCGGAGATCAGGTACTGCACCGCGCAGCCGGCGAGGAAGACCACGAGCCCGGCGACCGCGTCGATGACGAAGTGGTTGGCGGTGCCGACGATCACCATCAGGGTGCACACCGGGTAGATCGCGCCCAGCGCGCGCACCCAGCCCCGGCGGGCGCACAGGAAGATCGAGACCCCGCACCACAGCGCCCAGCCGATGTGCAGGCTGGGGATGGCGGCGTACTGGTTGGAGTGCTCGGCGATCTTCGGGTCCGCCAGCGAACCCCAGGTGTGGAACTTCAGCACCGTGTCGATGTAGCCGTACTGCGGCAGCAGCCGGGGTGGTGCCAGCGGGTAGAGGTAGAAGCCGGCGAGCGCGATCAGCGAGGTGGCGAACAGGATGGTGCGGGCGCCCCGGTAGATCCTCGGGTGGGATCGGTAGAGCCAGACCAGGCAGCCGAGCGTGACGATGAAGTGCAGGGTCGCGTAGTAGTAGTTCATCACCTGGGCGATCGGTTCGTGGTCGGCCACGAACCGGTTCACCGACCGCTCGAAGTTCAGGTGCAGGGCGTCCTGCAGGTGCTGCACGCCGCGGCCGTGCCGCATGGCGATGCTCTCCTGCTCCGGGACGAGGTTGCGGACCTGGCCGTAGATCCAGTAACCGACGCCGATCAGGATGATCTCCTGCCACCACCGGGGCTGCCGGTGGCGCAGCAGGCGGTCCGGGAACAGTCCGCCGAACCGGCGTCGCCCGCGTGGCGCCGCGGTGGGTTCAGCGGCTGACATCGGCTGTCACGGTGCCCATTCTGGCATCCGGCGGCGCCGAACTCGCCCGTGGCGCTGCCCGGGTCGCCTCGGTAGTTGCCCAGGAGCGGGGCCCGGGTTGTCCCGGAGTGGGCCCGGTCACGTTCCGGGCCCGGTGCGGAACCGGCGGACCCCGTTGCCCGACTTGTTCACCGGGAGCTCCCGGACAACGCCCGGGACCAACCCCGACCCTGCAGTGCTGCCTCTGGAAAGGACTCGTCGATGACTGATCGGACCCGCGTCGCACGCCCCCGGCACCCGCGGCTGCTCCGCGTGGCCCTGGGCAGTGGTGCCCTGGCGACGGCGCTGCTGGCCCTGGGCGGCGGGGTCGCGTCGGCACACGTCACCGTCTCGGCGCCGGAGGCCACCCCGGGTGGCAGCGACGCGGTGATCACCTTCCGGGTGCCGGACGAGAGCGAGGCGGCCCGGACGGTCGGGCTCAAGGTGCGGCTGCCCGCCGACACCCCGATCGCGTCGGTGCTGGTACAGCCCAAAACCGGCTGGTCGGTGACGGTGAGCCAGTCAAAGCTCGCCACCCCGATCAAGACCGACGACGGCGAGGTCACCGAAGCCGTCTCCGAGATCGACTGGAAGGTCAGCGCCGGCGGGCAGGGCATCGCCCCGGGCCAGTTCGACGCGTTCTCCTTCATCGCCGGCCAGTTGCCCGACGCGAAATCGCTGACCTTCAAGGCCGTCCAGAACTACAGCGACGGCAGCACCACCTCCTGGATCGAGGAGCCGGCACCCGGCAGCAGCGCCGAGCCGGAGCATCCGGCCCCGGTGCTCACCCTGGCAGCGGGCTCCTCGGGAGCGTCGTCCGGGTCCGGGTCGTCGAGCAGTTCGGGAGCCAGCGAGCCGGCCTCGTCGCCGAGCGTCTCGGCCAGCGCCGCCGACTCGGCCGCGTCGAACGCCGAGGCCGCCTCGGACGACCCGGCCAGCAAGGCCAGTGCCGTAACCGGCATCGTGCTCGGCGCCATCGGGGTGCTGCTCGGCCTGGCCGCCCTGGTGCTGGCGCTGCGCCGGCGCAGCACCTGACCCTGGCATCCTCCGGATCCGGGGTCAGCCCCCGGGGCGTCCGGTGCCCCCGCCGAACGTCGTGCCGCCGAACGCGCCACCGCCGAACGCGCCACCCCCACCGGTGAACCCGCCGGTGAGCCGGCGGTTGGTCGTGCTGGTGCTGCTGGGCAGCGGGGTGCCCAGGGTCGCCAGCACCACCTGCTCACCCGCGGCCAGTCCGGAGCGAACCTCGGTCCGGTCACTGCCGACCGCACCGACGGTGACCCTGGCCGGGGTCAGCTTGCCGTTCCTGAGCACGCTTACCGTGCTGAGCCGGCCGGTGGTCTGCACCGCTGAGCTGGGTACGGTCAGCACGCCCCTGACGTCGGCCACCCGGATGGCTACCGATGCGCTGGAGCCGTCGAACAGCCGCGCCGTGGTGGCGGACAGCAGGACGGTCACCGGGTAGCTGGTCGACGTGCCGGTGGTGGTGTTCAGCAGGCCGATCGCCGACACCCGGCCGGCCAGCGGCGTGGCGATCCCGTCCGCCGTCACGGTCGCCGGATCGCCGACCTTCATCAGCTCGACGTCGGCCAGCGATACGGTGGTGCTGACCTGCTCCTGGCCCGTCCCGATCACGGTGATGCTGCCGGACGTGGCCGAGACGGCCTGGCCCTTCTCGATGCCCACCGCGGCGACGGTGCCGGCGATGGGACTTCGCAGCACCGCGGCGGCCACATTCCGCCGGGCCAGTACGAGATCGGCCTCGGCGGCGTCGATCTGGGCGCGATCGGCGGCGAGTTGCTCGTCGCTGGCGGGGCCGGTGGCCCCGGCCGCGCGGCCGGACTGTTGGCTGCCGGCCTGCTGGTTTGCGCCCAGCCCCTGCTGGCTACCGCTCTGCTGGCTGCCGTTCCGCTGGCTGTTACTGGTCCCGCCGGCCGAACCGGACGACGTGCCGGATCCCTTGGCGCCGGTCCCGGACGCCGCCGCCGACCGGGCGGCGGTCGTCAGGGCACGGATCGCGGCGTCCAGGCCGGCTCCGGCAGCGGCGACGGCCGCACGGTCCGAGCTGAGTTGTGCCGTGCTCGGGGTGTTCCTGATGGCTGCCAAGCAGTCGGCGACCGGGTTGCCGGCCGGCGACCCGCCACTGGATGAGGCAGTCGGACTGGCGGATGCGGTCGGGCTGGTCGAGGTAGTCGGGCCGGCCGGGGCGGTCGGGCTGGTCGAGGTGGTCGGGCTGGTCGAGGTGGTCGGGCTGGCCGTCGGGGTCGGACTGCCGGATGTCTCCGACAGCCCGTCGGCGCACGCCTGCAGGGCGTTCTCGGCGGCGTCGAGGTCGTGGTCGACGGCAGCCTGGGCCTGCGACAGCCGGTGCTGGGCAGTGGAGACCGCCGCGGTTGCCGCGGCCAGACCGCCGGCGCCAGTGCCGACAGCGCCGCTACCCGAGCCGGCGGCACCGGTACCGCGACCCGAGCCGCCGTTCGCCGCGGGCGCCAGCACGGTGACCGCCGCGGTCAGCACCGCGTTCGCGGTGGTCGAGGTGGCGCTGAGCGTCGAGGTGCTGCTGAGCGTCGCGGTCGTGGTGCTGGACCGGCTTGCCTCGTCAGCCGCCAGCACCTGCCGGGCCGTGGCCAGCGCTGCCTCGGCATCGGCGACCTGCTGGTTCAGCGCCGTGGTCGACAGGGTTGCCAGCACATCTCCGGCACCCACCTTGGCTCCCAGCCTGGCCGGCACTGACGCCACCGTGCCTGGCACCGGGAAGGACACCGAGGCGCGCCGGGCAGCGCTCACGGTGCCGACCGACACGAGGTCCTGCTCGACGTCACCGACCTTGGCCGTGGCCAGCCGGTAGGACGGGCCGGACGATCCGGTCCTGGCAAGCGCCACCCCACCCCCGACGGCCAGCGCCACGACTACCGCCGCGGCGAGCACGGCTACGGACCGGCGCCGGCTGCGGGCCGGCGTGGCGGTGAACCTGGCGGCCATCTCAACCTCCGGTCGGCGAGCTCGACGGGTTCGCGCCACCTCGCCGGCCGAAGCCTGCGGCGCACCCGTTCGGACCGGCGGTGCTGAGCGTTATCCGGGTGGCGGCAACCGCACCCTTCGAGTCCGCCGGGCCGGTCGCCGCGACGCACTGGCCGACCCGCAGCGCGGTGGACGTCACCGTGCGGGTCTGGCTGTAGGTGGTGCTCGCCGTCAGCGTGATGGTGTCGGTGCTGGTCGCTCTCGTGCTGCGGTCGACCACCTGCACCGACATGCTCGTCGCGGTGACGGCGGCCAGCCGGCCACTGGCGAAGCCAGCGCCGAAGCCACCGCCGTTGCCCCCAGGGGTGCCGGGCGGACGGCTGCCGGACGGCCGGACGCCGGAAGGCGCACCGGACGGCCGGACGCCGTTGCCGAAGCCGCCACCGCCGAAGCCGCCACCGCCGACCGGGCAGCTGCCGTTGACGGGTGTGCTGATGGAAACCGATGCCGCCGGAAAGTCCTTCGGTGCACTCGGCGACGATTCGGGCGCCGGTGAGCCGGACGCCTGCGCCGACGGGGCGTTCGCAGCCCGCGCCCCGATCGCGGTCACGCAGTCGCCGACTCTCAGGGCCGCGCTGGTCACGGTCCGGGTCAGCACGAACCGGGTGGTCGAGGTGAAGGTGACGCTCACCTGCCCGGTGCTGGGATTCTGCACCTGGATGGTGGAACCGCTGATCTCAGCCGCGGTCCCGAAGGTGCCCGGCGCCGCCCCGCGCTGTGGCCGGCCGGCCTGCGGGGACGCCGAGCCGGTTGGCGTCGTCGAGGCGGCCTTGGAGGTGCCGCCACAGCCGGCCAGCAGGCTGCCGGCCAGCAGCAACGCCGCCGCGCCGCCGAGCGGGATTCGCGGGCGGTTCCGCAGGGCGTCCAGGGTCGGGTAACGCTTGGTCATGGTCGTCCTTCGATCGGGAATGTCGAGCCGAGCCGCCCGAGGCGGACACGGCGGGAAACAGCACGGCGGGGAACAGCGCGACGGGGAAGAGCGCGACGGGAACAGCGCGACGGTTCGTTCATTCGCTGCGCAGCGCGTCGATGGGCGCCAGCCGGGCGGCCCGGCCGGCCGGATAGGTGCCGAACACCAGGCCGATCGCGACAGCGATCACGATCGCCGCGGTTATCGCGGTGGGCGAGATGGCGACCGGGTTGTCGATGAGGTGTGGTGCCACCAGCGCGCCGGCTATGCCGAGGGCCGCACCGAGCATCCCGCCGGCCACCCCCAGCAGGGCCGCCTCCACCAGGAACTGGCGCCTGATCACCGCGGGCCGGGCGCCGAGTGCCTTGCGCAGGCCGATCTCCCTGGTCCGCTCGGTGACCGAGACGAGCATGATGTTCATGACCCCGATCCCGCCCACCAGCAGGGACAGCGCGGCGATGCCACCCAGCAACACCGTCAGGGTCTTGCTCACCGAGGTCGCGGTGTCGAGCAGCGACTGCTGGGCCGTGATGGTGAAGTCCGGTGCCAGCGGGCTGACCCGGTGCCGGTTCAACAGCTGCCGGTCGGCTTCCTGGTAGGCCGCCGACAGGTTGCTCGAGGACCTGGCCTGGATGTAGATGGACTGCACCGAGCTGCGGGTCGAGCCGCCGAAGATCCTGGTGGCCGCCGTCGACAGCGGCACGATCGCCTGGTCGTCGAGGTTGGTGGTCGAACTCGATCCGGCCGAGGTGAGCACCCCGACCACCGCGAACGGGATGCCGTTGATGGTCACGCTCTGGCCCACCGGGTCGGTGAAACCGAACAGTTCCGTCGCGGTGGTCGGGCCCAGCACCGTGACCGCCGCGGCACCGGCGTTGTCGGCGGCAGACAGGAACCGGCCGGAGTTGAGCTTGCGGGCCCGGACCGACAGCCAGGACGGGGTGGTCCCGACCACGGTGGTCGTCCAGTTGGTGGTGCCGGCGGTGAGCGCCTCGGACCGCTGGCTAGCCGGTGCCACCGCGGCGATGTCCGGTGCGGAGTCTTGAGAGGACAACGCCAGGGCATCCTGCTCGGTCAGCGTGGACGCCGAGCCAAGGCCGCCCCGCACTCCGGTACTGCTGGTGGAGCTGCCGGGCGAGACCACCAGCAGGTTGCTGCCCAGTGCGTCGATCCGGTCGCTGACCTGCCGCTGCGCGCCCTCCCCGAGCCCGACCGTCAGCACCACCGCCGCGATGCCGATCAGGATGCCCAGCGTGGTCAACCCGGAGCGCAGCCGGTGCGAGCGCACGGCCTCCCAGCCCGTCCGCAGCGTGTCCAGCCAGTTCATCGCTTGCTCGCATCGGGGTCGGCCGCGCTGTCGGGCTGGACCCGTCCGTCCCGCATCCGCACGATCCGGCCGGCCCGGGCGGCCACCTCGGCCTCGTGAGTGATCAGCACGACGGTGGCCCCCTGCGCGTGCAGCTGCTCGAACAGGCCGAGGACGTCGGCGGTGGAGGCCGAGTCCAGGTTGCCGGTCGGTTCGTCGGCCAGGATCAGTGCCGGGTCGTTGACCAGGGCCCGGGCCACCGCGACCCGCTGCTGCTGGCCGCCGGACAGCTCACCCGGCCGGTGCTCGATCCGGTCGCCGAGGCCGACCCGCTCCAGCGCCGCCACGGCACGCCGGCGTCGCTCGTCGCGTCCGACTCCGGCGTAGCTGAGCGGCAGTTCGACGTTGCGCCACGCGGTCAGCGCCGGCAGCAGGTTGAACTGCTGGAACACGAAGCCGACCCGGCGGTTGCGGATCTCGGCCAGGGCCGCCTCGGACAGCGTCCCGACGTCCTCGCCGGCCAGCAGGTAGCTGCCCGAACTGGGGACGTCCAGGCAACCGAGGATGTGCATCAGGGTCGACTTGCCCGAGCCCGACGGGCCCATGATCGCGACGTACTCGCCGGCCTCGATGCGCAGCGAGATGCCCCGCAACGCCTCGACCTGCAGCGAGCCGCTGCGGTAGGTCTTGCCCACCTCGGCCAGGTCGATGACCGGCGTGCTGGCCGGCGCCGGCTCGGCCGACCCCTCGCGGACGGGAAGCCACAGGGTCACCTCAGCCACCGCCCGTGCCGGCCGAGGGACCTCCGGCTGGCTGGCCGGCGCCGAAGCCGCCACCGGTGAAGCCGTTACCGCCGAACCCGTTGCCGGCACGGCCGGTACCGCCGAACCCGGTGCCGGTACGACCGGTACCGCCCCCGGTGCGCCCCGCGCCGCCCGCCGCGGGCACCACCACCTCGGTGCCCTCGCTCAGGCCGGCCGTGATCTGCGACGAGCCGTTCGAGCTGAGCCCGACGCCGACCTGGTGGGCCACCTGCTTGCCGCCGGACATCTCGTACACCACGCTCTTGCCCTCGACCTGGTGGACGGCCGCGCTCGGCACCACCAGCACGTTCGACAGCTGCCGGTAGATCAACGTCACGGTCCCGGTCGCGCCGGCATGCAGTCCGGACGGGTTCCCGGTCACCTTGACCACCACCGGGTAGCTGGCCACGCCGGTGCTGTTGCTGGCGATCAGGCCGATGGACGAGACCGTCCCGTAGACGGTGGCGGCCCCGGTGCCGGTGCTGATCTCGGCCTGGTCCCCGGTGGCCAGCAGGCCGACCTGGGTGGCGTCGGCGCTGGTGTTGACGATCCAGGAGTCGGTGCTGATGACGAGGAACTGGGCGCTGCTCGAGCCGCTCGTCGAGCCCGTGGAACCCGAGCCGGAACCGCCGCCCGAACCTGAGCCGGCGCCCGAGCCGGAACCGGAACCGGAACCGGAACCGGAACCGGAACCGCCCGAGCCGGACCCGCCCGAGCCGGACCCGCCCGAGCCGACCTGCTGGCCCACGTTGAGGTTCACCGTCGCCACCACGCCGGTGATCGGCGAGGTCAACGCCGCCTGGCTGAGGGCGGCCTGCGCCGAGCTGAGCTGGCCTTCGGCCGCGGTCACCGCCGCGTTGTCGGCGGCCAGCTGGGTGTCCGAGCCGCCGGCCGCGGTGTCGTCGCTCAGCCGGGCCTGGCTGCTGGCCAGCGACGCGCGGGCCTGGGCGAGCGAGGCCGTCAGGGCGGCCGAGTCGACGGTGGCCAGCACCGCACCGGCGCGCACCCGCTGTCCCGCGCTGACCCGAACGCTGGTCACCGTCCCCGACACCGCGAAGCTGAGCGAGTCCTGCTCGGCAGGCTCGATGGTGCCGCTCGCGGTGACCACCTGGCGCACGGTTGAGGTACCCGCGGCTACCAGCCGATAGGACGGGGCTGGCGTGGCCGCCGACCCCCGTCGGTTCCACCAGTACGTGCCCAGCACGCCGGCCAGCACGACGATCACCACCGGCGTCACGAGCCAGGGCCGGGCCAGCCGCCTCATCAGCGATCCCATGCGCGCCTCTCCACTCGTCCGCACCGGCGCGCCCTCGACCGGGTCGGTGAGGACGGCTCGGCGAACGGTGGGGGTTCAGGCTGGGAACGGCTGATTAATCTGCTGAGAAATGGATCCGAGTTTGCTTAAAGAACGCTGAGAGATTTCGTGCCGGCAGCGGCCGATTCGAAAGCCGCCGGTCAGCGACCGCCGGGACGCACGAACGGGAACGCCAGGGTCTGCCGGATGCCGGCCCCGGCCAGCATCATCACCAGCCGGTCCACTCCCAGGCCCAGGCCGCCGGTGGGCGGCATCGCGTACTCCAGCGCCGACAGGAATGCCTCGTCCACCTGCATCGCCTCGACGTCGCCGTCGGCGGCGGCCAGCGACTGCGCCACCAGCCGCTGCCGCTGGTCGACCGGGTCGATGAGTTCGGAGTAGGCGGTGCCGATCTCGGTGCCGAAGGCCACCAGGTCCCAGCGCTCGGCCAGCCGCGGGTCGCCGCGGTGCACCCGGGTCAGCGGTGAGGTCTCCACCGGGAAGTCGGTGTAGAAGGTCGGCTCAGACGGTGTGCTTCTCGACCAGCGCCTCGTACAGCGCGGTGACCAGCGCGCCGGCGCCGGCGTCGGCCGGACGGTTGACGCCGTGCCTCCGGCACAGCCGGGCCAGCTCGTCCGCGCCGGTGTCGGGGGTGACCGGCACCCCGCAGGCCTGCGAGACCGCCTGGTGCACCGGGACCGATCGCCACTGCCCGGACAGGTCGACCTCGACGAGGCTGCCGTCCGGGCCGGGCCGCCGGGCGATCGGTGACGCCGTGCACCGCGGTGGCGACCTCGCAGATCAACGCCTGCGTGAGCTCGCGCATGTCGAGGTAGTCGGCGTAGGCCTGGTAGGCCTCCACCGAGGTGAACTCGGGGTTGTGGGTGGCGTCGGCACCCTCGTTGCGGAAGTTGCGGTTGAGCTCGAAGACCTTGCCCATGCCGGCCACGCACAGCCGCTTGAGGAACAGCTCCGGGGCGATCCGCAGGTACAGGGTCGCGTCGTAGGCGTTGATGTGGGTGACGAACGGCCGGGCGTTGGCGCCGCCGTGCACCGGCTGCAGCATCGGCGTCTCCACCTCGAGGAAACCGCGCCGGGCGAAGGCCTCGCGCAGCTCCCGGACGGCCACGCTGCGCTGGGTCAGCAGCTGCATGGCCTCGGGGTTGCACGATCAGGTCGACGTGCCGCAGCCGGGCCCGGGCCTCGGGGTCGGCGAAGCCGGCGTGGCTGTCCGGCAACGGGCGCAGGCATTTGGCGGCCATCTGCCAGCCGGTCACCAGCACCGACAGCTCACCGCGCCGGGACGTGCCGATCTCGCCGGTGACGCTGACGAAGTCGCCGAGGTCGACCGTAGCGCGCAGCAGCCGGTGCTCTGCCGCGCCCAGCTCGGCCCGGCTGACCAGCGCCTGGATGCGTGGCCTGACCGTCCTGCAGGACGGCGAAGGTCAGGCCGCCGAAGTCGCGCAGCGCCCGCACCCGGCCGGCCACCGACACCGTCTGGCCGGTGCGGGTGTCCGGTGCCAGGCCGGCGAACCGCTCGCGCAGGCCGGCGATCTCGCAGGTACGCGGCACCGACACCGGGTAGGGCTGCCGGCCGGCCTCGACCAGCCGGGCCAGCTTGTCGTGCCGGACCCGCTGCTGCTGGCTGAGCCGGCGCACCGGGCGGCTGCCGCTGCGGATCGCCCGGTACTGCAGCGCGACCGCCTCGGTGAACGGCACCAGCTTGCCGTCCAGCACCACCCGGCCGTCGGCGGCCCGCTCGCCGCTGCCCTCGACCGCCGGCAGGAAGCCCTCGGCCATGCCGGCCGCCAGCGCCACCCGGGTCAGGGTGAGGGAGGAGTCGTAGCAGAGGTAGCGCGGCACCCAGCGGGGCAGGTAGCGGGCGTTGGACCGGTACAGGCTCTCGATCTGCCAGAACCGGGACGCGAACGTCAGCACCCGGCTGGTCAGCCGCACCACCGGGCCGGCGCCGACCCGCTCGGCGGCCGCAGAACACCCCGCGGAACATGGCGAAGTTCAGCGAGAGCCGGCGGACGCCGAGCTCGTCGCGGCTGGCGGTGACCAGGGCCGAGACCATCGCCTCGACCAGGCCGTTCTCGGCCGTCCGGTCCCGGCGCATCAGGTCCAGCGACAGGCCGCGCCGGCCCCACGGCACCATCGACAGCAGCCCGCGCAGCCGGCCGTCGGCGTCGTGGGCCAGCACCGCCACGCAGCCGCCGTCCACTCGGGTCGCCGACCCGGCCGAGCGCCATCGAGAAGCCGCGCTCGGTGTCCTCGCCACGCCAGTCCTCGGCCAGCCGGCCCAGCTCGGCCAGCTGCTCGGCGCTCAGGTCGGCGTGCCGGCGCACCGAGATGGTGTAGCCGGCCCGCTGCACCCGGTGCACCGCCTGCCGGACCGGCTGCATGGTCGGGCCCTTCGAGGGTGAAGGTGTCGACGTCGATGATCGCCTCGTCGCCGATCGGCAGTGCCTTCAGGCCGGCCGCGACGTAGGCCTGGGCGCCCTCCTCGCTGGCCGACAGCACCGCCGGGAACCAGCCGAACGCCCGGGCCTCGGCGAGCCAGGCCGCGATCGCGGCGGGCCAGGCGGCGGGCGGCCCGATCGGGTCGGCGCTGGCCAGGCTGACGTTGGCCAGCACCCGGTAGGTGACGGCGGCGGCCTGGCCGGGCGCGAAGATCACCGACTTGTCGTGCCGGGTGGCGAAGTAGCCGAGCGAGTCCCGCTCACCGGCCTGCAGCAGCAGCCGGCGGACCTCCAGCTCGTCCTGGGCGGTCAGGTAGGCCTTGGCCCGCGCCGAGCGCAGGAAGACCAGTGCGGCCAGCACCAGGGCCAGCGCCGACAGCAGGCCGGACAGCGCGGCGATCCAGTGGTGGCCGTGTTTTCCCTCCCAGCCGACCTCCGCCGAGGTGGGCTCGACGCCCAGCGACACCCGCACCGCCCAGGCCAGCTGGTGGCCGATGTCGGTCAGGGTGTCGGGAAAGCTCAGGGTCAGGGCGATGGTGACGCTGACCGACACGATCAGGCCGGCGACCAGGATGCCGAGCGCCCGCCAGCGCGCTCCCGCTTCCAGCCGGGACGAGAAGGCCGCCCGGCTGCGCCACAGCAACACCACCAGCAGCACGGTCAGCGGCAGGTTGACCACCAGCTCGGCGACCTCGATCGGCCGGGTCCGGTGCACCTCGTCGGAGTCGAGGGCCAGTTGCAGCGCCGCGCCCAGCAGGTTCAGGCCGGCGAGTGCCTGGAAGGCCAGCAGCAGCCACAGCGAGACCTTCATCCGGCGCCGGACCGCGCCGCCGACCACGAACAGCAGCACGGTGGAGAACAGGCTGGGGCCGGCCGGCAGGTTCACCAGGCCGAACAGGTCGTCGATCCAGCGGATCCAGCGGACCGGACGCAGCACCAGGCTGACCAGCGACCAGAAGCCGCCGAGCACGATGACCCGCCCGGTGAGCGCGACGAACTCGTCCCGCCAGCCGCTGAGCACCGGGGACCGGGGCGGCTCGGCGGGCGTTCTCGCCGGCCGAGCCACTGCCTCCCTCAGGACCACCCCTGGGCCATCCTTCCCGCTACGGCGGCAGGCCTGGAGCTCCAGCGCCCACTATCTGCAATCCAGACGCTACGTCAGCGCGGAGGAGAGAGCGCCCAGGGCGAGGACACGGGTCGTGAGTACCACCGTCCGGCTGCCGTATGTACCTTGACATGTACGTACCCAGATTGGTACACAAGAGGGGTGGAAGCAGCTCTCAAGGCGCTCGCGGACGACAGCCGCCGGACGATGCTGGCGGTGCTGGCCGAGGGGCCGGCGACCGTCGGCGAGCTGGCCGCGCTGCTTCCGATAGCCCGGCCTGGCGTCTCGCGGCACCTGCGGGTGCTGCGAGAGGCGGGGCTGGTCGAGGTACGCCAAGAAGCCCAACGCCGGGTCTACTCGCTGCGCCCGCAACCGCTCGTCGAGATCAATGACTGGCTGGGTCGCCAGCTGGCCCTGTGGGACCAGCGGCTGGACGCCCTGCACACCGAGATAGCACGCGGCAAACGCGACCGGAGGAGCATTTGATGACCACCAACAGGCTGGCAGGCACCCGCATCCTGGGCACGCTGCGTGCGGCGGACGGCACGGGCATCGTTCGTCTCGAGGACAGGTTCGACACCGGTATCGACGATCTGTGGTCGGCCGTCACCGACCCCCGGCGACTGGCCCGCTGGTTGGGCGAGATCGAGGGTGACCTGCGCGAGGGCGGTGAGTTCCGGGCCCGCTACTTCGCCACCGGATGGGAAGGGCACTGCCAGGTGGAGGTGTGCCAATCCCCGCATCGGCTACGGATCCGCACCACATCGGAGGAGGAGGGGGACGGCGTGGTGGAGGTGACGCTTACCGCCGACGGCGACCACACCGTCCTGGTCATCGAGGACCGCGGCCTGCCCCTGGCGCAGATCGCCGCCTATGGCGCGGGAAACCAGGTGCACCTGGAAGATCTCGCCGGCTACCTCGCCGGCCGCGGACCCTGCGACGCGCGGGCTCGGTGGCAGGAGCTGCACCCGGCCTACCAGCAACTGGACGTGGAGCTGGCTTAGCCGGCGTCCCTGCCTGCGGGCGTGTGCAGCGCAGCGGCCCGGTTGTAGCGTCTGGCCATGACGTCCGATTTCTGGTCCGAGGTGGACCGGCACCTGGTCCGCTACGGCGGCAGCTTCAGCCCCGCGATCATCGAGCGCGCCGAGGGCAGCTTCGTCTACACCGACGACGGCCGGAAGGTGCTGGACTTCACCTCCGGGCAGATGAGCGCCATCCTCGGCCACTCCCATCCCGACATCGTGGCCACCGTCCAGCGCCAGGTCGGAACCCTCGACCACCTGTTCAGCGGCATGCTGTCGCGTCCGGTGGTGGAGCTGGCCCGGCGGCTGGCGGACTCGCTGCCCGACCCGCTGGAGAAGGTGCTGCTGCTGACTACCGGCGCGGAGGTGAACGAGGCGGCGCTGCGGATGGCCAAGCTGGTCACCGGCCGGCACGAGGTGGTGTCGTTCGCCGGGTCCTGGCACGGCATGACCGCCGGCGCGGCCGCCGCCACCTACAGCGCCGGGCGGCACGGCTACGGGCCCACGGTCGGCAACCTGGCGATCCCGACCCCGAACAGTTACCGTCCCGACTTCGTCACCGCCACCGGCGAGCTGGACTGGCAGCGGCAGCTGGACTGGGGTTTCGCGCTGATCGATGCCCAGTCGGTGGGCAGTCTCGCCGCCTGCCTGGTGGAACCGATCCTCAGCTCCGGCGGCCTGATCGACCCGCCGCCGGGCTACCTCGCCGGGCTGCGGCGCAAGTGCGACGAGCGGGGCATGCTGCTCATCCTCGACGAGGCGCAGACCGGCCTGTGCCGGACCGGTGCCTGGTACGCCTTCGAGCGGGACGGGGTGGTGCCGGACTTCATCACGGTGTCGAAGACCCTGGGCGCCGGGCTGCCGCTGGCCGCGGTGGTGACGTCGGCCGCCATCGAAGAGGAGGCGCACCGGCGCGGGTTCCTCTTCTACACCACCCATGTCTCCGATCCGCTGCCGGCGGCAGTCGGCAACACCGTGCTGGACGTGCTGGAACGGGACCGGTTGGACGAGCGGGCCGGCAAGCTGGGCGCCCAGCTGCGCGACGGGCTGCTGGCGATGAAGGACCGGCATGCCGCGGTGGGCGACGTCCGTGGCCGCGGCCTGCTGCAGGGGCTGGAGCTGGTGACCGACCGGGCGAGCAAGCAGGGCGCTGATCGGCTGGGTGCGGAGGTCACCCGGCGCTGTCTCGAGCTCGGCCTGCACCTGAACGTGGTGCAGTTGCCCGGCATGGGCGGCATCTTCCGCATCGCGCCGCCGCTGACCAGCAGCGAGGAGGAGATCGCGCTCGGGCTGGAGATGCTGGACCAGGCGATCGGCGAGGGAACGACCAGCTAGCGGACGGAGCGTTCTAGGGAGAACTCGCGGCGCTACAGGTCGGGATGGATCAGGTGCAGCGGATGGTCGGCGGCGATCTTGGTGAAGTCGTTCAGGTTGTTCGTCGCCAGTGGCAGCGGGGGCTGGGCCGACAACGCCGAGGCAGCTACCCAGAGATCATTGGTTCCACCTCGGTGTAGGTGTCCTCGGTAACGGACATGAAGTGGCGCCCATGCATGGTGATGTTCGCATCGAAGGGCAACACGATGAAGTGGCGCCTTATTGCTTCTCGCCACTCCGCTGTCCGCGTGGTGCCCCACAGTCGCGAGGCAGGCAGTGCGAGCAGTTCTCCTACGTTGACGAACGACAAGGTCAACAGATGGCCTCGAAGTAGCGGTCGCCAACCCTCGGCCTGACCGGCATCGGTTAAGAGCCAGGTAGCGACGTCGGTGTCGATCAGCAGTGGACCGGCCGGCACGTCTTCCGGCGTCATGCGTCCAGATCCGCCAAGGCACTGGCGATATCGGCAACTTCTTGACTGTTCCATGCCCCGAACGGAGCGTCGAAGGTTGCCGGCTGGACTTGCTGGATCTCGGCAAGATCATCGACAGACGTTGTCGTCCAGAACGCCGATGCGTCGAACGGCAGGAGTTCCCGGGTATTGATACGACGTAGATCCACGCGCTTGATGGTGGCGGTGTTCGGGTCGAAGGTGATGATGCCTTCAAATGCGGCTTGCGCGCGAAGCGCTTCTTGGATCTCGTCATCCAGTTCGGCGGGAAACTCTACGGTGACCGTCTCCCCGGTCGCCGCGTGCAGCCGTGCGGTGCGGCGGTCGAAGTCCGCCTCCCGCAACGTGCCTACGACGACATCTCGCTGGTGCCCCAACGGAGCGCCGGCAAGTCGACGCATTCGCTCCTTGGCGCTGGCGTCCAAGCGCCCGGCACTGGCGGTTCGAACGCTGGTCAGGACCAGTTCTTGGTGCCGATCGCCGATGCCCAATTCTTGTGCAAGCTCAGCAAGCGTCCTGGCGATGCCAGGATCGACCAGATCGTCGGCCTGCTCGAAAGCTGCGATGATCCTGTCAAATGCTGCTCCCGCCAGATCATCGACCTCGACGTTCAGGGTGTCGTTGGTGGCTTCGGCGAGAGGGGGGAGACGAAGTACCGCGACCACGCTGCCAGGCTCGACGTTCTGGAAGCGGAGTCGAGAGGCTGCCTCGATAGCCGCGCGATGGCGACCCGTCGACCCCTTTCGAGGCCGTCCCAGCGCGGCATAGGCCGCTGCTGCGACCGCGGACTCGAGACCGGTGATCAGCCGGGCGATATCGCTGGCACGAACCGTGCCCAGGGTCGCCTCGCCCCCTCGTAAGGTGGCTCGGAATTCCTCTCCCGCCATGGCGACACTGTCGCACAAGCCACCGTCAACAGCCACGATCTACGCCGAGGCTGTGCATAAGTACCGACAACCCAAGGTTGACGAAAGGAAGAGAGTCAACCTAGAGTTGACGCATGACGGAGCCTCGGCAGATGCCCAACCCGGTCCGGCTGGACGACCTGATCGAAGCGATCAAGGGAGTGCACGCCGAACCCCTCGAACAGCTGGCGGACGCCGTGCTGGCCGCCCAGCACATCGACGAGGTGGCCGACCACCTGATCGGCCACTTCGTCGACCAGGCCCGGCGCTCGGGCGCCTCCTGGACCGACATCGGCCGGGCCATGGGGGTCACCAAGCAGGCGGCGCAGAAGCGGTTCGTGGCCAAGGATGCGGCCGATCTGGATGCCAGCCTGGGCTTCCACCGGTTCACCCAGCGGGCCAGGAACGCGGTGATGGCCGCCCAGGAGGAGGCCCGCACCGCCGGCAACGACAAGGTGTTGACCCAGCACCTGGTGCTGGGGCTGCTCGCCGACTCGAAGTCGATCGCCGCCGCCGTGCTGCGCACCCAGGGGACGACGCTGGCGGCCGTCCGGAGCGCGGTGACCGCTACCCTGCCGGCCCCGGCCGAAAGAGTGCCGGACCTGGTGCCCTACGACGCGGACGCGCGCAAGGCGCTGGAGCTGACCTTTCGCGAGGCACTGCGCCTCGGACACAACTACATCGGCACCGAGCACATCCTGCTGGCCCTGCTGGAGCAGGAGGCCGGTGCCGGACCGCTGGCCGGGCTCGGCCTGGCCAAGGCCGAGGTGGAGGCGGCCGTGCTGGAGGCGATCGGCGTCTTCCACATCACCCCGGACACCAGCGGTCAGTAGCTGCCGCCATCACCTCCAACCGGCCTGGCGACCATGCCGGGACAAATGTGTTCCTGCCGGCGCAGGTGACCGGGTTGCCGCGGGACTCGGTCGTGAACGTCCCCGCTGTGGGGACTGTCGACAAGACCGACCTGATCGATCGTGCGGTTCGGTACCGCTGGCCCTGCTGCGCGAGATCGATCGAGGCCTACGGCGCGTTCTGGATCTCTAAGGCCCCCCTAGTCGAGATTTTCCAACACGCGTAAACAAAAACGGCCGTGCAATCCGGACCTATCGGGAGCGCCCGGTGTGGCGTTTGCCGTGGCGCAAGAGCAACCCTTAAGGTGCAACCGGCGCCCACTGGGGCGCTGTCCGTGCGGCTCGCCGAGTCCTGCCCCGCCCGGATCATCCTCAACCACAACGCTCGGCAGGAGCGGGGGAACCACGATGACGGTCGCGCACGCGACCTAGGGGTGAAGCCGTGTAACGCGGCCGGGCACCTCCCGCCCGAACCCGACAGCTCACCCCGCAGGCGTGAGGAGAGGATGCCCCTTGCTCCGTCATGCCCCAACGGCGGCAGTGCACGACCCCGCGCACCGCGCTGATCAAGGCACCGGCCGGCACGCCGTCCGGACCGCACCGCCCGCCCCAGGCTCCCACCGCACCCCCAACCCAGGCCGTCGCCGCGGTATCACCGCGCTGGCCGCCGTTACCGCAATCGTGGCCAGCGGCGTCGCCGTCACCGCCGCCATCACCAGCAGTGGCGTGCTGGCACCGACCGCCTCCGCCGGCGAACTGGTCGCCAACGGCACGTTCGAGACCAACGCCAACGGCTGGCTGGCCACCCCGAAGGACGACGGCACGGCCCCGGTCGCGCTGGCCCGGGTCTCCGGCGGACACACCGGCAGCTATGCCGCCAAGGTGTCCAACACCTCGGCCGCCACCGCCACCACGGTTCTCAACGACTCGCCGAACAGCGTTGCCAGCACCACCGCCGGCCTCACCTACCGGGCGACCGCCTGGCTGCGGGCGGCCCAGGCCAACACCTCGCTGGGGCTGCGCCTCATGGAGTACACCAGCAGCAACGCGCTGGTGACCAGTAAGCAGACCTCCTACTGGGCCACCGACACGGCCTGGCACCAGCTCACGGTGGACCTGGTGGCTGCCAAGGGCGGATCCAGCATCGATGTCAACGGCCTGGCCTGGGACCTCGGCCCCGGCAAGTCCTACCTGGTCGACGACATCAGCGTCGTGACGGCCACCCCGACGACGCCGGCACCGCCGTCCTCGCCCGCACCGACCACCAAGGCGCCCTCGACCACGCCGGCACCGACCACCAAGGCGCCCTCGACCACGCCGGCACCGACCACCAAGGCACCTTCGACCACGCCGGCACCGACATCCTCGGCGCCCGCGCCGCCGCCGGTTCCGTCCGGCGGCACCGCACCGAGTGGGGTGCTGCCGACCCAGGGCACCGGCGCGCTGTTCGGCTACTACGGCTCGGGCAGTGCGGACTTCAGCACCATGGAGAGCAAGATCGGGCGCAAGTTCGACCTGATCCACAACTTCAAGGACTTCGACGCCACCAACAACATGTGGCCGACGCCGGCCATGATCACCCAGTCGTCCCAGGGCCGGACCATCCACATCGGCTGGGAGCTGGTCTCCTACGACGGCGGCTACGACCCGAACCTGCAGCCGGCGCCCGGCGCGACCTCGACCGACCGCAGCGGCAAGGTCCAGAAGACCTGGACCTACAAGCAGGTCAGCAACGGCTCGCTCGACCGCTATCTCGACGCGGTGGCGGCCAAGGTCAAGGCCACGTCGTACAAGTTCATCGTCGACATCGACCCCGAGACCGACGACCGTCCCGACATCGGCGGCACGGCCAAGATCCGGGCGGCGGCCGGCAGCCGGGCCGAGTACGTCGCGGCCTACCGGCACATCGTGGACCGGTTCCGCGCCAAGGGTGTCTCGAACATCCTGTGGGGCTGGACCATGTCGGGCTGGACCGCGTCCGATCCGAGCAAGGCCTGGTCGCTGCAGCAGCTCTGGCCGGGTTCCAGCTATGTCAGCGTCATTATGTGGGACCCGTACAACCACAGCGCGTCGAACTGGCGCACCTTCGGCCAGATGGTCGCGCCGTTCTACAACGCCATCCGGGGCGGCCTGCTCGACCCGGTGGACGTGAACGCCAAGAAGCTGCCGTTGGGCCTGGGTGAGTACGGCTGCATCGCCGACCCGCGCCGGGCGGACTGGTTCAAGGCGATCCCCAGCCAGGCCAAGGCCTACCCGGCCCTGGTGTCGCTCGGCTACTTCAACAGCGGCAGCTGGGCATCGCTGGGTACCGACAGCGCGTCCATCGCCGCCTTCGGGACGGCCGGCAAGGACGCGTGGCTGCACCCCCGGGGCTGACCCGGTAGTACACCAGTTCGACGGAACGGCGCCCCGGGACTTCCCAGTCCCGGGGCGCCGTTCTGTCGCGGGCTGTCGCGGGCTGCCGCCGTGCGAGCCCACGACGGCTCTCAGCCGATACCGGCGGGCACCCTGCCCGGATCCGGCAGCGCTTCGGGCGGCACGATGCGAACCGGTTGGAGCGGTGAGGGCTCGAGGAACAGGACGCGCGCGAGCCAGCCAGGTAGCCACCAGTTCCACCGGCCGAACAGGCTGACCAGGGCGGGTACCAGCAGGGCACGGACGATGGTGGCGTCGATGAGGATGCCGACCCCCAAGGCGGTTCCGAGGACCTTGGTATCGGTTCCAGGGGAGGTCGCGATGGCCGAGAAGGAGAAGAACAGAATCAGGGCCGCGGAGGTGACGAGTCGACCGGTCCGGCCGATCCCGGTGATGACGGCCATGCTGGTATCGCCGGTGCGGTCGTACTCCTCCCGCATCCGAGCCAGGATGAAGACTTCGTAATCCATCGACAACCCGAACAGGAACGCGAAGATCACGACTGGGAGCCAGAAGTTGATCGCTCCGGTGGGAGCGACGTCGAAGAGAACGCCGGAGCCGTGGCCCAGTTGCCAGAAGAACACGATCGATCCGAACACGGCGGCCAGCGAGACCAGGTTGAGCAGCACAGCCTTGAGCGGCAGCAGCACCGACCGGAAGGTGCGGATCAGCAGGACGTAGGTGATCAGGGCGATCATGGCCAGCACGTAGGGGAACTTGTCGTATACCGCGCTGAAATAGTCCTGGATGGTGGGACCGAGTCCGGTGATCCCGACCCGGTCGCCTGTCGCGGATTCGACGGCTGACCGGACGTCGGTGACGACCGTCGCGGCGTCGCTGTCGAGCGTCGGTTGGCTCGGGAACACGTCGACGACGGCACTGTCACCACGGGTGGTGCCCACCACGGCCAGCTGGACGCCGGCAACGCCACGGGCTGCCCGGGCAGCCGCGGCGGCGTCATTGGCGGGAACAAGCACCTCGATGGGGGTGATGACTCCGGCGCCGACCCCGCCGTCGGTCAGCGTCTGCAGCGTGTCGAAGCGGGACCCGTCGTGCGCGAGGGACTCCAGGCTGGAGCCCGGCCCGATCTTGAGGCCGAACACGGGCGCGATGAGCAGGCCGAGCACGATCAGAGCCGTCGAAGTGGCGAGAACGCGGTGCCTCACGATGAGCCGCGCCCATGCCGACCAGCCACGTGAGGCGGTGCCTTCCTTGCGAATGCGGGGGTAGTCGATGCGCGGGCCGACCCTGGAGAGCAGCGCGGGGAGCAAGGTGAGCACGACGGCCACGCTGACCAGTGGGATCAGCATTCCCGCGACGCCCATGCTGCGCAGGGCCGGCACCGGCAGGATCAGCAGAGCCAGCAGGCTGATCGCCACGGTGACGCCCGAGGCCATGACAGCACGTCCGGCCGTCTTCATCGCGACGACGACCGCGTCTTCGTTACTGCGGCCGTGAGCGCGTTCCTCTCGCCACCGCGACACCAGGATCAGCGAGTAGTCGATGGCGACCCCGAGCCCGATCAGCGCGATAAGGAACTTGACGATGATGCTGACGTCGGTGAACGTCGTGAGCAGGAGCACGAGCATGAACGTTGTCAGGATCGACACCCCGGCGATGAGCAGCGGCAGCAGCGCCAGGAACGACGCGTACACGAAGAGCAGCACCAGCAGCGCGCCCGCCGCGGCGATCAGGGTCTCGATCAGGACGCTGGAGCCGTGTTGGTCACCGCCGGCCGACAACAGACCATAGGAGGTCAGGCCGCTCTCGAAGCCGGCAGCCTGGGCTGCCTTGGTCAGCGCGGGGTCGAGCTGGGTCTCGATGTAGGGGCCGAAGGTCCCCGGGACGGGAGCCTGGATCAAGGCGTACGTGGTGCGGCCGTCATCGGTCACGAAGCCAGGATCGTTGGTGCTGGCGATGTCCACCACGCGGAGCTTCACGTCTGGCACAGCCGCGACGCCAGCACTGATCACACCGGTCACAGCGGCCCTGTTCCCCTCGACCGTCTGACCCGAGGGAACCGTCACGACAGCGATGTAGGAGTCGAACGTGCTCACGCCGTAGGTGTCGATGAGCTGCTGTTCGGCGTTGTCCCCCGGTTGTCCAGGCAGTGAGAAGTCCAGCGACCAGCGGTCACCCAACGGGCTGACCGAGGCCATGCCGCCGATGAAGAGTGCCAACCAGATGGCACTGACGATCCGGCGGTGATGCAGGACGAGGCGGGCGAAGCGCTCCATGACGAACTCCCAGCGGAGGGCACACTGGGCTGACGCCGGTCGTCGGCGAGGCAGGGTGCCCACTGCCGACCCTATGAGTTATCCGGGGCCGGCAGTTCGCCCGAACAGGACCGCTTGTCCCTGGAAAGGGACGACCTTCGCCCGAGTCGTTTCTTCGGAGGCCAACGGTGACGGTGAGCTAGCCTGGACATGGTGGTGACAGGGTCTGCCCGGGTGCTCCTGGTGCGGAGCGGGGGTGCGTCACTGCACTAGGGGAGTTCGATGGCCGCGCAGCAAACACCGACTGAGCATCTCCTCACTCCTGCGGACGTAGCAGCTTTGGTCTTCGTCGATCCGAAGACAGTCAGCCGTTGGGCAAGTAAGGGCAAGATCGCCTTCATGCGCACACCGGGTGGGCATCGGCGATTCCGCAGCTCCGATGTTCAAGCGCTCATGTTCGAGGTTCTGAGCCAGGACCCCTGCCAGGCCGAAGCGGTCAGTGCCCTGATCATCGAGGGCACACGACGCCTGATGCCTGACGAGCGGGCTCGTGCGAACAACACCGGGGAGCCTCGGGTCACGCCTGCCACTCGTGGCTCTGGCTACCTCGCAACTGATGCCACTGCTGACGCCGTGATGGCCGAGGCGGTTGCCCTCGTGCTGGAGGCACAGGCCCAGGCTGCCGTAGAAGCCATGCTGGAGACAGCTGTGTCGGTCGTGGTAGCTGCGGAGAAAGCGGCATCCGCGGCGGTGCAGGCTCGGCGCGCGAGGACATTTGCCGCTGTTGCGGCCGCGCAGGTGATCTCCGGCAAGACAGGCCTGGCCGCAACAGCGATGCGGTCGGTGGTCACAACGCAAGCGGCACGCCTCGCCGAGATGGCTCAGGCCAAGAGATTCGTCGGCTCCTCAAGCGCCGAGGCTCAGACCTCACTCGTCGCCGAACGCATGGCCGCAACGATGCAGGCTGCCGACCCCGCTACGGCCGACAGTGCCCTCGCTGCAGCGCGTGTCGCTCACGCAGTTACAGACGCCGGGATGCATGTCGCAGCGATGATGGCTGCGTTCGATCCCTTCCTGGAGCGGGAAGCTGGCGCCGCGACGCGAGCCATCCACGACGGAGTGCCGAGACCGCCCGTCAGGTAGCTCAGAGCAACTACCGGCTCCGCAGGACCGCGCCGGCCGGCAGCCTGGCCTCACCCCGGCACACCCGCACACCCAGGCCGAGTGCGCTGCCCGCGCCGGGATGAGGTACGACCTTCACAACTTCTGTTACGCCGAGTCCGCGGCGGATGGCCTCAGGCCTAGGACGGGTCGAGGATGATGACCGGAATCTCGCGGGTGGTCTTCGCCTCGTAGCCGGCGAAGCCGGGATAGTCGGACTTCTGCTTCTCCCAGATCGGGGTTCGCTCGTCGGGCGTCGCGACCCGGGCCCGGAAGGTGCGGGTGTCGGTGCCGACCTCTGCCGTGACCTCCGGATGGGCGAGCAGGTTGTGGTACCAGGCCGGGTTGGTGTCGGCGCCGGCCTTGGACGCGAACACGGCCAGCGAACCGCCGAGGTCCTGATACATCATCGGGCTGACGCGTTCGGCGCCGGATCGGGCGCCGGTGGTGTGCAGCAGCAGCAGTGGCGCGCCCTCGAAGTTGCCGCCCACCTTTCCTGCGTTGGAACGGAACTCCTCGATGATCGCGGTGTTCCAATCCCGTGGCTCGCTCATTGCTGATCCTCTCCGTTGTCCTGGCCTCAGGCTACGACCAGCGGGCCGGTGAACCGGCGGTCAGCGGCGTTCGAGCCGTTCGAAGGCGCCGGCCAGATCCGCACGAAGATCAGCCGGGTCCTCCAGGCCGACGGACAGCCGGACGACGGTGCGGCCGGCGTGCCGGGACGGCAGCCGCCGCGAAACCGGTGCGGCCGTGATCAGGCTGCGGAAACCGCCCCAGCTGTAGCCGATGCCGAAGTACTCCAACCCGTCGACGAACGCCGCCAGCCGGTCCTCGGGCGGCTCGGTGGCGAAGGTGAAGGAGAACAGGCCAGTACTTGGTTTGGTGAAAAAATACATGTATTGTTTCACTATGACTCGTCAGAAATCGACTGAAGCGGAGAGACGATTTGGGTCAGCCGTAGGCCGCCTCCTGGCAGAGACTCGCCGTAAGCAAGCGATTTCGGGCCCAGAGCTAGCGCGTCGTTCCCATGTCAGCATCGACACGATCCGGAGCCTTGAGGCAGGACGCGTCGCCAGCCCGGGGCTTTATGCAGTTGCACGACTTTCGCACGCCCTGCGGCTGTCGCTGGACGCTGTATCGGAGACGGCAAGCAGCGCCATGACGAACCAGGCCGCACCCGGCGAGCTTGAGGTCTCCAGACCAGGCCGGCAGAAGGCGACCTCGGTGAATTCAACAGATCAAAAGCAGTCCTGAGTGTCGGGATCCGCTGCAACGCCTCAGCCGAGTCCATAGTCGTGCTTCGCCAGAGCGTTCGGTTGGCCGCTAGGAAGGAGAAGCCTTGACCGGCGAGTTGATCCAGAGCGCCCCCGCGCACGATGGGACAGCCGCTAGACACGACGGCAGTGCTGTGCGGTTGGCCTACGAAAGAAGCTCCCAGCCCTGTAGCGGGCTAGGTCACACTCCTGCCGCCGGATGGAGTGATGACTATCGCCCAGGTGGGGTGGTCCAAAGATCCAAGGCCAACTCCGTGTCGACAAGATCCGTTGGGGCTGCCAAGCGCTGGGAGGCTTGGTCAGATCGACGCGGTGCGCACCGATCAATGCTTCTGCAGACGACACGGACCCACAACGCCACTCGGGTCGATTACTGGACGGGCGAGCCTTGGCAATTGGGCACTGCAGCATTCTGGGAACACATCGCGACGACCACGCCTGAACCCCCAACATATCGGCTGGGCTCGACACTGGCCGAGGAGATCGGTGCATGCCTACTTGGTGGTTATGGGATGCCCTTTCAACTTGCGAACGCCGCTTACGAACGTCTGAGAACAGCCGGCGTGTTCGACCGGGCCGCTAACTGGACCGGTGACCTCATTGAAGGCTTGCTGCTTACGCCGCTTATGGTGGACGGGCGAAACCGTCGATACCGGTTTCCGCGTCAACGTTCCGTGCGCCTTGCTGCTGCCCTTGACGTCGTACGGCCCCTAGCAACGCTTGCTGACGAGCCTCGAGACGACGTCGCCTTTAGGAACCTGTTGCTCGGGATCCCTGGCATGGGGCACAAGACTGCGTCGTGGGTTGTTCGGAACCGGCGAGCCAGTAATCACGTGGCAATTGTGGACATCCACATCGCTCGCGCGGGCGTTGTCGCGGGCGTCTTCCTGCCGTCCTGGAAACTGCCGCGCGACTACCTGCTCTTCGAGCAGGCGTTCTTGATGTGGGCATCTCAAGCCGGACTTGCAGCTCGATTCCTGGACGCGTGTATCTGGGGAATATTGGCGAGGAATCAAGCTGGGGCATTAGACATCCTCGGTACGACATCGTGCGGACAATACAAGCCGGTATGGCCGTCGCTGCCGTAGACATACGTGATGTAGACCTGATGGCTCGGCAGTGGGCCTTCCGGCAGCCAGATCGAGCTCATCTATGCTGCCGGGTCCGGTGGCCCGAGAGGTTGCTCCTGCGGGGGACGTGCCGTGTAGCTTCGTACTGCTGCTTCGGTGGCCGCTGACGATCAGGCAGTCGGTCGCGCTGACCTGGCACTTCAAGGAGTGTGTAAATGAGCGGTAGTGATCCAAGTGTTGGGCGTCCAGGCTCGGGCGGGGGTTTGAGTGCCGCGGGGGGCGGCCCAGGGAGCGCGTGTCCGGGACCTGGGTTCCGCACAACCATCGGATCACCCGTGCCGGAGACGGTGGACAACTTGTCCGTGGGAGACCTTCTAGAGCTCCAGGCGGTCGACGAGAACGGACTTAGGGGAGTCTGCTTCCGGACCCTCGAAGGGGACATCGCGGGTGCTCTAGTAACCGAAATCCTCCGCGTTCGGTCATGCATGGGACAGGGATGGGCGTTCGAAGCGACCGTCGTACAAAAGGCCGGCGGATCAGTGGTGGTCGACGTCACTCCTGTCCTCGCATGATCATCGTTGGCGGCATATATTTCGAGACGGTCGTCGAGCCGGCTTCACGGGAGTGGGCTGGTTCGGGGCTGCGTGCTGCAGCGGCGCTAGCCCTTCGGGCCGAGCGCCCAATTCTTCACGCCGCTATCGACGGTCTAGATAATGATGCCGACGAGGGTCTGTACGGCAGTTCGTATGAAGAAGTACAGATGGTTGCGCCCGCACTCGGTGTCGCGTTCGAGCCGGTACGCCGATCGGAAATAGTCGGATTCCGGTATGTTACGCCAATTTCTCCGCCATCGATCAATGGCCCAAACTCTCGTCTAGATGAGAGAATCACGATTCAGGGCGACACGGCTCTGATTTTCGGAATGGTAGAAGCGAACGATCGCGAACTGGCTCCGCACGTGACCGCCGAGCTAGTCGTTCTCGACCCGCAGCGCCCGCGAGACGCGAAACCACTGGACTTGGCTGGCATTGATTCTAAACGCGTAGTCGTTGTCGCTAACGTGGGAGAGGTGCGCGGACTCGGACGGGCCGGTGATCTTCGGACGGCGGCGGCACGGGTGTTGGAAGAACACCCGACAGTAAGCGGCGTGGTGACCAAGCGCGGCACGGCAGGGTGGTTGGTCTCCACACGATCGGGGCCCGGCCAGGCGGTAAGTCACGAGACCGCTGGCGCGCACCCGACTCGTAGTGTGTGGCCGATCGGCAGTGGCGACGTGTTCAGCGCAGGGTTGGCCCACGCTCTCGACCAGGGAGCTGACCTGGTCGAGGCTGCGCGCGTTGGCTCAGGTGCCGCTGCGCACTGGTGCTCCACTCGCGTCCACGCGGTCCCTCGTGACATTCTTGCGGGACACTTGGAGCAGCTTCCAAAACCCATCCCACCCACGACGCCGACCGTGTATCTTGCCGGGCCGTTCTTCACAATTTCTGAGCGTTGGCTCGTCGAAACCATTCGAGATGAGCTCACCGCTCTCGGAGCCGACGTGTGGTCGCCGGTGCATGAAATCGGTCCAGGCGGAGAAGAGGTCGCGAAGCAGGACCTAGCCGGTCTTGAGACAAGTGACGTCGTACTCGCGTTGTTGGACCATTCGGATCCCGGCACCGTGTTCGAGGTCGGGTGGGCGGTCAAACGAGGAATCCCGGTGGTCGGTTACGCGACGCGCGCGGACGACGAAGGTCTGAAGATGATGACTGGGACCAGCGTCGAACTTCACTCAGATCTTTCTACTGCGTGCTACCGAGCGGCTTGGGCAGGGATGGGAATGCGCGTCCGACCCGGACGTGTCCGGTGACTGGGCCTGCGTTTGAGGAGGCGGAACCGCGAGAGAGTGATGATTTCGGCGCGAGTTCGAGCCTTCTGCTCCTTCTTTCTGGAGGAGTGGACAGCGCCGCTTTAGCAGCTTGGCACCGCCCAAGTTTATCGCTATTTATTGACTACGGCCAACGTCCGGCTATCGCGGAGCGGCGGGCAGCGGGCGCGGTAGCAAGAGAGCTCGGATTGGATTTTAAGACGCTGCGGCTCGATCTCGCTGTGCTGGGCAGTGGCTTGTTGCACGGCGAGGCACCGCACGAATCTTCGCCCAGTCCAGAATGGTGGCCATACCGCAACCAGATGCTCGTGACCGCCGCTGCCGCGTGGGCACTCAAGGTTTTTCCAGGCGTCCTTGCCGGTGACCAAGCTGTGACTATCGAAACTGGAACCGTCGCGTCCGACGGACAGCGTCATGCCGACGGGACTTCTTCGTTTTACGAGGCTCTCGATCGACTTCTGAGCCTTCAAGAAGGGCGTCTCGCGGTCCGAGCGCCAGCGATCGGCATGGGCTCTATGGAGCTGCTAGCGGCGTCGGGAATCGAGCAATCTGTCTTGGGGTGGACTCATTCGTGCCATCGCGGCGATCTTCCGTGCGGGGAATGTCCAGGGTGCTATAAGAGGCACGGACTGCTGGACGAGGTAGGCCGATTCCGTTGAACATCCGACACCCTTCCTCCGAAATAGTTGCCTCACTTCGGACGGCGAAAACAGCGCAGCCGGTTTGCGCTAATGAGCTAGCGCAGCGGGATAAATCTGCCCGGGAGATACATTGGTTGCAGCGTTTGGTGAATCAGCAGTTGCAGGCGGGGTTCATGCCTGACGCGAGTCTCGCCGAGCGGGTGCCCCCAGATGCCTCGGCTTTACTCAGAGTTCTAGATCACCGCAAATCAAGCATTTCAGTAGGTCCGGTACCTGCAGCGGCGTTACTAATGTGTATGCGAACATTCGGGTCCAGCAGGGATATGAGGCTCGATTCGGCAGGTCGGCTATGGCAAAGCCGAGCGCACCCCTCAGCCGGCGGGACTCACAGTATCGAGCCTTTGCTGCAGGCGGTAAATGTACGTGATATGGGTAGGGGCTGGTATGGTCAGGCTGGAGCAGGGCTTGGGCAACTTTCGCAGGTAGTGCCGCCGGGCGAAGCGCGGATGACTGAGGCGATCAAAGCTGCGTTGCCAAGCAGATGCCCGCCTAGCGCCGTTATCTTCGCGCTCTGCGACCCGAGGCTTCTCAGTGACCGCTACCCGGAGGGCAGCGGTCTGTTGTGGCGGGACGCGGGTGTGTTTCTTATGGGCGTGCACCTGCTCGTACAAGCCTATGGATTAACCTCGACGATCGTTGGTGTCTGCGTCGAACTCGATTCACCCGAAGAGGCTGTTTTCCGATGTGAATCGTTCGCAGTAGGTGCGGTCGCTATTGGGGGCCCAGAGGAGGGTGACACGCTTGGATGACCTTGCAAAAGTCACGGTCAAGCTCGCAGACGGAAGGACCGCAGATTTGACGCGGGCGTCTTTGTCTGCAGCGCTAACTCGTAGCCATAGTGATTTCGACGGCACCGAAATTGCCACTTTAGTTTCAATCGACGGCAAGATGGTTGATGCGCTCACGATCGTTGCTGACGCGCTCGGAGAAGGTATCGATCTGATAAGGCCTCGCTTAGCTCTTGAAGCCTTAGAAAAACTCGGTATTAAGGTCGGCGAGCGCAGATTTGTCGATCCGGAAACTAGACAAGATGACGGGCTTAGCGACGCAGGAGAACTGGATCCATCAGAGGATCTGCCTTTCTTTGAGGTGACGCCGGCTTTGGCGCGCCAGTTGCAACGGAAGCGCGGCCGTTGGGTTGCAATAAGAGACCGAAAACTGATCGCGGACGCGGACTCGCTCGGCGAACTTGTGCAAACGCTTGGCGGCCAGGCAGCGGACGTGATGTTTGTGCCGAAGAAAGGGGAAGGGGGCTGATGCAGTTTCAGTTCCGCAGACTTATCTCCGACGGAGAGTTGCGACCGGTGGTGCCCATATCTTTCCCGCAAATTCGAGGTTTGAAGTTTGCTGGACTGGTAGATAGCGGCGCTCTTGGGACGCGTGTTCCTATCGGCCTAGCTGAAACGTTGAATGTCGACCTTGCCGAGATAACCCCCGAGATATTTATCGCGGGTGGGAACTCGTATCGTGCTTGGACTACCAAAGTAGACCTTACGATTGGCGACCGACACACTCGTCGCACCGCCGTGAGTTTCGCGGAAAATTGGGAGCATGAGTACTTCTTGCTTGGTATACATGGGATTTTTCAAAACTATGTCGTTCGCATTGACGCGCCGCGGAAGACGACCTCACTTACGCCCACCAAGACTAACCTGACGCGATAGAACCACGGGCTTTTGGAAAATTTAGCAGCTTCGAGTTCATTTAGGTGCTAACGTCAATTGTCTTAGTGTCCGCGCTTGTCTCCCCATAGCAAGATGTGCAGGCGAGTGCTCAAACACCACCCGCGTCTGACGATTTCAGGGGCCAGCGCGGCCATGCGGCTCAAGACTATTGAAGGTTCAGTACCTTCCGGCATAGCCCATATGCGGTCGGACGAGATTGCCAACCGACTGGCGATGTAGTCGGCCTCAGCCAGATCATTAGGCGACTGCAACACAAATTTCAGTACAGCATTTGGTCGGTCGAAAATTCCATTCAGTACCTCCCAGCGCAGTCTTCTGCGTTCCGGAATTCCGGAGTTGTGTAGCTTTGGGCTTACAACTATGAGGCGCATCGCGTCTGCTAGCTCGCCGATTGGCACGCTGCCACTGGTTTCCAATTCGACTGCGGCACCGGACGCTGTGACGGCGTGAGCAAGGCGCGCCGCCTGGACTGCTTGTAGTGCGGGCTCTCCACCGGTGATGATGACCAATGGCGTGCCCATGGAGATTACCTGTCGGGCAACTTCAAGGGTATCGCGAACGGCGAGCTCCGACGAGAGTTCGTGTCGGCGATCGTCCCATGTATATGACGAATCGCACCAGGTGCAAGTAAGGTTGCAATTGCCCAATCGAACGAACGCCGCGGCCTTTCCGCAGCTTGGTCCTTCGCCCTGTAAGGTTGGGCCGAATACCTCACTGACCAAGAGCTTGTCTTGCCCGGCAAGATGGATTAGTCTAGTCATTCTTTACGCTTCGATCTCGACGGAACCATCCGCTGTTTCCCAAAGTCTAATTCTGCGCCATTTCAATTCTGCCCTTAAAAGTCGGCTCCCGATGTTAATTGCAATGTTCTCAGCGGTTGGGTTCGCGAGATGTTCATTAAGGTCCGAGTGATCTAGGCCAGTCGTGCCATAAAGTACATGTTTGTTAACGATCTCGTCGACCTCCGCAAAGTCCATAACAACGCCTCGTTCGTCAATGGGGCCACGCACTTCGACCTCTAGTACATATGAGTGACCATGGGGTCTCCGACATTTGCCGGGATGCCACACAAGGTGGTGGGCAGCTTCGAACCGATAACGACGAATGACACTGACCTTCATGTCTCTCACCCTAGGCCCTCCGTCTCGGGCTCAAGGTGAGATCGGACCGACAATCACCGCTAGGCGCTGGCCGGAACCCCGTGGTCGGTACCTGGCAAAGATGAGGAGGGCTGGTGTAGAGCTAGACCCTTTATCCAGGGTTGAGCCGTTTCGGCCGCGTCCTCCACTACCACGGAGTGTGTTACCCGGTGCCTCATCGCCGAATGCCATACCGCTTTTACCCGGCTCGTCCGACGCGTCTGCATCCAAGCCGAGGTTCTCAACGCCTTCGTCGCGGCGTCGATGACTGCGACGTTGTTCCTGAGCCGGGAGCAGAAGGCGCTCAACCGGAACTAGGTCAAACACCTGTGGGGAGTTCGCGGTCGCAGCGGGCCGGCTTGGAGCAGGTCTGCACAAATGAGATGCACGCACTACTGCACTTGTACGCCTTGGTGATACTCGAGGCCGGCGTGAGGATCAAGGCGTGGTCCGACTACCTCGGTCACGCCGATCCCGGCTTCATGTTGCGGACCTATGGGGCACCTCATGCCGAGCACCAAGGCGAAGGCCCGGGGGCCCTCGATCGGGCCCTCCGCGCGACCTCGCGCGGCCCACGGAGGAGCGAAGGGGGCCTGTGACCTGCGTCTCCGCAGGTCACAGGCAAACGGATCAGATGTCGTAGTACAGCTCGAACTCGTAGGGGTGTGGCCGCAGCCGGACCGGGTCGATCTCGTTGGTCCGCTTGTAGTCGATCCAGGTCTCGATCAGCTCGGCGGTGAACACGCCACCCTCCTGCAGGTACTCGTTGTCGGCTTCCAGGTGCTCCAGCACCCGCTCCAGCGAGCCCGGCACCTGCGGGATCGAGGCGGCCTCGTCCGGCGGCAGCTCGTAGAGGTCCTTGTCGATCGGGTCGGCCGGCTCGATCTTGTTGCGGATGCCGTCCACGCCGGCCATCAGCATCGCCGAGAAGGCCAGGTAGGGGTTGGCCGACGGGTCCGGCACCCGGAACTCGATGCGCTTGGCCTTCGGGCTGGTGCCGGTGATCGGCACCCGGATGCAGGCCGAGCGGTTGCCGGCCGAGTACACCAGGTTGACCGGCGCCTCGTAGCCGGGCACCAGCCGGTGGTAGGAGTTCACCGTCGGGTTGGTGAAGGCCAGCAGCGACGGGGCGTGGTGCAGCAGGCCGCCGATGTAGTAGCGGGCGACGTCGGACAGGCCCGCGTAGCCGGTCTCGTCGTAGAACAGCGGCTCGCCGTCGCGCCACAGCGACTGGTGGCAGTGCATGCCGGAGCCGTTGTCGCCGAACAGCGGCTTGGGCATGAAGGTGGCGGTCCGGCCGTTGCGCCAGGCCACGTTCTTGACGATGTACTTGAACATCAGGATCTGGTCGGCGGCGTGGGTCAGGGTGTCGAACCGGTAGTTGATCTCGGCCTGGCCGGCGGTGCCCACCTCGTGGTGCGCCCGCTCCACGACCAGGCCGGCCCGGGTCAGCTCGCGGCTCATCTCGTCGCGCAGGTCGGCGTAGTGGTCGTACGGCGAGACCGGGAAGTAGCCGCCCTTGATCCGGGTCTTGTACCCGAGGTTGCCGCCCTCCTCGACCCGGTTGGAGTTCCAGGCACCCTCGATGGAGTCCACCGAGTAGCACGAGCCGTTGATCTTGGACTCGTAGCGGACGTCGTCGAAGATGTAGAACTCGGCCTCCGGCCCGAAGTAGACGGTGTCGGCGATGCCGGTGGTCTTGAGGTACTCCTCGGCCTTGGTGGCCACCTGCCGGGGGTCCCGGTCGTAGGGCTCGCCGGTGCGCGGCTCGACGATGGAGAAGTTCAGGTTCAGCGTCTTGGCCGCCCGGAACGGGTCGACGTAGGCGGTGGCCGGGTCCGGCAGCAGCTTCAGGTCGGACTTGTGGATGGCGGCGAAGCCACGGATCGACGAGCCGTCGAAGAGCAGGCCGTCGGTGAAGGCGTCCGGGCCGAAGCCGGCGGCCGGCACGTTGAAGTGCTGCTGGACCCCGGGCAGGTCGGTGAACCGGACGTCGATGAACTCGACGTCCTCGTTGGCGATGTAGCTGAGGATCTCGTCAGCGCTACTGAACATCAGCGAAAGTCCTTCTCGTCTGCCTCGGGTTAGATGGGATCACCGGAACGTGCCGCCAACCTAGCGACGTCCGGTTGCTGGCCGGTATCTCGAGTGTTTCGCCGACGTTACACACTCGGCCGGAGCGCTGCCTCCGGGCGACTGCTCGTCGTGAGCACCCCAGGGAGGATGATCGGGCCGTGCCCTACGACCGGGACCTGGCCGATCGGATTCGAGCCGACCTCGCCGGCCGCTCCGACGTGCGCGAGGTGGCGATGTTCGGCGGGCTGTCGTTCCTCGTCGACGGCAAGCTGGCGGTGAACGCCAACAACCACGGCGACCTGATGGTCCGGTGTGCTCCCGATCGGGCCGAGGAACTGCTGTCGCACCCGGACGCCGAGCCGGTCGAGATGGGACGGCGCCGGATGAGCCCGGGCTGGATCCGCGTCCGGGCCGGCGGCGTCGCCACCGAGGCCGAGCTGGGGTTCTGGATCGAGCAGGCGCTCGACTTCAACGCCCGGCAGTCCGGGGGCAGCTGAGTCGGTAAAGCGACCGGGAGCGCCTCAGTGCACGATTACCGCGGTGGCGGTCAGCCGGTCGTGCAGGCCGCGAAAGTCCTGGTCGGCCACCAGCGCCGGCAGCAGGGCGATCAGCAGCGCGGTCCGGATCAGCGCCCGGACCGGGCCGACCGCCAGCCGGGCGTCCACCCGCACCACCCGCAGCCCGGTGAGGTACATCCCGAGGGTCCGGCCGGCGAGCAGCAACCCGAGGAGGTAGTCCAGCGCGAACGGGATCAGGCTCCACTGGCCGGGCAGGTGCGCCGCGAGGCCGGACCGGTCCGGGTGGTGCACGAAGGGGGCGGCCACCAGGGTGGCGGCCAGCAGGTCGAGGACGAAGGCCGCGACCCGGCGGCCGGTCGGTGCCAGCGACCCGGGCCCGGACGGCGGCAGCCCGATCGACTGGCCGCGGTAGCGCTGGGCGGAGTTCGTGTCCGGCACCGGGTCAGGTCAGCTCCGGCGGCGGGCGGCGCGCTGCACGCTGCGCATCTTCGCCCCGGCAGGCATCGGGCCGCGGGGGAGCGCCGGGCGCTGGGTGCCGAGGGCCGCCAGCCGCCGGTCCAGGGCCACCACCTGCTCCTTGGACAGGTTGCGCGGCAGCTTCATCAGGTGCGCGTTGAGCTTGGCCAGCGGCACCTCGCCCTCGCCGCGGCCGACCACCACGTCGTAGATGGGGGCGTCGCCGGCCAGTCGCGCGATCCGCTTCTTCTCCTGGGCGAGCAGCGGCTTGACCCGCTGCGGGACGCCCTCGCCGATCAGCACCACGCCGGGACGGCCGAGCAGCCGGTGTACCGCGTCCAGCTGGGGGGTGCCGGCGACCGCGTCGGTCTTGCGCCACTCGCCCCGCAACTGGCCCAGCACGTAGGCCGCCGCGCCGGCCTGCCCCTCGGCCTGCTGGTAGGCCGAACTCTGGGCACGCCGGGAGAACAGGAACAGCGCCGCGAGCAGCCCGAACAGCACCGCCGGGACGACCGGCAGCCAGATGCCACCGGTCAGCAGCGACGTCAGCAGGTAGAACACCGCCCCGACCCCCACGAAGGCGATCACCAGGTACGGGACCAGCCGGGGGTCGTTCTGCCGGGTCAAGGTGAACGCCTGGCGCATCTGGGCGAACGAATCGCGCCGGGCCTGCCGGCGGGTGGCCCGCGCCGCCTTCTTCTCGGCTCCGGTCAGCTTGACCTTGCCGTTCTTGCCGTTCCGCTTCGCCCGGGGAGATTGCGCCATGACACCAGGATAAGCAACAGGCAAAAGATGTATCACCCGCGTCAAGGATTACCGGGTACAGTTACCTCAGTGTTAGTTTCCTGAGGTCTCTGGGGTGAAAAAACAGTGCTAATCAGGCGTCTCGACCGCGTGGTGGCAGCTTTGCTGTTCACCGTGCTCGCGGCGACCCTGGCACTGCTGGCCCGCCCCAGCGCCGCCTCCGCGCTGGACAGCTACGACGTGCATGCCACCGTCCGCTACGGCTGCGCGGCCAACGACGGCGAGGACAACTTCGTCGAGGTCGGTCTCAAGATCGACAAGTGGAAGGACGACGACCAGCAACTGGTGTTGCAGGTCGGCCTGGCCGGGCCCGGCTCGACCGATACCGAGATCTTCCCCGAGGGCGGCCCGAGCCTGGTCACCCTGGACGGCACGCCGACCAAGGTCCGGCTGGCCGGACCCGTGCACGACGGCGACCACGTCTTCCTGCGTCAGCTGGACCAACCCGGGGTCGTCACCCTGCCGTTGAAGGCCAACTGCCACTCCATCAAGCCCACCAACTTCGGCCTGGACTCGCCCACCGTCCAGGTGGCCACCCGCTGCACGCCGGGTGCGCAGGCCAACCTCAGGGTCACCGTCGACAACCCCAACGACGTGGACCGCCGGCTGGAGAACCTGGGTATCGACCAGATCGACTACACGGTGCTGCTGGTGCGCTCCGACGGCGTGCTCGCCGGCGAGGACCCGATCGGCACCCTGGTCAGCTTCGACGAGCCCAGTGCCTCGGTGGTCACGCTCAGCGAGGCGGTGCCCCGGCCTGCCATGTACCAGGTCCGGGTGATCGGCGTGGACGGTGCGGTGGTCAGCTCGGGCAACCTCCGGCTCAGCTGCGCCAGCACCGGCGGACCGGGCCCGTCCAGCACGGCCAAGCCGACGCCCACCGTGCCGACCAGCCCGCCGAAGACGACGACGCCCAGCACGTCCCGGCCGGCGCCGAGCACCTCGCACCCGGCACCCAGCACCTCGAAGCCCGCGCCCAGTACGTCGCACCCGGCACCGAGCACGTCGGGCCGTACCCCGACCGGGGCCTCGCACCGGCCACCGCCCGCGTCGTCCGCGGTCAGCACGCCGGCACCGGGTTCGACAGCCAGTGCGGTACCGACCCGCTCGACCCCGGTGCAGGTGGTGACCAGCAGCCCCGCCCGGCAGCCGTCCGGCACCGCTACCTCGTCCACCCGGACCGGCCAGCCGGTGCCCGGGCCGGGTGCCAGCTCGACGCCGTCCACGCCGGACGGCTCCGACTCCGCCGGCGCGCCGACGTCCGGACCGGACCCGTCGCCGAGCGCGACCTCCACCGTGATCCAGCTGGTGGAGCCGAGGTCCGGCTACCGCGGCGTGCCGGTCTTCCAGAAGGACATCGCGCTGGTGCTGCTGGCCTTCTGCGCCGGGATGGCGGGCCTGGTCGGCTCGACCGTGCTGGCCGCCCGGCGGCGCTGAACGGTCGTCATCGCGCGGCTGGCGGCCGAGCGGTCGGCCCGCTGCGGTCGCTGGCTGGCTCGGGTAGGTCAGCCGGCCGAGGTCAGGGTGCGGGCGTCGAGGGCCTGCTGGTAGAGCCGGCCGGCCCGGTAGGACGAGCGCACCAGCGGCCCGCTGAGCACGCCGGCGAAGCCGATCTCCTCGGCCTCCTCGCGCAGCTCCCCGAACTCCTGCGGCTTCACCCAGCGCGCGACCGGGTGGTGGCGCACCGAGGGCCGCAGGTACTGGGTGATGGTGATCAGCTCGCAGCCGGCGTCGTGCAGGTCCTGCAGCGCCTGGGAGATCTCAGCGCGCTCCTCGCCCATGCCGAGGATCAGGTTGGACTTGGTCACCAGGCCGGCCGCCCGGGCCGAGCTGATCACGCCCAGCGAGCGCTGGTAGCTGAACGCCGGCCGGATCCGCTTGAACACCCGCGGCACCGTCTCGACATTGTGGGCCAGCACCTGCGGCCGGGAGCCGAACACCTCGGCCAGCTGCTCGGGCACCGCGTTGAAGTCCGGGATCAGTAGCTCGACACCGGTGCCGGGGTTCAGGGCGTGGATCTGGCGGACGGTCTCGGCGTACAGCCAGGCACCGCCGTCGGGCAGGTCGTCGCGGGCCACGCCGGTGATGGTGGCGTAGCGCAGTCCCATCGTCTGCACGCTCTCGGCCACCCGGCGTGGCTCGTCGGTGTCCAGCGCGGCGGGCTTGCCGGTGTCGATCTGGCAGAAGTCGCAGCGCCGGGTGCACTGGTCGCCGCCGATCAGGAAGGTGGCCTCGCGGTCTTCCCAGCATTCGTAGATGTTGGGGCAGCCGGCCTCCTGGCAGACCGTGTGCAGGCCCTCGCTCTTCACCAGCCGGCGCAGCTCGGTGTACTCCGGCCCCATCACCGCGCGGGTCTTGATCCACTCGGGCTTGCGCTCGATCGGGGTCTGGGAGTTGCGGGCCTCGATGCGCAGCAGCTTGCGGCCGGAACCGGATGCGGTAGCCGGGCCAGGCTGGAGGGTACTGGCGTCAGTCACGGGATCGAGCGTACGCGGCGACCAGACCGGGCAGCAGCGACTCGACCACCGGCAGGGCGTCGGCGACGCCGACCTCCCGTCCGAGTTCGGCGCTCAGCGATGTGACGCCGGCGTCGGCGATGCCACACGGCACGATCCTGGCGAACCAGCTGAGGTCGGGGTTGCAGTTGAGGGCGAAGCCGTGCAGCGTGACCCCCTGGGCCACCCGGATGCCGATCGCGGCGACCTTGCGCTCCGGTCCGCGGTCGTCGGCGGGCAGCCACACGCCGCTGCGGCCGGCGACCTGGCCGGCGGTGACGCCCAGCTCGGCACACACCTCGATCAGGATCTCCTCCATCCGGCGGACGTAGGCGACCACGTCGACCGGATCGGGCAGTTCGACGATGGGGTAGCCCACCAGCTGGCCCGGGCCGTGCCAGGTGATCTTGCCGCCGCGGTCGACGTCGATCACCGGGGTGCCGTCGACCGGGCGTTCCCAGGCCTCGGTGCGCCGGCCGGCGGTGAAGACCGGTGGATGTTCCAGCAGCAGCGCGGTGTCGTCGATCTCACCGGCGACCCGCTGGGCGTGCAACTGGCGCTGCCACTGCCAGGCCTGCTGGTAGTCCAGCAGCCCGGCCCGGATGGTTCTCAGCTCAGCCACGTGATCATCTCCTCGGCCAATCACTGCCGACCACCCTAATCGGCTGCCACGACAAAAACCGCGGGCGTGGGTGCGCTCACACCGCGCGCCGACGGGCTGTGGATAACTTCGGCCCCGGTGCGGCAGATTCTCCTAGGGTGGCCCGATGGCGTTCACCGTTCCCGGTTACCGGGTCGACCAGTTGCTCGGCTTCGGCAGCCATGCCGAGGTGTGGTCGGGCCGGGCCATTGCCACCGATGAGCCGGTGGCGCTGAAGCGGATCGTGCTGCCGGGCGACGCCGGCCCGGACCGGGTGGCCGACCTGGTGCGGACCGCCCGCGCCGAGGCGGCGTTGCTCGCCGCCCTGGACCACCCCAGCCTGACCCGGTTCCACGGCTACGTCCAGACGCCGGACGCGGCGGTGCTGGTGATGGAACTGGCCGAGGGCGGCTCGCTGGCCCAGCTGCTCCGCCGGCGCGACCGGTTGACCCCGACGGAGGTGGCCGCCGCGCTGAGCCCGGTGGCCGCGGCACTGGCCTACGCGCATGCCGAGGGCGTGCTGCACGGCGACGTCAGCGCCGCCAACGTCCTGTTCGCGGCCACCGGACACGCCAAGCTGTCCGACCTCGGGGTGGCCCGGCTGCTCGTCGGGCGCACCGGAGCCGACCGGGCGCTGGGTACGCCGGCCTATCTGGACCCGGTACTGGCCGCCGGTGGCACCGCCGGCTCGCACAGCGACGTCTTCTCCGTCGCCGCGGTGGCGCTGCACTGCCTGACCGGCGCCGGCCCGTGGCAGCAGGGTGGCGACGGCGGTGACCTGCCGGCGCTGCTGGCCCGGGCGGCCACCGGCGTGATCGACGGCCTGGATGCCCGCCTGGCCGGCTGCCCGCCGGCGATGGCCGAGGTGCTGCGGCGGGCGCTGGATCGCGACCCGCGCCGGCGGGGCACGGCGGCCGAGTTCGCGCTCGACCTGGCCGCGAGCGTGCCGCGCGGGCCGGTGGTGCTGGCCGCCGGGCGGATCCCACCGAGGGTGGGACGGCACTCGGCCGAACGGCACGCGCCGGTCGCCAGCGGCGTGGTACCGGCTGACCTGACGCACGTGGCCCGGCTCCAGGTCCGGCCCGAGCCGGTGGCGCCCCCGCCGGATGGCAGGCGGCGCCGACGGCTCGCCGTCGCGGCGCTGGTGGCCGGCCTGCTGCTGGCTGGCATGGCGACCGTCACTGCCGTGGTGGGCGGAGGCGGCTGGCGGTTGTCCTCCGGCCCAGGCCGGAGTATCGAGCCGTCTCCGGCACTGCGGGCAGCCGAAGCCCGCCTGCCGGCCCGTCCGACCGGGCCCGCGAGCCCGGTGGGTTCGACCGGCCCGGCGGTTTCGACCAGCCCGGCTTCTCGGGGCGGCGTAACAGGCTCGGCCGCTCCGCCCCATCCGGCCGGCGACGGCCGAGGCGCGGCGCGGAGCGTTCCGGACCCGCTGGTGTTGCTGCGCCGGCTGGCGGACCGGCGGGCGGCGGCCTACACCGCCAACCGGCCGGAGCTACTGGCCGGGGTCTACCAGTCGCCGGCACTGCTGGCCGCCGACGCCGCCCTGCTCGGCTCCCGGGTGCCCGCCGGCTGCGGCCTGACCGGCCTGCTGACCGGCTATTCCGACCTCACGGTGACGGGCAGCAGCAGCCGGCGCATCGAGGTACGGGTCACCGCGAGCCAGCCGCCCGCGACACTGCGGTGCGACGGGACGGTCCGCAGCCGGACGCTGCCGGCGGCTCCGGCCCGGCTGGCCGTCACCCTGCTGCGAGTGGGGGAGGAGTTCCGGATCGCCGCGCAGCGCGCGGTGCGGTGACCGGGTGGGTTACAGGCTGCCTGGCCGGCGTTCGTGACGGCCGGGTCCGCTAGTTCTTGACCGCCCATTCCAGCGCGCTCGGCAGGTCGGCGTGCGAGAAGCGGTATCCGCTGGCGAGCAGCTTCTCGGGCAGCACCCGCTGGCTGACCAGCACGCCCTCGTCGGCGAACTGGCCGAGTGCGATCCGCAGCGCGAAGGCCGGCGCCGGCAGCACCGCGGGGCGATGCAGGGCCTTCGCCAGCGCCGCGGTGAACTCGGCATTGCGCACCGGTTCCGGCCCGACCAGGTTCACCGGACCGTCCAGCTGCTCGGCCTGCAGGATGTGCCGGATCGCGCCGATCTCGTCGGCCAGGGTGATCCAGGACTGGTACTGCTGGCCGGAGCCGAGCTTGCCGCCTACGCCCAGCTTGAACAGCGGGACCATCCGCTTCATCAGGCCGCCGCGGGCGCTGAGCACCAGGCCGGTCCGCAGCATCGCCACCCGCACCCCGGCACTGCTGGCGGGCTCGGTGGCCGCCTCCCACTGGCGCACCAGGTCGGCCAGGAAGCCGGTTCCGCCGGCGGCCGTCTCGGGCAGCGGCTGGTCACCCCGTTCGCCGTAGTAGCCGATCGCCGAGGCCGAGACGAAGGTGCCCGGACGCAGCTCCGACGGAAGCCCGGCCAGCGTCCGCGCGATGGTGGTGGTCGGCTGCAGCCTGCTCTGCACCAGCACGTGCCGGTAACCGTCCGTCCAGCGCTTGTCGCCCACGCCGGCCCCGGACAGGCACACCACCGCGTCCGAACCTGCCAGCACCTGCGAATCGAGCTCGCCCCGCTCGGGGTGCCACTCGAGCTCGGTCTCGGCGGTGGGACGCCGCCGCACCAGCGTGTGCACTTGGTGGCCGGCGCCCCGCAGGTCGGTCACCAGCGCGCCGCCGAGGAAGCCGGACGCCCCCGCGAGCACCAATTTCACCGCACACCTCCGGCCGGCCTGCGCACCGCTCGGCCGGCCACGGTGCTCAGCCGAGCCCGAGCGCGCGTTCGAAGGCGCCGGCCTCGAGCCGGGTCTTCATGGTGGTCAGGAACCGGGCCGCGTCGGCGCCGTCGACGATCCGGTGGTCGTAGGACAGCGCGAGGTAGACCATCGAGCGGATCGCGATGATCTCACCGAGCTTCTCATCCGACAGCACGACCGGACGCTTGACGACCGCGCCGGTACCGAGGATCGCCACCTGCGGCTGGTTGATGATCGGGGTGTCGAACAGTGCGCCCCGGCTGCCGGTGTTGGTCAGGGTGAAGGTGCCGCCACCCAGCTCGTCCGGAGATACCTTGTTGGTCCGGGTGCGCTCGGCGAGGTCGGCGATCTTTCGGGCGATGCCGGCGAGGTTGAAGTCACCGGCGTTGTGGATCACCGGCACCAGCAGTCCGCGCTCGGTGTCCACCGCGATGCCCAGGTGCTCGGCGTCGTGGTAGGTCACGGTGCCGGCTTCGGTGTCGACCGAGCAGTTGACGTTCGGGTGCGCCTTGAGTGCCTCCACCGCCGCGACCGCGAAGAAGGGCAGGAAGGTCAGCTTCACACCCTCCCGCTTCTCGAAGTCCCGCTTGGCGGCATCGCGCAGACGGGCGATGCCGGTGATGTCCACCTCGACGACCGTGGTCAGCTGGGCAGAGGTCTGCAGCGACTCGACCATCCGGGACGCGATCACCTGGCGCAGCCGGGACAGCTTGACGGTCTGGCCGCGCAGCCCGCTGAGGTCGGCGGCCGGTGCGGACGGTTGGGCGGGCGCGGCGGACGGTGCTGCGGCCGGCGGCTGGGCGGCCTGCGCGGACTGGGCAGCCTCGGCCTCGGCGCGCTCCTCGGCGGCGGACTGGGCCGCCGACAGCACGTCGGACTTGCGGATCCGGCCGCCGACGCCGGTGCCGGTGATGGAGTTCAGGTCGATGCCGTGCTCGCTGGCCAGCTTGCGCACCAGCGGGGTGACGTAGGTGCCGGCCACCTCGTCGTCCTCGGCACCGGCCGGAACCGTGCTCGCCCCTCCGCCGGAGGCAGCGGCCGGGGCCGCCGACGGAGCGGGCACGGGTGCCGCAGCCGGCGGGGGAGCCGTGGCCGGGGCCGGCGCCGGGGTGGACTGCTCGGCGGCCGGGGCGGTCGAGCCGGCTTCCGGAGCCGCCTCGCTGGTCGGCTCCTTCGGTGCCATCTCGTCGGTGGACTGCTCGTCGGCGGGCCGGCCCTGGTCGGCCCCGTCCTGACCGCCCTCGTCCTGGCCACCACCCTCGGAGCCGGCCCCGGACCGGGCGGGTTCGTCCTGGCCGCTGTCGCCCTGATCGGCCTCCGCCTGATCGGCTTCGTCCTGGCCGCTGTCAGCCTGGTCGGCTTCGGGCTGGGACTCCTCGGCCGGAGCGCTGTCCTCGGCGGACTCGGACTGCCCGGAGTCCTCCGACTCGGACTGCCCGGAACCGGCTGCCTCGCTGGCGTCGCTGATCACCGCCAGCTCGACGCCGATCTCGACCGTCTCGTCCTCGCCGACCTTGATCGAGGTGAGGATGCCGGACGCCGGCGAGGGCACCTCGGTGTCGACCTTGTCGGTCGAGACCTCCAGTAGCGGCTCGTCCGCGGCGACCTCGTCGCCCTCCTGCTTGAGCCAGCGCGTAACGGTTCCCTCGGTCACGCTCTCACCGAGGCGCGGCATGGTCACTGAGACCGGCATGTTGTCTGGCTCCTCTTCGTTAGTTCAAGGCCGAACGGTCAAGGCCGGATGCGAGAGACGGCGCTCAGTCGTGCACGTGCAGCGGCTTGCCGGCGAGCAGCAGGTGCGCCTCGCCGATGGCCTCGGACTGCGTGGGGTGCGGGTGGATCAGCTGGGCGACCTCGCTGGGCAGCGCCTCCCAGTTGTAGATCAGCTGCGCCTCGGCGATCAGCTCGCCGACCCGGTCGCCGACGATGTGCACGCCGAGCACTCTGCCCACAGCGCCGTCGGACTTCTCAGCAACCAGCTTCACCGCGCCCTTGGTGTTCAGGATCGCGCTGCGGCCGTTGCCGGACAGGTCGTAGGTGACCGTCTTGATCCCGTCGGCGCCGTACTTCTCCGCGGCCTGGGCCTCGGTCAGCCCGACCGAGGCCACCTCGGGGCTGGAATAGGTGATCCGCGGCACGCCGGCGTAGTCGATCGGCACGACGGGCAGGCCGGCCAGGTGCTCGGCGACCATGATGCCCTCGGCGAAGCCGACGTGCGCCAGCTGCAACGTCGGGATCAGGTCGCCGACCGCGTAGACGCCCTCGACGCTGGTGCGGCAGTACTCGTCGACGGTCACGAAGCCGCGCTCCATTGCCACGCCGGCCTCCTCGTAGCCGAGGTTGGCCGAGCTGGGGCCGCGCCCGACCGCCACCAGCAGCAGCTCGGCCTCCAGCGTGGCGCCGTCGGCCAGGTGCACCTTCACGCCGCTGTCGGTGTGCTCGACGTGGTCGAATCGGGCGCCGAGCTTGAAGTTGATGCCGCGCCGCCGGAAGGCACGCTCGAGCAGCTTGGAGTTGGCCTCGTCCTCCAGCGGCACCAGGTGCGGCAGCGCCTCGACGATGGTCACGTCGGCACCGAAGGACTTCCAGGCGCTGGCGAACTCGACGCCGATCACGCCGCCGCCGAGCACGATGGCGCTGGCCGGCACGTGGTCCAGGCCCAGGGCGTGCTCGCTGGCGATCACCCGGCGGCCGTCCAGTTCCAGGCCGGGCAGGGTGCGCGAGTACGAGCCGGTGGCGAGGATGACGTTGGTGCCGGTGTAGGTCTGGCCGCCCACGCTGACCTGCTTGGGCCCGGTGAGCCGGCCTTCACCCTCGACGATGGTGATACCGCGGCTGCGGATCAGGCCCTGCAGGCCCTTCCAGTTCTTGCCGATGACGCCGTCCTTGTACTTGTGGACGCCCGCCATGTCGATGCCCTCGAAGCTGGCGTTGACCCCGAACTGTGCGCTCTCGCGGGCCGCGTCGGCGATCTCGCCGGCATGCAGCAGCGCCTTGGTCGGGATGCAGCCCCGGTGCAGGCAGGTGCCGCCCACCTTGTCCTTCTCGATCAGCACCACCGACTTGCCCAGCTCGGCGGCGCGCAGCGCGGCGGCGTACCCACCGCTGCCACCGCCCAGGATCACGACATCGACGTTGTTGTCGGCCGCTTCGGCTGCCACGAAAGTCTCCCAGCTCGGGGATGTGCCGCCCCGATCGTTCCCAGTGTTCGGCTGGTCCGGCGCGTGCCGGACCGGCTCCATCTTGTCACTTCTCCCTCGGCCGCGGGCAGCGGGGCGGGCCCTGCCACCTGGTCGCCGGGGCTACCAGTCAGCCGGCCGCCAGGTCGGTCAGGCAGGCCAGGATGGTCCGGACGATCACCCCGGTGCCGCCCTCGCCGTTGTAGCCGGACGCGGACTTTGCGAAGGCCGGCCCGGCGATGTCGATGTGCGCCCAGTCCAGGCCGTCGGGCACGAAATCCTTGAGGAAGGTGCCGCCGATCAGCATCGAGGCCGAGCGGTCCTTGGGCAGGTTGACGATGTCGGCGACCGGTGAGTTCAGCCGGGTGCGCAGCCGGCGTTCCAGCGGCATCGGCCACAGCGACTCGCCGGCCGCCGAGCCGAGTGCCACCACCCGGTCGCGGAAGTCGTCGGTGCCCATCACCCCGGAGGTGAGGGTGCCCAACGCCACCACCTGGCCGCCGGTCAGGGTGGCGGTGTCGATCAGGCAGTCGGGGGAGTCCTCGCAGGCCCGCAGGATCGCGTCGGCCAGGATCAGCCGGCCCTCGGCGTCGGTGTTGTCGATCTCGACGGTGCGCCCGTCGTGCATCACGATGATGTCCGACGGCCGGTAGGACGAGCCGGACACCGCGTTCTCGGCCATCGGGACGGTCGCGGTGACCGCGACCGGCAGCTTGAGCCGGGCGGCCGCGATGATCGAGGAGATGACGGCCGCGGCGCCGGCCATGTCGGACTTCATCTCGCCCATGCCGGCGGTCTTGAGGTCCAGTCCGCCGGTGTCGAAGGTGATGCCCTTGCCGACCAGTGCGGCGTGCGCCCGGGGCCGGGCCGGGGAGTAGCTGAGCCGGACCAGTCGCGGCGGGGTGTGCGAGCCGCCGCCGACGGCCAGGATGCCGCCGTACCGGCCGCGCTTGAGGGCCTTCTCGTCGAGCACCTCGACGGCCAGCCCGGCCGCCTCACCCTGCTCGCGGGCGTAGGCGGCGAACGTCACCGGGTTCAGGTCGTTGGCCGGGGTGTTGACCAGGTCGCGGGTGTCGTTGACCGCCTCGGCGACGATCCGGGACCGGCGGACGGCCGCCTTCGCGCCGGCCTGCGCCGGCTCGGAGACCGCGATGTCGACCCGCCGCAGCGCGTTGGTCCGGCCGTTGGAGCGGTACCGGGTGAACCGGTAGGCGCCGAGCAGGGCACCCTCGGTGATCGCGGCCACCAGCTGCGGGTCGGTGCCGTCGCCGATGGCCACCGCCACCCGCGCGGCCGATTCCAGCCCGCGCAGTGCCGTGCCCACCGCACGCCGGACGGCTTCGGGGTCGAGGGTTGCGGGCTGGCCGGGGCCGAGGCCGGCGGCCACCACCAGCGGGGTGGCCAGCTTGCCCAGGGTCGGGATCTTGATCGCCTCGTCGGCCCGTCCGGTGGCCTCCACGGCCCGCAGCGCCGCCAGCAGGGTGCCGCCCAGCGCCGCGTCGACACCGGCCGAACCGTCGGCCAACGCCACGCCCGTGCCGGTCGAGACCGTCGCCACCACGATGGCGTCGGCGGTCACCGGCGACGCGCCGTCGATCAAGGAAACCGAAGTCATGCGGCAACTCTATGTGACGTGCGTTCGGGCCTGGCTGCGCACGTCCGGCCCCGGGTTTCGTCCGGTTCGGACAGGGTGCGGGCGCGGGTTCGGCCGGCTCGGTACCGTTGCGCCATGACTGAGCTGCTCCGTTCCCCGCTGCACGACCGTCACGTCGATCTCGGAGCCAAGCTGGCCGACTTCGGCGGCTGGGAGATGCCCATCGAATACAGCGCGAGCGGTGGCGGCGTGATCGCCGAGCACACCGCGGTCCGGACCGCGGTCGGCATCTTCGACGTCTCGCACCTGGGCAAGGCGACCGCCGCCGGGCCCGGTGCCCGGGAGTTCGTCAACTCCTGCCTGACCGCCGACCTCGGCAAGATCGCCCCCGGCCAGGCGCAGTACACGCTGTGCTGCGCTGAGGACGGCGGCGTGATCGACGACGTGTTCAGCTACCTGGTCGGCGACGACGAGGTGTTCCTGATGCCGAACGCGGCCAACGCCGAGCAGGTGATCGGACTGCTCGCCGCCGCGGCACCGGACGGGGTCAGCGTCACCAACCAGCACCAGGACTTCGCGGTGCTCGCCGTGCAGGGCCCCAAGTCGCCGGAGGTGCTGCAGGCACTGGACCTACCCGCCGACTTGGACTACGTCAGCTTCGTCGACGCCGACTTCGACGGCCGGCCGGTACGGGTCTGCCGCACCGGCTACACCGGCGAGCGCGGCTACGAGCTGATCCCGTCCTGGGCCGACGCCGGCGCGCTGTGGGACGCCCTGGCCGAGACCGCCCGGGGTATGGGCGGCATGCCGGCCGGGCTCGGCGCCCGCGACACGCTGCGGACCGAGATGGGCTACCCGCTGCACGGGCAGGACCTGACCCGTGAGATCAGCCCGGTGCAGGCCGGCTCGTCCTGGGCGGTGGGCTGGAAGAAGCCGGCGTTCTGGGGCCGGGACGCGCTGCTGGCCGAGCGGGCGGCCGGCCCCGCCCGGCGGCTGCGTGGGCTGCTGGTCACCGACCGGGGGGTGCCGCGCGGGCATATGAACGTGCTCGCCGCCGGCGGCGAGGTGATCGGCCAGACCACCTCGGGCACCTTCTCGCCGACCTTGAAGCAGGGCATCGCGCTGGCCCTGATCGACACAACCGCCGAGCTGGCCGACGCCGACCAGGTGGCGATCGAGGTACGCGGCCGGCGGCTGGCGGCCACCGTGGTGCCGTTGCCGTTCGTGCCCCCGCACGTCCGGTAGGGGTTTGGTTGGTTCGCTCGCCGTCAGTGGGCGCAGAGCACCACTAGCGCCACCGCGGTGGCCAGCTCGCAGGACGCTCCCAACACGTCGCCGGTCACCCCGCCGAACCGGCGCACGCACTGCCGGGCCAGCAGCCCCACGGCGGCGCCGGCCAGCAGCACCGCCAGCACGCCTCGAACCCAGTCCGCCCAGCCGGCGCCGGGGGACAGTTGGCCGGCGAGGCCCGCCAACGCAGCCAGCGCCAGTGCCCAGATCCCGCAGGCCACGGCCGGCACGGTGCCGGCAACCAGCGCGCCCAGCCCGTCCGGTCGGGCGGCCGGCACCGGGCGCGCGCAGCACAGCGTGATCCCGAGCCGGCCGATCGCGACGGCCACCGCGATCAGCGGCCAGCCGTGCCGGGCCACCAGCGCCGACAGCGCCGCGGCGTCGGCCAGCAGCGCCAGCACCACCGCGCTCACCCCCAGCGGGCCGGCCTCCGGGGACTTCATGATCGCCAGCGCCCGTTCGGACGGGGCGTAGGAGCCGAGCCCGTCGAAGGTGTCGGCGAGGCCGTCCAGGTGCAGGCCACGGGTCAGCAACGCCAGCAGCGTCACCAGCACCGCCGCGGCCGGCACCGGGGCAAGGCCTGCCGCGGTCAGCGCCCAAGCCGTCGCCGCCAGCACCAGGCCGAGCGCGAGCCCGACCAGTGGCGCGCCGGCCATCGCCACCGCCGCGCTCGACCGGTCGACCCGCCCGGCGCGCAGCGGCACCACGGTCAGCGTGGTGAACGCCAGCCGCGCTCCGTCGGCCACCGGCCAGCGGGTCACGTCCCGAGGTCGGCTTCCTCGATCGTTCCTGCGCCGGCTTCCTCGGCCTCGGCTTCGTCGGCTCCGCCTTCCCGGTTGGTCACGGCGGCCTCGTCGAAGGTGGCCATCCCGGCCAGGCTCAGCGTCGCGGCGCGTAGTACCGGCAGCGCCACCAGGGCACCGCTGCCCTCGCCGAGGCGCATGCCCAGCTGCAGGATCGGGACCAGTTCCAGCCGGCGCAGGGCCAGTTCGTGGGCAGGTTCGGCCGACAGGTGTCCCGCGCGCAGCCATTGCACCATCCGCGGGGTGGCCAGCTGCGCGACCAGGGCGGCGGCGCTGACGACCAGGCCGTCCAGCAGCACCGGGGTGCGCCGCAGCGTGGCCTGCAGCAGGAAGCCGGTCATGGCCGCCAGGTCCGCCCCGCCGGTGGTCGCCAGCAACCTGACCGGATGGTTGCGGTGCGGCCAGGCCCGGCGCCGGGCGTCCCGGACGGCGGCACACTTGCGCATCCAGGCGGCGTCGTCGATGCCGGTGCCGCGACCCACCACCTTGATCGGTTCGGTGCCGGTGAGTACCGAGATCAGCACCGCGGCCGGCGTGCTGTTGCCGATACCCATGTCGCCGGCGATCAACAGCTGCGCTCCGCTGTCGATCTCGGCGTCGGCGATCGCGGCGCCGGCGGTCAGCGCCTGCTCGGCCTCGTCCCGGCTGAGCGCGTCCTCCCGGTCGATCCGGCCGCTGGAGCGGCGGACCTTGTACCTCGACACGGTGGCATCGGTGTCGCCGGCCACCGACAGGTCCAGCACCTGCACCCCCACGCCGGCGGCCTCGGCCAGCACGTTGACCGCGGCGCCCCCGGCGGCGATGTTGGCCACCATCTGGGCGGTCACCTCGGCCGGGTAGGCCGACACCCCGGCGGCGGCGATGCCGTGGTCACCGGCGAAGACCACCACCCGGGTGCGCTCGAACGCGTGCGGCGGGCACTGGCCCTGCACGCCGGCGGCCCAGATGGACAGCTCCTCGAGCATGCCGAGCGCACCGGACGGCTTGGTCAGCTGCTCCTGGCGTGCCCGGGCGGCGTGCTCGGCGTCCATGTCGGGGTAGTCGATGCCGTGCCGTGCGTCCTGCAGCACGGCGGGCAACGCCTCCGGTGTGGTCACTGCGGCTCTCCTGACTGTCCGTGGCTTGGCTGTCCGTGGCTTGGCTGTCCGTGGCTTGGCTGTCCGTGGCTTGGCTGTCCATGGTCCGGCTGTCCTTGATCCGGTCGGTCCGCCGCCGGTCCGCCGGTTGCCGGGCCACGCAGCCACAGTGGCAGGCCGGCCACCATCAGCACCACTTCGTCCGCGTGCGCGGCCAGCGCGGCGTTGAGCCGGCCCAGCTCGTCGGCGAAGATGCGCCCCGACCGGGTCTGCGGGTGCACGCTGCTGCCCACCTCGTTGCTCACCAGCACCACCCGTGCGGGGCTGAGCTGCCAGGCGCTCACCAGTTCCTCGGCCCGGTCCCGAAACGCCGACAGGTCACCGTCCCAGCCGTCGGTGTCGTCGACGGTGCGGGCCAGCCAGTTGCCCAGGTCGTCGATCAGCAGCGGTGAATCGGGTCCGGCCAATACAGCGACGAGATCGAGGGTCTGCACGGTCTGCCAGTGGGCGGGCCGTCGGCGCTGGTGCTCGGCGATCCGCTGCGCCCAGTCGGCGTCGTCGCGCTCGGCCGCGGTGGCCACGTAGCGCACCCGGTCGTGCCCTGCCAGCTCGCGCTCGGCCCAGCTCGACTTCCCCGACCGCACGCCACCGAGTCCCAGGGTGCGCTGTCCCGCCAATGCCGACACCCTTCGTTCCAGGCGCCGCACAGCCGGCGGACCGCCGCCGAGGCAGCTTAGGCCAGCCGCTGCGCCGCGACGCGGCCGGGACGCTATAGCGTGGGCGCACCACCCAGCCGTTCCGGCCCGGAACCGCTGGCAGCGAGCACTGCGACCGACGAACCGCTACTGACGAGGTGACGCCCCCGATGGCCTGGACCTGGACGTTCGAACCCGACAGTCCCGACGCCGAGAACCCCGGCGAGTTCGCCAGCCAGTCCGACGCCGAGAGCTGGCTCGGCGAGGCCTGGCGGACGCTGGCCGAGGCAGGGGTGACCGGAGTGACCCTGCTGAACGCCGGCGAGAAGGTCTACGGCCCGATGCCGCTGTCGGAGTGACACCGCGGCCTTCATTGTGCCCGTACTAAACTAGGGACATCCGTACTATTATACGGATGTCCGCAGTATAGTCGGGCGATGGAGTTAGCATGAATGTATCTATGCCGTCCGAGGCGGTGGTGTCGACCCTGGACGGGGCAGTCTTGACCACTCTGGCGCGTCTCAACAACCCGGTCACCGGGCGCCAGGTACACCAGCTCGCCGGGGTCGGTTCGGAAGCCGGGGTTCGCAGGGCGCTCACCCGGCTGGTCGCCCAGGGCACCGTCCGCGCGTCCCAAGCCGGCAGTGCCTGGCTTTACGCGGCCAACCGCGAGCACGTCGCCTGGCCGGCAGTCGCCGCGCTCGCAGGCATCCGGGACGAGTTCCTGGCCCGGATGCGCCGTCGCTTCGAGGAATGGCCGATCCAGGCCCGCTCCGTGGCGCTCTTCGGCTCGGCCGCCCGCCACGACGGGACCGCTGACTCGGATATCGATCTGCTGCTCGTCCGGCAGAACGGCAGCGATGCCGGCGACCCGGCGTGGTCGGAGCAGGTCGCCCTGATGAGGGAGGACATCGTCACGTGGACCGGTAACCACGTCCAGGTGTACGAACTCGATGTCGATGAGCTGGCCCGGCACGTCGCGGATGGTCATCCGATCGTGGACGAATGGCGCAGGGATGCCCTCACCCTGGCCGGGGACGACCTGCCCAACCTGCTACGCGAACTCGGCTACCGTCCGACCGCGCGGAGCGGGCAGTGAGTGGGCGTGGCGGACGCACCGAGGTGTGTGGCAAGCCCGAGGCGCGGACCCGGCTATCGCACGCGCGCGCTTTCGCCGACACCGCTGAACTCGTCCTGGACATCGACGACGATGCAACCCTGAACGTTGCCGCCTCGCTCGCGGTGCTGGCCGGAGTCGCTGCGTCCGACGCAGCCTGCTGCGCTGTCCTCGGCCGGCGGCCCCGCGGGCAGGATCATCGGGAGGCGATGAGACTGCTGTCGGGCATCGCGTCCGGCGGTGGCGAGATGAGCAAGGATCTGGGTCGGTTGCTCGACCTGAAGGACAACGCCCACTACGGCGTCCTGTACGTCAGCGAGGCGAATGCCCGGCAGGCGGTGAAGTGGGCGCAGCGCATCGTCGCGGTGGCGGAGAAGGCGGTAACCGGCTGATCGAGCCGCCGCGGCCAGACATCGTGGGGTGAGCCGAGCAACGGTCACGACGCAGGCCTAGTGTCGAAGGCATGGAATTTCGATACCTCGGTAACAGCGGACTCAAGATCTCGGCCATCACCTACGGCAACTGGCTGACGCACGGCTCGCAGGTCGAGAACGACGTCGCCACCCAGTGCGTCCGGGCGGCCCTGGACAACGGCATCACCACCTTCGACACCGCCGACGTCTACGCCAACACCAAGGCCGAGACGGTCCTGGGCGAGGCGCTCAAGGAGGAGCGGCGGCAGTCGGTGGAGATCTTCACCAAGGTGTACTGGCCGACCGGCCCGGGTGGTCCGAACGATTCCGGCCTGTCCCGCAAGCACATCATGGAGTCCATCGACGGCTCGCTGAGCCGGCTGCAGACCGACTACGTCGACCTGTACCAGGCGCACCGCTTCGACACCGAGACCCCGCTGGAAGAGACCATGCAGGCCTTCGCCGACGTGGTCCGGGCCGGCAAGGCGCTCTACATCGGGGTCAGCGAGTGGACCGCCGAGCAGATCCGGGCCGGCCACGCGCTGGCCCGCGAACTCGGCATCGGCCTGATCTCCAGCCAGCCGCAGTACTCGATGCTGTGGCGGGTCATCGAGGGCGAGGTGGTCCCGGCCTGCCGCGAGCTCGGCATCGGCCAGATCGTCTGGTCACCGATCGCGCAGGGCGTGCTGACCGGCAAGTACCAGCCGGGCCAGCCGCCGCCGGAGGGGTCCCGGGCCACCGACGCCAAGGGCGGCGCGGACATGATCTCCCGCTTCATGAACGACGACGTGCTCACCCGGGTGCAGGCACTCACGCCGATCGCCGACGAGCTGGGACTGAGCATGGCCCAGCTGGCGGTGGCCTGGGTGCTGCAGAACGACAACGTCTCGGCCGCCCTGGTCGGCGCCTCGCGTCCGGAGCAGGTGGGCGAGAACGTCAAGGCCGCGGGCGTCCGGATCGAGGACGACGTGCTCAAGCAGATCGACGAGGCGCTCGGCGACGTGGTGGTCACCGACCCGGCCAAGACCGCCGAGAACGCCCCCGCCCACCGGCCAGGTTCGTAAGGCTCGCTCGGCCCCGGCTACTTCGGAGGTCTGTCGGTTTCGTATCCGTTCTACACGCCCTGGCATGCAGAACGGATACGAAATCCGGACGGTAGGAGAGGGCGCGGCCGTCAGATCTCGTCGCCGAGTTCCACCCGGGGCAGCGGTCGCCGCCAGGCCCGCCGGAAGTAGGCGCGGCTGCCGGCGTAGAAGCCGAGCGCGACCGACCCCTCCCGGGTCTCCAGGCCACGCTCGCGGGCCAGCCGGCGAATCCGGGAACCGGTGAAGATCCACTCCACCAGTAGCAGCCCGAACAGTGCCAGCGTCACGATCTGCAGCGGCCGGATCGCGTAGCCGACCAGCATCAGCGGGAACAGCAGCAGCAGGTAGTTCGAGGCCATCCGGCGCGAGTCCACGTAGTCACGCGCCAGTGCCCGCACCGGGCCCTGGTCGCGGCGCGGCATCACCCGCGGGTCGCCGGCCTTCAACGCCTCGCGGTACTGGTCGGAGGTCATCTTCTTCTGCCCGGCGACCTTGGCCTTCTTGCCCTGCTGCTTCTGCCAGGCCACCGCCTCCTTGCGGGTCCGGGGGGCCGGCGGCGGGGGTGCGGAATTGGTCCGCCGCTTGGGGGTCGGGCGTCCCTTCGGGGCCCCTCCCGATGCCGGACCGGTCTCGGCCGGGATGGGTTCCTCGGCCACCGTCTCAGCGGATGCCGTCTTGCGCCGGAACGGGCTCATCGCCCAGCCTCCTGACCGACCGAGCCAACGGGACTGGCCGAGCCAACGGGACTGGCCGAGCCAACGGGACTGGCCGAGCCAACGGGACTGGCCGAGCCAACGGGACTGGCCGAGCCAACGGGACTGGCCGAGCCAACGGGACTAGCCGAGCCAACGGGACTGGCCGAGCCAACCGGCGCGGCCGGCATCAGCTCGGGCAGCGCCAGCATCCGGTCCAGCGCCAGCCGGGCGTTGCCGGCCACCGGCTCCGGAACGGTGATTCGGTTGATGACCTCGCCGCGCACCAGCGACTCCAGCGAGTGCACCAGGTGCGGCAGGTCGATGCGGTTCATGGTGGCGCAGTAGCAGACGGTGGACTCCAGGAAGGTGATGGTCTTGTCCGGATGCTCGTTGGCCAGCCGGCGCACCAGGTTCAGCTCGGTGCCGACCGCCCAGGCCGAGCCCGCCGGCGCCGCCTGGATGGTGCGGATGATGAACTCGGTGGAGCCGACCAGGTCGGCGGCGCTGACCACCTCGTAGCTGCACTCGGGATGCACCAGCACCTGCACCCCCGGCACCCGTTCGCGCACCGCGGCCACCTGCTGCGCGGTGAACCGGCCGTGCACCGAGCAGTGCCCGCGCCACAGGATCATCCGGGCCCGGCGCAGCTCCTCGACGGTCAGCCCGCCGTTCGGCTTGAGCGGGTTGTAGACCACGCAGTCGTCCAGGCTGAGGCCGAGCTGGCGCACCGCGGTGTTGCGGCCGAGGTGCTGGTCGGGCAGGAACAGCACTTTGCCCGAGCCGGCGGCGCCTGAGCCGGCGCCCGAGCCGGCGGCGGCCGAGTCGGCCTGCTCGAAGGCCCAGCGCAGCGCGCGCTCGGCGTTGGACGAGGTGCACACCAGCCCGCCGCGCTCGCCGGTGAAGGCCTTGATGGCGGCCGAGGAGTTCATGTAGGTGACCGGCACGGTCTGCCCGGCGATGCCGGCGTCGGTGAGCACGTCCCAGCAGTCGGCCACCTGGAAGTCCCGGGCCATGTCGGCCATCGAGCAACCGGCGGCCAGGTCCGGCAGCACCACCTGCTGGTTCGGCGCGGTCAGGATGTCGGCCGACTCGGCCATGAAGTGCACGCCGCAGAAGACGATGTAGTCGGCCTGCGGCCGGGCCGCCGCGTCCCGGGCGAGCTTGAAGCTGTCGCCGGTGACGTCGGCGAACTGGATCACCTCGTCGCGCTGGTAGTGGTGGCCGAGCAGGAAGACCCGCTCACCCAGGGCCGCCTTGGCCGCCCGGGCCCGCTCGACCAGGGTCGGGTCCGAGGCCGCCGGCAGCTCGCCGGGGCAGTCCACGCCGCGCTCGGAGTCGGGGTCGCTGCCCCGGCCGAGCAGCAGCAGGGCGCGTGCCGAGGAGCCCGCCGGATCGGTCCCGGCCGCACCGCTGCGTGTTGAACCTGCCTCGTCGGCCGCCTCGTATGCATCCTTAGAGACATCAATGCTGGTCACAGCTGACAGTCTGCCTGCTCAGCGCCGATCCGTCGGCATGGGGAGCAGCACAGGCGGCGGTGGCCGGTCCGGCCTGGCACGGGGTAGCGGTGGGCACCTGCCGCTGGCCGTCCTGGCCGCCGACTCGAAGGCGGGACGAGATGCGCAGAGGGCGAAGGCGGCCGGACGACGAGCCGGATGACCGGATCGAAACGGTTCGACCCGATCGGTGGATCGGCCACAGCCGATGGCGGGCCAACGGCTGGCAGGTGCTGCCGCTGCGGCTGTTCCTGGCCGGCCTGTTCTGCTTCGCCGGGTACGCCAAGTTCAGCTATCCCGGCTTCTTCGACCCGAACTCGCGCAACGGGTTCAAGTCCGCGGTGGACGCCGCCCGCAACGGTGACACCCCGATCTCAGGGGCGCTCGGCCCGCTGAGCGATCACGCCTCGCTGTTCGGCCACCTCACCGCCTATGCCGAGATCGCCATCGGCCTGGGCCTGCTGGTCGGCCTGCTGACCCGGGTGGCGGCGCTGGGCGGCATGGTGCTGACCACCCTGATCGTGCTGAGCATCAACTGGAACGGCGTCAAGGAGTACACCGGCTCCAGCGGCTGGTTCACCTCCGTCGAGCTGGCGCTCGCGGCGGCGCTGTCGGTGTTCCTGCTCGGTGGGCCGGGGCCGCTGGCGCTGGACAACCTGTTCATCCGGTCCCGGGAACGCCAGCGGGCCCGCGACGACGCCGAGCCCAGCTTCCGGGATTCCGAGATCGAGGACTCCCGCCGCCGGCTGCAGGGCGAGCCGGTGCCGGCGGGTGCCGCGGCCACCGAGCGGTACCCGGCCGCCACGACGGCCGGCACGACGACCGGCACTACGGCCGGCACGACGGCCGGCCAGCAGCCGGTCCGCGACCCGGCCGGCGCCCAGCGACCGGACGGTGACCTGCCGACCACCGAGCTGCCGACCGGGCAGCGGCGGGACCGGGAACGCGACGGTGAAACGGCGACCACCGAACTCCCGAGCGGCCAGCAGCGGGACCGGGACACCGACCGCGACACGGCGACCACCGAGCTGCCGACCGGGCAGCCCACCGGCGGCCACCCGGGCTACGCCGGCCGGGCCGGCCAGCAGGACGAGGAGTACCGCGACGACCCCGAGCCCGAGCCCAACTCGCTGTGGACGCAGGGCCGCCGGACGTCCGGTCCACCGCCGACCGGGGAGTCCCGGCGGGACGGCTGAGCCCGCCGTCCGGCCCGCGACATGGCCACTTGGCGCCGGGGGGTGGCGTCGAACGGCCCGAAGCGCCGTATTATGGGAATAGCTGCCTGGCGTTCAGCGGTTGTCCGGTTGGCCGCAGGCAGGCTCGTGCTGAGACCATACTGCTGAGCCACGTTCTGCTCACAGCGACTGTTTGGGGACTAGATGACCACCACCGATATCTCGATCACCCCCGCCGAACCCACCGTCACCGCACCCGTGGCGCTGTCCGAGGCCGCGGCTCTCAAGGTCCGCGAACTGCTCGACGCCGAGGGCCGCGACGACCTGCGGCTGCGCATCGCCGTGCAGCCGGGCGGCTGCGCCGGGATGCAGTACCAGCTGTTCTTCGACGAGCGCTCGCTGGACGGTGACGTGCTGGTGGACCAGCCGATCGAGGGTGCCGGCAGCGTGCCGCTGGTGGTCGACCGGGCCAGCGTGCCGCTGGTCACCGGGGCCACCATCAGCTACACCGACACGATCGAGAAGCAGGGCTTCGAGATCGACAACCCGAACGCCGGTGGCGGCTGCGCCTGCGGCAACTCCTTCTGCGGCTAGTCCCCAACCCAACTCCGGACGGGCGTCCTACGCACTCGCTTCACCAGCAGTGCTCGGGACGCCCGTTCCCTTGTCCGAAGGTGGCTGACCACATGCCCGTCCTCCTCGCCGGATCCATCGCGACCGACCATCTGATGCACTTCCCGGGCCGGTTCGCCGAGCAGTTGCTGGCCGACCAGTTGCACCAGGTGTCGCTGAGCTTCCTGGTCGACGACCTGGTCGTGCGGCGGGGCGGGGTCGCCGCCAACATCGCCTTCGGAATGGGCCAGCTCGGCGAGCGCCCGGTGCTGGTCGGCGCGGTGGGCGAGGACTTCGCCGACTACCGCGCCTGGCTGGAGCGCAACGGGGTGGACTGCGACTCGGTCTACGTCTCGAACGAGCACCACACCGCCCGGTTCGTGTGCACCACCGACGAGGACATGTGCCAGATCGCCTCGTTCTACGCCGGCGCGATGAGCGATGCCCGCAACATCGAGCTGCGCCCGGCGGTCGAGCGGACCTCGGCCGAGCTGGTGGTGATCAGCGCCGACGACCCGGCCGGCATGGTGCGGCACTCGGTGGAGGCCCGCGAGTGCGGCTACCGGTTCGCCGCCGACCCGTCCCAGCAGATCGCCCGGATGAGCGGCGACGAGCTGCGCCAGCTGGTCGAGGGTGCGGAGTTGCTGTTCACCAACGACTACGAGAAGAGCCTGCTGGAGTCCAAGACCGGCTGGAGCGAAGCCGACGTGCTGGCCCAGGTGCAGGTACAGGTCACCACGCACGGCAAGAACGGTGTCGACATTCAGGGCGTCGGCGTCGAGAAGGTGCGGGTGCCGGTCGCCAAGGAGCGGGCCAAGGTGGACCCGACCGGGGTGGGCGACGGCTTCCGGGCCGGGTTCCTGGCCGGGCGCACCTGGGGGCTGTCCTGGGAGCGGTCCGCCCAGGTCGGCAGCCTGCTGGCCACCCTGGTGCTGGAGACGGTGGGCACCCAGGAGTACGAGGTCAAGCCGCACGAGTTCGCCGACCGGCTGGCCGAGTCCTACGGCGACGACGCGGCGGCCGAGGTGCTGCCGCTGCTCACCCGCTGACCCTCGCGGGAATTACTGCCACGAGCGGCTCGGCCTGGGCGGTGCTACTGCAGCTGCAGCGGCCCGTAGTAGACGTGACCGGTCGTCCGCAGGGTGACGATGGCGATCGCCGGGGGGATCACGGCGAGGGCGACCAGCAGGATCGCGGTGCGCGCGTGCGAGCGCGCATCGGGCGCGATCGTCACCGTCTGCCTGGCCGCCGGGCGCGGCTCGGGGTGTACGGCGCCGACCTCCTCATACCCCGCCGCGGTCCACCGTCGGCGCGCCGTCCACCCGGTGCCGTCCCAGTACAGCTGGTCGTTGGGCAGGTCCGGGGCGGGGTACCACCCAGGACCTGACGGCGGGGGTGCGGACATCGGCCGCACCACTGTCGACCCCCGGAGCGCCGGCGCGGGTTCGTAGCGTCGGGTGATGAGCCCCTTCGCCGCGAAGAACTCGTTGCTGTCCGGTGCGGCCAGCCACAGGCAGACGGCGCAGCTCAGCACGAACGATCCGAGCGTCGCCACCAGCTGGACGACGAAGATCGTGAACAGCAACCCCGTCAAGGACACCGCGTTCGTGGCAGCCGTCAGCCCGAAGAACACCCAGCTGACCACCCGTGCCCACTGGCGCCCACGGCGCACGTAGTAGGTCAGCGTGCAGAGCAGGACGGCTGTCGGCTCGATCAGGGCCGCCAGCTCCCAGCTGAACAGCAGGTAAGCGACCGTCCACAGCACGCTCACGGTCGCGTAGAGCCCCATGACTATCGACGCCCGGTTCACCGGTCGAGGGATCTCTCTGCGCCCGACGACGCTCGTCGTCATAGCAACCCCTCCGAGGCTCGATGGCTGAGGGCGCGATGGTAGCCATGTCCGGCGGAGCTCCGCTCGCCAACGCGTCAACCGCGCCCATTGCGAACCACCCGGCCGGTGGGGCGCTCCGGATCCGCGCTTGGGTTGCGCCGAAGAACTTGACCACCGTTCACAGTTTTGGGAACGACCACCGGAGGTGTGCGACGAAGATGTGTACCGCCCCAGCCGTTCCCGTCGCCGATTTCCGGCGCGCGATGAGGCAGCGAAGTGGAGGACCGCAATGGGAAAGTCGCCATCCATTCAGGAGCTGGAAGCCAGGGACAAGGCGTTCGCGTCCTACCTCTATGACGTACAGAACGAGCTGAATGCCCGGGCCGACGCCATGGACCAGAGCCTCGGGCAACAGATCACCGCGTGGCAGGCCCAGGCGGCGGACGCCCGGATCATCGTTACCGGTCGCAACGTCGACTTCGCCCACGAGCCCTCGTTCTCCTTCGACAGGCTCGTGAGCATCCTCCAGGCGGTTGTCGGCGCTGCCTTCACCGATACCCAGGCGCCGCCCGGAACCACTGTCGAAGCGGCTGCCCAGAAGGAGGTCATGGAGGCGTTGGGCTCCGCCGTCGAGCAGGCGGCGGCCATCGAACTCTTTGTCGCCGGCAAGGTCATCGACCTGCTCGGCAACGTCGTCTACAACTTCGGCACGCTGACCCCTGGCACATTCGTCAGCAGCATCACCAACCAGTACCTCGACCTGGGGATGCGGATGTTCGTGGGTGTTGGCGAGCAGACCTACAACTCCCACGGTTTCTTCGACAACGAGACGATCTACGGCTACGTCTACACCTACCAGGTGCTCTACTCCCTCACGCAGCTGCAACAGGTAACCGAGCAGACCATCGTGAACGGCCTCGCCAACCAGGTCACCTTGTTCGAGCACAAGATGCTCAGGCTCCCAGTCCCTGACGACCCGCAGGGCGAACAGGGTGGCAAGTACGACGCGCTGATGGAGTGGTACCGCCGGCACATAGCTGACGCCCGGGCACAGCTCAGTGCAATGGAGCACGGTAAATCTTGACCACCCGTTCACAGGGTCGCTTCTAAGGTCGTTCTCAGGAAGTACTCCGGTACCTGCTGCGTCGAGGAGCTTCCAGCGAAGGGATCCCCAGGCAGCGCGGCGGTATTCGGGTGCTGGTCGGCCTGAGGAGGTCCCCCGATGACACGTTTGCCCTTCCGCGGGAACCGGAGATCGCACCGGCGGCTCGCGGCGGTCGCGGTGCCCGCCCTGGTCGCCAGCCTGCTGGTGGGTGGCCTCGCCAGTGACGCGACGAGCGAGCCGGACCGGCGGATCGAGGCGCGGGTCAACGCCCTCCTGGCGAAGATGACCGTGCAGGAGAAGCTGGAGCAGATCCAACTGCTGCCCGACTTCATGGTCACCGATCAGGAGGTGCGCGGCGGGCTCGGCTCGGTGTTGAGCGTGACCGATCCGGTGACCATCAACCGGCTGCAGCACATCGCGGTCGAGCAGTCGCGGTTGCACATCCCGCTGCTGTTCGCCTTCGACACGGTGCACGGCTTCCGGACGGTCTTCCCGGTGCCGCTGGCCACGGCCAGCAGCTTCGATCCGCAGGCAGCCAAGGACGACGCCACCATCGGGGCGCGAGAATCGGCTGCCGTCGGGCTCAAGCAGGCGTACGGCCCGATGGTGGACGTCTCGCACGAGCCGCGCTGGGGCCGGATCGTGGAGGGTTCCGGCGAGGACCCCTACCTCGGCTCGGTGCTGGCGGCGGCCCGGGTCACCGGCTACCAGGGCAGCGACTACAGCCGGCCGGACAAGGAGATTGCCAGCCCGAAGCACTTCGTCGCCTACGGCCAGCCGGAGGGCGGTCGCGACTACAACACCACCGACCTGTCCACCCAGCGGCTGTGGAACCTCTACCTGCCACCCTTCAAGGCGGCCCTCGATGCGGGTGCGGCCACCTTCATGTGCTCGTTCAACTCGATCAACGGCGTGCCCGGCTGCGGTGACCGCGACACGATGACCGGCATCCTCAAGAAGCGGTGGGACTTCGACGGTTTCATCGAGGGCGACTGGTCAGCCGTCTCCGAGATGCGGGCCTGCCCGCCGGTCAAGCCCGCGTCCGGCGACTGCGGGCACGGCTTCGCCGCGGACGGGCCGGATGCGGCGGCCAAGGCGCTGAACGCGGGGCTGGACTCGGAGATGACCAGCACCCTGATCCGTGACTACGGCGCCCAACTGCTGGCGTCGAAGCAGATCTCGATGGCCCGGATCAACGACGCGGTGCGGCGCATCCTGCGGGTGAAGTTCCGCGCCGGGCTGTTCGAGCACCCCTACGTCGACGTGTCGAAGGCTGGCCCCGCGCAACTGCGTCCGGACGCGGTGGCGCTGGCACGCAAGGACGCGGCCCGCTCGATGGTGCTGCTCAAGAACGACAACTCAGCACTTCCGCTCAACCCGGCCAAGAACACCGCGGTGATCGGGCCGCTGGGCGACGACCAGCACGACATGCTCGGCCCGTGGTGGGGGACCGGTCGGACTCCGACGCGGTCTCGCTGTTCACCGGGATCAAGGCGCAGAGCACCGGGACGACCACCTTCACCAAGGCCTGCAACCTGCCCAACACCGAGCCGCCGGACTACAAGCCGGCCGACGACTGCCCGGCCGGTCCCGGGTTCGACGCCGCCGTGGCCGCGGCCCAGGCTGCCGACCAGGTGGTGCTGGCACTGGGGGAGACCAGGGAGATGAGCGGCGAGGCCACCTCCCGCAGCACCATCGACCTGCCCGGCGCCCAGCAGCAGCTGATCGACCGGATCGCAGCACTCGGCAAGCCGTTCACCGTGGTGCTGTTCAACGGCCGGCCGCTGACGTTGTCGAAGGTCGCGGCGAAGGCGACGGCGATCCTGGAGGCGTGGTTCCCGGGCGTGCAGGCCGGCAACGCGACGGCGGATGTGCTGTTCGGCAAGGTGAATCCGGGCGGCAAGCTGCCGGTGTCCTTCCCGGCCGAGCTGGGGCAGGTGCCGATCTACTACAACCACGAGCCGACCGGACGGCCGTGCGACGCCACGTCGAAGTACGACTCGCGCTACCGGGATCTCAACACCTGCGACCCGTTGTACTCGTTCGGGTACGGCCTGAGCTACACCACCTTCGCGTTCTCCGACCTGAAGCTGAGCGCGGCGTCGATGTCGCCGAAGGGTCACGTGACGGCGACGGTGAACGTCACCAACACCGGCAGCCGCGCCGGGGACGAGGTGGCGCAGCTCTACATCCACGACCCGGTAGCGAGCCTGTCGCAACCGGTCCGCCGGCTGCGCGGCTTCGAGCGACTTTCGTTGGCGCCCGGGCAGACCAGGACGGTGACGTTCCGGCTGGACCGCGATGACGTCGGCTTCTACGACAACTCCGGACGGTTCGTGGTCGAGCCCGGCCAGATCGAGGTCTACGCGGGTGACAGCTCCAAGGCGAGCCTGACCACGTCGTTCACTGTCCGGGGCTGAATTTGGTTTTGCTTCATCGAGACGAGGGATTCCACTGAGGTAGGTACACCTGATGAGAAGAATCGTCCGTCGTTGGTTGGTGGTTCCGGCTGTGCTGGCCTTAGTGCTGGCCCTTGCCTCGCCCGGCTCGGCGAGTCCTGGCGGGTCCTCCGGTCCGGCTTCGGCCGGGTCGATCGCGCGGTACAGCGGGTTGAGCCCGGCGCAGCGGGCCGGCCTGCTGGCGATCGCCCGGGATACCTGGAAGTTCTACAGCGCCGACGTCGATCCGAGGACGCACCTGCCGTTGGACAACCTGACCTACGCCGGTGGCTCGGCGACCCCGACGGCGTATGGCAGGTACACCTCGTCCGCCAACATCGGGGTGTACTTGTGGGCGGTGGTGGCGGCCAAGGACCTCGGGCTGATCACCGGTGCGCAGGCGAACAAGCTCGCCGGGGCCACGCTGACCGAGGTGGCGCGGCTGCGGCGCTACCAGGGCATGCTGTTCCAGTGGTACGACACCACGACCGGCCAGGTGATCCGCAACCCGGGCGACGTCGACTGTTCCGCCGAGCCGGCGCCGGTTTTCGACAACTGCTACTTCCTGTCGAATGTCGACAACGGCTGGTACGCCTCGGGCCTGATCGAGGTGCGGCAGGCGTTGCCCGGGGTGAGTGCGCAGGCGAGTGCGCTGCTGGGCGAGATGAACTTCGGGCTGTTCTACGACGACCGGGCCGAGACGCACTGCAACGTCAACCCGGCGATCGCCGGCAACCAGCCGACCGGGCAGATGTACGGCGGGTACTACGCCGGCCTGCCGCCGGAGCAGGGCGACAACTGGACGCACTACTACCACAACGGCGCGCTGTACAGCGATCCGCGGATCTCGGCCTACATCGGGATGGGCCTGCACCAGATGCCGGGCAACGTGTGGTGGCGCAGCTGGCGGGAGTTGCCGCCGCCGGCGCCATTCGCGGACTGCCAGGCCACCGACCCGGACTTCTCCTGGCAGGGTCAGTGGCCGATGCCCGGTCGCTGGGTGAGCTATGCCGACCCGCAGTCCGGGCAGCGGTTCCCGGTGTGGGAAGGGCATTACGTGTACCCGGGCTCGGACCTGGGTTTCATCCCGACCTTCGGCGGCGGGATGTTCGAGGGGTTGATGGCCAACGAGGTGGTGCCGGAGACGTCCTGGGGTCGGCACAGCTTCGGGTTGGCTGATGAGCGGACCGCGCGGGTGCAGATCACGTACGCGAAGGAGCAGCTGGGCTACCCGGTCTGGGGAATGTCACCGTCCAGCACGGCCGATGACAGCGGCGGCTACGGGGTGTTCGGGGTCGAGGGTCTGAAGTTCCCGTACTACGGGGCCGGGGCGGACGCCAACCACCCGAACCAGGGATTGTCGCAGTGCCACGGCTGCGCCACCGAGGACGTGGTGACGCCGCACGCGTCGTTCCTGGCGCTGGACGTGGCGCCGCAGCAGGCCTATGCCAACATTGCCGCCCTGCGCTCGCGTTACCCAGGGGTGTACGGGGTGGGCGGCTTCTTTGACGCGGTCGATCCGGTGACGGGTGCGGTCGGGCACCGATACCTGGTGCTGGACCAGTCCATGATCATGGCGGCGCTGGCCAACGCCTTGGACGACCGTGTCATGCAGCGGCACTTCGCCGCCGACCCGGTGTCCTGGGCGGCGCGGACCTACCTCGGCCTGGAGAAGATGATCACCGACTGACCGATAGCGCGGATCTATTTCATAATCCTTTCGATATCGCTAGGATTATGAGATGGCGAAGATGTCGGTACCGCAAGCGGCTGCGGCGCTCGGAGTGTCCGTCGCTCGGGTACGCCAGCGTATCGACGAGGGCTCGCTGGTTGCGGAGAAACTGGGCGGTCGCTGGCTCGTCGATCTTGCGTCGTCCGGATCTGCTGATCGACCGCAGCGAGGCAGGCCGGTTCACCCGGAGTCCGTGTGGCACTCGCTGCTCGCGTTACGGCTTGCTGCACACGTCGACCTGCCCGAGCGCGAAGGGGCGGACCTGCTGTCACCGGAGCTGGTCGCTGAAGCGAGGAAGGTCAGTCCGGCATCCCGGAACCGTGCCGTCGCCCGGCTGGCGGGGGCGATCGCCAACGAGGATCACGGTGACATCCTCGCGTGGCTACGTAACCGGGGCGAGCGACGTGTCTACCAAGCCGCGGTCGCAGACCTGGAGCCGCTGCGGGAGGATGACCGACTGTTGCCCTCCGGACTCAGTCACCCTGACTCGGGCATGCAGGATCCGCGGGTGGTGGAGGGATACGTCGCCGCTGCAGACGTTGATGCAATGGCCGCGGATCACTGGCTCGAACGACCGTCGATCGATCACAGGCCGAACGTGTTCCTGCACGTGGTGCCAGCACGTCCCTCGCGAGTAGGCGCGCTGTTGCTTGCGGCGGACCTGGCCGAACACGAGGGGCCGAGGGAGCGTCGGCGAGCTCACGAATTGCTCGGCATCGCGATCCGCGCGGGGGAGTCACAGCGATGATCCTCATGCCCGCGATGAGCGCCGCCCAGCAGGCTGCCTGGCACAGCTTGCTGGATCTCTACGAACTGCAGTCTGATGGCTGGACGTTGATCGGCGGGCAGCTCGTCCACCTGCACTGCGCCGAACGAGGTTATTCGCCGCAGCGGCCTACGAGCGACGCGGACGCCGTCGTCAACGCCCGAGTACCCGAACTTCTCGGCGCGGTCACCTCGGCATTGATCAAACTGGATTTCAAGCCAGAGCCAAGTAGCGCTGGCGTCCAGCATCGCTGGAAACGCGGTGATGCCGTCCTCGACGTGCTGATTCCGGAGGGGACTGGCAGGCGAACGGAGGCGCGTACGAGCGCCAGTGGATTCCCGACGGTTGCGGCTCCGGGAGGCACCCAGGCGTTGGAGCGGTCCGAGGTGGTCGCAGTTGCTGTCGGCGGACGCACCGGCAAGGTACCGCGACCAGTGCTCATCAGCGCCATGATTGTGAAAGCTGCGGCGCGAACAGAGACAACGGGGACGGGGCTGGACCGGCACTGCCACGATTTTGCAGCGCTTGCCTCAATCCTGGCCGCATCCGACATCACGCGAATCCAGTTGACCAAGAAGGATCGCCAACGACTCGGCAGAATGATCGAGGCGACGCAAGCTACTCCGCTGGCGCTGCAGGAGAACCCGGAGGCCGCCCGCCGGCTGATCCGACTCGAGCGTGCCCTGGGAGACGTGGCAAAGGTGCACGAACGTGCACCAGGTAATAGCCGTGTTCAGGGAGGATGACTTCGCTGGCTTTCGTCTTTCCGGGTGAAGGTGGTGGTGACTTGGCCGGTCATGCAACGGCCCGTCGCCGTGCCTTGCCGACATTGTCGATGTGGTCCAGCGTGCAGAGCGAACCTCGGCCTATTGGGCGAGCCGCCGTGCGTGCTCCGGCGATGCAGCCAGGTACGCGCCCGTCGCCGGGTCGCGACGCATCCCTCCCTTCGCCCACATGCTCATGCATTCTTGGCGACGGTCGTTGAGCGCCGTCAAGTCGTCGTTCTTGTCGATATGCCAACGGTTGTCCTCGATCGTGGACAACATCCATTCGGCGTAGGCTAGTGACTCGGTTTCCCGCCTGTGCTCGTAGTGGAGCTGGTCGAGAGGCTTCGCCATCTCGAAAACAATGAACTTCTTCCACCCGATCGGCGCCTGCGCGCTGAAGCCGTCGACCGCACGTACCCCGTTTGCGAGGTCTGTCAGGCACGCCGCGAGGGCGAAGCCTGAGTTGAAGACGTTGGCGTGGCTGCCGAAGAACGTGCGCGCAAGGGCCTCGTCGGCGGGACCGAGTTGGCTAATCTTGAGTGCGGGCTGGGGTCCGCTGGAGAAGATCTGACGAACGTCAGGGTCGTCGATAATATCAGGCATTTCTGCTCACTCCGACTTCGGTTCGGTTGGCCTATTTCTAATACCCGTCATGCTCGGAGCAGACGAGCCCGGTTGTTACATTGCTGCACGATAGCTTGCGGCCGAGAATTCCTGAATTCGGCGCACGCTGAAACTCTGCCGCAAATGTGCCGGTTCTGATACCAGCGAACATCCGATCCGCCAAGTGCGCGCATGCGTTCTTCATATTCTAGTGTACGGGTGATGCCGGGTAGTGAGTTTGTCGATAGCGTTGAGGCTATGGTTGCGATATGCGAGCACTCTGGCGGCGTTCGACCACGTCTGAGCTCCTTTCCGACCTCACGCGCTCAGACGGGATGTTACTTCCTTCCAGCGTTCGGATCAGACTGCTTTGGTATGAGAAGCACAGCGCCAGAGCCCGGGTTGGCTTCTACGTCATAGAGGGCTTGGCCATCCTTGTGTCAGCGGCGATTCCTGCATCTGCCGCCGCAGGTGCATCTGCATCTGCGACAGGGCTTCTCGGCGGCGTCGTAACAGCGCTGATTGGTTTCGGTGCGCTGGTCGGCTTCCGTGAATCCTGGGTCAGATACGGCCTCACGCGGACGGCGTTACAAACCGCGGTGGTTCACTGGAGTGTCGGCATCGACCCATACATCGGTACCGACGCGACCAAGAGGCTCGTGTTAACTGCAGAGAAACTGGTAAGCGGCGAAAACGCATCGTGGGCCGCAGAGCGCTTGCGCACCGCTGAGCAGTACGACTTGCCCGCTGGCGCTCAGGGCGAATAGCACCAGATGTGGTCAGCACCGTTCCATTGGCCATCCGGGTGAGTGGACGATAGGTGCGGCGCCGTTAATCTGAACCACGACGGAAGTCGCGGGTCTGCCGATCTCGAGCTGGTCCACCGTGCTGCTGCAGTCCAAGCCACAGTGCGCGTCGGCAGTGCGGTTCGATCGGCGAGCTATGACGACGGCTCATACCCGCCGGCACCCCTGACCGTGTATCCATGTCGCCGCTGGCCAGGACAGCTTGCTGGGACGCCATGCATGGTCGGGAATGTAGGCCGGGCAACGCCCTGCCTAACGCGCTCCGCCGATGATCACGCCCGTGCGTGATAGCCATCTGAACTGAGGCAGGCCTGAAGCTAGCTGCGGGGGAGGGCAGTGAAGGCGTGGCTGACTTGGTCGAAGACGGGGCGGCTGAGAGCGGCGCCCTCGCGGCGGACCGCACCAGGACGTAGCCGGATCAACCGGTCCAGGCGGACCTCGCTGGGACGGCCCTGCGAATCCCAAGCACCACTACCGACATCCAGCCAGTGCCGGCCGTGCCGGGCCTCGTCCGCGGCATCCCGGTCGTGGTCCTTCGAGGTCAGCATCAGCCCCAGCAGGTACTCACCGTCCCGGCCGATGATCAACACCGGCCGGTCCTTGCCCCGCCCGTGGTCCTCCTCGTACGGCACCCAGCCCCACACCACCTCGCCCGGATCGGCCAGCCCGTCCGGGTGCGGGTCATACGAAGGCACCACGGTGCCGACGAAATCCCCCGGGTAACCCTCTACGCCAGCGCGGCCGAGAGCTGCCAAGCCAGCAGAAACCCGGTCCCGTTCCTTGCGATCCCGCCGCAGCCATCGGAAGATCATCAGATCTTCACCGGGTACTGCGGCTGCGGTACCTCAGGCCGGATCCGGCCCTCGACGAAGATGCCGTGCCAGATCATGAACACCAGCAGCGTCCAGATCTTGCGGGAGTAGTCGTGCGGCCCGTCCCGGTGCGCATCCAGCAACCGTAACGCCGCCTGCGTGTCGATCAGGTGATCGGTACCGGACGACACCATGATGTCGCGCGCCCACTCGTACATCTCGGCCCGCAGCCACGGCCGGGTCGGCACCGGGAAGCCGAGCTTGGCCCGGTTCAGCACGTGCGGCGGCACAATCTCGGCCAGCGCCCGGCGCAGCGCGTACTTGGTCGTCTCGCGAGTGATCTTCTGGTCCACCGGGATCGCCGAGGCCACCCGGAACACCTCGCGGTCCAGGAACGGCACCCGCAGCTCGAGTGAGTTGGCCATCGTCATCTTGTCGGCCTTCACCAGGATGTCGCCGCGCAGCCAGGTGAACAGGTCGATGTACTGCATCCGGGTCGAGTCGTCCAGGTGCCGCGAGGCCGCGTAGTACGGCGCGGTGACATCGGTGTAGTTGACCGACGACGAATAGGTGCGCAGCAGGCCGGCCATCTCGTCCGGACGGAAGATCCGGGCGTTGCCGTAATAGCGCTCCTCGATACCGATCGAGGCCCGGCGCAGCAGGTCCTTGCCGCGCCATCCCTCCGGCATGTGAGTCGAAAGCCGACCGAGCAGGCGGCGAACCGGGTCCGGGGTCGCGGTCCAGTACCGCAGCGAGATCGGCTCGCGGTAGATGGTGTAGCCGCCGAACAGCTCGTCGGCGCCCTCGCCCGACAGCACCACCTTGACGTGCTTGCGGGCCTCGCGAGCGATGAAGTACAGCGGCACCAGCGCCGGGTCGGCCACCGGATCGTCCAGGTACCAGACGATCAGCGGCAGGGTGTCCATCATCTCCTGCGCCGTGACCACCTTGACGATGTGCTGCACCCCGATCGCGGCGGCCGACTCCGCGGCCACGTCGATCTCGGAGAAACCGGAACGCTCGAAGCCGGTGGTGAAGGTGAGCAGCTTCGGGTTGTGCTCGCGGGCCAGCGCCGCGATCGCGGTCGAGTCGATGCCGCCGGACAGGAACGCCCCGACCGTGAAGTCCGACCGCAGGTGCTTGTCGACCGAGTCGCGCAGCACCTCGGCGATCTCGTGGTACAGCTTGTCGGGCTCGGACACCGGCCGGATCGGGAAGTCCGGGGTGAAGTACCGCTTGGTCTCGACAACGCCGCCCGGACGCAGCGTGAAGTAGGTGCCCGAGTCGATCCGGGTGATCTGCCGGTGCATCGAGGCCGGCTCCGGCACGTACTGCAGGGTCAGGTAGTGCTGCAGCGCCTCGGTGTTCACTGCCGCGTCGCCGGCCTTGGCGATCTCGGGCGCGACCGCCAGCAGTGCCTTCTTCTCCGAGGCGAAGAACGACCCGCGCTCGTCGGTGTAGGTGTAGAGCGGCTTGATGCCGAACGGGTCGCGGGCGCCGAACAGCACCCGCTCCTCGCTGTCCCAGATCAGGAACGCGAACATCCCGCGCAGCTCGTCGACGACGCGCTCGCCCAGGTAGTGGTAGCCGGCCAGGATCGCCTCGCCGTCGCCCTTGGTCTCGAACCTCGCGCCGAACTCCGTCTCCAGCCGCTCGCGCAGCTCGAGGTAGTTGTAGATCTCACCGTTGAAGATCAGCTGGTAGCGCTGGGCCAGGTAGGGCAGCGGCTGGTGGCTGTGCTCCCAGTCGATCAGCGACAGCCGGCGGAAGCCGATCACCGCCTCGTCGTCGGACCAGGTGCCGGAGTCGTCCGGGCCGCGGTGGCGCATCTGGGTCAGCGACGCCTCGATGGCCGCCCTGGTCTCGGGCAGCTGGTCCGCGGCGGCCGGGGCGGCCAGGTAACCGATCAGTCCGCACATGTCAGCCGTTCCCCATCTCGCTGAACTTCGGTGCCGCGGCGTCCTTGGCCGACAGCTGCGCCGGGTTGCCGGCGTCCACCGGGATCGGCCAGCTGATCCCCAGGCCGTCGTCCAGCGGTGAGAACGCGGTGCCGGGCATGCCCGGATACCACTCCTCGGTGAAGCAGTACAGGTACTGGGTGCCGGCCTCGCTCAGCGACTGGAACCCGTTGCACACCCCCGGCGGCACCAGCACCTGGGTGCCGGGGGAGAGCTCGACGGTGACCACCTTGCCGTAGCTGGGTGAGTCCGGCCGGGCGTCGAGGTAGGCGCCGAACGCCTCGCCCGCGATGCAGCCGACCAGCTTGGTGGTGTCCTCGCCGTGCAGGCCGCGCACCGCGCCGTAGCCGGACTCGGTGACGTTGATCTGGCGCACCGTGCCGAAGCCGTCCAGCGCCGACATCCGCAGGAACTCCCGGACGGTGCCGCGCTCGTCGCTGACCTGCTTGACGGTGACGATCAGCAGCCCGTCGATGTCGGTCTTCTCGGTGTGCATGTCGGTGATCTGCACGCTCATTCGCTCACCGGCTCCTCGCGCAAGCGCTCATCGCTGCTATTCGCTCCGGTCCTCGCTTCGCTGCGATCCTCGCTCATGCCGTCGATGATCCCAGACTTCTCGCCGATCACCGCAGGCGCCGCACCCGGTAGCCGGTCCCGCCGCCGCTCGCCTCGTGCTGGTCGACAAGCTGCTGGCCGCGCATCCGGCACCAGGCGGCGATGTCGCTGGCCGCAGCCGGGTCGTCGGCCAGCACCGTCAGCTCGGCGCCGATCTCCAGTTGCGGCAGCGCGCGGGCCAGGTCCAGAACCGGCAGCGGGCAGCGCCGGCCCCGGCTGTCCAGCACCGTGCCGGGGGCAGCCTCGGGCTGGTCGTCAGCGACTTGGACCACGGGTGAGCCAGGAGCCTGCGCCCGGACGGCGGCCACCGCGCGCGGCAGTATCGCCAGGAACCGCTCGATGTCGGCCTCGCGCACGCCCGGGTGCAGCGAGACCCGGACGTTGCCCGAGGTCAGCGCGCCCATCGCCACCAGCACGTGGGACGGGGTCAGCGTGTCGGAGGTGCAGGACGAGCCGGACGACACCGCGAAGCCGCGCCGGTCCAGCTCGGTGAGCAGCGCCTCGCCGTCGAGGTACAGGCAGGAGAAGGTGACCAGCTGCGGCAGCCGGTCGGCCGGGTCGCCCAGCACCACGGTGTCTGGCACGGTCAGCGGCACCTGCTCCCGGATCCGGTCCACCAGGGCCGCCAGGCGGCGCCCTTCGGCCTGCCGGCCGGCCCGGGTGGCGCGCAGCGCGGCAACGGCGGCCACGATGGCCGGCACGTTGGCCGGCCCCAGCGCGCGGCCGGACTCGGCCTCGTCGGTCGGGAACGGTGGCCGCCACCGGGTGCCCTGCCGGACCACCAAAAGGCCCACCCCGGCCGGCCCGCCCCACAGCCGGGCGTCGGCGGTGACGATCGGGGCGTCCCGCGGCAGCCGGCCGTAGACCAGCTCGTGGCCGGCGTCGACCACCAGCGGCACGCCGAGTCCGGCCAGCTCGCGGGCCGCGTCGGCGATCGGCTGCCGGGTGCCGACCTCGTGGTTGGCCGCCTGCAGCACCGCGGTGGCCACCCCGGGCCGGCCGGCCAGCTCGACGAACTCGCGGAGCCGCACCCGGCCGGTGCCGTCCACGCCGGCCACCGCGACCTCGCCGCCGTGCGCGCGGTGCCAGTCGGCCGCGGCGAACACCGCCGAGTGCTCCACCGCCGAGTGCAGCAGGGTTCTGCCGGCCCGTCGACGGCCGGCCAGGCTGCCGAGCAGGCCGTGCTGCAGCGCATGCACGCCGGACGGGAGGAAAGTCAGCTCGTCCGGGCGGACGTCGAGTTCGGCCGCGGCGGCCTGCCGGGCAGCGTCCAGCAGGATCGCGCTGCGCCGGGCCGCGCCGGTCAGCCGGGACGGGTCGGCCCAGCCGTCGGCCCAGGCGGCCTGCATCGCCTCGGCGGCCACCGGGTGCAGCGGCAGCCCGGCCGCGGCGTCGAAGTAGCCCGAGCCCGGCTGGTCCATGCCCTCAGACGCTAGTACGGCCCCCGGCTGCGAGTTGGCCAGGAGTTACCGGACGCCACGAGCCACCCCTCACCGCTGCCGTGCGGTGTTCTCGGATAGTCTCCAACCTGCGGGATCCTCGAGTGCCGGCATGGCCTCGACCCGGCCGGACGAGGGAAGGGCGGTTCGCCAGTGCAGCGCAGTCTCCGGTCCCGGCTTCTCCAGCTCGGCCTGCTCGCCGGAGTTGCCGTGCTGTTGTCCGGGTGCACCGCCCACGACATCGAGATGAAGCTCCGCTTCGGCTGGCCCACCGGGGTCACCCACCAGGCCGACCGGATGCGCACCCTGTGGACCTGGTCCTCGGTGGCGGCGCTGATCGTCGGCGTGATCGTCTGGGGCCTGATCTTCTGGTGCTGCTTCCGCTACCGCAAGACCGACGACCTGCTGCCCACCCAGACCAAGTACCACCTGCCGATCGAGATCGCGTACTCGATCGCGCCGTTCGTGATCATCGCCGGGCTGTTCTACTTCACCGCCGTCACCGAGGACTACGTCGACAAGCTGTCGCCCAACCCCGACACCGTCGTGCAGGTGGTGGCGTTCAAGTGGAACTGGGAGTTCCAGTACAAGTCGAACACCGTCAACGGCACGTCGCAGGCAACCAACTACCCGGCCGGCGACAAGGCGGCGGGAACCTCGCTGTCCACCACCGGTTCGTCGGCCGAGATCCCGATCCTGGTCGTCCCGGTGGACAAGAAGGTCCGGGTCGTCGAGGTCAGCAGGGACGTCATTCACTCCTTCTGGGTGCCGGAGTTCCTGTTCAAGCGTGACGTGATTCCGATGCCCAAGCCGAACGAGTTCGAGTTCACCGCCACCCACACCGGGCACTACGTGGGCCGGTGCGCCGAGCTGTGCGGCACGTACCACTCGCAGATGAACTTCGAGGTGCGGGTGGTCACCGCGGACAACTACGCCAAGTATCTGTCCACCCTGGCCTCCCTCAAGTCCGGTGACCCGGCCAAGCAGCGCAAGGCGTTGCAGGCGATCGGCGAGGCGCCGTGTGCCACCACCACCTATCCCTTCACGACCGCGCGCCAGCACCGGTCTGCCTCCGAGCGTGCGCAGACCTGCGGCACCGGTTCGAGCTAGGCGAGGAAGGCGGCAGCGATGAAGCCCGAAGCCAGGATCTTCTTGTGGATCGCCCTGTTCTGTTTCGTGATCGCCGGCGTGTACGCCTACTGGACGGATCGCAACAGCGGCGCGGTCGAGACGGCCGGCACCGCGGCGCTGATCCTGTCCGGCGGCCTGATGGGCATCAGCGGCTCGTTCTTCTGGTTCGTCTCCCGGCGCATCGACGCCCGGCCGGAGGACCGCAACGACGCCGAGATCGCCGAGGGCGCGGGGGAGCTGGGCTTCTTCTCGCCCGGTAGCTACTGGCCGGTCGCGATCGCCTTCGCCGCCATGGTGACCGCGATGGGCATGGCCACCGTGCAGTACTGGCTGGTGGGCTTGGGCGTGATCATGATCCTGATCACCAGCGGCGGCCTGCTCTTCGAGTACTACACCGGCAACCGCTCACCGCTGCGCTAGCAGGACGAGCCGCCGCCGCGTGACCTGAGCCTCAAGGTGCTCACTCCGCTGAGTCACTGGCGGGGTCACGCCAGTCGTCGGGAGCTTGAATACGCGCGTCGATGTCCGCATGAGCTTTCAACAGATAGAGCAGCCCGGCACCATCTATGAGTTCGATGGGCTTGTTCTTGGCAAACTCGAAGGATGCAGCCCCATAGCCGCTGGTAGTGACGAGAATGCCCTTCGAGGCACCCTCGTTCTGCAGCGTGCCAAACAGGTCTCGAACGGCTGAAACACCGACGGTGTTCTTGTAGCGCTTTGCTTGGATCACGACCTTCCCGCCGAGGATTGGCCGGGCGTCGTAGGCCACACAATCGACGCCACCGTCTCGGGATGCCCGAGTCTGCTTGGTCTCCAGGCCCATCTTGGTGAATAGGTTCTGGACGAGTGCCTCGAATTCACTTGGACTGAGTTGGAGCAGATTGGGGCGTTCGTCGAGGATCGACAGGGCGTCACTTTCGACGATGAACCGGGGATCGACCATGGAGAATTCGAGTACCGGTCGTACCGGTACGAGTTCAGTCGGGCTCTTGGAGACCGAAGCCGACAGATGTCTGAGGCAGGCCATCGGATCCACCCGGGCGAGGTCGAGCTGGTTGAAGGTTTCCTTTGTCGCTCGCAGGGTAATCAAACACGGCCTGATCGGCCGACCGGAGCCTGGGTCAATCGTGTCGACCACGCCGTTGAACACGATCGAGTCGATATGAGTGCCGGTGTCGGCGGCAAAGAGCTCGCCGATCACCCTTAAGGTCAGCTGCGCGACGATAGAGCTGTACAAAGCACGAGTTTGAGCGAGCGGCCTGGCAGTCTCAGCAACGGTGTCACTAGCTTTGACGTAGCGATAGCTCTTGACAGGCGGCACGATTCCCGCGGTGGGCAGCTCATACTCGATCACGACTTGCCGGGACTCAGGTACGTAGGCAAGCCGGAATGCTGACGACAGGGGCTCCGGATAGACCCGGGTGGTCAGCATCAGTTCGCAGTAGGCCACCACTGCTTGTGGATCGCCGCGACCGTATGCAGCGGCGAGTGCATCGATCTGAGCGTGTTGCTGGAGGACTTCCGCGTCGAAGGCCGCCTTGGCGTGGTGATAACGCTGGGTTCGCTCAGACTCCCGCTGCCGCTGGAGTGCAAGATCGGCGTTGTATCTGGCCTCTGCAGTTGCCATCACTTTCTCGAATTTTGCCTTGCCGAACAGCTTGCTCAAACCCGCCGGTGCCTCTGGCAAGTAGTTGCCTCGGTCCAGCGGCGGCTCGGGCGTTTCCCAGCGCCGATAGTCGGCGTTCGTTCCCGCAGGATCCTGCTTGAGGGCCTGCAGCCTCAAGGCGGGGTGGGTCTTCAAACCTTCAGGCAGCACATTCTCCAGCCCGCTCACCAGATCGGTCAGCTCTTCGTTCATCGCAGCCACTTCGGCTGCCCGCGCCTCGGCGTACAGGCGCTTCTGCTCGCGGTCGAAGGCCGCAGCCTCCTTGAGTTGCGCCGAACGGGCCCGCGCTCGGGCTGCCTCAGCCTGCGCCTGAGCACGGGTCTGCGCGGCATGGGCCCGCGAGGCTTCCCGTTGTATCTGAGCCATGCTGGAAACGAATGACCGCCGTCGCGCCACTACAGTCCCTTCCGCCACGTATGGTCGGATTGTAGGGAGCAACGACCGTCGCGTCTCAGCGATCGACATTTCACCGAGATGGGTGGGCGCGGGACCTAGCGCCGGAACCGGCGGTAGGCATGCACTCCTGCCTACGACAACGGCACCCTCGCCTGCTGGATGCGGGTGCCGTTGTCAGCCTCAGGCTGGGT
>CAWCNK010000002.1:0-213587 GCA_963796905.1 uncultured Actinomycetota bacterium | reverse complement strand
CGCTAGTCCTTGATACGACCTCAGGTGTAGGTAAGTTGGGGCGATGACTGAAGACAGCGGAGCGACCGCCGGTGGCTTCATCCAGATGCTTCCCGTCCATCTGACAGAAGGCATGACGTGCACCGCAATCCAGGCCGCAGTTTTGCCCTGGGGTAGTCCGTCGCATATGGCGGTCGTGGGTCATTCTGTCACAGACAACTCCGTCCAAATGATCGCGATAGGGTACGAGTGGCCGACTGCCTGGTTGCGCACGACGGAACCGATATCCGCCTTTGATTTGGAGTGGCTTCACGTCCAGCGGTTCCGTTCCGATCACGTCCTCGGCCTTGGCGCTCACCCGTTTTGGAACGTCCAACAGGGCGGCGACCCCCCTGACGTGATCGTAGAAACACAGGATGGCGTGCTGGGTATAGAGTGCACACGCTTTGCTATTCCAATGCGTCAACGGGCTCATGGTCTCTTTCGGGCGATCCGCCAGCGAATTGGCATGACGGGACCTGAGCATTTCGCAGCAGTTGCGGGCCAAGTCGTCTACATGTGGTTCAACGATGATGACGCATCCCAAGGACTGCCTTTTGCGCGGCCAGAGACGGAGGCAGCGCAAACGCTCGTCGAGTCGCTTGCCGAATACCGTCCGACCCCTGAGCAATTATGGATAGCGTCGGGAAATCTTCCCGACCGCGCACCCGAGTTGCCTCTCATCCGGACCGGGCACGGTGCTGCCTTCTACTGCATCCCGATGATGAATTCGGTGCCAGACACAATGCTGTTCAGCTATGCCGGCTTCGAAGTTGGCCTAGCGTATACAACCTCACATCAATCTGCCACAGAATGGGAAAGCCTCTGGCAGCGCGTCATACAGAAAGACAAGCCCGGAAACGACTGGCTGCTTATCAGTGTCGGAGCACCCGATAACCGAGGAACTACGTTCCCATCGGAAGAAGCTCTTGCCGACTTCCTTCTCAACAATCCCGCTCCACTCGCGAGTCCGGTCAATCTGAGGCGAGTCACGATGCATTTCTGGAGTTCGGGCAGGGCGGTGGACCTATGGCCCGAACGACGGGACGTCTTCGGCCCGCTCTATCAAGGCATCAGCCTCGCCCATCGTCCACTGATCCCGCCCGCGGCGCGCCCTTGACTGGAATAGGACCGGGCTGACTCATGCTCCTGCCTCGGTAACCTCGTTAGTCCTAAAAGACCCTGCTAACATTCTGACACTTGTGCGGAACGATAAGCGAAATGAGAGCGAAGCCGTGACATCTCCCGAGACCGCCGATCCCAGCAAGCCAACCTGTTTCGTCCTTTCGCAGATTGGTGGAACCGATACAGCCGAACGCAAGGCCGCGGACAAGGTGCTGAGACACCTCATAAAAAAGGCACTGTCTGAGGAATACCGGGTGAGTCGCGCGGACGACGACCAAAACCCAGGCTCGATCAGCCCAAGTATGATCGCAAGCATCTTGAAGGCGGACTTGATAGTTGCTGACCTGTCGGGACACAACCCGAACGTGTTTTACGAGTTAGCAATCGCTCATGGCTATAGAAAGCCGACAGTTCACATTGAACAGGCTTCCGAGAAAATTCCCTTTGATGTAAAGGATATGCGGATCGTCCGGTACGACATCACAGATCCCGACAGTCTTGAGCTAGCCCAAAAGCAGCTCAAAGAGTACGCACATTTTGCAGTATCTAGGCCATCTGAGGTGTCGAATCCCCTTTCCGAGGGAGCTGGCTTCGCCGCGATACAAAGCAGTTCCGACCCTGTGGCGGAGAGCAACGTTCAAGTGATCGACACAATTAACGCGCTGAGGCGCGAGGTGCGTCGGGCAATAGGACAGGCTCCAGCTCGACGTGTTCCTGTTGCGGGAGACGTCAAGGCACGGGCTGATCGCGTATCGTTGAGAAGGATCATAGATAAGGTCGTAGCAGATGGTCGCGCGGCGCCTGAGGACTTCGAGCATGCAATTACTAAAGATACGTCCAGCGTATTCGACGATTGGGCTCGTCAGAAGTTGGTGCTCATTACAGGCGACGATGACGATGACTTCTTGACTAGTATTCTGTTTCACCCTGACGTTCACCGGGCCAATGAGGATTCAGACGATTCACAGATCGAAGAGTGACCCGGAGGCGATGATCGCTCTGGCGAGACGATTCACTTGAAATAGCAACAGAACTCGTGGCGGTTGATCGACTGCCAACCATCACGGCCCCTCAGGGTGACGGGCGAGCTGATACGTCGTGGTCCAGTTCGTCGGCTTGGTCGGCGGCGACGATGAGTGCGGCGGCGAGTTGGCGGGCGGTGCCGGCGGGTAGGAGTGTTACGGATCGTGCGGTGACGGCTGGTGGCTCTGCGATGATCCGTACGAGTCGGTGGCCGTCGCGGTCTGCGCGTCGGACGGCGAGGTCGACGGTGAGGTCGACAGCCTTGCCGGCTTCGTTGATGGCGACGGCTTCACGGGCGATGGGTCGGGAGACACAGAACAAGCCATGGTCACGGCCAGCTGGTAGGTCGCAGAAGGCGGCGTGTGGACGCGGCATAGCGCTGGCCTTCCGATGGGCAGTGCGGTCCTCAACATAATAGTCAACGAACCTGTACTGCGGTCAAGGTTCGTTGACTGCCAGTCTTGGCGGGTGCCCCGCCGACCCGAGCCGAACCATGAGGCGCTGAGGCTGGAACTGTCCCGGCTACGGGCCGAGAAGCGACTCACCTACGACAAGCTCGCGGAGCTGACCGGCCTCTCCCGAACAGTGCTGATCAACCTGGAGCACGGGACGACGCGCGGCTCGCTGGACACCTGGCACCGGGTAGCCCACGGACTCGGCGTGCCGCTGGGCAGCCTGATGGACCAGCTCTGCCAGGGACACCGCTCGCCGTCGTCCTAGCAGCCAAGCAGCAAAGTAATTCAGTTGCCGCTGTAGTTCGGCGCCTCGACCGTCATCCGGATGTCGTGCGGGTGCGACTCCTTCAGGCCGGCAGCGGTGATCCGGACGAACCGGGCATCGCGCTGCAGCTCGGCGATGGTGTGCGCGCCCACGTAGAACATCGACTGCCGCAGGCCGCCGATCAGCTGGTAAGCCACCGCCGCCAGCGGTCCGCGGTAGGGCACCTGGCCCTCGATCCCCTCCGGGACCAGCTTGTCGTTGTCGGTCACGTCGCCCTGGAAGTACCGGTCCTTAGAGAACGAGGTGGCCCGGCCCCGGCTCTGCATCGCCCCGAGGGACCCCATGCCCCGGTAGGACTTGAACTGCTTGCCGTTGATGAACACCAGCTCGCCGGGCGACTCGTCGCAGCCGGCCAGCAGCGAACCGAGCATCACCGTGTCCGCCCCGGCGGCGATGGCCTTGGCGATGTCACCGGAGTACTGCAGGCCGCCGTCGCCGATCACCGGCACGCCCGCCGGCCGGCAGGCCAGCGAGGCCTCGTAGATCGCGCTGACCTGCGGCACGCCCACCCCGGCGACCACCCGGGTGGTGCAGATCGAACCAGGCCCGACGCCCACCTTGACCCCGTCGGCGCCGGCGTCGACCAGCGCCTGGGCGCCGGCGCGGGTGGCGATGTTGCCACCGACGATGTCGACGTGCGCCGCGGCGGACTCGCCCTTGAGCCGCTGGATCATCTCGATGACGCCCGAGGCGTGTCCGTTGGCGGTGTCGACCACCAGCACGTCCACCCCGGCCTCGACGAGGTTCATCGCCCGCTTCCAGGCGTCGTCGAAGAAGCCCACCGCCGCGCCCACCCGCAGCCGTCCGGAGGCGTCCTTGGTGGCCATCGGGAACTGCTCGCTCTTGGTGAAGTCCTTGACGGTGATCAGGCCCTGCAACCGCCCGGCGGCATCCACCAGGGGCAGCTTCTCGATCTTGTTGCGGGCCAGCAACCCCAGGGCCACGTCCTTGTGCACGCCGACCTGCGCGGTCACCAGCGGCATCGGCGTCATCACCTCGGCCACCTGGCGGGAGTAGTCGCTCTCGAACCGCAGGTCGCGGTTGGTGATGATGCCCACCAGCAGCCCGCCGTCGTCGACCACCGGCAGGCCGGAGATGCGGTACCGGGCGCACAGGGCGTCCACGTCGGCCAGCGTGGCCGCCGGCGAGATGGTGACCGGGTGGGTGACCATGCCCGCCTCGGACCGCTTGACCAGGTCCACCTGCTGGGCCTGCTCGGAGATCGACAGGTTGCGGTGCAGGATGCCGATGCCGCCCTGCCGGGCCATCGCGATCGCCAGCCGGGCCTCCGTCACGGTGTCCATCGCCGCCGACACCAGCGGCACCCGCAGGCTGATGTTGCGCGACAGCCGCACCGAGGTGTCCACCTCGCTGGGGATCACGTCGGTGGCACCGGGCAGCAGCAGCACGTCGTCGAAGGTCAGGCCCAGGGTGGCGAATTTCGCTGGCACGCCGTCGGCCCGATCGGGCACGCTGTACCCGGGAACGGCAGTGCCGGCCGCCTCGTTGTCCGGATGGGCGCCGCGCCCGGCAACGGCACGGAGGTCGCCGGCTTCGTCGCGCTCGGAGGTTGCGATGGTCTCAGGGTCTGTCGGGTGGTTGGTAGTCACGCGAACTCCTCGATGCCGATAACCCATCCTAGGGGTGGCTGGGGGCCCACCCCGGGTTCAGCACTCGGCAGTGAGCAAAACCTCAGGGCCGGATCAGGGTTTTCCCCACTGCCTCCTGTACTGCGAGTCCGGAATTGTCTAGCTCGCAAACCTGAGCACCACCAGCCGATCTCGGAAGGCAGGACATGAACTCGCCCGTCAGCACCCCGCCCGCCCAGCCTCTGGCCAGCGGGCCCTCCGCCACCGGCGCGCAGCGTGGCATTGCCGCCCAGGCGATCGACCTCACCAAGACCTACGGCAGCGGCGACACCCAGGTGCGCGCCCTGAACTCGGTCTCGGCGGACTTCCTGCGCGGCGAGTTCACCGCGATCATGGGCCCGTCCGGCTCGGGCAAGTCCACCCTGATGCACTGCCTGGCGGGCCTGGACACCGCCAGCTCCGGCTCGGTCCGGATCGGCGACACCGACCTGACCGGCCTGTCGGACAAGAAGATGACCCAGCTGCGACGGGACCGGATCGGCTTCGTGTTCCAGGCCTTCAACCTGGTGCCCACCCTGACCGCGCTGGAGAACATCACCCTGCCGATGGACATCGCCGGCCGGCGCCGCACGCCCGAGGACCAGGCCTGGCTGACCTCGGTGATCGACACCCTGGGGCTGGCCGACCGGCTCGGCCACCGGCCCTCGGAGCTGTCCGGCGGCCAGCAGCAGCGGGTGGCCTGCGCCCGGGCGCTGGCCGGCCGGCCGGACATCATCTTCGGCGACGAGCCGACCGGAAACCTGGACTCGCGCTCGTCCGGTGAGGTGATGGGCATCCTGCGCAGCTCGGTCACCGAACTCGGCCAGACCGTGGTGATCGTGACCCACGACCCGCGGGCGGCCAGCTACGCCGACCGGGTGGTGTTCCTGGCCGACGGCCGGATCGTCGACGAGATGCGCGCCCCCACCGCCGACACGGTGCTGGACCGCATGAAGAACCTCGAGCAGGCCTGAGATGAGCAGCTCGACCGCGACCCTGACCCGGCCCGGCGACGCCCGGCCGCCCGTCCCGCCGACCAGCTCGGCCGCCACCATGCGCAAGGTCTCGCTGCGCAACCTGGCCGCGCACAAGGTCCGGCTGGTGCTCACGGTGCTCTCGGTGGTGCTCGGCACCGCCTTCGTGGCGGGCTCCTTCGTGTTCACCGACACCCTGCAGCGCACCTTCAACGGCATCTTCGACGACACCGCGGTCGGCGTGGACGTCCGGGTGGCGGCCCGCGACGACAACAGCAGCGGCGTCCCGCTCGCCACCCTGGACACCCTGCGGGCGGTGCCCGGCGTCACCAAGGTGGAGCCCGGCATCACCGGCCAGATCGTGCTGCTCGGCTCCGACGGCAAGGCCGTCAAGGGCGGTGGGGCGCCCAGCCTGGGGCTGTCCTACCTGCCGCCCGAGCAGCAGATCGGCGACCAGTACGACTTCACCTCCGGTGGGCCGCCGACCCGTGCCGGCGAGATCGCGCTCAACCCCGGCGCCGCCCGCCTGGGCAAGCTGACCGTCGGCTCGCACACCCGGGTACTGGTGCCCAGCAAGGGCATGCAGGACGTCACCCTGACCGGCATCTACGCCACCAAGACCGAGACCGGTGGCTACATCGGCGCGCTGTTCGCCCAGGACCAGGCGCTGCAGCTGTTCACCGACGGCCAGCACGTCGGCTACATCGACGTGGCGGGCAACGGCGTCTCCCAGACCGAACTGCGCGACCGGGTCGCCCAGGCCCTGCCGGGGCTGGAGGCCAAGACCGGGGTGCAGGTCCGCCACGATGCCAAGGAGCAGATCAACAACGCCCTGAAGTTCATCAACTACTTCCTGCTCGCCTTCGGCGCGATCGCGCTGCTGGTCGGCACGTTCATCATCTACAACACCTTCGCGATGCTGGTGGCGCAGCGGGTGCGCGAGCTGGCGCTGCTGCGCGCGATCGGTGCCAGCCGGCGCCAGGTGAGCCGCTCGGTGCTGCTGGAGGCCGCCCTGGTGGGCCTGACCGGCAGCGTCCTCGGCATCGCCGGCGGCGTCGGCCTGGCGTACGGGCTGCGGGCGCTGCTCAACAGCTTCAACGTCGGGCTGCCGTCCGGCGCTCTGCAGCTGCGGCCACGCACCGTGCTGGTGGCGCTGATCATCGGGGTCGGGGTCACGCTGTTCAGCGCGTACTCCCCCGCCCGGCGGGCCGCCAAGGTCGCCCCGGTGGCCGCGATGCGGGAGGAGTTCGCCTCGACCGGCAGCTCGCTGCGGCTGCGCACCGCCTTCGGCCTGGTGGCCACCCTGCTCGGCGCGGCCGGCCTGGTCGCGGGCGGTTTCGCGAAGCCGGGCGGCGGTGCTGCGGGGCTGATCGGGCTCGGCGCGCTGGGCCTGATCGTGGGCGTGCTGCTCGGCGCTCCCGCCCTGTCCCAGCCGGTGATCGGGGTGCTCGGCACCGGCCTGCGACCGGTGTTCGGCACGGTGGGCCGGCTGGCCCGCACCAACGCGGTGCGCAATCCCCGGCGCACCGCGGCGACCGCCTTCGCGCTGACCCTGGGCCTGATGCTGGTGACCACCATCGCGGTGTTCGGCGCCTCGGCCAAGAAGAGCATCAACGGCCTGGTCGACAACGGCGTCACGGCCGACTACATCCTGACCGGTCCGGACGCGGTCGGGGTGCCGGTCGCCGCCGCACCGGCGGCGGCCAAGGTCGACGGGGTGGCCGCCGCGGTCGCCCTGCACCCGATCCAGGTGAAGATCGGCGGCAAGACCGAGTACGGCACCGGCGTGGACGGCCCGCTCGCCGACGTGTTGCGCTACCGGATCCTGCACGGCAGCGCCGACCTCACCGGTCGCCAACTGCTGGTGTCGCAGACCTGGGCCGACGACAACCACCTCGGCGTCGGCAGCACGGTCACCATGCTCACCGCGGACCAGAACACCGTGCCGACCACGGTCGGCGGCATCTACGACGACAGTCAACTGCTGGGCGACTGGCTGGCATCCGGCGATCTCTACCGCCAGCTGACGCCGAGCCGGCTGCTCACCGACGAGGTGGTGCTGGTCAAGGCCGCCCCCGGAGCCGACCAGGCGTCGCTGCGCACCGGGCTGGAACAGGCCACCGACCCGCTGGTGGTGGTGACCGTGCAGGACCGCGAGGAGTTCAAGGGCACCCAGGCCAGCCAGATCAACGCGCTGCTGGCGGTGCTCTACGGGCTGCTGGCGCTGGCCATCGTGATCGCGGTGCTCGGCATCATCAACACCCTCGCCCTGTCGGTGGTCGAACGCCGGCGCGAGATCGGCATGCTGCGCGCGGTCGGGGTGCTGCGTCCGCAGCTGCGCCGCACCATCTACCTGGAGTCGATGCTGATCGCGGTGTTCGGCGCCCTGGTGGGGCTGGCCATGGGCCTGGTCTTCGGCAGCCTGTTCGTCCGGACCCTGCGCGATCAGGGCCTGGACCAGCTGTCGGTACCGGTCAGCCAGGCGGTGCTGATGCTGGTGCTGGCCGGGTTGGTCGGGGTGCTGGCCGCCCTGTGGCCCGCGGTCCGGGCCGCCCGGACGCCGCCGCTGGCCGCGATCGCCGACCTCTGACAGGTCCGCCCTGTCGCCGCCGGACCGGCCCGTTGCCCCTGGGCGGTGGCAGCCGGTCCGGCGGTTTCCGGGCGAACACCGGCAAAAAAACCAGCAGAAGAAATCGCCAACGATTGGAACGGAGTGGCCAACGGGCGTTACCGTTGACGGGTGACCTCTCGCGACTCGTTCTCCGATCCGCACAGCGGACCGCTGGATCCGTTCCTGGGAGACCCCAACGACCCGTCGAACCTGCTCGACGATCTGGACCCGGTCGAGCCGCTGACCGACTCCGATCTGCAGGAGATCGCCGCGGACCTCGCCGAGCTGCTGGAGTTCGAGGCCGCGCTCAGCCCGCACGACATCCACGGCATCGTGGTCGATTGCGCCGACTGCGGCGAGCAGCACTACTTCTCCTGGGCGCTGATGGCGGCCAACCTGCGCAGCCTGCTCGGCAGCGGCCGGACCGGCGTGCACGAGCCGGCCGCCGAGCCGCTTCCCGAGGCCTACGTCAGCTGGGACTACGCGCGCGGGTTCACCGACGCGCTGGCCCACCGCGGCTGACCCCGCTTCCCACACCACGCGCCGGCGCCCGTTCCCTCGCCGAACGGCTGACGCCGCCCACCGCTGCCCGATCCAGCTGGCTTTCAGGCCACTGGAGGCCCGTAGTTATCGGCCCTGAGTGTGCCTAATCGGCGCGTACCTCAGTACCTGTGACAACACATCCAGCGGCTGACAACCGGGCCAAAAAGCATTTTCGTACTCAGTTGCCTACTGTGCGTTACCTTCTGCCGTGCCGTTCGTTGGACGAAGCACTTGACACATGTTTGCCGGTGCTAGTTCGCTCGGGAGGTAACGATGGCGGATGTGTCCCGCTTGCCAGCGCCGCGGTCGGAAGACTGGGAATGGCAGATGCGAGGAGCTTGCCGGGGGTTGGACTCGTCGACCTTCTTCCACCCTGAGAACGAGCGCGGCCCTTCCCGGGTACGCCGGGAACGGGCCGCCAAGCAGGTCTGCGCGTCGTGCCCGGTGACCCAGGCCTGCCTGAGCTGGGCACTGCGCACCAGGGAGCCGTACGGCGTCTGGGGTGGCAAGTCCACCGAGGAGCGCGCCCAGCTGATCCGGGCGCGGGCCAGCTGAAAGTAGGACCGTCTCGGCGGACACAGGTCCGCCGGCGGGCAGGCACGCCCGGCCGGTCCGGTGCGTGCCCTCCCAGACGAGGGTGCGCGCCGCCTGACCGCGGTGCGGGCCCCGGCGGGCAGCTGATCGGCAGCAGCGGCCCGGACAAGGCGAACTCCCCGCTCGCATAGCGGACGATGCGAGCGGGGAGTTTCCTTTGACCGATAGCTCGCGGCCCGACCCCGCGGGGTCCGGCCGGAGACCGGCGGTCAGTGACTGTGCGAGTGACCGCCGTGCGAGTGCGCCTGCGGCTCCGGCTCGGCCGGCTTCTCCACGATCGCGGACTCGGTGGACAGCACCAGCCCGGCGACCGAGGCCGCGTTGGCCAGCGCCGCCTTGGTGACCTTGACCGGGTCCACCACGCCCGCCTCGAGCAGGTTCTCGTACTCGCCGGTCGCGGCGTTGAGGCCGAAGTTCGGCTCCAGCTCCCGCACCTTGCTGACCACCACGTAGCCCTCAAGGCCGGCGTTGGCGGCGATCCAGCGCAGCGGCTCGACGAGGGCCTCCCGCACGATGGAAACGCCGGTGGCCTCGTCGCCGGACAGGTCCAGCTTGTCCAGCGCCGGCAGCGCGTGCACCAGTGCGGCACCGCCGCCGGCGATGATGCCCTGCTCCACCGCGGCCCGGGTCGCGGCGATGGCGTCCTCGATCCGGTGCTTCTTCTCCTTGAGCTCGACCTCGGTGGAGGCACCCACCTTGATCACGCCGACGCCGCCGGCCAGCTTGGCCAGCCGCTCCTGCAGCTTCTCCCGGTCCCAGTCGGAGTCGGTGTTGTCGATCTCGCCGCGGATCTGGGCGATCCGGGCGTCGATGTCGGCCTGGCCGCCGGCCCCGTGGGTGATGGTGGTCAGGTCCTTGGTGGCCACCACCCGCCCGGCCGTGCCGAGGTCCTCCAGGCCGATCTGGTCGAGCTTGAGGCCGACCTCGGGCGAGATGACCTGGGCGCCGGTGACGATCGCCAGGTCCTGCAGGAAGGCCTTGCGGCGGTCGCCGAAGAACGGCGCCTTGACCGCGACCACCGAGAAGGTCTTGCGGATGGCGTTGACCACCAGGGTGGACAGTGCCTCGCCGTCGACATCCTCGGCCACGATCACCAGCGGCTTGTTGGCCCCGATGACCTTCTCCAGCACCGGCAGCAGGTCGGCGATCGAGGAGATCTTCTGGGTGGTGATCAGCAGGTACGGGTCGTCCAGGGTGGCCGACAGGCCCTCCGGGTCGGTCACGAAGTAGGGCGAGATGTAGCCCTTGTCGAACTGCATGCCCTCGGTGAACTCGAGCTCGGTCGCCAGGGTGTTGGACTCCTCGACGGTGATCACGCCGTCCTTGCCGACCTTGGTCATCGCCTCGCCGATCAGGCCGCCGATCAGGGCGTCCTGGGCTGAGATGGTCGCGACGCCGGAGATGCTCTTCTCGCCCTCGACCGGGGTGGCCGCCGCGTCCAGCGCCGCGCAGACCGCGTCCACGGCCGCGTCGATGCCACGCTTGAGTCCGGTCGGGTTGGCCCCGGCGGCGATGTTGCGCAGGCCGGTGTTGACCAGCGCCTGGGCCAGCACGGTGGCCGTGGTGGTGCCGTCGCCGGCGACGTCGTTGGTCTTGGTGGCCACCGACTTCACCAGCTGCGCGCCGAGGTTCTCGAACGGGTCGGTCAGCTCGATCTCGCGGGCGATCGTGACACCGTCGTTGGTGATCAGCGGGGCGCCGTAGGACTTGTCGAGCACCACGTTGCGACCGCGCGGGCCGAGCGTGACCTTGACCGTGTCGGCCAGCTTGTTGACGCCACGCTCGAGCGCGCGTCGGGCGTCCTCGTTGAAGCTGAGGAGCTTCGCCATGAATGGTTCCTCTCTATCTGCAAGCCGAGAACGCCCCGGGGCGCAGCGCGCTCCGGGGCATCTCGAACGGTGAAGGAACGACTACTTCTGGATGACGGCGAGCACGTCGCGCGCCGAGAGCACCAGGTACTCCTGGCCGGCGTAGCGCACCTCGGTGCCGCCGTACTTGGAGTACAGCACGACATCGCCCTCGGCGACGTCGATCGGGATGCGGTTGCCCTTGTCGTCGACGCGGCCCGGGCCGACGGCGAGGACGGTGCCCTCCTGCGGCTTCTCCTTGGCGGTGTCGGGAATGACGATGCCGGACGCGGTGGTGGTCTCGGCTTCCAGCGCCTGGACCACGATGCGGTCCTCCAGCGGCTTGATGTTGACCTTGGTGGCGGTCACGCTCAGCTCCCCTCCTGGGGTCTTGCCAATATGGAATGTCAGGTTCGGTGTGTGGTCGGCGCGGGCTGCCGTCGCGGGGGTCAGCCATGCCTTGACTAGCACTCTAGCTCTGAGAGTGCCAGCGCTCAACACCGGGGCCCGGACTCAGCACGACGGGCAGCCGCCCACCGCCCCGCCGGCTCAGCGGAAGTTGCTGGACGTCCAGCTGGCACCGGCGTCGGTGGTCGTCCAGACGGTGGCCGAGCCCACCGTGCCGTCGGAGTCCAGGCCCAGCACCCGGCCCACCGAGGAGCTCTCGAAGCCGATGAAGTTGACCGACGCCGGGCCGTGGCCGCCGGCGTCGGTGCGCTGCCAGTGCGCCCCGCCGTCGGTGCTGCGGTAGAGCTGGTCCAGGCTCACCAGCAGGATCTTGGACGAGGCCGCCCCGAGCACCGTGCCGTTGGCCGCACCCAGGCTGGCCGGCGCGGCGGTGAAGTGCGCGCCGCCGTCGGTGGAGGTGACGGTGAACTGCCCACCGCCGCCGGCCCGCGGCCGGCACAGGCCGGTGATCGAGCGGTCCGGGGCGACGGTGACCGCGAGGGTGTCCACCTCGGCGCTGGCACCGGAACCCTGCGGGCAGGGCTCGCCGACCTTGCGCCAGCCGGCGCCGCCGTCGGTGGAGGTGAACAGCACCGAGGTGGCGTTCTCGGCCCCGCCGGCGACGTGGCCGAAGGTGGCCAGCACCACCGTCCGGCCGCTGGCGGCCAGCTGCGCACCGGCCATCTGGCCGCCGGCCGGCAGCGGAAGGTTCTGCCAGTCCGCGCTGCCGAGCGCGGCCCGCTGCACCGCGAAGGTGCAGCCGGGCGCGCAGCCGGGCTGCTGGCCGGTCACCCGCAGCGCCGAACCGTCGACGATCTCCAGCGAGTACGCCGAGCCGCCCGGCTGCCGCTGCCAGCTGGCGCCGCCGTCGGTGGTCAGGAAGAGCGAGTTGGGACCGAAGGCGTAGCCGACCTGGGCATTGGCGAAGCGCAGGCCGCTGACCTGGTCACAGGCGCTCGGGCAGCTGTCGGTCTGCAGCAGCCGGGCCTTGGGCGCGGGGATGCCGATCCAGCTCCTGCCGCCGTCGGTGGTGCGCACGATCGAGGTGCACGGCGGTTGCCCGCACGGCGCGGTGCCCAGCGCCCAGCCGACGGAGTTGCTGATCCAGGTCAGGTCGACCGCGCGGAAACCGGCCGGCACCGGGCCGCCGGTCGGGCCCGCGGCACCGGAGCCGTTCTGGTCCGGCTGGCACTGGAACTGCTGGAGGGGCCGGACGTGGCACCGGAACTCGGTGCCGGGCTGGTCGCGCCCGGCGTCGGTGCGATGCTGGTCGCCAGTGGCGGGCTGGTCTGCCCGGCCGGTGGCTGGCGGTCCGCGCGGATCAGCGAGGTGCCGATCAGGGCCGCCGCCACCAGGATCGCCACCAGCGCGGCGGCGGCGGCCGGCAGCACCCAGCCCTGCCAGCCGGCCCGGCGGGGCTGGGTGTCGGCAGCGCTGATGATCCGCTCGGTGAAGGCGGGGCCGGCCGTGACGGTGCGGGCCTCGGCCGTCATCCCGTCGCGAAGCAGGGCGGCAGGGTCGCGTTCGGTGCTCATCGCAGGTTCCCGTTCGTCGGCGAGATGTCTCGCGGGCGGGTTCGGTGCTCGGTCTCGGTACGCAGCATGGCCAGGCTCCGGCTGACGATGCTGCGCACCGTGCCCTCCCGGCAGCCGAGGTCGGCGGCGATCTCGGCGTCGGACAGGCCCGAGTAGAAGCGCAGTACCAGTACCGCGCGCTGCTTGGCGGGCAGGCTCGCGAGCAGCCCGCGCACCAGTTCCCGGTCACTGAGCGGGCCGGCCAGGTCCGGGTCGAATCCGCGCTCGGGCGGGTCGGCGACCAGTACCTCGCGCCCGGCCCGGCGGCGGCTGTTGAGGAAGTTGTTCGTCAGCGAGCGCCGGACGTAGGCCAGCGGCACGTCGGCGGCCATCACCCGCGACCACTGCGGGAACAGCCGCAGGAAGGTGTCCTGCACCAGATCCTCGGCCGAGGCCCGGTCACCGGTCAGCAGGAAGGCCGAGCGCAGCAGCACCGTGCTGTGCGCCCGCACGAACGCGGAGAACTCGCCGGTCTCGGCCATCGGATGCTCGCTTTCCTCTGCCCCTACTGACACGGTGCACCCAGGATGCGTTGCAGGCGAGATGGGACACGGCCGAAGACACGCCGGTAGGACAGACTGGGCCGGTGCCCGCAGACCTGTCCAGCCCGGCCGGCCGGGCCGAGCTGGAACGCGCCATCGCGCTGGCGGGCTCGGTCACCGAGACCGACCCGGTACGGCGGGCCGCCGCGGTGCGCCGGCTGCTGACGCCGGAACTGGCCACCGTGGCCCTGACCCAGGCCGGCCTGCGGGCCGCCGCCCGGCCCAAGCTCGGTGCGCTGGCCGACACCCTGCTGTTCACCGCCGACGGCCTGGAACAGGCCACCCGGCTCGAGGTCGCCGACCACCGGGCGTCCCGGTTCGCGGCGGCCGGACTCGCCTCGGTGCTGGACCTGTGCTGCGGCATCGGCTCCGACGCGCTCGCCTTCGCCCGCGCCGGCCTGCGGGTCGAGGCGGTCGAGCGGGACCCGGACACCGCGGCGATCGCGGCGGCAAACACCGCCGGCCGGGGAGTGCGGGTCAGCATCGGGAGCGCCGAGCAGGCCGGCTGGCGCTCGGCCGAGGCGGTGTTCTGCGACCCGGCCCGGCGCACCGCGCGTGGCCGGACCTTCGACCCGGCGGCCTACTCCCCCGCCTTCGAGTTCGTCCTGCAGCTGCTCACCGGGGTCCGGTACGCGGCGGCCAAGCTCGGGCCGGGCATCGCGCACGACCTGGTCCCGGACGGCTGCGAGGCCGAATGGGTGTCCTATCGCGGTGGGGTGAAGGAGGCGGTGCTCTGGTCGGCCGGCTTCCGGCAGGGCGAGGTCCGGCGCCGGGCCACCGTGCTGCCGGCCGGACGGCAGCTGACCGACGCCGACCCCGCCGAGCCGCGCGTCGGGCCGGTCGGCGGCTACCTCTACGAGCCGGACGGGGCGGTGATCCGGGCCGGCCTGGTGCAGCAGCTGGCCGCGCTGCTGCCCGGCGGACGCCGGATCGCCGAACAGCTGGCCTACCTGTCCGCCGACGCGGTGGCCGGCGCCCCGGCGGGCGGGCTGGGCGGGCTGGGCGGGCTGGGCGGGCTGGCCAGAGGGTTTCGGGTGCTCGACGTGGTGCCGTACTCGGTCAAGCGGCTGCGGGACGAGCTGGCCCGCCGGCAGGTCGGCATCGTCGAGATCAAGAAGCGCGGCGTGGACGTCGACCCGGCGGCGCTGCGCCGCGAGCTCAAGCCCACCGGACCGCACGCGATCACCGTGCTGCTGGCCCGGCTGGCCGAGCAGCGGCTGGCGATCCTGGCCGAGCCGCTGGCCCGGTAGCCGTTGCCGGCCGGCAGCTGCCCGGGCCGCGGGTCAGTCCGAGCCGCTGGGGTTCTCGACCAGCGGGTGCACGATCAGCCCGCAGGCCGACACCCGGGCCGGCAGCGGGTTCAGGACCACCCCGTTGGGCAGCGTGACGCTGAGCTGGTCCGCCGCCTGGCAGGTACCGGCCGCCGCGGCGCTCTGCTCGATGAGCGCGGTGGCGGTGCGCCCGGCCGGCAGCACCAGGATCGGCGGCACCGTCTGCTTGGTGACCCCGCCGACCGGCCCGCTCAGGGTGGGCAGCGCGGTGGCCAGCGTGTTGCCGCCGAGCTGCGCCCGCACCACCGGGAACCCCTGCAGGCCGCAGGCCCGGGTGCCGGCGTTGCGGACCGTCAGCCGCCAGGCCGGCGCCGGGGCGTCGGGCACCACGCTGAGCGTCGCGGTCACGGCCAGGTCCTGCGCCGAGTCGTCGGTCTTGTCCAGGTCGGTGCGCCCGCACGGGTCGGCGACGGTGAAGCTGTACCCGTCGCCCGGGTCGGCCAGCGACAGGTCCCAGGTGGTGGACACCACCGCGCCGGCCGGCCAGGCGGGTGCCGGGCCGTGCGCGTAGGCCTGGATGCGCGCCGAGTTGGCCCCCGCGGTCATGAAGTCCAGGTACTCCTCGGCGGCCGGTGCGAGCAGCGTCCGCTGGTACTTCAGGGTGCCGTCGACCTGCTCGAAGACCTGCAGCTCGCTGGCCGAGCGCTCCCCGTTCAGCCCCACGCACAGGAACTCGAAGACGTAGAACAGCTCGCCGGTGGAGGAGACGTAGTCGTCCCACTGGCCGGTGACCAGCCGGCTGCCGCGGATGCTGGCGCAGTTGAGCGCCTTGCCGGCATAGGCCGGTACCAGCGGCGGGGCGGCCTTGGCGCCGGCCTGGTCGGAGCCGGTGCCCGGCACCAGCATCGCGCCGCCGGCCGGGCTCTGCCGGGTCGCCGACGGCGCGCTGAGCGCCGCCCCGGCCGCCCGGTTGCCGGTGCGCTCGGCGTCCTTGGTGCCGTTGCGGGTGCGGAAGGAGTTGATGCCCGCGACCGTCAGCAGCAGCAGCGCCACCACGCCGGCGGCCACCAGCTGCTGGGTCGACACCCGCCGCCCGCCACGCGCGGGGCCGGTGCTCACCGACGGCAGCGGGTCGCCGCCGAGCACCGTGGCCGCACCGACCGTGTCGTTGAGGATCCGGTCCACCAGGGCGTTCGGCTCGGGTGCCTCCAGCGCGTGGAACAGCAGCGTCGAGCGCAGCTCGTCGGTCAACGTCCTGGCAGTCATCGGCCCCGGCCTCCTGCGATCGGCCTCATGTCACATTCCTCAGGTAGCGGGCGCTGACCGCGTCGTCGGCGAAGTCGGCCACCCCGCGCAGCACGCTCAGCCCCCGGCTGATCAGGCTGCGGACGGTGCCCACCCGGCACTCCAGCACCTCGGCCACCTCGTCGTCGGGCAGGTCGTGGAAGAACCGCAGCACCAGCGCCGCCCGCTGCCGCTCGGACAGCTCGCCGAGCTGGGCCCACAACGCGATCCGCTCGTCCACCTCGGCCGTCCGGTCCCGGGTGACCGGACGGTCCGCCGCCCGGTCCCAGCTCGGGTCGAAGAACACCTCGGTGGCCGACAGCCGGCGCCGGCCGGCCAGGTAGCGGTTCACCACCGCCTTGCGGACGTAGGCCAGCTGGTGCTCGGCGAACTCCACCTGCTGCCAGCGCGGGTAGAGCCAGACCAGGGTGTCCTGCACCAGCTCCTCCGCCTCGCCGCCGTTGCGGGTCAGCAGGTAGGCGGTCTTGAGCAGCGCCTGGGTGTGCTCGCGGACGAACGCCGTATAGCGCTCGTCGGAGTCCATCCCAGCCCCCTCACTGCCTAGACGCATAGCCAGCTGCTGCTAGCTAGATGCAGTGAGCAGGCTCAGCCGTTGCCCACCGCCTGGAACTGCCACGCGTGCGGCGGCCGGGCGATCAGGGTATCCGGAATGTCGGACAGCCGGCCGGTCACCTCACCGGTCGGATCCAGCACCACCACGCGCGGCTCGCCGGCCGCGCTGCGGTAGACCTGGGCCTGCCCGGCGAGCCTGGGCAGCACCCAGGCCAGCAACGGCTCGAGCTGCCCGTCGGCGGCCCGGACCTCCCACATGGTGACAGCGCCGTCGCCGTCATGGGGGCCGTTCACAGCAGTACGTCCACGATCGGCATCGAGGAGTCGGCCGCCACCTCGAGCCGGCTGGGTTCGGCGCCGGCGGCCACCAGCTGGGCGCCGAGCGCGGCCACCATCGCGCCGTTGTCGGTGCACAGCTTCGGCCGGGGCACCCGCAGCCGCAGGCCGGCCCGCTCGCAGCGCTGCGCGGTGAGCTCGCGCAGCCGCGAGTTGGCCGCCACCCCGCCGCCGAGCAGCAGGTGCTCGATGCCGGCGCTCGGTGGCCGCCCGCACCGCCTTGGCACTCAGCACGTCCACCACCGCCTCCTGGAAGCTGGCCGCCACGTCCGCCACCGGCACCGGCTCACCGGCCCGCTGCCGGGCCTCCACCCAGCGGGCCACCGCGGTCTTGAGCCCGGAGAAGGAGAACGCCAGCGGATCGTCGTGCGGGCCGGTCAGGCCGCGCGGGAAGGCGATCGCGTCCGGGTCGCCGTCCCGAGCGGCCCTGTCGATCAGCGGACCGCCGGGAAAGCCCAGCCCGAGCAGCCGGGCGACCTTGTCGAACGCCTCGCCGGCCGCGTCGTCCAGGGTGGCACCGAGTTCGGTCAGCTCCTGCCCGCCCACCCGGGGCACCTGCAGGATCGAGGAGTGGCCACCGGAGACCAGCAGCGCGACGCAGGCCTGATCCAGCGGGCCGTTGTCGAGCAGGTCCACCGCGACGTGCGCGGACAGGTGGTTCACCGCGTACAGCGGCTTGTCCAGGGCCAGGGCGTACGCCTTGGCGGCGGCCACCCCGACCAGCAGCGCGCCGGCCAGTCCCGGACCGGCGGTGACGGCGATGGCGTCGATGTCGGTGAGCGCCACGCCGGCCTCGGCGCAGGCCCGGTGCACCGTCGGCACCATCGCCTGCAGGTGCGCGCGGCTGGCCACCTCGGGCACCACCCCGCCGAACCGGGCGTGCTGCTCCACGCTGGAGGCGACCGCGTCGGCCAGCAGCTCGGTGCCCCGGACGATGCCGACGCCGGTCTCGTCGCAGGAGGTCTCGATGCCGAGCACCAAGGGCTGGCTGCCGCTCATCGTCGACCTCCTCCGGCCGGCTGCACCTGCAACCGCATGGTCACCGCGTCGACCAGACCCTGCTCGTAGTAGCCGCGCCGCCGGCCGAGCACCTCGAAGCCCTCGCCGGCGTAGAGCCGCTGGGCCGCTTCGTTGTCCTCGCGAACCTCCAGCAGCACCTCGCCGGCCCCGCGCCGGCGGGCCTCGGCAACCAGCTCCCGGACCAGCAACCGGCCGATCCCCCGCCGCCGGGCCGGCGGCAGCACCCCGACGGTGAGGATCTGGGCGGTCTCACCGATGGTCAGCAGGCCGCCGGTACCGAGCAGCCGGGTGCCGCCGGCGGGCTCTCAGCCGCGCTCTCGGGGGTGCCCTCCGCGACGATGTAGTAGCGCAGCACGGTGTCGGCCAGCTCGTCCAGGTAGCCCTGCCGCGACCACGCCTCCGGGCCGAACATCTGCGTGCTCGTAGGGCATCAGCACGTCCAGGTCGGCGCTGCGCATCGGCCGCAGCCGGACCGCGCGATCCTCAACTTTGGGATCAGTCATGCGGTCACCGGCTTGCGGGCGCCCGGCTCCACCGCGTCCGGCCGGCGCAGGTACAGCGGCACCAGTACCTCACCCGGCGCCCGGTCGCGCACCCGGTCGGCGGCGCAGGCCGCCAGTCCCGCCGCGGTCGGGTAGTCGGCGTCCAGCAGCGGCAGGCCCAGGACGCCGGCGTACAGCCGGGCACCGGCGCCGGCCATCCGGCCGGTCAGCTCGGCCACCAGGTCGGCGGGCTTGCCCACCGCCGGCTCGGCCAGCCGCGCGCCATGCCGGTAGCGCGCCCAGTAGACCTCCTTGCGGCGGGCGTCGCCGGCCACCAGCAACTCGTCCTGATCGGCCAGCCCGGCAGCGACGGCGTCCAGCGAGCACACCCCGTAGCTCGGCAGGCCGGTGGCGTCGGCGAGCGCCGCGGCGGTCATCAACCCGACCCGCAGCCCGGTGTACGGCCCCGGACCGAGGCCGGCCACCACCGCCGACAGCTGGTCCAGCCGGACGCCGACGGTGGCCAGGCAGTCCCGCACCGAGGGCGCGAGCAGCTCGGCATGGGCGCGGGCGTCCACCGTGACCCGCTCGGCCAGCACGGCGGGTGTCGAGGAACCGGAGAAGTCCGCCACCCCCGCCGTCACCGCCGCGGACGAGGTGTCCAGAACCAGAGCCAGCACGGTGCCAGCCTAGCCAGCGCTCACCGAGGCCTCCGCTCGGCAGACGCTGGGTCCTGGCCACAGGGCGGCATGCGACCATCCAGGGCATGCGCGGTCCTGGGGCGATTTCCCGGCTCGCGCTGCTCTGCTGCCTGGCACTGCTGGCGAGCACGGTGACCGGTTGCCGTCACTCGCCGAGCGCGTCCGGACCGGTCGCGCCAGGCCGGGTCACGATGACCGTGTCGGCGCGCTCGGAACTGCTCGACCTCCCGGTCACGGTCTCGCTGCGTGGCCTGCCCGCCGGTGCCCGCACCACGGTGACCGCTAGCGCGACCGACCGGGACGGCACGACCTGGACGTCCTCGGCGCAGTTCGTGGCCGGCGCCGCCGGCACGGTGTCCCTGGGCCAGGTCCCGATCGCCGGCAGCTACACCGGGGTGAACCCGATGGGGTTGTTCGAGTCCATGCTGCCGACCGGCCCGACCAAGGCGGTCTACTTCCAACAGCCCACCACCGGCTACGACGTCAGCCTGGTGGCCGGCGTCGCCGGCCGGCAGGTCGCGGCCACCAGCACCCACCGGCAGTCCCCGGTCGAGGCAGGGATCACCAGCCGGCAGCTGCGCCCGGCCGCCGACGGCGTGTACGGCGAGCTGTTCTCACCCGCGCCGGGTGTTGCCCGGCGCCCGGCCGTGCTGCTGCTCGGCGGTTCCGAGGGCGGCATGTCGATGGGCTTTCCCGCCGAGCTGTTGGCCGCACACGGCTACCCGGCGCTGTCGCTGGCCTACTTCAAGGAGCCCGGCCTGCCACCGACGCTTGCCGACATCCCGCTGGAGTACTTCACCAAGGCGCTGGCGTTGTTGCGGCGGCAGCCGGGCGTGGACCCGAGGCACGTCCTGGTGTTCGGGGTGTCGCGCGGCAGCGAGGCAGCGCTGCTGCTCGGCACCCGCTACCCGAACCTGGTGCAGGGCGTCATCGCCGGGGTACCCAGTTCGGTGGTCAACCCCGGCTATCCCTACACCGGTGCCGCCGCCTGGACGCAGGGCGGCAAGCCGATTCCGGCCGCCGGTTACGCCGACTTCGACAACCCGGCACCTGCCGATGCGCGCGCGATCATCCCGGTGGAGCGGATTCGGGGACCGATCCTGACCGTATGTGGCGAGCAGGACCAGGAGTGGGTGTCCTGCGCCTACCAGCGGGCCATCGCCGATCGGTTGACCAGCCACCACTTCGGTTATCCGGTGACCGCGCTGCGCTATCCCGATGCCGGCCACCAGGTCGGCCCGATGGGTGCCGATCTACAGCGCGACCGTCGCCGCCTTCACCCTGGGCGGCAGCCGGGCCGGCAACCTCAGCGCGCTGGCCGACGCGCACGCCAGGCTGCTGGCTTTCCTGGCCGCCCAGTAACCGGCTCAGGCCGTCGACAGCGCGGCCAGCCGGTCGGCCCAGTCGCCGCCCTCGGCCACCAGCCGGGCCTGCCGCTCGTCGGAGTCCGGCAGCCGGTCGATCTCGATCCGCAGCCGGGCCTCGGTCAGCTGCTCGACCAGCCCGCCGCCCCACTCGACCACCGTCACCGAGTCGGCCAGGTCCACGTCCAGGTCGAGGTCGTCCACCTCGGCCAGCGACCCCAGCCGGTAGGCGTCGACGTGCACCAGCGGGATGCGGCCGCCCCGGTGCACCCGGGCGATCACGAACGTCGGCGACACCACCCGGCCGGGCACCGCCAGCCCGGCGCCGATGCCCTGTGCCAGCGCGGTCTTGCCGGCACCCAGCGGGCCGGCCAGCACCAGCAGGTCACCCGGACGCAGCAGTCCCGCCAGCCGCTGGCCGAGGGCGCGGGTGGCCGCCGCGGTGGGCAGCGACAGCACCGGCCGGCTTTCCGACACCCCGGTCATCGGGCGCCGACCTGGCCACCGGTGCCGGACAGCGCGGGACGGCCGGCGAGCACCGCGCCGACCAGCTCCACCAGCGGTTCGTTCACCACGTCCGGATGTTCGAGCATCAGCAGGTGGCCGGAGTCCTCCGCGACGATCAGCCGCGCCTCGGGCAGCTCCCGGGCGATGGCCCGCGAGTGCGCCAGCGGGGTCATCGCGTCGGAGTCGGCGCCGATCACCAGCACCGGGCAGCGGCGCAGGTTGCGCAGTCCCAGCCGGCCGTCGTGGGCCATCAGGGTCGGGTAGAAGTCCGCGACCACGTCCACCGGGGTGGCCGAGATCATCGCGGTGCAGTACGCCACCACGGCCGGGTCGACGTCGGAGGAGGCGAAGCTGAGCCGCTTGGTCATCCCCCAGGCCAGGTCGCGGCCCATCGCCCGGACCTGCTCGATCAGCGCGGCGTTCTTGGCGGCCCGGCGCAGCACGATCGGCAGCACCGGCGCGTGCAGCCGGGCCAGCGCGCTCGGCAGCCCCAGCGTCAGGTTCTTCAGGTCACCGGACGAGGTGTTGACCAGCACCACCGACCGGACCCGGCCGGCGGCCTCGAACAGCTCGGGATGCTGGGAGGCCAGCGCCATCACCGTCATGCCGCCCATCGAGTGCCCGACCAGCACGATGTCGCCGGCCGGCACCAGCTGGTCGATCACGCTGAACAGGTCGTGCCCGAGTTGCTCCAGGGTGCAGGAGTGCGCCGGCGCCCGGGCCGACCGGCCGTGCGAGCGCTGGTCGTAGAAGACCTGCCGGACCCGGTCGCCGAAGGCGGCGGTCAGCGCCCGGCGCTGGAAGACGAAGGATCCGGAGGTGAGGGTGTAGCCGTGCACGAACAGCACGGTCAGGCCTGCCGTGGCGGGAGCGGCGCCCACCTCCTCGTAGTGCAGGTCGATCCCGTCGTCGGTGTGCACCAGGCCCTGCTCGCGGACCGGCGGCGAGTTCAGCAAGGCGGCCGAACCCGCGTCGATCCGGCTCCGCTCCCGGGTCGCGGCCCGGCGCTGCTGGGCCACCGCCGCCGCGGCCACCGCGGTCAGCACCCCGACGCTGCCGCCGACGATCGCCGGTATCTTGCCCCGCATCAGGCGGCGCCGCCGGGGTCGCTGCCGCCGGGGTAGCTGCGCGGCACCCGTGCTCCGATCCGGGTGACGACCTCGTAGTGGATGGTGTCCAGCACGTCCGCCCAGTCCTGCGCGGTCGGCTCGCCGGCCGAGCCCGGGCCGAACAGCACGACCTCGTCGCCTGCGCCGACCTCGGCGTCGCCGACGTCCACCACGAACTGGTCCATGCAGACCCGGCCGCTGACGGTGAAGCGGGCACCACCGATCGCCACCGGCCCGGTGTTGCTGGCCGCCCGCGGCACCCCGTCGGCGTAGCCCACCGGCACCAGGGCCAGGGTGGTCTCCCGCTCGGTGACGTAGTGGTGGCCGTAGCTGACCCCGGAGCCGGCCGGCACCCGCTTCACCACGGCGACGGACGTGCGCAGCGTCATCGCCGGCACCAGCCCGAAGTCGCCGCGATCGGGCACCGGCGACAACCCGTAGATCGCGATGCCCGGACGGACCAGGTCGAAGTGGCTCTGCGGCAGCGTCAGCGTGGCCGCCGAGTTGGCCAGGTGCCGCAGCCGCGGCACCACCCCGTGCTGCCGGGCGATCGCCAGCGCATCGCCGTACGCCTCGAGCTGGCGGGTGATGCTCGGATGGCCGGGCGAATCGGCCGAGGCGAAGTGGCTCCAGATGCCGGTGGCCTCGACCGTCCCGGCGGCGACGGCCTTCGCGGTGGCCTCCAGCAGCGCCGGCCAGTCCGCGGCCGTGCAGCCGTTGCGGGACAGCCCGGTGTCGATCTTGAGGTGCACCCGGGCCGCGCTGCCGAGCTCGCTCGCGCCGGCCACCACCAGATCCAGTGCCTGGCCGGAGGACACCGAGACGTCCACCCCGGCGGCCAGTGCGGCCCGCAGCGACTCGGCCTCCCGGTTCGTCCACAGCCAGGCCAGCACGGGTACCTCGATGCCGGCCGCCCGAAGCGCCAGCGCCTCGTCCAGCATGGCCACCCCGAGCCAGCTGGCACCGCCGGCCAGCGCCGCCCGGGCGGCGGGCACCATGCCGTGGCCGTACCCGTCGGCCTTGACCACCGCCATCAGCTCGGCGGCGGTGTTCGACCTCAGGGTGGCGACGTTGGCGGCGATGGCAGCCAGGTCGACGACGGCCTCGGTGTGCGGCATGGCCCCAGTCTGTCAAACCTGCGGCGGCGGCTCGTCCTGCTCGCCCGGCGAGGCCGGCAGCCCGCGGCTGTCCCGGTGCAGCCGGCCGATCTCGGCCCGCAGGGCGTCGATCAGGTCGCCGGCGGTGACCGGGCCGCCCGTCCCGGCCCGTTGCGCAGCCGCCGCGTGCAAATAGGCCCCGGTGGCGGCGGCCAGGCCCGGCGCGAGCCCGGCGGCCAGCAGCGAGCCGACCAGCCCGGCCAGCACGTCCCCGCTGCCGGCGGTGGCCAGGGCCGGCGCCCCGACCGGGTTGACGAAGCAGCGCCCGGACGGCTCGGCGACCACGGTGGCGTAACCCTTCAACAGCACCGTGGCGCCGCTGTCCCGGGCGGCCCGCCGGGCCGCCGCGATCCGGTCGGTGCCGAGCTCGCCGAACAGCCGCTCGAACTCCCGGTCGTGCGGGGTGAGCACGGTGTCGGCCGCGCGGCCGGCCAGCAATTCGCGCCGGTCTGCCAGCAGGTTCAGCCCGTCGGCGTCCACCACCGCCGGCACGTCACCGGCCAGCACCCGCTCGAGCGACTCGACGGCGTCGGCCGTGTCACCGAGCCCCGGACCCACCACCCAGGCCTGCACCCGGCCGGCCTCGGCGACGGTGTCGGCCACGATCACCTCGGGCCAGCGCCGCACCACCTCGGCCGCGGCGTGGCCGGCGTAGCGCACCGCCCCCACCCCGCCGAGCCGGGCCGAACCCACGCACAGCTGGGCCGCCCCGGGGTAGGCCGCGGAGCCCGCCGCCACCCCCAGCACGCCCCGGGTGTACTTGTCGTCGGCCGGCCCGGGGGTGGGCAGCCGCAGGTCGCGGCGGTCCAGCCGGTAGAGGTTCGGCTCGGGCAGCCGCGGGCCGATACCGATGTCGACCAGCCGCAGCCGTCCGGTGTGCAACCGGCCCTCGCCCACCAGCAGGCCGGCCTTGAGCGCGCCCATGCAGACCGTGACGGCCGCCCGCACCGCGGGGCCGGCCACCGCGCCGGTGTCCGGATCCACCCCGGACGGGACGTCGACGGCCAGCACCGGCGCCGGCTGCTCGGAACTCCAGCGCACCAGCGGCAGCAGCGCCGGACGCACCGGCCCGCTGGCTCCGATGCCGAGCAGGCCGTCCACCACCAGGTCGGCGGGGCCGGCGTCGGCCAGCCCGCGCAGCCGGCCACCGGCGGCCCGGAACGCGGCCAGCCCGCCGGCATGCAGCCGATCGGGGTCGGCCGGCACCGCCGAGACCGCCACCCCGCGCCGGCCGAGCTCGGCACCGGCGTACAAGGCGTCGCCGCCGTTGTCGCCCGGGCCGACCAGCAGCACCACCCGGGCGCCGTAGCCGAAGCCGAGCATGCCGACCGCCTCGACCGCGACCGCCCGGGCGGCGCGGGCCATCAAGCGTGCCGTCGGGCAGGCTCGGCCAGCACCTGCCGCTCCGCCTCGCGGATCTGGGCGACCGGCCAGATGCCCCGCACTCAGCGCTCCGCGATCACGACGGCCGAGGCCACTCCGCCGTCGTGGGACAGCGACACGTGCCAGGTGGTGATGCCCAGCTCGGCGGCCTTGCTGGCGACGGTGCCGGAGATGATCAGGCGCGGCCGGCCGGTGCCGTCGACCACCACCTCGGCGTCGTGCCAGGACATCCCGCCGGGCGAGCCCATCGCCTTGGCGACGGCCTCCTTGGCCGCGAACCGGGCGGCCAGTGACTCGGCGGTCCGGGCCACGCCGTGCGAGTTGAACCGCTCGGTGGGGGTGAACAGCCGCTCGATCAGCTGCTTGGTGCGCACGCTGGCCGACTCGAAGCGAGCCACCGGCACCACGTCGATGCCGACCCCGACGATCACGCCGGTGGGGTCTGCGGCGACGCGGCCGGAACCGTGGTGGGGGTGCCGGGAGCGCCCAGCACGCCGGGCGGGGCGTAGTCGGACAGGTGCCCGGGGAACACCGAAGCGGACGGGTCCAGGTACTTCACGGCGTTGTTGACGGCGGTGGCCACCTCGCCGAAGCCGGTGGCGATCAGCCGGACCTTGCCGGGGTACTCGCAGATGTCGCCGGCGGCGTACACCCCGGGCACCGAGGACGCCATGGTGGTGTCGACCACGACGTGCCGGCGCTGCTGGATGTCCAGGCCCCATTCCAGCAGCGGCCCGAGGTTGGCGATGAAGCCGAGCGCGGCGACCAGCCGGGTGCACGGCAGCGCGCTGACCTCGCCGGCCACGTCCACCTGCACCTCGGCCACCGGGTCACCGAGCACCGCGCTGACCTGGGCGTCGGTGATGATCTGCACCGAGGTGGCCCGCAGTACCTCCACCGAGTGCGGATGGGCCCTGAACGCCGCCCGCCGGTGCACCAGGGCGACCGACTTGGCGATCGGTTCCAGCAGCAGCGCCCAGTCCACCGCCGAGTCGCCGCCGCCGACGATCACCACGTCCAGGCCGGCGTACTCGGACGGGTCGGGGACGAAGTGCACCACGCCGCGTCCGAGCATCTCCTCGCCGGTGGGCAGCGGCCGCGGGGTGAAGGTGCCGATCCCGCCGGTGACGATGATCGAGCGGGCCCGCACCCGCCGGCCGCCGGAGGTGGTCACCACGAAGGCGGTGCCGGACTCGGACTCATCGCCGGACGCCCCGCGCTCCAGCCCGACGGCCTGCTCGCCGAGCAGGTAGGCCGGCGTGAACGGGGCGGCCTGCGCGACCAGGTTGGCCACCAGTTCCCGGCCGCGGATGGCCGGGAAGCCGGCGACGTCGAAGATCGCCTTCTCCGGGTACATCGCGGTGATCTGGCCGCCGGGTTCGGGCAACGAGTCCAGCACGGCGGTGGTCAGCCCACGCACGCCCGCGTAGTAGGCGCCGAACAGGCCCACCGGGCCCGCTCCGACGATCAGGACGTCGACTGAGGTCTGCAGCTCGGCGCTCACGGTGGAAACCTATTCGACGGTGACCGACTTCGCGAGGTTACGCGGCTTGTCGACGTCGAATCCGCGACTCAGGGCAATTTCGGCGGCCAGCACCTGCAGCGGGATGGTGGTCAGCAGCGGGGACAGCAGGGTGGGCGCGGCCGGCACCTCGATCAGGTGCGCGGCGTGCTTGGCGGCCAGCAGGTCGCCCTGCTCGGCGATCACGATGGTGCGGGCGCCGCGGGCGGAGATCTCGGCGATGTTGGACAGCATCTTCTGGTGCAGCAGCGGTCGCCCGGACGGCGACGGCATCACCACCACCACCGGCAGGTCCTGCTCGATCAGCGCGATCGGCCCGTGCTTGAGCTCGCCGGCCGGGAAGCCCTCGGCGTGCATGTAGGCCAGCTCCTTGAGCTTGAGCGCGCCCTCCAGGGCCACCGGGTAGCCGACGTGCCGGCCGAGGAACAGCACCGCTTTAGAACCGGCGATCTCGCGGGCCAGCACCCGGACCGGCTCGACGACGGTCAGGGTGTCGGCGATCAGGCCCGGCATCGCCTGCAGCGAGTCGTACACCGCGCCGACCTCGTCGCCGAACATGGTGCCGCGGGCCTGGGCCAGCGCCAGGCCCAGGATCAGCACCGCGGCGACCTGGGCGCTGAAGGTCTTGGTGGCCGCCACCCCGATCTCGGGGCCGGCGTGGGTGTAGAGCACCGCGTCGGCCTCGCGCGGGATCTGGGCGCCGTTGGTGTTGCAGATCGCCAGCACGGTGGCCCGCTGCTCCTTGGCGTGCCGGACCGCCTCCAGGGTGTCGGCGGTCTCGCCGGACTGGCTGATCGCCACCACCAGGGTCTGCTGGTCCAGCACCGGGTCGCGGTAGCGGAACTCCGAGGCCATCTCGACCTCGACCGGGATCCGGGTCCAGTGCTCGATGGCGTGCTTGGCGAGCATGCCGGCGTGGTAGGCGGTGCCGCAGGCCACCACGAACACCTTGTCGATCTCGCGCAGCACCGAGCTGTCCAGGCGCTGTTCGTCCAGGGCGATCCGACCGTCCAGGTAGTGCGCGCGCAGCGTGTCGGCGACCGCGGTCGGCTGCTCCTGGATCTCCTTGAGCATGAAGTAGTCGAAGCCGCCCTTCTCGGCGGCGGCCAGGTCCCAGTCGATGGTGAACCGCTTGCCCTCGGCCGGGGTGCCGTCGAAGTGCAGGATCCGGTAGCCGTCCCGGGAGATCTCCACCAGCTGGTCCTGGCCTAGCTCGACGGCCTCCTTGGTGTAGCTGATGAAGGCGGCCACGTCCGAGCCGAGGAAGTTCTCACCCTCGCCCAGCCCCAGCACCAGCGGCGAGTTGCGCCGGGCGCCGACCACGGTCTCGGGATGTTCCCGGTCGGCCAGCACCAGGGTGAAGGCGCCCTGCAGCCGGCAGCACACCCGCCGGGTCGCCTCGGTGAGATCCGGCGCGCCGGCGGCCAGTTCGGCCGCCACCAGGTGCGCCACGGTCTCGGTGTCGGTCTCGGAGACCAGCTCCACCCCGGCGGCCTCCAGGCCGGCCCGCAGCTCGCTGAAGTTCTCGATGATGCCGTTGTGCACCACCGCGATCCGGTGGCCGGTGTCGACATGCGGGTGGGCGTTGACGTCGTTGGGCGCACCGTGGGTGGCCCACCGGGTGTGCCCGATGCCGGTCTGGCCGGCCAGCGAGACACCTGCAGGGTTGCCCGGGTCGGCCAGCCGCGCCAGCTCGGCGTCCAGGTTTTCGATCCGGCCGGCCTTCTTGGCGGTCCTCAGCTGCCCCGAGTCGCTGATCACGGCGACCCCTGCCGAGTCGTAGCCGCGGTACTCCAGCCTGCGCAGACCCTGCAGCACCACCTCGAGGGCGGGGCGGGGACCGACGTAGCCAACGATGCCGCACATGCGCTAGAGCGTACGGGAGATGTGAAGCCGGCCGGGTCAGCCGCCGCCGACGGGACCGGTCGGGCTGCCGCTGGACGCGGGGGCGGTCGGGCTGGCACTGCCGGCCGGCGCGCTGGTGCTCGGGGCCGACGGGCTCGGCGACGGGGTGACGGTCACCGTGACGGTCGGACTCGGCTGGCCGGTACCGCTGGGCGCCGGGGACGAGCTGCCCGGCGCGCTGCTGGACGGCGCGGTGCTGGTGGCCGCCGGGCTGGTGGCGCTGGGCGGCACCGGGCTGGTGCTGTGCGCCGACCGGGCGGTACCGCCCAGCACGCTGACCCCGGAACCCTGCCTGCCCTCGACGCTGGCCGCCACCGGCTTGCCGGTCAGCAGCTCGAAGCCGGTGATCAGGCCCATGGTGAGCAGGAACAGCGCTCCGGCGCCGAGCGCCAGCCGCTGCGGGGTGAGCGCGAGCCGCAGCCGCCCCCGGGCCGGCGGTGGCTCCGGCGAACCGGCCGGCCCCGCGGATCCGGCTCGCCCCGCGGATCCGGCTCGCCCCGCGGATCCGGCTGGCCCCGCAGGTTCGGCTGGCCCCGCGGAGCCGGCCGGGTCCGCGCCGCCGGCCGGAGCCGCGCCGCCGCGCACCCCCAGCCGCTTTGCGGTCGCCACCGCCAGGGCCAGCCGGGCGGCCTGCCGCGAGCGCTCCAGGGACCGGGCGTAGACGGTGCCGCCGACGACGCTGATGGCACTCCCGAGGCCGGCGCCGATCACGGTGCCGGCCACTCCGAACACCGAGGCGGCGACCGAGGCACTCACCGCGGCCAGCACGCTGGCCAGTACCTGGGTCAGTGACAGCGACACCTTCGGCGGATCGGCCGGACCCTGCCGGGACGCGGTGTCGGGGGTCGGGGAGTTGCTGGACGAACGAGTGGAGGTCGAATCAGTCATCTCAGGGTCCAACGCGGCTGGGCTCGGGCTAGGTTCCCGCTCGCTCAGGAGGTGGCGCAGCTAACAGGCCGCTAGACGGCCCGGACCACCTCGGACACCCGGCAGGCGATCTGCTCGGCGTGCTCCTGGCTGGCGGCCTCGACCATGACCCTGATCAGCTGCTCGGTGCCCGAGGGCCGCAACAGGATCCGGCCGGCGTCGCCGAGCTCTGCCTCGGCCTCGGCCACCGCGGCCCGGACGTCCGGGGAGGCGGCCACGCTCTCGCGGTCGCCGACCCGGACGTTGATCATCACCTGCGGCAGCCGCTGCACGATCGCGGCCAGTTCGGCGAGCGGACGGCCGCCGGTCATGCCCGACATCAGCCGCAGCGCGGTGAGCAGGCCGTCGCCGGTGGTGGCGGCGTCGGTGAAGATCACGTGGCCGGACTGCTCGCCGCCCAGGCTCAGGCCGTTGGAGAGCAGGCTCTCCAGCACGTAGCGGTCCCCCACCGCGGTGGTCAGCACCGTGATGCCGGCCGCGCGCATCGCGTGGTGGAAGCCGAGGTTGCTCATCACGGTGGCCACCACGGTGTCCTGGGCCAGCAGCGAGCGGTCCTTCAGCTCCCGGGCGCAGATGGCCAGGATCTGGTCGCCGTCCACCACCGAGCCGGTGGCGTCCACCGCCAGGCACCGGTCGGCGTCGCCGTCCAGCGCGATGCCGAGGTCGGCCGAGTGCCGCAGCACGTGGCCGACCAGGGAGTCGATGTGGGTGGATCCGACGCCGTCGTTGATGTTCTCGCCGTCCGGCTCACCGGCGACCACGACAACTTGCGCGCCGGCCCGCCGGAACAGCTCGCCGGCCACCGAGGACGCCGCGCCGTTGGCGCAGTCCACCACGACCGTCAGGCCGGCCAGCGAGGCCGGCGCGGCGGACAGCAGGTGCTCGACGTAGTGGGCGGCGCCGTCCGGCTCGGTGGTGACCCGCCCGATCGCGGCGCCGGTCGGGCGTGGGGTGCGCCAGCCGGCGTCGATCTCGGCCTCGATCTCGGCCTCGAGGTCGTCCGGCAGCTTCTGCCCGCCCCGGGCGAACAGCTTGATGCCGTTGTCGGGCATCGGGTTGTGGCTGGCCGACAGCACCACGCCGAGGTCGGCGCGGTAGCGCAGGGTCAGGTAGGCCACCGCCGGGGTGGGCAGCACCCCGACCAGCCGGACGTCCGCGCCGGCCGAGGTGAGGCCGGCCACCACCGCGGCCTCCAGCATCTCGCTGGAGACCCGGGGGTCGCGGCCCACTACGGCCACCGGACGGTGCGAGCCGTTGTGGTTGGCCAGCACCCGAGCGGCGGCGCTGGCCACCGCCAGCGCCAGCTCGGGAGTCAGATCGGCGTTCGCGCGACCGCGAACCCCGTCCGTGCCGAAGTACTTGGCCACGAACGCCGGACTGACTAACGCTTGGAGTACTGGGGAGCCTTACGGGCCTTCTTCAGGCCGTACTTCTTGCGCTCCTTGACCCGGGCGTCCCGGGTCAGGAAACCGGCCTTCTTCAGCGCCGGCCGGTCGTCGGGCTCGAGGCTGATCAGGGCCCGGGCGATCGCCAGCCGCAGCGCGCCGGCCTGGCCGGTGATGCCGCCGCCGACCAGGGTGGCGGTGACGTCGAACTGGCCGTCACGCTCCAGGGTCACCAGGGGCTCGCGGATGAGCTGCTGGTGCACCTTGTTCGGGAAGTAGTCGTCCATGGTGCGACCGTTGAGCTTGAAGACGCCGGTGCCCGGAACCAACCGGACCCGGACCACAGCCTCCTTGCGACGGCCTACGACGGGAACTGGGGTAGTCAACGCGAATTCTCCTAAGTGGCCGATCCGCGCTACTGCGCGACCTGCGTGATCGAAAATTCCTTGGGCTGCTGCGCGGCGTGCGGGTGGTTCGGTCCGCTGTAGACCTTCAGCTTCTTCAGCTGCGCGCGACCCAGGGTGTTCTTGGGCAGCATGCCCTTGACCGCGAGTTCGATCAGGCGCTCGGGCTTGGACTCGAGCAGCTCACCGACCGTGCGCTTGGACAGGCCGCCGGGGTAGCCGGAGTGCCGGTAGCGGAACTCGCCGCGCTTCTGCGGGGCGACCGCGACCCGGTCGGCATTGACGATGATGACGAAGTCACCGGTGTCGGCGTGCGGGGCGAACTGCGGCTTGTGCTTGCCGCGCAGCAGCCGGGCGACCTGGCTGGCCAGCCGGCCGAGGACGACGTCGCTGGCGTCGATGACATGCCAGGACCGGACGACGTCACCGGGCTTGGGGGTGTAGGTGGGCAAGGCACACTCTCTCTCGTCGGTCTTCACGACTGCAGCCGGTGGCTGGCAGCCGCTTCCGCGGTCGGTCCGAGCTGTCGTGACTGGATCTGGGCGGCTCGACCCCGGAACATGGCCGTGCACGCACGCCGCTGAGCGGACGTGCGCCAAGGAGGCACGATACCGCCCGGCGACAGCGCCCTCCAAATCGAGCACCACCGGACGCCCGGCTCGGGCGGGTCAGCGGGGTCGGACCACCCGCGCTGCGTCGAAGACCGGCTCGGTGGACTCGGCCACCACCCCGTCGGCGCCGAAGATCAGGTAGCGGTCGAACCGGCGGGCGAACCACCGGTCGTGGGTGACCGCCACCACCGTCCCCTCGTAGGCCTCCAGCGCGTCCTCCAAGGCCTCGGCCGAGAGCACGTCGAGGTTGTCGGTCGGCTCGTCGAGCAGCAGCAGGGTCGCCCCGGACAGCTCCAGCAGCAGGATCTGGAACCGGGCCTGCTGGCCGCCGGACAGCGTCCCGAAGCTCTGGTCGCCCTGGCCGTGCAGCTCGTAGCGGCGCAGCGCCGCCATCGCCCGGCCCCGGTCCACCCCCGGCCTCCCTGGTTCACCGTGCCAGAGCAGGTCGACCAGGGTCCGGTTGAACCATTCCGGATGGGTATGGGTCTGGGCGAACAGGCCGGGCACCACCCGGGCACCCAGCTTCCAGGCGCCGGTGTGCGCCACCGGCTCGCCGCCCAGCAGCCGCAGGAAGTGCGACTTTCCGGCACCGTTGGAACCCAGGACCGCCAGCCGCTCGCCGTAGAAGACCTCGAGGTCGAACGGCTTCATCAGCCCGGACAGCTCCAGCCGCTCGCAGGTCACCGCCCGCACCCCGGTCCGGCCGCCGCGCAGCCGCATGGTGACGTTCTGCTCGTCGGGCTTGTCCGGCGGCGGGCCCTCGGCCTCGAACCGGGCCAGCCGGGTCTGCATGGCCCGGTAGCGGGAGGCCATGTCGGGTGAGATCTTGGCCTGCTGCTGCAGCGTCCGGACCAGTTCGACCAGCCGGGCGTGCTCCTCCTCCCAGCGCCGGCGCAGCTCGGCCATCCGCTCGTGCCGGTGCGTGCGGGCCTCGTGGTAGGAGGCGAAGCCGCCGCCGTGCACCCAGGCAGTGCCGCCCTCGATGGTGACCACCCGGTCGGCGGCGTTGGCCAGCAGCTCCCGGTCGTGGCTGACGAACAGCACCGTCTTCGGCGTGCTCTGCAGCCGCTCCTCCAGCCACTGTTTGCCGGGCACGTCGAGGTAGTTGTCCGGCTCGTCGAGCAGCAGCACCTCGGCCGGGCCGCGCAGCAGAGCCTCCAGCGCCAGCCGCTTCTGCTCACCGCCCGACAGGGTGGCGATCTCGCGGTACTTGCAGGACTCGAACGCGATGCCGAGCGCGGCCACCGTCACGGTGTCCCACAGCACCTGGGCGTCGTAGCCGCCCGCGTCGCCCCAGTGGGTCAGCGCGTGGGCGTAGCGCAGCTGGGTCTTCTCGTCGTCGGTCTCCATCATCGCCAGCTCGGCGTCGTTGAGCTCGGCCCAGGCCTGCCCGACGGCGGGCGCGGCCAGCGACACCAGGAACTCCTCGACGGTGGTGGCATCGCGCACCGAGCCGATGAACTGCCGCATCACGCCCAGCCCGCCGGTGCGGGCCACCGCCCCGGACTGCGGCGCCAGGTCACCGGCCATCAGCCGCAGCAGGGTGGTCTTGCCGGCCCCGTTGGCACCGACCAGCGCGGCCTTGGCACCCTCGCCGACCCGGAAGCTGACATCGGAGAGCAGCACCCGCCCGTCGGAGAGCTGGTGCCGGATCGACTGCACGTCTAGATAGCCCACCCGACAAGTCTGGCCCACGATGCAATCGCATAATGCCGGGCTCTCACCTGAGGATGGGCACAATCAGCACATGACCGCCGCGCCCGATGCCGCCTCACCCGAATCCGCAGCTGCCGGAACGGCCGGCGCCGCTCCGCTGGACGAGCTGGCCGCCGACCTGCCCGCGGACGCGCTGGTCACCGATCCGGTGCTGATGGAGAACTACCGCTACGACTGGGCCCGCGACCCCGGGGCCGGCATGCCGCTGGCGGTGGTGCGACCGCGCACCGGCGCCGAGGTGCAGGCGACGCTGCGGTGGGCGTCGGCGCACCGGGTTGCGGTGGTGCCACGCGGTGCCGGCAGCGGGCTGTCCGGTGGCTCGTCGGCGGTGGCCGGCGGGCTGGTGGTCAGCCTGGACCGGATGCGCGCGGTGCACATCGACCCGGACTACCGGGTGGCCGTGGTGGAGCCCGGCGCGCTGAACGCCGAGGTGAAGGCGGCGGCCCGCGAGCACGGCCTGTGGTACCCGCCGGACCCGTCCTCGTTCGAGATCTGCTCGATCGGCGGCAACATCGCCACCAACGCCGGGGGGCTGTGCTGCGTCAAGTACGGCGTCACCACCGACTACGTGCTGGGCCTGGACGTGGTGCTGGCCGACGGCACCGCAATCACCCTGGGTGGCGCACGCCTCAAGGACGTGGCCGGCCTGTCGCTGCTGAAGCTGTTCGTCGGCAGCGAGGGCACCCTGGGCGTGATCACCCGCGCGGTGCTGCGGCTGGTGCCCGCCCAGCAGCCGCCGAGCACCCTGGTGGCCCTGTTCGCCGACGTCCCAGCTGCCGCCGAGGCGGTGGTCCGGATCTGCCGGGGCACCCGGCCGGCGATGCTGGAGCTGATGGACCGGACGACGATCAACGCCGTCGAGGACCACCTGTCGATGGGGCTGGACCGCAGTGCCGGCGCGCTGCTGGTGGCCCAGTCCGACGCCGGCTCCGGTGCCGAGGCCGAGATCGCCGCGATCGCCGAGGCCTGCACCGGCTGCGGTGCCGTCGAGGTGTTCGCCACCACCGACCCGGCCGAGGGCGAGGCCTTCGCGATGGCCCGGCGGGCGGCATTCCCGGCGATCGAGCGGCGTGGCTCGCTGATGCTCGAGGACGTCGGGGTGGCGGTGCCCCGGTTGCCCGAACTGCTGGCCGGCATCGCCGCGATCGCCCAGGCCAACCGGCTCGAGATCCCCACCGTCGCGCACGCCGGCGACGGCAACACCCACCCGATCATCGTCTACGACGCGCAGGACGCGGACTCCACCGCCCGGGCCGCGACCGCCTTCACCCAGATCATGGCGCTGGCCATCTCCCTCGGCGGCACCATCACCGGCGAGCACGGCGTCGGGCGTCTCAAGAAGGCCCAACTGCCCGACCAGCTCGGCCCGGACGTGATGGCGCTGACCCACCGGATCAAGCACGCGCTCGATCCGCTCGGCATCCTGAATCCGGGCGCCGTGTTGTAGGCGCGCATAGCGCTTACTTGACTCCGCAATAGCTACCCTGTCGCCACCATGACAGCGGCTGGGTGGGTCTGGGTGGCTGCCGCCGCCATCCTGGCGGTACTCGACTGGGCGGCGGTTGCCGCGCGGTCCAAGCTGCTGGAGCGCTGCGCCAAACCCGCCGTGCTGCTGGCCCTGCTGGCCGCCGCGGCAACCGCCCACCCGAGCCATGCCGGAGTACACGGCTGGCTGCTGCTGGCCCTGGCGTTCGGCCTGGTCGGCGACGTGGCGCTGTCCTTCGCCTCCGAGGGACTACTGGCCGAGCCACCGGCCACCCGCTCCAAGCCGGCCGCTGCCGCCGCTGTCACCCCGGCCGAGCCGGACGGTATCGAGCTGCTGCAGGAGGCCGGCATCGACCTGATCGAGCCGGCCGGTGACCCTTCGGCCGAACCCCCGGTGGAGGTGGCCGAGCGGCCCGCGGCCGGCGCCCACCGGGCCGACCGCAGCCGGCGACCGGCCCGGCTCGCCGAGCGCGCGGTAGCCACCGATTCGGCGGCGGCAACTGATCTGGCGGCGGCGACTGCCGCCGGACCACCACCACCGGACGTGCTGTTCACCGCGGGGCTGGCCAGCTTCCTGCTCGGTCACCTGTGCTACTGCGCCGCGATGCTGCGCTACGGCACCGATCAGCTCAGCCTGGGTTTCGGCCTGGTGCTGGTGCTGCTGGCACTGCTCGCCTTCGGCCAGCGGGTGCTGGCCGGGGCCCAGGCGCAGGCCGGTACCGGGCTGACCGTCGCGGTCGCGGCCTACATCACCGCCCTGGGCTCGGCCGTGGTGCTGGGTGTCGGCACCTCCTCGCTGTGGGTGGCCTACGGCATCGTGCTGTTCGCCATCTCGGACCTGGTGCTGGCCAGCGACCGGTTCGTGCGGCGGATCGGCCTGGCACCGCTCCTCGTCGCGGTCACCTACCACTTGGCCCAGGCGTTGCTGGTGCTCGGCCTCGGGCACTAGCCCGTGCTTCTGCCAGGCCGCGGCCACCGACCCGGCCACCCGGCGACGTAGGCTCTCCGGATGCCCCGTCGACCGAGCCGGACCGTGCCGACCGTGTTGCTGCCGGCCCCTGCCGGAGCGAATCCGCAGGACTGGCCGAGCTGGCTCGCCGACCGGCTGCACGAGGCCGGCCGCGAGGTGCGGCTGGCGTCCTGGCCGGCACCCGAGGCGGCCGACCTGGCCGGCTGCCTGGCCTCGTTGCGGCAGAGCCTGGCAGGTCTGGAGGACCTCGGTTTCGACCTGCTCGCACACTCGACGGCCTGCCTGCTCTGGCTGCACCATGCCGCCGAGTGGGACGCCGGCAGCACCGGTGCCGACCGCCTGCCACGTCCGGACCGGGTGGCGCTGGTGGCCCCGCCGGCGCCGGACCGGCAGCTGCCGGCCTGGGACTTCCTGCGGCCGGTGCCGCTCGGGGTTGACGCGTTGCGCCGAGCCGCCGACGGCACGGTGCTGGTCGGCGGCGAGGACGACCCGGACTGCCCAGGTGGCGTGGCGCGGGTCTACGGCGCGCCGTTGAAGATGGCGGCCACCGTGATCCCGGGCGGCGGTGCGCTCACCGCCGCGTCCGGCTACGGCCCTGGCCGGCGGTGCTGGACTGGTGCGGCCGGGACAACCTGGCGTTCCGGGCCTGATCAGGCCTCCAGGCTGCGCAGCCCCCGGGTCTGGACAGCCCGGGCAGCCAACTCGTCCTCGGCCGGGTAGCCGACCTCGACCAGCGTCAGGCCGCGGGCCGGCGCCACCGTGATGTGGTCGCTGCGCTCGCCCAGGCCCAGCAGCCGGTACGGCCAGTCGGTGTCCCGGCTGCCCTCGCCGACCGCGGCCAGCGCGCCGACCAGCGAGCGCACCATCGAGTGGCAGAAGGCGTCGGCCCGCACCTCGATCTCGACCAGTTCGTCACGGCGCCGCACCGCCAGCTGTTCCAGCCGGCGCACCGTGGTGGCACCGGGCCGGCGCCGGCAGAAGGCGGCGTAGTCGTTCAGGCCGAGCAGGCGCTGGCCGGCCCGATGCATCGCGGCGGCGTCCAGGGTGCGCTTCCAGCCCACCGTGTCGACCCGGCGCAGCACCGGCGCGCCGTAGTCGGTGTCACAGATGCGGTAGCGGTAGCGGCGCCAGAGCGCGGAGAACCGGGCGTCGAAGTCCGGCGGTGCCTGGGTCACCGTCCGGACCCGGACGTCCGGGGGCAGCAACCCGGCCAGCCGCCGGACGATCCGGCCGCGCTGCGAGGCCCAGCCGCCCGGGTCGACATCGCAGTGGCAGACCTGGCCGGTGGCGTGCACCCCGGTGTCGGTGCGACCGGCCACCACCACCGCGACCCGGGGCACCCGGAACAGCGTGCTCAGCGCCGCCTCCAGCACCTGCTGGACGGTGCGCAGGCCGGGCTGGCTGGCCCAGCCGCAGAAGCCGGTGCCGTCGTACTCCAGCTCCAGGCGCAACCGGACGAGCCCGCCCTCCCCAGGGGGAAAGGCGGGCTCGTGGGCGTCGATCATCGACCGTGCGGGACTACTTGTCGTCGGCGTCGCCGGCAGCCTCAGCCGAGTCGTCCTCGCGCTGCGACGGCGGCAGCTGGTAGCCGGCAGCCTCGGCAGTCTCGGCGTCGGCGAACCACACCTCGGCGACGGTCCGGTCGTAGAAGGCGCTGTCCGGCACGTGGTACAGCATCGAGTCGGCGTTGCCCTTGATCGGGTAACCCTCCGGCTGCGAGCCGTCCTCGTTCGCCACGTGGCTGCCCTTGCCGTGCGGATGCCGTGCAGCCTCCGCCTGCTGCGACGGAGGCAGCTGGTAGCCGGCCGCTTCGGCCGCCTCGGGGGTGGCGAACCACACCTCGGCGACGGTCCGGTCGTAGAAGGAGCTGTCCGGCACGTGGTACAGCATCGAGTCGGCGTTGCCCTTGATCGGGTAACCCTCCGGCTGCGAACCGTCCTCGTTCGGGGCGTGGCTGCCCTCGCCGTGCGGGTGCAGCTCGGCGGCGTCCGCGGCCTCGGCGGCAACCTTGGCCGCGGTCGGCGACTCGGCAGCCGCGTCCTCGGCGATCTCGGCAGTGCGGCCGGTCGGAGCCTTGGCCGGCGCCACCTTGGTGCCGCGCGACCGCTCGGCCTCGCGGACCACCCGGGCCGCCGCGCTCAGTTCCTCGACCAGCTCGATGACGGCCATCGGGGCGTTGTCGCCCTTGCGCGGGTTGACCTTGATGATCCGGGTGTAGCCACCGGGACGGGCGGCGAACTTCGGCCCGATCTCGGCGAACAGCTTGTGCACCACGTCCTTGTTACGGATGACCTTGAGAACCTGGCGCCGGTCGTGCAGCTCACCGTGCTTGGCGAAGGTGATCAGCTTCTCGGCCAGCGGACGCAGCCGCCTGGCCTTGGCCTCGGTGGTGGTGATCCGGTCGTGTTCGAACAGCGCGGTCGCGAGGTTCGCGAGCAGCAGGCGTTCGTGTGCCGGACCGCCGCCGAGGCGAGGGCCCTTGGTGGGCGTGGGCATGACGTGCTCCTAGGAAAGGTTCTCGGCACCCGCGGCCGCCGGATGACTCCGACGGCCGCCGCGGCCAGGGTCAACGGACGTTACAGCTCTTCGGTTTCGGCGTAGTCGGTCTCGTCGCCGAACTCCTCGCTGCCGTAGGAGTCGACCACGGCGTTCAGGTCGAATCCGGGCGGGCTGTCCTTGAGCGACAGGCCCAGGCCGTGCAGCTTGACCTTCACCTCGTCGATGGACTTCGAGCCGAAGTTGCGGATGTCGAGCAGGTCCGCCTCGCTGCGGCCGACCAGCTCGCCGACGGTGTGGATGCCCTCGCGCTTGAGGCAGTTGTAGGACCGGACGGTGAGGTCCAGCTCCTCGATCGGCATCGAGAAGGCCGCGATGTCGGCCACCTCGGTCGGCGACGGGCCGACGTCGATGCCCTCGGCCTCCTCGTTCAGCTCACGCATCAGGCCGAACAGCTCGACCAGGGTGTGCCCGGCGCTGGCGACGGCGTCCCGCGGGCTGATCGAGGACTTGGTCTCGACGTCGACCACCAGCCGGTCGAAGTCGGTGCGCTGCTCGACCCGGGTCGCCTCGACGGCGTAGGTGACCTTGAGCACCGGCGAGTAGATCGAGTCGACCGGGATCCGGCCGATCTCCTGGCCCGGCTGCTTGTTCTGCACGGCGGTGACGTAGCCACGGCCCCGCTCGACGACCAGCTCGATCTCGAGCCGGCCCTTCTTGTTGATGGTGGCGATCTTGAGGTCCGGGTTGTGGATCTCCACACCCGCCGGCGGCGCGATGTCGGCAGCGGTGACCTCGCCGGGGCCCTGCTTGCGCAGGTACATCACGACCGGCTCGTCCGAGTCGGAGGAGACGACCAGTTCCTTGAGGTTCAGGATCAGGTCGGTGACGTCCTCCTTGACCCCCTCGACGGTGGTGAACTCGTGCAGCACGCCGTCGATCCGGATGCTGGTGACGGCCGCGCCCGGGATGGAGGACAGCAGGGTGCGCCGCAGCGAGTTGCCCAGGGTGTAGCCGAAGCCGGGCTCGAGCGGCTCGATGATGAACTTGGAACGGTTGTCGGCGATGACCTCTTCGGTCAGCGTCGGGCGCTGAGAAATCAGCAAGGTGGTTCTCCTCGATTCAGGGACGCCCGCTATATGACGTCCGCAGACAGGTATTCAGTTGTGTGCCGGAGCGCCTCACTGGCAACGAGACGCCCCGGCCGGGCCACCACCCGCGGGCGGTGGCTTACTTCGAGTAGAGCTCGACGATCAGCTGCTCGGTGAGCGGGATGTCGATCTGAGCGCGCTCCGGCAGCTGGTGCACCAGGATGCGCAGCTTGGACGGGATGACCTGCAGCCAAGCCGGCGTCGGCCGGTCGCCCAGGGTCTCGCGGGCGATCAGGAACGGCGTGGTCTCCAGCGACTTCGGCTTGACGTCGATGATGTCCAGCGGGGTGACCCGGTAGCTGGGGATGTTGACCTTGTGGCCGTTGACCAGGAAGTGGCCGTGGCTGACCAGCTGGCGGGCAGCCCGGCGGGTGCGGGCCAGGCCGGCCCGGTAGACCACGTTGTCCAGCCGCGACTCCAGGATCTGCAGCAGGTTGTCACCGGTCTTGCCGGTGCGCCGGGTGGCCTCTTCGTAGTAGCGGCGGAACTGCTTCTCCAGCACGCCGTAGGAGTACTTGGCCTTCTGCTTCTCCTGCAGCTGCAGCAGGTACTCGCTCTGCTTGATGCGCGCCCGGCCGTGCTGGCCGGGCGGGAACGGGCGCCGCTCGAAGGCGGCGTCGCCGCCGACCAGATCGACGTTGAGGCGCCGGGAAATCCGGGTCGCGGGACCGGTGTAACGAGCCATTTCTCTCTCTTCTCCTATCCTCAGACCTGACTCAGACCCGGCGCCGCTTGGGCGGCCGGCAGCCGTTGTGCGGCTGAGGAGTGACGTCGGAGATGGTGCCGACCTCGAGGCCGGTCGCCTGCAGCGAGCGGATCGCGGTCTCGCGCCCGGAACCCGGGCCCTTGACGAACACGTCGACCTTCTTGACGCCGTGCTCCTGCGCCTTGCGGGCGGCGTTCTCGGCGGCCATCTGGGCGGCGAACGGGGTCGACTTGCGCGAGCCCTTGAAGCCCACGTGGCCGGCCGAGGCCCAGCTGATCACGTTGCCGGTCGGGTCGGTGATGGAGACGATGGTGTTGTTGAAGGTGCTCTTGATGTGAGCGTGGCCGTGCGCAACGTTCTTCTTCTCTTTGCGACGGACCTTCTTCACGGCGCCTGCGCCGCGAGTCTTGGGAGGCATCTGCCTTTAGCTCCTGGGGTGTGATCGGAACGAAGTCGAGATCGGCCGGCGGCAGCTGCCGCGGGGCCGGCGAGGAGTTACTTCTTGGCCTTCTTCTTGCCGGCCATCGTCTTCTTCGGACCCTTGCGGGTACGGGCGTTGGTCTTGGTGCGCTGGCCGTGCACCGGCAGGCCGCGGCGGTGCCGCAGGCCCTGGTAGCAACCGATCTCGATCTTGCGGCGGATGTCGGCGGCGACCTCGCGCCGCAGGTCACCCTCGACCTTGTAGTTGCCCTCGATGTAGTTGCGCAGCTTGACCAGGTCCTCGTCGCTCAGGTCACGGGCCCGCAGGTCCGGGCTGACCCCGGTCGCCTCGAGGGTTTCCTTCGCACGGGTCGGTCCGACGCCGTAGATGTAGGTGAGTGCGATGACCATCCGCTTCTCGCGGGGCAGGTCAACGCCGGCAAGACGTGCCATTCGGGGCGCTCTCCTTCGTACCTGTCGGAGGTGTTGTGCGCATCCGCCCGCTGCTGCCCTGACCGGCCCTGATGACATCAGGCCCGGTGCAGCGGCCCCGGCCTCCGACCGGGGGTAACCCCGTTCCGGACCGGCCGGGCCGGTGGAACGGGGAGGATTGCGCGTGCTGGGGTGGTGCTGGGTGGTACTACCGCTCAGCCCTGGCGCTGCTTGTGGCGCAGGTTGTCGCAGATGACCATGACCCGACCGTGGCGACGGATGACCTTGCACTTGTCGCAGATCGGCTTGACGCTGGGCTTGACCTTCACGCCTGTTACTCCTGGTTTCGAACATGGGGCTGCCGCCGGGCGGCAGCCGTCGTCGTCGGTCGGCTTACTTGTAGCGGTAGACGATGCGACCGCGGGTGAGGTCGTACGGCGAGAGTTCCACCACGACCCGGTCCTCGGGCAGGATGCGGATGTAGTGCTGGCGCATCTTGCCGCTGATGTGCGCGAGCACCTTGTGCCCGTTGCTCAGTTCCACCCGGAACATGGCGTTGGGAAGTGGCTCGACCACTTTGCCCTCGACCTCGATGGCCCCATCTTTTTTGGCCATATCCTCCGCTTTTCGCTACGTCTGGTTTCGTACGGTACGGACGCGGCCAGCAGACGCGGATGACCGCGGTGATGACGTGCGTCCGGCGCTTGTCGATGAGGGCCGATCACCACTCGCGGCCACAGCGAGAAGCCCAGAAATCCAGGCATGGAGACCGGCGGCATGCGCCAACGCTTGAGTTTACCCACTCCGGGACCCGATACCAAAACGCACGGGAACCGGGCCGGCGGGAAGAGCGCCGCGGGCCGGCGGGTTGGAGCCGATGTGAAGCATGTACCGCTGTCCATCCTCGACCTGGCGCCGGTCAGCAGCAAGGGCGACACCACCGAGGCACTGCACAACACCGCCGAGCTGGCCCGGCAGGCCGAGGCCTGGGGATACCGGCGTTTCTGGGTGGCCGAGCACCACAACATGCCGGCCATCGCCAGCTCGTCGCCGGCCGTGCTGCTGGCACATCTGGCGGCCGTCACCAGCACCATCCGGCTGGGCTCCGGCGGGGTGATGCTGCCCAACCACGCGCCGCTGGTGGTGGCCGAGCAGTTCGGCACCCTGGAGTCGCTGCACCCGGGACGGATCGACCTGGGAATCGGCCGCGCGCCCGGCACCGACCAGCGGACGGCGTTGGCGCTGCGCCGGACCATCCAGGGCCTGTCGGCCGAGGACTTCCCCGCCGAACTCGCCGAGCTGATCGGCATGCTGGCCGGCGACCCGGCCCGCCTGCAGGCGGTGCCGACCGCGGCCGGGCTGCCGCAGGTGTGGCTGCTGGGCTCCAGTGACTTCAGCGCACGGCTGGCCGGGTTGCTGGGCCTGCCGTTCTCCTTCGCCCACCACTTCTCGGCCGTCAACACCGAGCCGGCACTCGCCGTCTACCGCGCCAGCTTCCGTGCCTCGCAGTGGCTGGACCAGCCGTACGCGATGGTGGCGGTGAGCGCCACCTGCGCCGAGTCCGACGAGCGCGCCGAGTATCTCGCCAAGCCGGGCTGGCTGTCGTTCCTGCGGCTGCGGGCCGGCCTGCCGATCCGACTGCCCAGCCCCGCCGAGGCGGCTGCCTACGAGTTCAGCCCGGCCGAACGCGCCTTCGTCGAGCAGCGCCGGACCGGCCAGGCACTCGGCTCGCCGTCGACCGTGGCGGCCCAGCTCGGCGAGCTGCTCGACCGCACCGGCGCGGACGAGCTGATGCTGACCAACCAGGTCTACGACCTGGAGGACCGGCTGCGCTCCTACCAGCTGATCGCCGAACGGGGCGAGCGGCCGGCCGCCGGTAAGGCCGGACCGCTCTGCCTCAGTTCGGCGCCCGTGCGCTGACTCCGATCGCCGGCGCGAACACGAGCGGCTCGGGCATCAGGGCCTGCGCTCGCCGGCCCGGGTTTCGGAGTCGGCCCACAACCGGTACATCGCCAGCCGATCGGCATCGGTGGCGGGCGAGAACAGCAGGCCCGGCGGGCAGTCCAACGCCCTTTCGATCGCCACGGCCGTGCGCAGCGAACAGCTGCTGCGCCGTCCCGTGACCAGATGGTTCACCGTGGAATGGCTCAGTCCCGCACTGCGTGCAAGTTGGCGTTCGGACACCCCCAAGAGATCGATGTAGTCAGCGAGTGCTCGCCGGCTTCGAAGTTGCATGAATCCCCCGTTCGACTCAATGCATCCGGCTCCGGCCGGATTTGGGGCTCAAGCTACCCGAAACGTCTGACGTCTTATGCCTTATCAGACACTATGCGCTGTGTCGCACCGCGCTATCGAGGCGTCATGCGAGCCACAGCACCGCATTCAAGCGATTCGGCTAGGAGCGCCGGACGGTCCGTCCACCACGATCGGCGCGGTTCACCAGCCGGCGGACCTGCCTGCCGACTCCCGCCGCGCCATCAGGTCCGAGCCGGCCCGGATCAGCAACTCCCCCAGGCCCTCTCCGGCACTGACCGCCATGCCCACCACGCAGGCGATGCCGGCCCGCTCGAGCCGGGCCCGCACCCGCTCGGCGACCAGGACGCCGACGGCGGGAAGGTCGACCTGGACCAGTGCCGCCACCTGATGCGTGCCGTACCGGCCCACCGGGTCGGCGGGCCGCAGCATGCCGCTCAGGCAACGGGCGATCGCCGCCTCCTGTCGCGGGCTCGCCGGATCGATCAGCACCAGGGCCACGCACCCCGGCGCGGATGCGATCCGCTCGATGGCCCGGGCCTGCCAGCCGCCGTCGGAGCAGGCGTCCGTGCCGGCCGCCGCCGACCCGACCCGGCCACGGCGCAACCGCTCGGCATGTCGTGCCGACGGGGAGCATGAGCTACCGAGCCCGCTGATGAAGGCGAACAGCCCAGGGTGCTCGGCAGTCATGCCGGCCACCGGAGTCCAGCGGCCGTGCGGCTGTCCGCCGCGGTGACCCGGCCGGTCCCGGTCGGGCGGGCAGCACGGCGTGGGTAGCTGGTCATGACACCGTGCCCCCTGCTCCCGACCCCACAACTCCGATCTCGGGACTTCCCGACCTCAGAAAAATTCCGCGCGGTCTGTTTTTAAGTGCACCGACGGTACCCCAGGCCGATTCACCTGTCACTGACCGTGCTGGCGGCACCTGGCACAGCCGGTGGGCGCGCAGTGGGTCTCCCGCCGGTTGTCGCGGCACGGCGAGCCGATACTGTCTACACCATGTCTGCACGTCACGGAGTGGCCGCCGACCACGGCGAGCCGTCGCACCCCGCCGGATCCCGATGAGCGCGCTGTCGGAACTGCTGCAGGCTGAGAACACCAAAGGCCTGAGCGCTCGCGCCATCTCCCAGGCCGCCCGCGGCCAGGGATTCACCCTCAACCACGACACCGCCGCCCGCTACCTGCGCGGTGAGCACGGCAAGCCGGACGAGGCCACCCTGCAGGCCTTCTCCAGCGTGCTGGGCGTTTCGCTCGCCAAGCTGCGCCGGGCTGCGTCGCTGCCGGCCGACGTGACCGAGCCGTACCGGCCGCCGGCCGAGGCTGACCGGCTCAATCGTCGCCAGCGCCGTGCCGTCGACGAGGTGATCCGCGCCATGTTGCAAGCCCCGGTAGCCACCGAACCGGTCGCCGACCTGGAGTCCCGGCGCGGCAGACAGCCGACGCGCAGCAAGGCGGCCCGCCGCGGTCCGGCCGAACCGACCGGACGCTGACGCCGGCACGATCGCCAGGCCTCAGGGCGCCGGTCATCGAGGGCGGTTCCGCCCTGCTCGGTGGGTGGTGACGCCTGGTCGAACCGCTGCCACCGGATCGTGCAATCGCCCACCGAGGACGGCGGTTGAGCCGCTACTGTCTACATCATGGCTGCATATGGATCTCCGCAGCGGCGAGCGGTGGCGAGGGCGGGACACCTCGGAGCCGGCCGATGACGGCACTGTCGGAACTGCTACAGGCCGCGAACTCCTCCGGTATGAGTGCCCGCACCATCGCTCGCAACGCCCGCGAACTCGGCTTCAGCCTCAACCACGACACCGCCGCCCGGTACCTGCGCGGCAACCACGGCAAGCCTGACGAGTCCACCCTGATGGCGCTGTCGAAGGTGCTCAAGGTGTCCATGACCAAGCTGCGTGCCGCGGCTGCCCTTCCCAACGAGGTGACCGAGCCCTACCGGCCACCGGCCGAGTCCAGCCGGCTCAGCCGGCGGCAACGTCGCGCGGTGGACGAGGTCATCCGGGCGATGTTGGCGCCCAACACGGTGACCAAGCCGGTCACCGACCTGGATACCGCCCGCACCAGGAAGGCTGCTCCGCGGGCCGCCCGCCGCGGCTCCGCGGAACCGCCCCAGCGCTGAGCCGCGGCCCGCCGGATCGTCAGAGGCCTACCCCATACTGCCCGCATGAGCCCGCATCCCACCCGCCACCACCCGCCCGCTGCCACCGCCGGCCCATCCCTGCCCTACGACCCGTGGGTCGACCTGCGGCAGAACTGGCCCGACGTCAGGGTCGTCATCGAGCCGATGACCGGCGACCTGCTGGGCGAGGTACGCGACGACGGACGCGTGATCGCCCTGCGAGCCGACACCTCTGCCGCCCAGCGCAGGTGCACCCTGACCCATGAGCTCGTCCACCTGGAGCGAGGCATCCTGGACTGCGGCCCCTGGCTGCAGCGCGAGGAGGATCTGGTGCACGCCGAGGCGAGCCGCCGGCTGATCCCGCTGGACAGCCTGATCGCCGCCATCCGGGCGCTCGGTGGTGCCGATGACCCACCCGCGCTCGCCCACTGGTTAGACGTCGACAGCGAGACCCTGGCGGTCCGGTGGCACCGAATGAGCCGCGCCGAGCGCCAACTGCTCCGGCGCGCACTGGCCCGCCAGGCCCCGCTGTGGTCGGTTGCCTGAACTCTGACCACGACACGCCGTACCCGTTCGGCAGCTAGCGCTTGACAAAGCTACGCTTACCAGGGATGTTGAGCATCGCCTGTTGTATGACTCGATGTCAGACGACAGACGGTACGTGCCATTGGATCGCCAGATCTACGGATTCGGCCGGTGCGGGGCACTTGATAGACCTCGGGGGAGGGGCCGGGCGGCATGGCAGGAACTCTCGGCGACTGGGTGGGCGCCGAGCGCGGGCGGAACGAATCCTCGCACCTGCCATGCCGCCCGCTACCCCGAGTCGCACTGGAACGGCGACCGCGGCATTCGCGAACGGGCCGGCCTTCTCTGATCCGGTACTGACGCGCCGGGCCAGCCGTCGCTCGCCAGCAGCCGGTTGAGGTAACGGGACAGCCCGCGCCGGGTCAGTGCGACAGGCTCAACGCGAACAGCTTCGCCGGATCGGTCCACCAGTGCGTCAGCTGCAGTCCCGCGGCGGCCAGCTCGGCAGTGATCCCGTCGCGACGGAACTTCGACGAGATCTCGGTGAGCAACTCCTCCCCCGCCTCGAAGTGCACCGGCAGGCCGATCCGAGACAGCCGGGCCCGGATCGCGCGGGTAGCCCGCAGCCTCATCTCGATGCGCTCGGCCACCGGGTTCCACACGGCGCGGTGTTCGAAGGCCTCGACCGGCAGGTCGCCGTCCAACTCGCGGTTGAGGACCCGCAGCACGTTGAGGTTGAACGCGGCGGTGACGCCGGCCGCATCGTCGTAGGCCGGCACCAGGATCTCGGCCGGCTTGACCAGGTCGGTTCCCAGCAACAGCACGTCGCCCGGGTCGAGTGCCGCCCGGACACCGGCCAGGAAGGCCGCGCGTTCGGCCGGGTCGAGGTTGCCGATGGTGGAGCCGAGGAACACCACGGCGGTGCGCCCGGACTTCGGCAACCCGTCCAGGTGCCGGGTGAAGTCGGCCCGGATCGGCAGCACGTCGGCCGCCCGGATAGCGCATCGAGAGCCCGACCGCGGCGTCGGCCAGTGCGCTGGCCGACACGTCCACAGTGATGATCCGGCGCAGCGCGCCGGCGTCCTGCCAGGCGTCCAGCAACAACTGGGTCTTGGTGGAGGACCCGGAACCGAGCTCGATCACCGTTTCGACCGGCGCGGCCGAGGCGATGTCGCCGGCGTGCGCACGCAGGATCTGCGCCTCGGTCCGGGTCGGGTAGTACTCCGGCAACTCGGTGATCTGCTCGAACAGCTCGCTGCCGCGGGCATCGTAGAACCACCGCGGCGGCAACGACTTCGGGGTAGCCGACAGCCCCGTCCGGGCATCCTCGGCGAGCTCGTCGGTAGCGCTGGCGGAGTCGAGGAAGCGGTCATCGACGCTGATGGACATGGCTCCCCTCACTTTCTGGTCATGCACCGCTGGTCACGGTGTCGGGCAGGGGTTGGTAGTGCACGGCGTCGCGATCGGCCACCACCAGCTGGCCGTCCGGAATGGCCTGCCAGCCGGTTGCGTCGTCGACGGGCTCGCTGGCCAGCAGCACCCCGGTCGGCGAGCGGCGCGCACACAACGCGTGGGTGACGGTGGTGGCATAGATCCGCCGGCCGTCGGTGAGCAGGGTGGTCAGGCGCGAGCCGGGCGCGGCGGCCAGTACCTCGGCGACCAAGCCGGCGAGCACCATCGCCGGGTCAGCACCGCCGGCCAGCCGGTGCCGCAGCAGCGCCCACAGCAGGGCGGAATCGGTCATCACGGGAATGGTCAGCAGGTCCCGGTGCGGCAGGCCGGCCGCGAGCCCGGCGGCGGTGTCCGGCCAACCGGCGAGGTAGCCGTTGAGGCTGAACAGCCACCGGCCGTCGGTGAACGGCGCGCAGGCCGCGTCGGCGATCGGCATGCCGACGGTGGCGTTGCGGACGGCCGCCAGTGCGCCGACGGCCGGCGTGGCTCGGGCCAGCTCGGCGAACCCGTCGTCCTGCCAGATCGGCACCGCACGCCGGTACTGCCGCGCCCGATCCGCGCCGGCACCGAACCAGCCGGCACCGAACCCGTCGACGTTGACCTTGCCGCCGCCGCGCATGTCCTTCGGCGCGTAGCTCTGCACGACCAGCGAGTGCGGTGGGTCCAGCACCAGCTCGGCCAGCGTCACCGGCTCGCCGAGGTAGCCCAGATGACGGCACACCGGCTCAGTCCGACCCGGCGTCGCGGGCGGTCCGGAACCCGGCGAAGATCTGCCGCCGGATCGGGTAGTCCCAGTTGCGGAAGGTACCGCGGCAGGCGGACCGATCGGTGCCGAACGACCCGCCGCGCAGCACGTGGTAGTCCTCGCCGAAGAACACCTTGGAGTACTCGGCGTACGGGAACACCTCGAAGCCGGGGTAACCGGTGAACCTCGTCGAGGTCCACTCCCAGACGTCGCCGATCAGCTGGTGCACGCCGTGGGGCGACGCGCCGGCCGGGTAGCTGCCGGCCGGCGCCGGACGCAGGTGCCGCTGGCCGAGGTTGGCGTGCTCGGGCGTCGGGTCCTCATCGCCCCACGGGTAGCGCCGGGATCGCCGCGAGACCGGGTCCCAGCGGGCGGCCTTCTCCCACTCCGCCTCGGTGGGCAGCCGCCGGCCGGCCCAGGCCGCGTAGGCCTGCGCCTCGTACAGGCACACGTGCAGCACCGGCTCGTTCTCGGCGAGCCGGACCGGCGTGCCGAAGCTGCGTCGCCACCACGAGCCGTCGGCGTCCTGGCTCCAGAACAGCGGTGCCGTCAACCCGGCCCGTTGCCGGTAGTCCCAGCCCGCCTCGCTCCACCACCGGCGCTGGTCGTACCCGCCGTCGGCGAGGAAGCGCAGGTAGTCGCCGTTGGTCACCGGCGTGGTGTCGAGGTAGAAGGCCTCGACCTGCACCGGATGCGCCGGGCGCTCGTTGTCCAGCGCCCAGGCCTCGGTGGAGGTGCCCATGGTGAACGGTCCGCCGGGGATCAGCACCTCGCGGGCCAGTCCGGCAGCCACCGGCGCGTCGGGCGGCGGTGCCTGCAACGCCGGGCCGGACCGGCGCAGCTGGTGGGTGGCGAGCATGGTCTCGTCGTGCTGCTGCTCGTGCTGGATCACCATGCCGAACGCGAAGCCGGACCGGGTGAGCCGGTCGACGTTCAGCGGTGCGCGCTCCAGCACGTCGAGCACCTTCTGCCGGACCTGCCCGACGTAGCCGCGGGTCTCAGACGGCGACAGCAACGGCAGGGACGGCCGGTCGGCGCGGGAATTCTTGAAGGCGTCGTACATGGAGTCGATGTCGGTGCGCACCGCCTCCCGGCCCCCGACATCGCGCACCAGCCAGATCTCCTCCTGGTTGGCGATGTGGGCGTAGTCCCAGACCAGCGGCGACATCAGCGGCGAGTGCTGCGAGATCAGGTCCGGCTCGTCCACCGCGTCGGTCAGGGCGGCACTGCGCAGCCGGGTCCGGGCCAGCTCCGCGGCGATGTGCTCGCGCAGTTCGGCCTCGCTGAGCTGGTGCAGGTCCACCGGGGTCATCGACGTCCCTCCTCGATCGGTGCCTGGGCGGCCGGCATACCGGTGAGTGCCTCCGCCCCCGGGCTGATGCCCTCGCACAGCCGGCGTTGCAGGATGCGGTCCACCTCCTGACGGAAGGCCGGTGGCAGGCCCAGGGCGGCCAACCCCGGCCCGGCGATGTCGAGCAGCCGGGCCGCGCTGCCGGCCAGGACCGGGTCGGCCAGCCCGTGCTCGATGGCCTGCGGCCAGCGCTCGACGGCCTCGGAGGTGCAGGCGAGTACCTGCCGTACCGACACCGGACCGGCGAACAGCGCTGCCAGCAGTGCCAGCGGGGCCATCCATTCCTGCCCGGGCTGCGCGTCGAGGAAGCGGAGCTCGAGGTAGCCCTGAGGCCGTACCGGCGGGAACAGCGTGGACAGGTGCAGGTCCACGTCGGCGGTGGTCAGCGGCGCACCGGACTCCAGCCAGCCGCGCAACGTCATCGGCTGTTCCGGCCGCCAGTCCCCGCCGGCGCGTTGCCGGGCCAGCACGTGGGTGTCGAGCACCCGTTCGAGGTAGCTGTCGAGGGCTGTGGATTTGGGCGGCTGGCTGCGCTCGGGGTCCAGCTGCCACCACGCCGACATCCGGGTCGAGGCCGCGGCCGGCAGCAGGTCACCGGCCGTCCTGGGTGAGTTGGCGAAGGCGGCCAGCAGCACCGGTCCCAGCTGGTGGGCCGCCTGCCACCGGTCCCCGGCCTCGCTCTCGGTGCCCAGGTCCAGGCAGACCTGCAGGGCGGCGGTGGAGCACATCATCACCCGGCCGGCCGGGCCGAACCGGTCGAACCAGTCGGCCATCGCGTTGTACCGGGGGGTCCGCAGGATCCGGTGCGGCCGGCGGTGCGGGTCGGCCGCCAGGCTGCCCAGCTCGAACCCGGACGGTGCGAGCAGGGCCTGCAGGGCCTGGATGTCGGCGCTCATGCCGGCGATCAGGCCGGCAACGGAGGCGGTGGGCGGCGAGGAGATCTCGATCTGGCCGCCAGGTTCGACGGTGACGACGCCGCCGCGCGGTAGGGGTGCGGCCGGGCTGTCCGGAACCAGGGTAGCTGGGGCGTGCGGGCCGAGCAGCGTGGCGAGCGTCGGGACGTCGGGACGCCGGTCGGGGTCGTGCGGGTCGATCAGGAGCCATTCGAGTTCGATGCCGGTCCTGGTGGGCGGGCCGTGCTTGAAGCACACCCGGGTCACGTAGGTGCCGGCCTCGGCGATGGTCCGGATCGGCTGCGCATCCTGCACGCCAGGCGCAGTGATACCCATGCCGTCCTCCATTCCGGGTAGGTGAAGTGGTCGAAACTCAACCTAGCGCGCGGCTCGGATGACGGCTACCAGACGAAACGGCCAGCAAACGTCGGTGCTGTGGCTGCAGGCAGTGGGCGGGCTCAGCCCGCGAGGGCACTCACCGGCACGCCGCGGGCGGACAGTTCGGCGCGCCCGCCGTCCTCGGCGGTCAGCACCCACAGGCCGTCCGGGAGCAGGGCGACGGTGTGCTCCCAGTGGGCGGCCAGCGAGCCGTCGGCGGTCACCACCGTCCAGTCATCGGCCAGCTGGTGGGTCTCGGCCGAGCCGAGTGTGATCATCGGCTCAATGGCCAGCGCCATCCCGGCCGTCAGCCGCGGGCCCTTGCCCGGCTTGCCGTAGTTGAGGATGTGCGGGTCCATGTGCATCGCGGTACCGATGCCGTGGCCGCCGTACCCACCGACGATGCCGTAGCTGCCCGCGTTCTCCACCGAGGACTGCACCGCGAAGGAGATGTCGGTGAGCCGGCCGCCGACCCGGGCGGCCGCGATGCCGTCCCACAGCGCGGTCCGGCAGGCATCGCGACAGGGCCAGCGCCGCGGGGCCGGCCCGGCCCACCGCCAGGGTGACCGCCGCGTCCCCGTGCCAGCCGTCCACGATCGCCCCGAAGTCCAGCGAGAGCAGGTCACCGTCGGCCAGCACGTCGTCCCGGCTGGGGATGCCGTGCACCACCCGGGCGTTGCGCGAGGAGCAGATCACGCCGGGGAACGGCGGCGGGCCGGCATAGCCGAGGAACGAGGATTCGGCACCAGCCTCGGCGAGCACCTGCCGGGCGACCTGGTCCAGCTCGTGGGTGGACACACCCGGCCGGGCGGCCTCGGTCATCGCCGCCAGGCCGGCGGCGACCACCAGGCCGGCAGCACGCATCTTCGAGATCTGCTCGGGGGTCTTGACTTCGATGTCGGATCGACGGCGGCGCACGACGGGTCAGGTCATCGCTTTGGTCAGCGCCGCGATCGCCCGCTCGGTGACGTCCTCGACCGGGCCGAGGGCGTCGACGACCACCAGCTGGCCCCGGCCGTCGTAGAACTGGATCAACGGAGCGGTCTGCTCGGCGTAGACGTCCAGCCGGTGCCGCACCGTGTCGGCCTGGTCGTCGTCGCGCTGGAACAGCTCGCCACCGCACCGGTCGCAGATGCCCTTGGCCTTGGTGGGGTCGTACTCGACGTGCCAGATGTGGCCGCACTTGCGGCACATCCGCCGGCCGGACAGCCGGCGGACCACCTCGTCGTTGTCGACCTCGAGCTGCAGGACCACGTTGAGCGAGGACCCGAGGTCGCCGAGCACCGAGTCGAGCTCGTAGGCCTGGGCGACGTTGCGCGGGAAGCCGTCCAGCAGGAAGCCGGCCGCGGCATCCGGCTCGCCGAGCCGGTCGCGCACCATCGCGATGGTCACCGCGTCCGGAACCAGGTCACCGGCGTCCATGTATGACTTGGCCAGCTTGCCCAGCTCGGTGCCGCCGGAGACGTTGGCGCGGAAGATATCGCCGGTCGAGATCTGCGGGATGGTGAAGCGCTCCGCGATGAAGCCTGCCTGGGTGCCCTTGCCCGCTCCCGGCGGGCCCACGAGGACGAGTCGCACTAGGGTCTCACCGGCCCGCTACGCCGGATCAGCGCCTGGTGTGACCGGCCCGGGCGGTGAGGACGCCGCCCCGCCATTAACGCAGGAACCCTTCGTAGTTGCGCTGCATCAGTTGGCTCTCGATCTGCTTGACCGTGTCCAGCGCCACGCCGACCATGATCAGCACGGCGGTGCCGCCGAACGGGAAGTTCTGGTTGTTGCCACCGGTCATCGAGAAGAAGAAGTTCGGGATCACGGCGATGATGCCGAGGTAGAGCGCGCCCGGCAGGGTGATCCGGGACAGCACGTACTGCAGGTACTCCGCGGTCGGCCGGCCCGGCCGGATGCCCGGGATGAACCCGCCGTACTTCTTCATGTCGTCGGCCCGCTCTTCGGGGTTGAAGGTGATGCCGACGTAGAAGTACGTGAAGAAGATGATCAGCAGGAAGTACGTGGTGATGTGGATCCAGTCCTGCTGGTCGAGCAGGTGGTTGTTGATCCACAACTGCAGCCCGGAGGTGCTGTTGCCGTTCAGCTGGGACAGCAGCTGCGGGATGTAGAGCAGCGACGAGGCGAAGATGACCGGGATGACACCGGCCATGTTGACCTTCATCGGCAGGTAGGTGGAGGTGCCGCCGTACATCCGGCGCCCGATCATCCGCTTGGCGTACTGCACCGGGATGCGGCGCTGGGCCTGCTCGACGAACACCACCGCCGCGATGATGGCGAAGCCGAGCAGCAGGATCAGGATGAAGGCGAAGCCGCCGGAGTTCTTCAGGATCGCGTCGCCCTCGTTCGGGATCCGGGCGGCGATCGAGGTGAACATCAGGATGGACATGCCGTTGCCGACGCCGCGGTCGGTGATCAGCTCGCCGAGCCACATCACCACGGCGGTTCCGGCCGTCATGATCACCACCATGGTGCCCAGGGCGAAGATCGACTGGCGGTAGAGCGGGTGGCAGTCCACCGAGCCCTGGAACAGCTGGCCGGACCGGGCCAGCGCGATGAACCCGGACGACTGCAGGATGGCGAGCCCGATGGTGAGGTAGCGGCTGTACTGGGTCAGCTTCTGCTGCCCGGCCTGGCCTTCCTTCTTCAGCGCCTCGAACCGCGGGATCACCACCACCAGCAGCTGGATGATGATGCTGGCGGTGATGTAGGGCATGATGCCCAGCGCGAACACCGAGAGCTTGAGCAGCGCACCGCCGGAGAACAGGTTGATCAGCGCGTAGGCGGTCTGACTGGCTCCGTTGGCCGACTTGATGCAGGCGTTGATCGCCGCGGTGTTGGTGTTGGGCGTCGGGACCGAGGCGCCCAGCCGGTACAGCCCGATCATGGCCAGGGTGAAGAGCAACTTCTTACGCAGGTCTGGCGTCCGGAAAGCAGACGCGAAAGCGCTGAGCACACATCCTCCTGCGCGTGGGGTCGAGGTCAATCCGTTGTGGAAGTCTGAGCCGGCCGCCGGACCCGGCCTGCGCTACGGGGCCGGGTCGGTGTCCTCGGGTGCGAGCCTAACAGTCGAGCAGGTATTACCACCGGTTCGTGCAGCCGGTGACGATACGCAGGAGGCCGGACAGTTGCCTGTCCGGCCCTGCTGCTGCCGCCGCGCCCAGCGTCGCCGGGCGTGGCTGCGGTGTCTACAGCTTGGTGGTGCTGCCGCCGGCCGCGGCGATCTTGTCCGCGGCGGTGGCCGAGAAGGCGTGCGCGGTCACGTCGAGCTTGACGCCGCCGAGGTCACCGGTACCCAGTACCTTCACCAGGGCGCCCTTGCGCACCGCGCCGGCTTCGACCATCGCCTCGGGCGAGACGGTGCCGCCCTGGGGGAACAGCTCCGCCAGACGGGCGATGTTGACCACCTGGTACTCGACCCGGAAGGCGTTGCGGAAGCCCTTGAGCTTGGGCAGCCGCATGTGGATCGGCATCTGGCCGCCTTCGAAGCCGGCCGGGACCTGGTAGCGGGCCTTCGAGCCCTTGGTACCGCGCCCGGCGGTCTTGCCCCGCCTGCCACCCTCACCACGGCCGACCCGGATCTTCGCCGACTTCGAACCGGGCGCCGGGCGCAGGTGGTGAACCTTCAACAGGTGCTCAGCCATTTCAAACTCCGCTCTTCGCGCAAGCGCTCATCGCTGAGTTCGCTGCGCTCCTTGCTCGTGCCTCGCTGCGATGCTCGCTCACTCGGCTACTCAACCTCCTCGACCGCGACCAGGTGGGTCACGGTCTGGACCATGCCGCGGATCTCGGGCCGGTCCTCCTTGACGACGACATCGCGCACCCGCTTGAGTCCGAGCGAACGAAGCGTCTGGCGCTGGTTGTCCTTGGACCCGATCTCCGAGCGCAGCTGGGTGATCTTGAGACGAGCCATGGCTCAGACCCCCTGCCCGGCACGCGCCCGCAGCAACCCGGCCGGTGCCACGTCCTCCAGCGGCAGGCCGCGGCGGGCCGCGACCTCCTCCGGACGGACCAGCTGCTTGAGGGCGGCCTCGGTGGCGTGCACGATGTTGATCGGGTTGTCCGAACCGAGGGACTTGCTCAGGATGTCGTGGATGCCGGCGCACTCCAGCACGGCGCGCACCGGGCCACCGGCGATCACGCCGGTACCGGGGCTGGCGGGCTTGAGCAGCACCACGCCGGCGGCCTTCTCACCCTGCACCGGGTGCGGGATGGTCTGGGCGATCCGGGGCACCCGGAAGAAGTTCTTCTTGGCCTCCTCGACGCCCTTGGCGATCGCGGCGGGCACCTCCTTGGCCTTGCCGTAGCCCACGCCGACCGTGCCGTCGCCGTCGCCGACGATGACCAGGGCGGTGAAGCTGAACCGGCGGCCACCCTTGACCACCTTGGCCACCCGGTTGATGGTGACCACGCGTTCGAGCATGGTGCTCTTCTCGGGCGCCGAACGGCCGTCCCGGCGGTCACGACCGCCGCGCTCGTTGCCGCCGCGCTCGTTGCCGCCGGCGCGACCGCCGCGCTGCGTTCCCTGGCTTGCGGAGGCCATCAGGCTGCTCCCTCACTGTTGCTGGACATGTGCGTACGGGTGTTCGTCGGGATCCGGCTCATCAGAACTCCAGGCCGGCTTCCCGGGCGGCGTCGGCGAAGGCGGCGATCCGGCCGGTGTAGCTGTTGCCACCCCGGTCGAGCACCACCTTGGTGACGCCGGCGGCCTTGGCCGACTCGGCGAGCGCCGTGCCGACCTGCCGGGCCCGGGCGGTCTTGTCGCCGTCGGTCAGCTTGAAGGTCGAGGCGGAGGCCAGCGTGATGCCCTTGCTGTCGTCGACGAGCTGGACGAACAGGTGCCGGGCCGACCGGGTGACCACCAGCCGCGGCCGGCTCTCGGTGCCGACCACCTTCTTGCGCAGCCGGAAATGCCGGCGGGCCTTGCTGGTCCGGCGGCTGGCCGAGACACCGGCTGAACGCCGCGCGCGCTTGACGATCGTTGAGGCACCCATTACTTACCCGTCTTTCCGGCCTTGCGGCGAATGACCTCACCCTGGTAGCGCACGCCCTTGCCCTTGTACGGGTCGGGCTTGCGCAGCTTGCGGATGTTGGCGGCCACCTCGCCGACCTTCTGCTTGTCGATGCCTTCCACCACGAACCGGGTCGGGGCGTCGACCCGGAAGGAGATGCCCTCCGGCGCGGTCACCACGACCGGGTGGCTGAACCCGAGCGCGAACTCCAGGTCGCCGCCCTTGGCCGTGACCCGGTAACCGGTGCCGACGATCTCGAGGTTCTTGGTGTAGCCCGCGGTCACCCCGGTCACCATGTTGGCGATCAGCGTCCGGGACAGCCCGTGCAGCGACTTCGACAGCCGCTCGTCGTCAGGCCGGCTCACGGTCAGCGCGCCGTCTTCCTGGGCGATCGTGATCGGCTCGGAGAGCACGTGCGAGAGGCTCCCCTTGGGGCCCTTGACGGTGACCTGCTGGCCGTCGATCGCGACGTCCACGCCGCTGGGAACCGGGATCGGGAGCTTACCGATGCGACTCATCTCGACTCCTCCCTTACCAGACGTAGGCGAGGACTTCCCCGCCTACTCCACGCTTGGCGGCCTGCCGGTCGGTCAGCAGACCGGACGAGGACGAGATGATGGCGATGCCCAGGCCACCGAGCACCCGGGGCAGTCCGGTGGACTTGGCGTACACCCGCAGGCCGGGCTTGGACACCCGGCGCACACCGGCGATGCTGCGCTCGCGGTTCGGGCCGTACTTCAGCTGCAGCGTGAGCACCTTGCCGGGCAGGTCGCCCTCGGTGTCGGTCACTCCGAAGCCGGCGATGTAGCCCTGCTGCTGCAGGATCTCGGCGATGTGTGCCTTGAGCTTGCTGTGCGGCATGGCGACCGTGTCGTGGTACGCCGAGTTGGCGTTGCGCAGACGCGTAAGCATGTCTGCGATCGGGTCAGTCATAGTCATGAAGTGCGGATTACCTCTCTCGGAGCGGTTCCCATGCCCGGCATCCGGGCTACGGGCCTACCTCGAAGCGATGGACAACCAGACAAGTTTGCCTGATCGTTTACTGCCAACCAAATTGCCGGACGTGCTGCGGTGCCTACCAGCTGGCCTTGGTCATGCCGGGCAGTTCACCGGCATGGGCCATCTCGCGCAGGCAGATCCGGCACAGCCCGAACTTCTTGTAGACCGAGTGGGAGCGTCCGCAGCGCTGGCAGCGGGTGTAGCCGCGCACCGGGAACTTCGGCTTCGCGGCCGCCTTGATCTTGAGAGCAGTCTTGGCCATGGCCTAGTTCTCCTTGAACGGGAAGCCGAGCGCCCGAAGCAGCGCGCGGCCCTCCTCGTCGGTGGTTGCGGTGGTGACGACGGTGATGTCCATCCCACGCGGCCGGTCGATGGTGTCGGGGTCGATCTCGTGGAACATGGACTGTTCGGTGAGACCGAAGGTGTAGTTGCCGTTACCGTCGAACTGCTTGGGCGACAGCCCGCGGAAGTCACGGATGCGGGGCAGTGCCAGGCTCAGCAGCCGGTCCAGGAACTCCCACATCCGGTCGCCGCGCAGGGTGACCTTCGCGCCGATCGGCATGCCCTCACGCAGCTTGAACTGGGCGATGGACAACCGGGCCTTCTGCACCAGCGGCTTCTGGCCGGTGATCAGGGTCAGGTCGCGCACCGCGCCATCCATCAGCTTGGCGTCCTTGGCCGCCTGGCCGACGCCCATGTTCACCACGACCTTGACGACGCCGGGAACCTGCATCCGGTTGGCGTAGGAGTACTGCTCCTGCAGTGCGGGGGCGATCTCCTGGCGGTAGCGCAGCTTCAACCGCGGCGCCGGCACCGTGGGGGTGCTTGCCTCGGTGCTCATCACAGGTCCTTTCCGGTACGGCGCGCCACGCGGACGTTGCGGCCGGTCTCTTCGTCGCGGCGGTAGCCGACCCGGGTGGCCTGACCGTCCACGACCACCATCACGTTGCTGGCGTCGAGTTTGGCTTCCTGGGTGGTGATGCCACCGGTCTTCGCACCGCGGGCGTTGGCCCGGACCGGCGCGTGCTTGGTGACCCGGTTGATGCCCTCGACGATGACCTTGTTCTCGGTCGGGAACGAGGCGAGCACCTTGCCGGTCTTGCCACGGTCCTTGCCGGCGATGACGACGACCTCGTCGCCCTTCTTGATCTTCATCGCTACAGCACCTCCGGGGCCAACGAGATGATCTTCATGAATCGCTTGTCACGCAGTTCGCGGCCGACCGGGCCGAAGATGCGGGTGCCGCGGGGTTCGCCGTCGGCCTTGATCAGCACGGCCGCGTTCTCGTCGAACTTGATGTAGGAACCGTCGACCCGGCGACGCTCCTTCACGGTGCGCACGACGACTGCCTTGACGACGTCGCCCTTCTTGACACCGGCGCCGGGCAACGCGTCCTTGACGGTTGCGACGATGATGTCGCCGATGCCCGCGTAACGACGACCCGATCCGCCCAGCACCCGGATGCACAAGATCTCCTTGGCACCGGTGTTGTCCGCGACGCGCAGTCGCGACTCCTGCTGAATCACAGCCTTACTCCCAAAATCGTGGCTAACCGGGCCTGGTGGCGGCCCTTACTATGCCGGCTTGCTCCCGCCCGGATTGCCGGGCGGAACGTGGTTCTCTACTTGGCGCGCTCGATGATCTCCACCACGCGCCAGCGCTTGGTGGCAGACAGCGGGCGGGTCTCCATCAACAGCACCCGGTCGCCGACGCCGGCGGAGTTCGCCTCGTCGTGCGCCTTGAGCTTGTTGGTACGTCGGATGACCTTGCCGTAGAGCGGGTGCTTGACCCGGTCCTCGACAGCGACCACCACGGTCTTGTCCATCTTGTCGCTGACGACCAGGCCCTCGCGGACCTTGCGGTCGCTGTCGCGGACCGTTCCGGCCGGGGTCTCGCCGTGAGCCGGGGTTGCTTCCGTGCTCATGCCGCGCCTCCTTCAGGTGCTACCGACAGGCCGAGCTCGCGCTCGCGCAGGATCGTGTAGATCCGTGCGATGTCGTGGCGGACCACGCGCAGCCGCCGGTTGTTGTCCAGCTGTCCGGTCGCCATCTGGAAGCGCAGGTTGAACAGCTCCTCCTTGGACTCCCGCAGCCGGGTCTGCAGTTCCTCGTCGTGCAGCTCACGAAGCTCGCTGGTGTGGGACGTGGCCATCAGAACTCCTCCCGCTTCACGATCCGGCACTTCATCGGCAGCTTGTGGATGGCCCGGGTCAGGGCCTCCCTGGCCGTCTTCTCGTCCGGGTAGGCCAGCTCGAAGAGCACCCGGCCCGGCTTGACGTTGGCGATCCACCACTCCGGCGAGCCCTTGCCCGAGCCCATCCGGGTCTCGGCTGGCTTCTTGGTCAGCGGCCGGTCCGGGTAGATGTTGATCCAGACCTTGCCACCACGGCGGATGTGCCGGTTGATGGCGATACGCGCCGACTCGATCTGGCGGTTGGTGATGTAGGCCGGCTCCAGCGCCTGCACGCCGTACTCGCCGAAGGTGACACGGGTGCCGCCCTTGGCAGGACCGGAGCGGTCCGGGTGGTGCTGCTTGCGGTGCTTAACCCGCCGTGGGATCAACATGTGTCAGCCCTCAGTGGTTTCGGTGTTCTCAGCCGCCGGCTCGGTGCTGCCGGCCGTCGGCGTCTGGGCGGTGTCGGTCGCCGGCGCCTCGCTTGTGGGCGCCTCGGTCACCGGAGCCTCGGTGGCAGGTGCCTCGGCGACCGGCGCGCTGGTGGGCTCGGTGTCGAGCACCGCGGTCGCCACCGGCGCCTCGGTGCCGGCGTCAGCGGCGCGGCCGGCCTCGGTGGAGACGCCGGTGGTGCCCTGCGAGCCGGAACGGCGCGGCCGGGCCGGCCGGTCCCGGCGCTGGCGCAGCGCCTCGGCGGCAACCGCGGCCTCGCGCTCGGTGCGCGAACCGGTGGGCACCTCGCCCTTGTAGATCCAGACCTTCACGCCGATCCGGCCGAAGGTGGTGCGGGCCTCGTAGAAGCCGTAGTCGATGTTGGCGCGCAGCGTGTGCAGCGGCACCCGGCCCTCGCGGTAGAACTCCGAGCGGCTCATCTCGGCGCCACCGAGGCGGCCCGAGCACTGCACCCGGATGCCCTTGACGCCCGGGCTCTTGAGGGTGGACTGCATGCTCTTGCGCATCGCCCGGCGGAAGCTGACCCGGTTGGACAGCTGCTCGGCCACGCCCTGGGCGACCAGCTGGGCGTCGGCCTCGGGGTTCTTGACCTCGAGGATGTTGAGCTGCACCTGCTTGCCGGTGAGCTTCTCCAGCTCGCCGCGGATCCGGTCCGCCTCGGCACCCCGGCGCCCGATCACGATGCCGGGACGCGCGGTGTGGATGTCGACGCGCACCCGGTCACGGGTCCGCTCGATCTCCACCTTGGCGATGCCGGCCCGCTCCATGCCCTTGGTCATCAGGCGACGGATGGCGACGTCTTCCTTGACGTACTCGCCGTAGTTCTTGTCGGCGAACCAGCGGCTCTTCCAGTCGGTGGTGATCCCCAGCCGGAAACCGTTCGGGTTTACTTTCTGCCCCATTACTTGCTGCCCTTCCTGGCGGCGGTGCGAGCATTCGGAACGACCCGCGCAGGCCTGTCAATACTCTCGACCTCGATGGTGATGTGGCTGGTGCGCTTGCGAATCCGGTAGGCCCGGCCCTGTGCCCGCGGCTGGAACCGCTTGAGGGTCGGACCTTCGTCGACGAAGGCACGCGAGACGATCAGCGTCTCGGGATCGAGGTTGAAGTTGTTCTCGGCATTGGCGATCGCGGACGCCAGCACCTTCGCAACCGGCGCCGAAGCGGCCTGCGGTGCGAACTGCAGCACCGCGAGCGCGTCCGATGCCGGCTTGTTGCGAATCAGGTCGATGACGCGACGGGCCTTCATGGGCGTCACGCTGACCTGCGACGCCCGCGCGAAGGCGGTCCGCACAGCTGCGTCGGGTTCGTTGGCTGCCATCTGAGATATCCCTTGAATCTGACTGGAGTGGGTCGTGGGCGGTCGGAGTACTACCGGCGGGACCGGCGGTCGTCCTTGATGTGGCCCCGGAAGGTGCGGGTCGGCGCGAACTCGCCGAGCTTGTGCCCGACCATGCCCTCGGTCACGAACACCGGCACGTGCTTGCGGCCGTCGTGCACCGCGATGGTGTGCCCGAGCATGTCCGGGATGATGGTCGAGCGCCGCGACCAGGTCTTGATCACGTTCTTGCTGCCCTTGTCGTTCTGGACGTCCACCTTCTTGAGCAGGTGGTCGTCGACGAAGGGACCCTTCTTCAGGCTGCGAGGCATCGGTTACGTCCTATCGCTTCTTATTGGTCCGGCGACGGCGCACGATCATCGAGTCGCTCGCCTTGCGGGTACGGGTGCGGCCCTCGGGCTTGCCCGCCGGGTTGACCGGATGCCGGCCTCCGGAGGTCTTGCCCTCACCACCGCCGTGCGGGTGGTCCACCGGGTTCATCGCCACACCGCGGACGGTCGGGCGCTTGCCCTTCCACCGCATCCGGCCGGCCTTACCCCAGTTGATGTTGGACTGCTCGGCGTTGCCGACCTCGCCGATGGTGGCGCGGCAGCGCACGTCGACGTTGCGGATCTCGCCGGAGGGCATCCGCAGCTGGGCGTACGGACCTTCCTTGGCCACCAGCTGCACGCTGGCACCGGCGGACCGGGCGATCTTGGCGCCGCCGCCGGGCCGCAGCTCGATCGCGTGCACCGTGGTGCCGACCGGGATGTTGCGCAACGGCAGGGCGTTGCCGGGCTTGATGTCGGCACCGGGGCCGTTCTCGATCTGGTCGCCCTGCTTGAGGCTGCGCGGCGCGAGGATGTAGCGCTTCTCGCCGTCGGCGTAGTGCAGCAGCGCGATCCGAGCGGTCCGGTTCGGGTCGTACTCGATGTGCGCGACCTTGGCCGGCACGCCGTCCTTGTCGTTGCGCCGGAAGTCGATCAACCGGTAGGCACGCTTGTGCCCGCCGCCCTGGTGCCGGGTGGTGATGTGGCCGGTGTTGTTACGCCCACCGCGGTTGTGCAGCGGTCGCACCAGCGACTTCTCCGGCGTGGTGCGGGTGACCTCGACGAAGTCGGCCACGCTCGACCCACGGCGACCGGGGGTTGTCGGCTTGTACTTGCGGATGCCCATGTCTGAAAGTCCGTTCCTGTCCCGTGTCCGCTAGGCCGCAGGTCCGCCGAAGACCTCGATGCGGTCACCCTCACGAAGGGTGACGACAGCGCGCTTGATGCTCTTGCGCGTGCCGTATCCGAACCGGGTCCGCTTGCGCTTGCCCTGGCGATTGAGGGTGTTCACATCCGTCACCTTGACGTTGAACACCTTCTCGACGGCGATCTTGATCTGCGTCTTGTTGGCGTCCGGGTGGACGTCGAAGGTGTACTTGTTCTGATCCAGCAGGCCGTAGCTCTTCTCCGAGATGACCGGAGCGAGCAGTACGTCGCGGTGATCGTCAAACATCAGCTCTGCTCCTCATCGGTGGCGTCGGCGGTGAGCTCGGCCGAACTCGCCGCACCCTTGGCCGACTTACCGGTGGTGGGGCCGGCCAGGAAGGCGTCCAGCGCATCCAGCGTGAAGATCACGTCGTCGGAGATCAGCACGTCGTAGGTGTTGAGCTGACCCGGCTCGAGCACGTGCACACCGGTCAGGTTGCGCAGGCTCTTCCAGCTCAGCTCGTCGGTGCGCCGGGCCACCACCAGGATGTTCTTGGCGGTGCTGATCGAGGCCAGCGAGGCCGTCATCGCCCTGGTGGACGGCGCGTCGCCGTCGACCAGCGCGGACGCGACGTGCACCCGGCCGTTGCGGGCCCGGTCCGACAGCGCGCCACGCAGCGCGGCGGCCTTCATCTTCTTCGGGGTGCGCTGGTCGTAGGAGCGCGGCTGCGGGCCGTGCACCACGCCACCGCCGGTGAACTGCGGAGCGCGGATCGAACCCTGCCGGGCCCGGCCGGTGCCCTTCTGCCGGTACGGCTTCACGCCACCGCCGCTGACCTCGCCACGGGTCTTGGTGGAGGCGGTGCCCTGCCGCGCGGCGGCGAGCTGTGCCACCACGACCTGGTGGATCAGGGCGATGTTGGTGGGTACGTCGAAGATCTCGGCGGGCAGCTCGACCGACGTGCGGTCGGAGGTGGTGCCGGCGGGGCTCACGACATCAACGGTGAGAGTCATTGCGATCAGGCTCCCTTTCCTGCGGTACGGACCAGCACCAGGCCGCCCTTGGGGCCGGGCACCGCGCCCTCGATGAGCAGCAGGCCGCGCTCGGCGTCGACCCGGACCACGCGCAGGCCCTGGGTGGTCTGCTTGTCGACACCCATCCGGCCCGACATCCGCATGCCCTTGAACACCCGCCCGGGAGTCGAGCAGCCGCCGATCGAACCGGGTTTGCGGTGGTTGCGGTGGGCACCGTGCGAAGCGGACACACCGTGGAAGCCGTGCCGCTTCATGACACCGGCAGTGCCCTTGCCCTTAGTGGTGCCGGTGACGTCCACCGACGCGCCGTCGGTGAAGATCTCGGCGCCGAACTCCTGGCCGACCTCGTAGCCCTCGGTCGAGGCGGTACGCAGCTCGATGAGGTGGCGCCTGGGGGTGACCCCGGCGGCCTGGAAGTGCCCGGACAACGGCTTGGTCACCTTGCGGGGATCGATCTGGCCGTAGGCGAGCTGGACGGCGGTGTAACCGTCCCGGTCCTCGGTCCGGATCTGGGTCACCACGCAGGGCCCGGCCTTGACCACCGTCACCGGAACGATCCGGTTGTTGGCATCGAAGACCTGGGTCATGCCGAGCTTCTCGCCCAGAATGCCGCGGATCACTCTGCTCTGACTAGTCATGATGAATTCTCGCTAACCGCTGCTACTGGATGTTGACGTCGACGCTGGCCGGCAGATCGATGCGCATCAGCGCGTCGACCGTCTTCGGGGTCGGGTCGAGAATGTCGATGAGCCGCTTGTGGGTGCGCATCTCGAAGTGCTCGCGACTGTCCTTGTACTTGTGCGGCGACCGGATGACGCAGTAGATGTTCTTCTCGGTCGGCAGGGGCACCGGTCCGACGACCCGGGCGCCGGTACGCGTCACGGTCTCGACGATCTTGCGCGCGCTGGCGTCAATGGCCTCGTGGTCGTAGGCCTTGAGCCGGATGCGGATCTTCTGTCCAGCCATGGTGGCTTTCTCGTCCTCACTGTGGTCGTGGTGCTTGGCGCGCCAGCGCTCGCATCGGTCGTGATCGGATGCGCTCGATCTGGTGCTCAGGTTCGAGCTCGCGGTCCGCGGACACGGACCGAAGCGGTGCTAGGAGTTCGGCGGGCCGGGACCCGAGCCGGTTCCCGGCCGCCGAACTACGTACTGGGTACTACTTGATGATCTTGGTGACCCGGCCGGCGCCGACGGTGCGGCCACCCTCACGGATGGCGAACCGCAGGCCGTCCTCCATGGCGATCGGCTGGATCAGCGCGACCGTCATCTCGGTGGTGTCACCGGGCATGACCATTTCGGTGCCCTCGGGCAGGGTCACCACACCGGTCACGTCCGTGGTACGGAAGTAGAACTGCGGCCGGTAGTTGTTGAAGAACGGCGTGTGCCGGCCACCCTCGTCCTTGGACAGGATGTAGACGTTGGCCTCGAAGTCGGTGTGCGGCGTGGTGGTACCCGGCTTGATGATGACCTGGCCGCGCTCGACGTCCTCGCGCTTGATACCACGCAGCAGCAGGCCGACGTTCTCACCGGCCTGGCCCTCGTCCAGCAGCTTGCGGAACATCTCGATGCCGGTGACCGTGGTGGAGGTCTTGCCCTCCTTGATGCCGATGATGTCGACGGTCTCGTTGACCTTGAGGACACCGCGCTCGATCCGGCCGGTCACCACGGTGCCACGACCGGTGATGGTGAACACGTCCTCGACCGGCATCAGGAACGGCTTCTCGGTCTCGCGGATCGGCTCCGGGATGGACTCGTCAACCGCGTCCATCAGGCCGAGCAGCTTCTCGCCCCACTCGGCGTCGCCCTCGAGCGCCTTGAGAGCCGAGACCCGGACGATCGGAGCGTCGTCACCGGGGAACTCGTACTGGTTGAGCAGTTCGCGGACCTCCAGCTCGACGAGCTCGAGGATCTCCTCGTCGTCGACCATGTCGGACTTGTTCAACGCCACCACGATGTAGGGCACGCCGACCTGGCGGGCCAGCAGCACGTGCTCCTTGGTCTGGGGCATCGGGCCGTCGGTCGCGGCGACCACCAAGATCGCGCCGTCCATCTGGGCGGCACCGGTGATCATGTTCTTGATGTAGTCGGCGTGACCGGGGCAGTCGACGTGTGCGTAGTGCCGCTTCTCGGTCTGGTACTCGACGTGCGCGATCGAGATGGTGATACCGCGCTGGCGCTCTTCCGGCGCCTTGTCGATCTGGTCGAACGCCGACACCGCGTTCAGGTTCGGGTACTTGTCGTGCAGCACCTTGGTGATGGCAGCGGTCAGCGTCGTCTTGCCATGGTCGATGTGACCGATGGTGCCGATGTTGACGTGCGGCTTGGTCCGCTCGAACTTCGCCTTCGCCACTGTGGATCCTCTCCCTTTGTCGGGCTGTTGGCCGTCTCGTTGTCGTGAATGGGGTGGTGCCGGGTTACTGGCCGGCTGTTACTGGCCCGTCGCCTTCGCGATGATTTCCTTCGCCACGTTGGTCGGAACCTCGGCGTAGGAGTCGAACTGCATCGAGTAGTTCGCCCGGCCCTGCGTCTTGGAACGCAGGTCACCGACGTAACCGAACATCTCCGACAGCGGCACCAGGGCCTTGACGATCCGGGCGCCGGAGCGCTCCTCCATCGCCTGGATCTGGCCGCGCCGGGAGTTGAGGTCGCCGATCACATCGCCCATGTTCTCCTCGGGCGTGATCACCTCGACCGCCATCATCGGCTCCAGCAGGACCGGGTCGGCCTTGCGGGCAGCCGCCTTGAACACCATGGAACCGGCGATCTTGAACGCCATCTCGGAGGAGTCCACCTCGTGGTAGCCGCCGTCGAGCAGGGTGAACTTCACCCCGACCAGCGGGTAGCCGGCCAGCACGCCGTACTGCATGGCCTCCTGGGCGCCCTGGTCCACCGAGGGGATGAACTCCTTCGGGATCCGGCCGCCGGTGACCTCGTTGACGAACTCGTACGCCGGGCCGTCGGCGGTGCGCTCCAGCGGCTCGAGGCGGACCTGCACCTTGGCGTACTGGCCCGAGCCGCCAGTCTGCTTCTTGTAGGTCAGGTCCTCGCGCTCGACCACCCGTCGGACGGTCTCGCGGTAGGCGACCTGCGGCTTGCCGACGTTTGCCTCGACCTTGAACTCCCGGCGCATCCGGTCGACCAGGATCTCCAGGTGGAGCTCGCCCATCCCCTTGATGATGGTCTGGCCGGTCTCCTCGTCGTTCTGGACCTGGAAGGTCGGGTCCTCCTCGGCGAGCTTCTGGATCGCGGTGCCCAGCTTCTCCTGGTCGCCCTTGGTCTTGGGCTCGATCGCGACCGAGATGACCGGGTCCGGGAAGGTCATCGACTCCAGGATGATCGGCTTCTGCGGGTCGGACAGGGTGTCGCCGGTGGTGGTCTGCTTGAGGCCGGCCACCGCGATGATGTCGCCGGCACCGGCGCGCGGCAGTTCCTCACGCTTGTTGGCGTGCATCTGGTAGATCTTGCCGATGCGCTCCTTGCGGTCCTTGGTGGAGTTCAGGACCTGCGCCCCGTTCTCGACCACGCCGGAGTAGACCCGGACGTAGGTGAGCTTGCCCAGGTGCGGATCGGTGGCGATCTTGAAGGCCAGCGCCGACAGCGGCTCGGCCTCGTCGCTCCTGCGCTGGGCTGGCGTCTCGCCGTCCATCAGGGTGCCCTCGACGTGGTCGACGTCCAGCGGGGACGGCAGGAAGTCCACGACCGCGTCCAGCATCGGCTGCACGCCCTTGTTCTTGAACGCCGAGCCGGTCAGCACCGGGTTGACCTTGTCGGCCAGGGTGGCGCGGCGGATGGCGGCCTTGAGCTCGGCAACCGTCAGCTCCTGGTCGCTGAGGTAGGCCTCGGCGACCTCGTCGTCGACGTCGGACAGGGTCTCCAGCAGCTTCTCGCGCCACTCGGCGGCCTGCTCGGCCAGCTCGGCGGGAATCTCCTCGATGGCAAATTCCTCGCCGAGGGCGGTCTCGCCGCGCCAGGTCAGCGCGCGCATCTCGACCAGGTCGACGACGCCGATGAAGTCGGCCTCGTTCCCGATCGGGATCTGCAGCACCAGCGGGGTGGCGTTGAGCCGGTCGATCATCATCTGCACGCAGCGGAAGAAGTCCGCGCCGGTGCGGTCGAGCTTGTTGACGAAGCACATCCGCGGAACGCTGTACTTGTCCGCCTGCCGCCAGACCGTCTCGGTCTGCGGCTCGACGCCGGCGACACCGTCGTAGACGGCTACCGCGCCGTCGAGCACCCGCAGCGAGCGCTCCACCTCGACGGTGAAGTCGACGTGACCCGGGGTGTCGATGATGTTGATGGTGTGGTTCTTCCAGGTGCACTTGGTCGCGGCGGACGTGATCGTGATACCGCGCTCCTGCTCCTGCTCCATCCAGTCCATGGTGGCTGCGCCGTCATGGACCTCACCGATCTTGTAGTTGATGCCGGTGTAGTACAGGATCCGCTCGGTAGTCGTGGTCTTGCCCGCGTCGATATGCGCCATGATCCCGATGTTGCGGGTCTTGGCGAGCTCAACGTTGTTGGCCATCATTCCTTCTTCTGTGATTGCGGGCTGAAACTTCTGGTGCCGGTCCGGCGGGTGAGCCGCCTACCAGCGGTAGTGCGCGAAGGCCTTGTTGGACTCGGCCATCTTGTGGGTGTCCTCGCGGCGCTTGACGCTGGCGCCCAGGCCGTTGCTGGCGTCGAGCAGCTCGTTCATCAGGCGCTCGGTCATGGTCTTCTCGCGGCGGGCCCGGGAGTAGCCGACCAGCCAGCGCAGGGCCAGCGTGGTCTGGCGCGGGGTACGGACCTCGACCGGAACCTGGTAGGTCGCGCCACCGACCCGGCGGCTGCGCACCTCCAGGGTCGGCTTGACGTTGTCCAGGGCACGCTTGAGCGTGACCACCGGGTCGGTACCGTTCTTCTCCCGGCAACCCTCCAGTGCGCCGTAGACGATGCTCTCGGCGGTGGAGCGCTTGCCGTCGGTCAGGATCTTGTTGACCAGCTGGGTGACCAGCGGGGACTGGTACACCGGGTCGATCACGAGCGGACGACGGGGCGCCGGACCCTTGCGCGGCATTAGCTCTTCTCCTTCTTTGCGCCGTAACGGCTGCGGGACTGCTTGCGGTTGCGAACGCCCTGGGTGTCCAGCGAACCGCGGATGATCTTGTACCGGACGCCGGGGAGGTCCTTCACCCGGCCGCCGCGGACGAGCACGATGGAGTGCTCCTGCAGGTTGTGCCCGACGCCGGGGATGTAGGCGGTGACCTCGATGCCGCTGGTCAGCCGCACCCGGGCGACCTTGCGAAGCGCGGAGTTCGGCTTCTTGGGCGTGGTGGTGTAGACCCGGGTGCAGACGCCGCGACGCTGCGGGGACCCCTTCAGTGCCGGGGTCTTGGTCTTGCCGATCTTGTCCTGCCGGCCTTTGCGGACCAGCTGCTGGATCGTAGGCATACGGCCTGCAATCTCCCCTTCGTCTACGTGCGTCTCTGCACTGGGTCTTTCGGTAGCTCACCAGCGCGCCGTTCTACCGGTCGCGCCAGGCTCGCTGCCCGGCAAACGCTTCTGCTCTGCTGTTGTCACGTGCCCGTCCGGTCCACGGGGTCGGGCGTGTCGCCCTGTCCCCATAGCGGTCCGCGGATAAGTTTCCGCAGGCTGCCCGAACGGCCCCCGGCGCATCAGCAACCCGCTTCGAACAGCGGGCGCCCGCGACGCGCGCAGGTGGTACCCAGAGTCTCCGGGCACAAAGGTAAACAATACCGTTGCCCGGTCCGGGATCAAAATCGGCCCGCAACCACCCCGGGGGCGCGCCCCGGTGCACCGCTCCACCTCATCCGTGCTACGGTTTTCCCGGTTGCAGTTGCAGTTTTCCACGATCGTTTCTGTAGAACGCCCGCGGGTACTCGCAGCGGGCGTTTTGTTCTTCTCGGCTGAACGGCGGGGTAACACAAGACGACAACCCGTAGGACCACACGGTGTGGCCCTACGAACCGCATCAGCAAGGAGAAAGCGCATGGCGCAGGGAACCGTCAAGTGGTTCAACGCGGAGAAGGGCTTCGGCTTCATCGCTCCGGACCCCGAGGAGGGTAAGGCCCTTCCGGACGTCTTCGTCCACTACTCGGCTATCGCCAGCGATGGCTACCGGAGCCTGGACGAGAACCAGCGGGTCGAGTTCGACACCACCCAGGGCCAGAAGGGCCCGCAGGCGGAGAACGTTCGCCCGCTGTAAAGCATCGCCGATCCGGCCGACAAGGGCCGCACCCGTACCGGGTGCGGCCCTTGTCGCATTCGCCGGCCTTCCGGCACGGCCACGGCGGCCCGCACCGGGCCGGTGGATAGGATCGCGCCCATGTCGATCACTGAGCTGACTCCGGAGCCGGCGTGCTGAGCCCGTCCTGGGACACCGTCCGGCTGTTCCTCCACGTGCTGGCGGCCACCGTCTGGGTGGGTGGCCAACTGACCCTGGCCGCGCTGGTGCCCGCGCTGCGCGGCGGCGGCAGCGACCTGACCCGGGCAGCCGCCCGGCAGTTCAACCGGATCGCCTGGCCGGCGTTCGCGGTGCTGATCGCGACCGGCGTCTGGAACATGATCGCCCAGGACGACGACAGCAGCCGTTACAAGACCACCCTGACCATCAAGATGGTGGTCGTGGTGATCTCCGGCGTCACGGCCTTCCTGCACGGCCGGTCACGCACCCGCACCAGCCTGGCCGTCTTCGGCGCCCTCACCGGCCTGTCCGCGCTGCTCGCGCTGTTCCTCGGCGTGCTGCTGGCCGGCTGACGCCCCTCCCGGTCCAACCGCCCACTCCGAACAGCCGCTCCCCGGAACCTCCGAAGCGAAAGGCCGCGGGCCGGCACCCCGTCAAGGGTGCCGGCCCGCGGCCTTCACTGCTTCGAGGTCAGCGGTAGTCGTTGTACCCGAAGTCGTCCAGCGCGACGGCCTGGCCACCGCCCTGGCCGAAGCCGTAGTAGTCGCTCTCGTCGTAGCCGGCCATCGAGAACGCCGCGGCGCGGGCCTCTTCGGTCGGGTTGACCTCGACGTTGCGGTACTTGGCGATGCCGGTACCCGCCGGGATCAGCTTTCCGATGATCACGTTCTCCTTCAGCCCGACCAGCGCATCGCTCTTGGCCGAGATCGCGGCGTCGGTGAGCACCCGGGTGGTCTCCTGGAAGGAGGCCGCCGACAGCCACGACTCGGTCGCCAGCGATGCCTTGGTGATGCCCATCAGCACCGGCCGACCGGAGGCCGGCTCGCCGCCCTCGGCCACCACCCGGCGGTTCTCCGCCTCGAACTTGGCCCGCTCGACCAGCGAGCCCGGCAGGAACTCGGTGGCGCCGGAGTCGATCACCGTGATCCGCTTGAGCATCTGCCGGATGATCACCTCGATGTGCTTGTCGTGGATGGCCACACCCTGGCTGCGGTAGACCTCCTGGACCTCGCGCACCAGGTGCAGCTGCACCTCGCGCGGGCCCATGATCCGCAGCACGTCGTGCGGGTTGACCGCACCGGCGACCAGCTGCTGGCCCACCTCGACCTGGTCACCGTCACCGACCAGCAACCGGGCCCGGCGCAGGATCGGGTACTCGATCTCTTCGGTGCCGTCGTCCGGCGTGATGACGATCTTGCGACCGGAACCCTTGCCGGTGCCCTCGACCTCTTCCAGCCGGACCCGCCCGGTGGCCTCGCTGATCGGCGCGACACCCTTGGGCACCCGGGCCTCGAACAGCTCGGCGACCCGGGGCAGGCCGTGGGTGATGTCGTCGCCGGCGATGCCGCCGGTGTGGAAGGTACGCATGGTCAGCTGGGTACCGGGCTCGCCGATCGACTGGGCGGCGATGATGCCGACCGCCTCGCCGACGTCCACCAGCTTGCCGGTGGCCAGCGAGCGGCCGTAGCAGCTGGCGCAGGTGCCCAGCGCCGACTCGCAGGTCAGCACGCTGCGCACCCGGACCTCGGACACGCCACGGGTCACCAGCTCGTCGATCAGCACGTCGCCGAGGTCGGCACCGGCCGCCGCGACCACCACGCCGTCGGACTCGACGTCCTCGGCCAGCATCCGGGCGTACACGCTGGTCTCGGCGTGCCCGTCCTTGATCAACCGGCCGTCGGAGCCGGCGCTGGCGATCCGCAGCTTCACGCCGCGCTCGGTGCCGCAGTCGTCCTCGCGGATGATGACGTCCTGGGAGACGTCGACCAGCCGGCGGGTCAGGTAACCGGAGTCGGCGGTCCGCAGCGCGGTGTCGGCCAGGCCCTTGCGGGCACCGTGGGTGGAGATGAAGTACTCCAGCACCGACAGGCCCTCACGGAAGTTGGCCTTGATCGGACGCGGGATGATCTCACCCTTGGGGTTGGCCACCAGGCCGCGCATGGCGGCGATCTGGCGCATCTGCATCATGTTTCCGCGGGCGCCGGAGTTGACCATGATGTAGACCGGGTTGGTCTTGGGGAAGTTGGCTTCCATCTCCTTGGCGACCTCGCCGGTCGCCTTGGTCCAGACCTCGACCAGCTCCTGACGGCGCTCGTCGACGGTGATCACACCGCGCCGGTACTGCTTCTCGATCTTCTCGGCGTCCTTCTCGTACCGCTCCAGGATCTCGGCCTTCTTCGGCGGGGTCACCACGTCGTCGATGGCGATGGTGATGCCCGACCGGGTCGCCCAGTAGAAGCCGGCGGCCTTGAGGTTGTCCAGCGCGTGCGCCACGGCGACCTTGGGGTACCGCTCGGCCAGGTCGTTGACGATCTGGCCGAGTTCCTTCTTGGTGACCTCGTAGTTGACGTAGCGGTAGTCCGCCGGCAGCGTGTCGTTGAACAGCGTCCGGCCCAGCGTGGTCTCGACCAGCAGCGGTTCGCCGGGCTGCCAGCCCTCCGGAGCCACCCACGGCTCGGCACTGCCGTTGTCGATGCTGGTGACCCCGCGCAGCCGGATCTTGACCGGTGCCTGCAGGCCCAGGGACTTGCCGTCGCGCGCCATCAGCGCCTCGGCCTGGGAGGAGAACGCCAGGCCGGCGCCGTCCTGGTTCGGCCGGACGGTGGTCAGGTGGTACAGGCCCAGGATCATGTCCTGGGTCGGCATGGTCACCGGACGACCGTCGGCGGGCTTGAGGATGTTGTTCGTCGACAGCATCAGCACCCGGGCCTCGGCCTGCGCCTCGGCCGACAGCGGCAGGTGCACCGCCATCTGGTCACCGTCGAAGTCGGCGTTGAACGCGGTGCAGACCAGCGGGTGGATCTGGATCGCCTTGCCCTCGACCAGCTGCGGTTCGAAGGCCTGGATGCCCAGCCGGTGCAGCGTCGGCGCGCGGTTGAGCAGCACCGGGTGCTCCCGGATGACCTCCTCCAGCACGTCCCACACCACCGGACGGGCCCGCTCCACCATCCGCTTGGCGGACTTGATGTTCTGGGCGTGGCTGAGGTCGACCAGCCGCTTCATCACGAACGGCTTGAACAGCTCGAGCGCCATCTGCTTGGGCAGGCCGCACTGGTGCAGCTTGAGCTGCGGGCCGACCACGATCACCGAACGACCGGAGTAGTCCACCCGCTTGCCCAGCAGGTTCTGCCGGAACCGGCCCTGCTTGCCCTTGAGCAGGTCGGACAGCGACTTCAGCGGCCGGTTGCCCGGGCCGGTCACCGGACGGCCGCGCCGGCCGTTGTCGAACAGCGCGTCGACCGACTCCTGCAGCATCCGCTTCTCGTTGTTGACGATGATCTCGGGCGCGCCGAGGTCGATCAGTCGCTTGAGCCGGTTGTTGCGGTTGATCACCCGGCGGTACAGGTCGTTGAGGTCGGAGGTGGCGAACCGGCCACCGTCGAGCTGCACCATCGGGCGCAGGTCCGGCGGGATCACCGGCACGCAGTCGAGCACCATGCCCTGCGGGGAGTTGGTGGTGTTGAGGAACGAGGCCACCACCCGCAGCCGCTTGAGGGCCCGGATCTTCTTCTGGCCCTTGCCGGTGCGGATCGTCTCGCGCAGCGCCTCGGCCTCGGCCTCGAGGTCGAAGTTGGCGATCAGGGTCTGCAGGGACTCAGCACCCATGCCGCCCTCGAAGTACTCGCCGAACCGGTCGCGCAGCTCGCGGTAGAGCATCTCGTCCGAGATCAGCTGCTTGACGTCGAGCTTGCGGAAGGTGTCCATCACCTCGTCGAGGCGGTCGATCTCGCGCTGGGCACGGTCGCGCAGCTGGCGCATCTCGCGCTCGCCGCCCTCGCGAACCTTGCGCCGGACGTCGCTCTTGGCGCCCTCGGCCTCGAGCTCGGCCAGGTCGGCCTCGAGCTTCTTGGCCCGGGCGTCGATGTCGGCGTCCCGGCGCTTCTCCAGGGTGGACTTCTCGGCGCTGACCTCGGCCTCGAGGGTCGGCAGGTCGCGGTGCCGGGTCTCGGCGTCCACCTTGGTGATCAGGTACGCCGCGAAGTAGATGATCTTCTCGAGGTCCTTCGGGGCAAGGTCGAGCAGGTAGCCCAGCCGGGACGGCACGCCCTTGAAGTACCAGATGTGGGTGACCGGCGCGGCAAGCTCGATGTGGCCCATCCGCTCGCGGCGCACCTTGGCCCGAGTGACCTCGACGCCACAGCGCTCGCAGATGATGCCCTTGAAGCGGACCCGCTTGTACTTACCGCAGTAGCACTCCCAGTCCCGGGTGGGACCGAAGATCTTCTCGCAGAACAGGCCGTCCTTCTCAGGCTTGAGAGTCCGGTAGTTGATGGTCTCGGGCTTCTTGACCTCGCCGTGGGACCACTGGCGGATGTCGTCAGCGGTGGCCAGGCCGATACGCAGCTCGTCGAAAACGTTGACGTCGAGCAAGGTTCCTACCTTCTACGCTCTGTAAATCTGTTTGGTGGTGCCTGGGCATCCGGGTTTCCGGCGGTGCCAGCTGGCACCGCCGGAGACCGGACTAGACCTCTTCGACCGAGGACGGCTCCCGCCGGGACAGGTCGATGCCGAGTTCCTCGGCGGCCCGGAAGACGTCGTCGTCGGTGTCGCGCATCTCGACGGCGACCCCGTCGCTGGAGAGCACCTCGACGTTCAGGCACAGCGACTGCAGCTCCTTGAGCAGCACCTTGAACGACTCCGGGATGCCGGGCTCGGGGATGTTCTCGCCCTTGACGATGGCCTCGTACACCTTGACCCGGCCGAGGATGTCGTCGGACTTGATGGTGAGCAGCTCCTGCAGCGCGTAGGCCGCGCCGTAGGCCTGCATCGCCCAGCACTCCATCTCACCGAAGCGCTGGCCACCGAACTGCGCCTTACCGCCCAGCGGCTGCTGGGTGATCATCGAGTACGGACCGGTCGAGCGGGCGTGGATCTTGTCGTCGACCAGGTGCAGCAGCTTGAGGATGTAGACGTAGCCCACCGAGATCGGCTCGGGGAACGGCTCGCCGGAGCGGCCGTCGATCAGCTGGGCCTTGCCGGTGGTGCCGATCAGCTGCTCGCCGTCACGGGTTCGCAGCGTCGAGTCGAGCAGGCCGGTGATCTCCTCCTCGCGGGCGCCGTCGAAGACCGGGGTGGCCACGTTGCTGCCGGGCGTACCGGCCCGGGCCCGCTCGGGCAGCCGGGCCGCCCACTCGGGGTTGCCCTCGACCTGCCAGCCGGTCTTGGCCACCCAGCCGAGGTGGGTCTCGAGCACCTGGCCGATGTTCATCCGGCCGGGCACGCCCAGCGGGTTGAGCACGATGTCGACCGGGGTGCCGTCGTTCAGGAACGGCATGTCCTCCGGCGGCAGGATCTTGGCGATGACGCCCTTGTTCCCGTGCCGGCCGGCGAGCTTGTCGCCGTCCTGGATCTTGCGCTTCTGGGCGATGTAGACCCGGACCAGCTCGTTGACGCCCGGCGGCAGCTCGTCGCCGTCCTCGCGGGAGAACACCCGGACGCCGATCACCTTGCCGGCCTCGCCGTGCGGCACCTTCATCGAGGTGTCGCGGACCTCGCGGGCCTTCTCACCGAAGATCGCGCGCAGCAGCCGCTCCTCCGGGGTCAGCTCGGTCTCACCCTTGGGGGTCACCTTGCCGACCAGCACGTCGCCGGTCACCACGTCGGCACCGATCCGGATGATGCCGCGCTCGTCGAGATCGGCCAGCACCTCGTCGGAGACGTTCGGGATGTCGCGGGTGATCTCCTCGGCACCGAGCTTGGTGTCGCGGGCGTCCACCTCGTGCTCCTCGATGTGGATCGAGGTCAGCACGTCGTCCTGCACGATCCGCTGGTTGAGGATGATGGCGTCCTCGTAGTTGTGGCCCTCCCACGGCATGAACGCCACCAGCAGGTTCTTGCCGAGCGCCATCTCACCGTTGTCGGTGGACGGCCCGTCGGCGATCACCTGGCCGGCCTCGACCCGGTCGCCCTCGGTCACGATCGGCTTCTGGTTGAAGCTGGTGCCCTGGTTGGAGCGGGCGAACTTCGACAGCCGGTAGGTGTTGCGGGTGCCGTCGTCGGCCATCACGGTGATGTAGTCGGCCGACAGCTCCTCGACCACGCCGGGCTTGTCGGCGACGACGACGTCGGCTGCATCCACAGCGGCGCGCAGCTCCATGCCGGTGCCCACCAGCGGGGCCTCCGAGCGCAGCAGCGGCACCGCCTGGCGCTGCATGTTGGCACCCATCAGGGCCCGGTTGGCGTCGTCGTGCTCGAGGAACGGGATCATGGCCGTGGCCACCGACACCATCTGGCGCGGCGAGACGTCCATGTAGTCGACCTCGTCCGGCTCGAGCAGCTCGACCTCGCCGCCCTTCTTGCGGCACAGCACCTTGCCCTCGGTGAACTTGCCGTGGGCGTCGATGAGGGCGTTGGCCTGGGCGATGGTGGCCCGGTCCTCCTCGTCGGCGGTCAGGTAGAACACCTGGTCGGTGACGGTGCCGGCCTCGACCTTGCGGTACGGGGTCTCGACGAAGCCGAAGGCGTTCACCCGGCCGTAGGAGGCCAGCGAGCCGATCAGGCCGATGTTCGGGCCTTCCGGCGTCTCGATCGGGCACATCCGGCCGTAGTGCGACGGGTGGACGTCGCGGACCTCCATGCCGGCCCGGTCACGGGAGAGACCCCCGGGACCTAATGCGGACAGCCGGCGCTTGTGGGTCAGACCGGCCAGCGGGTTGGTCTGGTCCATGAACTGCGACAGCTGCGAGGTCCCGAAGAACTCCTTGATCGAGGCCACCACCGGGCGGATGTTGATCAGGGTCTGCGGCGTGATCGCCTCGACGTCCTGGGTCGTCATCCGCTCGCGGACGACGCGCTCCATGCGGGACAGGCCGACCCGGATCTGGTTCTGGATCAGCTCGCCGACAGTGCGCAGCCGGCGGTTGCCGAAGTGGTCGATGTCGTCGACCTCGTAGCCGTCCTCGCCCGCGTGCAGCCGGACCAGGTACTCGATGGTCTTGACGATGTCGTCCTCGGTCAGGGTGCCCGAGTTGATGTCGACGTCCAGGTCGAGCTTCTTGTTCGCCTTGTACCGGCCGACCTTGGCCAGGTCGTAGCGCTTGGGGTTGAAGAACAGGTTCTCCAGCAGCGCCTGCGCGGACTCCTTGGTCGGCGGCTCGCCCGGCCGCAACTTGCGGTAGATGTCGAGCAGCGCCTCGTCCTGGCCGGGGATGTGGTCCTTCTCCAGCGTGGCCAGCAGCGTCTCCGACCAGGCGAAGTGCTCCCGGATGCGGTCGGAGGTCCAGCCCAGCGCCTTGAGCAGCACGGTCACCGGCTGCCGGCGCTTGCGGTCGATCCGGACGCCGACGGTCGAGCGCTTGTCGATGTCGAACTCGAGCCAGGCACCGCGGCTGGGGATGATCTTGACCGAGAAGACGTCCACATCGGAGGTCTTGTCCAGGTTGCGGTCGAAGTAGACGCCCGGCGAGCGGACCAGCTGGGAGACCACCACCCGCTCGGTGCCGTTGATGACGAAGGTGCCCTTGCGGGTCATCATCGGGAAGTCGCCCATGAACACCGTCTGGCTCTTGATCTCGCCGGTGGTGTTGTTGGTGAACTCCGCGGTGACGAACAGCGGAGCGGCGTAGGTCATGTCCTTGTCCTTGCACTCCTCGATGGAGGCCTTGACATCCTCGAAACGGGGCGAGGAGAAGGACAGCGACATGGAGCCGGAGAAGTCCTCGATCGGCGAGATCTCGCCGAGGATCTCCTCCAGGCCCGACACCGGGGCGAGCCCCGTGGACTCGGCCGCGGCTGCCAGCCGCTCTCTCCAGGCGGCGTTGCCGATCAGCCAGTCGAATGATTCAGTTTGCAGGGCCAGCAGATTGGGGACCTCAAGCGGCTCCCTGATCTTGGCGAAAGAGGTACGAGCAGGGGCGCCTGGAATGCCCCCGATCATGCCGTGCGATTCGGACTTACCGGGGCGAGAGACAGCCAAGATGCGTCCTTCCGAGGACTTGGTCCACCGCTGCGCTGCTGGGGCGGGCCGCAGCATGAGCAGCTACTGATCTGTTGCGCCGGCCCGGTTCCAACCGGATGGTGCGTTCCATTCGCGACAGCAGGAAGTAGACCCGGTACGGGCCGACGGTTGTTTGAGGGCAGCGCAAATTAGCAGTCTAGCCGAGATCGGCACACCTGTCCAGGCCGCCCTTGAGCGGCTCTGCTGCGGTCGGGAACGTGCAGCCCGAGCGCGTCTGCGGCCAAGGATTCCAGCCGGAACTTCGGTAAGTCAATGCCCCGGCGGGCCTTTCCTACAGTGCACGTAGGGTGCCCTGCCCAGTGCCGTCCGTCAAGCATTTCCGGGTAACCGCGCGTGGTGCGGGCGGTTGCCCGGGGCCGGTCAGATCTGGTCGAACTTGGACACCAGCCACTGGCCGTCGACCCGATCCAGCACCACCCGGACCCGGAACAGGTCGATCCGGGGCTGGCTGAGCGAGGTGTTGGTGACCTTCTGCTCGCCGAAGACCACCACGGTGACCTGCTTGCCGTCGGGCGAGACCGCCTCGACGCCGGCGCCGTCGGTCTGGGCCGCGACGACCGCGTGCACCTTGGTCGCCGTCGGCTTGATGGTCTTGCTCATCGCCTGGACGTAGTCGGTCACCGCGCGGCCGGTCAGCCGGCCCCGGGCCGTGCTGACATCGGCATCGAAGTGCCGGTAGTCGTAGGACAGGATCGCCGGCACCGCGGTCTTGGCCGTCGACAGCGCCTGGTCGCGCTCGGATGAGGAGCCCGATCCCGGCTGGTGGGTGAGCAGCCAGCCGTCCAGGCCGGCCAGGGCCAGCAGCAGCACCGCCAGCACCGCGACCAGGCCGGCCCCGGCTCGCCGCGAGAACCAACGCCGGCGCGACGGTGCCTCGGGGTCGGCCGGGTCCGGAGCGTCGGCGAGGGCCGGGTCCGCAGCGTCGACTTGGGCCGGGCCCGCAGCGTCGGTGTCGGCCGGATCTGTCGCGCCGGGGGCGGCCGGACCGACGGGTACCGGGTCGGCCGGCCGGGCGAGGAGCCCCGCCGGCGCGGCGTCATCGGTGCCCGGCCTCGCAGGCGCCTGGTCCGCGGCCGGCGGCAGCGGGGCGGGACGTGGCCGGCGCAGGCCCTCCGGTGCCCCGGCCGCAGTGCGGCGGGCCCGCGCCGTCGGCGACGGCGACGGGCGGGGGGCGGGCCGGGCAGCTGCCGGGTCGGTGGGTTCGGCCGGCCCGCCGCCGGTGGGTGGCAGCTCGGTGGTGGGCAGCTCGGTAGGTGGCGGCTCGGTCATGACACCGACACCGACTGCAGGTCGTCCATCAGCCACTTGCCGCCGATTCGCTTCATGCTCACCAGGGACCGGTTCTGCGCCGCCGTGGTGGTCTTGCCCGCCGCGTCCACCCGCAGGGTGTCCGAGGCCACCACGACCACCGCGGACGAGCCGTCGAAGCTGACCAGCCCGGCGCCGGAGACGGTGGCCCCGGCGTCCTGCTTGAGCTGGGTGAGCTTGGTCTTGAGGGTTGCCTTGTTCGCCTGCCACTGGGTGGCCTTGGTCGGCGTGAGGCCGGCCAGCGCCGCGGCGAAGTCGGCGTCGAAACTGGCCCGCCGGTAGGTCTGCAGGTTGATCGTCTCCTGCCGGGCGGCGGTGACCGCGGCCTGCTCGGCGGAGCTGAGCCCGGCGGCACCGTCGGCCCGCCGGGTCAACCGCAGCACGCCCAGCACCACGGCGACCACCAGCAGTGCGGCCACCAGCGCGCTCAGCACCGGTAGCACGGCGCGTGGCAGGCCGGCCCGCGACGGGTGGGTCATCGGCTACTCCTCGAACTCGGCGCGCGCAGCCGGACCACACCGCTCAGCGCAGGCCACCGGTGAGCAGCGGAAGCCAGGAATTGTCGGCCAGCAGGCCGGCTCCGGCCATCGATCCGCCGAGCTGGACGGTGGCCGGCTTGGTCACTGCCCGCGGGAAGACGGTACTCCCACCGCCGGTGGTCACCGGGTCACCGCCCGGCGTGTTCTGCGCGCCGCGCACGCTGGTCACCGAACCGCGCGGCATCGCGCACCGGGCCGAGGTGTTGATGGTGCTCGGGCCGGTCTCCGAAGGCTTGCGAATCCGGGTGCCCTCATAGCCGGCACGACAGGACGGCGGGTCGTCGACGTTGAGGGCCACGCCGAAGTGCGCGGTGCCGTCGCCCGGCGTGACCGTGTAGCCGCCGGCCACCGCCGCCGGATAGATCACCAGGATGCTCCGGATGCCGTCCAGGTGGGACACCACGATCTGGTTGACGGACGTCAGGTTGGCCAGCAGCAGGTCGAGGTTGGTCCGGTTTCCGGCCAGGAACCGGCGCACGGTGTCCAGCTCGCCCGGTCCGTCGCCCAGCAGCGCCCGCAGGTCGCCGTCGCTGGCCTTGAGCTGGGCGGTCAGCAGGTTGAGGTTGCGCGCCCAGTCCTTGATGGCCGAGCCGGAGTCCAGCTGGGTCTTGAGCACCGTCTGGCCGTTGTCGATGAGCTTGAGCGTCTCCGGCAGCGCCTGCCGGGCCCGGGCCAGCAGCTGGTCCCCGGAGTCCAGCAGCGCCTGCAGGTCCGGTCCGCGACCGCCGAAGGCGTCACCGAGCTCGGTGATCACCACGTTGAGCTTGGCCGAGTCGATGCCCGAGACCAGGTCGTCGAGGTTCTGCAGCAGCACCTGGGTGGCGATCGGCACCTGGCCGGGCTTGGCCAGCACCGCCCCGTCGCGCAGGTACGGGCCCGCGGTGCCGGTCGGCTCCAGGTTGACGTACTGCTCCCCCACCGCCGACCGGTCGGAGACGTAGGCCTGGGCGTCGGCCGGGATCGCCGGCTTCGAGCAGGCGTGCAGGTCGAGGTCGACCCGCACCCCACGGACCTGCCGACCGTCCGGGCCGGCGTAGTCCAGCAGGTGCAGCTGGCCCACCCGGCCGACCGTGACGCCGCGGTAGGTGACCTCGGCACCGGTGAAGATGCCGCCGGAGTCGGGGAAGTTGGCGCTCACCGTGCAGCCGGTCGGCCCGAACAGGCTGGCGCCGAGCCCGACGTAGCTGAAGCCGACGTAGCTCATGCCGAGCAGCGAGAGCACCACGAACAGCAGCAGTTGGATCTTGGTCGACCTGCGGATCACGGCTGGTCACCACCCAGCTTCGGCAGCCCGCCGGTGGCGGCACCCGCTGCCCCCGGGAGCTTCGGCGGGATGAGCAGGTTGTTCAGCAGGTCGGAGAGGTTGAGGTCGGCGGTCAGGAACAGGTTGGTGTAGTCGCCGCGGATGCCGTTGACCGAGGTGCGCGGGAACGGGTAGGTGGCCAGCAGCTCCAAGGACTTCGGCAGCGCCTCGCCGGCCTGGGTGAGCTGGGTCATCACCGGGTCCAGGCTCCGCAACGCCGACACGAAGTTGTCCTGGGAGGCGTCGATCACCTGCACCGCGACCGCGCTGAGGTTGTCCAGGCTCTTGAGCAGGGTGACGAACTGCGACTTCTCGTCGGCGAGGATCTTCACCGCCTGGGGCATGGTGTCCAGCGCGCCGGCCAGTACCTGCTTCTGGGTGTTGAGGGTGCGGGCCAGTACGTCGAGGTTGTCGATCGCCTTGAGGATCCGGTCCTTCTGGGAGTTCAGGCTGGTGGTGAGCACGGTGGCCTGGGTCAGCAGGCTGCGGACGTCGCCGGCATGCCCGGTCAGCGCCTGGTTCAGCTCGTGGGTGATGGTCTTGATCTGCTCCAGGCCGCCGCCGTTGAGCAGCAGCGACAAGGCGCCGAGCACCGCCTCCAGCTCGGGGGTGGAGCCGGTCCGGCCGATGCCGATGTGCGGGTATTGATAACCCGGGTGCGGGGCCTGGGCCAGCGACACCGGGTCGCTGACCTCGCCGTCGGGCGGGTAGGACAGCGACACGAACTTCTCGCCCAGCAGCGAGGTCTGCCGGACCCGGGCGTAGGCGTTGGCGGGCAACCGCACGTCACCGTTGACCACCACCTGGGCGCGGGCCTGCCAGCCCACCAGCGACACCGACTCGACCTTGCCGACGGTGACGTCGTTGACCTTGACCGAGGACTGCGGCACCAGGTCCAGCACGTCGGCGAAGTCGACCAGTACCCGGTACGGATGGCTGCCCAGGTTCGCACCACCGGGCAACGGCGCCGAGTACAGGCCGTGGAAGCCGCAGCCGGACAGCGTCAGGACGGCCGCGAGCACCGGTGCCAGCACCCGGGCGTACCGGCCGCTCAGCAGGCGCGCCATCAGGGGCCGCCCAACGGCGGCAGCCCGACCGGTGGCAGGCCGGGCGTGCCACCCAGCGGCGGCAGGCCGCCGAGCACCTTGGCGATAGCCGCGCAGGTGTCGGCGATGGTGCCGCTGGCCGGCAGGTTCTTGGTCGCGCTCAGCGCCGAGCAGATCACCGCCGGGTCCAGCGGGTTGGCCAGGCCACCGAGGTTGTCCCGGGTGTCCAGGGTGCCGCCCTGCGCGTTGTAGGTGTGGTTGAGGTTCGCCAGCGCAACCGGGGCGACCGCCAGCACCTCGTTCAGGGCCGCCTTCTGCTTGTTCAGGACGCCCACCACGTCCTTGAGAGAGCCGACGTCGGTGTGGATGGCGTCGGAGTTGGCCTGGATGAAGCCGGCGATGTCGCGCAGCGCGGCGGTCAGGTTCTTGAGGGCCGCGGCCAGCGACCCCCGTTCGGCGGCCAGGGCCGCGCTCACCTGGTCCAGTTGGGTGTTGAACTTTCGTACCTGCGCGTCGTTGGCCACCAGGGCGTCGGTGAAGACCTGCAGGTTCTTCACCGTGCCGAACAGGTCCTCCCGGCCCGCGGCCAGCGTCCGGACGGCCTTGGAGAGGTCGGCCACCGTGTTGCCGAGGGCGGCGCCGTTGCCGTCCAGGTTGGCTGCCCCGACGTCGATCAGGTCCGACAGCGGGCCCTTGTTCGAACCGCCGCTCAGCGACGTCGAGTTGGCACCCTGCGGGCCGAGGGCGACGTTGAGCTTGTCCAGCGCGGCGTAGATGTCGTCGAGTTCGACCGGCGCCGCGGTCTGGTTCATCGGGATCGCGGCGCCGCTGGCCAGCACCGGGCAGCCGGTGGTGCAGGAGTCGAAGTCGGCCAGCTGGACGTAGCGGTCGGAGACCAGCGACGGCGGGATGATCGCCGCCCGGACCACCTGGGCGTCGTCGGGGTAGGCCGGCAGCTTGATCTTGCGCTGGTACCTCATCCGGACCACGACGCCGTCACCGTCCGGGCTGACCTTGGTGATGGTGCCGATCTTGATGCCGTGCAACCGGACGTCGGAGCCGGTGTAGAGGCCGACGGCACGCTCGAAGCGGGCCTGCACCGTCTTGGTCGGGCCGGGCAGCAGCACGAAGAGCACCGCACCCACCAGCACGGCCGCCAGGATCGCCAGCACCACCAGCTGGGACAGCCGCCGGGGCATCGCACGCACCGCACTCACTGGCCCACCCCGGTGTAGGTGCCGAGCAGGCCGCCTGCCGACAGGTTCTGGATGTAGGTGTCGAACCACCGGCCGTTGCCGAGGGTGTTGGCGAACACCCGGTAGAACGGGCCCAGCAGCGCCAGGCCGCGGTCGATGTTGTCCAGGTTCTTCTCCAGCACGTCCAGCACGCCCTTGAGCTGGTCGAGGGCGGGTTTGAGGGTCTTGGAGTTGTCGCTGACCAGCCCGGAGATCTGCAGCGACAGCGCCGAGGTGTTCAGGAACAGGGTCCGGATCGCGTCCCGCCGGGCGTTCAGCTCGCTCAGCAGCAGGTTGCCGTCGGTGAGCAGCTTGGCGATCTCGGTGTCCCGGTCGGCCAGCACCCCGGTCACCTGGTTGGCCCGGGCCAACAGGGTGCGCAGCGCCTCGTCCCGCGAGGAGATGGTCCGCGACAGCCGGGACAGCCCGTCCAGGGTGCTGCGGACGTCGCCCGGGGTGTTGCGGAAGGTCTGGGCGATGGCCTCCAGCGACTGGCCGAGTGCCTTGGTGTCGATCGAGCCGACGGTCTTGGTCAGGTCGGAGAAGGCCGGGTAGACGTCATACGGGGTGAGGGTGCGGCTCAACGGGATCTGCCGGTCAGGGTTCTGCTTGGCCACCCCCTGGGAGTCCAGCTCCAGGTACTTGCGGCCCAGCACGGTCTTGATCTTGATGATCGCCTCGGTCCGGTCGCCGACGAAGGCGTGCTTGACCCGGAAGGACACCTTGACGGTGTGCGCGGTCGGGCCGTTGAGCGACACCCCGGTCACCGTGCCGACCTTCACCCCGGCGATCCGGACCTCGTCGTCGGGCACCAGGCCGGAGGCCTCGGAGAAGACCGCCGAGTACTGGGTGCCGCCGCCGATGATCGGCAGCTTGGCGGCGTTGAAGGCCGCCCACAGCAGCATCGCGATCACCACCAGGCCGATCGCGCCGATGGTGGTCGGGTTGCGGGAGGCGAACGATCGCCCACGGGGGGCGGCGCGCCGGGTGCGCAGCGGCCGGGCCATCTAGGAACACCTCGCCGGCGGGAACGGCGACGGCAGCCCCGGGGTGAGCGTGACGTTGCCCGGCAGCGTGACGGTGCCACCCATCGAGCACAGGTAGAAGTTGAACCAGGAGCCGTAGGTGGCCGTCCGGGTCAGGGTGGCGATCTTGTTGGGGAACCGCTGCAGGATGCCGTCGACGGTGCTGGTACCGGCGTTGAGGGTCTGGGCCAGCCCGGTCAGGTCCTCGACGTCCTGCTTGAGCTGGGGGCGGGCCTTGTCCAGCAGTCCGGCGGTCGCCGAGGTCAGGTCGTTGATGCCGGTGATCGACTCGCCGATCGTGGTGCGGTCCTCGGCCAGGCCCGACACCCAGCGCTGCAGCTGCACGATCAGCTCGTTCAGCTTCTGATCGCGCTGGCCGAGGGTGTCCAGCACCGAGGACAGGTTGTCGATCAGGTCGCCGATGACCTTGTCCTTGTCGGCCACCGCCGAGGTCAGCTCGGCGGTCTGGCGCAGCAGGTTGTCGACGGTGCCGCCTTCGCCCTGCAGGGTCTGGATGATCTGCATCGACAGGTTGTTGATCTCGGCCGGGTCCAGCCCGCTGAACAGCGGCTTGAAGCCGGCGAACAGGGTGGACAGGTCCAGGGCGTTCTGGGTCTGGCTGAGCGGGATCGTCGATTTCGGCCTCAGCGTGGTCTCCGGCACCCCGGGGATCTCGCTGCCCTGTTCCAGGGCCAGGTAGCGCTGGCCCACCAGGTTGCGGAAGCGCAGTTTGGCCCGCACCCAGCTGGTCAACGGCCGGTCCACCGAGACGTCGAACTTGACCTGGGCCAGGAACCGGGCCGAGGCCGGGTCGGCCGGATTGGACTCGCGGACCAGCTTGATCGACTGGATCGAGCCGACCCGGACCCCCGACACCCGGACGTCGTCGCCGGCCAGCAGGCCGGTGGCGTCGGAGAACAGGCCGTAGTAGCTGACCGCCTTGCCGTAGCCGGCGTTGCTGATGGTCGCGGCCAGCACGTAGGTGGCCATCGTGGTCACCAGCAGGAAGGCGATCAGCTTGATCAGCGGCGACAGCAGACCCCTCATTTGACCGTCACCTCGCTGCCGCGCAGCAGCGGTCCGGCCAGCAAGGTCGCCAGCGCCGGGACCTTGGCCGGGTCGTTGCCGTAGCTGCCCGACAGCAACCCCTCGATCAGCCGGGTCTCGGCCGGCGAGCCGACCCCGCCGGCGTGGTAGGCGGCCCGGTCGGCACCGGGTAGCGAGGCGGGTCCGGACGACGGGGCGCCGTCGGGGAAGTTGATGCCCGGGAACGGCTTGGGCGGGTTGGGCAGGCCGTAGCAGTGCGGGCCACCGCCGGAGACATATCTCGGCTCGTTGCCGGGCACGTACTTACCCCGGCTGTTGATCAACTCCATGGTGATGTGCAGGCCGGGTTGCTTGCCGCCGAAGGCGTCCTCCAGGCGTGGCTCCAGGCCGGCCAGCCCCTGGGCCAGGCACGGGTACTCCGGCGAGAAGTCGGCCAGCACCCGCAGCACCCGGGCCGAGGAGGCCGACAGCTGGATCAGGTAGTCGCCGTCGGCGTTGAGGAATCCGTCCAGCTCGTTCGAGGTCGAGGTGGCCGCGGTCAGCAACTGGTCCAGCGCCTGCGGCCGGCTGCTGATGGTCTGCGAGGTGGTCTGCAGGTTGGAAAGGCTCGCCAGCAGGTCCGGCGCGGCATCGTTGTAGAGGGTGGCCACCTGCCCGAGCTTGGCCAGGTCGTCGGCCAGCTCCGGCACCTTCGGGTTGAACCTGAGCAGGTAGGCGTTGAACGCGGCCAGATTGTCGCCCAGCCGCTTGCCCCGGCCCTGCAGCGCGGTGGCCAGCGCCGTCAAGGTCGCCTTGACGTCCTCGGGATGCAGCGCCAGCAGCACCGGGTACAGGTCGTCGAGCACCCGCTCGACCTCGATCGCGTCCCGGCCCGCGGAGATGGTGTCGCCGGACCGGACCGGACGGGCCCGGTCCCCCGACAGGTCGGTGGGCACCTGCAACGCCACGTAGCGCTCGCCGAACAGCGTCTTGGGCAGCAGGAGCGCGCCGGCCCCGACCGGGACCAGCTTGGCCTTGGCCGGGTCCAGCGCCATGGTGAGCCGGGCCCGGGTCTCGGGCTGCTGACCGGCAGCGGCCGGCACGTTGTAGGTCGAGATACTGCGCACGGTGCCGATGAGGATGCCGCGCAGCTTGACGTCCGAGCGCGGCAGCAACTGGGCGCCGGTGTGGTCGGTGTCCAGCGTGACCAGGGTGAACTTGGTGAACACCTGGCGGTAGGCCGCGACGGACAGGCTCACCAGCCCGGCGAGCACGACCAGGAACACCAGGCCGGCGAGGCGGACCCGAACCATGCGCATACCCCTGCCCGGCATCCCGGTCACCCCGCGATCCGGACGGTGGTGGTGGCGCCCCAGATGGCCAGCGACAGGAAGAAGTCGATGACGTTGATGGCCACGATCGCGGTCCGGACCGCCCGCCCGACGGCCACGCCCACGCCGGCCGGGCCGCCCTTGGCGGTATAGCCGTAATAGCAGTGCGTCATGACGATCACGATCGCGAACACCAGCACCTTGAAGAACGACCAGAGCACGTCGGTGGGTGGCAGGAACAGCCGGAAGTAGTGGTCATAGGTCCCGGTCGACTGCCCGTAGTAGACCGTGGAGATGGTGCGCGCCGCCAGGTAGGAGCACAGCAGCCCGATGACGTAGAGCGGGATCACCGCGATGAAGCCGGCGATCAGCCGGGCGGTCACCAGGAACGGCAGCGACGGGACCGCCATCACCTCCAGCGCGTCGACCTCCTCCGAGATCCGCATCGCGCCGAGCTGGGCGGTGAACCCGCAGCCCACGGTCGCCGACAGCGCCAGGCCGGCCACCAGTGGAGCGATCTCGCGGGTGTTGAAGTAGGCCGAGATGAAGCCGGTGAAGGGGCCGGCGCCGAGCTGGTTGAGAGCCGCGTAGCCCTGCAGGCCGACCTCGGTGCCGGTGAAGAAGGACAGGAACGCGATCACGCCCACCGTGCCGCCGATCACCGCCAGCGCACCAGTGCCGAAGGTGACCTCGGCCAGCAGCCGCAGCACTTCCTTCTTGTAGCGGCGAATGGTGCGCGGCGTCCAGGCCAGCGCCTTGACGTAGAACAGCAACTGCTCGCCCAGGCTGTCCAGCGCGCCGACCGGCCGGCCGAGCACCCGGCGGGCCGAGGCCAGAGCTGGGCTAGCCATTCGCTCCGCTCCTCGCTCGTACCTCGCTGCGATGCTCACTCATCAAGGGGCCAGCCATCTATGACCCCTTCGGCGGCACGACCTGGAAGTACACCGCCGTCATCACGAAGTTGACGAAGAAGAGCAGCAGGAAGGTGATCACCACCGACTGGTTCACCGCGTCCCCAACGCCCTTGGGACCGCCGTCGGCGTTGAGCCCCTTGTAGGACGCGACCACGGCAGCGATCAGGCCGAACACCACCGCCTTCAGCTCGCCGGCGTACAGGTCCGGCAGCTGGGCGAGCGCGGAGAAGCTGGCCAGGTACGCCCCGGGCGTGCCGTTCTGCAGCACCACGTTGAAGAAGTAGCCGCCGGCCACGCCGACCACGCTCACCAGGCCGTTCAGGGCGGCCGCCACCAGCATGCAGGCCAGCACCCGGGGCACCACCAGGCGCTGCACCGGCGAGATGCCGAGCACCTCCATGGCGTCGATCTCGTCGCGGATCTTGCGGCTGCCCAGGTCCGCGCAGATCGCCGAGCCGCCGGCGCCGGCGATCAGCAGCGCACACACGATCGGGCTCGCCTCCCGGATGACAGCGAGCACCGAGGCGGCACCGGTGAAGGACTGGGCGCCGAGCTGGCGGGTCAGGGTGCCCAGCTGCAGGGCGATGACGGCGCCGAACGGGATGGCGACCAGTGCCGTCGGCAGGATGGTCACGCTGGCGATGAACCACGCCTGCTGGACGAACTCCCGGCCCTGGAACGGGCGCCGGACCGACAGCCGCATCACGTCGAGGAACAGCGCGAACAGCCGGCCGGTGTGGGCGATCCCGGCCGCCGGGGACAGCGAGCTCATTCGGCCACCGTCTCATACTCCGGCAGCCGGGCCCGGTGCTCTTCGTCCAGGGCGTCGCGAACCGCCTTCTGCGCCTTCTCGGGCAGGCTGGGCAGCAGCTGCAGCACCCGCTCCTGGCGCCGGCCGGCGGCCTTGCGCTCCCCCAGTCCCGGCGAGGGCAGCAGCTGCGGCGGCACCCCGGAGCCGGTGGCGCCCTTCGGGCCGGTGCCCGGTGCCGGGGAACTGCCGTCCAGCGAGGCGAGCTCGGCGGCGACCTGGTCGGCGTCCTTCTCCTCAGACATCCCGATCGGGCCTTCCCGCCGGCCGTTGAGGAACTGGTCGACCACCGCCTCGTCGGAGGTGAGCAGCACCTCGCGCGGGCCGAACATCACCAGTTCCCGGCGGAACAGCAGCCCCAGGTTGTCCGGCACCGTGCGCGCGGTGCCGATGTCGTGGGTGACGATCAGGAAGGTGGAGTCGGTCTGGGCGTTCAGGTCGACGATCAGCTGGTTGAGGTAGGCCACCCGGACCGGGTCCAGTCCGGAGTCCGGCTCGTCGAACAGGATGATCTCGGGGTTGAGCACCAGCGCCCGGGCCAGGCCGGCCCGCTTGCGCATGCCGCCGGAGATCTCGCCGGGCAGCTTCTTCTCGGTGCCGGTCAGGCCCACCATCTCCAGCTTCTCCGAGACGATCTGCTTGATCTCGGACTCGCCCTTGCGGGTGTGCTCGCGCAGCGGGAAGGCGATGTTGTCGAACAGGTTCATCGAGCCGAACAGCGCGCCGTCCTGGAACAGCACGCCGAACAGCTTGCGGGTCTCGTAGAGCTGGTGCTCGCTGCACCGGGCCAGATCCACGTCGGAGATGACGATCGAGCCGCGATCGGGCTTGAGCAGTCCCACCAGGGTCTTGAGGAAGACCGACTTGCCGGTGCCGGACGGGCCGAGCAGCACGCTGATCTCGCCGGGGGGCAGGGTGAGCGTCACGTCCTGCCAGATGACCTGCTTTCCGAACGACTTGGTCAGGCCCTGGACGGCAACCTCGACTCCCACCCCGGCTCCTTTCGGCGTTCGCGGACCCTTTCCGAGAAGAAGGCGCGCTGGTCAGCAGCGTTGCGGCATCTGCGGTTACAACGAGCCAACCGGCCATCGGTTACCGCCCGGACGCGGTGCAGGCCATCCTGGCAAAGGGTAGGGGCACCCGCCGGGACGCCACGCTGAGGCCGACCGGGTGACCGTCACGCGACCTGCGGTGCACCCACGTGGTGCCGGCGGACCGGCCAGACAAAACATTCAGGGGCGACCCGCGCGAACGCGGACCGCCCCTGAACGGGAACTGCGGGAACTACTTGACGGTCACCGTGGCGCCGGCGCCTTCCAGCGCGGCCTTGGCCTTGTCGGCGGCCTCCTTGTTGACCTTCTCCAGGACCGGCTTCGGAGCACCGTCCACCAGGTCCTTGGCCTCCTTCAGGCCCAGGCTGGTGAGGGTGCGCACCTCCTTGATGACCTGGATCTTCTTGTCACCGGCAGCCTCGAGGATGACGTCGAACTCGTCCTGCTCCTCGGCGGCCTCGGCCGGCGCGGCGCCGCCCGGACCGGCCGGCGCGGCGACCGCGACCGGAGCGGCGGCGGTGACGTCGAAGGTCTCCTCGAACTGCTTCACGAATGCCGAGAGCTCAAGGAGGGTGAGCTCCTTGAACGCGTCGATGAGCTCTTCGGTGCTGAGCTTCGCCATGATGGCGTCCTTTCTGTCTCGCCGGGAAAGCCGGCAGGTGGGTTGGTTACTGCTCCGCCGGCTCGGCGGAATCCTCGGTTACCTCGGTCGAAGCATCGGCTGCCTCGGCCGCGGCGGTGTCGGTGGTGGCAGCCTCGTCGGCAGCCGCCGGAGTGCTGTCGGTGCTGGCCGCCGCGTCGCCCGGAGTCTTGTCCTCCAGAGCCTTGGCCAGCCGGGCGACCTGGGACAGTGGCGCCTGGAACAGGCCCGCGGCCCGAGTCGGCAGCGCCTTGAGGACGCCGGCGATCTTGGCCAGCAGCACCTCACGGGACTCCAGGTCGGCAATCTGGTTGACCTCGGCCGCGCTGAGCGCCTTGCCGTCGAGCACGCCGCCCTTGATCACCAGCAGCGGGTGCGCCTTGGCGAAGTCACGCAGGCCCTTGGCCGCCGTGACCGGATCGCCCTTGACGAACGCGATGGCGGTAGGCCCGACCAGCAGGCTGTCGTCGATGTCGACACCGGCCTCGGCCGCGGCCCGCCGGGTCAGGGTGTTCTTCACCACCGCGTAGGTGGCGTCGGCACCGAGCGCCTGGCGAAGCTCGGTGACCTGCTTGACGGTGAGCCCACGGTACTCGGTGATGACCGTCGCTGACGACTCGGTGAAACGCTCGGCGATCTCGGCGACCGCGCCCACCTTCTCCTTGTTCGGCATGTCCCTCCTCTCTTGCACGTCTGTGCCGGTGTGCCCGGGCGACCGGCGACCGATCCAGTCACGGAGAATGAGAAACGCCCCGGCGCAGGGCGCACGGGGCGGACACGAAGTCGCACTGACCGGGCCATCCTGCGCGGGCCGCTCCGGCGCTCCGGAACTGTTCGGTCGCATGTGCGCACGCGACAACCAGCGGTCTTCGGGTGGATCGGAGTCGATGCTACGGACAATCGGGTGGACGTCCAAATCCGGTGCGGGTCGGTAGTGGGTCAGTTCAGAACTGACCCACTACCTGCGGGTCACCAGGTGGCGCCGAAGCAGACGAACGGCGCCGGCGTGCCGGACCGGGCGCAGGCGTCGGCAAGTGCGGCGGCCGAGTCCAGGCCGGCGGCCAGCGCGGCGTGATAACCGGTCATCACCTCGGCCGCCACATCGTCGGGCACCCGGGCCACCCCGGAGATCACCGAGCGGCTGCCCAGCCGCAGCAGCACGCTGGTCAGGCCCAGCGCCTCGTCCCCGGCTCGGATGGTGGCCTGGCCCAGCTCGCAGGCCGACAGCACGACGTGCTCGGACGCCCTGCTGGTGTGGTCGAGCTCGTAGGCGAACAACGGACCGTCCGCCAACCGGATCAGGGAGAACAGCGGATTCTCGGCGTTGTGCTGACCGTGCGCGGCGACGTGCACCACGGTGGCGCTCGACAGCGCCGACACCAGCGCCTCCCGGCCGCCCTGCTCGCCGGTCAGCACCCGGGCCCCGGACCAGGCCCTGCCGACGGCGCGTGCCTCGGCGGGAGCATGGGCCAGTTCGGGCCCGGCCACGGCCACCACCGGCCCGGTGCCGCGGCCCGGTGCCGGGCCGCCGGCCGACAGCCAGGCGGTGGCCGACGGCGCCACCACCACCGGGCGGCCGCGCAGCAGGGGCAGGCTCGTCCAGGGCAGCGCGGCCAGCACACCGGTCGGCACCACCACCAGCCGGTCCTCGGGCAGCTGCAGTGGCTCGAGCAGCTCGGCCGACAGCCTCGCCAGCGACCGGTTCAGCGTCGCGCAGATCGAGGTGAGCAGCGGGGCCGGCAACCCACGGTCGGCCAGTACGTCGAGGTCGACGCGGACCCGGCGGACCACCTCCGAGATCGCCGCGCTGCTGCCCAACGGCACGATCCGGGACCGGCCGCGGGCCAGTACCACTGCATGGAGCCGGCCGCCGACGTCGAAGTAGCAGGCCAGCGCGGTGCCGGTCCGGCCGAGCTCCGCCTCGATCTGGCCCAGCGACGCCGGCCGGGGTGCGCTGCCCGCCCCGGCCGCCTGCCAGGCCCGGGCCCGCAGTTGCCGTTGCAGGTCGGCCACCCGGCGTCGCTGCACACCGGCCTGCTCAGCAGCGTTCGCGTCGGACCGGATCGCGCGCAGCGCCTCGACGGTGCGTCGCAGGTCGGCCAGCAGGCCGGCGACCCCGGGATCCGACGGCGCGCTGATCCGCGGCAGCCGGCTGGAGGTGGCCCGGCCGCGCTCGATGGCGGCCAGCACCGCGGCGGGCCGGCCGTCGGCCAGCGCCATCGACAGGTCCAGCTCGGCCAGTTGCCGGCCGTGCACGGCGCTCGCGGTCTGCAGGTCGATGCTGCCGAACTGCGCCTGGTGCCGGGCCAGCTCGGCCAACCCGGTGCGGGCCTCGCGGCGGGCGGTACCGGGATCACCGGTGGCAATGGACAGCCTGGTCCGGACCAGCCGGGTGTGCAGGCGCGCCGAGACCGGGTCGGCCGGCCGGACCGGGCCGGCCTGACCGGCCACCTCGCGGGCCTCGTCGGTGCGTCCGGCCCGCAGCAGGGCCTCGGCGGCGATCAGCTGGCTGGTCCGGGCCTGGGTGTCCAGCCCGGCGCCGCGGAACTCGGCGGCCAACCGCAGCGCGGGCCCGGCCAGCCGGCCAGTGGGCCGCCCGGTCGCGAGATCGGCATGCAGCAACACCAGTTCCGCGTCGCGGCGCCAGCGATCGTTGGCGCGCCGGCGGAACCGGTCGCGCGCGGTGGCCGCCAGCCGCCGGGCCGCCCCGGTCTCACCGTCCAGCAGGGCGCACTCGGCCCGGGCCAGCTCTACCTCGGCCAGCTCCTTGTGCAACCGGTCGGCGCGGAACAGCGCCGCAGCCTCGATCAGCGAGTCGTCGGACTCCCGGTACAGGCCGGCTTCCAGCAGCACCCTGGCCCGGTCCAGCAGCGCCACCGCCAGCGACACGTCGGCGTCGATGGCCTGCGCGTCGTCCATGGTCTTCAGCGCCAGGGCCAGGTTGCCGGCCAGGAACTCCAGGTAGCCGAGGTTGTGCCGGGCTTTGAACTCCTCCACCCGCAGGCCGTGCTCGGCCGCCAGGTCCGCCGACCGGATCAGGTCCTGCCGGGCCGCGCCCAGCTGGCCGCGGTAGAGCTGCAGGCTGCCCCGGTTGAGCAGGATGTTGCAGGCGTGCGCGGGCTCGGCATGCTCGATCATCTCCACCGCGGCGTCCAGGCGGGCCAGGCCCGCCGCGAAGTGCCCGGCGCGGACCTGGATGTAGCCATATTGCAGATGCAGCAGCGCGTTCAGGCCCGGGTTGCCGGTCAACTCCACCAGCCGCTCGGCTTCGGCGAGGTCGGCCAGCCCGACGTCGGCGCCGATCACCTCGGACTCGCTCATCGCCAGGCTGATCCAGATCCGGGCCGCCACCAGTCGTGACTCCTCGCCGGCCGGGCGGGCGAGTTCGGGCAGCGACAGCGCCCGACGGAACAACCGGATGGCACGCAGCGGGTGGCCGGCGTTGTTGTGCTCGACGCCGAGTGCGTGCAGCCGTCGTGCCTCGGCCAGTCCTCCGCTGCCGATGCGGCTCATTCCGCGACCCTACCCAGTCGGGGCCGTGGCTACACCGAAGTTCGGCAGTCAGGGTGCAGACGGCGGCTGGTCCTCAGGCGCCGGACGGCGCAACTCGGTCAGCGTTTCCAAGGCCTGCCAGCCGCGCTCGAGCATGCCGGCCGGGTCGCAGCCGTCGAGGTTGCCGGTCTGCCAGAGCGCCTCGGCGAGTTCCGCGGCCAGGATCGGCGCGGCGAACGAGGTACCGCTCCAGATGGCGAAGCCGCCGTGGTAGTTGTCGGGGTCGATGGTGGACCGCAGCCCGGTGCCGCGCAGGCGCTGCGAGGCGGTCGGCTGCAGCGAGCCGTTGAAGGTGGTCGGCATGGTGCTGACCAGCGCCGCCCCCTGCCGGTGACAGCGCACCCAGTCCCCGGCGTTGCTGAACAAGGCGACCGAACGCAGGTCGGGGTTGAGCGCGCCGACGCTGATCACCGGCAGCAGGTCGCGCTGGACCGCGTTCCACTGGCCGTCGGCGTGCGGGGCGAAACCGGCCGGATAGAAGTGCCGGGCGGTGGCGTCGTTGCCGGCCGCCGCCACCACCATCACGCCGAGTTCGCCCAGCGCGCGCAACGACTCGAGCAGCAACTGGTCGTAGGCGGAGTCGGCGGGCAACTCGTGGTAGTAGCCCAGCGACAGCGACACCACGTCGACCAGCCATGCCGGCTTGTTCAGAGCCTGGGCCAGCGCCTGGCGCAGCAACAGCCGGTTCAGCGCCTCCAGCAGGTCACCCTCGGGAACCGCACCGTCGCCGTACATCACCCGGATCGCCATGATGTCGGCGTCCGGGCAGAGCTGGCGGATCAGACCCGCGATGAAGGTGCCGTGACCGGCATCGGAGTCGAGAGTGCCTTCCAGCGGGTTCAGCAGGCGCCCGGTGAGTTCCGGGTTGGTCGCCGGGTCGGTCTGCCCGATCGGCAGCCTGCCCACCTTCGGATGGCGCTCGACGATCGAGGCGGGCAGCCAGGGATGCCGGCCGACACCGGTGTCGAGCACCGCGATGACCGGCCGCCGGCAGGGCTTGGCAGCCTCGGGCACCCGGGGCGGCGGCGCGCCCAGCCAGGTGACCGGGGTGCGCCCGCCATGACCGGGTACGCCGTACTGCGAGCTGACCCCGATGCTGCCGCCACCCATGTAGGGCACCCCGCCGACGCTGCCGCCACCCATGTAGGGCACCCCGCCGACGCTGCCGCCACCCATGTAGGGGGTGCCGGAGATGTCGAGGAAGGGATAGAAGCCGTTGGTGGCGGTGAGCAGGTGGTCCAGGCTCACCTGGCGGGCGGCGGGGCTTGCCGGGCCGACGATCGCGCGGTAGTTCTGCAGCACCTGCCACGCGTCCGGCGGGGCAGCCGGCTTGTCGGTGGCCGGTTCCAGCCGCACCCGGGTGGCCAGCACCCGCAGGGCGAGGTCTTCCACGCCGGCCTTGCGGGCCAGCTCCAGCAGGTTGGCATCAGCAGGGTCGAAGACCAGCCGCAGATGGCATTCCGAGGCTGCCTGGTTGAGCGCGGGCAGCACCTCGTCGTCGAGCTTGTCCGACCGGACCAGCAGCCGGGCACCCACGTACACGGTGGGACGGACCGGCGGATGGCCCGGCAGCCGGACCGCTACCGCTGGGTCGAGAACCTTTCCGCCGTGCTTCGTCAGCACCTCGGGGGGCGGGTTCAGGCTCGGTTCCCGGCGCCTGCGCTTGGGCGCGGAACCCATGTCGTCCGCAGGCTGGGACCGGTTCATCAGATCTCGACGGCCGGCGTCATCACCGGCGGTCGCTGGCCAGGATCACGGGGGGTCACCACGAACCGGGTCAGGCCGTGCGCGACGTCCTCGAAGACGAACCGGCCGTCGGCGTCGGCGGGCACCTGCCGGCGCAGCGCGCCCTGGTGCAGCTCCACACTCGCCTCGGCCGCCGGGGCGATCCACCCGTCGATCCGGATCCGGTCCGGACCGTCCGGACTGATCGCGATCATGGTGGTGAGGCTGTCGCTGGCGAAGGTGAGCGTCTGGACCATGCTGGCCTGCTCGCCCCGGTAGGCCGGCACCGCCTCGGGCAGCTGCTGCAGCTCGGCCAACTCGGCGTCCAGCGCGTCCAGGGTGATGCTGAACTCCAACCGGTCCACCAGGTCCGGCGGGACCGGGTCGATGCGGTCGTAGAAGTCGGCGATCAGGTCCAGCACGGTCGCGTCCAACGCGTCGAGCGGCGCGTCGGCCAGCCGCTGCTCGGAGGGAATCCCGGGGGTGTTCATCGCAGCTCCCAACGAGCATCGGCGGATAGTGAGGCGCGCAGCTTGGCAAGGCATCGGCCGCGGGTCGGGCCGATGCTGCCGATCGGCATGCCGAGCGAGCGGGCTAGTTCGGGGTAGTCGGGTCGGTCGGCGAAGGCGATCACGCGCAGCAGGGTGCGGCAGCGCTCCGGCAGGGCCGCGATGTGCGACCAGAGCAGCTGGTCCGAAACCTCCCGCAGCACGACGTTCTCCGGCAGGTCCCGCTCCGGGGTCCGGATGGCGTCCTCGGCGATCTCGTACGGCGTCTGGCGTGACTCGGCGCGGATCACCCGCCACGCCTCGCGACGGGCCGAGACGATCAGCCACTGCAGCACCGCCCGCGGATCCGAGATCGACCCGGTACTGCGGACCAGTGCCAGCCAGGTGGTCTGCAACACGTCCTCGGTGGCCTGCTTGTCCAGCCGTTGGGCACGGACGGTGTGCCACAGGATCGGGGTCAGCATCGCCACCAACTCACCCATGGCCTCGGGCTGGCCGTCGCGGTAGCGGCGAAACACTTCGCCCGCGCGGCTGGCCAGCGTTGATTGCTCAGCTTCGGCATTGATCATCGTCGCCACATCCGTTGTCGCACACCCTTCGACCCGACGCGTTCGCTGCCGACCACGCACGGGTAGGGCAGAGCCTAGGACGTTTCATTTCCAAGACAAGGAGACTGCGTACGGCGCGCTGATACATGGGGGCAGATGTCTGCTACGTACGTTAGGTCCGCGCGCGGACCAGCGAAACCGCTGCTCGGCGAATACTTAGATAGCGACCAGGTATCACAGCGGCGGCAGCCGGCTCTGTGTTGACTGAGGACCACCCGGCGGACGGCCGGCCCGGGTGTAGCACCCACCCGGGCCGGCTCCCGGTCTGGTCCTCCATGCCTCGCCGGGGACCAGCAGCGGGGGAGCTGGTCCCCGGCGGGGCATGCACGTGCCGCTCGTGGCTACCGCCGAGCACCATCGCCAGATGCTCAGAGGACGGGCACCGGTGCCCGTCCTCTGAGTACTGCCGTGGTTGCCGCGCACCCGCCCGCGCCGCCGCAGCGGCCGAAGGGTGCGAGGCGGTCAGGCCTGCGCGGTGTCCTCGAGCAGGTTGCGGGTGCGCAGCGGGTCAACCTGGATGCCGGGACCCATCGTGGTGGAGAACACCACCTTCTTGAGGTACTTGCCCTTGGCCGCGGCGGGCTTGGCCCGCAGCACCTCGTCCAGGGCGGCGCCGTAGTTCTCCACCAGCTTCTCGGCCGGGAACGAGGCCTTGCCGATGATCAGGTGCAGGTTGGACTGCTTGTCGACCCGGAAGGTGATCTTGCCGCCCTTGATGTCGGTGACCGCCTTGGCCACGTCCGGGGTGACGGTGCCGGTCTTCGGGTTCGGCATCAGGCCACGCGGACCGAGGATCCGGGCGATCCGGCCGACCTTGGCCATCTGGTCCGGGGTGGCGATCGCGGCATCGAAGTCGAGGAAGCCGTCGGAGATCGCGGCGATCAGGTCGTCGCTGCCCACCCGGTCGGCACCGGCGGCCTCGGCCGCGGCGGCCTGCTCGCCAGTGGCGAAGACGATGACCCGGGCGGTCTTGCCGGTGCCGTGCGGCAGGCTGACGGTGCCGCGCACCATCTGGTCGGCCTTGCGGGGGTCGACGCCGAGTCGCATCGCGACCTCGACGGTGGCGTCGAACTTGACGGGCGAGCTCGCGACGGCGACCTTGGCGGCCTCCAACGGGCTGTACACCTTGCTCGGGTCGATCTGCTTGGCCGCTTCGGTATAGGCCTTGCTGCGCTTTGCCATGTCGGTACTCCTCGTGTTCGCGTGGTCTGACGGGCGCCGACGGTCGGCGACCTCCCACTCGGGACTGTCGTCCTGCGGGCAGCCGGCGCACGGCTGCCAGGTCGTGCAACCGCTAGTCGGCGACGGTGATTCCCATCGACCGGGCAGTGCCGGCGATGATCTTCGAGGCCTGGTCCAGGTCGTTGGCGTTGAGGTCTTCCATCTTGGTCTGGGCGATCTCGCGGACCTGGGCCATGCTGACCTTGGCGACCTTGGTCTTGTGCGGCTCGCCGGAACCCTTCTCCACACCGGCGGCCTGCAGCAGCAGCCGGGCAGCCGGCGGGGTCTTGGTGACGAAGGTGAAGGACCGGTCCTCATAGACCGAGATCTCGACCGGGACGACCTGGCCGCGCTGGGACTCGGTGGCGGCGTTGTAGGCCTTGCAGAACTCCATGATGTTCACGCCGTGCTGGCCGAGCGCCGGACCCACCGGCGGAGCCGGGTTGGCCAGGCCCGCCTTGATCTGCAGCTTGATGACCGCGGTGAGCTTCTTCTTCTTGGGAGGCATGTCGTCTCTTCTTCTGGTAGGTCGGTCGTGTAGAGGTTCGGTTCGGGCGCTAGATCTTCGAGACCTGGCTGAAGGACAGCTCCACCGGGGTCTCGCGTCCGAAGATCGAGACCAGCACCTTGAGCTTGGCGTGCAGCGCGTCGATCTCGGAGATGGTGGCCGGCAGGGTGGCGAAGGGGCCGTCCATCACCGTCACCGACTCGCCGACCTCGAAGTCCACCACCTCGGTCGGGGCACTGCCCGAGGTGTCCGTGCCGCCGGCGGCACCGGCCTTGCCGGCCGCGCCGGGCTTCTGCACGGTCGGGGCCAGGATCTTGAGCACCTCGTCCATCGACAGCGGCGAGGGCTTGGAGGTGGCGCCCACGAAACCGGTCACGCCCGGGGTGTTGCGCACCGCGCCCCACGAGTCGTCGGTCAGGTCCATCCGAACCAGGATGTAGCCCGGGAACACCTTGCGGTTGACCTGCTGCCGCTTGCCGTTCTTGATCTCGACGACCTCTTCGGTGGGCACCTCCACCTGGAAGATGTAGTCCTCCATGTCGAGGGAGGAGATCCGGCTCTCCAGGTTGGTCTTCACCTTGTTCTCATAGCCGGCGTAGGAGTGCACCACGAACCAGTCGCCCGGGGCCCGGCGCAGCTCCGCGCGCAGTTCCTCGACCGGGTCGAGCACCTCCTCCGGCTCGGGCTCGGCGGAGTCGGCCTGGCCGGTCTCGGCCGCTGCCTGCTCCTCGCCGGCGAGCTCGGCCGCGGCCCGGGCCCAGGCCTGGTCCGCGTTCTCCTCGGCCGCCTCGTTGTACTTGTCCTCGGCACTGATCCCGTAGACCTGGTCCTCGACGTCGAGGGCGGGCAGGGCGAGCCCGGCTGGGGCGTTCCGCTCGTCGGCGGTGCTGCCGTCGGCCGCCGTGTCGTCCACGGCCTTGCTGTCGAACTCGGTCACAGTCTCTCTTCCTTGCTATCGCGTCATGCGGATCGGTACCTGGCTCGGCCAGGCATCCGGGTCGGTGCGGCGGGCCGGCTAGCCGAAGATCGCCAGGACCGCCTTGGCCAGCCCCAGGTCGAGCAACGCCACCACCGCCACCATGATCACCAGGAAGATCATCACCACGATGGTGTAGGTGATCATCTCCCGGCGGGAGGGCCAGAGCACCTTGCGCATCTCGGACACGGTCTCCCGGGTCCGGCGCTGCAGGGCCCTGATCAGAGCCGGCAACCACTGCCACAGCACGCTCAGCCCACGGCCGGAACCCGGATCCGGGCGCGACGACGGGGCAGGTGCGGCCTGGGTCTCAGTCACCGTTCCTCCTCTCGGGCGCCGTATCGGTCCACCGGCGGGGGATCCCGGGTGAACGCTACGGCGCTGATGGCGCAGGGGCGACAGGACTCGAACCTGCAACCGCCGGTTTTGGAGACCGGTGCTCTACCAATTGAGCCACGCCCCTCTGGCAAACACCCAGGCCGATCAGCCCAACCGCTGTGCCAAAGCAGGTCCACCTCGTACCGCTCACCGGTGCCCCGATCGCTCGTCGCGACCGGATGCGCGCACGCTTGCGCGTGGCCCGATGTGGACCCGGAGAGCCAGTGTAGGGGACCGGTCGCGCTGCGGCCAAAAGCCCCGGGCGGCCACCGGCCGGTCAGGTCGAGCGTCCGGACGGCTCTACTCGGCCGGGCGGCGGCATCTGGGACGATGGACGGTATGGGTACTCGCATCTCAGACCGCATTTCGGCCATTGCCGAGTCTGCCACGCTGGCGGTCGACGCCAGGGCCAAGGCGCTGCAGGCCGCCGGCCACCCGGTGATCGGCTTCGGTGCCGGTGAGCCGGACTTCCCCACCCCGGACTACATCGTGCAGGCGGCCCTGGAGGCGGCCCGGCAGCCGCGCTACCACCGCTACACCCCGGTGGCGGGACTGCCGGAGCTGCGGGCGGCGGTCGCGGCCAAGACGGTGCGCGACTCCGGCTACGCGGTGGAGGCGTCTGGAGTACTGATCACCAACGGCGGCAAGCAGGCGGTGTACAACGCCTTCGCCACCCTGCTGGACCCGGGCGACGAGGTGTTGCTGGTCGCGCCGTACTGGACGACCTACCCCGAGGCCATCAAGCTGGCCGGCGGCGTGCCGGTCCCGGTCATGACCGACGAGACCACCGGTTACCTGGCGAGCGTCGAGCAGCTGGACGCGGCCCGTACCGAGCGCACCAAGCTGCTGCTGTTCGTCTCGCCGTCCAACCCCTCCGGCGCGGTCTACCCGCCCGAGCAGGTGGCCGCGATCGGTAACTGGGCGGCCGAGCAGGGCCTGTGGGTGGTGACCGACGAGATCTATGAGCACCTGGTCTACGGCGAGCACCGGCACGTCTCGATCGCCACCGCCGCGCCGGCACTGGGCGACCGAGTGGTGGTGCTCAACGGGGTGGCCAAGACCTATGCGATGACCGGCTGGCGGGTCGGCTGGCTGATCGGTGCGCCCGACGTGGTCAAGGCCGCGACCAACCTGCAGTCGCACGCCACCTCCAACGTCTCCAACGTCGCCCAGGCGGCGGCGCTGGCGGCGGTCAGCGGCGACCTGTCCGCGGTGGCCGAGATGCGCACCGCCTTCGACCGCCGCCGCCGCACCATCGTGGAGATGCTCTCGGCCGTCGACGGCGTGCTGTGCCCCTCCCCCGGCGGGGCGTTCTACGCCTATCCACAGGTCAAGGGCCTGCTCGGCCGACCGCTGCGGGGCCGGACGGCGGCCAGCTCCGCGGAACTGGCCGGCCTGATCCTGGACGAGGTCGAGGTCGCCGTGGTGCCGGGCGAGGCGTTCGGCACGCCGGGCTACCTGCGGCTGTCCTACGCCCTGGGCGACGCCGACCTCGCCGAGGGCATCGGGCGGATCCAGAAACTGGTGGCCGACAGCTGACCGGAGCAGCGGCCTGCCACTGCTCGCCCGCCGACCCGGACGGCTAGGCCTGGGCCACCAGGTCGGCGTAGTCCGGGTTCTTGCGGATGTAGGCGGCCACGAACGGGCACGCCGGTTCCACCCGCAGGCCCTGCGCGCGGATGTCGTCCAGGCAGTAGCGCACCAGCCGGCTGGCCAGTCCCCGGCCGCCGAAGGCCGGCGAGGTCTCGGTGTGCGGGATCACCACCACGTCGCCGCGCCGGTAGTAGTCGGCCAGGCCGACCCGGCGCCCGGCCAGGAAGATCTCGTAACGACCGGCCGCCTCGTCCTTGCCCAGCGTGACGTCGTCGGTCGTGCCGTCGTCCGGGCCGCTCATGCGCCGCTCCTGCCGTCGACGGGACGCGCCGGCATCAGGACGCCAACCGGACCCGGACCCGCGCCTTGGTGAGCACGGTGGCGTGGCCGGGCACCGAGGCGGTCAACTGGATCTCGGCACTCTGGTCGGCGGGGTCGACCGACCGCACCACCCCGCTGACCTCCAGCTGAGTGGGCGTGTCGTGAGCGATCACCACCGGCTTGCTGAACCGAACCTTGTAGTCCAGCACCGCACCGGGGTCGCCCACCCAGTCGGTGACCACCCGGACGGCGACCGCCATGGTGAGCATGCCGTGCGCGATGATGTCGGGCAGGCCGACGGCCTTGGCGGTCCGCTCGTCCCAGTGGATCGGGTTGAAGTCACCGGACGCGCCGGCGTAGCGGACCAGGTCGGCTCGTTCCAACGGGAAGGTCTGGGTGGGCAGCGCGGTGCCGACGGACACGTCGGCGAATCGGACGGTCATGCCGGGCTCGCCTCTGAGGTCGCGGTGCCGCGGGCCACCAGCGTGGAGTAGGCGGTGACCACCAGCTCGCCGTCCACCGTGGTGACGTCGCCCCGGGTGCTGATCAGGTCGTTGCCGGCGGCCATCCGGATCGACTCCACCCGCACCGTCACCTGCAGGACGTCGCCGGCCCGCACCGGGCGCTGGTAGCTGAACTGTTGTTCGCCGTGCACCACCTTGGAGTAGTCCAGCCCGAGTTCCGGGTCGCGGATCACCTGGTGGGCCGCCGGCGTGGACAGCACGATCGGGAAGGTCGGCGGCGCGATCACGTCGGGGTAGCCCAGCGCCTTGGCGGCCGCCGGGTCGCGGTAGGCCGGGTTGTCGTCGCCGATCGCGTCGGCGAACTCGCGGATCTTCTCGCGGCCGACCTCGTAGGGCGCGGTGGGCGGGTATACCCGGCCGACGTATGACTCATCCAGCGGCATAGCGGCACGCTATCTCACCGCCGCCGAGGGCCACACCGCTGCCGGTGCCGGTGGCGATGCTGCGGTGCCGGCGGCGAGGCTGCGGTGCCGGGGGCGAGCCGGCCCGCGGCTTGGGACGGACCGCCGGAAACGCCACTGGCGCCTCCGTGCGGAGGCGCCAGTGCTGAGCATGCGGTGGTGCGGCGGTCGGGACCGCCGGGTGCTAGCGGGTCTCGCGGTGCGCGGTGTGCTTGCCGCAGTTCGGGCAGAACTTCTTCAGCTCCACCCGGTCAGGGTCGTTGCGCCGGTTCTTCTTGGTGATGTAGTTGCGGTGCTTGCACTCCTGGCATGCCAAGGTGATCTTCGGACGGACGTCGGTGGCTGCCACTTCTCGTGCCTTTCGTAGAGGTCATGCGATCTGTTCGGTAGCGAGGGCCGGACTTGAACCGGCGACACAGCGATTATGAGCCGCTTGCTCTACCAGGCTGAGCTACCCCGCCTTGTGCGTCCAGCACGCCTCGTAGCAACCGCGCCGAGCACCAGGATATGCCCGTTGCCGAGCCGACGGGCTGGCCTGGAACGGCCGGTGCCCTTGCGAGGCAGCTGTGACCAGCTGTCGACAAGTGCTCCGGCGAACCAGAGCCCCCTTACGGAATCGAACCGTAGACCTTCTCCTTACCATGGAGACGCTCTGCCGACTGAGCTAAGGGGGCCTATCGCTGGCGCGACCAGCCGGCCCGCACAAGTGCGGGCTGCCCATCACGCCGGACAGACTGTACCCGACCCGCAGTCGTTGCAGAAATCGGGTACCGGGCACCACCATCGGCCAGCGATTCGGATACCGAACCGGCCGGGCCCACCGGTAGCGCCCCGCGAGCGGGCTCGGGAAGGCATGGAAAAGCCCTGGTGATCGCACGGGGGAACGACCACCAGGGCACCTTAAGTATGAACCCTGGGTAGTCGGTTGGCAACCCCGAGCGACGAAATTCGTAGGCATTGTTGTCGAGGGGAAGCAGGACAGAGCGTCCAGGCACGCACAGACCCTCGATCTCGGAAAATCGAGGAGTCCGGTTCGGTGGCGGCTGTTGGGTTCGAACCAACGTAGGCTGAGCCGGCAGATTTACAGTCTGCTCCCTTTGACCACTCGGGCAAACCGCCGTGTGCGCCACACCGTACCAAGCCTTCGCGGGCCTGCCCGGTGCGGGGCGGTCCGAGCGTACACGAGCAGCCGGGACCTCCCGGCGCCACCCGCACGGCACCACAGGGACCCGCGCAGCTGGCTGCGGCCGGGCGGCAGGTCGGCGTTCGAGCCGTTCCGCTACCGTCGCGGTAGCCGGCACCCGCACGAGGATGTTCCGCGCCGGCCGGCACGCAGTCGAGTCCACTCGCAAGGAGCAGCACGCCATGGCCGATCCCTCGTTCGACGTCGTCAGCAAGATCGACCGCCAGGAAGCGGACAACGCACTCAACCAGGCCGCCAAGGAACTCGCCCAGCGCTTCGACTTCCGGGGAACCAACGCCTCGATCGAGTGGTCCGGGGAGCTGGGCATCACGGTGCGGGCCGACACCGAGGAGCGGGCCAGTGCCGCGCTGGAGGTGTTCAAGGAGAAGCTGATCAAGCGCTCGATCTCGCTCAAGGCGCTCGACGCGGGCGAGCCCCGATCCTCGGGCAAGCAGTACGTGATCAGCGGCTCGCTCAAGCAGGGCATCGACACCGAGGTCGCCAAGAAGATCACCAAGACGATCCGCGACTCCGGCCCGAAGGGCGTCCAGGCCCAGATCCAGGGCGAGCAGGTGCGGGTGTCGGGCAAGAAGCGCGACGACCTGCAGGCGGTCATCGCCCTGCTCAAGGCCGAGGACTTCGGCGTGGCCCTGCAGTTCGACAACTACCGGTGACGGGCACCGCATGAGGGGCAGCGCATGAAGGGCATCGTGCTGGCCGGCGGGTCGGGGTCCCGGCTGCATCCGATCACCCGGGCGGTGAGCAAGCAGCTGCTGCCGGTCTATGACAAGCCGATGATCTACTACCCGCTGTCGGTGCTGATGCTGGCCGGCATCACCGAGATCCTCGTCATCACCACGCCGCACGACCAGGACCAGTTCATCCGGCTGCTCGGCGACGGCTCCCAGTTCGGCATCCGGCTCAGCTACGCCGTCCAGCCCGAGCCCGGCGGGCTGGCCCAGGCCTTCCTGATCGGCCGCGAACACGTCGGCTCCGACAGCGTGGCACTGGTGCTCGGCGACAACATCTTCTACGGCCACGGCCTGGGCGGCATCCTGACCGACGCGGCCGGGCTGAGCGCGGGTTGCCGGCTGTTCGGCTACCAGGTCTCCGATCCGCAGCGCTACGGGGTCGCCGAGGCCGACGCCACCGGCCGGCTGATCTCGATCGAGGAGAAGCCGGCCGCGCCGAAGTCGAACCTGGCAGTCACCGGCCTGTACTTCTACGACAACGCCGTGCTGGACGCGGCGGCCGAGCTGCGCCCGTCCCCCCGTGGCGAGCTGGAGATCACCGACCTGAACAACCTCTACGTCGCGCAGGGAACCGCCGAGCTGATCGACCTCGGCCGCGGCACGGCGTGGCTGGACACCGGAACGCATGACTCGCTGCTGGAGGCCGGCCAGTTCGTGCAGGTGCTCGAACACCGGCAGGGCGTCCGGATCGCCTGCCTGGAGGAGATCGCGCTGGCCCGCGGCTTCATCGACGCCCACCAGGCCCTGGCGCTCGGCCAGGCGCAGGCCTCCTCGGGCTACGGCCAGTACATCGTCGAGGTGGCACAGCGCCGGCTCGCCCGGCTCTGAGCCGTCCCCCTAGGACGGCGGGTCCGGCAGGTCCGGTGGCGCCAGCGCGGTCGCCGGCCCGGGCTCGTTGCCCGGCGTGCCCACCACCTGCTCGATCCGGCTGGGCCCCGGCACCAGCGGCAGGCCGGCCGCCCGCCAGGCCTGCACGCCACCCACCAGGTCGGTGGCGTCGATGCCGATCGAGCGCAGCGCGGCGGCGGCCAGCGACGAGGTGAAGCCCTCGGCGCACACCACGATCCAACGCTGCCCGGCCCGGGCCTGCGGCAGCCGGCTCGCCGAGTGCGGGTGCAACCGCCATTCCAGGTGATTGCGCTCCACCACCAGGGCGCCGGTGATCTCGCCGTCCCGCGCGCGTTGCCAGGCCGGCCGGATGTCGGCCAGCAGCGCCCCGTCGCGCACCTCGGCGACCGCCTCGGCGGCGCTCAACCGCTCCAACTGGGCCCGGGCGGCAGCCAGCAGGCCGTCCACGCCGTCGAAGCTCGCGCCATCGGTCATGCCGCGGGAGTATCCCCGACATCGCCGCCCAGCTCGGCTTCCGGGTCCTCGGTGGGCACCCGGGCGAGCAGCCGCAGCCCGTCCGCCGCGTCCCAGTCGTAGAAATTCATGCTGGTCAGCGGCGGCGAGTAGGCATGCAGGCTCACCGCGGGTGCGTCGGACCGATTGACGACGTCGTGCACGTAGTGCGCACCGAACGCGACGCCGCTGCCGGCGTCCCGACGCCGTTCCAGCAGCGCCGGGCAGCCACCCGGAACTCCCGACCGGGCGACCACCTCGGCCAGCGTGCCGGTCAACACGGTGAAGGCGCCGGCCGAGCCGCCGTGATCGTGCAACTGGGTGCCCTGACTGGGTAGCCAGCTGATCAGCCACAGGTCCACCTGCCGGTCGCGGTACAGGCGCTGGTGCCAGCGCCGCGCCTCGTCGTAGCCGGCCAGGTACCTCCCGGCACGGACCTCGGCCGCGGCAACGGTGGTGTATCGCAGCAGTTCGGCGGGGTTCAACGGGATTCCGGCGCGCTGAAAGCTGCCGAAGCGACGCCGGTAGGCGCTCATGACGGGTGCTCCAGAGTTGATAGAACGGGACAGGACGGCGCGAACGGTCCCGGCTAACAGCTCTGGTCGTAGGAGTGCGCCCGCCGACTGGTCCAGCAGGACACCTGCCAGTAGGGGCGCGACCGGCCGGCCATCACGGCTCGGCGCGGCTGGGTCACGGCATCAGTATGCCGGCCGCCGACGGGTTTTCCTAGTTAGTCCATCGGAAAGATGTCATGAGCTTCTCGAACCGCTGCAACAACTCCGCACAGCTGCCGCCGCCGCTGAGTTCGGCCAGCAGGGCCAGCCGGCCGCCGGGGGCCGGCACCACGTAGCGCGCCGAGCCGAGCGAGGCGTCCTGGTCGATCAGTTCGGCGACCGGGCTGTCGGCGCTGAGCCGGATCGAGTCGATCGGTTCGTCCAGCAGCCCGATGCTGAGCACGGCGCTGGCCGGGGTCAGGCCCGCCATGGTGATCACCGCGGTACTGAGCACGGCCACCACCGGGGCGCCGCCGACCTCCTCCGGCACCGTTCCGTCGTCGGGAGTGGCTACCAGCCAATCGCGACAGTCCAGTTCGAAAGGCGGCAACTCCAGTGCGTGAAGATCGCTGTCCATAACGCCCCCTTGCTCACGCTCAATTACCGCGGAACTGCCAGCACCGGATTTCGGAGCCCGCGGTGGTAGTACCCGCGGCGCCGGGCTTCTAGACATGTTTCAGGAAAGTCGGAGCTCAATCTGCTTCAATCCGGACACTGTCGTTGCCAGAAAATACCATCCGGACGGGTTTGAAACCAGAAGCTCCCGGAAGGCTTTTCGCGCAAAGGTTTTCTCGAGCGATCGGCCTGTTCAGGCGCCCGATGCGACAACTTACGAACAGGTTCGAACAGGGTTCATCGGACAGTTCGGGATGCTTGTGCCAACTCGGTCTCATGTTGGCGATAACCTGCGAGACTGGCTGCGATTGATGCAGCCGCCGTGTCCCAAAATGTCTGCAATGCAACCCGCTGTTTGTGCCAGTTAGCAGTGACCCGCTCAAATGTATCTGCTAGGTCCGGATCATTCATATGGCGACATAAATCACCAGGTGCGGTCAGTTCGGTAGCCAACCCCCGAACCGTGGCGACCAGCCGGGCCAACCCGTCGAAATCGACATCGATGGTGCCGGCGGCATCCGGTCCGGCTTCTGAGGGTGCCCGCATGACGCCCCACGCTAGACATACCGCCGAACCCCTGCAAAAGTTTTCCACAGCCTTGAGCAGCCGTGAGCGAGGCCACTGGGTCCGAAGCCGCGCCCCGCCTAGAATGGGAAGGCAGCGCCTGACGCCCCAGGGTGCCGGTTCGGTGGCTGTTCATCAGTTAGCGGTATGGGAGGCGGACAGCCGCATGTCCACACAGGTCCAGCAGCTCGACCGGGTCGTCATCCGGATCGCCGGCGACTCCGGCGACGGCATGCAACTGACCGGCGACCGCTTCACCCAGGAGACGGCCAACTTCGGCAACGACCTGTCCACCCAGCCGAACTTCCCGGCCGAGATCCGGGCCCCTGCCGGAACGCTGGCCGGAGTCTCCTCCTTCCAGCTGCACTTCGCCGACCACGACATCCTGACCCCGGGCGACCGGCCGGACGTGCTGGTGGCGATGAACCCGGCGGCGCTCAAGGCCAACCTCGGCGACCTGCTCAAGGGCGCCACCATCATCGTCGACACCCGCGACTTCACCGAGCGGGCACTGGCCCGGGTCGGCTGGTCGTCCAACCCGCTCACCGACGGCAGCCTGGACTCGTTCACGGTGCACGCCCTCGACCTGACCCAGCTGACCCTGGATGCCCTGGCCCACACCGACCTCTCGCGCAAGGACGCCGGACGGTCGAAGAACATGTACGCGCTCGGCCTGCTGTCCTGGATGTACTCCCGGCCCACCGAGGGCACCATCGCGTTCCTGCGGGAGAAGTTCGCCAAGAAGCCCGAGATCGCCGAGGCCAACGTCGCGGCGTTCAAGGCCGGCTGGAACTACGGCGAGACCACCGAGGCCTTCGGCGTCTCCTACCAGATCAAGCCGGCCGCGCTGGCAGCCGGCACCTACCGCAACATCTCCGGCAACCTGGCGCTGGCCTACGGCCTGATCTCCGGCGCGCAGCTCACCGGGCTGCCGCTGTTCCTCGGCGCCTACCCGATCACGCCGGCCTCGGACATCCTGCACGAGCTGTCCAAGCACAAGCGCTTCGGCGTGACCACGTTCCAGGCCGAGGACGAGATCGCCGGCATCGGCGCGGCGCTGGGTGCCTCCTTCGGCGGCGCCCTGGGCGTCACCACCTCCTCCGGCCCCGGCATCGCGCTCAAGGCCGAGACGATCGGATTGGCGGTCAGCCTGGAGCTGCCGCTGGTGATCGTCGACGTCCAGCGCGGCGGCCCGTCCACCGGGCTGCCGACCAAGACCGAGCAGTCGGACCTGCTGCAGGCGATGTACGGCCGCAACGGCGAGGCACCGGTGCCGATCGTGGCGCCGCGCTCCCCGGCAGACTGCTTCAACGCCGCCATCGAGGCGATCCGGATCGCGACCACCTACCGCACCCCGGTGTTCCTGCTCTCCGACGGCTACGTCGCCAACGGCTCCGAGCCCTGGCGGCTGCCTGAGCTGAGCGAGTTGCCCGACCTCACCGTCGAGTTCCTCGACCGGCCGAACGCCGAGGACGGGCAGTTCCTGCCCTACCTGCGCGACCCCGAGACGCTGGCCCGGCCGTGGGCGGTGCCGGGCACGGCCGGCCTGGAGCATCGGATCGGTGGCATCGAGAAGGCCGACCGGACCGGCAACATCTCCTACGACCCGGACAACCACGACTTCATGGTGCGGACCCGGCAGGCCAAGGTGGACGGCATCGCCAAGACCATCCCGCCGATCGAGGTGGACGACGTCACAGGCGCGGCCCGGGTGCTGGTGCTGGGCTGGGGTTCGACCTATGGCCCGATCGGTGCCGCGGTTCGCCGGGTGCGGCGCGCCGGCCACCAGATCGCCCAGGCCCACCTGCGCCACCTCAACCCGTTCCCGGCCAACCTGGGCGAGGTGCTGGCCAGCTACGACAAGGTGGTCATCCCGGAAATGAACATGGGCCAGCTGGCGTTGCTGGTCCGTGGCCGCTACCTCACCGACGTGCTGTCGGTCACCCAGGTGCGCGGCATGCCCTTCCGGGCGTCCGAGCTCGCCGACATGCTGCAGGGAGTCGTGACCAGCAATGACTGAGACGCCAGGCGGGCGTCCGGCCGCGGTCCGGCTGCGGTCTGAAAGAGAGAAGTGGAACCGATGACCGATCTGGGGCTCAAGGCCAAGGACTTCAAGACCGACCAAGAGGTTCGCTGGTGCCCGGGCTGCGGTGACTACGCGGTGCTGGCCGCCGTCCAGGGCTTCATGCCGGAGCTGAACACCCCCCGGGAGAACATCGTCTTCATCTCCGGGATCGGCTGCTCCTCGCGCTTCCCCTACTACATGAACACCTACGGGATGCACTCCATCCACGGCCGGGCACCGGCGATCGCCACCGGGCTTGCCACCAGCCGTCCCGACCTGCGGGTGTTTGTGGTCACCGGTGACGGCGACGCCCTCTCGATCGGTGGCAACCACCTGATCCACGCGCTGCGCCGCAACGTCAACCTGACCATCCTGTTGTTCAACAACCGGATCTACGGCCTGACCAAGGGCCAGTACTCCCCCACCAGCGAGCGCGGCAAGATCACCAAGTCGACCCCGATGGGATCGCTGGACAACCCGTTCAACCCGGTGTCGCTGGCGCTGGGCGCCGAAGCTACCTTCGTGGCGCGGACGCTGGACTCCGACCGCAAGCACCTGACCACGGTGCTGCGGGCCGCCACCGAGCACGAGGGCACCTCGCTGGTCGAGATCTACCAGAACTGCAACATCTTCAACGACGGCGCCTTCGACCTGCTCAAGGACCCCGAGACCAAGGGCGACTGGATCATCGGGCTCGAGCACGGCACGGAGATCCGGTTCGGCACCACGGACGCTCCGGCGTCCCGGGCGGTGGTGCGCGACCCGAACACCGGCGCGCTGAGCGTCGAGGACGGCGTTGCGGCCGGCGACCCGAGGGTCGTGGTGCACGACGCGCACGCCGAGGACCCGTCCTACGCCTTCGCACTGTCCCGGCTGTCCCAGCTGGACTCGCGGTACTCCCCGATGGGGATCTTCCGGGATGTCACCCGACCGAGCTACGACCAGTTGCTCAACGACCAGCTCGCGGTGGCCAAGGCCAAGGCGCCCGGGGACGCCGATGCGCTGGCCAGCCTGCTGCACGGCAGTGATACCTGGACGATCGGCTGACTTGCCCGATCACCGCAGGGGCCTGATCTTCGGATTCGGCGCGTACCTGCTCTGGGGCCTGTTCCCGCTGTACTGGCCGCTGCTCAAACCGGCCGGCGCGGTCGAGATCCTTGCCCAGCGGATGCTCTGGTCGCTGCTGGTGGTCGCACTGCTGCTGGTGCTGACCCGCGGTGCCGGCTCGGTCCGGCGGCTGGTGGCCGACCGGGGCAAAGCCGTCCGGCTGACGCTGGCCGCCGTGGTCGTGTCGGTGAACTGGGGCATCTACATCTGGGGTGTGAACAGCGGCCAGGTGGTCGAGACCAGCCTGGGCTACTTCATCAACCCGCTGCTGACGATCCTGCTGGGCGTGCTGGTGCTCAAGGAGCGCCTGACCCGACCGCAGTGGACCGCCGTGGGCATCGCGACGCTGGCCATCGTGGTGCTCACCGTGGACTACGGGCGACTGCCGTGGATCGCGCTGTCGTTGGCCACGTCGTTCGGCTGCTACGGCTTTCTCAAGAAGCAGGTCAGCGCCGGCGCCGTGGAGTCGCTGGCCGTGGAGACCGCGGTGATGGCCGGGCCGGCCCTGCTGACCCTGGTGGTGCTCGCCGAACAGTCCCGGCTGACCTTCGGCCACGCCGGCGTCGGCAACGCGGTACTGCTGGCCGGCACCGGTGTCGTCACGGCGATACCACTGCTGCTGTTCGGCGCCGCCGCGAGCCGGCTACCGCTGACCTCGATCGGGCTGCTGCAGTACCTGGCGCCGACGCTGCAGTTCCTGGTGGGAGTCGGGATACGCCACGAGCCGATGCCGCTGGCACGGCTGCTGGGCTTCGTACTGGTCTGGGTGGCGCTGGTGGTGTTGACGGTCGACGCCCTCAACCGGCGGCGGGCCGCCAGTGCCCTGGGCCGCTCGGCACAGGCCACGGCTGCCTGATCGGCACCGGCGGTCTTAGCTCAGTCGCTCCAGCTCGGGCTTGTCCGTGGTGTTGCGGCGGGTACCCACCACCACCAGGAACAGCCCGATCAACACCACCAGCACGAGCAGCACCAAGGGGCCGAACCCGACGGACAGGCCCGCCTGGGCGATCCGCTTCGGAAGGGTCAGCACCACCCGGCTGGGACTGCGGGGTTCAGGCGCCGGGCGCTGGCCAGGGGTAGGACGAGCCGATACCTGCTTGGCCGGTGCCGGGGCAGCGGCGCTCGGCCGGCCGGCGGCTTGGCCGCCGATGGCCTGGCCACCGTTCGACGTGCCGCCCAGCTGGCCCTGACCGCCTGCCGACCGGATCGGGACGCTGACCACCGGGACGGTGCCCTGACCCGACGATGCCGGCGGCTGCTGACCGGTGACCGGTGACCCTGATGCCGGCGGCTTGCCGGGCTGGACCGGTTGCCGGGGCAGCAGGCCCTGGACCGCTTGCTGGGCCGCCTTGCGAGCCGCTTCGGCCTGGGCACGGGCCGCCTGCTCGGCCTGCCTAGCCTGCCGGGCCGCCTGCTGGGTCTGCTCGCGGAGCTGCTGGGCGGCCTGGCTGGCCAGCCGCCCGACGATAGGCAGCGGCCCGTCGTCGCTGGACAGACCGATCAGTCCGGCGGCGTCGGCCAAGCCACGCTGGAGTGCCACCGCGGCCTTCCGTGCGTTCTGGGCCCGGGCCGGCTGTGCGGTCGCTCGGGCGGCGGCCTTGGCCTGAGCAGCCGCTTCGGCCCGGGCAGCGGCCTTCGCCTTGGCCGCAGCCTTCGCCTTGGTCTTGGCAGCTTCGGCCTTGGCAGCCTTGGCCTTGGCAGCAGCCTTGGCCTTGGCAGCAGCCTTGGCCTTCGCCCCGGCCTTGGCGGCCTTGGCCTTGGCGGTGGCTTTGGCCTTAGCCTTCGCGGCCTTGGAGGTGGCGGCACCGTGAGGCTTGCCAGGGTGCTGCTTGGTGGACAGGGAATGGACGGGCCGGCTGGCGGTCTTGTGGGAGTTCGCGGCTCCGGCCGGCTGGGTGAGCAGCAGGGTCAACACCAGCGTGAGAACGCAGAACACCGCTCCCGCAACCAAGCGGCGCGGGGCTCGCAGCAGCCTCACCACGGTAGTCACCTCGTCGTCCGCCGGCCTTCCGTTCACGCCTAGCCCATTTGTCCGAAGTATAGCGGTTGCTTACCCGGAGTGAACACACTGTGAGTAATAGAACCACACCTCGGCGCAACATGCGACGTCAAAAGTTGGGCAATCCGGAGAGAATTCCACCTGGTTGGGAGAAGTCTCGACTACTTACAGTAGTCGAGACTCGCTGCCACCACTACGTCTTCCGGCGGCGAGAGTGAGCTGGCCGCTGGCTCAGGCGGACCGGGCCGCCACCTTGGCGCGAGTCCGTTCACGCTGCTCGACGAACCGGCTCGCCTGCTCGTCCAGCTGGGTGACGAACCGGGCCAGTTCCTCGCGAGCCTGCTCACCGGCCGGCCCCAGCCCGTCCCGCTCGAAGACATTCCAGAACTTCAGCACCGGGGCGATCACCGCGTCGTGGTGCAGCCGCAGGTCATAGATACCGGCCTTGGCGATGATCACCGAGCTGCGCAGGAAGTCCGGCATGGTGGCACCCGGCATCTGGAAGCCCACCACCTCGTCACGCACCGCGGCCATGGTCTCGTCCGGGGCGATCTCGAAGGCGGCGGCGATCAGGTTGCGGTAGAAGACCATGTGCAGGTTCTCGTCCTGCGCGACCCTGGCCAGCAGCTGCTCCGCCAGCGGGCAGCCGGCCGCCTTGCCGGTGTTGCGATGCGAGACCCGGGTGGCCAGTTCCTGGAATGAGACATAGGCCAGCGCCTGCAGCGGCGTCTTGTCCCCCGAGTCGTAGCCGATTGCCATGTGCTCCATCCGCAGGCTCTCCAGCCGCACCGGGTCCACGCCACGGGTCACCACCAGGTAGTCCCGCAACGCGATGGCGTGCCGGCCCTCCTCGGCCGTCCACTGGCCCACCCACTGGCCCCAGGCTCCGTCCCGGCCGAACCGGGTGGCGATCTCGCGGTGGTAGGAGGGCAGGTTGTCCTCGGTCAGCAGGTTGACCACCATCGCGGTGCGGGCCACCGGGTCGAGCGGGGAGTCCTCCGGTCGCCAGTCCTCGCCGCCCAGGAAGGCGAAGTCCCGGCCTCGGCTCCACGGCACGTAGTCGTGCGGCATCCACGCCTTGGCCACCGACTGGTGCCGTTCGAGGTTGGCCGACACCACCGGTTCCAGCTCGTGCAGCAGGCCGCCGGTCGCGACCTCGGTCGTGGTTGTGGTCATCCTTCTCGACTCCCGGTTCCGGCGGCGGACAAACCTACGCCATCGTAGGTTACGCCTCCGGACGGCCGGGCCAGGTCAGCCGGCCTGAGCTGCTCGGGTCAGCCGCTGCGGACCACTACCAGGTCGGCCAGCGCCCGCAGGGCCGCCGTGGCCGGCAGGTCCGGCAGCCCGGCGATGGTCGCCCGGGCCGAGTCGGCGTACTCCAGCATGGTGTCCCGGGCCAGTTGCAGGGCCTGGGAGGAGCGCAGCAGCGACAGCGCCTCGGCATGCTCGCAGTCCTCGACCAGCGGCCGGCTGACCAGCTCGCGCAGCCGCTGGCCGGCCGGGTCGCTGCCCTGCAGCGCGTAGAGCACCGGCAGGGTCTGGACGCCTTCGCGCAGGTCGGTGCCGGGCGTCTTGCCGGACTGGCCGGTCTCGGAGGCGATGTCGAGGATGTCGTCGGAGATCTGGAAGGCGATACCCACCTGCTCGCCGAAGGCTCGCAGGCAGTCCACCGTCTGCTCCTCCACCCCGGCGAACCGGGCGCCGAACTCGGCGGCGGTGGCGATCAGCGAGCCGGTCTTGTCCGCCAGCACCGACAGGTAGTGATCGATCGGGTCGACGCCGGGCTTCGGGCCGACCGTCTCGCGGATCTGGCCGGTCACCAGCCGCTCGAAGGTGCGGGCCTGGATCCGGACCGCCGCCGGGCCCAGGTCGGCCAGGATGTCGGAGGCCCGGGCGAACAGGAAGTCACCGGTCAGGATGGCGACCGAGTTGCTCCAGCGGGTGTTGGCGGCGGTGGCACCGCGCCGGACGGTGGCCTCGTCCATCACGTCGTCGTGGTACAGGGTGGCCAGGTGGGTCAGCTCGCAGACCACGGCCGACATCACCACCGCGTCGGTGTCGGCGCCGGCGTCACCGAACTGCGCGGCCAGCAGGGTGAGCAGCGGCCGGAACCGCTTGCCGCCGGCGTCGACGAGGTACTTGGCGACGTCGGCGACGAACTCGTCCTCGGACCGCACCGCCGCCTGCAGCGCCGACTCGACGACCTGCAGGCCCTGCCGGACGGTTGCCTCCAGAGGGGCGTCGTCGAACTCGATCCCGACCGCCTGCAGCGAGGATTGGTGAGTCACCCGCGTAACTTCGCTGCCTTGTCGGCGAGGTCGAGCAGCGGCTGCGGGAAGACCCCCAGCACCAGGGTCGCCGCGGTGCCCACCGTGATCGCGATGGTCGACAGCGGCGACGGGATGCTGACCGTCGGGCCGTCCTCGGCCGGCTCGGCGAAGAACATCATCACCACGATGCGCAGGTAGAAGAAGGCGGCGATCGCCGAGGCGATCAGCGCGATCACCACCAGCGGCCCGGCGATGTGGTACGCCGCCCGGAACACCACGAACTTGCCGGTGAACCCGCTGGTCAGCGGGATGCCGGCCAGCGCCAGCAGCAGGAACGTGAACGTCGCCGCGAACAGTGGCGAGCGGCGGGCCAGGCCCGACCACTGGGACAGGTGGCTGGCCTCGCCGTTGCTGTCGCGGACCAGCGTCAGCAGCCCGAACGCCGCGACCGTGGTGAAGCCGTAGGCGGCCAGGTAGAACAGCACGCTGGACAGCCCCGCCTGGTCCAGCGACACCAGCCCGACCAGGATGAAGCCGGCGTGCGCGATCGAGGAGTAGGCGAGGATGCGCTTGAGGTCGGTCTGGGTCAGGCCGACGACCGCGCCCACCACCATCGAGGCGATCGCCACCGCCCAGATGATCGGCCGCCAGTTCCAGGCGCTGATCGAGAAACCCACGTAGAGCACCCGGATGATCGCGCCGAACGCCGCGATCTTGGTACACGAGGCCATGAAGGCGGTGACCGGCGTCGGCGAGCCCTGGTAGACGTCCGGCGTCCAGGAGTGGAACGGCGCGATGCCGGCCTTGAACAGCAGGCCCACCACCAGCAGCCCGAACCCGAGGTAGAGCAGCACGTCGGACTGGGTGGAGCTGTTCTGCGCCTGCAGGATGTCGAACAGGTCCACCGAGCCCGCGTAGCCGTACAGCAGGGCCACGCCGTAGAGGAAGAACGCCGAGGCGAAGGCCCCCAGCAGGAAGTACTTGATGGCCGCTTCCTGGCTCAGCAGCCGGCGCCGCCGGGACAGTCCCGCGATCAGGTACAGCGGCAGCGACAACACCTCCAGCGCCACGAACATCAGCAGCAGGTTGTTGGCCGCCGGGAAGATCAGCATGCCGCCGATGGCGAACAGGGTGAGCGGGTAGACCTCGGTCTGCACCCGGTCGGTGCCGGCCAGCCGGCGGTCGGCCGGCGAGCCGACCACCACCGCGGCCGAGGCCACGATCGCGCCACCGGGCTCGACGGCACGCTCGGCGATCATCAGCACCGACAGCATCCCCAGCACCAGGATCGAGCCCTGCAGGAACAGCGTGACCCCGTCGACGGACAGCGCGCTCGCCGCGGTCAGGGTGGAGCGCCCGCGCAGCGTGATGACGTCGACCAGCGCCGCCAGCAGGGCCAGCATGGTCAGCCCCAGCTGCAACTGGACCCGGCGCTCGCGCGGGGCGGCCGCCTCCACCAGGACGCCCAGGCAGGCCGCGCCCAGCACGATCAGGATCGGCGCCAGCGCCGCGTAGCTGATCGACGGCGCCTTGATCCGGCTGGTGTCGGCGGCTGAGGCGGCCATGACCACGGTCAGCGGGCTCACTTGTGTCCCCCATCGATCTGGTGCAGGGCGGCCGGCGGCGGGTCGGTCTTGCCGACGTCGTGCAGGGTGGACTGCACCGCCGGGTTGATGATGTCGATCACCGGCTTGGGATAGACGCCCAGGGCGAAGATCAACACGATCAGGGGCGCCACGGCCAGCAGCTCGCGGGCGTTCAGGTCACGGAAGCCGCCGACCCGCTCGTGCAGGCTGCCCTGCATGGTGCGTTGGTAGAGCAGCAGGACGTAGATCGCGGCCAGGATGATGCCGGTGGTGGCGACGATGGCCAGTGCCCGGTGCCGGGTGAAGGTGCCCAGCAGGGTCAGGAACTCGCTGATGAAGGTGTTCATGCCCGGCAGCGCCAGCGTCGCCAGCCCCGCGATCAGGAACACCCCGCCCAGCCGCGGGGCGACCTTGGCGGTGCCGCCGAAGTCGGCGATCTGCCGGCTCTTGCCGCGGGCGACCAGGAAGCCGACCACCAGGAACAGCAACCCGGTGGCCAGGCCGTGGTTGACCATGTACAGCACCGCGCCGGTGCCGCCCTGGCTGGTGAAGGCGAAGATGCCCAGGCCGATGAAGCCGAAGTGGGCCACCGAGGTGTAGGCCACCAGCCGCTTCATGTCGCGCTGGCCCATCGCCAGGAACGCCGCGTACAGCACCCCGATCGCCGACAGGATCAGGATCGGCATGGCGAAGTAGCGCGAGGCCTCCGGGAACAGCGGCAGGCAGTAGCGCAGGAAGCCGAAGGTGCCGACCTTGTCCAGCACGCCGACCAGCAACGCCGCCCCGCCAGCCGGTGCCTCGGCGCCGGCGTCGGGCAGCCAGGTGTGGAACGGGAACAGCGGGGCCTTGATCGCGAAGGCGATGAAGAAGCCGAGGAACAGCCACTTCTGGCTGGCGCCCTCCGGGACATGGCCGACGAGGTCGGAGAAGGCGAAGCTCGAGGTGCCGGAGCTGACGTAGAGCCCGATCACCGACGCCAGCATCAGCAGGCCGCCGACCAGGGAGTACAGGAAGAACTTCATCGCCGCGTACTGCCGGCGCGGGCCGCCGAAGCTGCCGATGATGAAGTACATCGGCACCAGCATGGCCTCGAAGAACACGTAGAACAGGAACACGTCGGTGGCCGCGAACACCCCGATCATGAAGACCTCGAGCAGCAGCACCAGCCCGAAGTAGGCCTTCGGCGAGCGGGTCGGCGCCCGCAACTCCTCGGCGTCCTCGGCGCTGTCGAAGCTGTGCCAGGACGCCAGCAGCACGCACGGCACCAGCAGGGTGGCCATCCCGATCAGCACCAGGGCGATGCCGTCCAGGCCGAAGGCGAAGTGCACGCCGAGGTTGTCGATCCACACCCACGAGCCGCTGAACTGGAAGCGGTCAGCGCCCGCACCGGTGTCGAAGGCGAATCCGAGCACCACCACGTAGCCGAACGTGACCACCGAGGCCAGCAGCGCGATCTGCTTGGCCAGCAGGGTGTTCGCGGCCGGCAGGGCGAAGATCACCAGGCTGCCCACCAGCGGAACGGCGAGGAGCCCGAGCAGGCTGAGACTGTGCATCAGGAGAACCTCACCGCGAGCAGGACCGCGAGCACCACCGCGGTGCCGGCCAGCATGGACAGGGCGTAGGAGCGGACGAAACCGGTCTGCAGCCGGCGCAACCGACCGGAGCCGCCACCGAGGCCGGCGGCCAGGGTGTTCACCGCGCCGTCGACCCCCCGGTTGTCGAGGAACACCAGGCCGCGTACCAGCCACTGGCCCGGTCGCATCAGCACGGTCTCGTTGAAGGCGTCGGCGTAGAGGTTGCGCCGGGCCGCCACCGTGACCGGCGAGCCGGCCGGTTGCACCACCGGCACCGGCCGCACCCCGAAGGCCACGATCGCGCCGACCACCCCGAAGGCCACCACCACCAGCGTGATCAGGGTCAGCACCCCCGGCGAGACGGTGTGCAACCCCTCCTCCACCGAGGGACCGACAGACGGTTCGAGCCAGTTCTGCAGGGCACCGCCGTACACCAGGGCGCCACCGCCGACCAGCGACAGCACCCCGAGCAGCACCAGCGGTGCCTTCATCACCAGCGGTGCCTCGTGCGGGTGCACGTCGTCCTCCCAGCGGCGCCGGCCGTGGAAGGTCATCACCAGCGCCCGGGTCATGTAGAACGCGGTCAGCCCGGCACCGAGCAGCGCCACCCCGCCCAGCACCCAGCCGCTGGTGCCGCCCTTGTCGAAGGCGGCCTCGATGATCTTGTCCTTGGTGAAGAAACCGGTCGCCAGCGGGAAGCCGATGATGGCCAGGTAGCCGCACACGAACGTCAGGTAGGTGACCGGCATGACCCGGGCCAGGCCACCGAAGCGGCGCATGTTGATGCGGTCGTTCATGGCGTGCATCACCGAGCCCGCCGACAGGAACAGCGCCGCCTTGAAGAAGCCGTGCCCGAGCAGGTGCAGGATGCCGATGGCGTACACGCCCTTACCGAGGCCCACCGCCAGGAACATGTAGCCGATCTGGCTGACCGTGGAGTAGGCCAGCACCCGCTTGAGGTCGTCCTGGCCGAAGGCGCAGACGCAGCCGTAGATCAGGGTGATCGCGCCGACGATGGTGACCACCGTGCGGCCGGCCTGGGTGAGGTCGAAGATCGCCGCCGACCGGGCGATCAGGTACACCCCGGCGGTGACCATGGTCGCCGCGTGGATCAGCGCCGAGACCGGGGTCGGGCCCTCCATCGCGTCCGGCAGCCAGGTCTGCAGCGGGAACTGACCGGACTTGCCGCAGGCGCCGAGCAGCAGCATCAGCGCGATCGCGGTGACCGTCCCGCCGGACAGGCTGCTCGCCCCGGCGAAGACCTTGTCGAAGCTGGTGGAACCCAGGTAGGCGAACATCAGCATGATCGCGATCGACAGGCCCACGTCGCCGACCCGGTTGGCGATGAAGGCCTTCTTGGCCGCGGTGCCGGCCGAGTCGCGGGTGTAGTAGTAGCCGATCAGCAGGTAGGAGGCCAGGCCCACACCCTCCCAGCCGACGTAGAGCAGCAGGTAGCTGTTGGCCAGCACCAGCAGCAGCATGGCGGCCACGAACAGGTGGAAGTAGCCGAAGAACCGCCGGCGGCCGGGATCGTGGTCCATGTAGCCGACCGCGTAGATGTGGATCAGCGAGCCGACCCCGGTGATCAGCAGGACGAAGGTCAGCGCCAGCGGGTCGAGCAGGAAGCCGGCGTCGACCTGGAAGCCGCCGACCGGCACCCAGCTGAACAGGTGCAGGTTGCGCTCGCGCCCTTCACCGGTCTCGTCCTTGATCGAGAAGAACAGCCACACGCTGTAGACGAACAGCACGACCGGCACGAGCGCACCGAGCAGGTGGCCCCACCGGTCGGCGCGCTTGCCGAGCAGCAGCAGCAGCGCTGCCGACAGTGCCGGCACTGCCACCAGCAGCCAGGCCGAGGACTGGATTCCGTGGGCGGCGTTCACTGTTTCTCGCAGCTCCTCTTAGTACTTCAGGAGGTTCGCGTCGTCGACCGAGGCCGACCGCCGCGTCCGGAAGATGGACATGATGATGGCCAGGCCCACCACGACCTCGGCCGCGGCCACCACCATCACGAAGAAGGCCATGATCTGGCCGTCCAGGGTGCCGTTGATGCGGGAGAAGGTGACCAGGGTCAGGTTGACCGCGTTGAGCATCAACTCCACGCACATGAAGACCACGATGGCGTTGCGCCGGACCAGCACCCCGACGGCGCCGATGGAGAACAGCGCCGCGGACAGCACCAGGTAATACGTAGGGGTCATGAGGCGAGCACGCCCTTTCGCGAGCCGGGGCATCCGGTCATGACAGTTCTCCCTGCCGTTGCGGCAAGGCGTGCGGCGCGCCGACCCCGAGCTCGGTTCCGGTGCCGCCCAGCAGCGACTCCTGGGCGACCGAGCCGTCCGGCAGCAGCGCCGGGGTGCCGATCGCGTTGCCCGAGGACAGCACGCCCGGCCCGGGCAACGGCTGCGGCCGGCCGGACCGGATCCGCTCGCGGGCCAGCGCCTTCTGGCTCGGCCGGACGCCCTCGCGCTCGACGTGGGCCAGCACCATCGCCCCGACGGCGGCCACGATCAGCAGTGCCGAGGTGAGCTCGAAGGCGAACAGGTACTTGGTGAACAGCAGCCGGGCGATCCCGTTGACGTTGGTCCCGTACTGGGCGTTGGCCTCGGTGAGATCTGCCACGCTCTGGCCGGTGAAGGCCCGCCCGATCCCGAGCGAGACCAGCAGGGCGAAGGCGAGCCCGGCCAGCAACGCCGCGGCCCGTTGGCCGCGCAGCGTCTCGACCAGCGAGTCCGCCGAGTCGCGCCCGACCAGCATCAGCACGAACAGGAACAGGATCATGATCGCGCCGGTGTAGACGATGATCTGCACCAGGCCGAGGAACGGGCCCTGCTCGATCACGTAGAACAGGCCCAGGCACATCATGGTGGCCACCAGCGACAGCGCCGAGTGCACCGCGTTGCGCAGCAACACCATGCCGATCGCGCCGAGCAGCGCCACCGGCCCGAGGATCCAGAACGCCACCGCCTCACCGGTGCTCACGTGGGTGGAACCCGCGGCCAACACCACCTGGGTCGCGCTCATGCGTGGTGCCCGCCGACCTCGATGGCCGGCCCGCTGATCGGCCGGCCGGCGACGTTGGCGGCACTCTGCGGCGCGCCGGAGTCCGCGCGCGGGGTGTAGTACGCCTTCTCGTCGTCGCCGAGCCGCATCGGGTGCGGTGGCGCCTCCATGCCGGGCAGCAGCGGGGCCATCAACTGCTCCTTGGTGTAGATGAGGTCCTGCCGGTTGTCCAGGGCGAGCTCGTAGGAGTTGCTCATGGTCAGCGACCGGGTCGGGCACGCCTCGATGCACAGGCCGCAGAAGATGCAGCGCAGGTAGTTGATCTGGTAGATCTTGCCGTAGCGCTCCCCCGGCGAGAACCGGGCCTCCTCGGTGTTGTCACCGCCCTCGACGTAGATCGCGTCCGCCGGGCACGCCCAGGCGCACAGCTCGCAGCCGATGCACTTCTCCAGCCCGTCCGGGTGCCGGTTGAGCACGTGCCGGCCGTGGTAGCGCGGCGCGGTCGGGAACACCTCGAACGGGTACTGCTGGGTGTAGACCTTCTTGAACATCGTGGAGAAGGTCAGCCCGAACCCGGCGGCGAAACTGCCCACGGTGGCGTTCGGGTGGTTGAACTCGTCTTCGTGCAGCGCCTTGGCCGACACGTCGGTGGGCTGGGCCGGGACAGCACCCCGGTCGGTCGGCACGCCCGCCTGCCGCCCGATCGGGATGTCGGAGTCGCGGGCGACCGGCGCGGGGGTGCCGGTCGGTCCGGCGGCATCGGCCGCCGACGGCCGCGGTCGGGATTGGTCAGCCATTGACAGGCCCTTCCGGAAGGGAACGGGACGAAGCCGGCAGCGCAGGCGAGCGCACGCCGGCACTGACCAGGCGGGGCGAGGGCGGCACCACCAGATCCATCGGCGGGATCGGGAAGGCCGGTGGCAGTTCGGCCTCGGCGGCCTCCTCGGCGGCCAACTGCTCCTCCAGCAGCTTGCCGCGGCGGGTGTCGAGCACCGCCCACGCCACGATCAGCACGACGATCGGCAGGCCCACCACCAGCATCACCGCGAAGGCGTTCCAGCCCCGGTCGCGCAGCACCTGCATGGTGGTGATGGCCAGGATCCAGGCCAGGTTGAGCGGGATCAGCACCTTCCAGCCGAAGTGCATGAACTGGTCGTAGCGCATCCGCGGCAGCGTGCCGCGCAGCCACACGAAGCCGAAGATGAACAGCACCACCTTGGCGGTGAACCACAGCATCGGCCACCAGCCGGAGTTGGCGCCGGCCCACAGCGACAGCGGGAACGGTGCCCGCCAGCCGCCCAGGAACAGCGTGGTGGCCAGCGCCGAGACGGTCACCATGTTGATGTATTCGGCAAGGAAGAACAGCGCGAACTTCATCGAGGAGTACTCGGTGTGGAAGCCACCGACCAGCTCGGACTCGGCTTCGGGCAGGTCGAACGGCGCCCGGTTGGTCTCGCCGACCATGGCGATCAGGTAGACCCCGAACGACACGAACAGCGGCAGCGCGTTCCACAGGTGATCGCTCTGGTAGGCCACGATGCCCGAGGTCGACATGGTGCCGGAGTAGAGGAAGACCATCACGATGGACAGCCCCATCGCGACCTCGTAGGAGATCATCTGAGCGGCCGAGCGCAGCCCGCCGAGCAGCGGGTAGGTCGATCCGGAGGCCCAGCCGGACAGCACGATGCCGTACACGCCGAGCGAGGAGCAGGCGAAGATCACCAGCACGCCGACGGGCAGGTCGGTCAGCTGCAGCATGGTGTGGTGGCCGAAGATCGAGACGTCCGGGCCGAACGGGATCACCGAGAAGGCCAGGAAGGCGGGCACGCAGGAGACCACCGGGGCGATCCAGTACACCGGCTTGTCGGCCAGCGTCGGGATGATCTCTTCCTTGAAGGCCAGCTTCACCCCGTCGGCCAGCGACTGCAGGATGCCCCACGGGCCGACCCGGTTGGGGCCGATCCGGTTCTGCATCCGGCCGACCACCTTGCGCTCGAACACGATCGAGAACAGGGTCATCACCACCAGGAAGGCGAACACGCCGACCACCTTGAGCAGCACCAGCCAGAACGCGTCGTGCCCGAACGCGGCCAGGGTGGCGTTCGGGTCAGCGGCTGCCGACAGCACGTTGGTCACCGGCTACCTCCACTCGCTCGTCGCGGTCGCCGCCACCCGGGTCACGGTGACCTGGTCGCCATGCACGGCGCGAAGCACCTTACGCACCGAGCCGTCGCGGTGGTTGGCCGGCAACCACAGCACGCCGGTCGCGGCCCGTTCGGCCAGCACCGCCGGCGCGGTCAGCGAGCCGTGCGCAGTGCTGACGGTGACCTGGTCGCCGGGGTTGATGCCGAGCTGCTCGGCGGTGCTCGCGGCCAGCAGCACCCGCAGCGGCTTGCTGGTGCCGGCCAGGTTGGGCTCGCCGTCGGTGAGCCGGCCGTCGTCGATCAGCTCGTGCCAGGTGGCCAGCACCAGCGACGAGCCGTTGTCGGCCGGCCGCGGGCCGACCGGCTCGGGGCGACGGGACCGGACGGTACCGGTGCCGCCCAGTCGGGCCAGCTCGGCCCGCGCGCTCGCCACGTCGGGCAGCGCGAGATCGACGTCCAGCTCGTCGGCCAGGGCATGCAGCACCCGGTGGTCGGACAGCTGGCCGGTGTTGGTCAGGGTGAGGTCGAACGGCCGGCGCCGGCCCTCCCAGGTGACGAACCGGCCGGCCTTCTCGGCCGTCACCGCCACCGGCAGCACCACGTCGGCGTGCTCGGTGACCGCCGAGTGCCGGATCTCCAGGCTGACCACGAAGCCGACCGCGGCCAGCGCCGCCTCGGCCAGCGCCGGGTCGGGCAGGTCCGCCAGCTCCACGCCGCCGACCAGCAGGCCACCGAGCGGCGCCTCCTCGTCGAGCGCCGCCGCCAGCATGCCGGCCAGGTCACGCCCGGGGGCGGACGGGACGTGCGCGTCCCAGACCCGCTCCACTTCGACCCGGGCCGCGTCGTCGCTGACCGGGCGACCGCCGGGCAGCAGGGTGGGCAGCGCGCCGGCGTCCACCGCCCCGCGCTCACCGGCCCGGCGCGGCACCCAGGCCAGCCGGGCTCCGGTGGCCGAGGCCAGCTCCAGCACCGCGCTCAGCGCGCCGGGCACCACCGCCATCCGCTCGCCCACCAGGATCACGCCGCCGGCCAGCGCGGTGCGCAGCCCGGAGTCCAGGGCGGCGATCGCCGCGGCCTCGGCGCCGGGCGGCACCGGCAGCAGCCGGCCGCCGAGCTTGTCCAGCCCGCGGCTGGCCACCGCCGCGATCGAGTGCACCGTGCAGCGGCCGTTGCGAGTCCCCTTGTAGCAGCCGCAGGAACGTGATCGGCGACTCCTCCTCGGGCTCCAGGCCGACCAGCAGCACGGTGCCGGCCCGCTCCAGGTCGGCGAAGCTGACCCCGCCGGCCGGCGCCGGCCACGGCCGCGCCCAGGAAGGCCAGTTCCTCGGCCGAGTTCGGCCGGGACCGGTAGTCGATGTCGTTGGTGCCCAGCGCCACCCGGGCGAACTTGGCGTAGGCGTAGGCGTCCTCCTCGGTCAGCCGGCCACCGGGCAGCACCCCCACCCCGCCGTTGTCGCGGGCCCGCGCCAGGCCCTCGGCAGCCGCCTCCAGGGCCTGCGGCCAGGACGTCGGGACCAGCTGGCCGGACCGGTCGCGGACCAGCGGGGTGAGCAGCCGGTCGGGCTGGTTGGCGTACTGGAACGCCCACCGGCCCTTGTCGCAGTTCCACTCCTCGTTGACCTCGGCGTCCTCGCCGGCCAGCCGGCGGGTGACCTTGCCCCGCCGCCAGTCGGCCCGCAGCGAGCAGCCGGACGAGCAGTGCTCGCACACCGTCGGGGTCGACATCAGGTCGAAGGGCCGGGCCCGGAACCGGTAGGACGCGCCGGTCAGCGCGCCGACCGGGCAGATCTGCACGGTGTTGCCGGAGAAGTAGGACTGGAACGGGGTGTCGGTGGAGGTGCCGACCTGCTGCTGGGCACCGCGTTCGAGCAGGTCGATGAAGGGATCGCCGGCGATCTGCTCGGAGAACCGGGTGCAGCGCTGGCACAGCACGCAGCGCTCCCGGTCCAGCAGCACCTGGCTGGACACCGCGACCGGCTTGGCGAAGGTCCGCTTGACGTCGGCGAACCGGGAGTCGGCCCGGCCGTTGCTCATCGCCTGGTTCTGCAGCGGGCACTCGCCGCCCTTGTCGCAGACCGGGCAGTCCAGCGGGTGGTTGATCAGCAGCAGTTCCATGACGCCCTGCTGGGCCTTGTCGGCCACCGCGGACGTCAGCTGGGTCTTGATCACCATGCCCGGCATCACGGTGGTGGTGCAGGACGCGGCCGGCTTGGGCATCCCCCGGCCGTTGCCCATGTCGGTCACCTCGACCAGGCACTGCCGGCAGGCGCCGGCCGGTTCCAGCAGCGGGTGGTCGCAGAACCGCGGGATCTGGATGCCCAGCTGCTCGGCGGCCCGGATCAGCAGGGTGCCCTTCTCCACCGTGATCTCGATGCCGTCGATGGTGACGGTCACCGGGTCGGCGATCGGAGCCTGCCCGGTGCCGGACTTCTCGGGTGCGACGGTCATGCGCGGGCTCCGGTCAGGGCTGGCTCGGACGGGTGCCCGGCGTTCGGGTTCTTCTCGATCAGGGCGAGGTATTCGTCCCTGAAGTACTTCAACGAGGACGTGATGGGGCTGGTCGCGCCGTCGCCGAGGGCGCAGAACGAGCGGCCCAGGATGTTGTCGGAGACGTCGAGCAGCGTGTCCAGGTCGGCCAGGGTGCCGTGGCCGTGCCAGATCCGTTCCAGGATCTGGGCGGTCCAGTAGTTGCCCTCCCGGCACGGCGTGCACTTGCCGCACGACTCGTGCTCGTAGAACTCGGTCCACTTGAGCACGGCCTGCACCACGCTGTCGCCCTCGTCGAAGATCATCACCGCCGAGGTGCCGTTCATCGAACCGGCCTTGGCGACCGAGTCGAAGTCCAGCGGGATGTCGAGGTGCTCGGCGGTGAACAGCGGCGTCGAGGAGCCGCCGGGCGTCCAGAACTTCAGCGGCAGGCCACGGCTCATGCCGCCGGCCAGCTCCAGCAGCTCGCGCAGCGTGGTGCCCATCGGGGCCTCGTACTGGCCGGGGTTGGCGACCCGGCCGGACAGCGAGTAGATCGAGGTGCCGGGCGAGCCGTCCGGGCCCATCTGCTTGTGCCAGGCGGCGCCGCCCAACACGATGTAGGGCACGCTGGCCAGGGTGCCGACGTTGTTGACCACGGTCGGCGCGTCGTAGAGGCCGTTGGTGGCCGGGAACGGCGGCTTGAGCCGGGGCTGGCCGCGCTTGCCCTCGAGCGAGTCCAGCAGGGCGGTCTCCTCGCCGCAGATGTAGGCACCGGCACCGCCGTGCACGGTGATGTCGAAGCGCAGCCCACTGCCCAGCACGTCATCGCCCAGGTAGCCCGCGGCGTAGGCCTCGTTCACCGCCTGGGTGACCCGGCGGATGGCGTGCACCGCCTCACCCCGGATGTAGACGAAGGCCCGCTCGGCCCGCACCGCGTAGCAGGCGATGATGATGCCCTCCAGCATCGAGTGCGGGTCGTTCATCATCAGCGGCAGGTCCCGGCAGGTACCGGGCTCGCCCTCGTCGGCGTTGACCACCACGTAGTGCGGCTTGGCCGCCTCGCCCGGCTTGGCCTGCGGGATGAACTGCCACTTCATGCCGGTCGGGAAGCCGGCACCGCCCCGGCCGCGCAGGTTGGAGTCCTTGATCAGCGCGATCAGCTCGTCCGGCTGCATGGCCAGCGCCGCGCGCAGCGCGGCGTAGCCGTCGAGGGCAACGTAGTTGTCCAGCAGCCAGGGGGCGTTGGTGCCGAACCGCTTGGTCAGCACGGGGGTCAGCGGCATGTCATCCCTCGTCAACTCGTTCGCTCTGGCCGCCGGTCGGCGAGGCCGCGGCCGGGTCACTCTTGGCGGTGTTCAGCGGGGCGTCGTGGGCACTGCTGCCCTCTGCCGCCCCGGAGTTGTCGGCGGCGGTGCGCTCGGCGTCGGCGGAGCCGGTCCCGGCCCGGCCGGAGCGGCCGGCCGAGCTGTCGGACACCGGGTAGGACGGTGCCTGCTGGTCGAGCTGCTGGGCCAGCCGGACGCCGGCCTCGGTCGGCAGGCCGGTCGCGGTCGCCCGCAGCGAGTCCGGCCGCCGGTCGACGAAACCGGCGATCTGGCGGGAGATCTCGGCGAAGCTGCACAGCGGAGCGCCCCGGCTAGGCAGCGGCCGGTTGCCGGCCTGCAGCTCGCCGACCAGCTCCAGTGCCGAATCGGTGGTCTGGTTGTCGAAGAACTCGTAGTTGACCGTCACCACCGGGGCGTAGTCGCAGGCCGCCAGGCACTCGGCATGCTCCAGGGTGATCGAGCCCGGCGCCCCGGGCGTGCCCGCGGTCTCGTTCATCGTGACCCCGAGCCGCTCGGACAGCGCCCGGTAGATCTCGTCGCCGCCGAGCAGGCCGCACAGCGTGTTGGTGCACACGCTGACCAGGTACTCACCGGTGGGCGAGCGCTTGTACATGGTGTAGAAGGTGGCCACCGCGGCCACCTGGGCCTTGGTCAGCTCCAGCAGCTCGGCGCAGAAGGCGATGCCGTCGGCCGAGACGTAGCCCTGCTCGGCCTGCACCAGGTGCAGCATCGGCAGCAGCGCCGAGCGGGACTCGCCGGCCGGGTAGCGGGCGATGATCTCGGCCGCCTCGGTGCGAACCTGCTCGCCGAACACCGACGGGTCGCCGGGCCGGCCGATGTCGATCAGGCTCAGTCTCTGGTTGGTCATTACCGGTCACACCCACCCATCACCGGGTCGATCGAGGCCACCGCGGCGATCACGTCGGCGATCATGCCGCCGATGGACATCGCGGCAACCGCCTGCAGGTTGATGAAGGAAGGCTCGCGCAGGTGCACCCGGTAGGGCCGGGTGCTGCCGTCGGAGACGACGTGCGCGCCCAGCTCGCCGCGCGGGCTCTCCACCGGCACGTAGACCTGCCCGGCCGGCACCCGGAAGCCCTCGGTGACCAGCTTGAAGTGGTGGATCAACGCCTCCATCGAGCTGTTCATGATCTTGTTGACGTGCTGGGGCGAGTTGCCCATGCCGTCCGAGCCGATGGACAGCTGCGCCGGCCAGGCGATCTTGGGATCGTCGACCATCACCCGTCCCGGGGTCTGCTCCAGCCGGTCGAGTACCTGGGCGACGATCCGCAGGCTCTCGCGCATCTCGGCGACCCGGACCACGAACCGGCTCCAGCAGTCGCCGCCGTCGTCGACCGGGACGTCGAAGTCGTAGGTCTCATACCCCAGGTACGGCTCGGTCTTGCGCAGGTCCCACGGCAGCCCGGCGGCCCGCAGCAGCGGCCCGGTCACGCCGAGGGACAGGCACCCCTCGACCCCGATCCAGCCGACCCCCTTGAGCCGGTTGATCCAGATCGGCTGGCCGCGCAGCAACCGGTCGACGCCGGCGATCTCGGTGTCCGTCTCGGAGATCCACTGCCGGATCTTGGGAATCGCGTCCTCGGGCAGGTCCTGGGCCAGGCCCCCCGGCCGGACGTAGGCGTGGTTCATCCGCAGCCCGGTGATCATCTCCAGGATGTCCAGGCAGCGCTCGCGGGCCCGGAAGCCGTTGGTCATCGCGGTCAGCGCGCCCAGCTCCATGCCGCCGGTGGCCAGCCACACCCAGTGCGAGGAGATCCGGTTGATCTCCATCATCAGCACCCGGATCAGGGTGGCGCGTTCGGGCACCACGATGCCGAGCAGCTTCTCCACCGCCAGCGAGTAGGCGCTCTCGTTGAACAGCGGCGCGAGGTAGTCGCAGCGGGTCACGAAGGTGCTGCCCTGGGTCCAGGTGCGGAACTCGGCGTTCTTCTCGATGCCGGTGTGCAGGTAGCCGACCACCACCCGGGCGTCGGTCACCGTCTCGCCCTCGAGCTCGAGCACCAGCCGCAGCACGCCGTGCGTCGAGGGGTGCTGCGGCCCCATGTTGATGACCATCCGGTCGTAGTGCAGCGGCTCGTTGCCGAGCACCGTGTCCCAGTCGCCGCCGGAGACGTTGTAGACCCGGCCCTCGGTGGTCTGCCGGGACGGGCTGTAGAAATCGGAGGTTGTCACCGGAGGTGCCCTCTCTTCCGGGCCGGAACGCCGGCCGTGCAGGCGCGGTTCATCGGTAGGCCCGGCGCTCGTCCGGGGGCGGGATGCTGGCGCCCTTGTACTCGACCTCCACGCCACCCAGCGGGTAGTCCTTGCGCTGCGGGTGGCCGTCCCAGTCGTCGGGCATCATGATCCGGGTCAGCGCCGGGTGGCCGTCGAAGACGATGCCGAACAGGTCCCAGGCCTCGCGCTCCTGCCAGTCGGCGGTCGGGTAGACCGCGGTCACCGACGGGATGTGCGGGTCCTCGGTGGTCACCGCCACCTCGAGCCGGATGCGCCGCCGGAAGGTCATCGAGGTCAGGTGGTAGGCGGCGTGCAGCCGCCGGCCGGCGAAGCCCTCCCGGGCCAGGTAGTCCACCCCGGAGACGCTGGACAGCAGCTCGAAGCGCAGCGCCGGGTCGTCCCGAAAGACCTGGCAGACTGCGCGGATGTGCTCGCGGCGGACGTGCACGGTCAGCTCGCCGCGGTGCAGGCTCACCTGCTCGACGGCCTGCTCGTGGTCGGCGTAGGCCTCGGTGAAGGCGCCCATCACCTCGTCGTAGTAGCCGCCGTACGGGGGCTCGGCGGGCAGCTCCACCCACGGTTCGCGCTGCAGCCGGGAGAAGCCGGTGGTGTCGCCGGAGTCGCTGACGCCGAACATGCCGGGCCGTTCCCGGCCGTCGGGCAGCCCGCCGCCGGCCTGGGCCAGGCCCAGCTCGGGGTCGGTGCCCCCCGCGGTGCCCTCGTCGGCGCTCACTTGGCGAACCGCTGGCTCGACGGGATCAGCTCGACCTTCTGGCCGGCCAGCCGCTCGGCGCGCTTGGGCCCGAGCGGTTCGTTGGAGATCTTGTGGTGCAGCTTGAGGATGGCGTCGATGAGCATCTCCGGCCGCGGCGGGCAGCCGGGCAGGTACATGTCCACCGGGACGATGTGGTCGACGCCCTGCACGATCGCGTAGTTGTTGAACATCCCGCCGGAGGAGGCGCACACCCCCATCGCCAGCACCCAGCGCGGCTCGGCCATCTGGTCATAGATCTGGCGGACCACCGGCGCCATCTTCTGGCTGACCCGGCCGGCCACGATCATCAGGTCGGCCTGCCGCGGCGAGGGCCGGAAGACCTCCATGCCGAACCGGGCCGAGTCGAACCGGGGCGCGCCGAAGGTCATCATCTCGATGGCGCAGCAGGCCAGCCCGAAGGTGACCGGCCACAGCGAGGACTTGCGCGTCCAGTTCACCACCGACTCGACGGTGGCCAGCAGCACGCCGTCCGGCAGTTTCTCTTCTAAACCCATGTCAGCGGGCCAATCGTGAGGGGTTGATCGGTATTCGGGCGGTCGGTGTTCAGTCCCAGTCGAGCCCGCCGCGCCGCCAGACGTAGGCGTAGGCGACGAACACGGTGGCGATGAACAGGAAGATCTCGACCAGGCCGAAGAGGCTCAGCTCCCGGCTGGCGACGGCGTACGGGTACAGGAAGATGATCTCGATGTCGAAGACGATGAACAGCATCGCGGTGAGGAAGTACTTCACCGGGAACCGGTTGGGGCCGGCCGCCATCGGCGCCGGCTCGATGCCGCACTCGTAGAAGGCCATCTTGGCCTTGTTGTACCGCTTCGGCCCGGTGATCGTCGCGATGATCACGGAGAAGACCGCGAACCCGAAGGCGAGCGCGAAAAGAACCACGATCGGCAGGTATGCCCCCAGCATCGTGACCTGCTCCTTCCTCTCCCGTCGTCGGTGGGTTTCCCCGGTACCTAGATCGGCCCGCAGCAGCCTTGACAAGCACTGCCACGGTAGTCGGCGGGACCTGCCAGCCGACGCTCAGGTACCCCTAAGTCCGTCATCTGCCTGCCCTATCGCAGCGGCGGCGTCAGGCGGGTCAGCGCGGTGATGATCCGGTCGCTGGCGTCCCCGTCGCGCGGGTCGGTCAGGTTTGCCAGCAACTTCAACACGAATCTCATCAACCGCGGGTGCGGCAGGCCGTGCCGGGTGCAGGCCCGCATCACCGCCGGGTTGCCGATCAGCTTCACGAACACCCCGCCCAGCCGGTAGTAGGCCCCCCACTCGGCGGCGAGCGCGGCGGGATAGCCGGCCAGCGCGCGCTCCCGGCCCGGGCCCGCCGGGCGGGCCAGCGCCTGGATGACCGCCTCGGCGGCGAACTTGCCCGATTCCATCGCGTACGGGATGCCCTCGCCGTTGAACGGGTTGACCGAACCGCCGGAATCGCCGACGAGCAGCACCCCGTCGCGGTAGTGCGGGGTCCGGTTGAAACCCATCGGCAGCCCCGCGCCCAGGGTCGGCCCGAGCGCGTTGGGCTCGCGCAGTCCCCACTCGGCCGGGGTGCCGTCCAGCCAGGTGGTCAGCAGCGAGCGGTAGTTGGTCTTCTGGAAGCCGGCCGAGGAGTTCAGCACCCCGAGCCCGACGTTGACCGAGCCGTCGCCCATGCCGAAGATCCAGCCGTAGCCGGGCAGCAGCTTGGCGTCGTCGGCGCCGGGCGGGCCGTCCCACAGCTCCAGCCAGGACTCGAGGTAGTCGTCGTCGGTGCGCGGGCTGGTGTAGTAGCGGCGCACCGCCACCCCCATCGGCCGCCGCTCGTCGCGCTGCAGGCCGAGCGCCAGCGCGAACCGGCCGGACACCCCGTCACAGGCCAGCACCAGTGGTGCCCGGTAGCTGAGCTCGCGCCGGTCGGCCGGGTCACTGCCGGCCTTGGCCAGCACGCCGACCACCCGGCCCTGCCGGTCGAGCACCGGTCCGGTGACCGAGGTCTGCTCGTGCAACCGGGCGCCCGCCTTGACGGCCTGCCGCACCAGCAGGTGGTCCAGGTCGGCCCGCGGTCGCACCAGGCCGTAGGGCGGGAACGAGGCCAGCTCCGGCCAGTCCAGTTCCAGCCGCAGGCCACCGCCGATCACCCGCAGGCCCTTGTTGTGCAGCCAGCCGGCCTCCTCGCTGACGTCGATGCCCATCTCGACCAGGGCCCGGGTGCCGCGCGGGGTCAGGCCGTCGCCGCACACCTTCTCGCGGGGGAAGGAGGTCTTCTCCAGCAGCAGCACGTCCAGGCCCGCGGTGGCCATCCAGTACGCGGCGGCCGACCCGGACGGCCCGGCACCGACCACGATGACGTCGGCGTCGTAGCGGGCCTCGTCGGGCGGCTCCGCGGTGCTGGCGAGCCCCTGCGGGCCCTCGGCGGTCACCGTCATTACGCCCCCTCCAGCTCGGCAGGTCCACACCCGGGGAATAGCTCGTGAAAATTTTCACGAGCTGGTGACTCCCAGTCTAAGCATGGGCATCGCGTTGCGCGGCCCGACAGGCACCCCTCGGCGGGTACCGCCTCCGTCGGGTCCGGCCCGGTCGCGACAACTGTCGCCCGGTGCGCGAGGAACTCGACCGAGCCCGGCCCCGGCGCACTTTCCGGCTTATCCCAAATGCCTTGACCGATAACGGTTGCAGTCACTTAGCACGCATATTATGCGTTGACTTGTTCGTATGTGCTTAATACGGTGGGGTCTCAGATCTATGCGCTGATCACCCGCTTTTGACTGGTGTGCTCCATGGTGATCGTTCCGGGAATGCCCCTTTCTTTCCCCGCGCATGCACGGCTCCGGAAAACCCGTCTGCCGCTTTCACGGTCATTGTTGGGAAAGAAGGTGCGTCATGAATAATTCGGATGTCTGCGACGTCATTTCCGCCTGGGCAGTCACCACACCGGACGCGCCGGCAGTGGCCGGACCCGACCCGCTGACCCGCGCCGAACTGGACTCCGCCGCCCGCCTGCTCGCCGGCCGGCTCCGTGCCGCCGGCGTGCGGGCCGACGACCTGGTCGGGGTGTTGCTGCCACGCGGCTCCGGGCTGATCGCCGCGCTGCTGGGCGTGCTGCGCAGCGGCGCCGGCTACCTGCCCCTGGACGGCACCGCCACCCCCGGCCGGCTGGCCCGGCTGGCCGAGGCGGTCGGCCTGCGCTGGGTGATCGCCGACCCGAGCCTGCACGCCACCGCGCAGGCGATCCCCGGCGTCACGGTGCTCGACGCCGTCGCCGACGAGCCCGACGGCAGCCTCGCCGGGGCTGGCCCGGTCGGGTACCGCCCGCACGACCTGGCCTATACGGTCTTCACCTCCGGCTCCACCGGTGAGCCCAAGCCGGTCGCGGTGCCCCGGCTCGCGCTGGCCAACCACGTCACCGCGCTGATCGAGGCCTACCAGCTGGGCGAGCGGGACCGGGTGCTGCAGTTCGCCAACCCGGTCTTCGACGTCTTCGCCGAGGAGGTCTTTCCCACCCTGGCGGCCGGTGCCACGGTGGTGCTGCTGCCCGACGCGCTGCCGACGCCGGCCGACCTGGAGGACCAGCTGCGCGAGCAGCAGGTGAGCGTGGTCAACCTGCCGACCCCGTACTGGACGCACTGGACCCGCGACCTGGACGCCCGGCCCCGCGCGCTGCCCGAGTCGCTGCGGCTGGTGGTGATCGGCAGCGAGGCGGGCTACGCCGCCACCCTGGAGGGCTGGTGGCAGCACAGCAGCGTGCCGGTGGTCAACGCCTACGGGCTCAGCGAGACCACCGTGACGGTGAGCACGGCACGCTTCGAACCGGCCGGCACGGCGCCCGACCCGCTGCCGATCGGCCATGCCGTCTCCGGTGGCGTGGTCTGCGTCCTGGACGACCGGATGCAGCCGGTGCCGCCCGGCCAGCCCGGCGAGCTGTACGTCGGTGGCCAGGTGCTGGCCCGCGGCTACCTCGGCCGGCCGGACCTGACCGCCGAGCGCTTCGTGCCCGACCCGGCCCGGCCGGGCGGCCGGCTCTACCGCACCGGCGACCTGGTCCGGGAGCTGCCGGAGGGACTGCAGTTCCTGGGACGCAACGACGACCAGCTCAAGATCCGCGGCCACCGGGTGGAGCCGCTGGAGGTGGCGGCGGCGCTCACCCGGCATCCGGACGTGCTGCAGGCGCACGTCGAGCCGGTGACCGGCGACGGGCAGGTCCAGCTGGTCGGCTACCTGGTGCCGCGCGACAACCGCCGGGTGCCCACCGCCGCCGCGATCACCCGGCACGCCCGCGAACAGCTGCCCGACTACATGGTGCCGGCCACCTTCGCCGTCGTCGACGCGCTGCCGTGCCTGCCCACCGGCAAGGTCGACCGCAGCGCGCTGCCACCGGTGCAGCCGGCCCGGCGGCAACACGCCGGCCAGGTGGCCCCGCGCACCGAGCTGGAACGCCGGCTGGCCGCGATCTGGTGCGACACCCTGGGCCTGCAGGACGTCGGGGTCACCGAGGACCTGTTCGAGCTGGGCGGCCACTCGCTCACCGCGACCCGGATCGCCGCCCGCATCCAGGCCGAGGAGCAGGCGCCCGTCTCGCCGGTGGAGGTGATCTCGACACCCACCATCGAGAAGCTGGCCGCCCTGGTGGCCGAGCGCCGCGACGGCGGCCAGGCCGGCGCCCTGCCGGCGCTGACCGGCACCGGCCGGCGCCGGGCGCCGCTGTCGCGGCAGCAGGAGCAGGTCTGGCTGCACACCGCCCTGGCCCCGGACAGCATCGCCTACCACACCCAGACCACCATCCGGGTGGCCGGAGATTTCGATCTCGACCTGTTCGACCGGGTGATCACCGAGCTCGGCCGCCGGCACGCGATCCTGCGCACCACCTACGTCCAGGACGGGGACGGGCTGTCCCAGCGGGTCGCCGACCCCGAGCCGGTGCGGGCCGGCCGGGTCGACCTGACCGGGCTACCGGCCGACGAGCGCCGGGCAGCCGCGGAGGAACTGGTCGAGCAGGAGCTGCGGCGGCCCTTCGACCTGACCAGCCTGCCGCTGCTGCGCTGGACGGTGATCACGCTGGCCGACGACGAGCACGAGCTGGTGCTGGTCGAGCACCACATGGTGCACGACGGCTGGTCGTTCGCGCTGCTGATGCGCGAGCTCAAGGCCCTCTACAACGCCTACGCCCGGTCCGAGCCGTCCCCGCTGGCCGAGCCGGCCGCGCAGTACGCCGACTACGCCGCCTGGCAGCACGAGCAACTGGCACCGCTGGAGTCCGGACCGGCGCAGCCGGGCTCGGTGTTCGCCACCCAGCTGGAGTACTGGCGCAAGCAGCTGGAGGGGATGCCGGCACCGCTGAGCCTGCTGCCGGACCGGCCGCGCCCGAACGTCCAGACCTTCCGGGGCGACACCCTGCGCATCGAGCTGCCGCCGCAGCTGCCGGCCGCCGTCCGGGCCTTCTGCCGGGCGAACCGGCTGACCCTGTTCAGCACCATGTACGCCGCCTTCGCCGCGCTGCTGCACCGCTACACCGGCGAGCAGGACATCTGCATCGGCTCGGCCTACGCCAACCGGCAGCTGGCCGCCGCCCAGGACGTGGTCGGGATGTTCGTCAACGCGGTGGTGCAGCGCTGCGAGGTCACCGGTGAGCTGGCCTTCGGCGAGCTGGCCCGGCGGGCCCAGGACGTGGTGTTCGAGGCCGCCCAGCACCAGGAACTGCCGTTCGTCGAGGTGGTCCGGGCGCTCAACCCGCACCGGGACGCCGCCGTCCAGCCGATGGCGCAGATCCTGTTCAGCGTCAACGACTCGCCGCTGCCCGAGCTGGACCTGGCCGGTGCCACCGGCACGGTCTTCGAGCGCGGCAACGGCTCGGCCAAGACCGACCTGGACGTGGTGGTGATCCCGCGGGCGGAGAGCCAGACGGCCGACTCCGGCCAGGTGGACGACCGGATCCTGCTGCTCTGGGAGTACAACGCCGACCTGTTCGACGAGCACACCATGCGCCTGATGGCCGACCGGTACCTGCGGCTGCTGGCCGCCGCGGTGGCCGAGCCGCAGACCCCGGTCGCCGACCTGCCGCTGCTCACCGCCGCCGAGGAGCAGCGCGAGTCCGAGCCCGCCGCTGACCCGCTGCCGGCCCTCGACCTCGGCCGGGCCGTGCTGGAGCGGGCCGCGGCGCGTCCGGACGCGGTGGCGGTGCGGTCGGCCGCCGGCACGCTCAGCTACCGCGAGCTGGCCGATCGGTCCCGCCGGCTGGCCGGCCGGCTGCGCCGGGACGGGGTGGGCGCCGGTGACGTGGTGGCCGTGCTGCTGCCGCGCGGCCCGCAGCTGGTGGTCGCCGAGCTCGCGGTGCTGCTGGCGGGTGCGGCGTTCCTGCCGCTGGAGCCGGGCACCCCGGCCGACCGGATCGGCTTCTGCTGCGCCGACGCCGGGGTGCGCGCCGCGATCAGCGACCGGGACTGGGACGGCGTGCTGCCGGCCGGGGCGCCGGTGCTGGCCGTCGCCGAGGCCACGGACGAGGCCGGCGACCTCGAGCTGCCGGCGGGCGACGGCGGCGATCCGGCCTATGTCATCTACACCTCCGGCTCGACCGGGCAACCCAAGGGCGTGACGGTGTCCCGGGCGGCGATGGCCAACCTGGTCAGCTGGCATCTCGGCCAGTTCCGGCTCGGACCCGCGGACCGCACGGTGCTGTTCGCCTCGCCCGCCTTCGACGTCTCGATCGGCGAGATCTGGCCGGCGCTGGCCGCCGGTGCCGCCCTGCAGGTGCCCGACGAGGAGGTCCGGCTGGTGCCGGCCCGGTTGCGCGACTGGCTCACCGAGCACCGGATCACCGTCGCCGACCTGCCGACCACGCTGGCCGAGTCGCTGCTGGCGCTGCCGGAACCCCCGCCGGACCTGCGGCTGCTGCTCACCGGCGGGGACCGGCTGACCGCCGGCCGGCGTCCGGACACGCCGTACGCGGTGGTCAACGCCTACGGCCCGACCGAGGCGACCGTGACCGCGACCTGGGCCGACGTGGACAGCGGCAGCACGCTGCCCGGCATCGGCCGGCCGCTGCCCGGGGTCAGCGCGCACGTGCTGGACGAGCGGATGCGTCCGGTGCCGCCCGGCATCGCCGGCGAGCTGTACCTGGGCGGCGTGGGCCTGGCGCTGGGCTACCTCAACCGTCCGGACCTGACCGCCGAGAGCTTCGTGCCGGACCCGTTCGGCCGGCCCGGCACCCGGCTCTACCGCACCGGCGACCGGGTCCGGCGCGGCACCGACGGCTCGCTGGAGTTCCTCGGCCGCACCGACGCCCAGGTCAAGCTGCGCGGCTACCGGATCGAACCCGGCGAGGTCGCCGCCGCGCTGCGCGGGCTGCCCGGCATCGCGCGGGCGCACGTGGCGCTGGCCACCCCGCCGGGCGGCTCGCCGCAGCTGGTCGGCTACCTGGTCGGCGTGGCGGGAACCCCGGCACCCGAGCCCGCCGAACTGCGCCGCCAGCTCGGCACCAGCCTGCCGGCCTACATGGTGCCGACGTCCTACGTGTGGCTGGACGAGCTGCCGATGACCCGCAGCGGCAAGGTGGACGCCGGCCGGCTGCCCGCCCCGCAACCGGTCACCGAGTCCCGCGGCCGGCCCGCTACCGGTGCCACCGAGAGCCGGCTGGCCGGCATCTGGCGGGACGTGCTGGGCGTGGACCAGGTCGGCGCGGAGGACAACTTCTTCGACCTCGGCGGCCACTCGCTGCTGCTCGGCAAGGTGCACCAGCGGATCACCGCGGAACTGCGGCCCGACCTGCCGCTGGTCACCCTGTTCCAGTACCCGACCGTCGGCGCGCTGGCCCGCCACCTCGACGCCGCCGGCGCTTCGGTTGCCGGCGGCGCTTCGGTTGCCGCCGGCGCACCGGCCGGTGCCGGCCCGGATCCGGCGGCGCGCACGGCGGGCCGGGAGCGGCTCGGCCGGCTGCGCGCCCGGCGATGACCGCCGTGCCGGTGCCGAGCCTGCCTGCGGACCAGGCCGGCCCGGGTTCCGAACCGCTGGACGCCGACGCCCACCTAGCGGTGATCGGCATGGCGGTGCGGCTGCCCGGGGCCAGCACGCCGGCCGAGTACTGGCACAACCTGGCCGGCGGGGTGGAGTCGATCACCGCGCTGCCCGTCCCGGCAGGCGCCCGGCACCAGCCGGCCTGCGGGCTGCTGGCGGACCCGGACTGCTTCGACGCCGAGTTCTTCGGCTACGCCCCCCGCGAGGCGCTGATCATCGACCCGCAGCACCGGGTGTTCCTGGAGTGCGCCTGGGAAGCGCTGGAGGACGCCGGCTACGACCCGACCCGGTTCGCCGGGCTGATCGGCGTCTATGCCGGCAGCAGCCAGACCGGGTACGCCAACCTGCTGGCCGGCCGCCGGGACAGCCCGCTGCTGGCCGACGTCGGCGACTTCGAGCTGCGGCTGGGCTGCGGGCTGGACTTCCTCACCACCCGGGCCTCGTACAAGCTCGGGCTGCGCGGGCCCGCGGTCACCGTCCAGACGGCCTGCTCGACCTCGCTGGTGGCCATCCACCTGGCCGCCCAGGCGCTGCTGGCCGGCGAGTGCGACCTGGCCCTGGCCGGCGGCGCGACGGTGCACGTGCCGGCCTACCCGGGTGAGTACTCCGAGACCGGCATCCTGTCGGCCGACGGGCACTGCCGGGCCTTCGACGCGACCGCCGACGGCACGGTGGGCGGCGACGGGGCCGGCATCGTGGTGCTCAAGCGGCTGTCCGAGGCGCTGGCCGACGGCGACACCATCTCCGCGGTGATCCTGGGATCGGCGGTCAACAACGACGGCGCGGACAAGATCGGCTACACCGCGCCCAGCGTGACCGGGCAGGCCGAGGCGGTGCGCACCGCCCTGCAGCTGGCCGGCATCGCCCCGGACACGGTGGGCTACGTCGAGACCCACGGCACCGGCACCCCGCTCGGCGACCCGATCGAGATCGCCGCGCTGGCCGCCGCCTTCGCCGGGCCGGACGGTGCGGTAACCGACCGGCGCTGCTGGCTGGGCTCGGTGAAGACCAACATCGGCCACACCGACGCCGCGGCCGGGGTGGCGGGTTTCATCAAGGCGGTGCTGGCCCTGCGGCACCGCCGGCTGCCGCCCAGCCTGCACTTCGACGCGCCCAACCCGGCCATCGACTTCGCCGCCACCCGGTTCGCGGTCAACACCGAGCTGCGCGACTGGAGCGGCGCCGGACCGTTGCGGGCCGGCGTGAACTCGCTCGGCATCGGCGGCACCAACGCCCACGTGGTGCTGCAGGAAGCACCGGCCGGCCTGCCGGCCGAGACCCGCCGCGACTGGCGGCTGGTACCGCTGTCCGGCCGCAACCGGCAGGCGGTGGACGCCCTGGCCGGCGCCCTGGCCGATCGGCTGGCCGCCGAGCCCGGCAGCGCCGTGCCAGACCTTGCCGTGCCGGACCTTGCCCTGCCAGACCTTGCCGTGCCGGACCTTGCCGTGCCGGACCATGCCGTGCCGGACCATGCCGTGCCAGACCATGCCGTGCCGGACCTGACCCTGTCCGACCTGGCCTGGACGCTGCAGGTGGGCCGCAAGCACCAGGCCCACCGGCGGGTGGAGGTGGTGAGCGACACCGGCGCGCTGGCCACCGCGCTGGCCCGGCCGCCGGCCGCCGCCGGGCCGGTCTCTGCCGGCGTCCCGCTGGCCTTCCTGTTCCCCGGCCAGGGCGGCCAGTACGTCGGCATGACCGCGGCGCTGGCCGGCACCGAGCCGGCGCTGGCCGAGGCGGTCGCCGAGTGCGCCCGGCTGTTCGCACCGGCGCTGGGCGCCGACCTGCGCGAGGTGCTCCATGCCGCCCCGGACGACCCGGCGGCGACCGCGCGGCTGCAGCCGATGGCGATGGCCCAGGCCTGCGTGTTCACCGTCGAGTACGCCCTGGCCCGGCTCTGGCAGCGCTGGGGGGTTATGCCGGACGCGGTGGCCGGGCACAGCCTGGGCGCCTACGCCGCCGGCTGCATCGCCGGGGTGTTCGACCTGCCGGATGCGGTGGCCCTGGTCGCGGCCCGCGGCCGGCTGCTGGAGGAGCTGCCGCCGGGCGCCATGGTCGCGGTGTCGCTGCCCGAGGCGCAGCTGCGCCCGCTGCTCGATTCCGGGCTGGACGTCGCGGCGGTCAACGGCCCGGACCAGTGCGTGGTGTCCGGCCCGCGGCAGCGCACCGACCGGCTGGCGGCCCAGCTGGAGCAGCGCGGGGTGGAGGTGCGCCGGCTGCACATCAGCGCCGGCGCGCACTCCTCCCTGGTGGACCCGGTGGTCGACGTCTTCGCCGAGCAGGTCGCCGGGCTGCGGCTGAACCCGCCGGCGCTGCCGATGCTGTCCGACCACACCGGCGGCTGGCTGACCGCCGAGCAGGCCTGTGACCCGGCCTACTGGGCCGCGCACCTGCGGGCTCCGGTCCGGTTCTCCGACGTGCTGGCCGGGCTGCTGGACGGCGACGCCCGGCACGCGCTGGTCGAGGTCGGCCCGGGCCGGACGCTCACGACGCTGGCCCGCCGGCATCCCGCGCACCGCCCGGACGACCTGCTGGTGACCAGCCTGCCGCACGCCTCGGAGGACGAGCCGGAGGCGGCCCACCTGCTGCGGGCCGCCGGCCGGCTGTGGCTGGCCGGCCGCGAGCTGGACTGGTCCGGGCTCAACGACGGCGAGCGACACCGCCGGGTGCCGCTGCCCACCACCGCGTTCCAGCGGCTGCGTTTCGCCATCGACCCCGACCCCGCGGTGCCGGTCAGCATCGCCCCGGCAGCGCCGGCCACCACCGGACCCGCCGACCCCGACGACGACTACGTCGAGCCGCACGGGGCCGTCCAGCGGGCGGTCGCCCGGGCGTTCGAGCAGATCCTCGGCGCCGGCGGGGTGGGCGCCCGGGACAGCTTCCTCGACCTGGGCGGCGACTCGCTGATCGCCGCCCGGCTGACCGCCTGGTGCCGGCGCGAGTACGGCATCGCGGTGACCGTCCGGGAGATCTTCGCCACCCCCACCGTCGAGGCCCTGGCCGGCCGGATCGAGGCCGGCATCCCCGCCACCCCCGAAGCAGCGTCCGCAACCCCCCGAGACCATGTGCAGGAGACCGAACATGTTCGATGACGAGACCCGCAGGTACGCCGTGGTGCGCAACGACGAGGACCAGTACTCGATCTGGCCCGAGGATCAGGACGTCCCGCGCGGCTGGAACGCCACCGGGCCGGCCGGCACGAAGCAGGAGTGCCTGGCCCACATCGCCGAGGTGTGGACCGACCTGCGCCCGGCCAGCGCCCGGCGAACGGCAGCCGAGCCCGCCAGATGACCGCCGCGGCTGGTTGCGACCGGCCGGCGAGCCTGTGGCGGCACGGCGACTTCGTCCGGCTCTTCGCCGCGCAGACGGTCAGCCTGGTCGGCACCCAGGTCACCGTGCTGGCGTTGCCGCTGACCGCGATCCTCAAGCTTTCCGCGACCCCGTTCCAGGTCGGGCTGATCGGCACCCTGCAGTACCTGCCGTTCCTGCTGGTGACCCTGCCGGCCGGGGCGATCCTCGACCGGCTGCGCCAGCTACCGGTGATGGTCGGCACCGACCTGGCCCGGGCCGTGCTGCTGTTCACCGTCCCGCTGGCCGCCTGGCTGGATCACCTCAGCCTGGCGCTGCTCTACCCGGTGGCCTTCGCCGTCGGCGTGCTGAGCGTGTTCAACGAGGTCAGCCAGCAGTCCTACCTGCCGGCGATCGTCGCGCCGGAGCACCTGGTGGAGGGCAACACCAAGCTGCAGCTGTCCTACACCGGCGCGCAGTTCGCCGGCCCGGGCCTGGGTGGCCTGCTGGTCCAGCTGTTCACCGCCCCGATCGCGATCCTGCTGGACGCGGTCAGCTACGCCGGCTCCGCCGTCCTGCTGCTGACGATCCGCGGGTCGCAACGGCCGGTCCGGTCCGGCCGCCGGCCGGAGCTGCGGGTGCTGGCCCGCGACGTCGGCGAGGGCGTCCGGTTCGTCTGGCGGCACCGGCTGATCCGGCCGCTGGCGCTGGCCACCGGGACGTCGAACTTCTGCTACCTGCTGGGCATCACCGGCGCCGTGCTGACGCTGTACGCGATCCGGGTGCTGCAGCTGTCCCCGGTGCTGCTGGGAGCGGCGTTGGCGGTGGGCAACCTCGGTGCCGTGCTCGGCTCGCTGGCCGCACCCCGGCTGCTGCGGCGCTGGCCGTTCGGGCGGGTGATGGTGGTCAGCGCCCTGTCCTGCGCGCTGGCCGTGGCGGCGATGGCGCTGGCCACCCCCGGCACCGCCATGCTGCTGCTGGCCGCCGGCGTGCTGGTCGGCGAGTTCGGCGTCTGCATCTATGACATCTGCCAGATCAGCCTGCGCCAGGCGGTGACCCCGCCGGCGTTGCTGGGCCGGATGAACGCCACCGTCCGCTTCATCAACTGGGGCCCGATCCCGCTGGGCGCCTTTCTCGGCGGCGTGCTCGGCCAGACCGTCGGCCTGCGTCCGACGTTGTGGGTGGCCGCGGTGGGCTGCCTGCTGTCGGTGCTCCCGGTGCTGCTGTCGGAGGTCCGCGGGCTGGCCGAGCTGCCCACCGCGCCGGTGACCGGCGCACCGGACGTCCCGGCCGGCCCGACCCTGGCCACCCCGGCCGGGCTGGCGGGTGAGCCCCGGTGAACGACTGGTTGCTGCGCCGGTCGCGCCGCCCGGCGGCCCGCTACCGGCTCTACTGCTTCCCCTACGCCGGCGGGACGCCGGGCGGCTACCTGGCCTGGGAGCGCCAACTGCCCGAGGTCGAGGTGTGGGGGGTGCTGCCGCCCGGGCGGGGCAAGCGGTTCGCCGAGCCGCCGATCGAGGAGTTGCCGGCGCTGGTGGACCGGTTGCTGGCCGAGGTCGACTTTCGGCCGCCGTACCTGCTGTTCGGGCACAGCCTCGGGGCGCTGGTCGCCTTCGAGACCGCGCGGGCCCTGCAGGCGGCCGGCCGGCCGGGCCCGGACGCGCTGGTCGTCTCGGCACACCGGCCACCGCACCAGCCGTACGAGGACACCCCGATCTCGCACTGGCCGGACGCCGATTTCCGGGCCGAGGCCGAGCACCGCTACCCGGCGCCGCCGGAGCTGGCCGAGGACCCGGAACTGCTGGCGCGCTCCTACGCGATGCTGCGCGCCGACCTGGCCATCGCCGAGACCTACCGGTACGCACCGGCCGCGCCGCTGAGCTGCCCGATCGCCGTGGTCAGCGGCAGCCGGGACTACTGGAGCGAGGCGGAGCTGGCCGGCTGGGGCCGGCACACCAGCGCCGGCTGCCGGGTCGTGCTGGTGCCCGGCGACCACCACTACCTGCTGGACCGGCCCGAGCCGGTGCTGGAGCTGGTCGCCGAGCTGACCGAGGGAGTGCTGCGATGACGGCGACGACGCTGGCCGGGCCACTGATCGAGGAGCTGGCCGCCGGCCGGGTGCCCTGGCAGCTGCTGGGCAGCTTCCCGGCCGAGCCGGCCGAGGACCGGGCGCTGACCGAGCGGGCCACCCAGAACCTGCTGGCGCTGCTGGACTCCTGCGTCGACGCCGACCGGGTGGAGAGCGAGCGGCAACTGCCGCCGGAGTACTACCAGGGCATCCGCGGCGGTGGCTTCCTGCGGCTGCAGCTCGCACCGGCCGAGGGCGGCCTGGGGCTGTCCGACCACGGCACCGCCCGGCTGCTGGTGGCGGCCATGCGGCGGTGCGTGCCGGCCGGCTACGTGCTGGCGATCCACAACGGCATCGGGTTGCCCTCGCTGCTGCCGATGCTCACCGACTCACCGCTGCGCCGGCTGGTGCTGGACCGGCTGGCCGACGGGGCGCTGTCCGGCTGGGCCGACACCGAGCCCACCGGGGCGGGCAACACGCTGTCGGCGACCACCGCCGTGCCGGCCGCCGGTGGCGGGTACCGGTTGACCGGGCAGAAGGCCTACATCGGCAACGGGACGGTGGCCGGCGAGCTGGTCGTCTCGGCCACCCTGGCCGCCGGCCCACCGGGGACGGGCGAACGCGCGGACGCCGGCCTGTTCCTGGTCGACACTCGCAGCGCCGGGTTCCGGGTGCGCGGCGCACACGAACTGGTCGGCCTCAAGGGCCTGCCGCTGGGCACCCTGGAGCTGGCCGGGGTGCGGGTGGCACCCGAGCGGGTGGTGGAGGGGCCGGGCGGGCACTGGCGGGACAACCGGATGGTCGACGCGCTGGCCTCCCGCGGGCGCATCTACCTGCTGACCGCTCCCGCCCTGGCGATCGGGCAGAACTGCGTGCAGCTGCAACGGGATTTCGCCCGCCGCCGCCGCGTCGACGGCCGGCCGCTGGCGGACTATCCGGCCACCCGGCAGCTGATGGCCCGCAGCCTGGCCGACCTGTACGCCATCGACAGCCTGCTGTGCTGGGGGCTGCTCGGCGAGGACGCCCTGCTCGGCCGCAACCGGGACCGGTTCGCCACCAAGAACCTGGCCACCATGGCCTGCTGGCGGATCGTGGAACGCACCCTGTCGTTGCTGGCCGCCGGCGGGTTGGAGACCGGGCCCAGCAAGCAGCGCTGGGGGGCCGAGGCCGAGCCGATGGAGCGGATGTGGCGCGACGCCCGGGTGCTGCGGATCGCCGGCGCGGTGGACTACGCCATCGACCTGTGGATCGGTGAGGCGCTGCTGGACCGGCGCTCGCCGTCCGGGCCTGGCCCGGCCGCGGCGGTACCCGTCGATGCCCGGCTGGACCAGGCCCGGGCCGCGGAGCTGGCCCGGCTGGGCCGGGACGCCCACCGGCTGGCGACGGCCGTCGACGTCCTGGGCAGGCGCCACCCGGACCGGGCCGAGCTGGGTGAGCAGCAGGGCGCGCTGATCGCGACCGGCCGGATCGCCAACGAACTGCTGGCGATGACCGTGCTGCTGGCCCGGGTGGCCGACGCCCCGCCGGCGTCGGCCACCCGGCAGCAGCGACTGGCCGGCGTCTACTGCGCCGACGCGCGGCGGCGGCTGACCTCCAGCTGGCTGGATCTGGAGGAGGGCGGCGGCTCGGCAGCCGACGACCGGGCCGCGATCGCCGGCTGGTGGACGGCGGACACTCCCGGCGAACCGTCTCAGCTAGAAAATACCGGCCAGTACTGGTAGGGATGTCACCACGGGGGCCCTGATTCCACTTCCCCCGGAGGACGTTCAGTGTCCAAGATCCAGTTCAGACCACGCCTGCTGCTGGCTGCCGTCAGCTCGGTAGCGGCGATCGCGATGGCCCTGCTGCTCGCCGCCGCGCCGGCCAACGCCATGACGGGCGGCTACGTCGCCCTGGGCGACTCGTACTCCTCAGGCGTCGGCAGCGGCAGCGAGTCCGGCAGCTGCCTGCAGAGCCCGACCTCCTACGCCGGGCTGTGGAACGCCGCCCACCACCCGAGCTCCTACCGGATGGCGGCCTGCTCCGGCGCCAAGACCACCGACGTCAACGCCAACCAGCTCTCGGCGCTCAGCTCCTCGACCGGCCTGGTCAGCATCACCATCGGCGGCAACGACGTCGGCTTCTCCAACATCATGACCACCTGCGTGCTCTACAGCGAGGCCGACTGCATCGCCGCGGTGAACAAGGCCGAGGCCTACGCCAACGCCAACCTGGCCAACCTGCTCAACGTCACCTACAACGGCATTCGCAGCCACGCCCCGAACGCCCAGGTCGTGGTGCTGTCCTACCCGGTCTTCTACCAGCTCGGCGTCTGGTACTGCGTCGGGCTGAGCGAGAACTCCCGGGCCAAGATCGACGAGGGCATCAACCTGGTCGACAACATCACCAAGAACACCGCCGCCGCCCACGGATTCAGCTTCGGCGACGTGCGCAGCATCTTCGTCGGCCACCAGCTCTGCTCCGGCGACAAGTGGTTGCACTCGCTGAACTACTCCGACATCACCGAGTCCTACCACCCGACCGCGAGCGGTCAGTCCGGCGGCTACCTGCCGGTCTTCAGCGCGGCGGTGAAGTAGCCCCCACCTCGCATCATCAGGCCCCTCGTCCCGAGGGGGACCGCGCCACCCGCCCGGTCTCCCTCGGGACGAACTGTTTCAGCGGCCGGCCGGCGGCTGCAGAGCTTGAAGCCGTTCTGGGTTACGCGGTCAGGCGCCCACGAGCTGGCCCAACGCTCCGCCCGGGCCGCCGGTGACGGCTCCGACCAGCGCATGCGCTCCGGCTCAGCCCCCATCAAGCTCGGCCGCCACGAGAGGTCCGCGCGGGTAGCCATCGAGGTTCCCCGGACCTCGTCTCGGCTTGGAGACGGCTCACCGGACGCCTTTCCGCTGCTCTCGTCGAGGCCACCCTCACCCCCCGGCGAACGCGTTCTGTGCCCCGACCACCTCGACACCCCCAGCCGTTACCACCTCGCACTACGGGTCGAGCGGGTGCCAGGTGGGTGTAGCCAAGGATGTGATCGCGGCTCTGTCGGGTGGTGGCGCGGCGGTGCGCGGATGGCGATCGCCCGGGTGCACCGGCTCACCGTGGATGACGGCGGACCGCGGCCGGGCAACTGGTCGAGGCGTTGACCTTTGACGTGGACGACCCGGCGAACAGGCCGCCACCGCCAAGCTGCGGGCGCAGGCCGAGCAGGTCACATGTGCAGATCAACCATGGCTTGACTGTGACCGGCGGCAACCCTGGCATCGCCGTGCAGTACAACACCGGCCACATTGTGCAGACACCGACTCCGGGACCGTGCACGCCCCGTTGGGGTCGTAGGTTCCTACTACGCCGCTCCGGTGACGCATCGATAATGGCGTCAGCGCGGGCGTAGCAAGCTCTGCCAAATGATGGCCGATTCGGTAGGGAAAGCTGCGCTGAGCAGCAGTTTCCGACTCCTGGGCTGGCTTGTGGCCAGCACCATCCTTCGGGGATGTGTGCCTATTGCTGCGACCGTTTCTCGAGGAACTTCGAACGCCAGACCTGCCGGTCGGTTGCCCAACCTAGCGGGGTTGAAGCACAGCAGCCGCTTGTCGGTCAGCGCGAGATATCCCGATGCCGGGAGGAGGATCGCGGGCAGGACGCCCCAGGCCCGCTTGGCGGTCGAGCACTCGATGATGTGCTCATCGTCAGCAAGGAAGGGGAGCGCATGTTCTCTGATCCGCCGGGGAAGGTCCTTGAACAGAACATCAGGGAGCATGCCGTCGCCCTTTCTCAGCTAGCAAAATAGTAGATCCCTCCGATTACTCCACCCACCGTTCCGCCGATGAGCGCGCCGGCCTCGGCTCCGCCGGGAACGGTGATGGGAGCGAACGGCCCTCCCAACAGCCCGAGTGTGCCGCCGATCAGGGCACCTGCCACCGCGCCAGTTCCAGCGAAGTTGGAGACATCGTTGGTGAAGTCGTCCCAGCTGAATCGCCCGGTTGGGTCGAACCCGTTGACGGGGTTGCCCGCCACGTAGGCGTACCGGTTGGCGTTGGACGGATCGAGCGGCGCGTTCAGGGCGTCCTGCTGTGACCAGCTACCGAGCGGGGTGCTGTAGTAGCGCTGCCCGAACTTGACCTCGTGGGTTGCCCGGTCGAACAGGCCACCACCGAAGGTGTAGGGGTTCTCATAGGCGGAGGCGAACCCGGTGTTGTTGGTGGTGGTGCGCCCACCGTAGGGATCGAAGCTGTATGCCTGGGCGGTGGTATTGAAGCTGGTGGACAGCTCCACCGGGTTGTGCAGCCCGTCATAGACGTAGAGCAGGGTGTTGCCGCTGCTGGTGGACAGCATGATCGGCTGGCCGGACGGGTCGGAGATCACGTAGCCGGTGCCGATGCCGGACACGGTGACCGAGTCGATCTCGGGCAGGCCGGCCCGGTCCGGACGCCCGTAGGTGTAGCTGTAGTCGTGGTCGTTCGGGACGTTCTCGTCGAGCAGCTCGTTGGCGTTGGTGCCGGCGTAGCTGTAGCTGCTGGTGGTCCCGGAGACGGTCGCGGTGGTCTGCTGGCCGGCCGCGTTGAAGGTCGCCGACCGGAACGGGCTGGCCGTGAGGTTGCCGGCGCCGTCGTAGCTGTAGCCGGTCTTGGAGATCTGGTTGCCGTCGTTGAAGGTCAGGCTCTGGCTGGACGGGCTGGACCCGGTCACCGATGAGCTGGTGCGGTTGCCCGCGGCGTCGTAGCCGTAGGTGTAGGTGCGCGGGTTGCCCCGCCGGTCACGACGTCCTTGGTGAGCCGGTTGTGGTCGTCGTAGGTGTAGGTGTTGGTCTCGCCGGAGACCGACTCGTAGGTGGCCTGCACGTTGGAGCGGTCCGCGGTGGCGGGGGTGCCGGTGCAGGACTGCGGCGACGTGCCGGCGGCGTAGCAGAGGGTCTCGTTCTCCACCGTGGTCGGACCGGTCGCCGGGCCGTTCTCGCCCTTGACCGAGGTGACCCGGCCGGAGCTGTCGTAGCCGTAGTGCTCGTGCGCGGCCCAGGTGGTGTGGCCGGCGTTGGACTGCAGCCAGACGTCGGTGCGCCGGCCGTTCGAGTTGCCGAACAGGGTGGTCAGGGTCGATCCGCCCTGCGGGTAGTCCATCTCGGTCAGCTCGTGGGCGTTGTCGTAGCTGTAGTTGGTGGTGCCCAGGCCGTCGGTCACCGAGGCCAGCGCGCCGGCCAGGTCGTAGGTGTAGCTGATCAGGTTGCCGTTGGCGGTGTTCTTCACCGTGAGCAGGTGACCGAGGTCGTCATAGCTCTCGGTCGTGGTGCCCGAACCGTCGATCCGCTGCTTGACGTGACCGTTCCTGTCGTAGCTGTAGGACACCGAATGGGTGCCGTCGGAGTAGGAGACGCTGGTGATGCGGTCCATCGCGTCGTAGCCGTAGCTGATGGTGTCGCCCGCGCCGTCGGTGGCGCTGGCCAGCCGGCCGAAACCGTCCCAGGTGTAGGAGCGGGCGCCGAGGCTGGAGTTGGTCGGTGAGGTGATCTTGGTCAGGTCGCCGTCGCCGTTGCCGTAGGTGTAGCTGGTCACCACGCCGGCGGCCGCACCCGGCGAGGCCGAGGTGGCCGGGGTGCCGTCGCCGTTGTAGGTGACCTTGGCCTGCGGGCCGCCGGAGGTGGCCTGCGCGGTGCTGGTCTGGTTTCCGTTGGTGTCGTAGGTGTAGTACGTCGAGCTGCCGGAGTCGTCGGTGGTCGAGGAGGGCAGGTAGGCGTTCGACCCGCTGTTGCCGTAGCCGGCGGTCTCGGTGGCACCGCCCGGGTTGACGATCTTGTTCAGCGACTCGCCGCCGTTGAGGGTGCTCGGGTAGGAGAAGGTGGTGTTTCCGCCCGCGGCGTTGGTGTTGCTGTTGACGTCGCCGAACGGGGTGTAGCCGGCCGAGCGGTTGTTGCCGGTCGGGTCCTGCGCACTGGTGACCAGGTGGGTCGAGGAGTCGAGGGTGTAGGTGGTGTGCGGCACCGCCGAGACCGACTGCGCCTGGTCGGTGGTCGGGTCGGCGACCAGGGTCTGGGTCGAGGAGGCGTAGGACAGCCGGGTGATCTCGGCGCCGGAACCACCGTCGATCGGCGGGTTGGCCTGGTTCACCGCGGTCACCTTGCCGCTGGTGAAGGTCAGCTTCGTCGCGGTGTTGTACGGGTCGTTGATCTGCACGACCTGCCCGGTGTCGGTGCCGTACGGGCTGAAGAACTGGGTGGTGGAGCTTGCGGCATCGACCACCGCGGCCAAATGTCCCCCGCTGCTGTACTGCAGCTGCACGTTGCGGGTGAGGGTTCCCGACGTCTGGGTGAGCTTGGTGATCCGGCCGCCGCTGGTCGTGACCGTTACGCTGCGGCCGGCGGTCGGCCCGCGCGAGGACGTGATCGACGACGGGTAACCGTAGGGGTCGTAGGCGTAATTGGTGGCGTTGCCGTCGCGGTCGGTGTCCTTGGTCAGCCGGCCCGCACCGGTGAACGTCAGTTTCTCCTGCGAGGAATGGACGGTGAGGGTGTAGCCGGCGGCCGACGACCCGGACAGGGTGGCCTTGAACTGCGGCGGCGAGGTGAACGCCGAGCCGCTCGCGGTGAACACCCCGGACAGGCCCTGCGGCCCGTAGTAGGTCACCGAGCCGTCGGCGTTGGCCACCAGGCGTTGGTCGAAGCCGCTGATCAGCCAGCCCGAGCCGGTGCTGTTGGTGACCGCGGACGGTTCGGACGAGCCGAACGCCGAGGAGTTGTAGGTCAGCGTGATCGGCACATCCGCCCGGCGGCCGGGCAGCGTCAGCAGCTGATCGGTGAACAGGGCATTTCCGGTTCCCACGTCCACCGACAGCGAGGCGGTTCCCGAGATCGAGAACGGCAGCCGGGTGGCACCGTTGCGCGCACCCGCGTTGGGTGTCGGATTGGCGGTCACCGCCCACGCCGGCGCGGCGGAGAACCCGACCGCGAGGCCGGTGGCCGTCACCGCGGCGGTCAGCAATGCCAGCGGCCGGCGCAGCCTGCGGGGGGTGCGGGATGGCAGCAAGAAACGAGCCGATGTCGTCATGGGTTTCCAAGCTTTCTACTCGTCGCCCGCTGCTCACCCGCGGCAGCTTCGCGCGCCCGACGCACCGAACCGCGCGTCATTCACCCAGGCCGCGACCACTGTTCACACAAGAAATAAATATAATAAAAGCAGTTATTCGGACAGGGTCGAAAAACCGTATAACACCTCTGGCCGTCGGTTCAAGAAGTTCCTCCGGAGAGCTTCCGGACAGCAGCCTGCTGCGTCGAGAAGCGACCGACAGCGAGCAGGCTCAGTGCGAGCCGCCGGCCCGGCTGGCCGGCGGCACCTCGGCCGCCTGCAACAACTCGACCGGCCGGTGCGTGACTACCCGGGTCAGCGCGATCACCGAGGTCGAGCGGGCTACCCCGGGAATCTGGGAGACCTCCAGCAACACCCGCTGCAGGTCCTCGTGGGAGCTGGCGGCCAGCCGGCAGTGCACGTCGCCGGGACCGGTGGTGGCGTAGGCCTCCACCACCGACGGGATGGCCGCCATCGCCGCGGTCACCTCGGCGAGCCGGCCCTGGGCGATCTCCAGGGTGGCGAAAGCCAGCACCGGGTAGCCCGCCGCGGCCAGGTCGACGTCCGGCCCGTAGCCGGACACCACCCCGTCGCGCTCCAGCCGCTCCAGCCGGGCCTGGACGGTGGCCCGGGAGACCTGCAGCAGCCGGGACAGCTCCAGGTAGCCGGCTCGGGGCGTGTCGCGCAGCGCGACCAGGATGGCGACATCCAGGGCGTCGAGTTCCCGCCGGGCCACCGCCACCTCCCCTACCGGGCCGGCCGGCCCGTCCGCCTCGTCGGGCATCCGCTTCAAGTTCCGGCCAGGTGGCCGCACCCTACCCGGGCCTGCCTCACCGCGCCCCCACCGCCCATCGGTGCCCGAGCAGCTGGTCCACCTCGACCAGCCTGGGTGCTACCCGGACCGGAGGCCGAGCCACGGCCGAAGAGGTACCTCCCGAAGGCTTACATTTATAGAGATTTGGGAGTTATAGTCTGAATAATCTTATATAAACTGCGAAAGGTGTCAGCATGGTCATTACCCGCACAGTGGCGCTCGGGACCGCCGTAGCAGGTCTGGTGAGCGCCGGGTTGCTGTCGCTGGCGGTACCTGCTGGCGCTGCCGACGCCAACCTGACCTGCGAGAGCGGCACGGGCATCTTCTGCAGCCTGGACAACGCCGGGTCGTCTGCGAACTGGACCCTGAACGGCTATCCCGCAAGCGGCGCCGCGTCCTACTTCAACTACCGCTGCCTCAGCTACGACTACGGCCACTGGTTCACCATCGCGGTCAGCTACACCAACTCCTCCGGTCAGCCCGACAGCGCGACCGCACGGGCACAGTGCCTGCGCATCAATCCCTGATCCACCGACCGCGGGGGGTGGCGCTTCCCGCTCGGAGGGCCTGAGAACCCGAGATGTCCCTGGTGCTACCGCGCCAGGGACATCGCCCGGTCTCGCCCCGGCTACAGGTTGCCGCGCTGGTCCTGCTCGCGCTCGATCGCCTCGAACAGGGCCTTGAAGTTGCCCTTGCCGAAGCCGAGTGAGCCGTGCCGCTCGATCAGCTCGAAGAACACCGTCGGCCGGTCGCCGATCGGCTTGGTGAAGATCTGCAGCAGGTAGCCGTCCTCGTCGCGGTCGACCAGGATGCCGCGCGACTGCAGTTCCTCGATCGGCACCCGGACGTTGCCGATCCGCTCCCGCAGCTCGGGGTCTTCGTAGTAGGAGTCCGGCGTGGCCAGGAACTCCACGCCCTCGGCGCGCATCGCGTCCACGGTGGCGAGGATGTCGTTGGTCGCCAGCGCCAGGTGCTGGGCACCGGGACCGTCGTAGAACTCCAGGAACTCGTCGATCTGGCTCTTCTTCTTGGCCACGGCCGGCTCGTTGAGCGGGAACTTGACCCGGTGGTTGCCGTTGGCGACCACCTTCGACATCAGCGCCGAGTACTCGGTGGCGATGTCGTCGCCGATGAACTCGGCCATGTTCACGAAGCCCATCACCTTGTTGTAGAAGGTGACCCAGTCATCCATCCGGCCCAGCTCGACGTTGCCGACCACGTGGTCCAGCGCCTGGAACAGCCGCTTGGGCGCGCCCGGGCGCCGGACGTAGCTGCCGGTGGCCGGCACGAAGCCGGGCAGGTACACCCCGGTGTAGCGGGACCGGTCGATCAGGGTGTGCCGGGTGTCGCCGTAGGCGGCCAGCACCGCCATCCGGATGGTGCCGTGCTCGTCGGAGACCTCGTGCGGCTCGGCCAGCACGGTCGCGCCCTGGCTGCGGGCGTGCGTCACGCACCGGTCGACGTCGGGCACCTCCAGGGCGATGTCGAGCACCCCGTCGCCGTGCGCCCGGTGGTGCTCGATCAGCGGGCTGTCCGGCGCGACGCCGCCGGAGATCACGAACCGGGCCGAGCCGCTGCGCAGCACGTAGGCCTTGTGGTCCCGGTTACCGGTCTCGGGGCCGGAGTAGGCGACCAGCTCCATGCCGAACGCCGACTGGTAGTAGTGCGCGGTCTGGGTGGCGTTGCCGACCACGAACACCACCGCGTCCCAGCCGGTGACCGGGAACGGGTCGGTGGTCTCGTCGTAGGGAACCAGGCCGACCAGCTGCTTGAGCTGCTCGAGGTTGAGATCGGCCTCCCGCTCGTCGGACGTCAGCGTCACATCGGTGGTGGTCGTCGTCATCGTTCGTCCCCTCCTCAGATCGCGCTACGCAGCGCGGGGCAGCACCGGAGGCCTCGGGTGTCCCCGCCTCCGCCCGCAGAATGCCGTCGAACCCGGTAGCACAGCAAGATGCGTATTCCAGGTTGCCATCGTTGCACATCCTGACAGGCTCGACCCGCCGAGAGGGTGGCATTTTGTACAGCTCAGCGCACGGGCAGCCAACTGAACACCGGGTACCAGACCCCGAACGGGTCGTCGCTGTAGTGCAGCCGGGCCGAACCGGTCACCCCGCCGGCTGCCCCGGCCAGCACCTGCCAGGCGGCTCGGCCGGCGACCAGCAGCTCGGCGGCCAGTTCGGCGTCCAGCTCGGCCAGCCCCGCCAGCCGGCCCGAGGCCAGGCACTCCTCGACGGCGGCGTCGAAGGGTGCGGCCCGCTCGTCGAGGTAGCCCGGCGCCTTCAGCGTCCGGCGGGCCGAACCGTCGGCCATCACCAGCAGGCCGATTCCGGCTGGGTCGCCCGAGCCGACCAGCGCGCGGCCGGCGGCCAGGCAGTCGGCCGATGGGCTGTCCGCGGCGATGGTCAGCTGCTCGACGGGCAGCCGGCAGCCGGCCTCGCGCAGCAGCTGTCGACCCACCTCGATGCTCAGCGGTCTGTGGTGCTCGCCCGGCCGAGCGCCGCCGACCAGCACGATCCGGCTCGGGCCGGCGGCCAGCAGCTCGCGCGATCGCGACCAGGCAGGCGGCCCGCAGCCGCTCCACCTCGGCCACCGGACGCCCGGTGTTGCCGGCCAGCAGCAGCGGCGGGTGCGGGCAGCCGGCGACGGCCACGACGACGCTCACGCCAGCCCCCGGACGGCCCGCTTCGGCGGCTGGCTGCCCCGGATGGCGGCCACCATGTCGAGCACCTGCCGGGTCTCGGGGACGTTGTGCGCCCGGAACACCGTCGCCCCCTGCCAGGCGCAGACGGCGGTGGTGGCCAGGGTGCCCAGCACCCGCTCCTCCAGCGGCAGGTCCAGCGCCTCGCCGACGAAGTCCTTGTTCGACAGCGACACCAGCACCGGCCAACCGGTGGCCACCAGCTCGGCCAGCCGCCGGGTGACCTCCAGCGAGTGCCAGGTGTTCTTGCCGAAGTCGTGCCCCGGGTCGATCATGATCTTGCGCCGGGACACCCCGAGTGCGGCGGCCCGCTCGGCCAGGCCCACGGTCACCGCCAGCACGTCGGCCAGCACGTCGTCGTAGCTGATCCGGTGTGGCCTGGTGCGCGGCGCGACGCCGCCGGCGTGCGTGCAGACCAGCGCGGCATCGAACTCGGCGGCCACCTCGGCCAGCTTCGGGTCGTGGCCGCCCCAGGCGTCGTTGAGTACGTCCGCCCCGGCCAGGCACACCTGCCGGGCCACCTCGTGGCGCCAGGTGTCGACGGAGATGATCAGCTCGGGGTAGTCGGCGCGGACCCGGGCGACGAAGTCGACGGTGCGCCGGATCTCCTCCTCGGCGTCCACCTCGTCGCCGGGGGCGGCCTTCACCCCGCCGATGTCGACGATCTCGGCACCGGCCGCCACCACCTCGGCCACCCGGTCCAGGGCCTTGCCGAAGGCGTAGGTGGCGCCCCGGTCGTAGAAGGAGTCCGGCGTCCGGTTCACGATCGCCATGATCAGCAGGGCGTCCGGGTCGAAGCTCCGGCCGGCTAGTTCGAGCATCGGGCCGCCGTCCGGTAGTGGGCATTGCCGCGGGCCGGCGCTCGCTCGGCCACCGGCACCGGACGGCTGCGCCAGTCCCTGACCTCGCGGTCGTACTGCTGCAGGCTCAACGGCTCGTCAACGGGGAACCGCTCGTCGGGCGAGCCCGCATCCGGCGGTGCCTGCCACGGCAACCGGCGGGTCGCGGTCGCCAGGATCTCGGCGGCCATCACTCCCAGATCATGCACGTTCTGGTGCCGGTGCCCGCGCCGGCCCAGATCGACCTGGGCGATAGCAGGCAGGCCGTGCCGGCGAAAGGTGTCGGTCAGGGTGGCGAACTCGACGCCGTAGCCGACCGGCACCGGCAGCGTCTCCATCAGCGACCGCCGGGCCGCCCACTCACCGGCCAGCGGCTGCACGACGGCCGCCAGTTCCGGCCAGTACAGGTTGAGCAGCGGCCGGGCCACCAGCTCGGTGACCCGGCCGCCCTGTGGCGCGGCCGGTGGGCTGGCAGCACCGGAGGTGGCGGGCAGGTCGTCGGCGAGCCGGTCGTAGAAGCCCTTCACCAGCAGGATGCCCGGGTCGGCGAGCAACGGCCCGAGCAGGCCGGTCACGAAGTGCGGGCCCCACTCGGTCAGGTCGGCGTCGATGAAGACCAGCAGGTCGCCGGTGCTGACGAACAGCGACTTCCACAGCGCCTCGCCCTTGCCGGGGCTGGCCGGCGTGCCGGTGTCGATGTCGCGGGCGGCGAACACGCTGGCCCCGGCCGCCCGGGCCACCTCGGCGGTGGCGTCGGTGGAGTCGGAGTCCAGCACGATCAGCTCGTCCACCAGCCCGGCGGCCGTCAGGGTGGTGCGGATCTGGGCAACCACGTCCGCCACGGTGGCCGCCTCGTTGCGTGCCGGGATCACCACGCTCACCGTGTTGCCCGACTGCCGTTTCAGCTCGGCCAGGTCCGCCGTCGAGAACCGCTCGGCGTCGAAGGTGCGCGAGTCGAACCACTGCCGGGCGGCAGCTTCCATGCCGGGCACTCCTCGTCGTCGGTGCGAACTCCGACGCTACCGCCGGGCCCGCTCGGCAAGCCGCTCGGCCAGCCGGGCCGCCGCCGCGCCCGGGTCGGCCGCCTCGGTGAGCACCCGGACCACCACGACCCGGCGGGCGCCGGCGTCGAGCACCTGATCGAGGGTGGACTCGTCGATGCCACCGATGCCGAACCACGGCTTGGCCGGCCGGCCGGCAGCCAGCTCGGCCACCGGCGCCAGGCCGGTGTGCGGCCGGCCGGGCTTGGTCGGGGTGGCCCAGATCGGGCCGAGGCAGAAGTAGTCCGCCTCGGCGGCGCCGGCCGCCGCCCGGGCCTGGGCGCCGCTGTGGCTGCTCAGCCCGATCAGCACGTCCGGCCCGACGATGCGGCGGGCGACGGCCGGCGCCAGGTCGCGCTGGCCGAGGTGCAGCACGTCCGCCCCGGCCGCGACCGCGAGGTCGGCGCGATCGTTGACGGCCAGCAGCCGGCCGTGCCGGCGGCAGGCCTCGGCCAGCACCGCCAGCGCGGCCAGCTCGTCGGCGGCCTCGAGGTTCTTCTCGCGCAGCTGGACGATGTCCACCCCGTTGGCCAGCACCGCGTCGCAGAACTCGGCGAGGTCGCCGCGCTCCCGGCGCGAGTCGGTGCACAGGTACAGCCGGGCCCGGGCCAGCGCTTCGGTGCGGGACGTGCTCATGTCTGCATCCAACCACCGGATGCGAGCATGGCAGGCGTGCCTCTGCGCAGACGGACCGACGCCATCCCGCCGCAGGTCCTGCTGCTGGTCGGCATGGCCTCGGTGCAGTTCGGCGCGGCCTTCGCCAACACGCTGTTCGGCAGGGCGGGCCCGGCCGGCGTGGTGTTGCTGCGGCTGAGCTTCGCCGCGCTGCTGCTGCTGGCGCTGACCAGGCCACGGTTGGCCGGCCGGAGCCGGCAGGACCTGCTGGCCGCGGCCGGTTTCGGCCTGGTACTGGCCGGCATGAACTGGAGCTTCTACGAGTCGCTGCACCGGCTACCGCTCGGGGTGGCCGTGACGGTCGAGTTCCTCGGGCCGCTCGGGGTCGCGGTGGCCGGCTCCCGCAAGCTGCTCGACCTGGTCTGGGTGCTGCTGGCCGGCTGCGGCGTGACGCTGCTGGCGCTCGGCGGCTCGCGGGGCACGCTGAACCTGGCCGGCCTGCTGCTGGCCGGGCTGGCCGGGGTGCTGTGGGCGGCCTACATCCTGCTGTCCCAGCGGGTCGGTTCGACCTTCGCGGGCCTTTCCGGCCTGGCGATCGCGATGACGCTGGCGGCGGTGGTGATGGTCCCGGCCGGCGTCGTCCAGGGTGGCACGGCACTGCTGCGTCCGGACGTGCTGTTCGGCGGGTTCTGGGTCGCGCTGCTGTCCTCGCTGATCCCGTACTCGCTGGAGATCGTCAGCCTGCGCCGGCTCGCGGCGTCCTACTTCGGGTTGCTGATGAGCCTGGAGCCGGCGGTCGCGGCGCTGGCCGGCATGGTGGTGCTCGGCCAGCAGCCGCACCTGCGCACCGGGTTCGCCATCGCCATGGTGGTGCTGGCCAGCGTCGGCACCACGCTGGAGGCCGGCCGGACCAGAACGGGCCCGGCCGGTGCCGACCCGGCCGGAACGGCCCCGGACGATCCCGGGCCGGACGGGGCCGGGCCGGACGGTGCCGGGCCGAACGGTGCCGACGAGAGCGATCCGGCTCCGCCGGCCGGCCGGCAGCCCACCCCGCTCGGTTAGCCTGAATCCCATGGTGCAACGGGCGGATGCCCTGGTGGTCGGTGGCGGGGTGATCGGCCTGGCGGCCGGTTACCGGCTGGCCGAACGGGGCGCCGCGGTGGTGCTGGTCGACTCGGGCCACCGTGGTGCCAGCTGGGCTGCCGCCGGCATGCTGGCGCCGGTCACCGAGGCGGCCTTCGGCGAGGACGAGCTGACCCGGCTGAACCTGGCCGCGGTGCCGGCCTTCCGCGAGCTGGCCACCGAGCTGGCCGACCGGACGGGCCTGCCGGTCGGGCTGCGCACCGAGGGCACCCTGGCGGTCGCCTTCAACGCCGACGACCGGGTGGCCCTGGACCGGTTGACCGACTTCCGGACCGGCCTGGGGTTGGCCGCCCAGCGGCTGGACGGCCCGGCGACCCGCTCGCTGGAGCCGTACCTGGCAGCCGGCGTCCGCGGCGGGGTACTGGCCGCCGACGACCTGTCGGTGGACAACCGCCGCTACCTGGACACCCTGCGGGCCGCCGCCGTGGCCGCCGGGGTGCGGTTCGTGGCCGCCGAGGTCACCGGCCTGCTGCGGGACTCCGCCGGCGCCGTGACCGGGGTCCGGACGGCCGCCGGTGAGCAGTTCGGCGCCGGCACCGTGGTGCTGTGCGGCGGCGCCGGCACCGCGGCACTGCTGCCGGTTCCGGTCGTGCCGGTGAAGGGCCAGATCCTGCGGCTGGCCGTGCCGGAACGGCTGCGCGCGGCCGGTGAGGTGCTGACCCGCACCGTCCGCGGGCTGGTCCGCGGCAGCGAGATCTACCTGGTGCCGCGCGCCGACGGCGAGGTGGTCGTCGGGGCGACCTCCGAGCAGCAGGGCCACGACACCCGGGTCACCGCCGGTGGTGTGTACGAGCTGCTGCGCAACGCCTACGAACTGCTGCCGGTCAGCTCGGAGTTCACCTTCGTCGAGGCCCGCGCCGGATCGCGGCCGGGCACCCCGGACAACGGGCCGATCCTGGGCCGGGGCGGCGACGGGTTGGTGGTGGCCACCGGCCACTACCGCAACGGCATCCTGCTATCGGCGCTGACAGCCGACGCGGTGGCCGCGCTGGTGGCCGGCGACCCGGTTGCCCCGATATGGCAGCCGTTCGGGCCGGACCGGTTCGCCGGTGGGCTAGTTTCCGTGCCAGCCGTGCCAGCCGTGCCGGCCGGGGCGACGAGGTAAGAATGAGGAATCCATCGTGCGGATAACGGTGAACGGCCAGCAGCAGGAGGCCGACGACGAGCTGGGCCTGGCCGAGCTGGTGGGCCGGATCAGCGACCGCGACACCGGCATCGCGGTCGCGCTCAACGGCGAGGTGGTGCCGCGCGGCAGCTGGGCCGGCACCCCGGTCCGTCCCGGCGACCGGGTCGACGTGGTCACCGCCGTCCAGGGCGGCTGAGCTAACCGGGCCAGCGCCCCTGGGCCCACGCGGTGAGCGTTTCGTCGCGAACGCGTTGCAACGCTGACCAGTAGTCATTGCCGTGGACGGCCGGCGGCGACAACACCAAGTGGTCGAACGGCTCGTCGAGATCGCGCAGCACCCGGCTCGCCTCGACATTGAGCGGCCTGGCCGGCAACCGTGAGGCGCTCGAATCCAGGTCGACGACAGCCCGGGCGATCCGGAACAGGGCGGTCCAGTCCGGCAGCACCTCGGGCGGTTCCCCGACGAAGGCACGCAACGGCTCCTCGCGATCCAACGAGTAGTACAGCCGGTTTCGCACCGGATGGACGGCCAGCACCCCCGCCCGCTGCAGGGCGACGCATTCGTCGGCCACGTTGCGCTTGGTGTAGCCCACCGCTTCGGCGAGGGTGGCGACGCTGACCCGGCCCGGACGGGACAGGAAATGGCGCAGAATCTCGGTGCGCGCACCGACACCGAACATCGACCGCATGCGCAACCAGATGAGGGATGGCCGGCTCAGCCGGGGTGCGCTGGATCGACCGGTGGTGGCGTAGCGATACGGCTCCGTAGCGCCGGGCCAGATCGCACCGCCGTGCTGATTCACGGTCGCGGCGAACCGTCCGTAGGCCTCGGCCGCCTCGCCCTGCTGGGATTGAAGGAGATTCCGTAGTCGTACTCGGGAGATATGGCGCCAGTTGGAGACGCACCAGTCCAGTGCCTCGTCCCGCAGCCGGGGGTCCCCGGTTACGACCAGGGGCGTCGCGACGATCAGCGGCTCGGGATCGATCGCCCAGTCGTGATGGCTCCGACCCCAACCGGAGACACCCAGTTCTGACCAGGCACCCCAGATGATGTCCAGTTCGAGCGCGGCTGCAGAGCGTCGCAGTGGTCTAGTTGCCGGCATCCTCGTCACCCCTCGCGTGCAAGAGGGACGCCAACTGGGCCAGGGCGGCTCGCAGGTCGGCGTCGAAACCGCTGGATGGGTCATGGCTGCGGCACCAGCTCGCCGCAGCCGACAACTCGGCCGGCGTGGGGGCCATGTCCAGCAGGTCCTGGAAGTGCTTGCTTCGAGGGCCCTGGTCGACAGCTGCGTAGAGCTTGAAGCAGACTAGGTCTTCCCGTGCCGGAATGTGGACGTCCAGCGTGCCGTACCGGCGCCGCTCCACTCGATCCGCATACCCGGCAGGCAATCCCAGATCCATCAGTGCCGCCGGACCGTTGTTCAGCCAGGTGGGCGCCAGTTCGAGGACCGCGGCGACATCGCGCACCGCCTCGGCGAGTGTCGGTGGGAGGTGATCGGCCTTGACATAGGTTCCGTCCGCGGCCAGGCCGATGACGTCGAGATCGGCGGTGGGCCGGTCGATCAAGCCGAGTAGCAACAGGCTGCTGCCACCGGCGACGAGCAGGCCGTGCGACAGGCCGCGGCCCTCCAACACGGCACCCAAGGTGTCCAGAGCCTCTTCCAGCTCGACTCGACCCAGCATATCGAGAACTTTACCCGCTCGAATCGAGAAAGTTAAGTTCTCGAACGATCAACCGCCGGCCAGCTGCGGCGCGTCCAGCATGCCGTCGTACGGCGAGGACGCCTCGGCCCACCAGCGGCGGGGAATCCTGCCCGCCAGCCGGGAGAACCGGCCGGCCTGCACCGCCAGCCGCATCGCGTGCGCCATCCGCACCGGGTCCGCGGCCCGGGTCACCGCCGAGGCGACCAGCACCGCGTCGCAGCCCAGCTCCATCGCCTGGACGGCGTCGGCGGCGCTGCCGATGCCGGCATCCAGGATCACCGGCACCTGAGCCTGCTCCACGATCAGCGCGATGTTGTGCGGGTTGCCGACGCCCAGCCCCGACCCGATCGGGGCGCCGCCCGGCATCACCGCCGCGCAGCCCAGCGCCTCCAGCCGCCGGGCCAGCACCGGATCGTCATTGGTGTAGGGCAAAACCACGAAGCCGTCGTCCACCAGCCGCTCGCAGGCGGCCAGCAGCTCCGGCCCGTCCGGCAGCAGGCTGCGCTCGTCGGCCACCACCTCGACCTTGACCCAGTCGGTCTGCAGCGCCTCGCGGGCGAGCTTGGCGGTGAGCACCGCCTCGGCCGCGGTCCGGCAGCCGGCCGTGTTCGGCAGCACCTGGACGTCGGCGGCCCGCAGCACGTCCAGCACCGAACCGGAGGAGCCCGCGTCCACCCGGCGCATCGCCACCGTGGTCAGCTCGGTGCCGGCCGCGGCCAGGATGTCGGCGAGCCCGCCCAGGCTGGGCGCGCCGCCGGTCCCCACGATCAGCCGGGACTCGAGCCGCCGGCCGGCGATGACCAAATCGTCCTGACTCATCGCTGGCCCCCGGCCGCCGGCGCGAGCCGGCGCGGCGAACCCGCGAACGGCAGCGCGATCAGCACCGCCACCACGAACGAGGCGATCGAGGCCGACAGCCAGGGATGGCCCAGGGTGTGCAACCGGCTGCCGGCCTCGGTCCAGAAGTCCGACCAGTGCGCGATCGAGCCGGGATTGATCAGCTGGTAGCACACGAAACCCACCAGCCAGGCCGCCAGCATGCCGGGCCGCACCGGGGCGTCGTCGGCGATGTTCCAGTGCGCCCCCCGGCCGCGGATCCAGGCGGCGATCAGGGCGCCGGACATCGGCACGAACACCCCGCCGATCAGGTACAGGAAGTTGGCGTAGTCGTCGATGTTGATGGTCAGCGCCAGCGCGGTGGTCAGGGTGCCGATCAGCACGGTGAGCACCCGCCGGTCCAGCGACGGCCGGAGGTTCTGCAGCGAGATCGCGGTCGAGTAGACGTTGGCGAAGCTCTGGTCGCTCTCCCGGACCACCAGGATCGCGAACGCCAGCGTGCCCAGCGGCAGCCCGATGAACAGGTCGAAGATCTTTTCGCCGTCCTGGTTCAGCTCGGCCAGCGCGATCAGCCCGATCACCAGGCAGGCGATCTGGGTGAGCCCGTACCCCACGAAGCCACCGGCGAAGGCCGCCCGCCCGGAGCGGGAGTGCCGCGAGTAGTCAGCACCCAGCGGCACCCACGAGATGGTCAGCGCCATCGCCGAGTCGACGGCCAGCCAGAAGCCCTGCCAGGAACCGGCCAGCTCCGGCACCGGCCGGCGCAGCAGGCCGACCGCGAGCACCACCAGCGCCAGCACCACCAGCACCGAGACGTACCTGCGCAGCGTCCGGATCCAGCCGAGCGGCCGGATGGTCAGCGCGGTGGTGACCGCCCCGGCCAGCACCAGGCACAGCCAGCGCGGCAGGTTGTCCGACGTCAGCGCCTGCAACCCGATGGTGATGGTGACCAGTTCGAAGACCGCCCAGCCCAGGCACTGCGCGATGTTGAGCGCGGTGGGCACGAAGGAGGCCTTGGCCCCGAGCAGGCCGCGCAGCAGCACCATCGCGGGCGCGCCGGTGCGGGCGCCGAGCACCAGGGCGGCGCCCAGGATCAGCCCGCCCAGCACCGAGCCGACGACGGCGGCGGTCACCGCGGCGGTGAAGCTGAGCTGCTGGACGCCGTACGGTGCCAGGATCGCGATGGCGCCGCTGAAGCCGAGCAGGCTCACTCCGACGTTGCCCCAGAACCCCAACTGGTCGAGCAACCCCAGCGTGCGCGGGGCTGCCTCGTTGAGGGTGGCCGGGGCTTCGGCGTGCGATTCGGGATGGTGGACGGGCCGGGTGTCGACAGCCATGGCGGCTACCTCACTCCCTTCGCCGGTACTAACCGGATCAGGTTCGAGCGGTCGGCGGCCGTGCCGGACGGGGATCCGTCCTGCTGTGCCGCCCTCTCAGCCCGAACGCCGGGCTCCCGCGGGGACTGCTCTAGGTTAGTCCCGTGCAGCCGCCGGGTTCCAACGTCGTCCGGGCGCTGTCCATCGCCTCCTCCGATTCCGGCGGCGGCGCGGGCATCCAGGCCGACCTGAAGGCCTTCGCCCGCTGCGGCGTGCACGGCATGTCGGTGATCGTCGCGCTGACCGCCCAGAACACCGTCGGGGTCAGCGCCATCCACCCCTGCCCGACGGACTTCGTCCGGGCTCAGCTCGACGCGGTGTTCGCCGACCTGCCGCCGGCAGCGGTCAAGACCGGCATGTTGCTGTCCGAACCGATCATCGCCACGGTGGCGACCGCGCTGTCGGACTACCCGGGCCCGGTGGTGCTCGACCCGGTCATGATCGCCTCCTCGGGCGCGCGGCTGCTGGAGCCGGCCGCGGTAGACGCCCTGGTGGGCCTGCTGTTCCCGCTGGCCACCGTGGTGACCCCGAACCTGATGGAGGCGCAGGCCCTGACCGGCCTGGACACCCAGGACCGGGCCCGGCTGGCCGAGGCCCTGGTGGCGCTGGGCGCCGGTGCCGCGCTGGTCACCGGTGGCCACGGCAGCGAACCGGTCGACCACCTGCTGGCCGGCGGGCAGCACCTGCAGATCCCGGTGACCCGGTATGACCGGGCGGCCACCCACGGGGCCGGTTGCACCCATTCGGCGGCGCTGGCCGCCTGCCTGGGCCGCGGCGACCCGCTGCCGGTGGCCGCCCGCCGGGCCGCGCTGGTGGCCGGGCAGGCCGTCGCGCACGGACTGGTCGGCCTCGGCGCCGGGGACGGGCCGGTCGACGCGCTGCGGATCGGCTCGTTCAGCCCGCCGGAGCTCAGCTGACGTCTGCCGACCAGTGCGCCAGCTGCCACACCGGATAGGCCGCCCCGACCAGCGGGCTGAGTTCCGGCTGACCAGCCGGCACGATCGGGAATCCGTCGGGTACCGAAGCGGAAAGTCCGCTGCGCAGCGGTGCCTCGATGACGTCCAGGGACCGGCTGATCGAGCCGCCGACCACCAGCAGCTCGGCGCCGAAGCGGCGCAGCCACGGTCCCAGCACCTGTCCGAGCACTTCGAAGGCGGTGGCGAAGACGGTCGCCGGCGGTGGCGTCGCCGGCCCGGACCAGCTCGGCAATCTCTTTGACATCCAGGGCCGTCGCACCGCCGGCGGCGGCGAACGCGGCCCGGATGGCCCGCCGCGACACCAGATCCTCCAGCGGCCGGCCGTTATGGCGGAGCAGGTGCACCTCGGCCTGCGGCGGCACCGCGGGACCGGACTCGATGCTGTTTCCATTGTCCAGAAAGGCAGAACCCACCCCGGTGCCGAGGGTCAGCACCACGCATCGGGTGCTGCCGCGAGCCGCGCCGATCAGCCATTCGCCGATACCGAAGGCGGCGGCGTCGTTGCTGAAGCACAGCGCCGCCGGCCGGCCGGGCAGCGCGGCACCCAGTGCCGCGCCGACGTCCAGCCCGGCCAGCGCCTCGAACTTGCCGACCCCGGTGTAGTGCGCCACCCCGCGGGCATAGTCGAACGGCCCCGGCATCGCGACTCCCCAGACCGCCCCCGGCGGGGCGGCCAGCCGGGCCCCGGCGCCGGCCAGCAGCGCGATCAGCTGCTCGGCACTCCCCTGCGCGGGCAGCTCGATCCGGCTCAGACCCTCGGCCTGCCAGCCGTCCGGTGCGCACCCAGCCGGCCGTGACGTGGGTGCCGCCGACCTCCAGCACCGGGATCCGGTCCGCCGGCCGGCTCACGGCGCGTTCAGGCCCAGCTTGAGCAGCGCGTTCTCCACGACCTCCATCAGCGCCGGGTGGATCCAGTACTGGCCCCGGGCGAGGTCCGGCACCCGCTGGCCCAGCGACATCGCCTGGATCAGCGGCTGGATCAGGTTGGAGGCCTGGTAGCCCATCAGGTGCGCGCCGAGCAGCAACCCGGTGTGCGGATCGGCGATCAGCTTGCAGATGCCGGTGGTGTCCTCCATCGCCCAGCCGTAGGCGGTGTCGCCGTAGGACTGGGTGGCGGCGACGTAGTCCAGGCCGGTGGCCCGCACCGCGTCCTCGGTCATGCCGACGCTGGCGATCTGCGGGTCGGTGAACACCGCCGACGGGACGTAGCGGTGGTCGAACTCGCGCAGGTCATGCGGAAAGGCCAGGTTGTGCGCGACCACCCGTGCCTCGTGGTTGGCCACGTGCTTGAGCTGGAAGTCCGAGGAGATGTCGCCGAGCGCCCATACCCCCTCGACGTTGGTCCGCCCGTAGCAGTCGGTCCTCACCCGGCCGTCGGACAGCGTCTGGATGCCGGCCGCGTCCACGTCGAGCCGGTCGGTGTTGGGCGTCCGGCCGGTGGCCACCAGCAGCAGGTCGGCCTCGGCGCACGAGCCGTCGGTGAAGTCCAGCCGGACCCCGCCGGAATCGCCGGTGAGCTTGTCGACGTCGACGCCGAGGTGCAGGTCCCACCGGGTGGCCGCGATCTGGGTGAACCGGTCGGAGATCTCCGAATCCAGGTGGCGTAGCAACCGGGTGCTGCGGGCCACCAGGCTGACCCGGCTGCCGAGGGCGGAGAAGACATGTGCGAACTCGGCACCGATGTAGCCGCCGCCCAGGATCGCCAGCCGTTCGGGCAGCTCGTCCAGCCGCATGATGGTGTCCGAGGTGAGGTAGGGCACGCCGGAGCTCGCCACCTCCTCGGGGATGACCGGCCGGCCGCCGGCCGCGATCACGATCTGGTCGGCGCTGAGTTTGATGCCGGCGTCCTCGCCGCTGGCGATCCGCAGCGAGTGCGGCCCGGTGAAGCGTGCCTCGCCGGCGAACAGGGTGACGTCGTCGGCCTCGGCGCGGTAGCGCCGGCCGCCCTCGGAGATCGGATCGATCCGGCCGAACACCCGGTCCCGGATGTCGGGCCAGCGGACCGCCTCCAGCCGGGCGTCGATGCCGAACCGGCCCGCCTCGCCGACGGTGCGGGCCACGTCGGCGGCGTAGACGAACATCTTGGTCGGGATGCAGCCGACGTTCAGGCAGGTGCCGCCGAAGGTGCCCGCCTCGACGATCGCGACCCGCCTGCCCCGCAACTGCTCGGTGAGCAGTGAGTTGCCCGATCCGGTCCCGATGATCGCCAGGTCGAAGTCGGCCATGGCCGCCAGACTACTGGCGCACCGCCAAGGCCCGCCGCATGCCGGGTTGGGATGCCGGCCTGGCTAGCATCTGCAGGCCATGATCGATCACCTCTTCCTGCAGGTCACCGACGTCGACGCCTCGCTGGCCTTCTACCTGCGCGTGTTCGCACCGCTCGGCATCAACGAGGCGATGCGGGTACCGCATCCGGCTGGCTTCGAAGTCGGCCTGGCCGGCCCGGACGGCAAGCCGTCCTTCTGGCTCAGCCCGGCCGAGCGGCCCGAGACCCGCGAGATCCACCTCGCCTTCACCGCCGTTGACCGGCAGGCCGTCGAGGCGGTCCACGACGCCGCGCTCGCGGCCGGGGTGGAGGTACTGCACGCGCCGCGGGAATGGCCGGACTACCACCCCGGCTACTACGGGGTGTTCCTGCGGGATCCGGATGGCCACAACGTGGAGGCCGTCCACCACGGCGGGTGAGGCGGAGGTCGGGAAACTAGCGCTCGCCCTGGTCCCGCTCGCGCAGCAGCACGATGAGCTCCTGCTGGGAGTTCACCCGCAGCTTGCGGAACACCGAGGACAGGTGGTTGCGGACGGTGCTCTGGCTGATGAACAGCTGCCGGGCGATGACCGGCACCCGATCGCCGTTGAGCAGCATCCGGACCACCTCGATCTCGCGACGCGACAGCCGTTCCAGGCCGGGCAGCGACCTGCTGGCCTGGCTCGATGGCATCAGCTCGGTGAGCAACCGGTCGGAGTACCGCGGCAGGTGGTAGGTGACCGGGCTCTCGATCCGTCCCGGCACCAGCGCGAAGGCGCCGCCGGAGCTGGTCAGCTCCTCGCGCTGCTTGAGGTCGGTGATGTCGCTGACCATGCCGATCGCGCCCAGGTACCGGCCGTTCTGGTCGTACCAGGGCGCGCCGGAGACCCGCAGCCACCGGTACTGGCCGTCGAGCCGGCGGAAGCCGAACTGGTACAGCTCGCGGGCGCCCAGGGCACGCTGGCGTAGCCGCTGCCGCAGCATCTGCGCGGTCTCGTCGTCGAAGAAGTCGAAGATCTGGCCGGTCAGCAACCGGGTGTGGTTGACCGCGAGCATCTCGGCCATCCGGTAGTTGGCCAGCACCAGGGCACCGTCCGGGTCGACGATGCAGACACCCTCGACCGAGGCGTCCACGATCGTTTGCAGCAGGTGCTCGCTGGAGGCCAGCGCCTCGGCGATCTCGTGCTGCTCGGTGATGTCGCGGATGTTGAGCACCATCGCGCCGATCGAGACGTCGGCCACCAGGTTGCTGATCCGCACCTCGATCCAGCGCCAGTCGCCCTCGCCGTTGCGAATCCGCAACTCCAGCCGGCGGTACTCCCCCGCACCGCTGACCGCGCCCTCCCAGTCCCGGCGCACGGTCGGCAGGTCCTGCGGATGCACGTAGTCCCAGCCCGAATGGCCGATCACCTGGCGGGGCAGGCATCCGAACATCCGCCACAGCGACGGCCCGGCATAGCCGATCACCAGGTTGCGGTCGCAGATCACCACCAGGTCGCTGCCGCGCTCCAGCAGGGCCCGGAACGGCCGCTCGGTCATCGACAGCCGGGCCCGGCCCTCGGGCAGCTCGATCCGGGTGGAGGAGGCCAGGATCTCCTCCACCCCGTCGGCACCGGCGACCAGCGAGGCGGTGGTCTTGAGCCGCATCCGCTTGCCCGTCCGGGTGGTCACCTCGTGCTCGTGCACCCACAGGCCGCTGGTGCCGACGAACAGGAACTCGGTGACGTCGTCGCGGGACAGGCCCCACTGGGCCAGCTCGGCGATCGGCCGGCCGAGCGCCTCCTCCTCGGTCCAGTCGAACATCGCGACGGCACCGGAGGACCACAGCGTCACCACACCGGAGGTGTTGGTGCCCACCACGGCGATCGTGGTCACCGGAGCACCCGACACCGCGGCGCTTCCCGGAGCAGCGTCGTGGAAGGCGGCATCGTGGAGAGCGGCATCGTGACGGGCGGCGTCGTGGAAAGCTCTCGAACCGGAGCGTGGCACCGGGTCCGCGGCCCGGCCGGGTCGCTTGTCGGCCCGGGCGGCCTCAGCATGCATGGCCGTGCCGGGTGCCCTGATGTGAGGACGAACGGTATCGAGGCATCGCCGGTAAGTCTCAGGGCTGCAGCGCTTGCCAGCTATAGACACAATGTCACGTTGTACCCGACACTTCGTCCGCGTTGCTCAGCCGAAGGAGCCGGCTGCAAGCCTGCCGTGCCGCCGCGTCGAACTCGAATCAGCATGAGGAGCTAGGGTAAAACGGGTCGAAAGCTCCTGCCGTACCGGCGCAGGCAGTACCGAAGCACGGCCAGGCAGCACCCCGCCAGACTGTCTGGAATTAGTTATCAGCGATGTAAACACAGCCGACTATTTTTGTAGACACCTGGACTCTTACCTGGCAACAGGCGGACCCGGGCCTGCAGTCAGTGACGTGGGAAATACCGGTCGAGAAGGTCGTTGCCGAATTTCTGGCCGGGATCGCGCATCGCTGACAATCGCCGGAAATCGTCGTACCGCTCGTACAGCTGGCGGACGGCGGCCGGCTCGGTGCCGAACAGCTTGCCCCAGTGCGGTCGCGCCTGCAGCGGCGCCAGCCGGCGCTCCACCTCGGCCAGCACCGGCAGCACCGCTGCCACGTCCGCGGTCCAGGTGAAATGCACCCCGAGGCTGTCGCGCCGGTAGCCGGGGCTCAGCCAGAGCTCGTCGGCGGCGATGCTGCGCAGCTCCGAGACCTGCAGCACCGGCGCCAGCCGGTCCCCGATCGCGGCGACCGCCCGGATCGCCTGGCCACCCAGTGCCCGCGGCACCAGGTACTCCGACTGCAACTCCTCGCCCCGGCTGGGCACGAACTCCAGCCGGAAATGCGGCAACCGCTCGTGCCACGGACCGATCCGGCCGAGCTGCTCGGTGCAGTTGGCCGCGTCCAGCTCCGGCAGCGGGTGCCGCGGTTGCGTTGCCGCGGTGGCGCCGAGGAAGACCGGCTCGGCGTCGCCGGCGTCGCCGGCGGAAACCCGGCGCTTGCGCCAGAGCTGGTAGACCGGCTCCGGCTGCTGCCACCGGGTGAACAGGCTGACGCTGTAGCCGCTCGCCAGGATCTCGTCCAGGTGCGTCAGCACCGTCTCGTGGGCGAGGCCGTCGTAGACGTGCTGGCGCACCGAGTAGGCCGGCTGCACGTCGAGCCAGAGCCGGGTCACGATGCCGAGCGCGCCCAGGCCCACCACGGTGCCGGCGAACTCGTCGGCGTCCGCCCCGGCCCGGCGCAGTACCCGCAGCTCGCCGTCCGGGGTGATGAGTTCGAGCGCCGCCACCGCCGCGGCCAGGCACCGGTTGCCGTCCCCGGAGCCGTGCGTGCCGGTGGCGCAGGCCCCGGCCACCGAGATGTGCGGCAGCGAGCCGAGGTTGTGCAGCGCGAAGCCATGCCGGTGCAGGTAGCCCGCCAGCTCGCCGTAGCGCAGCCCGGCCGACACCTCGACCTGCCCGGCGGCGCTGTCCAGCTCGGCGACGGGCGGCAGGCCGGCCAGCGAGACCAGCACCCCGGTGGTGTCGGCGATCCGGTTGAACGAGTGGCCGGTGCCCAGCGCCCGCACCCGCTCGCTGCCGGCGACCAGCCCGCACAGCTCGTCGACCGAGCCGGGGCGGCTGAACCGGGCCGCGGCGAAGTCGACGTTGCCCGCCCAGTTGCGCACCGCTACCCCCACAGACCGACGCCGGCCGGCTCAGCCGGCGGCCGGCACCACGATCGCCGTGAGCACCAGGGTGTCAGACGTGGCGAACCGGCCGGTGAAGCCGGTCAGTTCCCGCCCGTCGAGCACCGGACCCGGCACCTGCAGCACCGCGGTGAAGGTGCCCGCCCGCGGGTCCATCGCGATGCTGGCCTCGTCGAAGTCCAGCCACCGCTCGGTGAGCGGGAACCAGGCCTTGTAGACCGATTCCTTCATGCTGAACAGCAACCGGTCCCAGTGCACCGCCGGCTGGCCGGCGGCGAGTTCGGCCAGCTGTTGGTGTTCCTCGGGCCGGGCGATCGCGCCCAACACCCCGTCCGGCAGCGGCCCGTGCGGCTCGGCGTCGATGCCGATGCTGGCCGCCTGCTCGCGCCGGGCGACGGCCGCCCCGCGGTAGCCCGTGCAGTGGGTCATGCTGCCGACGATGCCCGCCGGCCACCCCGGCGCCCCGCGCTGGCCGGGCAGGATCGCAGCGGGCGGCACGCCGAGCTGGGCGAGTGCGGCCCGGGCGCAGACCCGGACGGTGGCGGCCTCGATCCGGCGCTTGGGCACCGCCCGCTCGAGCACGGCCCGCTCGGCCGGCCACAGCGAGTCCTCCGAGGCGTCGGTGGTGGTGTCGACGGCCCGTACCCAGTCCGGCAGCAGGCGGGCGATCACGCCGGCGCGGGCAGGATCTGGCGCGGCCACTGCTTGGGCTGGGTGCGGCTGCGCCACTCCCGCGGGTAGCCCAGCGAGACCTCCTCGAACCGGGTGCCGTCCTCGAAGGTGGTGCGCGGGATGTGCAGGTGGCCGTAGACCACCGCGTCGGCCGCGTAGCGCCGGTGCCAGTCGGCGGTGAGTTCGGTGCCGCACCACTGCGCGAACTCGGGGTAGCGCAGCACCAGGGTGGGCTGCCGGGTCAGCGGGTAGTGGTTGACCAGCACCGTCGGGATGGCGGGATCGCGGGCGTCCAGCCGGCGCATGGTGTACTCCACCCGAGCTCGGCACCAGGCCTCCCGGCTGGGGTAGGGGTCCGGGTGCAGGAACTGCTCGTCGGTGCACACGATGCCGCTGCGGTAGGCCGCCTCCAGCGCCTCCTCCTGGGTCCGGGTGCCGGGCGGGCGGAAGCTGTAGTCGTAGAGCAGGAACAGCGGCGCCACCGTGACCGGGCCGCCGGGACCGGTCCAGACCGGGTAGGGGTCCTCCGGGGTGAGCACGCCCAGGTCCCGGCAGATCCCCACCAGGTGCCGGTAGCGGTAGTCGCCGCGCAGCTGCACCGGGTCGGACTGGTGCGACCACAGCTCGTGGTTGCCGGGTACCCAGATCACCGTGTCGAAGCGGCTGCGCAGCACCGCCAGGGTGCTGCCGATCTGCTCGGCCACCTCACCGACGTCACCGGCCACCAGCAACCAGTCCCGGTCGGTGGTCGGCTGCAGGCGGTCCACCACCTTGCGGTTGTCGGCGTAGCCCATGTGCAGGTCGCTGACCGCGAGCAGCTTGGCCGTCTCGCCCGTTCCCGCTGACTCCGCCACCTGCAACCCATCTACTCCGGTTCGTCGGTCCTGCCGGTCCGCGTGGGACACAGCCTCCGGCCGAGTGTAGACAGTGCCGCCGGGCCGCCGGGAGCGCAAATGTGCCGGAGCGGCCTCGGTGCCGCACGGCCGAGGCTCGGCCGCCGTCCGACGGTGACCCGCTACTGTCGGCACGACCCGGCTGGCGGGGGCGCTGCCGGCCGACGATCCGAGGGCGGCAATGGTGGGACGGTTCACTCCCAGGGACACCGTGTTCTACGACCTGCTGGCCGAGGGCGGTCGCAACGTCGCCGCCTCCTCCGACGTGCTGGCCCGGTTGTGCGACCCCGATGCCGACCGGCCGGCGATCGCCGCGGCGATGCGCGAGCTCGAGCATGCCGGCGACGCCGTCACCCACCGCATCCTGCGGCAGCTCAACAAGAGCTTCGTGACACCGTTCGACCGCGAGGACATCTACCGGCTGGCCGGTGCCCTGGACGACGTTGTCGACGCCATGGACGAGGCCACCGACTTCGTCGTGCTCGCCGACGTCGGTGAGTTGCCCGCCCTGATGCTCGACCAGATCCGGCTGGTGCAGCAGGCCGCCGTCCAGACCGCCGACGCGATGGGGCGGCTGTCGACCCTGCAGGACCTGGAGCCGTACTGGATCAAGGTCAACGAGCTGGAGAACGAGGCCGACCAGGTGCACCGGCAGCTGCTGTCCCGGCTGTTCGGCGGCGGCTACAAGACGATGCAGGTGCTCAAGCTGCGCCAGGTGGCCGACCTGCTCGAAGAGGCCACCGACGCCCTGGAACATGTCGCGCATGCGGTGGAGACGATCGCTGTGAAGGAGTCGTGACCGCGGTGGCGGCGCCGGCCCGCCCGCGGCGGCGAGCGCGGGCCGGGCACGGCGGCGCGTTCCCGGCGGGCGGTCGATGAGGTGAGCCCGACAGCGCTCGCGGTGGTGATCGTCGTCGTCGCGCTGGCCTTCGACTTCACCAACGGCTTCCACGACTCGGCGAACGCGATCGCCACCTCGGTCTCGACCCGGGCCCTGACGCCCCGGGTCGCGCTGGCGATGGCGGCGGTGGCCAACGTGCTCGGCGCCCTGATATCGACGAAGGTGGCGGCGACCGTCGGCTCCGGCATCATCGGCGCACCGTCCGGCCGGGACGGGCTGATCATCGTGCTGGCCGGGTTGCTCGGCGCGATCGCCTGGAACCTGGGTACCTGGTGGCTGGGCCTGCCGTCGTCGTCCTCGCATGCCCTGATCGGCGGCCTGATCGGCGCCGCGCTGGCCGGCTCGGAGACGGTGCGCTGGTCCAACCTGCTCCACAAGGTGGTGGTGCCGATGGTGGCCTCACCGCTGATCGGCCTGGTGCTGGGCTACCTGTTCATGCTCGCGCTGCTGTGGCTGTTCCGCCGGACCAACTACCACCGCACCCAGCGCCGGTTCCGGTGGGCGCAGGTGCTCAGCGCCGCGGCGATGGCCTTCGGCCACGGCAGCCAGGACGCCCAGAAGACCATGGGGGTGATCGCACTGACCCTGGTGGTGTCCGGCCATCTGCACAAGGGCGCCCCGATCCCCACCTGGGTGATCCTGTCGGCGGCCGCGGCGATCTCGGCCGGCACCTACTCCGGCGGCTGGCGGATCATGCGCACGGTCGGGCGGCGGATCTACTCGCTCAGCCCGGTGAGCGGCTTCGCCGCCCAGACGGTGGCCAGCGGGGTGCTGTTCAGCGCCGCCCAGTTCGGGTTGCCGATCTCGACCACCCACGTCATCAGCACCTCGATCATGGGCGCCGGCGCCACCCGCCGGCTGTCCGCGGTGCGCTGGGGGGTGGCGGGAAACATCGTCGGCGCCTGGGTGCTGACCCTGCCGGCCTCCGCGGGGATGGCCGCGCTGATGTGGGTGCTGCTGCGACCGCTCAGCTGATCCCTGGACGGCTGCCCGGAGCGCCACCGGCCCGGAGAGGCAGAATTGGGTGACGGTGTCCCGCGCACCGGGACGACCATCGGGGAGAAGAGGCTGGTTATGAACGGATTCCACGTCCACCCATCGCAGCGCCCGGTTCCGGAACAGGACCGGGCGCGGATCCTGTCCGATCCCGGTTTCGGTCGTTACTTCACCGACCACATGGCCTCGGCCAGCTGGACCCTGGACTCCGGCTGGCACGACCACCAGATCAAGGCGCTCGAACCGTACTCGCTGCACCCGGCGGCGGCGGTGTTGCACTACGCGCAGGAGATCTTCGAGGGCCTCAAGGCGATGCGGCACGCCGACGGCAGCATCTGGCTGTTCCGGCCCGAGCTGAACGCCCGCCGGTTCGCACGCTCCGCGCGCCGGCTGGCGCTGCCGGTGCTGCCGGAGGAGGCCTTCCTCGACAGCCTGGTGTCGCTGGTGCGTACCGACTCCGACTGGGTGCCGCCGCACGACGGCGAGCGCAGCCTGTACCTGCGGCCGTACATGTTCGGCTCGGAGGCCTTCCTCGGAGTGCGGCCGGCGGTCCGGGTCGACTACGGGGTGATCGCCTCACCGGCCGGGTCCTACTTCTCCTCCGGCCTCGACGGGGTCACGCTCTGGGTCAGCGAGCGGTTCACCCGGGCGGCACCGGGTGGCACCGGGGCGGCCAAGTGCGGCGGCAACTACGCCGGCGGGCTGGCCGCCCAGGTGGAGGCGCAGCAGAACGGCTGCGAGCAGGTGCTCTACCTCAGCGGCGACGCCGAGCGTCACCTGGAGGAGTCGGGCACCATGAACCTCTTCCTGGTGACCGCCGACGGTGAGCTGGTCACCCCGGGCCTGGGCACCATCCTGGAGGGCGTCACCCGCGACAGCGTGCTGGAACTGGCCGACGAACACGACCTCAAGCCGGTCGAGCGCCCGGTGCGGCTGGCCGACCTGCGCGAGGCGTGCGACAACGGCTCGGTCACCGAGATGTTCGCCGCCGGCACCGCCGCCGTGATCACCCCGATCGTCGGGTTCAAGGGCGACGGCTTCGCCCACACCGCCGGCGACGGGCGGCCGGGCAAGGTCACGCTGGCGATCCGCCAGCACCTGCTGGACGTGCAGTCCGGCCGCGTCCCGGACACCCGCAACTGGCTGTACCCGGTGCTTTCCTGATCCGGTGCTTTCCTGAGCCGGTGCTTTCCTGAGCCGCCGGGCGGCGCTGCCGCCGGCGGTTCGTCGCCCGCTGGCCCGGCCGGCCGGGTGGCACGGCCAGGCCAGCGGAACGAAGCCCTGCCGGCCTACATCGTCACCGTCCTCAGGTGAAGGTGGCCGTGACGTTGCAGATGATGGTGTGGTTGCTGGTGGACAGGCAACTGACGAAGCAGGTCACGGTGCACAGGCCGTCCTCGGCCTCGTCCTCCGCCGGCAGCTGCTGCAGCAGTTCCAGGTTGATCTCCAATGGATTTCACCTCCTCCGCGCAGGTGTGTGATGAGCGATGGCCCGCTCTCGGTCAGCGGATGAAGCCGGTGACGTCGCACGGCTCGGCGGGAGCGGTGGCCCAGCAGCTGTAGGTGCAGGTCAGGGCGCACTGCATGTGCAATGCCTCCTCCTCCGCGGGCAGCTGCTGAAGCCGCTCGAGGGTGGCGGACTCCATAATGGTTCACCTCCTTTCCGGGGTGGGTCGGGTCCTACGTGCATCGGTCAGCGGATGAAGCCGGTGACATCGCAGGGCATGATGGGGCCGGTGTGCATGCAGCTGTAGGTGCAGGTCAGAGTGCACAGGCCGTCCTCGGCCTGCTCCTCCGCCGGCAGCTGCTGCAGCAGTTCCAGGTTGATCTCCAATGGGTTCACCTCCTTGTCGGTGTGGCAGGGTTTCACCCGGGCGGGAAAGGTCATCCGGACCGGGCCAGCCGGTTGGGGAGCAGGTCGAGCCCGGCGGCCAGCACCGGATCGCCGGGGGTCGGCCGCAGCACGGCGTGGTCCCGGTCGGCGAACTCCAGGTAGCGCAGCCCGGCTCCGGCCTGGCTCACCCCTCATGGCCGATACGATCGCGCGCGACTGTTCGACCGGGACGGTCCGGTCCAGCGCGCCGTGCGCGATCAGCGTCGGGCACCGGATCCGTCCGGCCAGCCGCACCAGGTCCCGCTCGCCCAGCTCGTCGGTGACCGGGCGGCAGCCGTCCAACCGGGCGATCAGGGCCCGGACCCGCGGGCCGGCCACCGCATCCAGGCTCGGTGCCGAGACGAACGGAGCGATCGCGACGCAGCCGGCCCAGCCGTCCGGTTCGGCCGCCGCGGCGAGCAGCGCCAGGTACGCGCCGTAGCTGGTGCCCCACAGGGTGGGACGAGCGGCGCCGCAGCGGCGCAGCCAGGCCGCCACCGCGCGGATATCGGCGAGGTCCGGACCGCCCCAGCAACCCCTGATCGCCAGCTCGAACTCGCTGCCGTAGCCGGTACTGCCGCGCTGGTTGACCGCCAGCACGCAGGCACCGGTGGCCGCGAGCAGCCGCAGGACCGGCTCGTAGCCGGCCCGCCAGTGCTCGCGCGGGCCGCCGTGCAGGGCCAGCACGACGTGCTCGGCGCCGCGCCAGTCCGGGCCGTAGGCGACGGCCTCCAGGTCGCCGGCCGCGCCGGGCACGCTCACCAACCGGGCCGGTGGGCCGGCCTCGGCAGGCGTCGACCAGCGCATCGACGCACCCTGCGCGGGCAGCCAGTAGTAGCCGGGTGGCCGGTCCGGGCTGCTGCCGGTGCCCCACAGCCCGTGCTCGGTCCAGGCGGCGGCCGGACTCAGGCTGGCCAGGCCTGTCCGGATCGGCCGGCTGCCGTCGGCACCGGCCAGCAGCAGCGAGCCGGCCGCGCCGCGCTCCACCACCAGGGCCACCTCGCGTCCCGCCGGATCGAGGGCGACCGGGGTGGCCCGGCCGGGCGCGTCGGGCAGCGGCAGCGGTCGGAGCGCGCCGTCGAGGGATCCGAGGAACAGCCGTGAATCTCCTTGCCCGGCCAGCAGGAACCCGCCGGCGTTGGCCGCGATCAGCACGGTGCCGTCCGGCACCAGCTCGCTGGACAGCCGGTCCAACCGGCCGGTCCGCAGGTCCAGCAGGTGGGCCGATCCGGACGCGCCGGCCAGCACCATCGAGCACTCGCCGACCGGCCAGGCATGCACCGGCGGGCCCTCGACGGCGGCCAGTTCGGTCACGCCGTCCGGGTTCACCAGCACGACCAGGCTGCGGGAGTCCTGGTGGCGCAGCCCGATCGCCAGCGCGCTGCTGCCGGCCGGCGGCGCCAGCAGCCGGTACGGCGGCACCCGCAGCGACGCGCCGGCGGCTCCGGCCGCGTCCAGGACGGTCAGCCGGTGCGCGTCGGCGCCGTGTTCGACCAGCACCGTGCGGCCGTCGTCCAGGGCGAGCCCTGAGTTCGAGATCAGGTCCGGCACGTCGACGGTGAACCGGTGCCGCGGTCCGGCCGCTCCCAGCTCCCAGGCCTGCAGGGCATACCGGCCGGACGCGTCGGCGACCACGCTGGTGGAGTACCGGCCACTGGCCGAGAACCGCAGGTTGATCCGGTGCAGCACGTGCTCGGGTGCGCTCACCCGGCCGCACGTTCGACGGAGACCATCCAGGACCGCGGGCCGCCCTGGCTCATCCGCAGCAGGAAGTCCAGGGTGCCCGCCATCCCGGTGCCATACCCGGCGCTGACCCGCAGGCCGGTCTCGTCCGGCACCACCAGCCGGCCGTCGATCAGGGCGGCACGGGCCACGATGGCCGCGGCCAGGTCCTCGGCCCAGCGGCGGTAGTCGGCGGCGTGCGGGTTGCCGACCTGTGCGGCGGCCACTGCCGCGTCCAGCAGGAACTGGCCGTTGCCGGCCAGCCCGTGGCAGGCCACCGGGGACGGCAGGAAGCGCGCCTGGTGCACCGCCAGCGCCGCGCCGTGCACCAGGTCCCAGCACTGCTCGGCCGCGGGTCGCCGGGCGGCGGCCAGCCGGACCAGGAAGGTGCCGACCCCGGACGCCCCGTTGCACCAGTGCAGCAACATGTCCTTGCTGCTGACCGGCTGGTTGCGGTCGGTGCGCCAGGTCAGCGCGCCGGTGCGCTCGTTGCGGTCGGCCGCCGCGGCCAGGGTCCGCCCGGCGGCGTCGGCCAGCTCGCGGTAGCGGGGTTCGTCGCAGGCCTGCCCGGCGGCCAGCAGGAAGGCACCGACCCCGGCCACGCCGTGCGCGAAACCGAAGTGCCAGCTGCCGGCCAGCGTCGAGTCGAAGTCGTCCGGGATCGGCCAGAACACCCCGTCCTCGGTGTGGCGGGCAGCCTCGGCCAGGCCGTCGGCACACTGCCGGGCCCGGTCGAGGAACTCGGCCCGCCCGGTCAGCTGCCACAGCTCGAGCTGGGCCAGCCCGTTGCCCGCCACGCCGTGGCAGATGTCGGGGTTGGGCCAGCGCACCGGCAACCGCAGCCCGAACTCCTCGGCCCGGCCGGCCAGCTCGGTGTCGCGCAGCGTCCCGGCCGCCGCGCGCAGCGCCCAGGCGGTGCCGGCCCGGCCGAAGTACAGCCCGGGCAGCAGCCGGGGCACCCGGTCGAGCCGTTCGGCCATCCAGCCGGTCACCACCGGCAGCAGGCCGGCCGCCCCCGCGTGACCGTGCTCGGCCGCGCGGGTCAGCACGGCCAGCACCCCGGCCGCGCCGTACTGCACGTTCAACGGATCGGTGCCGCCGCCGAAGCCGTCGGCCTCCCAGAGCCAGTCGGCCTCCGGATGGATGGAAGCGGCCAACTCGGCCAGGCCGTCCTCGATGACCTGGTGCACGGTAGGCACTGCCGGCCTGCGGCACTGCCGGCATACCGGCACTGCCGGAGCGATGCAGGCGCACCGGCGGCCGGCGAGCGGTGCTGGTCCTGCAGGAAGTCGGCCGCCTGCGCCAGCGTCCAGCGCCGCTCCGGGTCGGCCTCGCACAGCCCGGTCAGCACCGGCCACCACTGCCGGATCAGCGGACGGTCGGCCTCGGCCAGCGCCAGCAGGGCGACGATCCGGTCGGACAGCGTGCGGCGGGCGACCGAATCGGCGCTGTCGGCGAGGAAGGCCGGCGGCATGCCGAGCGCCAGGTGCACCAGCATCGCCCCGAGCGCGAACCGGTCCGTCGCCGGCTCCGGGGCCGGGCCGAACGCCGGCAGGTGCAGCGTCTCGGGGGCGACGAACCCCGGGGTGTAGACCCGCCCGATCACGTCGCCGGGACGGGTCGCGTGCTCGGTGTCGATCAGGACCAGGTCACGGTCCGGGGTGACCATCACGTTGTTGCTGTTCAGGTCGCGCAGCACCCAGCCCCGCTCGTGCACGGCCGCCACCAGCCGGACCAGCCGCAGCGCCAGCGGCGCGGCGTCCGGCACACCCTGTGGACCGGCACCGGCCGCCTCGGCGATGGTGTGCGACAGCGAGCGCCCCTCGATGAACTGCTCGGCCAGGAAGGTGTGGTCGTCCACGTCGAACAGGCTCACCAGGGCCGGGGTCAGCGGGGCGAGTTCGGCCAGCACCTTGGCCTCGTAGGCCAGCAGCGCCCGGCTGTCCAGGCCCCGGCGGTCGGAGCCGATGTGCGCCCGGGCCTCCTTGATCAGCACCGGGTAGCCGGTCTTGGTGTCGGTGGCCTGGTACACCCCGCCGCGCGCCGAGTGCCGCAGCGCCCGCAGCACCTCGAACCGGCCGTCCGCCAGGGTCGGCCTGGCCGGCTTGGCCGGTTGGGTCGGCCCGGCGGGCGTGCCGGCGGTGGCCGGCTTGGTTGTCGCGGCAGCTGCGGCCGGACTGACCGCCGGCGAGGCCGGGTGCGACAGCGGTCGCACCCAGGCGGGCGGGGTGAACCACGGCTTGCGCTGGTCGGCCACCGTCCGTCCGTCCGGGTCCTGCAGCCGTGCCTCGAAGGAGCCGTCGTTGGTCAGCACCGGCACGCCGCGGAAGGCGCCGAACCGGTACTGCACGATGCTGCCGGGCCGGTACTGCCGGTCGGAGAGGATCTTGGGGCCGGGCATCCCCACGGTCGCGTCGCACAGCTCGGCCGCCAGCCGGTGGAACTGCTCGTCATCGGCTGGGTAGGCGGTCAGGAACTTGCCGGCCTGGGCCCGGTCGTAGCGCACCGAGGTCAGCTCGGTGACCCGGTCGACGTCCTTGGCGAACTTGAACGGGCAGCCGTGGGCCAGCAGCACCCGGCTGGCGGCGTGCAGGACGACTGGGGCGGACAGCGGGGTGGCCGACAGGTGCAGCTTCCAGCCCTGCACCCGCTCCACCGGGGCGGCGCCGCTGACGTGACACCAGAAGCCTTCCTCGCTCACCTGGCGATCGGTCAGGCCCAACCTGGTGATGGTCTCTGCCACGATGCCGGACAACGGGAAGGACATTCCGGGCACAGTCATAGACGCATACCTGACCTGATCTCTGGGTGGCCCGACGGGCTCGACGATCGCGACGCGCCCCGTGACTGCGCCGCGGCTCGAATCCCACCCCAGATGCCGGGAAATGTAAAGCAGCCGCTACGTAACAGCTGAAAATCAGCCGTTACGGCGGTCAGTCGCGGTCGCGTCCGCGCAGGATGTTGAGGAACTTGGAGCCGTACCCGGGCCCCTGCACGTTCTCGTAGAGGTAGGCCGAGTCGCCCTCGACGTCATCGACGCGCTTGGCCAACCGCCACAGCAGGAAGATCACCACGACCACTCCGAGCAGCATCAGCCACCAGAACATGTCGGCCTCCCATCCCGTACGCCCAGTATGGGCCTCACCCCGGAGCTGGCAAGCCGCACAGCCTTGCCCGCGCGGCATCGGCTGCGACGACCGGTGCTAGCCCTCGATCGCCAGGCCGACCGGACGGCCGAGGAACCGCTCCAGGTCGGCGTGCTCGCGTTCGAGTTCCCGCTGATCGGGCCGGGTGAATCGCTGGAATGGCGTGATACGGGCGGTGGCCGACCGGCCGGACCGGTGCAACCGCCAGCCGCCGATCACCCGGCCGTCGCGGACCACGGTGGCCTTGATGATGCCGCCGACGTAGACCTGGTCGTAGCGGGCCGGGTCGAGCATGCCGGTGCGGTCGCGGTAGCCGATCAGGTAGTTGTCGAACATCGGCAGCAGCCGCAGGCCGGGCACCGGTTCCACCGCACCGAGCGTCCAGCCGCGGCGGCCGTCGAACGCGACCTCGGTCAGCTCGTCGGAGATGGCCCTGATCGCCGCGCCGGACGGCAGGCCCGAGAAGGTGGTGAAGTCCGCGGCGGTGGCCGGCCCGAACGCGCGGAAGTACCGGCGGGCCAGCTCGGCCACCGGGTCGGCGGGCGCCGGCGCGGCCGGCACCCACTCCTCCAGCAGGGCGAACGTCGAGTCGCGGCCGGAGTCCCGCGCCCGGCAGGTGATCCCGCGGCAGCTCAACGCCAGCAGCAGGTGGGTGGCGGCCTGCGGGTCCTCGGCCGGCCGGACGCCGCGCTCGGCCAGTTCCGCGGCGATCTCGTGGCGGGTCAGCTGGCGGCCGGCGAGCAGCTCGCGGGTCAGCGGGATGGCCCGGTCGATCAGGGCGGCGTCGATGCCCAGCTGCCGCCACCGGGCTCCCGCGAACCGGCGTTCGATCATCGGGCCGAACAGGGCGACCAGCCACCGGACATCCTCGGCGGCGACCAGGTGGACGGTGGCCCGCATCAGCCAGGGCCGGGCCACGCTGCGCTCGGCGTCCACCGCCTCGACAACGGCTGCCTCGTCCGGGCCGCTGCTGCGGGCCCGGACGCCCAGCCGGGCCGCCGCGGCATCCTGCGCCTGCAGTCCCATGGCGGCGGTCGCGACCGCGGCGGCGGTGCCGGTGCCCCGCCGGGACAGGCCCTGGCGGGTCATCCGCTCCAGCAGGAAGTCCATGCCTGGCAAGGTATCGCCGCCACCCGCGCGGTGCCGGGCCGGGCTGGACGGCCCGGCGGGGCACAACCACCTAGCCTGGCCCCATGACGACTAGCGATACCCCGTGGGAGCCGCCGCTGGCCGGCACCGAGGCCGAGCACCTGGTGGGCGCGCTGGAGCGGTTGCGTGCCACGTTCCGCTGGAAGGCCGACGACCTGGACTCGGCCGGGTTGCGGGTCCGGATCGGTGCCTCGTCGCTGACCCTGGGCGGCCTGCTCAAGCACCTGACCTACGTGGAGGAGGAGAGCTTCGGACGCAAGCTCAGCGGCACGCCGCTGGGGCCGCCGTGGAACGCGGTGGACTGGAAGGCCGAGCCGGACTGGGAGTTCGACTCGGCCGCCGGCGACGCCCCGGAGCAGCTGTACGCGCTCTGGGACGCCGCCGTCGAGCGGTCCCGTCTCATCCTGCAGGCTGCCCTGGCCGATGGCGGCCTGGACCAACCGGTGCACCTGGCCTGGTCCGACGGCCGCCACGCCAGCCTGCGCCGGGTGGTGTGCGACCTGATCGAGGAGTACGGGCGGCACACCGGACAGGCCGACCTGCTGCGCGAGGCTGTGGACGGGCGGGTCGGTGAGGACCCGCCGCCCGGCTGGCGCCCTCGATCAGGTTGAGGCCTGCGGCTTGGGCAGCAGGCAGCCGTGCTTGTTCAGGTCGATCGTGTTGTGCCGCAGGCAGGTGGTGATCCAGTACGTCTCCTGGCCGTAGCCCTCGCCCTGGTAGACCTTGGTGCTGCCGTCCGGCTGGACCTCGCACGGGTTGTTCAGCTCGCAGGCCAGGCCGTCGACGTTTGCGGTGTTGTTGATGCCGACGATCTTGCCGGTCTTGTTGTCGACGATCGGCGAGCCGGAGGTGCCGCCGACCAGCTGGCAGTTGGCGGTCGGGTCGTAGCGGATCGAGTCGTGCCAGGTCCAGATGGCCTCGTTCACCTGGGCGGCGAACCCGTGCAGCCGGCAGCTGTAGACGGTCTTGGCATATCCGGACGGGATGGACAGCGCGCGGCCGCTGACCGGGTGCTGCGCGGAGATGGTCATCGCCTTGAGGCCGGTGGCGCGCTTGATCTGGTCGTAGGTCTGGGTCAGCCGGTACAGCGCGATGTCGGTGCCGGTCATGGTGGCGTAGAGCAGCCGGTCGGTGTGCACCTGGGCCACCGTGTTGCCCTGGGCGTCGAGCAGGTCACCGGGCCGGTCGCTGGGCAGGTCGGTCAGCACCACGCCCGGCATGATGAAGACCTCCTCCCAGCAGTGGCCGTTGGTCAGCATCAGTGCCTGGTCCTTGTTGCGGGACGTGGGGTAGCGGACCAGGGCGGCCGAGCAGTCGTCGGCCCCGATCAGCGTGATGGTCGAGGCGAGGCTGACGCCGTGGCCGTGCTGCTTGGGGTGGTGGGCGTTGCCGTGCGAGGCGGCCACCGGCGGCGCGCTGGCCTTCGGGGCCGGGGCCGCGACGGCGGAGGAGATGGTCAGGGCGGTGGCGGCAACCGCGGTGGCGGCGGCGGCCATCAGCCGGATCGAACGCCGGCTGGTGCATGAGGAGAAGGGCATGAACTAGCTCCGGACGTGGGTGGGTGGGTGTGCCTTGGGCCTACCTTGGGCTGGTCTGCGGTGTGCTGACCACCGCGATCGTGCCGCACGGGACGGGTGCCCGCACGACGGGGGTGTCAGCTCATCCCCCGTTAATATGCCGCCTTGCAGACACATGGTGACCGAGTTTCCAAACCGACCTGGCAGCACCGACCACCGCGGGCGTGCCGGACCCATCGTGGTCGGCGCGCCCGCGGCGGTCGGTGTCGGGACAGCAGGCGGCGCGGCCGGGCGGTCACCCGGCCGCGCCGCCGGCCGGCGCTACGGCTTGGTGAGCAGGCAGCCGGTCTTGTTCAGGTCGATGGTCCTGGTCGAGGTCAGGCAGGTGGTGAACCAGTAGGTCTCCTGGCCGTAGTTCTGGCCCTGGGTGTAGGTCAGGCTGCCGTCCGGGTTGACCTCGCAGGGGTTGTCCAGGGTGCACGCCTGGCCCTGCTCGTTGAGGGTGTTGTTGATGCCGACGATCTGCAGGCTGGCGTTGTCGATGATCGGCGAGCCGGAGGTGCCGCCGATGGTCTGGCAGGTGGACTTCGGGTACAGGTAGCGGATCGAGTCGTGCCAGGTCCAGTCGCCCTCGCGCAGCGTGCCGACGAAACCGTTGATCGCGCAGGAGTAGGTGGTCTTCCAGTAGCCGGACGGGATCGAGGTCGCGTGCCCGTCGACCGGGTGGGTCGAGGAGATGGTCAGCGCGTTCAGGCCGCCGCTGGTGCTGCGGATCTGGGCGAAGGTCTTGTTCAGCCGGTACAGCGTGACGTCGGTGCCGGTCATGGTGGCGTAGAGCACCAGGTCGGCCTTGACGGTGGCCACCGCCGTGCCGCTGGCGTTGAGCAGCTTGCCGGTGCGGCTGCTGGCCCGGTTGACCAGCACCTGGCCGGCGGCGAGGAAGCCGCCCTCGTAGCAGTGCCCGTTGGTGAGCATCATCGCCCGGTCGGAGTCCACCGACGACGGGTAGCGCACCAGGCTGGCCGAGCAGTTGCTCAGCGCGATGGTGGAGGCCAGGCCGACGGCCTGCAGCTGCTGGACGGGCTTGTTCGAGCTGGCCGGGGCGGCGGTTACGGTGGGGGCCGGTGCCGCGGCGGCGGTCGAGATGGTCAGGGCGGTCGCCGCGACCGCGGTGGCGGCGGCGGCCAGCAGCCGGAACGGCCGCCGGGGCGTGCGGGGGAGGAAACTCATCGGGCAACTCCGAAGTAGCGGGGTGGGAAGGGTGCGGTTAGCTAACCCGGCATACCGTCACCGGTCAATAGAAAACGCGCTCCCGAGCCGCTGGTTCAGCCGTTGCCCGCCGCGTGCTGGTCGAAGAGGGCCTGGCAGCGGCGCCAGGGGGCTGAGCCGGTGCGCAGGCCGTCCAGCGCACCGACCAACTCGCCGGAGAAGCTGAGGCTGGCCTCGCGTGGCAGCAGGGACGGCAGGTTGTCGATCGCGATCAACGCCAGCCCGCCCGGCACCTGCAGCACCGGCTGCTGCCAGCTGGTCGTCTCGGTGTAGAGCGGGAACAGGTTGTACGGCGAGCCGACGTCGTTGGTGACGTCGCAGAGCACCTCCAGCCGGTGCGGCTGCGCCAGATCCTCGACCGTCAGGTACGGCCGGGACGGCTGGTTGGTCAGCACGGTGTTGACCAGCACGTCGTGGTCCAGCATCGCGGCCCGGTCCAGGTTGCGGGTCTCGGCCACGTCCCAGCCGGTCGCCGGCAGGCCGGCGGCCTGCAGCGCGTCCCGGGCTCCGGTCCCCGACCGGCCCAGGGCGCCCAGCACCAGCACCCGGGGCTGGCCGGCGGTCACCTCGGCAAGTCGCCGGTCCAGCTGCTCGCGGGTGCCCGGTCGCAGCGGCGGGTCGAGCGTCCCGGCGTGCTGCAGCACCGCCAGTGCCGCACCGACGTAACCGGCCCAGTACCCGAAGGCGGCCAGCCGGCGGCCGGCATCGTCGGTGAGGTACTCCAGGTCCAGCAGCGCACCGCCACCGGCGGCGAAGCGGTCCAGCAGCAGCCGGGCGCCGGGCTGGTTCTTGTAGGCGTGGCCGAAGAAGACGTGCCGGTGCCGCAGGGCGTGCGGTTCGGGCGGCAGCTCCTTGAGGCCGAGCACCACCGCTGTCTCCGGCGCGTCGGGCCAGCTGCCGGTGCCGGCCAGCCGGGCGCCGACCGCGGCGTACTCGGCGTCGGCGAAGACCCGGTGCGCCGATTCCTCCACCACCACCTCGATGCCCGCCGCCAGCAGGGTGGCGACGTCGGCCGGCACCAGCGGGGTGCGGCGCTCGTCGGACCGGGACTCGGCACGCAGCCACAGGGTCAGCCGAGCATCACCGGGCGATTGCGCACCGGTCACCGGACGGCTCCGGCGGCGGTGTGCAATCTCGGGACGCTGATCGTCACGTCGAACCTCCGGGTCTGCATCGAGTCATAGCAGTCGCAGCTGCCGGTAGCGGTGTTTCTCGGCAGGCTACCGGCGATCTCGACGGCGGGACGCGCCCCCTGCGGCGGACCGCCGGCGGCTGCGCCGTTCGACCGGCGATCCGAACAGCTTCCCTATTTGAGTTATAAGTCCTAAATTACTGATATCTGTTGTTTCCGGTGATCGTCGGAGCAGGTGGTCCCGAGGTGGAGCACGTTCCGGATCACTCGCTGGCTTCTGGGGGAATCGCCATGTCGCCTACCATCGCCGCCACGCCGACTCCGCAACCGTCCGGCTCGACCGCCGGGCGGCCTGCGCGATCGGCCGGCACCCGCCGATTCCTGATGTGCCCGCCGCGGTTCTTCGCGGTGCGCTACTCCATCAACCCGTGGATGGATCCGAGCCAGCCGACCGACGCCTGCCGCGCCCTGGCCCAGTGGACGGCGCTGCGCGATGTGTTCCGCAGCCTCGGACACACCGTCGAGGAGATCGAGCCGGTACCCGGGCTGCCGGACATGGTGTTCGCCGCCAACGGCGCGACCGTCGTGGACGGCCGGGTACTGGGCGCCCGGTTCCGGCACCCGCAGCGCGCCGCCGAGGGGCCGGCGTACCTGCGGTGGTTCACCGACAACGGCTATCGCGACGTCCGCAGTCCCGAGCACGTCAATGAGGGCGAGGGCGATTTCCTCGTGGCCGACGGGCACATCCTGGCCGGTACTGGCTTTCGCAGTGATCGGCGATCGCACGCCGAGGCGGCGGAGTTCCTCGGCCTGCCCGTGGTGAGCCTCGACCTGGTCGATCCGCACTTCTACCACCTCGACACCGCCCTCGCACTGTTGTCCGAGCGCGAGATCATGTACTACCCCGAGGCGTTCACGCCGGAGAGTCGCGCGGTGCTGCGCGAGATGTTCCCGCAGGCCGTCCTCGCCGGCCGGCAGGATGCGATGGCCTTCGGCCTCAACGCCCAGTCCGACGGGCGGCACGTCGTGCTCAACGCGGCGGCCACCGGGCTCATCCGCGAACTGGGCGATCGTGGCTTCGAGCCGATCGGCCTGGACGTGAGCGAACTGATCAAGGCCGGTGGCGGCGTCAAGTGCTGCACCCTGGAACTGCGCGCCCGGGGCTGACGCGCCGCATCGCGACAACGGTCTTACTGGATTAAATCGGACTATAAGTATATTGACCCTGGAAAGGGTATTTGTTACGTTAGTCCAGTAAGTTCAGGTCGTGGCCGGCGCCGAGAGAGCGCGGCCGTGACGGCTCGGTGGGCCTCCCGCTCCGCCGGCGTCCAGAACCACCGGAAGTGGATCCGGAAAGTGTCTGCGCATCTCCGGACCCACCCGGCTGCACCGAAGGGGTACGCCATGCGCACTCACCGGATCGGCACCTGGGAGATCGATGCCGACAAGCTCGCTGCCGAGATGGAACTGACCCGGTCCTTCACCTTCACCGAGTCCTACCCGGAGTTCGTGGCCGGCCGGTTGTCGAAGGAGGTGATGCTCTGGACCCCCGGTGGCGAGACCGGGGACTCGGTCATCGCGCACTACGACCGGGACCTCCCCTCGGCGCCGACCGAATGGGGCATGCGGTTGCCGTACCTGATGCAGTTGGTGGAGCAGCATCTCGACGTCTCGCGGATCTGCTTCATGCGGCTGGCCGTGCTGTCGAACATGGTGCACGTCCCGCACCGGGACTACCTGGAGTTCGAAACCGGCGCGACGGGGCAGGCGCGCCCGGCGCACCGGTTGCACGTCCCACTCGTCACCGACGAACACTGCCTGTTCCTGGAAGAGAACACGGTCTACCGGATGCGGTTCGGTGAGTCCTGGTTCCTCGATGCCAGCCGGGAGCACAGCTCGGCGGTGCTGGCGGATACGGTGCGCAGCCACCTGATCGTGGACTTCGTCGACACCGAGGACACCTCGCTGCTGGTGTTGGCCGGCTCGGACCCCTCGGTGGGAATTCCGCCGGAGAATCTCCTGGCCCGGCCACCGCTTCCGGATTCGGCACGCCAGGGCCTGCTCTCGCTGGCCACCATCGCCGACCGCGACAACCTGGCAGATCTGTTCGGCGTCATCGCCAAGAAGGTGTACCGCTTCGACTGCGGGATCGGGTTCTTCTGGAACACCGTGGCCGAGATCGCGCGCCGGCTACCCGACCCGGAACTCGCCGACTACGTGGCAGGCCTGCCCGACTACTTCATGCTCGCGCGCAGCGAGTGACCGGCCCGTTCCCACGGCACCGGCGAGACGTCGGGACGACCCCGGCAGGGCGGAGGCCTGAGAAGACATGCGTCACGGAGTGGTGATTCTGCCTGACCAGCCGTGGTCCTCGGCAGTCCGGCGGTGGCGCCGGGCGGAGGAGTTGGGCTTCGACCACGCCTGGACCTTCGACCACCTGAGGTGGCGGACGCTACGCGACCGTCCCTGGTACTCGGCGATGCCGACCCTCACCGCGGCCGCCATGGCGACCTCCCGGATCAGGCTGGGCACCCTGGTGGCCAATCCCAACATCCGGCATCCGGTGACCTTCGCCAAGGAGGCCATGACGCTGGACGACGTCTCAGGTGGCAGGTTCATCTGCGGGCTCGGCGCCGGCGTGGCAGCCGGCGACGACACCGAGGTCTTCGGTGCCGCGCCGCTGTCCGCCGACCAGCGCGCGGAGCGGTTCGAGGAGTTCGTCGAGCTCACCGACCTGCTGTTGCGGCAACGCGAAACCTCCTTCGACGGCCGGTACTTCACGGCTCGCGACGCGGCCATGCACCCTGGCTGCCGGCAACAGCCCGCGATCCCCCTCGCGATCGCGGCCGCCGGCCGTCCGACGATGCGCGTCGTGGCCAGGTATGCCCGGTCCTGGATCACCGTCGGCATCCCCGGGCGCTTCGAGGCGACCCGGTTCGACCGCGCCGTGCCGATGCTGCGTGAACAGTGCGCCCGCGTCGAGGAGGCATGCCACGCCCAGGGCAGGGATCCGGCCGACCTGGAACGGATCGTGGTCGCCGGCGCACAGTTGGGCGGGGTGCTGGACTCCGCGGATGCCTTCGCGACCGCGCAGGGGCTGTTCGGCGAGCTGGGATTCACCGACCTGCTCGTGTTCTGGCCGCGTCCGGAGCCACCCTTCCAGGGCTCGGAGGCCCAACTCGACGCGGTGGCGCCGCTGCTGGCCGAGGCCGCGCACCGAGCCGTCACGGTGGGGGCCCCGCGGTGAACGGAGCTGAGGCGATCCTCGACACCCTGGGCACGGCCGGGGCGAAGATCTGCTTCGCCAACCCGGGCACCTCCGAACTGCACCTGGTGCAGGCGTTGGACCGCTCGACGCGCATCCGCGGGGTGGCCTGCCTGTTCGAAGGGGTCGCGACGGGGGCAGCCGACGGCTTCGGCCGGATGGCGTCCGGGCCGGCGTTGGCACTGCTGCACCAAGGCCCCGGCCTGGCCAACGGCCTGGCGAACCTGCACAACGCCCGCCGCGCCGGCACGCCGCTGCTCACGCTCGTCGGCGTCAGCTCCGCCGACCATGTGGCCCTCGACGCGCCGTTGGAAACCGACGTGGCGGCGCTGGCCCGACCCATGTCGACCTGGGTCGGGGTAGCCCACACCGCCCGCTGCGCCGCGACAGCCTGGCAGGCGGCGCTTGCCGAACCGCGAGGACCAGCCACCCTGATCGTCCCGGCCGACGTCGCCTGGTCGCGTTCGGCCGACGTCGCCTGGTCGCGTTCGGCCGACAACGCCGATCTGCCAGGCGCCCCCGATCTGCCAGGCGCCGCCGATCTGCCAGGCGCCGCGAAGGTGGCAGGCGCCGCCTGGTCGCGGCCGGCCGGCACTGCCGGGTCCGCGGCGGTGCGGGCCGGGATGGCCGAGGCGGTGCTGCGCCCCGGCACCGTGCTCCTGGTCGGCGGCGCGGCCCTCACCGAGGCCGGGCAGGCAGCCGCCGCCCGGATCGCACAGGCCACCGGGTGCACCGTCCTGACCGAGTCGTTCCCGGCCAGGCAGCGCCGCGGCCAGGGCGTGGCCCAGCTGCCCCGGCTCAGCGCCGAGGCCGCCCGGGCGCGTGCCCAGCTCGCCGGCGCTGACCTGCTGATCCTGGCCGGCGCCGAGCCCCCGGTCGCCGCGTTCGGTGAGCCGGGCCTGCCCGGCCGGCTCTGGCCCGCGCACTGCGCGGTGCAGCACCTGCTCGCCGACGGCCACGACATCGGGTCCGCCCTGACCGGGCTTGCCGACTCGGTCGCCGCCGGGCCGCGGCCCCGATCGACCGGCCACCGGGTCACGCCGGTCACGCCGGACGACCGGCCGCTCACCCCGGATGCGCTCGCTCGCCTGGTGACCGAACTGCTGCCGGCCGAGGCGATCGTCGTCGAGGAGGCCAACTCGCTGGGCGGCCCGCTCACCGCCGAGCTCGCCGGCGCCGCCCCGCACGACCTGCTCACCCTGCGCGGATTCGCGATCGGGCAGGGAATCCCCGCGGCTCTCGGCGCCGCGCTGGCCTGCCCGCAACGGCCGGTGCTGTGCCTGGAGGCGGACGGCAGCGCGCTCTACACCGCCAGCGGTCTGTGGACCCAGGCCCGGGAAGGGCTCGACGTGACCACCGTCGTCCTGGACAACGGGGGCTACGCGACCCTGCGGCAGGAGAGCCGGCGTCGGCTGGGCGCCGGGGCCGGGAGTTCGGCGCTGTTCGAGCTCCGCGACCCGGCACCGGACTTCGTCGCGCTCAGCACCGGTTTCGGCGTGCCGGCCACCAGGGCCGAGACGACGGGGCAGCTGGCCGGGCAACTCCGCGCGGCCTTCGCCGAGCCGGGCCCCCACCTCATCCACGCGATAGTCCGGGCGGCCCGGCGATGACCGCCCGCCGATCCCCTCGAACCATCCGGCCGGACGCACCGGCCGCCCCCAGCACGTCGCGGAAGGAGTCGCTCCAATGACTGCCAAGGCCAGCCTGCGCACCGAACCCGACGGGTCGACGGCCCGCTCCGACGTCAGCGCGAACGCCTCGCCCATCTACACCCTCTTCGACGTGGAGACCACTGACGCGCTCACCCGCGAGCACATCCTGCGGCTGGGCGCCGGCGTCCTCGGCGCCGTCCGGGTGCGTGGCTTCGCCGCGCCGCACGACTGCCGGGCGATCATGCGGGAACTCGACCGGCATCCACCGCTGGGCACCTACGACGAGCAGCTCATCTACCCGCCGATCGCAAAACTGGGTCCGGCCGCCTACGACTGCTACGTCGCCGACGGGCTCGGCGAGGAGTACTGGACACGTGCCGCCGAGGCGGTGCAGGTCCGCCGTACCCTGCTGCACGGCGGCGATCCGATGGATCACGCGCTCGCGCGGATCCGCACCGCCTGGGGCGGTCCGGTGGAGTACGCGAGTTCGGGCGGCCAGCCGATGTTCGCGGGCATGATCCGCGAGATCGCCAACGGCGCCAAGCTGCATTTCGACGAGGTCACCCGGGAGAGTCCGGGACTGCTCGACGTCACACCGGCAAGCTTCCTCACCCTCAACTGGTATCTCGCCACGCCCGAACACGGTGGCGAACTGTCGGTCTACCGGCATCGGTGGCGCCCGATGGACGAGCGTCACCGCGACAGCTACGGCTATCTGCCGGCCGCCGTCGCCGACGAGCCGGTCGCCATGGTCCACCCGTGCGTGGGCGATGCCGTCCTGTTCGACTCCCGGCACCTGCACGCCATCGCCCCGCCGTCCGGTTCCGGCCGGCGGGTCAGCCTCTCGTTCTTCCTCGGCATCACCGGACACGGCGAACTGCAGCTGTGGTCCTGACCCCCCTTCGCTCCAACCCGAGGTGTCCCATGCTCACTGACGACCAGGTCGCGACCTACCACCACGACGGCCTGCTGATGCTTCCGGAGGTCTTCTCGGCCGAGGAGGTGAAGCTGCTGCAGGACGCCTTCGAGCGCGACGCGCAAATCCCCGGCGAGCACCGCATCGCCGAGAGCGGCGCGGAGGAACTGGTCCGCGCCGTGTACGGCAGCCACCTGCGGCAGCCGGAGTTCGACGCGCTGACCCGTTCGCGGCGGGTGTTGGGCGCCGCCCGCCAGTTGCTGGGGCGTCCGCTCTACGTCTACCAGCTCAAGACGAACGCCAAACCCGCCTTCGCCGGCGACAAGTGGTCCTGGCACCAGGACTTCCTGGCCTGGCGGCTGGCCGACAACGTCGCCCAGCCGGACCTGATCAACGTGGCGGTGCTCCTGGACGAGGTCACCCAGTTCAACGGCCCGGTCTTCTTCGTTCCCGGGTCGCACACCAACCACCTGATCCACGACGACATCAGCACCAACGCGCGCTCGGAGCAACACCTCGACCCGGACGACATCGCGCTGAGCCCGGCGGACCTGACCAGGTGCGTCGAGCAGGGCGGGATGGTCAGCTCGCTCGGCCCGGCCGGGTCGGTGATCTTCTTCCACCCCGAGATCGTGCACGGCTCCGCCGCCAACATGTCGCCGTACTCGCGGCGCCTTGCGATCATCACCTACAACGCCGTCGACAACCCGCCCCGGCCGACCGGGCAGCCGCGTCCGGAGTACCTGGCCAGCCGGGACATCACCCCGCTGGAGGTCGGGGCGGACGTACCGATCAGCGCGGCCGTCACCCCGCCGGCACCCGCACACCACGGCCCCTAGGAGCTGCTCGGCCATGACGAATCCAGCCAGGACCAGCCGGGCGCTCGTGCTGAGCGCCTTCGGGAAGAACCCCACGCTCGCCGAGTTCGACCTGGCACCTGCCGAACCCGGCGGGCTGACGGTGGCCTGCGGCTACGGGGGGATCTGCGGGACCGACCTGCACCTGGTGCGCGGGCACCTGGACGTTCCGCTCCCGCTGGTGCTCGGCCACGAGGGACTCGGCACCGTCGACGAACTCGGCGACCCGGACACCCGCGACGCCGAGGGGCGCCCGCTCGCGGTCGGCGACACGGTGATGTGGGCCTCCTCGATCGCCTGCGGCAGTTGCTTCGGCTGCCGGCAACTGCGCGAGCCGACCCTGTGCGAGCACCGGCGGACCTACGGGGTGAACCGCCCGGTCACCGACGCCTCACCCCTGGCCGGCTCCTGGGCCGAACACATCCGGCTGGAGCCGGGGACCACGGTCGTGAAGCTGCCGCCGGACCTCGACCCGGTCACGGCCATGGCCCTGGCCTGCGCCGGGCCGACGATGGTGCACGCGCTGTGGGAGCGGCGGCCCGTGCGGCTAGGCGAAACCGTCGTCGTGCAGGGCAGTGGCCCGGTCGGGCTGGCGGCCGCCGCGCTGGCCCGGCTGGCCGGCGGCCGGGTCATCCTGGTCGGCGGTCCGGCGCACCGCCTCGAGCTCGCGCACGCCGGTGGGTTCGCCGACGTATGCCTGGAGGTGGTGGACTCCGGCGACGTGTCCGCGGCGCTGGACGGGGTGCTCGCCGAGACCGGTGGCCGTGGCGCGGACCTGGTGATCGAGTGCACCGGCGTGCCGGCCGCCGTCGAGCAGGGCACCCGGATGGCCCGACGCAGCGGGTCGTACCTGATCGTGGGCCAGTACACCGACAGCGGCAACGTCTGGTTCAACCCGCATCAGATCGTCTTCCGGCAACTGGACGTGATCGGCTCCTGGGCGTTCACCGGCGCGCACCTGGTCGACTACCTCCGGGTGCTGCCGGCGCTGGCCGAGCGCTTCGACCTGCGCAGCCTGGTCACCGCCTTCTCCCTCGACCGGGTCGACGAGGCGCTGGAGGCGGTGGCCAACGGCTCGGTACTGAAAGCCGTTCTGACCCCGTGACCGGGCCTGCCTCGCCGGTCGGCCCCGGCGGCGCGCCGGACGGCCTGGTCGCCACCGCCGCGGACCGGTTCCGGCGGCAGGCGACCGCGACCCCGGACGCCCTCGCGGTGCAGGCCGGCGAGGCCGGCTACAGCTACGCCGAGCTGTGCGCATGGGTGGACGAGCTGGCGGCCGGGTTGGCCGGTGCGGGCCCGGAGCGCGTCGTGGGGGTGTCCGTGGCCCGGTCACCGGCCCAGGTGGCCGCGGTGCTCGCGGTGCTGTCGACCCGCTCGGTGTACCTGCCCCTCGACCCGCAGGCCCCGGCCGCCCGGACCAGGATGATCCTCGACGACGCCGCCCCCACCCTGCTGGTGCACGACAGCACCACCCGGGCGCTGGCCGACCCGGCCGGTGCGCCGGCGCTGGAGATCGGCCCGACGCCTGCGTCCCGCTCCGACCGGCTGGCCTCGCCTGCCGGTACGGCCCACCGGCGGCTCGTCGACCCGGGGCTGCCCGCGTACCTGATGTACACCTCGGGTTCCACCGGACGGCCCAAGGGTGTGCTGATGTGCGCCGGCGCGCTGGACAACCTGCTGGACTGGCATCTGGCCGATCTGGCGCCCGGGCCCGGACGGCGGGTCGCACAGTTCACCGCGGCCGGCTTCGACATCTGGGTGCAGGAGGTGCTCAGCACGCTGGTCAGCGGGGCGACGCTGGTCATCCCCGGCTCGGACACCTGCCGGACCCCGGCCCGGCTGGCCCGCTGGCTCGGCACCCACCGGATCACCGACCTGTTCTGCCCCAACGTGATGGTCGAGGCGGTGTGCGAGGCCGCCCTGTCGCAGGCGCTCGCGCTGCCCGAGCTGGCCCACATCGCCCAGGCCGGGGAACAGCTCACCCTCAGCGCGAACGTCCGCGCCTTCTTCCAGATCCGGCCCGGGCGGCGACTGCACAATCACTACGGTCCGACCGAGACGCATGCGGCGACCTCCTGCGTGCTGCCGGCCGATCCCGCCGACTGGCCCGACCGGGCCACCATCGGCTCGCCGATTCCCCGGACCCGGGTGCACCTGTTGGATGCGCGGCTGCGCGAGCTGCCCGACGGCCTCGCCGGCGAGGTGTACGTCAGCGGGGCGGCGCTGGCGCGCGGCTACCGCGGCCGGCCGGGCCTGACCGCCGACCGGTTCCTGCCCTGCCCGTTCGGCGAGCCGGGCGAGCGGATGTACCGCACCGGGGATGTGGCGCGCAGGTTGCCCGACGGCCAGCTGGCCTACCTGGGCCGCGCCGACCAGCAGGTGAAGATCCGTGGCGTGCGGGTCGAGCTCGGTGAGGTGGACGCCGCCATCCGGGCGCGGCCCGAGGTGCGCGACGTAGCCGTGCTCGCTCGCGGCGAGGGCTCGGCCCGACGCCTGGACTGCTACCTGGTGCCAGCCCCAGGCGTGCCGGACGCCGTCGCCAGCGTGCGCGCGGCGTTGGGCGAGACGCTGCTGCCGGAGATGGTGCCTTCGAGTTTCACCCTGCTGGACGCGCTTCCGACCAACAGCAACGGCAAGGTGGACCGCAACGCGCTCGCGCCACCCGCCGGCACGGCTGCCGCGCCCGGCGAGCAGCCCCGGCCGGTAACCGCGGCCGACGGCAACCCGACCACCACACTGACCCAGCTGTTCGCCGACTGCCTCGAGCTGGACCGGGTGGACGAGGACGACGATTTCTTCGCCCTGGGCGGTCATTCGCTGTCGGCGGCGCGGTTGACGGCCCGGGTCCGCGCGGTGCTCGGGCAGGAGCTGAGCATCTCCGACGTGTTCGCCAACCCGTCGGTGGCCAAGCTGCGCCGCTGCCTGCGCGAGCGCACCCACCGGTTGCCGCCGGTGCTCGCCCAGCGCGGGACGGGGATGCGGCCGGCGGCGTTCGCGCAGGACCGGCTCTGGGTGATCGACCAGTTCAGCGGCCCGAGCGCGCTGTACAACGTGCCGATCGTGCTCCGGTTGCGCGGCCGGGTCGAGGTCGAGGCCCTGCGGGCGGCCGTCCGGGACCTGCTCGAGCGGCACGAGGCGCTGCGCAGCCGGCTGGTCTGCGACGCCGAGGGTCTGCGGCAGGACGTGCTCCCGACCGACGCGGCGTTCGCCTTCGAACGGGTGGTGGTCGATCCGGCCGACCGGCCGGCCGCGATCCGGCGGGCGGCCGGCCGGCCGTTCGACCTCGAGTCCGAATCCCCCGTGCGCAGCACGCTTTTCGTCTCCGGTGACGACAGCTACGACCTGCTGCTGCTGGTCCACCATGCGGCCGTCGACGGGTGGTCGGTCAAACCACTGCTGAAAGATCTCGGTTTCGCCTACGCCTGCCGGCGGGTCGGGCTGGCCCCGTGCTGGCAACCGCTGCCGGTGCGGTACGGCGATTACGCGGCCTGGCAGCGCAGTCAGTTCGGCGCCGATCGGCCGGCCGGTGAACACCGACGGCAGCTCGACTACTGGCGCGCGAGGTTGGCCGGCGCGCCCGAGGTGCTGGCGGCCGCTACCGACCGGCCGCGTCCTGAGGAGTTGGGCACCGACGGCGACCGGGTGCCGATCCGGTTCGACCGCGCGCTGCACCGGGCCGTGCGGGCGGCGGCCGAGGAACTCGGCTGCACCGTGTTCATGATGACCCACGCGGCACTCAGCCTGCTGCTGTGGCTGCGCGGAGCCGGCGACGACGTGCTGATCGGCGCGACCGTGGCCGGCCGGCTGGACGGCGCGCTGGAGGAGTTGGTGGGCCTGTTCGTCAACACCGTCGCGTTGCGGGTGGACCTGTCGGGTGACCCGACGGTGTCCGAACTGGTGATGCGGGCCCGCCGGACGGATCTCGGCGCCCTGGCGGCGCAGGAGCTGCCCTTCGACCTGGTGGTGGACGCCCTGAACCCGCGCCGCACCATGTCGGCCAACCCCGTGGTACAGGTGATGCTGGCCTTCCAGACCGGCCGGCCCGAACTGCCCGCGCTGCCCGGCGTCAGCGCCGAGGTCGAACTGCTCGGTCTGGACGTCGCGAAGTTCGACCTGACCTTCGAGCTGACCGAGCTGACCGACCCGGCCGACTCCGGACCCGCCGGCATCGCCGGGCATCTGGAGTTCTCCACCGACCTCTACGATCGAAGCACCGCGATCGCTGTCGTGGAGGAGTTGGGCAGGCTGCTGCGGGTGCTCGCCGAAGAGCCCGACCGCCGGCTGTCCGGCCTGGGCCGGACAGCAGCGTGCGCGCCGGCGCGAGCGGCTGATCGAGAAGGGCGATGAGCGAGGATCGTGCGATGACGAGGGAGGCCGGGGGGCCGCGGGACGGACCCAGCACGGCATCCCGCCAACTCCACCGGCCCGCGCTGCTGGCGCATCCGGACTTCCGGCGCTACTGGTCGGCGCAGACCATCTCCTACCTGGGCGACCAGGTCACCATCGTCGCGCTGCCGCTGATCGCGGTCCTCACCCTGCATGCCAGCGCGTTGCAGGTGGGGGTGCTGTCGGCGGCGGGCTCGCTGCCGAACCTGCTGTTCGCACTGCACTCGGGCTCGTTGGCAGACCGGGGTGCGCGCCGCCGGCGGCTGATGATCGTGGCCGACCTGGTGCGGGCGGTGCTGCTGGCCAGCGTGCCGGTCGCCTACGCCTTCGGCGCGCTCACCCTCGGACAGCTCTACGTCGTCGCGTTCGGGACCGGGACGCTCGCGGTGCTGTTCGCCGTGGCCGCCGCGGGCCTGTTCGCCGCGGTGGTGCCCCGCGAGGACTATGTCCAGGCCAACTCGCTGAGCAGGGGCAGTTACTCCTTCTCCTGGACCGCGGGCCCCGGCGTCGCGGGCGTGCTGATCCAGTTGGTGTCCGCGCCGGTGGTGATCGTGCTGGACGCGGTGTCCTTCCTCGGCTCCGGGTTCCTGCTCGGCCGGATCGGCGTCGTCGAGCAACCCGGCGAGGACGCCGATCGCGGCCACATCCGCGACGGGCTGCGGTGGGTGCTGCGCACCCCGGCGGTGCTGGTCAAGCTGGCTGCCGACGCGATCCTCAATTTCTTCTACTCCATCTATTTCGCGCTGCTGTTCCTGTTCGCCGCACGGCAGTTGCACCTGTCCGCCGGGCTGATCGGCCTGGTGCTGGCCGGCGGCGCGGTGGGCGCGCTGCTGGGCTCGGCCGCTGCCGGCTCGGTGACGAGGCGGCGCGGACTGGGCACCACCTTCTTCCTGGGCGCCTTCCTCTACCCGGGGGCGCTGCTGCTCGTCCCGGTGGCCCACGGGCCGTCCTGGCTCGCCGCCTGCCTGCTGATCGGGGCGGAGTTCCTGTCCGGTTTCGGGCTCATGCTGTGCGACATCGCCGGCAGCTCGATCCAGCAGGCGCTGACACCGGATCGGCTGCGGTCCAGGGTGCAGGGGGTCTACCTGCTGTTCAACAACGGCAGCCGGCCGCTGGGCGCCCTTGTCGGCGGAGCCTGCGCGAGCCTGCTCGGGGTGCGGCCGACCATCGCGCTGGCCGCGGTGGGCGGGGTGGTCTGCATGGCGGCCCTGTGGCCGTCCCGCCTGCGCCGCATCGACGAGCTTCCGGAGCAGAGCGGTGCGTCATGAGGCGAGTTCGGCCAGCAGTTGCTCGAAGACCTCGGCATAGGCGTCCACCGCCCGCTCGTCGTGGGCGACCGACAGCGTCCACTCCTGGTCGCGGTTGGGGCTGGTGTACAACCCCCGGTTGAACATGTAGAACCACAGCAACGAGCTCAGCTCGGGGTCGCGATGGGCATGGAAGGACTGGTAGTCCGTCACCGGCTCGTCGGAGAACGTGACGCACCCCTTGGCGCCCAGGCCCACCGGATAGGCCGGCACGCCGTATTCGGCGATCAGCTGCCCACAGCGCGCCAGCAACCGCTGGTTCAGCTTCTCCAGCCGCTGGTAGGCGGCCGGGGTGAGCACCTCGGTCAAGCTGGCGCGCGCGGCTGCCGCCGCCAACGGATTGCCGTTGTACGTACCGACCTGATAGACCCGGCCGTCCTTCACCACGGCCATCGCCTCCTCGGTGCCGCCGACCGCACCCATCGGCAGGCCGCCGCCGAGCGCCTTGGCCAGCGTCACCAGATCCGGCATGACCCCGAACCGCTCGGTGGCGCCGCCTGCCGCGACGCACAGGCCGGACTTCACCTCGTCGAAGATCAGCACGATGCCGTGCCGTCGGGTCAGCTCCCGTACCGCCGCCAGGTAACCCGGTTCCGGCAGGATGACCCGCATGTTCATCACCACCGGCTCGAGGATGAAACAGGCCGGCGGGCGCCCCTCGGCGACGAGTGCGCAGATCCGGCGCTCGGCAGCCTCGGCGTCGTTGAACGGCACCGGCACGGTCAGCGCGACGGTTGCCGCCGGGATTCCCTCGCCGTAGGCAAGGGAAGCCAGGTTCTCGCGCGGGCCGGGCTCGTCGTACTCCCCGGCGATGGACACCATCACCGCGTCGTGGTGCCCGTGGTAGCCGCCGAACACCTTCACGACGACGTCGCGTCCGGTCTGGGCGCGCGCGATCCGGATCGCGTCCATGGTGGCCTCGGAGCCGGAGTTGGTGTACCGCCACTGCGGCAGGTTCCAGCGCCGCCGCAGCTCCTCGGCCACCACGACGCCGTCCTCGGACGGCGCGGCGAAGTGGGTGCCCAGCGCGTACCGGGCGGCCACCGCCCGGCCGATCACCGGATGCGCATGCCCTTGCAGCATCGAGCCGAACCCGTTGTGGAAGTCCCACATCTCGTTGCCGTCGGCATCCCACACCCGGGCACCTTGGCCGCGGGCCAGGTACACCGGCCACGGCTGGCGCAGCTGGTAGGAGGACGCCACGCCGCCGGACAGCGATCCCAGCGCCCGCCGGTACAGCGCGGCCGATGCCGGGGTACGTTCGGCGAACCGGGCTCGCTCGCGTGCCAGCAGGTCGGCACGCAGCCGGTGAAGGAGGTCGGTCATCGCTCTGCTCCCGTACGTGGAGGTCAGGGTGTCCGCTCCGAGTCTGACTCACCAGCCTCGGTCCGGTAAAGGGTCTAATCAGGAAAACTTCCTAATCTGTCCTAGAAGTATTATTGCTCTAGAACGGACACTTCGGTATATTCGGCTTACCTGATCGCTTCACCGCGATCAGCTGCCGGTCACCTGACGCAGGCGGGCACAGCGGCCTGCGCCGACCGGGCTCCGGGCAAGTCACACCTACCCAGCCGGTGCGTTCGGTCTTACCTGGCGCGTGCTCCTGCGACTTGTCGCGCCCGATGACGCGCCTCACGCAGACCTTGGGAGGCTCAATGCGGATGCCATGCCGTGCGAACAACGGGAATCCCGCAGCACACGGCGCCGCCGACACCATTCACGACATCGTCGGCATCGGCTTCGGTCCGTCCAACGTGGCACTCGCGATCGCGCTGACCGAGCTCGCGCCGGACAGCCGCCGGCTGTTCCTCGAGCGCCAGCCGAGCTTCGGCTGGCACCCCGGCATGCTGCTCGAAGGCACCCGGATGCAGATCTCGTACCTCAAAGACCTGGTCACCATGCGGGATCCGACCAGTCCGTACACCTTCCTCAACTACCTCAAGGGTGCCGGCCGGCTCGAGGAGTTCCTCAACCTCAACGAGTTACACCCCTCGCGGGTCGAATACAGCAGGTACCTGCGGTGGGCGGCCGAGCAGTGCGCGCCGCACGCCTGCTACAACGCCGAGGTCCGCACGGTTCGTCCGGCCAGGGACGGCTCGGTCTTCGCGATCGGCGTGCACGACAGGAGCGGCGGGCCGGACCGGACGGTGCTGGCCCGCAACGTCGTGGTGGCCCCCGGCGGCGTGGCCCGGATCCCGAAGGCGGTCAGCCCTGAACGCGCGCTGCACTCCAGCGAGTTCCTGCCGAAGTTCGCCCAGCTCATGGCGGACGGTCCGGGCACCGGCCGAGTGGTGCTGGTCGGCGGTGGCCAGAGTGCCGGCGAGATCGCCACCTACATCCTGACCAGGTATCCCGGCGTCGAACTGCACATGGTCATCTCCGGGTACGCGCTGCGCCCCACCGACAACAGCCCGTTCGTCAACGAGCAGTTCTATTCGTGGCGCTCCAGGCAGTTCCACGACCGCGAGTCCGGCCGCCGAGCGCTGGAACTGGCGGAGCTTCGCAACTCCAACTACAGCGTCGTCGAGCCGGACCTGCTCGATGCGCTGTACCGCGCCGCCTACAACGCCAGACTGCACGGCCGGCCCGGCCTACAGGTGCACAACTACTCCCGGTTCGTCAGCAGCCACCCGGAGCGCGACGGGGTGCTCGCCGTCATCGAGGACCACTTCGACGGCACCCGCGAGGAGATCGCGTGCGATGCGCTGGTGCTGGCCACCGGCTACCACCGCGACCTCGACGAGTGGGTGTTCGCCGAGGTGCTGCCCCACGTGGTGCGCAACGAGACCGGCGGGCTGGCGCTGTCGGACGCCTGCCGGGTGCGCACGACGCCCGACATCACCGCCGGCCTGTATGCCCAGGGCCTGGCCGAGCACTCCTTCGGCCTGGGTGACACCCTGCTGTCGCTGCTGCCGTTCCGTGCCGAGGCGATCGCCCGCGACATCCAGCCCGAGTCACCCGCCGTCGCGCCGGCCGGGCTGCTGGGCACCAGCTACCCACCACGGCGGCACGTCGAGGAGGACGAGGAGAAGGTCTACGCCGTACTCGACCGGTTCCGCTTCGCGACCATGGTCTCCGCCCGCGGCACCGATGACCCGGTCGTCTCGCAGCTTCCGTTGATCCTCGACCGGACCCGCGGGCCGAAGGGCGTCCTGTACGGCCATCTCGACCGGGCCAATCCGCATACCGAACTGCTCGACTGCCGGCCGGTGACGCTGCTCTTCCACGGCCCGAACAGCTACATCGCCCAGCACGTCTACGCCACCGACCAGCTACCCACCTGGAACTCGATCACCGCCGTCGTGCGGGGGCAGGTGCGGGTACTGGCGGATCAGGACGACGTGGTGCGGGGGCTCTGCCGGATCGCGAAACTGGCCGAGCCGGTTGCCGGCCACCCCACGCTGCCCGCCGATGACCCCCGCATTCCACAGCTGATCGACGGCGTGGTCGGCTTCGAGATCGAGATCGAAGAGATGGTGGGGCGGTTCAAGCTCTCCCAGGACCGCGACGACGCCGACCGCCGGCTCGCCGCCAGGGCGCTGGCCGAAGCCGCACGCGCCGACCAGGGCGCCTTCATCGAGTACCTGACCGGCCTTGCGCTCGGCACCGACGCCGGCGGGGAACCGACAGACAACCGGCGCGACGGGTCCGGGGTACCGGTCGCCGCGCTGGCCGAGAAATCCGAGAGAGGTTAGTCGATGGCCGACTCAGTTGCCGCACCCGAGCAGGAGCTCTACCTCGTGGTGGTCAACGCCGAGGAGCAGTACTCGATCTGGCGTGCGGGCCATGACCTGCCCGACGGTTGGACGTCGGTGGGCGAACCGCAGGCCAGGCAGGACTGCCTGGCCTTCATCGAGGAGACCTGGACCGACATGCGGCCGGCAAGCCTGCGGCGCGCCATGCAGGAGCAGTCGGGCCCGGACCGCGATCGGCAACCGCTCGGTTGAGCGCACACCCCCAAAGGGATGACATGACTGGCTACGACAGTGCAGACCAGCGCGATCCGGTTGCCGGGTCCGCCCTCGCGTTCCATCACGTCGGGGTTCAGGCATCGGACCTGGACCGGTCGATAGCGTGGTACGCCGGTTTCTTCGGCGCCCGGACCTCCTGGACGCTGTCCGACTTCTCGCCGCTGACCCGGTCCCGGCTGCCCGGCATCACCCGCCTGGTCGAACTGGTCTGCGGGCCGATGCGCTTCCACCTGTTCGCGCGCGACGGCGTCGACGCCGGCCGGCCGGGCCCCGGCCAGCCGCAGTACCAGCACCTGTGCATCGAGGTCGGCTCGCCGGAAGAGCTCAGGGCCTGGCGCGATCGGTGGTTCGCGGTGGCCGCGGACGCGGCGGACCACGGCGACGGCGGCGAACTGCCGACCGACATCGTCGTCGACTCCGACGGCGTCCAGAGTTTCTACTGCCTGGACCCGGACGGCTTGGAGTTCGAGTTCACCTTCGCGTCGGCGGCCGGCCGGTGACCGCCGCACTCGGGCACGGACGACCCGCTCCGGCCAGGTCCGGTTGGCATTACGGCGCCTACCGATACGGCCTGGAACCGCTGTACCTGCCGCCGGTCTTCGACGCCGGGCGGTCCCGGCCGTCCGACCGGCCGCCGCTGGCCCGGGAGCCGGGCACCCCCGGCCGGCACGGCGGCGAGCCGGCGGACGCCCTGCTCGACCCGCCGACCCTCGACGACCTGTTCTGGTTCCGCTGGATCACCGGGCACCAGGTCATCTTCGTCCTGTGGCGCCTGATGGCCAGGGTGGTCGGGCCCGCGCCCCCGGACGTCGAACGCTCCGCCGAGACGGTCCGGATGGCCGCCGTGCTCGCCGAGGGCTACAGCACCATGCTGATGTATGCCAGTTCGTGCACCCCGGAGGCCTACGAGAGGTTCATCCGGCCGGCTATGTACCGCCAGCACCACGGCTTCACCGGGCTCTGGGCGCCGGACTACGCACCGGTGCGCAGGCTGTTCCACGGCCGCGGACCGGCCTGGCTGCACCGGCCCGACGCCCAGCCGCTCCGGGACAGCATCGAGGTCAACCAGGCCGTACACGCCGCCGTGGCGGCCCGCCTGGTCCCGGGCAGTGAATCGCTGCTGCAGCAGCACGCGGCCGCGCTGAGCATCCAGGACCGCGGCGTCTGCGCCGACCTGTACGACGTGTTCTTCCTGACGATCCGGGAGCCGGTCAGCTCCGAGCACATCGACGCCCAGCTAGCGCACCGGCTGCGTGCCTGCCGGTACGACATCCAGAACAACGGCTGCTACCCGGTCGGCCGACAGGGCATCGAGCACCCGCGCCAGCACCGCCCGTCCGCCGTCCTGGACTACGCGCACCGGTTCGCCGGCGTGACGGCCGAGATCGGCGACCTGTCACGGTTGCTGACCCGACCCAGCAGGGAGGTTGCCGCGTGTCGACATCAGCAATCCCACTGACCCCGGCCCTGCTCGCCGAGGCGCGCCGGCTCGGCGCGGCGCACGGTGGGGACGAGCAGGCCGTGCTCGCCGCAGCGGTCTGTGCCGCGCTGTGGCGCTACGACCAGCGCGAGACCCACTCGCTCGGCCTGGCGGGGGTCGGTGCCATCGCCGTGCCGACCACCGCCGACACCCGGTTCGGCGACCTGGTCGCCACGGTGGCCGAACTGCTCGACAGGCCCGCGGCGACCGAGCCCGGAGTGTGGATCACCCTGCCGGCACCGGACTCCCCGGCCGGGTTCGCAGTCGAGGGCCCCGCGCTGCCGAACCGGGGCGACGCCAGGTGGGTGGACTCGCTCGGCTGCCTGCTCCGCGATGCGCTGGCGCGGCCACAGGCCCCACTCACCCAACTGCGGATGCTCGATCCGCAGGCAGCTCGCGCCCAGGCGGCGGCCCAGTCCGAACGCGCCGCCGGATACCGGCAACCGGCCTGTCACCTGCTGCACGCGGGGTTCGAGCGCGCCGCCGCCGAGCACCCGAAGCGCATCGCCCTGGTGAGCGACACCGGCGAGCTGAGCTACCGCGAGCTCGACGAACGTGCCGAGCGCTACGCGGCATTCCTTCGTTCGCAGGGCTGCGGACCGGAGCGGACGGTCGGCGTCCACCTCGACCGCTCGGCCGGCCTCGTCGTCGCGCTGCTCGCGGTGCTCAAGGCCGGGGCCGCCTTCGTGCCGCTGGACCGCCGGCTGCCGGCAGCCCGCATCGCGGCCATGCTGGCCAGCGCGCGCTGCGAGCTGGTCGTCAGCCAGGAGGAGTTGCGGCCGGCGCTGGCCGGCACCGGCGCCCGGGTGGTCACCGAAGCAGACGCGCCCGCCGACATCGCCACGGGCAGCGACCGGTTCCCGCTGTTGCCCGATCATCCGGCCTTCGTCTACTACACCTCCGGTTCCACCGGCACTCCCAAGGGCGTCGTGCTCGACCACCGCAACGCGGCCGCCCGGGTCGAGTGGATCGTCCGGCGGTACCGCCTGGGGCCGGACAGCGTGGTCCTGCACAAGACCCCGCTCATCTTCGACGTCGCGATCATCGAGCTGTTCGCGCCGCTGGGCGTCGGGGGCACGGTCCGGATCGTGGCGCCCCAGGCGGAGGCAGACGTCGGCTACCTCGCCGACGTCCTGTCCGGGGACCGGGTGTCGTTCGTGCACTTCGTTCCCTCGATGCTCAAGACGTTCCTCGCCGGGGTGGGCAGCACCAGCTTCCCGTCCGTCCGATGGCTGCAGACCTCGGGCGAGGCGATGCCGGCCAGGCTGCTCACCGCGATCGGCCGGACCTTTCCGGGTGCCCGGGTGGACTGTGCGTACGGGCAGACCGAGACGTCCGAGGTCGCGGTGTGGTCGCCCGGCGACGGTGAGCCGGGCACCTCGACGGTTCCGGTCGGGGCAGCTGTGGCGGCGTATCGGCTGCTGTTGCTGGACAGTGCGTTGCAACCGGTGCCGGACGGGGTGCCCGGCGAGATCTGCGTGGCGGGTGTCGGCGGCCTCGCGCGCTGCTACGCCGGCCGCCCCGCCGAGACCGCCGAGCGCTTCGTGCCCAACCCCTACCCGGCGGTGCCGGGAGAACGCCTGTACCGGACCGGCGATCTCGCGATGCGCCCGGCGCCAGAGGCACCCCTGGAGTTCCTGGGCCGGGCCGACCAGCAGCGCAAGATCCGCGGCGCCCGGGTGGAACTGGCCGAGATCGAAGCGGCGCTGGCCGGGCTGGCCGGGATCCGGGACTGCGCGGTGATCGTGCGATCCGACGAGGCCGGCGACGACGAGCTGATCGCCTACCTGGTCGGCGAGCAGATCCCGGCAACCGAGCTGTCGCGGGTACTGCCGGACTACATGATGCCGGCCGCGTTCGTCCTGCTGGCGGAGTTGCCCTACACCCCGTCGGGCAAGCTGGACCGGGGTGCGCTGCCGGCCCCCACCGCCGCCGAACGTGCCGCGCGCGGCCGCGGCGAGCAACCGGTGTCACAGCTCGAGGCTGAGATCGCCTCGGACTGGGCCCGAGGGCTCGGTGTCGACACCGTCGGGCGCAGCGACAGCTTCTTCGATCTGGGTGGCAACTCCCTCAAGGCCGCTCAGATGCTGACCCGGATCTCGGCGCTGTTCGGCGTGCGCATACCGGTGGTGGCGTTCTTCCGCGACCCGACCGTGCACGGTGTCAGCACCGAGGTCGAGCGCCTGGTCGTGGAAGCGGTGGACGCGATGCCGGCCGACGAGGTCGAGCTGCGGTTGGCCGGCCGTGGGAGCAGCGATGGCTGAGCTGGACACCCGGCGCGAACTGGCCCGCCAGATCCTGGCTCGCCGGTTCGGCGACCGCACCCACCAGGACATCCCGGTCCGGACGGCTGACACCACGGTGCCGCTGACCCCGACCCAGGCAGGAATCTGGTTCGCGGCACAGCTGTTCCCGAACAGCCCGGAGTACAACGTCTTCGACCTGGTCACGATCGCGCGCCGCCTCGACGCCGGTCAGGTGGCCTCGGCCGGCCGACGGTTGACCGAGCGGCACGACGCGCTGCGGCTGGCGATCGAGCTGGTCGACGATCAGCCGCGCCAGTACGCCCGGCCGCCCTACACGCCCGAGGTGGACTGGCATGACCTGAGCGGGCTGGCCGAGCCGGCAGCCCGCCACGTCGCCGAGCAGGTCGTCGGCCATGCCACCCAGGTGCTGCTCGGCTCGGACCGCTCCCCGCTGATGCGCCTGACCGCGATCGCCCTGCCGGAGGATCGGACGCAGGTGCTGCTGGTGCTGCACCACGTGATCGCCGATTTCGTCACCGAGGCGATGTTGCTCGACGAACTCAGCAGGATGCTGGTCGGCCTGAGCCTGCCACCGGCACCGACGACCGCCTTCCTGGACTACGCCGCCTGGTCGGCCGGCCGTGCCGAGCCAGCCAGGGTCGAGGCCGACCTGGACTGGTGGCGTGCGCAGCTGGCCGGCGACCTGCCGCGGCTGGAGGTGCCCTTCGACCGGCCCCGGCCGGCGCAGCCGACCCGTGGCGGGCACTCGATCCCGTTCACCGTCCCGGCCGAGACCGTGACCCGGCTGCGCCGGTTGGCCGCCGAGCGCGGCACCACGCTGTTCGTCCTGTTCCTCGCCGCCTACGACGTGTTGCTGGCAAGGCTGTCCGGTGCGACGGACGTCATCGTCGGCACCGCACTGCTCGGGCGCGACCATCCGGAGACCGAGCGGATGGCCGGCTGCTTCGTCCACACCGTTCCGCTGCGGGCCACCGTGGACCGGGCCATGTCCTTCCTCGACGTCGTCGACGCCGCGCACCGGGCGCTCACCGAGGCCCAGGACCATCGGGCTGTTCGGTTCGAGCGCATCGTGGAGGCGCTCGGCACACCCCGCGAACTCGGCGTGCACCCGGTGTTCCAGACCTACTTCGGATTCCTGACCAGCGAGCCGCAGCTGGTTCCGGGCGTGACCAACGACTCGACGGGGATCGTGAACTACGGCGCCGCGAAGTGGGACATGTCGGTGTCCCTGTGGGACACCGCCGACCAGGTCACCGGCATCATGGAAAGCTCGGCAGACCTGTTCGAGCTGTCGACGATCGAGCTGCACCGCGACCTCTACCTGCGACTCACCGAGGCACTCGCCGGCGCACCGGAGGTGCCGATCGGCCGGCATCCACTCGTCGTCGGACAGCAACGGGCTCGGGTGTTGGAGGGATCGGGCAGGTTCGTCGAGGCCGACATCCGCTATCCCACCCTGAGCGCGCCGTTCGAGCTGCAGGCCGCCCGCACGCCGGACGCCGTCGCGGTGGAGTCCGGGTCCGGCCCGATGACCTATGCCGAGTTCGAGCGCTGGACCGGACGGTTGGCGCGGCTGTTGCGGGACCGCAAGGTCGGCAGGGTCGCCCTGCTCATGGACCGCAGTGTGCAGATGCTGGCCGCGATCTATGCCACCGCTCGCAGCGGGGCGGTGTACATCCCGCTCGACCCGGAGATCCCGGTGGCTCGGCAGCAGCTGATGCTGGCCGATACCGTGCCGGATCTGGTGATCGCCGACCGGGGACGCGGCGACCAGGTCGGCGCGGGACCGTGGACCGTGCTGGAGTTCGAGCAGCTCGACGAACTCGGGAACCGGCACGAGGCCACCGTGGCCGACCCAGCGGTGGGCGGCGACGGCCGCAATCTGTCGCACCTGCTCTACACCTCGGGCTCGACCGGACGCCCCAAGGCGGTGATGTGCACGGTCGCGACCGCCGTGGCCGACATCCAGGCGATGCAGCGCAGCCTCGACTACCGACCCGAGGATGCCGTTCTGTTCAAGACCTCCTACGGTTTCGACACCTCGCTCTGGGAGATCTTCTGGCCGCTCTACGTCGGCGCGCGCATCGTCGTGTGCCCACCTGGCGAGGAGAAGGATCCGGTCCGGCTGGCCGACACGATCGAGCGGCACCGGGTGAGCGTCGTCGATCTCACCCCTACCGTCCTGCAGGCCTTCCTCGACGAGCTGCGCCCGGGCCGGTGCACCTCGCTGCGCTACCTGCACACCGGGGGCGAACCGGTCAGCGTCGCCATCCGGGACGGGTTCCGGATGCGGAGCACGGCCTGCCTCATCAACGGCTACGGGCCGACCGAAACGGGTTGCATCGCGCACGCCCACATCGAGTCCGACAGGTCGGCTACCATGCCGGTCGGGCACCCGCACCAGCACGTCCGGGTCAGGATCCTGGACGAGAACGGCGAACCCGTGCCACCGGGCGTGCCCGGTGAGGCTCACATCTGCTCGTCCACCATGGCCTGGGGGTACCACGGTCGGCCGGCGTTGACCGCCGAGCGGTTCGTGCCCGACCCGTTCGGCGGCCCGGGCTCGCGGATGTACCGGACGGGTGACGTGTGCCGGGAGCGCGCCGACGGAACCCTGGAGGTGCTCGGGCGGCTCGATCAACAGGTCAAGGTCCGGGGACTGCGGGTGGAACTCGGCGAGATCGAGAACGCCGCCGCGCAGCTGCCCGGCATCGCCGACTGCGTGGTGGTCACGATCGGCTCCGGCCCGGACCTCCGGCTGGCGGCGTTCGTGACGGCCCGTCCGGGGTGCGAGCCGGAGCCGCGGGCAGTGCGCGACGGGCTGGCCCGGGTGCTGCCCCGGCACATGGTGCCGGCCGGCGTCCAGGTCCTCCAACGGATACCCGTCACCGTGAACGGCAAGGTCGACCGCGCGGCACTGCAACGGATGTGGACACCGCAATCGCTGGTCAGCTCGGCGAGCGAACCGCCCGCGGACCAGGTCGAGGCGGAGCTCGCCGCAATCTTCGCCGATGTCCTCGGCCTGCCACGGATCGGGGTCACCGACGGCTTCTTCGACAACGGCGGCCATTCGCTGCTGTTGTTCCGGCTGATCGCGGCGTGCGAACGCCGGCTGGGCATCCGGCCCCAGGTCGCGGACGTCTTCGCCGCGCCCACCGTGCGGTTGCTCGCAGAACGCCTGCGCAGCGGGCCGCGAGCCCGATCTGCATTGCTCCCGCTGGATCCGCGACCGGGCCTGCCGCTGGTGGCCTTCGTGCATGCGGTCAGCGGATCGGCACTGCCGTTCCGGGAGGTAGCCGCCCAGCTGGGCGCGGAGTATTCCTGCTACGGCGTGCAGACCCAGCAGTACGCCGACGGCGATCCGGTGCCCTCGCTGGTAGAACTCGCCGCCGAGCATGTGGCGGCCGTCGACGAGATCCGCGGGCTGAGCCCGGTGTACCTGGTGGGCTGGTCGATGGGCGGCTGTGTCGCGGTGGAGATGGCGCGGTGCTGGCGTCAGCGCGGGGTGCGGGTCGCCGGCCTGGTGCTGCTGGACTCCTGGCTGCCGCCGGCGGCGATGACCGATCCCGACGACCGGGCCGCGGCCAGGATGGCGTTGTCCTCGATCGCGCTGGACGATCTGGAGCACGCGGCCACCGTGCTGTCCGACGACCCGACCGAGCTCGCCCGGTTACGCCGGACTGCCGACGCGAACTCCGCCGCCTACCTCGACTACGTCCCCACCCCGCTCGACATCCAGGCGCACCTGCTGCGCGCGGCGGTACTCCCCGGCGGGGTGGCCGACGCGCTGCCCGCGCCCTACCGGGACGCGATGCTCGACTGGGGGCGGTTGCTCGGTTCGGTCGAGGTCGACACGGTGCCGGGCGATCACTACTCGCTGGTGCATGCGGAGCACGCACCGGCACTGGCCGCCGCGTTGCAGAAGATCCTCGAGGCCGACGACGAGTTCGGCGAACTCTGAACGGAGATGACGTGACCCAGCAATCGGCGCAGGCGCTGTTGGACGAGCTGCAGGCTGCTGGCGTCCAGCTCTGGGTACACCAGGGCCGGGTCCGCTTCCGGCCGCATCCGGTGCTGACCCCCGAGCGGTTGGCCGCGCTGCGCACCCGGCAGGTGGAGTTGCGCACCCTGCTGGAATCGGCCAACTCCGAGCCGATGTCCCCGGCCGTTGCGGCCAGGCCCGAGCGGATCCCGCTTACGTTCGCCCAGGAAGGCATGTGGTTCCTGGAACAACTCGGCAACCTGGGCTCGGCCTACAACGTCGCCACCACCGTCCGGATCGACGGCCCGCTGGAGGTTCCGGCTCTGCAGCGCGCGGTCTACGACGTCATCCGGCGACACGAGCCGCTGCGTACCCGGATCCGCAACGAGGGCGGGGTGGGCGTCCAGGTGGTCTGCGAGCCCGAGCCCGGCCAGTTCGTCGCGACCGACCTGCGCGGCCTGCCGGCCGAGGAGGCCGCCGCGGCCGCGGCGGCTCGGCTGGCCGCGCATGCCGACCGGCGGTTCCGTCTCGATCAGGAATGTGCCTTCGTCGCCGAGCTGATCACCCTGGCGCCGCGCAGCCACCTGCTTGTCGTCACCGTCCACCACCTGCTCTTCGACGGGCCGTCCACGGACATCCTGTTCCGGGAACTGGACCACTGCTACCAGGCCCACCGGGACGGCCGGGCGGGCGAACTGCCACCGTTGCCGATCGGCTACCCCGACTACGCCGTGTGGGAACGTTCCCGGCCGGACGGCCAGCAACTGCGTGAGGACCGCCGGTACTGGGTCGAACAGCTCGCCGATGCACCGGACACCCTTTCGCTGCCGCTGGATCGTCCCCGGCCGCCGATGCCGGACTTCCGGGGGGACATCGTCGGCCTGGAGCTGCCGGCGCAGCTCGTCCGCCGGCTGCGCGAGCTCGCCCGGGCGCACGGCACCACCCTGTTCACCGTGCTGCTGGCGGCCTACCACGCGCTGCTCGCCCAGTGCAGCGGCGAGCCGGACATCTGCGTGGGGGTGCCGGTGGACGGCCGGGCCACCCCGACTGCCGAGCACCTGATCGGCTGCTTCCTCAACACCGTGGTGGTACGCGCGGCGGTGCCGCCCCAGGACACCTTCGGCACCGTCCTGCGCCGGGTGCACGACGCGGTGGTCGGCGCTTTCGACCATCGGGGCGTGCCGTTCCACCGGCTGGTCGCCGAACTCAGGCCCCACCGCGAGATGGACAGCCAACCCCTGTTCCAGGTGATGTTCTCCTACCTGGTGCAGGACCAGCCCCACCTCGCCGGCACCACCCTGACACTGGTCGAACCGGAGGGACCCGCGGCGAAGTTCGACCTGTCGATGTTCGCCGCCGAGAACGGGCCGACCGTCACCTGCACCATCGAGTACGCGACGGCACTGTTCGACCGGGCCAGCGTCGAACTGCTCGCGCAGCGGTACCGCACCATCCTGGAGACGGTGGCCGAGCGGGTGGAGGTGCGAGTCGGCGACCTGCCGCTGCCGGCCGCCGAGCGGGCCAGGCTGGCCGGCTTCCAATCCGTGACCGAGCACGGTATCGACACCGACCGCCTGATCCACCAGCTCATCGAAGCCACCGCGGCGGAGCTGCCGCAGGCCGTCGCGCTGGTCGCCGGCGACCGGGAGTTGGCCTACCGCGAGCTCAACGAGGCGGCCAACCGGGTGGCGCACCGGCTGCGTGCGGCGGGCGTCGGAGCCGAGTCCCGGGTGGCAGTGAGCGCTGCCCGGTCACCGGAGCTGGTAGTGGGCCTGCTGGGGGTGCTCAAGGCGGGTGCGGCCTACCTGCCGCTGGACCCGTCGTACCCGGTCGACCGCTTGGAGTACATGCTCTGCGACAGCCGCGCGCAGCTGGTGCTCACCGCAGGCGACTGGGAGCTGTCCACCGGCACGACTGTGCTGGCCCTGGACGCCGTGCTGGCCGCCACCGGTCCCTGGCACGGCTGGCCGGACACCGACCCTGAGCCGGTCGCCTCGGCCGACAACGCCGCCTACGTCATGTACACCTCGGGATCGACCGGGCGTCCCAAGGGGGTGGTGGTCGCGCACCGCGGCGTGGTCAACCGCTTCGGCTGGCAGCAGCGGGAGGTTCCGCTGGCCGCCGACGACGTGGTGCTGCAGAAGACCTCAGCGTCGTTCGACGTGTCGGTGTGGGAACTGTTCATGCCGCTGAGCGTCGGTGCCACGCTCGTGCTGGCCGCGCCCGGCCGGCAGGGTGACCCGGCCCACCTGCGCGAGCTCATCGATCGCCACCGGATCACCACCGTGCACTTCGTGCCCTCGATGCTGCGCTCGTTCCTGGTTGCGGCTCACACCGACCGGGCCGAGCCGACGTCGCTGCGCCGGGTGGTCTGCAGCGGCGAGGAGCTGCCGGTCGATCTGGTGCGCCGGTTCCGGTCGAGCTACTCGTGCGAGCTCTACAACCTGTACGGGCCCACCGAGACCTCCATCGAGGTGACGGTGTGGCGCTGCACCGGCGACGAGGAGGGCCGGGTGCCGATCGGCCGTGCGGTGCCCAACACCCCGCTCTACGTGCTGGACGACCGGCTGCGCCCGGTGCCGATCGGGGCTGCCGGCCAGCTCCATATCGGTGGGATCCAGCTGGCGCGGGGGTATTGGGGTCAGCCCGGACTGACCGCCCAACGCTTCCTCCCCGACCCCTTCACCACCACCGGCCAACGCATGTACCACTCCGGAGACCGCGCCCGCTGGCGCACCGACGGCACCCTGGAATACCTCGGCCGCACCGACCACCAAATCAAAATCCGCGGCTACCGCATCGAACCCGCCGAAATCGAAACCGCCCTACGCCAGCACCCCAGCATCACCGACACCGCCGTCATCGCCCGCGAAGACACCCCCGGCGACCAACGCCTCGTCGCCTACCTCATCCTCACCCCCGGCCACACCCTGCAACCCGACACCCTCAACCAACACCTCGCCACCACCCTGCCAAACCACATGACCCCCAACCACTACCTCCCCCTACCCCACCTACCCCTCACCACCAACGGCAAACTCGACCGCACCGCACTACCCCCACCCACCCCACACACCCCCACCACCGGACAACCACCAACCACCCCCACCGAACACACCCTCGCCACCATCTGGACCGACATCCTCAAAACCCCCACCCCCCACCGCCACGACTCCTTCTTCACCCTCGGCGGCCACTCCCTCCTCGCCACCCAAGTCATCGCCCGCATCGAACAACACTTCAACACCACCATCCCCCTCGCCCACTTCTACGCCCAACCAACCCTCACCCACCTCGCCCACCTCATCGACACCCACACGTCAACCCCGCCCGGCACCGGGGCCGTCATCGAACGGCAGCCGGCCGGCCAGCGCCCGGTGGCCTCGTTCGCCCAGCGCCGGATGTGGTTCCTGCACCGGCTGTCCGGCAACGGCACCGAGTACCACGTGCCGATCAGCTGGCGCCTTGACGGACCACTCGACGTCCGCGCGCTGGAGGCGGCCCTCGGCGAGATCGTCAACCGCCACGACGTGCTGCGCACCACGCTGGCCGCCGACGGCGACGAGCTGGTCCCCCGGGTGGCCGACCCGGTGCCGTTCGAGCTGCCGGTCAGCGACCTGTCCTGCGCGCCGGCGGCCGAGCAGCGCGGGCTGGAGCTGGTCCGGCGGGACGAGTCGCTGCCCTTCGACCTCGGCAACGGTCCGGTGTTCCGGGTCCACCTCATCCGGCTGGGCGAGGACGACCACATCCTGACCATCGTGTTCCACCACATCGTGGTCGACGCGTGGTCCTTCGTCGTCCTGGGCAGCGAACTGTCAACGCTGTACGAGGCATTCGCGGCCGGCCGGCCCAGCCCGCTGCCCGACCTGCCGATCCGTTACAGCGACTACGCCGCCTGGCAGCACCGGCAACTACTGGACGGCCTGTTCGACCGGGGCCTCGACTACTGGCGGGACTACCTGCGGGGCGCACCGGATGAAGCCGGGCTGCCGACCGATCGCCCGCGGCCGGCGTTGGCCGATCACCGCGGTGGCCTGGTGGACCTGGAGATTCCCGCCGAGATCGCCGATCGGCTGCGCCGGCTGTGCTGGGACCGCGGCGCGACCGTGTTCATGGCGCTGACCGCGGCCCTGCACATCCTGATCCACCGGCTCAGCGGCTCCTCCGACGCCTGCATAGGCTATTTCTCCAGCGCCCGCAGCCTGCAGACCGAACCGTTGATCGGCCTGTTCGTCAACACCCTGTTCTCGCGCAGCCAGCTGCGGCCCGGGGACACCTGCGCGGACGTGATCGCCTCGATCCAGGCGTCGATGCTGGCCTCCGACACCTACCGCGAGCTGCCCTTCGACAAGGTGGTCGAGGAACTCGCCCCCGCGCGGTCGATGTCCCGGCACCCGATCTTCCAGATCGCGATCAGCCAGCAGCTGGCCGCCCCCGGCGAGGAACAGGATGCCACCCTGGTACCGGGCGTCCACTCCCGGCCGCTGGCCGGCTGGGAACCCACGGCGAAGTTCGACCTCACGTTGCACGTGGCCGACGCCGGTCCCGCGGGGCCGGTCACCACCCGATGGGAGTACGCCAGCGCGCTGTTCGACCACGACACCGTCGAGCGGTTCGCCAGCTGCTACCGCACGTTGTTGCAGGCCATTGCCGACGATGCCGAGCAACGGGTGGCAACGGTGCTGCTGCTCAGCCCGGCCGAGTCGCTCGCGCTGACCGGCACCGGCCCGCTCCCGGTTCTCGATTCGACAACGCTGACAGACGCCTTCGCCTCCCAGGTGGCACGCACCCCGGATCGGGTCGCCGTCAACGCCGCGGACGGCGAGCTGACCTACCGCGAGCTCGCCGCCCGGGCCTACCGGCTGGCACACCTGCTGCGCGAGCACGGCGCCGGACCGGAAACCCGGATTGCCCTGGTGCTGCCGAGGACATCGGACTTCGTCGTCGCCATCCTGGCCGTCCTCAGCGCCGGAGCCGCCTACGTGCCGATCGATCCCGGGTACCCGAAGGAACGGATCGCCAACACCATCGCCGACGCCGCACCCGTTGCCGTCGTCACCACCCGGGAACATGCGGACCAGGCCGCGGCGCCGATCCTGCTCGACGACGAGGACCTCGCGAGCACGCTGGCCCACTACCCGGACACGCCACCGGACGTGCCGGTGCTGGCCGACAACGCCGCCTACGTCATCTACACCTCGGGATCGACCGGGCGTCCCAAGGGTGTCGTGGTGACACACCGCAACGTCAGCCGGCTGTTCAGCGCGGCGCGCCCCCGGTTCCGGTTCGGGCCGGAGGATGTCTGGACGCTGTTCCACTCCTTCGCCTTCGACTTCTCGGTGTGGGAGCTGTGGGGCGCCC
>CAWCNK010000001.1:0-28039 GCA_963796905.1 uncultured Actinomycetota bacterium | reverse complement strand
CGGTGCGCTGGCTGGCCGGCTTCGCCAGCGTCGAGGTGCCGGCCGGCCAGACCGTGCCGGTGCCGATAGCGCTACCCCGGCGGGCGTTCGAGCACTGGCAGTCCGGCTGGGCGCTGGAGCCGGGCAGCTTCACGGTCCAGGCCGGACCGAACGTGGCCGACCTTCCGCTGCGGGCGGAGTTGCACCTGTGACCAGGTCCTTGCCGAGGTGGATCGCCAGTTCCCGCCCGCGGTAGTACCCGAACCCGGGCACCGGCAGGTAGTCGCACGACCGGTACAGCTCGACCGCCTCGGGCTGGCGGTGGCCGGTCTCCAGCAGCAGCCAGCGCACCCCGTCCCGGCGCGCGGCGTCCTCCAGGTAGGCCAGCATGGTCCGGGCATGGCCCCGGCCGCGCATCGCGCTCACCACGTACATCCGCTTGACCTCGGCCGACGGCGCCGCCCAGGACGTCTCGGGATCGTCGTCGTCGTGCCGGCGCCAGCCGCCCATCACGACCGGCTCGCCGCTGGCGTAGCCGACCGCGAACAAGCCGCGGGGTGGCGCGAACTCCCGCGGGTCGACCGGGGTGGAGTCCGGGCCGCCGTAGCGCTGGACGTACTCGGCCTGCACCTCGGCGATCAGCCGCTGGGCATCGGGATGGTCGTAACCGATATCGGTGATGGACCGGCCGTCTCGAACGGGCAGGCCGACGTGCGGTGAGCTCACGCAGGCATTATCGAATGCCGCCCGTTTGCGTCGTGTACCGGTGCGGCCGGATCGACCGGTACAGCCGGACCAAACCGTGCGGCCGAACGACAGGCGTGCCCGGACCCGCGATCCGACCGGCGTGCCCGGGTCGACTATGCCGACCGTGCGGCCGGGCCGCGATGCCGATCGGCGAGACCCGGCCCGCCAGCAGGTCCGAGGAGTCCTGGGTGTCCAGCGGCCGTGACAGCAGATAGCCCTGCGCGCGACGGCACCCCAGCGTCCGGACCTGGTGCAGCTGCTCCTCGTCCTCGATCCCCTCGATGGTGGCCTCCAGCGACAGCGCGTCGGCCACCTGCAGCACCGCGCGCAACAGCGCCGACCCGGCCAGCTCGCCATTGATCCGGTCCACGAAGGACTTGTCGATCTTGACCCTGTCCAGCGGGAAGTTCACCAGGTGGCCCAGCGAGGAGTAGCCGACCCCGAAATCGTCCAGTGCCAGCGACACCCCGATCGCCTTGAGCTGGTTGAGGACGTTCACCACGTCCACGTGCGGGTGGCCAGGCTGGTCTCGGTGATCTCCAGCACCAGCGCCGAGGCCGGCAGTCCGGCCACCCAGAGCGCCTGCCGGACGTCGGCGACCAGGCCTCCGACAGCTGCCGCGGCGAGACGTTGACGCTCACGGTCAGCTTCTGCCGGCACGGAATGCTCCGCCGCCAGTGCGCGACCTGGGCGCAGGCCTGCCGCAACACCGCCGAACCCAGCCGGTCGATCAGCCGGGACTCCTCGGCGAGCGGGATGAACTCGGCCGGCGAGATCAGCCCGCGCTCCGGATGCTGCCAGCGCACCAGCGCCTCGACCGAGACGATGTCGAAGGTGTGCAGGTCGATCACCGGCTGGTAGTGCACGATCAGCTCGTCGCCGTCCATCGCCCGTTCCAGTTCCGCCTTCAACGCCAACCGGGCCATCGCCTCGGCGTGCATCGGCGGGGCGTACCGGAAGCACCTGCCGCCGCCGTCCCGCTTGGCGGTGTACATCGCCAGGTCGGCGTTGCGCAGCAGGTCCGCGGCGTTCTCGCCGGCCGAGGGCATCGCGATGCCGATGCTGGCCCGGATGGTCAGCGACTGGCCCTCGACCAGCATCGGCGCCGACACCGCCGCGAGCAGCCGCTCGGCCGCGAACACCGCGTCCTCGGCCCGGTCAGCCGGCCCAGCAGCACCACGAACTCGTCGCCGCCGAGCCGGGCCGCCACGTCCCCGTCGGCCACGCAGGTGCCCAGTCGGTCGGCCATCGCGATCAGCAGCCCGTCGCCGGCCACGTGGCCCAGGCTGTCGTTGACGGTCTTGAAGTCGTCCAGGTCGAGCAGCAGCACGGCCATGCCGTCCTCGCGCCGGCCGGTCGCGTTCAGCGCGGCCGTTACCTGCTGGATGAAGTACGTCCGGTTGGCCAGCGGGGTGAGCGGGTCGGTGAAGGCCTGGGCCCGAAGCTCCTGCTCCAGCCGGCGGTGCAGCGTCATGTCCCGGAAGCTCCACACCCGCCCGACGGTGACACCGTCGATCCGTTGCGGCTGGGAGTAGCGCTCGAAGAACCGGCCGTCCAGGAACTCGATCTCGTCGTGGCTGCACTCGGCCGGACTGGCCATCAGCTCGTCGACCAGCCGGCTGAAGCCGTCCGGGTCGACCAGCTGGTCCAGCACCGAGGATCGCAGCTCGGCATCCTGTCCGGCTGCCAGCACCGCCGGGTCGATCCGCCACATGTCCAGGAATTTCTGGTTGTGGCCGAGGACGCGTCCGGCCGCGTCGATGACCAGGATGCCGTCGGCGGTGGCGTCCAGGGTGGCTTCCAGCAGCGACATCGACAACGTCACCCGGGCATGCTCCGCGGCCCGCAGCACCGCGACCGAGGCCAGGCTTGCCGCCCAGCCGGCCAGCTCGCCGTCGGAGTCCTGGGCGACCGCACCGTCGGAGTAGTGCAGGCTCACCCGGCCCAGCGGGTTGCCGTTGGGCGCGGCGAATTCGACCGAGTGGCCGGCCGAGGCGAACCGATCCAGCTCGGCGGTGTCGAGGATGCCGTGCGAGCAGCAGAGGATGCTCCGGCCCAGCCCGGCGCCCGGCTGCACCTGGATCAGACAGCGGGCGGCGCCGCTGACCGCCTCGGTGGCGATGGCGAGTTCGGTCAGGATCTCGGTCAGCTCGTCGCCGCGGGCCACCCGTTCCACGATGTCGGCATGCTCGGCCAGCAGCAGCTCGGTGCGCTTGCGGGCGGTGATGTCGTAGAGCAGGCCGTGCTGCACCGAGCCCGCCCCGACCTGCTCCACCACGGCGTCGTCGAGCACCCAGATCACCTGGCCGTCGCGGCGGATCATCCGGTACTCGACCTGGCATCGTCCGGACCCGGGCGACACGGTCTCCGAGCGCAGCACCCACGGGCGGTCGTCGGGGTGCAGCTGCCGGGCCCACAGCCCCGGGTCGGCGATCAGATCCTCGGCACCGAAACCGAGGATCTCCTTGATCTGCGGGCTGGCGTAGAGCCACTGCCCGTCCGGCCCGGACTCGGCGGCGTAGATCGCAGCCGGCAGCCGGTCGACCAGCCCGGCCAGCAGCAACTGGCGCAGCTGGGCGCTGCCGGCCATCTGCTCCGCTGGCTCCGGGCCGGACGCGTGCATGGCATACATCGCGCTACCGCCATCGTGTCGTGGGACCCCCGGGCCCCAGTCCTGACGTCATCGACTAACAGCAAAGTAACGATCCCACGCCGTGCGCGTCCGCACCAACCCGAATGGTGCCGGGCGGAACGGCAATCCGGCGCTTCGACGCGCCGGATTGCCACCCACTGAATTGCCGAACGGTACCTACCTGGGTATTGCGACGTTAAACGAACCGGGCTATGCCGGTGACCGGGGCGGCTCCTGACATATCCCGGGACAAACGCTACCGATGATTGGAGTCGCTCACCTGCGCTGGGCACAGGCGGGCAATTCAGCTCTCGGTAACGGTGATGTCGTCCAGCACGAACGAGGTTTGCAGCGTCGAACCCTCGACGACGGTGAACGAGATGCTGGTGGTGCCGCTCGGCAGGGTGAAGGTCTTCTGCGCGAATCCGGCGCTGTGGTTGAGGTTGGAGTAGGTCGCCAGCACGGTGCTGTTCGCTTTGACGGTCAGGGTGTCGTAGGCGATCGTGGTGGTGGTCTCGGCGGTGTCGATGTGCAGGAAGAACGACAGGATCGCCGTGCAGCCGGCCGGCACGGTCACCGACTGGGAGAGGGTGTCGGTGTGGGTGGTGCCGTAGCCGCCCATCCACGCCTTCCAGGAACCGGTGTGGGCGGGCTCGGAGGCGGAGTTGTCGACCACCCCGGCCGAGGCCGTCCACGGGGCTGCGGTGCCGGTCTCGAAGCCGGTGTTGCCCAGCTTCTGTCCCGGTGCCGCGCAACCACCACCCGTGCCGCCGCCGGTGCTGCCGCTGGCCAGCCACTCGGTGCCGTTCAGGGCGACCGTCGCGTCAGTGCCGGCCGGGTCGTTCCAGCCGTTGAAGAGGGTGTTGCCGGACTGGCCGGTGCCGTCGTCGATCGGCGAGGAGTCGCCCCAGAACAGCACCCGGCCGGAGCCGAAGGTGGACGAGGCCACCGCCGCCCCGGTGGTACCCGATGCCGAGAAGCCGCTGCGGAAGATCTCGCCGCGCACGCCGGCGTTGTCCGCCGGCCTCAGGGTCACCGTGGTCCCGTCGCGCACGATGGTTCCGGTAGCGGTCCCGAACGGGCCGCGGATGATGGGGTCGGACCCGGCAGCCGAGCCGATCACGTTGGGGTTCTCGTTGCTGATGTCGAGCAGGTCGATGGAGAAGCCGAACGGATCGGTGGAATCGACGCTGTTGTTGCTCATCAGGTCGTTGAGGATCTTCGGCGAATCCCAGCCGTCGTTGTTGCGGTCGCTGCCGGTGTGGTCGGAGACCATGAACAGGCCGCCCCCGTTGCGGACGAAGTTCATGATCGCGGTCTTCTCCGCGGCGGTGAACACCACGTTCGGCTCGGGCAGTACGAAGGTGGCGTACTTGCTGAGGTCCTGGGCATTGCTGGTGTCGCCGTAGCTGATCCGGCCACCGGCCGGCAGGGTGGCGAGCGAGTACCGGCCGGTCCGCTGCAGCGCCACGCCCCAGGCCGAGATCGCCCCGGTCCAGGAGGTCTCCGACGTCGGGTTGGCGTTCTGCTTGAGCGGGTCGGGCTGGGCGGTGGAGATGATCCAGTCGGCGTTGCCGGCGGTCTCGCCGTGGCTGGCGTCGAAGAGCACCTTGTACGGGGTGGTCGCCGCGGCGGCGGGTGCCGGGCCGCCGGTCAACGTCAGGGCGCCGACCGAGCCCGCGGCAGCCAGCAGTACCGCGATGACTGCAAGAATTCGTCGCTTCCCCGTGCCGGATCGCTGCATCGCTCGAGCCTCCATGAAGTGTGTTATGGCCGGATTCGACCTGCTCGCACCCTAGGGCAGCGGAGGTAGGTTCGCAGTACGAAATTCGTGTAATTCGTTCACATCTAAGGCTCTGCGGCGCCTCGGGCTGGGCTTGAATTCATTGACAGTGGCTACAGCCCATATATACGATTCGGCGGCATATTCAGGGCCGACGGCTCCCGTTACCCGGGAGGTAATTCCCAGCGCTCTCAAGCGGAAGGGTTTTCGGGTGGCCACGTTCGCGTTGACCGACGGCGATAGTCCCAACACCTTCCGGTGCTGTCCGGCAGCGCGTATTGAACGCGGCCACGCATTTGGGTGTCTGCGCAAATTGCATCGACGCTATTACAAGCCTTTTCAGGGCCGGCAGGTTTCGGCAACGGATTGTCGATGACGGTTCCGGTTTCGGGAGGCGGGGCACCGGCAACCCCGGCGGTGCCGACGGCCCACCCGCTGCGCAACGCGGAGCTGTTCGGACCGGAGTCCCTGCAGTTGCAGGAGCGCTTCGACACCCGGCGGCTGGCCGACCGGCTCGTCGAGCATTTCGTCCGGCCGGAGCTCTCGGCCGAGCAGATGGAGTTCGTGACCGGCTGCCGGATGGTCTTCCTGGCGACGGTCACCGCCGCCGGCCAGCCCGAGTGCACCTACAAGGGTGGCCGGCCCGGCTTCGTCCGGGTGCCGGACGAACGGACGCTGCTGCTGCCCTTCTACGACGGCAACGGCCTGTTCTCGACGCTGGGCAACATCCGCGCCACCGGGCGGGTGGGGCTGTTCTTCATCGACTTCGAGAACGGCTACCGGCTGCGGGTGAACGGCACCGCACAGGTCACCGAGGCCGACCCGGATGCCGACCCGGGCGCGCTGGTGCTGGTGACGGTGACCAGCGAGGTAGTCTATGACCTGTGTGAGCGTTATGTGCACACCATGCGTTTCGAGCACGAGTCCGAGTACTGCCCCGCACCGGGTTACCAGCCACCGCCTGCTCCCTACCTGGCCAAGCCGCTCTACGACGGGGTCCGCCCCGGCGAACCACCGGCCGCAGCGAGTGCGGGCCGTGGCGAAGGGAGCGCCTGAGATGTCCGGTATCACCAGCGATCGGTCCGTCCCCTCCTCCGGTGTGCCGGCCTCCGAGCCGGCCCGGCGCCGCTCGCTCGGCGGCTCGATGCCGGCGATGACCGTGCTGGCGATCGCCTTCACCATCCTGTGCTGGTCGGCGGCGTTCGTCGGCATCCGCGACGCGGTCCGGCACTTCTCGCCCGGTTCGCTCGCCCTGTTCCGGTACCTGATCGCCTCGGTGGTGCTCGCCGGGCTGCTGGTGGCGACCCGCACCACGCTGCCGGCCCGCCGGGACTGGCCGCGGATCTCGCTGGTCGGCCTGTTCGGCGTGGCCACCTACAACCTGGCGCTCAACTACGGCTCGCAGTACATCAAGGCCGGGTCGGCGGCGTTCCTGGTCCAGACCGCGCCCCTGTTCACCGCCATCTTCGCGGTGCTGCTGCTGGGTGAGCGGGTCACCACGATCGCCTTCCTCGGCATGGGCATCGGGTTCGCCGGCGCTCTGATGATCTTCTTCGGCGAGGGCAAGAAGGTGGCGCTGGAGCCGGCGTCGCTGCTCATCCTGCTCGCCGCGATCGCCTTCAGCCTGTTCTTCATCAGCCAGAAGCCGCTGCTGGCCCGGTACAGCCCGATCCAGGTGATCACCGTCGCGATCTGGATCGGCACGGTGCTGATGATCCCGTTCGGGCTCCACATGGGCTCCGAGATCGCCGACGCACCGGCCTCCGCGATCTGGGTGGTGGTCTTCCTCGGTGTCTTTCCCGCCGCGCTGGCCTACGCCACCTGGGCCTACGTGCTGTCCCGGATCCCGGCGTCGAAGGCCGGCAGCTTCCTCTACATCGGCGGCCCCACCACTGTGATCATCGCCTGGATCTGGCTGGACGAGATCCCGTCGGGGCTGTCGCTGCTGGGTGGCCTGGTCGCCCTCAGCGGTGTGGTGATCGTCAACACGTGGGGGCGGACCAAGGGCCGACCGGTCAGCCTGAACCGGCGCTCGGCCGCGGTACCTCCCGCCCCGGCAGTGCAGGTCTCCCCCACCGACGGCGGCACCGAGCAGACCTGAGCCACCCGCCCGAGGCGGCTGCGCTACCGGGAGGCGTCGGCAAGCACCCGCAGCAGGTTCTCGCCGGTCAGTGCCGCAAGCTCGGCCTCCGACCAGCCGCGGTCCATCAGCTCGGCGATCAGCGCCGGGTAGCCGCTGACGTCCTCCAGCCCCTGCGGCAACTGGTCGCAGCCGTCGTAGTCCCCGCCGATGCCGACATGGTCGAGCCCGGCAACCTCGCGGACATGCTCGATGTGGTCGGCCACCTGGGCCACCGTCGCCACCGGCCGCGGATTGCCGGCCGCCTCGTAGCGGGCGATGGCCGCCAGCCAGGCGTCCCAGTCCTCGCCGTCGTCACCCCGCTCGCCCATCGCCGCCTTCACCTCCACCTCGAACGCGCGGCACTGCTCGCTGACGAAGTACGGCACGAAGGTGACCATGCAGACGCCGCCGTTGCCGGCCAGGGTCGCCAGCACGTCGTCGGGCACGTTGCGCACGTGGTCGCAGATCGTCCGGGCCGAGGAGTGGCTGAAGATCACCGGCACGCTGCTGACCGCCAGCGCGTCGCGCATGGTGTCCGGCGAGACGTGTGACAGGTCCACCAGCACGCCCAGCCGGTTCAGCTCCCGGACCACCTCGCGGCCGAAGTCGTTCAACCCGCCCAGCACCGGCTCGTCGGTGGCCGAGTCCGCCCAGGGGACGTTGTCGTTGTGGGTCAGCGTCAGGTACTTCACCCCGAGGCTCGCCATCGCCCGCAGCACCGGCAGCGAGCTGTCGATGGAATGCCCGCCCTCGGCTCCCATCAGGCTCGCCAGCCGGCCGGTGCGCCAGGCCTGCCGGATGTCGTCCGCGGTGCGGGCCAGCACCATCCGGTCCGGGTAGCGCTCGGCCATCCGCAGCACCACGTCGATCTGCTCGAAGGTGGCGGTGACCGCCCGCTCGCCGGCCCAGCCGGACGGCACGAACACCGACCAGAACTGCGCGCCGACGCCACCCTCGGCGAGCCGGACCAGGTCGGTGTGGCTGCGGTCCTGCCGCTGGCCGATGTCGTAGGCGTCCAGGTCGTAGTTGACCAGATCCCGCAGCGCGAACGGCAGGTCGTTGTGCCCGTCGATGATCGGATGGCGGGCCAGCAGCTCCCGCGCGGCACCATGCTCACTCATAGCGACACGCTCTGGCCCGGGTCGAGGTGCTGGAAGCGGGTGGTCCCGTAGAACTGGGTAGCCCGATCGACCTGGGATTCGTAGAGGGACCGGCCGGTGTCGTTGAGCAGGCCGTCGTGCACCTGGAAGGCCCGCGACGCCCGCACCGAGACGGTGAAGTCGATGGTCTCGGCGAGCTTGGACCAGGGCGCGTTGATCGGCACCAGCAACGCCTCGACCACGGCATTGGGCACCGTGTAGGAATCGCCCGGGTGGTAGACCGCGTCGCCGACCAGGTAGCCGACGTTGGCGACCACCGGGATCGAGGAGTGGATCAGCGCGTGCTGGCCGCCGTAGGTGCGCACCTGCAGGCCGCCGGCCACGAACGACTGGCCGGGCCCGACCGCGGTCACCCGGTCGGCGAGCACCTGGTTGCCGGCCAGCTGGTCGGCGACCGACTTCGGGGCCCAGACCCGCAGGGCGGCGTTCTGCCCGGCAGCCGCGGCCAGCCGGTCGACGTCGACGTGGTCGGCGTGCTCGTGGGTGATCAGCACCGCGTCGAGATCGGCCAGCGCCGCCGGCACGTCGGTGAACACACCCGGATCTATGGCCAGCCGCCGGTCGCCGTCGGTGATCCGGACGCAGGCGTGGCCGAACTTGGTCAGCTCCATGCAGGCAGTCCACCACATCGGCAACCGTTCGCCTACCGTCGGGGGATGCCTGCCGTGATGTGGTTCCGCCGCGACCTGCGACTCCTCGACAACCCGGCGCTGGTCGCCGCCACCGCCGCCGCCAAGCAGGCCGGCGACCGGTCGGTGCTCGCAGTGTTCGTGCTCGACCCGGCGCTGCTCGAGCCGGCCGGCGCGCCCCGGGTCGCCGTGCTGTACCGCACGCTGCGGGCGTTGGACGAGCGGCTGAGCGGCAACCTGGTGGTGCGGCACGGCGACCCGGCGAAGGTGTTGCCGAAGCTGTGCCGCGAGGTCGGAGCCGGGTCGGTGCACTGCGCGGCCGACTACGGCCCGTACGGCGACCGGCGCGACGAGGCGGTGGCCGACGCACTCGGCGACGTCGGCCTGCACCGGTGCGGCTCGCCGTACGCGGTGGAGCCGGGCACCGTGCGCAACGGTAGCGGGCAGAACTTCAAGGTGTACTCGGCCTTCTACCGGGGCTGGCGCGCGCACGGCTGGCCGGAGCCGGCCCGCTCGGTACGTCCGGACTGGGTATCGGCCCACTCCGACGGGGTGCCGGACGAGCCGGAACTGCCGGCCGGGCTGCGGCTGCCGAAGGTCGGCGAGGCGGCCGCCCGCCAGGCCTGGCGGGCCTTCCGCACCGAGCGTGCCGACGGCTACGCCGACCACCGGGACCGGCCGGGTGAGGACCGCACGTCGCACATGTCGGTGCACCTGAAGTGGGGCACCATCCACCCGCGCACCCTGCTCGCCGACCTGTCCGACCGGCACGAGACCTACCGCAAGGAACTGGCCTGGCGGGAGTTCTACGCCGACGTGCTCTACGCCCGTCCCGACTCGGCCCGGCGGTACTACCACCCGCAACTGCAGGGGCTGCCGTACGCCACCGGGAAGCTGGCCAGGACCCGGCTGGCCGCCTGGGCCGCCGGCCGGACCGGTTACCCGATCGTGGACGCCGGCATGCGCCAGCTGCTGGCCGAGGGCTGGATGCACAACCGGGTACGGATGATCGTGGCGTCCTTCCTGGTCAAGGACCTGCACCTGGAGTGGACCGACGGTGCCCGGCACTTCATGCGCCATCTCATCGACGGCGACCTCGCCAGCAACTCCCACGGCTGGCAGTGGGTGGCCGGCACCGGAACCGACGCCTCCCCGTTCTACCGGATCTTCAACCCGGTGCTGCAGGGCAGGAAGTTCGACCCGGACGGGGCCTACGTCCGCCGCTACGTTCCGGAACTGGCACAGCTGCCGGCCCGCCACATCCACGAGCCGTGGCTGGATCCGGACGGGCCGCCGGCCGGCTACCCGGAACCGATCGTCGACCACGCCGCCGAGCGGGAGGCCAGCCTGGCGGACTACCGGGACCTGCGCCGGGCGTCGAGCTAGCCCGCCAGCTCCGCCGCCGGGGACTCCCGCGTCAGCGATTGCACGCTGACCCGCGTGGCGAACGGTGCCAGCAGCTCGGCCAGTTGCTCGCCGGCCCGGGCCACCGCCTGGACGAGAGCCGGTGCGGCCGAGACCCGTTCCAGCACGAAGACGACGGCGGTGGAGTCCTCGTCCACCTTGGTGCGATCGGAGTCGCGGTAGTTCCAGTGCCGGGTCAGCACCTGCGAGCCGGCGGCGTAGACCACCTCACCCGGCCGGGGCTCCTCGGTCTCGTCCGGTTCGCCCAGCGGGACGAAGCAATCCCCCGCGCGGGCCGGCCGGATCTCGATCGGGCCTTCGACCTTGGCCAGGTCGAAGGCGCCGGCCGGCACCCGGTGGCGGACCGACATCAGGTTGTAGGCGTCGACGGCGGGAGTGATGCGAGGCAGCCGGTGCGAGCCGGCCAGCCGGCGCAGCAGCGCGTACACGCTGGGCCGCATCCGGCGCGGGTTGGTGCCGAAGCTGCGGAACGCGGCGAACCAGGAACTGATCGCCTCCTCGTCCTCGGTCGGAGGATCGAACCGCCCTGATTCGACAAGGCTTTCCAGCTCGGCCAGCTCGGCGTCCAGCTGCGGCCAGGCTTCCCGGTTGCGCACCCCGGTGGCGGTGACGAGCCGGATCTCGAAGTCCGGGAAGGCGGTGACCACGGCGTCGTCGACAGAGATCCGCATGAGGTGGGTGCGCTGCCCTTCGTGCTCGACCGGCCCGGACCCGGCTCACCGTACTGCACACATCTCCACGGCCGGGTCAGCAGCCGGTGGCCAGCGGCAGGGCCGGTTGCGCATGGATCTCGGCCACCGTCGGGGCGTGCAGCGGCCCGCTCGCCACGTACAGGAAGGCCAGCCGGTCGGTGCGGACCAGCCGCAGCGAGCCGGAGCGCAGGTTGGTCGCCGCGAACGCGCGGATGGTCCGGTCGGAGGCGGTCCGGCAGCGCGGCTGCCCGATCAGGACGGTGTCGATGCGTTGGAGCTCGTCAGGCAGTCGCAGGTACAGCGGGGTCAGCCCGGTGTACGTCGACACCTCGATCCGCAGGAATCCCGTCGCCAGCACCGCGCCGTGCAGCCCGAGCCGGGTGCGGATCCCCGGGAGCGCGCCCGGGCCGTCCCGCTGCAGGCGCGCGACCTGCCCGAGCTGCCCGATCGAGGCAACCGCGATCGCCAGCAGCGCGCAGGCCGCTGCCAGGGCTGCAGTGGCGCGTACCCGCCGGTCGGACCGCACCCGACCGGCCCACTGCGCCAGCTCCCAGCAGCCCAGCGCCGAGAGCGCCACCGCGGCCGGCGCCCAGAGTGCCCAGTAGGAGGACTGCACCACCCCGGCCAGCCAGCAGTGGAAGACCAGCGGCGCGACCAGCGAGGCGACCAACCAGGCCACCAGTCGGTCCCGGCGCAGCACGAGCGCGGCCAGCATGGTCAGCGGGATCGCCCAGCTCAGTACCGGTCCGATTCCGTGGCCGGCGAACCACAGGTTCGTCCACCATGGCGGGTGGGTCGACAGCCGGCCGGCGAACCCGACCAGGTGCCCGTTGCGGGAGTGCCGGGACTGGAACCGGTACAGGTAGCCGATCCGGCCGATCGGATCGCCGAAGGGCAGGTAGCAGCAGAGGAAAGTCAGCACTGTTGCCAGCACGGCACTGAGCGCCTGCAGCAGCCGGACCAGCAACGCCGTCAGCGAGGAGCACGCCCAGGCCAGGCCGACGAGCACCGGAACCACGATGGCGAGAAAGCCGTTCTCCTTGCTGGCGCTGGCCAATCCGGTGCTGATGCCGGTGGCGATCGCCAACGCCCAGGCCCGCCGGCCGGACTGCCGGAACCAGTACCAGCCCAGCGCGAGCGAACCCATCGCGAACAGCCCGGCGGCCGGGTCGAGCATCGCGGCGCGGCCGAAGCGGGTGGTCAGCGGCGCCACGCTCATCGGGATCAGCGCCAGCATGCCGCCGGCCAGCAGTCCCGCCCACCGGTTGACCACCCTGCCCAGCCAGAGGCACAGGATCAGGGCGGTGCCCACCGTGCAGCACGCGCTGACGGCGCGTGCGGAGGCGATGTCCGGCCGCCCCCGCACCAACTCGCCGAGCCCGAAGAGCACTTTCGCCAGGGGCGGATGCTCGAAGTTGTTCAGCGCCGAGGTCCGTTGCGCGCCGGTCAGCGAACTCCAGTGCAGGTACCGCCATGAGACATTCGCGTAGAGGGCCTCGTCGGCGAGGACCGGTGCTCGCGAGAGCCGGTAGAGGTTCTGGAAGAGGGCCGCGGCGGCGACCACGGCCGACGCGAGGAGGAAAGCCGGCGTCGCCGGACGATCCAACCAACGGCGAGGGCCGGCTGGCGGCGCCGGCCCGGACGAGGCCGGCACCGACGCAGCAAGGACATCCGCGGGCTGGGGTGTCGCGGCTGCTCCAGCGGTATGCCTCACATGAGCAAGACGCGCGAGAACACCTAATTGTTGTCGACTACTTTGTCCTTATGCATCGAGCCGCAACGGGCGGGCCGTCGGCTCAGGCCAGCCGGATGCCCCAGCTGCCGCTCCACTGCTCGCCGGGTTCCAGCCGGAGCAACCCTTCGCCGCTGTTGAAGGCATCGGCCGGGCAGCTCATCGGCTCGACAGCCACCGCGTGCCGGCCGGGCAGCACCGACGGCGGGGTGAACACCTGCAGGTAGCGGAAGGCGGCATCCCAGTGCAGCTCGACGGTCCGCTGCTCGGTGCGCAGCACCGCCACCGAGCCGGTCAGCTCGGCGTAGCCCTGGTCCAGCCGCACACCGCCGATCGCCCGCGGCTGCCGGAAGTCGTACGGGCTGCCCTCGACCGGGCGCCGGCCGGTGGGGATCTGCCGGGAGTCGGTGTCGAGCAGGGCCGCCGCCGGGATCAGCAACTCGGCGCTGTCGTAGGGGTGCTCGCCCAGGTCGAGGTACGGATGGCAGCCGGCCCCGAACGGCGCGGGGACCGGGCCGGTGTTGACCGCCTCGAGGGTGACCGACAGCCCGCCGGCACCCACCGCGTAGGTGATCTCGAAGTGCAGTCCGAACGGGTAACCGGTCTGCGGCACCAGGTCGTGCGCCAGGGTGAGCGACGACAGCTCCTGCCGGACCGGCGCCCAGCGCACCCAGCGGACCAGGCCGTGGGTGGCGTTTCCCCGGGCGGGCTCGGTCAGCGCCAGCTGCTGGTCCACGCCGTCGAAGCGGTACCGGCCGCCGGCGATCCGGTTCGGCCACGGCAGCAGCACCGCGCCGGACGACTTCGGCGGCAGCGCGTCCGGCGGGTTGTCCACCGTGACCGGTACGAGCCCGCCGGTTGCGCCGGCATGCCACAACCCCGCCAGGTTGGCGCCGACCTCGGTCAGCTCCGCGCGGTAGCCACCGCCGGTGATCTCGAACCGCCTGCCACCGGGACTCATGGCCCAGACGCTAGTGACTCGGCCTCGGCCACCGGCTGCCGGGCGTCGTAGTGCCAGAACGGACCGACCGCCCGGGCCGCCACCAGCGCGCCGGCGGCGCACACCAGCCCGCCGCCCACCCAGGACAGCGTCACCGAACTCAGCGAGGCGGTGGCACCGGCGCGCAGGTCGCCCAGCCGCGGGCCGCCGGCCACCACCACCACGAACACCCCCTGCATCCGGCCACGCATCTGGTCGGGGGCGTAGGTCTGCAGGATGGTCTGGCGGTACACCGCGCTGATCAGGTCGGCGGCACCGGCCACCGCCAGCAGCAGCACCGCCAGCCACAGCTGGTGGGCCAGGCCCGCCGCGGCCACCGCCAGCCCCCACAGCACCACCGCCGCTGTCAGGCTGACGCCCTGCCGGCGCACCCGGCCGATCCAGCCACCGGACAGCCCCGCCAGCACCGAGCCGACCGCGATCGCGGCGTACAGCGGGCCGACCTGGCCGTGCCAGCGGTCGGCGGCCACCTGCGGGTACAGCGCCCGGGGCATCGCGAACACCATCGCCACGATGTCGACGCCGAAGGACATCAGCAGCACCGGACGGGAGGAGATGAACAGCAGGCCGTCCAGCACCGAGCGCAGCCCGGCTCGCGGCGACTGGCCGTCCGGCGGGATCCGGGGCAGCCGGAGCGCGGCGTACATCGCCAGGGTGAACAGCGCGGCGTCGACGCCGTAGGCGTAGCCGAACCCGTGCTGCCGGGTGACCAGGGCGCCGGCGATCAGCGGGCCGATCACCGAGCCGACGTTGCCCGTGGTGAACGTCAGGGTGTTGGCCGCCGGCACCAGTTCGGCAGGGACGATGCGCGGGATGATCGCGCCCCGCGCGGACGAGGCGACCGCGAAGAAGCCGGACTGCACCGCCACCAGGGCCAGGATCAGCGGCACGCTGCCGAGCCCGGCCAGCGCCTGCAGCAGCAGCCCCACCGTGCACGCCCAGGTGCCCAGCGAGCTCACCACCAGCAGGGTGCGCCGGTCGATCACGTCGGCGATCGCGCCGCCGTACAGGCCGAAGACCACCAGCGGCAGCAGGCCGACCAACCCCACCAGGCCGACCTGCAGCGAGGAGTGCGACAGCGCCCAGACCTGTACCGGAACCGCCACCGCGGTGAGCATCGAGCCGACGAACGAGGTGCCCTGCCCGAGCACCTGGCGCCGGAACGGCGCGATCCGCAGCGGGGCGGTGTCGATGGCGTGCTGGCGCAACCAGCCGGTCGCCGCTTCCGGCTGGGTCTCGTCAACCGCAGCCGCGGCCGACGGATCGACCGTCTCGGCGGGCTCGCCGGTGGCCTGCGGGGTCACGGGCCGAGCCGCTCGATCACCCATCGGCCACCGACCGGGTCCACCAACCGGTACCGCAGCCGGTCGTGCAGCCGGAACTCCCGGCCCTGCCAGAACTCCGCCTCGGTGACCGTGATCCGGTAGCCGCCCCAGTGCGGCGGTGGTGCGATCTCAGCGTCGCCGAACCGGTCGGTCACCTCGGCCAGCCGGCGCTCCAGCTCGGCCCGGCCGGCGATCGGCTCGGACTGCGGTGAGGCCCAGGCCGCCAGCTGCGCCCCGCGCGGCCGGCTGGCGAAGTAGCGGGCGGTCTCGGCCCGCTCGATCCTGGCCACCGGGCCGCGCAGCCGGATCTGGCGCTCCAGCGGCAGCCAGGAGAACAGCGCCGCCGCCACCGGGTTGCCGGCCAGTTGCCGGCCCTTGGCCGAGGAGTAGTTGGTGAAGAACACCACACCGGCCTCGTCGAAGCCGCGGGCCAGCACGGTCCGCAGGTCGGGCCGGCCGGCGGTATCGGCGGTGGCGACCTGCATGGCGTTGGGCTCGCCGATCCGCTCGTCCGCGATCGCCTGGTCGAACCAGCTCCGCAGCTGCGCGAACCAGGTCGGCGCCAGCAGGTCCTCGGTCAGCTCGCCGGACAGGTAGGACCGCCGGGTGCTGGCCAGCCCCGCCAGCGGATCCCCACCGGCCTCGGTTGCGTCGGGGTCGGTGGGTTCGCTCACCCCGCCATTGTTCCTCACCCGGCCACGTCACCCGGCCCTGCCGGCGTCCCGGTGACCAAGGCGACTCCCGGGTGTCTGCTCCGGCAGCCCGAGCATGGGTCACAATGGAAGATGGTCGCAGCGCCCTGCCGGCGCCGCCGCCAGACCCGGAAGCCGTCCGCCGGTGGTGTAGGCCGACGGTGAGCCGACAAGCGATCGGAGCCAGTGCATGCCAGACGATTTCAGCCCCGGACTTGCGGGGGTCATCGCGTTCGAAACCGAGATCGCCGAGCCGGACAAGGACGGTGGGGCGCTGCGGTACCGCGGCGTCGACATCGAGGAGCTGGTGGGCCACGTCACGTTCGGCAACGTCTGGGCGCTGCTGGTGGACGGCAAGTTCGGCCCCGGCCTGCCGCCGGCCGAGCCGTTCCCGATCCCGGTGCACACCGGTGACGTCCGGGTGGACATGCAGGCCGCGCTGGCGATGCTCTCGCCGATCTGGGGCTACCGGCCGCTGCTGGACATCTCCGACGACGAGGCCCGCGAGCAGGCCGCCCGCGCCTCGGTGATGGCGCTGTCCTACGTCGCGCAGTCCGCCCGTGGCATCGGCCTGCCGGCCGTCCCGCAGTCGCGCATCGACCAGTCCCGCACCATCGTGGAGCGGTTCATGGTGCGCTGGCGGGGCGAGCCCGACCCGCGCCACGTCGACGCGGTGGACGCCTACTTCGTCTCGGCCGCCGAGCACGGCATGAACGCCTCCACCTTCACCGCCCGGGTGATCGCCTCCACCGGCGCGGACGTGGCCGCGGCCATGTCCGGCGCGATCGGCGCGATGTCCGGCCCGCTGCACGGCGGAGCGCCGGCCCGGGTGCTGCCGATGATCGAGGAGGTCGAGCGCACCGGCGACGCCCGCAAGCTGGTCCGCACCATCCTCGACCGCAAGGACCGGCTGATGGGCTTCGGCCACCGGGTCTACCGGGCCGAGGACCCGCGGGCCCGGGTGCTGCGGCGTACCTGCAAGGAACTCGACGCACCGCGCTACGACGCGGCCGAGGCCCTCGAGCAGGCCGCGCTGGCCGAGCTGCGCGAGCGGCGTCCGGACCACCCGATCGAGACCAACGTCGAGTTCTGGGCCGCGGTGACGCTGGACTTCGCCGGCGTGCCGCCGCACATGATGCCGGCGTTGTTCAGCTGCGCCCGCACCGCCGGCTGGGCCGCGCACATCATGGAGCAGAAGCGAACCGGCCGGTTGGTCCGGCCGTCGGCCCGCTACATCGGCCCCGACCCGCGCAGCCCGAAGGACGTCGAGGGCTGGGACAACATCTCTCACACCTGATCGGCGCACCACGCCGGCCGGCCCCACCGCGCCGAACCCCGTCGAGGGTTCTATAGTCGCGAAAATAATGGGCAAACAGGCTTCGGTGGGTTGGCGCAACTGGTCCAACACCTACGCGGTGACGCCGGCCAGGATCGAGTATCCGGCGAGCCCGGACGAGGTGGTCGAGGCGGTCTGCCGTGCCGCCGCCGACGAGTTCTCGATCAAGGCCGTCGGCTCCGGGCACAGCTTCACCGACATCGCGGTCACCCGCGGGGTGATGCTCAACCTGGGCAAGCTGGCCGGGATCAGCTATGCCGACCGGCACACCGGCCTGGTCACGGTGGGCGCCGGCACCGTGCTGGCCGAGCTCAACGTGGCGCTGTGGCAGCTCGGCCTGTCGCTGCCCGGCCTCGGCGACATCGACGCCCAGACCGTCGCCGGGGCGATCGCGACCGGCACCCACGGCAGCGGCCGGCGGATCGGCGGCCTGGCGAGCCAGGTACGCGGGCTGCAACTGGTCACCGCCGACGGCAAGCTGCTGGAGTGCTCCGCCCAGCACCATGCCGAGCTGTTCGCCGCCGCCCGGGTCGGCCTCGGCGCGCTGGGCATCGTCACCGCGGTGACGTTGCAGTGCGAGCCGGCCTTCGTGCTGCGGGCGACCCAGTCACCGGGTGACTACGACGACCTGTTCGAGGTGATCGAGAACCTGGAACGGCACGACTACTTCGAGTTCTACTGGTTCCCGCACACCCGGCGGGTGTTGACCAAGGTGCAGAGCCGGCTGCCCGGCGACACCCCGCTGGAACCGCTGGGCCGGCTGCGGGGCTGGCGGGACGACCAGTTGCTGGGCACCACCGTCTTCGGCGCGCTCAACCGGGTCAGCTCGTCGCGTCCGGGATTGACCCGACGCGCCAACCGGATCGCCGCCCGGACCTTCACCGAACGGCAGTACACCGACCGTGCCTACCGGGTGTTCTACTCCGACCGCCGGGTGATCTACCGTGCGATGGAGTACGCCGTGCCGCTCACCGATCTCGCCCACGTGCTGGACGAGATCGACAGCTGGCTGGAGCACAGCGGCGAGCAGGTCAGCTTTCCGGTGCAGGTCCGGCTGTCGGCCGCCGACAACATCCCGCTGTCCCCGTCGTTCGGCCGGGAGAGCTGCCACATCGCGGTACGCCAGTACCACCTGCGCCCGCACGAGACCTACTTCTCCGCCGTGGAGGCGATCGCCCGCGAGGTCGGCGGCCGGCCGCACTGGGGCAAGCTGCACTACCGCACCGCCGAGGATCTGGCGCCGGCCTACCCGCTGTTCTCGGAGTTCCTGGAGGTACGCGACCGGTACGACCCGGACCGCCGGTTCGGCAACGACTACCTGCGCCGGGTGCTGGGCAGCTGACCAGGCTCCCGCTCCCGGGTGGCGCGCAGTCCGGCCAGCAACAGGTCCAGGCCGGCGAGGAACTGCTCGCGGTCGTCGTGACCGGCGAGCTCGGGCGCGATGGCAGTGACGAACGGCAACTGCTCGGGGTCGAGGGCCTGCCAGCGCTCGCCCTCCGCGCCGAGGGCCGCCTCGCGGCTGCGGTACTCGCCCACCGGCCGGCGCACCGCGTCCTGCCCGGACACCCCGAGCACGTAGTTGGCAACCACGGTAGCCAGCAGGAAGCGTCGCGCCCGGGGCTGGTCGCCGGTGGTGACCAGCGTGCCGATCCGGTCCAGCAGCCGCAGCGCGCTCGGCTGCTCGGACAGGAACGCGGGCTGGGCGACCGCCCACGGGTGCGCCGAGAGCGCGTCGTAGACGGCCAGTGCCAGCGCGCGCAGGGACTCCTCCGGGCCGCGGCCGGCCGCTCCGGCCGCCCCGGCGGCGAGCGCGTCGGCCAGCACCCGGTCCGCGGCCAGCGCCACCAGCTCGTCGCGGCCGGTGACGTACCAGTAGACCGCCCCGGCACCGGTGCGCAGCCGTTCGGTGAGCAGCTTGAAGGTGAAACCCCGCTCACCGTGCTCGTCGAGCAGGTCGGCCGCGGTCGCGACCACGACCTGCTGGGACAGCGCGACCGGCCGCCGTGCTCTGGTCGCCGGAGGGGTCATCGCCGCATCTTGACACATACTGGAACGCGATTCCATAATATCGGCACAACTGGAATGCTATTCCATCGAAGGACGTACCACTAGCTCAGGAGCCCCATGACCCCCGACGAGACACCGGCAGCGGCCGAGCCCGGCAACGCCCACGCATCATCCCTGCGCGCGGTATGGCCCGCCATCCTGGGACTGTCGGTGGTGTTCCTGGTCGAGATGCTCGACAACAGCGTGCTCACCGTGGCGCTGCCGACCATCGCCCGCGACCTGCACGCCTCGGCCACCGACCTGCAGTGGGTGGTGACCGGCTACTCGCTGGTCTTCGGCGGCCTGATGATGACCCTGGGCGCCCTGGCCGACCGGTACGGCGCGAAACGCTCGATGCTGCTCGGGCTGAGCGTGTTCGGGCTGGCGAGCCTGGCCGTGCTGCTGGTGCAGACCCCGGCGGAACTGGTGGCCGTGCGGATGGTGGCCGGCGCCGCGGCGGCCATGACCGCGCCCGGCACGATGGCGCTGTGCTTCCGGCTGTTCGACTCCGACGGCCTGCTGATGCGCGCGACCACCGCGATCACCACGGTCGGGCTGGTCGGCCTGGCCGCGGGACCCACACTCGGCGGCCTGGTGCTGCAGGTGGCGCCCTGGCAGGTGCTGCTGGTGGCGAACGTACCGGTGGCGGTGCTGGCCATCGCCTGCATCCGCTTCGGCATCCCCGGCGACCGGCCCCGCGAGACGGAGCTGCCGCCGCTGGACATCATCGGCGGGGTGCTCGGCACCGCCACCATCGTGCTGCTGCTGTGGACTGCCACCCTGGCCGTCGATGACGGCTGGGCACTGCCGACCGTGCTGGCCGGCGTCGCGGCCATCGGGTGTGCGGTGACCTTCGTCCGGCACGAGCAGCGCACGCCGCACCCGCTGTTCGACCTGGGCATGATCAAGCTGCCCACGGTGGGGGCCGGGTTGGCCTACGAGACCGGCGTCGGGCTCGGGATGGCCGCGATCGGTTACACCGTCACCCTGCAGCTGCAACTGGTGCGCGGCTGGTCGCCGGCCGAGGCCGCGCTGGGCAACCTGCCGCAGGTGCTCACCCTGCTGGCGGTCGGGCCGTTCGTCGAGCGCTTCGTCGACCGGGTGACCGCACCCCGTGCCGCGCGGCTCGCCGCCGTGACCGTGATCGTCGGGATGGTCGTCTACGGCCTGCTCGGCCGGCACTCCTACCTGTGGATCGCACTCGCGCTGGTGCTGGTCTCGGCCGGCATGCGCATCGTGCTGACCGTCGCGGGTATCACCGTGGTGCGCGGACTGCCCGAGGACCGGGTCTCCACCGGCGCGGCGATGAGCGACACCAGCCAGGAGATCGCCGGCACCATCGGCCTCGCCGTCACCGGCACGATCATCGCGGCCGCGATCACCGGGCCGCTGACCGACGTCGGGCGCAACGCCGCCGCGACGGCCGCCTTCCAGCACGCGGTGACGGTCTCGACCCTCGCGCTGGCCGGCGTGGGCGTGCTGCTCGTGGTGCTGGCGGGCTACCGGATGACCCGGGTACCCCCGCTGACCGGCGGGATCGGCTCGGCCGGTCGCAGCGACGCCCCGTCGGCGGTGGAGGCCTGACCAAGCCCGGGCGGGCCCCTGACCAGGTCTGGCCGGACAGCCGGCCAGACCTGGTCACGACCGGGTGAGACCGGCAGGCTCAGGCGGCCGGGTCGCGCGGGCAGTTCTGGTAGACCGCCAGCAGCCACTTGCGGTTGCGCTTGACCAGGATCCAGGACGCCCGGATGGCCGAGGAGGCCGGCAGCTCGGTCTCGCCGGCCGGGATCACGCCGCCCTGGGTGATCAGCGCGACCGCGCGGGCGTGCAGCGGCTTGATCTCGACCGGGGTGCCGGTGACCCGGCTGCCCTTGTACGGCCCGGCGAACGCCGCCGCCATGAACGCGCGGATGTCGTCGCGGCCCTTCTTGTACAGGCCCGGCAGCATCATGGTGCCGTCCTCGATGAACAGCTCGGCGAAGGCGTCGGCGTCGTGCGCCGCCCAGGCCGCCACCATCCGGGCGGGCACCGCGGCGATCGCCTGCTGGTCGGCGGCGGTGGGAATGGCACTGGCGGGGGGTGCCGTGGTCGCAGTCATTGAGTCATTCTCACTTTCGGTCGGTCAGAGGTAGGAACCGCACGCAGCGACCGGCGAGCTCGGGCCACCGCTGCTCCCACGACCGTCGCATCAGTCGGAGACCGGTGCACCTTCGGCGTTGCGGGCTGGTCGGCTCAACACCTGCACGCCGGTGTAGCCCGCCAACCCCCAGCGGCCGTTCCCGACCCCGAGATCACCCGCCGGATGACCGCTGAACGGCAGGTCCGGACGGATCCCGCCGGCATGGGCGTTGACCGTCACCCAGCCGGCGTCCAGCCGGGCCGCCACCGCGGCGGCCCGGTCCTCGTCCGCCGACCACACCGACGCCGACAGCCCGTGGCCGGTGCCGTTGGCACGCCGCACCGCCTCGTCCAGGTCGCGGTAGCAGATCACCGGCAGCACCGGGCCGAACTGCTCCTCGTCCACCACCCGGACCCCGTCGGACACCCCGGCCAGGATCGTCGGGGCGAAGAAGTACCCCGGCCGGCGCAGCGTGCCGCCGCCGGCCACGGCCACCGCGCCGCGCGCCACCGCGTCGCCCACCAGCGCCGCCACCCGGTCCAGCTGCGGCCGGGTGCCGACCGGTCCGAGCTGGCTGGTGCGCTGGCTGCCGTTGCCGACCCGTACCGCCCGCGCACGGGCGGCCAGCGCCTCGACCAGCTCGTGGTAGCGCGAGCGGGCCACGTACACCCGCTTGACCGCCCGGCAGCGCTGGCCGTTGTTGGCGAACGCGGCCCAGAACAGCGCGTCGGCGATCGTGTCCGGGTCGGCGTCGTCCAGCACGATCGCCGGGTCGTTGCCGCCGAGTTCCAGGGCCACCCGCTTGAGGGCCGCCCCGGCGGCGGCCGCCACCCAGCGGCCGGTGGCCGTCGAGCCGGTGAAGCTGACCACACCGGGCGTGCGGTGGTTGACCAGCTGGGCACCGAGCGGTTCCGGCCCGCTGATCACGTTCAGCACCCCGGGCGGCAGCACCTCGCTCAGCAACCGGCCCAGCTCCAGGGTGGCCAGCGGGGTGTACGGCGACGGCTTGAGCACCATGGTGTTGCCGGCCCGCAGCGCCGGTCCGACCTTGGCCAGCGCCAGCGCGATCGGGTAGTTGCGCGCCGGGATCGCCGCCACCACCCCGAGCGGCCGGTGCCACACCTCGGCCACCGAGCGCCGCCCCCGCACCACCTCGCGGGGGACGTCCAGGCCGGCGTAGTAGCGCAGCCACCGGCCGGCGGCCCGCACCTCGGCGACCGCCTCCGAGCGGGTCTTGCCCTGCTCGGCGGTGACCAGCCGGGCGAGTTCGGTCACCGAGGCCAGCACCGTGCCGGCGGCCTCGCGCAGCACCGCCCGCCGGACGTCGTCGGCCCGGCTCCAGATCGGCAGCGCCTTCACCGCAGCGGCCATCGCCTGGTCCAGCTGGTCGGCGGTGCAGGCCGGCGCCCGGGCGATGACCCGCGCGGTGGCCGGGTTCACCACCGCGAAATCGGCGCCGCCGACTCCGATCCCGTCGATGGTCATGGCGTAATCGGCCATCGGGGGTCCTCTCGGCACGCACCCGCCGCCCGCTGCCGGACGCCAAGGGGTCGGCAGCGATCGTGTCCCCGGCCGGCCGGCCGGCACAGCTTCCCCCGTGCGCAGTTACCGCCGCTGTTCGCCACCGGGGGCGGCTGGGGAGAATGGCACGGTGAGCCCCGAACCGTTCCCGGTCATCCCCGCCGACCTGCTGCCCACCGACGGCCGGTTCGGTTCCGGCCCGTCCAAGGTGCCCGCCGACCTGCTGCGCCGGTTCGGTGAGCGTGGTGGCCGGGTGCTGGGCACCTCGCACCGCCAGCCACCGGTGAAGTCACTGGTCAACCGGATCCGGGTCGGGTTGGGCCTGCTGTTCCGGCTGCCGGCCGGCTATGAGGTGGTGCTCGGCAACGGCGGCTCGACCACCTTCTGGGACGCCGCCGCCTTCGGCCTGGTGCGCGAGCGCAGCCAGCACGTCAGCATCGGCGAGTTCTCGGCCAAGTTCGCCGCCGTCACCCGCGGCGCCCCGTTCCTCGCCGAGCCGAGCGTCCGGTCCGCCGAACCGGGCACCGCGGCCTACCCGGAGTACGAGCCCGGCATCGACGCCTACGCCTGGCCGCAGAACGAGACCTCGACCGGCGTGATGCTCGACGTCCGGCGAGTGGCCGGAGCCGAGGCCCTGCACCTGGTGGACGCCACCTCGGCGGCGGCGGGGCTGCCGGTCGACGTCGGGCAGAGCGACGTCTACTACTTCGCGCCGCAGAAGGGCTTCGCCGGCGAGGGCGGCCTGTGGATCGCCTTCTTCTCCCCCGCCGCCCTGGACCGGGTGGCCGAGCTGCGCGCCTCGGGGCGCTGGATCCCGCCGTCGCTGGACCTGGCCACCGCCGTGGACAACAGCGCCAAGGACCAGACCTACAACACCCCGGCGATCGCCACCCTGTGGCTGCTGGCCCACCAGGTCGAGGACCTGCTGCACCGGGGCGGGCTGGCTATGAGCACCGCGCGCAGCGCCGAGTCGGCCACCCGGCTGTACTCCTGGGCCACCGCGTCGGGCTTCGCCACGCCGTTCGTCGCCGACCCGGCCGTCCGCAGCTCGGTGGTGGGCACCATCGACTTCGTGGCCGACGTGCCGGCCGACCGGCTGGCCGCGGCGCTGCGCGCCAACGGCATCGTCGACACCGAGTCCTACCGGGGCCTGGCCCGCAACCAGTTGCGGATCGGCATGTACCCGGCGGTGGATCCCGACGACGTCTCCGCGCTGACCGCGTGCATCGACTGGCTGGTGCCCCGGTTGGCCTGACCGGGGGTGCCCGAGCAGCGGCACGATGGGGCAACCCGCCCGGTCAGGTGGCTACCCCGGGTGGCTGCACATCTGTCCGGCCGTCACACGGCGTGGACAGTCCCATCTGCCGCCGGTGACCGTATCGTCGCGGCATGCGAGAGCTGCGTCTGGTCGGTCCCGGAGAGGACGGTGCGTCCCTGGTGGTGGAAGCGATCAACGCAGGCACTCCCGAAGGCGAGCGGTTCACCCTGGCCCTGGACGAGCGGCTGCGCACCCTGACCACCGAATCGCCCGAGCAGCAGCCCGAGCCCGCGCCGGTTGAGAGCAAGGGACCGACTCCGTCGCCCCGCGAGATCCAGGTCCGCGTCCGGTCCGGCGAGAGCGCCGAGGGCTCGCCGCCGATGCCGGCATCCCGCTGGAGCGGGTGATGCGGTTCGCGCTGCCCGTGCTGCAGGAACGGCACCGGGTCACCGACGAGGCCCGCCGGGCCAGGGCCAGGCGGGGCGGTGACGGCCAGCTGGTCCCGTTCGGCGAGCTGGTCGATGCCCGGCTGGCCCGGCACAACGTCGACCCGACCGCGACACGCTGGGACGCCTTCCGGCGCGAGGACGGCGGCTGGACGGTCACCTCGCGGTTCCGCTCCTACGAGCGGGACGTGCAGGCCAAGTTCTCCTTCGCGCTGGCCAACCGGACCGTCTCGGCACTGGACGACATCGCTGCCGACCTGTTGTCCGACCGCCCGGTGGCAGCACTGCTGCCACCCCCGCCGGTCGTCGAACCGGAGCCGATTGCCGAATCCACCGACGGGGACTGGGCGCCGGACTGGCCGGGCGGCGCGCCGCCCCGGCTGACCGCGGTGCCCAACCCCGGCCGGGCAGAGACGGTGCGCGCGCAGGAGGCGAGTCCCGCGGTGCGGCCACCGTCGCGCCGGCAGAAGGCGCACACCCGGCCGGTGGCCATCGACAGCGACGACGAGCTGTTCGACCAGGACGCCTACGCCCAGCAGCCCTGGCACGAGCCACCGCTGCCGTTCGAGGCTGGCGTCAGCACCCGGTCGGCCGGGCCCCGGCACCGGGCGCCCCGCGGCGGTGATGGGCGTGGTACCGAACCGGTGCGGCTGGCCCGCACCGGAGCCGGCCCGGCCGATGCGCGCCCGGCGGAACCGGTGTCGCTGGCCCGTACCGACCGGGATGCTGAAATCGGCGCCGGCGAGGTCGACGCCGCCCCGGACGGTTTCGAGCGCCCCCGGGCTTCGGCCCGGAGCCGGCCGGCGCCGGTGCGGAGCCGGCCGAGCACGCCGACCAGCTGGACCTGCCGACCGACCCGGCCTCGGATGGCCCGGGCTGCCCGGCCGGCGTGGCCGGCGGACCGGTGACAAGCCGCGGATGCCGTCCTGGGACGACATCCTGCTGGGCGTGCGGCACAAGTCCGACTGACTTCGCCGACTACCGCCGGGGGCAGGTCGAGCCCGGCCGGCCCGGACAGCCGAAAAGGATTGGTCCGTTGTCGGCATGCCGTCGTAAGGTGAATCACCGTGGCAGCCGGGGCGAACGACGCATCAGCGCCCGGTTCCCATGCCGGGGCGCACGCCTCCGTGCGTGACCTGCTGCGGCTGTGGCCGTGGCTGCGTCCCTACCGTGGCTATCTGATCTTCATGCTGGTGGTCGCCACCCTGGCCATGGTGGTGCAGTCGGTGCTGCCGCTCATCACGGCGGCCCTGATCGACGGCCCGATCGCCCGGCACCAGACCTCGGGCATGTACCCGCTGATCGGCCTCGCCCTGCTGTTCGGCGTGCTGGAGGCGGTGCTGTTCGGCATCCGCCGGCGCGCCATGAACGTGTCCTCGCTGGCCATCGAGACCGACCTGCGGCGGGACTTCTACCAGCACCTGCAACGGCTTCCGGTCAGCTTCCACGACCGCTGGCCGTCCGGCCAGCTGCTGTCGCGGGTGACCAGCGACCTGGGCATGCTGCGCCGGTTCGTGGGCTTCATGGCGGTCTTCCTGGTCGCCAACCTGGCTGTGATCCTGGTGGTGCTGGGCCTGCTGGTCCGGCTGCACCCGCTGCTGGGTCTGGCCGTCTGCGTGGCGATGGCACCGCTGGCGGTGGCCACCCGGGTCTATGAGCGGCGCTACAACATCGAGGCGCGGCGGGCCCAGGACCTCACCGGAGACCTGGCCACCGGCGTCGAGGAGTCGGTGCTGGGCATCCGTGTGATCAAGTCCTTCGGCCGGCGCGGGCAGCTGCTGCGCACCTTCACCGGCGACGCCACCCGGTTGCGCGACGCCGAGCTCGCCAAGAACCGGACGCTGGCCACCCTCTGGACGATCATCGGCACCTACCCGCAGCTGGTGCTGGCCGGCGTGACCTGCTTCGGGGTGCTGGCCGTCGCGCACGGCTCGCTGAGCAAGGGCGACCTGGTCGCGTTCATCACCCTGCAGCTGCGGCTGAACTGGCCGCTGATGGCGATGGGCTGGCTGATCGCCGGCACCGAGGAGGCGGTGGCCGCGACCGCCCGGCTGTTCGAGGTGCTCGACACCGCCAGCGACATCACCGACCCACCGCAGCCGCAACGCCTGAGCACCCCGGCCGGCCAGCCGGCCCGGCTGCAGTTCGACGACGTCTGCTTCCGGTTCCCGGGCGCCGCCACCGACACCCTGCACGGTGTCCGGCTCGACATCCGACCGGGCGAGACGATGGCCCTGGTCGGCCCGACCGGGTCGGGCAAGACCGTGCTGACCTCGCTGGTCTCCCGGTTGCACGACGTCACCTCGGGTGCCGTCCGGATCGACGGGGTGCCGGTGGACCGGCTGTCCCTGGTGGACCTGCGCCGGGTCGTCAGCACCGCCTTCGAAGAGGCCACCCTGTTCTCGGCCAGCGTCCGGGAGAATCTCAGCCTGGGCCGGCCGGAGGCCACCGAGGCCGAGATCGCGGAGGCGATCGAGATCGCCCAGGCCGGCTTCGTCCACGAGCTGCCCTACGGCCTGGACACCCGGGTCGGTGAGCAGGGACTGTCGCTGTCCGGCGGCCAGCGGCAGCGGCTGGCGCTGGCGCGGGCGGTGCTGGGCCGGCCCCGGGTGCTGGTGCTGGACGACCCGCTCTCGGCACTGGACGTGCACACCGAGGCGCAGGTGGAGAAGGCGCTGCGCCGGGTGCTCGGTTCCACCACCGCGCTGGTGGTCGCGCACCGGGCCTCCACGGTGCTGCTGGCCGACCGGGTGGCGCTGCTGGTCGACGGCCGGATCGCCGCGGTCGGCACCCACAGTGAGCTGATGGCCACCCATGCCGGCTACCGCAACCTGCTGTCCCAGGACGCGGCGCCGGGTGTGGGCCACGACCTTTCCGACGACCTGGGAGCGCGGGTATGAGCACCGACGTGACCGGGCTGTCCGGCGACACCGACCAGCCCGCGGAGCAGCCGCCGGCCCTGCCGGTGGTGCAGTGGCGCGGCCGGTACGAGGGCAAGGACAGCGACGCCGAACAGGCCGAGGAGGTGCCGACCGGCCGGCCGCACCTGCACGCCGAGGCTCGCCAGCTGCTGCTGGAGTTGATCCGGCCCTACCGCCGCCAGGTGCTGGTGCTGCTCGCCGTGGTGATCGGCCAGGTCGTCACGACGATGGCCGCACCGCTGCTGATCGGCATTGCCATCGACCACGGCCTGCCCGACGCGGTGCACGGCAACTACCGGACCCTGCTGCGGCTGACCGGTGCGCTGGCCGCGGCGGCGACCAGCGCAGGCGTGCTGCAGCTGATCTTCCTGCGCCGGACCGGCGTGGTCGGCCAGGCGGTGCTGTTCGACCTGCGGCGCCGGATCTTCGACCACACCCAGCGGTTGAGCGTGTCCTGGCACGAACGGTTCACCT